>CAVWEN010000003.1:0-709413 GCA_963754045.1 uncultured bacterium | reverse complement strand
CCGCGGCCGGCCGTCGTCACGGCGAAACCAGGAGCGGACCGTCGCCACCGGTCGCTGCCTGCTCGTCGTCCAAGGCGAGCACGTCCGCCGAGTTCGGCAAGGTGCTCGCTTACATCGAAAGGCAGCAGCCTCCCGTGGGGGAGCCTGTGTACCCGCAGCGGGCCGCAATCTTCCCCGCAGCGCGTGCCTCCGCGATACTGATCGGCCGTGAGAACGAGCCTCAAGGTGGTTGTGGAGGTGGAGATCGCCCGCCGTCGGGACGCCGTCTGGGCGTTCATAGCCGACGTCGAGCGGATCCCGGAGTGGATCGGCGAGTTCGAGGAGGCGTACGAGGAGTCGGACGGTCCGACGGCGGTCGGGACGGTCGTCCATTACACGGTCGCCGGGGGACGCTCCGGTACCTGGCAGACGATCGAGTGGGACCCACCGCACCGTGTGGCCTGGGATGGACCCCCGCTCCCTTGGGCCGGCGGCGGCGCTCGGCCGCGAGGCTCCCACACCCTCAGCGACGTCGGCGAAGGGCGCACGCTGCTCGTCAGCCGCTACGAGCCCGAGCTGACCGGAACCCTCGCACTCATGCGGCCCTACCTGAAGTGGTGGCTCCGCCGCCAGCGTTGCAGGGACGCGCAGACGCTCAAGGCGGCGCTCGAGGCCGACGCGCCCGCATGAGCTCGGACGCGCTCGCGGTCGTGCGGCAATTCTTCGAGCTCGGCGGCACGCGTGATTTCGAGGCGATCCGGGGACTCCTCGATCCTGAGGTCGTCTGGCGTGGAACTCGAGGCGGGCTTGACGAGCATCGGGTCACTCGCGGCCCCGACGCGTGGATTGCCTACATGCGGGAGGTCGAGGAGCCGTGGGACCGATTCGAGGTCGAGGTCGAGCGGCTGATCGAGGCTGACGACGCGGTGGTCGCGCTCTTGCGCGAGCTCGCGGGAGCGCGCGGTGGAAACCTCGAGCTGAGGAACGAAACCGCAATGCTGTTCAAGGTCCGGCGGCAGAAGATCGTCGAAGCTCGGGGATACCTCCGCCGAGACGAAGCACTCACCGCAGCCGGGCTTGCGACCTAGCATGGCATCGCAGGAGCCTGCTTCGCTTGGCGATGCGGGCGTCGACGGTGTTCGCAGGGAGACGCCTGCGGCTCGTCCTTTGCATAAGCCTCCCCCACCACTTGCGACGTGCTCGCATCCGCCCGAGAACGGGAGCCGCGCGTCGCGCTCACGGTTAGGATGGATCGCCATCGAGGGGCTTGTATGAGGGACACACGCACGTCAATAGCGACCGATGATGAGTCGGGATCACGCGGCGACTTTCGGCTGTCGGCTCAGCTAGTTGGCCGCCAGGGGGAGCTCGAGCGCCTCGATGCGATCCTCGACCAACTCGAGGCCGGCGAGGCGCGGTTCCTCGATTTGGTCGGCGAGCCGGGAATCGGCAAGACGCGCTTGGTGCGAGAGCTTCGGGAGCGGGCCGAGACGCGTAGGCTGCTCGTGCTCGGATCGCGCGCCTCCGCTCTCGAGACCGCAGTTCCGTTCGGAGTCTTCGTCAGCGCGCTCGACGACTACCTCGCGGGCCTCAACTCCGGCCTGTTCGACGCCCTGACGGCAGCCCAGCTATCAGAGCTGGCCGAGGTCTTCCCGGGGCTCGCCGAGCTCGGCGAAGCGCGATCGCGGATCCAGGGCGAGGAGCGCTACCTCACCCACCGCGCAGTTCGAGCCCTGCTCGAGCTGCTCGGCCGACGCAAGCCGCTCGTGATCTGCCTCGACGATCTGCACTGGGCCGACGAGGCCTCGCTCGAGCTCGTCGACCACCTGCTGCGAAACCCACCTCGCGCTCCTTGCCTGCTCGCCCTCGCACGCCGAAGCGGTACCCTCGGCGGGCGCTGGGAGGCGGCACTCGACACCGCCGTCCGCGGCGATGAGATGTCGCGGATCGAGATCGGACCGCTGGCGCGAGACGAGGCCGGGGCGTTGCTGGCGGGCCTCGACGCGAACGCGGCCGAGCGGGTCTGGGAGTTTGGCGGCGGCAACCCCTTCTACCTCGAGCAGCTCGCCGCCAACCCAGACGTGATTCCCCCGGAAGGCCCGAGGGCCCCCGGCTCCGAGGGGGTCCCACCGGGCGTCGCGGCCGCACTGCGCGACGAGCTGGCGGGCGTCGCCCAGGCCACGCGAGTGGCGCTCGAGGGCGCCGCAGTCGCAGGCGATCCGTTCGACCTCGACCTCGCCGCCGCCGCGGCGGATCTCACGGCGGATGAGCTTCTCGCCGCCTTGGACGAGGCGGCCGTGCGGCGGATCGTGGCGCCGAGCGCCACGCCTCGGAGCTTTCGCTTTCGCCACCCGATCCTTGCCCATGCGGTGTATGAGGCAGCGAGGCAGAGTTGGCGCCGTGGCGCCCACGCGCGGGTTGCGAAGGCACTCGGGCAGCTCGGCGCCCCGACACCTACCCGAGCCGCTCACGTCGAGCTCTCGGCCGAGATCGGTGACGAGGCGGCGATCGAGCTGCTCGCCGAAGCCGGGCGCGCCGCCGCCCCACGTGCCCCGGGGACCGCGGCGCGCTGGTTCGACGCCGCGCTTCGGCTGCTGCCGCAGAGAGAGGACGACGCGTCGCGGCGTGTGGAGCTGATGGCCGCGATGGCGCGGTCGCTGTCGGCTTCGGGGCGGCTTTCGGAGACGACGGGAACGCTGCGGGAGATACTCGCGACGATGCCGCCGGAGGCGGTGAGCGCGCGAGTCGAGGTTGGAGCGGCATGTGCAACGGGCGAGGTCTTCCTTGGCCGGCACGGGGAGGCCCGGGCGCTGATCTCCGAGATGCTCGCGGGACTCGCGCCGGCGCGAGCCCGCGAGCGCGCCAGCCTGATGCTGGTGCTGGCGAGCATCGGCTTTTGGAGCAACGAATGGGAGTCGACGGCTCGCGACGCCGACGCTGCCCTCGCTGCCGCGCGGGAGTCCGGTCACCTCGGCGTCGAGAGCGCCGCAAGCTCGCTGCTGGCGCTGAACGCCGCTCGCCTCACGAACACGAGCGAGGCGAGGCGACTCACCGACGGGGCGGCCGAGCGGATCGATGCGATCGGTGACGCAGAGCTGGCCGAGCGGCTCGAGACCATGGTCTGGCTGGCTGGCGCCGAGTACTACCTGGAGCGCAGCGACGCGGCGCTTCGGCACGCGAGGCGGGCGATCGGGGTGGCGCGGGCCAGCGGGCAGGCGCACCTGATGCCACTGCTATCCCACTGGCGCGACTGGTCGCTCTACTGGCAGGGCCGAGTCGAGGAGACCCGGGAGGCATTTGCCGAATCGGTCGAGGTCGCGACTCTGAGCGGCAGCGAGTTCACCGTCTTCGCGCTCGCCGGCCAGGCCGACCTGGCACCGTGCTGGGCCGAGCCGACGGTGGTGCGGCGGCTCGTCGAGCGCACCCTGGACGCCGGGCGCCTCTGCAGGGGCGCGACCACCGCGGTGGTCGCGAGGATCTTCGCCGCTCGCGCGCTGCTTCGGATCGGAGATCACGAGGCGGCCCGCATCGAGGCGCTGAGCGCCGGCGGCGGTCCCGATCTGGAGCGGGTCGACCCGGCCTGGCGCCCCATGGCCTGGGTCGTCCTTACCCGCTGCGAGCTCAGCCGCGGCGACACCGGCGCGGCCGAGGGCTACGCGGCGAGGGCCACCGACCTCGCCGAGGCGATCGGGCTGCCGGCCCGGATCGGCTACGGACACCAGGCTCGCGCCCTGGTCGAGCTCGGGAGCGGCGAGTTCGCACGGGCCGCGCAGGAGGCGCTCGCGGCGGCCGATCGATTCGGCGCCGGCGAGATGCCGATCGAAGTTGGCGTCTCCGAGGCGCTCGCCGGACGGGCGCTCGCGGCCGGCGGGGATGCGGAGGAAGCGACGATCCAGCTCAGCTCGGCCTTGGAGCGGTTCGACGAGTGCGGAGCCTCGCGCCTCGTTGATCAGACCGCTCGTGGGCTGCGCAAGCTCGGCCACCGGGTCGCTCGACCAGGCCGCCGGGCGGCGGCGGGAGACGGGGCGCCGGCGCTGAGCGATCGCGAGCGCGAGATCGCCGAGCTCGTCGCCGAGGGTCAGACCAATAGGCAGATCGCCCAGGGAGTGTTTTTGAGCGAGAAGACGGTCGAGAAGCATCTCGCCAGGGTGTTCGAGAAGCTCGGTGTCTCACGGCGCGGGGCGGTCGCAGCGCAGCTCGCCGCCGGGCGCGATCACTCCCCCGCCTGACCCGCAGAGGCCCTGCCGGCAGGCCGAAGGTAGGGACAGAAGTAGGGATTTCCCCCATGTTCGCGCGCGCCCGAATGTGCCAGCGTGCGCCCGTGCCGATGTTCCTTTTGACGCATCACCACTCACCGGAGGACTGCGGGGTCGCGTTCGCCGCCTGGAAGGGCTTCGAGAGCCCGCTGCGCCGCCGCCCGACGATCGCCTCGTGCGTCTCGGGGAGCCATCGGCTGTGGTGGACGGTGAGCGCCGAGGACGAGGAGCGGGCGCTGGCCCAGCTGCCGCCGTTCGTGGCCGACCGAACCGAGGTTACGGCGGTGCGGGAGGTGTCGATCCCGTGACCAACAGGCACAACGTGTCCCTGCTGCTCCTGCTCGCCCGACTCGGTGCGATCGAGGCCGGCTGCGGCGGAGACCGTGAGCAGGAGCTGGAGAGATGAGAGCGACCCAAATGTTCATTCGTGTCCCGCGACGCCCAATCGTGGACCAGCAGCACCTCCCGGAGCTCGCACCCGATTTCGATGTCGACCCTGGGGTGTTTCCGTTCGTGAAGTCCCCGCCGGATGTTCTGCTCCTGCAAGTGCAGGCTCCGCAGAGCACGTCATCCGACCCTGAGGTCGAAGACGGGTGTCTCCCGGAGTTCCTCGCAAACCTGCTCGTGGATGGAATACGGAAGCGGCTTACGGAGGATCTGGGACTTGAGGACCCCGACGTCCGTCGCGTTTGCTCGCGACTCGAGGTCCCGCAGCCGGTGCCAGGGAGTTCGGAGAAGGAATTGCGTTCTGCGACCACGATTGGCGCCTGGCGCGATCAACCCCGCTTGCCAGGGGAGACAGTGGCGAGGGACCGCGCACTGGGGCCCGTTGATCTGATTCGTGGATTCGAGACGTTTTTCCCCCTCCTGGCGGTTCGCGTAAGTGCATCGTTCGCGAGGACCCAGACCGTTGCCGAGGTGGCGGCGCAGCCACGCCGGGATAGCTGTGGTAAGGAGAATCCGCGAGGGAAGACTGTCTTTACGGGAGCGGACGTGACTTTCGATGAGCCCCCGGACACGGTCGTCACGATTGTGCAGGGATTCCGGGAGATCGCGGGACCGGATCTCGGCTTCACAATCGTCTTCGTCGAGCGGGTCTTCCAGGACGACACAGACGGCAAGCTTCGGTGCGAGACAGAGCGCGGGATCGTCTTCGACGATCCCGTTCTCGCCGGCCTCCTACAGCTGTTTGCCCCCAACTGCGAGGACACTGGAGCCGGCGCCCTCTGCACGCTGACCGAGAAGGTCCTCACGCCGCAGGTTCCGGACCTCGGGATCCGGCTGGCCTACGTCGATTTCTCGATCGACCAGCTAGGCGTTTCCGCGCGTGCCGCGTTGGGCGGCCTCGCGATCAATGGGCCGTCACAAGCCGTGCTCGACCGCAGGGCACCTGCACCCGTGGTCTACTCGGCCAGCTTCCTGGAGCCCCCAGCGCCATTTTCCGTTGCGGAACCGGTCGCCTTCGAGTGGTCCGTCGATCAAGGCGAAGCCGAGCCAGCCGACGGTGGGACGACTTCGGTGACCTTTGACCTCGAAGGCGAGTCCGGGGAGGTAGTGCGGCATGTGACGGTCACAGCAAAGGACGCCACCGGGATTCGCCACAAGGTCACGCGCGCAGCTCGCGTTAACGCAGTCTTGATCGAGGAACCGATTCGCATCCCGAGGGTGAAGCAGGGTGTCTAGGACCGCCTACCGAGCAGCGGCACTCCTGCTGACACTCGCACTGGTAGGTGCGGTGACTGCCTGCGGCGGGAACGAGAATGGCGCGGAAACGATCTCTTCGACCGCCCAAGAAGGCACGTTCGTCGGCGAGCTCGAGGGAACGAATGCCTACATCGCCCTGATCTCAGATGGCGAGCGGGTCGCGGGCTACGTCTGCGACGACGACTCGCTCGCCCAGTGGATCGGGAGCACGCCGCTCGACGGCTCCGCGGTGGAGCTGGTCGCGCGGGACGGCTCCGCCCTGGGCGAGGCGACGCTCACCGATGAAGGCGCCACCGGGGAGATCACCGTCGAAGACGAGACTCACGCGTTCTCGCTGGAGCCCGCCGAAGGGGAGGCGGGCCTGTACCGGGGCACCGTCGGGACGCTTGGGGAGCCCGGGTCGGCCGAGGCCGGGTTGATCCGCCTGGCCGATGGCTCTCATCGCGGCGCCACCATCCTGACGGGCGCCGGTGGTGGGAAGACCACGCAGTTCATCAACCGAACCGAGGAGAACGCGGTTGACACGCCGCTCGGGAACATCACCCTGAGCAAGGTCACGACCGGATTCATCAATATTGACGACGAGAACTGACGATGAGAGGAGATCGGAGATGATCCGTGACCACCGCTTGCTCTTGGCCGCCGCGCTTGTCGTGCTCGGCCTCGGCCTCGCCGCTTGCGGCGGCAACGATCAGGGCACCGCGCCCGACGGTGAAGCCGCGACGGACAACGGGGCACTGCAAACCTTCGTCGCCGCCCCCGAAGGCGACGAGCTCACCGACGAGATAGTGGTCGTAACCGTGGAAGGCGATCGGCTGTCGGCATACGTCTGCGACGGTGCCGGGGCCGGCGAGTTCTTCGAGGGGACGGTCGAAGGTGATCGAGCAGACCTCGAGTCCGCGCGCGGTGCGACGCTCGAGGCGCGGGTCACCGAGGAGTCGGTCGAGGGCACCTACGCCATCTCGGGGCGACGCCCGGTGGACTTCACTGCCGAACCCAATGCCAATGCGGGCACCTACTTGGTGACGATCGGCGAGGACGGGTCTATGCGCGGCGAGTCGCCCGGCGGGGGCACGCTCAGCGGCCAGTTCGCGCCTGGTGGCCTCGAGGGCTCCGGTACGTATCCGGGCGGTGGCGAGTTCTCGCTGGACGCCGACGTGGTGGGCGATCATCCGCCCCACATCGACGACCTCGTGCGCGCGGGCGCCGCCATCGATGCAGTGTCGGCGAACAAGGTCTTCGTTGTCCGGCAGGGCACGGAGCAGCACCTCACTCCGGTCGCCGACGATTCCCAGCAGGTGGCCCAGAAGGCCGCTGGTGAGTACCGGTTCAACGTGGTCGAGGGGCTGATCGTGGGTCGCGGAACGGGGGGCGGCACGAAGACGAACTTCGTAAGTGAGTGCGTGGACTGATGACGACGACGAGCTCCACCCGACGAAAGAGAGGAGATGACATGAGCACCAAGGAGACCGGACGGCCGATCGGAGGTTCGATCGAGTCGATCGCTGAGAAGGAAGTCGACCCGGCCCAGGTGGAAGCGGGGGCCAACCGCAGGCTCCTCAGGAAGTTGCTCGAGGAGCAGGTGGACATTGCCGCTCGCTCGCTGGGGCAACCGGTCAAGCACCCGAACACCCTCATCGACCGCCGTTGTGCAGGAGCAAAGGCCCAGTACAACAAGGCTTACGAGAATTGGGTGAACGCAGGATCCCCGCCGTCTGGCGCGGAGTATTCGGCGCTCCTGGACGCCGAGTTCGACAAGCTCGTCTACTGCGAGCTATAGCGGGGTTCCCATCCGCTCCGGGCTTCCAGAGTCCGACGGCGACTTCCACGGCGGGGCCGCCCCTGAGGGTTGGCCCCGCTAGCTCTGCGCCTTCCGGCGCTGCCCAGCCCCTTCACTGCAGACGCCAAATGCGCGCGACCGTCGAGATCATCCCGTACCACAGCAAGGCGCTGTCGGCAGCGACCAGTCATGTGACTCCCTTGGCCACCACGGGGCGGTACGGCCTCCGACGACCCGCATGACTGGAACCGGCGCGTCCGATCACGCGAGCGCTGAGCTCGCCGGCTTCTCCAAGCGGTCACGCCACCGGTGACGCGTCAGGTAACTGGTCTGGACGACGAGCAGGCAGACGCCGACGAAGCTCCCGCGCTCCTGCTTCGCCTTCCCGCGCTCCTGCTTTCCGCCTGCGGCGTCGCTTCCCCTCCAGCGTGATTGGGGCAGTCGCAGGCTGATCCGGTGCCGGTCGGCGGCAGGGTGAACGCATTCGGCCGTGTTGGGCCGAGCGAACGGCCGCCATGGTGGCACGCAGTGCGTGCAGAGGGGCGGCCATGTCCCCTCGACCCACCACGGCCAACGCGATCGTCCTCCGAGCGACGGCGGCGCGGGTCGCCGAAGAGAGCACCGACATGCTCCGCGGGGTCGCCTACAACGCCGGTGCCCGGGGGGACCAGGTCGAGGAGGCCGTCCAGCAAGGCTTCGCGCAGCTGCTGAGCGCGTTCCCCGGAGATCCCGCCGACACCGTCGGCGTTCGGCGATACCTGATCCGGTGCGTCCAGTCGTCGGCTTGGAAGGCGCAGCGCACCGAGCGGCGGCGGTCGGTTTGGATGGCTCGGGACAGCGAGCGTGATCGCTTCGAGGTGCGGTCCGGTGACAACCAGCGGAGTGACGGCGTCGAGCCCGGCGAGCCCCTGGAGCGGATGCTCGACCACGAGGCGCTCCACGAGGCGCGGGAGCTGCTGCAGGAGCTCCCCGAGGAGTGGGCAGCGGTCCTGATCCTCAGCGCGGCCGGATACGGAACCTCCGAGATAGCCGAGCAGCTCGGTCTAACAGCGCGGCAGGTCCGCAAGCGCGTCCAGAAGGCCAACGCACAGCTGAAGGAGCTCCGCTCCTGAGGGGGGCGTGGGCGGGAGCGGCGGGGTTGAACAGCAGTGGGCGACCGGCGCTACAGGATGGACGAGCGGGGATGCGATTTCGGCGAGGCGCTTGCCGCGATGCACGCGCTGATCGGGCGGCGCGTGTGCGTGGGTGTTCGCGGCGCGAGCCCGCGTACTCGCGAGCCCGCGCTCTTGTTCACCGGCATCGTCGAGCGGGGTGTGGAGCTGGGTGGGGCGGGCGAGGGCGCCCTTGCGATCGAGGTCGCCGGGGTCCTGATCTACCTCTCCGAGCGCAACCTCCTCCGGGCCTGGCAGACCAAGTACGCCGATGGGGAGGAGCGGTGGCTGTCAGTTGGCCTGGTGCTGCGCGGAGGGCTCGCGCTCGAGATCGACGAGCTGGACGAGTAGATGGCGAGGCGCGTCCATACAAATTGCCCGCTGCTCCGACTTGGTAGTAGCGATGAGCGCGCGATCGTCAGCACTGATGACAGAGCAAGCGACGCCGGGCCGGATCGCCGGCGCGACCGCCGGCAGCAGCGCGGTGCGCGACTGGGAGATCGTCCGCTGGATCGGGCGCATGGGGGCGGTGACGCTGGACCAAGTGCGGGCACGGTTTCAGCTTGGGCGCACCGCCGCGTACAGGCGAGTCGCGGTCTGCGCGAACACAGGCTTGCTCGACCGGGTCGAAACGTTGCGGGGCCAGCCCTCGCTGATCCGAGCCACGAAAGCAGGACTGGAGTTCACAGGGCTCGACCTTCGGACCGCACAGGTCCGGGCCGAGCAGGTGGGCCATTGGATCGCGTGCGGGGAGATAGCGCTTGCTCTGGAGGAGGAGTTCGGCGAGGTGGCGGTGCTGAGCGAGCGGGAGATCAGATCGTTGGAGGCGGAGGTCGGCGAACCCGTGGCAAGTGCGATCGTCGGCGAGCGGCCGGACGGCTCGCCGATTCGACATCGCGCGGATCTCGCGGTTCGTCGCGACGGTCTAACACTCGCAGTCGAGGTCGAACTCACCCCGAAGGCCGCGCGGAGGCTGGAGGAGATCGTGCGTGGCTGGCGACGCGCTCGCTGGGTGAGTGCGGTCCGCTACTACGCGCCGTTCGGCACTACGGCGGACGGTGTCGCGCGTGCGATTCGCGGGACTCACAGCGCGGAGCGCATCGAGCTCCGGGAGTTGGGCGCAGAGTGGAGACCGTACTCATGAACGAGGTTCGGCTCCACGAGAGCTCGATCGAGGCCGTCGCGAGACGGCTCGCCGAACTGCTTCGTGACGACGTTCACGCCGGCGAACTCATCGACGCGGCAGAGGTGGCTCGGCGCTTTGGCGTTGCTCGATCGTGGGTTTACGACCACGCGGAAGAGCTGGGCGCGCTACCGCTGGGTGGAGGCAGTCGGCCGCGGCTTCGCTTCGACCCAGAGATCGTGGCTGCTCGACTCCAGGCGCACCGTGGAGCGGCGCCCGGCGACAGCGCCGGAGGGCCAAAGCGGCCCGGACGGCGGCGGCCGCGGAAGAGGTCGATCGAGCTTCTGCCGATCAAGGACGGGCGGTCCGAGTGAGGACCAGTCGCGTCATGATGGGCCCAACGGAGAGGTAGCTCAAGTGGGACGGAAACCAACCGGGCAGATCATCCCGCCGAGCGGCGCGCGGCGTAGCTGGTCGATCCGGTTCGTCGCGTATGGGAAGCGACGGTTTGTGACGCTCGGTCGACCGGAGGAAGGGTGGACCCGCCAGCGGGCCGAGTCGGAGCTGCGTCATGTCCTCGCGGACGTCGAGCGGGGCGTCTGGCGGCCGGCGCCCAAGCGCGCAGACCCGGAGGCGCCGGCGGGAATGGTGGCCTTTCACGAGTTCGCGTCGCAGTGGCTCGACGGTCGTCGTGGCGAGCTGCGGCCGCGGACGATCCAGGACTACGAGTACGGATTGTCGCATCACCTCTTGCCGTTCTTCGGCGAGCACAGCCTCGACGAGATCAGCATCGTGGAGGTGGATCGCTACAAGGCGGCGCAGGTCAGGGCAGGGACGCTCGGCCCAGCACAGATCAACAAGACGCTGAAGCTCCTGGCGCAGATCTTGGACGTCGCGATCGAGTACGGGCTGGTTGATGGAGCGAACCCGGCGCGTGGTCGTCGTCGCCGGGTCAAGGTTGAGAAGCCGCAGCGAACGTGGGTGGAGCCCGAGCAGGTCATGGCCCTATTGGACGCCGCGGACACATACCTTCGGCCGCTTGTTGCGACCTTGGCGGGTGCGGGACTTCGCATCGGCGAAGCCCTGGCACTCGACTGGAAGGACGTGAATCTCGCCACGGGCACCCTGATCGTTGGCAAGGCGAAGACGGACGCCGGCACGTATCGAGAGGTAGATCTTCCGGGCGGCTTGATCGAGGCGCTGAGTGAATGGAAGGCGTTTAGGACGAGGAGCGCGGGCTCCGACCCGGTGTTCGTGACGCGACGAGGCACACGGCAGGATGGCTCGAACGTCGCGCGTCGGCTGAAGACGCTGATCCGGCGCGCCAACGGGGAGCTGGCCGATCGCGGGATCGACCCGATCAGCGAACGCGTCACACCGCACTCCCTGCGCCGCACATATGCGAGCGTCCGTGCGGCGCTCGGCGATGACCCCGTCTACATTGCGACTCAGCTCGGCCACGCCGACCCGAGCTTCACGTTCCGCGTCTATCAGCGGGCTGCGAAGCGGCGCGATCGGCTGAGCGGGACATACCTCGAAGCGTTCGACAGGGCCCTTGATTGGGCACAAATAGGCACAATCGTTGAGCCCGGCGGTCCTGCGGGCAGCCGCGGCGCCAGAAAGGAACACCAGAACACCCCTCGTTTGCAGGGATAAAGCAAATCCCGGGCCGGTAGCTCAGTTGGTTAGAGCAGCGGACTCATAATCCGTAGGGCGTTGGTTCGAATCCAACCCGGCCCATAAAAAGAAGCCGCCAGATGAATGACGAGCTACCCGATCAGACCAATCGCTTTGAGGGCGGCGTCGCGATCAAGCCACACCTCTTGCCGAATCACCTTGCCGCCACGAAAGGTCCATAGATCCGCCCCTCGACCCTCAATTTCGAGGCCGCTGTCACGGCCGCGGCCGTGAAAGTGTGTTAGCGCGACCACGGTGTGTCGCGATGTTCAAGAAAGCTCTCCGCCGCGATACTCCAACGCGACCACGCTTGCAGCCATTCGCGAAAACTTCTGGCGGCCTCCTCAAGTCCGCGGTATCCACGAGGGTCGAGGAATTCGTCGGATAAGACCCAAAGTAGATCCGGGTCGTACAACCCCGCGCCTGCGGAACTTCGGAAGTTGCCTCCCGCCCAGGCCTCGTAGACGGCGCGCAGGGCATCGACCACTTTCTCGGACATCGAGCTTTCGATCCGCGTCGCCTATGGGTTGCCAAGCCCGGCGAGTCTGAGCGCCGCTTCTTCGTCGGTCAGGACTTGCCAGCGGACGCATTTACCGTCCGTCCATCGGGATACGAGCCAGGCCCGGTCCTCGAAGGGCACCGCGCCACCTGCGCTGTGACCCACGGCGCGAATCGTTAGGACGGCCACATCATCAGCGCTGCGCACCGAGATCACGTCGATGGTGTAATCCGGGAAAGTTCCGAACCAGTTGTTCCACCAATGGCGAACGCCTTCGTGACCGTGCAGACCCCCCTCGAGGGCGACGATGCGAGACACCGACTCCACGTCCTCACCCATCAGCGCCAGGAAGGCTTCCAGGTCGCGTCGGTTGACAGCGTCAACGGTCCGGCAGACCAGCGCCTCGACGCTCTGCTCCGGCATCGCCGGCTGGGTTCAGTCGGTGGGTGGCACGAAACCGTCTACGACCGTGACCTGACCTTCGCTGTTGTCGGTGCGAAGCCCCTTGACCGCCTCGTACTCATCGCTCGTGTACCAAGCGTTGATCGCGTCCTTGGACTCGAACTTGAGAACGACAGTTACGTGACCGGGGTTGCCCTCAACCGGATCGGACTCGAAATCGGCAACGACGATCTCGCCGCCCGCGCCGGTGATGACCGGCACCACCGCGGGTACGTACGGCTCGAAAGCCTCGGGGTTGGTGACCTTGTAGTTCGCGACTACGTATGCCGGCATGTCTTCCTCGCTTTGTTGCGATTGGCTCAACCACCCTATACCCAGGGCAGCCGACTCACCGAGCGGTCAGGCCGGCCGCCGACCGGCTTTCGGTGCCTTTGGTCAGTGGATCCGCCGCCCGCCCTCGGCGTCGAGCTATCGAACGCTCACTTCGCGCAACGGGACTCGCAGGCGATTGCGGTCGACCGCTCCGCGGATCCCTCGAACCCTGCCCGAACTGGTGTGCTGCCAGATCGACCAGCCGTTGCCGGCCCAGTCGGCCGCAGGCACCAGGGGGGCATCGACGTCCCAGTTCGCGATCCAGAGTGGCGAGCCGGCCAGTGCGAACTCGGTCGTGTCGCCGGTGGCACGCCAGCTCGATCGGTTGGTGTAGATGATTGGCGTACTGCCGAGCCGGCGCTCAACCCGGCGCAACCAGGTACGGATCCAAAGACGCAGACGGCGTGGGCCCAGGCCGCCGAACGGAGATTCCAGGTCGAGTGCCGGGAGCAAATCCCTCGGGCGCAAGTGACCCACCATCGCGACGAACAAGTTGGCCTCGCCCCTTGCGTCCTTGCGTACGCCGCGGGTCCCGCGGCCGCCGGTGAAGGCCCGGTGGTACGCGCCGACCCGAAGCCCCGCGGCGCGGGCTCGCCGGTAGTTGCGAGCGTAGGTCTCGTCGGCGCCGCAGCGCTCGGGCACGACGGCGCAGTCGCCGCCGTCTCCGCGGCTTGCTTGCGCGAACACAAAGCGCACCCGCGTGTCGGCGACCGCACTCCATTCGATCTTTCCCTGAAACCGCGAGACGTCGATACCTGGCGTCCACGCGCCCGCCGCCGGCGTCGGCGCGGAAATCGCTAGCGCAGCAAGGGACGCTGCCACGGTAGCCAACCCGACGCGCCGAAGGCAATTAGGCATCTAATGGACCTCGCGCCAGACGAAGCGCTCGCGCAGAAGCTCGGTCACCGTGACGAGCTTGAAGCCGCGGGAGCGCAGTTTTCGGATGATGCCGGGCAGCGCCGCGACCGTCTGGGACCGGTTCCCGCCTCCATCGTGCATCAGAACGATCGAGCCAGATTTCGCCGAGGTTGCGCGCTGGTAGATGGCGCTCGAGCCCGGAGTCATCCAGTCGTTGGTGTCTACGTCCCAAAGAATGGTGGACATGTCGAGCGCACGAGCGTTCGCCACAACGGTCCCGTTCAGTGCGCCGTAGGGCGGGCGGAACGTGCACGGTCTGAAGCCTGTCGCCGCCTTGATCACAGCGTTTGTCCGCCGCATGTCCGACTTCGACGGCAGGGCACTGTGGTAGGTGGAGTGGTTGCCGAGCTCGTGACCGGCACGCAGCGCTTGCCGCAGAACGCCGCTTCGCCTACCGGTCTGGCTGCCGAGGACAAAGAAGGTGCCATCGGCGTTGCGCTCGTTGAGAATTGAGAGGACTCGCGCCGTGTACGCGCTCGGCCCGTCGTCGAAGGTGAGCGCGATCTTCTTGCGGCGCCGCGAACCGTTGCGGAGCACCGATTGCTCGTCGCGGGTGCAGCCCGCTCGGCGTATCCGGTGCAGCGGCTCGGACTCGACCCCTTCGTTTGGGGCAATGTCAAAGCACCTGTTCGCAGCCGGCGGCGGTTCCTGCCGGCGTGTCTCCGGGCGCTGTTGGAGGGGCCCTGGTGGAGGCTCGGGCCGGCACTCGGTCGCCCTCCAGCCGCTCACCACGCGCCAATAGATCCTGGGCGGTTGCAGGCCGACGTCGGCCATGGCGAAGCTGAGGAGCAGGCGGCGGGGGCTCAGCCTTTTCAACCGCGCCCGGACTGCACGCAGCTTGGTTGTCTGGCCGCTCTGGGCGACGCGCGAGTAGCCGAGCCGCGTCTTGCCCCGCTTCGTCTCGCCGCCCAGGCACAGCAGTCTCCGGCCGAGCTTGCGCGTGCGCAGCTCGACGCAGAGATAGCGCTCATCATCGGCTTCGACCCGCGACGGGTAGCGCGCGAGCTGGCCCGTTCCCGGCATTGGCTCGTGGGTCGTGAGCCTCAATTTGACGCGCTTGACGTCCTGCGTGAGGCTGATCGCCGATAGGTCGAGCGGTCCGAGAGCGTCTGCCGGATCGCTGCGGGTGCCGGCGTTCGCACCGCCGGCGAGGCTGCCGGCACCCGCGAGCGCGGCCAGCAGCAGCCCGATGCCTCGCGGCACTACTCCGATCCGCGTCAAAATCCAAGCCTTCCCGTAGTTACCTAGTCCCCCCGGCAAATCCTACGGAGTGAAGGGGCGGCAGTCCATTCAGGATCTCGCAAGCGGCCATCGCGATCGCCCCAGGTGGATTGTCGGTAGCTTGTGCCGGGTCGGAGATCAATAGGAGGGGTTCCCAATGAGCAGAGCAAGGAGCGTCGTCATTTCGACCTGCGCGGGAGCGCTGGCGCTGTCGGCTCTCGCGGGCGCGGCCGGAGGTGGGAACCTCAGCACTGTGAAGACGTCCGTCCCGATGGAGCCGGGTACGCACGCCACCAAGGGCAAGGCGAAGTGCCCGGCCGGCAAGGAGGCGGTGTCCGGCGGCTTCAAAACCACCGGGTCGGAGGCTTTCTTCATCGGCTCGGCGCGCTCCGGACAGCGCGGGTGGGTTTCGGCGCTCAAGGCGTACGGTTCCGCGGAGAACGATCGACTGATCGCGTATGCCTACTGCCGCGACCAGAATGTGAGCACCGAGTCGAGGTCGAAGGCAACGCCTGATTCCGGCCGCCAGACGACAACCGCGAAGTGCCCGGTCGGCAAGGTCGCAATTTCGGGCGGCACCGACATCCGCGGCAGCTCGCCAAAATACCGCGACCCGCTGCCGTACGGCCAGCGCCGCGCCGGCAAGCGAGGATGGATCGTGGTCGCGAACGACTTCGATGCCGACGAAGGCGACCCGCTGGTCGCCTTCGTCACCTGCGCCAACGGCAAGGCACCGCGAGGCGTGAGGAGGTCGCGGACGGTGGATCCTGAGGGGTACCAGATCAAGACATATGTGGTCAAGGCCAGGTGCCGGCGCGACGAGCGCGTGGTCTCGGGTGGATTCACCACCAATCGACCCGTCAACAAGGGAGTCTCGTTCTTCGACGCGTCCCACAAGGTCGGTGGCCGGACCTGGAGGGTGAGGGTCTCGACCTTCATCCGCAGCAAGATCAACGCCTATGCCTACTGCGAGGAGAAGTAGGGCGCGGCTAGCGCGCCGGCGCCGTGCGTAGCTGACGCAGACCCAGCAGCACCTCGTCCTCGGCGCAGCCGCGGTGCCAGTGCTGGTGCTCGGAGCGCCCGCCCCGCTGGATCTTCTGGACGATCACGTGTTCGGCTCCGATCTCGACCGCGCCGCCGCACCCGGGGCAGCGGTAGAGCTTCTGGGAGACACTGCGGATCAGCCACACCTCAATGCCGCCGTACTCGAGGCCGACAAGGCTCGTGCGCGCGTCGGGCAGGCCCTCGAAATTAATCATGGCCCTGAGGTGATACCAGCCTCCGGCCGCCTATCTAGGCTTTGCGGCGGTGGACGCCAGCCCGGATAACCGCACCCGCATCGCTGCGGCGATCGCCGCGCTGCTGGCGGTGCTTGCCCTGGCGGCTGCCCTGTTCGACCTCGGCCCATTCGCCGAAGACGATCTGAGCGTCGCCGAGTTCCTCGCGCAGGGCGACGAGATCTGCACGGATGCGCACGACAGCTTTCGCGATAACCAGAAGGGCGCGCCGCGTACACCTGAGGAGGCGGCCGAGCTGACGGGCGCGTTGATCGAAAGCGCCAGGGAGGAGCTCTCGGCGATCCAGGGATTGGACGTCCCAGGCTCGCTCGCCGGGTCACTCGATCGTTACTACGCGGCCCGCGAGCGTGGGATCTTGCAATTGGAGGACGGCTTGGCGGCCGCTCGGAAGGAGAACCCCCTGGGCTACGAGCAGGCGCAGGCGCGCGTGTCCGGGTCTCAGGCCCAGCGCCACAGGATCGCCAAGAAGGTCGGGTTCAGCGTCTGCTCGAAGCCGCTGGTCGGCGCCGGTGAGCTCGAGCGTCAGGCCGAGCCGCCTGAGGCCGCCGACCTCGACGCACCACCCGAAGTAAACAATCCGTCTACTTAGCGGCTAGCCGCGCGAACCCCGCGGCCATTGCGAGGTTCGCCAGCCCCGCCAGCCACATGCCCGCGCGGGCGCCGGGTCGTTTGAAGGAGGCCGAACGGGACCAGACGATGTCGGTGGCCAACTCGGTGCCGCGCAGCCACGCCAGCGCCCACCAGTCACGGGGCTCGTCGCGCACCTCGGCCACGGTGTGGGCGGCGGCGAAGGTAAGCCAGATCGGCCCGCAGCGGCGAAACAAATGCTCGGCGTCGCCGGAAGGGCGCTCGTGACCCAGGACGGCGAGCGTTGCCGAGGGCGCCAGCAGGGCGCCGCTTCCGAGCGCCAGATCGAACGCGATCATGTTGCGGTTGGTGAGGCGCATGACCTCTTCGAGCGTCATCGCGGCGATCCAACCACATCCACGTTTGCAATGCCGCCCGAGCCTGCCTAGAAGGGAAAGGGCCGGGCGAGGCGAATCAACCCGCCGTGAGCAAGACGGCAACGAAATCGCGCCCGGCCGCGCAGGGCACCGCAACCGCTTCGCGCGGAACCGGCACCACGACGCGGCGCCCTCCGAAGCGGACAGCGAAGACGCTCTCTCAGTTCATAACTGAGCGTTTCGACGAGTTTTCCCGTTCCCAGAAGGACGTTGCGCGCTACATCGTCGACCATCTCGACGAGGCCGCCTTCCAGACCGCGGAGGAGCTTGCCCGCCGCGCGAGCACCTCGTCCTCCACCGTCGTCCGCTTTTCCCAGGCGCTCGGCTTCGAGGGCTACCCAGAGCTTCAACAGGCCGCGATCGAGGAGTACCGCACACAGGGCGGCGAGACGACGACGGGCAAGCAGTCCCTCTTCGACTTCGACCACTCCGAGTTCGAAGCCTCGCTCGCCGCCGACCACGGCGACCTCGAGGACACCGCCCGCCGCCTCACCCGTGAGCAGGTGGAAGCCTGCGTGACCGCGCTTGCCGGTGCCAGCAGGGTGATGATCGTGGGCATGGACCAGCTCGCCTTCTTCGCAAGCTATCTACGCCACCTGCTCGCGCTGCTCGACATCCGCGCCGAGGTAGTCGCCAGCCCGCGCCAGGACTCGATTACCCGACTCAGCCGGCTCGAGGAGGGTGCGCTTGTGATCGCCTTCTCAGCGGGGCGGACGCATCCGATCGTGGTACGCGCGATGAAGTTGGCCAAGCATCGCCAGGCGACGACGCTATCGATCACTGACGCAACCCTCTCGGAGATCGCCGAGTACTCGGATCACACCCTCTACTTCTCGTCGAACAGCCCGTCGTTCATCCAGTCGAACACATCCCTGCTTGCCCTGGTCCAGGCCCTCGCGTACGGCGTTTATGCCCGCGACAAGGCCGCCTTCAAGGAACGCATCCGCGCCTTCAAGCTGAAGTAGGCAGCCCGTATCCTGTTCGGCAATGGCCGAACGGGCGACATTTCGGGTGAAAAGCGGCCTCGCCGAGATGCTCAAAGGCGGCGTGATCATGGACGTGGTCACGCCCGATGAGGCCAAGGTCGCCGAGGACGCCGGCGCCGTGGCCGTGATGGCGCTGGAGCGCGTCCCGGCCGACATCCGCCGCGACGGTGGCGTCGCCCGCATGAGCGATCCGCAGATGATCAAGGGCATCCAGGCGGCGGTGAGTATCCCCGTGATGGCCAAGGCAAGGATCGGCCATTTCGCCGAGGCGCAGGTGCTTGAGGCTCTCGAGGTGGACTACATCGACGAGTCCGAGGTCCTCACCCCGGCCGACGAGGCCAACCACATCGACAAGCATCACTTCGAGATCCCGTTCGTCTGCGGGGCGACGAACCTGGGTGAGGCGCTGCGTCGCATCGCCGAGGGCGCCGCGATGATCCGCTCGAAGGGCGAGGCCGGAACCGGCAACATCGTTGAGGCGGTGCGGCACCTGCGCGACATCGTTGGCGGGATCAAGCGCCTGCAAACGCTCGATCGCGCCGAACTGCCCGCCATGGCCAAAGAACTTCGGGCCCCGCTCGACGTTGTCGCTGACGTGGCCGCGGCTGGCGCCCTGCCGGTGCCGCTGTTTTGTGCCGGTGGCATCGCCACTCCGGCGGACGCTTCGCTGACGATGCAACTCGGCGCGCAGGGCAACTTCGTTGGTTCAGGCATCTTCAAGTCTTCAGATCCCGAACGCCGCGCGCGGGCGATCGTGGAGGCGACCACGCATTTCGCGGACCCGGCGCGGGTCGCCGCGGCCTCGATGGATCTCGGCGAGGCAATGCGTGGCGACGACATCGCCGAGCTCGAGGCCGAGGGGGCTCTGCTCCAGCACCGTGGCGCCTGAGCGCCCCCTGCGCGCCGGCGTCCTCGCCAGCCAGGGCGACTTCGCCGCGCACATCGCGATCCTTGTCCAGCTTGGTGCCGACGCTGCCGAGGTGCGTACCCCCGCCGAGATCTCGGCACTCGACGCTCTGGTGATTCCGGGCGGTGAGTCGACGACGATCGCCAAGGCGATCGAGCGCGACGGGCTGGAGCCGGCGATCCGCGAGCATCACGCTGCCGGTCGCCCGATCCTCGGCACCTGCGCGGGGTTGATCGTCTGCGCCAGCAATCACCTCGGGCTGCTCGACGCGACCGCGCGTCGCAACGCCTTCGGCCGCCAGATCGCCAGCTTCGAGACGGACCTCCGAATCGAGGGAACCGGCCCGGAGCCGATGCGGGCAGTGTTCATCCGAGCTCCCTGGATCGAGCGCCATGGCGAGGGTGTCGAGGTACTCGCCGAGGTCGAGGGCCATCCGGTCGTCGTGCGGGACGACACGGTGCTGGCGTGCGCGTTTCACCCAGAGCTTGCCGACGATCCGAGATTGCACGCGCTACTGATGGCAATGGCGACGACGGCGCGTGAACGCGCCGGAACCGCGTCGTCCCACCACGAGGCTTAGGAGCACCTTGCGAGACCCCCGAGTTGAAAACCTGGCGAAGATTCTCGTCAACTACTCGACCCGGGTCACCGAAGGGGAGAGCTGTCTGATCGAGGGTCCGACTGCGGCTGAGCCACTAATCGCCGCGGTCTACGAGCAGGTGCTCGCCGCGGGCGGCCAGCCGTTGGTGGCGATGATCTTCGAGGGACAGTCGGAGGCCTTCTTTCGGGATGCGACCGACCAGCAGCTCGAATGGGTCTCGCCGCTGGCGCGGTGGGCGAGCGAGAGCGCGATCTGCCGAATTGCGATCGGCGCCGACACCAACACGCGTGGGCTCTCGGGAGCCGATCCGAAGCGGCAGTCCAAGCGTCAGGCCGCGACGAAGCCACTGATGGAGCGGATGATGGAGCGCTCGGCCGCCGGTGAGCACCGATGGGTCTACACGATCTTCCCGACCAACGCCTATGCCTCCGATGCCGAGATGAGCCTGGTCGACTTCGAAGACTTCTACTTCGGCGCGTGCCTGGCCGACGAGGCCGACCCGCTCGATGCCTGGAAGCGCACGTCGGAGGAGACGCGGCGCCTTGCCGATTGGATCGAAGGCCATTCCGAGGTGCGGGTGACGGGGCCTGGGACGGACATCAAGCTCGGAATTGAAGGTCGGACGTTCATCCCGTGCTTTGGTGATCGCAACATGCCCGATGGCGAGTTCTTCACCGGCCCGGTCGAGGACTCGGTCGAGGGCGAGGTGACGTTCGCTCTCCCGACCATGGTCGGCGGCCGCGAGATCGCGGGCGTGCGGTTGCGCTTCGACGCCGGCCGGATCGTTGATGCCACGGCCGAGCGCGGCGAGGAGTTCCTGATTTCCCTCATCGACACCGACGTGGGCGCCCGCTCGCTCGGCGAACTGGGGATCGGGACCAACTACCGGATCGACCGCGGTACTCGTGACGTCTTGCTCGACGAGAAGATCGGCGGCACCGTCCATATGGCGGTCGGCGCCAGCTACCCCGAGAGCGGCGGAAAGAACGACAGCGCCGTGCATACGGATCTTGTCTGCGACCTGCGTCGCGGCGGCAGGATCGAGGTGGACGGCAAGCCGTTTCAGGAAAATGGACGCTTCCTGATCTAGACGGGGTCTGACGCCGTTCTAAATGAGAGAGCCGCGACCCGGCCACCTTGCCCAGTCACGGCTCCCGTGGCATCCCCACGTGTAGTCGGAGAACACAGGTCGCGCGGAAAAGTTGCGACGCTTGGATTCGTAGACTCCGCACCGTATGGCCGGGCATTCGAAATGGGCCTCGATCAAGCACAAGAAGGCCGCCACGGACGCCAAGCGCGGGCAGCTCTTCACGAAGCTCGCGCGGGCGATCACCGTGGCGGCGCGTGAGGGTGGGGGAGACCTCGATGGCAACTACACGCTTGCGGCCGCCGTGGAAAAGGCCAAGGGCTATTCGATGCCCAAGGACAACATCCAGAGGGCGATCGACCGCGGCACCGGCGAGGGTGACGCGGGCGAAATCGAGCGAGTGCTCTACGAGGGCTACGGGCCCGGTGGAGCGGCGGTCCTTGTTAATGCACTCACCGACAATCGCAACCGCACGGGATCGGAGGTACGTCATGCATTCGATCGTCACGGCGGCAGCCTTGGCGAACCGGGATCCGTCGCCTGGCAGTTCGAGAACAAGGGTGTGGTACTGGTCGACGGCGGACGTTACGGCGAGGACGACCTGATCGTCGCAATCGACGCCGGGGCAGAGGATGTCGTGGCCGATGACGACACCCTCAGGGTCACGGCGGAGCCCCGCTCGCTGGCGGCGGTGCGCGAGGCCTTGGAGGCCGAGGGGGTATTGATCACCTCCTCCGAACTCTCTATGGAGCCGAGGTCGGTCGTCGAGATCGGTGACGCCGCGGAGGCTAGGCGGCTACTGAAGCTGATCGACGCGCTCGACGACCACGACGACGTGGACGAGGTCCACGCGAACTTCGATATCGACGCGAGCCTGCTGGCCGAGCTCGAATAGGGCTTTGCAGGGCTGTATTAGGGCGCCTCAGCGACGCCACGGCCTCGTCTTCCGGCTGCGCCCTCAGCCTCGGAGTCGGGAGGCATCCGGGGCGCGGGCGAGAATCCATAACCATGATCGTGGTCATGGGCATAGACCCCGGTGTGGCCAACACCGGTTTTGGCGTCGTGCGCGTGGGCGGACAATCGATGAGCGCGATCGACGGGGGCGTCATCGAATCCTCACCAGAGCTGAGCCCGGAGCGCCGTCTGAGCCGCATCCACACGGCGCTGGCTGAACTCATCGAGTGGCACCAGCCCGCCGCCGTCGCGCTCGAGGATCTGTACTTCGGCCGAAACGTCCGCTCGGCGATGGGAGTGGGTCAGGCGCGAGGCGTCGCGATGCTCGCAGCGGCGCAGCACGGGATTGCCTGCTTCGACTACACGCCGCAGGCCGTGAAGATGGCGGTGTGCGGATCTGGCGCTGCAGCGAAGGCCCAGGTACAGCACATGGTCGGGAGCCTGCTCGGCCTGCCTTCCCCTCCGGAGTCCGACCATGCCGCCGACGCCCTCGCAGTCGCGATCTGCCACGCCGGCCACGCCAAGACCGAGGCAGTGGTGGCAGCGGCCTCATGATCGCCTCGGTGCGAGGAGAGGTGCTCGTGCGGCGACCCGATCATGTGGTGATCGAGGCGGGTGGTATCGGCTACCACCTGAACGTCTCCGCGGAGACCCTGAAAGCGGTCCCTGCGCACGGCAAGCAGGCGACGCTCCACGCCCAAATGGTCGTGCGCGACGACGCGATGACGCTCTACGGCTTCGCGAACGAGGAGGAGCGCGATCTGTTTCTCGCGCTCACCTCCGTGTCGGGTGTCGGCCCCAAGGTGGCGATGGCGATCCTCTCCGGAGGCGCGCCGCGCGAGCTGCAGAGAGCGATCGCGTTGGGCGACCACAAGCGTTTCCAGGCCGTCCCGGGGATCGGCAAACGGACGGCCGAGAGGGTCATCGTCGAGCTTCGAGACAAGATTGCCGGCGACCTTGCGGAGGAGGGTGCGAGCGTGGCGGGCGCCAGCGCTGAGCCGTGGGTTCTGGCGCGCGACGGGCTCGTGAATCTCGGTTACTCGATCGTTGAGGCCGACCGACTGCTCGACGGGGCAGAGGGTGAAAGCCCCGAGGACCTGATTGGGATTGCGCTGCGCAAGGCCGCCGATGCGAACGCGCCGCGATGAGCGATCGCTCCGAAAAGGAACCGATGAGCGGCGAACGCCACGAGATTGGTATGGCCCCTCCTGGCGAGGGAGTTATCCCGGACCCGTCGATCGAGGCGGCAGCGGCGGCCGAGCTGAGCCTGCGGCGCACGAGCGCCGGGCCGGCCCCGGTGGAGATGGCTGGGGCTCGAGCGGGCGACCCGGACGACGACCTCGACCGCTCGCTGCGGCCGACGAAGCTCGCCGACTTCGTCGCCCAGCGGCAGGTGACGAGCCAGCTGTCGGTCTTCATCGAGGCTGCGCGCAGGCGCGGTGAGCCGCTCGACCACGTCCTGCTCTCAGGTCCACCCGGACTCGGCAAGACTTCGCTCGCGCACATCGTCGCCGCCGAGCTGGGTACATCGATGGTTTCGACGGCCGCCCCGGCCCTGGAGCGCAAGGGCGACGTCGCCGCATTCCTCAGCTCGCTCGAGCCCAACTCGGTCTTCTTCATCGACGAGATCCACCGCCTGAATCCGGCGATCGAGGAAACGCTCTACCCGGCGATGGAGGATGGGCGGCTGCCCATGGTGCTCGGACAGGGGCCTGGCGCACGCACCATCACGCTCGACCTGCCGCCCTTCACCCTGATTGGCGCCACGACCCGCGCGGGCCTACTGTCGAAGCCGCTGCACGATCGCTTCGGCGTGACACACCGGCTCGAGCACTACGAGGCGGTGGACCTCGCCCGGATCGTTCGCCGGTCGGCCGGAATCCTGGGAATCGAGGTCGAGGTGGCGGGCGAGATCGCGATCTCGGAGCGCGCCAGGGGCACACCGCGCGTAGCCAACCGCCTGCTGAAGCGCGTTCGGGACTTCGCCGAGGTACGAGGTGGCGGAATCGTGACCGGCGCCGTCGCAACCGAGGCCCTGGAGCTGCTCGAGGTGGACGAAGCGGGTCTCGATCGGCACGACCGCCTGATCATCGGCACGATCGCTGAGAAGTTCGCCGGTGGGCCGGTCGGTCTCTCAACGCTCTCGGCCGCGATCGACGAGGAGTCCGACACGATCGAAGACGTCTACGAGCCCTACCTGCTCCAGCAGGGGCTGATCAAGCGCACGCCGCGCGGGCGAGTGCTTACCGAGCGCGGCTACGGCCACCTGGGGATCCCGGTTCCCGAGGGTGCGGCCACCCTCTTCTAGCCGGGTTGAATGCCTGGTTTGTGACTGAGCCGCCGTTTGGGCGACCATCGCTAGGCTTGCCGCAGGGTGCCCTACTTCATCTGTCCAAACTGCGGCAACAGGGAGCTCAGCTCGGAGCGAACGGCGGGATTCAGCGGCCGTCCGAAGGGCTGCGCAAAGTGTGGCTTCGGCTTTCTCTTCGAGCTGCTCGACGACTATTACCCCGCGCCCGACGCTGCGTTCTTCACCTGCGATGGGAAGGGCCGTGTACTCGACGTGGGGCGCGGCGGCTTCGAGCTGACCGGGCTGAAGGACGAGGAGGTCATCGGGCGCTCGGTCAAGGACGTGCTGGGTCTCGTCTGGTCGGAGCTGGCCGAGAAGCCCGCCAAGAGCGAGAACGGCAGCGACCCGATCGAGACGACGCTCGAGTGGGGTGTGCGCTCGCTTGGCAAGAAGGTCAGGGTGAACGCCGAGGGCGACATGCCCGCCGAGGCCGTGGCAGACGTCTTTCCCGCCTACGACGACGACGGCGGCCTGCTGCTTGTCCTGACCCCCCAGTAGGAGTCTGGCGCCGCCGGGCACCGCATCGCAATGGGTAGTCGCCGCCGCAACCTGATCATCCTCGGCCTTGTGCTGGCGCTGATCGTCGGCTCGGTTTTGGCGATCTTCAACAAGCCGACCCGACTCGGCATCGACATCCAGGGCGGCACCGAACTCGTCTACGAGGCGCGGCCGACGCCGCAGAATCCGAACATCGAAGCGGACGACATCGATCGCGCGATCGACAACATCCGCGACCGCGTGGACGCCCTCGGTGTCTCCGAACCCGAGATCTCACGGGTCGGCGAGCAGCAGATCTCCGTCGGCCTCCCCGACGTGCAGAACGCTCAGGACGCAATCGATCAGGTCGGCAAGACCTCGCGCCTCTTCTACTACGACTTCGAGCGCAACGTCATCCCGCAAAACCCGGAGCTGGATGCCGCCGAAGAGCGCCCGTACAACAGGTTGATCGACGCGGTTCGGGCGGCTGGGGAACGAGACCCGGGATGCGCCGAGAACGCGAAGGGCGAAAAGCTCTGTTCAACGAACGGTCCGTCGTTCTATCTCTTCGACGAGAACACGCTCGAGCTCCTGGCCGGCCCCTCTCCCAGCCGCGACGACCTGTTCTTGCGGTTCCCGGATCAGCGTCAGCCGGACGGAGCCATGATTGAGCAGGTGCCCCAGGGCTCCGTCGTCGTGCGCGAGGAGCCGCCGCCCGACGACCCGACGACGACCGAGATCGACGAGTCCGAGACGACCCCGCGGGGCTGGTATGTGCTCCAGGATCGCCCTGAGCTGACCGGTGACGACATCACCAACCCGGAGCAGAACTTCGAACCGGGCTCCAACGCACCGATCATCACCAACGACTTCACCGACAAGGGCCGGGAGGGGTTCCAGGCGGTCACCCGCCGGATCGCGGAGCGCGCGGCCAGCAAGCCCGAATCGATCGGCGTGACCACCGTCGAGCAGGCGGCAGAGCTCTCCGACACGTTCGCGATCGTGCTCGACAACGAGATCCAGTCACGTCCGATTATCAACTTCCTCGAGAACCCGGACGGGATCGACGGTCGCACGGGTGCCCAGATCTCGGGTGATTTCACTCTTCAGGAGGCGCAGGACCTTGCCGAAATCTTGCGCATCGGCGCCCTGCCGATCGACCTCGCCCTGATCAGTCAGGGAACCGTCTCAGGAACCCTCGGTAAGGCCGCGCTCGACGACGCGATCCTGGCCGGGCTAGCGGGCCTCTTCCTCGTCCTGCTGTTCCTGCTCTCCTATTACCGCTTCCTCGGCGCGGTCGCGGCGTTGGGCCTGTTCGTCTACGCGATCTTCTTCCTGGCGATGATCAAGCTGCTCGGAATCACGCTGACGCTGCCGGGCATCGCGGGCCTGATCCTCACGATCGGTGTTGCGGCCGACTCGAACATCGTCATTTTCGAGCGCATCAAGGAGGAGGCTAGAGCCGGGCGATCGATGCTCTCGGCGATCTCGCAGGGCTACCGCAAGGGCATCGCGACGATCATCGACGCCAACGTCATCACCCTGCTCACCGCGTTCATCCTCTTCGTCCTGGCGACGGCCGGTGTCAAGGGTTTCGCCTTCACCCTGGGCATCGGCACCGTGGTCTCCCTCTTCACCGCGGTCCTGTTCACCCAGGCTGTTCTCGCGGTGCTCGGGCGCGCGAAGTTCCTGCGCTCACCGCGCTTCCTGGGCGCCAGTGAGGAAGGGGGCGGCTGGGCGTTCGACTTCACGGGCCTGTCGCGATATTTCTTCTCAGCTTCGGGGATCATCCTCGCGATTGGCGCTGTCGCTTTCGCGACCAAGCAGCTCGACCTCGGCATCGACTTCGAGTCGGGCACCCGGATCAAGGCGGCCCTGGCACAGGAGGCCAGCGCCGACGAGATTCGCACGGCTCTCGACGACGCGGGCATCGAGAACTCCGGCAGCGCTGAGATCCAGTCGGTCACAGACGAAGAGTTCGGCTCCAACGTGATCCAGGTCCAGGCGGAGTTCCCGCCCGACGACGCGGCTCAGGTTCAAACCGTTCTCACTGACACGTTCGGCCTCGAGGGAGGCGACGAGGGCTTCCAAAACACCTCGATTGGGCCGACCTTCGGCGCTCAGGTCGCCAAGAGCGCGGTTGTCGCGCTGATCTTCTCGCTGCTGGTGATCACGATCTACGTGGCCATCCGTTTCGAGGCGAAATACGCGATTCCGGTTCTGATCGCTTTGGTGCACGACATCCTGATCACCGGCGGCTTGTACGCCCTGCTCGGATTCGAGGTGAACTCTGCGACGGTCGCCGCGTTCCTGACGATCCTGGGTTACTCGATGTACGACACGATCATTGTGTTCGACCGCATCCGCGAGAATGTTCCGCGAATGCCGCGCGCGGCATTCACGCAGATCGTGAATCGCTCGATGAGCGAGGTACTGACCCGGTCGCTCATCACCGGCCTCTCGACGGTCTTCCTGCTGACGATGCTGCTCATCTTCGGCGACGAGACCCTCCGCGGCTTCGCGCTTGCGATGATTATTGGAATTGCATCCGGTACCTACTCGTCGATCTTCATCGCCGGGCCGGTGCTCACAGAGTGGAAGGAGCGCGAGCCGCAATACCGGTCCCGCCGCCAGGCGATCGAGGCTGCGATGGGCTACGTCCCCGTCTTTCCGGAGGACAACGTCGTGGCCCGGATCGAGGGTCACGGCGGCGACGGCGAGGGCGACGTCAAGCTCGTCTCCGGTGCTCCCCCGGCTCAAAAAGAGGTGCCCGCCGACGCTTCTGATGCGGCCGTGCCGACCGGTGCGCCGGAGACGACGGCGCTGGCTGAGCCCGAGGCCGGCGATCCGGTCGTGGGCTCCGATCAGGGCGCCGAAGCAGGGGCCGGCGACGCGGCGCGAGCCGAGCGCGAAAGGCGCCGCCAGCGCAAAAAGCAACAACACAAGCGTCGAAAGCACGGGAGAAGGCGATGAGCGTTTTGGTCTGGTTCACGGTCGGCATCGCCATCTGGCACTTCACGGTGTTCATCCCCGACCGGTTTTGGGCGGGGATCGTCGGCGCGTTCCTGGGCGCGACCACCGGCGCCATGATCACCGGCGCGCTCGCCCAGGCGGCGACGGGCCGCACGATCGGTGACACCGACATCGCTACGGTGCTCTACGCGGTGCCCGGGACTCTCCTCGGGCTCGGCGCGATCTATCTGCTGGGCCTGCGGGGCGAACGGAACTCAGTCAGCTAGGGCCGTCTCCACTGGCGGGGGCTCGACGAGCGTCCTCAGCACGGGCATCCTGGACCACCCACCCGAGGTCGACCGAGCAGGCCGTCGGGGTGTCCTGCTTACTGGCTTTCGCGCTCAGCGTGATCCACGCGGCGTCTGGCTCGGAGCGATAGCGGTCCTCAGTGGGGCCCGCACTTCGCGCAAATTCACGATTCTTTTTTCTCCAGAGGGTGATTCCGTCGGCGCCCGACCCTAGTTTGGGTTGGTGACCGACTCGCGGGACAGGACACAGCATTTCACCCTGGAGCCCTTCGCCTATGCCGAGGCGGCCGCGCTTGCTCGCGAACTCGACCTCGCCGGGCCCGTCGCGATTGCGCTGGTGCGACGTGGGTTGCGCACCGTCAGTGACGCGCGTGCATTCCTGAGTGCCGACGAGTCACACGACCCGGCCGCCTTCAATGGCATGGACGCCGCCGTCGGCACGATCCGCTCCGCCATCGCCCGCGGTGAGCGCATCACCGTTCACGGTGACTACGACGTCGACGGCGTCACCTCTACGGCAATTCTGGTCGCCGCGCTGCGCGAGCTCGGCGCCGACTGCGACTGGATGATCCCCGATCGGGTCGGCGACGGATACGGGGTCACGATGGAGACCGTCACCAAGCTCGAGGAGCGCGGGACCCAGCTGGTCGTGACCGTGGATTGCGGGATTACGTCGGTCGCGGAGATCGAAGAGGGGGCGCGACGCGGGATCGCGGCTGTGGTCACCGACCACCACCAGCCCGGCGACGAGCTTCCCGACTGCCCGATCGTTCATCCGATCGTGGGGGAGTACCCGTGTCCCGACCTCTGCGCCGCAGCCGTAGCCCACAAACTCGTCGCAGCGCTGATCGGCGCCGAGCGCGCCGAGCGCGACCTCGACCTGGTCGGCCTGGCGACGATTGCCGACATGGTGCCCCTGCGCGGCGAGAACCGTTCGCTTGCGCGCCGGGGGATTGCGGCGGCGAGACGGGCACGCCGCCCGGGTTTGCGCGCACTCATGCAGGTCGCTGGTGTGACCCCGGAGCGGGTGGACGAGGGTGACTTCTCGTTCCGGCTCGCGCCTCGGATCAACGCGGCCGGCAGGCTCTACCGCGCGGACGCGGGTGTCGAGCTGTTCCTGACCAGCGACGAGGCCCGGGCCAAGGAGATCGCAGGCGATCTCGATCGAGCCAATCACGAGCGCCGGGCGACCGAGCGCGATGTCCTGGCCGACGCTCAGCGCCGGTTCGCGGAGGATCCCGACGCGAACGACGTCCCAGGGCTCGTTGTTTGGGGTGAGGACTGGCACGCTGGCGTAGTAGGCATCTGCGCTTCGCGGATGGCAGAGCGTCACGGCCGCCCCGCGGTATTGATCGCGCTCGACGCAAAGGGCCGGGGCAAGGGCTCGGGGCGAAGCGTCCCGGGCTTCGACCTTTTGGCTGCGCTGCGCGCGTGCGGCGAGCACCTCGCCCGCTTCGGCGGTCACCGCGCGGCGGCGGGGCTGGAAATCGAGCCTGAGAACCTCGATGCATTCCGCGACGCCTTTGTCGCTTACACGGCGCAGCATCTAAACCTGGGCGCGGCTGCATCGACACCAAGCGTCGACGTGGTCGTCGGGGGCGAGTGTCTCGATCACGAACTCGCAACCCAGCTCGCCCGCCTCGGGCCGTTCGGAGTCGGCAACCCCCCGATACGTCTGCTCGTGCCCTCGGCTCAGATCGAGGACGTGCACGGAATCGGGGCGGAGGAACGCCACAGCCGGTTCGCGCTGCGAAGCGGTGGACGCCGGGCGTCGGGAGTCGCCTTCGGAATCAACGGTTCACTCGCGTCACTCGCCGAAGACGGCCCGCTCGACGTTTCGCTGCGCCTCGAGCTGAACGAGTGGAACGGTGCAGTCTCCGCCCAGGTAGTTCTCGAGGACACGCATCCGATCGGGCCGCCGGCCAGCCGCGACTGGTCGTGTCCACCGGACGAACAGGCCGAGCGTGTGGCTGCCGAATTGCAGCGCACTCCCACGGCACCGACTGGCGAGAAGCTTCCGCAGGAGGTGGGTAATCAGCCGCTCGACGCGGGTGGCGCGCTCGCGCTCGCGGCCCGCACGCGGGTTGAACGTGGGCCGGGATCGGCGGTCGCCGCGATCGCGTCACTCGTCTCCAGCGGCGCCCCGGTGCTGGCCGTCTGCGCGGATGCGTTGTGGCGCCGCCCGCTCATCGAGCGGTTGATCCCGCCGGGGCGCTTCGCGGTCGGGGGAAACGCAGTGCTCGCCTGCCGGGGCTCGCTGGATGCAGGACAGGACGCTGTCGAGGCGCTGCTTGCCGCCGGCGATGGAGGTCTCGTGCAGGCCGATTGGTACGCGCTCGAGAGTGCCCCGCTGTTGCCGGCGCGCTTCGAGCACGTGGTCGTGCTCGACCCGGCTCCCAGTCTGCGACTCGAGGCCCTGGTCGCAGCCGGGCAAGGGTTTCTGCACCTCCTCGCCGAGTCCGCCGACGCCGCCCTCACGCTCAGGGCGGCCGAGCTGCAGTGTCCTACGCGCGACGCTCTCGCCTCGGTCTACAGGGGGTTGCGCGAAGCCGGGGCGGGTTCGCTCGCCGAGCGAGGGACGGTGCTCTGTGGCGATGCAGGCACCGGGCGGTCGCCGGAGGCAGGCGCCAGGACTCTCCGGGTGCTGGGCGAGATCGGCGTGGTGCAGGTGAGCGACAGCTGCGGTGAGCAGACGGTTGAGCCCGTATCCTCGAAGGGCGGCGATCTCGGGACCTCGTCGAGCTTCCGGGCCTATAGCGCCGCGCTCGAGGAGACGAAGCGATTTCTGACACCACCCGAACAAGCGACCCGGCAGAACCTCTCGGCAGCAGCCTGACCGAGTCCAATAACGGCGCCGCGGAGGAGCACTTCCAGGCCGAGCGCCCGCGCGGTCATATTCGCGTGGGCGATCATGACGAGGCAACGATCGAGGTTGTCCCCGAGGACGAGTTCACCCGAGGACTCGCCGACGACGAGCGGGCCCTTCTGGGCGACCTGTTCGCGGTCGTAACCGAGCACGCGGAACAGGCTGCCGAGGGGCTTGATCGTCGCACGGTCGAGCAGGCCTTCGCATTCGCCTGCGAGCGGCACGCCGATCAGCGCCGTCGCTCAGGCGAGGACTTCATCACCCACCCGGTCGAGGTGGCAAAGATCTGCGCCGGACTGCGGCTTGACACCGAGACGCTGTGCGCGGCGCTGCTGCACGACACGGTGGAGGACACCTCCGCGAGCCTCGACGAGGTGCGCGAGCTGTTCGGCGAGGCCATTGCAGCGCTGGTCGACGGCGTCACAAAGCTGACCGGAATCACCTTCCAGAGTCGTGACGAAAACCAGGCGGAGAACTACCGCAAGATGATGGTGGCAATGGCCACGGACGTCCGGGTCATCCTCATCAAGCTGGCCGACCGTCTCCACAACATGCGAACGATCGCGGCCTTGCCGAAGGGCAAGCAACTCGACAAGGCGCGCGAGACGCTGGAGATCTACGCGCCGCTCGCTCACCGGCTCGGGATCCACGCGATCAAATGGGAGCTGGAGGACCTCGCGTTTCAGCGGTTGCATCCGCGCAAGTACGACGAGATCACGAAGCTGGTCGCCCAGCAGCGAAACGAGCGCGAGCGCTACGTGCAGGAGGCCGGCGACTTCCTGCGTGGCGAGTTGCGCCAGGTAGGCATCGAGGCCGAGATCTCAGGCCGCGCCAAGCACTTCTACTCCATCTACTCGAAGATGACGAAAAAGGGCCGGGAGTTCAACGAGATCTACGACCTGACCGCGATGCGGGTGATCGTCGCGTCGGTCAAGGACTGCTACGGCGCGATCGGGATCATTCACTCCATCTGGAAGCCCCTGCCCGGCCGCTTCAAGGACTTCGTCGCGACCCCGAAGCTGAACCTCTACCAGGCGCTTCACACCACGGTGATCGGTCCTGAGGGCCGGCCGCTGGAGATTCAGATCCGCACCCCCGACATGCACCGGATCGCCGAGTACGGAATCGCCGGGCACGTTCTCTACAAGGAGTCTCATTCGGGTGTTCGCGACGGCAAGGGAGCCTCGGCCGAAGCGAGCAAGGAGAAGATGACGTGGTTGCGTCAGCTGCTCGAAGAGGAGGGCGAGCAGGAGCCCGCCGAGTTTCTCGAGTCGCTGAAGGTCGATCTCTTCGAGGACGAGGTTTTCGTCTTTACTCCGAAGGGAGAGGTGAAGAACCTCTCCGCGGGCTCGACCCCGCTTGACTTTGCCTACGCCGTGCATACGGACGTGGGCCACCGCTGCGTGGGCGCGAAGGTAAACGGCAAGATCGTGCCGCTCCACTACCAGCTGAAGTCCGGCGATATCGTCGAGGTGCTGACCTCAAAGCAGGAACGAGGTCCCTCGCGCGACTGGCTGGCCGTCGTCAAGACGACTCGAGCACGCAACAAGATCCGCGCATTTCTTGGGCGCGAGCGCAGGGAGGACTCGGAGCGGCGCGGCCGTGAGGAATTGCAGGAGGCGCTTCGCAAGCAGGGGCTGCCGCCACAGCGCATCGCCGGATCACCCTTGCTCGCCGACGTGATCCGCGAGACGGGCTTCCGCAAGGGCGACGACTTTTACGTTGCCCTCGGCGGCGGCAAGATCTCCGCCCGCACCATCGTCAACAAGGTCATGCAGCGGCTCAAGTCCGGTGAGGCCGTCGCCGGCGACGAGACCGAGGCACGACTCGCCGGGGTGCTGGAGGGGCGAGACGAGCGTCAGCGCCGTACCCAGGAGGCCTCCGACTACGGGATCGTGGTCGACGGCGCCTCCGACGTGATGGTCCGGCTCGCAAAGTGCTGTCGCCCGGTACCGGGCGATTTGATTCTGGGCTACGTCTCGCTCGGCCGCGGGATCACGATCCACCGCGAGGACTGCAAGAACGTGAAGGCGCTGATGAAGGCGCCGGAGCGGTTCATGGATGTCGCGTGGGAAGGAGACAACGCGGCTTCGTACCGAGTAGAGCTGGAAGTGGACGCGTGGGACCGCACCCGGCTCTTGGAAGACCTCTCACGCAGCTTCTCCGAATCCGGGGTGAACATCATCCAGGCCATGTGCTCGACCAAGCACCCCATGGTCAAGAATCGGTTCGTCGTCGAGGTTGGCGACTCCGAGCAGCTACGCCAGTGCATCTCGCGCCTGCGCCACGTGGAGGGTGTCTTCGACGCCTATAGGGTCACGCCCGGGGCGTGACCGACGCCTGCAAGGCGCCCGACGCAGGTGGCCGGTGGCGCTCATCGCAGCAGCTCCGCGATCTCTGCTGCCACACCGGCGGCCTGCTCGTCGCTCTTGTACTTCTTCCGCGGCCAGAAGAAGCCTCGCAACCCGTCCTTGGGAACCCGCGGCACTATGTGGACATGGAGGTGGGGCACCGACTGACTGACCACGTTGTTCATCGCGACAAAGGTTCCCTGGGCACCCATTGCATTGCGGACTGCGACCGAGAGCCGCTGGGCGGTTGAGAACAACGGCGCGACCAATTCACCGGGTAAGTCCTCCAGGGTCACGTGGTGTTCACGCGGGACGAGCAGGGTGTGACCATGGAAAAGCGGCCGGATGTCGAGGAAGGCGAGCGTGTGCTCGTCGGAGTGAACGACGTGGGCCGACTCGTTACCGTCGATGAGTCGGCAGAAGAGGCAGTCTGGGTTGGTGGGCGGCACCCTTGCCCACGCCTCTAGCTGACGATCGAGAGTGCCGCGGGTTCGATGCCCAGTTCGAGCGACGTGTGGTCGCCGATGTAGTCGCCATCGACCTGGACGGGAAACGTGATCGACTCTCCGTTCGGCGCCGCCGAGACCGAGTCGACCCTGGCCTCCATCAGGTGCGGGAAGTGGTCGATCTGCTTGTGATCGATGGCCGGGAAGCGGTCCCAGAGGCAGCGCGCCATCACGGTCGGCATGTCGCGCAGGGCGGCGCGCTTCAGCATCGCGACCGAGAGCGTGCCGTTGTCGAGCGCAGCGTCGGTGCAGACCCGCACCGTTCGTTCGCCGAAGTATGTGAACGGGTCGGAGTTCTGGGCAACGGTTGTGATCCCCTCGACCTCGCCGCGCTCGGAGCGGAGTCGTAGCCGTGCGGGCTCACCCATCAGGTAGTGGCGGTTGAAGCCGGTAACCGCAGCCCACGTGTAGTACCACTCGCCGGCGCGCGCCTTCAGCCTGGGGTGGGCGTCCACGCGCTTCACCACCATGGCGTCGAGCCCAGCGCCACAGGCGAAGACGAAGCGCCGCTCGCCGGCGACCCCGAGGTCAACCCGCTTTGGGTGGAAGTCGTCAGCCATGCCGAGGAGGTGCTCGGTCGCGTCCACGACGTCGTTCGGGATGCCCAGTGTGCGGCAGACGACGTTGGTCGATCCGCCGGGGAGGATCGAGACGGGAACGTCGGTTCCGGCCAGGCCGTTGGCGACCTCGTTCAAGGTTCCGTCGCCGCCGAAGGCGACGACGAGGTCGTAGCCGCCGTCGCAGGCCTCACGGCCGATCTCGGTCGCGTGGTTTTGCGCCTCGGTCGTTACGGCCTCGACGTCGTAGCGCCCCTGCAGCGCGTAGACGACGAGGTTCTTCAGTCGGTCCGAGACCGTCGTCGCGTAGGGGTTGACGATGATCAGCATCCGCTTCTTGGCGGGCCTCGCATCCGGCGGGCGCGAGGTGGGGGTGTCCCGAAGGACAGGGGCGACCGTGGAGCTCATCGCCTACATCTTTCCCGATCGGGAAAGGCTACGCCGCTGCGAGACGCCCGAGGACCGCGGGCAGGTGCACCCGTCTCACCCTGCGCGGCAAGGGCAGGGTATGAAGGCTCGGTTGGAACGCCGGCTCGCGCAGGAAGCTCGCCTCCTGGTGGACGACCCTGTAGGCCGCGTCGATCACGTGCGGGTCGTAGCGGTGCCCGGATGAGGTTGCGAGTCCCAGGAGTGCCTGTTCGTGTGAGAGCCCCAGCGAACCGGCGGCGGTCAGGCCGGCCCAGCCTCGTGCGCACGAGAGGACCATGCTCGCCGCCCGGGGCTCGACCAGGAGCGCGGTGCCCGCGGGCCAGTCGGCCCCGTCAAATCGGTCGGACGCGCGCGCGGCCACCAGCCAGGCCTCCGCCGAGCCCCGGCGCGCGCCGCCACTGAGCTCGTCGCCGAGGGCAAGAGCGGCCTGCGCAAGCTCGCGGGCGATCGCGTGTGGATCGTCGCCCGCTTCTTGTTGCGGTAGCTCAGCCGCGAGCTCGAGTGCGCTTCTCTCCGAGCGGGACAGTGCCAGAACATCCGCCAGTGCCGCTGCGAAAAGTTTGGTCGCGGACATCTGATCCATCGTGGCGACGGAGCGCTCGCGTGTTAGTTGGATCAGAGCGAACTGAGGGAGCAGGGAAGCAATCGCGAGCAGCGCCACAGAGCCAAGTCCTAGGACGGGGAGTGCAAGCCAACCCAGCACGCCGATCCCGACGATCGCCATGCTCAATGGCCCAAGGTCGACGATCACCACGTGCGCAAGGGCTCGCGCATTCGATCGGTTCTCACAGACCAGGGCATAAAGGGGTCCGGTCACGAGTGCGTTGACCAGCCAAATCACGATGCCGGCTGCAAAAAGCGCGGTCGCGAGCTCGAGGTGAGACCCGCCATCAGCTATGGCGAATAGGTGCGCTCCAAGCACGGTGCCGATCGCGAAGCTGCCGATCGTGGCGATTGACCCTGGCGAGAACACCGGCGTGTCGCGCATGAAGAAGCGGCCCACGAACTCCGGCCCGGCCCAGATCAGGAAGGCGGGCAGTGGTCCCCCGACAGCGAGCGCGAGCACAACGATCGCGTAGTCCGCGTCGAAGCGCAGGCCGCCGCGCGGACCGGTGGTCAGCCGCGCCTGGACCGCGAAGTTCGCAACCGACAGCACCCCCAGCCCCGCAAGCAAGAACTCTTGGGAAACCATAGGCCGAAAATACCCGACCGGGTAGACGGTGGTTTCAGCAGGCGTGGAATCGCACCACGCCTGCTTCCTCGACCTCGCGCACGGTGCCTTCGTCGAGCAACAGGTCGACGTGGCCGATCACCTCCGAGAGGGTGAGGAATGCTTGGGTGACGGCGACGTTCCCCCAAAGCGCGTGCGCCAGTTCGTGCCCGGTGCGGGGCTGCTCTGTAATCAGACGCAGAAGCCTGTTCTTACGGCGCTCGTGGGCCGTGAGCCGCGAATCGATCAATGCCGCGTGGTCGGTGATCGGATCGCCATGCCCCGAGAGCACGACGTCGGCGGGCAGTTCACGGGTGCGGCGCATCGACTCGATGTAGGTAACGAGCGCCCGCGTCCGCTCCTCCTCTCCGTCGAGTGGCCGGGTCAAGAGGGCGTTGGAGGAGATGTGCTTGATCAGGTGGTCGGCGGCCAGCAGGATGGACCGTTCCTCGTCCCAAAGGAGGGTGTCGGTGGGACTGTGGCCGGGCCGGTGCAGGATCTCGAACGAGCGATCGCGCAGCTCGAGTGTCCCGCCGTCGGCGATGGGTTTGGTCACCTGGACACGTGAGCCCCATGCGCGAAAGCTTTGCGACATCGACTGGAGAGCGATCACGACGTTCTCGTCGATGCCGTGGCGGCGCATCAGCTCGCCCGCGAACCGGTCGTCGCGCTCGGCATCGGGCGCGAAGTTCGCGAGCCTCTTAACCGCGAGGTCGAGGGCGGCGACCGCGGCTCCAGAGTGTTCGACGATGATCTCGGTGAGGCCGAGGTGGTCGATGTGCTGATGAGTGATGAAGACCAGCTCGATGTCGTCAATCGAGTGCCCGCGTTCGCCGAGCTGGCGCTGGAGCTCGTCCAGGGCCTTGCCAGAGTTCGGACCCGTATCGACGAGGGTGAGCGGGTCGTCGTCAATCAGGTAGCAGTTGACCCGACCGACGGCGAACGGGGTCGGCACGGGTATGCAGTGGATCCCAGCCTCCGCCGCGCGGGCCAGTGCCTCGTCAGGTGTCACGGATAACGCCGAGTACATCGTCGCGCATTCGCTCCATGTGCTCCCGCGAGATGAGCGACTCGAGGTTCAGGCGCAGCAACGGTTCAGTGTTCGAGGGGCGGACGTTGAAGTGCCAGTCCGGGTAATCGATGCTGACGCCGTCGAGCCACGAGACATCGGCGTCGGCGTGCGCCGCCGCAAGTCTTCGCATCTTCGCCTCTCCGTCCGGGGCATCGGTGTTGATTTCACCGGAGATGAAGTAGCGCTCGCTGTACTCGCCAACGAGCTCCGAAAGCTTGCGCTCCTGTTTGGAGAGGAGCTCGAGGAGGAGGAGTGCCGGGAGGGTGCCGGAGTCGGCGTTCCAGAACTCGCGGAAGTAGTAGTGGCCTGACACCTCGCCGCCGAACGCGCCACCGTGCTCGCGCATTCCGACCTTGAAGAATGCGTGCCCAACACGGTTTACGTGGGCGGTCCCGCCAAGTCGCTCGACCGTATCGGGCACCGCCCGGCTTGCCCGGACGTCGTAGAGGATCGACGCGCCTGGCTCGCGAGCCAGCACCTGTGCTGCCAACATCGCCGTCAGAAAATCGCCATCGACGAACTCACCGGTGTCATCGATGAAGAAGCACCGGTCGGCGTCGCCGTCCCAGGCGATGCCCAGGTCGGCGCCCTCGGCGCGTACCCGGTCGATGATGAACTGGCGGTTCTCGGGAAGCAGCGGGTTCGGCTCGTGGTCGGGAAACTCCCCGTCGGGCGTCCAGTAGGTCTCGATCCCGTCAAGGCCCAAACGCTCGATCAGTGGTCCCACCATCGGGCCGGCCATGCCGTTGCCCCCGTCGAGGACGACCCGGAGGGGTCGAATGGCGTCGGGATCGATCGAGCGCAATGCGTGCTCGTGGAACTCTGCGTAGATGTCGAGCTCGCTCACCGAACCGCCGCCGGGCGCGTCGGGGAGGCCGGCCTCGATCGTCGCCCGCACGTCGCCGATGCCCGCGTCGCCGGAGAGCGCCAGTGCGCCCTCGCGGACGAGCTTCACACCCGTGTACGCCTTCGGATTGTGCGAGGCGGTTACCATCGCGCCGCCGTCCAGCTCGCGTGAGCCGACAAGGAAATAGAGCATCTCGGTGCCGATCATCCCCGCGTCGTGCACCGAGCAGCCCTCGTCCGTGAGGCCCTTGCGAAAACGCCCCGCCATCTCGGGCGCCTGGATCCGCATGTCGCGGCCGAGGCCGATTTCGAGCTCGGCTACCGGCTTGCCGCGCAGCCCGCCGAGCACCCGCGCGAACGCACGCCCGAGCAAGTAAGCGGTTTCGCCGTTCATCTGCTCGCCGTAGAGGCCCCGGATGTCGTAGGCCTTGAAGATGCCGGGGTCGAGGCTCAGAACTTCCCTGCCAAAGCTTCGTAGCTCTGCTCGAGCGTTTGTGGCATGACCCTGGTGTCGGCCAGGACCGGCATGAAGTTCGTGTCGCCGCCCCAGCGCGGGACCACGTGCATGTGAATGTGGTGCTCGACCCCGGCCCCGGCCACACGGCCCTGGTTGAAGCCGACGTTGAAGCCGTGGGGCGCGTAGGTCTCCTCAAGGATCGTGATCGCGCGCTGGCTCAGGGTCATTATCTCGGCCGTGGTCTCGGCCGGGATCTCCTGGATCGCGCCGATGTGCTCGAACGGGGCGACCATCAGGTGCCCGTTTGTGTACGGGTAGAGGTTCAGAATCACAAAGCAGCGCTCGCCGCGATGGACGATCAGGCTCGCGCGGTCATCGCCCTCCGCAGGCTTGGCGCAGAAGACGCACTCCTGCTCGAGGTCCTTCGACGCGTCCTTCACGTAGGCGAGGCGCCACGGGGCCCAAATGCGGTGGTTTGCCACACCGCCGCATCTTATGGATGAGATTTGCGAGCGTCGGCCACGTGGACTATGGTGCCTGCCGGTCCACTCAGGCAAGGGGGAGTTTGGTGAAGGGGGGGCTCACATATTCGAACGTCGTCGCGACCGTCGCGCTGTTCGCGGCGCTCGGGGGAGGCGCTTGTAGCCCGCTACCTAGCCAGGCAGATCGCAGTGACCTTGAGCTTTCCGGTCGGGGCGCTACCCACGTTCGCTCGGGCGTACCAGCGATTACCGGCGGCCGGTCCGCTCTCAGCCAGCTGATCGCCACTGTCGATGCCGAGGCTCGTGGTGATCGTCGCACCACCCCCCAGCAGCTCCTCTCCGGAGCGGCAAGGCACCGTGCCCTCCGAGTAGGCCGTTTGCTTCGTGTTCGACGGGAACGTCTTCGAGCGCTCCGTGACCTTTCCAAGTTCGCGGGCGCCAACGTCGTTCTTGCCGATTTGGGTAGCCGCGATCGACGTCCCCGCCATCGCGACCACCAGCGCCAACACCCCTAGCACCGTTCCGGCGTTCGGCCTGAGTGACCCTCTCATCCCCGATTCCCCCTTTTGGCGCCAATGCGCCGTCGTTCGATCGTGACCCTACAACCAACCGCGCTTGCGGAAGAACAGCAGCATGCCCACCAGCATCACGACCATCACGCCGACAACGGCGAAGAAAGCGGCGTCGTCACCCTCGCCGGGGACGCCGACGTTCATTCCCCAGATGCTTGCGACGAGGGTGAGTGGCAAGACCACGACCGAGATCGACGTCAGCACCCGCAAAACCTCGTTTACGCGGTGCGAGATGTAGGACTCGTTGGTCTCCTCGAGCGCCTCGACGACCTCCTTGTAGTTCTCGAGCATGTCCCAGATCCGCTCGTGGGCGTCGCCGATGTCGTCGAAGTAGATCTCGAGCTCCTCGCCCTCCTCGGGCGCGATCAGAAAGCGCTTCTTGAGGCGTTCCATGTCGGTGAGGACGGCGCGCTGCGGGCGAATCACCTTGCGGAAGTTGATGATTTCCTGCTTGGCGTTGGAGATGTCGCGCACGAGGTCCTCGGACCGCTCCTCGAAGATCTCGTCCTCCAGAGCGTCGAGCTTGTTGCCGATCTTGCGCAGCATCGGAAAGCAGTAGTCGAAGCCGTCATCGACGATGCGGTAGAGCAGGAAGCCGGAGCCCCGGCCGAACAGCTCCTCGCGCAGCTCCTCGCGCTGGCGAAGTCGATCGAACAGATAGGCGACCGGCTGCAGCGGCGCGTTTTGGATCGTGACGATGTAGTCCCGCCCGACGAAGACGTCGAGCTCGCCCGCGTTCAGCCGGCCGACGGCGGGGTCGAAGACCGGGAAGTGCAAGACGATGAAGAGGTAGTCGTCGTACTCATCGATCTTCGGACGCTGGTTGCGAGATACGACGTCCTCGAGGTCGAGCGGGTGAAACTCGAAGTTCTCAGCCAGCCAGGCGCTCTCGAGCTGCGTGGGGCGCTCGATGTTGACCCAGCGAAATCCCTCGCCCGAGACGATCTCGACGTTGGGTTTGCGGTCGGCCTGCTCAGCCGCCGCTGCGTCGAGCGGTAGCGAGCGCGCAGGGCGACGCAGCCTCGGCTTCGGAAGGCTCGGCATCTGCCTGCTCGCTCTCTCGTGTCTCGACGGCCATCGTGCGTTTCACTTTACGAGAACGGCTGGCGCCGGGCGGTGTCCGTTGGTAGAGTGGCAAGGACATAACCACTGCATCCAGAGGGGTGGAGGGACTGGCCCGTAGAAACCCCGGCAACCGCCAAGAGCACTCGTGCTCGAGGGAGGTGCCAATTCCAGCAGGCGATCAGCCTGGGAGATGTGAGTCGGAGTCCGCAAGGCCTCTGCTCGCTTTAGCAGAGGCCTTTTCGTTGGCAACGGACTTGGAAGGACGACTCATATGACCCCATCAGCCCTCACGTGTAAGGAATGCAAGGCGAGCTACCCGCTCGACGCGAGCTACGTCTGCGGGGCCTGCTTCGGTCCCCTGGAGGTGACATACGACACCGCCGGCGCGGACGCCGACGCCCTGAAACGCAAGATTCAGGCCGGCTCGGCTGGCATCTGGCGCTACGCCGACTTTCTGCCGTTCACGGACCGCCCTCGCGACCCGCTGGAGCCCGGGCTGACGCCGCTCGTTCGCGCCGACCGGCTCGCCGAACGTCTCGGCCTCGGGGAGCTTTGGATCAAGAACGACGCCGCGAACCCCACCCACTCGTTCAAGGACCGTGTGGTCGCGGTGGCGATCGCAAAGGCGCTCGAGCTGGGGTTCGATACGGTCGCCTGCGCTTCCACCGGCAACCTCGCGAATGCCGTCGCGGCCCACGCTGCTGCCGCCGGCCTCGACTCCTACGTTTTCGTGCCATCCGACCTCGAGGAGCAGAAGCTGCTCGCGACGGGGGTGTACGGCACCCAGCTCGTTGGCGTCGAGGGCAACTACGACGACGTGAACCGTCTTTGCACCGAGCTCTGCGAGGAGCGGCCCTGGGCGTTCGTGAATGTGAACCTTCGGCCCTATTACGCCGAGGGTTCGAAGACGCTCGCCTACGAGACGATCGAACAGCTCGGCTGGAAGCTGCCCGATCGGGTGGTCGCCCCGATTGCATCCGGGTCACTGTTCACCAAGATCGGCCGCGGCTTCAAGGAATGGATGGACCTTGGTTTGGTCGATGGCGAGTTGCCGGTGTTCAACGGCGCCCAAGCAACTGGCTGTAGCCCGGTGGCCACGGCGTTCGGTGAGGGCTGGGATGTCTGCAAGCCCCAGAAGCCGGACACGATCGCCAAGAGCCTCGCGATCGGCAACCCGGCCGACGGCCCGTACGCGGTCGAACTCGCGCGCCAGACGGACGGCAGTATCGATGCGGTCACCGACGACGAGATTCGCGCCGGCATCCGCCTGCTTGCGGAGACGACTGGCATCTTCACCGAGACGGCGGGCGGGGTCACTGTTGCGACCCTGGAGAAGCTGGCCGAGCGGGGCGACATCAGCGCCGACGAAAACGTAGTCGTCTACATCACAGGCGAAGGCCTGAAGACGCTTGACGCCACCCGCGACGGCTTTCACATGCATCGCATCGAGCCGACGATCGAGTCGCTGGACAAACAGCTGTCCGGCAATCTGTCCGGTTAGCTAGGCTGCCGCGCGATGGCGATCACGGTCAAGATCCCCAGCCAGCTACGGCCGGCGACCGGGGGAGAGGGTGAGATCCAGGTGGAAGGCACGACCGTCGGGGAGGCACTCGACGCCGTGTTTGACCAGCACTCGGGCCTGCGCGAGCGGATCACCGAGGACGGCACGCTGCGCCGGTTCGTGAACGTCTACGTGTCGGGCGAGGACATTCGGTTCCAGGATGGACTCGAGACGCGTATCTCCGACGGCGACGAGGTCACGATCCTCCCCGCGGTCGCCGGCGGGCGCTGAGGCACCTCTGCGCATGAGTGCGGGCGCCGCCGAGATGCCGGTCGGGATTCTCTGCGGTGGTCGCGGAACCAGGCTCCAAGAACAGACCCATGCGATTCCGAAGGCCCTCGTCGAGATCGGCGGCAGACCGATTCTCTGGCACGTGATTCGTATCTATGCGGCGCAGGGCTTCCGGCGGTTCGTGCTGCTGACCGGCTACCTCGGGGAGATGATCGAGGAGTTCGTGGCGGCTGCAGAATGGCCCGAGCCGGTCGCGATCGAATGTGTCCAGACGGGCGAGGACACGCCGACGGGAGGACGGGTAGCCAGGGCCGCCTCGAGCTTTACCAGCGGGACCTTCTGCCTCACCTACGCAGACGGCGTGGCCGACATCGACCTCGCGGCCGAGCTGCGGTTCCATCAGGAGAGCGGGCTTGCCGCGACGATGACCGTCGTCCGCCCCTACAGCCAATGGGGGATCGCGGTTATCGACGAGGCGGATCGGATCGAGGGCTTTCGCGAGAAGCCGCGGCTCGACTACTGGATCAATGGCGGCTTTTTCTGTTTCGAGCCCGAGTTCCTGGACTGGGCGGACGAGGACTCCGTGCTCGAGCGCGGCCCGCTCGAGCGAGCCGCCGCGGCCGGTCAGCTGGCGGCGTTCCGGCACGACGGTTTCTGGGACTGCATGGACACCTATAAGGACGCGGTCATTCTCAACGACCTCTGGGCGGGCGGCAAGCCGCCATGGAAGGTGTGGTCCGAGGAGGCGGTCGCCTGATGGGGACATCGCTCGTCACCGGGGCGCGCGGATTCGTCGGCGGCTGGCTCGCCAAAGCGTTGCTCGAGCGCGGTGACCGGGTTGTCTCCTTCGATCGCCGACGGGTGACCGAGAAACCGTCGGCGATCGGCATGCTCGGGATTGAGGACGAGCTGGTCCAGGTGGAAGCCGACCTCTGTGACGCCGACGAGGTGGCCCGTGTTTTGGCGGAGAACGCCGTCGACTCGGTCTATCACCTCGCCGCCGAGACGATCGTCGAAACCGTTCAGGCGTCGCCAGTGCAGGGCTTCGAGTCAAACGTCCGCGGCACGTGGACCCTGCTTCAGGCCTGCCGCGAACGCGGGGTGGAGCGGGTCGTGTTCGCGTCTTCCGACAAGGCCTACGGTGCTCATGACGAATTGCCCTACCGCGAGGAGTTCCCGCTCCAGCCCACCGCGCCCTACGAGGCTTCGAAGGCAGCCGCGGATCTGATTGCGCGCTCCTACTGGCACTCCTACGGCCTACCGGTAGCTGTCACACGCTTTGCGAACATCTATGGCGGCGGCGACCTCAACTTCTCGCGGTTGATCCCCGAGGCCGTGAGCGCCGCGGTGGATGGGCGCGCTCCGGTGCTGCGGTCCGACGGTTCGCCCGAGCGCGACTTCCTCTACGTCGAGGACGCCACCAGCGCGTATTTGGTTCTCGCCGACAACCTGCACCGCGACGACGTCCGCGGTGAGGCTTTCAACGCGGGCGGTGGTTGCTCATTCGCGGTCGGCGACGTCGTCGCAACAATCGCGCGGCTCTCGGGAACCGGCGTTGAGCCGGATATTCGCGGTACGGGTAACCCAGAGGGTGAGATCGACCGGCAGTGGGTCGACCCCACCAAGATCCGCGAACGGCTCGGCTGGGAGCCGTCGGTCGGGCTGGAAGACGGATTGCAGAAGACAATCGGCTGGTACCGCGAGCACCCCGAGGCGCGAGCCCCGGCGCCGCAGTAGCAGGGAGCGACGGGCCGGGGTTCCGGGAGGCATGAAGCACCTCCCGGTTAAGCGGGTGGTGGGCTTGCGGCCGTCTTGGGCGGCCGTTTTTTTGTGGCCGCCGCCAGCTCGCGCAGGGCGTCGTTCACGAGGTCCGGTGATTCGAGCGGGGTCATGTGGCCCGCTTCTGGATCGACGCGGAGGCCGAGTGATGCGGGAAGTGCGGTCTCGATTCGCTCCGCGTGGGCGATCGGCGTCAGGAGGTCCTTGGCGCCTGCGATCACGATGGCGGGGACGTCGAGTACCTCGGCCGCGTGGGAGAGATTCATCTGCGCCATCGCCCTACCGCAACCCGCGCGGGCCCGAGCGCGCGTGTCGAGCGCCATGCGAGCGGCAAGCTCGATGTCTTCGCGGTCGGCCGAGGGGCCCAGCGCGGCATATGCGGCGACGGCGTACGCGAGCGGAATGGGGGTGGCCCGGATCGCGCCTGGCGCGGCGACGACGATGTCAGCCAGCTTGCCGCGAAAGGTGTCGAACGGCCCAGGAAGGGCGCGAACGACCTGGGCCTCGAGCCCCAGTCCCTCCAGTCCGGCCGACATCAGCGCGACACCGGAGGCCCGATTGGGCACCTCGCCCGTGCAGCTGTCGGCCCAGGCAGCGAGAGTCATCGCGCCCATCGAGTGGCCGGCGATCAACGGCGGTTCGTCGTCGGGAACGGTCGCCTCGATCACGGCGTCGAGATCGAGGGCCAGCGCGGCGAGCGAGTAGTCGTTGTCGGGAGCGGGATCGGAGATCCCGTGCCCCCGGTGGTCGTAGGTGACGATGCGCAGTTTTCCTGCAAGGGCATCGACCTGCTTGTGCCAGAGTTCCTGGGTGCCGACCCAGCAATGCACGAGCACGAGGGTGCGCGCATCCTCGGGTCCGTGCACCCGGGCCTCGATGCGCCCGCCGCTCGACCCGCTTACGACGACCCGACGACCCCGGTCCGTGCGTGCGCGGCGCTGGGCGCTCTGCGCGGCAGTGCGGCGCGCCTGTATTACCGCGGCTCCGCCTGCGGCGCTGGCGAGGCCCGCAGCGAGTAGCGCCCTGTTTCGCGACGGTGTCATCGGTGGCCGGAACTATCGCGCTTTCGCTCGAGCACCCGAAGCCCCAGCAACGTCGCGACCACCAAGAAAGCCGGTAGCACGAACGGCAGCGCGGCCAGGATGTCGCCGTGATCGGCGATTGGGAGGATGAGGTTCAAGCCGTCACCTCCCGGCTCGGCGCCGGGTTCTGATCGGCTTCGCGTGCGGGCATCGCCACCGCGCCGGGGGACCGCTCCGGCTCGACCGCGACTGCCAGTCGATGCAGTGCCCAGGCGATCATGGTCAGCAGGACGAGTGAGATCGAGGCCACAACGAGGTAGGCGATGGCCGTGACCCAGGCCGCTGCGGGCTTCTGTTCGCGCTGAAGGATCTCGTGGTCAGCGACGAACGTCCGCTCGAAGCTCGCGAGCGCGGGCTCCTCAGGGGCCGGTATCGCCTCGTCCTCGGGCATGAAGATCGGCACACCGCTGAGCGTGTTGCCGCGCGACATGCGGATGATCGTCTTCCAGGTGCCGTCGATCGGAACCGGGGTCGAGGTTGTGAAGGTTCCCGGCTCGCCGGTGGGCTCGAGTTCGGCGAGCTCGAAGCCGCCCCCCTGCCAGGAGGTGACGTTCAGAAACTCCGCACCCTCGGCCGCGTCGGCGGGTGACATTCGGACCGTGGGGATCGCTTCGCCCGGTCCGGCGTCGGCCAGCGTCACCTGGGCCGTGACTCCCTCTACTGCGGGCTTGTCGAGCGCGTAACCGACCACGAGCGCGATCACAAGCGCTCCGGTAATGGCGCCAAGGCGGGTGCCGTGCAAACGCGGCCGCGTGTCCGACGCCAGCCGCTCACCGATCCACGCACCGACCATCGAGCCCGCTACCGCGGCGGTGAATCCGAGAATGGCAGCCTCGGGGAACAGCTCGGCGCTCCATGGGATCGGCATCGCCACGTGCGACCAGCCCCATTCAGCGGCCAGGCCGAAGGTTCCGATGCCAACGCCCGAGATCAGACCGAGTGTCACCGGCCGGGCGCGAGGAAGGGCGATGAAGACCGCTTCGATCACCAACGCCTCGGCGACGAAGAGGGCGAATGCAGGTGTTGTCTCACCGAGTACTGGACCGACCAGGACCGAGACGGCGACCCGGATCAAAAGGAAGAACGCGACTGCACCAAGCGCGGCGCCGCGACCGAGCCAGATCCGCGTGGCGACGAGCCCGATTCCAGCGGCCAGCATCAGCAGGATCGGCCCAAAGACCATGCGGAACTGCGGGACGCCGAAGTCGAACTCGACTGGAAAGACGCACAGGCCGATCAGAAGACCGCCGCTCAGCGCCACCCGCCGCACCCAGCGAATCCAACCGATTTCTTTGACGCCCGAAGCTGCCTGGGCGCGACCACCCTCGACCATCAGGATCGCGATCCCGATCAAGGTCATGGCAGCGCCACCGATTAGCATCAGGTGGGTGGGTCCCCAGAGGGTGACGTCCTGACCAAAGATGCGGTGCCAGACGTCGTCAAGTGGAAAACCGGCGAGCGCGAAGCCGCCACAGGCCATCAGCACAACGCCTCCCAAAGGGGCGTACCAGTCGCCGGCGATGCGGACGGCGCTTCGCGACGGCCTCTCCAACGGGAGCACGCAGGCGAAAAAGCCCGCGGTGAAGATTCCGAAGAGGCCGCCGAGGATCAGGTAGTGAGACGGGTTTGCCAGCGGCCCTTCGTCGCGGCCGTTGTCGATGTGGATCGATACGTCCCAGAGAAAGCCCACGAAGGCGATGATCAAGGCGCCGCCGGCAATGGCGGCGGGCAGTGCGACCCATCCCGGCATGCCCGAGACCCGCTCGGAGAACCCGGCCAATCGGCCGAGAAGGCTCACGCGGCCGCTGCGGTGGCCCAGGCCGAGCACCAGCAGGGCGACGGTGAGCAGCGTGGCGGCGCCGGTGGCCACAATCACCTGGTCAAGGGCGGCTCCGCCTGCGGGCGGCGAGGCTGCTTGGGCAATGAGATTCATCTGGTCTCCTGGGATTCGGGGACGTCTGGGTTCGAGAGGTCTAACACTCGACCCGGATCGACGTTACATGAAGTGATGTCACGTTGGAGTATGGATCATCGCCTGGTGCTAGCGTCCCGCCTGCGATGGCCACCGAACCACTGCACGTTGTCGAGGACGGGCAAGCTGCCACCACGGGCTCCGATCTGACGATCGAAAAGCTCTCCCGCGAAAGCGGGATGAGCGTGCGCAATATCCGTGCACATCAAGCCCGTGGTCTGTTGCAGCCGCCCGAAGTGCGCAACCGGGTCGGCTTCTATGGGTCCGACCACGTCGCCCGGCTGCGCCTGATCACCGAACTCCAGGCCGACGGCTTCAACCTCAAGGGCATTGAGCGCCTGCTTGAGAACGCCTCGGGGCGCGCCTCCGAGGCAATGCTCGACTTTCGTCGCGCCGTTACGGCCCCGTTCGAGACGGAGCGCCCGGAGATCGTCAAGCTGGGTGAGCTTCGCGAGCGCTTCGGTGAAAGTGTCAACGCACGCAACCTCGCTCGCATCGTCAAGCTGGGCCTGCTCGTGCCCGCCGGCCCGAACTCTTTCGAGGTGCCCAGCCCCAGCCTGCTGCGGATGGCCGATCAGGTCCTCTCGCTGGGGATCCCGATCGACGCTGTCCTCGATGTCGTGGAGGTGATCCAGCGCTCGAGCGGGTACACGGCACAGGCGTTCGCCCAGCTCTTCGTCGAGCATGTCTGGCAGCCCTTCCAGGAGGAGGGTGCGCCCGAGGAGCGGTGGGGCGAGGTCGCCGAATCGATCGAGCGCCTGCGACCGCTCGCCTCCGAGGCGCTTATCGCCGTGTTTCAGATCACCATGAGCAACCAGGTCGAGCACACCTTCGGCAAGGAGCTCGCCCGCATGGGCGGCGACGATCGCAAGCGACGCGGGCGAAAGCGATGAAGCTTCCGATTGACGGCCTCGCCCCGATCACCGACAGCATCAGGTCGATCAGCGAAACGATTCGGACGATCCGCGATTCGGTGGCGCTGCTCCCGCAGGTTGCCGACACGCTCGCCGAGATTCACGCGGGTGTGAAGTACATGGGCGAAGAGGTCCACGCGATGCGCAAGGGAGTTGATGAGCTTGGAATCGAGGTGGTGGTCATGCGCAGCTCGGTCGAGCCCCTCGAAACTGGTTTCGAGAAGGTGACCGAGGCGATCGACCGCCTCGAGCCGCGCCTGGACGAGATGGCGCTCACCCTGCACCCGCTCCGTCGCGCGACCACCCGGCTCACGCGCCGCGGCCGCGGCGATGAGGTCAACGAGCCCGTGATTGAGCTGAGGCCGGAGGACGGGCTGGTCGAGCTCGACGGCGAGCCGAACGGCGCCGCTCAGACGGAGTCGGCCGAGAACGTGTCGCAAGTAGACGGATCCGCTGAGGAGTAGCCGGTCTCGAACCAGCGCCGACGTTGATCGGAGCTGCCGTGAGTGAAGCTATCGCTGTCGATCGTGCGCCCCGCCTGTTCGCGCAGGCGATCATCGCCGACGGCCTCCGCGGCGCTGAACGCTTCCTCGAGGTCGCCCTCCTCGAGCGCTCCCTCCGCAAACACGGTTGCCGCCCAGATGCCGGCGTAGCAGTCCGCCTGTAACTCGGTTCGAACCGAGAGCTCGTTGGCGGTGTCCGGGTCGTTCCCTTCCAGGCGTGCCACCCTCTCGTTGGTGCCGCTCACATTCTGGACGTGGTGCCCCATCTCGTGGGCGATCACGTAGGCCCAGGCAAAGTCTCCCTCGGCGCCGAGCTGGCGCTCCATATCCCCATAGAAGGAGAGATCCAGATAGACCCGCGAGTCGGCCGGACAGTAGAACGGGCCGACCGCGGCGGTTGCGCTGCCGCAGCCGCCGGTGTTGACCGAGTCCGAATAGAGAACCAGTTCAGCGCGGTCGTAGTCCTCGCCGTCGGCCGAGAAGGATTGGTTCCAGACGTCCTGGCTATCAGTAAAGACGTAACTGGAGAAGTCCTTCAACTGTTTCTGAGGGTCTTTGCCGGGCGGAATGGGGGAGGGGTTCTCAGCGCTCGCCGGGCTCGCTCCGGGTCCCAAAATCTGTCCAACGTCGAACCCGCCCGTGGCGCCGTTTCCGCCGATCAACTGGATTGCAAGCAGCGCGACGACGACGATCGCCCCGGTGCCGCCGCCGAGCTTGGTCAGGCTTCCGAGTCCACCCGGGATCGAACGCCCGCTCGAGGAGCCACCGCTCTTCCGTGATGCGCCGCGAACGTCGATCACATCGCGCGATCGCTTGCGGGCCGGCTTCCACTTCATGCAGCGCGCCCGGCAGGATTCGAACCTGCGGCCTTCCGCTCCGGAGGCGGACGCTCTATCCACTGAGCTACGGGCGCCGAGGCGGATCAGTCTACGGTTCGTCCATGGACTTGGACGTCGTATTCCTCGGAACGGGTGGCTCGGTGCCGAGCGCCCGAAGGGCCACTGCCTGCGTGCTCGTGCGCGCCGGTGGCGACCGGCTGCTCTTCGACTGTGGTGAGGGCGCTCAGAGGCAAATGCAGCGCTCGACCGGGCTCGTGCAGGTCGACGACCTCTTTCTCACGCATTTCCACGCCGATCATTACCTGGGCGTGCCGGGGTTGCTCAAGACCTACGACCTCCACGACCGTGAGGCGCCACTGCGTGTATATGGGCCGCCGGGCCTGAAGGAACTGTTCACGACCATCGGCCGGATCGTCGGCCGCACGCGCTACCCGCTCGAGCTGACCGAATTGAAGCCTGGCGAGGCGGTCGAGCGCGGCGACTTCGAGGTACGAGCATTCCCGGTTGAGCACCGGGTGCGCGCGAATGGGTATGCGTTCATCGAGCGCGACCGGCCCGGCCGGTTCGATCCCGCGGAGGCCGAGCGCCTCGGCGTTCGGGCGGGCCCGGACTTCGCCCGGCTCCAGGCTGGAGAGAACGTGCCGGGCGCTGGCGGAGACGTGGGTCCCAGCCAAGTGATCGGTGAGTCTCGTGCGGGTCGCAAGCTGGTCATCACCGGCGACACGGCGCCGTGCGAGATGACGCGGGTGGCTGCACACGACGCACAGCTCTTGGTCCACGAAGCCTCGTTCGCCGACGACGAGATCGCCAGGGCGGGGGAGACCGCGCACTCGACTGCGCGCCAGGCGGCCCGGATCGCGCGGGAGGCGCAGGTCGAAATGCTCGCCCTTGTCCACATCTCGTCGCGCTACCACGTGGGTGCTGTGCTTGACGAGGCGCGCGAGGAGTTCCCGGATGTGGTCGCCCCACGCGACTTCGACATCGTCGAGATCCCGTTTCCGGAACGCGGCAAGCCGCGCTTGGTCGAAAACGGCGCTCGCGAGCAGAAGCCCGAGAACGACTAGCCGAGCGGGGCGGCGAGATCTGCGATGGCCTGGCCGACCTCGGCTGCGTGGTCTTCCTGAAGGAAGTGCTTGGCCGGCAGCAAAATCGCGTCCTCGAGGTCGAACGCACGCTGGACCGCTTCGAGCTTGTCGATGCCTAGCGCCGGATCGCGCTCGCCCCAGACGGCGCGAACCGGGTACGAACGCTCGGCCAGCCCTTCTTTGAAGAACCGCTCCTTCTCCTGGGTCAGCTCGAACCCGCGCATGATCTTCAGGAACGCGCGCCCGCGATCGTGTAGGCGCAGCAGCGCGATGTGAGCGTAGATGTCCGATCGCGGTACCTGGGCGCGCTTCGCGATCCCCTGTGAGTAGAAGATCTCGGAAAACAGGAAGCGCGGGCTCGCTCGCAGCCACACCTCCCCGAGCCCCTTGATCGAGAAGGGGTGCATTGGCCACGGGCGCCGAAAGCTCGCCACTTCGACGAGCGTGTTCAGCACCGTGATCGAGAGAACTCGTTCCGGATTGCGGATCGCCCACTCGAAGCCGATCGGCCCGCCGATGTCGTGGACGACGAGATGACAGCGGTCGATTCCGAGCGCGTCGATCGCCTCTCCAGTCCACGTCGCCAGCCCCGACCACGTGTAATCGAAGACGTCGGGGCGCTCGGCGAGCCCGAGTCCCGGGAAGTCGAACGCGGTCCCGCGCAGACCCTCGTCGGCCAGTACCGGCAGCACTCGGCGATAGAGGAAGGAGGAGGTTGGGACGCCGTGCAGACAGACCACGTCGGCGCCGTCGCCGCGCTGGCGGACGAAGCTCTCGACGCCTTTTGCCTCGAAAGTCGAGCCTGCCGCGGAGTGGCGTGCGATTGCCTCGTTCACCTCGCGGTCGATCGGGCGCAGCCGGTTCGTCGGGCGAACCGGGCCACGCGGTAACTGGATTCGGCGATCCGCCATATCTGGATGCTAGTCTCGCCACGTCGGTTCCTTTAACCCGGTCCGAGAGGCCAGGAAGGGGCGCGTGAGCGAAAAGGTCGTACTTGATCGTGATGATTTGCGCCGAACCTTGGTGCGGATTGCGCACGAGATCGTGGAGAGAAACGGCGAGGGCGAGGAGCTCGCGATCGTCGGCATCCATACCCGCGGCGTCGCCATGGCCGAGCGCATTCACGCGCTGGTGAGCGAGCTGGCCGGTTCTACGGTGCCGCTCGGCGATCTGGACATCTCCTTCTACCGCGACGACATCGACGCCCGCGCCCCCGCTCAGGCGCCGGTGGTCCATTCCTCCCACCTCGACTTCGACCTCGAGGGCCGCACGATCGTGCTGGTCGACGACGTCCTCTTCACTGGCCGCACCGTTAGGGCTGCTATCGACGCGCTCTTCGACTACGGGCGTCCCGCCCGCGTCCAGCTCGCGGTGCTGGTCGACCGCGGGCACCGCGAGCTTCCGATTCGCCCCGACTACGTTGGCAAGAACCTGCCGACGGCACGCGAGGAGCGCGTCTACGTGCGGCTGGAAGAGGAAGACGAGGTCGACGAGGTGACGATTGAAGGGAGGGTGCTCGCATGAAGCACCTGCTGGCCATAGAAGACCTCGATAGCGGCGCGATCGAGCGCATCATGGATCGCGCCGATTCGTTCGCCGAGGTCGGCCGACGCGACATCAAAAAGGTGCCGACCCTGCGCGGGCGCACCATTGTCTCCCTCTTCTACGAGTCCAGCACGCGCACGAGCGCCTCGTTCGAACTCGCGGCAAAGCGCCTTTCGGCGGATCTCATCTCGGTCAAAGCGTCGGGGTCCTCCGTCGACAAGGGCGAGTCGCTGAAGGACACCATCGCGACCCTGAGCGCCTACGAGCCCGAGGCGATCGTGATCCGCGCCCCGTGGGCCGGAGCCGCCCATCTGGTCGCGGGCTGGACCGACGCCTCCGTCGTCAACGCAGGCGACGGCAAGCACGAGCATCCGAGCCAGGCGCTCCTGGACGTGTACACCCTCCGCGGTCGCCTCGATTCGCTGGAGGGGAAGAGCATCTGGATCGTCGGTGACGTGCTCCACAGCCGTGTCGCCCGCTCCTGCGCCTTCGCCTTCCGCGCGATGGGTGCTCGGATCACCCTCTGCGGGCCGCCCACACTGATCCCGCGAGGTGCAGCGGAAGCGCTCGACTGCGAGGTCACCCACGACATCTCCGGCTTGGCCGACGCCGACGTCGTCTACTCCCTGAGGATGCAGCTCGAGCGGATGCAGGAGGCCTTCGTGCCCTCCCTGCGCGAATACGCGATGCGCTACCAGGTGGACGGCCGCCGCCTCGGCCCGCGGCAACTGCTGATGCATCCGGGGCCCGTCAACCGCGGCGTCGAGCTCTCCTCCGAGGTGATCGACGGTCCGAACTCGCTGATCACCGAACAGGTCCGAAGCGGGCTGGTGGTTCGCATGGCGATCCTCTATGAGCTGATGGCCGGCACCGGTCGCCCGCGCGACATTCGCGCCGGCGCCGGCGAGGCAAACCTGCCGGCTCCCACCCCGATCGGCGAGCCCGCGTGAGCGGCGACACCACTGAGGCGCGAGCTATCAGCTCGCTCGACTGGCGCGGCGCCACCTCCGGGCCGCCTGGCGACCTCGTCCTGCGCGGCGCCAGGGTCCTCTGTCCCCGCTCCGGCGTTGACGCTCAGCACGACGTCGTGGTACGCGACGGCAAGGTCGCCGAACTGGTCGCGTCGGGCACGGTCGAGCTCGCGGGTGCCGAGGTGGTCGAGGCCGACGGCCTGCTTGCGGTACCGGCCTTCTTCGATCCGCACGTCCACCTGCGAACGCCGGGGCGGGAGGACAAGGAGGACATCGAGACGGGTACGCGCGCTGCTGCAGCAGGCGGCTATTGCGGGATCCTCGCGATGGCGAATACCTCGCCGCCCGTCGACACGCCCGCAGCGATCGAGTCGCTACGCGAGCGCGCGGGCATAGAAGCCTGCCTGCCGGTGGGGTTCCTGGCCACGGTCACGCGCGGGATGGAGGGCGAGGAGCTGACCGACATGGCTGAGCTTGCCGATGCCGGCGCCGCGGGGTTTTCCGACGACGGACTGCCGATCCGCAGCGCTCGGATCATGCGCCGGGCCCTCCAGTATCAGGCCCTTGTCGGCAGCCAGATTGCGCTGCACGAGGAGGATCCCGAGCTCTCCGGCGACGGGGTGATGCACGAGGGCGCTACTTCGGCAGCGCTGGGGATGACCGGTGTGCCCTCGGTCTCCGAGGCGACCATGATTGCTCGCGACTGCCAGCTCGCCGCCTACGAGGGCGCCCGCATCCATGTCCAGCACCTTTCGGCGCGTGAGTCGATTGAGGCCATCGCGACGGCTCGTGAGGCCGGTGTGCAGGTCACTTCAGAAGCCACCCCGCACCACCTGACCCTTACCGACGAAGCTGTGCGCAGCCTCGATTCACGCTTCAAGATGAACCCGCCGTTGCGGACGGAGGATGACCGCCAGGCCCTGATCGAGGCGCTGCGCTCCGGCGTGGTCGACTGCATCGCGACCGATCACGCTCCGCACACGGTGGACGAGAAGGACGTTCCCTTCGAACAGGCGGCGATGGGCGTTACCGGCCTCGAGACCGCGTTCAGCGTCATCTACACGGACCTCGTCCTGCCGGGAGTCCTCGACCTTGCGCTGGTCGTCGAGCGGATGAGCGCGGGAGCGACCGCGTTCGGGTTCGAGCTGCCGCGGATCGAGACGGAGGCGCCCGCCAACATCGCGCTCCTCGACCTCGACGTCGAGTGGGAGCCCGGGGCCGACGGCTGGGAGAGCCGGTCGCACAACTCGTGCTTCGCCGGGCGCAAGCTGATGGGCCGAGTCCAGATGACTGTCGCCGCCGGGCACGTCGCCTATCGGCAGCGCTCGTTCGCGCTCGGTGTCGCGTGAGGGTTCGGGCCGACAGCGCTGCGCTCGTGGTGATCGACATCCAGGAGGCGTTTCGCAAAGGCGTTTCGAACTTCGACGAGGTTGCTCGCGGATCCGGGATCCTCGTCCAGGCGGCCGAGCGCACTGAGGTGCCGATCGTCGTCACCGAGCAGTACCCGCAAGGTCTCGGTGCGACGGTGGATGAGGTGGCCTCCCACCTGCCCGACGGGGTCTCCCCGATCCCGAAGGTCGCCTTCTCGGCTGCCGCGGCGGAGGGCTTCGGCCTCGACGGACGCTCCCAGGCGATCGTCTGTGGCGTTGAGGCGCACGTCTGCGTGAGCCACACGGTTCTCGACCTGCTCGAGCAGGGTGTGGAGGTGCACGTAGTCACCGACGCCGTGGGCTCGCGGGCCGAGGCGAATCGCGAACTCGGGCTGCGGAAGGTTGAGCGCGCGGGTGCGGTGCTCACCAGCGTCGAGACCGTCATCTTCGAGCTTGTGCGAGAGGCCGGCACGCCCGAGTTCAAGGCCCTTCAGGGGTTGGTGAAGTAGCGAATGGCCGACGGATACGTCTTGCTCGAGGACGGGCGCCGGTTCGACGGCGAGCTCTGCGGCGCAGTCCCGTCGGAGGCTGGAGCTCTTGCCGGCGAGGTGGTCTTCAACACTGCGATGACCGGGTACCAGGAGGCCGTGACGGATCCTTCGTACGCGGGCCAGCTGATCACCTTCACCTACCCGATGATCGGCAACTACGGCGTCTCGCAGGCCGCGATGGAGTCCGATCGGATCCACGCCCGCGCGGCGATCATGCGCGAGGCCCGGAACTCCGAGGACACCGCCCACGCAGAGGGGGGCTGGCTCGACTGGCTGCGCGACTGCGGCGTCTCGGCGATCACTGGGGTCGATACCCGTGAGATCGTCCGCCACATCCGCGCCCTCGGCGCGATGCGCGGCGGAGTCTTCGCCGCCGAGACGAGCGAGGCGGATGCGCGCGAGACCATCACCGCCGAGCCAACGATGGCCGGCGCCGATTTCGCGCAGACGGTCACGCCGACCGAGACCGTCGAGTTGTCGGGCAGCGGTCCGCACGTCGTGGCGATCGATACGGGGATCAAATTGAGCATCATCCGGCAGTTCCGCGAGCGGGAGTGCCGGGTCACGCTGCTGCCATGCACGGAGGGCCCCGACGCCGTACTGGCCCGCGATCCGGACCTCGTCTTCGTCGCCAACGGGCCCGGCGATCCGGCCGCTCTCGACTACGTCGTCGAGACGGTCCGCGGAGTGCTCGGCAAGAAGCCGGTCGTCGGTATCTGCCTCGGCCACCAGCTGGTGTGCCGGGCGGTGGGCCTCGACACCTTCAAGCTGCCCTTCGGACACCGGGGGGCGAACCACCCCGTGAAGGAGCTCGCGACGGGCCGGATCGAGATCACGTCGCAAAACCACGGGTTCGCGGTCCGGCCGCCCGACGGCGGCGAGCGGATCGAGACGGACGAGCCGGTGGAGTGGGACACCGACTACGGCGCGGCGGCGCTCTCCCATCTGAACCTCTACGACCGCACGGTCGAGGGCCTAGAGCTGCGCGACATCGCGGCCCGGACCGTCCAGTATCACCCCGAGGCAGGCCCCGGTCCCCACGACGCCCGCCACCTCTTCGACGAGTTCCTGGATCTGGCGTCGTGATCTGGCCGCCCCCTCGCAAGTCCCTCGACGGCTCAGTCGTTCGAATGGAGCCGCTTGACGCCAAGCACCGCGACGGACTCGAGGCTGCCGCCGCCGATCCCGAGATCTGGTGGTGGATGGACCGCCGCATCCCGGTCGAGCCGGATGCGTTCAGACGCTGGTTCGATGCGCGGTTGCTGATGAGCGAGCACGCCGACGAGTGGTGCTTTGCCACGGTGTCGGCCGCTTCGGGCGAGCCGATTGGAAGTTCTTCCTATCTCGCGGTTCGACCCGAGCACGACGGGCTTGAGATCGGCTGGACCTGGCTGAACCCGTCGGCCTGGCGCACCGGCGCGAACCGCGAGGCGAAGCTGCTCATGCTGCGCTTCGCTTTCGGCGAGCTCGGCTGTATGCGCGTCGAGTTCAAGACCGACGCGCGCAACGAGCGCTCACGCAACGCGTTGGAGGCGCTCGGCGCCACCTACGAGGGCACATTCCGCAGGCACATGCTGATGCCGGCAGACCAGGGCATCCGCGACTCGGCCTACTTCTCGATCACCGACGCGGATTGGCCGGGGATCGAGCGGAGGCTCGGATGAGCGAGGTCGACGACGCGATGGACGCTCTCAACCGGATGCTCGATGCTCTTGAGCGACGCGACCTTGGGGGATTCGCGGAGATACTCAACAAGCACGCAACTCCGGATTGCGAGTTCACGTCAGCGCTCCAGCTGGGGCTCTCGCGGAGCAGCGCTCGCGGCCGTGACGCGATCGTCGCCTGGTTCGCCGAGTTCCTCGAGATGCTCGAGGAGAATCGCTGGCGCGAACGGCGCCTCGAGCGGGTTGGGGATCGCGCCTTCTTGCTGTTCACCCTTTTCGAGGCGCGTGGCTCGGCAAGCGACGTCCCGGTGGAGACCGAGGTCGGCCAGTTCTACGAGCTCGACGACGGCCTCGTCGCGCGCGGGATCAGCTACCGCACCCACGCGGAGGCCCGGGCGGCTGCGGAGGCCCACACGAATGCCTAGGCGCGACGACATCTCGAAGATCATGCTGATCGGCTCTGGGCCGATCGTGATCGGCCAGGCTGCCGAGTTCGACTACTCCGGGGTGCAGGCCTGCAAGGTCCTACGAGAGGAGGGCTACGAGGTTGTGCTCGTCAATTCGAACCCGGCGACGATCATGACCGACCCGGAGTTCGCCGACCGGACCTACGTCGAGCCCCTGACGCCGGAGTCGGTCGCACGGATAGTTGAGCGCGAGCTGCCGGATGCGCTGCTCCCGACACTGGGTGGGCAGACCGCACTCAACCTCGCGAAGGCCCTCGCCGACGACGGCACGCTCGAGCGATTCGGCGTCGAGCTGATCGGCGCCGACTACGACGCCATCCATCGTGCCGAGGACCGTGAGGCGTTTCGGGAGACGATGGAGCAGGCGGGCCTGCGGGTGCCGTGGTCCACGATCGTGACCTCCGTCGCCGACGTCGAGGCAGGCTTGGCAGAGGGGACGTTGGAGCTGCCCGCGATCGTGCGGCCGGCGTTCACCATGGGCGGTCACGGCGGTGGGGTGGGTCACACCGAGACGGAGCTACTGGGCGTCGTTTCGGAGGGACTCGCCGCTAGCCCAATCAACCAGGTCCTGGTGGAGGAGTCGGTGCTCGGTTGGGGCGAGTTCGAGCTCGAGGTCATGCGCGACCGCAACGACAACGTGGTCATTATCTGCTCGATCGAGAACGTGGACCCGATGGGGGTTCACACCGGCGATTCGGTCACGATCGCCCCGGCCCAGACCCTCAGCGATCCGCTCTACCAGGAGCTACGAAACCAAGCGATTGCCGTGATCCGGGCGGTGGGAGTCGAGACCGGCGGCTCCAACGTTCAGTTCGCCGTTAACCCTGAATCTGGCGAGATCGTGGTGATCGAGATGAACCCGCGAGTCTCGCGCTCTTCGGCCCTGGCCTCGAAGGCGACGGGGTTTCCGATCGCAAAGATGGCCGCCAAGCTCGCTGTGGGCTACGCCCTTGAGGAGATTCCGAACGACATCACCCGCGCGACGCCAGCGTCGTTTGAGCCCACCATCGACTACGTCGTTACGAAGATACCGCGATTTGCCTTCGAGAAGTTCCCCGGCGCCGAGGGTGGACTGACCACCCACATGAAGTCCGTCGGCGAGGCGATGGCGATCGGGAGGACCTTCCGGGAGTCGTTCGCGAAGGCGATGCGCTCGCGCGAGCTAGACGAGCCGGCCGAGGTGCCCGCCGACGACGGTGAGCTGCTCGACCGCTTGTCGACGCCCTCGTCAGACCGCTTCGACCTCGTGCTAGCCGGGCTGGCGCGCGGCATCACGGTGGACGCCATCCACGCCTGCACCGCCATCGACTTCTGGTTCCTGCGCGAGCTTGAGGCTTTGGCCCGTGAGGGGGACGGCACCGAGGGCTTGGCGCGCACGTACCGGTCGGTCGACACCTGCGCGGCCGAGTTCGAGGCTGCGACGCCGTACTACTACTCGTCGCACGAGCGGGATGCCGACCCCGTTGGAGAGGTTCGCCGCGGAGACAACGACTCGGTTGTGATCCTCGGTTCCGGTCCGAACCGGATCGGCCAGGGCATCGAGTTCGACTACTGCTGCGTGCACGCCGCGATGACCGTGCGCGAGCTCGGGCGTGACGCGGTGATGATCAACTGCAACCCCGAGACGGTCTCGACCGACTACGACACCTCCGACCGCCTCTACTTCGAGCCCCTCACCGCAGAGGACGTGCTCGCCGTAATCGAGGTGGAGAAGCCCGAAGGCGTGATCGTCCAGTTCGGCGGGCAGACGCCGCTGCGTCTGGCCCGCTCGCTCGAGGAGGCGGGGGTACGGCTGCTCGGAACCCCGGTTGACTCGATCGACCTCGCGGAGGACCGCGGACGCTTCGGGGCACTACTGCGCCGTCTGGAAATCCTGCACCCGCCGTACGGAACCGCCCACTCTGCCGAGGAGGCGACGATGATCGCCGAGGACGTCGGGTTCCCCCTCCTGGTACGGCCCTCCTATGTGCTCGGTGGCCGCGCGATGGAGATCTGCTATTCGGCCGACGAACTGGCCGCCTACCTGAAGGCGCACGTGAAGGCCGACCAGGAGCATCCGCTCCTGCTGGACAGGTTCCTCGAGGACGCGATCGAGGTCGACGTGGACGCACTATGCGACGGCAACGCGGTTGCAGTCCCGGGGATCATGCAGCACGTGGAGGAGGCTGGGGTCCATTCCGGCGACTCGGCCTGCGTCCTGCCGCCGATGAGCCTGGGCGACGCGATGCTCGAGCAGATCCGCAAGACGACCGAGAAGCTCGCGCTCGAGCTGGGCGTGATCGGGTTGATCAACATCCAATACGCGGTCGCGGGCGGCGAGCTGTATGTGATCGAGGCCAACCCGCGCGCGTCGCGGACGATCCCGTTCGTCTCGAAGGCGATCGGCGCGCCGCTGGCGAAGATCGCCTGCCGGTTGATGCTCGGTGAGACGATTGCACAGCAGGACATTCCCGAGACACCCGGCGATCACATCTCCGTCAAGGAGGCGGTGATGCCGTTCGCCCGGTTCGCCGGCGCCGACGCCGTCTTGGGCCCGGAGATGAAGTCGACGGGCGAGGTGATGGGGATCGCCCGCGACTTTCCCACTGCCTTCGCCAAGGCCCAGTCCGCGGCCGGGGTGGCGCTGCCGCTGGAGGGCACGGTCTTCATCACGGTCACCGACAACGACAAGGCGGCGGCCACCCAGCTCGCCGCGCGATTTCACGACCTCGGCTTCCGGATCATCGCTACGAAGGGCACCGCGCAGGCGGTATCACGCATGGGCATCCCCGTCACGTCGATCAACAAGGTTGCCGACGGTTCACCGCATGTCGTCGACTTCATCGGCGACGACGAGGTGGACCTGGTGATCAACACGCCGTCCGGCGGCGGGGCGCGAAGCGACGGCTATGAGATCCGGAAGGCAGCCACCAAGCACGGCATCCCCTGCATCACGACGATGACGGGTGCCTCCGCCGCCGCCCGCGCGATCTTCGCCGTGCGAACGAAGGGCGCCGAGCCGCACAGCCTGCAGGAGCTCCACGAGTCGGCGAGGTCACGGACCCGCATCCAGTGACTGGATTCAAGCGATCGTGCGAGGTCGTCGCTCGACGCGAGACCGGCGGCTACTTCTTGGTGACCGCACTGGACCGGTCCGGCCCCGACCCCGCCCCGGGCCAGTTCTACATGCTGAGCGGCGATGGCTGGGGCGCTTCGGACGGCCGTCCGTTCCTTTCCCGCGCCTTCTCAGTCGCCGAGTCCGAGCGCGGCGCAAAGGGCGTCAGACTCAGCTTTCTCGGCGAGCGAGTGGGGCCTGGGACGGCGGCGCTGGATGCATTGACGCCGGGCTCGACCCTGGCGATCGTCGGCCCATTGGGCAACCCCTTTTCCGAGCCCAAGAATCTCAACCCCGAAGCGGCCGGGGCGATCCTTGTTGGCGGCGGGATCGGCGTGGCTCCGCTGGCAATGCTGCGCAAACGCCTGTCCGCGACCGGGGTTCCCGCCAGGACGCTGCTGGGATTCCGGGACGAGGTGCACTCGGGCGGGCTTGAGCTGTTCGGAGCCTGCCAGGAGCTGGGGCTCGCCAGCGAGGACGGGCATGTGGGTCACCGGGGCTACGTGACCGATCTGCTCGCAGTTGCGCTGAAGGGACCGGACGTCGGCACTGCCGCGGTCTACTCGTGCGGGCCGCCCGCAATGCTCGAGGCGGTCAGGCTGCTATGCGCCGACCGGGGTGCACCGGTCGAGCTCGCGATGGAGGCGCCGATGGCGTGCGGGTTCGGTGCGTGCTTCGGTTGCGCGATGCCGCTGGCGGGCGGCGGGTACATGCGCCTCTGCGTGGACGGACCAGTCGTCCGTGGCGACGAGATCGCGACGGCAATGGTGCCTGGAGCGGGGCACCGATGACGCTGAGCCTGGCCGGCATCGAGCTCGCGCACCCGGTGCTGAATGGCTCCGGGACATTCGACGCGATTGCCGCGCGGGAGGCGTTTGGCAACGAACTCCTCGAACGATTTCCGTTCTCCGCCTTCGTCTCGAAGACGATCACGCCCGAGCCTCGTCCGGGAAACCCACCGCCGCGCTTGTACGAGACGCCGAGCGGGATGATCAACTCGATCGGCCTCCCGAACAAGGGGCTCGAGGGCTTTTTCGCTCACGACCTACCGCATCTCCGGGAGTTGCCGGTGCCGCTGATCGTCTCGGTGATGGCGACCGACCGCGCCGGTTTCGAGCGCTTGGTCGGCGCGGTGGCCGAGCGTGAGGAGGTCGCGGCGCTGGAGCTGAACGTGTCCTGTCCGAACGTTAAGTCCGGGCTGATCGTGGGCGAGCAGCCCGTCGAGACGGCGGCGCTTTGCGAGGCTCTGCGCCCGCTCTCCGACAAGCCGCTGATCGTGAAGCTGACACCGAACACAGGCGATCCTGCGGCGGTCGCGGTCGCGGCGGCCGAGGCCGGTGCCGATGCCGTCTCCCTCATCAACACGGTCCGCGCCACGGCGCTCGCACCGGGCTCCACCCAGCCTTGGCTCGGGGCGGGGAGTGGCGGGCTCTCGGGTCCGGCGGTGCGGGCGATAGCGCTCGAGCAGGTCCGCCGCGTCGCTGCTGCCGTCGACGTCCCTGTGATCGGGATGGGGGGGATCGAGACGGGCGAGCATGCCCGCGAGTTTCTCGCGGTCGGTGCGACCGCCGTCGCCGTCGGCACCGCGAACTTCCGTGATCCGCTTGTTGCGGAGCGTGTGAGATCCGAGCTTTCGAGCGGTTCGATTCAGGCGACGGCCTCCACCTCAGGTTGAGGTCGAAGCGAATTTCGCCGAAAAGGCCACGAAGTGGCTTGCGCCACGCTTATGTGGCGCTATAGTCGCCGCCTCGCATGGCCCCCGCTGTAGAGACGCCCGTCGCCGTTCCCGAGAGGACCCATGCGCAGCGGATGAAGGCCCTGGGCCGGGCGAACGAGATCCGCACCAAACGCGCCCAGCTGAAGCGTGACCTCAAGGCCGGTAAGACGAAGGTTCAGACGCTTTTGCTCGATCCCCCCGAGTGGGTCGAGTCGGCCAAGGCCTTCGACATGATCCTCGCGGTCCCGAAGTACGGCCGCGTCAAGGCGAACAAGATCCTCACCCAGTGCAGGATCTCGCCGTCGAAGACGATCGGCGGGCTCTCGGAGCGCCAGCGCACCGAGCTCGTCCAGATGCTCCGCCGCTAGGGCCCTGCGCCTCAGGGCGAGTGTCCGGCCCACGGGGTTGTATTCAGCGCTGTGGCTCCCAAGATCTTTGTCATCACCGGACCATCCGGGGTTGGAAAGGGAACGCTGATTCGCGGACTGCGCGGCGTTGTGGATGACCTCGAGCTTTCGGTCTCGGCGACCACTCGCGGCCCCCGAGAGGGGGAGAAGGACGGGCGCGACTACCACTTCCTCGGCGGTGAGGAGTTCGCCCGCCGGGCGAATGCGGACGCCTTCCTCGAGCACGCGACGTTCAGCGGCAACCGCTACGGGACACTGCGCTCGGAGGTCGAACGATCATTGGCCGAAGGCCGGTCCGTCGTCCTCGAGATCGAGGTGCAGGGCGCGCGCCAGGTGCGCGCCGCGATGGGCTCCGACGCGGTCCTGATCTTCATCGCACCTCCGGATCCGCTCGTGCTGCGTGAGCGACTGGCCGGCCGCGGCACCGACTCGGCTGAGGCGATCGAGCGGCGACTGGAGACCGCGAAGCAGGAGCTCGAGGCCCAGCAGGAGTTCAAGCACGTTGTGGTCAACGACGACCTCGATCGCGCGACCGGGGCGCTCGAGCAAATTGTGCGGGAGGAGCTGGCTGACGATTAGGTCGCAGTGCGTTCGCACGAAACTTCCCTTGCCGGGCAGGCCAATTCGATTCGCGACCCGCGTCGCTCACTAGAATGACCGGGAATGGTCAAGCCCCGCGTAGACACCCTGCTCGCCAACGCCGACTCTCACTATGCCGCGGTGCTCGTCGCCGCGAAGCGCGCGCGCCAGCTCAACAGCTACTACCGCGCGCTTGGCGAGGGCTCGTATGAGGAGTACACACCGCCGATGGTCGACATCCGCTCCGGCAACTACCTCACCATCGCGCTCGAAGAGCTCGCAACGGGCAAGCTGAAGTACGACTACAAGGCGTAGGGCCGAGGGCGAGGAGCCCGGCAAGATATGGCTCGAATCCTTCTCGGAGTAACCGGCGGGATCGCCGCCTATAGAGCGCTCGAGTTCGCGCGCCTTGCGACCACCCAGGGGCATTCCCTGCGGGTGGTGATGACCGACGCTGCCACCCGCTTCGTCGGCCCGGCATCGTTCGAAGGCATCGTCGGAGCCCCGGTTTTGACGAGCGAGTTCGACCGCGACCCGATGCGCGGCGCATACCCGGGAGAAACGCAGCCGGCGCACAACCCGATCGGACACCTCGCCGTCGTCGAAAGCGCGGATGCGTATCTCGTCGCGCCGGCCTCGGCGAACACCGTCGCCAAGCTGGCGTCGGGACTCGCCGACTCGATGCTCACGACGTCGTTCCTTGCGTGCACGGCGCCCCGGCTGATCGCCCCCGCGATGAACGACCGCATGTTCCGCGACGCGGCGACCCAGGCCAACCTCGCGATCCTGCGCGAGCGCGGGGTTGTCGTGATCGATCCCGACGAGGGGCCGCTGGCGTCACGCGGCGAGTACGGCTCCGGTCGCCTGGCCCAACCAGCCGAGCTGTTACGCGCCGTCGAGGCCTCGCTGCCGGCGCATGCCGGTCCGTGGGATGGGCTACGAGTCCTCGTAACTGCGGGCGGCACACGGGAGCCGATCGACGCCGTGCGATACATCGGCAACCGCTCGAGCGGGCGGATGGGGGTCGCGCTTGCGAGGGCCGCGGCGCTGCGTGGCGCGGATGTCTGCCTGGTGGCAGCCAACGTCGGGATCGATACGCCTCCCGGGATCCGGAGGATCGACCTGGAGACGGCGGCGGAGCTGGCTGCTGCGTCCAAGCGAGAGGCGCGCAATGCCGACGTCGTATTGATGGCGGCCGCCGTTGCCGACTTCGCTCCTGACCGCACGGACGGCAAACTCGCCCGCGAGGGCAGTGGGGGTCTCCATCTGCATCTGACCGAGACAGAGGACGTGATCGCGGCGATCGCTGCCGAGGACGTTCCTGGACGGCTGCTCATCGGTTTCGCGGCCGAACATGGGGCGAAGGAGATCGAGCGGGCCCGCTCGAAGCTCGAACGCAAGGGTCTGGACGCCGTCGTGTTCAACGACGTCTCGAGGCCGGAGATCGGATTCGACTCCGAGCTCAACGAGGTGACGATCGTGACCAGTGATTCGGAGCGAGAGATCCCGATCTCGAGCAAGGACGAGGTCGCGGTAGCAGTGCTCGAAAGCGTCGATTCGTTGCGGCGGGAGACCGGTCAGGCTCGGACCGGATAGACGCCGTCCGGTTTCTAGACTGAGGGTATGGCCGATTCGCTCTACACCCTCTACCGTCGCGGGATCGAGTTGCTCGAGGATGGCAGTTTCGACGAGGCCACGGTGCTCCTGGCCGAAGCGGCGCGTCGTGCCCCGGACAAAAGTTCCGTTCGTGAAGCTTTGGGTCGCGCCTACTTCCGCAGTCACAGGTTTGCGCAGGCCGCGACCGAGTTCGAGGCCATCGTGGAGACACACCCTGTCGACGACTACGCGCACTTCTGCCTGGGACGAGCCCTGAGCCTGACGGGGCATCGCGAGCGTGCGCGCCACCATCTGGCCCTGGCGTCCAACCTGCGTCCCGACCGAAGCGACTACCGGGCATACCGGGAGCGTCTTGCCTGACCCGGGGAGCGGCGCAGGGCGCGAGACCAGAGTTGGCTTCGCGCCGGCGGTCGACTAGTTGCGCGCGGTTGTCCAGCGGGTCTCGCGGGCTTCGGTCACCGTCGACGACTCCGAGGTCGCTGCAATCGGCCCAGGCCTCCTGGTGTTGCTGGCCGTGGCCATGGGCGACGATGAGCGCACAGCCAACAGGCTGGCCGACAAGATCCGCGGCCTGCGGATCTTCGAGGACGCCGACGGGCGCATGAACGACGGACTGGGCGAGCGTGAGATCCTCTGCGTCAGCCAGTTCACACTGCTTGCCGATGCCAAGCGAGGCAATAGACCGAGCTTCACCGGCGCGGCACCTCCCGTCGAAGCGGAGGCCGCGTACGAGTCTTTCTGCGTACGAGCGGGGGCAAAGCGAGGCCGGTTCGGCGCGCGGATGGGCGTCGAGCTCGTCAACGATGGGCCGGTGACCCTCATCCTCGACCTCGTGCTGGACGCCTGACGGACCCCTGGGCGCGGCTATACTCGTTCGACCTCTTACGCGTACCCGAACCCTGATCGAAGGTGGGCCCGGGCCCACCTTTCTTTTTGGGCTAGGACGGGTGTCGGAGGCTGTGAAGGAGAGAAGAATTGAGCAACCAAACTGAGCTTCAGGCAGCGATTGAGACGCAGCTTCGGGACTTCGACCCCGAGGTCGAGCTGATCGCACTCGAGGGTCCGGCAGGCGGGACACTGCGCCTGTACATCGACCGCCCCGATGGGGTGGATCTCGGTTTGTGCGAGCGCGTAACCGCGTCGCTTCGTGAGTTGCTCGAGCGTTACTCACTCGAGGTCAGCTCGCCGGGCGCGGATCGTCCGTTGACCAAGCCCGAGCATTTTCGCCGATTCGTTGGCCGCAACGTTCGCGTTCGAACGCGCGAGGCAATTGCGGGACGCCACAACTTCACCGGCAGGCTCACGGAAGCCGACGAGGAGAGCGTTTCCCTAGAAGCTGAGGGGGACGCCGTGCGCATCCCACTATCAGGCATCAGGCGGTCGAACTTGGTACCCAACTTTGGACATGGAGGTGAGGCGTGAGCCGCGAACTCGTAGACGCGATCAAGGAACTCGGCAACGAGAAGGGGATCGATTCCGAAACACTGATGGGCGCCCTCGAAGACGCGCTGCTCTCCGCCTACAAAAAGACGCCTGGCGCAGCCCGTTACGCACGAGTGGACCTGGACCGCGAGAGTGCGGATTTCCGGGTCTTCGAACTCCACCTTCCGCCCGAGCTCGAGGAGAAGCTGCTCGAGCAGGCCGCCGAGGAACAGGAGCAGACGATCGACCCCGAGACCGGCGAGCTGCGCGAGCCCGAAGAACCCGAGCTCGACCCGGAGATGCTGGCGCCGTACGAGGACCAGATCACCTCGAGTGACGTAACCCCCGACGACTTCGGGCGCATTGCCGCCCAGACCGCCAAACAGGTGATCCTCCAACGCGTCCGTGAGGCCGAGCGTCAGATGATGTTCGACGAGTACGAGGACCGCGTGGGCGAGCTGATCACAGGAATCATCCAGCAGTCCGACAACCGCTACACGCTCGTCCAGCTTCGCGAGCGGGTCGAGGCGCTTCTGCCGCGCTCCGAGCAGGTGTGGAACGAGCGCTATGACCACGGGATGCGGGTCAAGGCCGTCATCACCGATGTATCAGCCGAGGGCAAGGGCCCCAGCGTCGTTGTCTCGCGTCGCAGTCCTGAGCTGATCAAGCAGCTGTTCGAGCTCGAGGTACCCGAGATGGCCGATGGCCTGGTTGAGATTGTCGGCGTCGCTCGCGAGCCGGGCTTCCGCTCGAAGATCGCCGTGATCTCGCATGCCGACGGCGTCGATCCCGTGGGTGCCTGTGTGGGTCCCCGTGGCTCGCGCGTCCGGATGGTTGTCTCCGAGCTACGCGGCGAGAAGATCGACATTATCCCGCACAACGACGAGCCCGCCCGGTTCGTCGCTAAGGCGCTGTCGCCGGCTCGCGTACGCGAGGTGCTGGTGGACGACGAGACCAAGGAGGCGACCGTGATCGTCCCGGACGATCAGCTCTCGCTGGCGATCGGGCGCGAGGGCCAGAACGCCCGTCTCGCAGCGAAGCTGACCGGCTGGAAGGTGGACATCAAGTCCGAGACCGACTTCTCACACGAGGACGCAGGCGAGATCGAGGGCGAGGAAGACCAGGACGGGCGCTGCGGCGCGGTCCTCTCCGCCGGTCGACGCTGTCCGAACGCGTCGTTGCCCGGGTCGCGATTCTGCGGCCTGCCGGCTCACCAGGCTCTCACGCGATTCGAGACCAATCAGGTGACCGTGCTCTCCTCGCTCAGCGAGGAGGAGGTCGCCGAGCTTGCCGATCCAGACGCCGGCGACGCCAGGGTGGCCGAGCTCGTTGCCCAGGCCGAAGCGAACGCGCCCGCTGAGGAGCCAGAGGTCGTGGAGGAGGAGCTTGAGGCTTCGGCCGAAGTCGCCGACGAGCCTGATGCCGGTGAGCCCGAAGCTGAACCAGCCGACGAGCCTGATGCCGGTGAGCCCGAAGCTGAACCAGCCGACGAGCCTGAGCCGGTGAGCCCGAAGCTGAAACAGCCGACGAGCCTGAGGCTGAGGTCAGCGAGCAGGCCGACGAGGCAGAGCCCGTTGAGGCGAGCGTCGAGGAGTCTGAAAACGCCTGATGGCCAAGAAGCGCGTCCACGAGATCGCGAAGGCAAGAGGACTCACCTCGAAGGAGGTGCTCGCGAAGCTTCAGGCCGCGGGCGTCGAGGTAAAGGCTGCCGCCTCGAGCGTGGAGGAGGACATCGCGGCGAAAGCGCTGGCCGGTGCTTCGACCGCTCCCAAGATCGATTCACCCGCCGAGGGTGATGCCCCGAAGGCCGAGGCGCCGGCCGCTCGGCCGGTGCGAGCAGCCCCCGCTTCCGATGCAGGCGCCGGCGCCGCGGGCAAGAAGCGCCGACGGGTCGTCATCGACTCACAGGCATCCCGTCGCGACAACATGGGTCCGCCACCCCCGCAGCGCCCACCGCGCCGCCGAGGTGGTCGACGCCGCCGGCCGTTTCTCGATCAGGAACCGCTGCCAGCGCCGGTTGAAGCCGAGGAAGAGACGATCACGCTTCCGTCGGGCGCCACTGTGCGGGAGGTGGCCGAGACTCTGGGTCTGAGCAGCGCCGAGGTGATCAAGAAGCTGATGCAGCTCGGCGAAATGGCGACGCTCACGCAAACCCTCACCGACGAGACCGTCCAGGTCCTGGCCTCTGAGTTCGATCGCAAGGTCGACGTGGTGTCCGCCGCCGAGGAGGAGGTCGAGGAGATCGACTACGGGGATGCCGACGAGGACCTCAGTGACCGGCCGCCAGTGGTCACGATCATGGGCCACGTCGACCACGGCAAAACTTCTCTCCTTGATGCAATCCGCCAGACCGAGGTTGCGGCGGGCGAGGCAGGCGGCATCACCCAGCACATCGGCGCCTACCAGGTGCATCACGCCGACAAGACGATCTCTTTCATCGACACGCCGGGCCATGCCGCGTTCACCGCGATGCGAGCCCGCGGCGCCGATGTCACCGACATCGTGGTCGTGGTTGTCGCGGCCGACGACGGGGTGATGCCCCAGACCGTTGAGGCGATCGACCATGCGAAAGCAGCCGACGTCCCGATCGTGGTCGCGATCAACAAGATCGACCTTGAGGGCGCGAACCCCGACAAGGTCAAGGGCGAGCTCGGAAACCAGGGCCTGACCCCCGAGGATTGGGGTGGCGAAACGATCTTCTCCGAAGTTTCGGCCAAGACCAAAGAAGGCCTCGACGAGCTGCTCGAAAGCCTGCTTCTGGTCGCCGAGGTCGAGGAGCTCAAGGCCAATGCGAATACCGAGGCCTCCGGCTCGGTGATCGAGTCCCATCTCGACCCGGGTCGCGGCCCCGTCGTGACGGTGCTCGTACAGCGCGGAACCCTGAAGGTCGGGGACTCGGTTGTCGCCGGTTCCCAGTGGGGAAAGGTCCGCGCCATGCACGATCACACGGGCAAGCGCGTCGATGGTGCCGGTCCCGGCGACCCAGTCGAGGTGCTCGGGTTCGACGGCGTCTGCGAAGCGGGGGAGAGGGTCGAGGTCGTCGAGAACGACCGTCGCGCCCGCCAGCTCGCGGGCGAGCGCGCACATCGCCTGAAGACGGAGTCGCTTGCGCGCCGCTCGACCCGCAAGCTCACGCTCGACGAGGTCTTCGCCCGCGCTCAGGTGGGTGAGATCAAGGAGCTCAACATCGTCTTGAAGGCTGACGTCTCGGGCTCACTCGAAGCGCTCCAGGACGAGATCGCCAAGGTGCCGCAGGAGCAGGTACGCATCAACGTCATCCGTGGCGCCGCCGGCGGCGTGAACGAGTCAGACGTGATGCTTGCGGCTGCCTCCGAAGCGATCATCATCGGTTTCAACGTCCGGCCCCTCGCTGACGCCAGGCGCGCCGCAGAGCAGGAGGGGGTCGAGATCCGAAGCTACTCCGTCATCTACAAGGTGACCGAGGAACTGCGCGCAGCTATGGAGGGCATGCTCGATTCCGTCGAGGTCGAAGAGATCCTCGGCCAAGCAGACGTAAAGCAGACCTTCAAGGCATCGCGCGTCGGCATGATCGCCGGGTGCGAGGTGACCGACGGCAAGGTCACACGCGACGGCGAGATCCGTCTCGTTCGTGAGGGCACCGTCGTGTGGACCGGCAAGGTCGGATCATTACGGCGCTTCCAGGACGACGTGCGCGAGGTCGATGCTGGCCAGGAATGCGGCATCGTGCTTGAGGGCTTTGCCGACATCAAGGTGGGCGACGTGCTTGAGGTCTTCCGCACTAAACAGGTCGAGCAGACCCTCAACGAGTAGAGGCCGCGGTGCCGCAGCCGTTCGTCGCGGCCGATTCGGCGCCGCGGATAGACGAGGGCCGGTTGGGGCCGGGCTATGCTGGCGAGGCCATGGCCACCGACCGCATGAAGCGTGTCAACGAGGTCGTGCGCGAGGTGATCGGGGACTCCATCTCGACCGAGTTGGAAGATCCACGGATCGGATTCGTGACTGTGACCGCCGTTGAGACCAGCCCCGACCTGCGCCGAGCGCAGGTCTTCGTGAGCGTGCTCGGCGACGAGGCCGACCGCGACGCCACCCTCGCCGCGCTCGCATCGGCTCACGGGGTGCTGCAGGCAGCGGTCGCCGCGCAGACACGGATGAAGCGGACGCCGACCCTAACCTTTGTCTACGACGACACACCCGCGAAGGGCCAGCGGTTGCAGGAGCTGATGGACGAATGAGCGCGCAAACCACGGCCGCCGCCACGGACATCGACCGGATCATCGGCGAGATCCGCGGCAACGAGCGCTTCCTCCTCACCACTCACGAAGGCCCCGATGGCGACGCGCTCGGTTCCCTGCTCGCGACTCACGAGCTGTTGACTCAGCTCGGCAAGGACTCGGTGATGTTCCTGGCTGCCAAGGAGTTCCCGCTCCCGATCGAGTACCGGTTCCTGCCGATCACCGACGTCTTCCACGAGGCGCCGGCGGATGTAGTCGACCGCACCTTGATCTTTCTCGACTGCGGGAACATCGACCGCATGCCCGTGGAATTCCTAAAGCGCGCCGACGCAAATCGCCTCAACATCGACCACCACCACGACAACACGCGGTTTGGGACCGTCAACCTGGTTGACACGGATGCATCGTGTACGGCGGAGATCGTCCACCAGCTCGCAAAGCTGTTGGGCGCGACGGTCACGCCGAGCATGGCGACGGCGCTCTACGTCGGACTTGTCACGGATACAGGCAAGTTCATGTACGAGAACACCGATGCCGAGGCGCACCGGATGGCGGCGGAACTGATCGAGTCCGGGGTGGACGTCGGCGACATCTATCGCCGGCTATACGAGCGCGTCCCACTCGAGAAAACACGTCTCGTTGCGCGCGCGCTGGCAAAGATCGAGCGGTACGACGGCGATGCGATTGCGCTGACCTACATCTCGGTTGATGACTATGAGCGAACCGGCGCCACCGAACTGCACACCGAGGGCATCATCGACCACGTTCGAGCCCTAGAAGGCACCCGGGTCGCCGGCGTGATCCGCGACAAGACGGACGGTGGGCGCTGGGCGCGCAAGGTGAGCCTGCGCTCGAGCGACGGCGCGGTGGACGTCTCGGCGATCGCGCGTGAACACGGCGGCGGCGGCCACCGCAGGGCTGCGGGCTTCGGGACCGACATGTCATATCCGGATCTGGTCGCCTATCTGCGCGCCGCGTCTGCCTCGCAGCTCCAAGTCACCAACTAGTGACCGACGGCGCGGTCCTGCTCGTCGACAAGCCTGCGGGGATCACCTCCCACGACGTCGTCGCTCGGGTTCGGCGTGAGCACGGTGTAGACAAGGTGGGCCACGCAGGTACGCTCGACCCGTTCGCCACCGGCCTGCTCGTCGTCCTGGTTGGACGCGAGGCGACGCGCGAGCAGGTGCGCTTCATGGAGCAGCCCAAGACCTACCGTGTTCAGGCCCGGTTCGGTGCGATCTCCGACACCGGAGATCGCGACGGGACAATCACGGAGACCGGAGTTGTGCCCGGCAAGCTTGAGTTGCCGACCGGCCAGCTTCGCCAGCGTACTCCCGCTTACTCGGCAGTGAAGATCCGCGGGGAGCGCGCCCACCGTAGGGCGCGGCGTGGCGAAGAGCTCGAAATGCCCGACCGAATCGTCGACGTCCACCGCTTCGAACTGCTCAAACGAGAGGGCGCTTCCGCCGACTTCGAGATCGAGTGCTCTTCGGGCACGTACGTGCGCGCCCTGATCGCCGACCTTGGTGACGCGTACTGCGAGAAGCTGCGCCGAACGCACATCGGGCCGTTCGAGGCGCCCGAATCAGAGCGGTGCCTGGTGCTAGCCAAGGCGCTGGAAACCCTGACCCAGGCCGAGGCTGAAAGAGTTAGGCGTAGATGAGCATCGTCGTCACCAGCCTGCCCGATGCCCAGCCTCGCACGCGCCGGGTCGCGATCGGAACCTTCGACGGAGTACATGTCGGCCACCGCAAGGTGATCGAAGACGCCGACACGGTGCTCACGTTCGAGCCACACCCTGTGAAGGTCATCCATCCCGAGGCGGCGCCGAAGCTGATCATGCCGTTCGGGGCCAAGCGGGACACCCTCGAGGGACTCGGCGTCGACGAGATGGTCGTGATCCCGTTCAATGACGAGTTCTCGCGAATTCCCGCCGAGGGATTCATCCAGCAGATCCTCGTCGAGCAGCTCGAGGCAGAGCATGTCTCGGTCGGTGAGAACTTCCGCTTCGGAGCCCGGGCCAAGGGCGATCAGCACATGCTCAGGGCTCGCGACGAATTTGAAACGCGGGTGGTCCCACTCGTCGCCATGGACGGCGAGACGGTTTCCTCGACCCAGATTCGCGCACTGGTCGCCGCGGGCGAGGTCGAGAAAGCGATGCGCTTTCTGGCAGCGCCGTTCCTGCTCGAGGGGGAGGTGGTACAGGGCGACCGCCGTGGCCGTGAGCTGGGCTTTCCTACAGCGAACATCGTCCCGGACGACGAGCTGGTCTGTCCTGGTCACGGTGTCTACGCGGGCTTCGCCAACGGTCGTCCCGCGGCTATCCACGTGGGCGTGCGGCCGATGTTCGAGACCGGCCGCGGCCTGCTCGTGGAGCCCCACCTGATCGACTTCGAGGGCGACCTCTACGGGCAGCACCTGCGGGTCGCATTCATCGCCAAGCTGCGCGGCGAACAGCGCTTTCCGTCGGTGGAGGATCTCGTTTCACAGATGCATCGCGACGTCGAGAATGCTCGAAACCTCTGTGCTAGCTTCAGCGGCCCGAAATGAGCCTGACGCAGGAAAAGAAGCAGGAGCTGATCCAGAAGTACGGCCGTGCCGATGGAGACACCGGCTCGGTCGAGGTGCAGGTGGCATTACACACCGAGCGGATCAACGAACTGACCGAGCACCTCCGCAGCCACTCCAAGGATCACCACTCTCGCCGCGGTCTGCTGATGCTGGTCGGCAAGCGCCGCAGGCTGCTGCGCTACCTCGAGCGCGCGGACCTGGACCGCTACCGCCAGGTCGTTACCGACCTCAATCTCCGCCGCTAGCGCGGCCTGCCGGAGCTTGATCGAAGCCGGCTCGCAGGCTCCGGCCTTCACCCTCGCGGACCAGACCGGCCGAAAGCTGGCGCTCGCCGATCTGCTTGCGGAGAGCAGGGTGATGCTCGCGTTCTACCCAGCGGACTTCAGCCCGCAATGTGGCGACCAGTTCTCCCAGTACGAGCCCGGTTTGGCCGACGTCGAGGCCCACGACGCCCGCATCGTTGGCGTGAGTGTGGATTCCTCCTGGTCGCACAAGGCGTTTCAGACAGGGCTCGGCACCACGATCACGCTGCTTTCTGATTTCAACCCGAAGGGCGAGGTCTGCAGGGCCTATGGCGCCTACATCGACGAGCGCGGTCACGCGAATCGATCGCTGGTCTTGATCGAGCGGGACGGCACGGTGAGTTGGGTGCACGAGAGTCCGACACCGCTCGAGATCCCCTCGCTAGACCTGATCCTCGGTGCGTTGGCCTGAGTCCTCGCGGACGCAGCCGGCGAGCCGGATCAGATCCACGGGCCGCGCCGCGCCAATCCGGCTCGCGCTCAGGCCTCGCTAACATTCCCCGCGATTATCGAGAGATCGAAGCTAAGAGGCCGCCAATGGAGTGGCCTCAAGGAAAGAGGAATACATTGAGCATGTTTGACGTGACCCGCGTGTCGGTCGAGATCGGCGGCGAGGAGATCTCGTTCGAGACCGGGAAGCTGGCCCGCCAGGCCAGCGGTGCGGTCGTTGTCCGATCTGGGGACACCATGGTTCTCGCGACCGCAACGGTCGGAAATCTTCGTGATGTTGACTTTCTGCCGCTGACGGTGGACGTCGAGGAGCGCCATTACGCCGTGGGCAAGATCCCCGGCTCGTTCTTCCGGCGTGAGGCTCGCGCCGGCGAGAAGGCGACTCTCACCGCCCGCATGATCGACCGGCCGATCCGCCCGCTCTTTCCGAAGGGATGGCACTTCGAGACGCAGCTTGTCTGCCAGACGATGTCGGCCGAGCACGACCATCCGTACGACATCCTCGCGATGAACGGCGCCTCCGCGGCGATCGCGGTGTCCGATATCCCGCTCGGCGAACATGTCGGCGCGGTTCGGGTCGGCAAGCTCGACGGTGACTTCGTCGTCAATCCGCCCGAGTCGGACTGGGACGACCTCGACATGGATCTCGTGGTCTCCGGCACCAAGGAGGCCATCCTGATGGTCGAGTGTGGTGCCAACTACGTGACCGAGGCCGAGGTTCTGGACGCTCTCGACATCGCCCACGGTGAGATCAAGAAGATTTGCGCGACCTTCGAGGAGCTGGCCGACAAGGCCGGCAAGCCGAAACGCGAGGTCGAGACCCCGGTCATCGACGAAGCCCTGATCGAATCGATCAGGGGATCGCACGGCGGCAAGCTCGACGAGGCCACGCAGGTCGCCGAGAAGCTCGCACGCCAGGACGCGATCAAGGCGGTCGAAGAGGACGTTCTCGAAAGCTACGCCGCGGTTGGCGAAGGCGAGGAAGAGAATCCCGAGCGTCGTGGCGAGGTCGGCAAGGCCTTCGCGAAGCTCGAGAAGGAGACCATCCGCCACCGGATCGCAGTTGACAAGAAGCGCCCCGACGGTCGCGCGCAGGACGAGATTCGTCCGATCGAGACCCAGGTCGACATCGCACCGCGCGTGCACGGCTCGGCGCTGTTTACCCGCGGTGAAACCCAGATCCTCTCCAACGTCGCGCTCGGCACGACGCGAATGGACATGAAGGTCGACAACCTGGGGATCCAGGAGCGCAAGACGTTCTTCCATCACTACAACTTCCCGCCGTTCTCGGTGGGCGAGGCAGGTTTCATGCGTGGCCCGAAGCGCCGCGACATCGGTCACGGGGCGCTCGCCGAGCGAGCGCTACTGCCGACGATCCCGGGCGAGGAGGAGTTCCCCTACGTCACCCGGGTCGTCTCCGAGACGCTCGAGTCGAACGGCTCATCGTCGATGGGCTCCGTCTGCGCTTCGTCGATGGCACTTCAGGCCGCCGGCGTACCCGTCAAGGCGCCCGTTGCGGGCGTAGCCATGGGGCTGATCAAGGAGGGCGACGATTACATCGTGCTCACCGACATCGCCGGCGTCGAGGACCACCTCGGCGACATGGACTTCAAGGTCGCTGGATCTGAGGACGGCATCACAGCTCTGCAGATGGACATCAAGATCACCGGCGTTACGTTCGACATCCTGCGCGACGCGCTGGAGCAGGCCCGTCAGGGCAGGCTCTTCATCCTCGGCAAGATGGCCGAGGCGATCGATGCGCCACGTGAGCAGATGTCGGAGTTCGCGCCCCGCATCGAGACGATCAAGATCGATCCCGAGAAGATTGGGGCCGTGATCGGCAAGGGTGGGGAGACCATTCGCGGCATGCAGGAGGAGTTCGAGGCCGAGATCGACATCGACGACGACGGCAGCGTTCGCGTCTACGCCCCGACGGGCACCCAGGTGGACGCCTGCATCAAACGCATCGGGTCGATGACCAAGGAGGCCGAGATCGGGGATCAGTTCAAGGGCAAGGTCGTGAAGACGACGACCTTCGGCGCCTTCGTCGAACTGGTCAAGGGCACGGATGGCCTGCTGCACATCTCCAACGTCAAGCCCGGTGAGCGGGTCGAGACGGTCGAGGACGTGCTCAGCTCCGGTGACGAAATCGACGTGACCGTGTTCGAGGTCGATCGCGAGCGCGGCCGGATTGGTCTGCGCCTCTCCGAGGATCCCCAAGTCGCGGGCAAGACGCCCGAGGAGCTGGCCAAGGCTGGCGCCGAGAGCGGTGGCGGCGGTGGCAGTCGTGGGAACGGCGGCGGCGGTCGTGACCGTGGCGGACGCGGCGGCGACCGTGGCGGCAGAGGCCGCGAGCGGCTGTAGCGCGTTGGGAGATCTTCCGCAAGGCATCGAGGTAACAACCCTGGACGGGGGCGTCCGGGTGGTCACCGAGGTTGTTCCCTCGGTCCGCTCGGTCGCCCTTGGTCTCTGGGTTCGGACCGGCTCTCGTGACGAGGGGCCGGGGCAGGAGGGGCTCTCCCACTTCCTCGAGCATCTGCTGTTCAAGGGGACCGAGCGGTACTCAGCCGTCGAGATTTCCGAACGCTTTGACGGTATGGGAGCGGCGGCGAACGCGGCTACATCGAAGGAGTCCACGCACGTCCATGCACGGGTGCTCGACGAACACACCGAGGCGGCGTTCGACCTGCTGTCCGAGATGATGCTCGGTCCGACCTTCCCCGATATCGACTCCGAGCGCGAGGTCGTGCTCGAAGAGATCGCGATGTACGAGGACGAACCGTCCGACCGAGTCCACGACTTCCTCGCCGAGGCGGTGTACGGCGACCATCCCCTGGGGCGTCGAGTTCTGGGCAGCTCTGACGTGATCGCCTCCATACCCGTGCCAAAGATCGCCGACTATCACCATGTCCGCTACGTCTCCGGAAACCTGGTGGTCGCTGCGGCGGGACACCTCGAGCACGAGCGGATTGTCGAGCTGGCCACCAAACTGGTCAGCCCGCCCTCGGGCCAGGTGCCCGCCCTGAACGGCGACGAGCCCGACCGCACGCCAAGGCTGCGGTTCCATTCCAAGGACACCGAGCAGTACCACCTGTGTTTTGGAGCACCCGGCATTTCGCGCTCCGACGATCGCCGGTTTGCGCTTGGGGTTCTCGATTCCGCATTCGGCGGTTCGGTCTCGTCGCGGCTGTTTCGTGAGGTGCGTGAGAAGCGCGGCCTCGCCTACTCGGTTGGTTCCTACGCCGAGCAGTACCTGGATCGCGGCACCGTCGCGATGTATGTGGGAACACGCGAGGACAATGTGGCTGAAGCCTGCGAGATCATTGGCCGCGAGCTCGCCACGTTGCGCGACGGCGGGGTCAGCGGTGACGAGCTGGCGCGCGCAAAGGAACACATCAAGGGGCGCATGGTGCTCGGCATGGAATCGAGCGGGGCTCGCATGGCACGAGCCGCACGCAGCACCCTCTTCGATCTCGACCTGCTCTCGCTGGATGAAATGCTCGCCAAGGTTGACGCGGTGGGCGAGGACGACGTCTCCGAGCTGGCGGCCGAACTCTACGATCCCGCCCGCTTTTCGGCAGCCTGCATCGGCCGCGACGAGGGATGTCTCGCATCCGCCGTGGGTTCGGTCTCCGACGCGCTGACACCGAGTTGATACGCGTCGTCGTATCCGGCGCTGCCGGCCGGATGGGGGCCACCACATGCGTCGCCGTAGAGGGTGCCGAGGACATGGAGCTGGCGGGCCGCGCCGACCCTTCGCTCTCCGCGCCGCTCAAGGATCTGCTCGGCGAGGCAGACGTGGTCGTCGACTTCAGCACGCCTGACGCAGCTCCAGGCAACGTTCGCGCATGCGTGGAGGCGGGCGTGAACGTGGTCGTGGGGACGACCGGGTTCGACCACCAACCGCTGCGGGAGGCGGCTGAGGCCGCCGGGGGCGGTGGCAACGTCTTCGTAGCACCGAACTTCGCCATCGGCGCGGTTCTGATGATGCGCTTCGCCAGCCAGGCCGCGGCGCACATGCCGGATTGCGAGATCATCGAGCTACATCACAATCGCAAGCTCGACGCCCCATCGGGTACTGCGAAGCTGACCAGGCAGCTGATCACGGAGGCAGGTGGCAACCTCCACGAGCCCATTCACTCGGTTCGCCTGCCGGGCCTCGTCGCACACCAGGAGGTGATCTTCGGCGACGCCGGGCAGACCCTGACGATTCGCCACGACTCGATCGACCGTGTCTCGTTCATGCCGGGCGTGCTGCTCGCCGTTCGGAGCGTGGCGGGTTTGCCTGATCCGTTCACGGTCGGACTCGAAGCCGTTCTCTAAATGGTTGCCCGTGAGCGACGCAAGTCACGGTTCGCTCTTGCGGGATAATCCAGCGATGGCTTCAATGCAGGGGGTACTCACCGCGATGGTCACACCGTTTCACGACGACGGATCGCTCGACCTGCCCGGCGCCCGGACGCTTGCCTCGCATCTGGTCGCAAACGGATCCCACGGGGTCGTCGTGGCCGGCACGACGGGCGAGTCACCGACGCTCACCGACGACGAGAAGATCGCGCTTCTTGAGGCGGTGCTGGAAGAGATCGGCGATGGTGCGAGCGTCATCTGCGGCACGGGTTCGAACGACACCGCGCACTGTGCGGCTCTGACCGCGCGGGCCGGCGCGGCCGGCGCTCACGCCGTACTGGTCGTCACGCCCTACTACAACAAACCGAGCGAGCGAGGCCTGCGTGCCCACTTCGCCGCGGTGAGCGATGCGGCGGGAGAGATGCCGATCGTGCTCTACAACATTCCCTCGCGGAGTGTGATCAACATGGGTCCAGATCTGCTTAGCGCCCTCGCCACCGAGCATCCGAACGTAGTGGCGGTCAAGCAAGCCAATAACGACGAGATCGGCCCGATCGAGGGTCTCGACACGCTTGCCGGAAACGACGACATCTTCGCCCGGTGTCTCGCCTGCGGCGGAACAGGCGGGATTCTGGTCGCTTCACACGTGGTCGGCGGTTCGATGCGCGAGCTCTACGACGCCGCGCGCGCCGGTGATACCGATCGCGCCGAGGCCATCGATGCCGAGCTGGTGCCGGTGTACGAAGCGTTCGGCGTCGCGCCACCCGCAACGATGGTCAAGGCCGCGCTCGAGGCCGATGGCCTGATCGGCGGAACGATGCGTCTCCCGATGGTGCCCGCGAGCCGCTCGGAGCGTGAGTTGCTACGGGCGGCGCTGGACGAGCACGCTGTCCGGACGACCAGCAGGGCGGCCTGAGCACTTGAGCAAGATTTCCATCCTCCCCCTGGGCGGTCTCGGGGAGATCGGTAAGAACATGACCGCGATCGAACTCGATGGTCGGATCGTCATTGTCGATACAGGTGTGATGTTCCCGACTGCCGAGATGCTCGGGATCGACCTCGTGCTGCCGGACTTCGACTCCCTTCGCGCCCGGAAGGGTGAAATCGAGGCGATCGTCCTCACTCATGGCCACGAGGACCACGTCGGCGCCCTGCCGTATGTGCTTCGCGAACTCGGCATGCCGGGTGCGATCTACGGTGCCCCGCTGACGATCGGCCTGGTTCGCTCGAAGCTCGAGGAGCGCAAGATCCGCAATGCGCCCCTGGAGGTGCTCGACCCGGGTGCGCGGATGAAGGCCGGCCCTTTCGAGATCGAGATGATCCACATGGCGCACTCGATTCCCGACGCGCGTGCCGTCGCGCTCCATACACCGCTCGGCGCGGTCCTGATCACGGGCGACTATCGCTTTGACCAGACGCCGATCGACGGGCGCCCAGCAGACATAGCCCGTCTCGCCGAGTTGGGTTCGGAAGGCGTGCTCTGCCTCTGCGGTGACTCGACCAACGCGGATAGACCCGGTGTCGTGCCGTCTGAAGCCTCCGTCGGTCCCGCGCTCGAGGCTGTTTTTGCCGGGTGCAAGGGGCGCATCATCGTCACCTGCTTCGCCTCGAACGTACACCGCGTCCAGCAGGTGATTGACGCGGCCAGCGGGCTCGACCGCAAGATCGCCCTGGTCGGCCGTTCGATGCGAAAGAACTTCAACATCGCAAGCAACCTCGGGATCGCCAATGCCCCGGACGGTCTCCTGATCAACCCGAAGCAGATCGAGGACCACCCCGACCATCGGGTGATCGCGATTTGCACCGGCAGCCAGGGGGAGCCGCTCTCCGCGCTGCGCCGGATGGCCTTCAACGATCATCGCGACGTCGAGCTGCACGCCGACGACACGGTGATCTTCTCCGCTTCGCCCGTTCCAGGCAACGAGCGGGCCGTGAATGAAACAATCGACCGCATATACGAGATCGGCGCCCGCGTGATCACCGCCGCGGATGCGCCGATCCACGTCTCGGGGCATGGCTGCCGGGAGGAGTTGAAGCTGATGCTGAACCTCACCAAACCGCGCTACGTCTTTCCCTTTCACGGCGACCACAAGCGGATCCGCCTGCACGCTGAGCTGGCTGAATCGGTCGGCATCGAGCCCGAGCGGATCTTCCGTGGGCGGAACGGCCTGCCACTCGAAATTGACTCGAAGGGAGCCAACTTCGGCGAGGACGTGCACGCCGGGGCGATCTATGTGGACGGAGTCGACATCGGCGATCCCGACGACGTCGCACTCCGCGACCGTCGCACCCTTTCGGCGGATGGCGTGCTGATCGTGGTCGCGACGATCAGCTCCGACGACGGCACGTCGGTCGCCGAGCCCGAGATCACCTTCCGGGGTGTTCCGTTCATCGAGGGCGAAGCTGCGGTGAAGTTGCTCGGCGAATTACGCGACGTCGTCGCGGATACTCTCGCCGACGCGGCCGATGATGGCGTGCGTGAGTCGGCCCTGGTCCAGGAGGACGTGCATGACGACGTAGCCGAGTTCGTCTACGACCGCATGAAGCGCCGCCCGATGGTTCTGCCGGTAGTCGTCGAAGTCTGAACCGACCCGAAAGCAATCGGCAGGAAAGAAACGACCCGCCGGTTCAGGGAGGGGGAAAACCGGCGGGTCGCTGGCCACTGCGGCCTTGATGCTCGCCGGGGCATCGGGGGGAGAGCTCCGGCGAGTCTTGTCTCGTCCAACAACGAAGATAGGTGCCCACCATTAATGGGTGCTAAACGACCCTCGGGACCTTTTTTGGAGATGCTTCGAACTCGCCGCTCTCGGCCGGAAGTCGCACCACGAATCGGGCCCCGCCGTGAGCGGAGCTGCCGGCCGTCACCTCGCCGCCGTGCGACGAGACCACCGCTCGAACGATCGCCAGGCCAAGGCCGGTTCCAGCGTCGCGCGCGAGGTCGGCGGGTCCAGAGCCGCGCACGAAGCGTGAGAAGACCTGTTCCTCCATCCCGGGTGGCAGGCCGGGCCCGTCGTCTGCAACCTCGAACACGGCATCGCGTCCGCGGCGCTCGACCACAGCGGTGATGCGCGTGTTCGGGGCCGTGTGGCGGATGCCGTTGTCGAGGAGATTCACGGCGAGGCGGTGAAGCTCCTCCGCGTTGCCCCTAACCGCGAGCGAAGCGGGCGTCCGGACCTCGATCTCGTGCTCGCCGGCGACCGGCATGACCTCGGTCGCCGCGTCGCGCACGATCGCTGCGATGTCGCACTCCCCGCGACCACTCGTGTGCCCGGTGTCGGCGCGCGCGAGTAGCAGCAGGTCGGCCACGAGCAACCGCATCCGCCGGGATGAGCGCAACGCCGAGCCCACCATCTCGCCGGCCTCGGGGTCGCCACCATCGAGTCGATCCTCAAGCAGCTCGAGGTTCGCGAGAATGCTGGTGAGCGGGGTTCGCAGCTCGTGCGACGCGTCGGCTACGAACTCTCGCTGGGCTTGCACCATCTGTTGAGACTCCGAGCGGGCGGCGTCGAGCTCGCCGAGCATCGCGTCGAGCGTTCGCGCGAGTTCGGTCACCTCGTCATCGGCGGAGGGAATTGGCATCGTTCGCGAGGGATCGCGCGTGGAGGCGATCTCCCGAGCGGTCTGTGTAAGCGCGGCAATCGGGCGCATCGCTCGGTTGGCGACGGCCAGCCCAGCCAGCCCGGCCATCATCGTGCCGGCGGCGACCCCGATCACGAGGAAAAGCCAGAGCCGCGAGATCGTCGCATCCAGCTCTTCGTGGTCACGGGCGAACTGCACGAAGGCGGGCGGAGCGGCCAGTGCGTTCGATGAGAGCGGCCGGGTCGCCACCTCGTACTCGCCGATCCGGGTCACCTCGCTGTGGGGCGGCCCCAGTTCGGGCGCGTCGCGAGTCTCTTCGATCGCACGGCCGTTCACGTCGACGATCCGCACGGCGCCGCCGCTCGGCAGCGACATCGCCTGCAGCGGCGCGTCGTAGTCGCACTCGCCGACGGTCAGTCCTTCGAGTGGGTAGCAGTTGACCTTGACTGCAACCGAGAGCTCGGTGGCGGTTGTCTCGAGTTCGGCGCGGAAGTCTTCCTGTAGGCGCTCCTCGGCAAGCCTGCCAACCACGAACGCAAAGGCCAGCAGGATCGCGAAGGTGAGCACTGCCGAGACGCCGGCGAGGCGCCAGCGCACGCTCCAGCGCGACGGCGAGAACAGCGGCGGCCGCCGCTCTCCGATCAAGCGGGTCAGTCCTCCCGGCTCGCGCGAAGGACGTAGCCGGCGCCGCGCTTGGTGTGGAGCAGGCGTGGTTCGCCGCCCCCCTCGAGCTTTCGCCGCAGGTTCGAAATGAAAACGTCGATCGTGTTGGTCATCGCCAGCGGGTCGTAGCCCCAAACTTCCTCGAGCAGACGCTCGCGCGAAACGACCAGGCGCTCGTTCCGCATCAAGAACTCCAGTAGCTCGAACTCGCGGTTGGTCAGCTCGATCTCGCGCTCGCCACGACTCACGTCACGGGAAGCCGGATTCAGCACGAGGTCGCCGACGATGAGACTGGCACTGCCGCGTGGTGGGCGCCGTCTCATCAGCGCACGCAGGCGCGCTAGGAGCTCCTGGCGTTCGAACGGCTTGACGAGGTAGTCGTCGGCACCGGAGTCGAGGCCGCGTACCCGGTCATCGAGCTCGGTGCGGGCGGTCAAAATCAGGATCGGAACGTCGTCGTCGGCGCGCAGGCGCTTGAGCACCTCGGCGCCGCCCAGCTTCGGGAGTCCCAAGTCGAGGATCACCACGTCTGGCACGAACTCCGCGGCTGCGCTCAGAGCCGCCTCACCATCGCCGGCGGTTCGCACCTCGTGCCCTTCCTGGCGCAGGGTTCTGCGCAGCACGTCCGCGATCTCGGTGTCGTCCTCGACGACGAGCACGCGGCCGGTGGCTGTTTCACTTGCCAACACTGACCACAAAGGGTAGAGGCGCTCCTAAAGAACGGCTTAGCTGCAAGAGGGGACGCAGCTTGCGCGTCGAAGAGCCATCCAGGCATGGCCAAGGCCACGAAAAGATCCCCTGCCCGCACCGTGAATGGGCGGGCTCGAAAGGCGGTCAAGCGCGGTTCCAAGCGCCCGCAGCTGCGCGCTGCCTTCGACGGGCTCGAACAGCGCCACCTCGACCTGATCGGCCTCGCAATGGTCGCCTTTGGCGTTTACTGCTCGTTCGTCGTCTATCTCGATTGGGACGGCGGGGCGGCTGGGCATTGGCTCGTGTCCGCGCTCGAGCACACCGTTGGCCGGGTTACCTATGCAATGCCGCTGGTCTTCTTCGGCCTGGGGCTGGCGGCGATCGCTCGGCCCATGATCAAGGCGCCCAAGGCGCTTAACGTGGGCGCTTTGCTGCTGGTCGGCGCACTGCTTCTCGCCTTTTCAGCGGGGACGCTGGGCCTGGGCCCGGATCGCCCGGCGCGCAACGGCTACTTTGAGCCCCGGTTCTTTACCGAGCACGGGGGCGCGATAGGAGAGTCGCTCTACTGGGCCGCCTCAACCCTCTTCCAGGACCTTGGCGCGCACATCCTTGCCCTCCTGATGGCGATCAGCGGCGTCTTGCTGTTGACCGGGATGACGATCGCGAACCTTGTCGAGAGCGCTGGTGGCGCGGCAAAGAGGGCCCGGCGAGGAACTCGCGAGATCGCCCAGACGGTTCGTCCTCCCGAGCCCGCCGGCTGGGCCGAGCCGGATTCCGACATCGCGATCACGCGCGCAAACGACACCGAGCCGCTGGCTGGTTCGCTGTGGGCCGACGAGGAGCCCGAGTACGGGGAGCCGGAGGTGACCGTTCGCATCGAGCCGGACCCCGAAGCCGACTTTGGCTACGAGGGGGCGGCCGAGCCCGAACCCGACGAGGAGCCCAAGGTCGAGACACCTGCCACGGTGGAGGCGGAGCCCGAGGCCGAGCCTGAGAAGACCCCGATGGGGAACTCACGGACCGGCGGAATCACCGTCTCGGACGAGGTCGACTACATCGCGCCGTCGTTGCAACTCTTGAAGAAGGGCAAGGGCGACCCCGGTCCTGACCCCGCCGACATCAAAGAGACCGCAAAGGCCCTGCTCGACGCCCTGCGCCACTTCGGTGTTGAGGCACGAATGGTCGGCACGGTGTCGGGCCCGCATGTCTCGCGTTACGACTTCCAGCTCGCACCCGGGATCAAGGTGGGCAAGGTCGCTCAGCTCAAGGACGACCTTGCCTACGCGCTGGCGGCGACCGATATCCGGATCCTGGCGCCGATCCCGGGCAAGAAGGCTGTGGGCGTCGAGGTGCCGAACGCACGCCGCCGCGTAGTTCGTCTCGGCGACATCTACGAGGGGCGCCCCAAGGGAACGTCGCCGCTACTCGCGTGGATTGGTAAGGACGTGACCGGCCACAGCGTCAAGGCGGACATCGCCCTGATGCCGCATCTTCTCGTCGCCGGCACGACCGGGTCGGGAAAGTCGGCATGCATCAACACGCTGCTCTCCTCGATTCTGCTGCACGCCTCGCCGAACGAGGTGCGCATGGTGCTGGTCGACCCCAAGCGCGTCGAGTTGAACCACTACGAGAACCTCCCGCACCTGATGACCCCAGTGGTCACCAACCCGAGGCTCGCAGCGACGGTGCTCCAGAACCTGATCGTCGAAATGGAGAGTCGCTACGGGGTGATGGAGCAGGCGCGCACTCGCAACCTCGCGGAGCTGAACAAGGTTCGAAAGAAGGCGGGCGAGGCGCCGCTCCCCCACATCCTCTGCGTGATCGACGAGCTCGCCGATCTGATGATGATCGCGCCGGCTGAGGTAGAGGACTCGATCATCCGGCTTGCGCAGAAGTCGCGGGCGGTTGGCATTCACCTCGTGCTGGCGACGCAGCGCCCATCGACCGACGTCATCACCGGCACGATCAAGGTCAACATCCCGTCGCGAATCGCCTTCGCCGTCGCCTCGCAGGTGGACTCGCGGGTGATCCTCGATACCGGCGGGGCGGAGACACTCCTCGGCCAGGGCGACATGCTCTTCAACCCCGTCGGCAGCGGCAAGATGTCACGGATCCAGGGCGCGTTTCTCGGTGAAGACGAAATCGCGCGGATCACCGGCCACTGGGCCAAACAGGGCGAGCCCGACTTCGACCCGCAGCTAGTGGCCGACCGCTCCCAGGAGTCCAACGACCCCGGCACCGGTGAGTTCTCGCCCGACGAGGACGCTCTGCTGGAGGACGCCGCCCGAATCGTGGTTGAGAGCGAGACCGCGTCGGTCTCGATGATCCAGCGGCGGTTGCGCGTTGGCTACACGCGTGCCGGGCGCTTGATCGACATGCTCGAGCGGCGCGGCATCATCTCCGGGTACGAGGGATCGAAGCCGCGTGAGGTCCTGGTCTCACACGCGGATCTGGCACGGATCCTTGGTCCGGGGCCAGCCGCTCCGCTCGGGGCCGAGGACGCACCCGGCGACACTGAGACCGAGCTCGAACCCGTCCAGGGTTGATCCAGGTGGTCGCCCGGGCCGGCGACCCGCCAGAATGCCCCGGGTGAGCGTTCGCGCGGGGATAGTCGTCACCGGGACGGAGGTGATCACCGGCACGATCACCGACCGCAACGGGCCATGGATCTCGATGCGCCTCGGCGAGCTCGGGGTCGAGGTCTCGCACGTCGTGGTGGTTGGGGACCGGCCCGAGGACCTCGAGGCGGCGCTTCGCTTTCTCAGCGAGGACGGTTCCGATCTCATCTTCACCAGCGGTGGCCTGGGCCCAACGGCAGACGACCTGACCGCCGAGATCGTTGGGCGCTTCGCCGGACTCGAGATGGTTCTCGACGAGGGAATGGAACGGAAGATCGCCGACATCCTCGCCGGGTTCGCGCGGCGTCTGAACTTCGATACCGAGGCGTTGCGCGCCGCAAATCGCAAGCAGGCGATCGTTCCCAGGGGCGCGACCACACTGGACCCTGCGGGCACCGCGCCCGGACTCGTAGTGCCGGTCTCGGGTGGGCCGGTCGTGGTGGTGTTGCCGGGGCCGCCGCGGGAACTGCAAGCGATGTGGGAGCAAGCACTCGCGACCGCGGCCGTGCACGAAGTGCTCGATCGCGCGGAACCGTACGACGGCGTGATGCTGCGGCTGTTCGGAATTCCCGAGTCTGAGATCGCGAAGAGCCTGCGCGAGATCGAGGCCGGCGGGGTGGACCTGGGCGCGCTCGAGATCACCACCTGTCTGCGTAAGGGCGAGCTTGAGATCGATGTGCGGCACCGGCCGGGCGCCGAGCGCGAGCGCGAGGCGCTGGTGAGTGCCATCGCGGAGCGCCACGGGGCGTTCATGTTCTCGCGGGACGGTTCGACGATCGACGAGCAGGTAGCGCGCCTACTCCAGGGACAAACGGTGGCGACCGCCGAGTCGTGCACCGGCGGGATGCTCGCTGCGCGGCTGACGAATCTCGGCGGTGCCTCCGCCTACATGGTCGGCGGTGTGGTCGCCTACGCCAACCAGGCCAAGACAGACCTTCTGGGTGTTCCCGCTGAGCTGATCGAGGCCCACGGCGCCGTCTCGCCCGAGGTCGCCGAGGCGATGGCGGACGGTGCGATCTCGCATTTCGAGGCGGATCTGGGCGTCGGCATCACTGGGATTGCAGGGCCCTCCGGAGGCAGCGAGGTGAAGCCGGTGGGCTACGTGTGCGTCTGCGTCAAGAGCGCCGACGGCGTCAAGCTGGCCCGAGACCCGGTCATGCCCGGCTCGCGCGCCGATGTCCGTGAGCGCTCAGCCCTGCTCGGCCTGCACCTGCTGCGGCGCCTGCTGCGGGGCGAGGATTTCCCCCTCTAGGCCTCGGAACGGCGGCTCCGTCGAGATGACACGGCCCTGGACCCAGGAGGGGATGGGTCGTGCGCTCGCCGAGGTGACACCCTTGACCCATCCCAGAGACACGCTATGCGTGCCACCCGCGTTTCGTGCCTCGTCGGCGAACGAGAAAGGGCGCCCCCGGAGGGACGCCCGCTGTCTCGTCTTGTGTGGTCTTCTCCTGCGGTGCCGCTAGGCGGGGCGCACGTTAATTGCGCGCGGGCCCTTCGGACTCGACTCGGTCTCGAATGTGACCTGGTCGCCTTCCTTGACCGAGGCGCCGGGATCGACGCCGGTCTGGTGGACGAACAGGTCCTTGTCGCCCTCGTCGGGCGCGATGAATCCGTAGCCCTTCTCGGTGTTGAACCACTTGACTGTTCCGGTGGCCATTGAGCCTCCTGTACTGATCTACTGATCTGTCTGCGTACGCTGCCGTTTCGCGTGCGTTCCTAATGAGAGGAGGCGCGCTTCCGGTCCCGGGGCTCTTTGCCACCGTCAGCGGGCAGGCGGCACGCTACCACGCAAACCGACCCGGAAGACCGCTGCGGGCAGGGATTTTGCAGCTAGGTGCGTGGTTCGATTCCCACTTGATACGGGTTGGCCCCATCCTGCGCCTGAGTCGCGCCTAGGGTGGGCCGATGCTAAGGATCTTCATTGCCGTCGACCCGCCCACATCCGTGCGCGCTGGGCTGGCCGCCTGGGGCGAACTCGAGCTACACGATCCGGCTTTGCGCCCGGTTTCACTCCAGTCCCTGCACATCACCCTCTGCTTTCTCGGCCAGCGCGGGGAGGCCGACCTAGCCGTCGCTGTCAAGGCCGTCGAGGCCATCTCGGCGCGCCGGGTGTCCGTTCGGCTCAGTGGCCCTGTCTCGAGGCCCGCGAAGCGCCCAGCGCTCTACGCGCTGGAGGCCGACTCCGACGCCCTCATGTCGCTTCAGGCCGAGCTCGCGGAGTGGCTCGAGGCCGCCGATCTCTACGAGCCTGAACACCGCCCGTTCTGGCCACATCTGACCATGGCTCGTGTACGCACCGAGCCCGGCTCGCGAGGGCGCCCGCGGCAGGTCGTAACGGAGCCGGGGGCGCTCCCCGCGGCGCTCGGCGAGCCCTGGGAAGCCGTCCGGGTCTCGCTTTACCGTTCGAAGCTGCGGCCAGAGGGTGCGCGGTACGTGCAACTGGCTACCAGGAAACTTGAGTGAGCGCCTCGGCGCGATACCAACTTGAGCCGAGCGCAAGCGAAATATTTGACTTTGAGGTGAATTAGATGGCAGACGCAAGCAAGGCAGCGGCAAAGGCGGCCGACAAGGAAGCCAAGGCCCGCGAGGCGGCCCTGGGCGCCGCGATGACCCATATCGAGCGCGAGTTCGGCGCCGGGTCCTTGATGAAGCTCGGCGACGGGGCGATCGAGGTCGACGCGATTCCTACCGGGGCGCTCTCGCTCGACCTCGCGCTGGGTGTCGGCGGGGTTCCCCGTGGCCGTGTGGTTGAGATCTTCGGCCCGGAATCGTCGGGTAAGACGACGCTCGTCTACCACATCATGGCCCAGGCCCAGGCTCGCGGTGGCGTTTGCGCCTTTGTCGATGCCGAGCACGCGATCGACCCGATCTACGCACGCAAGATCGGCGTCGATACCGACGAACTGCTCATCTCCCAGCCCGATTACGGTGAACAGGCGCTCGAGATCGTCGACGTGCTCGTGCGCTCGGGCGCTGTCGACGTGGTCGCCGTTGACTCGGTGGCAGCGCTGACGCCCCGTGTGGAGCTGGAGGGGCAAATGGGCGACCAGTCCGTCGGGCTGCAGGCACGGCTTATGTCGCAGGCGCTGCGCAAGCTCACCGGCAACCTGAGCCGGGCGAACACCATCTGCATTTTCACGAACCAGATCCGGGAAAAGATTGGCGTGAGCTTCGGCTCGCCCGAGACCCAGCCGGGGGGACGGGCACTGAAGTTCTACTCGTCGCAGCGACTGGACATCCGCCGCATCGAGACCCTCAAGGAGGGAACCGAGGCCGTTGGCAACCGTTGTCGAGTGAAGGTGGTCAAGAACAAGGTGGCACCGCCGTTCCGGCAGGCCGAGTTCGACATCGAGTACGGGGAGGGCATCTCACACGAGGGCTGCCTCCTCGACCTTGCACTCGAGCACGACCTGATCACGAAGTCGGGCTCCTTCTTCTCCTACGGCGAGCTGAGGCTAGGCCAGGGACGTAACAACACGAAGGGCTTCCTCAAGGACAACCCGGAACTGGGTGCGGAGCTCGAGACGAAGCTCTTCGACCTGCTCGATATCGACCGCAAGTCCACGCCGATCGCCGCCGTTCCCGATCAGCCGGACCCCGAACCCGAGGTCGAAGCCGAAGCCGTCGAGGCAGAGTCCGAGACGGAGGAACCCGAGGCCAAGGCCGCATAGTTGGCGGGCCGCACCAAGCCGGCCTTTGAACTCGCCGTCGGCGCGATTTCGCGCCGCGAGCGCACCGAGGCCGAACTACGCGCATGGCTGCACGAGCGCTGTGACGACGCCGAGGAGGTCGAGGACGCCGTGCTCCGCCTGGTCGAGCTCGGCTCGGTCGACGACGAGCGCTACGCGCGCCTGTTCACCGAGGACAAGCGCGAGTTGAGCGGGTGGGGGCCCGATCGGATCCGCGAGTCGCTGGTGGAACGTGGGATCAGTCGCGCGCTGGCCGAGGCGGCGACGGGCGGTGAGTCGCACGACGAACAGCTGGAACGCGCGGCGGCGCTGCTGCGAAAGCGCGGCGGCGTCGGCGACGACAATGCCGATCGATCACGGGCGCTCGCCTTCCTCGCGCGACGTGGGTTCGAAGCCGAGGTTGCATACGGAGCGATCCGCAGGGCTTGCGAGTCCGCTCGCTCGCCTCTAGCATGACTCGAGACGCGGCTGAACCGCTGCACTGAATGTTGACGATTGGATTTGAAAACTTGAACCGCATCCTGACTTCCGACCGCGCCCTTTCGGCGTGGAGGTGCCGCGCCTAGGGCGGTCGCGAGCGCAGGTCGGCTCGACCGAGAGCAGGGTGCGTTGCGAGCGTGCCCGAGGAGATATCGAGATGGGAACACGCGAGTCGATGTTCCCGCGGCGGCGCGTAAAGCATCCCGCCGTGGACACCGAGAGCACGCCTGAGCCTGCCGTTGCGCAGTCGGGGGCGGCGGAAACGGGCGGAGGCTCTGTCGGGGAGTTGCAGGCAAGGCGCGAGGAGATCGCGCGACTGGAGGAGCTCGCCCTGCGCGAGGCCCAGTCGGCCGAGCTCAAGAGCGCCGACCTCGAGCGGCGCGCGCAGACACTCGAGGATCGCGAGCGCAACCTGGTCAGCCAGCAGGACGAGTTGAAGCAGGCCAAGCGGGTCCAGCGGCGTGAGCTGGAGCGAGTCTCCGGCCTGAGCGCCAACCAGGCGAAGCAGTTGCTTCTGGCGGACGTCGAGCAGGAGGCCAAGCACCAGGCCGCGCTGCTAATTCGCCAGATCGAGGACGACGCCCGGAACGAAGCCGAGCGCCGCGCGCGCAACATCCTGGCCGTGGCCACACAGCGGCTGGCCGCCAAGCACTCGAGTGAGACCACGACACGTCTGGTCGAGCTTCCGAACGACGAGATGAAGGGGAGGATCATTGGGCGTGACGGGCGCAATATCCGGGCGCTGGAGAAGCTCACCGGGGTGGACCTGATCGTCGACGAGACGCCGAATGCCGTGGTGCTCTCGAGCTTCGACGGCGTTCGGCGTGAGGTTGCGGGAATGACCCTGGAGCGACTAATCGCCGACGGTCGCATCCACCCGGCGCTGATCGAGGAGACCTATGAGCAGGCCCGGTCGGACCTGGAGAAGCGCGTTGTCGACGAAGGGCAACGCGCGGCGCTCGAGGCGCATGTCCACGGGCTGCACCCTGAGTTGGCCAAGCTGCTCGGGCAACTGCGATTCAGAACGAGCTATGGGCAGAACGTGCTCGATCACCTCGTTGAGTGCGCAAATCTGGCGGGCATTCTCGCCGAGGAGTTGGGCGCGTCGGCCGAGACCGCGCGGCGTGCCTCGTTCCTGCACGACATCGGCAAGGCCGTCACGCACGAAGTCGAAGGCCCGCATGCCCTGATCGGCGCCCGAATCGCCCGGCGGAATGGCGAATCAGAGGCCGTTGCGCACGCGATGGAGGCACACCACAACGAGGTTCCGCCGAAGACGGTCGAGGCCGTGATCGTGCAAGCCGCCGACGCGGTTTCGGGAGCGCGCCCCGGTGCGCGGGGTGACTCGCTTGAGCAGTATGTGGGCAGGTTGCGCGATCTGGAGGAGGTGGCGTCGCGCCATCACGGGGTCGAGCGGGTGTTCGCAATGCGCGCCGGCCGCGAGATCCGGGTGGTCGTGGATCCAGGTGTCGTGGACGACGACGGCGCTGCGGTGATCTCGCACGAGATCGCCGCAGCGATCGAGAAGGAGGTCGACCACCCCGGGCGGATCAAGATCATCGTCATCCGCGAGAGCCGGGCGACCGCGTTCGCCGAATAGCCCGATAGGATCGCCGACCTGATGAGCGACATCTTCTACGTCGTCGGAATCGGGCTGACCCTGCTTGCCCTCACCCTCTCGTTCGCGGGCATGAAGATCGAGAAGTTCCCGCCGTCTCGCGCTGTCATGACCGCCGTCCTGGGCGTTATGGGCACCCTCGTAATCGCGACCTGTGCCTTCGCCATCGTGCTCTCCCGCGAGGAGGCCGAGCATCGCGAAGACGAGCAGGCAGAGGAGGCTGAGGCCGCTGCTGTGGAGGGCGAGGCCGAAGAGGGCGAGACGCCAGCCGGGGAGCAGCCCACCGCACCGGCCAATGGCGGCGATGTATTCGCCGCGAATGGCTGCGGCGGCTGTCACACCCTCGCGGCGGCTGGCTCCGACGCGAGCGTTGGTCCCGATCTGGACGATTCGCTGAAGGACAAGGACGAGGAGTACATCGAGCAGTCGATCGTCGATCCAGCCGCCATCGTGGCCAAGGGTTTCGGCGACGGCATCATGCCCAGCGAGTACGGCACATCCCTCACGCCCGAGGATCTCGACGCGCTCGTCGCGTATCTGGCCGAGTCGACGGCCTCCGGCCGCTAGCGCCCTCGGCGGCGCCCGGGCTACCCTGCCTCCCGTGAGCGGGCGGAGCTATCACGTCACCACCTTCGGGTGCCAGATGAATGAGCACGACTCCGAACGCATGCGCGGCATGCTCGAATCCCTGGGCTACGCCGAGGCGCCTGACCGAGCCGACGCCGACCTGATCCTTTTCAACACCTGCTCAATCCGTGAATCGGCGGACAGTCGCTTCATCGCGCACCTCGGCGAGGCGAAGCGCCTGAAGGGTGAGGATCCGACCCGGATTGTGGGTGTGGGGGGTTGTTGGGCACAGTCGGTGAAGGACGAGGTCTTCCAGCGCTTCCCGTTCGTCGACGTGGCCTTTGGGCCCGGCCAGATCGGACGGCTGGCCGAGTTCCTCACTGCGGATTCACTTACCTCGCAGGGCTACTTTGAGTTCGAGGAATTCGCAGGACACCTACCGGACAAGCGGGCGCGCGAGTTCCAGGCCTGGCTGCAGATCTCCCAGGGGTGCAACTGCGCATGTTCCTACTGCATCGTCCCTTCGACACGCGGCCGCGAGCAGAGCCGTCCGGCAACGGAGTTGCTGACTGAAGCCGAACGTCTCGCATTCGACGGCGTTCGCGAGCTCACCCTGCTCGGTCAGAACGTGAACTCATATGGACGTGACCTGCGGGGCGATGACCGCATGACCTTTGCCGAGCTTCTGCGTGCGATCGACAAAATCAACGGGATCGAGCGCATCCGCTACACCAGCCCGCACCCGAAGGACATGCGCGAGGACGTCGTGCTCGCGCACGCCGAGTGCGCTGCGGTATGTGAGCACATTCACCTGCCGTTGCAGTCGGGCTCCTCGCGGATCCTCAAGCGGATGCGACGCACCTACGACCGCAAGCGCTACCTCGACCGGGTGGACTCGATCCGCGAGCACGTGCCCGACGTCGCCCTCACGACCGACATCATCGTTGGCTTTCCCGGCGAGACCGAGGAGGACTTCGTCGAAACGCTCGAAGTGATTGATGCGGTGGGATTTGACTCCGCATTCACTTTCGTCTTCAGCCCGCGGCGCGGGACCGAGGCGGCGACCCTCGGCGACCAGGTACCCCACCTCGTCAAGCGCGAGCGCATGGAGCGGCTGGTTGAACTGGTGCAGCGCCGCGCACGCGAACGTGCCCAGCGGTTCGTTGGGCGAACGATGGAGGCGCTGGTCGAGGGGCCGAGCCGCACGGACCCCACACGTCTACGCGGCCGGGTCCGGCATAACAAGTCGGTCAATTTCGAGGGCACGGCGCAGCCCGGTGAGCTTGTTGATGTCGAGATCACCGGAGCGACGTCGATGACGCTCAGGGGCACGGAGCGGCTGCTGAGCCGCGTCGCTTGAGCCTGGACCGAGAGGAGGCCCGACCGAGGTGGAAGTCGTCGCGATCTTCGGCCCGACGGCGGTGGGCAAGACCGGGGTCGCAATCGGGCTCGCCGAAGTGCTACGCGAACGCGGCGAGGAGCCCGTCGCCATCTCATGTGATTCGATCCAGATCTACCGCGGGCTGGAGGTACTGAGTGGTGCGGCCACCGAAGAGGAGCGCCAACGACTCGAGCACCGCATGCTTGGGGTGGCCAACCTGCATGAGGAGTACTCCGTCGGGCGCTACGCGGGTGACGCGCACCACCACATCGACAGGCTGCTCGCCCGTGGTCAGCGACCGCTGGTGGTGGGCGGGACCGGCCTCTACCTGCGGGCTGCGCTCAGCGAGCTCGAGCTGCGCCCACAGGTCCCTGCCGAGATCCGCGCTGAGGTCGAGGCCGACCTCGCAGCGCGCGGTCCGGAGGCGTTGCATGCTGAACTCCCGGACGAGCTTGCGTCCGGGGTCCATCCGAACGATCAGCGGCGGGTAAGCCGCCTGACCGAGTTGCGTCGGCTCGGCATCGCTCCGCATGGTTCTAGCGATGGCCTCTGGACCGCGCGGACGCGCCACCCAACGCGGTTGCTCGGGCTCGTCGCCGACAGCGAGGAGATGCGCACCCGAATCGACCGAAGAGTGGACGCGATTGTCGCCAATGGGGCCGCGAGCGAGGTCGTTCGAGCCGCCGGGGCCGGGGCGTCGAGGACGGCCCAGGCCGCGATCGGCTTCAAGGAACTCCTGGCCGGGGATGTCCCGGCGATGAAGCGCGCCCAGTGGGCCTATGCACGCCGTCAGCTCACTTGGATGAGGCGGATGCGGGGCGTTGAGCTGGTTGACCGGACGGGACTCGACGACGTAGCTGTGGCGCAGCGGCTTTGCAACATGATCGACGGGTAGCCTCGCGGCGATGCGCTTCGAAAAATGGCAGGCACTGGGCAACGACTACGTCGTGATCGAGGCGGCGGCACTGCCCTGGGAGCTGACGGCGGAGCGCGTCCGACGGATCTGCGAATTGCATTACGGCGTTGGCTCCGACGGGATCCTGCTGTTGAGCCCGGCTGAGGATTCCACCTACGTGGCCGAATTGCGCATCTTGAACCCGGACGGCAGCGAGGCCGAGCTTTCGGGAAACGGGGCCCGGGAAGCGGTGCTCTACCTGCGAGCCTCTGGATGGACGGATGAGGACACGTTCGACGTGATCACCAAGGCCGGGCCGGTGAGGCCGACGATCACCGGGCCGGGCACGGTATCGATGGCGATGGGCAGGGCGGTCGACGGCGGGACGGGAACCCTGGAGTCGGCCGGTCGCGAATGGAGCTACCGGTCCGTCAACGTGGGCAATCCGCAGTGCGTCATCGAGGTCGGCGGGGAGGTCGAAGCTCTTGATCTGGATGCGATCGGCCCGGACGTTGAGGGGAACACCGAACTGTTTCCGGATCGCACCAATGTTTCGTTCACAGATACCGGCGGATCGGTGGTCCGAGCAAGAATCTTCGAGCGTGGGGTGGGGGAGACCCTCTCGTCCGGCACCGGCGCCAGCGGCGCGGCGGTCGCAGCGTTTATCGCGGGTGCTGAGAGCCCGATCACGGTACGCCTCGACGGCGGCGAGCTGACCGTCGAGATCACCGACGATCTCGAGATGACCCTGATCGGCTCGGCGGCGAAGGTATACGCCGCCGAGCTCTCGCCGGAGCTGGTGCGCGCACTTGGCAGCGGCTAGATACCCTGCCGCGCCCATGGGACTGACTGACCCCTCCAAGCGGCTGCAGGCGATGCCGCCGTACATGTTCGCCGAGCTCGAACGCAAGGTCGCGGACAAACGTGCCGCCGGCATCGACGTGATCTCACTCGGTATCGGCGATCCCGACACGCCGACCTACCCGCACATCGTCGCCGCGATGCAGGAGGCGATCGCCGATCCTGGCACCCACCAATACCCGTCGAACCGCGGCCGGGCCGAATTCCGCGATGCGCTCGCTCGCTTCTACGATCGCCGCTTCGGTGTCGAGATCGACTCCGAGACGGAGGTCATTCCCGCGATCGGTGCCAAGGAATGCATCTACAACCTCTGCTTTGCCTTCCTCGACCCCGGCGACATCGCGCTCGCCTCCGACCCGGGCTATCCGGTCTACACGGGTGGACCGATCCTGGCCGGTGCGGAGCCAGTCGTGCTTCCGCTCGTGCCCAAATTGGGGTTCGCACCCGACCTCGATGCGATCGATCCGCTGGCCCTTTCAAAGGCGCGGCTGATGTTCCTGAACTACCCGAACAACCCGACCGGGGCGATCGCGCCGGAGGGTCTGTTCGAGCGGGTCGTCGAGCTGGCCCGTGAGCACGACTTCCTCGTGGTCCACGACAACGCTTACTCGGAGACCACGTACGACGGCTACGTAGCGCCCAGCTTTCTTGCGACCGCGGGCGCCAAGGACATCGGGGTCGAGGTGTTCTCGCTCTCCAAGGGCTTCAACATGACGGGGTGGCGCTGCGCAGCGATCCTCGGCAACGCTGACGCCGTCTCCACCTACTGGCGGCTCAAGACGAACGTGGACTCGGGCCTGTTCGAGGCCGTGCAGATGGCTGGGGCGGCGGCCCTCAACGCCCCGGGAGACTCGGTGGGCGCGATGAACGAGATCTATGCCAGGCGCCGCGACCTGGTGGTTGCAGCGCTGCGCGACATCGGCGTCGACGTGGCCGCCCCCAAGGGCACGATCTACGTCTGGGCGCCGGTCCCCGAAGGGCACTCATCGACCTCCTTCGCCGAGCTCGTGCTCGAGGAGGCTGCGGTGATCATCTCGCCCGGCTCGATGTACGGGCCGTCAGGCGAGGGCTTCTTCCGGATCTCGCTAACTACGCCCGACGAGCGCATCACCGAGGCCGTCGAACGGATGCGCGAGCACCTGTCGGGCTGACCCTGACCCGGCGAACGTCGCTGAGTGCGCCCTATAGGGGGTCACGAGCGACGTTCAGTGTCGTTTAGCCCGCGGCCGCGGCGAGCTTGCCCTTGGCAGCGAGCATGTCGCGCAAGCCCTGTTCGAGCCCGCGCGGTGCGTAGCCGAGCTCGGTTACGGCTCGATCGTGGCTCGCCCAGAAGGTGACGCCGTCGGCTGAACTGACGAGCTCGCGCATGTTCGGCGGCTGACCCGTCAACTTGCCCACGATCGGGCCCACCGGGGCCAGGGCTCTCAAGAGTGGGCTTGGCAGCGATCCGCGCGGCGGCTTACGCCTGGCCACGTTAGCCAGCGTGTTGATCATCTCGCCCATGGTGGTCAGCTCGCCTCCAAGAACGTACGACTCGCCGATCTCACCACGATCGAGTGCGAGCAGGATTCCCGCCGCCGCATCCTCGACATGGACCAGGTTCAGGCCGAGATCCGGGAACGGGACAAGCGGCATGCGGCCGGCGATGAAGTCCTTCATCTGCTTGCCGAGGGCGGAGTGGTCATCGGGTCCGTAGACACCGCCGGGCTGGACCAGCGTGCAGGGCAGGCCCTCGGCGATCAGGCGCTTGGCAACCTGATGGGCCTCGTACTTCGTCTCTTCGTAATACGAGGTGAAGCTCTCGCCAGGGTGCTCGTAGCTTTCATCGACAACCTCGCCGCCGGTGTTGCCGAAGACGGCGATCGTCGAGACGTAGGCGACCTTGGGAATGCCCGCGTCAAGTGCCGCGCCCAGCGCGTTCTCGGTGCCAATCACGTTGGTCGCGTGCATACTTCTGCGCGCGCTCTTGGGGATACCCACCTCATAGATGGCCGCCCCGTGGATCACGGCGTCGCAGCCACTCATGGCGGCGGCGATCGCGGCGCGATCCGAAAGATCGCCGGCGACGAGCTCGACACCGAGGTCGCGCAGGTCCTGAGCCTTTTCGGGGGAACGGACGAGCGCCACAACCTCGTCGCCGCGCTGTCGCAGCAGGCGGGCGACGTGGCCGCCGATAAACCCAGTACCACCTGTCAGGAAGACCTTCATCAAGGCGGGAGCCTAACCGGGCGATAGCTTGATCAGATGAGTGACGCGCGGCGCGAGAGCACGTTTGCCCGCCTGAGGAGGGCCTCTTGATGGAGGCCCTGGCCCTGATGGCTGCCACCTGGGCCTTTGGGATCGGCAACGGGAACCTGGACGGAGGGCCCGCGCAGGTAGCGGACCGCTTGGCCGCCTACGACGTGGTGGTCGTCGACGGCGAGGAGGCAAGCGCCGCGGAGGTCAGCGCGCTCAGCAGCGCTGGGGTGGTCGTGCTTGCCTACCTGAGCGTCGGCACGATCGAGAGATGGCGCGGGTGGTACCCACGGGTCAAGCGCTACCGCCTCTCGGCGTGGAAGGACTGGAAGGGCGAGTGGTTCGCCGACGTCTCACGCAAGGGCCTTCGCACCCAGCTCTTGCGCCGGGTGGCGCCGGCGATTCTCGACAAGGGCTTCGATGGCCTCTTCCTGGACAACGTGGACATGATCGAGCCGAAGCGGCATCGAGGCCAGCGCAAGGGGATGCGCAGGTTGGTGGCCGGCTTGAACCGCCTGCTGGGGGACGAGCGGTTCCTCTTTGCTCAGAACGGGGAGTGGGGTATGCGCAGGTTCGGGATCGTCAGGCACCTGGACGGCTGGAACCGCGAGGACGTGACCTGGACCTACGACTTCGATCGTCGCCGCTACGTTCGCAACCGACGCGCGGACACACGCGCGGCGCTGCGCGAGCTGGTGCGGATGCGCGAGCGCGGGTTGCTCGTGACCGCCACCGATTACACGATGCGCGGCAGCGGATCGGCGGTCGACGAGGCCGTGGAAAACGCGTGCTCGGCCGGTGCGTTGCCGTTCGTCAGCAACATCGGCCTGACGGCTGCCCGCCTGCCGGATCCGCCACTTGCCTGCTGACGACGCACCTACAATCGACGAGGTGGACTCTTCGAGCAACGGAAACGGCGCAGCGGCCGGATTTCGCAACCCACGCGCACGCCAGCGCGCGCTGGCGATCGGTGCCCCACCGCAGGCTGCCCTGGAGGGTGAGGACCAGCTCGGCGAATTGAAGGAGCTGTTGCGGACGGCGGGCGTCGCGACCAGCGGCGAGCTCGTGCAGGTGCGCTCCGAGCCCGATCCCGACCGCTATCTGGGTCGCGGCAAGCTCGACGAACTCAAGCGCCTGATCAAGGAGCTCGACGCGAACCTGGTGGCGTGCGACGACGAGCTGGCGCCCCGGCAGGAACGCAACCTCGAGGCCGCGCTCGACGTGCCGGTGATTGATCGCACCGCGGTGATCCTCGACATCTTCGCCGACCACGCTCACTCGGCGGAGGGCAAGCTGCAGGTCGAGCTCGCGCAACTCGAGTACAACCTCGCGCGCATGCGCGGACTCTGGACGCATCTCGAGCGCCTCGGCGCCGGGCGGATGGACGGCGGCATCGGCACCAGGGGTCCCGGAGAGAGCCAGATCGAAACGGACCGCCGCCTGGCCCGCGACAGGATCACAGCCCTGCGGCGGCGGTTGAAGCGCCTCGAACAGGGCCGAACGACGATGCGTTCCCGTCGCGAGGCGTCGGCAGTGCCGGCCGTAGCCCTGGCGGGCTACACGAACGCGGGCAAGTCCACGTTGCTGAACGCGCTCACCGGTGCGGGGGTTAGCGTCGGATCACGGCTTTTCCACACACTCGATCCCGCGACACGCGCCTACGAGCACGAGGGCCGTAGCTACGTCGTCACCGATACCGTCGGCTTCATCCGCAAATTGCCTCACCAGCTCGTCGAGGCCTTCAAGGCAACCCTCGAGGAGACCCGTCTCGCGGACCTGATCGTCCACGTCGTCGATGCGTCTGAGTCCGCGGAGCACCGGGCGGGCTCGATCGCCGCCGTCGACGAAGTGCTCGAGGAGATGGGCGCCGGGGACATGCCCCGTGTAATGGTTTTCAACAAGCTCGATCTGCTCGACGCCGAGGAGCGACGGGCTCTGCTGGTCGGACGACGCGACGTGATCGGGATCTCGGCCGACACCGGCGAGGGTATGGATGAGCTCCGCGAACGGATCGCCGAGGAGTTCGCCCGCACACTGGAGCCGATGGAACTGCTAGTTCCCTACAGCGAAGGCGCGCGACTGGCCGAGCTCCATGAGCTGGCGGGGGACCTGGACAGGGAGGAACGGCCCGACGGCGTGCTCGTTCGCGCGCGGGTGCCCTCGGCGCTCGCACATCGTTTTGCGGAGTTCTCGGTAAACGGCGCCGGCGCAAAATAGATGGCAGCAGAGCTGCACTTCACACGCCTCGCCGCAGACGCGACCGCCCCCACGCGCGCGCATGCGGGCGACGCCGGCCTCGACCTCTACTCATCCGAAGCAGCCCGCCTTGAGCCTGGCACCAGGACGAGCGTGGGCACCGGTATAGCGATCGAGGTACCGCCCGGGCATGCGGCGCTCGTGCTGCCGCGTTCGGGATTGGCAGCCAAGCACGGGATCTCGCTGGTCAACGCGCCCGGGCTGATCGACGAGGGCTATCGGGGCGAGGTGCGGGTCCTGCTACTCAACACCGACCGCGCTGACGCGTTCGAGATCGCGCCGGGAGACAGGATCGCCCAGCTGCTCATCACGCCATATGCGATCGTCGATCCCGTGGAGGCAGCGGCGCTCAGCGAGAGCCAGCGCGGCGAGGGGGGCTTCGGCTCCTCGGGCCGCTGATCTAACCCGCGGCGGCCCGAGCGCCGGCATGTGCGGCGTCCTCGAGCGCGTCGTCTAGCGGCGCGAGCTCTGGCGCTTCGCGGCCGCCGCGGGCCAGCGCAAGCCCGATCAAATGGTCCGCAAACCAGGCATTTTTCGGCAGCAGCGGACCGTGCAGGTAGGTGCCGAAGACGTTGTCGCGCCGCACGCCCTCAAAGCCATCGGCGCCGTTGTTGCCATGCCCGCTCAGAACTCGGCCGAGCGGACTCGCATTCCTACCGAGGTGTGTGCGGCCACCGTGGTTCTCGAATCCAGCTAGGACACTTCCGCCGGCGACCTCCTGCGCCAGCTCGATCGCGACGTTGCCGATCAACCGTTGGTCATCCGAGCGGACGGTTTCAATATCGAGGATGCCAAGCCCCTCGATCCGCTCGGCGCCGAGTTCGTAGGAATGGCCGAGTAGCTGGTAGCCGCCGCAGACCGCGAGCACAACCGCGCCGTCGTCGGCGGCGCCGGCGATCGCGTCGCGCTTGGTCGAGCGCATGTCCTCGGCGACGAGGCGCTGATCGCGGTCCTGGCCGCCACCCACATAGACGAGGTCGTGAGCGGCCGGGTCAAAGGACTCGCCGGGACCGGCGACAGCAGGCTCGAATCCGATGCCTCGCCATTCGCAGCGCCGCTGCAGGAACAGGATGTTCCCGCGGTCGGCATAGATGTTCATCTGCTCGGGATATAGCGTCAGAAGTCTGAGTGTTGGATTCTTCATACGAGCTCCAGCATGACCACGGTGGATCCCAGATGGTCATCCGTGCCCGGAATGGCGTGGTCGCCGAGCGTCCTGAAGCCGGCCACCCTCGCATCGGCGGCGATCGCTCCAGGCGTGAGGATCGCCAGCCGGAGGGTGTGGACGGAGTCCGATAGATCCCCGTCGGGGGAGACGAGCTGGCGCAGGCGCCTGACGACGAGCCAGTCGCCATCGCGGGTGAGCTCGGTCGGCAGGCTCGAATAGATCCAGCCGTCGCGCTCGACCACATCGGGCAGGAGCCCCGCCGCGGCTCCGTCCCCAAGCTCCGGAGCTTCTTCGACGATCGCGACGGCAAGCCGACCGTCCGGAGCGAGTGTCGCCGCCGCGCACTCAAGCGCCGCGACCCGCCGGTCACGATCGAGCAGCTGGAGGACTTGCATCGGCGCGATGACGAGGGCAAATGGCCTGGTCGGGCTCAGGTCGCCGATGTCGGCCACGATGGTCGTCACCGCGAGGCTCCGTGAATCGGCACGGGTTGCCAGCGCCTCGAGGAACTCCTCGTCCTCGTCGACCGCGGTCACCTCGTGGCCTCTCCCTGCGAGGTGCAGCGCAACGCGTCCCGTACCCGCTCCCAGCTCGAGAACCGGCCCGGCCGCCTCCCTCGCAAGCCGGTCCCAGAGCTGGAGGTCGGCGGCGTAGGACCCGCATTCGGCGTCGTGCCAGGCGACCTCGGCGCTGAACTGACTGGCCACGCTCATCCCTGATGCCAGTAGGCGCGTGCCAGGCCGCGGCGGGTAAGCAGGGTCCGCAGCTCGATCAGGGCGGTGTAGGTGGGCAGCGCGAAAACGCGCCCAGGGGCGGATGCCACGACGTCGTCGAGTGAGCGCTCGATACCCGGCTCGACCACAATCGCCGTCGGGTCGACCCCCGCGTACTTCAGTCTGACTGCGATTTCGGGCGCCCGGGTGCCGGCGCAGACGATGCGACGCACGCGCCCGGCGAGCAGCTCGAAGTCGGCGTCCCAGACCCACGACACGTCGCGGCCGTCGGCGATGTGGTCGTTCAGTGCGACCCAGACATCGACGCCTCCGGAGGGGGTGCCCTCGCGCTCCGCCTCGAGTCGCAGCGTCCGCAAGACCTCGTTCGCCCCGGCCGGGTTCTTGATCAGGAGGATCGAGACGGGCCTTCCGGCCACCTCGACGGTCTCGACCCTGCCAAAAGCCGCCTCGACGGTCTCCAGACCCGCAACGGCGGTCTCGGGTGCGATTCCCAGCCGCAGTGCCGCCGCGAGCGTGGCAAGTGCGTTGTAGACGTTGTAGAGACCGGGGAGGGGGAGGCGGAGCCGGACTTCCCCGGCGGGCATAGCCACCGTGATCTGCGAACCGCGCATCCCATCGAGCTCGATCGCGGTCGCGGCGACATCGGGCCGGGGTCGGTCGGAGTCGCAGTTCGGACATGTGTAGTGCCCGAGGTGCCCCACGAAGGCCCGCTCGTAGGCGTATGGAGCCCCGCAGCGTCGGCAGTGCTTGGCATCGTGCGCGTGCTGGAGCTCGGGCAAGGCCTGCGAGGCATCCTCGATGCCGAAGTAGATGACGTCGTCGCGGCGACGCAGTTCCCGGTCGCGCCCCAAGTCGGCGATCAGCGGGTCGTCGGCGTTTAGAACCAGAGCCGATCCGTCGACCCTGTCCTCGACCAGCTCCGCCCATTCGTCGGCGAGGTGCTCGAGTTCGCCGTAGCGGTCGAGTTGGTCGCGAAAAAGGTTGCCGAGCACCAAAACTTTGGGATCAAGGGCCGCGGCGATCTGGGGCAGCCACGCCTCATCGACTTCGAACAGGCCCTCCGTGCCGCCGTGCTCTAGCAGCGCCGTCGCGACACCCCAACTCATGTTCGAGCCGGCGCTGTTGTGGACCGGGCGGCGCCCTGCCGCCCGCAGAGCCGAGGAGAGCATTCCGGCGGTGGTGGTCTTGCCGTTGGTTGCGCTGATCACCGTCGAGCCGTCGGTCAGCCGTGACGCCAGGCGGGTGATCGCATCTGGCTCGCTTCGAAGCAACAAGCGTCCAGGCAGGGTCGTGCCACCACCGCGGCCGCTTCGGCGCGAGATCGCGCCGATGGCACGGGCGGCCTGGACCTTCGCCCGGAACAGTGGGCCGGCGCTCACGCGGTGCCCGGAGCGCCGGGTGGGGGGACGATGACCTCGAGCGCGGCGGGGAGAACCCGAAGCTTCGCGGGCAGGCGCGCAACGTGGTCGCCGTCGGCGTAGATGTCAAATGGACGGTCGGCCTCGATCGTGACCTCCGCGCACCGGCGGACGTCTACCTCGGCCCGTTGCGTATGGGTCCCTTTGAAGACGCCAGGAAGGCCTCGCAAGAAACGCAGCTTCGAGACCTTCGCGACGGTCACGAGGTCGAGCAGACCGTCGTCGAGCTCGGCCTCGGGGGCGACAAACATGCCACCCCCATACGCCTTGCTGTTTGCGGCGGCGACGGAGTAGCCGGTCACCTCCCAGCGATCATCGCCGCACGTAAGCGCGAAGGTCGCCGGCTTCCACGCCGCGAGGGCGCGCAGCGCGGCGAAGGCGTAGACGAGCGGACCCTTGATCCGCTTCGACTCGTTGGCGATGCGGTTGGCGTCGGAGTCGAACCCACAACTGGCAATACAGAGAAACCTGGCGCCGTTCACCTCGCCCACGTCGATTCGGCTGGTTGCGCCGGCGGCGATCAAGCCCGCGGCTTCCTCGATGTCGTTGGGGATTCCAAGGACGCGCGCGAGGTCGTTTCCCCGGCCGCCCGGGAGAATTCCCATCACGGCGCCGGTACCTGCCAGCTCGCCTCCGACCTGGCCGATCAGCCCGTCGCCGCTCATCACCAGGATTCGTTGTCCCGCGCGCGCTGCGGCGCGAGCCTCGACGCGACCATGCTCGATCCCCTCGGTCGTGACCAGGCGGTGATCGACGCCGCCGTCATACAGCGCGGCCCGTGCCGTGTCCAGCAGCTTGCGCGCGCGGCCCCCTCCGGCGGACGGGTTGAACAACAGCAGGTCGGGCACCGACATCAAAGGAAATCTAGTTCCGCTGCGGGCGGACTCAGTCGCGACGTCGCCCGAGCCACCAGGTGCCGTCCCCTGTGCGGCCGCTCTCTCGCCGCTCGATGCCGTGGCGGCGAAAGCCCCGCGTGAGCACGGACTCGGGCGTGTAGAAGGGGGTGCGCTGACCCGAACTGGCCGCGACGGCCACATACCCGCCGGGTCGCAGCACGCTCGCGACCGCCTTGAAGAAGGGTGGAACGTTCAGCTGGGTTACGAGGTCGAACGAGTCTTCAGGCCACGGCAGCGAAGTCGCGTCCGCCACCCTGAACGCGATTCGGCCGTCCGGGTCCAGGCCGACCTTCGACTGCGCGGCGCGGATCATCTCCGGAGAGATATCGCAGCCCCTTACGCTCGCGCGTGGGAACTCACGGGCCAGCAGTAGTGCTGCCTCGCCGGTTCCGGTCCCAAGATCGAGAGCGCGTTCGGGATGCGGTTTGACCATCAGCAGCGCTGTCGCGAGCGCGGCGAGATGCTCGGGCGAACCGGCCTCCGTACGCTCGTCCCATCCCTGTGCCGACCGGTCGAAGAACCCGCGCATCGGTCCGCGCAGCACCGGCCAGAGCCAGGGGGCTCGTGCGACGGCGTCGTTGAGACCCCGCCCGATCACCATCCGCGCCCGCGATAGCTGCGGGTCTGACCTCGGGGAAGAGCGCATCGGTCAATTCTCCCAACGGATAGATTCCGGCGCTGATGCGAGCCCGAGTTTCGACGCTCCTTTGCGCCTCAGCGCTTTTCCTCGGAGCCTGCGGCGACGACGAGGATCGAGCTGATGACCCGGTGAGTTCCGTCGATACGCCGTGCGAGGCCGTTAGCGCGCCGCCCCCCAAACAGGTGAGCCTCGACCCGCCCCCGGCCAAGCCCTCCGCTGACAAGCTCACCGCCGTCGTCGAGACGAACTGCGGCTCATTCGAGATCGCGCTCGACAGCAAGGGCAACCCGAAGACGGCCGCCTCGTTCGTGTACCTGGCGGAGCAGGGGGCGTTCGATCGGACCCCGTTTCACCGGATCGCGCTCAACCCGCCGATCATCCAGGGCGGAGATCCGCAGGGCACGGGTACCGGCGGGCCCGGGTTTTCGGTGGACGAGCCGCCGCCGGACGATGCGGCCTATACGCGTGGGGTGGTCGCGATGGCAAAGACCGCGGCCGAACCCCCCGGGCGCTCCGGCAGCCAGTTCTTCATCGTCACCGGGGCCGACGCCGGTCTCCCGGCCGACTACGCGATCGCCGGCGAGGTGAGCAAGGGCTTCGATGTCGTCGAGCTGATCTCGCAGTTCGGCGACCCCACGGGCCAGAGCGAGACTCCGCTCGAGCCGGTCGTCATCGAGTCCGTGACGATCGACGAGGGATAGCCCTGGAGACGGCGCCGTTCGAGGTTGCCGGTGCGGACGGCAATCCGATCCGCGGTGAGGAGGTGGGGGAGGGATCCCCCGCGGTGCTCGCACACGGCCTCACCGCCACCCGCCGCTACATAACCCATGGATCGTCCGCCCTGCCGCGGGCCGGGTTCAGGGTGGTGACCTACGACGCGCGCGGTCACGGGGAATCCGGACCGTTGAGCGCCGATGCGGGATTCGACTACGAATCGCTCGCGGGCGACCTCGGAGAGGTGATCGACAGGCGGGCGGGCGGCGGGCCAGTCCTCCTGGCCGGGCACTCGATGGGCGTCCAAACCGCAGCGCGGTTCGCGCTCGATCGGCCTGAGGCGGTGGCGGGGTTCGTCGCGATCGGCCCGGTTTCGCGCGGCGATGAGGCTCCTCCGGACGTGCTCGCCCAATGGGACCGGCTCGCCGCTGGGCTCGAGAGTGGAGGGGTCGATGGGTTCCTCGCCGCGTGGGAGGCCGACAGCACCGCCGATCCCGCCTGGATTGAGACGCTGTTGCGAATCGCTCGCGAGCGCATGGCTTTGCACCATTATCCGGAAGCCATCGCTCGGGCCCTGCGCGAGGTTCCGCGCTCGACGCCGTTCGCCGGAATCGAATCCCTTGGTGCCCTCGAGATGCCGGTCCTGGTGGTCGCCAGTCACGATGACGCCGATCCTGGGCATCCGTACGAGATCGCGCAGGAGTGGGCGACGACGATTCCGGGGGCGCGCCTGATCAGCGAGGAGCGTGGAGAATCACCCCTGGCATGGCAGGGCGGCAAGCTCTCACGCGAGATCTCCCGTTTCGGCGCCGATCCAGGCGTCACTGCCCGGTACTAACCTTCCCGTTGTGGCGGATGCGGAGCTGAAGGCGGCGGGTGATCTCGCCGCCGAGTACGTGGACAAGGTCGTCACCTCGACCGTCCAAGGCGTACACGAGGCGATCTCTGGTCGCGCCTTCGGCGTGCTAGGCGAAAACGCTTCGGCGGCTCGCGTTACCCACGACACCGTTTCCAGGGGCGTCTACGGGGCGATTAGACTCGGCGGCCAGGGCCTCGCGGGTGCGATCGGCGCGATCTCGAAGACGGTCGGCGGCGAAGACGATGCGCGCACGATTAGTGAGTCTCGGTTCGGTCGGGCCACGCAGGCCGCGGTGAACGGGCTGATCGGCGATCGCCTCGCTGCCGAGGGGAACGACCTTGCGATCGAGATGTCGCTGCGCCTACCGGGACGTGACCTTGCGATCGAGCGTGGCGCTCTGGCCGATGCCTTCGATCCGCCGCGACGACGTCTCGTCGTGTTCGTACACGGGCTCTGTGAGGGGGAGGAGGGTTGGTGGCTCGGCACGCGCTCCGACCCCGAGAACGACGGACCAGCGCCGAAGACCTACGGTCAGCGGCTCGACGAGGATCTCGGCTTCAGCCCCGTCTACCTGCGGTACAACAGTGGCCTGCATATCTCGGAGAACGGGCGGTGTCTTTCCTGGCTGCTCGAAAAATTGCGGCGCGAATGGCCGCTGCCGGTCGATGAGATCGCCATCGTGGGGCATTCGATGGGTGGCCTCGTTGCCCGGAGCGCCTGCCAAGAGGCCGAGGAGGCCGGCCGCGAGTGGCTCCGACACGTCTCTCACGTCGTCTGTCTCGGAGCGCCAAACACCGGCTCGTGGCTGGAGAAGGTCGTCCACGTGGGCACGGGTGCGATGCGACGTGTACCCGAGGTGAAACCGCTGGCTGACTTCTTCGAGTTGCGAAGCGACGGCATCCGCGATCTGCGTTTCGGCTACGTGCGCGACCAAGATTGGGCTCTCGGTGAGGGGGAGGTCGATTCCGAAGGGCTGTTCGACCGCTCGCAGCCGCTGGCACCGGTCGAAGGGGTTGAGTACCACTTCGTCTCCTCGTCGCTGGCGACGGGCGAGCGCCACCCTCTGAACTCGCTGTTCGGCGACCTGCTGGTGCGCCGTGAGAGCGCCACCGGACCGCGAACGGCTGACGGCCAGCCGATCGGCGACGCGCGGCACGCCGAGGGCGTGGGGCACTTCCAGCTTCTCAACAGCCCCCCGATTTATGGATACCTGCACGAATGGCTTGGGGGCGAGCGATGACCGAACGCGAAGACGGGCATGCGGTCCACTACTCGGTGGTGCCGAAGGGAGCGACAATCTTCGGCTCCGACGACGTCGAGGTTGGGAAGGTCGTGCAGATCATGGACAACCACCGCGAGCACATCCTCGACGGGATCGTCTTCACCGACAAGGACGGGACGACGCGGTTCGTGGATGGACCCGAGGTCCAGCGAACGTTCGAGCGGTCGGTCTATCTGAACATCACGGCAGCGGAGGCGGGCGCGCTGGGTCCTCCAGAAGCCACAGGCGTCACCGAGGCCGTGAAGAAGGGCCCGCTCGGGCGCCTGTTCGGCCGCAATGGCTGACGCCTGGCGCGGAAATCCCCCGTGGGCGAAGGCCTACAGCTTCATCGTCGAGCGCTCACGGCTCGGCCAGCTGCTCTGGAAGGCCGGCATCGGTAGTGATCTGTCGCGTCTCTACGAGGCCGCAGCGGAACTCGGGGAATTGCCCGATGGCGCGACGGTCCTCGACCTTCCTTGCGGCGGGGGCGTCGCCCTGCGCGGCCTGCGGGCGGGTCAGGATGTGCGCTACGTGGCGGCCGACATCTCCCCGAGCATGCTCGGGCGCACCCGTCAGGAGGCGGCTCGGCTCGGCGTCGACATCGAGACGGTCGAGGCCGACGTCGGAGCCCTGCCATTCGGCGACGCGAGCTTCGACATGGTCGTCACGTTCACCAGCCTGCACTGCTTTCCCGACCCTCAAAATGCCGTGAGCGAACTCACCCGGGTGCTGCGCCCGGGTGGCACTCTCAGCGGCAGCGCCCTGCTGAACGACAATGGTCCACGGGCAAGTCTGCTGATGGCGATCGGGCGGCCCGCCGGACTCACCGGCCCAGGCGTCGTGAGCGGCGATTTGCGCCGTTGGTTGTCCGAGGTGGGCCTGGGGGGCGTGAGATTGGAGCGCTCTGGCGGAATCACCTACTTCCGCGCGGTCAAGGCACCCTGACCGCCAGGCACGCGTTCAATGCCCTCTAATCGGGATTATGTAGACCTATCGTGGCTGAGGGCCAATCGGCGTGCACGGCCAGCCGCAGAGCGCCTGGTGCGCCCCAGCCAACGCCAACGCGCCGTGCAGCGGCACCACAGCGGCCACCGGTGCCTGGGAGCTTTCATCGCGCCGTGCAGTGGCACCACAGCGGCCACCGGTGCCTGGGAGCTTTCATCGCCCCGAAAGCCCTCGTCTGCGTCCCACGCTTCACATGTGACGCTGTATCGGCGTGTACGTGCACGCTGCAGCCCGGCGAGTTGACATAACGCCCGAGCGGGGTGCGGTGAGGTCCAGCGCCAGAGCGGGGCAGGATCTCGTGGAGGGCTCGCTTATCAGTTCAGTGATGGGTCGTCAGGCATTCGTGAGACGAGCGTGTAGCTGCCCCCCTTGCGTTCGAGAACACCGCTCCATAGTGCGTCTGGATCGTCGGGAAACAGTTCCTGTGGGATCGGTGGCTCGACGATCCAGGCCTCCTCGTCCATTTCGGCCTCCAGTTGTCCTGGGCCCCAGCCTGAGTACCCGGCATAGAAGCGCCCGCGACGCACCGCGGGCGCGAGCTCGTCCACGTCCATCTCAGCGGACGCAAGCCCGACGTCCGCGACCACGATCCAGGCGGCGGCTTCCGGTTTCGAAAACTCTGCGAGTAGCACCACGGCCTCAGGCTGGACGGGCCCGCCGATGAACAGCGGGTCATCGTTGGCGATGCTGCCGAGTCCGGGCAGCAGCTCCCGTGCGCGCGCGTCCGCTGGGCGATTAAGGACGATCCCCATCGCGCCCTCCGGCGAATGCTCGGTCATCAGCACGACCGAGCGCGCGAAGTTGGGGTCCGTGAGCGCCGGCGAAGCCACCAGCAATTTGCCGCGAAGGGAGTCGTCCACGCTTCCATGGTTGCAACTCGGAGGCGGCGGCCCGGGTTCTCGGCCTCGGTACCCTCGATTGGTGATTCGTGAGGTCAGCGAAGCGGACTTCGAGAGCCTCGTCGTCGAGCGTTCGCGCGAGCTCCCGGTGGTCGTCGACTTCTGGGCCGAATGGTGCGGGCCCTGCCGCCAGCTCGGGCCGGCGCTCGAGTCGGCAATTCGCGACCGCGAGGGCAAGATCGAACTCGCGAAGGTAGACGTGGACTCCAACCAGACGCTCGCATCGGCCTTCGGCGTACAAGGCATTCCGGCCGTCAAGGCCTTTCGCGACGGCAAGATCGCGTCCGAGTTCACCGGGGCCCTGCCGCCCGTGCAGATCGCGGACTTTCTCGACGCGCTGATGCCTGGGCCAGTCGACGAGTCCGTGCCACGGGCCAGGGTCCACATCGCGAACGGAGAGATCGCGGAGGCCCGGGCACTGCTGCTGCCACGGGCCGAGCTGGACTTCACCGCGGCAGGGCTTCTGGCACGACTCGATCTGCGCGACGAGAGCCCCCAGGACGCCTCGGTAGCGCGAGCGCTCGCCGCTCTCGAGGAGGGCGACGTACCGTCCGGTCTTGAGCTGCTCCAGGATTTGGTTGCCGTCGAGGCCGACCCCGATCGTGCCGACCTGTTGCGTCGGGTGATGGTTGGAGTGTTCACCGAGCTCGGTCCAGCCGATCCCCTGGCGAGTCAGCACCGCCGCCGCCTCGCGACAGCGCTGAACTAGCGAGCAAGATGGATCCGATCGACGGAGCCGACATCCCGCTCGCGTTTGCGGCCGGCCTGGTCTCCTTCGTCTCGCCTTGCGTCCTGCCGCTCGTGCCGGGTTACCTCTCTGCGATCACCGGCGTCAGCCCCGGGGAACTCGACGATGCGGACTGGCGTCGCGTCCTCGTGCCCAGCCTGCTTTTCATCGCCTCGTTCTCCGTCGTTTTCATCCTCCTGGGTCTCGCGACGACGGCGCTCGGCAGTTCCCTGCGGTCGAATCAGCAGCTGTTGGCCGACATCGGCGCCGTCATGTTGATCGCGATGGGAGCTCTGTTCATCGCGACGATGTTCGTCGCGCGTCTGAATCGAGAATGGCGAGTCGAGAGCTTGCTCGCGCGTGCGGGCAGCGGCGGCCCAATCGTCGCCGGTGCCGCCTTCTCGATCGCCTGGACACCGTGCACGGGGCCGGTGCTCGGCGGCGTTCTCAGCCTCTCCGTGGGCGGAGACGTCCTATATGGAGGATTTCTACTGGCGATCTACGCGCTGGGACTCGGGATCCCGTTTCTGTTGACCGCGCTCGCCTTCTCTCGCTCGACGACTGCGTTTGCCTCGGTCCGCCGCCACTATCGGGCGATCGTCGTCGTAGGCGGCGCGACCCTGATCGCGATGGGCGTGTTGATCCTCAGCGGTGGCTTCACCGACCTCAACCGCTGGGCCCAGGAAGTAACGGGCGAGCTTGGGCTGAACCTCTAGCTGTACCGGTCCCAGCGCTTGAGCGAAGGCCATGGGTCAATCGGGCGTCGCGCGATTCTGATCTCGAAATGCAGATGGCAAGGTGTGCTGCGTGCGTTCCCTGTCTGCCCCACCTCTCCGAGCTTGGTACCGGTGCGGACGCGCTCGCCGAGATCGACGCGCGCCGGCCTGCGCATGTGTGCGTAGAAGTAGTCCTGGCGGCTGCGGCGCGCATCGACCTGCACGTAGTTGCCGTAGAGCTCGGGATCGAATCCGCGCCTCTCCACCACTCCGCCACGCGCCGCCTCGAGCCGGGTTCCGCACGACGCGTGGATGTCGTACCCCTCGTGCCGGCGCCCTCCCGCCCGCGGCGCTCCGAAGTGGCCGATCGGTCCGGTCCCATGCCGGGCGCGGACGGGAAACACGTGACCGTGGAAGGCAAAGCTGCCAGCCCGCCTGATTGCGCCTCCGGCGCGGCCGACGCCGAAGCGGTAGTTCCCGTCATCGGCAACGTCACCATCGCGCTCGAGGCCGTCCCAGCGCACACGCGCGGGCTCGAACGGCCTTACCTCCCCTAGCCTCCACGTCCTGACCGCCTTGCTGCTGCCGCCACGCCGCAGTTCGACTCGCAGGTTTTCCCTCCTCGCGGAGCGGAACGAAAGCATCATCTGGGGCGTCCTAGGTCCGTCAAAGTAGGCGCTCCTCGGTGCGACACGGCGCGAGAGCACCGCGAACCCCGGTGCGAGCGTCTGGTCGGCGTTGGCGGTGGCCATCCCTGCCTCTGGGCTCGTAGCGCCGACGTCGAACGCCACGGCGGCTACGGTGCCGCGCCGGTCGAGTGCTTGCTGCAAACGGTGCGTGGGCCTCCTGGCGAGCTGAAGGCGAGCGTTGCGGGCGGAGGCGGCGGGTAGCGCCCGCGTGACGGGACGTGCTCGCAACTCGAACTCACGGTCGCCGCGCCGTACTGAAACCGTTGCGGTCGTCCTCACCGAACACGGACTGCTGCAGCGAAGTCTCACCTCGAGCCGCAGACGTTCGGTCCCGGCCGGGACGACGCGCATCTGGGCGACGCTCGCCGTCAGCTCCAGTTCCTCCTCCCCGCCGAGCGCAACCTGCGGTACCAGGATCGCCGTGAGAGCAGCTGCAAGCAGGACGCGCAAGGCCTAGACGGGAATCGAGCCGGGCTCGGGGCTGCCGACCTCGATCGGAGTGCCGATCGCCTCCGTCTCCTCGAGCTCCGCACCGTCACCCTCCCCGCCGCAGACGATGCGAAACCGCCCCGTTGCGATCTCGGGGTCACCTACGAGCGGCAGGCCTCGGATCTCCTCCCAGCCGAGTCGCTCCAGCTCGAACGGGTTCATTCGGACCTCGGAGGCTGGGAAGGCGCAGTTTGCGTTGTGCTGGTCGATCGCCTTCGAGATCGCCTCGAGATTCTTGCCCTCAGATGTGCCGCCCTCGCTCACGGAAGCATTATCCGTGATCCGAGGGCGGCTACCGAGTGATCTGCTACTTCGACGTCCAGACGTAGCCGGTGCTGCCGAAGCCGATGCGCCGCTTGGTGGCCTCGGTGAGATCAAACTCGCGATTGCCGTGGTAGGGCCCGCGGTCGATCACCCGCACCTTCACCGAGCGGCCGCCGTTGCGCAGCGTCAGCTTCGTACCGCACGGCATCGTCTTGTGGGCGACGCCAAGCGTGCCAGGCGTCAGCGTCTGGCCGCAGGCGGTCCGGTTCCCGTAGAAGCCGGGTCCGTAGTAGGAGGCCATCGCCTTGCGGTAGACCGTGACCTTGCCCGCGCGGCCAGTGCTCTTCGAGGCAACCGGGTTGCCGATCGCGCGCACGCGAACCGTGTAGAGCCCGGTGCGTCGGGGTTTGAACCGGACGGAGAACCGTCCGTGGCGCGAAGTACGCGTGTTCAGCGTCGTGTTGCCGGTCCTGACCTTGATCTTGCGCACACCACCGGGTCTGACGAGGCCCTTGATCTTGATCTTGCCGCCGGCAAGCGTGTGCTTGTCGCTCACTTTGGCCGAGGTGAGCGAGCGGACGCGGACGCGCCTCGAGTTCGATGTCGTGTCGGCGGCGGCGGGCGCCTGACCCGCCGACGCCGCCTGTGTGCTGCGCTGGGTGCTGGCCAGACGCGCGCGCCAGTGACCGCTCGAGCGCGGCTTCACGCGCACGGCGTAGCCGCCGTCTGGACCGGTGCGGGTAGTGGCGACCTTCCGGAACGGCTTGCCGGCCGCACGGTGGAGAACTTCCACACCGGCGTTCGGGGAGTTTGGGAAGGTGCCGCGCAGGACCAGCCTCTGGCCATACGTGACCGTTCCCTTGGCAGGCTTGATGTTGGCTTGGCGGGCCTCGGCCCCAATGGCCGCGGTCGCGGTGGGCATCGCGATCAGAGTTGCGATGAAGGCGGGCAGCAGCGCGAGGCTGGCGGCACGTCTCCGTCTAAGGCGAAATCTTCGCATCGGGAGGAATCCCTTTCCTTTCATCTCCGCCTGCGGGGTTAGCTGTCGGGCTCGCCGGCGACGCATCCTGCGTGCCGGCTACGGGCGGATCACCGCCCGATTCGCCCCTGCCGCTGGCGTCTGGTTGGATGGGCACTAGGCCCGCGCACCATGCGGCGTTGGGTCCCCCGCTCGCCCGGACTAGCCCCGGGCGACTCGGCAGGTTGCATTGCGAATCAGTCCAAGGAGCATAGGGCGAACATACGTTCTATGTGTGATTCCAGTCACACTGCTAACACAACGCAAGCAAACGCCCAGCCGCCGCGATTTGGCATGATCAAGCGAGATGGGTAACCAGGATCGACTCTCCGGCCTCGACGCCTCGTTCCTGCACATCGAGGACGGTCCCGCCCATATGCATGTGGCCTCGACATTGGTGTTCGAGGGGCCCACGCCTGAGTACGAGGAGTTCCGCGACCACATCTCGTCGCGTCTGCACCTGGTGCCGCGCTTCCGCCAGAAGCTCCGCTTCGTACCCTTCAGCCAGGGTCGGCCGGTTTGGGTCGACGATCCGCAGTTCAATCTCAGCTACCACATCCGCCACACGGCGCTGCCCGCGCCAGGCTCGGAACAGCAACTGCGCACGCTTGCCGCGCGCATCTTCAGTCAGCGCCTCGACCGCACAAAGCCCGTCTGGGAGCTGTGGCTCGTCGACGGCCTCTCCGATGGCCGGTTCGCGATCGTCGGCAAGAGCCACCACTGCCTGGTCGATGGGGTCTCCGGCATGGACATCACGACCGTGCTCTTCGACGCTGAGCGTGAGCCCACAACGGGCGCGAGTCGTGAACCCTGGATCCCTGATCCGGAGCCGAGCGACTCCGAGCTTCTGGCGCGGGCGCTGGTCGAGCGCGCGACGACGCCGGCGGAGGGCATGCGCGGCGTGAGGGCTTTGCTTCGCGCTCCGCGACAAGCCGTTGTAGCGGCTGTGGAGACGCTTGAATCAGTAGGCGCTCTGGCGCGAGCCGGTGTTGCCGCTCCCGCCTCCCCGTTCAACGTCGAGATCAGCCCCTATCGCCGCTTCGCCTGGGTCCGCGCCGACCTAACCGAGATCAAAAGCGTGAAGGACATCGTCGGCGGCACGGTGAACGACGTGGTACTCGCGGCAGTCGCGGGCGCCCTCGGGCGCTTCCTGCGCGCCCGTGGTCACGCTACGACCGGGCTCGAGCTCAAGGCAATGGTCCCGATCAGCGTCCGCGCAGCCGATCAGGAGGGTGACCTCGGCAACCAGGTGAGCGCGATGTCTGCCCCGCTGCCTGTCGGCCTCGAGGACCCAGCGGAGCGCCTCCGAGCGGTTTCAGCGGCGATGGGCGACCTGAAGGACTCGAAGCAGGCCGTCGGCGCATCGATCCTCACCGGTCTGGCCGACTTCGCTCCGGCGACGATCCTCGGTCAGGCTGGACGCATGCAGTCGCGCCAGCGGTTTTTCAACATGGTCGTGACCAACGTTCCCGGTCCGCAGTTTCCGCTCTACCTCATGGGCCGTGAGCTCCGCGCCGTGTTCCCGATGGTGCCGCTCGCCAAGCGCCAGGCGGTGTGCTTCGGGATCATGAGCTACAACGGCCAGGTCAACTTCGGCTTGATCGGTGACTACGACGCGATGGCCGACATCGACTCGCTCGCCCACGATCTTGCCGAGTCGCTCTCGGAGTTGGCGTCGCTCGCGTCGCCGCCACCACGCACACGCGCCGCCCGTGGGCGAACGGCTTCCCGCCAGCGCCCAGTAGTGCCTCCGAGCGGTTAGAGACCCAAGTCGCGCAGAAACTCGGGCTTGTAGCTGCCGAGCAGCACGAACCCGGGCACCGGCACAGCGCCGTCCCCTTCTGCTGCCTCGCGCTTGCCACGGGCCCGCAACTCTTCGCGACGGGCCTCCTCGCTCTCGGGCAGGGGCGCTTCGGCGTCCTTCCACGCGGCTTCGACCGGGTGCCACCGGGTGACCTCGATGCTCGCATCCAGGCCCTCTGCTGCGACTACCTCGCGAGCCACCCGCGCGGCTTCGGTCGCGCTCTCGCGTGATGCCGCATAGAGGAACAGGTGATCGCCGTCACGGGTGACGACCACACGTCCGCCAAGGCGCTCGCGAGCCTCGTCGTCAAGGTCCAGCGCATGCAGTCGCTCGCCCAGCGAGAGGCCGTGCTCAGCACCCAGATCCACCTCGACTCGAAACTCGTCAGCGACCATTGGGGGATCAGGCTACCGTGACTACCGTGGACGGGGCAACGATCGCCAGGCGTCGCCGCCGGGCGCTCGGAGCGCTCGCTGTCGGCGCGGGCGCAATCGGTCTCATCGTGGGCGGGGGCGGTGGCGCGAATGCGCCCGAGACTGCATCCGAGCCGCCGTCCGTCTGCAACTCGGGTGCGCCCGGCGCTCTCGCACGGATCGCCGGGCAGGCGGTGATCGTGCGGATGGAGGATCGCGCGAAGCGCGACCTGCTGCGAGCCGCCCGGCGCGGCGGGATTGGCGGCGTGATCCTCTTCCCCGATCCCGAGATCGACGGCAAGAGCCTGGGCGCGGAGATCAAGCGGCTTCGCGCGGCGGCCCTCGCGGGTGGCAACCCTCCGCTCTTGGTCTCGATCGACCAGGAGGGCGGGATCGTCGAGCGTCTGCCTGCTCTCGCCCCCGCGCTATCGCCGTCCACACTGGCTCAGAACGACGATCCCAACGCGGCCCGCCTCGAGGGCAGGGCAACTGGCTTCCAGCTCCGCGAACTGGGGATCGACGTCAACCTCGCCCCGGTGCTCGATGTCCCGTCAAGCGTCGGGCAGTTCATGACCCCGCGGGCATTCGGTACAAACCCCGCCCAGGTCGGCCGGCTCGGGCTTGCGTTCGCAAGCGGGCTACGGCGCGAGGGGGTGGCCGCGACCGCGAAGCATTTCCCCGGACTGGGCCGCGCGATCGAGAACACCGATTTCGCACCGACGACGATCGAGGCCTCCAGACGAGAGCTGCGCAAGGACATCGAGCCCTTCGCGGCCGCGATCGCAGAGGGCTTCGAACTCGTGATGGCATCGTCGGGCTCATATCCAGGCCTGGGGTCAGCCGAGCCGGCCGTGATGTCGCGAGAGGTGCTGACGGACCTCCTGCGAGGGGAGCTTGGTTTTGGCGGCGTGGTCATCACCGACGATCTGCTGGCGCCGGCTATCGCGGGCGAGCGCTCTCGCGCCGACGCGGCGATCGCCGCGTCGGCAGCGGGCGCGGACCTCCTGCTGTTCGCGGCCCGGGAGACGGGGAGCGTAGCCCCCACGCTGGCCGCTGCCGTCGCATCCGGGGACCTCGACGAAGCCGCCCTTCGTGCGTCCTGCGAGCGCATCCTCACCCTCAAGGACCGACTCAAAGCCGGCGGCGACCTCAGCGCTTCAGGCGGAACCTGAACCGCGCGTTGTCGCTGGGATAGACCCAGTCGGCGCGGCCCTCGGAGTAGGTTCGGGCGCGACCGTCGGCGTTGATCAATACAGCCGTTACCCGATCGAAAGAGCTCGCGCGTCGCAGCCGAACCCCGGTGGTACGTCCCGGGCGCAGGTTTCTCAGCCTGGTGGTGACCTTGCCCAGCGTCGCGCTGCCCGTGCGACCGACGAGTGCAACCCCGGCGCGGACGCCGCGGGGCACACGAGCGAGCAACCGGATCGCTCCCTTCGCCGGCGGATCGACGCGCAAAAGGCGATACGCCGCGTGGTCGAGGCGGGTGCGTCGTGCGCGTCCGGTTCGCAGGATGCCGCGACGCCTGACGTCGTCGATGCTCTCTGCATCGGGAAAATTGCCGGCTCCCGTTCGCCATTCCGTGGTCGCTGCCGCGAACCGCACGAACTCCTTGCTGAAGCTATGCGGCCCGTGCACCCTGATCGCCCGGTCATAGGCGCCGGCCGCGAAGTCCTTCGGGCTGCCCTGTCGCGAGCGCTCCCAGGCGTCGAGGACGACACCCGGACCATATCCGGCGCCGCTGACGAGCCAGTGGTGCCAGACCGCCGAGCCGTAGATGCGGATGCCCTGCGATGAACGCGCGCTGGTCAGGGAGCGTTCGGATCCGCGCGACCATGGCCCCATGTAGGTGAGCCAGTCGTTCGCCAGCGGGAAGACCTGCTCCTCCATCCATACGGCCGTGGACTCGAACAGCCACTGGTCCTGGAGGGCGTCGAGCTTGAACTGGAGGATGTGGTTGTACTCGTGGGCGGCCGTGACCTGCAGCGGGATTTCGGGATCGGGGTACCCGAACTCGTCGGATGAGTAGTCGTTGTCGAGCACAAGGTAGGCAAAGCATCGATACGGCGGACGGTTGCATTGGCTCGAGTGGTCGTCCGGTCCCGCATAGCCGAAGACACACCCCTGGCCGCTCTCGCTGCAAATGTCGGAGAGGTAGACGTCGGTACGGCTGTCGCCGCCGCGCGTGCCGTCGGACTTTGGCGTGGGCCAGCCGAGAGCGTCGTTCTCCACCGACTTCGATTCATCCATGGACTCGGCGACCAGTTCGACGTAGTCGGGGATGCCGTTGGCGGGCGTGTCGGTCGGGGATGGCGCGTCGCCGCCTATTTTCACCCAGTGGATCAGGAACTGTCCGCCCGGGGTCGCGTATTTCTGCTCGGTCATCGACGCCTCCTCCGACCACCCGCCGCCGAAGGGCTCGCCTCGCCCACCCTCGTCGAATGGCGGTCGCGCCAGCAATGCCTTGGCGCGGCGACGCTCCGCGCCATCCAGCGACGGCAGGATCGTGGCAACGTCGATCAGCTCGGAAGTGGGGTCGAGGCCGGGCGTCCCCGCGAGGGCCTGCTCGGCCTCGTCGATCTGAACCGAGGCCTGCGCGGGCGTCGCCTCGACCACTTCGATCGCCGCTGCGGCCTGCGGTGCGGCAAGCGTCGCGGCGAGCACCAGCGGGCCCGCGATCAGCTTCAGGTTCAGCTTCTTCCCTGGCATCCGTGTCCCCCCCCCGGTCAACCGTCCCACCGGTTACCGAAGGTGACGATACATACTTCGGGTGAATGCCCGAGAGCCTGAAGATCGTCCTTGCCCAGGTCAACACCACGGTCGGGGACCTGGAGGGCAACGCACGCCTGATCGCCGACTGGGTTTCACGGGGCCGCGACGAAGGCGCCGACCTCATCGTCTTCCCCGAGCTGTGCCTGCCCGGCTACCCCGCCGAGGACCTCTACCTGAAGCGCCATTTTCTCGCGGCGAACGTCGCCGCGCTCGAGGGCATCGCTGCAGAGGTCGCTGGGATCACCGCTCTCGTCGGGTTCGCGGAGCCTCGTGCCGACGCCCACCCGGATCCGGGCTTCGACGCCCCCACCCCGCGCCCCGCTCACAACTCGGTCGCCGTTCTCGCCGACGGCGCGGTCCAGTGTGTCTACCGCAAGCAACGACTCCCAAACTACGGGGTCTTTGACGAGTACCGCTACTTCGAGCCCGGCGTTGAGCCGTTGGTGATCGAGGTCGCCGGCACCCGGGTCGGGGTGACCATCTGCGAAGACATGTGGCAACCCGGTGGCGCGGCGGAGGCGGAGGCCGCTTCCGGAGCTGAGCTGATCGTGAACTGCTCGGGTTCGCCCTACTACCGCGGCAAGTCCCGCGCGCGCGAGGAGCTGATCGCAGCGAGGGCGCGTGAGACGGGCGTGCCGATCGTCTTCTGCAACCTCGTCGGCGGCCAGGATGAACTGGTCTTCGACGGATCCAGCTTCGCCGTAACTCCCTCGGGCGATGTCGTGGCGCGCGCCGCCGCCTTCGCCGAGGAGGCGCTGACCGTGGAGCTCGGCGGCGATGGCACGCTTGCCTCCGGTCGGACAACCTCGCGGCCCGAGCCGCTCGGCGAGCTCTACGACGCGCTCGTGCTGGGCTTGGGCGACTACGTCCGCAAGAACGGGTTCGAGCACGTAGTCGTCGCCGTGTCCGGCGGCATCGATTCGGCGCTGGTTGCGCTGCTCGCGGCCGACGCCTGCGGTGGCGAGCGCCTCACCTGCGTGGTGATGCCCTCGCCCCACTCGAGCGTTGCCACTCAGGGTGACGCACGCTCGATTGCGGTCAACCTCGGCGGCGCGTTGATCGAGCTGCCGATCGCCGCCGCGATGGCCGCCTACGACGAGGCGCTGGCCGGACATCTGGATGGATCGGGTGCCGGCCTGGCGGCGGAGAACCTGCAGGCCCGGATCCGCGGGAACCTGATCATGGCCCTCTCCAATAGCCACGGATGGCTGGTGCTCACGACCGGCAACAAGAGCGAGATGTCGGTGGGCTACGCGACGCTTTACGGCGACATGGCGGGCGGGTTCGCCGTGATCAAGGACGTTCCCAAAACCGTGGTCTACGCGCTGGTGCGCCACCGCAACGGGCGCACCGGAGGCAAGCCTCCGGTGCCGATGTCCGTGATCGAGCGGCCGCCATCGGCCGAGTTGCGTCCCGGCCAACTCGACGAAGACTCCCTTCCTCCCTACGACGTGCTGGACGAGATTCTTGCTGCGTATGTTGAAGGGGACCGTTCGCGCGATGAGATCGTGGCGGGCGGAATCAACGCAGCTGTGGTCGACTTCGTGCTGCGGCTCGTCGACCGCGCCGAGTACAAACGCCGCCAGGCGCCGCCGGGCATCCGCGTGACTGCGAAGGCGTTCGGCCGCGACCGCCGCCTTCCGATCACGAATCGCTACTTCGGCTGAGGCCGAACTGCCACGGTCATCCGGACGAGTGCGCAAAGCCGCTCGGCATCGTCGCGCAGCTCGACGTCCCAGATCCAGGTAGTACGGCCCGCGTGGCGGCGGGTGGCCGTTGCGTGGATCGTCCCCTCGACGATCGGGCGCATAAAGGTTGCCGAGTTGGACTGTCCGGTGGCCAACATGCCGTCGGCGGCGACATCGAGGGCCGTCGCGTACGAGCAGATGCTCTCGGCGATCACCGAGTGGATGCCGCCGTGAACGAGCCCCACCGGCTGCTGGACGATGGGTGTCACCGGCACCGTGGCGCGCACGACCTCGGGCCCTACCTCCTGGTAGACGAGGCCGATGGCGCGGCCCATGCCGTCGCCCGGTGGTGCCTGCCCGCTCATCCGCCGAGCGTAGAAGACCGTGAGGGGAGCCTTGGCAGCCGGACCCTCACGGCGAGCGCCAGGGTCAGCGGTAGCACCACGATCGCGTCGAGCGCCAAGCCTGCGGCGACGACAAGGCCGAGCTGGCGGATCAGCTCGTACTCCGCGGTTGCGACGAGGGCCAGCGCAGCGGCGCCGAGCGCGAGGGTCGAGACCATCGCGGCGCGAAGCAGCGGGCCGGCTGCGCGCGCTGCGGCAACCATCGCATCGGCTCCGAGCATCCGCTCGTCGCGAAATCCACACGCAGCCATTACGGCCCTGGCAGCAGCGATAGCGGCCACCGAGGCGATCGCGATCGCGATCGCCGCTGTCTCGAGGCCAGATCCGTTGATGTCGAGTGAGCTTCCATCGACCGGTTGGCCGAACGCAACGGCCGCAGACGCGATCGCGCCCGCGGCTGCGCCGACCGCGAGCGGCCCAGCAACGAGCAGCCGAGATGAGCGCCCGGCTAGGGCACCCGCCAACGCGGCGATCCCGGCGGCGGCCAGCGCGGCTCGCGGGAGCTCAGCGGGCAGCGAGCCGGATTCGGCCGGGGCGGCGATCCCCGCCGAGCCCGCGTCCAGGCAGAGGACGAACCCGGCGACAAGTGCGGCTCCGAGGACTGCGCTCGAAATCGCTCCGGTGCGCGTGCCGGCGAGCCGGCGGATCAGCCGCGACTCGGCCGGGGTCGGGTCAGCTGCCGGCTTTGCGTGGCGAAGGAGCGGCAGCACGATGAGCAGAACCGCAAGCGGCGCACTGAGCGCACCCAGGGCGCAGCCGGCCGCAAGCGAGCCGGCCTGGCTCAGGGGGGTCAGCAGCAGCGCCAACGGGGTGAGTGCCGCGGCGATTGGGCTTGCGAGCGCCACCGGGGTCCATTCCGCGAGCGCAAGCCCTCCCGCCTCCTTACCCGCACCCAGAGCAAGGGCCTCGCGGTGCCGGGTCACGAGGAGCACGGACAGTTCAAGCGCCAGCGCGATCGCGACGATGACCCCGGCCAGCAGCCCGGGCAGGGCGAGCTCGAGCCCAGGCCCGAGCGCGGAGGCAAGACCCGCGGCCAATGCCGCTGCCGCCGCTGCCGCCAGGGCCGTTGCAACGCCAGAGATCAATCCCAACACCAGGCAGCAGACCAGCACCAGGGCGGGTAGGGCAAGGAGCAACGGGCGCCAGCCCTCGTCGGCGATCGCGTCGCGTGCATCGAGCAGGCTTGAGGTCTCGCCCTCTACGCTCACGCGCAGCGGGCCTGGGTCGATCGTCTCCTCGAAGCGACGCACCGCCTGTTCGCGCTCGAGTGCTGAGATCTCGGCCAAGGTCACCTCCAGCACGACGCCTCCGTGCTCGGCGCCATCGGAGCGCTCGACGCGAGCCACGTCCGGATCAGAGGAGAGCTGGGCGGTGATCACGTCCAGGCCTACGTCGTAGACGCCGCTTGCCGGGGTGACAGACCGCCCCGTGGTGACGACTCGAACGAGTGAGTCCGTGGGCTCGACGGGTTCCAACGCGAACGACCCGATCCCCATGCGCGAGGGCGCGGAAACCGCTACCAGCGCCGCTGCCGCGGCCAGCGCGAGCCCGAGCGCCACGGGAAACCATGGTTGCTTGGCGGTCCACTCTGCATAGATCGCTCTCACTCAGCGGAAGCTACCGCGCCCGTGGCGGCGCTGAGTGCGTAGGCTTGTCGCCGTGGCGCTCACTGCCGACCAGACAGCGGTGCTGGAGTTGCTGCTCGGAGGGGGGCAGGACTTCGCCGAGCTTGCATCTCTTCTCGACCTCGACGAGGCGGAGATCCGATCGCGCGCCCGCGGCGCTCTGGCCGAGCTGGGTGGTTCCGACCCCGATGCCAACGTCGGCCTGAGCGAGTTCCTCCTCGGCCAGTCGGATCGCATCGGCCGGGCCGACGTGCTTCGCCACCTTCGCCAGGACGCCGGCGACCACGCGCTCGCCGTGAACATCAGCCAGCAGCTCGCCCAGATCGCTCCGGAGGCCGAACTGCCCGAACTGCCGCCGGGCCCGGGGGGCAGCGGCTTTCTGGGGCGCGCCGGCTCGAAGCTCGACGGCGCGGCCACGGCGCCGGCGGGTCCAAGTCTTCCCACGCTCGACACCAACCGTTCCAGGGTGATCGCCATCTCCGCGGGCGCCGGTGTGATCCTCGTCGCGATCATCCTCGCGATCACGGGCGTCTTCTCGAGCGACGAAGGACCGGCCTCCTCTTCAACGGGCGACCAGGCGGGCACGGGCGATGACGCCGGCGCCACCACGGCCAGCGGAGAGGAGGTCACCCGGATCCCGCTCGCCGCGATCGGAAACGGCGACGCGACTGGCGAAGGCATTGTCGGTATCACCACCGGTGACCAGGTCTACCTCGACCTCTCGCTACAGGGGCTCGAGGCGGCGCCCTCCGGGCAGGTCTACGTGGTGTGGTTCCTCTTCGATGAGAGCCGCGGCTATCCGCTGTCCCCGATCGCCGTGGGCAGGGATGGCTCGTTCAGCGACCGCTTTGCGATTCCGAGCGTCGCGCTGGACCTGATCTCGCGCTCGCGGTTCCTCGAGGTTTCGCTGGCGCCGATCCAGCAGGTTCGCCGCACGATCAATCAGGCTCTCGAACAGGAACAGCTGGTAATCAAGCGACCCGGCCGCAGCATCCTGATCGGCGAGGTCCCCGTACCCGAGGGTCAGGAGGCGCCGACGCTCCCCGAGGGCGCCGGCAACGGCGCCGGCAACGGTCGTGGCAATTAACGAACAAGCCGGTTAGGTCAGCAACTTGCCGGGGTTCATTATCCCGGCGGGATCAAGGCGCTCCTTGCAGGCGCGGAGCGCCTCCAGGCCGACCGGGCCAACCTCGGCTTCCATCCACGGAGCGTGGTCGCGTCCGACCGCGTGGTGATGGGTGATCGTGCCGCCCGCGCCCGCGATCGCATCGCAGGCGGCGCCCTTCACCGCCCGCCAGTGCTTTAGCTCGGATCCGGGGCGACTGCGCGAGATGAAGGTGAAGTACAGGGACGCGCCGTCGCGATAAGCGTGTGAGAGGTGGCACATCACGAGGCCCGGGGTGCCCTGGGCCTCCAGCGCCCCGTCGATGGCGCTGCCGACGGCTCCGTAGAGCTCGTTCAGGCGGGCCCAGGTGTGCGAGGTCTCGAGCGTCTCGACGAAATAGCCGAGGTCCATCAACTCGTCGCGGAGGTAGGGACCATCGAATCTGCCGCGCTCCCAGGACTGGCCGGGCGCCCTGCCGAGAGCGACGGCGCCATGAGCGCGCAGGGTGCGGGCCGACAGCGCCCGGCGACGCTGCACCGACTCGGGCTCGCCCTCCCAGCCGGTGATAATCACGCAGCCCTCCTCTCGCCCGCGCATCCGCAGGTAGCCGTTGAACAGCGAGCGCCGGACGCCAGCGAGGTTGGACATTGCCATCGAGATCCTCGTCTCGGCGTGGTCGGAGAGGCGGGTTACGTCGGGTAGGTTCCCGGCCTGGGCGAGGGCTCGGATCGCCTCCCGCCCCGACTCCCAGCCCTCCGCTATCCAGCCCTCGTAGCGGCGAGCCTCGGGAATGGGCCTGATCCGCGTCGTCACATCGGTGACGACGCCCAGCGTCCCCTCGGATCCCATCGCCAACTCACGCAACGCGGGGCCGGCCGCGCTGTGCGGCGTCTCCAGTGTGCGCATCACGCCGATCGGCGTGGTCAGCTCGATCGCGCTTACCAGCTCGTCGAAGCGCCCGTAACCGGCGGAGGCCTGGCCGGCGGAGCGGGTTGCGGCAAACCCCCCGATCGTGGCGTACTCGAAGGACTGCGGGAAATGGCCGAGTGTGTAGCCGCTGGAGCCGAGTGCCGCCTCGGCCTCCGGGCCACGCAGGCCTGGACCGAGTGACGCGGTCTGCGAACGCTCATCCACCTCACACCCGCGCAGGTCGCCAAGATCCAGCGCGATCACGAAGTCATGAGCGCCACGAAGGGCGTCGAGCCCACCGACGACGCTCGTCCCGCCGCCAAACGGAACCACCGCCACGCCGTGCTCGGAGCAGGCGGCGAGCGTGGCGGCGACCTGATCGCCGTCGGCGGGCCGCACCACTGCGTCGGGCGCATCCTCGAGCGCACCCGTACGCGCCCTGTGCAAGTCGGGGTAACTCTTGCCACCGGCGCGCCGCACACGAAGCTCGTGGTCGGTGGCGATTCGATCCCCGCCCACGACCGAGCGCACAGCGCTCGGCAGCCCGACTGCTTCGGGCAGCGACACATCGGTCAACGCGACCGGCGTCGTGGGCTCGGCTTCACCCAGTTCCCCGCGGAGCAGGGCGCGCGCATCGGCATCGAGTGCGGTGCGCTTACCCTCGGCGCCCCAGCCCCACCACTTCATCTCGTCCCGACCGGGATCGACTCCGCTCATGCGTCGCCGACCAGGGCCTGCTCGAGACCGTCCAGCGCTTCGTCGAGGCGGCGCTTGGCGGCTCCCCGCATCATCCGTGAGCCGAGCCTCGAGAGGCCTTTGAGTGACTCGTCGTTCATCAACGTGACCTCGGTAGAGCCCGAGTCGGCGGGTTCTAGCAGCACCTCACACTCAGCCGCCCGCAGGATGCGCTCGAACGGCGTGCCCTCAATGTCCTGGATCCACGCAAAGCGCTTTGGCTCAGTCGAGCCGATGCAGCGGAAGTCGGCGCGCACGACGTTGCCACGGTCCGTCTGCAGCGCCGAGGTCCAGCGCGTGCTCTTGCCCTTGCCGGTCACGTCCTCCACCCGCATCGTGCGCGGCCACCAGCGCGGCAGGTGATGCGGGTCGCCGACGACTCGCCAGACACTCTCCGGCGGTACCGCGATCGTTCGTGTGCGAGTGACCCGGGGCACGGGATCGAGACGCAGGGTGCGCCTAGTCGCCGTCTCCCTTGAGGCGGCGCAGGTCGCGCACCAGCAGGAGCTGCTTGAGATGTCCGCAGACCGCCGCCAGGCTCTCCAGGCTCTCGACTGCCTCCCGCCTACGAGCCTGGCTGCGGGAGCGTAGGGCCGCGCCGACCAGCTGCTCGAGCAGCGCGGCCTCGCGATCTGCCGAGGTGCGAAAGACGCGCAGGTTGCGCCCGCCGACGCCATAGCGAGCCAACTCCGCCGCGGCTCGCACGATCTCCACGTCGGTCTCGTCAAAAACATTGCGTCCATCGCGGCGCCGGGCTTGGACGATCCCGAACTCGGCGAGCTCGCGCAGGAACTCCCCGGTTACGCCCGCAGTCTCGATCAGCTCGTCATGCGTGAGCGCCTGCATCTGGGCATCGACGGTTACCGCGCGCCGCTTCTGTCCCACCTCGCCGGCGGGGCGCCCCTCCGGGTCGATGGCGCCGGTCGCAAGCTCCTGGCGGATCACCCGCAGTGGCAGAAACTCGTCGCGCTGCATGCGCAGGATCGCGCGCAGGCGCTCGACGTCGGCCTGGCTGTAGAGGCGGTAGCCGCCGGGCGTGCGCCTCGGGGCCAGGAGCTTTTGGTCCTCGAGGTAGCGGATCTTCGAGATCGAGATGTCCTCGAACTCCTGGCTGAGGATCTTCGCGACGGCGCCGATCGTGAGTGCTTTTCGTGGCCGCGAGCCCTCGCGCACCGAGTCGCGCCGCTGCGCCGGCTCCTGCCCATCGCCGCCCCGGCGCCCCCCGACCATCGTCATGTCCGTCACGCGTCGCTCACTTCTCCAGGTAGGACAGTTTGTACTTGCCGATCTGGATCTCGTCGCCGTCGGCGAGCTGATGTGACTCGATGCGGCTGCGGTTCACGTAGGTGCCGTTGAGCGAGCCGAGATCGTCCATGTAGAAGCCGTCTTGGCGCCGAACGAGCAGCGCGTGGTTGCGCGACACGGTCACGTCGTCGAGGAAGACGGCGGCGTCGGGCGTGCGGCCGATGCTCATCCGGTCGCCGGTCACCGGGAAGCTCTCTCCCGCCCGCCCCCCGCCCGAGCGGATCACCAGTGCGGCTCCTGCCTCGTCCACTTCCTCCTCGAGGTCGATTGGCTGGTACTCACCGGTCTCGTCGACCTTGTAGGTCATCGTCGTGGGCTCCTCGGCCCCCTCCGGGCGTCCCAGGTAAGCGCCGCATTTCTGGCAGTAGTTGGCGCCCTCCGGATTGACGAACCCGCACTCGGGGCAATGGACCGCCATCAGGCGCTACTCCCCGTCGTCCGCTGTGGGAACCTTGCCCAGCAGGATGTCCGTGAGCTGCTGGACGTCGGCCCCCGAGAGGAGCTGCTCGCCGTCCTCGCGCTTGGCCTTGAGGCGGTTGACGAGCTCGGCGCGAAGGATGTCGATCTGACCGTGCAGAAGTCGACGGCGGTACGAGACGTCGCGTTCCTGGTCGGTCAGCTCGCCGATCTTGTCCTTCAGATCCTGATCGCTCATCGAGCCGATGTCCGGAATGCTTTCTTCGAAGCTCATTGTCTCGCTCTCGTTTGCGGCCCTGCGCGGGTTGGCTTTAGGCGATTATACGTCTGCTGCGCCAACGTCAAGTAGAGCTTGACCCTTTGGGTGAACGCTCCCGCAAACTACGCCTGGCGGAGAGGGCGTAGAGCGTCGTTGCGAGGATTCCGAGGGCAACGCCGATCAGGAACATCGCCACGGTGATCCAGCTCTCGAACACGAGCGACCAGAAGAGCCCGCCGAAGGTGAACAAGGTTGCGAGCCTGCCGATCCAGGAAATCTCCAGGTCGATGCCGCGGCGCAGCGAGGCCCGGGCGAGGTACAGGGTCACGACCTCGCGCACCGCGAGCAGCGCAAGCGACCAGCGTGGGAGGAACTCGAAATGCCAGTTGACCGCGACGCCCGCCAGCGCGCTCAGGCGGTCGACCACCGGATCGAGCAAGGCGCCCATGCGCGAGTACTGGCCGGTCGCACGAGCAAGGAACCCGTCGAGGAAGTCGCCGAGAGTGATCCAGAGGTAGAGCAGCGTGGCGCCCGCGACCCTGCCGTCGTCCGAGGAGAACGCGAGCACGAGGAACACCGGGATCGCCGCCAGCCGCAGGTAGCCGACGAGGTTTGGCACCGTGAACGGGCGCAGTGGAGCGCCTGCGCGAGTTTGCTGGGGTAAGGGGCCGGAACGATCGAGTCCGACCAGGCGCCGCCTCGAGATGCGCCGTCTGCGCGCACCGTCCGCCGCCATTTTCAGGGGCGCCCGGTCAACTCTCGAGCTCGCTCGACAACCTCGTCGAGCGACACGCGATGATCCTCACCTGTCGCACGCACCTGGGCCTCGACCTCGCCCGCTGCCAGGGCGCGCTTGCCCGCCACCAGCCGCAGGGGCAAGCCGATCAGCTCCGCGTCGGTGAGCTTCTCGCCGGCGCCGGCGTCCCGTTCGTCGAAAAGCACGCTCAAGCCGGCCGCGGTCAACTGCCCGTAGATGCGTTCTGCGGCAAGCTCGGTCTCGTCGCCGTTGCGCCCGAGGCTCACGAGCTCGAGATCCCAGGGAGCGAGTGAGGGCGGCCACACGATCCCGCGCTCGTCGGCTCGCTGCTCGATGGAGGCGGCGACGATGCGTGCGGGACCGATCCCGTAGCTGCCCATCACGATTGTCTGCTCCTTGCCCCCCTCGTCGAGGTAGGTTGCCCCAAGGGGCTCGGAGTAGCGCGTGCCGAGCTTGAAGATGTTGCCGATCTCAATCGCGGCCTCGATCTCGATCTTCCCGCCTCCGGGCGCGGTGTCGCCCGCCTCGACCGAACGCACGTCGAATTCGGTGAACCCGAAGTCGCGGCCGGGCGCGACTCCGATTAGATGCACGTCCGGTGCATTGGCACCACAGACGTAGCCCTCGCCGGTGATCGCGGCATCCTTGATCACGTCGACCTTCGCTCCGACCGGGCCGATGAAGCCCGCGGGGCCGATCTCCGCGCCGATCTCCTCGGCCGTCGCCTGCCTGAACGGTGCGCCGAGCGCGTTGCCTAGCTTGATCTCGTTCAGCCTGTGGTCCCCCCTTAGGAGCACCATCACCATGCCGCGATCCTCGACCACAACCGGCACCGCCTTCAGCAGAGCTCCCGCCACAACGCCGAGCGACTCGGATACCTCTCGGACCGTGGTGATCGCGGGGGTCGGTACCTCGCGAGGTTCGTCAAGCGCCGGCGGCAGTTCCACCGGCTTTGGCTCGGCGGCCGCAACCTCGACGTTCGCGGCGTAACCGGGGGCCAGCGCGACCTCGTTCTCACCGGCTGCGCACGGGGCCATGTATTCGTGCGCACCCGACCCCCCCATCATCCCCACGTCGGACTCGACCTCGTACCAGCGCAGCTCGCAGCGGTCGAAGATTCGCGCGTACGCCGCGCGGAAGAGCTCATAGGAGGAGTCGAGTCCTCCTGCGTCACGGTCGAAGGAGTACGCGTCCTTCATCGTGAACTCGCGAGTGCGCAGGACGCCGGCGCGCGGGCGCGGCTCGTCGCGCTCCTTGGTTTGCACCTGGTAGAGCAGCAGCGGCAGGTCGCGATAGGAGCGAACCTCGCGCGAGACATGGTGGGTCAGCGCCTCCTCCCCCGTCATCGCAAGCACGTGCGGGCTCCCCTTGCGGTCGTCGAGCTTCAGCAGCTCGTCGATGTCGTAGCGCCCCGTCTGCTTCCACTGCTCGGCGGGCTGCAAGACGGGCATCAAGAGCTCCTGGGCGCCGAGCGCGTCGATCTCCTCGCGAATGATGCTCTCGACTCTCTTGACGACACGGTAGCCCGCGGGCAACCAGGTCCACAGACCGGCGCCGAGCTGGCGCACCAGACCCGCTCGTAGGCTCAGCCGATGGGAGATCGACTCGGCGTCGGTTGGGTCATCGCGCAGGGTCGGCAGCAGGTAGTTGGAGAGGCGAGTCATCGCGCGGCCAGACTACTGCGAGTGGGTTAGGCCGACACCCCGCCATGCTACGCGGCCGATGAAGCTGAATGGCCCCGCGAGAACTCCGGTCGCCTGCGGTGCGCTGGGCGAGTGGCGCTCCGACGTGCTCGAGCGAATTCGTTGCTCCTTCGACGTCGAGCTACGCGAGGTCCACAGCGATCGCTCCTCAGCGCTGTGGCTGGACCGTGAGCCCATCCGCTGGCAGCGCGGGGGGCGCAGCGGTCTGTGCTGGAGCGAAGACCCCTCAGCGGCACCGGACCCGGCCTCGAGTGTCGGCTCATGGCGGGACGCCGCGAGTGAACTCGATGCATGCGGCCTCGCCATTTCGCCCGGCAAGCGCTCGCTCCATTCGAGCGTTTCAGGTCTGGCACCCGTGATGTGGATCGAATCCGGCCGGGCGATTTACTTTGCCACCACTGCCGACAGCCTCGCTTCGTCGGTCGGCGAGAAGCTCGACCTCGACTGGCGAGCATGGTCGTCGCTGTTCGTACTGGGCCATCCCGGTGGACACCGGACCGGCTTCGCGCAGATCGGACAGCTGGCCCCGTACGCCTGCCTCGAGCGGCGACGAGGGCAAACGGATCTCACCTTCGACCCTTGGCCATGGGCAGCCATTGTTCCCGACGACGATGTGCATCGGGCAGTCGAGGAGTTCTACGTGTCTTTGCTGGAACTGGTCCGCAGCCTGGGCAGCGACGGTGTGGCGATCTTGCTGAGCGGCGGCAACGACTCGCGTGCGTTGCTGGCAGCCGCGCACGACGCGGGAGTGCCAGCGCGTGCAATCACAGCTGTCACAGACGGTCGCAACGCCAAGCAGGAGGTCGAACTGGCGGCAGCTGCGGCAAGCGCCGCCGGGGCCGAGCACGAGGTACTGCCCGGAGTCTCGCCGGCGGCGTACGAGCGGGCATTCCACGAGCGATTGGTCGAATGCGACTTCGGTGATCTCAGCCCGCCCTGGGTGCACGTGCTGCGCCCGTCGCTCCAGCGTTTGGATCTACCGGTTCTGGACGGCCTGGCCCTGGATACTTTCGGCGCCCCCGGTGGCCGTTTCTACGCACGCGAGATGCTGGACCCGCCCGGCGGCTTCGACGTACCGCGTGCACTATGGCGCGCTCTCGCGCGCCGGGGCCCGAGAGGGTTGATCCCCGGTCGCGTTCTACAACCAGCCCACGCCAAGTCCATGGTGCGCCTGGCGCGGGCGGACTTCATCCGCGAGGCGCGGAGCATGGAGCAGTCGGGCTCCCCCTTGCTTCTTGCGTTCTACCGAACGCGAACCTTGCGGGGCGTCGGGCGGCCGACGACGGCGACGATCGGCCGGTTGGCTCGGGCTGTGGCTCCCGCGACTCTCGACCGGCTTGTACGGCCACTCCTGTCGGTCTCGCAGGCGGCAAAGCTCGACTCCGCCTTCTACCGGGCGCTTTGGGATCGGTTCGAGTCTCCCACCGTCGATCTGCCCACCACGGCGACCCGCCCCGCCCCGCCCGGCCCTGCCGCACGGGTTGACCGGTCCCCTCAGGTCGGCGCCTTTCTTGCGCGCGCCGCCGATCGCAGCGTCCTGCGGCAGGTGATGAGCGAGCCGGTTCGAACCCAGCTCGAGGCAGGCACTCTCGCCCAGGAGTTCACGGCCGATCGGCGGATTCAACGTGGACTCGCGGCGGTCGCTGCGCTGGACCATTTCACGCATCGCTACGAACGGATTCTGCGTCCGCCGGATCCGGGTGAGCTGCTGGCGCAAGCGGAGGCCGGGTCACCCTAGGCTTGCTCACTCATGGAGCTCCAGTCACCCCATCCACTCACCCCGTACGCCCCGGTAGTAATCAACGCCGCACTGACCGGCATGGTCGGATCGCCGCGGAACATTCCGGCGCTGCCCACCACGCACGAGCGCATCGTTCGCGACGCCTGGATTTGCCATCAGCTCGGCGCGAGCGTGCTGCATCTGCACATTCGAGACAAGGACGGCGCGCCGGACTGGCGCCCGGAGCCCTATGGAGAGCTGATCGAGGCGATTCGCGAGCGCTGCCCGCAGGCGATCATCTGCGCCAGCACCAGCGGACGCGAGTTCCCGGAGCTGGAGCGCCGTGCAGCGGTACTTGCCCTGACCGGCGAGCGGCGACCGGATATGGCGAGCCTCACGCTCGGCTCGCTCGACTTCGCGACCGGGCCGTCCGTTAACGCGCCCGCCACGGTCCGCGGCCTGGCCGAGGCCATGCAAGCGGCCCAGATCAAGCCGGAACTCGAGATCTTCAGCTCGGCGATGGCGGCCGAGGCTGGTCGCCTCCTCGCCGAGGGCCTGGTCGAGGCGCCCCTGTACGCCAACCTGATGCTCGGATCCCACCACACCAGTCCGGCAACGCTGGTCGAGCTGGCTCATCTTGTTGCGGCGTTGCCGGCGGGCACGGTGTGGTCGGCTGCCGGGATCGGGGCCTTTCAACGTAAGGCGAGCGGCCTTGCCGCCTTTGCGGGCGGCCACATCCGAACCGGGCTCGAGGATTCGGCCAGGCTGAACCACTCCGACGCTGAGACGACGACCAACTCGGCGCTGGTCAACCGTGCCGTGGCCGTGGTCGATTCTGCGGGTCGCCGCGTCGCATCGGCGGCCGAGGCGCGGGAGCTCCTGGGCCTGCCCCGGGCCAACGACACCCTCGGCTACACGATTCGCCCCGCCCGTCTGCCCGATGATCGTGAGGGCATGCTGGCAATCCTCGAGACGGCGAATATGCACAAGATTCCCTCTCCCGAGATGGACGACTTCGACGTGGGCAAATGGTTCGTGGCCGAGCGTAAGGAGCGCGTTGTGGGCGTTTGCGGCTATCGAATCATGCGGGCGGCAGACGGCATCGTGGGCAAGACGACCCTTCTCGCGGTATACCCCGAGGAGCGCTCGCGCGGGATCGGTCGCGCCCTGCAGGAGTTGCGGATGGAGCTGATGCGAGACGCCGGGGCCAACCGTGTAATCACGAACGCCGACCGGCCCGAAACGATCGCCTGGTACGAGCGTCACTTCGGGTATTCGCGCGTCGGCGAAGTCGCCAAGGTTCACGAGTTCGGCCTGCCCGAGGTGGATAGCTGGACGACGCTCGAAGCGCCGCTCGCCTAGCGCCCTAGGTCCGTGTGAACCGGCGGCTCGCCGTGGGCGAGTCCGCTTCGGTCAGGCGCTTGCTGGGCGCCGTGATGTCCTCGGCGATCTTGGCCGCCTCGGCCTCCATCGCGGCGATGCGCTCTGGAGTGAGGTCGTCCGCGTTCTCCTCCTCGATACGGCGCAGCCACTCGGCGCCCTCGGCCACCTCAGTGGCATCCGAGACCACCTCCCCCCCGCGTTCAACCGACTTGTCGATCTCGGCGAAGAGCGTGTCAACGAGTTCCTCCTGCTTGACCTTTCGTAGCGGTTTGCCGTGGGCGAAGATGAGTCCTTCGTTCTTCGCGCCGGTGATGCCGAAGTCGGCGTGGGATGCCTCTCCGATGCCGTTGACGGCGCAGCCGAGTACGGCGACCTCGATCGGATCCTCGTAGCCCTCGAGGCGCTCTTCGATCTCAGAGACAACGGTGTCCATGTCGAACTGCAGGCGCCCACACGTAGGGCATGCGATCAGCTCGGGCCCACGTTCGCGCAGCTTCAGCGCTTTAAGGATCTCCCAGGCAACCTTGACCTCTTCTTCGGCATGGAAGGTCGAGAGCGAGATGCGGATGGTGTCGCCCACACCGTCTGCTAGCAGGGTGCCGAGTCCGACCGCGGACTTGAGCGAGCCGGACCACTTGGTCCCCGCCTCGGTGATACCGAGGTGCAGCGGATAGTCGATCTTCTCGGCCAGCAGGCGGTTGGCCGCGATCGTGTTCGGAACGTTCGTGGACTTGATCGAGACCTTGAAGTCCTCGTACCGAAGCGATTCCATCAATTCGACGAACTCGACGGCGGCGGCGACGAGCGCCTCGACGGGCGCATCCCGCTCGAGTTCGTGCAGGTGCTTGGGCAGTGAGCCGGAGTTGACCCCGATTCGCATCGGGGTGCCGGCGACGGTCGCCTTCTCTGCAACCTCCGCGACCTTCTCGCGGCCGCCGATGTTGCCCGGGTTGAGGCGAATGCAGTGGGCGCCGGCGTCGATCGCCTTCAGCGCGAGGGTGTGATTGAAATGGATATCGGCGATCACGGGGATCGGCGAGCGCTCGACGATCGTGCGCAGCGCGTCGGCATCCCGTTCGCGTGGCACGGCGACGCGCACGAGGTCGGCTCCGGCCTCGGCGACCTTGCCGATCTGGTCCATGGTCGCCTCGAGATTCGCCGTCTCCGTCTTGGTCATGGTCTGCACAGCGACGGGGGCGCCGCCCCCGATCAGCACGCCGCCGACATTCACCTGGCGCTTTGAAGCCATGCGTACATTGTGACAGCGGGCCACTAGGGTGCTGCGCGGGCTGGAGGATCGTCAAAGAGCGGCGGTAGCTCTCGCGGTAGCCTCGTCCAGACGCGCGATTCGGTGGTCGGCGCCGTCGACCAGCTCGCGAAGGGCGGCCCGGACGGCATCCAAATCGACTGAGTCGGCGGCGATCATCGCCTCGATATCGGCCCAGTCCCTGGTGCGGTCGAACATCGTCTTGAAGACGGTCAACTCGACCGGGCCCAGGATCGGAATCTCCGCATTCGCAAACGGGACCATGCGGGAGTTGCGGCTGGCGGTCGCGTGCAGCGGGTGGTAGTCGAAGAACAGGTCCACCGGGGTCAGATCCCACCACAGCCGGCTCTGACCATCGCGCTTGATCCGCTCGACCGTTCCCTCCGGTTGCGCCACGTCTCCCGGTAGTGCTGCCAGGGCGGACTCACACGAAGCCGCGGCGACAAAGACGTTGACGTCAATGTCACTTGTTCCCCGTGGGTCCAACGTCCAGTAGGCGAGGGCGATCGCGCCTCCGAAAGCGTGCGGGATGTCGGACCGGCCCAGGCTTCGATGGATCTCGAGAAGCTTGACGGGAAGCGTTGCGCTCATCGATCACACCCCCCCAGCTTGGGGTACCGCAGTTCGGGCTCGTGTCGTGTCGGGAGTTCGGCGGCGAGCGCGAGCACATCCAGAAGGAGCGCAGCCGTTCGAGCGTGCCGGGCTCGCGACGGCACCGTGATCGCCGGCGCCGGCATGACCGCCAGACGGGAGCCGAGAGCGGCGAGCAGGCGCTCCAGGGTTGCTACCGACGGCTCCTTGCGACCACGCTCATAGGCCGAAACGGTGGCCTGGGACGTTTCGGTCCGTTGCGCCAACTCGACCTGGCTGAGTCCGGCGCGAGTGCGGGCGGTTCGCAACTCTCCGGCGATGTTCATAGTCCCAGTATATCCAGACAGATATATACGTTTCACCGACTGCACCACGCCTCGAGCACCCAGCCGAGGTGGTACGGGCGGTCGGTGCGGTTGATCCCCAGCCCAGGGGTGGACGCGTGCTGAGAGGAAGTCCGAACGCCGGCGCTCGACAACGCCGTGTTCGCGTACAGGAGCCCGCGATCGAGCGGTCGCCGACGGCGGATCGAGCGGTAAAGGATCCCAACCCGGCGGTCGAGCAGCGGGCGTCCCAGCTCGTTCGCGCCAAAGATCCACTCCACACCGGCCTCCGCCGCTTTGCCAAAGCGCGGATCGCCGCCGACCTCGCTCAACTCTCGCAAGGCCATCGGCGCCATCGCATCCTGGTGGACCGAATAGACCTCGTATGGCTCCACCACCCTTCCTCGCAGATTGTCGAAGATCCATGGCCAGCCGCCGTCCTCCCTCTGTAGGCCGAGCAGCACCTCGGCTGCGCGCGTGCCGGCGGCGAGGGCATCGTCGCGCCCCGCGCGCGCGGCATATGTGCAGGCGAGCACGCCGTAGATCTGGGTTGCGAAGTTCGGAAAGCGCGCACGGCGGCCACTGGATAGGTGCCTGAACAGGCCGCTGGGTGTCTCGGCACGCCGTAGCTGTTCGGCCAGGGCGCGCTCGAACAGGTCGGTGGCGCCCGCCTGCGCCGCGCCGATCACGACCCAGCTCAGCTCCAGTCCCTCAAGTGCCCTGATGTCGTCGTGGGCGTGGAGGCGGTAGGCGATCGCGTCAAGAGCCGCTGACCCCATCCGGGAATCGGCCCAGAGCAGGAGCCCCATCTCGCCAACACCCATTTCGGCCGAGTCGATCTCGTCCAGTACCAGCCCGCGCAGTTCGCCAGGGTCGATCGGAACGTCAAACCCGGCGTCGCGGGCTCGCTGGAGCCCCAGAAGGCACATCAGCGTGTAGCGGAGCGACCGTCCGCTCGGATGGAGGCCCGGCGCGGCCACCTCCCAGCAGAACGCCCCATCGGTGAGGCGCATCGACGGCAGCTTCTCGAGCGCGAACGCCGTCAGCTCCCGCGTTCGCTCGGCCAGCAGCTCAGTCACGTACGCGCTCCTGCGGAGGCAGTGACGGAAGCCTGGCCGGCACGGGCGCGTCGTAGATCGTTGTGCCCGCTCCGACCAGTCGCTCGAACACCTCGAACAACGCTCGCAGGCGGATCGCGATGATCTCGCCGTGACCGAGCGCGACGGCAACGCCACCGGCCTCCAGGATCGCGTCGCGGTAGACCTTCTGCAGGCGTAGATTCGAGTCGATCCTGCCGGGGTGAAGCGCGGGGTTGTGGACGAGGGTGCGGACGCTCAGATCCTGCCCCTCGCGATCGCGGCAGCGGGCGTAAAAGATCTGGTCGGCGAACACGTCGAGCGGGAATGGGGGCTTGCGCAAACACTCGAACGAGTGGTACATCGTGATCACGCCCGTCCCGCAGCCGAAGAAGACCTGGAGCGCGTCACGCTCGACGATCCTGGGGAACGGCGTCCCCACGCCGAACGGCGTTTCGGCACTCTCGTGGCCCTCCACGACTGCCTCGGCGCCGGGGCCCCGCACGCAGGTCGAATGGGTCGGATGCACGCTGCGGATAGTTCCCGCGCTGAGCCGGAACGCCTCGGAGATCGCGCCCATCCGCGACGGCGTTTCAAGCACGTCGAAGAGCGGATCGGCAGCCAGGTGCTCGATTGCCGGGCCGGTCAGCGAGTACGCGGGCATCGCAATCGTGCCGCTCTCCCCCACGACCTCGGTCAGCGCATCCACGACCGTATCTGCGCCGTCCTCGAAGGATCCAAACGCGCTCATGGCGGCCTGGATGAAGCAGGTGTCTCCATTCCTCAGGCCCGTCTCGCCCAGCGCGGCTGCGACCTGGCCGACCGAGAGCGCGGTTGGGCTGACCCGCTCGCGCAGCCGGTAGCGCACGCTGCGATAACGCCGTCGCGCCGTGCGCAGGGCTTCACGAACAGGACGCGGCATCCCGCGCGCGATCTTTCTCAGGTTTGCGATGTTGGGCGTTCTCTGGCCTGGTTCAGGTCAATGGAGAAGCGTGACTCCACGGTCCGGCCCCGAGCCGTCGGCTGGGATGCATACCGCACCGTGGGCATCGCCGGTCAACGCGCGTATAGATCCTCGATCTCGTCGCCGTACTTCTCGGCGATCGGCTTGCGCTTCAGCTTCATCGTCGGGGTCAGCTCGTCGCCGCCCGGCATCCACTCGGTTGGCAGCACCCTGAACTTCTTGATCTGCTCCACGCGAGCCATCTTTGCGTTCGCCGTATCGACGCCTTCCTGGATCGCCGCGATTAGCTTTTCGTTCGCCGCCAACGCTGCCGGCGAGGCATCGTCAACCCCGTTCTGCTCGGCCCACGTGGGCGCGAAGTCGGAGTCGAGCACGATCAGCGCGGTGTTGTAAGGGCGCGCGTCGCCGATCGCGGCGACCTGGCCGATCAGCGGGCTGGCCGCCTTCAGCTTCGACTCGATGTTGGCGGGCGACATGTTCTTGCCGGCCGCGTTGATGATCAGCTCCTTCTTGCGATCGACGATCTTGAGGTAACCGTCCCCGTCGATCTCGCCGATGTCGCCGGTCGAGAGCCACCCCTCATCGTCGATCGTCTCGGCCGTCTTGTCCGGCTTATTGCGGTAGCCGAGCATGATCAGATCGCCCCTCACCTGGACCTCACCGTCCTCTAGCAGGCGGATGTCGGTACCGGCAACGGGCGGGCCGACGGTGCCGAGCTTGACCTTGTTGGGCGGGTTCACGGTCGCAGCGCCACAGGTCTCGGACATTCCCCACAGCTCGCCGACGGGAATCCCGATGGCATGGAAGAACTCGAGCACCTCGACCGGGGTGGGTGCAGCGCCGACGTTCACGGCGAGGGCCTCGTCGAGGCCGAGCGCCTTGCGCAGGTGTTGGAACATGCCTTCGTCTGCAGCGGCGACTGCCGCCGCAAGTTCGTCGGGGACGTCCTGGCCCGCTTGCTCGAGCTGCACCTTCTTGAGCGCGGCTTCAAGCCCGGCACGCGCCTTCTTCCCATCCTCGCCTGGGATCGCCGCCATCTTCGCCTCGAGCCCGGACTTCAGCTTCTCCCAGATCCGCGGAACGGCGAAGAACCAGGTTGGGCGTACCTCGGGCAGGATCTCGATGATCTTGCGCGGGTCGGCGCAGATTGTCGCCGAACAGCCACGGACCACGGGCAGGTAATAGTGCGCTCCCCGCTCGGCGATGTGCGCCGCTGGTAGCCACGAGATGATCTTCGCGCCGCGGTCTGGGAAATCGATGATGTCCTCGACCCCGGCCGTGAGCGTCATCAGGTTGCGATGGGAGAGCTGGACGCCCTTCGGCGGGCCGGTCGTTCCGGAGGTGTAGATCAGGGTGAGCGAGTCGTCGGGCTCAACCGCATCAGCGTGGGGACGCGCGTCGAAGCCCTCGCCCGAGGCTTCGAGTTCGGCCAGGGTAAGCGTGCCGCCGTCCCCGTCCAGCACGATTACGTGCTCGAGCAGGGGCAGGGTCTCCTTGGCCTTGTTGAAGACCTCGAGGAAGGCGGTCTCGACCACGGCCACGCGAGCGCCCGCGTCCTCACAGACGTATTCGATCTGTTCCGGAGAGGAGGTTTGGTAGATCGAGAACGGGACCGCGCCGAGATATACCGCGCCCAGGTCGATCGGGATGAACTCCCAGCGGTTGTTCAGCATGATGGCGACGGTGTCGCCCTTGCCGACGCCGAGTTCCTTCAGGCCGCCGGCGACGCGATACGCCATCGCCCGCACCTCCGACCAGGTGAGTTCCTTCGAGCGCGTCGGATCGATGATCGCCGGGTCATCCGGGATCCGGTCGACGGTCTGCTCGAAGGCGAGCGCGAGGTTGTTGGCATAAAGGCCCTTGCTTGGTCCTCCGCTCGCATAACGCTCGGCGCTGGTGACCTCCATGAACTGCTCTCCTCCTGCTCCTAGCTCCCGCTGACGGGCGTCAGCAGGGAAAACCTACCGCGAAACCGCGCTAGTCGACCCCAAAACCTTCGCCCGTCAACCGACCGATGTCGTTCGACAGCCCGACGGCGAAGAGCATCAAGACCAGCACGAACCCGAGCACCCCCGCGCGTTCCATGATCCGGAAGGGAACGGGCCTGCCGCGGACCTTCTCGACGACGCTCCAGAAGATGTGGCCACCGTCCAGCGGCAGAAACGGAAACATGTTGATGATCGCGAGCGATAACGAGATCACGGCGAGCAGGGTGAAGGCGCGCGTCGCGTCGAACTCGATCGCCTGGCGCGTGACCTCGTAGGAGCCCACCACGCTGGAGATCTGCTCGCGCTGCTCCGGGTCGAAGATGCGCACGATCACGCCGACGGTTCCCTCCGTGACGCGCCACATGAACTCGCCGGAGCGGCCGGCGGCCTCCGGCACGGAGAGGCCGGCCGGTTGCGTGCCGGGCACGAAGCCGACCACCTGGCGCTCGAGCTCACCGTCGTAGATGGGGGCGATCTTTTCGGTGATCTCGCGGCCGTCGCGACTGATCGAGAGGACGGCCGGCGTGGTCGCCTCGCAGCCGTCGATGGGCTCGGGTTCACACTGGTGGGTGCCGATCTGGTCGCGGAGCGTGAAGAAGTCGCCGCGAACGCCGTCGACGGCGACGATCTCGTCACCGGGTCGGAGCACCTCGGCGGCCGGTGTGTTGGGGCTTACCTCGTCGACCCTGCCAGACGGCTCGTCGAGCGAGAGCGCGACGAAGAAGAGGATCACGAACGCGATCACAAGATTCACGAATGGCCCCGCGGCAATGACGAAGATTCGCTTCCAGGCCGGCTGCGCGTAGTAGCCGCGATGGGCCTCTTCGGGCGCCATCTCTTCGTCGGGGTTCATCCCGCTGATCTTCACGAAACCGCCGAGGGGGATCCAGCCAATCCCATACTCGGTCTCCCCGCGCTTGCGGGCGAAGAGCTTCGGCGGGAAGAACAGGTAGAACTTCTCCACCTTCATGCCCACGGCCTTGGCCGCGACGAAATGGCCTGCTTCGTGCAGAACGATCAGGGCAGCAAAGCCCGCGAAGGCGAGGACCCAGCTCACCCACCGAGTGTAGGGCGGGGTCGGCGCCGCCCCGCAAGACCTCGGCACCGTCGTTGCGCAAGTTCAAGCGCCCGACGGTGACTCTCAGCGTGGCGTGCTTCCAAGCGGAGTAAGACACGTTCGACTCGGCGAACCGAGCAGCGCGTGCCCAGGTGGTCGATCTCGGCAAGATCACCCTCAAGCGCAGGTAGCCGGGCGCTGCCCGGCTCGCGCTAGACGGCTGCGGGGTCGACGAGGCGTCGCGCCCGCACCCGGGCCTCAACGTCAACGTCGTACAGATCCTGGAAGTGGGTCGGCTGCTGGGCCGGCATCTCCTCGAGTGTGCGCGCGACGATCTCGCCGATCGCCGTGAACGGAATCCGCCCGTCAAGGAAGGCGGCAACCGCCACCTCGTCAGCGGCATTCAGCACACAGGGCGCCGTGCCGCCCGCTTCGCCCGCCTCACGCGCGAGGCGCAGGCAGGGGAAGCGGCCGGGATCCGGTGCTTCAAAGTCCAGGCGCCCCACGCTCGCCAGATCAAGCGGTTCCAGCGACGTGTCGGCGCGGTCGGGGTAGTGCATTGCGTAGGAAATTGGAACGCGCATGTCCGGCGCCCCGAGATGTGCCAGGGAAGCTCCGTCGTTCAAATGGATCAGCGAGTGAACGATCGACTGCGGGTGCACCACGACGTCGATGTCCGAATAGGCGAAGCCGAAGAGGTGGTGCGCCTCGATCAGCTCCAGGCCCTTGTTGAAGAGCGTCGCCGAGTCGATCGTGATCCGCCCGCCCATATCCCAGGTCGGGTGCGCCAGCGCCTCGTCGATGGTGACACCGGATAGGTCGGCCCGTTCGCGGAACGGGCCACCCGAAGCGGTCAGGACGAGCCGGTCGACGGTGCCGCGCGTCGGCTCAGCGCGGATCAGCTGGAACAGCGCCGAGTGCTCGGAATCGACCGGGATGATCGCGGCTCCCGTCGCCTCGGCCAGCGCGGTGACGAGCTCGCCGCCGACCACCAGCGATTCCTTGTTGGCGAGTGCGAGGTCCATACCCTCGGTGAGCGCGACGATGGTGGGCCCGAGTCCAGCCGAGCCCGTGATCGCGTTCAGAACGAGGTCAGCACCAGACGTTGCGACCAGCTCTCGCACACCCTCCTCGCCCACCAGTACGTCGTCGAGCTGCTCGGAGCATCGTGCGGCCGCTCGCGGGTCGGAGATCGCGACTTTGGGAACCTTGAGGTCGCGGGTCTGTTCGCAGGCACGCTGCCAGTTCGAATGGGCCGAGATCCCGACCAGTTCGAGCTCCTCCGGGGCGCGTTGAACGACGTCGAGCGCCTGCTCCCCGATCGAGCCGGTGGAGCCCAATACGAGGACCTTCTTCACCTCGCGGAGGGTAGCCAGAGACCTGCAGGCGACCCTCAAGGCGCCTCCGTTGCGCGAACGTCATTCCTTGGGCCCTATAGGGGGTAAGAAACGACGTTCGCCTCAGTAGACGAACAGAACTGCCAGGTAAAAGCCGGCGACCATCGTGAAGATGACCGCATCGAGGCGATCGAGCAGGCCACCGTGGGGGCCGACCGCGTTGCCTGAGTCCTTCACGCCCATGTCACGCTTGATCATCGACTCGAAGAGGTCTCCGACCGGCGCGACCAGTGCGACGGCCGCGCCCATCACAAGAGCTTCCGCCCCGGGTAGCCAGTCCTGGTAGAGGCCAGCGAACCAGAAGCCCACCGTGCCGCCAACGATGCCGAAAGCCAGGCCCTCGAGGGTCTTGTTCGGCGAAATCTCGCCTGCGAGCTTGCGCCTCCCGAACGCCCGCCCCCCCGCGTAGGCGGCGGTGTCGGAGACGATCGTCGCGATCAGGACGTCGAAGAGAAGCGCAGCCCCGTGATCGGGCAATTCACGAAGGAGGACGGCGTGTGCAAAGGGCAGCCCGATCCAAACGATGCCGAGGATCGAGATCGCAACTGAACCAGTTGCCCCGCGAACGGTGCCGCGTACCGCCGCGGCGATGAATACGACCGGGACGCTCAGGACCAGGGCGATGACCATCGCATAGTGACCCCACAGATAAGCACTTGCGATCAGCGCGCCCGAGACGACCATCGATGTCAGGGCGAAGGGCTGCGCGCGCGCGACCATCGTGAACAGTTCCGCGATGCAGATCGCGGCGAGCATCGCGATGGCCGCGGCGAACAGCCCGCCGCCGACAACGATGATCGCGATCGCGAACAGGCCCCAGGGAATCGCCCAGAGAACGCGGTTGAGCGTTTCGGAGCGCTGCCGCGGTCTCGGTGGCGGCGCGGCCGTGCGCTCGCTCACGCCCGCGCTCCGAACCGGCGCTGGCGTCGTTCGAACTCGGCCAGGGAGTCCTCGAAAGCCTCACGGGTGAAGTCGGGCCAGAGCTCGTCGCGGAACACGAACTCCGAATAGGCGCATTGCCAGAGCAGATAGTTGGAGATCCGCTGCTCCCCGGAGGTGCGGATCAACAGATCCGGATCGTTCATCTCGGGCGCGTAGAGGTGCGCCCTGAAGTCCTCTTCCGTTCGGCCTCCGAACGACCGAGCTGCGTCCACCAGTTCCGCCCGTCCTCCGTAATTGAAGGCGACGTACAGGGTGATCATCGTGTTCTGCGCGGTCGTGGCCTCGGCCCACTCCATCCTGTCAACCAGGCTGGACTCCACACCTTGACGCCGACCGATGAACCGCATTCGCACGCCCTCGTCGTCGAGTTCGGGGGTCTCACTTTCGATTCGCTCGCCGAACATCTTCATCAGCCCTTGGACCTCGTCGTCCGAGCGCGACCAGTTCTCGGTCGAGAACGAGAAGACGGTCAGCTCTTCGATTCCCAACTCCGCGGCGTCGCGCAGCCGCTCCTTGACGACGTCGGCCCCCGCGCGGTGGCCCTCGATCGCCGGGAGGCGACGTTGCTCCGCCCAGCGCCCGTTTCCGTCGGTGATGATCGCGACGAAGCGCGGGCGCGCGCTCACACCTCGAGGATTTCTTCTTCCTTCGCCTTGAGCGTCGAGTCAATGTCCTTGGTCGACTCGTCGGTAAGGCGCTGGAGCTCGGACTCGGCCCGGCGCTCGTCGTCCTCCCCGACGTCGCCGTCCTTCTTCATATCCCGAAGGTCCTGCATCACGTCGCGGCGGATGTTGCGAATCGAAACCTTGCCCTCCTCGGCAACCCCGTGGACGACCTTGACGAGGTCGCGGCGCCGGTCCTCGGTGAGATCAGGAATCTGGAGGCGCACCACGTTGCCGTCATTGTTCGGAGTCAGGCCCAGGTCCGATTCCTGGATCGCCTTCTCGATCAGGCCAATCGAGTTCTTGTCGAAGGGCGTGATCGTGAGCAGGCGGGCATCCGAAGCCGCTACGTTGGCAAGCTGCTTCAGCGGCGTGACGGCGCCGTAATAGTCGACCGAAATGCGGTCCAACAGGTGCGGGGACGCTCGCCCGGTACGAACCGTCGCGAGCTCGGTACGAAAGGAGTCCACCGACTTCTTCATCCGATCCTCGGCGTCATCGAGGAGTGCGTCCATCAACTCTTCGTCAGCCACGACGCGATCCTATTGACCCACGGGACTAGCTGCCGCTACCGACGATGGTGCCGATGCGCTCGCCGGATACGACTCGGAAGATGTTGCGCTCGTCGGCCATGTTGAAGACGTGGATTGGCAGCTTGTTGTCCATGCAAAGTGAGAGCGCCGTCGAATCCATCACTCGCAGGTCGCGTTCGATCGCCTCGCGATGGGTTAGCTCGGCGATGAACTTTGCGTCGGGGACCTCGGATGGATCGGCGTCGTAGACGCCCTCCACGCCGTGCTTGGCCATCAGGATCACTTCGGCGTGGATCTCCAGTGCGCGCAGTGCGGCGGCGGTATCGGTGGTGAAGAACGGGTTGCCAGTGCCCGCAGCGAAAATCACCACCCGCCCCTTCTCGAGATGGCGCATCGCACGCCGGCGGATATAGGGCTCGGCGACCTCGGTTACCTGGATTGCCGAGAGCACACGCGTGTAGGAGCCGATCCGCTCGAGCGCGTCCTGCAGCGTCAGGGCGTTCAGAACCGTCGCGAGCATTCCCATGTAGTCGGCGGTTGCCCGATCCATCCCGGCCGCGGCCCCGGCGAGTCCGCGGTAGATATTTCCGGCGCCGATGACGACCGCGACCTCCACCCCGTGCTGGGTTACTTCGCGAATCTGGCCAGCGATCGCATCGACCCGCTCGGCATCTGTCCCGTACTCGAGCTTGCCCATCAGGGACTCGCCCGAGAGCTTTAGCAATACGCGTGAGAAGGCGGGGTCGGCCATGCGGCTCGCAACCCTAGTCGCTGCTACTCCGAGCCAACCTGGAAGCGCGAAAAGCGGGCGATGCGGACGTTCTCACCCATCGCGGCAGCCACCTCGGCGCGAATCTCTTCGATGGTCTTGCCGTCGTAGCGGTCTCCTCGCACGTGCTCCTGTTCGAGCAGGGCGACGTCCTTGGCCCATTTGGCGAGCTGGCCCTCAACGATCTTCTCGACGATGTTGTCGGGCTTGCCCTCCTCGACGGCCTTTGCGGCGAAGACCTTGCGCTCCGCCTCGCGGGCGTCCTCGTCAATCTCCTCCGCCGAGACGACCATCGGCGGCGACGGCGTGCCGGCTATGTGAATGGCAACCTCGCGAGCGAACTCCTGGAAGTCCTCGTTGCGCGCGACGAAATCCGTTTCGCACTGAACCTCGACGAGCACTCCGACCTTGCCGGTCGCGTGCAGGTAGGAGGTGACGATGCCTTCGCTGGTCGAGCGGCCGCTGCGCTTGGCGGCGGATGCCTGGCCCTTCACGCGGAGGTACTCGATCGCCTTCTGCAGGTCGCCGTCGGACTCGGCCAGCGCGTTGCGGCAGTCGACGATGCCCGCGCCGGTCTGCTCGCGCAGGGCCTTGACGTCGGCTGCTGAGACGCTCACGAGCCGCCGCCCTCCGGTGCTGCCGGCTGTGAGGGAGCGGGCGGCCTGACAGGCGCCTGACCCTGTGCAACGGCGGCCTGCTGGGCCGCTGCCGCTGCAGCATCGGCCTCAGCCTTCGCGGCGGCCTCAGCCTCGCGACGGGCCTTCTCCTCGGCGTCACGCTTGGCCTTCGCCTCCTCCTCCACGCGGCGGCGCTCCTCCTCTTCGGCACGCCGCTTGGCCTCAGCCTCGCGCCAGGATCCGGCGGCGGCCTCGATCGCCTCGCCGATCGTGGAGACCACGAGCGAGCATGAGCGGATCGCGTCGTCGTTGCCGGGCACCGGGAAGTCCACCGGCACGGGGTCGACGTTGGTATCGACCAGGCCGATGATCGGCAGGCGTAGGCGCTTCGCCTCGGCCACCGCGATCGCCTCGGTCTTGAGATCCAGCACCACCACCACGTCGGGGAGCTTCTTCATGTCGCGGACCCCGCCGAGGTTGTACTCGAGCTTCGTGAGCTCGGCCTCGCGCTTCATCCGCTCCTTCGTCGGTAGCAGCGCGAGCTGGCCGTTGTCGGCGAGCTCGCGAAGCTCGTGGAGCTTCTCGATCCGCTTCGACATCGTCCCGAAGTTCGTGAGCAGGCCGCCCAGCCAACGCTGATTGACGTACGGCATGCCGCTGCGGTCGGCCCATTCCTTGACGGAATCGCGCGCTTGCTTTTTCGTCCCGACGAACAGCACACTCCCGCCGCGCCCGGCGACCTCCGCGGCGAAGCGTGTGGCCTCGGCGAGCAGGTGCTCGGTCTGGAGTAGGTCGATGATGTGGATCCCGTCGTGCTCGCCGTGGATAAACGGCCGCATACGGGGGTTCCAGCGCTGGGTCTGGTGGCCGAAGTGAAGCCCGGCTTGAAGCAGCTCCTTGACGGAGGGGTCTGACATTCGATTGTTCCCTTCTGGGTTACTCGGATTGGTGCCCGCGGGCGCATTGGGGACCCGGAGTGCCGGCGCTTGACTGCGTCGCTTTCCGGGCAGGGCCCCTCCGCGTGGATCTCACGGGGTTGGGTACTGGACGCGCCTGAGTGTAGAAGGCTCGGCTCACGGCTCGCGCGCCGAATCGAGCGCGGCAGCGAGGTCGGGTGGTAGCGGCGATGCCAGTTCCAGCCGCCTCCCAGTACCCGGGTGCTCGAGCGCGATCCGCGAGCTGTGCAGGAACTGGCGCTCAAGGCCCAGGCCGCGCTTGCCGCCGTAGCGCCCATCGGCTGCGAGGGGGTGGCCGATTGCCGAGAAGTGAGCACGGATTTGATGCGTGCGTCCGGTCTCCAGGCGCACGCTTACCAGCGACCATCTACCGAGGGTCTCGACCACCTCGAAGTGGGTCACCGCGTCGCGTGAGCCGCGGCCGCCCACGGCGCGGCGCTCGGGCGAGCGGAAGTCCCGGCCGAGCGGCGCGTCGATCGTGCCGGCGCGCGAACGCGGCCTGCCGCTGACCAGGGCCGTATAGGTGCGCTCGACCTCCCGCGCGGCAATCGCCTTTGACAGCGCGCGGTGCGCCTCGTCGGTTCGGGCAACGAGCATCAGGCCCGAGGTATCTCGATCGAGGCGATGCACGATCCCGGGCCGGGTCTCGTCGTCGCCTCCTCCCAGCAGGTCCCCGAGCAGGTCGACCAAGGTCGGGTCGTGAGTGCCCGGCGCGGGGTGAACCACGAGGCCGGCTGGCTTGTCGACCACAGCGAGCCACTCGTCGACGTGCGCGAGCTTCGGTTCAGGACTCATCGGCGGGACGCGGGCTGAAAGCGGCCAGTACCAGCAGGACCGCTCCGAGCGTGATCGCGATGTCGGCGACGTTGAACGATGGCCACAGTGGCAGATCGATGAAGTCGGTTACGCCCTCGCCGGTGAGCCTGTCGATCAGGTTCCCGATCGCCCCGCCCGCGAGCAGGCCGACCGCCAGCCAGCCTCCCTTGCGGTCGGGGTGCGTGGTGAACCATCCGAGGACCAGGATCAGCGCTGCGATCGTGACGGCGAGCACAACCCCCTGCCCGCCTGAGCCGAGGAACCCGAACGCGACCCCCTTGTTCAGCACGTGGACGAAATCGACGAACGGCAGCACCTCCACGCGATCGCCCCGGTCGATTCCGTTCTCGGCCAGGGTTTTGGTCATCTGATCCACCGCGACGACGATCGCGCCAACGGCCAGCATGGCCGTCCACCCGGGGTTGCGTAGTGAGATCACCCCGCGATCAGATCGACGCTGACGCTCTGGGCGATCAACAGCACGATGATCGCCAGGATCGGGCTGAGGTCGAGCGCCATTCCGCCACCCCCGATCGGCGGGATGAACCGGCGGAAGAGGTTCAGGTACGGATCCACGACCTCCTCGATGAACCCGATCACGGTTCGCAGCATCAGGTTGTAGGGGAGCGGACGAAACTGCTGAACCCAGGAGAGCACGATCCGGGCGAAGATCAGGATCATGTAGACGAGGAACAGTGAGTCGACGTATTGGGCGATGTCCTCGCGGGTGAGTGCCACGAGGAAACTCAACGGAAGCGCTCCAGCGACGCTCGGACCGCCGCATCGATGGCCTCGCCGAAGCCACCTTCGGCCAGCGCGTCTAGTCCCGCCTCGGTCGCCCCGCCTGGCGGCGCCACGGCACGCTGGATCGAGTCCGGGTCACGCTCGCGCAGCATCTCAGCCGTGCCCTCGAGGGTTCCGGCGACCAGCTCCAGCGCCAGTGCAGGCTCCAGGCCCTCTCGCGCCCCGGCGTCGGCAAGCGCCTTCGCGAACACCGCGACGTATGCCGGTGCGCAGGACATCACGGCCATTGCGGCGTCGATCCGGTCCTCGGGAACCGCGACGGCCGTACCGAGCGCACCCAGGAGGGCGATCAACTCGTTTGAGATCTCGTCGGGCATCTCTATGGGTGGCACGTAACAGAGCACCCCGCGACCCACCTCGGCCGGCTGGTTGGGCATCACGCGCATCGCGGGCACGCCCGGGAAGGCCTCTTGGAGCGCACTCACGGGGGTCGCGGCCAACACCGAGAGCAGCGCGGGAGCCTGGCGCTCGAGCTGTGCGGCTACGTCGTCGAGCGCGGCCGGCTTGACCGCCAGCACGAGGACATCGGCCTCCTCGCGGAGCTCGGTCAGCGATTCCACCGCGGCGCCGTCCACCTCGGACGCGAGATGGCGGGCCCGATCGACGTCCAGATCGCAGAAGCTCATGCGCGGCGGCGTCGCACCGCGCGACCAACCGCGCGCCATCGCGGCGGCCATGCTGCCCGCGCCTGCGAAACCCAGTCTCATGGGCCCAAGGCTATTTCAGCCCGACACAGACCCGGCGAAACCGGACGCGAAGCGAGGATTTCGCCGGGGCCGCGTGGCGGAGCCGCGGCCGTGCAATCCATCAGGACTGGTTGAAGAAGCCCTTCTCAACGAGCTGCGCGGTCTGCTCGGCCGAGACCTCGACGTTGCGGGGCGTGAGCATGAAGGTCTTCTCCGCGACCTTCTGCATTCCGCCCTCGAGCGCATACGTGAGCCCGGAGGCGAAGTCGATCAGCCGCTTCGCGAGCTCGGCCTCGGTCGTCTGCAAATTGAGAATCACGGGCACGCCATTCTTGAACCGGTCCGCAACCTCTTGTGCGTCGTTGAAGCTATGTGGGTTGACGAGGTGGACGCGCACGTCGGCGCCCCCGCCCCCGTTTCCGACCGGACGCAGTGACCGTGCGCGGGGCGGTGCATCGTCGTCCGAGAAGATGTCGTCGATCTCGTCCTGGCTGCGCCGGCGATCGCCGAGCCTGCTGACCGTGGCGGCACGCGGAGCGGACTCCGGGTACGTGGTGGTCGCCGCGCCGTGCGTTCCCGTCTCGGGCTCGTACAGGTCGGGCTCGTGGTAATCGTCGTGGTCCTCGGCGAGGCCGAAGTAGACGAGGGAACGGTGCCATGTATCTCTGAGGGCCATCAGCAGCGGTTTTTCGCGTCTGGGCTGGATTCTCCTCTACACATTGTTGCGAAGCAAGCTCGATCCCAGCCTCACGATCGTCGCGCCTTCCTGAACCGCGACCTTCCAGTCCTGTGACGTCCCCATCGAGAGAGATCTCAAGCCGTGTGTGGCCGCGAGCTCGGCCAGACGCGCAAAATGGGGTCGCGAAGACTCGGCATCCTCCGCGAAAGGCGGCATCGTCATCAACCCCTCCACGCCCGGCGGGCACCTTTCCAGAAACTCCGTGAGTTCCTCGGGTCGAACTCCGCCCTTGCCCTCCTCGCCCGCGACGTTCACCTGCACGAGCAGCTTCGTTCCCTCGTTTGCGTGCTCGAGCTTGGCCAGCGCCGAATCGCTGGCCAGCGAGTGGATTCGGTCCACGAGCGGCAGGATCCCCTTCACCTTGCGACTTTGAAGGGCGCCAATGAAATCCCAGCCGAACGCATCGCCGTGGACCTCACGCTTGCGCCGGAGTGAGTCGAGCGTGTTCTCCCCGACCAGGGTCACCCCGGCCTCGGCGAGCGCAGGCATCTCCTCGAGTGGCACGTACTTGGTCGCAACGAGCACCTCGACGTCCTCCCCCACCACCGCTCGAACCTCGGCGAGGCGGGCGCGCACGAGGTCCGGGTCGATGTCGCGCATCAGTTCGGCCATGACCACACCATTCCCGCCTGGCGGCCGGTTTTCCCGTCGTCGCGGCGATGGGAAAAAAACAGTTCGGGATCACACGAGGTGCAAATCCCGGCGCGCTCGACCTGCTCCACCCCGGCCTTTCGCAGGGCACGCTCGGCCACCTCCGGGAGGTCGAGCATTCGTCCGGCAGCAGCACCGGCGCCCAGGTGGGCGAACGCCGCGAGCACCTCGGCGCCCACCTCGTAACAACACGGGCCGATGCCCGGACCGATCGCGGCCGCTTCGGCCTGCACCTCGTCCACGGCTCGGGCGACGATCCCTTCCGCCAGCCCCCGCCAGCCGCAATGCGCCATCGCCACCCCGGTCGGGCCGCTGAGCGCTACGGGAAGGCAGTCGGCCACGAATACCGCTGGCGTCAGCTCGGGCGAGGAGGTGGCCTGGCCATCCACCTCGCGGGGCTCATCACCCGGCTTCGCCCACCCGGTCGACTGGCGAGCCTCGGCGCGGTCGACTCCGGACTCGTGGACCTGGCGCCCGAACAACACCCCGGCTGGATCGCGCCCGAGCGCCGCTGCCAGGCGACGGCGATTCTCGTACACGTGCTCGCGCTGGTCCTCGGTCAGAATCCCGAGGTTGAGCGAGGTGAACGGGCCGTCGCTCGTGCCGCCGACCCGGGTCGAGAAGACCGCCGTTGCCTCAACCAACTCCGCCTGGAGCCAGCGAACACCATCGTTCTCCCGCCAGCGCATGCGATCAGGCTAGACGCGCCGCCGCGAGCGCGATCCGTAGCTCGTCCTCGCGCGTTGGTGCCTCGCCGTCGCGCTTCGCGCGCAGGGCGGCCGTCAGGCCGCGGCCCACTTGCGGGCCATGAGACACGCCAGCTTCGATCAGGTCGTCGCCGTTGATCTCAAGCGCAACCGCCCTGACCCGCGTTAGCCATTCGTCGAGCCACGCGCCCCCCGCGGTTCGCCCCGCGATGAGCTCGAGCGGCTCCCGTCCGGAGGCAAGGTCGGCTGCGTCCGAAGGTCGCTCAGGGTGAGCTGCCGCCAGCCGCAGCGCTGCGGTCTCGAGCTCTGGGCTGAGGCGGGCGAAGTTCACGATCGTCTCCTCGCGGTCGACCAGCTCGTCCCAGCCGGGGATCCGGAGCGTGGCGAGCAATGCCTTGATCCGCGCCGGGGCGCCATTGTCCACTCCGGCCAGCCCCCAGCTCGCGAGCAGGCCGAACACCTTGCACGGATCGGGCTCTCTCGCGGCGCGGCGCATCTCGGCGGCGACGCGCTCAGGGGAAACCGTTTCCAGGTCCGCTCCGCCGATCAGCTCCGCCGTCTGCGATTCCAGCTCGAAACCAAGCCGGGCCGCGTAGCGGGCTGCGCGCAGGGCACGCGTGGGGTCGTCGGCGATCGAGGCTGGATGAAGAACTCGAAGGACTCCTGATTCCAGATCGGCGTGGCCCGAGTGAGGATCGATCAACTCCGCGCGACCCTGGAGCGGCAGCGCCATCGCGTTAACCGAGAAGTCGCGGCGGCTCAGGTCCTGTGCAAGCGGGACGGGCCACTCGACATTCGGCAGGGCTCCCGGCTGCGCGTAGGTCTCAGAGCGTGTGGCGGCGAGATCCACTTCGAGGCCGTCTAGCTCAACGGTCGCCGTGCCGAACGAATCATGGACCCGTGCGGGATCACCGACGGATCGTGCGAGTTCGATCGCGTCGCCTTCGATGGCCACGTCAAGGTCTGTTCGGTCGATTCCCAGCAACGCGTCGCGAACCGTGCCACCCACCACGTAGGCACTTCCCGTACGCACCGCCCGCCTGATCCGTCCGATCGCGGGCGCGGATTCAAGTGCCGCCATCGCACTAGTCGCATCGGTTGGCTTTGCCGGGCCGTTCATCGCGTTGCCTACGATGACTGATCCACGATGACGAGTCGACTCCTCAACATCTGGCGCTCTTGGAGCACTAACCGGCGCTTCGCTTTGGCCGGAGTGCTGGCCGTGACGGCCGGCGGCATCGGCGTGCTCTCCTACGAGTTGTTGAAGCGCCCCGCAGACGTCTCGAATCCCGAGGTCGATTTCGTGGCCGAGGAAGAGCCGAAGGCGAAACCGCCGAAGCCGAAGGACAGGACAGTCAACTGGCCGACCTACGGCTTCGACGACGCTCGCACCCGATACTTCCCGACGAACGTCGTCAAGCCGCCATTTGGCGGTTCCGACTGGAGTTACGAGAACGGGAAGCTCCTCGAGTTTTCGCCGATAGTCGTCGACGACGTCATCTACTTCCAGGACATCGAGACCAAGGTCCAGGCGCGTCAGGTCAAGAATCGAAAGAGGCTCTGGAAGCGAAAGGTCGGCAAGCTCGCCGCCTCCGCCCCCGCCTACGAGAGCGGCAGGCTCTTTCTGACGAGCCTCGAACCCGGACAGGCCGTCGGCCTCGACGCCAAGAACGGGAAGGTCCTCTGGAAGCGGCCGTTGCCCGGCCGCTCTGAGTCCTCCCCTCTCGCCTACCAGGGGAAGCTCGTGATCTTTGGCTGCGAGTGCGGCACCGTGTTCGCGCTCGACCAGAAGGATGGCTCGATTGAGTGGACCTACGACACCGGCGGCGCCATCAAGGGTGCACTCGCACAGAGCAAGGGGAAGGTCTACGGCGGCAACTACTCCGGGCAGGTGTTCGCGCTCGACGCCAAGAGCGGCAAGCAGGTCTGGTCGGTGAACACCAGCGGCAGCAGTTTCGGCCGCGGCGGCGGGATCTACTCGACGCCTGCGGTGGGCTTCGGGCGCGTCTACTTCGGATCAATCGACTCCCGGGTTTACAGTCTCGATCAGGACACGGGCGAGATCGCCTGGTCGAAGTCCACCGGCGCCGAGGTCTACTCAGGCCCTGCGCTCGCCGACGCACCCGGCACACCTCCCACGGTCTACATCGGATCGGCCGACGACAACTTCTACGCCCTGGACGCGCGCACCGGCGCGGTTCGCTGGCAGCAGGACACCGGCGGCGACGTGACGGGTGCGGCCAGCGTGATCGGCGACATCGCCTACGTTTCGGTGATCGGCGACGCAATCGGGACGATCGGCTATCGGCTCACCGACGGTAAGCGGATGTTCGAACACGAGCTGGGCGAGTACAACCCGGCAATCACCGACGGCGAGCGGCTCTATCTGACCGGCTACTCGACCCTGCGCTCCTTCCAGCACAAGAAGCCGAAGAAGGCGCGAAAGGCGAGCAAGCCGAGGAAACGGCGCTCACGTGCCGCCGGGTCAGGTAAATAGCGCGCCCCAGCCCGTGCGGACGCGAGCCGGAGCCGAGGAACGGATCGCCTAGAGGCGGACCGGGATACCCGCGTCGCGCATGTGTTCCTTGGCCTCGCGCACCGTGTAGTCGCCGTAGTGGAAGATCGAGGCGCAGAGGACGGCGTCGGCGTGGCCTTGGTTGATCGCTTCGGATAGGTGCTCCAACCTGCCGGCCCCTCCCGAGGCGATCACGGGCACGTCCACCGCATCGGCGACGGCCTTCGTCAGTTCTAGCTCGTAACCGTCGTTGGTCCCGTCCCGGTCCATGCTCGTGAGCAGGACCTCTCCCGCTCCGCGCTCGGCCGCCTCGCGCGCCCAAGCGACCGCGTCACGCCCCTCGACGAGGGTTCGCCCGCCGTTCACGAAGACGTCGTAGGTCGCGCCGTTGCGCTTCGCGTCGATCGCGATCACGACGCATTGGGCGCCGAAGACCTCGGCCAGCTCGCCCAGCAATTTCGGGCGCGCGAGAGCCGACGAGTTCACGGAGACCTTGTCGGCGCCCGCGTCGAGCACGGCCTGGGCGTCCTCGACCGAGCGGATGCCGCCGCCAATTGTGAACGGGATGAAGACATTGTCGGCGGTGCGTCGCGCCAGGCGCGTGATCGTGTCGCGCTTCTCGTGTGAGGCAGTTATGTCCAGGAAGACAAGCTCGTCGGCGCCCTCGGCGTCATAGCGCTCCGCCAACTCGACGGGATCGCCCGCGTCGCGGATATCCACGAAGTTGGTGCCCTTGACCACGCGGCCGGCGTCGACGTCAAGGCACGGAATCACGCGCCTGAGCACGAGCCGACAGCTCCGCTACGCCGTGCGGGCGGCGCTCAGGACCTTGCCGGCCAGTTGGCGCACGCGTTGGCGCTCCCGCTCGGTCAGGTTGCCCGGCCTGCCCTGTGACTTCTTGACCAGCTCGAGCAGGCGGTTGCGCTCGGTCGGACTGAGCGCCTTGGCTCCGGCCGAGCCCTTGCGGTAGGCGAACTGGCCGGCGATCATCACCTTCGTCCACGGGATCTTCTTGGCTGCGGCGACCGCTGCGGTGGGACCTGGCATCGTGCTCTCAGGCTAGCGCCACGCAAGTGACACGGATGACCCGCCCCCCGGGTAGGTCAGGCGTGTCACCCGGGATCTAGGTAGGTCAGGCGTGTCACCCGGAGCGGAGGGCGGTGATCGCCTCGGCCACCGTGAATCGACCCTCGTAGAGCGCTCGGCCCACGATCACCCCGCTCACGGATGCCGGTGCATCGCGAGCCAGAAGCTCGAGGTGTTCAGCGGTGCCGACGCCCCCCGAGTAGATCAGCTCGAGGTCAGCGTCCAGGCCCACCTCCCGCAGGTGCTCGATCGGCGGGCCCTCCATGGTTCCGTCCACCTCGATCGGGGTGTAGACGACCCGCTGCACTCCCCGCTGTGCCAGGGATGCGATGAGCGCGAGCGCGGGCTCGTTGGAGGTTTCGGTCCAGCCATCGGTGGCGGCCATGCCGGCGCGGGCGTCCACCCCGACCGCAACACGTTCGTTGTGCGCGTCGAGCATGCGGGTGAGGAACTCGGGGTCGCGGACGGCGGCGGTGCCGATCACGACCCGAGATGCGCCGGCGTCCAGCGCTGCCTCGACCCCGCCCTGGTCGCGCAGGCCACCGCCTAGTTGCACCGGGACGTCGACCGCCTTGCAGATCCGGCGCACCTGCCCGAGGTTGGCCGAAATACCCTCGCGCGCACCGTCGAGGTCGACGACGTGCAGCCATTCGGCCCCGCCCTCGACCCACCGGCGCGCTGCCTCGAGCGGGTCGGCGTCGTAGGCGGTCTCGCGCTCGTAGTCACCCTGGAGCAGTCGCACGGCGCGCCCGTCGCGGATGTCGATGGCGGGATAGAGGATCAAGCGGGCGCAGTGGACGTCGTGCATATGCCCACGAAGTTCTGCAGCATCCGCAGGCCGGCCGAGCTCGACTTCTCGGGGTGGAACTGGGCGCCGAAGACGAGACCGCGCTCAACCGCCGCGACGAACTCTCCGCCGTAGGTCGCGGCACCCAGCACGTCGTCGGGGTCGGCGGGGGCGGGCGTGAATGAGTGGACGAAGTAAAAGGGCTCACCCTCGGCCATACCGGTCGTTAGCCGCGACCCCTTGCGCCAGCTCGTCGCCGACCACCCGATGTGCGGGATCTTCAGACCGGGAGCGTCGAGCACGCGTACCTTTCCGGGGATCAGTCCGAGCCCCTCGGCGCCGCCCAGCTCCTCGCTGCGCTCGAAGATCAGCTGCATTCCCAGGCAGATGCCGAGCACCGGCGTCCCCGCCGCGACACGCCCGGCAATCAGCTCGTCGAGCTCCAGCTCGCGGATGCGTTCCATGGCCCGCGGGAACGCGCCCACGCCCGGCAGGATCAGGCCGTCCACGTCCATGGCCTCCGCGGGATCGCTCGAAATCAGCGCTTCCGAGCCCACTCGTTCGAGCGCCTTCTCGACCGAGCGCAGGTTTCCCATCCCGTAGTCCAGGATGCAGATGCGCGCGCTCAAGTCAGCGTGCCCTTGGTGCTCGGGACGCCCTTCTCATCGGGGTCGATCGACACCGCGATCCGAAGCGCTCGCGCGAACGCCTTGAAGCACGCCTCGATGATGTGGTGGGCGTTGGTTCCGTACTCGGCCCAGACGTGCAGGGTCATCCGCGAGCTGTTGGCCACTGCTCGGAAGAACTCCTCCGCCAGTTCCGAATCGAAGCCGGCGATCGAGACCGCGGGCAGCTCGGCGTCGAACCGGCAGTAGGGCCGGCCCGAGATGTCGATGGCGCAACGCCCCAGCGTCTCGTCCATCGGTACGGTCGCCTCGCCGTAGCGCCGAATTCCCGCGCGATCGCCCAGCGCCTCGTCGAGCGCCTGCCCGAGGACGATTCCGACGTCCTCGACCGTGTGATGCGCGCCGGTCTCGAGGTCGCCCTCGGCACTCACGCTTAGCCCCAGCCGACCGTGTCGGCCAAGCAGATCGAGCATGTGGTCGAGGAACCCGACGCCGGTCGAAGCCTCCACAGCGCCGCCGTCGAGGTCAAGCGTGAGCTTCACGTCCGTCTCGCCGGTCTTGCGCTCGATCGTGGCCTGTCGTGCCATGGCTAGGAACCTACCTGCAAATCATCGGTTTTCCTGTCGCTGGCAGCTCGCGCCCGCGCGGACTCGCCGTGGACCGGCAGGCCCTCGGCTCGGGCGATCGTGTTTGTTGCCTCGGCGAGCGCGGCCGCCGCCGCCGCCGGAACGTCGACCACGGCGGTGCGCCGCATGAATGCTCGCGGGCTGAGTGGCGCGCCAAAGCGGGCGGCCCCACCGGTCGGCAGAATGTGGTTGCTCCCGGCGGTGTAGTCGCCGAACGCGGTCGCCGCGCCCTCGCCGACGAACACGCAGCCCGCAACCCGGTCGGGCGCAACGGCCGCCGCCTCGGCGATCCTCAGCTCCAGGTGCTCCGGCGCGACCGCGTCGGCGAGCTCCAGCGCCACATCGAGCCCGCCCGCCTCGACCAGATCCACTCGGAGCCCCACGACCGAAGGTCGTTCCGCGGCCAGCTCGCTGAGCAGGCCTTCCAGCTCGTCCAGTAGGGCGGGAGCCGTCGCAATCACCGCGAGGAGACTGTCGGGGCCGTGTTCCGCCTGAGCCAGCAGGTCCAGGGCGATGGCGCGGGCCTCGCCGGAGCCGTCGCTGAGCACGACAATCTCGCTCGGACCCGCCAGGCCGTCGATGCCGACCTCTCCGTAGAGCTGGCGCTTGGCCTCGGTGACCCAGGCGTTGCCGGGGCCCACGATCACGTCCACGGGGTTGATTGAGTCGGTTCCTATGGCCAATGCTGCGACGGCCTGAACGCCGCCGACCGCGTAGACCTCCTCGACCCCGAAGCGCTCGGCGACGGCGAGGACCACCGGGTTCACAGTGCCGTCGCGACCAGGTGGCGAGACCATCACAATCCGCTCCACACCGGCGGCCCGCGCCGGTGCGCAGCCCATCAGCGCCGAGGACGGATAGGCGGCCCGGCCACCGGGAACGTAGACGCCCGCCGCGGCGACCGGTGTGTCGGCGAGCGCGACGCTCTGACCCTCGTGCAGGGCAAGCTGGACCGGATCCGGGAGGTCCGCAGCGGCAACGGCCTCCACGTTGCGTGCCGACAAGTCCAGCGCGGCAACCAGGTCGGCGTCGAGTGAGGCCGCGGCGTCGGCGATCCGATCCACCGGGACCCTGGTGGCCCACACGTCCATGTCGGGATCGTCAAACCGCTCGGTCAACTCGGCGAGCGCCGTGTCACCGCGCTCGCGCACATCAGCGATGATCGCGGCGACCTCGCCGGTAAGGCGAGGCTTCGGCGCCGCAGGCGCACGGAGGGTCGAGGCGAAGCCACGCGCATCGGCGCCGTCCCAGTTGGTGCGTCGGCATTCCACTAGCCGGTCTCGCGCAGGCGTTCGACCATCTCGTCAATCTCGGTAGCTCGAAGCTTGTGCGCCACCCGGTTCGCGATCAGCCGCGCGGTGCTCTCGGCGATGTCCTCACGGATCTCGAGCCCATTTTCGCGCAGGGTGCGCCCGGTGTCGACGAGGTCCACGATCCCGTCGGCCAGTCCGGCCAGGGGAGCCAGCTCGACCGATCCCTTGACCTCGATCACCTCGGCGCGTCGTCCGGTGCGCTCCAGCCAGTCCTCGGTGATCCGCGGGTATTTGGTCGCGATCCGCATGGCCCCCAGTCGCCGCTCGGACTCGGCGAGACGATCATCGCCCGTGACCGCGGCCAGGACCATCTTGCAGCCCCCGTAATCGAGGTCGAGGACCTCGTAGAAGGCGCGGTCGCGCTGTTCGCTGAGCACGTCCTTGCCGGTGACCCCGAGATCGGCTGCGCCCGCCTCGACATACGTGGGCACGTCGGAGGGACGCATGGTGACCAGCACAAACCCGCCTGTTTGGAAAACCAGGGAGCGGCTGTCGCCGCGCAGCTCGGCGGTGTCGATGCCGGTGGCGTCGAGCCGGTCCAGCGTGGGCTCGAACAGGGCGCCGCGTGGTAGCGCGATCCGCAACGGCCCGCCGGGCAGGGTCTGGGTCGTCCTTGACACACCCGTCACCCCTCGACACCCTCTTCCGCCTGCGCGATGTGGACGCGCTCGAGATATAGGGCGAATCCGACCGCCGGCAATGGCCTGCCGAACGAGCCCATGAGCTCGTCGTAGCGGCCGCCACCGCCGAGGATGTGCCCAAGCGCCGGGTCGTATACCTCGAGGATCGCGCCGGTGTAGTAATCGATGTCGCGCAGCAGCCCAAGGTCGATCAGCACCCGGTCGGCGATTCCTCGATCCGCAACGCCCTCGTATGTCTCGGCCAAGCGCTCGAGCGCGCGCTCCATCGCAGCGCCGCCGAGCGAACGGGCTTCGTCAAGCACTTCAGGGCCGCCCCGCAGGGCAGGGATGCGCTTGAGCGCGAGCGCAGCCGAAGCGTCGACGCCAAGCCGGTCGATCTCGACTCCGAGCGCCACCAGGTCGTGCGCTGCGAGCGCGGCGGTGAGGGCGCCGCGCCGTTCCTGTTCGACTCCCAGCTCGGCCAACAACGATCCGTACAGAGCCGCGTCGCCGAGTCCGATCTTCGCCCTGCTCAGGTCCACGGAATCGAGCGCCGCGGCAAGCACCTCGACCACCTCGACGGTGCCTTCGGGCGCTCCGGCGCCGACCAACTCCACCCCGGCTTGGAAGAACTCGCGCATCTGGCCGCGTTGCGGGCGCACGGCACGGTAGGCCCGCGCGTTGTAAAAGAACCGCAGCGGTAGCTCTGCGGCCGTGTAGCGGTTGGCGACCAGCCTCGCGATCGGGACAGTCATGTCCGACCGCATCGCCAGCAGCTCGCCGTCGCTGTCGAAGAAGCGGTGCGCGGCCGGCGCCCCCGCTGAAGCGGCGGTCGCCAGGACCTCGTCGTACTCGACGGTTGGCGTCGCGACCTCGCCGTAGCCGAAGCGCTCAAAGACCTCGGCCAGGCGCGCCTGAAGAGCGCGCAGTTCGCGCATCTCCTCGGGCAGGATGTCTCGGGAACCTGGTGGAATCGGGTAGTTCATGAGGTCGGACCCCTGTCCTTCAACGGGCGGCGGCGCGTCGATGATTCAGGGGTCTCCCCCCTACGCCGCGACGCGATCGACCGCGACACGCTCGATCCGGGCGCCGAGATCGCGCAGCCGGTTGTCGATCTTTTCGTAGCCGCGGTCGATCTGGACAATGTTTCCAATCTCCGAGGTGCCCTCCGCGCACAGCGCAGCAATGAGGATCGCCATTCCGGCCCGGATGTCGGGGCTTTCGACTCGCTCACCGTGAAGCCGGCTCGGACCGCTGACGATCGCCCTATGGGGATCGCAGAGCGTGATCCGAGCGCCCATGGCAACCAGCTTGTCCACGAAGAACAAGCGGTTCTCGAACATCTTCTCGAAGATCAGGATCGTTCCCTCGGCCTGGGTGGCCAAGGCGAGCGCAATCGAGGTGAGGTCCGCCGGAAACGCCGGCCAAGGACCGTCCTCGATCTTGGGGATCGCATCTCCCAGGTCGTCACGGACCTTCAGCGACTGTTCCGCGGGCACGACGACGTCGGCGCCCTCGACCTCGGAGCGCAGCCCAAGCCGCCCGAACGCGCGGCGAATCATTTGCAGATCCTCGGATCCCGCGTCACGGATGCGCAGCTCGCCCCCGGTCGCGGCGGCGAGCGCCATGAAGGAGCCGACCTCGATGTGGTCGGGGCAGATTCGGTGCTCGGCGCCACCCAACTTGTCCCGCCCGTGGACGGTCATCACGTTGGAGCCGATGCCGTCCACTTTCGCACCCATCTTCACCAGCAGGCGGGCGAGGTCCTGGACGTGTGGCTCGGAGGCCGCGTTGGAGATCGTCGTGGGCCCGGGCGTGAGCGCGGCGGCCATCAGGGCGTTCTCGGTTCCCATCACCGAGGGCTCGTCCATGAATACGGCGCACGGCCTCAGGCCGCCGTCGGGGGCGGCGAGCTCAATCCAGCGCGAGCCATCCACGGTCGCGCCCATGTCGATGAAGGCGTCGAGGTGCGGGTCGAGCCGACGTCGCCCGATGAAGTCGCCCCCTGGTGGCGGCAGACGGGCCTCGCCAAACCGGGCCAAAAGTGGGCCCGCAAGGAGGAACGAGGCGCGGATCCTGGCCGAGAGCTCCTCGTCGGGCGAGGTCTCGGAGATCGCGTCGGCCTGCAGGCGGAGCTCACCCTCTTCGCTCCACTCCACCCCCACGCCCATTCGCTCGAGAATCGCCACCTGCGCCTCCGTGTCCCGGATGCGAGGCACGTTCGTGAGCACCAACTCCTCCTCGGTGAGTAGGCACGCGGCAAGGATCGGAAGCGCGGCGTTCTTGTTGCCCGCGGCCGTAATTTCACCTGCGAGGGGCACACCCCCTTTGATCACGAACTTCTCCGTCATCTCCGGGGCTAGGGTAGACCACTGATCGTGAGCCAGCCGACGCGCACAGAAGCCTGGGAACTGGTCTGCGAATGGGTCTCCTCGGACTCGTTGCGCAAGCACCTGCTCGGTGTCGAGACGGTGATGCGCGCCTACGCGCGAACGCTCGGAGCCGACGAGGAGCTCTGGGGCGTCACCGGCCTCGTCCACGACCTTGACTGGGAGCGCTTCCCCGACCTCGAGGACACCGAGAATGGTCACCCGCGCAGTGCCTTGCGGCTCTTCGAGGAGAGGGGGTGGCCGCGGGAGCTGATCGATGCGGTCGCCGGCCACGCGCCGTTTTTGAAAGTCGCACGCGTAACCGACATGGCCAAGACGCTCTTTGCCGTGGACGAGCTCTCCGGCTTCGTGGCGGCGTGTGCGCTGGTACGCCCGACCGGGATTGTCGGCATGAAGCCGAAATCCGTCCGCAAGAAGCTCCGGCAGCCATCGTTCGCGGCGGGGGTCAACCGCGACGACGTCCAGATCGGCGTCGAGGAGATGGGCGTCGATTTCGACGAACATCTGCAGTTCGTGATCGACTCGATGGCCGCCAACGCCGACGAGTTGGGCCTCGGCCCGAAGGAAGGCTAGGCGTGAGTCGATTCGCGAAGCTGGCGCTGGGGTTCACCGTCACGCTGCTGGCGGTCCTGCTGATCAACGCCGTGACAACCGGGAACGGCACTCGCGAGGCCGAGGTGACCGTCGCGGACGGGAAAATCCTCCAACTCTCGCGCGGGGCCCTGCAGGTCGTGGATAGCGGCGAGCCTCCGGGACCTGATGGGGGCCAGCCGATCGTCCTCCTGCACTGCTACACGTGCTCGCTGCACTACTTCGACCGGCTCGTGCCTCTGCTTGCCGCCAACCACCGCGTGATCTCGATCGATCTCCTCGGGCATGGCGGCTCCGAGGCACCGGAGTCGGGTTATGAGATCCCCGAGCAGGCCGCGGTGGTGGCCGAAGCGTTAAACGAACTCGGCGTCGAGGGCGCGATGGTCGTCGGCAACTCGATCGGCGGAACCGTGACAGCCTCCCTTGCCGAGCAGGCGAGCCAGCTAGTGGACCGGGCGGTTCTGATCGGCTCGGCGCCCAACGTCGACGACTACGGGGACGGCCTTCCGTTCGTCGCCGAGCTTGGCTATGCACCCGTGATCGGCGAGGCGTTATGGCGGATTGCGCCGGACTCGGTGGTCCGGGGCGGCACCGACGACTCGTTCAGCCCCGGCTTCGACACCGCGGAGGGCTTCGAGGATCCCGACCAGCCCGTCGAGGACTTCCGCCGCCTGACCTACGCGGCATACGACTCGGCATCAGCGGCTGCCGAGTCGTTCACCAACGAGTCGTCGCTGGCCGATCGCTTCGCGGCCACCCCGGTGCCGCTGCTCGTGATCTTCGGGGCCGAGGATCAGATCTTCGACGCGGAGCGCGCGCTGGAAGGTTTCGGGGCCGTGCCGGGCGTCCAGACCGAGCTCGTCCCCGAGGCGGGCCACACGCCCCAGGTCGAGAAGCCCGAGGAGATCGCGGTTCTTCTCGAAGGCTTCGCGCTCGACGTCACCGAGCCCGCGGCAACGCCGAACCCACGAGTGAGGCAGAAATCCAAGCGGGACGAGCAGAAATCCAAGCCTCGCAAGCGAAAGCGGTAGCGTCGCAGCGAATGGCGCCCGTCACGGTAGTCGCGCTCGAGGGGGACGAGACGGGTCAGGAGCTGCTCGAGCAGTCGCTGCGCCTGCTCGAGCCCGGGGTGCTGGGCGTCTCCATCGACGTGGAGCGCTTCGATCTCTCGCTGGAGAATCGGCGGTCGACCGACAACTCCGTTTGCGCCGAGGCGGCGGAGCGGATGCGGGAGACCGGACTGGGCCTGAAGGCCGCGACGATCACCCCGGAAGGCGCCGATGATGTCGGTAGCCCAAACCGTCTGCTGCGTGAGGCGATCAACGGCAGTGTGATCGTTCGCACCGGTCGCAGAATTCCCGGCATCACTCCCGTCGCCGGGGTCCATCACCCCATCTCGGTCTGCCGGATGGCAGTGGGCGACGCCTACGGCGCGGAGCAGTGGCGCGAGGGCGAGGGCGATGACGAGGTCGCCAAACGCACTGAGACGATCCGCCGTTCCGACTGCCGCGCGGTCGCCGAGTTCTCCTTTCGCGAGGCGGAGCGGATCGGCGGCCGGGTTTACGGCGGCCCGAAATGGACAGTGAGCCCCGTCTATGAGGGCATGCTGAAGGAGGAGATGGACGCCGCCGCCGCACGCCATCCCGGCACGGGCTACCAGCCGGTCTTGATCGACGCGACGCTCGCCGGGTTGGTTACGGGCGCGGCGAGCGAGCCTCTCGTGATCCCGTGTTTGAACCGCGATGGCGACCTGCTGTCGGACCTGGTCCTCCCCATGTTCGGTTCGATCGCCGGCGCCGAGTCCGTGCTGCTGGCCCTCAACAACGAGCTGCGGCCCTCGGCAGCGATGGCCGAGGCGCCGCATGGAACCGCTCCCGCCTTGCTCGGCAAGGACGTTGCGAACCCAATGGCGATGATCCTCGCGATCGCGGCCCTGCTGCACCATGCGGCGGCGATGACCCCCGGCGACCAGGGCGATGGCGAGCTCGAGCAAGCGTCGTCCGCCATCTACGCCGCGGTGGACGGAGCCATCGCCGACGGGATCCGCACTTCTGACCTCGGTGGGCATGCGGGAACGGTTGAGTTCACCGACGCCGTGGTGACCCGCATACGATGAGCGCCATGGAGGCAGCGACGCTGAACGAGGCGCAGGACGCGCGCACCCCGGGGGAGCGGGTTCGCCGCGCCCTCGACGACCACCCGGCCGCAACCGCGCTTGGCATTGTCGCGATGATCGCCTTGGCGCTGATCGTCACCAAGGGGCTCCACGACACCGCGCAGACCAGCCTCAACGGCCTCTCCTACGGGGCGGTCTACGCGCTCGGGGCCGTTGGCTTGACCCTCGTCTACGGAATTCTCAAGCTCGTCAACTTCGCGCACGGCGATTTTCTCACCTTCGGCGCATATGCCGCGTTCGTCGTCAATGTCACGTGGGGCGCTCCATTCGTGGTTGCGATTCTTGTCGCGATCGTCGCTACGGCCCTGCTCGGGCTGCTTTTCGAGGAGACGATGTGGAGACCGATGAGGCGAAGGGGCGCCGGCTTGCTGCAGCTGCTGCTGATGTCGCTCGGACTGGCCTTGATCCTGCGGAACCTCATCCAGATGGTTGCGGGCTCAGAGGTGAAGGATCTCGACGTCGACGTGTTCGAGACGGTTTCGTTCCTCGGACTGAGGATCGGGGAAACCGAGCTTGTCGTGGTCGTTGTGGGCGTGGTTGTGCTGCTCGCGGTCGGGCTCCTCCTTCGCTACACCACGATCGGCAAGCAAATGCGAGCCCTGTCGGACAGCATCGACCTCGCGGAGACGTCCGGCATCAATACGAGGCGGGTCATCTCGTTCACATGGATCCTGGCCGGCGGCCTGGCGGGCCTCGCCGGAGCGCTGATCGCCGCGATCGCCTCGGTGAAGCCCGAGCTCGGGTTCGAGCTCCTGTTGCCGATCTTCGCCGTAGTCGTCCTGGGCGGGATCGGGAACGCGTTCGGCGCGCTTTCGGCCGGGCTGATTCTCGGCCTGGTCATCGAGTGGTCGACGCTGGTCGTCGACGCTCGGTGGAAACTGGCCGTCGGATTCGTCGTCCTGGTCGTCGTCTTGATGATCCGGCCGCAGGGCATCTTCGGGAAGGCGCGCAGCGTATGAGTGAGATCCAGGCACTCGTCCCGTTCGCGCTCAGCTTCGATGCCTTCACGGACATCGGGTTCTGGGTGGGCGTCGGCGTGCTCGCGGGGATCTACACTGTGTTCGCGCTCGGTCTGCAGATCAACGTCGGCTACACCGGCGTTGTCAACTTCGGCCAGGTCGGGTTTGCCGCGCTGGGGGCATACACGATGGCGATTCTCGTCACCGAAACCGGAATGTCGTTCTGGCTCTCGCTGCCGATCGCGATCCTCGTGACGATCGCATTCGGGTTGCTGATCGGTCTGCCCGCGCTCCGACTCCGGGCCGACTACTTCGCGATCACGACGATTGCCGCGGCGGAGACCGTCCGATTCACGGCTCAGAACGCGCGGGATCTGACCGGGGGGAACCAGGGATTGCTCGGATTCAGCGACGACTGGGACACGGTGTCCGACAAGATCCAGGAGTGGCTCGAGTGGCTCGGGTGGAGCAATCCGGATGCGCTCGCGCCGCTGCTGATCGTCGTTTGGCTGACCGCCGTTGTCGCCGCGTTCGGACTCACCCGGCTGCAGGCGACGCCGTGGGGACGCGTGCTCCGCGCGGTCCGGGAGGACGAGGACGCCGCTCGGGCGCTTGGCAAGAACGTCTTTGCCTACAAGCTGCAGTCCCTCGCGATCGCAGCCACCCTCGGGGCGATCTCAGGATTCTTCCTTGCGCTCAATCTGAACTTCATCAATCCAGACGTGTTCCAGCCACTCGTCACGTTTCTCGGGTACGCGGTTCTGATTCTTGGCGGCCTCGCCAGCTATTGGGGCGTAGCGGTCGGCGCGATCATCTTCTGGACATTGCTTGAAGGTCTGCGCTTCATCGACCTGCCGCTCGAGGACGCCCAAATCGCGGCCCTTCGCTTCATCCTTGTTGGCGTTGCGTTGATCCTCCTCATGGCCTTCCGGCCGCAGGGAATCTTTGGCAAGCGCGAGGAGATGGTGCTCGGTGAGTGAGTCACCCACGGCCCCTCCTGCGCTCGAGGTCGCGGGAGTTCACAAGCAGTTCGGCGGCATTCGCGCCGTCAACGGCGCGTCCTTCGCCGTGCCGGAGGGCTCGATCACGGCCCTGATTGGGCCAAATGGCGCCGGCAAGACGACCCTGTTCAATGTGATCACGGGCTTCTACAAACCCGATGCGGGAAGGATCTCCTACAGCGGCGAATCGATCTATGGCATGGCTCCGCACGCGATCGCCCGACGGGGCATGGTCCGCACCTTCCAGATCACGAAAGCACTGGCAGCGATGCCAGTCCTCGACAACATGCTTCTCGCCGGCCCACGACAGCCGGGCGAACGATTGCTCGGCCTCCTGACGCAGCGCCGGGCAAGCCGTGAACGGGAGCAGGAGCTCGAGGAAAAGGCCCGCGAGCTGCTGGCGACGTTCAATCTCGAGAGCAAGGCGAACGATTACGCAGGGACGCTCTCGGGCGGCCAGCGCAAGCTGCTGGAGCTCGCCCGGGCTCTGATGACGGAACCATCCATGGTCCTGCTTGACGAGCCGATGGCGGGCATCAACCCGACTTTGGGCCGTCGCCTGCTCGAGCACATGGAGGAGCTGCGCTCGACCCAGGGCGTCACCTTCCTGTTTGTCGAGCACGACATGGACGTAGTCATGAATCACTCCGACGAGGTCGTCGTCATGGCGCAGGGATCCGTGATCGCGCACGGGCCGCCCGATGAGGTCCGCAACGACGAGCGCGTCGTCAACGCCTACCTCGGCGGCGGCGCTGACGACGCGACGCCCGCCGGCAAAGGGCCGGCGGCCACCGCTGTCGGTGAGACCCCTCCCGTGCTCCGCGTGGCGGGCCTGGTCGCGGGATACACGCCCGAGGTCGACATCTTGAATGGCGTTGACCTCGAGGTCTCGCGCGGTGAGATCGTCACGATCGTGGGGCCGAACGGGGCCGGCAAGTCGACGATGATGAAATCGATCTTCGGCCTCGTGACGCCACGCGAGGGCACCATCCATCTCCGTGATGGTGAAATCACCGGCCAGGCGCCCCACAACGTGACCCGGCGGGGCGTCAGCTACGTGCCGCAGCTCGACAACGTGTTTCCGAACCTCTCGGTTCAGGAGAACCTCGAGCTTGGATCCTTCGCCGGAGATCGCAGCTCGATCGAGGAGCGGATGCAGGCGATGTTCACCCTGTTCCCCCGCCTCGAAGAACGGCGCAGGCAGGCGGCGGGCACGATGTCGGGCGGGGAGCGACAGATGGTGGCGATGGCTCGCGCCCTCATGCCCAACCCCGAGGTCCTCCTCTTGGACGAGCCATCGGCTGGACTGGCCCCGGCGTTCGTGGACGCGATCTTCGAAAAGGTCCAGGAGATCAACGAGACCGGGGTGACGATTTTGATGGTCGAGCAGAACGCGCGGCGCGCGCTCGCCATGTCCGATCGAGGCTACGTTCTCGACCTTGGCCAGAATCGCTTCGAGGGGCGGGGCTCGGAGCTCCTTTCCGATCCCAAGGTTGCGGAGCTGTACCTGGGTGGTGGCTCTCGCATCGACTCCGCGGACGAGCCGGACACGAAAGCGGCCGGAACCTAGAAGGTCCCGGCCGCGTTTCGCACGTCCGCCCGGTCGCCCGGGCCGGTTCGCTACTCGGAGCTTCCGCCGAACTCGACCTCACTGGTCGTCTCGAGCGAATCGCCCTTGAACGCGAATACGTCGAAGACTCCGCTTTCGGGGTCTCCTGCGTCGTCGAACTCGATGTCGCCCGTGACGCCCTGGTAATCGACGTCGTCACCGTTCTGGAGCGCCTCGACCAAAGCCGGTAGCTCCTCCCAGGTGTACTGCTCGCCAGGTGCGTTGGTGACATCCCTGAGCGCTTCCGCCATCTCGGCTCCCTCGGTGGAGCCTGCAGCGACCGCGGCCAGGTAGCACAGAATCACGTTGTCGAAATTCTGCGCGTTGAACGGGGCGCGAGCGGCACCGCCGGCCTCGTCGAAGAGGGTGTCAAACGCCTCTCCAGGGCCACCACCCGGCGCGCCGGGCGCCGTTGCCCTCATGCCCTCAACCACTTCTGAGCCGATCAGCTCGGCGAGGTTGGGGTACGCGAGTCCATCGGGACCGAACGCGATGGTCGGATCGAAATCGCCCGTGCGAACGAGGGCGGCACCGACCTTGTCGAACGGGTCCGGGAAATCGATGATCAAAATGCCATCTGGATTCCCGGAGACGATCTTCGCCGCCTCGGAGTTGTACGTGGGCTGCTTGACGTCGTAGACGACGGTCTCGCCGACCGCGCCGCCCTTCTCCTCCCAGGCCTTCGTGAACTCCTCGGACAGCCCGGTGCCGTACGAGTCGTTCCTGGCGCCGATGTTGACGGTCAGACCGTCTGCGCCGCCCAGGCCATCTTCGATCACGTCTGCCAGCAACGGGCCCTGGAACGTGTCGGCAGGCGCGGTGCGGAACAGGAGATCGTCGTCTTCGAGGTCGGTGAGATCCGGGCTGGTCGAAGCGGGCGAGATTGTGAGGATCTCTTCCCTTGTCGCCACCGACTCGACCAGTGGGATCGTGCTGCCCGACGCCCATGCGCCGTTGAAGCAGGTGGCGTCCTCACTGGCGAGCTTGCGACCGGCCTGAACCGCTGCGGCCGGATCGGTCTGATCGTCCTCGACCAAGGAGGTGATCGAGTGATCCGCCCCAACCTCTTCGATGGCCGCGTTGATCTCGTCGACCGCGAGTCCGATGGCTTTCTCGCCAGCGGGTGCAAACGGGGCGAGAGCGCCTGTCTGCGGGACGACGTTTCCTACGACGAGATCTAGTGTCTCCCCACTACTGCCACTTTCGTCGCCGCCTTCGTCCTCATCGTCACCACAAGCGGTGAGTCCGAGACTGAGCGCGGCCATGGCGAGCGCGAGCAAGACCAATGTAAACCTTCGCATCCTTCTCCTCTCGTAATTACTGGGAATTCCCCAATACTGCGCCCATTCGTATCAGGGCCGAGCGTGCGGAGCAATCTCAGACGGCCTGGCCCGGCTCCAGATCGGCGTCCACCACAACCCGCCGCCACTCCACGATCTTCCCGTCTTCGATCTCGAATGCGGTTTGCGCGGTGCCGTCGGCGCCCAGTCCGCATTCGCCGGGCCCGGGTCGTTCGGTCAGCTGAAAGGTTGCGATCGTCAGCTTGTTCTCGGCCTCGGCGCGGACGAGCTCGGCGCCGCAGGGCAGCGATTCGTTGAAGGCGACAGCGTCCTCGCGGTTCTGGATCTCGATTTCCAGAGCGCCATTCTCGGCCACGCTGGGAAGCGCGAACAGGGCGGCAGCAGCCTCGGTGTCGCCGTCGGTCAGGGCGGCGGCCCACGCGTGGATCACCTCTTCGTCGCTCCGCGGCTCGGCGGCCGGCGCCTCGGACGCGGTGCGAATCGCCTCGGGCTTGTCTTCAGAGCCTTCGCAGCCCGCCACTGTCAGGGCCGCCAGGAGAACCGCGAAGGCGCGTGCCATAAACCCAAAGTATGGCCTTGACCCGTATGCGAACATATGTTCGTATGCTTTTGGGTTGTGCCTCTGTCCCCCGCTACGCCCTCCTGGCGGCCGCAGGAGGGCGGCGCGAGCTCTTGACCCGGCCGGTGGTACTGGCCCCCGAGGCGGGCGGACCACAGGTAATCGGCGACGTCTCGGGACCAGCGGAAGCGTTCGGCATCGTCGCCGGGATGCGGGTGGCCGAAGCGCTCGGGCGCTGCCCGGGGCTCGCCATGATCCCGCCCGATCCCCAGCGCTCCGAGGAGGAATGGGAGCGAGCGCTGGAACGGCTGGAAGGGATCGGGGCGGCGGTCGAGTCACAGCGGGCCGGTGAGGCGTTCTTCGGCCTCGATGGCCTGCGCGGTCTGTGGGGCCGGCCTGAACGGGCACTGGAGCGTGCGCGGCGGGCGCTCGGTCTGGGCGCACGAGTGGGCGCAGGGCCGACACGACTGTGCGCGGCGGGCGCGGCCCGGCGCGGGCGTGGCCGGGCTGCGGTGATCGTCGGCGAGCGCGAAGGACGGGCCTTCCTTGCCGAGCTTCCGGTCAGCCTGCTGCGCGATCACTTCACCCGGGACGAGTGGGCGGGCGTAAATCTGGTCGACACGCTGGAGCGACTGGGGGTCGCCACCCTGGGCGATCTGGCTGCACTACCGAAGGCAGCCGTGGCCGATCGGTTCGGCCGTTCCGGCCTGCGGGCTCTGCGGATGGCCCGTGCTCAGGAGGAGTCGCTCGCCCCGCGCGTCCCGGGCGAGGAGCTTCGCGAGGAGGTCGCCCTGCCCGAGGAGGCGACCGGCCCCCATCTGGAGCGCGCCCTGGAGCTGTTGCTCGACCGGATGCTCGCCGACCCTGCACGGCGCCGGCGGAGCTTCAGGCGGCTTCGCCTCGAGGCCCGTCTCGCGGGGGGTGGCGGCTGGCGGATCGAGGCGGTCGCACGGCGCGCCACGGCCGACAGGGAGCGGCTGCTTTTGATGCTGAGACCAAGGCTGGCCTCTCTCCCCGCCCCCGCCTCGCGGCTCGTCCTGCGTGCGCTCGAGCTCGGTGACGATCTGCCGGAGCAACAGGCGCTCACCCGCGACGAGCTCGAGCGGCGGCGCGGGCGCCTCTCCGAAGCCGTGCGCCAGGCCCGTGCCGTGGCCGGCCGCGGGGCCGTGCTGCGAGCCCTCGACGCCGACCCCGGCTCGGGCTCGCCCGAGCGACGGATGCGGCTGAGCCCGTTCCCGGAAGACCGATGATGAACCTGTACGACCCACGTCCCATCGGGGTCCGAGCCGACTCGCTGGGCATCCCGCGTTCGCTGAGCGGTGTCGAAGTAGCGACGGTGCGTGAGGAGTGGCTCGTCGAGGACCGATGGTGGGCCGCCAAGCCGATCTCACGCCGCTACTTCGAGCTGACGCTGGCCGACGGGCGTTGCGAGGTCGTGTTCTCCGAGCGTGGGCACTGGTATGGGCAGAGGGCCTAGATGGCCGCGCCCTACGCAGAGCTGCACTGCCATTCGGGCTACTCCTTCTGTGACGGCGCATCGCACCCCGACGAGCTGGCGACAACGGCTGCGGAGCTGGGCTACGAAACTCTGGCGCTGACCGACCACGACGGCGTCTACGGCGCGATGGAGTTCACCGAGGCGTGCGCCCCCCTCGGCATCCGCCCGATCGTTGGGGCGGAGTTGACATTGGTGGATGGCGGCGCCCCCTTTCATCTCACCCTCCTCGTCGAGACGGCCCAGGGATGGCGAAATCTCTGCCGATTGATCACCGAGGCGCACGTCGGGACGCGGCCTGTTGCTGGACGGGATCCGTTGCCGCCAGTGTTGACGTTGGGGGCGTTGGAGCGGCGAGCCGAGGGGCTGGTGTGTCTTTCAGGGTGTGCGCGGGACGGGGCGCTTGCAGGCATCTATGAGCGGGCCGGAGGACGGCCGTCGGGCGCAGTGGCGCAGGCGGCTGAAGAACGTGGACGGCGACTCATGGCTGCGTTCGGACAGGAGCGGTTCCGGGTCGAATTACAGCGCCCGCTTTGGCGTCGAGATCGGGCGCGGAACCGATGGCTCGAAGCGCTGGCGTCACGGCTCGGGGTGCCGTGCGTGGCGACCGGCAACCCCCACGCCCACTCCCCCACCCGCGCGGCGTTGCAGGACGCGCTGGTCTCGGTTCGGCTAGGGCGCACGTTGGACGAGACCGAGGCTGATCGGCGCGGCAACTGGCGCTCGGTGCTGACGGCGCCCGCCGAGATGGCGCGTCGCTTCACCGACCACCCCCAGGCTGTTGCCGAAACGGTGCACCTGGCCGACCGCCTGCGCTTCGACCTGCGCCGCGACCACGGCTATCGCTATCCGGGCGCGGAGGACAAAACCGCCGACCGCCGGCTCGCGGAGCTCTGTGAGGCACGGTTCGGAGGACGCTACGACGGCCGCGCCCACCGAGCGGAAGCACGGAGCCGGCTCGACGAGGAGCTGGCGGTGATTCGCAAGCTGCGGCTCTCAGGCTTCTTCCTGCTCCACGCTGACCTGCTCGAGTTGGCCCGAGAGGTTGCGGTGGAGGTTCGGGGTCCGGACTCGGCCCGTGGGGTGCTGCCGCCGGGGCGCGGCCGTGGGTCGAGCGTCTCCTCGATCGTCTGCTACCTCACCGGCCTCTCCCACGTGGACCCGGTCGAGGCAGGCCTGTTCCTCGGCCGCTTCCTCAACGAGGAGATCACGGATGCGCCCGACATCGACCTGGACTTCCCGCGCGACATCCGTGAACAGCTGATCCCCCGGGTCCACGAGCGCTACGGGCGCGAGCGCTCGGCCCTGGTGGCGGCGTTCGCAACCTTCCGCGTCCGCGGTTCGGTGCGAGATCTCGGCAAGGCTCTTGGTCTGCCTCCAACCGAGATCGCCCGCGTCTCCAGCGCCGTCGACGCCTGGGCTGGCGAGGGCTTCACCGAGGACGTCGCGGCCACAATCGGCGAGAGTCGTGCCAGCTCGCCGCGCTGGCAGGCACTGGGACGACTGGTCCAAGACGCCTGGGGTCTTCCCAGGCACGTCTCCCAACACCCGGGCGGCATGGTGTTGGCGACGAGGCCCCTGGTCGAGCTCTGTCCCGTGCAGCCAGCGGCGATGGAGGGGCGCCAGCTCGTGCAATGGGACAAGGACTCGTGCGCCGACGCGGGTTTTCTGAAGATCGACCTGCTCGGCCTGGGGATGCTCTCGGCCGTCGAGCGCTGCGTGGACGAGGTTGCCCGGACCCGTGGTGAGCGACTCGACCTCTCGCGGATCCCCCTCGACGACCCGGAGGTCTACGCCGCGATCCAGCGTGCGGAGACTACGGGGGTCTTCCAGATCGAGAGCCGCGCGCAGATGCAGATGCTCCCGCGCAGCCTGCCCCAGTCGCTCGACGACCTGACCGTGCAGGTTGCCCTCGTCCGCCCGGGCCCGATCCAGGGCGGAGCGGTTCACCCCTATCTCGAGCGCAAGGCCCGGCTACGGGCCGATCCCCACTACGAGATCCCTTACGAAGACCCCTCCCTGGCGCCGATCCTTGCCGACACCCTGGGGGCGATCGTCTTCCAGGATCAGGTGATTCAGGTGGCGATGGCGCTGGCCGGATTCAGCGCCGGTGAGGCCGAGGGCCTGCGCCGGGCGATGAGCAGGCGCCGCTCCGAGGAGGCGATGAACGCCTACCGGGAGCGCTTCTGCGAGGGAGCCGTCGGGCGCGGGGTCCGGCGCGCGGTGGCCGAGCGCGTCTTCGAGCAGATTCGTGGTTTCTCAGGGTTCGGATTTCCAAAATCGCACGCTGCGGCCTTTGGGCTGCTCGCCTACCAGTCCACCTGGTTGCGGGTCCACCGAGGCCCCGAGTTCCTGTGCGCCCTGCTGAACGAGCAGCCGATGGGCTTCTACCCACCCGACTCACTCGTTCACGAGGCGCAGCGGCGCGGAATCGAGATTCTCGAGCCCGACGTCAACTCCGGTGCGCTCCCCTGCGTGGTCGAACCCGGGCTGAGGGTGCGGATTGGACTGGGATACGTGACGGGATTGCGCTCTGGCGATGCGGAGGCGATCGTTGCCGAACGTGAGCGTTCCGGCCCCTATCGGGACCTGGGCGAGTTGGCCTCGCGCTCCGGCGTGGGCTCCGACGCCCTCCAGCGGATCGCCTGGGCCGGTGCCTGTCCCGGGCTGGCGGCGGGGCGGCGGCCCGCCCTATGGCGCCTGGGAATAGGCGGCGCCGGACCAAACGGGCAGTTGAGCCTGCCGCTGGAGCTACCCGAAGCTCCCCCACTGAACGAGCTCGATGCCTGGTCGAGCGCGGTGGCCGACTACCAGATGATCGGGATGACGCTGCCCGCCCATCCGATGGCGCTGATGCGACCCGATCTAGAGGGACTGAGAACCAGCGGACAGATGCCCGCGGCGCGCGACGGCCTCGAACTCGAGATCGCGGGAATGGTCGTGGCCCGCCAGCGTCCTGCCACCGCAAAGGGGGTGGTCTTCATGCTCCTCGAAGACGAGGAGGGAACCATCAACGTTGTTGTCCCGCCCCCCGTCTACCAGCGCTGCAGACTGGTGGTGCGCACCGCCTCATACGTCCATGTGGCGGGCACGCTGGAACGGCGCGGAGCGGTCCTGAATGTCGTTGCGAAACGGATCGAACCCCTCGCCACACCCGACGCTGCACTGGCCGAAGTCGTTCCCCTCACCCCGATCGACGCCGAGCCTGCACTCGGCGACATCGCAGGCGGGCTGGCGGGCGTGGCCCCGCGCGCACACAGCTTCGGTCGCAGGGGATGATCCCGCTTGTTTACGCGATCACCGAGCACACTTGCAACAAACCTTGCAGCGATCTGGCTCCGTCCGGCGCCACCCGTACCTTGCGAACTCATGTTCGAGACACGCACACGAAAGCACGGCACAATCGCGCAGCGCATCGCGGGCGGCGTTGATCTCATGGTCGACTTCGCAACGCTCGGTCAGTACGGCCTCGAGCCGCTTCCAGCGGCGCCCGGGGGTTGTGAGATCGACGGCCATCGGGCCGGCCGGGAGGCCCTCCCAACACCCCGTCGTGGAAGCTGCTCCGCGAGCCGGACTCTGACCCCGCGCTAGGCGCCCCGCCGGATCCCCTCTCCACAACGACGAAGAGCCGCCTCGTGGACGGCCCTTTTGACGGTGCCCTACCAACGCGGCCCAGTTCGACTCGCGACTTCGTCGCGCACTGAGCAAATAAAGACCGGCGGCGACCTACTCTCCCAGGCCCTTGCGGGCCAAGTACCATCGGCGCTGAGAGGCTTAACGGCTCTGTTCGGAATGGGAAGAGGTGTTTCCCTCTCGCTATAGCCACCGAATTTTTCGAAACCACGGCCTCGGAAAAGCTTGAAAACTGCACCTCAGGCTAAAGAGTAAAACGAAAAAACAACGTCAAGCCCTCGACCCATTAGTACCGGTCCGCTGAGCGCGTCACCGCGCTTACACGGCCGGCCTATCAACCTGGTGGTCTACCAGGGGTCTTACTCCCTCAAGGGGATGGGAGAGCTAATCTCGAGGTTGGCTTCCCGCTTAGATGCTTTCAGCGGTTATCCAATCCGTACGTAGCTAGGCTGCCGTGCCCTTGGCAGGACAACAGCTACACCAGAGGTACGTTCATCCCGGTCCTCTCGTACTAAGGATGACTCCTCTCAACTCTCCAACGCCCACAGCAGATAGGGACCGAACTGTCTCACGACGTTCTGAACCCAGCTCGCGTGCCACTTTAATGGGCGAACAGCCCAACCCTTGGGACCTACTCCAGCCCCAGGATGTGACGAGCCGACATCGAGGTGCCAAACCGCTTCGTCGATGTGGACTCTTGGAAGCGATAAGCCTGTTATCCCCGGAGTACCTTTTATCCGTTGAGCGACGGCCCTTCCACTTGGAAACCGCCGGATCACTAAGCCCAACTTTCGTTCCTGCTCCACCCGTCGGTGTCGCAGTCAAGCTCCCTTTATGCCTTTACACTCTACGCACGATTTCCAACCGTGCTGAGGGAACCTTTGGGCGCCTCCGTTACTCTTTAGGAGGCGACCGCCCCAGTCAAACTGCCCACCTGACAATGTCCCCATGCCGGATCACGGCGATGGGTTAGAAGCCCAGAACATCAAGGGTGGTATCTCAAGGTTGGCTCCCCTACGCCCGCAAGCGTAGGTTCAAAGCCTCCCACCTATCCTGAGCAGGGTGTACCAGACTCCAATATCAAGTTGCAGTAAAGGTTCACGGGGTCTTTCCGTCTTGCTGCGGGTACTCGGCATCTTCACCGAGACTTTAATTTCACCGAGCCCCTCGTTGAGACAGCGCTCAAGTCGTTACGCCATTCGTGCAGGTCGGAACTTACCCGACAAGGAATTTCGCTACCTTAGGACCGTTATAGTTACGGCCGCCGTTTACCGGGGCTTAGCTTCGCTGCTTCGCGCCTAAGCGCTAACAACTCCGCGTAACCTTCCGGCACCGGGCAGGCGTCAGCCCCTATACGTCGTCTTACGACTTAGCAGAGGCCTGTGTTTTTGGTAAACAGTCGCTTGAGCCTAGTCACTGCGGCCCCCTCGAGCTCCCTCCGTATGGAGTTCACTCTACCGGGGCGTCCCTTCTCCCGAAGTTACGGGACGATTTTGCCGAGTTCCTTAACGAGGGTTATCTCGCTCACCTTAGTATTCTCTACTTGTCCACCTGTGTCGGTTCTCGGTACGGGCACGAGCATCCTTCCTAGAGGTTTTTCTCGGAGGCATGGGTGCAGGGACTCGCCGGCGGTCAAGCCAGCTGGCATCGCACCTCGCGTCATAACGCCACGGCGGATTTACCTACCGCGACTAGCTACGTGCTTGCCCCAGGACGACCATCGCCTGGGTTCCCTTGCCCTTCCTCGTCACCCCATCGGTCAAACGGATACGACGTGGTACAGGAATATCAACCTGTTGGCCATCGGCTACGCCTTTCGGCCTCGCCTTAGGTCCCGACTAACCCTGAGCAGACGAACTTTACTCAGGAAACCTTGGACAATCGGTGGAGGAGATTCTCACTCCTCTTGCGCTACTCATGCCGGCATTCTCACTTCCTGCCGCTCCACGGGTCGTTTCCACGCCCGCTTCAGCCGCAACAGGAACGCTCTCCTACCGCTCGTGCGATCCGCAGATCGCTCGAGCTCACAGCTTCGGAGGATGACTTGAGCCCCGTTGAATTATCCGCGCCCGAACACTTGACCAGTGAGCTGTTACGCACTCTTTCAAGGATGGCTGCTTCTAAGCCAACCTCTTGGTTGTCTGTGCATTCGGACATCGTTTCCCACTTAGTCATCACTTGGGGTCCTTAGCTGGTGATCTGGGCTGTTTCCCTTTTGCGTACGAAGTTTATCCCTCGCACACTGACTCCCGAGATACACGTAATGGTCTTCGGAGTTTGCCTGAAGTCGGTAACCTGGTAGGGCCCCTAGTCCAAGCAGTGCTCTACGGCCAAAACGCACTTACTCGAGGCTATACCTAAATATATTTCGGAGAGAACCAGATATCTCTGAGCTTGATTAGCCTTTCACTCCTATCCACAGGTCATCCGCCCACTTTTCAACGTAGGTCGGTTCGGTCCTCCACGAGGTCTTACCCTCGCTTCAACCTGCCCATGGATAGCTCGCTCAGTTTCGGGTCTGCGGCCAATGACTGTGTCGCCCTGTTCGGACTCGCTTTCGCTGCGGCTCCGCTCATCGCTTAACCTTGCCACTGACCAGCAACTCGCCGGCCCGTTATGCAAAAAGTACGCCGTCACTCCGAAGAGCTCCGACCACTTGTAGGCACATGGTTTCACGTACTATTTCACTCCCCTTCCGGGGTGCTTTTCACCTTTCCCTCGCGGTACTAGTTCGCTATCGGTCACCAGGGAGTACTTAGCCTTGGAGGGTGGTCCCCCCAGATTCAGACCGCGTTTCACGGCAGCGGTCCTACTCAGGAACGTCGTTCGACAGATCAGTGCCCTTTCGCCTACGGGACGATTGCCCTCTTTGGTGCGAGGTTCCACTCGCTTCGACTAGAGCCTGACTTTGTAACTGTCGCCGGGTCAGGTACGACCCGGGCACGATGCCCTACAACCCCGTGCTAGCAACGCGTACCCGCTTGCACTAGCTCGGTTTGGGCTATTCCCCGTTCGCTCGCCACTACTAGGGGAGTCTCGGTTGATTTCCTTTCCTCGGGGTACTGAGATGTGTCAGTTCCCCCGCTTGCCTTTCACGGCCTATGTATTCAGCCGTGAATGACGCCGCATTACCGGCGCCGGGTTTTCCCATTCGGAGATCCGCGGGTCAATAGCTGTTCAGCGCTTCACCGCGGCTTATCGCAGCCGTCCACGTCCTTCTTCGGCTCCTGGTGCCAAGGGATCCGCCATATGCCCTTACTATCTTGACGGTGAGTCCACACGTGCCCTAAGGCCCGTGTGGAACGAATTACCCTTTAGCCTTTGGTGCAGTTTTCAAGCTCCTCCGAGGCCGGCGAACGGGGTAGTCCCGTCCGCGGTCTCTGAGAACTGAGCAGCGACGTGGCGCAGCCACCGAGCCGGAGCTCGGCCGCCACCGCGGACCAGGTTCGGTCGACGTGTCGGGTACCGGCATGCGAGATGCTGCCGGCGCTTCCTCGACGTCCGGCCACGAGGGCCGGCGCCGTATTGGCTCCCTAGAAAGGAGGTGATCCAGCCGCAGCTTCCGCTACGGCTACCTTGTTACGACTTCACCCCAATCACGGGCCCCACCTTCGACGGCTGCCTCCCAGAGGGTTAGCTCACCGGCTTCGGGTGTTGCTCGCTTTCGTGGTGTGACGGGCGGTGTGTACAAGACCCGGGAACGTATTCACCGCGGCGTTGCTGATCCGCGATTACTAGCAACTCCAACTTCATGGAGGCGAGTTTCAGCCTCCAATCCGAACCAAGACGCACTTTCTGGGATTTGCTCCGCCTCACGGCATTGCGTCCCTCTGTATGCGCCAATGTAGCACGTGTGTAGCCCTGGACATAAGGGGCATGATGACTTGACGTCGTCCCCACCTTCCTCCGGTTTGTCACCGGCAGTATCCCATGAGTCCCCAACTGAATGCTGGCAACATAGGACAGGGGTTGCGCTCGTTGCGGGACTTAACCCAACATCTCACGACACGAGCTGACGACAGCCATGCACCACCTGTGATGGTGTCCCGAAGGAAAGGTGTGTTTCCACACCGGTCACCAACATGTCAAGCCCAGGTAAGGTTCTTCGCGTTGCGTCGAATTAAACCACATGCTCCGCTGCTTGTGCGGGTCCCCGTCAATTCCTTTGAGTTTTAGCCTTGCGGCCGTACTCCCCAGGCGGGGCACTTAATGCGTTAGCGTCGGCACGGGAGGAGTCGACACCTCCCACACCTAGTGCCCATCGTTTACGGCGTGGACTACCAGGGTATCTAATCCTGTTCGCTCCCCACGCTTTCGCGCCTTAGCGTCAGTACCGTCCCAGCGAGCTGCCTTCGCTATGGGTATTCCTCCTGATATCTGCGCATTCCACCGCTACACCAGGAATTCTACTCGCCTCTTCCGGACTCTAGCCCGGCAGTATCCACCCGCATTCCAAGGTTGAGCCTTGGACTTTCAGAGCGGACTTACCGGGCCGCCTACGCGCGCTTTACGCCCAATGATTCCGGACAACGCTTGCCCCCTACGTATTACCGCGGCTGCTGGCACGTAGTTAGCCGGGGCTTCTTGTGGAGGTACCGTCAGTGCGGTCGGCTATTAACCGCCACACCTTCGTCCCTCCTGAAAGGGGTTTACAACCCGAAGGCCTTCTTCCCCCACGCGGCGTTGCTGCGTCACGCTTTCGCGCATTGCGCAAGATTCCCCACTGCTGCCTCCCGTAGGAGTCTGGGCCGTGTCTCAGTCCCAGTGTGGCTGATCGTCCTCTCAGACCAGCTACCCATCGAAGCCTTGGTGAGCCGTTACCTCACCAACTAGCTAATGGGCCGCGGGCCCCTCCCGATACGGAGGCCGAAGCTTCCTTTACTTACTCCACTGATGTGGAGGAAGCACATCCGGTATTAGCCCGAGTTTCCTCGGGTTGTCCCGGTTATCGGGGCAGGTTACCCACGTGTTACTCACCCGTTCGCTGCTTTGCCCCAGGGCAAGCCCTGGTTCGTCGCTCAACTTGCATGTGTTAGGCACGCCGCCAGCGTTCGTCCTGAGCCAGGATCAAACTCTCCATAAAAAGTGACAAATAACTCCGTCACGAGAGAGTTGTCATGCGTTCTCGCGTCGTCGCGTACACCGCGACGACTGGCATGACGGGTTTCTGATTCAGTCCGCCTCCGTGCAAGCACGGTGACGGCTCGAACCTGGACACGACTGGATCTTTCGATCCGGTCGCGCGCTGCTCAGTTTTCAAACACCGCGCCGGCGGATTCGAGGGGATACCTCGCACGCGCCGAGCCGCCACGTTGGCGACCAGCCAGTGTAGCGGGTGCCTGGCCAGGCTCAGCGCAGCCGGACAAAGCGGCGCCGCCCCAATTGCAGCACGCGTCCCGTGAGCTCCGAACCCGGCATGTCGAGCCGCTCCCCGGGCATGAGTTCGCCGTCGAGACGCACTCCCCCCTGCGCCATCGTGCGCCTGGCCTCGCTCGATGAGATGCCGAAAGCGTCGGCCAGCAGGCGTGGGACGTGAATGTCCTCGGATTCAGCGAGGTCGAACTCGGGGATGTCCTCGGGAATCTCACCCCGCTTGTGAACGGCATCGAAGCGCTCCTCGGCTGCGGTGGCTGCATCGGCCTCATGGAAACGGGTGACCAGGGCTGCGGCGAGCGCCCGCTTGGCCTCGTTTGGATGGCGCCCGCGGTCCAGTTCTTCACCTAGCAACAGCAGGTGGTAGTCGCCAAGCACGTCGTCGGGCACGCTCATTAGGCGTCCGAACATCTCCTCAGGTGCGTCGGTGACCCCAACGTAATTGTCGTAGCTCTTGGACATCTTGCGCACACCGTCAGTCCCAACGAGGATCGGCATTGTCAGGATCGACTGCGGGGGCTGCCCGAACGACTCCTGCACGTCGCGACCAAACAGGAGGTTGAATCTTTGATCGGTCGCCCCGAGCTCGACATCGGCTTCGACCGCAACCGAGTCGTAGCCCTGGAGCACCGGGTATAGGAGTTCGAGCGTCGAGATCGGCTTTGCGTCGGCCATTCGCTGCTGGAAGTCCTCGCGCTCGAGCACACGAGCCACCGTAAAGCGCCGGACCAGTTCGAACAGCTCCGAGCTCGGCATGTCCAGCCACTCACTGTTGAACCGGATCTCGGTGCGTTCGCGATCGAGCACCTTGAAGGCCTGCTCCTGGTATGTGGTCGCATTCGCCTCGATGTCCTGGACGCTCAGGATCGGACGGGTCGCGTCGCGTCCGCTGGGATCTCCCACGCGCGCTGTGTAGTCGCCGAAGATCAGCACCACCGTGTGGCCCAGGTCCTGAAAGGTGCGGAGCTTTCGCAGGACTACCGAGTGCCCGATGTGGATGTCCGCACTGGTCGGATCCATTCCGAACTTCACTCGAAGGGGCGTGCCGCTCGCCAGCTGCTCCGCGAGCCGGCCCTCCGGAAGGATGTCCACGGCACCCGCCAGGACTTGGGACAAGTCGTCGGACGACCTCGATTCGGGCTCGGGCATGAGCGCCAATATATGCCCCACCCCAGCGACCCCAGGCTAGACTTGCCCTTGAACGGCGGCACGGGGGCCGCCCTCTTTTTTTAAGGCATGGCTTCCGACGACAAGTCTAAGTGGCGAAGGCCCAGCGCCGCGGAACGCGCTGAGCAGCGGGTCGCTGCCCGCGAAGGAGACCCCGCCGATGCATCCCCTGCCGACACTTCCCCGGCCGAGGTGGGTGAAGGGCGGCCCGCCGAGCTGGTTGCGCTCGACGGCGGGGGTTCGAACGGCGGGAACGGGAATGGTGGCAACGGCCGGTCGAAGCCGAAGCTGAAGAAGCTGCGCGCCGCGCTGGTGATCATGGGCCTGGTGGTCCTTGCGGGCATCTCCTGGATCTTCGGGATCATGATGGCCGTTGCCCAGGATCTGCCGGCCCTCGAGAATCGGGCCCAGTATCTGCGGGCCCAGAACTCGGTGATCCTCGACCGCAAGGGCGAGCGCCTCGCGACGCTCACCAACAACGAGGGCCGCATCCTCGTGCCCTCGGAGGAGATCTCGCCCACTGTCAAGGAGGCCGTGGTCGCGATCGAGGACGAACGCTTCTACAACCACCGCGGCGTCGACTATCTCGGCATCCTGCGCGCCGTGCGCGAGGACGTCCTCTCCGGCTCGGCCGCCCAGGGCGCCTCCACGATCACCCAGCAATTCGTCAAGAACGCGCTTGTGGCGCAGGACAGCAGGACCATCTTCCAGAAGCTCCGCGAGGCCGCACTGGCCTATCAGCTGGAGCGCAACTGGTCGAAGGACAAGATCATGACCGAGTACCTGAACTCGGTGTACTTCGGGGAGGGCGCCTACGGGATCGAGGCTGCCGCCCAGACGTTCTTCGGCTACACCCACGAAGGATGCGGCGATGAGGGGCAGTCCACCTGCGCTTCGCAGGTACTGCCGCATGAGGCCGCGCTGCTCGCTGCGATCATCTCCTCGCCCGCCGCCTATTCACCGCGGGCCGAGCCGGAGAACTCGAAGGCGCAGCGCGACATCGTGCTCGCGAAGATGCTCGAGCAGGGTTTCATCACGGACCCCGAGTACGACGAATATCTGACGCGCCCGCTGCCCCCGCCCGCGGCAATCAGTCCCCCCGCCGACGATTCCGAGGCTCCGTACTTCACCTCGTGGCTGCGCCAGCAGCTCGTCGACCGTTATGGGCCAGGTGAAGCTTTCGGCGGCGGCTTGGAGGTCACCTCCACACTCGACCTCGAGCTTCAGCGCGCCGTCGAGGCGGCCGCGGTCGGCAAGGTGTCGGGCGTGGGCCTCGACACGTCAGTTGTCGTCTTGGACAACGAAACCGCCGGCGTGCTCGCGATGGTCGGTGGATCGGACTACGACGGGGCACCGTTCAACCTTGCCACGAACGGCCATCGACAGCCCGGCTCGTCATGGAAGCCGTTCACGCTGGTCACGGCACTCGAGGCCGGGCACTCGACCGGCGAGGTGTTCGCCTCGGCTCCGAAGGAATTCCCGTTCGTTGCCAAGGTCCCGAAGAAGAGCGGCAAGAACAAGAAGGTGCCCGACATCTTCCGCCCCGCGAACTATGACGACAACTATCTCGGTTCCGCCTCACTAGCGTCGGCCACGACGTTCTCCGACAATTCGGTCTACGCCGAGTTGGGGTTGGCGGTTGGGCCTTCAAACGTCGCGCGTACGGCCGACTCAATGGGCATCGACACGGATCTCGAGACATCGTTCGAGTACTCGATTCAGGGCGGGCCGTTTGAGCCCTACAACCCGGCGATGGTGCTCGGGGGACTCGAGGTCGGCGTGACGACGCTGGAGATGGCGCACGCCTACAACACGATCGCCGAGGATGGCAACCGCGTCACAGGTTCGATGGCCTCCAACAACGGCGGCCCCGTGGCCATCTCCAAGGTCGAGGCGGAAAACGAAGACGGCGACCTCGAGCTCGTCAAGGACAAGAACGAGTCCAGCGGCCAGAACGAGGCCGAGCGCAAGCAGGTGATCTCGCCCGAGACCGCAAAGACCGCGCGCTCTACCCTCGCGACCGTCGTCAGCTCCGGGACCGGCAAGCGCGCGCAGACCGGTGAGTCCACGTGGGGCAAGACCGGAACCACAGACGACAACGGTGATGCCTGGTTCTGCGGCGCAACCGACGACATAACTGCATGCGTCTGGGTTGGACATGCGGACTCGGTCACACCGATGACGACCGAGTTCGGTGGCGCCCCGGTCGACGGCGGCACCTATCCAGCGCTGATCTTCGCTGACATCGTCAACGCGTACTTGAACACCGTTGGTGCTGAGACCGACGCCGCAGACAGCAGCTCCGTCGCCCCTGATCCAGTCGAGTCCGCGGCGCCTGTCGCACCCACGCCCGCACCAGAGGAAGGCGCCCCCGACGAGCCGGCCCCCGAGGCAGCCCCGACCGCGCCGACCCCCGCGGCACCGACCGACGAGGTTGGCGGCGGGGTGGTGGGCCGCGGCCGGCGCTAACGCGGGAGCGAGTGCGACACGTAGCGGCTGCTGCCGGCGGCGCAGAAGCGCCAGGGCAGATCAACCGCTCGTGTGATCCCGATCCTCGGCCCGGCGACGATCTCAGGCCTCTTGCGTTGATTCGGCGCCCTCAGCTCGAACGGCGGTTTGTCAAGCGGCAGTTCATTGTGAGCGCGCGTTATGCCCAGCGCTTGGGTCAGCCGTCCCGGGCCCGCGCACAGAAGTCGATCCGCCTCCAACCCGCGGCGTTCGCGCATCCGATCGAGTCCCCACCTCGGTTCGATGGCCCGGATCAGCGCCGCAGTACCAACCCCCTTGGGCTCCGCGACCGCGTTCAGCAGGTCGTGAACGCCGTAGGAGAGGTAGACGTAGGCGTTGCCCGGCGGCCCGAACAACGGTGCGGTACGCGGGGTGAGCCCAGCGTATGCGTGGCACGCGGGTTCGGACTGGTGGTAGCTCTCGGTTTCGACGATCACTCCGCCGACCCCGTCCACCACCAGGGTGCAGCCGATCAGGTCGCGAGCCACATCGTGGACGGACCGGTCGTAGAAGTCGCGACCGAGTAGCGGCCCCGCCGGCAGCGGCTCCGCTGCCGGGCTCACCCGCGCAGGTCTTCCAGCACCTCGCGCGCAGCAGCTAGCTGACTGGCGAATGGCGCCGACGCGGTCCCGCCGGCCGACTTCTTGCTCTCGATCCAGTTCTCGGGTCGCAGGACCTCGTAGTAATCGTCGCCGAGGAGGTCTGAGCGGTGGGCCAACTCCTCGGGCGTCAACTCGGAAAGCGGCCGGCCAGCTGCCAACGCGTCGCGGACGAGGCTGCCCACCACGCCGTGAGCCTCGCGGAACGGCATCCCCTTGCGTACGAGCATGTCGGCGATGTCGGTTGCGGCCAAAAACTCGTCGGCGGCGGCGGCGGCGAGGCGCTCGCGGTCGAAGGTGAGCCCGGCGAGCATTCGCTCGGCAGCCTGAAGGCAGAGCTCCACGGTGTCCACGGCGTCAAAGAGCGCCTCCTTGTCCTCCTGTAGGTCCTTCGCATAGGCAAGCGGTAGCGCGTGCAACACGCCGAGCAGTGACTGCAGGGAGGCGCCGACTCGCGGAGCTTTGCCCCGCAGCAGCTCGGCAGCGTCGGGGTTTTTCTTCTGGGGCATGATCGACGAGCCGCTGGCGAAGTCGTCGGCGGGCTCGCAAAAGCCGAACTCCTGGCTCGACCACAGCACGATCTCGGCGCCGAGGCGCGAGAGGTGGGTCGCGCAGATCGCAGCCGCCGAGAGATAATCGAGTACCGAGTCGCGGTTTGCGACGGCGTCGATCGAGTTGTGACTTGGAGCCGCGAACCCGAGCGCGTCTGCCGTCCCGGCGCGGTCGAGCTCCCAGTTGAGTCCCGCCAGGGCCCCCGACCCAAGCGGCATCTCCCGGCTCGCTGATTGTGCGGCGGCATTGAAACGCCGGGCATCCCGCTCGAGCATCCAGAAGTACGCGAGCAGGTGGTGGCCCAAATACACGGGCTGGGCGCGCTGAAGGTGGGTGTAGCCGGGCATCGGCCAGTCGGCGTGGCGAGTGGCAGCCGCAGTGATCGTGGTCATCAGTGCGACGATCAACCCGCGGGCCGCGTCGCTGCGCTCACGCACGTACAGCGCCATGTCGGTTGCGACCTGGTCGTTGCGCGAGCGCCCAGTGTGCAGCTTGCCTCCGACCGTCCCCACCAGCTCCGTAAGGCGCCGCTCGATGGCCATATGGATGTCTTCGTCGCCGTCCGCGAACGGGAACTCGTTCCGCTCAAGCTCGCCAGCGACACGTTCAAGGCCCTCGCACAGCTGTGCCAGTTCCTCATCGCTCAGCACGCCGGCGCGATTGAGCGCACCCGCGTGGGCGACCGAGCCACGCACGTCCTGCGGCCAAAGACGCCTGTCGAATCCAATCGAGGCGTTGATCTGCGCGAAAAGCGCGTCCTGAGGTGTATCGAAGCGACCCACGGGCCGGTCAGTGTGGCACGCGGATAGCGCGCTGCGCGTTATGCTCGATCTCGATGCTCACGCGGATGTCTGGCGCGCAGATCCGGCATCGGACGCGAGCGTAGTCAGTCGACCGAGGGGGTACGTGGTGGCAGTCAATCCAGAGGCACAGGAACGCAACAGGGCCGTCTGGGAGGCCGGCGACTGGGATCAGGTTGCCGACTACGTCCGTGGCGTCGGCCCCGCTTTGCTGGACGCGGTCGGCATCGAGCCGGGCATGGATCTACTCGACGTGGGTGCCGGTAGCGGCGGGTCCGTTGCCGTTCCGGCGGCCAAGCGTGGGGTGAACGTCACCGCGTCGGACATCTCGAGCCTGCATTTCGAGGCCGGAAGACGGCGAGCCGACGCTGAGGGTGTTGAAATCGAATGGGTGGAGGCGGACGCGCAGGAGCTGCCGTTCGACGACGGCGCATTCGACCGGGTCACCTCCACATTCGGTCACATGTTCGCGCCGGATCACGCGCTCGCGGCTGCAGAGATCGTGCGCGTCTGCAAGCCAGGAGGAATCATCGGGTTCTGCGCCTGGACGCTTGAGGGCGCCGTTGGCGCGATGTTCAGGTTGACCGCGAGCTACATGCCGCCACCCCCTGCGGGCTTTCAGCCGCCACCGCTGTGGGGCGACCCCGACCACGTGCGTGGGCTGCTCGACCCCCTCGGCGTCGAGGTCTCGTTCGAACGATGTGTGAATGTTTTCGAGCACGAGAGCGTCGACGGCTACCACGAGCACTTCGTCCGCAACTTCGGGCCGATGGTGACCGCGAAGGCTGTCCTCGGGGACGAGAAGTTCGCGGCGCTGGAAGTCGAGTTCGACGAGCAGTTGGCCTCAGAGAACCAGGCCACCGACGGCACGCTCCGCCTCGAGGGCGAGTACCTGCGAACAATCGCCCGCAAGCCCTAACCCGCCCTTCGCCGAACGTCATTTCCTACCCCCCATAGGACTCAAGGGGTGACGTTCGGCGCGGACGCGGTGAGTGCGATGAGGCGCTCAGGACGCTCGTAGACGTCGTCGCTCGGTAAACGGCGGACCGTCCAGCCGGCGGCCTTCCAGGCGCCTTCCTTGCGAGCGTCCTCACCCAGATCTTGGTGGAACGGACTTCCGTCGATCTCGATGATCAACCGGCACATCGGCCAGCTCAAGTCCGCCTCATGTCCCGCGACCTTGACGTTCAGTCGCGGCATCTTCACTCCGGCGTCGCGGAGCAGCTCCAAAGCGCGGATCTCAGCACCGCTTCTTGCGTCCTTGAGGGGCAGGCCTGAGTAGCGCTGAACCGTTGCAGCCAGCCGCCTGCATCCTCGCCTTCCTCGGTAGCGACCGAGCGCACCTCCGAGCTCATACAGGGTCACCAGCTCGAGGCGAACCGATTCGCGCACGGCGCGCGCCAAGGCTGGTCGACTCACCAGGCACGCGATGTCCAGAAGCGTCCGTGGCATCGAGGTAATCGGAATGCCCCGCTGCTCGGCGTGTTCCCCTACCAGCGTGATGCTCCGATGGACGACGATGTCGCCGTACCGCTGCAATCCTCCCGACCCTGGGCGGGTCACCGAAATGGTCGCACCCTCGGTGGAGAGCACCCCCCAAGCAACACTGGCGCTGAGGTGACTGAGCAGCGTCCTCTCGTGGGTGAGAGTTGCTGCCATCCACCGACCCCATGGATCGTGGGCGAGCAACGGGGCAAAGGCGAACACCCCGCCAGCCGCGATCTCAAGCCGGCCGCTCGCGACCCGGTGGGCGATCGCGGCGTCGCTCATGCCCAGGGAGCGAAGCTGGCCTCGTGAGATGCGGTTGAACTGCTTGCCAGCGATCCTGGTTGCGCGAACGTCACTCATTACCCCCTATAGGGCTCAACGAATGACGTTCGCCCCCCGTGGGGCTAGGACCAGTCGCGGGCTCCGAGGGCCTCGGCCAGAGCGTCGGTCACACGCGTCACCTCGGCTTCCGTCATACCCGGGAAGAAGGGCAGCGCCAGCGAGCGCTCCGCGACCTCCTCGGCGACCGGAAACTCACCGCCCTGGAAACCGAGCAACTCGCGATAGTGCTGCATCAGGTGGATGCAGGGCAGGTAGGCCTTTGAGGCGACGCCTCGCTCCGCCAGTCCGGCGATTACCGCGGCGCGGTCCGCATCGGCGGGAACGCGCACGGTGTAGACGAACCAGGAGCGGCGCTCCTCGCCCCGGTCCGCGCACGGAAGCACGAGACCTTCGGCGGAACCCTCACCGGCCGCCGCTCCCCCCATCGCTGACAGCGCCTCGCCATATAGGGATGCCACTCGCGCCCGTGCGGCAAGCAACTCGTCGGCCCGCTCAACCTGAGCAACGCCGAGCGCGGCCTGGATGTCGCTCAGCCGGTAGTTGAAGCCAAGACGGTCGTGGTCGAGCCAGTCCATGTCGAGGGCGCGGCCCTGGTTTCGTTCGCTGCGTACGCGTGCCGCCTCGTCGGCATCGCGCACGACAAGCATCCCGCCCTCCCCCGTCGTGAGCTGCTTGTTGGCGTAGAAGCCGAACGCGGCGAGGTTTCCCCGCGCCCCGACCCGGATGCCTGCCGCGTCGCTCGCGCCGGGACCCTCGCAGGCGTCCTCGAGTACGCCCAGACCGCCCTCGTCGGCGATCGCCTGGAGCTCCTCCATCGCCGCGGGATAGCCGAAGATGTGGACCGGCAGGATGCCCACCGTGCGCTCGCCCACGGCCGCGTAGGCGGCCTTGGGGTCGAGGTTCAGGGTGACCGGGTCGATGTCGCAGAAGACCGGTGTGACGGCCTCGTAGAGCAGACAGTTGGCCGACGCGACGAACGAGAACGGCGATGTGATCACCTCGTCGCCCGCTTGCCAGCCGAGCGCCCGAACGCCCAGGTGCAGGCCGGTGGTGCCCGAGGACACCGCTACCGCGTGCTCGACTCCCAGCCAGGTCGCGAAATCCGCCTCGAATCGCTCGAGCATGGGCCCCAGCGAGAGGCGACCTGAGCGCAAAACCTCGAGCACCAGCTCCTGCTCGCGCGACCCCACGTCGGGACGTGCGAGCGGGATCTCGGTCACCGCGCCACCCCCGGACGCGAGGCGGAGGACGCGGGAAGCCCTGGGTCGGCGTTGGGTTGGAAGGCGTACTCGAGTGAGTCCACGAGCGCTTCCCAGGACGCCTCGATGATGTTCTCGGAGACCCCGATCGAGCCCCAGGAGCTTTGCCCGTCGGACGAGTCGAGCAATACCCGGGTCACGGCGCCGGTGCCGTCGTGGGAATCGAGGATTCTTACCTTGTAGTCGGCGAGCTCGATCTCGGCGAGTTGGGGATGCAGGTCTGTGATCGCGGCGCGCAGGGCCCGGTCGAGTGCGTTCACGGGACCGTTGCCCTCCGCGGTGCGCACATAGCGATGCCCCTCGACCCAGATCTTGATCGTCGCCTCCGTCTCGACGTGGCCGTCCGCCCGCTTCTCGGTGATCACCCGGAAGCTCTCGAGCCTGAAGAGCGACGAGTACTGGCCGGACTCCCGGCGCAGCATCAACTCGAACGAGGCGTCGGCCGCCTCGTAGTGGTAGCCGCGGTGCTCGCGCTCCTTGACGCGCTCCAGCGCGCGTTTGGCGGCGTCGGCGTCGAGTTCGATACCCGCCCTCTCGGCCCGCGAGATCACGGAGCCCTTGCCCGAGAGCTCGGAGATCAGCACGTCGCGCGCGTTGCCCACCGACTCCGGATCGAGATGCTCGAACGTGCGGGCATCCGCCTGAACACCGGCGACGTGCATGCCGCCCTTGTGGGCAAACGCGTTGCGCCCCACGTAGGGCTGGTCCGGATCGGGGGTTACGTTGACCAGTTCATCAACGAAGTGGGCCGTGTCGGTCAGCAGCCGCAGTCGCTGCGGACCGACGACCTGGTAGCCCAACTTCAACTCCAGCGCGGGCAGGATCGAAACCAGGTTGGCGTTGCCGCAGCGCTCGCCGTGGCCGTTCATCGTGCCCTGCACCATGCGCGCACCCACCTCGACCGCGGCCAGCGAGTTCGCGACCCCCACCTCGGCGTCGTTGTGGGTGTGGATCCCCACCTGGGTGCGGTCGGCCAGATCGGCCACCACCGCTGCCGTCGCCCGGGCCACCTCTCCTGGCAGGCTGGCACCGTTGGTATCACAGAGGGTGACGTTCTCTGCACCGGCCGCGACCGCGGCGCGCAGACACTCCAGTGCGTAGCTACTGTCGTCGCGCCAGCCGTCGAAGAAGTGCTCGGCGTCGTAGACGACACGCTTGCCGTTCGCCCGGCAGTAGTTCACGGAGTCGACGATCATCGCCAGATTCTCCTCGCGCGAGACCTTGGTGACCTTGTCGAGATGCAAAGCCCAGGTCTTGCCAACGAGGGTGCAGACCGGGGCAAACGAACCGACCAGGGTCTGCAGGCCGGCGTCGTCCTCCGCGCTGATGCCGCGGCGCCGCGTCATGCCGAACGCGCACACGGACGCTTGCTCAAGGGCCACGCCTGCGAGCAATTCGAAAAGCTCCTCCTCCTTGGGGTTCGAACTGGGAAAGCCCGCCTCGATGAACTGCACGCCGAGACGATCGAGAGCCTGCACCACGCGAACCTTCTCAGCAGCGGAGAGCGACATGCCCTGCCCCTGCATGCCGTCGCGGAGGGTGGTGTCGTAGAGGTGGACCGTGTCCTTGGTCATCCGATGCCTGCTTTCTGGGATACGAGGGAGACGAGCGAGGTGCATGCGCCTGCAGGCGCATGCGGCCGCGACGGCGTACTACGCCGCGGCACTCCTAATTCGCGCGATTCCGCCGCAAAGCTGCATCAGCTAGAAACCTTACTCGGCACCTCGACCAAATCCAGCCACTCCGCGTACTCCTGAGCGCGGCCATGCAGCGCGTCCTCGAACTTGGCCTGAACGGCCCTGGTTGTCTCACCTGGGCCGCCCAGATCGTGGTCGTCGATCTCTCGCACGGGCACCAGCTCGGCCGCGGTTCCGCAGAGAAAGATCTCCTCGGCTAGGTAGAGCTCGGAGCGGGCGATCTCACGTTCCACGACCTCAAAGCCGAGGTCTGTTGCGATCTGCATCACCGACTTGCGGCTGATTCCATCGAGTATGGAGGCGGTGTGAGGCGGGGTGACGATCTTGCCCTCGCGCACCAGAAACACGTTCTCGCCCGAGCCCTCGCAGACGTGGCCGAGCTCGTCGAGCAGAATCGCCTCGTCATATCCCGCGTTGGCGGACTCCGTTTTCGCCAGGATCGAGTTCAGGTACTGGCCCGAGGCCTTGGCGTGCGGGATCAGTCCGTTCGGAGAGATTCGCCGCCAGGACGAGACCTTGGCCCGGATGCCATCGCTCTTACCCTCGTCGCCGAGGTACGCCCCCCAAGGCCAGGCGGCGATTGTGACCTCGACCGGCGAGCCCTTCGCAAACAGGCCCATCTCGCCGTACCCGCGAAACGCGAGCGGGCGGATGTAGCAAGAGCTCAGCCCGTTGCGCCGGATCAGTTCGTGGGTGGCCTTGCGGAGCTCCTCGGTCGTATGCTCGAGCGGCAGGTAGTACATGCGCGCCGAAGCATGAAGGCGGTCAAAGTGCTCGCGGTGGCGGAACACAGCAGGGCCGCGCTCGGTCTCGTAACAGCGGATGCCCTCGAATACGCCGGTGCCGTAATGGAGGCCGTGCGAGAGGACGTGGACGCGAGCGTCGTCCCAGGCGACGAACTCCCCGTTCATCCAGATCCACTCAGACTTCTCCATGGGGCCTGATTATGCCCGACCTAGAGGGCGGCGACGACGGCCGCGGTCACCTCGGCCGTGGTTGCGCTTCCTCCGAGGTCGGCGCTGAGCCCTCCTGCTGCCAGAGCCGTATCGACCGCGGTCTCGACCCGCTCGGCCTCCGTCTCGAGGCCGAGCCCGTCTCGCAGCAGCATCGCCGCCGAGAGGAACGTCGCGAGCGGATTGGCCACACCCTGTCCGGCGATGTCGGGCGCGGAACCGTGTACGGGCTCGAAGACACCCGGTCCGTCGCCGCCGAGGCTGGCGGAAGGAAGCATCCCCAGCGAGCCGGTGAGCATCGCGGCCTCATCGCTCAGGATGTCGCCGAACATGTTCTCCGTCACGATCACGTCGAAGCGCGAGGGAGCCGAGACGAGCTGCATCGAGGCATTGTCGACAAGCATGTGGTCCAGTTCCACCGCCGGGTAGTCGTCGGCCAGACCGCTCACCACCTCGCGCCAGAGGCGTGACGTTTCCAGGACGTTGGCTTTGTCCACCGAGGTGAGCCGGCCGTTTCGCTTCGCGGCCGCCTCGAAGCCGACGCGGGCGATCCGCTCGATCTCCGCGGTCGTGTAGAGACACTCGTCGCTGGCCGAGTTCGCCGTGCGAGCTTTGGCCCCGAAGTAAATCCCTCCGGTGAGCTCGCGCACGACCAGCAGGTCCGTGCCCTCGATCACCTCGGGTCGCAGCGGGCTCGCGCTCACCAGCGCCGGGCTCGGCCGCACCGGCCGCAGGTTGGCGAAGAGCCCAAGGCCTTTGCGCAGACCCAGGAGGCCCTGCTCGGGCCTGGGCGTGTCGGGATCGGTCGTGTCCCATTGCGGTCCGCCCACGGCGCCGAGCAGGACGGCGTCGGCCTCACCACACGCGGCGAGGACCCCGTCGGTGAGGGCTGTCCCATGCGCGTCAATCGAAGCCCCGCCGATCAGATGCTCCTCGTAGGTGAAATCACCAACCGCGTCTAGCACCGTGCGCGCAGCCGCCACGATCTCGGGTCCGATCCCGTCGCCTGGCAACGAAATGATGCGAGCCGCGCTCACGCCGGCCTCGTCGCGGACAGGTTGAGGCGGACATAGTTGACGACCAGCGGCTGTGGCGCGGAGCCGAGCACCGCGGCCACGAATTCCTCGTGGAGGGCCTCCGGAAGGCGATCGAGATGCCAGGGGAGCATCACCGCCCGCAGGTATCCCGCTGGGTCCTCGGGCATGACCTGCCACGGCTCGGTCGAGGCCTCCACGTTCTTGAACCCGGCGCGCGTCAGGCGCAGTTCCGTGTCGCCCACGCTCGCGAAGTTCCACGCCTGGCGGTCGGTACGCAGATACTCGGCAAAGCGCTCGTCACCGGCCAGCGACTCGACCGCACGCTCGACCTCGGCCACGTTGCCGATACCGCCACACTGCGCCTCCAGCCGCCCGCCAGGACGCAGGGCCGCGAACAGGCGGGCAAACAGTGCGTCGTGGTCGGCGATCCAGTGAAAGACGGCACTCGAGAAGACGGCGTCCACGGCCTCTGTAAGTTCGAGCTCGGTCAGGTCCGTCTCGATCAGCTCCACCTCTTGGCCCAGTCGCTCGCGGGCGAGCGTCAGCATCTCCGGCGAGGCATCGACTCCGATCACTCGCCCATCAGGAACGCGCTCGGCGATCAGTTGCGTCCATCGCCCGGTCCCGCAGCCGGCGTCGAGCACGACCTCGCTGCCGGCCAGATCGAGGCGGCCGACCACCTGCTCGAACCATTCCCGGTGCGGCGTTGCCTGCGAGTCGTAGTCGCCGGCGGGCCATTCAATGGCCTTATCGCTCACCGCAGCGCCGTCGTCACTGGGGCGACGTCGGCGGCGCCGCTCGCCTCGAACGCGTCGATCGCATCAGCATGGCCGAGCGTGACCCCGATGTCGTCAAGACCGTTCAAAAGCCGATGCCTGATCTCGGGGTCGATCTGGAATCGGAAGGCCTCGCCGTCCGCGCTCACGGTCTGCGTTGCGAGGTCGATGCGAGCGGACCCGGCAGCCTCGATCGCGCGGCATTGCGCCTCGGCGAGCTCGACCGGAAGCAGCCCGACCTTGGTGCAGTTGGAGAAGAAGATGTCGGCGAACGAGGGCGCGACGATTGCGTCGAAGCCGAAGTCCTGGAGCGCCCAGGGCGCGTGCTCACGGGAGGAGCCGCAGCCGAAATTGGTGCCCGCGAGGAGGATCGGATTGGAAGTAAGCTCGATCTCGCCGTCGCGCAGCCAGTCGTAGAAGAGGAACTCGCCGAAGCCCGTGCGCTCGATCCGCTTCAGGAACTGCTTGGGAATTATCTGGTCGGTGTCCACATCGGCGCGGTCGAGCACGGATACCTGGCCCTCGATAACGCCCACGGGTTTCATTACGACCACGCCCGGATGTCCACGAAATGTCCCTCGATCGCCGCCGCTGCGGCCATTTTCGGGCTGACCAGGTGCGTACGCCCGCCCTTGCCCTGGCGGCCCTCGAAGTTGCGATTCGAGGTGGAAGCGCAGCGCTCGCCCTCGCTCAGGATGTCGGGATTCATCCCCAGGCACATCGAGCATCCGGCGGAGCGCCAGTCGAAGCCCGCGGCGCGGAAGACCCTGTCGAGGCCTTCGGACTCTGCCTGCTCCTTGACCTGAGCGGACCCCGGTACAACCATCGCGGCGACGTTCGATGCGACGGTGCGTCCTTCGACGACTGAGGCGGCCTCACGCAGATCCTGAATCCGCGAGTTGGTACATGAGCCGATGAAGACTCGGTCAAGGCGCACGTCCTGCATCGGGGTACCGGGGCGGAGGTCCATGTAGCGGAGCGCACGCTCCTGGACCTCGTCGTGGGGCTCGGGGATCGAATCGGTTACCTGAATGACCTGGCCGGGGGTTGTGCCCCAGGTGACCATCGGCGAGATCGCGGTGGCGTCGACCTCGACCTCGGTGTCGAACGCGGCGCCCCGGTCGGTCGGGAGCGCCCGCCAGCGCTCGACGGCGGCGTCGAAGTCCTCCGGGGCTGCCTCGCGCCCCTCGACCCACTCAAAGGTGGTCTCGTCGGGGGCGATCATTCCGGCGCGGCCGCCGGCCTCGATCGTCATGTTGCAGATCGTCATCCGGTTCTCCATGGTCAGGCCACGTACGGTCTCGCCCGCGTACTCGACCGCATGGCCGACCATCCCGCCGGTGCCGAGCTTGCCGATCGTGGCCAAGATCAGATCCTTGGCGACCACCCCCTCGCCCAGCTCGCCGGTGTAGTTGATCCGCATTGTCCTCGGGCGCTTCTGCACGAGGCACTGGGTCGCGAGCACGTGCTCCACCTCGGATGTTCCGATCCCGAATGCCAGGGCGCCGAACGCCCCGTGGGTCGACGTGTGGCTGTCGCCGCAGACGATCGTCATCCCCGGTTGCGTAACCCCCATCTCGGGGCCAATCACGTGAACGATCCCCTGACGCTCCGATCCCAAGGAGTAGACGGGAACGCCGAACTCCTCGCAGTTGCTCTCCAGCTTCTGCACCTGCTTTCGCGACAGCTCGTCGGCGATCATGCGTGCGGTCGGCGTACCGTCGGTTGGCACGTTGTGGTCGGCCGTGGCCAGCGTTCGGTCGGGCCGTCGCACCGTGCGTCCAGCGAGACGCAGGCCCTCGAACGCCTGCGGCGATGTGACCTCGTGGACGAGGTGGAGATCGATGTAGAGCAGTCCCTCGCCCACCTCGTGCGCCTCCCAGATCTTGCCGAACATGGTCCGCGGGACATCCGCTGGCGAGGAGTCCAAGTTCAATTCGCGCCTTCCGTCGCCCATCAGACCTCTAGCTCCTTCTCAGTCCGGCGGCCACGACGGCGATGAACTCAGTCGGCCTGCGAGTTTGGTTCTCGAAATGGTGGGGCAGATCGGCGTCGAACGTAACGGAGTCGCCCGCCGCCAGCTCGTGCTTGGCTTTGTCCACCACCAGGGTGAGCTTGCCGGTGAGTACCACCGCGGTCTCGCGCGCCCCGGGCTCATGACGAGGCGGGTCCTCCACCCCACCGGTCCCGGCCCCGGGACCCAATTCGTGACGAGAGACGTCGGCCCGCTGGCCCGGCAGGGATGGCGTCAGCTCTTCGACGCGGTGCCCACCGTGTTCGCGGGAGCGGCCCTCGCCGCCGCGAACGACCACGACGTGGCGGGTCTCGTCCAGGCGCAGAAGCTGCGAGAGACTGAGATCGAGCCCGGTGGCGATCCGGCCGGCGACGGCCAGGGTGGGGCTGGTTTCGCCGCGCTCGACCTGCGAGAGCATCGGTGCGGATACGCCCGAGCGCTCAGCCAGGTCGCGTAGGGAAAGACCCATCGAATCTCGCAGCGCCTTGACTCGGTGCCCAACCGCGCCGTTGTCCGTGACGACTGCCATACACCTGTACGTTATCACGTACGCTTCTGTTCCCCCGATCCGCCCCGTTTAGGATTCGTCCGGATGAGTAGCCACCAGCAACAGGCGTTCGTCGAGGCGCCCCTACATAGGGTCTGGGACTTGGTGGGCGACCCGCGCAAGCACCCGGAATGGTGGCCGCGGATCCTCGAGGTCGACGGCGCGCGGTTCGATGAGGGAGCGAACTACGCGCAGGTGACCAAGACCCCATTCGGAAAGCGGGCGACGGAATTGCGGATCGATCGCCTCGACGACCTGCGGGAGATCGAAATGACCTGTCAGACCACCGGGACGAAGGCACATTGGACGCTGACCGAGGCGCGCGGAGGCACCTTCGTCGACGTCGAGTTAGGGGTGATCCCGACTGACGTGGGGGGCCGCGTTTTCGACACGCTGTTCGGCCGTCGTTACTTTCGGCGCTGGGCCGAGGAATCTCTGGTCGCGCTGAAGGCTAAGAGCAGCTAGCGCGTCTGCCCGGAGGGGCGCACAAGCACCTCGTTGATCGACACGTGCTCGGGCTGCGCCAGCGAGTAGACGACAGCGTTGGCGATATCGACAGCCTCGAGCACCTTGCCGGTCTGCTCGCGTATCTCCTGGATGCGCTCCACCACCATCGGGTTCGTGTTGTGGCCCTGGAGTTCGGTATCGACGAAGCCGGGCTCGACGCAGGTGACCCGCACCCCGATGTGGGCGCCCTCCTGCCGCAGCGCCTCGCTGAAGCCCGTCACGCCCCACTTGGTCATGTTGTAAACGGCCGAGCCCATGTTCGCGGAGCGACCTGCAACGGAGGAGACGTTGACCACGTCCCCTCCCCCGCCGTCGCGCATCACCGGCACCGCGGCATGGGTGCAATACAGAAGGCCGAGCAGGTTCACGTCGACCATCCGGCGCCACTCCTCGGTGTCGGCGCCCTGAATCAGGCCGAGCAGCATCACTCCTGCGTTGTTCACCAGCCCGTCGAGCCCGCCCATCGCCTCTGCGGCCTCGGCAACGAGGCGGTGGGCCTGCGCCTCCTCGGCGATGTCGGACTCGATCGCAACCGCAGTGCCGTCGAGGCGGTCCGCCAGAACGTCGAGGCGGTCCTTGCGTCGAGCGCCCAGCGCAACCGACCCGCCCTCGGCCACGATCGCCTCAGCGGTCGCCTCGCCAATCCCGGATGACGCGCCCGTGATCAGGATCCTGCGTCCGTCGAGCGAGCCCATGAGGCCACCCTACCGGGGCGCTACGGACCCGGCGTGCGCTCGACCGCGGCGCCGGCGGTGAGGCCCTCCGCTTCACGGACCGCGGCGCCGTCGAGCGCGTTCGAGAGCGCGCGCACGTAGGCGCGGGCCGACGCCTCGAGGATGTCCGTGGCGACGCCCTGGCCGGACGCCAGTCGACCGTGTGCCTTCAGCATCACCGTCACCTCACCGAGAGCGTCCTCCCCCTCGGTCACGGCCGAGACCGTGAACTGGCGCAACACGCACTCGGTGTCGACCGCGTCGCGGATGGCCCCGAAGATCGCGTCCACGGGCCCATCACCCTCGGCCTCACCGATCGATTCCTCGCCCGAGGGCAGGGTGACCGCCACCTTCGCGTGTGGCTCACGCCGCGAGCCGGCCTCGACCTCGAACCACCCGAGCGCATACGAATCTGTCCGCTCGCGCATCTCGTCGGAGACGATCGCCTCCAAGTCGAGCGCGGTGACCTGCTTCTTCTTGTCTGCGATCTCCTTGAAGCGCTTGAACGCCTGGTTCAGCGCTCCACCCTCAACCTTGAAGCCGAGCTGCTCGAGCGCGTCTTTCAGAGCGTGGCGGCCGGAATGCTTGCCGAGCACGATCGAGTTCGACTCGAGCCCCACGGCAAGCGGATCCATTATCTCGTATGTCGTGCGCTCCTTCAGCACGCCGTCCTGATGGATGCCCGATTCGTGGGCGAACGCATTGCGCCCCACCACGGCCTTGTTCGGTTGGACCGCGTAGCCAGTCAGGCGCGAGACCATTCGACTCGTGCGCGCCAGCTCGCGCGCGTCGAGCGTCGTGTCCAGCCCGTGCTCGTCGCTACGAGTGCGAAGCAGCATCACGATCTCCTCCAGTGAACAGTTGCCCGCCCGTTCGCCCAGACCGTTGACGGCGCACTCAACCTGACGCGCACCTGCCAACACGCCCGCGTAAGAATTGGCGACGGCCAGTCCCAGGTCGTCGTGGCAGTGCACGGAGACGATGACGTCCGCAAGGCCCGGAATCGCCTCGTAGAGCCGCCGTAGGTACCGCGTGTACTCCTCGGGAGTCGTGTAGCCGACCGTGTCGGGAATGTTGACAACATTCGCACCCTCGGCGACCGCGATCGCGCAGACCTCGGCGGTGAATTGCACGTCGGCGCGGGTCGCGTCCATCGGTGAGAACTCGACGTCGTCGCAGAGAGACTTCGCCAGGGCGACCGCAGCACGTGCCTGCCCCTTCACGTCCTCGCGGCTGGTCTGGAGTTGGTGCTCGATGTGGATGTCCGAGGTCGAGATGAACGTGTGGATACGCGGTCGCTCTGAGTCCCTGATTGCGCCCCAGGCGGCGTCGATGTCCGCCTTGTGGGTGCGCGCGAGCCCGCAGATGACCGGTCCCTCGACGCCACGGGCGATCGCCTCGACAGCCTCGAAGTCGCCTGGTGAGGTGATCGGAAAACCGGCCTCGATCACGTCCACCCCCAGGCGGGCAAGCTGCTGCGCGATCTCCACCTTCTCCTGCGTATTGAGCGAGATGCCGGGTGACTGCTCGCCGTCGCGAAGGGTGGTGTCGAAGATCTGAACCCGACTGGACTCGGGTCGCTCGTTGACGCTCATTGTGCTTCTCCTTCTGACTGAAACCGATCTGACCTTCGTTCGCGGCTATCGCGCCGCCCAGCGGTTACTCCCCCGGGAGGGGGAGGAGGAGATGCAGGGCGAGGCTGTCGAGCCGGAAGCTCATCGGTAGACGGAGGGTAGCGCCAAGCGCCCGGGCGCCGCGGGTGCTTGGCTCAGGGCGCCGTGACCGCCCAGGTTCCAGTGCTGTAGCCGCCGAGGTCACCGCTGGCCCACAGCACAAGCCGGGCTCCATAACGCGATGTGTCCCCGAGGAACTCCCTATCGCCGGCGTTGGCGTTCGAATCCTCGTACACACACAGGTGGCCCGGGTCGGCCATCTGGCGAATTGCCGAACCTCGAACCCTCGCCGCAACCGACCACCGCTCAGGGCACCAGCACGACCTTGCCGACGTTGCGCCCCTCAGCGAGATACCGGTGCGCCTCTGCCGCCTGGTCGAACGGAAAGGCCTCGGCGACGACCGGCACCAGATCACCGAGGTCCAGCGCCTCCTGAAGAGGCCCGATCGCCCGGTCGAGGCCCTCGGTGTCCCACCAGGCCAGCATGTTCAGCCCGAAGACTCCCTTGTTCTCGTTCATGACCGAGAGGCTCTTCCACCACGGCATCGTCGCCATTGGCATTCGGGCCAACCCTTTGAGGACGGCGGGCAGGTTGCGCTTGTCGCCGGTCTGCACCTCGGAGAGACCGAACATGATCAGCCGCCCGCCGGAGCGCAGCACGCTGTAGGACCGTTTGAAGCTGGACGGGCCGATCGCGTCCATGACCACGTCCACCCCCTCGCCGCCGGTGATCCGCATCACCTCGTCGGCGAAATCCAGCGATCGGTAGTCGATCGGGTGGTCGCAGCCCTGCTCGCGGATCGCGTCGTGCTTGCCGGCCGAGGCCGTGCCGAAGATCTCCGCCCCGATGCCCTTGGCGACCTGAATCGCGGCGATGCCCACTCCGCCCGCGGCCGCATGGATCAACATCCGGTTCCCGGCGCGCAGGCCACCCATGATCACCAGGCCCGCGTACGCCGTGGAGTAGTTGACGGGGAACGCCGCACCCTGCTCGAACGAGAGCGCCTTTGGCAGGCGCAGCACCTGGCCGCCGACCGGCACGGTGACCAACTCGGCGTAGCCGCCGAAACGTGTACCGGCGATCACCCGGTCGCCGGGCGCGTACTCGGTGACTCCTTCGCCAACCGACTCGACCTGTCCCGCCAGCTCGTAGCCCACCACTGACGGCGGTTTCGGCGCGTCCGGGTAGACACCTGAGCGAGCCATCAGGTCGGCGAAGTTGATGCCGGCGGCGCCCACGGCGATCCTGATCTCGCCCGGTCCGACAGCAGGGTCGGGTCGCTCCTGAACCGCCAGCACATCCGGCCCCCCGTGCTTGGTGATCACGACCGCGCGCATGCGCTCCAACCTATCGGGCATAGAATCCGGCCGTGAGCGATTCGCCGGCGAGACACCGCGACGCCTTGCCACAACTGGGCGACGGCCTGTTCCTCACCGATGGCGGGCTCGAGACGGTGCTCGTGTTCCACCACGGAATCGATCTGCCGGAGTTCGCCGCCTTCGACCTCCTGAAGGACGACGTCGGCGCAAGAACGCTCGAGGACTACTTCACGCCGTATACGGAACTCGCGCGGGAGTCCGGGCTCGGCTTCGTGCTCGAAAGCCCGACCTGGCGCGCAAATCCGCGCTGGGCGGCGGCGATCGGCTACTCGGAGACGGAGCTCGAGCAGATGAACCGAAGTGCGATCGCCCTGATGGAGCGGATTCGCGACCGACTCGACGGCGTTGACCCGGTTGTGATCAGCGGCTGCGTCGGACCGCACGACGACGGCTATGCGCCCGGCGAGACCCTCAGCGCCGATAACGCCCAGGCCTACCACGCAACCCAGATCAACACGTTCGCCGACACGGCTGCCGATCTGGTCACCGCGATCACGATGACCTACGCGGAGGAGGCCGTGGGCATCACCCGCGCGGCGGCGGCGGCCGGTATCCCGGCCGCGATCTCGTTTACGTTGGAGACCGACGGGCGCCTGCCGAGCGGGCAGGGGCTGGCGGAGGCGATCGAACAGGTGGATGCCGAGACGGATGGCGGCCCGGCCTATTTCATGCTCAACTGCGCCCACCCCTCCCATTTCGACTTCGCCGTGGAGGGCGAGGGTCCATGGCGTGAGCGGGTGCGCGGCCTCCGCGCCAACGCATCCACCCGAAGCCACGCGGAGCTGGACGAAGCAACGGAGCTTGACGAGGGCGACCCGGCCGACCTCGGCGCCCGCTACGGAGCCCTGCGCGAGGCGCTGCCCCGGCTGGCCGTCCTCGGCGGCTGTTGCGGCACAGACCACCGTCACGTCGCGGCGATCCGCGACGCGTGCCTCTAGAGGTCGATCGCCCTTCCCTCCGCGAAGCCGTCGAGCTCGAGAATTCGGTCGATCGTGTGCTGGCCGACGGGCGCGTCCGTCGTGAGGACCATCACCGCCTGACCACCGCCGTTCTGGGCGCCGACGGCGGCGGAGACGATGTTCACACCCTCCTCGCCGAAGCAGCTGCCGACGCGCCCGATCATTCCTGGTTGGTCGGAGTAGCGGAAGACCGCCAGGTGTTCGGCCAGGGGGATGTAGAACCCCTGGCCCCAGACGCCCACGAGGTACGGGACGTTGCGAGGCCCGACCCCGGTCCCGGACACCTCGATGGCGTCGGCCCCGTGCCCCACGCGAACGGTCACCAGCTCGGTGAAATCCGATGAGGCGGTCTCCTTGATCTCGGTTAGCTCGATGCCGCGATCATCGGCGAGCGCCGAGGCATTCACGAGGTTGACCGGCTCCTCGGTGTGTCCTCGCAACACTCCGGCGAGCACGGCGATGCCCAGCACCCGCGTGTCGTGCTCGGCAATCCGGCCACGGAACTCCGCTTCGACGCGATCAACACCGCCTTGGGCAAGTCCCTGGGCAAGGGCTGCCAGGCTCTCGCAGAGCGGCACGAAGGGTGCAACCGGCTCGGGAAGCGGCGCACCGAGGTTCACCGCGTTCGTGACCACGCCGCCCGACAGCGCCGCCTTGACCTGCTTGGCGGTGTCGGTCCCCGCCCGATCCTGGGCCTCGGCCGTCGAGGCTCCGAGGTGCGGCGTGACGACCACGTCGTCGCGCGCGAAGAGAGGGTGCTCGGTCATCGGCTCCTCGGGGAACACGTCGAGAGCGGCGCCCGCGACCTTGCCGGATTCCAGCCCCGCGGCCAGTGCTTCGAGGTCGATTAGCTCGCCGCGCGCGCAATTGACGATGCGAACGCCGTCCTTCATGCGGGTAAGCGCCGTGGCATCGATCCAATTGATCGTGTCCGGAGTCTTCGGCAGGTGGATGGTGATGATGTCGGCGCGCTCGTAGAGCTCATCGCTCGTCTCGACGCCCTCTACACCCATTTCCCGGAACCGCTCCGCCGAGACGAACTTGTCGAACCCCACGACGCTCATCTCGAACGCGAGCGCCCGTTGGGCGACAAGCTGGCCAATCCGGCCGAATCCAATGACGCCGAGGGTCTTCCCATAGAGCTCGTTGCCGCCGTACCGTGAGCGCGCCCACTCCCCGCCGACCAGCGCGCCGTGGGCCTGGGGAACGTTCCTGCACAGCGCCAGCGCCAGCGCCAGCGTGTGCTCGGCCGCGGCCACCGAGTTCGACTCGGGCGCGTTGACCACCAGGATGCCGCGCTTGGTGGCTGCGCCGATATCAACGTTGTCGACCCCCGTGCCGGCCCGGCCGACGACCTTGAGGTTGTCGGCTCGCGCGATCAAATCCGCGGTCACCTTGGTCGCGGAGCGGACGATCAGAGCATCGAACTCGCCGATCCGCTCCTCGAGCTGCGTCTGATCCCAGTCCAGGCCCAGCTCGACGTCGAAGTCCTGTCGCAGCAGCTCGATGCCCGATTCGGCGATCTTCTCCTTGACGAGAATCCTCATGCCTGGACTTCCGGTGCGTTGACGATCGCCCAGTCGATGCAGGCGGTGAGCGCCTCGACGTCGGCCGGCTCCACCGCGGGGAACATTCCGATCCGCAGCTGGTTGCGCCCGAGCTTGCGGTACGGCTCGGTATCGAGGATCCCATTCTCCCGAAGAACGCCGGCCAAAGCCGCGGCGTTCACGTTCTCGGCGAAGTCGATGGTCCCGACCACTAGCGAGCGGCTCGCGGGCTCGACGACGAATGGTTCGGCGTACTCGGAGGCGTCCGACCACGAGTAGAGGTGACTAGACGAGGTTGTGGTCCGCTCTACGCACCACTCCAGCCCACCGTTGCCGAGCATCCACTCGACCTGGTCGGCGAGAAGCAGCAGCGTCGCAACCGCCGGGGTGTTGTAGGTCTGATCCTTGCGCGAGTTCTCCAGCGCTGTGGCGAGCGACAAGAACGCCGGCTGCCAGCGACCGTCAACGCCGTCCAGTTCCTCGATCCGGGCTGTCGCGTCGGGGCTGAGTAGCGCGAGCCAGAGGCCGCCATCCCCGCCGAACGCCTTCTGGGGCGCGAAGTAGTACGCATCCGCCTGCACTGCGTCGAGTGGCAGGCCGCCCGCACCGGAGGTCGCGTCGATCAGGACGAGGGCATCACCGGCGTCAGTCGGGCGCCGGACCTCCACCATCACCCCCGTCGAGGTCTCGTTGTGTGTCCAGCAGATCACGTCCGCTTCGGCATCGCCACGGGGCACGGGAGCCGAGCCCGGGTCGGCGTCGATCACGATCGGATCGTTTAGATGCGGCGCCGCGGCTGTGGCCTTGGCGAACTTCGAAGAGAACTCGCCAAAGCTCAGGTGCAGGGCGCGACGGCGGACGAGGCCGGCGGCGGCCGCGTCCCAGAAGGCAGTGGCGCCGCCGTTGCCGAGGGCCACCTCGTATCCGTCGGGCAGATCGAACAGCTCGGCCATGCCGGTCCGGACGCGGCCGACGATGTCCTTGACTCCGCTGCGGCGATGCGAGGTGCCGATCACGTTCGAGTGCTCGGCAAGGGCGGCGAGCGCCTGGGGCCGGACCTTCGAAGGGCCGCAGCCGAAGCGCCCGTCGGCGGGCAACAGCTCGCGCGGGATCTCCACCACCTTGGTTCCGGCTTCGGGCATCGTCGGCGCAGGGTATTAGCCTGCCCCGCATGGAAACCAAAGCCGCACCCCCACCTGCCGCCACCTCCTACCCGGTCTCGCTGGAGCTCCCCTACGAGATCCAGCGCAACCGCTTCACCGCATTCTTCCGGCTGCTGATCGTGATCCCGTGGATCGTGGTCGCCTACGTGTATGCCACTCTCGCCATGTTCTCAGCGCTCTTTGCCTGGTTCGCGATGCTCGTGACCGGCAACTACCCGAGGTTGCTCTACCGCGTCAACGCGGGGTTCATCAGGTTCTCGGCGCGCTTCACGGCGTTCGCGTCCCTTGCAACCGACGAACTGCCACCCCTTTGGGGCGGCGAGCATTTGGATCGCCGAGTCGCGGTCGCCGTCGCCGGGCCCCAGGCGCAGTACAGCCGCTGGAAGACTTTCTTCAAGCTCGTTCTCGCCTTCCCCCAGTTCGTGTTGTCCTACGGCACGCAGCTGCTGGTGGGCGGCGCAGCTTTCATCAGTTGGTGGCGGATCCTGTTCACCGGCAAGCAGTCCGCCACGATGCACGACGCGATGCGCGTCGGCATCACCTACAACCAGCGCTCCTCGGCATTCCTGTTCTTGATGACAGAGACACGCCCTCGGCTGCTCGACCTGACGCCGATGCAATACCCGCCGGGCGCACCGGGATTGCCGACGCCCGAGCAGGCTCCGGTCTCGATATGAGCGTCACGAGCGGAGACGGTTACGCGGTCGGCTCGCTCGACGGGCTTGGCGACGGACCGGGATTTCGCAAGATCAGGCGCGAGCTCGACGTAAAGGAGTTCGGCATCAACGCGATCGTCATGCCTCCCGGGATCGTCACCGAATTCCACTTCCACGACGCACAGGAAGAGCTCTACTTCGTCCACTCCGGCGAGATCGAGATCGAGTTCGGCGACGCCACGAAGCACCGGCTCGGTCCGGGCGGCATGGCGAGAGTGGATGCCCCGGCCCATCGCAAGGTCAGCAATCCGGGGGACGTCGATGCCGTCTACGTGATCGTGGGTGCGAAGGGTGGCTACGTTGGCCGGGACGGGCGCGAACCGGAGGGCGAGGAGCGGGTCAGCTCGTCCTAGAGGTCGCCCTGGTCGATCCAGGGCATCATTCCGCGGAGCTCCGAACCGACCTTCTCGATCGGCGCGCCTGCGGCCTCGGAGCGCATCCGGTCGAAGTTCTCGCCGCCCGCCCGGTTCTCGCCGATCCACTCCTTTGCGAACTCGCCTGACTGGATTTCGGCGAGGATCCTGCGCATCGCGGCGCGAGTCTCGTCGGTAATCACCCGAGGGCCGCGGGTCATATCGCCGTATTCGGCTGTATTCGAGATTGAGTAGCGCATGCCCTGCAGCCCCTTCTCGTACATCAGGTCGACGATGAGCTTCAGCTCATGCAGGCACTCGAAGTACGCGAGCCGCGGGTCGTAACCGGCGTCCACCAGGGTCTCGAACCCGGCCTGGACCAACTCGGTGGCACCGCCGCAGAGCACCGCTTGCTCGCCGAAGAGGTCTGTCTCGCACTCGTCCTTGAAGGTCGTCTCGATGATGCCCGCTCTCCCGCCGCCGACACCCGCGGCGTAGGCCAGGACCAGCTCGTGCGCCTTGCCCGACTCATCGGCGTGGACGGCCATCAGGCACGGTACGCCTCGGCCCTCCTCGTATTGGCGGCGGACCAGATGACCCGGGCCCTTCGGCGCGACCATCCCGACGTCGACGCCACCCGGAGGATCGATCTCGCCGAAGTGAATCGCGAATCCGTGAGCGAACATCAGCAGATTGCCGGGCGCGATCCCGTCACGGATCTCGTGCTCCCAGATCTCGGCCTGGCGCTCGTCCGGCAGCAGAACCATCACCACGTCGCCACGGCTGGCGGCGTCGGCGACGTCGAGAACCTCGAGACCCTCCGCTTCCGCCTTCCCGCGCGAGGATGAGTCGAGGCGAAGGCCGACGACGACGTCGTGTCCGGACTCCTTGAGGTTCAGCGCGTGGGCGTGGCCCTGGGAGCCGTAGCCAAGGATCGCGACCGTCTTGTCGGCGAGCGCGTCGGGGTTGGCATCAGCGTCGTAGAAGATGTCTTTGCTCATATGCGGCGCAAGCCTAGTGGGGGCCTCGAAGCGCGGCGCGACGGAGCTTGCCGCCGCTGGTCCGCGGCAGCTCGCCGGCGAACTCGAAGCGCTTCGGGATTTCGTGGCGCGACAGTTGCCCCTCGCAATGGGCGCCCAAATCCGCTGCGCTTGCCTCCGCGCCGGCGCGAAGCACCACCACAGCCGTTACGGCCTGCTGCCATGCAGGATCATCCCGCCCGACGACGGCCACGTCCTCCACGTCGGGGTGAGCGAGTAGCGCACGCTCCACGACCTCAGGATCCACGTTCTCGCCACCGGTCACGATCAGGTCGTCTGCGCGTCCCCGTACCCACAGCATTCCTTCGGCGTCGATCTGCCCGAGATCGCCCGTGCGGAGCCAGCCGTCGTCGTCCACACTGCCGGGAGCGACCATTGCGCCGCGTACGCGAATCTCGTCCTCGGCGACCGTCAGCTCAGCCCCGGGCACCGCACGCCCGGCCGACCCCGCGCAACGAGCGGCGTCCGCAGGGTCGAGCATCGTCACCTGCGAGCAGGTCTCGGTCATGCCATAGGTCTGGGTCACCGTTGCGCCCAGCCCGTTGGCCTCCGCCAGGATCTCGGGCGGCACCGGTCCTCCGCCCACGACGATTGCGCGTGGACCCGAGAGATTTGCCCCGGCTGCCAGCAGCCGGATCAGCTGGGTTGCAACCAGCGAAACCAGCGTCACGCCGTCCTCGGCCAGCGAGGCCGCCACACGATCGATGTCGAACGAGCGATGCACGACCGCGCAGGTGCCCCAGATCGCCGAGCGGGTGAGGATCGAGAGGCCACCGACGTGGTGGGTCGGCAGACAACAGAGCCAGCGATCCTCCGCGGTGACAGCCAGCGCCGCACCGGTTCCCGCTGCGCTGGCCTCGAAGTTCGCACGGCTGAGATCGACCGCGCGCGGCACGCCCGCCGTGCCGCTGGTGAGCAGGCGGACCGCAGCCCCCACCCCGTCGAGTTGCCCGTTGCCAAGCGACTCGTCCAGTCGCGGGCCACTCGGCGGGGGCGCAGTGGCGCGCGGATCGGTTGGGGCAGCGACCGCGCCGAGCCTCTGAGCTGCATGAAAGTGCGCCGTGAACTCCAGCCCTGGAGGGAGCCCGATCGGGATGATCTCTCCGGGCCCAGCGCCGAGCATGGCGGCCACAATGCGCACCTCGGCGTCGAGCTCCGCATAGGTGAGCACGCCCTCGTCCACGAGCAGCGCGGGACGATTGGGTGCCTCGGCCACCCTGAGCGAGAGCCAGTCTTGTTGGTTTGGCGACACGCGTCGGGGATTTTCCCTGATGAGCGACGTAAGGCGTGAAGCACAGGTTTGCCCGCCCGGTAGGGCATAGTTCCCACGTGCCCATCCGCCACAAAGACGCCCCGCCCGAAGATCAGCTCTATGCGCCCATCGAGTGGGAGGCAGCCGGTGACTACCGCGACCTGATCTACGAGCGCGGAGACGGCATCGCGAAGATTGCGATCAACCGCCCGGACGTCATGAACGCGTTCCGCCCGCAGACCTTGGCCGAGTTGCGCGATGCGTTTAACCGCGCCCGCGACGACACCGAGGTGGGAGCGATCATCTTCACCGGGGTTGGCGACCAGGCCTTCTGCTCGGGTGGTGACCAGCGGATCCGTGGCGATGACGGCTACATCGGCGACGATGAGGTCGCTCAGCAGGGCGTTGGGCGCCTCGACGTCGGCGACCTGCACGTTCAGATCCGTCGCCTACCGAAGCCCGTGATCGCGATGGTCGCTGGCTACGCGGTCGGCGGCGGCCACATTTTGCACCTGGTTTGCGACATAACGATCGCGGCCGATAACGCGCGCTTTGGGCAGACAGGTCCCAGGGTGGGCTCGTTCGACGGCGGCTTCGGTGCCTCCCTACTGGCCAACAACATCGGGGTCAAGCGCGCCAAGGAGGTCTGGTTCCTCGCACGCCTCTACGAGGCTGATGAGGCACTCCAGATGGGACTGGTCAACAAGGTGGTTCCGTTGGCCGAGCTCGAGCGCGAGACGGTCGCCTGGTGTCGTGAAATGAACGCGCTCAGCCCGCTCTCGCTGCGGCTGCTGAAGTCGAGCTTCAACGCCACCGAAGACGGACTTGCTGGAATCCAGCAGCTCTCGCACGACGCGACCCTTCTCTTCTACATGTCCGAAGAGGGCCAGGAGGGACGAAACGCCTACCAGGAGGGCCGCGCGCCCGACTTCTCCAAGTACCCGAAACGCCCGTGAGATTGCGTCGCTCATCCAGATGAGAATCTGGCTCATGGCTGCGCGCCCGCGGACGCTTCCGGCCGCGATCGCGCCGGTGCTCGTTGGCAGCGCGGCCGCCTACTCCACGGTCGACGACATTCGCTGGGGGGCGTTCGTCGCCGCACTGCTCGGCTCCGTCTTCATCCAGATCGGCACCAACCTCGCCAACGACTATTCGGACGCCAAGCGTGGTGCCGATACCGAGGAGCGCCTCGGGCCGGTCCGGGTCACATCGGCCGGGCTGGTCGCCCCACGGCGTGTGCTGATGGCCACCTACATCGCCTTCGCGTTCGCGGTTGGCGCCGGCGTCTACCTGGCGACAGTCGCCGGCCCGGAGTTGATCGTGGTCGGTGCCGTCTCGATCGCAGCGGGCGTTCTCTACACCGGTGGCCCACGGCCCTACGGCTACGCGGGTATGGGCGAGGTCTTCGTCTTCCTCTTCTTTGGTCTGGTCGCCGTGAACGGCTCCTACTACGTGCAGCTGGAGGAGCTTGACCTGCTGCCGATCCTGCTCTCGATCCCTGTCGGGTTCCTCTCGACGGCGATCCTCGTCGTCAACAACGTTCGTGATCTCGAAACCGACGCGCGTGCAGGCAAACGCACGCTCGCGGTTCGCATCGGGCGCGAGCGCACCCGCGCGCTCTACGCCGGCCTCGTCGTCGGAAGCTTCGCGCTGCTGCCGCTCGCGCTCGCGCTTGGCGATGGACCCGCGCTGGCCCTCCTGGGCCTCGGCGCAGTCTTCGCCGTTCCGGGCCCGTGGCAAGCCGTACGCGAACGCGTGGACGGCCCTGCCCTGAACGGGGCGCTGGCCGGTACCGGCCTGATCCTCGGCGTGTTCAGCCTGCTGGTATCCCTGGGCTTGGTGGTGGGCTGAGCTGCGAATCGAGCGTGTAGAGACGCTGCGGCTGGCGATCCCGTTTCGCGACCCGTACGTGACCGCAGCGGGTGAGCTGAGCGCTCGCGAGATCGTCCTGCTGCGGATCCACACTGACGACGATCTCGTCGGACTCGGCGAGGGTGTGCCCCTGTCATTGCGTGGCGATCTCCCACTCGAGGAGGTGGAGGGCTGGGTCAACGACGCAGCGACGAGGATCGTCGGGTTGGATCTCACCGCCGCCGCCGAGGATCCGATGGCCTTTGCCGTCAGTACCGCCGTTGAACTGACGAGCCCCCGGCGCATGCCCAGCGCCGCTGCCGCAACGGTCGAGTGCGCCGTGTTCGATCTTGCCGCCAAGCTTTCGGACCAGCCGCTATGGAGGCTGCTCGGAGCGAGCGACGCCGCCCCGGTGGCATGCAACGCCACGCTGACCTCGAACCGCCCCGAGGCTGTCGCCGAGCAGGCGCTTTCGTGGGCCGACCGTGGCTTCTCGACGTTCAAGCTGAAGCTGGGTGCCCGGGGAGAAGATCCGAGAGCGACGGTCGCGGCCGTGCGAGAAGCGCTCGGATCCGAGCCGAGGATCCGCGTGGATGCCAACCAGGCGTGGACCGCCCGGGAGGCCGCGCGCGCCTTGAATGAGATCGCGGACCATGAGATCGAGTTGGCGGAACAGCCCGTCGCAGGCCTGCGCGCGCTCGCGGGACTGGCGCGGGAAACCACCGTGCCGTTGTGTGCAGACGAGGCCGTGGCTTCGGTTGCCGACGCCCACCGGGCGGTGCGCAAGCGCGCGTGCACCTACTCCACGGCGAAGCTCTCGAAGGTGGGCGGGCTTGGCGCAGCGCGGCAGATCGCGGCGGTTCTCCCCACCTACCTGTCCTCCGCGCTGGACGGGCCGATCGGCATCGCGGCGGCGGCTCACGTCGCCCAGGCGGTGCGCGCGGACGGCAACGACCCGGGCGTCCCACACGGACTCGCCACGCAGCTCCTTTTTGACACAGCGATCGCGAGCGTCGGCTGCGAGCTGCAGGGAGATCAGCTGGTGTTGCCTCAGGGGATCGGGCTCGGCGTGGAGCTCGACGAGGACGCTGTGGCCGCCTGTCGCGTGTAGGTTCGCCGCGTGGATCCCACGAATCGCAACACGGCCCTCGCGAGCGCGATCGCCGAAGAGCTGTCGCGCTGCGGGCTTCGGCAGGCGGTCATCTGCCCCGGATCGCGCTCGACCCCGCTCGCGCTGGCGCTGCTCCGCCAGGGTGAGATCACGACCACGAGCGTGGTCGACGAGCGCTCCGCGGCATTTGTCGCGCTGGGTGCGGCCGCGGCATCGGGCACCCCCGCGCTCGTCGTGTGCACCTCCGGCACGGCCGCGGCCAATCTCCACCCTGCGGTCGCCGAGGCGAGCGAGTCGGACATCCCGCTGGTCGTGATCACCTGCGATCGCCCGCCCGAGCTACGTGATGTCGGAGCCGGACAGACGATCGACCAGCTGAAGCTCTACGGCTCGTCGGTCCGCTGGTTCTGCGAGCTGGGCACCAACGAGGCGGACGACGCCGGGCTGCTGCACGTGCGAGCGAGCGCGTGTCGCGCCTTCGCATCAGCCCGCGGCGACTCACGACCGGGTCCGGTTCACATCAACGCCGCGTGGCGCGACCCACTTGGCCCGGAGCCGATCGACGGTGACGTGAGCGCCCGCGATCCATTGGCGCTCGCCGGCCGCGGCAACCTCCCGCTCATCGACGTCTACCGGCCGGAGTTGGCGCTCTCGCCGGAAGCGCTCGACGCGATCGCCGCCGACATCGCCGAACGCCCGCGCGGCCTGATCGTCGTCGGGCGACAGCGTGACCCGGCGCTCGCCGGCGCCGTGACAGCGCTCGCGAGCGCCTCCGGCTACCCGGTCCTCGCGGAGCCGACGTCCGGCCTGCGCTTCGGCACTCACGATCAGTCCCAGCTGATCTCGTCCTACGATGCGATCGCGCGCGCTCGTCCGCGCTCACTCGACCCGGAGCTGATCCTGCGTTTCGGCGAGATGCCTACCTCAAAGCCGTTGCGCGAATGGATTCGATCGCTTTCGGGCTGCGACCAGCTCGTCGTTGACCCGGCCCACGGCTGGCGCGAACCCACACGCCGCGCCGGTCTCATCCTGCGCACCAACCCTCTGATCCTCGCTCGCGAGCTCGCCCAGCGCAGCGGCCGCGAGGCGGGCGGGCCCTGGGCGTCGAGCTGGCGACGGGCCGACGAGGCCGCCGCAGCGGCGATCGAACAGGCGCTGCCGGAGGAGCCGCTCACCGAACCCGCCATCCATGCCGCGCTGGGACGCTGCTATGCAGACGGCGAGCTCGTCTATCTGGCCTCCTCCATGCCCGTTCGCGACCACGAGTCGTTCACGGCGCCGTCGGCTGCAGAAGTCCGCATCCACTCCAATCGCGGTGCGAACGGGATCGACGGGACGGTTTCGAGTGGCGTTGGCGCGGCGCTGGCGACGGGGTGCCCCACGTGGGTGGTGCTGGGCGACCTGGCGATGCATCACGACGCGAATGGACTGGCGGTGCTCACAAACGCCAGCGCCCCGGTGCGGGTCGTCGTCGTCAACAACGGGGGCGGCGGAATCTTCGAGTTCCTGCCTCAGGCCGAACAGGTATCCCGAGGCGAATTCGAGGCGGCCTTCGGGACCCCGCTGGGAATCGACTACGCAGCGCTGGCCGCAGCGCACGGCGTCGAGTACTGCCGCGTGGAGTCGCTGGCCGACCTCGGGCGGCTGCCGAGCGACCGCCACCTGCTCACGGAGCTCCGGACCGACCGCAAGGCGAACGTGGTCGCCCACCGCGTGCTCTGGGAACGGGCCGCCGAGGCGGTCCGCGCAACCGCTTAGGCGCCCAAGCGCCGGGCGAGCCAGTCGCCCATCGTCGCGACCGCATCGTCGGCCTCGCGAAGCATTCCCGCATGCACGTGGTAGCCGTGCCAGAGATCATCGGCAATTTCCAGTTCCACCTCTGTGCCCGCCGCGGTCGCTCGCTCGCTCAGGCGCTCAGCGTCGCTTCGCAGGACCTCGATGCCGCCCGCCTGGATCAGCATCGGGGGCAGACCGGCGAGGTCGGCAAAAAGCGGCGAACACCGCGGATCGGCGGGGTCGAGGACGCTCGCGTACTCGGCGGCGCCAGCGACCAGCAACGAGTTGGACAGCAGTGCGTCCCTGCCGTCGTTGGTGGCGTTGCTCTCACCGGAAAGAGTCAGGTCCACCCAGGGAGAGATCAGCGCGAGTCCGGCGGGCGGCACGTCGCCGGCGTCGCGAACCGCGATCGCGCAGGCGAGCGCCAGGCCAGCGCCCGCGGAGTCGCCAGCCAGGGCAATCGATTCGCCACCGCGGCCTGCGAGGGCTCGATAGGCAGCGACCACGTCGTCGAGCGCGGCTGGGGCAGGATGCTCGGGTGCCAGCCTGTACTCGACGGAGAAGACGCAGGTATCCAACCGTAGCGCCAGGGCCGAGACCACGTTCCTGTGCGTGGCGGGCGCCGCTAGGCGATATGCGCCGCCGTGAACGTAGAGCAGCCTCGGGACCCCACCAGCGTCCCTGGGGCTGACCAGCTCGCCGTGCACCCCACCGGCGCCCGCCTGGGTGATTCGGACCCCACGCGGCACACGGTTGAGGTGACGTGCCGCCAGGATCAGGCGGCGCGCAGTTGAGAGCGGCAACCGGGCAACCGGTCGCACGGTGGCGCGGGTCGCTCGCTCGACGAGGCTTCGTGGCAGGCGGGGCACGGGTCGGCGAGGCTACCTTCTGCGCACGTCACCAGTTGCTAGCCGGCCAGGAGCGGTAGAAGTGCACCCAGTTTCAGCTCCGACTCGGCCAACTCGGCCGCCGGGTCCGATTCGGCGACGATCCCACAGCCCGCAAAGAGGTGCGCGGTGCGGTCGCGCAACAACGCCGAGCGCAGTGCGACACAGAACTCGCCGTCCTCGGTGGCGTCCATCCAGCCCACTGGGCCCGCGTACCAGCCGCGGTCGAGGTCCTCGAGGTCGTCGATCGCCTGGATCGCGGCCCGCGCCGGCTCGCCGCCCACTGCAGGTGTCGGGTGCAGCAGCCCAGCGAGCTCAATCGCCGATCGCGGATCTGCCAGCTGAGCGTGGATCGGGGTTGCGAGGTGCTGAATGTTGGCGACCCTGATGACGACCGGCTCGTCCTCGGCCTGCACCCACACGGCGTGACGGCGCAGGGCGCGCTCGATTCGACGCACGACTATCGCGTGCTCGGATCGGTCCTTGTCCGAGCGCAGCAGCTGCTCGCCCAGGTGGTCATCGACCGAGGGATCGGCCGAACGTCGTGCCGAGCCCGCCAGCGCCACAGTCTGCGCCCCGGCTCCCCTCCGGCGCACCAGCAGCTCGGGGCTGGCGCCCAGGAAGGCAGCCTCGGGCGTGCCGACGCAAAAACAAAAGCAGGACGGAAACAGTTCTCGCATTGCGCCGAACAGAGCCGCGGGATCGTGCGCCCGAGGCGCTTCGGCACGCACCTCGCGCGCGAGCACGACCTTTTCCATCCCGGTCGAGCGGATTCGCTCCACAGCGCGCGAGACGGCAAGCTCGTAGGCCCCGGGGTCGGCCGCGCTCGCGATTCGCACATCTCCGGATGGAGAGGGATCGAGCATCGGCAGCGGCATCGCGTCGAGCGATGCGAGGCGGCTGGCCGCGCGGTTCGCGACGGCGGCGGCCGGCGCGCCGGGGTCCACGACGGCGCTCAGCGTCAGGAGCGTTTTCCCGCCCGCCCTCGTCAGCGACAGCTCGGGCAGCGTGAGTAGGGCCGGCGGCAGCGACGCCCAATGGGACTGCTCACCCCCGTGCGCAGCGAAGCTGAAGCCCCCGACCCAGACTGGTCCCGCGCTGGGCGGCATGCCCGTGGGCTCGTCGGCCAGTCGGTTGCGAAGCAGCCGCCCGCAGGCCTCCCCCACATCATCGAAGCGGTCGGCCCCGCGCGCGATCGCCTCGGACGCAGAACCCAAGCCCGCAACGCTGAAGTCGCGGTCGGGCTCAGCCCACGCAAACCACCTGTCGTCGGCCCGACGCGAGCCAAACACGGCCGCGACCGGGTCCCGTAGATCGACCTCACGTGTGACGCTCACCAGCCTGCGCTTTGGACCGGCGCCGGCTGCCAGCTCACCGAGCCGCTCGACCAGGGTGTCGACGCCGGCCAGCATGCCCTAAAGACCTACGAGTCGGGCCGCGACTTGGTGATGGCGACCTCGCCCGTCCGAGCCATCTCGATCAGGCCGTGAGGCCTGACCATGCGCTCGAACGAGTCCACCTTTTCCTGGGCACCCGTGATCTCGATCGTGAGAGTCCGACGCGAGACGTCCACCACGGTGGCGTCGAAAATCTCGGCGAACTGCATGATCTCGGCGCGGTTCTCTACCGAGGCGTTCACCCGGAACAACGCCATCTCCCGGGCCACCGTGCCGTCGGGCTCCATATCCCTGATCTTGATCACGTTGACCAGTTTGTGAAGCTGCTTCGTGACCTGATCGATCGGATGCACGGCGCCGTCGAGGGTGAGGGTCACACGCGAGACGTCAGGGTCCTCGGTTGGGCCCACGGCAAGCGTGTCGATGTTGAACCCGCGGCGGCTGAAGAGACCGGCGATCCGCGCCAGAACGCCGGGGCGGTTTTCGACCAGGAGGCTGAGGATGTGCTTGCGCCCGGTGAGTGCATTCGAGGCCTGCAGATCCTCGAGCTTCACCAAGTCCGGTGTTCCAGGCTCACCCATCACATGTGTCCCGGTGGACGACCAACCTAGTTTCGCGCCTTGCTCCGCTCATCGGATCACCCCACCATGTCCCGGGCGGCGTGACCCGCGGGGATCATCGGGTAACAGTTCTCGGTGGGCGTCACGCGCACGTCCAGCAGCGCTGGACCGTCCGCTTCGAGGGTCGCCTTCATCGCCTCGCGAAGCTGCGTCTTGTCCGAGCACGTCGATCCTTGCCATCCGAAGGCCTCGGCGAGCTTGGGCCAATCAGGACTGGGTCCCATCTCGACCGACTGGTAGCGCTCCTCCCAGAAAAGTTCCTGCCACTGGCGGACCATGCCGAAGTGGCCGTTGTTCATCAAAAAGACCTTCACCGGGATGTCGTGCACCGCGGCGGTTGCCATCTCCTGGCAGGTCATCACCAGGCTGCCGTCGCCCGATAGGCAGACAACCATCTGATCGGGGCACGCGACCTTTGCGCCGATCGCGGAGGGGAGGCCGAAACCCATGGTGCCGAGACCACCTGAGTTCAGCCACCGGCGCGGCTCGGCAAAGTGGTAGTACTGCGCCGCCCACATCTGGTGTTGGCCGACGTCGGAGGTGATGATCGCATCGCCGCCGGTGGCCTCGTACATCGCCTCCACCATGAACTGGGGCTTGATCTCGGCATCGGAAGAGTCCTCATATCGCAGGGGATGCTGTGATTGCCATTCGCGGATCTGCTTCCACCAGTCGGCGAGTCGGCCAGAGTCGGCCTTCAGCGCCTGGTACTCCCGGGTCAGCTTCGGCAATACGTCCTTGGCGTCGCCCACGATCGGGATGTGAGCGGGAACGTTCTTGCTGATCTCGGCCGGATCCACATCGATATGGACGAACTTTGCTCGCGGGGCGAACTCCGACAGCTTGCCGGTGATCCGGTCGTCGAAGCGGGCGCCCACGCAGACAATCAGGTCAGCCTCGTCCATCGCGTAGTTCGCGGTGCGCGTGCCGTGCATCCCGAGCATTCCGAGCCAGCGCTCGTGCGGCGCGGGAAACGCTCCCAGTCCCATCACGGTCAGGGTCACGGGTAGCTCGTCGGTCTCACAGAACTCCCGAAACTCCTCTGAGGCGTTCGCGTTGATGATCCCGCCGCCGCCGTAGATCACGGGCCGACGGGCGTTCGCCAGCGCCTTGGCGGCAATGCGAATCTGCTTGATGTTGCCCTCGAGCGGTGGCTTGTAGCCGGGCAGTTCGACCTTGCCGGTCACGGGTTCGTACTCGATGTCGGCGCGAGAGAGGTCTTGGGGGATGTCAACGAGGACCGGACCTGGCCGGCCGGTCGAGGCAATGTGGAAAGCCTTATGGATGTACTCGGGGATCTGGCGCGGGTCGGTGACGAGGAACGAGTGCTTGACAACCGGCAGCGTGATGCCCGTTACGTCGGCCTCCTGAAAGCCGTCGGTACCGATGAGGTCGGTTCGTACCTGGCCGGTGATGAACACGGTCGGAACCGAATCCATCATCGCGTCGGCGATGGGTGTCACCAAATTGGTCGCGCCGGGGCCGGAGGTCGCAAAGCACACTCCGACCTTGCCCGACGCCTTTGCATAGCCCTCGGCCGCGTGTCCGGCGCCCTGCTCGTGGCGCGCCTGGATGTGCTGAAAGCTGGCGTCGTAGATCGCGTCGTACGTGGGCAGGTTGGCGCCGCCGGGGATTCCGAAGACGTGCTTGACCCCCTCGGCCGTCAGTGCCTCACAAAGTGCGTCTGCTGCCCGCATAGACAGAAAAGCCTAGCCGTCACCGGGCGAGGGCAGCGGCGCCTCGCCAGGGGTGAGGGCGACCGTGCGCGTCCTCGGGGCGAGCAGGCGCGGCTGCCACGTTCATCGTTCTGCCTCTGCCTCAGTCCCCGCCTCGGCACCGTCCAGCAGCTCGCCGGGATTCCATTGCGTGGTCGGCAGGATCGCTTTCTCGATCACCCGATCGCGATGACGTTCGATGATGCCCAGCAGAGAGTGGACCAGCTCGTCGCCGAGATGGTGGGGTTGGAGCCCGAGGTCGTGGAGCTTCGTGTTCGTGGCGTTGTAGTAGTGGCTCTCGGCCTCGACGCGTGGGTTGGGAAAGCGTTTGATCTCAACGTCGATCCCAGCCTGGGCGGCGCTGGTGCGCACCAGCTCGGCCAGCTCGGCGACGGAAAACTGCTCGGTGAACTGATTGAAGACGCGGAAGTCGCCGAGGTCGGCGGGGTTGGCGACCGCGAGTTCAACGCACTGCAGCGTGTCACGGATGTTCAAGAATCCGCGGGTCTGACCGCCTTCGCCGTAGACCGTGAGGGGATGCCCAATCACCGCCTGCACGCAAAAACGGTTCAGGACCGTGCCGAAATACTGGTCGTAGTCGAAGCGCGTCATCAGCCGCTCGTCGGCCGCCGATTCGTCGGTCTCGACGCCATAGACCACACCCTGGTTCAGGTCGGTCGCGCGCAGACCCCAGATCCGGCAGGCGAAGTGGATGTTGTGCGAGTCGTGGACCTTGGACAGGTGGTAGAGCGAGCCGGGCAATTTCGGAAACGGGAGGGTGTCCTTACGACCCTTGTGCTCGATCTCGATGTAGCCCTCTTCGATATCGATGTTGGGAGTGCCGTACTCCCCCATCGTCCCGAGCTTTACGAGGTGGCAGTCCGGGACCCGGTCGCGGATCGCGAACAGCAGGTTCAGGGTGCCGATGACGTTCGTGTACTGCGTCTCGACCGCGGCCTCCCGAGAGCGCATCGAGTACGGCGCCGACGGCTGTTCCGCGTAGTGAACGATCGCCTCGGGCAGCGTCGCGGCGATCACATCGTCGACGAACGCGGGGTCCTCCATCGCTCCCACAAACGTCTCAATCTCCTTGCCGGACGTTTCACGCCACGCCGCGACCCGATCGTCCAGCGAGGCGATCGGGACGAGGGTGTCGGTCGAGTTCTCTGTGTGCCAGCGGCGACGGGAGAAGTTGTCGACGATTGAAACGTCGTGGCCGCGTGCGGAGAACCGCATCGCGGTTGGCCATCCCAGGTAACCGTCGCCGCCCAGGATCAGGATGCGCATGGCCGGACAGAGTAGTTGGTGCACGACGCAAGTCGCGAAACGACAAGGGCCTCCCTGGTAAGGCTAGGTAAACGAGCCCGAGGCGCCGCCGCCCTATCCTGCGGCGGCCATGCTCTCGCTCGCAAGCCTTTTCCCTCCCGAGTTGACCGCGCTGCGCGCCGGCGGCGTCCTCCTCGCCGTCCTGATCGGCGGATTCGCCATCTGGAGGCGTCGCTCGCTACGCAACGGCGATGTCCTGATCCTCCTCGGCGTCGCGATGGGCCTGGCGCTCGTGGCAGGTACCGAGCTGCTGGACGCGCTGCTCTCGGCGTTCTCGTTCGAGCGTGAGAATGGCACCCGGATCGTGGGTGTGGCGGTGATCGCGGTCATCGTCCTCTTCGCCCTCACACTCCGCGCTTTAGCGCAGAATTCACGAATGAGTCGCGAGCTCTCGGCAGTGCTGGAAGGGCTCGCCTGGGAGCGGTTCCGGCGAGACGGCCACCAGCGCGAGTTCGAGGGCAGGGTCGCCGTGCTCATCCCCGCCTACAACGAGGCCGACAACATCGCGACCGTGCTCGAGCGGATTCCGGACCGGGTCTGCGACGAGCCGATCTCCGTGCTCGTGATCGACGACGGTTCGCGCGACGGCACGGCCGACGTCGCCGAGGCGGGTGGCGCCGTGGTCGCCCGCCACGTAATCAACCGCGGTGGCGGCGCGGCGCTGAGAACGGGTTACAGGCTGCTCTCGGATGCGAACGCGAAGATCGTCGTCACCCTCGACGCCGACGGGCAACACCTGCCCAGCGAGATGCCGCTGCTGGTCGAGCCGGTGCTGAGCGGCGAGGTGGACATGGCCCACGGCTCGCGCGTGCTCGGCAACGCCGAGCCGAACACCAGGTCGCGCGAGTTGGGAATCGTCTTCTTCAATCGTCTCGTTTCGCTGATCACCCGGACGAAGGTCAGCGACTGCTCGAACGGCTACCGCGCGGTTCGAGCATCCGTGCTTCCGCAGCTCGTGCTGCGCCAGGAGCAGTTCCACACCTCCGAGTTCATGATCGAGGCGATCAAGCGCGGTATTCCCGCAAAGGAAGTGCCGATCACGGTCGTCGCCCGCATGCACGGGCACTCGAAGAAGCCGGCGGTCGTGCGCTACGGCGCCGGCTTCGCGAACGCGATCGTTCGCACCTGGCTGAGATAAGCAGCTCGCCCCCACCGAGTTGATCCGCCGGCTCCTCCGCTTCGCGTCCGGGGCCGGCGGCGCGTCACAATGCTGGGATGGCCGCGCTCGTCATCCTCGTCACCTTCGGATTCGCCACGGCGATCATCGCCAAGGGCAAGGATCAGAGCTTCTTCGTCTGGCTGATCATTGGCACGGTGCTTCCGGGCCTGGGGCTGATCGCCGTGGTCCTTTCTCGTCCCGAGACCGACGAGCCCGAGCGCCGTTGCCCTCGTTGCGGCGCCGTCTCGAAGATTTATGTCCAGGTTTGCAGGCGCTGCGGCGAGGACATGTACCTGCCCGATCCCGCCGAGGTGCGTCACCCCGCTGCCGTGCGCGAAGGACGGCAGCGGGTCGTCTAGTTACTACAGGGGTCGGTGCGTGCCGCCCCTGATGTAGACGTCGTCGCTCAGAGGGCGGGGATGGCCGATCGAACCGACGTCGGCGACGTCGCGCGAGAACGGCAGTCCGACGGTCCAGTCCGCGACCGCGCGGATCTTGCGAGCGATACCCGGTACCTGGCTCATGTGGTAGGTCCGCGCCATCCACCAGGCCGGGAAACCGCGGAAGCGCTTCTTACCGAGCTGGCCGACGGCCTTGTAGCGGCCGAGGTTCACGAACGCGGCCTTGGCGTGGTAGTCGAATGGGCGTGGGCTGGTGGCGACGCCGAGCTCGCAGGCGATGTTGTGGGCGACCACGGGGCCTTGGCGGACCGCGTGTTGCGCGGTCGGGGGGCACGGCTGGGCACCGTTGTTGTTCGGGTCCGGCACCGCGGCACAGTCGCCGATGGCCCAGACGCCGTCGAGACCCTTGACCTTCATGTGGTCGTCGACCTCGACCTTGCCGCGATCGTCCAGCGGAAGTTTCATCGCCGTCAGGCTCGGGTGGGGCGCGACGCCGGCGGTCCAGACGATCGTCTGGGTCGGGATCCGCTCCCCGGTGGAGAGCAAGCACGAGTCTGGGCCGGCCTCCTCCAAACGGGTGCCGAGGCGAATGTCGATTCCGCGGCCGCGCAGCTCGCGCACCGCGTAGTCGGCGAGGCCGGCGTCGACCTCGGGCAGGACGCGGTCCATCTCCTCGACCAGGATCCAGCGCATGCCGTGCAAGCGGGCTCGCGGGTAGCGCTCCATCGCGTCGGCGGCGAAGTCCTGAAGCTCGGCCAGGGCCTCCAGCCCGGAGTACCCGCCGCCGACGAACACGTAGGTCAGCAGCTCCTCGCGGCGAGCGGCGTCCTCGGTGGCGTTCGCGCGCTCGAGTGTCTCGATCATGTGATTTCGAAGCCAGATCGCATCGGCCAGGCTCTTGAAGCCGATCGCGTGCTTGTCGAGGCCGGGTATCGGAAGTGAGCGCGAGACCGATCCGACCGCAACGAGGAACTGGTCGTAGCGGATCGTCTCGTTCTCGCCCTCGTGGGTGTTCAGCTCGACGGTTCGCGCCTCGGGGTCGTGGCCGGAAACCGCGCCCAGTCGCAGATAGGTGCGCTTGAGCATGTCCCGCAGCGGCGTCACGACGTGCCGCGGCTCGAGCATCCCGGCGGCGGCCTCGGGCAGAAATGGCGTGTAGAGCATGAAGTTGACGTCGTTGACGAGGATCAGCCGCGCGGACTGGCGCGGCAGCAGCTTCTCGAGCTCACGAGCAGCCGACGCCCCTGCGAACCCACCTCCGGCGATGACGACATTCCAGGCCATGCCCAGATCATGACAGCCCTTTGTAACACAGCGCTACAAAGTGCCAGGCGGTACAAGTGCTCACCCCACAGCCCGCGCTACCGAACGTCATTCCTTGATCCCTATACGGGGTAAGGAGTGACGTTCGTTGGCTACAGGCCGAGCTGCTCGCGAATCAGGCGGGTGACCTCGCCGCCGTCGGCGGCGCCCCGGGTTTCGCGCATCACGAGGCCAACGAGCGGGCCGACCGCCTTCATGTTGCCGCTGCGGACCTTGGCCGCCGCGTCGGGGTCGGCCTCGAGCGCGCGGGCGACGATCGCAGCCAGCTCGCCCTCGTCTGAGACCGATGCGAGTCCCTCGCGCTCAACTATCTCCGCCGGGTCTCCCCCACTCTCGGCGAGCGCGAGCAGTACCTGCCTGCCGGCCTGGTTGGTGACCTCATCGGCCGCCACCATCGCGACGAGCGAGGCAAGTGCGGCGGGCTCCACCTCGCGCGCTGCCGGTTCGCCGGCTACCCAGTTCGCCACCGCGGCCGGAGCAACATCTCCCGCTGCGACGACGGACTCGAAGATGTCGCCCAGTTCACCATCCCAGGCCAGCTGGCGTGCCTGTGCGGCGGGCAGCCCCATCGCGTGGGCGTAGCGCTCCTCACGCGCAGCGGGTAGCTCCGGCAGCGCACCGCGAGCGGCGCTCAGCATCTCCTCGGTCGGGGCCAGAGGCACGAGGTCAGGCTCGGGGAAGTAGCGGTAGTCGTGCGCCTCCTCCTTCGAGCGCAGGGAGGTGATCGAGCCGCTGCGCGGGTCGAAGTGGAGCGTCTCCTGCGTCACCGTGCCTCCTCCGCGGATCAGTTCGCGCTGGCGCTCCAGCTCGGCCTCGATGCCGCGCTCGATGAAGCGGAAGCTGTTCATGTTCTTCAGCTCGGTCTTTACCCCGAGCGTTTCGGTGCCCGCGGGGCGGACGGAGACGTTGGCGTCGCAGCGCAGGCTGCCCTCCTCCATGTTCACGTCGGAGGCACCGATCGCGCGAATGGTGGTGCGCAGGAGCTGGAGCCATTCGCGCGCCTGGGCGGCGTCACGGACGTCCGGCTCGGTGACGATCTCCACCAGGGGAGTACCGCCGCGATTGAAGTCCACCAACGATTCTCCCGAGCCATGGATGCGCCCCGACTCGCCAACGTGGACGAGCTTGGCCGCATCCTCCTCCAGATGCACCCGGTGGATCCGTACGTCGCCGAGGCGCCCGCCGGTCGCAAGCGGGATGTCGTACTGGCTGATCTGGTACGCCTTCGGGTTGTCGGGATAGAAGTAGTTCTTGCGGTGAAAGATCGAGCGCGGGGCGATCTCGCAGCCAAGGGCGAGCCCGATCTGAAGGCCGTACTGCACGGCCTGCTCGTTCAGGGTCGGCAGGCTTCCGGGTTGCGCAAGGCAGATCGGGCAGGTGTGCACGTTGGGGTCGTCGCCGAAGGACAGCTTGCAACCGCAGAACATCTTCGTCCGGGTACGCAGCTGGACGTGGATCTCCAGCCCGATCACCGCTTCCAGGTCGCTCTTCACGTTCGCGGCTCCTTGGGGAAACCGATGGCCTGCTCGAGTGCGAACGCCGCGTCGAGCAAACGCGCTTCGGCGAAGGCAGGGGCCGTGATCTGAAATCCCACCGGCAACTCGGGGCCGCCCCCGGGCGCCCCGGCGAGACCCGCGGGGATCGAGATCGCCGGAATACCGGCCAGCGACATCGGGACGGTGCAGTAGTCGTTCATGTACATCGCGAGCGGGTCCGCAGTCTTCGAATCGAGCTCGAACGCGACCGTGGGCGCGGTCGGCGTGACGAGGAAGTCGAAGCGCTCAAACGCCACCGCGAAGTCCTGCGCGATCTTGGTTCGCACCTTCTGTGCCTGCCCATAGTAGGCGTCGTAGTAGCCCGACGAGAGCGCGTAGGTACCCAGCATGATCCGTCGCTTGACCTCATCGCCGAAGCCCTCTGAGCGGGTGCTCTCGTACATCGTCCCAAGGTCCTCCGCGCCGCCGGCTCGCACGCCGTAGCGCACGCCGTCGAACCGCGCCAGGTTCGCCGAGGCCTCCGCAGGGGCGAGCACGTAGTAGGCCGAGATCCCGTGCGGCGAGTGCGGCAACTCGCATGCGTCCACCTCGCCGCCGAGCTGCTCGATCAGCTTGCAGGTCTCCTCGAAGCGAGCGGCGACGCCGGGCTCGATGCCCTCCGCGTCCGACGCCAACTCGCGCGGGACGCCGAAGCGCAGGCCTGAGAGATCCTCGCGCGAGGGCATCGCGATTTCGCCAGGGATCCCGACCGAGGTCGAATCGAGCGGGTCGATGCCCTCGAGGTGACGCAGCGCCAGCGCGGCGTCCGTTACGTCGCGCGTTAGCGGACCGCACTGGTCGAGCGACGAGGCGAAGGCGATCATCCCGTAGCGCGAGATCGCGCCGTAGGTGGGCTTGAGGCCGACGATCCCGCAGAACGCGGCCGGCTGGCGGATCGAGCCGCCGGTGTCGGTGCCGAGCGCCCACGGGGCGAGGCCGCCGGCGACCACCGCGGCGCTGCCGCCGGACGATCCGCCGGGAACTCGCTTGCGATCCCATGGGTTGAGCGCCGGGCCGTAACCGGAATTCTCGTTGGAGGAGCCCATCGCGAACTCGTCCATGTTCGTCTTGCCAAGCACGCGCGTGCCTGCGCCGGCGATCCGCTCCACGGCCGTCGCGGTGTACGGAGGGACGTAGCCCTCCAGAATCCTCGAGCCGGCCGTGGTCGGGATTCCGTCGGTGCAGAAGATGTCCTTGACTGCGAGCGGGAGGCCGCGTAGCTCGGCGCCACCCGCACCGCCCCCGCCCGGCTCAGCGCGCCAGAGATAAGCGTTCAGGTCGTCGTTACGAGAGGCGTAGGCGTCGAAGAGCGCCTCGGAGTCCAGCTCGCCGGCCTCGATCCGCCTCAGCGCCTGCATGGCGGTGAGGTCGAGAAGCTCGGAACTCACGCGCCGGGCGACGGCACGCGAAAGGAGCCGTCGACGGGATCGGGAGCCGATGCCAGGGCGCGCTCGCGGGGCAGGCTCGGGCGTGGCTCGTCGACTCGCATCACATTCTCCAGGGCAACCACGTGGCACGTGGGTTCGACGTCGGCGAGGTCGAGCGCCGCGATGCGATCGACGTGCTCGAGGATGCCCGTGAGCTCGCTCACCATACGGTCGGTCTCCGCCTCGTCGAGGCGCAGGCGGGCGAGCCGCGCGACGTGGTGAACCTGCTCCCGATCGATCACGCGACGATCTTAGGCTGCCCGGGTCGAGGTGACACGCCCAGCCCGCCCGTGGGGTGGGTCAGGCGTGTCACCCGGTTCCCGGAAAGCGAAACGGCCGCCCGGAGGCGGCCGTTTCGAACCTTGCTTGTCGCTTGGGCTAGGCGGCGGGCGGTGCTGCCGGCGGCGGGGGCGGGTTGTTGTCGCCCTGCAGACGGTCGGCCTGCTCAGAGAAGGACGTGCCCTCTTCCTGCATGGCCATAAAGCCGCCGTAGGCGACTCCCGCGGCCAGCGCAGCGCCGATGAATACGCCGATTCCACGTCCGACATCGACCAGATCGCCGGCGCCGCCATCGGGCGGGCTGATGATCCGGAAGGCGATCAGCACGAACGCCAAGCCACCTAGACCCGCCGCAAGCGCGCTGAGCGACACCGGCAGGTCGACGGCGTTGCCCGACAGCTTCGTCGCAGCGAGCGCGATGCCCGCCACAGCAGCCAGAAGGATGATGAAGCGAATGAGCTCCATCGTGTCCCACGCGCTGGCACCGACGTCGCCGAAGCCTCCGCCGATCTCGATCGTGAACCAATCGAAGATCGCGAACATCACAATGAGAAGCGCGGCGCCCGATGCGCCCGCGATCTTCTCGCCTGTGCTCAAGTTATCCATTCAGGTCGTCTCCTCCAGAAGTGCAATTGGACTGACTGCTATGCAGCCTATACCGGTCGAAGGCCGGAAACGTGTCCCACGGTCACCTGCGACGCGCGATCGCCGCATTGAGCGTGTTTCGAAGCAGCATCGCGATCGTCATCGGACCGACGCCCCCAGGCACAGGCGTGATCGCTGCGGCGCGCTCCGCAGCAGCCTCGTAGGCAACATCCCCGACCAACCCGGAATCGGTGCGGTTGATGCCGACGTCGATGACGGTGGCGCCATCTTTTACCCACTCGCCGCGCACGAGCTCCGGCGAGCCGACCGCCGCGACCAGGATGTCGGCCCTGCCGCAGACCGCGGCCAGGTCGCGTGTGCGCGAGTGGCACACCGTCACCGTCGCGCTGGCGTTCACGAGCAACGCGGCCAAAGGCCGGCCGACCAGGATCGAACGACCGACGATGACTGCCTCGGAGCCCTCCACCGTCGCACCCGCCACACGCAGCAGCTCCATCACACCCTGCGGAGTGCAGGGGACGAGGTCGGGGCGGCCCTGGGCCAGCAGGCCCGCACTGAAGGCCGTGAGGCCGTCCACGTCCTTGGCGGGATCAATCGTGGCCACAACCTCGTCCTGGTCGATCTGGTCGGGAAGCGGCATCTGGACGAGGATCCCGTCCACCCCGTCGTCGCGGTTCAGCTCGCCCAGTAGGTCCAGGACCTCATCCTGCGGCGTCGCCTCGCCCAGTTCGTGGTGGATCGAGCGGATTCCGACCTCCTCGCAGGCGCGGATCTTGTTGCCCACGTAGACGTAGCTTGCCGGGTCCTCGCCAACCAGCACCGTGGCGAGGCCCGGGGCGCGACCGTCGTACGCCTTCCCGAACTCGCTCACGCCGGCCGCAACCGAGGTCCGAACGTCGGCCGCGATCGCCTTGCCGTCGAGGACCCGGGCCGCCACGGCTGCGACCTAACCGACCTTCTTGAGGGGCGCGTAGTCGGCCATGAGCTTGCGCTCGACGCCCTCGCGGGCGAAGCGAACAACGATCACCGAGCCCTGCTCAACGCCAGTCACGACCCCTTCGCCGAAGCTCGCGTGCACGATGTCGTCACCGACCTGGAAGGACACCTCCGGGGACTGCGGCTGCTTGCGGTCGGGGCCGCTGAACCCGCCACCTGAGCGCATGGGGGCACCGGTTGACCGGCCGCCACCGCCGCCCTGCCAACCCGTCTTCGCGGCCATCTGGTGGTGGTCCACGAGCTCTTCGGGCACCTCGCGTAGGAAGCGCGACGGCAGGTTCCAGCTGCCGGTGCCGTGGATCGCGCGGCGCCGGGCTGCGGTCATGTAGAGCTTGCGCCGGGCCCGGGTGACGCCCACGTAACAGAGCCGGCGCTCCTCCTCGAGATTCCCCTCCTCCACCGATCGTGAATGCGGGAAGACACCCTCCTCCATTCCGATCATGAACACGGCGTCGTACTCGAGGCCCTTGGCGTTGTGAAGGGTCATCAGCGTGATCAGGCTGTCGGTCTCGCGCAGCGAGTCCTGGTCCGTGTAGAGCGATATCCGGGCGAGGAACTCCTCCAGCGGCGTGTCGTCGGAGGGGCCCTCAACCGCCCTGTTCGCGTCGAACTCGCCGGCAACGCTCACCAGTTCCTGGAGGTTCTCCACCCGGCCCTCGGCCTCGAGAGTGCGCTCCGCCTCGAGCGCCTCGATGTAGCCGCTGTCGTGCAACACGGACTCCAGCAACTGCGCAACGGAGTCGCCCTCGGCGCGATCGCGCAGTCCGGCCATGATCGCCGCGAAACGGCTGACCGCCCGAACCGCTGCCGAGCCGAGCGCCGGGATCGACTCGGGCCGTGCCATCACGTCCCAGACGTCTTCGCCCGTGGTGTTCGCGTGGGAGAGGATCCGCGCCTGGGTCTGCTGCCCGATCCCGCGCCGCGGCGAGTTGACCACCCTGCCGAACGAGATCGCGTCGGCCGGATTGGCCAGGAGCTGTAGGTAGGCGACGGCATCCTTGATCTCGGCCCGCTCATAGAACTTGGTGCCCCCGATTACCTGGTACGGCACCTCGTAGCGCACGAGCGTGTCCTCGAGCACCCGGCTCTGCGCGTTCATCCGGTAGAAGACCGCAACGTCGTCGCGGGTGAAGTCGTCCTCGGAGACGAGCCGCTCAATCTCTCCCGCGACGTACCGCGCCTCGGCATGCTCGTCGTCGAGCTCGGCGATCGTCACCAGCTCACCGCGGCCCGAGTCCGTCCAAAGCGTCTTCGGTTTCTGGTCGCGGTTGTTGGCGATCACCGCGTTCGCCGCGTCGAGCACCGTGCCCGTCGAGCGGTAGTTCTGCTCTAGCTTCACCACCTCGGCCCCGTCGAAGTCCTGCTCGAACTCGAGGATGTTGCGCACGTCGGCCGCGCGGAACGAGTAAACCGAATTGTGTGTGACTAAGCCGTTGGCAAGGAAGTTGTGGGTGCCTTCGACGTTGATGTCGTACACGTGCGATTCGAGCGCGACGCTCTCTGCGGATTCGACGATGTCGTAGCCCCCGTCCAGCGTGAACATGGCCATTCCGGGTCGCACTGTTGCAGCTGGAATACACGGCAGCGAGTTGGACCCGTACTGGCCTTGGGCGTTTGCTCCGAAGCGGCCAGTGCAGCGGACGGCGATGTCGAGCTCGCTGCTGATGTAGCCGACCAGTCGAACAGCCCGGTCGAAGTCCTTGAAGCACGTCTCAAACTTCCAATTTTCAGACCCGGGTTTCGCCTCTCGGACCGACAGGCCGATGCGCTCGAGGGCCTCCCGCCCCGCAGGATCCCGGCCATTCATCGAGATTCGGTGCATCGGCGTCGAGCTTCGGCGCTCGCTGCACATCGCAATGGTCACCACGCGTCTGCGGCCTGTGAATGCTCCAGCTTGGTGATGCGGATGCTGGAAACTCAGCCCCTCGTCCTCAAGTAATTGGTGGCCGGCAGCCTCCGATGCGACTGAGGCGAATAGTCGATCCAGGTAATCCTGGCTGCCAACGAAACTGTTTTGGCTGTTCTTTCGCTTACGGGCAACGAACGGTTGCGTCGGCAGTTGGTAGCGCGCTGCCGTCACAGCCTCGGCGAGTCGCGCATCGATCTCGGTCTCGTGCGTCGACAGCACCCATGCCGCGTCCGCAGCCTCCGTAAAGCACCTGAGAGATAGTCCGATCGTGGGCTTGCGCTGACCATCGGTGTAGACATGAGTCGTTCCCGTTCGAAAACCGACTCCGCGCTTCCACATCAGATAGTTGAGATGCAGTTGTGGGGTGCGGCCGAGGGCATAGCCCGCGAAATGCATGTGCTCAGCGGTGCTTACAACGCGCCGCCCAGCCTCTGTCCTGATCTCGATCCCTGGATCCGGCTCCCATGCCTTGTAGACGCCAGAGACGGTGGCGGGGCGGAAGTCGCCGCTGCCGTGGCACGACAGGACTGAGTCGCCTGCCTTGAGCTCCTCGATCGACTTCTCTTCGCCGCTCCCCATCGTGATTTTGGTGCCTTCCACCAAGCACTGTGCGTCATCACCGACAACGGTCAGGTTGCGCTGCTCGCCGGCGAGCAGTTGCAACAACCGGTACTGGGCCTTGTTGGTGTCCTGGTATTCGTCCACGAGCACCCAGCGGAAGGTGCGCTGGTAGCGGTCGCGCACGTCCTCGAAGAGCTCGAGGAGGTTGACCGTCCGTACGAGGAGGTCGTCGAAGTCCATTGCGCTCGCTTCAACCATCCGTCGTTCGTAGAGCGCGTAGACCGCGGCGACGTTCTCCTCGAAGTACGAGGCCTGGCGCTCCGCGTAATCGGTCGAATCCTCGAGCCGGTTCTTGGCTCCGGAGATAGCGCCCTGGACGGAGCGCGGTGTGAAGCGCTTCGGGTCCACGTCGGACTCCTCCATGCAGCGCTTGATCATTCGCAGCGAGTCGGCCTGGTCGTAGATGGTGAACGCCCGCTTGTAGCCCAGGCGCTCGGCGTTGGAGCGAAGGATCCGAGCGCAGGCCGAGTGGAAGGTCATCACCCACATCAGCTTCGAGACGCCGCCCACGAGCTGCTCGACCCGCTCGCGCATCTCCTGCGCGGCCTTGTTGGTGAACGTGATCGCGAGGATCTCCGACGGACGCGCCAGTCCAGTCGCCACCAGATAGGCGACCCGGCGGGTGAGCACCCGCGTCTTGCCGGATCCCGCGCCCGCGATTACGAGCAACGGCCCTTCACCGTGCTCGACGGCGCGGCGCTGCGGCGCATTCAGATCAGTGGTAAGGCGCTCGATCGCATCGGCGCCCGGTGCGATCGGGGCAGCGCTCTCCTCCACGAACCCGTCAAACGGGTCCGGCAGGCCGTCCGGCTCCAATGGCATCGCCGCCTCCACCGAACTGAGAATAGGACGGCGCCCGGCGGGCTACGGCGCCGGGTCAACCGCCGGCGCTGGAGGGGCCCTGCTTGGGCTTTAGCTGGCGGACCTCGGCCTCAGTCGCAGAGCCGTCGATCTCACCGAGGCGCCGCTCGGCTGCGGCGAGCCTGTCGGCGAGGCTGCGTATCGCGTCGGCGACTGGATCCGGCAGATGGATCCAGTCTGCGTCAAGGCCCTCGGGGCGGCGGCCCTCGATGCGAACAGGGTGACCGGGGTTTCCGACCACGGTCGAGTTCGCCGGCACGTCCTCGACAACGACGGTATTGGCCCCCACCTTGGCGCCGTGTCCGACGGTGATCGGGCCGAGCAGCTTTGCTCCCGAGCCGATCGTCACGTCGTCCTGAATGGTCGGATGGCGCTTGCCGCGCGCGAAACCGGTGCCGCCCAGGGTGACGCCCTGATAGAGCGTGACGCGGTCGCCGATCTCGGCCGTCTCGCCGATCACCACCCCGGAGCCGTGGTCGATGAAGAAGTCGGTGCCGATTCGCGCGGCTGGATGGATCTCGATGCCGGTCACCGCGCGGGTGGCGAACGCGATCGTGCGGGGCACCAGCGGCACACCGGACCCGTAGAGAGCGTGGGCGGCTCGATGGGCCAGCAGTGCCTGGACCCCGGCCCAGGTCGTGAGGATCTCGCCCGTCCCGACTCCCCGGGCGGCGGGGTCGCGATCGCGCGCGGTGGCGACATCGCTCCCGACCTCCAAGAGGACACGGCGGAACGTTCCCAAGCCCAGCATCAGATGCTCAGGGTAGACCGTTCAGGCTCTACTCTCGGCGTGTGGCGGCACAGTCCGAGAGCGCCGGGGTGAACGATGCCGATCAGGAGATGCTGAGCCTGATCGTCGCCGGATTGCCTAAGACCGCGGTGATCGTCCTCGATCGGCGCCTGAAGATCCTGTTTGCCAGCGGCGGCGGCCTGCGCAGCATCTTCGGCCGAGCTGCGGAGCTTGTGGGGCGGCCACTTCGGGACGTGCTCGACCCGGCCGCCTACCTTCGCGCCGAGCCGGTCTGCGAGGCAACGCTCGCGGGTGAGGACTCGACGTTCGAGTTCGAACTGCCCGGTGGTGACCGCACCTACTGGATCCGAACCACCCCGATGCGCACCGCGACCGGCGACGTGTACGCAGGCCTGGGCGTGGTCACCGACATCACGGACCAGCGAATCGACGAGTTGCGCCGTGCGCGCTATGACGAGCAGCTCGAGCGCAGCAGGCGCCTCGAGGCCGTGGGAAAGCTCGCCGGTGGGGTCGCCCACGACTTCAACAACACGCTCGCCGTCGTGCTCAACTACGCCGACTTCGTCGCCGACGCTCTGCCCGACGACAGCCCGCTGCGCCAGGACCTGCACGAGATCAAACAGGCAGCCGAGCGGGGAGCGGCGCTCACCCGGCAACTGCTGATCTTCAGCCGCCGAGAGGTCACCCACCCAGAGCGCATCGACCTCAACGTGATCATCGGAGAACTCGAGCGCTTGCTCCTCCGGACGCTGGGTGAGGACGTTTCACTGCGGATCACGGCCGCCGACGGCCTCTGGTCGATCGAGGCCGATCCGGGTGAAATCGAACAGGCGCTGGTCGGAATGGCGATCAATGCCCGCGAAGCGATGCCCGATGGCGGCAGCCTCGCAATCGAAACCGAGAACGTGATGCTCGACGCCGAGTACGTGCTCGCCCACGCCGAGTCGAGCGAGGGGCCCCATGTTCGGGTGACCGTTTCGGACACGGGCCGTGGCATCGACCCGGCCCACCAGGAACGCATCTTCGACCCGTTCTTCACCACCAAGGCGCGTGGCCAGACCAGTGGCCTGGGGCTGGCCGCCGTCCACGGAATGGTCGGCCACGCGGGAGGTCACATCGCGGTCTACTCCGAGAAGGGCGTCGGCACGGTCTTTCGCTTGCATTTTCCCGTCGCGCCCGAGCAGGTGACCCTTGGGGAGTTCACGGATGAAGCGCCCGAGGCGGTCGGCTCGCGGATCCTCGTGGCCGAGGACGATGCAGCCATGCGAAAGATGGCGGCGCGCGTACTAACGCGCGCGGGCCACGAGGTGACGGTCGCGGAGGACGGGCTGGCTGGCATCGAGTTGCTGGAGTCCGGCGAGCGCTACGACCTGGTGCTTGCTGACGTGATCATGCCGCGAGCGTCGGGCCGTGATCTGGCCGACCGCGCTTCCGAACTGGCACCGGATACTCCCGTGCTGTTCATGTCCGGCTATACCGACGAGATCATCTCCAGCAAGGAGGTGCTCGTCGGCGACGTGGCGCTGATTCGAAAGCCTTTTACGGCGAACGAGCTGCTGGCCGGCGTGGCGCGCGGGCTCAATGCCCCCCGTTAGCTGGCAGCACCAGCCTGAAAGTCGAGCCGCGCCCTTCCTCGCTACTCACTGCAAGCGCGCCCCCGTGCAGCTCTGCGATCTCACGTGAAATCGCCAATCCAAGGCCCGTTCCGTTCTCCTGACCTGCCGTGGACGCCCTGAAGAATCGCTCGCCGACGCGCTCGATCTCGTCGGCGGGGATCCCGACACCGTTGTCGGCGACCGCGACCGTGATCTCTTCGGCTCCGGACACCACCTCCACCGAGACCCGCGAATCGCTGGGCGAGTACTTGATCGCGTTCAGCAGCAGGTTGCCGACGGCTTGCTCGATCCGTGGACGATCGCCGACGAGCCGGAGCTCCAGCGGCGAGGCGAGCCGAACGTGCACCGCTTTCGCGCTGGCCGTGGGGGCGAGCTGATCGACCACGCCACTCACGGTGGCCGCCAGATCGAATTCCGCGAACTTCACACTGAGCTGGCCGGCCTCGATGCCCGCCAGCACCAGCAGGTCCTCGATCATCGCCTCCAACCGAACGGCGTTGCGCATGGCGATCGACGTGAACTCGCGCTGCTCGGAGTTCAGGTCCCCGACCTCCTCGTCCTGCAGGGCCTCGAGGTAACCCTTGATCGAGGTGAGTGGTGTGCGCAGCTCGTGTGAGACCGTCGCGACAAACCGGTCTCGCAAGGTGTCTAGCTGGCGCAAAGTCTCGGCTCGCGCCTCCGCGGCGGTGGCTGCGTTACGCGCCCTGGCGGCCGCGCCCGACAGGAGGTCCTCGGTCGCCCGGACGCGGGCGCTCAGCCAGATCATCGTTGCCATCACCCCGGCGGCCGCAATCACGATCGCGATCGCCTCGGCGACGTAGGTCCCGGTTCGCTCGGCGTAGATGAGCGGCGAGAGGGCGGCCAGCGCGATGAAGCCGAGGAGCTTTGCACGCGTACTCGGCTGAAACGGGGCAAGGCTCGCGGCCGCGATGATCAGGGCGACCGGCACCGGCGTCTGAAAGCCGCCTGAGAGCCAGGTGATGAGAGCGATCGTCGCGACCACCGTGGCGTTCGAAGCCGCGAGCAGTCCCTCCGTCACATCGGGGCGCCTCGCGAGGCCCACCCCGATCGCGACAACAAGCGCGATCCCTCCCAAGGCAATCGGCCATCCGGCGTCGCCAATCGCCTCCGTGGGTGGGACCAGCACCATCAAGGGGACTGCCGCCAGCGGTATCGCGATCGACTGCAGACCCCCGATCCGCGCGGTCCGCTCGACGGTCAGCCCCCCGGCGGAGCCCGGTTCACTCATCAAGCTCCACAGCTCGGCCATGCTCGCTCGGAGCCCGACCAGCGTCTCGCCTATCTGCCTGCGACCCACTCCCATCGCCCTAGGATGGCGAGTCACGTGCCGGGAGGGACCGAGACAACTGCAGCTGCCGGAAATCGTGCCAGAGCCCTTGTTCTGGTCGCCGACGACGACCCGGACATTCGGCGACTTGTGAGCCGTCGGCTCGAGCACCGTGGCTACCGCGTCTTGTCGGTCGAGACTGGAACCGAGGCGCTCGACGCGGCGATAGCGCACTTGCCCGACGTAGTCATTCTCGACGGCTATATGCCGGGTCTGGAGGGCCACGAGGTCTGTTTGCAGCTCCGCGCGCGGGAGGAGACCGCTGGCATCGGCGTGATCCTGCTGACCGCCAAAGTCGCTCCGGCGGATGAGGACGAGGCGCGCTCCAGCGGAGCCGACGCCTACATCGTCAAGCCGTTTCGTATCGACGAGCTCGACGACACCCTGAGCGCGCTGCTCCGCCGCTGAGCCCTATTCGGGGGACCGCGCCGGCTCGCTGGTGAGCACTGCGCGTTCGCCCTCACCCAGCATCGTCGCGCTGGTGGCTGGCGGCTCGACGTACTGCTTGTCGGCGATCAGTGTCCGCAGCGTCTCGAGCCCGATAGCGAGATCGAGCGAGATCGTGTGGTGCTTGACGTAATAGAGGTCGTTGCATAGCTTGAAAGCCGTTCCCTCCAGGCTGCCCGCGTATCCGACACGCACCTGTGCCCAGCCCGTGATCCCGGGTTTGACCAGATGCCTTTGCATGTAAAACGGGATCACTTTGGAGAGCTCCTCAACATAGGATCGCTGCTCGGGCCGGGGCCCGACCAGGCTCATGTCCCCCCGCAGCACGTTCCAGAGCTGCGGTGCCTCGTCGAGGTGACTCTTTCGTAGCAATGCACCGATCCGCGTGACGCGCGCGTCATCGGCGGTCGTCCAGGCCTGGGGCGCGTCCGAGGACGCGACGCTCATCGTCCTCAACTTCAGAATCTCGAAGGACGCACCGCCCTGGCCGACACGTTCCTGGCGAAACAGGGCCGGGCCGCCATCGCGCCTGACAAGCAACGCCAGCGGCAGAATGATCGGCGCAAGCAGGATTGCCGCCGGCAACGCGACCGCCACGTCTAGTGAGCGCTTCGCGAACCGGACCACAGGCTTGTAGTGCCGGCCCGCCAGCCGACTGAACCACGCATAGTCGATTTCGGCCAGTGGCACCGAACCGAAACGGTGCTCGTGAAACTCGTGGAGCTCCATCACCTGGACGGGGCGGGAGACGACCTCGCCGAAGAGCCGTCGATCGACATCCTGGCGCGGGAACTCACGCGTTACGACAAGCACCTCGAGGTCACGCTCGTCGATCGCCCGACCGACCTCCGAGAGCGAACACAGATAGGGGGCGCTGAGCGCGGCGGGGTCGAACTCCCACTCGTCGGGGACAATCGTCGCAGCGACCTCAAATCCACGGGAATCAACGCTGCTCGCCAGCTCCTCGCGAAGGCGCAGCGCCTCCTGCGGCGACCCGATCACGCCCACGCGGATCCGGATCGCCGCGCGGACCACGTACTCGACCAACACCAGGACGGCCAGCGACGCGACGGCTGCCGCGGCCAGCGACGGGGCGGAGACAGGCACGTCGAGCAGCGCGCAAAGCACGATCGCGCCTCCGGTGCCGAGGATCGGGAAGACGGCCTTGGCCAGGACTCCGGCCATCGGGAGAAGCCAGCGCCAGCGCCCGGCGCGGGAGCTGTAGTAGGCGGCGAGGATGTAGCTCAGCATCACGATTGCGCCGGTGGAACCGTCCTGCGTCTCGATCGCGCCAGCAACGATGCCGGCCGCAAGCGCACCGCAGAGCTGCGGCAAGAATGCGGTTATCCGACGCAGCCCGGCCGCCACACCGCCGATACCGAACTCGTTTCCCATCCCTTCACCATATTCTGAGCGGATGGCGGTCGATCGCAGTCAGATCACGGTGCTCCTTGCCGACGACGACGCGGCGGGCGTGCGCATGCTGAGCCGGATGCTCATCGAAGGTGGCTTCGGTGACGTCGTATCGACTACGGACTCGAGCGAGGTCATCGATCTCGCGGAGCGCACCCAGCCCGGCCTGATTCTGCTCGACCTCACAATGCCTGAGCCAAACGGGTTCGAGCTGATCAAGCGGTTCGCCGAGGCTGACGGCGAGACGCCCCCGATCGTTCTACTGACCGGCCACGAACACCCCGCCGTCGAGCAGCAGGCGATCGAACTCGGGGCGCGAGCCCTGGTCGGCAAGACGGGGTCGCGAGAGGACCTGCTCGCCAAGCTGGACGCCGTTCTCGCAAGCTAGGCGACCTACCCGGCCGCACCTCCGGACGCGAACGCGGAGGAGGTGAGGGCCCGCGTGGGGGTCGTTCAATCAGTCGGCGAAGAACGGAAGTGACATGTAGCGCTCGCCCCCGTCGCAGGCGATCGCCAGTATCCGCTTGCCCGCATACCCAGGATCGACCGCGAGATCGAGCGCCGCGGCGATCGCGGCGCCGGCCGAGATCCCGACCAGAAGACCTTCCTGTCGAGCCGTATCTCGCGCGACTTGGAGTGCGCGCTCGTCGGTGATCTGGGCGATGTCGTCAATTACCGAGCGGTCGAGGACGTCGGGCACGAACCCGGCGCCGATGCCCTGGATTTTGTGCGGGCCTGGTTTCCCCCCGGAGAGCACCGGCGAGCCGGCGGGCTCCACGGCGACGCACCGAAGCCCGGGGCGCAGCTCTTTGAGGCGCTGCCCGACGCCGGTGATCGTCCCACCGGTCCCGACGCCGCAGACCAGCGCGTCAACTTTGCCGCCCGTATCACGCCAGATCTCTTCGGCGGTGGTCTGGCGATGGACCTCGGGGTTGGCCGGGTTGGAGAACTGCTGTGGCATGAACCCGCTGCGCTCATCCACGATCCGCCGGGCGAGCTCGATCGCCTCCCCCATTCCACCCATCGAGGGCGTCTCGTGCACGTCGGCGCCGTAGGCGCGCAGGAGCTTTGTGCGCTCGCGGCTCATGCCCTCGGGGAGGGTGAGGATCAGCTCGTACCCGCGCGCCGCACAGACGAGGGCGAGGGCGATCCCCGTGTTGCCGCTGGTCGGCTCGACCACCGGGCCGCCGCCCGGCTCGATCAAACCGTCGCGCTCAGCCGCGTCGATCATCGCGACCCCGATCCGATCCTTCACCGATCCCCCGGGATTCATGTATTCGAGTTTCGCCAGAACCTCTCCTCCGCCTTCGGGCGAGAGGCGGCGCAACGGCACGATCGGGGTGTCGCCGATCGCCTCCGAGACCTCACGGGTGAGACGGGCGCGGACGTTTGCCTCGGGAGTCACGCGCTAGATGTAATACATGCCGTTGGGGCCATCGCTCTCTTCATCCTCGCGGCGGGCGATCTCGGCGATCGTCGTGGAACGGAAAACCTCGCGCAGGGCCTCGACGCCCTCGGCCCAGATCCCCCCCGCTTCGTGGGCCTCCTGGCCCACCCTGCCGTCGAGTGCCTGGACGACCTCAATGACCGTGATCTCGTCGGCGGGGCGAGCGAGCGTGTACCCGCCCTTGACGCCACGCTGGCTGTTGAGCAACCCGGCCCGCCGCAGGGTCGAGAAGAGTTGCTCGAGGAACTGCACGGGCATCGCGCGCCGATCGGCGATCTGCGCGATCGGGATTGGCATGCCGTCATCGGAGCGGGCTAGCTCGGCCATCGCGATCACGGCGTAGCGAGATTTGGAGGTAACGGAGATCACCGGCCAAGCGACCCTAATGATCCCCACGAAAAACACGCTCCTAGCGAACGGCGCTCGTATGCACTTGTGCGGGGTGTGTAAATTGGAACAGCACCCGGCCACGGCGCCGGTTTGTCTTTTTTTGAGCCGCTCAGGGCTCGCGTAAGAAGGGGCTGGATTGAGTGAGTGAGGATCGACGCTGCCTGGTTGTGGACGGCCACCCCGTGGTCCGACTGGGCGTGCGCGAACTTTTGGATGGCCGCTATGAGGTCGAGGAGGCCTCGTGCTGGCGCGGGGCGATGGACGCCCTTACCGATTGCGGCGGCTTCGACGTCGCCATCGTCGAACTCGAGCCTGGCCGCAACGAGGGTGGTCCCAGCGGCGCCACCATGATTCGCGCGATCCGCAAAGCCATGCCGGGCACCGGCATCGTGGCCCACGCCCGGCGGGCCGAGCGGCACGCGGCTTCGGCCGCACTCGATGCCGGGGCCTCCGCGTTCGTCGCCAAGAGCTCACCGCCCGAAGCTCTGGCGCAAGCCGTTGATGCCGCCGCCGACTCCGATTGCTTCGTCGACCCCGCAACCAACGGCAAAAAGGCCGCGCTGACGCGTCGCCAGCGGGAGATCCTCCAACTCCTCGCCGACGGCCAGTCCACCACCGACGTCGCCGAGAGCCTCAGTCTCAGCGCCGAAACCGTGCGTACCCATACCAAGGGCATGCTTGCCCGTCTGACGGCGCGCGACCGCGCCCACGCCGTCGCGATCGGCCTGCGCTGCGGCGTTATCGACTAGATCCAGTTACGGTCGCGGGCGATGAGGACCGCCTGGGCGCGATCGACCGCGTCGATCTTCTTGTAGACGTTGTGCAGGTGCGTGCGAACCGTGCTCACCGAAAGCGATAGCTCCTGGGCGATCTGCTTGTAGACCTTGCCCTCGGCCAGTCCCCTCAGCGCGTCTATCTCACGCACCGAGAGCGGGCAGGGTTCCGAAGCGCGGCGGCGGGGCTCACCAGAGGCCGGATACGCAAAGAGCAAACGCCGAACCCCGTTTTCGTCGACGCCGATCCTGCCCGCGGCTTCGCGAAGCGTGTCCGGCGCCACGCGGTGCCCCGACGCGTGATGCACCACCAGGTCGGCGAGGCGAATCGCTCCGGCCATGCCGTCGGCATCGGGCGAGTGGTGGCGCTCGACCGCGCTCGCGATCGCGCCAGGAAGACCCCAGCGACGAATGAGGACGGCGCCGACGAGCGCATGGTCGATGCCCAGCTCGCGCCGCTCACGACGGATGAGATCGTCGGGCGCCTCTTCGGGCGTCGGACCGATCGCGTGCTCATGCCCATAGAGCTCCCCGATCACGAGGCGGCCCACGTCGTGGAACATCGCCGCTACCGAAAGCTCGTCGTGGTTGGGCATGCGAGCGAGGTCGGCGACCCTTCCTGCCGCGGAGCGCACCGCAATGCCATGGCGACGGAGCCGTTCAAAGCGATCGCTCCCCGAACTCCGTGGCCCGAGCATGTCGTAGGTCTCCATGCGAGCAGCGATCGCAACGATCCGACCGCTGCGCAGTGACTCGACGGCCTCCAGCACACCCCCCGTGCGCCCGCGCGGGCCAGCGCCATTGTTGGCAGCCTGCATCACCGCGATGGCGATCCCGGTATCCGTCTCGATCGCGTCCGCGACATCGCCGGTCGAAGGCGCCTGCTGTTCGGCGAGCGCGATCACGCGCTCCCGGGCCTCGGCGAGGGCGGGCAGACTCGACACCGCGTCGAAGGCCGCGGAAAGCCGCCTGCCGCCGGCCCCCATCGGGCGTGCGGCCACGGACGCGGCTGTATCTGTGCTCACGGGGACACGCTCAATCCACTGAAACCTTCCGTTGCCTGAGCGCACGCGGGCATCTATGCCCCGGGCGCTCGCCCCTACATCGGCAGAAACGCCGCGGGTGTTTAGGCCAGGGCGGCGTCGATGCGCTCGAGCGCCCGCTCGCGACCCAGCGCCACCAATGAGTCGAAGATGCCCGGGGACACGGTAGTGCCGGTGATCGCGACCCGAATCGGCTGGTAAAGCGCCTTCGCTTTGACGCCCTCGCGCTCGACCACGGCGCCGAGGTCGCGCTCGAGGGTTTGCGCGTCGAATGGGTCGCTAGCTGCAATCGCAGCCCGTGCCGCTCGCAGCGGACCGAGGCTCTCCGGGCCCAGGAACTTCGCTCGCGCCTCCTCGTCCCTGACCGGGGAATTGAACAGGAACCCAATCAGCGGCCAAACCTCTCCGAGCGTCTGGGCCTTGTCCTGGGCGATCGCGCAGGCGTCGATCAGCGGCTCGCGCTCCGGCACCTCCAATCCGTCCCGCTCAAGGTGGCCCACGAGCGCTTCGGCGTACTCGGGTAATGGCAGCCCACGCATGAAGCGCCCGTTCAGCCAACGGAGCTTGCGATCGTCGAAGATCGCGGATGCCCGGCCGACGCGATTGAGGCTGAAGCGTGAGAGCAGCTCGGCAGTGCTCAGGATCGTCTCATCGTCGTCCGTGCCCCAGCCCAGGAGAGCCAGGTAGTTCCGGATCGCAGCAGGCAGGTATCCCAGGTCGCGCAGCTCCTGGACCGAAGCCGCGCCGTGGCGCTTTGAGAGCTTTTTCCCGTCCGGGCCGTGCAACAGCGGCAGATGCGCATAGCGAGGTGGCTCCTCTCCCAACGCGGCCAGCACCAGGGCCTGCTTTGGAGAGTTCGAGAGATGATCGTCGCCGCGGACCACGTCGGTGATTCCCATCTCCGCGTCGTCGACCGCGACGGCGAGGTTGTAGAGCGGGGTTCCGTCGGCTCGGGCGATCACGAAATCGTCTTGGGCTCGATTCGGGAACGCCACCTCGCCCCGGATCAGGTCGGCCACGACGGTATCCCCTTCGTCGGGCACGCGCAGGCGCACGGCGCCCACATCAGCCGACTCGCCTCGATACCCGCGGTTGCCGTTTGCCTGCTTCCAGGCCTTGACGTCCTCGGCGGCGGCGGCGTCCCTGTAGGCAGCGCCGGAGGCCAACAGCCGCTCGATCGATTCCGTGTGATGCTCACGGCGCTCGAACTGGCTGACCGGCTCCCCGTCCCAGTCCAGCTCCAACCAGCGCAAGGCATCGAGGATTTGGTCCACGTTCTCCGGCGTCGAGCGCTCGCGGTCGGTGTCTTCGATCCGCAGAACGAACTCCCCGCCCGAGCTCCGGGCGACAAGCCAGTTGTACAGTGCCGTGCGTGCGCCACCGATGTGCAGGGCACCGGTCGGGGATGGGGCGAAGCGAAGTTTCAAAGGGGTTGACGACACGTTGTTGATCGGCGCTCATGTTTCCACAGCGGGCGGGCTGCCCATGACGATCGAGCGTGGCATCGAGCTCGGCTGTGACGCGATCCAGATCTTTCATCAGAGTTCGCGGGCGTGGCGACCCACGAATCACACCGACGAGAGCGTGGCGGAGTTTCGCGAGTCGATGGCCTCATCTCCTGTGGAGGCGGTCCTGATTCACGCGGTCTATCTGATCAATTGCGCTTCGCTCGAGAGCGAGGTTCGCGGCAAGTCCTTGGCCGCTCTCAAGAACGCCTTGCGCCTGGGCGACCGAATAGGGGCCGCGGGCGTTGTGCTGCATCCGGGATCGCAGAAGGGGCGGGATTACGAGACGTGCATGAGGGCCGTCGGGGAAGCTCTGCGAGAAGCGCTGGCCGAGACTGACACGTGCCCCATCCTGCTGGAAGACACGGCCGGCGCGATGGGAACGCTCGGTCGCAACGTCGGTGAGCTTGCCCGCTTGATCGAGCTCGGCGGTGGTGGCGAGCGCATCGGCCTATGCCTGGACTGCTGCCACCTGCTCGCATCGGGCTTCGAGGTTCGGCGCCGGGCACCGCTGGCGGCTCTCGTCGACGAAGTCGAGGCGGAGATCGGCCTCGAGCGCCTCGTTGCGCTGCACATCAACGACTCGAAGATGCCCCTCGGTTCCAACCGCGACCGGCACGCCAGCCTAGGGAAGGGCGAGTTGGGCGACCGTGGCCTGCGGGTGTTCCTCTCTGAACCTCGGTTCGAGGGACTTCCGGCCGTGCTCGAGACGCCCGGGCCCAACCGGCAGGGCGCCGACGGAGCCGAAGTCGCCAAGGCGAAGCGCCTGCGACGTGAGGGCATGCGCAACCGGGCTCGCACAGAGAGCACAACAAAAAAGCGCCGGCCCTGAGGCCGGCGCTTTTCCATTACTCCCTGAAGGTCTGGGTATGACTACTCAGGCTGGCGCGCGACCGCACGCTGCAGGAGCAGTCCGAGGCCGGCCACAGCGAGCGCGACCGCGCTCATTGCGATCACGTCAAAGCCGGTAAACGGAAGCGGTCCGACATTGCGCTCGAGGACGGGCGCGCTGGTGCTGCCACTACCCCCGCTGCCGGCGCTGTCTTCCACACACTCTTGGTTGGTCCGGTACTGAGCGCCAGTGGGATCGAGGCAGTCCTGCGACTGCGCCAGCGACGTTGCCGGCGCCAAAGAAGTTCCGAGCAGCGTCACGACGAGTGCGGCGGCCGCTGCCTTGCGAAGCTTGCTAATCGTTGTCATGAGCTGTCAAAACCCCCAGGGGTTGCCGTCGGTGTATGCAGCAAGGTAGGTCCGCGGCGTGAGAGCACCGTGAGCCACGGATGAGAACTCGTCTCATGCAATCACCCTTCCGCGCGTAGTTTGAGCGCCCGTCTCATCCCGCTCTCATCCGAGTCTCATGATCGTGCGCAAGGTTCAACCTATGCGTGCGCGCCATGAATTGAGCGCCTCGTGAGTTCCCGGCAAAGAGCGGTCGCATTGCAGGCGGTTGCCGTCGCGGTACTTGGAGCGATTGTCTATCTGGCATTCCTGCTGCCCGAGAACCCTGGAGATCTGATCGGCATCAAAGCCGGAGGGCACAAAGCGGAGATCGCGCTTGCGCCTGACCAGCACAGCGGGACCCATGGGTCAGATGCCCCCGGCGGGCGGGCCCAGCCCAGCGTGTCGAGCGGTGCGACGGCGGTGCCATTCGGAGGCACCGTTCCCGCTGGCGGCGGCACGGGCGATCAGGAGTTGAACCGGGACGCCAGCACTCCGACAGGTTCGCAGTACGAGAGCTCAGTCGCGGCGATTCGGCTTCGCGTGGCAGGCCGGTGAGGCGACGGCTCCGTCCCGCAGGAAGCTACCCGGGCTACACCAGGCTTTCCCTGTAAACGCCGCGCCCCCGCTAGTTTCCTCGCGTGTCCGTGCCGCGCAAGCAACTGCCCGTACTTGCCGACGTGCGAGCTCGCGTGCTCGTCTCGTTCCTCGCCCTGCTCGTGGTCTCGACGGCCGCTTCGTTGCTGGTCTTGCGTGAGGTCCTGCTCTCAAGGATTGGCGACGAGGTTCAGCAGACGCTGACGAGCCAGGTCAACGCGCTGCGCGGCCTGACCGAGGCCGGGATCGATCCGGACACGGGACGTGAGTTCGAGGGCGATCTTCCGACGATCTTCCAGACCTTTCTCGATCGCGAGCGCCCGCTGGAGGACGGCCTGCTGATCACATCGATCGAGGGCGAGCGCTTTGAAGCAACCCTGGACGCGCCGATCGAGTCGGCCGATGCTTTCGACTCCCTTGCGGAGATGCCGGGACCACGTAGCGGCGAGGTCGCGACCGCCGTCGGCGACGCGCGGTATGTAGCCGTCCCGGTCAGCGGCGGCGGCGAAACGGGCAGCTTGGTCGCAGCCAAACTCCTGTCGAACGAGCGTGATCAGGTCGAGAGCGCAGTGCGGATTGCGGCCGGCGTGAGCATCGTGGTCACCCTCCTGGCTTCCCTCTTCATCTGGCTAGCTGCCGGCCGCGCCGTCCAGCCGTTGCGATCACTCGCCCGGACCACGCGTGAGATCACCGAGAGTGACCTTTCGGCCCGGGTCGATGCTCGTGGCGGCGACGAGATCGCCGCGCTCGGTCGCACCTTCAACTCGATGCTCGACCGGCTGGAGCACGCCTTTGCCGACCAGAAGGAGTTTCTGGCGGACGTCGGCCACGAACTGCGGACCCCGATCACGGTGATCCGCGGGAATCTGGAGACCTTGGGTGACGATCCCGCCGAGCGCAGGGAAGCCACTGCCGTGATCGAGGACGAGCTGGAGCGCATGGCGAGACTCGTCGACGACCTCCTACTGCTGGCCCGATCGGACCGGCCCGACTTCCTGCGCACCGAGCCGCTCGACCTCGACCTGCTCACCCATGAGCTGTTTGCCAAGGCCCGGACGCTGGGAGTGAGGCGCTGGACGATGGATGGAGCCGGTGTCGGCCTGGTGGCGGCTGATCAGCATCGGCTCACCTCGGCGGTCATGAATCTTGCCCAGAACGCCGTCCGGCACACGCACGGCGGCCAGGTCATCGCGGTCGGCAGCTCGATTCGCTACGGCGAAGCACGCCTCTGGGTGCGCGACGAGGGCGATGGGATCGCCGTTCCCGACCAGGAGCGCATCTTCGAGCGCTTCGCCGGCGAGGGTGCCGCTACAGCTCGTGGAGCGGGCCTTGGGCTCGCGATCGTCCGCGCGATCGCGGAGGCCCACGACGGCCACGTCGAACTCGAATCCTCGCCCGGCGAGGGCTCGCGATTCGTAATCGTCATCCCGACCGGCTACGAAGTGGTCTAACGTGGCGCGAATTCTGATCGCAGAGGACGAGGCCCGTCTGGCGGCCTTCCTGGAGAAGGGTTTGCGCTCGAGTGGCTTCACCACGACCGTCGTCGGCGACGGCGTCGCTGCGAGCGCAATGGCCGACGCCGCGGACTTCGACCTGCTGCTGCTCGACCTCGGACTTCCGCGCAAGGACGGGCTCGAGGTCCTGCGCGACCTCCGGGCCGACGGTAGCTCACTGCCGGTGATCGTCCTCACCGCGCGCGACGACACGGGCGACCGCATCGCCGGGCTTGAGGCCGGAGCCGACGACTACATCGGCAAGCCCTTTCACTTCGACGAGCTCGTCGCGAGAATCCGTGCGCGCCTGCGCGTTGGCGAGGGCTCCGGTAGCGGCGAACGCCACGTGGTGGAGGAGGGCGGCATCTCGCTCGACCTCCGTACCCGCTGGGTCAGCGACGGCGCAATGCAGGTGGAGCTGAGCGCCCGCGAGTTCGAGCTCCTGCGGACATTCCTCGAGCACCCCAACCAGGTGCTGAGCCGGGAACAGTTGCTCGCGCACGTGTGGGGCTACGACTACGACCCCGGCTCCAACGTCGTCGACGTCTACGTTGGCTATTTGCGTCGCAAGCTCGGTGGCGCGCGTTTTGAAACGGTGCGCGGCGTCGGCTACCGGTTCAAGGCCTGACGGCGCCGCGGCCGCTAGAGCGCAGCGCGCAGGTCGAACACGTTCATCCCGTCGCTGCAGTCGAAGAAACGCGGGTTGACGCATTCGAACGACGAGCCCTTACCCTCAAAGCTAGGCTCGACCTTGAACTGGCACTGGGGCAGCGGATCGCCCGTCATCTTCAGCCCGCCGAAGCCTCCGGCGTTCTCCGCCAACTCGAACATCTCGACATCGACCTCGGCCCGGAACACCTTGCGCAGGCAGCCCATGAACTGCTTGCCGCTGAAGTTGTCCTCGTACGAGTAGAGGTTGTGGCAGCGCTGGGCGAGGCATCCCCGCGGCTCGATCACCTTGTCGCAGAACGTGCGGCAGCGGCGGCACTCACCTTCGGTGGTGGGGTCCCCGCTTCGCTGCTGCTCTAGCGGCATGGGGAAATCCTACGCCTCGCCAAAACCGGACGCGAAGCGGAGGATTCCGGCGAGGCTGCGGGTGGGGGCCGCAGCCAGATATCAAGCGGCAAGCGCGCCCGGCCCCAGGAGCACATCCAGCTCGGCACGCAACCCGCGAGAGAACTCGACCTTGTAGGCGTCGCCAAAGCGGAGGCGCCGTTTGCCCTGTCCGGTGCGCATCTCCAGCACCACCTCGGTCGGCCCGGGAAAGCTCGCGAACAACTGCTTGAGCTCGTCGACCAACTCGGCGCCGAACCGGCTGGCGTCCACGTGGAGGCTGATCTGACCGGGGGCCTCGCGCTTGCGGGCGCGTTCGCGCGCACGAGCCACCTCGTCCGCGTCGGGGGCGAACTCCTCAGCCGTCTCGACGACGAGACTGATGTCACCTCTGCCCTTGTGGTCCACCCTTCCGCGCAGCACTACGACCTGGTCGGCAGCGATCGCCTGCGCCTGCTCAGACCCCGCGTCGCGAACAAAAAGCTCGACCTGCCCGGCGAGATCGTCGAGCTTGGCGAACATCACGTAGCCGCCCGTTCTGGTCCGGACCTTCTTCGCCTCGGTGACGATTCCGCCGACCGTGAGCCAAGTCCCATCCTCGCGGCTCGCCACGTCCGCGAGCGAGCACTCGACCCGGTCGCGCAAGGCGTCGCGTACCTCGTTCAGCGGGTGTGCGGAAACGTAGGTCCCCAGTGTCTCCTTCTCAAGGCGCAGTAGCTCGCGCTGCTCAAACTCCATGGCCGGGACGGGCGGTCGCTGTGATCCGAACGGACTGGCGGGCGCAGGCTCACCATCGCTTGGGCCGCCGAAGTCGAAGATCGAGCCCTGCCCTCGTAGCGCGTCGTCTTGGGCCTTCTGGCCGCTTGCTTGAGCCTGTGGCAGCACCTCCAGCATCCCGCGGCGGCTCGCCTCGGTCGAATCGAGTGAACCGGACTTGACGAGACACTCGATCGCTCGCTTGTTGACCGTTCGTGAGTCCACGCGGTCGCAAAAGTCCCAGATCGATTCGAAGGGCTTCACCTCCCGGGCGCGGATGATGGCCTGGACCGCGGAATGACCGACGTTCTTCACCGCGTCCAGTCCGAAGCGGATCGAGTTACCCGCCACCGCGAACCCGTGATCGGAGGAATTCACGTCCGGGGGCAAGACCTCGATCCCCATCTCCTCGCAGCGGTTGACGAAGAAGGGCACCTTGTCCTTCGTTGACATCACGGATGAGATCACGGCCGCCATGTACTCGGCCGGGTAGTTGGCCTTGAGATACGCCGTTCGGTATGCGATCAGCGCGTAGCACGCCGCGTGCGAGCGGTTGAACGAGTAGTCCGCCGCGGCGGTCATCAGCGACCAGAGGTCGTCGGCGACGCTGCGCCTCGTGCCCGACTTGGCGCATCCGGACATGAACTTGTCCTTCATCGTCGCCATCAGGTCGCGCTTCTTCTTGCCGATCGCTTTACGCAGGTCGTCCGCCTCAGCGGGGCTGAATCCGCCGAGTTGCTTGGAAATCTCCATCAACTGCTCCTGGTAGATGCAGCATCCGTAGGTGCCCTCGGTGATCGGCCGTAACCGGTCGTCGGGATACGTGACGCCGGCCGGATTGCGCTTGCCACGCGCGTAGTCGGGGATGTAGCGCATGGCACCCGGCCGGTAGAGCGAGACAAGGGCGACGATGTCGCCGAACTCGGTTGGTCCAACCTGCTTGAGCGCATCGCGCATGCCGTCGGACTCGAGCTGGAATACGCCGACCGAGTCGCCCCCGGCAAGCATTTCGAAGGTCTTGCCGTCGTCCATCGGGATCGCCTCGATGTCGAGCTCGACCCCGCGCGAACGGGCGATGATCGCCACGGCGTCCTCGATCACGTCGAGGTTTCGGAGCCCGAGGAAGTCCATCTTCAACAGCCCGATCTCCTCGATCGGCCCCATCGAGTACTGGGTCACCACCTTGCGGTGGCGAATCGGCTTGCCGTCCGGGCCCTTCTCAGCCGGGGCGTTGCGATCCTCGACCAGCTGTAGGGGCACGATTTCGGCCAGTGGCCGGTCGGCGATTACAACCGCCGCCGCATGGATCGAGTTGTTGCGAACCTTGCCTTCTAGTCCCTGCGCGACGTCGACGATCTTCTTTGCGTCGGCGTCGGCATCGATCGCGACCCTCAGTTCCTGCCCTTGCTTGAGGCACTCCTCAAATGACGGGCTTCGGCCCATGATCGGCTCGGGGATCAGCTTGGCCAGGCGATCGCCGGTCCCGTAGTCGTAGCCCAGCACCCGAGCCGCATCACGGGTGGCGGCGCGTGGGGCCATCCGTCCGAAGGTCACGATCTGGGCCACCGACTCCCGACCGTATTTCTCCTGGACGTAGCGGATCACCCGCTCGCGCCCGCGAACGGAGAAGTCGATGTCGATGTCCGGCATCGACTTGCGCGCCGGATTCAGGAACCGTTCGAACAGCAGCTCGTTCGCGAGGGGATCGAGGTCGGTGATGTTCAGGGCGTAGGCGACGATCGAGCCCGCGGCGGAGCCACGTCCGGGACCGACCGCCACCCCGTTCTCCTTCGCGTGCTTGACGAAGTCCCAGACGATCAAGAAGTACGACTCGAAACCCATCTCGCCGATGACTCCGAGCTCAAAGTCGAGGCGCTCGGAGGCCTCGGCAGGGACGGGGTCGCCGTATCGGCGGCGCAGGCCCTCATCCGCTAGACGGTGGAGCATCGCGCGCGGCTCCTCGCCGTCAGGGGTGGGGAAGCGTGGCAGCAGCAGCTTGCCCATCTCGATCTCGGTCTCGCAGCGCTCGGCGATCTCGATCGTCATGGGAACCGCCTCCGGCCACGCGGCAAAGTCCTTCGCCATCTCCTCGTGACTCTTGAGGAAGAACTCATTCGTGTCGAAGCGGAGCTTCGGCTGCTCGAGCGTGGATTTGGTCTGCACGCAGAGAAGCGCCGCATGGTGTTCGTAGTCCTCGCGGCGCAGATAGTGGACGTCGCCGGTGGCGACGAGGGGGCGGCCCACCTCACGGGCGTAGCGGACGATGCCCTCGTTCGCCTTCTCCTGCTCGGGAATCCCGTTGACCTGGATCTCCATGTAGACGTTGTCACGGCCGAAGGCGTTCATCAGGTCATCGAGGTGGGCGCGGGCGTCCGCCGGCCGGTCCTCGACGAGGCGACGGCAGAACCGCGACTGCAGGCATCCGGTCAGTGCGATCACCCCGTCTGAGTAGCGCTCGAGCATCGCCATGTCCACGTTGGCCTTGCCGCGCCCAAACCCTTGGAGGAAGCCGTTCGAGCTCAAACGCACGAGATTTTTGAATCCGATGTCGCTCGCCGCCAGCAGGGTGAGGTGGTTGCGCTCGCCACGGCGATCGGCGGCGGTGACGTCGTCGAGGTAGTACGCCTCGATCCCGATGATCGGCTTGATCCCCGCGGCCTTACACGCCTTGTAGTGGTCCACCGCGCCGTTCATCACGCCGTGATCGGTGAGGCCCAGCGCCGGCATCCCCAATTCGGCCGCGCGCTCGGCCATCGGGAATCTCATCCCCTTCGAGGTCTTCTGCTCGATCTTGCAGGCGCCGTCGAGTAGTGAGTACTCACTGTGGACGTGCAGATGTGCGACGCCGCTCATCTCAAACCACGCCCTGGCAGGCGGGCAGTGCTCGTTTCGCGCCTCGCGTCGCTCATCCGATTCCAGTCTTTCAGCGAGACCAGATGCCAACGGGTGGCCAACCCGCTAATTGCGTCAACCGTCGTCGACGATTTCGAGCAGGCGCTGCTCGGCCTCGCTTATCCGCCGCGCGGCATCGTCCTCGGTTCGAAGCGCGGCGCGCATCCGCTGCTCGAGCGCGACCGAGTTCGCCGCCATCTTCGCCGCTTCGGCGGCCGCCCGCCTCGAATCGCCCGCCTCGGATTCGATCGCGGCGATGCGCAACTGGGATTCCTCGATGCTCCCAACCGCCTCGTCGGCGCGACGCAACGCCTCAGCCACTCGCTGACCGGCTTCGGAGCCCGCGCGCTCGAGGCCCTCGAGCGCCTCCGCGATCCGTCGCTCCGCATCGTCAAGCTGCGTCTTGACCCTCGCGGCAGCCTTCTCCTGGGCGGCTTTGGAAAGCGCAAGCCGCTCGTCCAAAGCCTTCGCGCGTTCGTCAATGTGCACGGTTGCGCCACTCGCGCGTTCGTCCAGCCCGCCCTGGATCCGGGCCGAGCGGGCGGCGAGCTCTGAGAGCAGCGCTCCCCCGCGGCGCTCCAGCTTCTCGAGCGCCGCCTCGACTCGCTTGGAGGATTCTTCACGCGCGAGCTTCAGTTCCTGTCTCCGCTCTCGTCTGAGGAGCTTCGAAGCTGCCTGCTCCAGCTGAGCGCTGAGCTTGGACGCGGTTGCCTCGGCGTCGGCAAGCCTCGACGCAAAGCGTCGTTCGGCCGATTCAGCGAGCTCGTCAGTTGCCGCCTCGAGCCGCGCCGCGACCTGCTTCTCGGTCGCGGCCTCGAGCTCCCCTCGCACCGCGCTCACTCTCCGTTCGACCTCCGAAGCGGCGACGGCGCGGGCCGTCTCCCCCACCCCTTGCTCCGCTGCGGCGAAGCGCCGCTCCGCGAGCTCCTCGAGCTCGGACTTTCGGGCTTCCAAAACTTCAGTCGAGCGCGACTCCAACTCGTCGCCCAGCCGTGCCTTCGCCGCAGCGATGCTCTCCGCAAGGGCCGCCGCTGCCTGCTCGTGACGGGCGCTCACGCGAGCCTCGACGTCCTCGGTGAGCGCCGATTTTGTCGCGGCCAGCCGCTCCTCGACCTCGGTCTCGAGGCCCGCTCGTGCTGCCGCGACCCGCTGATCGACCTCCGCCTCGACTCGGGCCTCCAGCTCGGTACGGCTGTGCGCATCACGCTCTTCCAGGGTCCGGCGCATCTCCGCGCTCTGTTCCTGGAGCTCGGCCGTGGCTGCGGTGAGGCGCTGCGCGACCTCCGCCTTGGCCTGGGAGTCGTGGCTGGCGAACCGCTTCTCAGCGGCCGTGATCGCGGCTTCGGCCGCGGCCGAAGCCGCTTCCGCGCCCGCCTGCCCGCCCTGCGCGGTCACGCGGGCGACGGCCTCCTCCAGCCGCTGGCTGGAGGACTGCTTGAACTCCTCCGCCCGGGCCTCGGCGCTGGCATCGAGTTCGGAGCCCGCCCGCTCGATTGCGACCGACAGATCGGCCTCGATCGACCCCTCGAGCTCCTGCTTTGCAGCGCCGAGGGCGGACGCGACCCGCTGATCGACCTCCGCCTCGACTCGGGCCTCCAGCTCGGTACGGCTGTGCGCATCACGCTCTTCCAGGGTCCGGCGCATCTCCGCGCTCTGTTCCTGGAGCTCGGCCGTGGCTGCGGTGAGGCGCTGCGCGACCTCCGCCTTGGCCTGGGAGTCGTGGCTGGCGAACCGCTTCTCAGCGGCCGTGATCGCGGCTTCGGCCGCGGCCGAAGCCGCTTCCGCGCCCGCCTGCCCGCCCTGCGCGGTCACGCGGGCGACGGCCTCCTCCAGCCGCTGGCTGGAGGACTGCTTGAACTCCTCCGCCCGGGCCTCGGCGCTGGCATCGAGTTCGGAGCCCGCCCGCTCGATTGCGACCGACAGATCGGCCTCGATCGACCCCTCGAGCTCCTGCTTTGCAGCGCCGAGGGCGGACGCGACCCGCTGATCGACGATCCCGGTCAGTTCCGAGCGCACCTTGCCGAGGGATGCCGAGCCAGCGCGCTGGAGCCGGTCCTCCGCCACTGAGAGTCGCCGGTCGGCTTCGGCGCGGGCCGCGCTGCGTGCGGCTCCAGTGGCTTCGGCGGCGGCCTCCGTGAGTTGCTCTCCGGTTGTTTTGACGAGCTCCTGGGTCCGGCGCCCCACCTCCGCGTGCAGCTCTCGCTCAGACTCCCTGGCGAGTTCCTTGCGCGCTGTCTCGATCAGCTCTGCGGCCTGCCCTTCCAACTGCTTTCTCATCGCGTCCATCTGCTCCGTGCTCGCGGTCGCTAGACGGCCCTCGGCCTGCGCCTGCGCTTCGGCGAAGGCCGCCCGGAGCGCCTCCTCCCGGCGCGCTGCGTTCTCGGCCGAGGCCCGCTCGAGCCGCTCGGCCAGGTCGTCGGCGCGGGCGGACAGGGTGCCTTCGTGCCGCGCGAGATCGTTCGCGGTGGTGGATTTGAGCGCCTCCAAGCGCATCCCCTGCTCGCGGACGGAGTGCTCGACGTGCTCGCGGTGCATGGCCCTCAGGCTGTCGGCAAGCTCCTCGCGGCCAGACTGGAACTTGTCATCCAGATCCGCGTTGATTCGGCTGGCCGCGTCCGCGACTTGCGCCGACACAGCCTCCTGGCAGCGCGCGTTCACCTCGTGTGCGACGGCCTTGGCGCTGGATTCCGCCTCCGCCTCGAGCGCGTCGCGCGCGGTTGCCAGCTCGGCGCTGATCGCCGAGCGCGACTCGCGCTCGACCCCTGATGCCAGTTCAGCGCTGCTCTCGGTCAGCTCAGCACGGTTACGCTCCGTCGCCTCCGTGAGCGCGGAGTGCAGTGACGCCTCGAGCTTTGCGGCATGATCCGATTGCATCGCGCCAATGCGCTCGGCCAACTCACCGGCGCGAGACTCGAGCCGTTCCTGCAACCGCACCTCGGCCTGTGAGACCTCTTCGGCAACGCGCGTCGATGCCGCAGCGTCAACCTCCAGGCGGCCCTGCTCGGTGCGCTTGCGTGCTCGCTCCTCGGTCTGAACCGCAAGTTCGCCTCGGGCGACCTCCAGCTCCTCGGAGATCAGCGCACTCAGCTGGTCCCGGAGCGCCGTGAGCCGGGCACCGGCCATCTGATCCAGACGTGTTCGCAGCCCGTTTGCGGAATCTTCCGCAAACTCGTTCTGGCGGTCGCGAAGCGCCGCATCGAGTTCGTCCACGCGGTCGGCGAGCCGCTTCTCGATCCGGGTTTCGGCCTGCTCGGCGAGCCGCTGAGCGTCCGCGGTCGCCGCGACGAGGACTTCCTGGGCGGTGCGCTCGCCGTGCTCCCTCGTTCCGGTCTCGACCAGGCCGGTGAGCGTCATCGCCAGCTCCCTGCGCGAACTCTCGAGGCTCTCGGAGATCCTCGCTGCAAGCCGTTCGGAGAGATCGGCAGCCGCTGCATCGAAGCGCTCAGCGGCGAGTCGCTTTGCCCGTGTGGCGGTGACCTCCAGCTCGCGCTCCATCGCGGAACGGTCGTCCGCGAGCTGGGCCTCAACAGATCCGGCAAGCTCGGCGGCCGCAGCGGCAGCTCCGGCTCGCGCGACGTCCTCGGCGTCGCGTCCGACCTCGGATCGGGCGTTGCCGACGGCGGCCTCGATCCGCTCGGCCGCGGCACGTTCGGCTCCCCGTATCCGCTGCTCGGTCGCACCGGCTATCTCGGCCACACGCGACTCCAAGCGCTGCTCGAGCTCTCCGCGCAGGCCTTCTACCCGCAGGCCAGCCTCACCCACGGCGCTCCCGATCACGCCCTCCGCACGCCGCTCGAACTCCGCGACGGCTCGCTCCAGCTCAGTGCCCGCGATGTCTGCGAGCTGTGAACGGGCGAGCCTGCCCGCCTCCACTTCACCGCGCTCGATCTCGTCGGCTACGTCAATCAGCCGGCTGGCAATCGCATCGCGGGCGAGCCGGGCTCGCTCGCGCAGCGGATCGTCTCCGGCGAGCTCGACGTCGTTGGGCGTTTGCCGCTCGTCTTCTCCGGGCACCGCCCGGGATGATCCAAGACACGCCGGTCGCCAAACCGTGTGCAGAGGCCACTGCCAAGACCCGTGCGGGCAAAAGCGTTCAGTAGCGTCACGTGGACCATGGCCCAAGTGGGGAACCAGCCTGGGCGCGCGCGGCTCAACCTACGCGTGAGCAGGCTCCAGCCCGTGGACATCTGCGCGACGATTGCGATGGCGTTGCTAAGCGCCGTCTGGAGCTGGTGGGCAATCGCCGAGGGCGCCTACTTCGGCACGGTTCTGTACCCCGGGATGGGCCTTTTGGTGATCGGGACACTGGTTCTGCTTTGGGACGCGCCCTGGCAGGGCGACCTGCGGCTGTCCACCCCGGTCCGTCTCGCGGGTGGTGGGCTCGTCGGCCTCGCCGCCTGGTCGCTGCTCTCGGTGCTCTGGACGCCGGCGCCGGACATCGCGGTGGCCGACGCCCAACGGATCCTCGCCTACGCCCTCTCGCTCGGGCTTGGCGTCTGGCTATGCGTCCTACTTGGTCGCCGCATGCAGCTCGCAGCGGTACCGATCGTGTTCGCGGCCGCGGTCGCCGGCATCGTGGCCTTCCTCGCCCTGCTGCTGGGCGGCGACGCGACCGCACTGCTCGAGGAGGACGGCACGCTCGACTTCCCGCTGGGCTACCGCAACGCAAACGCCGCGTTCTTCGGGATCGCGCTCTGGCCCGCGCTCGCCCTCGCGATGGGATCGTCCTTGCCGCGCTGGGTTCGCGTCGGCGGTGCGACGGTTGGCACCGTCTGCGTCGAGGCGCTGATCCTGTCCCAGAGCCGTGGCTCGATTGTTGCCCTCGTGGTCGCCACCGTCGTCTTCTTGCTGGCTGCCCCATCCCGCCCGCGGGGCCTTTTCTGGCTCGTGCTGGCGATCGTGCCAGCGTTGGCAACCCTCCCCGCCGCTTCAAGCCTCTACGACGCGGCCTCCAGCGCCTCCCCCGATGTGCTGTCCGAGATGCATACGGCCGGCGCTGTAGCCCTGCTTGGCATGATCCTGGCCGTCGTCGCTGGCGTCCTCGCCACCCGACCGGAAGCTCGCGACCCCGAGAGTTTTGTGCCCGGCCTCCTCCGCGGCGGTAGCGCGCGGCTCATCGCGATAGCCGTGGCCGCCACAGTGCTCTTCGGCACGGTGGCTGCGGTCGGCAACCCCGTGGACTGGATCGGCCAACGAGTCGAGGAGTTCAGCGCGGGCGGGCAGCCCGACCTCTCGGAGGAAGGCGATCGCTTCACGATCAACGCCGGCTCGAACCGCTCCGATCTCTGGCGCGTCGCCATCAACGCTTTCGCCGAGGATCCGCTGTTCGCGGATGGGGCCGGCGGCTACCAGTACCGCTACACGCGCGAGCGGGACAACGTCGAACAGATCGCGCGTGACGCCCACAGCGTCGGCTTTGAAATCCTCTCTGAGCTCGGCGTGGTCGGAGTCGGCCTCTTCGGCCTGGCGATGTTCGGTGCGTTCAGCGGAGTGGTGCGCGCACGACGTCTGGGCCCGTCTGCCGCCCTGCTCGCCTCCGGGGCCCTGGGCGCGGGGGCGTACTGGCTCGTACACGCGTCACTCGACTGGTTTTGGGCTTACCCCGCTGTGACTGCACCGGTGCTGGCCCTGCTGGGTGCGGCGTCTGCCCCTGCGATCCTCTCGCCGATGCGCGGGCGCTCAAGCGCAGGCAATCGGCGCGTCATCGCGGTGGCCGCCACGACGCTCGCGATTTCGACTATCCCCCCGTTTCTCAGTGAGCGCTACACGAACGATGCGTACGGCGGATTTCGCAATGACCTCGACCGGGCATACGCCGACCTTGATCGAGCGTCCTCCCTGAACTCGCTGAGCGACTCGCCGCTGCTCGCCGAGGGGGCAATTGCCCAGGCTGTCGAGGATCGCGAGCGCGCGATCAACGCATTCCGTCTGGCCGCGTCCGAGCGCCCCGAGGAATGGGCGGCCCACTACTTCCTCGCCGAGCTGTACGCCGAGTCCGACCCTGCGATGGCACGGGTCGAGCTTGGAGCCGTCGCTGAGCTGAATCCGCTCGCGCCCGAACTCGACGAGCTGCGAGCAAAGGTCGAAGCCGCGGGAGAGCGGCCGACCGCCAAGCCGCAGCGGTAACTCCGGCGCTAACGGCAGCTCAGAGCGAGATCAGCTTCTGCTCGATCGCCATCGCGACCGCCTGAGCCCGCGTGCGTGCGCCGAGCTTCGACTTCGCGTTGCGAACATGCGTCTGGACCGTCGCCGGCGAGAGTTCGAGGCGCTCGGCGATCTGAGGGTCGGTGGCTCCGGCTGCAAGCAGCCCGAGGACCTGACGCTCCCTCGGTGTCGGTGACCTTCGGTCGGTGGTCGACGGCGGGCCGGCCTCCGGCGCCCGCTGGCGATCGGCGAACTCGGCGGCTGGCGCGATCGATGCCGTGATCGGTGTGATCACGAGCAGGTGGCGACCGGGCATGAGGTTCTGCGTGATCGAGATCTGGATCTCGGCGTCGCCCCGCACGAGCGTGAACGGGCCCGCGTGGCCGCCACCGCCCGCGAACGCCTGCCAGACGTGGTCAAGACGCTGCCGCATGGCCGGTGCGATGAGATCGTCGAACGGGCTGCCAAGCACCCGGTCGGAGGTGGCGCCCACGAGCTGGCAGGCTTCTGGATTCGCCTCGACGCAATTGCGACTGTCGTCCACCACCAGTACCGCTGGAGCTCCCTGCGGCGCCACCGCGGGCTGCGGGTCGGCGACAAGCGCAAGTCGAGGCGCGACGCTAGCCACCGACTTCCTCGCCGATCAGGAATCGCTTCGCGGGCGAGCGCAGCGATCGGTGTGCATCGCGGAACGTCTCGAGACCGGTTTCGAACAGGATCAGCGCATCGCCGACCAACGAGCTGTGCTTCACGTAGTACAGGTCGTGGCAGAGCTTCCAGGCGGTGCCCAAGTCGGAGCCGGCGTAGCCGCAGCGCAGTTGCGCCCAGCCGGCCATGCCTGGCTTGACCAGATGGCGGCGCGCGTAGTTCGGAAACTGCCGCTCGATCTCGACGACGAACTCGGGGCGCTCGGGGCGAGGCCCGACCAGCGTCATCTCGCCACGGAGCACGTTCCACAGCTGCGGAAGTTCGTCGACGTGGCTGCGGCGCAGGATGCTGCCAAGGCGGGTGACCCTCGGGTCGTCCGCCTCGCTCCATCGGGCCGCTCCGTCGTCCTCGGCGTCTACACGCATCGTGCGCAGTTTTAGGATCTCGAACTCGCCGCCCTGCTCGCCCACCCTGCGCTGCCGATAGATAACCGGTCCCGCGTCGCCCAGTTTGACGGCGACCGCAGCCGCGATCAGGATCGGCGTGAAAAGCAAACCGATGCCGATCGCGCCGACGATGTCGAATATGCGCTTGGAGATCGGGGGCCCCGCGCGAAAACGCGGGTGCATTATGTAGCGGAACCAGGCGGCATCGATCGTCCCGATCGGAACGTGGCCCAGCAGCTCCTCATAGAGCTGATTCGCGCTCATCATCCGCACCGGCAGGTCGAGGCAGAAGTCCGCGACAGCCTCGAAGACCCTGTCCTCCTGCCCGTCATCGAGGTCCGCTCCGGGAGCACAGACGATCAGCTCGATCCGTTGATCGACGACGATGTCGCGCACCTCGCGAAGGTTGCCCAGACAGACCAGATTCCCGCGTGGAACCGACCGTTGGCCGATCCAGCCCTCCACGCGAAAATCGTGAATGCTCCCCGCCTCGAACTCGGCTGCCAGATCGGCGGCGAAATCCGGGTCGCCCACCACCGCGATCCTGACCCATGCCTCGCGGTCAACCCAGTGGCGCACCCAGGCACCCAACAAGAGCACGAGTGACGCGCCGAGCGCCCCCGGAACGACGTCCTCCCAGGCGCCGCCCGAGCCTGCGGCGAGGATGATCACGAAGGCGAGCACCGAACCGATTGCCGGCGCGAGCAGAGCCAGGCCCACCCGTGCCAACGGCATCAGCGTGAGCGGGAAACGCGATCGCTCGACGAGTGCCGACGCGCCCAGCATCGCCCCGCACGCGATCAGCCCGTGGCCGAGTCGGCCGGTGTGGGAGGCGACGATCACGCCGCCGGTGAAAGCCGGCGCCAGCTTCAGGCCGACTACGTCGATGAGTCGACGTGCATGCGCACGTCGACGATCGTGGTTGTGGAAATGCCTGTTCAACTTGATCACCCCCTGGGGTGCACCCAGGACCCCGGGGGCTCGCCCAGGACGAACGAGGATGACGCTGGATCGGCCAAAAACCGCACCACCGCAAGGTTTTACCCGCATTTCAAGCGGCGAATTACCGCAAATCGGTTAGTGCTAATCTCGCTTCAAGGTCCGATCCAGTACCCGGAAACCCTGGTATGCCGGCTTCAAAGACCCCGAACGCAACCCCCGCTGCGCCACGACCCCTGAGCGCCCGCGAGACCGAGATCCTCGGTCTCCTCGCCGAGGGCATGTCGGGCGCCACGATCGCCACCAGCCTCGTTCTGTCGCCTGAGACCGTTCGCACCCATGTGCGAAACGCGATGGGGAAGCTCGGCGCTTCCACGCGCTCGCAGGCCGTTGCGATTGCGCTCGAACAGGGCTCGATCGGAGAGGGTGACCGGGCGGCTGAAGGCGGCGCGCAAACAGCCGAGCCCGCGGCGGCCGGCGCGACGCTCACCGCGCTCGTCAGTGGTGTCGCCGAGCTCGCCGACGTGGAAGCGGCCGCGATCTACCTGGCCGAGGACGGCGGCATGGTTCTCCGACTCGCTGCGCACGCCGCCCACGAGCGGACACCAAGCCCGGTCCCGCCACCCGAGGTGTTGCTCGGCGAGAGCGGAATCGGGAAGGTAGCCCTCGAACGACGTGCACAGCTCGTGGCCCCTGCCGCCGACGGTGCCGCCGGTGTGGGCACGGGTGCGGCGATCGCCGCACCGATGGTCGCCGGCGGGCGCATGATCGGCGTCGTCTGCATCGGCCTTCGGCACTCGCGTCCCACATCCCGGCGCGAGTTGTTGCTGCTCGAGGCTTTCGGCAACCGCATCGCCGAGATCCTTTCGGCTCCAGGAAACGTCGCGGCAGCCCTGCGCCAGGCCCTTCAGCGCTTCCGCGCGTCGTGGACCGGCGCGATCAACGGTTAGCCGCTACCCGCATCCTCCCGAGACCCAGCCAGCTCGGCGACGCTGCTGATGTCGCACAGCTCGAGTACGCGCCTCACCCCCGACCCTGGGGTGGCGATGACTGTGAGGGTCTGCCGGCGCGCCGAGAGCCGCCCCGCAAGCTCGAACAGCAACTCCACCCCTGTGCTGTCCACGTAAGCCGTCTCTGCCAGATCTAGGACCAAGGTTCTCGCCGTCGCAGGTATCCGATCCGCGATCGCGCGACGCAGCTCGCCGGCGTTGGAGCCGTCGACCTCTCCTGTGACGGTCGCCACGACCGTCTCTTCGGAGACCTCGTCGAAGCTCACTTCGGCGAGGCGCCCCCTCACGCCGGCACCGTCCCGTGCACCCCACGTCGCATCCGCACGGTTGTGCCGGCGATCCCGCGGTCGATCTCGAGCGAGTCCGTCAGCTGTTCGATCAGGGCCAAGCCACGGCCGCCCGATCCCCCACGCGGCGCCCGCCAGGCACCGAAGTCCGCAACTTCGATCAGCACCTCGCCATCTTGGCTGAACGCACGGACCGCAAAGTGGGCATCACCCGGCGGGTAGGCGTGCGCGATCGCGTTTGCGCAGGCCTCGCCGCACGCGACCTGCAGCTCGTAGGCCTCGACCTCGCCCGCGCCCACCGAGTCGAGCCAGCGGCCGAGGGCACGTCTCACTCCCGCGAGCGCCGACGGGTCGGCCGGAACCACCAGATCGAGCACGACGGGCGGCGAATCAAGCCGCGCGATGAGCATCGCTACGTCGTCGTGAACCGAGCCGCCGGCGACGAAGGCGTCGAGGAGGCTCCGGCAAGCCGCGTCGGGGTCTTCGGGCAGGGTCTTCCCGGCCTCAATCAGCCCCGCGACTCCCTCGTCGAGCGTCTGACCCGGGTGCTCCACCAGTCCGTCGGTATAGAGGAGCACGGCGGTGCCGGCGGGCATCGCCGTCACCGACTCCTCGTACGTCGGGAACGGGAACGCGCCAAGCGGGTTGCCGTGCGGCCCCTCGGCGAGGTGAGCCTGCCCATCCGCCGCGATCAACAACGGCGGTGGGTGGCCGGCAGAGGCAAGACGAATCGTCTCGGCCTCGGTGTCGACGACCGCGAAGAGCAGGGTCGCCGTTCCGCGCCCCTCGAGCTCTTGGGCGAAGCCGTTCATGCGTTCCAGCACTAGCGAGGGCCGCAGACCCTCGAGCGCGTATGCGCGCACCGCGCTCTGCAGGTGCGCCATTTGGGCCGCGGCTGCGATCCCCCGACCCACCACGTCGCCGATCACCAGCGCCACGCGGCCGTCCCGCAGGGGGATCGCGTCGTACCAATCACCGCCGATACGCGCCTCGCCGCTGCCGGGCATGTATCGGGCAGCCAATCGGAGGCCCGGGACGTCCGGAAGACGCTCGCGCAGGAGGCTTCGCTGAAGCGTCTCCGCGGTCGAACGCTCGACCTCGACCTCCTCGGCAGCGCGACGCAGACCCTCGAGCGCGGCACCGAGGATTGCGTCGCCTCCGGGGGCGCGCCCTTCGTCCCTGGATCGTCCGCTCTCGTCCACCCTTCGGTCATCTTAGATCAGGCGTAGGGGTCTGGCCGATGGCGCGTCTAGCTTTCACGGCGTCGTGCACGGATCATCACCGGCTGCTGAAATCGCCCGCTCGCCGGCCGCGTGGGAGCGCCTCGCCAAGGACTGGATGGTCGAGGTGATCGAGAGAACCCCTCTGGCCGACGTCGAAGCGCTGCCGATCAGCTGGATCGCGGCCCAGGCGCCGCCGCTGATCGCAGAGATTCTGGGACAGCTGAGCGACCCGGGGGCGGCCCGGGAGCTCGAGCTGCCCCCCGCCGCCCTGCGCCGTGCCGAGTCCCTGGCCGAGCAGCGCGACGCGGACGTCGCGGCATCGCGCCTTCCGCGCGAGCTTGCGGCGCTTCAGGGCCTGCTGATCGACGCACTGGGCAGGGAGTCGCGGGAGCGCGACCGCGGCGAGTTCGCGCGTGCCGTCAGCCGCCTCGCCGAGGTGTTCGGAGCCGTTCAGTCGGCTGCGATGCAGTCCCTGGTCGAAGAGCGCAGTGGCGCGGCGACGCCGGATCCCCAGACGGGACTGCCGGGCATGGCCCAGCTCTATGAGTGGCTGCGCATACTGATCGGCCAAAGCCACACCAGCGGGGGGGTCTTCTCCATCGGCCATTTCGAGGTGGAAGGGGATGAGCGAATCGGCGGCGCGTTCGGCAAAGCCGCCGCCAGGCGCATGATCGATGCGGTCGTAGGCCTATTGCAGGGACGCCTTACCGTCGACCAGCGGGCATTCCGGATTGCCGAGGCCAGCTTCGTCGTCACCGCGCCGGGCAGCTCGCCCACGACCGTCAGCCGGCTGGGCCATGAATTGGCACAGCTGGTGGACTCATCGCAGGCCGACACGAGTCCTCGCGTCGCGGTAACGGTCGGAATCGCATCGTGGCCGCGCCACGGACCAGGCCCCGAGGAGCTGCTCGACGCAGCGGAACAGGCTGCCTGGCGCGCGCGCGCGTCCGGTGAGATCGTCGCCGTTGCAGCGGAAGGCTCGTTGCAAGATCCCTAGCGGGACTTGCGAAATGCCGCTTAAACCGGCATAACCCACGCATGACCGGCATTCGAACCGCCGCCGCAGCAGAGATGCTCGGCGTCAGCCCCAGCACCCTCCGCACCTGGGAGCGCCGCTTGGGCTACCCCCAGCCGCAGCGCACGGCGGGCAACCACCGCCACTACGAGCTGGCCGAAATCGAGGCGCTGCGTGAGGCGCTGCGTGAGACGCATAACATCTCGTCCGCGGTGGAGATCGCCCGCCGCCGCGGCCGCGGACCGGCGTCCCCCGCCCGCCTGCTGCACGCGTTCGACAACTTCGACGAGGCTGCGGCGGATCGCGAGTTGGAGGAGAGCATGACCCTCCGCACGCTCGAGCGCACGGTCGAGGAACTCCTCCTGCGCGCCCTGGACACGGCCGCGGCTCGCACCGGAGCCGACGCGGAATTGGAGTTCGCGTGTCGATGGGCGACCGGCTGGCTGCACGGCGCGCGGCGGCTCGCCCCATCCGCGACCCGTCCCCACGGCGTCCTTCTACTCGACTCGGGTTCCGCCCTCGGCGTCGAATCCGTCCAAGCCCAAGCGCTTGAGCTGTGCGTGAGGCGGGCTGGACTACGCGTTCTTCTGCTCTCAGCCGGCATCGCCGACCGCCGCTTCCAAGCAGCCCTGCGGGCCTTGGAACCAAGTGCCGTCGTCCTCTGTGGCGCCGAAGCACGTCTTGACACGATCGGCGAACCACTCCGCAAGGCCATGCGCAGCACCGGCGCCCGGGCCTTCGCATACCGGGCTGCCCGCCTGGTCGGTGGCCAGAACGGCATGCCACACCTGGGCGAAGCGCCCACCGAGGCCACGGCCCACCTCCTCCTGGCCCTCAACGCGGCCTAGGGAGCGGCCCGGCCGGCCGCGCCGCGCTCCTCGGCGATGCATCGGCTCAGGTGCAAGGACGCGTTCAGGGTGCGCATTTTGCACAGGTTCGAGGTCGTGAACCTATGCATCCCTTGGGCGCCCCTGCCGAAGCTCTTGTAGCCAAGCGCCAAGCCGCCTTAGGTGTCACAAGCACTGTCAACTTTGGGCTGCTTTCAGCGGCCTTGGACACCGGAGGATTCAAGCGATGGAAGTCAGCGCCAAGCTACTCAACGTCGGTCAGGCCGCCGCTTTTCTCGGCGTCAGCGCCGCATCACTGCGCAAATGGTCGAACGACGGACTCGTCGCGGTCTACCGTACGCCTGGTGGCCAGCGCCGGTTCGCACGCGAGGACCTCGAGCAGTTCATGGACTCGATGCGGGAGCCCAGCGCGGCTGGCGATCACGCCGTGCCCCGCCTCGGTCGCGGCAACGTGACCATGCTGCGCGGCTAGGTCGAGTCCGAAGGCTCAATTCCCCAACAATCGGCAACCGATGAACGACCGGCCTTCAAAGGCCGTTATCAGGCTGGAACTACTCGCGCTTGCGATTGGGCTTGGCGTCGCCGCGCTGTTCGCTGGGCGCTCCGACTGGGACCTCCCGGTCCTGGGCATCCTCGTCGCGCTCGCGATCGTCAGCGACCTGCGCCGCGTCTCGGTGCCGTCCAACCGCATATTCGCCTCGGCGAGCTTTCTGGCGATCATCACGGTGGCCGTGCTCCTCGGCTCGGCAGCGGGGGTGCTGGCCGGTGTGCTGACGATTTCCGTCGGCTGGCTCAAGGAGCGCTACCCGAAGCCGGACCTGCTGATCAACCTCGTCACCTACGTGTGGTTTCCAATCGTCAGCGGCCGGGCCATCCGCATCGCGGGCGAAGCGCTCGGTGTGGGGAGCGAGGACGCCGAGTACTCGCTGCTCGTCCTCGGCGCCTTCGTCCTTGGACTGGCGGTCAACTTCCTCGCGATCACGGCCTACAGCGCCTACCTCGAACGCGCTCGCCTGGCAACAAAGCTGCGCCGGGTGCTGGTACCCGTCCTGCCCACCGAATTCGCGACCGCACTGCTGGCGGTCGGGCTCGTGTACGCCTATATGGAGATCGGGATCACGGCAATCGCTCTCGCGGCGATCCTGCTCCTCACCTTCCAGTACCTGTTGGGGGAACTGCTGGTCTCGCAGGAGCGTGCCGACGAGTTGGAAGTTCGCGCGAAACAGCTGGCGGGCTTTCAGGTGGCACTGCTCAGCGCACTACTGCGCACGCTCGATCTGCGCGACCGGATGACCGCCCGCCACAGCGCAGCGGTCGCGCGCTACTCGCGCGAGCTCGCGGCCCGGGCCGGACTCTCGGAGGCCGACCAGGAGTTGGCGCATACCGCCGGGCTGCTGCATGACATCGGCAAGTTCGTGCTGCCCGACACCGTCCTGAAAAAGGGTGGACGCCTCGAGCCCGATGACTGGGAGCAGATTCAGCGCCATCCCTACGAGGGGGCGCGCATCGTCTCCCAGATCGACGGCTACTCCCCCGTCGGCGAGATCATCCTCGCCCACCACGAGCGGATCGACGGTCTGGGCTACCCACGAGCGCTCGTCGGCGAGGAGATCCCAGAGGTCGCCCGGATCATCGCCGTCGGCGACAGCTACGACGCGATGACGGCGCGGGACTCGTACCGCTCCCCCCTCAGCTCGTTCGAGGCGATCGCGGAACTGCGCCGGGTCTCCGGCACCCAGCTCGACGGCAGGTTCGTCGAGCTCTTTATCCAGATGTTGGGCGAGAAGGATCTCGCCTACCGCCACGGCGAGGATGCGGATTTCGAGGCCGAACTGGCCCTCGACAAGCGCATCCACGATTACGTGGCAGGTTCAGACCTCTAACCGCCGAACCCCTCCAAGGCAGGCATACGAAAAACGGGCACGCTGCGCCCGTCGTTTCGTCTACCTGTGGCCGCACCTGGTACTCGGGCGGCGTTGGATTGGCGCTTAGCCTCGACGAAGACCCATGACGAACCCTCCTAAGAGCTGAGTTGACTTGCAAAAATCTATCAAAACCCGTGCAAAGTTGCAACTAGCTGTACTTCCTCGCGTACCGTGGTGCCTGTCGTGAGGCAATCGCTACAAGTGCTCCGCCTCCCTGGGTTCCGCCGACTCGCGGGCGCCTACCTCGTGAACGAATTGGGCAACTGGCTCGGCGAGGTCGCGTTGGCCATCGCCGTGCTCGAACTCACCGGCAGCCCGATCGCCACCGCGGCCCTGTTCGTCGCGATGCAGTTCGTCCCCGCCCTCCTCGCGCCGCCGATCGTCGCGCGCATGGACTCGGTGCCGACGAGGCGTGCGCTCAGCCTCGTGTACCTGTTGGAGGCGCTCAGCTTCGTCGCTCTGGCTGCACTCGTCGACGATGCCGTCTTCGCGCTGGCCCCCGTGCTCGTGCTGGCTGCGATTGACGGATCGCTGGCGTCCGCCGCCCGAGCCCAGACCCGAGCCGCGGCGGCGGCGGTCCTGGAACCCGCGGGCGCCCTGCGGGAAGGCAACGGTGTGCTCAACATCGGATTCACCCTCGGCGCGACGATCGGGCCCGTGATCGCGGGCGTGCTGGTCGCCACCGCTGGCGCTCAGACCGCCCTGCTGGCCGACGCGGGCACCTTTGTTGCGGTTGCCCTGCTGCTCGGCCTCGGGGGCTCAATCTCGACTGCCTCCACCGACGAGTCCGGCTCCTGGCTAACGCGGCTTGCCGAGGGTCTGGCGCATGTCCGCTCGCGACCGGTCCTCGCGCGCCTCTTGGCGCTCGAGTCGCTCGCCTTCGTCTTCTTCGCGCTCGTTCTGCCGATCGAGGTCGCCTTCGCCAAGGAGACCCTCGGAGCAGGCGACGTGGGCTACGGCCTACTACTCGGCGCCTGGGGCGCGGGAATGGTCTTCGGCAGCGTCCTGTTCACATGGCTGCGCAGCGTTGCGCTCGGGCCGTTGCTCATCGCGAGCACCCTCGCGATCGGACTCGCCTATGCGGGCACAGCCGTCGCGCCGACCCTTGTCATTGCCTGCGGTGCTTCTGTGCTCGGCGGCACCGGCAACGGCATCCAATGGGTCGGAATGGTGACCGCCATCCAGGGCATGACGACGGCTGCGCTGCAGCCACGCGTGCTCTCGCTCTTGGAGTCCGTGACGAGCGCTGCTTCGGGCATCGGCTTCATCGCCGGGGGCGTCATCGCGGCGGAGCTGTCCCCCCGGGCCAGCTACGCGGTCGCCGGTATTGGGGTCCTGGTCATCCTGAGCGCCGCGGTTCCCTTCATTCGCGCCCTGGGCGCGAATGACGTAATTCAGGCCGCGCAGACCCAGGCCGACGGGCCCGAGTCGGCCCAGATCTGAGCAGCGATTGCGTGCTGCTCGGCCGGGGACGCCTGGTGCGGCAGTCCCTTGCCTCCGTAGGCATCCCAGGTGGACGGCAGGATCTGGTAGGCACCGCCGGCGCCTGACGACGGGTTGAGCGCGCTGAAGTTGCCGCCCGACTCGCACATCACGATCGCCTCGGGAATCGCCCAGCCGTTGAAACCGCCCCCCGACCAGCCTGCAACCTCGTCTGAGGCTTCGGCTGCCGAGATCTCCTCCAGCTTGGAGACCTGTTCGGTCCAGCCGGCGACCCTGGAATCGATCGCCTCCAGCGCGGAGCCCTGGGCGACGCGAGCCTGCTCCAGGCGAGCCGCTTGATCAGTCGCGGCTGCGCGCGCAGCCGCGATCTCGTCGCGCGCGTCTTCGACACGTGCGTTGTGAGCGTCAACGCGGGACTTGGCCCGCTCGACGATCTCGAGTTCGGTTGCCACCGCCCGGCGAAGATCGCGAACACGCTCTGCGAGAGCGGTGTCGGCAGCCTGGATGCGAGCCAACAAGTCGGCGCGCGTCGAGAGGTCGTCGAATCCGTCGGCCGCGAGCAGGACTCCCACGCCGTCCGGTTCGTTCGACTTGTAGATCGCAACCAGCCGGTCGGAGAGGATCGCCAGCGAACGGTCCAGGCGCTCGCGAGCGTCGTTCAGGCGGGCGGTCGCGTCGCGTACTTTAGTGCCGAGCTCGCCCGCACGGTCACGGCCGTTCGCGAGGGTCACATTCAAGGCCTCTTCGCGATTCGCGGCACTTGCAGCCGAGGATCGCGCCGCCGCGAGCGCGACAACGCTCGTCTCGACGTCGGAACTGAGCGCCTCGGCCTTTGCCTGGGCGGCGTCGATCTTGTCGCTCAGCGACCCGATCGACTCGGCGCCCGCACGAGCCACCGGTACCGCAAGCGCGATCCCGACCGCCAGGACGGCCACCGCGCGCCAGGCGAGGCCGGGCGTGCGGATGCGGCCTTGGGTGGGCAGCGCGCGTGTGTTGGGGCGTTCTCCGATCACAAAGGCTCGTCCGCACCGGGGGAAGAGCAAGGATCCACGGCGCGACGAAGGCGAAAGGCTAGCGGATTGTTAGGAAGCGCTAAGCAAGCGCTTGCGAAGGCTACATAACCTGGGTACGCCCTTGCAGATCAGCCCTCGGGCGGCTCGCGGCGGCTCAGCAACCAGCCGCCGGCGACGAGCGCCAGCGCGGCAGCCACGCCTGCAATCTGGATCTGCCGGCCGAAGCGCCACCAGGCGATTCGAACGACCAGCCTCCCGATCGTCTCGTAGACCGTTGCCATCAGAAGTTCCCCCGCCTGAGGGGTCCGGTGGTTTTCGCGACAAACCCGCTCATCATCTCTCCCCTTCCCCATCCTGACGCTCGCCAATCCGGTACGCCATGCGCGTCTGCAGGGTGTGCAATTCGATGAAGCCCGGACTCGCTGCCTGCGAGAACCTGCCACCCGACTCACCGAAGCTGGCGAGCGACTCGTCGTACAGCGCGTATGGCGACGAACGGGCGATCACGCTGGCGGACCCCTTGTAGAGCTCCAGGGTGATCTCGCCCGTTACCCGCTCGTTTGCTGAGTCGATGTAGGCGTCGAGGTCGGTGCGCAGGGGGTCCAGCCACAGTCCGGCGTAGCACAGGTAAGCCCACTTTCGGTCGAGCGCGTGCTTGTGCTCGTTCTGGTGAATCGTGGAGACGAGCTTTTCCAGGTCGCGGTGGGCTTCGATCAGGATCGTCGCCGCCGGGACCTCGTAGAGGTCGCGAACCTTGAGGCCAACGATCCGGTCCTCGATGTGGTCGACGATCCCGACCCCGTGGGCGGCGCCGATCCTCGCCGTCTCCTCGATCAAATCGACGAGCCCGAGCGTCTTGCCGTCAAGTGAGACCGGCCTGCCACGCTCGAACCCCACGACGAGCCGCCGCGGCTGGTCGGGAGCGTCCTTGGGCGCGGTTACCAGCTGAAAGACGTCGTCGGGTGGCGGCGCGGAGAGGTCCTCGATCGCCCTCCCCTCCGAGGAGCGTCCCCAGAGGTTGTCGTCGATGGAGTACGGCGGCCGTTCGACTCCACCTCGAACGGGAATCCCGTGCTCACGGGCGTAGGCGATCTCCTCCTCGCGTCCCATTGACCACTCCCGCACGGGTGCCAGCACGCCCAGATCGGGAGCGAGCGCTGCGATCGTGCCGTCGATCCGCACCTGGTCGTTGCCCTTTCCCGTGCAGCCGTGAGCGATGGTGTCGCAGCCCGTGGCCGCTGCATGTTCAACAGCCAGGGTGGCAATCAGGGGTCGGGCGAGCGCCGTGAACAGCGGATAACCGCCTCCGTAGAGCGCGTTCGCCTTCAGGGCCGGCAGCACGTAGTCCTCGGCGAACACATCGCTCGCCTCGGCACGGATCGTCTCGACCGCGCCCAGGTCCTTGGCCTTGCCGACCACGACGTCCCAGTCCTCACCGGGCTGGCCAAGATCCACGGTGAGCGTCACGATCTCGGCCCCGTAGCGCTCCTGGATCCAGTGCAGCATCACCGACGTGTCGAGTCCACCCGAGTACAGCAGCAGCACCCGGCCGATCTTCGCGGGGTCGGCCTGATAGCTCGCGATGCGGGGCGCTTGGTGTTGCTGGTCGCTCATCCGGAGGCGCAAGTCTGGCATCCCTGCTTCGCTGAGGGCCGGGTGACGCATGCGATCCACCCGCTCCGCAATGATTCACGCCCTTGCACCGGTTCCTCCGCATCCTCTCGACGGCGCTGATCACGGCGGGTCTCGTGATCCTCGTTGACGTGGGAATGACGCTCGCATGGAAGGAGCCGGTGTCGACGATCTACGGCTCGATCAAGCAGGGCAAGGCCGAAGACCAGCTTGACGACCTGCGCGCGAGCTTCCCCACGGCGGACGACCTGCGCGCGGCCGAGAGCGCCGGATCGATCAATGAGCGTGTCGAGTTCCTCGCCGATCGCTTCGCGGGCGTGGCCAAGACGGGCCGGGGCATCGGTCGCATCAGGATTCCCGCCATCGATCTGAACGTGGTGGCGGTCGAGGGCACGGACACCGCGTCATTACAGAAGGGCCCGGGCCATTACACGCCCTCGGACGACCCGGTCACCAAACGCAAGGGCGACGGTTCCGCCTTCCCCGGGCAAGGGGACACGGTGGGCATCGCCGGGCATCGGACCACCTACCTGGCGCCGTTTCGCCGACTCGACGAACTGGAGAAGGGCGACGAGTTGATCCTCGAGATGCCCTACGCCACCTTCACCTACGCGGTCTCGAAAACCGAAATCGTTGACCCGTCCGAGATCGACGTGGTGGAGGACGTCGCGAACGAACGCCTGGTTCTAACCGCCTGCCACCCCCTCTACAGCGCGGCGCAGCGGATCGTCGCGTTCGGCGAGCTCAAGGAGATCAGCCTCTTCGGCTCGGGCGACCGCATCTGGCAGGACCCGTAGCGCGCGCGACGAGCGGCGCGGACGCCTAGCCGGAGCCGAGAACCCGGTCGATCACGGGACCCGGGTCACCGACCCCGAGCTCGTCACGAAGCGCACGCTCGATGTCGGCGCGGCCGCTGCCGGCAACGGCCATCTGGGTTGCGCGGAGAAGTGCCCGGTCCGAATTTGCAGCGTCGGCAGTCGGTGAGGGTGGCGTGGCGACCGCGTCGCGTGCAGCGGTCATCTGCTGCTCGGATGCGGCCGACGTGGCCGCGGCCGGGTAGGCGGTAACCGCCTCCTGCGCACCTCCTGCGGTGTCCGCGTCGACAGCGGGTTCAGATGTGACCTCCTCCGGCTTGACGGAGCGGCGGTCGATCAGGCGCGCCACCAACCCACGGTCGGGCTCGTCACCCGGCTCGGATGGCGGCGCAGGCGCAGGCTCAGATGGCGGTTCCGGCGCAGGCTCCGGCTCGTCGGGCTCGGGCCGAGGCTCCGGGTCCCCAACGCTGGGTGGCGTGAACTCGCGCCGTGTTGGCGCGGGCGGATCGGGACGCTCAGCCTTCGCGCGGTGCAACAGGCCCTCGAGCTCATTACAGATACTGGCCGAATCGTCACGTAGCGCCTCGATCCTGCGGCTCAGCGGCTGCATTCGGTCGGCGAGCTCGGCGAGACGATCCTCCACGATCCGATCGGCCTCGGCGCCTCGCTGGCGCACATAGGCCTCGGCCTCGGCCTCGGCCTCGGCACGGATCTCACTCGCAGCACGCTCAGCGGTGTCGACGATCTGCTCGACCGTCTTCGTCGCCTCGAGCACAGCCTGCTTGAGCTGGGACGACGACACGGAGGTGCTGCTCTTGGCGATTGAATCCATCAGGGCGAAGGTTGACTGCTCCCGGCGATTGTAGACCGGGATGTCGCGACTCCGGGTGCGGAGTTGCAACAACCGGCGTCTCCCGCGATAAATCGGGCGGATCGGGCGTCCAGGCGTCTGCTCGACGTTCGTCCAGGCAGCGGACTAGACGTTCGTACCAGTGGGCGGGTCACCCATCGCGCGATAAGTGGCGGCGCCCGAACCAAGAGGCATGCATTGGAAAGCCTCACAATTCACCCGCCCCCGCCGGCTTCGCGCCTGCATCATCGCGACCGTCGCCGCTGCGGCCCTGCTGAGCCCAGCGGCCAGCGCTTCCGCTGCAAGCGAGGGCAAGGTCAGGTTCATGCGGAATGCGACCAGCTCCTTCGATTCCTTCCTCACCGGTTCCACGAGCGTCCAGCAACAGTGGATGCGCGATCACTACGAGCGCGTGCGGGGCTACCCGCCGTTCTACGACCGCGCCCTGTCGTGGGCTCCCAACTCCGAGTACTACCTCGATCTGTACGCGATCTACACCGCGGACCGCACCGACGGTATGGCCGATCGCGACCTGCTGACCCAGCATCCTGATTGGGTGCTGAAGGATCCGGACGGCCGCCGCCTGTTCATTCCCTGGGCCTGCGCCGCCGGTACCTGCCCCCAGTACGCAGCGGACGTCGGCAACCCCGAGTGGCGCGCCTGGTGGATCAACCTGGCCCGGAACTTCATGAACCGCGGCTACGGCGGCATCCACGTGGACGACATCAACCTCGAGATGCGGGTCGGCAACGGCAACGGCAACTTCGTCCGACCGATGGATCCGCGTACCGGTAGCCCGATGACCGACGCCAACTGGCGTCGGTACATGGCCGAGTTTGCCGAAGAGATCAAGGCGGCGTTCCCGAACAAGGACGTCTCGCACAATCCGATCTGGTGGATGAGCCACTCGGATCCTTCGGTGCAGCGCCAGACGGATGCAGCCGACATCATCGAGATGGAGCGTGGCTTCAACGATCGGGGCATCGGCGGTGGTAGCGGCACCTACGGCTATCGCACCTACCTCGCCCACGTTGACTGGCTGCATTCGCGGGGCGCCGCGGTCACCTTTGAGCCCTACGACCTGGACGCCGGCAGCCGCATGTTCGAGATCGCAAGCTACCTGCTCGTCTCGAACGGCAACGACCTGATCACCTCGGACTTTCAGGCCGACCCCACAAACTGGTGGAGCGGCTGGAGCACCGACCTCGGCAACGCTTCCGGCGCCCGCTACAACTGGCAGAACTTGACCCGGCGGGACTTCGCAGGCGGAATGGCGCTCGTCAACGAGCCGGACGCCCCGTCGCGTACGGTGACGCTGCCCTCCGATCGGACTTGGACCACACTCTCAGGCCAAGTGATAACGGAGGTGACCCTGGGTGCACGTAGCGGCCAGGTGCTAAAAAGCTCCTCACCCACACCCACGGAGGAGCCCACCGAGGAGCCCACTCACGCGCCCAGAATCACGATCGACAGCTCCCAGAGCGAGGTGAGGACCGGCCGCAAGGTCATCATCTCTGGCACTGCGACCGGCCACAATCGGGTTTCGATCGAGGAGATGCGCCGCGGCCGCTGGAGCCGGCTTGCACAGACCACCGCCAGGGACACGACCTACCGGGCGCGCATCGTGCTTCGAACCCGCCGGGGCGCCACCCTGGTTCGCGCGATCAGTGCCGACGGCACGATCTCCTCGCCGCTGCAGATCGAGGTCAAGCGGCGCTAGGTCGGATCCGAGCGCCCGCGTCCCAACGCGCGCACGTAGAAGCTGAAGTCCTCCGGGAAAACGATCCGGTCGAATGCGACGAAAACGACGAGATACGAAACGAGCGCCAGCGCGCCGGCGGCAGGCCAGAGAAACCCGCCCACAGCGAAGGCAACGCAGGCCATCCCCAGCGTTGCGGCGACCGGGGTGGCGAGCGCGCCCAGGATCGATACGCCGCCAAACGACGTACCCGTCTTCTTCAAGGTCATGGCAGCCAAAAGCACCCCGGAGATCACAGCGTTCGCCGCCGCGCCGGCCGCGCCGTACTTTGGAATCAACACGAGGTTGAAGGCGAGGTTTTGCACCAGCACTATCGCTGCGGGCCGCGTGAACTCCCACACGCGGTTTCGCGCCACCAGCACGATCGAAACGTACGAGTTGAGGCCGAAGAGCACCGTCATCGCCCCGAGAATCCGCAACGGAACGACGGCGTCGCCGAACTCGGGCCCGTAGAGCAGGTCGATCAATTCCGGTGCGAACAGGACGTAGAACGCGCCGATCGGAAGCAACACGCCGGCGAGCAGCTTCAGTCCAAGCTCATATCCCCGCGCCAGCGGCACCGTGGTGTTCTCGGTGTGGCGACTGAACCACGGGAGAATGGCGCCGCCGAACGCGATGCTGAGGAACATGGTCGCGTCGACGAGTCGAAACGCCGCGCCGTAGTGGCCGACGGCGGAATTGTCCGCGCCGCCCTCGAGAAAGCCGATCAACGTCGCGTCCAAACGGATCAACGCCAGATATATGACGGTCGCCAAACCGAGGGGCGCACTTCGTTTCGCCAGCTCCATCCAGCGTGAACGATCGATCTGCCCGGCAGGTCGGGTGACTCGCGTGTGCAGCCACCTCCTTGCGGCAAGTAGGCCCAGCACCGAGCCGGCGACGAAGATCACGCAGACTTCGACCAGCGACGCCCCCGCCATAAGTGCCGCAATGCCTACGATCGAGGTAGCGAACCGCTGGATGACGAGGCTGTAGGCGATGTACTGCTGGGCTTCCCGAGCCTGAAAGACCGCGTAGTAGCTCTTCGTCTGGTATTCGATCCCCACCCCGGCGCCGATCAGGATCACGGCAAGACGTGTGTCCCCCCCGTGGTCACCGACCATCACGATTGCAATGACGACGAACCACAGGACCACGAGGGCAACGGCCTTGAGCGCGAGCACATCGCGAAAGAAGTCGTGGATCAACGAGCGATCGCGCGCCAGCTCCCGAGCCACGAGCTCTTCGGTCCCGAGGCCCGCGATCACGAGCAGCACAGAGGTCAGCGAGAGCCCGAAGATGAAGTCTCCGAACGGGGCTTCGCCCAGCTCGCGGGCGATCATCACGTAGAAGGCGACCGACGCGAGCTTCGAGAGAATCTCGCCCGCCGACCTGATCAGCGCGCCACCAACGATTCGGCGGGAAGCTGAGAACTGGCCCTGGGACTGACCGTCCTGCAATCCAGCCTGCTCGGGATCGGGCGGTTCTGGTCTAGCCTTCGGCGCGTCCATGAGAGCCGAGCATCATTCCACCGCGCGACCCCTCGGCCTGCGCTTGGTTGGGCCGGGTGGCAGCGAACCCTCCAGCTTCCGCCGGCTGCCGGCCACGGCGACGGCGTTGCTGATCGGCCTCGGCCTCGCCATGGTGACCTACCGCTACCCGCCGCCGGCACTCGAGTTCCTGGTTCTCGGAGGGATCGCGTTGGTCGGCGTACTCGCGCTGGCAATCGCCCGCTACGAGTGGGCGGCCGTACTCGGCTTCCTGATTCTCGGGGTGGTCAAGGTCGAGCCCGCCCCACCCGACGTCGTCTTTGGAGTCGTGATCGCGGTCGCCGCCCTCACAGGGCGCTTCGACCTCGAGAGAATCCCGCTTGTAATCAGCGCTGCCGTCGCCTCGTTCGCGATCCTCAACATCCTCTCGATGGTCGAGGCAATCGATCCGACCGGCGCTGCGCTCTACGCATCGATCACCCTGTACATGGCCGTGTTCGCGCTCTGGCTGGCCGGCTTCGTGACCAGCGAGCGCCGGGCCCGGCTCGTAGCCAACGGCTACATCGCCGCGGCAGCGACGTCGGCCTTGATCGGGGTCGCCGCCGTGACCCTGCACTTTCCGGGAAGCGACCAGTTTCTGTTCGAGGACACTCGTGCACTAGCTCTGTTCAAGGACGCGAACGTCTTCGGCCCGTTTCTGGTCCTCCCGATCTTGATTCTCCTCGAGGAGGTCCTCAGGCCGCGACTGCTGCGCATCTCCCGGATCAGCAAGCTCCTTCTGCTGGCACTACTCGCCGTGGGTGTCCTCTTCTCGTTCTCTCGCGCGGCATGGCTCAACCTCGCGCTCGGCGGATTCGTCATGTTGGTCGTCCAGATGATCCGCCATGGCGGTGCGAGGCGTGCACCCGCGATCCTGGCGATCTTCGCTGGCGCGATCGGCGTCGCTTTCCTGGCGATCGGCGCCAGCGGATCAGGCGATTTCCTGCAGGAACGCGCCGGATCACACAGCTACGACCAGGAGCGCTTTGGAGCTCAGCAGGCAGGGATCGAGTTGGCTGAGAGCCACCCTGCGGGGATCGGCCCCGGGCAGTTCGAAGAGGTCGTCAACTACTCCGCGCACAGCACGTTCGTCCGCGTACTCACCGAGCAGGGACTGCTCGGCAGCGTCGCGTTTCTGACCTTGATTATCGCCACCCTGATGCTCGCGATGAAGAATGTGACAGCCGGTAATTCCACCTACGGGATCGGCTCAGCGGCATTACTGGGAGCGTGGTGCGGCGTTTTGGCGAACGGCCTTTTCGTTGACACCCTTCACTGGCGGCACCTCTGGGTCATCGCTGCGCTGATCTGGGCCGGAGCGATCGCCGCCCGGTACCGTGAACGGGTTGCCGAAATACCGCTGGTGCGGAGGTACTAGCTGACGGAGGTGACGCCCGGTGAAACCACCGGGCGGTCCCCCAGGTAGTAGGGCGATACCTCGGCGCGGGCGCCGATCACGACCTGTCCCAGCGGGGTCACCCCAAGACGTCCAAGCAACTCCTGCATATCGAGCACGTGCTCGACGGTAATCCGGTCGAGGCGCGAGACCAGCACCACGTTGTCCACCTGCTTGGCGACGGGATGCACATCGGCGATTCCCAGCATCGGTGGCGCATCGATCAGGACGTAGCGGTAGTCGAATCGCTTGACGTGGTCGAGCAGTTCTCCCATCGCGTCGCTCCCGAGCAGGCCGGCCGGGTCGGCCGGCTTCTTGCCACTGGTCAGGATGTCGAGCGTTGCGCCCTCGCCGCCTCCGACGCCGGGCACGGAGACCGAATGTGCCGTTGCGGGGAGCAGCGCATCGCTGATCCCGGCCCGCTCGATCAAGGCGAGAATGTCGCTCAAGCCCGGGGCGAGCGGCAACCCGAACACCTGGTGGAGACTTGGCCAGCGCAGGTCCGCAGAGATGATCAGGGTTCGATGACCTGCCTGCGCGAGCGCGCGAGCGAGCCGGGCTGTTGCGGTCGTCTTGCCTTCCGCGTGCACGGCGCTCGTGATCAGGACGGAATGCTGTTTGGTGGGTGGGCAAGCAAGCTGGATCGCGCCGCGCAGGCTCTGGTATGCCTCGTGCTCGGCAGCCGTGACAAAGCCCCGCTTGCGTGTGCGCCCGCCCCGCACGTACGGCACGCCCGCCAGCATCGGCAGCCCGGTGAGACGGGACAACTCACGCGGGCTTGAGAGCCCCGGACGAAGCTGGTCGCGTCCCAACGCCAGCAGAATGCCGAGGAAAATCGAGCCGAACAGGGCCAAAACGGTGTTACGGAGCGGCCGTGGACTCGCCGGTTGATCGGGCACGGTTGCGGCATCGGCGAGCTGCAGGTCGGACCCGGCCAGCGAGATCTGGATGCGCAGGTCGTTCAGTCGCTGGCCGATCGCGGCCGCCTCGGTAGCTGCCGTCGGATCGTTCCGAAGCTGCTGGAGCTGCTGCTCGAGGCTCAGCTCGGCCTCCTGGAGGGAATCGCGCTGGAGCTCCCGCTGTACCGCCAGAAATGCGTCGGTGACGGCATTTGCGGTCGTAGACGCCGTTTCCGGGTCGCGATCCCGGGCGTTCACATAGACAAGGTTCGCTTCGGGGTCGACCGACGAGTCGATGGCGGCCTCGATCGAGTCGGGGGTCTGACCGGGCACCGCCTCTGCCGCCCGTTCGAGCACCTCCGTACCGGTGAGCAGCGCATCGACAGTGCTGAGCCGTCGCGCGATCGTTTCGGCGTCCGGCTGATCGATAACACCCCCGCTCACCTCAATCACAATCGTGGATTCGGCCTCGTAGGTTTTCGGCAGTAACAGGGATGCCGCGAGAACTACCCCGGTGACGACGATCGCCGTGAACAGGACGAGCCGCGAATTTCGCTGGATCGCGCCAAAGTAGTTGCGGACATCCACCCGCGCCTCGTCAGGGGCCACTCGCGTTCTCGCGCCATTATCGGTCCGGTCTGGCATCCGTGTCCTCGATCCCCAATTCGTAGTACGCCTCCAGGGTGCCCTCGATCATGCCAGACAGCGTGAAGCGCTCGTGGACCCTTGCGGTCGCCTGGGCTGCCAGTTGCGCCGCGCGCGCGGAATCGGCCAGCAGAAACTCAATTGCCCCCGCCAATGCCACCGGGTCGTGCGCCGGCACAAGCCTTCCCGTCACACCGTCCTCGACGGCCTCCCGTGTCCCCCCCACATCGGTGGCAACGATCGGCAGCCCGGCCGCCATCGCTTCGAGCACCGCGTACGGGAACGCCTCCGCCCAGGCCGGGTTGACGTAAGCATCGGCACTCGCCAAGAGGTCCGGGACGTTCGGGACATGGCCGAGGAAACGCACCGATGGCGCAATTCCCATCGCGTGGGCCTGCCGCTCGAGCGCAGCTCTCGACTCCCCCTCCCCCGCGACAACAAAGGTCGCCCGGGGCTGGCTTGCCAGGACCGCTGGGACGGCATCCAACAGCGTCGTCAGCCCCTTTCGTGGGTGTAGCTCGGCGACGAGCGCGACAAGGGGGCCCCGCTCCTTTAGCGCCGCGAATTCCGAACCGCCGGATGCCGCAACGCCGGCTTCGACCCCGTTGTAGACGACCCGTGTGCGATCGCGCGGGCCGATCTGTACGGCGAGCTCACGTTCGGCCTCACAGACACAAACCACCAGATCGGCAAGCCTCGATACCGATCGCTCGATCACGCGGTAGACGCGCTGTTGTCGCGGACTCGCGAAGTGGTTGGCAAACGCGTACTGGTGCGGGGTGAACACAAACGGTGTCCCGGGCCTGACCGCCCGTGCGACCTTTCCCAGAACCGGGCCCTTCGACCCGTGTCCGTGGATGAGGTCCGGCTTGAAGTCGCGATAGGCCGACGCGATTCCAGCGAGCGAGCGAGCATCCGAGATGGGTGCGATGGGCCGCTCGATCCCCACCGGGTAGAGGGCGGCACCGACAGCGACCACGTCCTCGCGACGCGCCTCGTGAGGGCCGCACACGGCCACCTGGTGCCCTCGTTTCGCGAAGGCGGCGCTGAGCTTGAGGACGTGCCCGAACGCGCCGCCGCCGCTGGGCCGGATGACCATCATGATGCGCGCCACGGAAGCAGCGATCCTAGAGGTAGCCCCGGCACTAGGATCCGCCGCGATGCGTCCTCCGATCGTGTTCGGCTACCACGGGGTCGCGGATGTTGACCCGCGCCACGACCCAATACGGATCTTCGTCTCGCCCGACACCCTGCGCTGGCAGATCGAGAGCATGCTCGCGCGCGGCTATCGCTTCGTGGCCATGTCGGATTTCGCAACGCTCATGGGTGGCAACGACATGACCGGCATCTGTGCGCTCACGTTCGACGACGGAACGGTCGACCACGCCACCGTGCTCCCGGAGGTCCTCGCGGAGTTCGACGTGCCGGGCACCGTCTACGTGTGCCCCGACCTCCTTGGCGAGCCATACCCCTGGGCTGCAGACGAGGCCTGCGTCAGATTCATGAAGCGCGATGAGCTATTGGAGGTCGCCCGGCATCCGCTCATCGAGATCGGCTCGCACACGAACGCCCACACCGAGGTTCACGAAGCGTCGTTCGACCATGCGCTCGAGTTGATGACGGAGTGCAAGCGGACCCTGGAAGCGATGATCGGTACCGAGGTGCCGAGCTTCTGCTACCCGCGGTGCCACTACTCACCGGCGGCCCCCGACGCGGCACGCGCGGCCGGCCATACCACCGCCGTGACATGCGGGCCGCGCGGCGCAATCGACGACCCGTTCGAGCTGAAGCGCCAGAGCATGCACACGCCGGACGGACGGGTGACGTTCGCGATCAAGTCCCGCGACCTGTATTACGGACTGGTCGACAAGGGGCCGAGCAGGGCGTTGCGCTCGCTCACCCGCCCGTGGCGCCACCGCCGCGAGCGGAAATCAGCCTGACCGCCCGATGGCGTCGAGGAGATCGGCAAGTCGATCCATGTGCCGCTCACGGTCGAATTTGGCCTCGACAAGCGCCCGGCCTGCGTCTCCTATTTTCAGCGCAAGACCCGGAGCTTCGATGAGCTGGGTGATGGCCTCGGCCAGGGCGCTGGAGTCCTTGACGGGTACGGTGAGCGCGTGCTCGTCGGATACGAGTAGATCCTGGGTCCACACGAGGTCGCTGACAATGACCGGGGTGGCGCATGCCATCGCTTCCCACACTGAGCGCGGCGCGCCGTCACTGGACGGCACGGACACGACGACATCGGCGGCGCGGTAGTAGTCCGCCATGCGTTCGTAGGGGACGCTGCCGACAACGTGCACCCGATCGCTATGAGGGAGATCCGGCAGATCCATCAGGGCGAAGCCCATGTGCTTGATCACGAGCTGCGCGTCGGCGAACCGGTTGCCGATCTCACCGAACGCCTCCGTGATCGTCGGAATGTTGTACACCGGCATCAGGGACCGAGGGCTCAGGATCACCGGCCCAGGCCCGAGCCCGAGCTCGCGCTTCAGCGCAGCCCGGTCCTCCGCCGGGTAGAAGGTTTGGAGGCTCACGCCCCACTGGATGAGCTCGAGGCGGTCCGCCGGGGCCCCGAGTAGGCCGCAGCGATCAATCAGGTCGGTCGAGTCGGCCATCACGAGGTCTGCCCGTCTAATGGCGTACCTGCTCGCCAGTCGCATCCTGACGCCCGCCTGGTAAACGTCGGAGCCCCACGCTGTCAGGGCGAGCGGTGCAGCCCCCGCCGCTGCGGCGGCGAACCCGAAACCCGGCAACCAGTGAGCGCTCACTACATCTGGCGCGACCTCGCGGATCAGAGCGCGTGTCCAGCGCACGGTCGCAGCGATGCCCCAAGGTGTGCTCCGAGCTTCGCTCGGGGAAGCGTGGACGGGCACGCCGGCATCTTGGATGACTGCATCGTCCAGCTCGTGGGGCGCGTTGCCGCCGACATGCAGGTCGAATCCCCGCCTGGCCAGGGCCAGCACCTGATCGGAAACGTGCGGAGGGCCAAGCGGACCCAGCATCAGGATCCGCTTGCCGTTTGAGCGCACACTCATGCGCTCATCATTCCGGCCGGTCGGGGGAGCCGAGAAGCACCGCGCCCTGGCCACCCTCAAGGCCTAGCGCCGGGAGCGCCACCCCATCCAGATCCGCGAGGTCGCCAGGCGCGTCCACATCCACGGGCCCTCCGCCGGGCGGGTTGAACAGCACGACGCCCCGCTCGAAGTCGCGCCGCTGGAGGCCGCTCCAGGCGTACCGATCTCCCTTTGCGGCCCCAAGGTCGGTGTTCCAGCCGGGCCAGAAGCTTCCCGGATTTACCTCCAGCCGTGGCGCGATCGAATCCCCGCCGCGATTCAAGAGGAGAAGCGCGGCCAGTTCGGACTCGCGCAGCGTCTCATCGAGCCCGTAGGGCTGCGAGATGAGCGCAATGCCGTTGTCGTGTAGCCAGTCCACATGGTCGAGTAGCCGCTCCCATCCGAACCTGCCTGAGCCCCCAACAACGCCCTGATCTACGAACCCTCGCTCCAGCTCGACGTAGTCAGCGGCCGCCAGTGCGCGTTGGATGTACGGATCGCCGTGCCCGGCAAACCAGATCGAGTTGTGCGTGATCTCCGCTTCCGGAAACTCGGCACGAATTCGCTCGGTGAACTCGGCAACGTAGCGCCGCCAGTCCATCGTTCGCATTGGGCCGCCGGTGCGGGGATCGATGGGCGTTACAGGCTCGCCCCAGCCGTTTGATACACGCATCAGCATGTTCACGTCGTCCACGTGGACTCCCGCATAACCACCCGCGAACCGATCGCGAGCACGTCCGATCCAGTCGTCTTGCCACTCCGGGTTGCCGATGTCCGCTGCGTACTGGGTGCACTCGCCTTCCGCGCAATCGAAGGGTATGAAGAGAGGGTTGCCGGCGGAATCGCGCAACACCAGGCGCGGTCGCGCGCTGATGTAGCTGAGGTCGGGTTCGCCATCCGCGCGGCGCTCGTTGTAGATCGCGTACAGGTCTTGGTAGAAGTGCGCCGGCGGCGCCCATGGCAGCGCCTGATCGAAGAAGGGTGAGTAGCCGCGCATGCGCCAGTAGTGATCGCGCATGAAGGCCTGCTCCTCGCCGGTTGAATCCGAGACGAACCGATCGAAGCTGGGCACGGCGTTGCGGAGCAACAGAATTCGCCCCTGCGTGCCGCCGCTCGCACTCAGTTCACCGCCGTCGCCATCGGGCGACCACAAAGCGGCCGGAATGGCGATCGCGAGGACGATCGGAGCAAGTGCTCTCCTCACCGGAGTGCGGGCCGATCAGACCCCGTCGTACAGACCGGGATCCGCCTCGAATGCAGCAGTCGCCAATTCGTGCTCGACCGGGGTTCCGATGTCGTACCACGGCCCATCGAACCTGTACTTGGAAACGGACTCCCCGGCCGCGATCAACTTCAGCACCAGGTCTGGAAAATCGAACCGCTCCCGTGGAATTTGAAGGAACGCGCGCGGTGAGTAGACGTAGATGCCCATGCTGACCTCGTAGTGCAGCGTGGGCTTCTCGACGTAGTCGGTGACCTCGGAGGCCTCGCCCTCGACGATGCCCAGTGAGATCTCCACATCCTTCAGATAAGTCGCGATCGTCAGCGCCGCCCGGCTCTCGCGATGATGAGTCATCAGGTCGCCGTAGTCGAGAGTGGTGAGGATGTCGCCGTTCATCACGAGCAGATCCCCGGTGGGCTCTCCGAGGAGGTGGAGTGCACCCGCCGTCCCGAGCGGTTCATCCTCCCAGTGGTATCGGAGCTCCATCGCATCCGGCTTGAACTTGCTCTCGGCGAAATACGCCTTGATCAACTCGCCGAGATGCCCGACGCAAAAATCAACCTCTGAAAACCCGTCTCGCGCGAGCTGACGGAGAATGAGTTCGAGGATCGGGCGCTCCCCGACGGGAACCAGCGGCTTGGGAAGGACCATGGTGTAGGGCCGCAGCCGCGTGCCGCGCCCGCCGGCGAGAATCGCCGCGCGCATCTAGTCCCCACCATCGTTCGCGGCCTGTACCCCGGCGATCTGGCGATTTGTGTAGAAGCCTGGTCGTGCCTCGACGTCGTCGAATGCACCAGCTGCGATCGCTGCGATCAACCGCCCAGCGGTGACAGGCACCCGATGGCGTGCCTGAAACCCGAGACGGTCTTGGATCTTGTCGAACGAAACCCGATAGTTGCGAGGGTCCGTCCCGCCCTCGCGCACCACAACCTTGCCGGAACCCCCGAGGTGCTGCTGCACGGCATCGACGACCATTCGCTTTGTGTAGTTCTCCTCCGAGTGCCCGACGTTGAAGATCTCGCCTCGCACGTTGTCCTCGTCGGCGGCCAGCACAATCCGAATCGCGAGCGCGATGTCGTCGACGTGACAGTACGGCCGCCAGGTGTCCGCGTCGTAGACGAGAAGCTCGTCGCCAACCGCCAGCGTCCGCGTGAACTCGGAGATCGTCAGATCGAACCTCATCCGCTGCGACAAACCGTAAGCCGTGGCAATCCGAAGCAGTGTTGGCGTGCACTCCCAGGAGTCACGACGATCGAGGACAAACCGCTCGAACTCGACCTTGGTTTCCGCGTACAGGGAGACCGGAGAAAGCTCGGATTCCTCCGTCGCGAGATCGTCGCTCTCGCGCAGTCCGTAGTTGGAGCAGGTGGAGGTGAAGATAAAACGATCGATCCCTCGTCCAGTGACGGCTTCGAACACCCCCCTCGCACCTTCGCCGTTGACGGAGCGAGCAAGCTCGGGGTAGGTGCTGCAAACGGGGTCGCCGACGAGAGCGGCTAGCAGGACCACGTCGGTGGCGCCGTCGAACGCTTCGTCGAGCACGGCCGCGTCGGTTAGGTCGCCCCGGAGGAATGAGAACCCTGGCTCTTCGAATACGCCTGCGAGCGATCCTCCATGGCCGAACAGGAGATCGTCGAGGACTCGGACGCGGTAGCCGTCGGCCAGCAACCGTCGCACCAGGACGTTGCCGACGTAACCGGCGCCGCCGACGACCAGGACTTGGCGTTCATTCGGGGACCTGCTCATGTCGCGAACAATATTCAGCGTCTTGGCGCGGGTTCCTGGGCGACCTCGATCGCGTCGAACGCGAGTCTCCGGAATGTGCGCTCGATTGGGCGCTTGAGCACTTGCGCGCGGAGCAGCTTGGAAAGCAGGGGACGCCCTGCCCCCCTGAATCGACAATAGGCAATCTCGTGATGGGTGACGGTGCCGATGCCGAGAAACGCCTCCTCAATCTCTGCCGGCCATCGATAGCTGGTCCACCTATCCATGTAGCCGAGTCGGGCGACGGCCCACTCTCGGGCCGGGACTCCCTCCCCGCCGATACCAAAGCCAAGCCGGCGAATCGCGGTGGCGTAGGCGAGTCGAGCCTTTCCCGGACGGATTCGATGGGCGAACGGGATCCCGAGGTGAGGCTCACGCAGGGCGATCTTGGTCGGGTAGTGGTGGTAGAGCCGGCCTCCAGAAGCCAGCACGCTTCCCATCGCCGCGACGGCCGCGCCCAAATCCTCAACGTGCTCGATGACCTGATTGGAGATGATCAGGTCGAACCGCTCGTCGAAGGGAAGCGTCCCGCCGGCATCGTAATAGCGCAGGTGACCCGCCTGCGCGAGAGGCAGCTTGGTGAGATCCGGAAAGTCTGCGCCCTCCCAGCGAACGTCGACGCCGTAGGCGTCGAATCCCGCGTTCCGCAGCATCCGAACGACCGTGCCGGAACCACAGCCGAAGTCGAGGATCCTTGCCCCGGGCGCGCACATCTCCGCGACCCGCTCCACGAAATAGCGGCGATTGACATCTCGTGACTCGACCTCGAATGACGCGACGCCGTGCTCGCACCGATCGGCCGAGACGGTATCGCCGGCGAACGGGTCAGGCACGTCCAGGTCGCCGACGATTGGGTCGGCCCTCGTCGCGTCGAGGACGCTCCGCACCGATCTTTCCAGGTCTTCCATCTCCACGGCTGTGAGCTGGTGTTTGAGGGTCCAGAGCCCGATCCCATCCAGAATCCGCTTGATGCGCGGTTCGAGCACCCAAGGGCGCATTGAGCGGCGCCCGTACAGAACGGGGTACAGCCGCTTGCGCGAGGCCTTCATGGGAGATCGCCTGCGGTGCTCGGTCAACTCGGCGAATAGCGCCGCGTGGCGCCTGCGCAAGCTGTCGTAGAGCTGGCGGTGGTGCCTTCTGCCCATCATGGCCAAGCCTGGCCCATGGATCCTGTACAGATGGGTCGGACGCCGTGGTCCGAGGTGAATTCCGCGCTCCCCGGCCTGCGCGAGCGCCATCCAGAGGCCCCAATCCGAGCGAACGTCGAGGCCGTCCCAAACGGGCACCCAGCCGCCTGTGCGCTCGAGCACATCGCGGCGGAACATCGCGACCGGCGGGTACTCATTCACCATCGCAACCCGATACGAGTCGATCTGCTCAGGCACCGAGCGCAACAGGAGGTGGCGTCCGAACTCGACGTAGTCGCCGTAGGCGACCGCGGCGCCAGCGTCGGACTCGAGGCGCTCGGCCAGCTCGGTCAGGCGCCCGGGGACCATCAGGTCGTCGGCGTCGAGCACGAGCACGTACGGCGCGGACGTCGCCGCCACTCCGGTCATGCGAGCCGCGGATACGCCGCTGTTCGTCTCATGGCTCAGCACCGTGATGCCGGCTCCTTCGAGCTGCTCGAGCGCACCCTGTGTCTCCGAATCGTCCGAGGCGTCGTCGACGACCACAAGTTCGACCGGCTCGTCGACGCTGGCGGAGGCGACCGCCTGCGCGACAAGGTTGCCAGCGTTGTAGCAGGGGATCACGACGGCGATGCGGGGCACTTCCGGCACGGCAAACACCCTAAAGGCGAACCCCGGGCGAACCTCCAGCAGGACCGGCCGATGAACGCTAGGCTGCGACATTCTTGTTCGCCGAGGTCGCCGAATGGATCGAGAGGACCCTCGGTGAGTTGTCGCTGCCGCCCGAGACGCGAGTCGCCGACGTTGGCTCCTCAACGCTGCATTACAGGACCGTTGAGCAACCACACATCGAGCGGCAAATCCTGGCCCCCCTGCGCGATCGTGGCGCCGCGATTACCCATGTGGACGCGAAGCACGACGTAGGCGTTGATCACGTGTTCGACCTCGATGCGAATCCGCCCGCCGCGCTAGCACGGGAGCTCGGCTCCTTCGACCTCGTCTTGTGCAACGACCTACTGATCCACGTCGCCGACCCGCAGAGAGCCGTGGCCGCGGTGGCTGGGCTCGTTCGTCCCGACGGTGCGGTGCTAGCCGTGTCACCGCATTCGTACCGTCGCACGGTTGACCCGCGCGACAACGGCCTGCGCGTGGCACCTTCGGATCTGGTGGCTCTGTTTCGGGAAGCCAATCCCGCGCTGGTGCCTGAGCATGAGGCGTCCATCGAGATCGTCGGGCCGATCTACTACAAGGGCATCGCTACGAGGGCATCGTGGATCAGGACACGTGGTGGCCGGTGGATACCTCTCCCCGGCGCCGTGGAGCAGATCCGGCGCCGTACGTCGCGCCTGCGCTGGCGCGAGAGCTGCGTGCTGCTGCGCCGCGCGCCTAAGCCAGAGCCTCGATGAGGATCCCGAGCCCCTCGTCCACCTCGGCGTCGCTAATCACCAACGGCGGCAACAGGCGCAGCATCTTCGGGCCCGGGCAGTTCAGAACGAGGCCGCTCGCGAGGCAGCGATCTCGCACGCTGGGTGCGTCGGCCTCACCAGCAAGCGTCAGGCCCACCATCAGGCCGCGAGCGCGCACCTCGGCGACGGCATCGCTGCGCTCGAGGCCGACGCGCAGCCGCTCGCCGCGTTCGCGAACGCCCTCCAGCAGCTCCGGCTGGCTCAGCACGTCCAGCGCCGCCAGAGCGGCGGCTGCCGTCACCGGGCCGCCGGCAAAGGTCGAACCATGATCGCCGGGCTCGAACACGTCGCCGAGCTCGGGGGTGGTGACGACCGCGCCGACCGGCATGCCGCCACCGAGCGCCTTGCCGGCGGTCATCACGTCGGGTTTGACCGCAAGCTGCTCGTGCGCCCATAGGCTGCCCGTCCTGCCCATACCGGTCTGCACCTCGTCGAAGACGAGTAGCGCGCCGGTCGCGTCGCATGCGTCGCGAGCCGCCGCCAGCACTTCACCGGCAATCGGGAAGACCCCCGCCTCGCCCTGGATCGGCTCGATCATCACGGCCGCGGTCTGCTCGCGCACGGTCTCGCGCAGGGCGATCGGGTCGTCGCGGGCGACCGACACAAACCCGCGCGGCAGCGGGCCAAAGCGCGAATCGTCGGCCAGCTTCGGCGTCGCCGCCAGCGCGCCCAGCGTGCGGCCGTGAAAGCCGCCGTCGAGCGAGACGATCTCGGGATAGACCAATCCTCGCGACCGGGCGTGCTTTCGCACCAACTTGATCGCGCACTCAGCGGCCTCGGCTCCCGAGTTGCAGAGGAACGCCTTGCCGCCGAGCGAGCTTTCGCTGAGCCCCGCCGCCAACCGCTGTGCGGGTTCGCTGAGATAGAGGTTCGAGGATCCTGCGAAGGTGGCCACCTGCGCCTGGATCGCGGCGACGATATCGGGGTGGCAGTGGCCGGCGTTGTGGACCGAGAGGCCGGCGAAGAAGTCGAGGTACTCCTCGCCCGCCGAGTCCCACATTCGCACGCCCTCGCCGCGCACGAATTCCACGCCCGCCCGCGCGTATGTGGGCATCGTGTGGAGCGCGTCGAGCGCTTGCAGCTCGGCCGGGGTGGCGCTCACGGGGTGAACATCGTGCCGATGCCCTCATCCGTGAAGAGCTCCAGCAGGAGCGAGTGTGGCCTGCGGCCGTCGATGATGTGGGCCGAACCGACGCCGCCGCGCAGCGCTTCGACGCAGGCCAGCAGCTTGGGGCGCATGCCGCCCTCTACGTTGCTGAGAGCCCGTTCGACCTCGTCCACGCTCGCCCGCGAAATCAGCGAGGTCTCTTCGCTGGGGTCGTCAAGCCAGCCCGCCACGTCGGTGAGGAAAACGGCCTTGTGGGCTCGCATGGCGGCGGCAACCTTGCCGGCGGCCTCGTCGGCGTTGACGTTGTAGGAGCGGCCGGCCGTGTCGGTCGCGGCCGTTGCGATTACGGGAACGTAGTCGGCGGCGATGTGGTTGAGAACGTCAACGTCCACGCGCTCGATCTCCCCCACGTCGCCGACGGCCTCCGCGTTCGAGACAGGCTTGACGTGGAACAGGCGCCCGTCCTCGCCGGAGAGCCCCACCGCCGGCTGGCCGCTGTTGTTGATCCGATGCACGATGTCCGAGTTCACCTTGCCCAGCAGAACCATGCGTGCGACCTCAACCGTCTCGGGGTCGGAGACGCGCAGGCCGTCGACGAAGCGCGACTTCATGCCCAAGCGCTCCATGTGCTCGGTGATTGCCGGCCCGCCGCCGTGGACGACGATCGGGTTCAGCCCCACGTACTTCAACAGCACCACGTCGGTCGCGAACGCGTCCTTGAGCGCCTCCTCACGCATCGCAGCGCCGCCGTACTTGATCACCACGGTGCGGCCGTGGAACTCGCGGATATACGGCAGTGCCTCGAGCAGCGTTTCGACCGACGCGACTCCCTCGGATGTCCTTCTCTCAGGCGTCACGTCGTGTACTCGGCGTTGATGCGGATGTATTCATGGGTGAGGTCCGAGAAGTAGACGTGGGCGGTCGCATCGCCGCGACCGAGCGAGATCGCGATTTCCGCCTCGGTCACGTCCTCGCCCAATTCTGAAAAGTCGATCGAGTGCGGACCCGGCTCGTCAAGCTCCTCGCCGGCGAGCGCCATGCCTGCCGCCTGCGCGATCCGACCCCAGTTCGCGTCGCGGCCCGCCAGCGCCGTCTTCACCAGCGGCGAGTTCGCGATCGCGCGGGCAACGCGCTCGGCCTCCTCGGCGCTCGCCGCCCCGCGCGCCTCCACCCTGGCGACGCGCTCGGCGCCCTCGCCGTCGGCCACGATCTCCAGCGCCAGCTGCAACAGCACCGCGTCGAGCAGACCGTCCGGAAGTGGGACGCCCGCCGTGCCCGTCGCTTGGAGTACGACCGTGTCGTTCGTGCTCATCTGGCCATCGACGGTAATGCGCTCGAACGAGCCGGCCACGGCGCCGCGAAGCGCTGCTTCGGGCTCTGCGATCTCCGCGTCGGTCTGCACGAAACAGAGCATGGTCGCGAAGCCCGGTTCGATCATCCCTGCGCCCTTCGCCTGGGCGGAGATCGTCACCCCGCCCGCCTGCAGCGTGCACTGCTTCGGGCCCTGGTCGGTGGTCATGATCGCTCGACAGAACTCCTCGCCGCCTTCAGCCGCCAACCGATTCCCCGCGGTGCCGATGCCCTCAAGGACCGCGTCGATGGCCAGCGGAACCCCGATCACGCCCGTCTCGGCGACGGCCACCTGGCGCGGCTCGAGCCGCAGCGCTTCTGCTGCAACGGCCTGCATCGCGCGAGCGTCCGCCATCCCCTGCTCACCGGTCGCGGCGTTCGCGTTGCCGGAGTTGACGACAACGCCACGTATGTCACCGTGCTCGCATTCCGACCGGCAGAGGCGCACCGGCGCCGCGGCGGCGGCGTTGCGCGTGAGCAGAATCGCCGACGAAACCCCGCCGCAGACGAGCAGGCCGACGTCAGTTTGACCGCCGCCCTTCAACCCGCAGTGGGTAGCGCCCGCCCGGAAGCCGGGCGGAAGCAGCGCCGGATTGCGCTCCTGGATTCCGTCCGGCGCTTTGACCCAGCGAGAGCGAAAGAAGCCGGCGCTCACTGAAGCCCCGCGGTTTCTTCGATACCGAGCATCAGATTCAGGTTCTGGACGGCCTGCCCCGCAGCGCCCTTCCAAAGGTTGTCGAGCGCTGCGAAGACCATGATCCGCGCCGATTCTCCGTCCACAGTGGCGTGGATACGGCAGCAGTTGGTCTCGCGCACGTCGGCAACGCCGGGTGGTTCAGCCGTCACTTCGACGAATGCCTCGTCGTCATACGCGTCGTGAAAGAGGCCCGCCACCTCTTCCGCACCCGCCGAACGAGTCGGGGTGACGTAGCAGCTCGCCAGTAGTCCTTGGTCGAGCGGTAGCAGGTGCGGGGTGAATGTCAGCCCCCCGGTCGCACCCAGCACTGCAAGCTGCTCGGCCAGCTCGGGGCGGTGGCGATGGCCCTCGACCCTGTAGGGCTTGAAATTCTCGGCGACATTGGTGAACTGGAGCGCCTCCCCTCCGCCCCGGCCAGCGCCGGAGACGCCCGATTTGGCATCGACGACGACGTCACCGATGAGCCCCGCTCGGGCGAGCGGTGCGAGCGCGAGCAGCGCCGTCGTCGGATAGCAACCGGGGTTGGCAACCAAGACAGCGTCGCGCACCTTGTCGCGAGCAAGCTCGGTTAGGCCATAGACGGCGCTGCCGAAAAGCCCGGCTGCGCCGTGCTGCCCGTACCAGGACTCGTACTCGTGAGGATCGCTCAAACGGAAGTCAGCGGAGAGATCGACCACCTTGATTTCGCGGTCGAGCAGGGCTGCGACGAGCGGCGCGGAGGCCCCGTGCGGGTAGGCGACGATTGCTGCGTCCACCCGATCGAGGGCGCCCACGTCGATCTCCGTCAGCTCGAGCGGTACCGCGTGTCGCGGGTAGAGGTCGTCGAGTCGACGCCCCGCATCGGAGCGCGAGGTGACCGCGGCCAACTCCAGCCCGGGATGACGCCAGACAAGCCGTGCCGCGAGCGCACCCGCAAAGCCGGTTGCACCGGCGACGATCACGCGTGGCTCACTCACGAAGCTGCCCCCCGAGCGTGCCTACCGCTTCACGGATCGTGTCTCGCAGCGGCGCCACCTCGGCATCGGTCAGGGTGCGCTCGTCGGCCCGGTATGCGAGTCGCAGCGCCAAACTCTTGTGACCCGGGCTCACCTGATCGCCGCGGTAGAGGTCGAAGATCGAAACCGAGCGCAACAGCTCCCCACCCGCCGCGGCGATCGCCTGGCTCACCGCTTCCGCGGTGACCTCCTCAGGTACGACCACCGCGAGGTCCTGGAACAGCGCGGGGTGGGTAGTGACGTCCTGATAGAGAACCTCTGCCGGAGCCGCCGCGACCAGCGGCGCCACGTCGAGCTCGAACGCGACGCCGCCCGGGAGATCCCAGTCGGCGGCGAGTGACGGATGCAGCTCGCCGATCCAGCCAGCGCGAATACCGCCGATGCGAACCTCAGCGGCGCGGCCCGGACTGAGGAACGGCTCCTCAGCGAGCCTGAATTCAGGCGCGCAGCCCAGCCGTCCGCACAGCGCCTCGACTACGCCCTTCAGCTCGTAGAAGTCACCGCCGCCGCGGGTGCTGCGCCAGCCCTCGGGAGACAGCGATCCGACCAGCAGGGCGGCGACCCGGTACGGCTCGCCTGCGGGTGCCGGCCGCGAGCCGGAGAATGCCCCGGCGTCGGCCCCCCCGTCGCTGGATGGCTCTTCGGCCAGGAATACGCGGCCGGACTCGAACAGGGCGACCGAACCGACGCCGCGGGCAAGGTTGTGGCCTGCCGCCTCGAGCAGCCCGCCCACGAGCAACGTCCGCATTGCCGAGGACTCCTCGTTCAGGGGGTTCGAGAGGCGAATTGGGTCGCGACGAGGATCTCCCTCGGGCAGCCGCAGCCGACGGACCAACTCCGGGGCGACCTGACTCTGGGTGATCGCCTGGTCGAAGCCGAGCGCGGCCATCGCGTCTTCAATACGGCGGCGCAGCCGCTGCGCGAAGTCGAGCCCGCCACGGCGCTCACCGTGCGCGGGAAGGGTGCGTGGGAGCCGGTCGAGGCCATGAAGCCGCGCTACTTCTTCGATCAGGTCCACCTCTCGGTCGACATCGAAGTGCCGCTCGGGCGTGATCCTCACGCGCAGGTCCTGCGTGCCGTCCCGTTCAACCTCGAACCCAAGCCGGGTGAGGTGCCCGGCCGCCGCGTCGTGATCGATCGGAGTGCCGAGCAGGCCCTCAACGCGGGCGCCGCGTAGTGCAATCACGTGGGGTGCCGGTGGCTCGACCGCCACGTCGACGGTCCCAGGCACCAGGCGCGCACCGGCGAGCTCGCAGATCAGCTTCGAGGCAACCCGCTGCGCGCGCAGCGCGAGTTCGGGGTGCAGCTGTTTTTCGAACCGGGCCGACGCCTCGGAGCGCAGGCCGAGCAGATTCGAGGTGCGCAGGATGTTGTCCCCGCTCCATGTTGCGGCCTCCAACAGCACGCGGGTCGTCTGGCCGGAAACCTCAGAGATCTGCCCCCCCATGATGCCCGCGATGCCGGAGGGTTGCTCGCGGTCGCAGACGAGAACGGTGTCCGCGTCGAAACGGCGCTCGACGCCGTCCAGGGTGATCATGGTCTCGCCGTCACCGGCGCGACGAACGATCAGCTCCCCGCCAGGCACACGGTCGAGGTCGAATGCGTGTAGCGGCTGCGCCGTCAGGAGCATCACGTAGTTGGTCACATCGACGACGCTCGAGATCGCCCGCTGACCGGCAGCGGCAAGGCGAGCCCGCAACCACAGCGGCGATGGCCCCATCGAGACGTCTTCGAAGGCGCGAACCGAGAACCGCGTGCACAGATCGGGCGCGTCCACCCGCACCGAAGCGAGGTCGCCGACCGAGTCACTCCCGGTCGCCTCAGCGTCGGTCTCCCACGGCGGCGGCGCCAGGGCCGCGCCGGTGATCGCGTGCAACTCACGAGCGACGCCGTAGACGCCCAGGCAGTCACTTCGGTTCGGGTTGAGATCCAACTCGAGCACCTTCTCTGAGACCGCATAGAGCTCGGCGAGCGAGGTGCCCGGGTCGAGGTCGAGGTCGCCCAGGACCATAATCCCGTCGTGATCATCTCCGATGCCGAGCTCGTCTTCGGCCAAGATCATCCCGGCGGACTCGACCCCTCGCAGCTTCGCCTTGCCGAGCTTCTGCCCATCCGGCATAACCGCGCCGGGCAGCGCGACCGCCACCGTCTGACCCTCGTCCACGTTCGGGGCGCCGCACACGATCGTGCGCTCGCCCTCGCCCACGTCAACGCTGCAGACGCGCAGTCTGTCCGCATTTGGGTGCTTCTCGGCCGCGAGGACCTTGCCAAGGACGAACCCGTCGGCGCTGGGCGGGCCGACGGTCGACACCCGCTCGACGTCGACGGCGCGCATCGAGAGCAGATCGGCAATCTCCCGGACACCGAGGCCGGGATCGCAGTACTCCTTCAACCAGCTGAGGGGAATCTTCACGACGGGAATTGCTCCAGGAAGCGGACGTCGTTCTCATAGAAGACGCGAAGGTCGGGCACGCCATGCTTGAGGAAGGCGATCCGCTCGATCCCCAGGCCGAAGGCGAAGCCCTGGGTGGACGCCGGGTCGTATGCGTCGCGCCCGACGAAACCGAACACGTTGGGGTCGACCATCCCGGCGCCCAGGATCTCGATCCACCCGGTTCCCTTGCAGACACCGTCGCGCTCCCCGCTCGGGAGCTTGCCCGTGCCCTCGCAGCGAAAGCAGGAGACGTCCACCTGCACGCTCGGCTCGGTGAATGGGAAGTAGTCCGGCTTCAGCCGAGTCTCGCGCTCGGCTCCGAACAGCGCGCGCGCTACTTCCTGGAGCGTCCCCGCGAGATCCGCGAGGGTGATGCCCTCCGCGACCGCGAGGCCCTCGACCTGGGAAAACATCGGCAGGTGCGTCGCGTCCATCGTGTCGCGGCGATAGACGGTCCCCGGGACGATTACGAACAGCGGCGGGTCGCTGGACTCCATGGCGCGAACCTGGTTGGGCGACGTGTGGGTGCGAAGCAGCACGTCCTGTGGCCCCGGTGGCAACCCGTCCACGTTGACGGTGCTGGCGGGCAGACTTGCTGGATCCACGTAAAAGGTGTCCTGCACCATCCGGGCCGGGTGCCCAGGCGGATGATTGAGCGCGGTGAAGTTGTAGAAGTCGTGCTCGATCTCGGGGCCGTCGAGAACCGTGTAGCCCAGACCGATGAAGATGTCCTCGATCTCACGACGGGTCTGTGTGATGAGGTGCAGGTGCCCGGTACGAAGCGGCCGGTCGCCGGGGAGCGTCACGTCGATCGTGTCGCCAGCCAGACGGACTGAGAGCGCGGCGGCGTCGAGCTCGTCCTTGCTTGAGGCGAGCCTGGCCTCGAGCGCCTGGCGGGCATGGTTGGCCGAGGCGCCCACGAGCCTCCGCTCCTCCGCGGGTAGATCGGCGATGCCGCGCAGGATCGAGGTCAGCTCGGACTTCCGCCCCAGGTACGCGACCCGGAGGTCCTCGAGCGCAGCGGGATCCGCTGCCGCGGCGATCGCAGCCTCGGCCTGCTCGCGCAGCTCCGTAATCCTGTCGTTGATGCTGCTCACAAGGTCCCCGATTCGCCAGCGGCCGACGATATCCGCTCGCATGCGATCGCAGCCGCAGCGGCTACGTTGAGCGACTCGACCGCCGTGTCGCGCAGCGGGATCGTCCAACGCGAATCGCAGACCGACTCGATCTCGGCCGGCAACCCCTTCCGCTCCGCGCCGAGACACAGGGTTACCGGCAGACCCAGCGCGGTAACCGCCTCACCCCCGTGCGCCACCAGCGCCACACGCGGGGACGGCGTCTGCTCGAATGCGCAGCGTACGATCGACGTGCTGAAGATCGAGCCCATGCTCGCCCGCACCGCCTTCGCCGAAAACGGGTCGGCCGAGCCGGGACCGAGCGCCACCGACCCGCCCACAAGCGCATCCACCGACCGGATCACCGAACCGACATTTCCAGGATCGCCAACCCCGTGCAGGTAGACGCAGAGCGGTCCCGCGGCAGCCTCGGCCCACCGCAGAGGCCAGGCCGCGATCACCCGTGATCCCGATCCAAGCGCAGATACGCCGTCCAGCAGCTTGCGCTCGACCTGCTCGCCCTCGGGACAAGCACCGTCGGCACTGAGCAGCAGTGCAGGCTCCGCCCCGGCGAACCGGCCAGCCGCCAGCAGATCCTCGCCCTCGGTCACGAACAAGCCCTCGCGCTCGCGGTGCTTCGCCGCGGCGAGCCGGCGAATCAGCTTCAGTTTCTCGTTGTCCTTGCTGGTGATCATCGGCTTCTAAGTCTCGTTGGCGTCAGGGTCGTCGAGGAACAAAAAAAGGCGCCCGCTGGGCGCCCGGTGAGAGTCTCGGCGGCTTCCAGGATTGGGGTCAGGCCGCCGCGGCCTCCCGGGCTATCTCGGTGAATCGGCGAAACGCATCGGCGTCGTTGACGGCGATGTCGGCAAGCATCTTGCGGTTGACCTCGACCTCGGCCAGCTTCAAGCCGTGAACGAGGTCCGAGTAGCTCATACCCTCCCGCCGTGCGGCGGCGTTGATCCTCGTGATCCAGAGCCGTCTGAAGTCGCGCTTGCGGGCACGCCGGTCGCGGAACGCGTAGTTCCCGGAGCGCATGAGCTGCTCGTTCGCGAACCGGTACGAGGAGTGCTTGCGCCCGTAGTACCCCTTCGCCTGATCCAGCGTCTTCTTGCGCCGCCGCTTGCGCGCGACGGCGTTCGTCGCCCGCGGCATTAGCGCTTGCCTCCGAGCAGCTCACGTACCCGCGGCGCGTCAGCGTCGGAGATATCAACTGGCTTAGCCATCCGGCGCTTACGCTTTGGCGACTTCTTCTCGAGGATGTGGCTGGAGTACGCGCGCCGGCCGCGGAGCTTACCCGTGGCCGTCTTGCGAAAGCGCTTCTTCGCGCCCGAATGGGTCTTCATCTTTGGCATCAGCGACGGCCTATTGAAGCAGACCGTCCCCGCGTGCAGGCACTAAATTTCCCCGGGAAGCGGCACCTGTGCCGTGCGGCGGCCTGCGTTCTGGCAGCAGAGCGCCCCGGGCCGGTCACCTCGCTGGCCCGGGGCGCAACTCGCTGCGATTTCGGCTGGCGCTACTCGCCGGCCGCTGCGCGCAGGTCCGCGCGCGACACTTGCCGGGGGTTGGAACCGACCTTCAATCTGAGGTTCGCGTGCGCGCCACCTGTGCAGTTGACCTCGGGGTCCAAGCCGCCCGCTTCAGGGATACCGTCGCCGTCGTCGTCCCAGAACCCGGTGCGCACATCCAGGTTCGCCGGCTGGATGTCACCGCTGTTGCGGATCTGCTTCAGGCTGAACTTGACGACGCCTCGCTTGGAGCGCCTCCCCGCGCTGGAGATGCGTTGGTCGCTGAGGAACGCCCTGTACGCGAAGTTCGTCGACTCCACAGACTCGCGGCCGCAGTCACCCTCGGCGAGGATCTCGTTACGAAGGGCGGCGTTGGAACGCAGACGCTTGTTGCGGTTCGTGAACGGGCCCTTGGTGAACTTCGCTGCCCTCACCCTGAGTGCATCGTCGCTCGTGTCGCCGTCGGTGGCCCCGTTGGGCAGGCCGACAAGCAGGAAGAACTTCGCGTTGTCGCGATCGCCGCCGCGCGGAATCACGTCGACAGCAACCTTCGAAACGCTCTTCTTCGCGTTACCGGGCTTCAGGCTCGTCTTGCTGAACTTGATGCCGTTGAAGCCGAAGCAACCCGCGAATACCAGCGCCAGCCCAGCCACCATCGCCGCAGCCGCGGCGCCCTTTGAGTACCTCATGGGGTTATTTCCCTCCCGTAGGTTTTTTTATCGCCCCGGTAGTCCCCCGAAACGGGTTGGAACGCTACCGCGCCGCATGGATGTTTGCAACTAACATCCGCCGTGGCCACGGCGGCGGCGATCTGGCATTCGCTAGCTCCTAGCGCTGCCGCGCGGCCGCGCGTGCTTGTCGGGGGTTCGGATTGTTGGTCGCCTTGCCCGCCAGGGCGTGGTACCCCCCGCCCGAGCAACCAATCAAGTCGGCATCAAGATTCGGTGCCCCGTTGTTGTCGGCGTCCCACCAGGTGCCCATGAAGATCTCCACGCCGTCGCCCGGGAACTCTGCGACCTCGGTCTGCTTGATTCTGAGTCTCGAGCGAACGACCTTGCCGGGCATGTTGCGGTCGTTGATCTTCTGGGCGGTGCGGTAAACCGTCCAGTCGCTGAGATCGTCGGCAGCGTTTTCGCAGAGACCGCCGTCATCGGCCGCCGCCCGGAGCGCGTTGTCGCGAACCAGGTTCCGCCCTCCCCTGGGCCCGAACTGTCCCTTGATGTCGAACTTGCGTCGCCCCAGGAACCGGTAGTCGTGCCCCGACGAAGAAACGAGAAAGAACGGGTAGTCCCGCTTGGGAAGATTGAACGACTCCTTCTGGGCTGCGTTCATCGAGCTGCTGGCCGTCACGGTCGCCGTCGTGACGCTCTTGTTCGCCGGCCCCGGCCGCAGCTTGTACTTGCTGAACTGGACTCCACCGAAGGACACGCATCCGCTGACGAAAATAGCCACCGCCAGCGCAGCGACCACGGCCACGATCTTCTTCCCCTGCATCTTTAAACCCCTTGCTTGCGGGCGCGAGCCCGGATTGGACATCGGAGAGCCTAGGGGCCGGGCGGCATCATGTCAATCCGCCAGGGCCACCGCGGACGCGAGCGCCTCGACCGCGGTGTCGACCCCGTCGATGTACAGGCCCGTCGAGAGCGGCATCGCCAGGTGGCGCGCGGCGAATTCCTCGGCTACGGGCAGCGGCCGATCGGGCTGGTGGTATTCGCTGAGCTGGGTCAGCGCCGGGTAGAACGTGGTCTGGACCCGGGCGGCGTGCATCGCCTCGCGCACCGCATCGCGGGTCCTCCCGTCGGCGAGGAGCACCGGGAAGGCGAAGTGACCTGAGAGCGCGACCAGCTCGTCGCTGAACGGCACCTCGACCCCGTCGACCGAGGCGATGCCTTCGCGGTAGGCGCCCGCCAGCTGACGCAGGTGCGCGATCGACTGATCGAGCCGCCCAAGGCGCGCCAGCGCCAGGCTGGCCCGGGGTTCGTCCAGGCGATAGTTGAACCCGAGGTCGGTCACGTCGTAGGTCTCGGCGTGGCCGCGGTGGCGGTCCCACGTAACCGACGTCATAGCGTGCGAGCGCAGCGAACGCACCTTCGTGGCGGCCTCGTCGTCGTCGCTGACGACGATCCCGCCCTCGCCCACACCCAACGGGGTCTTCGAGAGGAAGGAGAAGCACCCGAGGAGCCCGCGACATCCCGCGGGTGAGCCGTCTCGAAGCGAGCCGCCATCGGCCTCCGCGCAGTCCTCGATCAGCGCGAGACCGTGCTCGTCGCAAAGCGACTGCAGAGCGTCGATGTCGGCCGGATAGCCGAACCTGTGGACTGCGATCACGGCCTTGGTGCGGTCGGTGATCCGGCGCTCGACATCGGCGGGATCCATCAGCGGCTCGACAGCCGAGACACAGTCGCAGAACACGACCTTGCCGCCGGCGATGCGCGGCGCGTGAGCGCTGGCGACAAACGCGAGCGCCGGCACGATCACCTCGTCGCCTGAACCGACGCCAGCCGCCAGGCAGGCCAAATGAAGCGCCGCGGCGGCGCTTGAGACGGCGACCGCGTGCTCGGCGCCAACCTCCGCCTTGAAAACCTCCTCAAGCTCCTGAGTGCGTGGCCCCATCGTCAGCCAGCCGGAACGAAGCGTCTCCATCACCGCCTCCACATCGGATTCGGGCAGCGTGATTGACGTGAGCGGGACCTTCCAGTCGGTCACGGTGCGGCGCCCGCTTCGTAGGCCACGGACTCCCGAACCGCCTCGACCACGCGCTCCTGCTGCGCGTCGGTGAGGTGCGGAAAGAGTGGGATCGAAAAAAGCCGCCGGGCGGCCTCCTCGGTTCGCGGCAGCGAAACCTCGCCGAACTCACGGACGTAACCACCCAAGGCATGGGTCGGCGGGTAGACGGTGGTCTGCACCCCGTGCTTGTCACGAAGTCGTACGCGCACGGCCGAGCGAATCGTCGGATCGATGAGGACGCCCATCAAATAACAGGAGGATCGACTCACATCTTGACCGCGATAGGCCACCTGGATCTCCTTGTCATCGTGGAACAGCTCTCGGTAGCGCTCGATGAGCTGCCGGCGGCGGCCGATCTCGCTACCCAGGCGGGCGAACCGGGGACGGATCAGCGCCGCCCGCAGGTCGTCGAAGCGATAGTTGAAGCCGACCTCGACGACGTCGTAGCCGAGGGCGCCGCCACGACTGCGATCGGTCGCCGTGCTGATGCCGTGCGAGCGGAGACGGCGCACCCGCTCGGCCAACTCGTCGGAACTCGTGCACAGCGCTCCGCCTTCTCCCACCCCGAGCACCTTGTTCGGGAAGAACGAAAAACAGCCCGCGATGCCGAACGTGCCGAGCGGCCGGCCACCTGAATGCGCCCAAGGCGCGTGGGCGGTGTCCTCGATCACGGCCACGCCCCGCGCTGTGCAGATGTCCACCAGGCGCTCGATCTCGACCGGATAGCCCGCCCAGTGCACGGGGATCACAGCCCTGGTGCGGTCGGTGATGAGCGACTCGACGTGCTCGACGTCGATGTTGAGATCGTGGTCAACGCCCACGAGGTCGGCGAAAACGGGTGTGGCGCCGCAGTAGCGGACCGCGTTCGCCGTGGCGACGAACGTGAGCGAGGGCACGATCACCTCGTCGCCGGGCTCGACGCCCGCGGCGATGCAGGCCACGTGTAGCGCGGCGGTGCAACTCGAGAGGGCCAGCACATGCTCGACGCCCAGGTGTTCGGCGAACTCGCGCTCGAACGCCTCGGTTTCCGGGCCGGCACCCAGCTGTCCCGCTCGCAGCGTTGCAGCGACGGCGTCCATCTCCTCCTGTCCGACGCGCACGTCGAAGACAGGGATCTGCGGCTCCACCTGTCGCTCCGGCTAGCCGGCGGCGGCTTCGGGCGCTTCGGATTCGGGCGCTTCGGATTCGGCCGCGTCGGCTTCCCGTGCTTCGGATTCCGGTGCTTCGGCCTCGGCCGCGTCGGCTTCCGGTGCTTCGGATTCGGCGGAGGTCTCCTCAGCGTCAGCGTCCTTCGCCTTCAGCGCCTCCTTGGAAGGCGCGACCAGCATGTGCATGTTGCGGCCTTCCTGAAGTGGGTTCTGCTCGATCACAGCCATGCCGTCGAGGTCGTCATAGAGACGCTGGAGCAACATCCGCCCACGCTCTGGGTGGGCCTGCTCGCGGCCCCGGAACATGATCGTCACCTTGACCTTGTCGCCACCGGTCAGAAAACGAAGCACGTGACCCTTCTTGGTGGCGTAGTCGTGGTCGGCGATCTTCGGCCGGAGCTTGATCTCGCGGACGTTGATCTGCTGCTGGTGCTTGCGGGCCTGCTTGGCCTTCTGCTCCTGCTCGTACTTGTACTTCGAGTAGTCGAGAAGGCGGGCGACAGGCGGGCGCGAGTCCGGGGCGACCTCGACCAGGTCGAGGTCGCGCTCCTGCGCCATCGCAAGCGCCTTGTCGGTCGCGATCACGCCGATCTGCTTGCCGTCCTCGTCGACCAAGCGGACCTCGCGCACACCGATGCGCTCGTTGACTCGAGTGCGGTCACGCTCCGGCATCCGCCGGTCAAAACGCCTCGGAACCGGCACTAGGAAGGAAGTGCGGTGAGCGTCAAGCTAGGCGGTCGGTTCGGGTCACTGGCGTGGAGTATAGAGCGCGGCTCAGGAGCGCGATCGGCGGGCGCCGACACCCAATCCTCAAGTTGTGGTAGGCGGATCTCGAAGGTTCAGCCAACTCTAGGTGAGTTCGCCTACCTGAACTGCGGTATGCCCTCCCCGGTTTGCGGTATACCAACTGGGCGCACGGAAGCGCTCAGTTGAGTCGCGAGGGGATCGGCAGGAGGTCGGACCGTCGTGCCGGGGACACGAAATCGAGCTGCCTTCTTGCTCCGTCGCACCATCGCCTACGGGCTGTTCACCGCCTGTGTCGTCCTGTCCGCCCCGACCGTCGCCTCGGGCGAGGACGTCAAGCTACTTCGCAACGCGACCTCGTCGTTCGACCCGTTCATCACGGACCCGCCGGAGTCGGTACAGAACTGGATCCGATCCAGGTACGACCAGATGCGGGGGTACGCGCCCTACTTCGACCACAACGCGCTCGAATGGTCGCCACCTCCCACCGAGTTCTACAAGGACGCATACGCGATCTACAGCGAAGAGCGGGGCGACGGTCTCCCTGATCGCACCGTGCTGCGCCAGCGCCCGAACTGGGTTCTGCGCGACGAACAGGGGCGACCTCTCTACATTCCGTACGACTGCGCCGGCGGGACTTGCCCCCAGTACGCCGCGGACTTCGGAAATCCCGAGTGGCGGGCCTACTGGATCGATCAGGCCCGGGAGAACTTCGGCTACTCGGCAACGCACGATCCGGCCGGCCAGGGATACAAGGGGATCTTCGTCGATGACGTGAACCTGGAACTACGCGCCTCGAATGGCAGCGGCGAGACCGTTCGGCCGATCGACCCGCGAACCGGTGGCCCGATGACCGACCAGAACTGGCAGCTCTATATGGTCGAGTTCGTCGAGGAGATTCGCGCCGCGTTCCCGGATGTGCAAATCACTCACAACCCGCTTTGGTGGCTGCCCCATTCGGATCCGGAGGTCAAACGGCAGGTCGCGGCGGCGGACGTGATCGAGCTGGAGCGAGGCTTCAACGACGCCGGCCTGACCAGCGACGGGGGCACCTACGGCTACTCCACGTTTCTGCGCCACGTGGACTGGATTCATGCTCAGGGAAGGTCTGTGGTGCTCGAGCCGTATATCTCCAGCACGGCGGCCGCCGCCTACGAAGTGGCGAGTCACCTGCTCAGCCGCTCCCGCAACGACACAATCGCGGCCAGTTACCGAGCCGATCCTCCGCAGGTCGGCGGCTCGCAAGGGTTCTGGAAGGGCTGGAAAACCGATCCGGGCAGGGCGCGCGGCAAGAGAAGGCTTCACCGGGGTCTGTGGCAGCGCAGGTTCTCAAACGCGATCGCGGTCACCAACCCGCCAGACACCAGGCCTCGGCGGATCCGCTTCCCCCGCCCGCGGTTCAATCTCGCCGGCAAGCGCGCCAAGCGCTTCCGCGTCGCCCCGATGAGCGGCGACGTCTTCTTCAAGCGCCGAGCGCTGGTGCCCTAGGGCCTAAGCGTCGACGGAGATCGCAGCCACAAGGGCCGCCGCGTCCATCGCACCCAGGTCGCCGTCGTCATGGGACCGCACCGCGAGCGTTCCCGAATCGACCTCCTTGTCACCGAGGACGACCATGAATGGCAGCTTCGCCATCTCGGCGTCCCGGATCTTGCGGCCGACGGACTCAGCGCGCTCGTCCACCCGCACGCGCAGGCCGCCCGCCTCGAGCTCCCTTTCGACCTGCAGCGCGGGGTCAATGTGGCGGTCCGCGACGGGCAGGATCCCGACCTGGGTCGGCGCGAGCCAGGCGGGAAAACGCCCTCCGTGATGCTCGATCAGGATTCCCGCGAAACGCTCCATCGACCCCAGCAGGGCGCGGTGAATCAGCACCGGGCGGTGGTCTGAGTTGTCGTCGCCCTGGTAGGTGAGCTCGAAGCGCTCGGGCATCTGAAAATCGAGCTGGCAGGTACCGAGCTGCCAGGAGCGGCCGAGTGCATCGGTGACGTGGAAGTCGATCTTCGGGCCATAGAAGGCGCCGTCGCCGGGATTCAGCTGGAACTCACGGCCCTGGCTGGCAAGGGCGCCCTCGAGGGCCGCCTCGGCCTGGCGCCACTGCTCGTCGCTGCCCAGGGCCTTGTCGGGCTGGGTGGAGAGCTCCACCGCTACCTGCCCGAACCCGAACCGGGAGTACAGCTCGTCGATCGAGGCGCAGATGCTGTTGACCTCGGCCTCGATCTGCTCGGGCATGCAATAAACGTGAGCGTCGTCCTGGGTGAACGCCCGGACGCGAAGCAGGCCGTGCAACACGCCCTCGCGCTCGTGTCTTGAGACGAGGCCGTACTCGGAGAGCCGCAGCGGCAGTTCGCGGTAGGAGCGGCGGTCGGCGGCAAAGACGAGGCAGGCGCCCGGACAGTTCATCGGCTTCAGCGCGAACTGGCGTCCATCGACCTCGCTGAAGTACATGTTGTCGCGGTAGTTGTCGTAGTGGCCCGAGCGGTGCCACAGCTCGACGTCCATTACGTGTGGCGTCTTGATCTCCTCGTAACCGGTCTTGTGCAGCTGCGCGTCAACCTCGGCCTGGATCAGCCGCAGCAGGGCCGTGCCTTGTGGTAGCCAGAACGGCATTCCGGGCGACTCGGGGCGCAGCATGAAGAGGCCGAGCTGGGGGCCCAACTTGCGGTGGTCGCGCTCGCGCGCCTCGTCGAGCAACCGCTCGTGTTCGACCAGGTCGTCCTTACCGAAGAAAGCGGTGCCGTAGATGCGGGAGAGCATCGTCCTGCTCTCGTCGCCGCGCCAGTAGGCGCCCGCAGTGGAGGTGAGCTTGAACACCTTGATCCGTCCGGTCGACGGCCCGTGCGGGCCGAGGCAGAGATCGGTGAACGGGCCGTTTCGGTACAGCGAGACGGTTTCGACGCCCTGGTCACGGACGAGGTCGTCGATCAGCTCGACCTTGTAGTCCTGCCCCTCGGCCTCGAAGCGCGCGCGGGCCTCGGCGACCGGCACCTCCTCGCGCTCGAACTGTTCGTCGGCCTTGACGTGAGCGGCCATAATTTCCTCGATGCGCGCGAGGTCCTCCTCGGACGGGCGAAAGCCGTCGGCGAACTCGAAGTCGTAGTAGAAGCCCGCGTCGATCGCGGGACCGATCGAGACCTTGGTCTCGGGCCATAGCTCGAGGACGGCCGTCGCCAGGACGTGGGCGGCGTCGTGGCGAATCAGTGCGAGCGCCTCGGCATCGCGGTTTGTGAGGATTGCGATCTCAGCCCCATCGGGGAGCGGCGCCGCGAGGTCTCGCAGCTCGCCATCGACCCTGATCGCGAGTGCTGCGCGCGCGAGGCCGGGCCCGATCGCCGCGGCGGCGTCAGCGCCGCTCGCGCCATCGTCGAGCTCGAGCTCCTTGCCGTCGGGGAGTTTGACCTTGAGGGCCATCGGCGCTGATGCTATTGGCGCCTTCAGCTGCTGCCCGGGTCCGCCCGGGCACCGTCGGCGATGAACGGGCATTCCTCCTCGTCGGCTGCCGCGCCCGGCCGCGACCCAGTCGTGGTGGTCTGCACCACCTCGCCGTCGCGGTAGTAGACGTAGTGCTCGATCCCCGGACGCTTCGCGGCCTCGTCCTCGATCGCGCCCGCGCAGACGCGACCGCCGCGAAGCTCCCACAGCGCCAGATCCTCGCCACGCTTGCCGGCCAGCTCGTCGCGCGCGAGGAGCACGAGCGTGTCGTCGCCCTCGGGCCCACCCGCGCCGAGCTCGCCGCTTTCGCGCAGCTCGATCAGCTCCGGCGTCCACGATGCAGGCCCGACCGGCCCATTCGCGAGCGCGAGGACGCTGCAGGCCGCGGCCGCAAACCCGAACGCAGCCCCCAACAACCCCGGCAAAGATGGCAGGCCCTTTGCGTCGTCGCGGCTGGACGTGTCGATCGCCCGGCCGACTTCGGGCGCGAACGTCGCGCGGACCGCGACCAGCATCGCCAGGGGCGACGCGATCACCATCGCCTTGGCCTCCTGGTACGGGGTGCCCGAAACGACCGCGTACGCGTAGAGCGCGGCGCCGACGGTCAGCGCGGCCGGCACCGCGAGCTCGCGCCGAGAGATCCACCACCAAAGGCCGTAACCGAGAGCGGCGGCCGCGAGCAGTCCTCCCAGCCAGAACGCGAACGTGGGCGCAAAGCCCGCGCCCGCATCGAGCCGGAAATCACCCGACGGCCAGACGCCGAGGGCTTCGACAGGCGAAATCGGATTGAAGAGGTTGCCGAGTCCGGGCCCGTCTGGGTCGAACGTCTCAAACTCGGCGAAATCGGCCATCCGGCTTACTTCGGGGGCGATCGCCACGGCGAACACGGCGACCGCCGCTACGGTCGGCGCAACCGCGGCACGCCACGCGGCCGGTCCCGCCAGCAGCGCCGTGAGTCCCGCGGCCCCGATGAGCCAGGCAAGTCCGGCGAAGCTGTAGACGTAGACCGCCCCCACCGCGACCACCGCGAGCGGCACCCCGGCCAGCACCCCCCCACGCGTTGGCATTTTGTGGGCGCTATGAGTGGAAAAGGTGCCAACGCCGGCGTTCGTCAGCTCATGAAGGCAGATCGCGAAAGCCAACACGAGCATCGCCTGCATCGTTTCCTTGACGGCGCCCTGGATCAGGTACGAGGCCGCCATGTACGCGAAGGCCACCAGCAGAGCCGCGCCGATCCGCCGCGCACGGGGCAGGTCACTCAGCAAAGCTAGCGGCGCCAGGGCGCTGGCGACCGCGATTGCCAGCGTCAGGCCTCCGAAACCCTCGATCAATGTGGGGCCGAGCGCCGACGCCGCGACCACCAGGGAGTGCGGGCCCAGCGGGTAACCCTGGTCGATCAGCCGTTCCTCTCCCCCGCTCGCGAGACGATCCGCCGCGAACAGGTGCTGCGACATGTCGGGGTTCAGAGAGGTCCCGAGGATCCCGAAGCGCCCCTCAACCAGAAACGGGAGCGACGCGAGCACGACGGCGCCGCCGATGACCAAAGCACCGCAGTACAGCTCCTCCCGCGTTAGCTCCGGACGCAGGACCCCGAGCACCGCGACCGCCAGCCCGGTCGCGCCGGCGACAGCAACCACGGCTCCGCAATCGTCTCCAAGGCTGGCGCCACCCCAGGCGAGCGCGGAAAGCGCGCCGAGGCCGAGCGCCGGTGAGAGCCAGCTCAACTCCCTGCGTCCACACACGGCGAACACGGCCTGGCCGACGAGGGCCGAAGCGGCAAGCAGGATCAGGAGGGTGGCGTAGGTGCCGATCACCGGCGGGCGAGCCTATGCGAGCGGGGCGCAAGGCGCGACGAAGTGGGCACTACTGGGCTCGAACCAGTGACCTCCGCCTTGTCGAGGCGGCGCTCTCCCAACTGAGCTAAGCGCCCGAGGCTACGAATCTAGCAGCGGTTCAGCCACCGGTGGCACCCGCCGCGTTGCCCTGATCCAGCGCCTTCGCGACGCTGTCGGGATAGCGGAAGATGCGGTCCAGGGTCGCGTCCGGCACCTCATAGCCCAGCCGCTCCAGCAGGCCCGAAGTCTCGAGCTCGTTCATGTCGTGGGGCTTCGGGCGACTGAATTGTTCGGCTCCCCGCTGCAGTGCGCACGGCGTCGCCGCGACCGACTGCGAACTGGGTAGCTCGGGCGGGTCGAAGTTCGGCCGACGCCAGTTGAACGTGCGCCCGATGTTGCTCGCATAGCGGTGCCGCTTGTTGAGGTGACCGAGCTGGAAGCGATAGGAGATTAGTTTCAGGATCGACTCGTGGGTGACGTTCATGTGGCTCACCCGCCCGCCTCGTGTCCATGGCGAGATCGCGACTCCAGGGATGCGAAAGCCGGCCAGCCGCCAGTCCTCCTGAATGTCGCGCCTGTTGGCGCGGTCGTCGGGTACAAACGGCGGCGGGACGTGGTCAAAGAACCCGCCCCACTCGTCGTAGTTGATGAACATCGCCCCGCGCTCGTACTGGGGGCCCTCGACGAAGGCGTTGGTGACGTCCGCCATAAACGCCTGGCCGAGGCGGATATCGCCATGCGGATGCTCGTCGGCCGAGAGCCCGCCGCCGCCGCCGCCATCCCGAAAGGGCGGGTCGACGAAGCAGATGTTCGGCAGGTTTCCCTGGGCGGCGTCGAGATAGAAGCGATGCATCGGCCGGGTCCAGGCGATGCCGCGGGAGCCGTAGAGCCCGGCAAACGGGAGATCGGACGCGTAGTAGCCGACGCTGAGCCCGCGCGACACGGCGCGGTCGAAGATCGTCTCCCAGGTGAACCCCACCGCCTCCTCGGTCTGAGGTGGGAACAGATTCGACTTCTGGCCCCCGTTCTGCGCGCCCCACTGGTAGTGGCGGTTCGGGTAGGTCGACGCCATGATCGAGCAGAACCAGCGGTCGTACAGCGTGTATCTGTCCGCGGCCGAAGGGATGAAGGGGATGTCCTGCTTGAGGTAGTAGCCGATCGCGAACTCGTCGCTGCCGGTCCCCGCCTCGTTGCCGAACACGAAGCGGTCGTTGCGCCCCCGGTTCCACTGGAAGCGCCCGCCTGTCCAACCGTGGTCGGGGTCGGGATGCCCGCAGCCCTGAAAGTCAGGGGTTAGCCGATACGTCGAAGCCTTCCCGCCCCCTGGGGTCGGATAGCGCAGGCCGGAGTTACGAGCGTCGGCCTTCGGGTGCCAACCGAAGTAATGATCGAACGAGCGGTTCTCCATCATCAGGACTACGAAGGTGTCGATCGGCATGCGACCGGGGGCCGGCAATGGAAAGCGGGCCTGGCGGCGCGCGGCCTCGGCGACCAGCTCGCCCGCGGGCAGCGCCGATGCCAGGGTGGCTGACCCCGCGATCGCGGCCGTACGGGTGAGGAACTCGCGGCGGCGCAGCGTGCCCTCGGAGTCGCTGTCGAGCTCGCGCTCGAGCACCTCGGGGTCGGCCAGCTCGCCCTTGAGCCGGCGGTCGCTGTGATCGGCTGGGCGCCGGATCACGCCGCGCGCTCGACGATCCGCTCGCAGTCGAAGATTCCGTCCTCAACCTCGTCGACGAAGACCGTGTCGCGGCCGGGGCCGCAATCGATCAAGTCCGGGGAGCGTCCGCGGGCGAACACGAAGTCGCGACCAGGACCAGCCTTGATCTCGTCGAAGCCCCCGCGGCCGGCGATCCGGTCCCTCCCCGGCCCGCCGATCAGCAGGTCGGCACCGCCCCGTCCCAGCAGGCGATCGGCGCCGCGCCGGCCGGTGATGGTGTCGGCGCGCGGCGAGCCGACGAGCTCGTCTGCCTGCGGCGTCCCGCGCACCACCTTCGCCTCGGCCACGGACCCGAGAAGCGCGGATGTTGCCACCACAGCGAACGCCACGCACAATCCGTCCCGCGTCATACGACCGTTGTACACCACTGGAGGCTGCGGATGGTGCACTTCGCGTTAACGGGGCGGCGCAGCCTCCAACGTCACCGTGAGGCCCTCGATCGCGGTAACCCTCGCGCGGGCGCCAATCTCCAGCGGGGCGTCCGCGGCCACGGCTTCCCAGATCTCGCCGCGCACCATGACCCGCCCACGCGGATCGCACGCCTCGATCACCTCGGCTCTTTCGCCGATCATTCCCTCGGCTCCGCCGCGTACCCGGTAGCGGTCGAGGAACCTTTTCCATAGGTACAGCTCCCCAATCTCGATCACCGCAGCGGCGCAGAAGGCCAGCGCATTCCACGGGCCCGGCAACACGAATAGGCCGACGATCGAGGCAAGCAGCAGCATCGGGGCGAAGGATGACCGGTAGCTTGGGCCGCGCCCTATTTCGTCACTCCGAGGAGGCACCCCAGATGGCACCAGTGCTCGCCCAGGTCTCGGTCGAGGATTTCGACCAGTACATCGCGACCTTTTCGACCAAGGGCGCCGAGCTGCGCGCCAAGCACGGATGCGCTGGCGTCACGGTCTACCGCGATGCGGAGGACCCATCGCTCGTCTTCAACCTCTTCGATTGGACCCGCGAGGGAATCGCCGCATTCATCGCCGACCCCGCCACGCCCGGAGTGATGAAGGAGGCGGGCCTGATCGCGCCACCGGCGTTCACCTACCTCGAGGAATCCGAAACTCTCGATGCCTGATGAGCGACAAGTTTCGAATCCGAGTTCGCTCCCCCGGTAGGGGCTGATTGATGATCGCCCTGATCACCGGCGCTTCCAGCGGCATTGGCGAGGCCACGGCCCGCCGACTCGCCTCCGAGCCCGGGAACGAGCTCGTGCTGGTCGCCCGCCGCGAGGACCGGCTAACGGCGCTGGCCGAGGAGATCGGTGGCGCCCAGGTCGTCGCCGCCGACCTCACCGACGCGGACGCCCCCGAGCGCATCGAGGCAGCGGTCTCTGCCCAACACGGCCGCCTAGACCTGCTGGTCAACAATGCGGGTGCTGCCTGGCGCGGGAGCTTCAGCGAGACCGGCTGGGAAAACGTGCGCAAGCACATGGAGTTGAACTTCGACGCGACCGTGCGCCTGACCGAATCCCTGCTGCCGCTGTTGCGCAGCTCGGCCCCCAGCTCGATCGTGAACGTCTCCAGCACGGCAGGGCGCGTCTCGCGCGGGAACTCCGGCGCCTACTCCGCGGCCAAGTTCGCCCTCGCTGGATGGACCGACGCGCTGCACCTCGAGGAGAAGCCGCACGGCGTCCACGTCGGTCTGGTCCTGCCGGGCTTCGTGGCCACGGAGGGTTTCCCTCAGCGCGAGCTCGTGGACCGGGCGGTCACGCGCTGGGCGGTGTCCACCCCGAAAAAGGTCGCCGACGCAATCCTCGACGCCGGACCCGGCGGCAAGGCCGAGCGATACGTGCCTCGCCCCTACTGGCTAGCCGCGGTCCTGCGAGTAGCTGCACCGCGGCTAACCCGACGTGTCCTGTTGGGCGGTGGGGCCGCGATCACGCCGAGTACGACGTCGAGTTCCGAATAGCCCACCGTAGGCTGTGGACATGCCCGATGTGAAGGAAGCCGTTGCGCTCGTGACCGACCCCGCGAACGTCACACGGATGCGGGCCAGCGGCCCGGAGGAGAACTTCGCCGTCAATCAGAACCGTGTGATCAAGGCGCTGCGCGAGGCGGGCGCCGGCAAGGCCGAGGCCCGCGAGTTGGCGTTGCAGGCGCTCGAGAAGGTCGAGGGCGGCGCCGCGATCCACGCATCCCGCGGCGCTCAGGCAACCGCCCGGCGCGGCGATGACGGCAGCGCCGAACAGTGGTGGGTCCCCCGCGAAGCAGTGAGGTTCGAACAATGACCCAGACAACAGTTGAAGCCAGACAGCAGATCCTCGACGAGCTGGGCGGCGCCGTCGAACGCTCCGCGATCAGCGTCGTCGCCTTCGGCCGCGCGTTCGAGCTGCTCGCCGTCGGCGCGGCCGACCGGTTGGATCGCGAGCTTTTCCGTCCCGCCAGGCGTGGCTACGCCCGCGGCAAGCGCGCTCACGCCGGATTCGCCGAGCGCCACGAGATGAGTACCGGCGCGTTCGAGCTTCCGCCACCTGGGCCGTCTTCACAGGGAGCGCGCGGATTCGTCGAGGAGGGCGTGAATGCGGCGACCGAGGCGGATCAGGCGCTCGCCGCCCTTCAGGACTCACTGCTTCCGGTGGAGTCGGGCGATCCCGAGCTGCGAGCCGGGCTCGGCGAGATGCGCGAGGCGCTCGCGATCATCCCTCAGAACGCCCGTCAGCTCATTCGTGGCCTCGGCCGCTAGGCGCGCCCGCGCCAGGCGAGCCTCTACTCGTAGGGCTTATAGCGATTGTGAAGCATCAGATCGTTGCCATCCGGGTCGCGGAAAAGCGCCATGTGGCAGACCCCGGTGTCGAACGTGTCACCGAGGAACTCGACACCCTCTGCTTCTAGCTTCGCCTTAGCTGCGGCCACGTCCTCCACGTGTAGCGCTAGGTGTGCGTTTCGCTGCGGCTCGAACACCATTCCCTGCTTCTCGGGCTCCCAGATGCCGAAGCAGGTATCGCCCGCCCAGACGTCGTAGGCGGCGTTGTCATCGGGCCGCAGCCCGAGAACATCGACGTAGAACGCCCGCGCGCGGTCGGGGTCCTGGGACGGGATGCCGACGAAATCAAGTTTGGTGATCATGCGCCCCATCCTATGCGGCATTGGCACGGTGCGCGCATCACCTAGTCGCGCCCGCTTGCGCGAATCAGAAAGTCAACTTGCTCCTGCTTGCGGACGTCGAGTGTCTCCTCGGGTTCCGTCATGCGAAGCGCCTACCCACCTGACGATGGCGCAAGCCAGGGTATGAGCGCCCGCCCGCTGGATCGTCGCGGTCCGCTCAGCCGTAAACGGCGGCGTCGATCTGCCAAAACCTGGCCCCCGGGGTGTCGCTCACCTGTCCGGCGTCGTCCAGGCCCCAGCAGCGGACCCTGCGGCTGCGCTTGATCCCACAGTTGTGCGCGGAGCCCACGGTAAGTGCGCGAAAGGTGGCGCTCGGGGTGTCGCTGATCGGCTCGTATCCGTCCACCCCCCAGCACTTGACCTTCCCACTCAACCTGAGTGCGCAGCGGTAGTCGTAGCCGCCGCCCACGAAGCGATAGTTCGCCCCGGTCGGGACGTCATCCAGGTGGGCGTAGTCGTTGTCGCTGCCCCAGCAGACGACCTTGTGGCTTCGTTTGACACCGCAGCCGTGGTAGCTGCCCAGGCCGAGGGACCGGACATTGCGTTTAGGCGCGTCGCTCACCGTCGCATAGTCGTCATTGCCCCAGCAAATGATCTTGCCGTTGCGACGCCTGACGGCACAAGCGTGGTGGCCGCCCGCGCTGATCGAGTGAAGGGCGCCGGTTGGCGCGTCGCTCACCTTGTCAGAGGCGTTGTCACCCCAGCACTGTCAGCGCGCGCGATGCTAACGGTGAGTGCCCCGGTCAGGCGTGCCGGCGCCGGGACCTTTCCCAGCTCGGGCGCGCAGCAAGACGAGCAAGGCGAGACCCACGAGCCCCGAACCGAGCATCTCGAGCAACTCCTCCGGAACGATCAGGGCGGGATACATGAGCTCCCCCGCCCCGTGGTTTTGGATCAGATCAAAGACTTGTGACGCCACCCAAGCTCCGACGCCTGCGATGAACAAGTGCCGCGCCGGGTCCCTGTTCGGAAGCGATCGCAACAGCGTCCTCGCGGCAACGGCGGCGTAGGCGAAGACCGGCAAGTACAGGATCTGCCAAGCGATACCGGTCGCATCGTCCAGCGCCTCATGGATGCCCACTATCTCGTCCACCGCGAGGAGTGCGAACAGTGTGGGCAGCCCTGCCACGACGAATCTTGATGAGGCGTCCAGCAGCGCGAATGCAGCCACGGCGGCGAACAGCAGGAGTGCCGCCGAGAACACGGCGGGGGCGGTCGCCTCCGCGTTGAGGTCGATCACGTGTATGTCGAGACCAAACAACCCGCGGACGCCCCCGGCGGCGACGACGCTGGTGATCACGAGCAGCTCGAAGATCGCCAGCCGGCGAGGTTGAATCTTGATGAGCCAAGCCTCGACTCCCCGTCGGCCCCGCTCCCCGGACGGGCTCGCGTCCTTCAACGCGCGTCCCTCAACTCGTTCAGCTGGGAGTGATGGTCGCGCATCGGGTGGTTGCCGTCGGGGGTGCTCGAATGATCACCCCGACGGTCGTTAAGAGTTCGCTGTGAAGCGCATCAATCCTGGTCTGCGCGCCCGTGGGTCGAGCCGAAGCAGAGGCGCCTGCCGGAATCGAACCGGCGTAAACGGCTTTGCAGGCCGCTGCGTAACCACTCCGCCAAGGCGCCAGGTCACTTGTTTTCTTGGCTCCCTAAGCAGGTTTACGAGGTTCTAGCCGCTCCCTGATTTGCTCCGACGGGAAGTGGCAAGACCGGGCTACTGCCTTTACTGCCTAAACCCGTCGCTTCCAGAGCCGCCCAGGAAAGCACCCTCTCGTACGCGGCTAGGTAGCCGCCGGAGAGCTTACCCCTGCGCTTGACCGCTTTCGTGTAGACACTGAGGGCAGGGTCCGTCGAGAGATGGCGGTCGCAGCGGTTGCTGCGGGACCTCCCACAGGTCGCTTAGCCGCCCTTGACAGTGTGACCCGGCCGGAGTAGGTTCGTTCATGCTCGCCCACCGTACTGGGGCATACCGCTCTCGGCGGGGGCGACTGAGAGGGGTTCGGTGATGGGTGGACGGTTCGGCAAGTATCTGCCGTGGACGTTGATTGGGCTGGTGACCGGTGTCCTGCTGACGTCGAGTTCGGCGTTCTCGGACGGAACCGACACCTACACGGGATGCCTCAAGGAGAACGGCCAGCTGCAAGAGGTCGCAATCGGAAACTCGCCGCAAAAGGCATGCAAGGCCAAGGACGCGCAGATCAGCTGGAACGCCGAGGGACCGCCCGGTGCTGACGGGGCGGACGGAGCGCAGGGACCGCCCGGTGCTGACGGCGAGGAGGGCGCGCAGGGACCCAAGGGTGATCCTGGGGCGGGCGACCAGATCATGTCCGGTCACGTGTGGCGTCCCGGGGCCCCTCCGGGTCAGACGATCAGGGCCACAGCGCTCAGCGGTGGTGGCGAGTTGGTTGATCCTGATCTGGCACCCTGGACCACGAGCCCAAATCGGCCGATACGCATAACCGAGGTAGTCGCCATGCTCGGAGACGGAAAACAAGACGATCACCTAGCCACCCGGGTTGCGATATTCCCACCGGGAAACCCAGCCCACCGTGTGCCCTTCCGCTGCCCCCCGTCCCAATGGGACGGGCTAAACACATGTGTCCATACGGCAACGGGGGACGATCCAGTGGTGCCGCCGCGGTCGCGTCTCCAGTTCATGATCGATGATCCGACCCCGATCCCGGACCAGCAGTACTCCTGGACGGTGACCTTCCGCGACCCCCCGTACTAGCGAGTTCCTGAAACCTGGGCCAATGTCGTAACACACGGGGCCCTGGTCGCCGGCGGCTTGCGTTCGGTGCGGTCACCTAGCTGCGCGTCCCAGCTCGGACTTCCGCTGCCCCGCGGCTTATTGAGCGGGCGCGACCCGTGAGGTATGCCCTGACGCCCTGCCAGCGGCACACCCAAAGTAGGCGAGGGCTCTGTCAAAAGGCAGAATCCCGAAGCCACTGCCTAAACAGGGGAGAAACGGGGGGAAACGGGGGGAAACGAAGAATCCCAGGAATCCTCAGAACCGCATAGCTAAGCGCCTTAGAGGGGTCCGAAAGAGGTTGTCTTGTGGCTTTGCAGGCCGCTGCGTAACCACTCCGCCAAGGCGCCGAAGATGCGCTTATCCAGCCCTCCGAATGCCGGCCGGATGCGCGCCGTGGAGCTTAGCCCCAGTCCAGGATCGGTCCTCCCTTCATCCGATCTGCATCAAACTCGATAGCGACCCGATGCGTGCCGACCCGCGGGTGGCGGGAATACCCGCGGGGTCGGTCGCAGCGTCGAGGCTTCGACGCACGCCAGTGTCCACCCGCGCAGTAGGGTGCCCCTCGTGTCGCTGACCGGCCTGCACACGACCGAGCGGCACGCCTGGCGCGAAGCGGCTCCGCCCGGTCATCAGACGGGTGACCCCGTGGTCCTCGTCCACGGCTTCCCCGAGAGCTCGCGCATGTGGGTGGGGCTGATGGAGGCGCTCGGCGAAGCCGGTCGACGCTGCGTGGCGCCCGATCTCTACTGCCTGGGAGACTCACCCGACCCCGGTCCGGCCACCTACGAGCACAACATCGAAGCCCTTACGGAGCTGCTGGCGGAGCTCGATCTCGGCCGCGTCGCGCTGGTCGTGCACGACTGGGGCGGCTTCGTCGGCCTCACCTGGGCCGCGCAGCATCCCGACCTGGTCAGTGCGCTCGTGATCAGCAACACCGGCTTTTTTAGCGACGGGCGCTGGCACGGGATGGCGCAGGCCTTGCGCTCCGACGAGGGCGAGGAGCTGATCGCTGCCATGGACCGCGAAGGCTTCGCGGCGCTGCTGCGCTCCTCGGGCACGTTCACCGACGCGGACGTGGATGCCTACTGGGCGCCGTTCGAGATCGGGCGCGGCCGCGAGGGAACGCTCGAGTTCTACCGCTCGATGGATTTCGAGAAGCTCGCGCCGTACGAGCGCGCCCTCGCGACGCTCCGCGTTCCCACCCTGTTGCTCTGGGGCGCCGAGGACGATTTCGCCCCGATCGGAGGCGCGAAGCGCTTCGAGCGGGAGATCCGGGGCTCGAAGCTCGTCGCGATCGAAGGCGCCGGGCATTTCGTCTTCGACCAGGATCCGCAGGCGACGACTGGCGCGGTCCTGAGCTTCCTGGCCTAGGCTCTGCCGCGGATGTCTTCTCGGGGTTGCCGCCCGCTCGTCGCGTGCCTTGGCTGCCTCGTCGCAGTCGGCGTGCCCGCGCCCGCGCATGCAGGCCATCCCGGTGAGCCACCTGAAATCTTCAGCAGCGAGGGAACCCTCGCCCGGCAAGGCGTTCCTGCGGCGCCCCTCGCTCGGCGCGCGGAGCCCCCGCTCGTACCCACGCCCGCGGCGATCTGCGGCCCCGGCTCGCAACCGGAGACCGGCATCCAGGGTCGCGTCCCACGCTCGGATCACGCCAGCGGTCGCGCCGCTGAGGGCTACCGGTGCAACGCGAAGCAGGTCGGCTCATACCAGCGACCGACCGTGACCGGCAGCGTCGGCGGCTTCAAGGTCGAGCGTTACGTCGACGACCAGGGCCGCGACTGCGCCTATTACGACACCAGCCTGCTCTTTCCCACCAACATCCTCGACGGCGACGCCGGGGTGAACGTGCTCGACATGTCCGATCCGACCAAACCGCGCCTCACTGCGCGGCTGACGTCGCCGGCGATGCTCTCGCCACACGAGTCACTCGCCGTCTCACAGGAACGCGGGGTACTCGCTGCGGTCCTCGGCAACCCCGCTTTCAACGTCGGCGTCGTCGACGTCTACGACATCGCGCGTGACTGCCGCAACCCGATCCTCAAGTCCACCACCCCGCTCGGTGTCTTCGGCCACGAGAGCGGCATGGCGCTCGACGGCAAGACCTTCTATTCGGCCTCCCCGGCAACCGAGACGATCGTTGCCCTCGACATCACCGACCTCTCGGCTCCGCGGATCGTGTGGTCGGGCCGCTACGAATCGCACGGCCTCTCGCTCTCCAGCAACGGCGACCGCGCCTACGTGGCCGGGGTCGGCTCAGGGTTGATCGTCCTCGACACCTCCGCCGTGCAGGCGCGTGAGCCGGACCCGCAGGTCCGGGAGGTTGCCCGCCTGCAGTGGGGCTCGATGAGCATCCCCCAGAACGCGATCCCGGTGACGATCAAGGGCAACGAGTACGTCGTTGAGATCGACGAGTTCGGCGCCCAGTCCGAGGTGGGTGCCGGGCGCATCATCTCGATCGAGGACGAGACAGCGCCGAAGGTTGTCTCCAACCTCCGCCTCGCGGTGCACCAACCAGAGAACTTTTCGGCGCAGGCCGACGACCCGCAGGCGAACGTGCCGCTTCAGGGCTACGCCGGCCACTACTGCAACGTCCCCAAGCGCAAGGACCCCGGCATCGTCGCCTGCTCGATGATCCTCTCCGGCCTGCGCGTGTTCGACATCCGCAACCCTCGCCAGCCGAAGGAGATCGCCTACTACAACGCTCCGATCAAGCCACGCCAGACGCCGGGCTTCGAGGCCTCGAACTGGGCGATGTCGAGCCCGTCGTTCGTGCCGGAACGTGGCGAGATCTGGTACTCCGACGGCTTCCAGGGCTTCTTCGCGGTCGAGCTCACCAACGACGTCTGGCCGTTTAAGCGCTGCCGCGGCGAGGAGGCCACGATCACCGTGACCAAGCGCAAGACACTGGGCACGAGTGGCGATGATGTGATCATCGGCAGCCACGGTCCGGACCGGATTCGCACCCGCGGCGGCAACGACCTCGTCTGCGGGCACAAGGGCAACGACCGAATCGCCGGGGGCGCCGGCAACGACCGCCTGTTCGGTGGCGACGGGCGTGACCGACTCGGCGGCGGCGCCGGCAACGACCGAATCGGAGGCGGGCACGGGGGCGATGTCCTCCGCGGCGGCCCGGGCCGCGACCGCATCACCGGCGGCCTCGGCCGCGACCGCAAGTACCGCTAGCGATCGCTAGAGCTCGAGTTCGTAGAAGAACATCAGCGCCCCGCGATCGCGGTTGGTGAACCCGAGGCTCTCATACAGGGCGCGCGCGGCGGTGTCGTCCTCCTCGGTGCCCAGGTCGATGCCCTCCGCACCGGCCTCGCGAGCCAGCTCGATCGCGCGTTCCATCATCGCGCGGCCATAGCCCCGACGGCGCGCCTCAGGCAGCACGTAGAGCTCCTGCACGTGCGGCTCGACGCTATCGCTCCACAGCGCCGGGCGCATCCGCAGAACGAGAACACCGTCGGGCCCGTCGCCCGCCAACAGCACCGTCGTATCGCCACCCTCGATCAGGACCCGGACACGCTCGGTTAGCTTCCCGACGCCCGGCGTCGGACAGTCGTAGTCGCGGTTGAAACGGTCGAGGAGAGTCGCGGACGCAACGAGCGCCCGCGCGTCACTGGAATCCACGCTTCGGATCTCGGCGGCCAACAGACATATTCCTTTTCGGACTTGACGTCCCCTCTAACTGGGAAGGGGATCAACAAGATAAGCCTTCTCGAGCCCAGTCGGCAGATCAGCTCCCCGAGATCAGGAGGACGCTTGCGGTGACGTCGTCGTACTGGATCGCACCGACGTTCTCGTCCTGATTGCAGTCGATCCCGAACCCCGTGGTACCGGGCTAGCCATGCCTCGAGAAGACGAAGTGATCATTTGCCGAGATCGCGGCAAAGCCACCGTCGACGGCGGCATCAACGGCATCCTGGAGCCGGCGGAGCGTGAGCGCCTCGCCTCCGAATTGCATCAGCGGCAGATGCAGGCCGAGATCCACGAGCCGATCGTCGCAGACTCACTGCCACGCACTCGCCGCGGGCAGTCGATCGAGATCCTTTCGGTACTCGAGGGTTCGCTGCCGCCGCGCGTCGAGCGGCTCCTTCGCGACTTGGCGCGGGAGCATCGCGCCGCGCCCCTGACAGACCTGCGCCGGGTTCGGGCGCTGAAGAGAGAGAGCGGCTGATGGGATTCGAACCCACGACCTTCACGTTGGCAACGTGACGCTCTAGCCAACTGAGCTACAGCCGCGCGAGGGCGGGAGTTTAGTGAGCGTAGGCGTCAGACTGCGTCGAGCGCTTCGTTGACGAGCGCGTCCGCCCGAGCGTTCTGCTCGCGGCGGACGTGGCTTGCCGACCAGCGATCGAACCCCGCCAGGGCGGCTCGCGCCTCGGCGTGCAGGGGCTTCAGACCTGCGTCCTTCACGCGGTACTTCCCCAACAGCTGCTTTACGACCAGCTCCGAATCGCCGATCAAATCCACTTCGACGGCGCCAAGCTCGGCGGCGAGCGCGATTCCCAGCAGCATCGCTCGGTACTCGGCGACGTTGTTGGTGGCGATCCCGATCGTCTCGCCGCGCTCCGCGAGCACCTCTCCCTCCGGGCTGGCCACGACCACGCCGACGGCCGCAGGGCCGGGGTTGCCCCTGGCGCCGCCGTCCACGTTCACGATCACGCGAGCTAAAGCGCTCAGACCTTCGCCTCTTCGGCGTCCGTGGTCGCGTTGGAGACCACCTTCTGCGCGATGTGGCCGGGAACCTCCTCGTAGCGGAGGAACTCGAGCGTGTAGTCGCCGCGGCCGCCGGTGATCCCGCGCAGCAGCGGCGCATAGTCGAGCACCTCGGCCATCGGCACCTCCGCCTTGATCTCGGTCGACGAGCCCTTCGGCTCCATCCCGAGTGGGTGCCCGCGACGAGAGTTGAGATCGCCGATCACGTCGCCCACCGCGTCCTCGGGACAGGCGATCGTCATCTGAACGATCGGTTCGAGCAGGTAGGGCTCGGCCTCGGCGGCTGCCTGCTTGAAGGCCATCGAGCCGGCAATCTTGAACGCCATCTCGGAGGAGTCCACGGCGTGGTACTGACCGTCGAAGAGCCGGACCCTCACGTCCTTGACGGGATAGCCGGCAAGGACGCCCTTGGCCATCTCCTCCTGAATGCCCTTTTCGACCGCGGGGATGAAGCCGCCGGGGATTGAGCCGCCCTTGATCGCGTTCACGAACTCGAAGCCCGAGCCTGGCTCGCCCGGCTCGATCTCGATCCGGCAGTCGCCGAACTGGCCGCGGCCGCCGGTCTGCTTCTTGTAGCGGCCGTGGGCCCTGGCGGACTTTCGGATCGTCTCGAGATAGGGCACCTGCGGCGGGTGCAGATCGATCTCGGCTCCGAAGCGGTCCTTCATCCGCTCGACGATCACCTCGACGTGGATCTGGGTGAGCCCGGCAATGATCTGCTCGCCCGTCTGCTGGTCCCGGTGGACGTCCAGTGTCGGATCCTCCTCGACGAGGCGGCGCAACGCACTGGCGGCCTTCTCCTCGTCGCCTTTGGAGTGTGGCTCGTAGGCGAACGCCATCACCGGTGAGGGCAGCTCGAGTTTCGGGAAGTGCAGCTCGGTCGGCTTGTCGGCGATCACGTCGCCAGCGCGTGTGTCCTTCAGCTTGGCGACGGCTCCGATGTCGCCCGGCCCAAGCTCGTCAACCGCTACGAAGTCCCGGCCCCGGGCCGTTGAGAGCTGGCCGATCCTCTCCTTCGCCCCGTTGGACGCGTTCAGAACGTGCGAGTCGGAGCGCAGGACGCCGGCGTCGACACGCAGCAGGTTGATGCGGCCCGTGTACTGATCGGCGGTTGTCTTGAAGACATACGCGAGCAGATCGGCGTCCTCGGAGGGGTCGATGTCGACGACCTCCTCGTCGGCATCCACGGCGCGGATCGCACCACGCATCGCCGGCGAGGGAAGGTCCTCGATCAGCGCCTCGAGCAGCCGGTCGGCGCCCAGATTCTTTGTCGCGATCCCGCACGTGACAGGAAAGAGGTGGCCCTCGGTGACGCCCTTCTTGAGCGCCTGCACGATCTCGTCGTGGGAGATCTCCTCGCCCTCGAGGTAGCGCTCCATCAGCTCGTCGGAGTTCTCGGCGACCTCGTCCATCAGCTTCTCGCGGTACTCCTGCGCCTGCGCCTGCAGATCGTCGGGGATTGGCCCCTCGACCACGGCGCCCCGTCCCTCGCCCTCATAGGTGAAGGCCTTCATGTCGATCAGGTCGATGACACCGCGAACCTCGTGCTCGGAGCCGATCGGGATCTCGGTGGCCACCACGTGCGCTCCGAACGCTTCCTTCAACGACTCGAGGGCGCGGAAGAAGTCGGCCCGCTCGCGGTCGAGCATGTTCACGAAGACTAAACGCGAGAGTCCTTCGTCGGCGGCGCGCTTCCAGAGCCGCTCCGTGTGAACCTCCACCCCCATCACCGCGTTTACGACAAGCACCGCCGAGTCGGCCACCCGCAGTGCCGCGAGCGTGTCCGCGACGAAACTGGGTTCGCCGGGAGTGTCGATCATGTTGATCTTGCGGTCGTGGAAGTCGAAGGATGCGACCGAGGCGTCGATCGTCATCTCGCGCCGTTGCTCGTCGGCCGCAAAATCCAGAGCGGTCGAGCCTTCAGTGACTGACCCCAGCCGGTTGATCGCGCCCGCCTCAAAGAGGATCGCTTCGGCCAGGCTCGTCTTGCCGACGCCGCGATGGCCGATCAACGCGACGTTCCGGATCCGGTCAGCAGCCCGATGGCCCATCGACCGGGAATGTATACCCCCTGGCGAGCTCGGCTACAGCGGCACGGACTGGAAGCGCGAGCGCAGGGCGAGCACTGCCTTGGTGTGGAGCTGGGAGACCCGCGACTCGGTCACACCGAGGACCTCTCCGATCTCCCGAAGGGTGAGGCTTTCGTAGTAGTAGAGGGCGACGACGAGTCGCTCGCGCTCGGGCAAACCTTCGATCGCGTCGGCGAGCCGGTCCTTCAGCTCGGTGGTATTCGCCTCGATCTCGGGATCTACCGCGTTCGGGTCCTGAATGGTGTCTAGTACCGAGATCTGCCCCCCGCCGCCCTCCGGATCGGCGAAGGTCCACAGGTCGTCCAGGGCGAGGACGGACGAGTTTGCGATCTCGAGCAGAGCGGCGTTGAACTCGTCGACCGTCATCTCGAGCTTGTCGGCCATCTCCTCGTCACTCGGCGCGCGCCCCAGGGTCGCCTCGAGGGCTGCGTGGGCTCGCTCAACCTCGCGGGCGCGCGCCCGGACGCTGCGCGGAACCCAGTCGAGCGAGCGCAACTCGTCGATGATTGCGCCCTTGATTCGAGCCACCGCGAACGTCTCAAATTTGATCTCTCGCTCGAGGTCGAAACGCTCGATCGCGCCGATCAGACCGAGCAGGCCGTAGGAGACGAGATCGGACTCCTCGACGTGCGAGGGCAGGCCCGAGGCCATGCGCCCGGCGATGAACTTGACCAGCGGCGAATAGGCCACGACGAGGCGCTCGCGAGCGCTGTCGTCGCCGTCGACCTTGCAGCGACGCCACAGCTCACGAAGCTCGACCGCTTTTACGTTGATCTCCATCTAGTTCCTTGGGCGATGAAAGGCGACAAACAGGATTGTCTTCAGTGGTAACGCCATGTCTCTCCCTGTCCTGCGAACGATATTCGCTATGCGGCCTTCTAGGCCCTCGGATGGGCGAGCTGGTATTCCCGTCGCAGCCGGGAGGGCTCAACACGCGTGTAGATCTGGGTCGTCGACACGCTCGCGTGGCCGAGCAGCTCCTGGATCGAGCGCAGATCCGCTCCGCCCTCGAGAAGGTGGGTGGCGAACGAGTGACGAAGTGAGTGCGGCGAAATCCCACCGGCCTGCGCTGCCGCCTCGACACGCAACCGGAGGCGCCGGCGCACGTCTGACGTGGAAAGCCGACGACCGTTTCGCGAGACGAAGAGGGCCCGCTGGTCGCGTGAATGCGTGAGCGCCGGGCGGGCCGTTTCCAGGTAGCGCCGAAGCGCTCGCTGGGCAGGCTCACCGACCGGCACGATCCGCTCCTTAGAGCCCTTGCCGAACACCCGCAGCGACTCGTCCTCGAACGAGATCGCGTCGATATCGAGGTTGATGATTTCCTCAGCCCGCAGCCCGCAGGAGTAGGCCAGCTCGAACATCGCCCGGTCGCGGGAATCGAGCGGGGTCCGGGCGGGGATGCGCTCCAGCAGCTGGCTCATTTGTTCGTGGCCGATCGCGCGCGGCAACCGCTGCTCGCGCTTTGGCGATGGCAGCAAGTCGGCCGGGTTCGCGCTCGCCTCGCCGCTGGTGACGAGGTGGTCGTGGAAGCTGCGAATCGCAGCGATCTTGCGCGCCACGCTCGAGCGCGCCAGCCCGCGCTCGGAGAGGTGGGCAGCAAACCCGCGCAGTTCCCGGTAGCGCAACCCGCCGGGCTCGTAGCCGCGGGCAGTTGCCCAGCGGGCGAGCTCGGTGAGATCGTCGTTGTAGGCACGGCGCGTGCGTTCAGCCGAACCGCGACGCTCGAGCTCACGTGCGAACGCGAGCAGGGCGGCCTCCCAGCCGGGGCTCTCCTCCGTCCCCTCCGCGCCCACGCTCACGCTCGCATTCGCCATGCGAGGGTGATTCCGCGGCGGCGTTCGCACGCCTGCCCACGCAACGGATCTGCCGCGCCATCAGGGGACCGCTTGGGCGTCATGCTCGCCTTCCCCGCCACAGCCGGAGCGTGTCGAACGGAGGCTGCCGGCGAGCTCCCATTTGGCGCCAAGCCGCGGTGTAAGCTCGCGGCGAGGGTCTGAAATGTCCGCCGACGCCGGGGTACTGAAGAAACTGCAACGCATTTCCGGCGGGGCTCGCCAGATGCACCTGCGCGCGCTCCAGCATCCGGATACGGCCGTCGCAGGCATCGTGGTCGGCACCGGTCTCGACGGGGAGATCCGGATCAGCGACACGATCTCGCTGCCATGGATTGGAGCCGGCGGTGAAGACGACAGCACCTCACTCATACGCGTTGCCGAAGCCACCCTCAGAACGCTCGAACGACAATCGACGGGACTCGATGCTCTCGGCTGGTATTGCAGTAGCCCGGGCTCAAACGCCGCGCTCAGCGACCGGGATCGAGACGTGACAAGCGCGCTTTTCAGCGACCCGTTGCAGGTGATGATCGTGATCGATCCGGTGAGCGAGATCGAGGCGATCTACGGATGGCGAAGCGGAAGCCTCGTCCAGATCAGTTCCCATCCGATCCGGCGAGGCACGCGCTCGACGCCAGCGGTCAAGCGGGAGCCGGCGGTCGTCGCACCCGCATCCACCGCGACGCCAGCGGCGGATCAGGACGGTGCGCTGCTAAACGAAGCCGAGGGCGCACAGACGAGCGGACCTGACTTGAGCCCTGTATACGAGCCCGCCGAATCACACTCACACAGGAACGACAGCGCCCGCCAGCGCGCTGCGCGTGTACCGGCCGCAAAGCGCGAAGCTGAGCAGGGCAACCGTCTTTGGATCTCATTAGCACTGATTGCGCCCGCCGTCGGAGGGCTGGCGGCTGGAGTGCTGTTGGTGGTCCTGCGCTGAGGAAAGGCCAGGACGGCGAAGCACGGGGGCCACCCGGTCCCGGCTCGTACCGCGTTCTCGGATCAATGGGCTTTGGCGTCGCTCATTTCACGGTGAGATTCCTCGAGCAAGCCGCGTAGCCGCTCGAGCTCGGCATGCGCCGTCTCTGCTTCGATCGCTCGGCTTGACTCCAGAGCGTTCACTCGCTCCCGTAGCTGCGACCGTCCGTCGTCGGCCTCCTTGAGCGATTTCTCGAGGTCAGCAATCCGGCGCTTCAGGTCTGATTCCGCCGCGGCCGTCTCGAGCGCACGGCTCTCCTCGAGTGAAGACAATCGACTCCGCGCCTGGCCAAGGCTTTCGCGCTCCTGTTCCAGTGCGAGTCTCGCCTCCTGCGTATCCCGCGACTGCTCGGCGACCTGATCCTCAAGCTCACGGATGCTCGCATTGGCTTCGCGCGTCTCCGTCTGGTGCTCTGTTTCCAGCCCCTTGATGCGCTGTTCCAGCGCCTCGATCTCCGCTGCGTGAGCGGATTGGGCACGTTGGATCTGCTCTTGATCGCTGCGAAGCAACTGGCTGACCTGGTCGGCCTTGACCTTTGCGGCCTTGAGCTCTGAGGCCACCCGGTCGCGTTGGGTGGTGAGTTCCGTCAGCTCGGCTTGGAGGTCGAGTCGTTCCTCTTCGATCTGGCGACGGAGAGCGCTGGCCTCTTCCTGCGCCGCTTGCCGGTCCCCGGCCACCTTCGCGAGCTTCTCGCGCAGCGTCTCCTGCGCGGCTGCAGAAGTCCTGAGCTGCTCGGTGAGTCGCTCTACGTCGGCGACGGACGACGCGAGCTGCCGAGTGTGCTCAGCACCAGCATCTTCGATGATCGACTGCAGCCACTGCGTCTCTTCCTCTGCCGCCACGAGCTTCTTCCGGTCGGCCTCAGCCTGCTTGAGCGCTGTGTCTCGCTCCTCGGACAGGCGTTCGGCTCTCTCGTCGAAGTCGCGCTCTCGGTGGGTCAGTTGTGAGCGAAGCTGATCGCGTTCGGAAGAGGTCGCCCGAAGCTGCGCAGTTACGCGCTCGAGCTCCTCGCTTCGCGCTTTCAGGTGTTGCTGGAGTTCGGCTGAGCGTGAAGCACTCTCCTGGGCCTCTGCGCGGGCTTGTTCGACGGCACGGCTGAGCTCACCCAACCGCTCTTTCGACTGCTGGACCTCTTCGGCTACCTCACTTGCGCGAGTGCGCTCCTCGGCGAGGATGCGGTCAATCCGCGAAACCGCCGCGCTCGCCTCCTCCTCGATCCGGGCGGCGGTCTCAGCCTCGCTATTCGCCTGCCAGCGCTTTCGATCCGCCTTCTCCTGGGCCAGTTGCGAGTGAAGCCGATCGCGCTCCGAAGAGGTTGCCCGGAGCTGCGCAGTTACGCGCTCGAGCTCCTCGCTTCGCGCTTTCAGGTGTTGCTGGAGTTCGGCTGAGCGTGAAGCACTCTCCTGGGCCTCTGCGCGGGCTTGTTCGACGGCACGGCTGAGCTCACCCAACCGCTCTTTCGACTGCTGGACCTCTTCGGCTACCTCACTTGCGCGAGTGCGCTCCTCGGCGACGGTGCTCTTGAGTGACTCCACCTCACGATCCAGAAGGGTCCTCTGCTCACGTTGCCGGTCATCCGCCACTCGCGCCTGTTCAAAGCCGGCTTCGAGTTCCACGATGCGCTTGGCAAGAGTCCTTCTCTCCTCCTCGGTTCGAGCTTCCCGCGCTGCGAACTCGGCCTCGACAGACCTCATCTCGAGCTCGGTGAGGCGGTACGCCTCGCGGCTCGCGGCGAGATCCGCCTCAAGCGTCCCGATCCGCTCGCGCAGCCGCCCCAGCAGCATCTCGGTTCGCTTCTCAACGGTCGCGAGTGCACTTCTTGCCTCGGCGACGGTCGCATCACCGAGTGTCTCGGCACTCACATTCTTTCGATCCCCGTGGGGTTCCCTGCGTGCCACGCGACGACTCTAATCGAGTTTCAGGCGTCCCCTGAGATGCAGTGGGCGCGCAAAAGTGGTCCGGGCGTCGCGCGGTCCAGGGTCTACCCGATGTAGATCGGGGTGCCGACGGGGACTTCGTCGTACAGCTCGACCACATCGGGTACCGCCATGCGAACGCAGCCGTGCGATGCGGCGCTGCCCAGGCTCGAGGTGTCGTCGGTCCCGTGGATGCCTGCACCGTCGTAGATGCCGAGCCACCGCGCCTTCAGCGGGTTCTCGGCAACGCCGCCAGGAACGGTCTCCCCTGCCAGATCGCCGGCCCACTCGCGGTCGGGAACCGTCCAGATGGGATCGACGGCCTTGTTCTGGATCGAGTACTCGCCGGTCGGCGTGTCGAATCCCACAGCGCCGATCGCAACCGTGTAGGACTTGGCCAGCTCGAGGTTCCTCCAGAGTTTCAGCTCGAAGGTGCTGCGGTTGACCGTGACGTACACCGGATATTGTGAGGCAAGGTCGTCGGTCGTCACCTCGGGCTCCACGGTTTCCACCGCCGCCGTGACGGTCCTGTTCGTGGGGCTCTGTATGGCGACCGTCAGCTGCCTGCGCAGCTCGTCCTCCTTGAGCGTGCGGCCCTCCTGGCCGGCGACGGGCTCAACCGAGCCGGCGCTCGGCTCGACCGACGCGTTCACGGGCTCGCGGTTGACCTCATCAGCGATCTTGCTGACCACGTTGTTGACCGCGCCCTCGTCGTAGGTGACCGTGGGATCGATCGACTCGTCGACCTCGCCACCGGTCGCATAGCGCCAGAGGCGACTCGGCAGTCCGCCCTCCTGGCTGGCCTCGAGCGCGTCGTCGACCATGCCCTGGACGTCGGCGCGCAGCGCCAGCTTCTTCTCGCTCAGCCCGTACTCAACGCCGTCGTAGGTGACGGTGAGCGGCTTGTCGAGGGGCTCGACCAGCTCGCCGGTGACGAGGCGTTCAGCCTCGGTGGCCGTGAGCCCGCCAACGTCGACGCCGCCAACGTCGATGCCTTCGGCGATCTCGCCCGAGCGTGAGTTATCCCAGGCGTACGCGCCAATCGCGCCTCCGAGCAGGAGGACGATCGCGATCACGCTCGCGATTTGGAGCTTCCGTACCAACGTCGTGAAAAAGTGTACGACCGGATTGGTCACTGGACGTGCGTTCTCTCCCACACGCACGAGTTATTTCAAGCGGCTAGAAGCCCAGCGGTTCCCGATCCGCGGCCACGCCCTCGCGATCCTCGCGCTTGCGCCGCACGTGCGGGCTCCAGCGCAGAAAGTCCTCGACCTCGCGCTCGTACCTATAGGACTGATCGACGCCGCGCATGACGGGGTGCAGCCGCATGTGCTCGCCGAGGCGCTGCATCGTCTCGCGCGAGGTGAACCCGTAGCGGAATCCCTCGGCCTGGTAGCGACGGTTGTCCAGGCCGCGCCCGTAGCGCAGCACATTCAGCATCTCGTTCGGGAAGCGGAAACCGAGGCTGCGAAGCGGTCCCGCGAGCAATCCGGTTCCCCACGGGGGCAACACCGGCGCCGCGCGCTTTCCGAGCAGGCCGATCGCCTCGCTCAGCGCCAGCACCCCGTCGGCGGCGACGTTGAACACGCCGCTCAGCTCGGCGACCACCGCATGCTCGAGCGCGTGGACTACGTCGTCCTCGTGGACGAACTGCAGGCGTGGGTCGAACCCGAGCACCATCGGGACGAGAGGCAAGTCGAACATCCGGGTGAAGGCGGTATCAACGTCCGGTCCGACGACGTTGGCGAAGCGCAGGACGGTACAGGCGATTTCGGGATTCTTCTCGGCGAAGTCGGCGACAGCGGCTTCCGCCTCCACAATGTCGCGCTCGAGCGGAGTGCGTGCGGGATGCGGACGGCCCATCCGCTCGGTGAAGAAGGCCGGGTCGTCCTGCTCGGAGCCGTAGTAGTGGGCGGAGCTCTTGAAGACGAACTTGCGCACGGGCGAGTCCGGGCCGGTGCAGGCGGTGAGAATGTTCATCGTCCCGATCACGTTGTTCTCGTGGGCGGCTCGCGGTGAGGCGCTGACCGAGTTCACGCTCAGGCGCGTGTCCACCACCGTGTCGATCTCCGCGGCGCGGACGATCCTGGAAAGCAGCGAGTGCTGGTTGGAGACCTTGATGTACTCCGTGCGCTCCAGCTCGTGCTTGGGCTCGCGCGAGTCGACGCCGATGATCGTCTCGACCTCCTCGAAACCCTCCAGCGCCTGCGCCAGGCGGCCGCCCCAGTAGGTCGAGAGCCCGGTCACGAGGATCCGCCGCCCGCTCATCCGAACCACACGCTCTTTCGCTTGCCCAGCATGTCGTGCAGGTTCTCCTGGATGCGTGCCCTGACCTCCTGGGCCACGGTCTGCACGAGCGCCTTGTCCTGGACGGCCTCCGCGCCGCCGAGCGCAACGGTGTCGATCGGTTCGAGGAACCGCAGCTTGAACTTGGCCGGCAGGTAACCAAGCATTCCCGCCGGTCCGAGCCAGGGGAAGGTCGGCGTGATCGGGAAGTAGATGAGCCCGGTCAGCTTCTGCAAGGCGCTCACCTGGGCGAAGATCGGGGCCGCCTCCTCCGCCCCGACCACGCAGACCGGTACGAGCTTGGCCTCGGCTCGCATCGCAGCCTCGACGAAGCCCCCGCGCCCGAAGCGGCGCAGGCGGTAGCGATCCTTGTAGAGCTTCTCGGTTCCCTTGCGCCCCTCGGGGAAGACGAGCACGAGCTGGCGCTCGTCGTAGAGCAACCGGTGCACGTTCGCGGGGTGGGCCGCGACGCCGCCGATTTTCGGGATCAGCATCGAAAAGCCCGGATAGCCCTTGAAGAAGTGCTCGACCGTGAGATAGAGCGGGCGCGGCGCCGGATGCTCTTCCTTGATCGCCTTGGCGATCATCGCCGCGTCGGGCGGGAGCGCACCCGAATGGTTGGACACCAGGAGCGCGCCACCCTCGTCGGGGACGTTCTCGACGCCCTCGACCTCGCAGCGAAACCAGTAGCGGTAGAAGAACTCGACGAGGGTCCGGTCGAACGCTGCCTCCACGCGCTCGGAGCGGCCCCAATCGTTCAGGCGACGGTCGGGCTCGGTCGGCGGCAACAGATCACGTCCCGGCTCGCGCGGTGCGGGCAGGTTGCTCCCTTCCTCCACGGAGGGTGCCTCCGACGTAGCCAGTGGTGTGCGATCGCGGGCCATGGCCCCCATTGTCGCAACCTACGATTGGTTGCTCGTGAACACACGGGCAACACCGCCGCTGGACGATCTGCGCGAGGCCATGGAGCTGCTGCGCGGGCCACTCACCTCCGACGCGCGCGCCGGGCTGCCCGACCCGACCCCGCCCGAGGGCCCAGATCCGTACGGCAATCCGGACCCCGAGTGGCTCCGGGTCGAATGGAGCAAGCACCTCGGCACGGTGGACGCGCGTGGAGCCCGGGTCAACTACGTCGAACTCGGAGAGCCCGAAGCCCCGCCGCTCGTGCTGGTGCATGGCCTTGCGGGCTGCTGGCAGAACTGGTTGGAGACGATCCCGCAGCTCAGCCGCACTCACCGCGTGCTCGCCCTCGACCTGCCGGGGTCGGGCCACTCCCCCATGCCGCCTTGGGAGATCTCGATTCCGGCCTACGCTGAGCTGCTGCGCGACTTCTGCGATGAGCTGGGCGTGTCTTCGGCGGCCGTCGCGGGCAACTCGATGGGGGGACTGATCGCGGCCGAAGCAGCCGGGGGCGAGCCAGGTCGCGTCACGAAACTCGCGCTCGTAGCCGCCGCGGGCATCTCCCACGCCGAGCTGCGCCCCGAGCCCGCCGCGCTGGCGGGGCGGCTCGCCCTGGGCATCGGTCCGCTGGCGGTGCGACTCCAGGAGCGTGCCCTACGACGCCCACGATTGCGCCAGGTCGCGTTCGGTTCGGTATTCCACGACCCCGGCGCCCTGCGGCGCGAGCTGCTCTTCGAGCATTACACGAACGGCAGCGGCCGGCCCGGCTTCCTCTCGTCGCTCGTGGCCGTCGCGGGCTACGAGTTCACCGAGCGCCTGGAGAAATTGGACACGCCCGCGCTGGTTGTCTGGGGACGCGATGACCGTGTCGTCCCTGCGGCCGACGCAGTCGGGTACGGCAGCGCGCTTCGCAACTCGCAGACCGTCATCCTCGACCGCACTGGCCACGTGCCGCAGCTCGAGCGGCCGGTGCGCTTCAACCGACTGTTGGAGACCTTCCTAGGCGGAGCCTGACCCCGGCCTAGGTTGTGATCGCGCCGGCGGACGCGCTCGACACGCCTGCCGCGTACTTCGCCATCACGCCGCTGCGATAAGCGGGCTCTGGAGGCTCGTAGGCCACGACGCGCTCGGCAATCTCCTCGTCACTAAGGGCAACCGAGAGCTCGCGCTTATCGATGTCGACGGTGATCTCGTCGCCCTCGCGCACAGCCGCGATCGGCCCGCCCTTCACGGCCTCTGGCGCGACGTGGCCGATCATCAGCCCGCGGGTGGCGCCTGAGAAGCGCCCGTCGGTGAGCAGCGCCACCTGATCGCCCATACCGGCGCCCACGAGGGCGGCGGTGACCTGAAGCATCTCCCTCATCCCGGGGCCACCCGCGGGGCCCTCGTTGCGGATCACGATCACGTCGCCTGGTTGGATCTCCTGCGCGCGGACGGCCGCGAAGCAGTCCTCTTCGCGCTCGAATACCCGCGCAGGCCCGGTCTGGCCGCGACGCTCGGTGCCCGCCAGTTTCACCACCGCTCCGTCAGGGGCGAGGTTGCCCCGGAGGATCGCCATACCGCCACCCGCCTTCAGCGGCTCGGCCGCGGGGCGCACCACGTCCTGGCCGTCGGCCTCCTCGGCCGCGTCGGCCTCCTCGCCGATCGTGCGCCCGGTAACGGTGATCTCGTCGCGGTGCAGCCGGCCCGCCTCGTCAAGACGCTTGAGAATGAGCGGCACGCCACCGGCGCGGTAGAGATCGAGCGCCGTGAAGCGCCCACCTGGCTTGAGGTCCGCGAGCAGTGGCGTGCGTTTGAAGATCTCCTCGAAATCGTCGATGTCCAGCTCGACCCCGGCCTCACGAGCGACCGCCAAAAGGTGCAGCACCAGGTTCGTCGATCCGCCCGAGGCGGCCGCGCAGGCGATCGAGTTCTCCAGGGACTTTCGGGTGATGATGCGGCTCGGCCGCAAGTCGTCGGCCAGCACCTGAATCACGAGCTCCCCGATCCGCTCCGCGACGGCTTCCTTGTCGTAGCCGTCGGCCGGCACCATCGCTGTGCCGCCGGGCGAGATTCCCAGCGCCTCGAAGGCGCACGCCATCGTGTTGGCGGTGAACTGCCCGCCGCAGGCGCCGGGCCCCGGGCTCGCGACGTTCTCGAGCTCGGCCAGCTCCTCGTCGCTGAGGTTTCCCGCCGAGTGGGCGCCGATGGCCTCGAAGAGGTCGACGATCGTCACGTCCTGGCCGCGCCAGCGACCTGGCAGCACCGAGCCGCCGTACAGCATCAGCGAAGGTACGTCGAGACGCGCCAGCGCCATCACGCAGCCCGGAATCGTCTTGTCGCAGCCGGAGAGCGCAACCACCGCGTCGAACTGGTACCCACGCACAGCGAGCTCGATCGAGTCGGCGATCACCTCGCGGCTGACCAATGAGGTCTTCATGCCCTTCGTGCCCATCGTGATTCCGTCGGAGATCGCCACGGTGTTGATCTCCATCGGCGTGCCACCGGCTGCGCGAACGCCCGCCTTCACGTGATCGGCGAGGCCGCGCAGGTTGTAGTTGCAGGGCATCGCGTCGGTCCAGGTATTGGCGATCCCGATCGTCGGGCGCGAGAGGGCTTCGTCGTCGTACCCGATCCCCTTCATGTAGGCACGCGCAGCGGTGCGCTCGGGACCGTCGAACACGGCCGCCGAGCGCGGACGTGGAAGGGATCTGCCGCTGGGTTCGCTCATCGGGCCGGAAGTGTAGGGTCGCATCCACGCAACGAATTGATCCCGGTTCGCTCGCGCCAAGCGCGGAGCCGCGCGAGGTCCCGGCGCACATGGCCGGGATCGACCTGGGTTCCGAGCGGGTCTGGGTTGGCGCGCGCCGCGATCGCCCGCTCGTCGCCGTGGAGGGCAAGCCATTTCGCGAGCACGTCGTCGGCGGCGGGCAGCTTCTCGCCCTCGGCGCGAAAGCGCACGCACCACTCCCCCAACGGCTCCGAGCTCTGGGCGTCGTAGATCACGATCGGGCGATGGGGGTAGAGCAAATATCCATAGCGTCCGTCGTCAGGCTCCAGCGCTAGGAAGCCGAGTTCGTCATACGTCTCGAGGGCCTCGGTCCCGGCGGAGTTTTCGAGCAGCGCCCGGGCGCGGTCTTCGGCGCCGGCTGCCCCGCTCATCCGCCCGAGGCGGGCGGGAAGAAGATCACGCGCTCGGCGTCGCGCGGTACGTCGGCGAAGTCGCGGACCATCGTCGCCTCGCGCCGCAAGCCCGATGCGGTCGGGACCGCGGCCCACATCCCAAGGTCGAGCTGGCGGTGGAACTCCGCGACCAGGCGCTCCTCGTCCTCGGCCAGCTCGAGGTCGCCCTCTGCGAGCAGAACGTCGCCGTGACCGGGCGCCATTCGAACGAGCTTCATCGCTCGATTATGCGGGGTGGGTCGATCTCCCGCCGGGATACGCCCAACACGTCGACCGGCCCGGGGCCTGCGCCGAGGTCTCGTAGCCCGTGCCCAACGGCCTCGGCCGCGATCTCCCGCGCCCAGTGCGCGCCCTCCGGCAGCTCCATCCCGCGCGCCAGCAAAGCGGCCAGCGCGGATGAGTGAGTGCAACCCGATCCGTGGGCGGCGCCGTCCGCGTAACGCGGGCCGTCGATGCGAACCGTACCGTGATCCTCAACCAGCACGTCTGCCCCCTCCTCGGTATGCCCGCCGGTGACGATCACGGCGCGTGGACCGAGGCCGAGGATCGCCCGGCCAAGCTCCTCGGGACTCGTGTCCTCGCCGCGGCCCGTGAGCTCACGCGCCTCCATCAGGTTCGGCGTAACGACGCTCGCACACGGCAGGACGTCCTCGATCAGTGCCGCCTTCGCTCGCGGGTCCAGCAGAACCCCGCCGCTTTCGGAGACCATAACGGGGTCGACGACCACTGGGACCTCGCGGAACGAGGCAACCACATCGAGCGCCTCAATGACGGCCGCGATCGTGGCCTGATCGCCGAGCATCCCGACCTTGACGGCGTCGACCCCGATGTCGGATGCGACCGCACGCGCCTGGGAAACGATCATCTCCGGCGGCGTCACCGTGATCGCTTCGACCCCCATCGTGTTCTGTGCGGTCAGCGCCGTGATCGCGGTCGTGCCGTGCACACCGCAGCGGGCGAACGCCTTCAGGTCTGCCTGGATGCCCGCCCCGCCCCCGGAATCCGAGCCCGCAATCGCGAGCACGACGGGCACCCGCTGCACCGGATCGTCCATGCGTTCACCCTACGCCCCCGGGGCCCGGCGCAGTGCGGTGCGCTCGAACCGCCCGAAGTGATCCCCGCGCAGGTATCCGAGCAGCTCGAGCCGGGCCAGCGACACCGCAGCCTCGGCCGCGGACAGGTGCGAGTTGGACGCGAGCGCGTCGCAGTCGGTAGCTCCCGCCTCAACCACGTCGAGTGCTTCCGCCAGCGCGTCGTCGAGAGCGGGGCCGTGGACGGGACGAAGTTCGGCCGCACCGACGCCACAGAGAAGGTCGAGCGCGTCCTGCGCGTCGTGGATCGGGTTTGCCCCGTCCTTGATCAGGCCGTTGGGCAACTGCGAGAGCGGCGCAGTAACGCTGCCGGGAACTGCGCCGAGAGTGCGCCCGAGGGTAAGAGCGTCGGTGGCGGTGATCCTGGTGCCCGAGGCCTCGCGGCCCTCAACCACGATCGTCAGCGCGGACAGTGCCGCCATGATCCGGTTTCGTCGCGGAAACGCCCACGCCTCCGGTGCGGAGCCTGGCGCGCGCTCTGAGATGATCGCGCCGCCCGCGGAGACGATGCTCTCGTGGAGGCCGCGATGCCGATGGGGATAGGCCACGTCGGGACCACTACCAAGGACTGCCAGCGGGGCTTTGACTCCCTCGAGCGCCCCTTCGAGCGCAGCGGCGTCGCACCCCAGCGCCATCCCGCTGACGACGACCACACCGGCGCCCGCAAGATCCCTGCCCAGCTCACGGGCGATCCCGGTGCCGTACGCGCCCGAGCGCCGCGCGCCGACGATCGTGACCGCACCACCCGGCTGGAGTCCCGAGAAGAGCCCACACGCCCCGGTGCCCCAGATCTGCTCCGGCGGGTCGCGCAACTCGCTGAGGCTGGCCGGATAGCCCGGCGCGTCGCGCGCGACGCTCCAGCACCCGGTCAAGCCGCCGCCCTCCGGCGCAGCACCAGCGCCTGGGCGACGTGCTCTGACGTGACCACCTCGGAGCCCGCGAGGTCGGCGATCGTGCGGGCAATTCGAAGCGCCCGTTCGAAGCCGCGGCCGGTTAGCCCAAGGGTGTGGTGACCCGCCGCCAATCCCGCCCGGGCCTCCGGCTCCAGGGCAACGGTGCGGCGAAGCTCGGCGGCGGAAACCTCAGCGTTTGCCAGCGCGGCGCCGTGCCGCGCATTCGCTCGAGCACGGGCCGAAATCACTCGCTCGCGCACGCACGCCGAGGTCTCACCGGGTGGGCCGCCCAAATCGTTCGCCGACGGCTGGGCAACCCGTACCACGATGTCGATGCGATCCGCCAGGGCCGCACTCAGCTTGGTCCGGTAGCGACGGGCGGCCGCGGGTGGGCACTCGCACGAAGGCGAGTCCACTCCGCGCCCGCACGGACACGGGTTTGCCGCCGCCACCAGCACGAAGCGACAGGGCAGCGCGATCGCACCGTTGGCTCGGGCAATCGTGACCACTCCGTCCTCCATCGGCTGGCGCAACCCCTCGAGGGAGTCGCGGGAGAACTCCGCGAGCTCGTCGAGGAAAAGCACGCCGCGGTGCGCGAGCGTCACCTCTCCGGGGCGTGGAGGCGAGCCTCCTCCGATCAGTCCTGCTGCGGAGACCGTGTGGTGCGGAGCCCGGAACGGACGCTCACGGGTGGTCGCCAACCGCTCGACATCGCGACCGCAGGCGCTGGCGATGCGCATCGCGTCGCGCGCCTCGGATTCGTTCAGCGGCGGCATGATCGAGGGCAGCCGGCGAGCCGCCAGGCTCTTGCCCGCTCCCGGAGGACCGAGGATCAGCAACCCGTGAGCGCCAGCAGCCGCGACCTCGAGCGCCCAGCGCAGCCCGGGCTGGCCCCGGAGCTCGGCAAGGTCCGGCCCCGCCGGCGGCGGCCGCTGAGCTTCGTCGAACTCGGCCGCACAGGGCTGGTCGTCAGTGCCGATCGCGGCGAGCTGTTCAAGGCGCTCGATCGGCACCAAAACCGGCGCTAGATCGTCCGCGCCGACTCCGAGCAACGCCTCGCGCGTCCCGGCCGCGGCGACCACGAGTCTGCTTGCGCCGTGGCGGCGCGCCTGCTCGGCCATCGCGAGAACACCTGCCACCGAGCGCACTGAGCCGTCGAGCGACAGCTCACCAGCAAATGCGGCACCGTCGAGGATCCGCGCCGGCAATTGGCCGGAAGCAACGAGCAGCGCGGCCGCCAATGCAAGGTCGAATCCTGGACCTGCCTTGCGCAGGTCCGCGGGTGCGAGGCTGGCGGTGATCCGCGACTGCGGGAACTGAAAGCCGGCGTTGGCAATTGCCGCACGAACCCGCTCGCGGCTCTCGCGCACAGCGGTGTCGGGCAGGCCGACCAGTGCGAACGAAGGCAGGCCATTGGCGCGAACGTCCACCTCGACGTTGACATCGCGGGCCTCGACACCCTGAATCGTGAAGGTCCTGACGCTGGCGAGCACGGTGGCGGCGACGCTACGGGCGCCGGCACGCCGAGTTGCGCGGCGATCGCTCCGCCTTTGTCACAACCTGCGCGCAACAGGGGAACGGTTGCGATCTAGCGTCCGCGACGATGACGATTGCGCGCCAAACGCTGGGGCGGCGGGCCGAGGATCTGGTCGCACAGGACCTCACCGCCCGAGGCTGGGTGGTGCTTGAGCGAAACGCGCGGCCCAAAGGCGTTCGGGGCGAGCTGGACATCGTCGCCCGCGAACGAGGCTGGATCGTATTCGTGGAGGTCAAGTCGACAAGCGCAAGCGCGCGTCGCGGTCCTGAGACGCCGCTCGCTATGGTCGGGCACCGCAAGCAGCTGAAGCTCCGCTCGCTGGCGGGCGCCTGGATGCGCGAGAACCGCGAACGGATTGGTCCCGTTGCGTCGATGCGAATCGACGTTGTGGCCCTGCAGCTCGACGGCGACGGTCGCCCGACCGTCTGGCGCCACGTACGCGGCGCTTGCTAGGTAGAGCGCGGGCGTGCCTACAGGGCCAGCTGCGTGTAGGCGACCGATTGGAAGGAGCGGCGGTGCTGCTCGGTCGGGCCGAGCTCGCGGATCGCGGCGCGGTGCTCGGGCGTCGAGTAGCCCGCGTTGCCGTCGAAGCCGAAGTCGGGGTAGGCGGTGGCGATCCGGCACATGTAGCGGTCGCGCGTGACCTTCGCGATCACCGACGCGGCCGCGATCGCGGCTGAGCGGGCGTCACCGTCGATTACCTGTCGATGCTCCACCCGACACAGCGGCAGTTTGAAGCCGTCCACCAGGCACTGCGCCTCGGGAATCGCGACACGCTCGAGGCTGCGTGCCAGCGCCTCGCAGTTGGTCACGTGCAGGCCACGCGAGTCGATGCCGCTTACGCAGCGGACCGTCACGGCCACCCGCGCAGCCGCGCGCACCACGGCCGGGTAGAGCTCTTCGCGCTCTGGGTGACTGCGCTTCTTCGAGTCGTCGAGCTCACCGAGAGCACGGCGGTCGCGCATGCTGAGCGAGCCATAGTCGATCAGTACAGCCGCGGCCACCAGCGGGCCGGCGAGCGATCCGCGACCCGCCTCGTCGCAGCCGGCTACGTAGCGTGAGCCGAGCTCACGGTCGAACTTGAAAAGGCGTGCGGCCTGTCGCCGCCTGCGCTTGACGGAGGCGGCGCTCATCGCACGCGGGAGCCCGGAGACCCGCTAGAGAAGGCCGATAGAACGCGGCGGCCAGTACGTGAAGAACGCCTTGCCGATGATCCAGTCGCGGGGCACCGGCCCCCAATAGCGGCTGTCATCGCTGGATCCACGGTTGTCGCCCATCATGAAGAAATGATCGGGTGGAACCTCGATCGGCTCGGTGAGGTTGCAGATCGGGTCGCCCGCGCACCCCTTGATGAAGTCCTCCTCGGCCATCTCGCCGTTGACCACGGGGTGGCCATCCTGCACGTAGACGGTGTCGCCGGGCCCAGCAACCACGCGCTTGATGAAGTTCTGGTCCGAGCGGTCGTCAGTGGGCGTACCGCACGCCTGGCCCGGCTCGCGCTGCTCGCCGCACTGACGCCCGGCATCGCCGTCGGCTCCGCGCGGCGGGTGGAAGACGAGCACGTCCCCGATCTCCGGCGAGCTGCCGAGCTTCTCGGACAATCGGTTGACCAGTACGCGCTGGCCGGGCTCGAGCGTGGGCAGCATCGAGCCCGATGGGATCTGGTACGGCTTGACGAGAAAGGCCTGGATACCCAGCGCGAGGCCGATCGCCATGGCGACGATGACGACGAGCTCGAGCACAGCGCCGACGCCGCTGTTGGGCTTCGGGATCAGCCTATTCACTGCCGGGGCTCCGGCCCCCGGCATCCGCCGCCTCCTCCGCTTCGCTGCTGGGGGCGTCGGGGTCTGCGTCAGGCTCGGCCTCCGGAGCCTCCGTTGCGGGAGGCTGCTCGGCCTCCGGAACTTCCGCTGAGGACTTCTCGGCCTCCGACTCCTGCTCGGCGGCCAGCTCTTCCCCGGTCTCGTCAGTCCCAGGCCCAAGCTCGGCTTCGGGCTCGGGCTCGGGATCGGGCTCCGGCTCTTCGGCGATTACTAGATCGTCGGCGATGCCCCATCGTCGCTCGGCAACTCGGGCGCGCTTGCCGACCCGACCGCGCAGGTAATAGAGCTTGGCCCGTCGCACGGCGCCGCGGGCAACCACTTCGAGCTGCTCGATCTTCGGGGAGTGCACCGGAAAGATGCGCTCCACGCCCACTCCAAACGACTGCTTGCGAACCGTGAAGGTCTCCCGCACGCCTGAGCCCTGGCGGGCAATCACGATGCCCTCGAATACCTGGGTGCGCTTGCGCGTGCCCTCGATCACCTGAAAGTGGACACGCACTCGGTCGCCCGCCGCAAAGCGGGGAACCTTGCGAAGCTGACTCCGCTCGATGCTCTCGATGATCGTGCTCATGAAAATGCCGTACCGGGCGGTACCTACACACAAAAGCGCGGGGCTTCCCGGGGCCCGCGCGGAGGCGGAATGGTAGCGAACGGCGATGCCCGCTCAGGGCCGTCGGGCACGGCGCCGGCTCTGCTCGAGCCGCCATTCGCGGACCTTCGCGTGGTCGCCCGAGAGGAGCACCTCGGGAACGTCCCAACCGCGGTAGGAGGACGGTCTTGTGTAGTGCGGATACTCGGGACCACCGTCGAGCGCCTCGGAGAACGACTCCTCGACCGCGCTGTCGGCATGGCCGAGCGCTCCAGGCAGCTTGCGCATCACGGCGTCGGCCACGACCATCGCGGCCAGCTCGCCGCCCGAGAGCACGTACGGGCCGACCGACACGCAATCAGTAACCAGATGCTCTCGAACCCGTTCGTCGACGCCCTCGTAACGCCCGCAGAGCAGGGTGAGCTGCTCCTCGGCCGCCAGCTCACCGACGAGCGATTCGTCGAGCTGTCGTCCCGAGGGAGCAAGCAGCACCACGCGGCCGGGCGCTCCGTCCTCGCCGTAGGCGGAAGCGAGCGCGGCATCGACCACGTCCACCCGAAGCACCATGCCGGCGCCGCCGCCGTAGGGCGAGTCGTCCACCTGACCGCCGGTAAGCGGCGTCGTCTCACGCCAGTGGAAGGTACGCAGCTCGGATCCGAGCCCGAGAGCGTTGGCGACGTGGCGCTGCGCGCGGAACCACTCGAACCACTCGGGAAAGAGGGTAAAGACATCAACTATCAAGGGAACATTTCTGCCGCGGGTGGGGGCCGCGGCCGTATCTAATCGTCGTCTTCGACGATTTCGACCGACACGCGCTGACCCTCCGGGGCTGCTGCGCGGGCAATCGTGCGGATCGCCTTGGCGACCCGGCCCTCGCGGCCGATCACCCGGCCGATGTCGTCGTCAGCCACGCGAAGCTCGACCACAAGCTCGTCGTCCTCTTCGAACTCCTCGACGCTGACGGCGTCGGGGTCGTCGACGATCGAGCGTGCGAGCAACTCGACCAGATCGCGCATGACGCGGTCCGGCTAGGAGCCCGAGGCCCCGATGCCCTTGGTGCGGAGCAGCCGGGCAACGGTGGGGGTGGGCTGGGCGCCGTGCTCGAGCCAATGACGAGCGCGCTCCTCGTCCACCTCGATCGTCGAGGGGTCGGTCTGGGGGTTGTAATGGCCGATCGTCTCGATCGTCCGGCCGTCGCGTGGAGCGCGCTTGTCGGCGACCACGACGCGCCAAATCGGGTTCTTTCGCGAACCCACCCTGCGAAGTCTCATTCGTACTGCCATCGGCCGCGAGAGGTTAGCGCGTGGTGGGCACCACGAAGGAGCCCCGATGGCGCGGACGGGGCGCCGGGGCGCTACCTGCCGCGCATCAATGACGCCATATCCGGCATCTTGCCCTTGGCGAGCGAGGCCATCATCTTGCGCATCTGCCCGAACTGCTTGACGAGCTGGTTGACGGCCTGGACGCTGGTGCCCGAGCCGCGGGCGATTCGCTTGCGCCGCGAGCCGTCGATCAGGTCGGGATTCGCGCGTTCAGCGGGTGTCATCGACAGGATGATCGCCTCGACCCGATCGAGCTCACGCTCGTCCATGTCAACCGAGCGAATCTGCTTCATCGCCTTGCCCATCCCGGGCATCATCCCCATCAGGTTCGACATCGGGCCCATCTTGCGAACCTGCCGCATCTGCTGGAGGAAGTCCTCGAGGGTGAACTCCTGGCGCCGGATCTTGCGCTCCAACTCGGCGGCCTGATCGGCGTCGTGAACCTCCTCCGCCTTCTCGATCAGGGTCATCACGTCGCCCATCCCGAGGATGCGCCCGGCCATCCGCTCGGGATGGAAGCGCTCGAGCTGCTCGATCCGCTCGCCGATCGACGCATACATGATCGGCTTGCCGGTCACGGCCTTGACCGACAGCGCGGCGCCGCCCCGGGCGTCACCGTCGAGCTTGGTGAGGATCACGCCGTCGAAATCGGTGCGCTCGCCGAAGGCTTCCGCGACGTTCACCGCGTCCTGGCCGGTCATCGCGTCAACGACGAGCAGGATGTTGTGGGGCTTCGTCTCCTTGCGAACATCGGCGAGCTCGTCCATCAGCTCCTCATCGATACCAAGCCGTCCCGCCGTGTCGACGATCAGCACGTCCCGGCGATCCTTTCGCGCCTGGTCGACCGCCCAGGATGCGATGTCGACCGGGCTGCGTTCCGTCCCCTGCTCGTAGACGTGGGCATTCGCGCGCTTGCCCATCGTGACCAGCTGCTCCACGGCGGCGGGGCGCTGCGTGTCGCACGCCGCCAGGGCGACATCCTTCTTCTCCTGCCCGAGCAGGCGCGCGAGCTTCGCGCAAGCCGTCGTCTTACCCGAGCCCTGGAGGCCCGCCATGAGGATCACCGTGGGGCCGGTCGAGGCCATTGCCAGCTCGCGGCTCGCGCCTCCCATCAGGCTCGCCAGCTCCTCGCTGACGATCTTGACGACCTGCTGGCCCGGATCGAGGCTTTCGAGCACATCGGCACCCAGACATCGCTCCTTGACGGTGGCCGTGAACGACTTGACGACCTTGAAATTCACATCGGCCTCGAGCAGCGCGAGGCGGATCTCACGCATCGCCGAGTCCACGTCGGCCTCGGTCAGCTTGCCCCGCGAGCGAACGTCGGAGAGCGTCCCCTGCAGCCTGTCGCCGAGCGCATCAAACATCAGCGATGAGCTTACGCCCAGGCCGCCACCGCGCCGAACGTACGTCACGCCCCGCACGGCGACGGTTTACGTAATTCGGCTTAGTCGCCGATTAGGGCCCGGGCGAACTCGGTGGCGTCGAACGGGCGCAGGTCGTCGATGCCCTCCCCCACGCCGATCAGCTTCACCGGGACGCCAAGCTCGCTGGCGATCCCCAGGGCCACACCGCCCCTGGCGCTGCCGTCGAGCTTGCTGAGCACGACGCCCGTAACGTTCGCGGTCTCCGCGAAAGCCTGGGCCTGGCGCAGGCCGTTCTGTCCCGTCGTGGCGTCGATCACGATCAAGGTCTCGTGCGGCGCGCCCCCGAGCTGCTTGCCGGCGACGCGGCGAATCTTGGCCAGCTCGTCCATCAGGTTGCTGTGAGTGTGCAGACGGCCGGCGGTGTCGGCGATCACGACGTCCACACCCCTCGCCTGGGCGGCGCCGATCGCGTCGAAGACGACGGCGCCCGGATCGCCCCCGGGTTGTCCACGAACGATCTCGACGCCCGCCCGGTCGGCCCAGGTCTCCAGCTGCCCGATCGCGGCCGCGCGGTAGGTGTCGGCAGCAGCCACCAGCACCTTCAGCCCCAGTGTCTGAGTTAGGAGGTGTGCGAGCTTGCCGATCGTCGTTGTCTTCCCGGTCCCGTTCACCCCCACGACCATCAGCACGGTCGGCGCATGGGTCAGGTCGATGCGGTGTGCATCCCCCGGCGTGGCGATTTCCGCGAGCAGGCCGATCAGCCGCTCGCGTGCGGGCTCACCTTGCGCGACCGCCCCGGCCTCGACTTCCTGCTCGAGACGACCGACCACGTCGGCGGTAACCGCAGCGCCGGCGTCGGCGTAGATCAGCGCCTCCTCGAGCTGCTCGAACGCCTCTGCGTCAAGCCGGTCGAAGAACCCCGAGGACACCTCGGCGCTAAGCGCCTGTCGGCTGCGACGCAGGCTCTCGCGAAGCCTGGCAAACCGGCTACCCGTGCCGCCCGCATCGTTGCCCACGGCGCCTGCGGCGGCCCGCGCGGCGGCGCCGCGCTGCTCACCGAGGTCGAAGACGTCCATCCAGTCCCGCGCCATCGCAGGGGAGGCTAGTGAGCGAACCGCGACATAATTGAGACGCTGTGCCCAAGAACACTGCGGTGATCAGAGACATCTACGACGGGTGGGGCAGCGGGGATTTCAGCGTCAGCGTCGACCTCTTCGATCCCCAGGCCGTCTTCGTGATGCGTCCCGAGTTTCCCGACGCCGGGACCTACGCCGGCAGGGAGGGGATCGCCCAGTTCATGCGCGGCTTTCTCGAGCCCTGGGCTCGCCTCACGATCGAGGCCGAGGAGATCATCGAGGCGGGCGAGCGCATCGTCGTCGCGGTCATCCAGCGCGGCACCGGCGCGGGAAGCGGAGCATTCACCGAGTTCCGCTACTTCCACGTCTGGTCATTTCGCGGCGACGGGGTGATCCGCCTGGAATCGATTCGCGACCGGGCTGCGGCGCTGCAGGCCGCAGGCCTGGCTGGTGAGGACGGCGTCTAGGCCGCTTCGGCCTCGCCCAGCGCGGGCTGGGTTGCGTCCTTCGGCATGCGGCGCGAGACCACCTTGGTCACGCCGCCGCGACCCATCGAGACGCCGTAAAGGACGTCCGCCGCGTCCATCGTGCGCTTCTGGTGGGTGACGACGATGAACTGCGCGCGGTCGGCGAACCGGCGCACGAGCTGTAGAAAGCGATCGATGTTCGCGTCGTCGAGCGCAGCCTCGACCTCGTCGAGGATGTAGAACGGCGACGGGCGCGCCATGAAGACGGAGAACACGAATGCCAGCGCCACCAGCGACTTCTCACCGCCGGAGAGCAGCTGAAGTTTGCGCATCGCCTTGCCCGCGGGCGTCACCTCGATTTCGATACCCGACGAGATAAAGCCGGGAGCCCCACCCCCGGCGCCGTCCGCCTCCTCCGCTTCTCGTTCGGGAGCGGCCGGGTCGGATTCGGGCTCCGCTATGTCCTCGCCGCCCAGCACCGGTCGCGGGCCCTGCTGGGTGACCAGCCGCAGCCGGCCGCGGCCGCCCGGGAACAGATGCTCGATGAGCTCGGAGAAGTTGCCCTGTGCCGCCTCGAAGGTTTCCTCGAACGCCGAGTGGATCTTGCGGTCCGTGTCGCGGATCAAGCCCTTCAGTTCATTTAGAGCCGATTCGAGATCCGCGCGCTGCTCCTCGAGGTCGCTGAGCCGAGCCTGAGCCTGCTCGTACTCGCGCTCGGCCAGTGGATTGACCGGGCCCAGCGACTCGCGGCGACGAGCGAGGCGCTCGAGCTTCGCGTCGATCTCGGCCCGTTCCGCCTCCGCCAGCGGCTCCGTCGCCGGCTCGATCGCACGGCCCAGCGCCTCGGCAACCCGCTTCAGCTCGACCGCGGCCTCGTCCCGGCGGTCGCGCAAATGGGTGGAGCGGACCTCGGCGCTGGTCACCGCCTCGCCCGCGATTCGAAGCCGAGCTTGAACCTCGGCCTCTTCGCGCGAGCAGGCACGCAGCGCCTCCGCGGCGTCGTTGGAGCCCGATTCGGCGAGCGTCCTGGCCTCGAGAGCCTGGGCGCGCTCGCTGGTGGCGTCACGCGCCGCCGCGGCGGCCTCGCAAAGCGTCGCAAGCCGGCCGACCAGATCCAGCTCAACACCGATGCGCCGCTCGATCGAGTCCTGGCGCCGCTGCCCGAGCAGGTCCTCGACCCGGCGCGAGGTACGCGCCGCGAGCTCGAGCGCCTCGCGCGCCATGCCCACCTCGGCGGCGCGGGCCGCCTCCGTGGTTGCCTTTGCCGCGCGTTCGAGAGCGCTTGCCGCGCTCGCCGTGGTCTCAGCGGCGCGGGCGATGCCCACCTCGACCGGATCACCACCCGCACGTTCGGCCTCTGCCGCCAACTCGGCGGCCAGCTCTCCAAGCGAAGCCTGACGGCGCTCGATATCGGCTCGAAGCTGACGGTGACGCGCGGCCAGGGCGTCCGCCCGTGCGGAGATCCGCTCGTTGGCGGCGCGCAACGCGGTGAGCCTGCCCCAGGCCTCGGTCCGGGCGCGATCACGGTCGGCCAGACTGGTTTCGATACCCGCGCGGCGCTCGGTGAGAGACGCCAGCTCAGCCTCGATCGTCTCGCGATCCTTGCGCGCGACGGCGGCTTGGCGCTCGGCGGTGGCCAGCTCGCCCTCGTGCGCACCGGCCTCGGCGGCGAGCAGCCGGGCTCGCAGTTCGTTCGACTCACGTTCGAGGCGCGTGTGAATGTCGGCGGCCTGGGCCTGCTGCTTGAGCGGGCGCAACACGCGGCGAGCCTCGCGCTCGACGTCGAGCGCGCGATCGAGATTGTCCTGCGTCCGCTCGAGCCGCAGCTGCGCGCGGCGACGGCGCTTGCGGTGCTTGCCGAGACCCGCGGCCTCCTCAACCAGGAGCCGGCGCTGCGGCGGCTTCGAGTGCACGATCTCCTCGACCCTGCCCTGGCTGATCACCGAGTGCATCTCGCCGCCGAGGTTCGCGTCGGAGAGCAGCTCGATCACGTCGGAGAGGCGGCAGCGCGCTCCGTTCAGGCGGTACTCGCCCTCGCCCGAGCGATCGAGGCGACGGCGAACGCATACCTCGGAGAACTCGATGCCCTCGTCGCTGTCGTCGGTGGCGAGGATCACCTCGACCTCGGCCGCCCGGCTGGGGCCGACACCCTCGCCGCCGGTGTAGACCATGTCCTGCATCGACTGGCCGCGCACGCTCAGCGGGCTCTGCTCGCCGAGCGCCCAGAGGACCGCGTCGGTGATATTCGACTTGCCGCAGCCGTTAGGGCCGACGATCACACTGACCCCCGGCGAGAACTCCAGCCGGGTTCGCTCAGGAAAGGACTTGAAGCCCTTGATTGTGATCGAGCTCAGGTGCATGCAGCAGCGCGGTTAGGGCATCCCTACGGACGTAAGACTCCCCCGTGCGTCGGACGGAGTCGATTGCGGCCCGCAAGGCTACGAGAGGCCTTCCAGGGCCTCCTGCGCCGCCGCCTGCTCGGCCGCCTTCTTGGTTCCGCCCGTGCCCTTCCCGAGGCGCTGGCCTTCGACACTCGCCGCGACCTCGAAAGTGCGGTCGTGCGGAGGACCGTCCTCGTCCAGCACCTCGTACCGAACCCGGGCCCCATCACGGGCGATTCGCTCCTGTAGAGCCGACTTGAAGTCGAGGACCGTCTCCGAGGCCAGCGCGACCTGAGCGGCAAAGGCAGCGACCACGGCCTCCTTCGCAACCTCGAGCCCGTGCTCGATGTAGACGGCTCCGATCACGGATTCGCACACCGATGCTAGGGCCCGCTCACTCTCGAGCAGGACGCGGAGTTCGATGCCTCCCTCGAAGCGGTCGGGCTCGACCTCTCGCATCAGCTCGGGAAGCCCCAACTCGAGCGCGACCTCGGCACAGGCGCGACCGCTCACCGCCTGGCCGTGGATCTTGGTGAGCCGGCCGATGTCGGATCGGGGCAGCTTGTTGAACAGATGCTCGGCGATCGAGAGGCCGAGGACACTGTCGCCCAGGAAGGCGAGACGACCGTAAGCGTCGGCGCGGTGCTCGGTCCAAGACGAGTGCGTTAGCGAGCGCCGGCGCAGGTCGGATGGCAGTGAGTCGATCAGGGCGCGCAGCGCGTCCGGGCCGTCGGCGGTTGGCCCCGACCCAAGCCCCCCGCGAACGATCGCCCGAATACCCCGTGCCATGCGTTAGAGGCGACCCACCACGAATTCGACCGCCTGGCCGACGGTCTCGATGCCCTCGGCCTCCTCCTCGGACATCTTCACGCCGTAGGTGTCCTCGAGCTCCATCACCAGCTCGTAGAGGTCGAGCGAGTCGGCATCTAGGTCGGCCCGGAAGTTCGACTCCGCCGAGATCTTGGCCGAGTCCACGCCCAACTCGTCGGAGAGGTGTCCGACCACCTTGTCCATCACCTCTTCCCGGCTCGCCACTGAATCGCTCATCAGGCTTCTTTCCTATCAGAACGGCCGAGGCTCGCCGACTCCATCAGCAGGGCGGTCCTGGCGACGGCGTCCTGTTCGACCGTGCGCGCGGCGAGCCGGATCGCGTTCGCGATCCCATCGGGCCCGGAACTGCCGTGACCGACCACGGCAACGCCGCGCAGCCCCAGGAGGATCGCCCCACCGGTGCCGTCCGGGTCCATCTCGCGGCGCAGGACGCCGAGCGCCGGGCGCAGCAGCAGGCCGCCGATGGAGGCGATCGGATTCGAGCGCGCTGCAGTTCCGACCGCGTCACCGACGGCTCGGGCGGTGCCCTCGAGCGTTTTCAGCACAACGTTGCCCGTAAAGCCGTCGGTGACGATCACGTCCACCTTCTGGCTCAACAGATCGCGCCCCTCGACGTTGCCCGTGAAGTTGATCGCGTCGACGCCCTCGAGCGCGGCGTGCGCCTCGATGACCTCCGGAGTGCCCTTCTTGGCCTCCTCGCCGATCGAGAGCAACGCGACGCGCGGTTCGGCAATGCCCAGCACGGCTTTGCTGAACGATGCGCCCATCGCCGCGAACTGGACGAGGTCGTGGGCCCGCGCTTCGGAATTCGCGCCCACGTCGAGGAGGAGCGTCGGCGGCCCCGACCTGCCGGGTACGGCGAGCTGTAGTGCAAGCGCGGGGCGCCTGACGCCCCGAGACCGACGGAACGCGAAGAGCGCGGCGGCCATCGTCGCCCCGGTCGGCCCCGAGCTCATCAGCGCCTGCGACGTCCCCTCGGCGACGTCGCGGGCGGCGGCGACCACCGAGGCGTCCGAGCGTCCCCGCACCGCCGCTACCGGCTCATCATCGTTGGAAATAGCCTCCGTGGCCGGCACCACCTCGATGTCGGCAGAGCCCTCGAGCGCGCCCAACCGAGCCGGGTCGCCAAAGACTCGGAGCGCGATGCCGTCGCCCGCCGCAAGTCGAGCGCCTTTCGCGAGCACGTCATCGCCTCGCTCGACACCGTTGGCGTCGAGCGCGACGGTCACCACGGCCGGCTACTCCGAGGTGGGAGGCGTCGCCGCGAGCTCGCCGAGATCCTGGGCGATGACCTCACGTCCGGCGTAGGTACCGCAGGTGGGACAGACGCGATGCGGCAGGCGCGGGCTGTGGCAGCGTGGGCATTCGTTCAGGCGTGGTGCGCTGATCGCGTAGGTAGCGCGGCGCTTGTCGCGACGGGCACTGGAAGTTCTCTTCTTTGGGACGGCCATGCGGCGGAGAAGGGTACCGAGCCGCCAGAACCAGACCCCAAGGTGGAGGATTCTGGCGGTGCTGCGGGTGAGAGCCGCAGCCGCACCTACTCGCTCAACTCACGAAGCTTCGCCCAGCGCGGATCGGGCTCGCGCTCGTGTATGTGGTCGACCGGCTCGGCGTCGTTCAGCGACTCGCCGCACTCTGGACACAGCCCGGCACAGTCGGGCCGGCAGAGCAGGGCGGCCGGCAACGCAAGCGCAAGCGAGTCGTGGGAGAAGCGCATGAGGTCCAGCACCCCTTCGTCCACATATGGACTCGAGAGCTCCTCGTCGCCGGATCCCGGCTGGTCCACCTCGCGGGACTCCACGGCCAGCTCCGGAGCGGAGTCCTCCAGACAGCGCATGCAGGGCCCGTGCATTCGCACCGTGAAGGTGAGCTTGAGCGCGTGACCTGACGCGGTTCGTGACACCTCGAGCCGCGCCGGCAACGGCTCTTCCACCGTGTAGGACTGGCCCGCAAGCTCGAAGCCGCCAGGGCTGATCTCCAGCTCCAGACGGCGCCCATCACCGGGGCGCAGCGAGAGCGTCGTGAGGTCGAGCGAGTCCGAACGCGCCATCTGTAGGAAAGTACCGCCCCTGATGTGCGCGCACTTCCACGAGAACCCAGATCACTACCTCGAGCAGATCCGCGCCGAGGTGCCACGCTTCGACGAGCTCCAGGACGCGGCGGTCGGTGCGATCCCGTTCGCCCCCGCGCGGATCCTCGAACTTGGCTTCGGCACCGCCGAGACGACCGAGCGGCTCCTCGAGCGGTTCCCGGAGACCCGGATCACCGGCCTCGACTCGAGTCCAGAGATGGTCTTTAAGGCGCGCGAGCTCGGCTGGGAGGAGATGCGCCTGGGTCGCATCGAGGACCCGCTGCCCGACGGGCCGTGGGATCTCGTGATCGCCGTGCTTGTCGTCCACCGCCTCGACGACGACGGCAAGCGCGATCTGTTTCGCCGGGTGAGCGAGCAGTCGCGGGCGCTCGTGATCGGCGATGTCGTGCGCCGGAGTGGCTCAGCCGGTGACAGATCGGCCGGGCCCGGACTCGAAGCGGAGGATGCCGACGGCCAGGCGAAGCCAATCGAGAGTAGCTTCCCGGCTGGGGCCGAAGAACAGGCGGATTGGTGCGGCGGCGAAGTCACCTGGACGGCCGACGGGCTGGCGGTGATCCGCGCGACGTACGGGTAGGAGGCAGACTTGCCAAAGGTCATCTACGAGACGGACGGGCGCATCGCGCGCATCACGATCAACCGCCCAGAGGCTCGAAACGCGATCGACCCCGATGTCCACCAGGGCCTGATCGACGCCTGGACGCGTTTTCGCGACGACGCGGAGGTCGACGTGGCGATCCTCACTGGCGCCGGCGACGAGGCGTTTTGCGCCGGTGCGGATTTGAAGACCTACATCCCGCCGCTAATCAAGGGAGCGACTCCTGCCGACGTGCGCAGGATCGTCGAGACGGGGCTTGGCGGGCTCACCCGCGGCATGCACCGGCTGGAGAAGCCGACGATCGCCGCGGTCAACGGCTGGGCGCTCGCGGGCGGACTGGAGACGGCACTGGCATGCGACATCCGGGTCGCCTCGGATCGTGCGCGGTTCGGCTCGTTCGAGGCCCGGCGGGGGTATCACCACGGCGATGGAGGGCTCGTGCGGCTCGTGAACACCTGTGGCGTTGGCGTTGCTATGCAGATGCTTCTGACCGCGGAGCCGATCGACGCTGGGCAGGCGCTGAGCTGCAACCTGGTGGCAAAGGTCGTTCCACACGACGAGCTGATGGATGCCGCCGAGACGGTCGCACGACAGATCCTGCGCAACTCGCAGGTCGCGGTGCGCTCGGCCAAGCGCACGATCCTGGACGTGATCGGTCAGCCCCTCGACCAGCAGCTGCGCACCGAGGCGTGGCACGGCTACACCTCCTATGACGCCGAGGAGACCCTCACGATGCTCGACCGCTTCTACGAAAAGACCGACCCTGGGCGGGCCGGCGAGCACGAAACCGACCTCTAGGGATCGCCCCACGCGTCGTAACCGGGACGGGCAATCTCGAGTTTGCGCGCCACGTGCTCGCGCAGGCGGGCGACCACTTCCTCGAGTCCACCGTCGTGCTCACCGGCGCGAATCGCCCGGGCCAGCTCGCCAGCGGCTTCGCCAGGATCCCCACTGGCCGGACGCCCGCCTCATCCTCGAGGCCGACGGTGCCGCCTGGCACGACAACAGGCTCGCCCGTGAAGACGATGCAGAGCGCCAATCGGCGCGGGGGTTACTCGTCGGCGAGGGGTTCGTCGTCGCGGCCGGCGAGGCGGTCGCGGCCCCGCTGGACGGCGGCGAGGAACTTCTGCAAGTTCACTTCGAGGGTCGAGAGGATCTCGTCGGCGTAATCCTCAGCGCCGAGGCGAATCTGGCGCTCGGTCTCGCGGGCGTCCTCGATGATCTCTTCAGCAGCGCGCTCGGCCTGCTTGTAGACCTCCTCATCGGAGATCAGGCGAGCCTGCTGGTCGCGTGCCTCCTTGACGACGCGCTCGGCCTCGCGCTTGGCCTCGGCCAGCATCTCCTGGCGCTCCTTGACGATCCAGCGGGCCTGCTTGATCTCCTCGGGGATCGTGGCGCGCATCTGGTCGAGGAGGTCGTAGATCTCCTCCCGATCAACGCGTACCTGGTCCGTCAACGGCACGGGTCGTGCGTTGTGGATCAGATCGTCGAGTTTGTCGATTAGGACCAGGACGTCCATAGAAGTTGGGAGAGCTTACGCGGCCTTGCGGAGCCAGGGTGTTCGAGTCGTCATTTCGCCGCCTGACTGCAAGCTCCTGCCCAATCCGCATGGGTGATTGCAGGCAATTTCACGCGATCAGCGCTTGACGCGCTCGGCCAGGGCCTTTGCGACCTCGGTGGGCACCAGATCCTCGACCGACCCGCCGAACGTCGCCATCTCCTTTACGCCCGTCGAGGACAAGAACGAGAATTCGGCCGAGGCGAAGATGTAAACCGACTCGATGTCGGGCGCAAGCTTGCGGTTGAGCTGATTCATCTCGAACTCGTACTCGAAGTCGGAGATCGCCCGCAGCCCCTTGACGATCGCCGTGCCATGGCACTCCCGGACGAACTCCACCAGGAGGTTGGAGAAGATTCGCACCTCAACGTTGTCGAAGCCCTTCTCCGCGACGGCACGCTCGAGGAACCCCTTGCGCTCCTCCGGCTCGAACAGCGTCGTCTGCTTGCGGATCGACTGGCCGACGATGCCTACCACCACGCGATCGAAGACCCGCGAGGTACGGCCGATGATGTCGAGGTGGCCAAACGTGACCGGGTCGTAGCTGCCTGGGCACACCGCGACCCGCTCGGTTCGCTCAGCCATAGATCCTCACCGTGGAGTTCCCGTACTGCCGCTCGCGCACGATCTCGAGCGGGACGTCGGGTGCGCCCGCCCTGGAACTCGACTCCACGACGACCCGGCCGCCGACGCGTAGCCGCTTCGGAACGAGGTCTCGGAGTTCGGGCTCATGGCGGGCGGCGAGTGTATATGGCGGATCGCAAAGGATCAGGTCGAAGGTGGGCCCTGGTGAGGCGAGGAAATCCCCTGCATCCGCTGCTACGAGCGTGGTCCGGCTCGCGAGGCCGAGAGCCTCGACGTTGCGCGCGGCGAGGGCGATCTCCGTATCCACGAGGGTCGCCTCGGCTGCGCCGCGTGAGAGCGCTTCGATCGCCAGGGCGCCCGTCCCCGCGTAGAGGTCAAGCACCAACAGCCCCGAGACGTCACCGAGCATCGAGAACAGCGCCTCGCGGACCCTGTCGGCCGTGGGTCGCACCTCCTGGCCCGCCGGCCCCTCCAGCCGGCGTCCGCGCAGTTCCCCCGCGATGACCCTCACGCCGCAATACCGCTCTCGCGCTCGTCCCCGAAGCGCGCTCGCGCCGCGTCGAGCATCGGACCCAACTCCAGCGCGTCGAGCGATCCGTGCCGCTCGAGCATGCCGAGCACCTCGCGCCGGGCTTCAACCAGCAGCGGCGTGTCGTCGGGCAGCTCGGCAGCACGAAAGCGCGGGAGCCCGCTTTGTCGCGTGCCGAGGATCTCGCCTTCGCCGCGAAGGGCGAGGTCGACCTCGGCGAGCTTGAAGCCGTCGCGCTGGGTCGCAATCGCATCGAGGCGCCGGCGTGCCAGGTCCGACCCCGGGTCGCCGAAGAGGATGCAGTAGGACTCGTGCTCGCCGCGACCGACCCGTCCGCGCAGTTGGTGGAGCTGGGAGAGCCCGTAGCGCTCCGCGCCCTCGACAACCATCACCGTGGCGTTCGGCACGTCGATCCCGACCTCGATCACGCTGGTCGCAACGAGCACATCCACGCGGCCCGAGGCGAACGCATCCATCGCCGCTGCCTTGTCGCGCGCGTGCATCTGTCCGTGGAGAAGCGCGACCTTGAAGTCACGTAGCTCACCGGCGGCGAGCCGCGCCGCCTCCTCCGACGCAGCCTTGGCCTCGAGCTTTACCGATCCGTCGACCAATGGACAGACGAAGAAGGCCTGCCTGCCCTCGCGCAGCCGTTGGCGCACGAAGTCGTACGCCCCCTCACGCTTCTCCTCCCCGACGACCCAGGTCTTCACCGGCCGTCTCCCTGCGGGTAGTTCCCGCAACACGGTCGAGTCGAGATCGCCGTAGGCGGTTAGCGAGAGCGTCCGCGGGATCGGCGTCGCCGTCATGTGGAGCACGTGCGGCGCGGCCTCCTCCCCGCTCGCGAGCGTCGGCCCCTTCGAATCCAGCGCCGAGCGCTGACTCACGCCGAAGCGGTGCTGCTCGTCCACCACGCTCAATGCCAAGCGGGCGAACCGGACGTCGGGTTCGATCAGCGCGTGCGTTCCGACGACCAGTCCAAGCTCGCCGCTGGCAAGGCGCGCAAGGGTGTCGCGGCGCTGGGCGGCCGGCGTCGAGCCGGTGAGCAGCGCGATCGGCAGCGGCTCGGAGGCCAGCAGCTCGTCGAGCGTTCGCGCGTGCTGCTCGGCAAGGGTCTCGGTCGGCGCCATCAACGCCGCCTGCATCCCCGACTCGACCGCGCGCAGCATCGCGTAGAGCGAGATCACCGTCTTTCCGGAACCGACCTCCCCCATGAGCAGCCGTTGCATCGACCGGCCACTCGCAAGGTCGGCGTCGATCTCGGCGAACGCCGTGCGCTGGCCGTCGGTCGGCGCGAAAGGCAGACTCTCAATCCAGCGGCCGGCCAGCTCGCCAGGCGGCTCGAAACGGACTCCCGGCCGCTGCTCCTCCCGCCCGCGACGGCGTGCTGCGAGCGCGACCTGGTGGAGCATCAGCTCCTCGAAGGCGAGCCGCCGCCGGGCGAGCTCGGCCGCCTCGGCGCTGTCGGGAAAGTGCACACTCGCCAGCGCATCGCCAATACCGGGCAGTCCCCGGCGGGCTCGCAGCTCCGCCGGCATCGGCTCGAGCGCCCGGAGGCCCAGGCCGCGAATCGCCGCCACCCACTCGCGCAACCGGTCGGCCCGCAGGCCATCGCTGGTCGAGTGGACCGGCACCAGGCCCACCGTGTGAAGCCCGGCCCCGGCGCCGCCATCGGCGATGATCTCGTGCGATTTCACCTTGAACCCGGAGCGGTCGAGCGCACCGCTCAGCAGCAGCCGGGTCCCGGGACGAAGCCGCTCGACGAGGTACGCCTGATTGAACCAAACCGCCTTCATCGAGCCTCCTGCGTCGGCCACCGTCGCCTCGACGATGCGAAGGTTGCGCCTTCGCGTCGGCCGCGATCGCGCCGATCGCACCGCGACGGCAACTGTCGCCTCCTCGCCGATCCGCAACTCGTCCACCCGGCGCAGGCGAGTGCGATCGCGGTAACCGTGAGGCACGTGCCAAAGCAGATCAGCGAGGGTGACAACGCCGATCCCGGCCGCGATCGCCGAGAGCTTCGGTCCCGCGCCGCGCAGACTGGAGAGCGGCGCTTCAAGCAGGCTGGGGCGCGGCCCAGTGCGCAGGGCCACACCGCGAAGCTCCGCCAGGCCGAGCTCCGATCCCGTTCCGATCGCGCGCAGGGCGGGCACAGTCGCTGAGGCTACGCCGAGGTCATGACATACCGCCCCGCCGACCTCTGGTCGTCGCCGCCGAGGCGGCCTACTGAGCCGCGATGAGCCAATGCCAGTTCGGCTGGCGGCCGTGGTGCAGCTCCACCTCGACGTCATCGGGAAGAGCCAGATCAAGGTCCTCCAGCGCGATCGGCGGGTCCTCACCGTCGATCAGCGTGACGATCTCGGCGCCGCCCGCAAGGCGCGCGACGGTGGCCGCGAGCGTGGTCGCAGGATCGCCCCACGCCACGACCTCCTCGCCATCGAAGCCGACGGCGTCGCCCACCCCAAAACGACCCTCGGCGTCGGGCTTCGCAGCCGGAGCCACGCCCCCCACCCTGATCGAATCCAGGGCCGCGCCAAGGCGCTCGGCGTTCTCCGCGGCGCTCGCGTCCGGATCGAGCTCGACAAGCGCCGCGAGGGCGCCTTGCTGGGTCAGTGTTGGTACCACCTCTACGGCCTTCTGGCTCAGACGGGCCGCCTCCTCTGCCGCGAGGTGGACGTTCTTGGAATTCGGCAGCAACACCACCTCCGCGGTCGGCACGGCCTCGACCACCTGCAGAAGGTCCTTCGTCGCCGGGTTCATGGTGGGGCCGCCTTCGACCACGGCCGCGCCCAGCTGCTCGAAGAGCAGGCGCAATCCCGAGCCCGACGCGACGGCGACCGCGGCGGTGGTGGTGCCCCGCAAGCGGGCCGCGCGCTCGGCTACCTGCTCGTGCATGTCGGCTATGTCCTCGTTCGAAATCTTGCCTGCGCGGTCGAACAGCGCCTTGGCCGCATCCGGGTCGTCGGTGTGGACGTGGATCCGCAGGGTTGCCTCGTCGCCGACGACCAACACGGAGTCGCCCAGGCCCTCGAGCTTTGACTCGAACGCCCGCCGGTCGAGCCCGACGCCAACCACGGCAAAGTTGGTGCAGAAGCGGTAGCGCGAATCGCCGTGGTGCTCGCCCACGGCACGCGCCGGCGCGTAATGCGGGATCTCCGGTAGCTGCGCCTCCTCCCCCGCGAGCCCGGCAATCGCCCCACGAACGATCACGGCGAGCCCGAGAGCACCGGCGTCCACCACGCCGGCGTCGGCGAGTACATCGAGCTGTTCCGGCGTGTGACTGACGGCCTCGTTGGCGGCCTCCAGCGCCGTCCCGAGCATCGCGCCCAGAAGCGCGTTCTGCTCGGCCTCGGTCGGATCGGATCCGAGCTCGGTCTGCTCGGAGTGTGCGAGGTAGTGGGAGACGGCGCCCGCCATCTCACGCGCGACGGTGAGCATCGTGCCCTCCACGGGGTTCCGGATCGCGGCATAGGCGGCGCGTTCGGCGTTTGAGAGGGCCGCCGAGAGCAGCTTCGGGTCGATCAGGCGCCCGCGTGGGCTAGCCAGCTCCTCGGCCGCGCCCCGCACGATCTGGCTCAGGATCACGCCTGAATTCCCTCGCGCGCCCATCATCGCCGCCCTGGCGACCGCCTGGACGATCTCGGTGCGCGGTGGGTCGCCGCCGTCGGAGTCCGCCTCGAGCCGCTCCAGTTCGGCGAGCACTGCGCGCATCGTCAGCGCCATGTTGTCGCCTGTGTCGCCGTCAGCGACGGGAAAGACGTTCAGGTCGTTGATCTCCTCGCGGCGCTCCTCAAGATGCGCCAGCGCGACGGAGATGACCCGGCGGAACCTGTGGATCGCGGGATCGGGCACGCCGGGAGCTTATGAGAGGCGGTGCAGGCGAAAGCTGACCCTGCCATCCGATACGTGCGCGGTCCCGAACGACCGGCTGGGAGCACGGCGTCGCTCGGTCGGGCTACCCGGGTTGAAGATCCGAAACCCGTCGGCCTCCTGCTGGAAGGGAAGGTGCGAGTGGCCGAAGACGACGGCATGTGCGTCCGGGAACGCGAGCCGCATCCGCTCCAGGCGCCCGGCCGCCGGACCGGTGTCGTGCACCATGCCGATTCGCGCGTCGCCGACCGTGACAACCCGGCGCTCGGGCAGTCGGTGCCGCAGGACGGGCTCGTCGACGTTCCCGTGGACCGCGAGCACCGGGGGGCCCAGCGACTCAAGCTCGCCCAGCACCTCTGCGGCGACGAAGTCACCCGCGTGGAGAATCGCATCGCACCGCGCCAGCTGTTCGAGGCAGGCAGGCGCTATCGCGCGCCCACCGCGCGGCATGTGCGTATCCGAAATGATTCCTAGGCGGACTATCCGGCGACGTGCTTAACGACTTTGCCGCTCTTCAGGCAGCGGGTGCACACGTAGACGCGGCGAGGACGACCGCCGTCGTTGATGCGGACCTTCTGGAGATTCGGGTCGAATCGGCGGCGGGTCGCGACCATCGAGTGGCTTCGCGAGTTGCCGAACGCGGGACCCTTCCCACAGCTGTGACAGACCTTCGCCATGCGACGCGGAAGGGTAGCTAAGCCCCGGCTGAGTGCAGAGCGGCCGCAAGGGCAGCGGTCGTCACCACGGCCTGTGCCGCATGGCGGCCCTGGTCGCGCTTGGAGCCGTCGGCACGGGCCTCCGCCTGCTCGCGGGTGTCGCAGGTGATCACGCCGAAGGCACAGGGGACGCCCGTCTCGAGCTGCACCGCCATGATCCCACGCGCGGTTTCGGCACAGACGAAGTCGTAGTGGTCGGTCTCACCTCGGATCACCACGCCGAGGCAGGCCACCCCCGCGAACCGGCCGCTCTCGGCGCAGGTCTTTGCAGCGAACGGCAGCTCGAAAGCGCCAGGCACCTCGAAGGTCTGCACCGAGGCCGGACTCACGCCGCCCTCGTTGAACCCTTCGATCGCGCCGCTCACCATTCGTTCCGCGAGCTCCTCGTAGAAAGTCGCCACGCAGATCGCGTACTCGCCGTCAGCCACCGGGCTCCTCGGCGTCGCGCTTGTGCTCTTCGGCGATCATCTCGTCGTCGAGCGCGAGTCCCTGGTGGTGGAGCACGTGGCCCATCTTGTCGCGCTTGGCGCGCAAGTAGTCCTCGTTATGCGGGTTCGGCACCGTCTCGATCGCGACCTGCGCGCTGACCGAGAGGCCGTAGCCCTCCAACCCGATGATCTTCTTCGGATTGTTGGTGAGGATGCGGATCGAAGTGAGACCGAGATCGCCGAGGATCTGAGCCCCGATGCCGTAGTCGCGGAGGTCGGCGGGCAGGCCCAGGGCGACGTTCGCATCGACGGTGTCCAACCCGTCCTCCTGCAGCTTGTATGCGCGCAATTTATTCAGCAGCCCGATCCCGCGGCCCTCCTGGCTGAGGTAGAGCAATACGCCCCGCCCCTCGCGCTCGATCATCGCCAGTGCCGAGGCGAGCTGATCGCCGCAGTCACACCGCAGCGAGTGGAAGACGTCGCCGGTCAGACACTCCGAGTGGACCCGCACGAGGATGTCGTCCTTGCCCGAAACATCCCCTTTGACCATCGCAACGTGGTGCTTGTCGTCGAGCAGGGCCCGATACCCAACCGCCGTGAACTCGCCAAAGGCGGTCGGCAGCTTGGTCGAGACGACGCGCTCGACCAACCGCTCGGTCTGGCGCCGGTAGGCAATCAGGTCGGCCACCGTGACCATCTTCAGGCCGTGCTCCTGGCAGTAGGGAACCAGGTCGGGAACACGGGCCATCGTGCCGTCCTCGTTCATGATCTCGCAGATCACGCCGGCCGGGATCAGGCCAGCGAGGCGGGCGAAATCAACCGAGGCCTCGGTGTGCCCGGTGCGCTCGAGCACCCCGCCGGGCTTCGACTTCAGCGGGAAGACGTGACCGGGCTGGACGAGGTCGTCAGGGCCCGAGTGCGGATCGATCGCCACCTGGATCGTGCGTGCTCGATCGTGAGCGGAGATGCCGGTGGTGACACCTTCGGCAGCCTCAACCGACACCGTGAAGGCGGTCTCCAGCGGCGCCTCGTTCTTGGCCGCCATCAGTGGCAGGCCAAGCTCATCACAACGCTGCGGGGTGAGTGCCAGGCAGATCAGGCCGCGTGCGTGCTTGGCCATGAAGTTCACCTGCTGAGGGGTGGCGAACTGCGCCGCGAGCACCAGGTCGCCCTCGTTCTCGCGGTCCTCGCCGTCGCAGACCACGATCATGCGGCCGCTGCGAATGTCGTCGAGCGCTTCCTCGATCGACGAAAAGCTGCCGTGCGACCCATCACCGCCGCCCGCCGGCTCCTCCGCTTCGCGTCCGGGGCTGGTGGGGTTGGTTTCGAGCCGGTCAGTCATCCGACTTGAATCGTACGAGGCGCTCGACGTACCGTGCGATCACATCGACCTCGACGTTGACGGCCTCGCCCAGCGCTCGGTCCCCGAGATTGGTTCGGGCGAGCGTCTCCGGGATCAGGGAAACCTCGAATCCAGTGTCGGTCAGCGCAGCGACGGTCAGGCTCGTTCCGTTCAGCGTCACCGACCCGTGCTCGACCACATAGCGGCGGAGCTCGGCCGGCAGGCTCACGGCGATCCGCCGGGCGAACCCGTCTTCGGCGATCGCGGCGACCTCGCCGATCCCGTCGACGTGGCCCTGAACGATGTGCCCACCCATCGCGTCGCCGGCCCTTAGCGCCGGCTCGAGGTTCACGCGGGCTCCGGTCCCGAGCCCACCGAGCGTGGTGAGGCCGAGCGTCTGGTTCATGACCTGGGCGGCGAACCCGCGCTCGGTCACCTCGGTCGCGGTCAGACAGACTCCGTCCACGGCCACGGAATCGCCGTCGGCCAGCTCGACCGCCAGCGGCGCGGAGATGCGAAGGGTCGCGCCATCATCGCCGCGATCAACCACCGCGACGTTGCCGATCGCCCTGACCAGACCGGTGAACATCACCACTCCCGCAGACGAGCTTTGAGCAGCAGGTCGTCGCCCGATCGCTCCCAGTCCATCGCGAGCGCGCGCTGCGCCTCGGCCACCGGGCCCGCGCCGGTCCCGGTCAGCAACGGACGCCCGTCTCCGCCGAGCAGGATCGGGGCGATGAAGAGCCGCATCTGGTCGGTCTCGCCCGCCCGGGCGAACGAACCAGCGAGCCCCGCGCCGCCCTCGAGCAGCACGGAGGTCATCTCGCGCCGTCCGAGCTCGGCCAGGCCGGCCGCCACGCGCTCCGGTCCGGATCCGCTCGCGAGCAGGGTCTCGCAGCCGGCCTCCCGCAGGGCCTCGAGACGCGCTGCGGGCGCATCCTGCGCCGCGACAACCAGCAGTGGCGCCTCACCAAGGCTCGCGACCAACTTCGAGTCCAGTGGCAAGCGCGCGTCGGAGTCGAAGACGACTCGGGTCGGCTGTCGCGTCGCCCCTACGTCTCGGGCGGTCAGAAGCGGGTCGTCGGCCAGCGCCGTTCCGATCCCCACAACAACCGCATCGGCTTCCGCACGCCAGCGATGGACCAGCCCGCGGCTGCTTGCGCCGGAGATCCATTTCGAGTCCCCCGACGCCGTCGCCGTGCGGCCGTCGAGGCTGAGCGCGGACTTGTGGATCACCAGTGGCCTGCCGGTGCGGGCGTGCTTGCGAAACGCCTGGTTTTGGAGCCGCGCCGCGGTGGCCTCGGGTCCGTCCGCTGCGGCCACGTCGATACCGCCGTCGCGGAGAATTCCCGGGCCGCGACCGCTTGCCTTGTCGGATGGGTCGTCGGCCGCGTAGAGAACGCGCGCCACGCCCGCATCCAGCAGCGCCTCGGTGCAGGGCGGCTGGCGGCCGTGGTGTGCGCAGGGCTCGAGCGTGACGTACACGTCGGCGCCCGCGGGGTCGTTGCCGCGGGCGGCGCAGTCGGCCAGCGCGGCCCGCTCGGCGTGGAGCTCGCCGACCGCGGCGTGCCACCCCTCGCCGATCACCTCGCCGCCGCGCGCGATAACGGCGCCCACGAGGGGATTTGGGCCGGTCGCTCCTCGGCCGCGTTCGGCCAGCTCGACGGCTCTGGCAAGCAACGCCCGATCCCGCTCGGTGGCAATCGTGGGCATGGCGGTGAATGGTAGGCGGGCCGATACCGTGCGCGGCGATGGCCCCGGACATCCCTGACAGCAACGATGCGGGGCGCTTCGGGCGCTCGGCCTCCATGCTCTCGGCCGGGATCGGAGCGGCGGGCCTGCTCACATACCTCTTCTTCTCGCTCGCCTCGCACAACCTCGGTGCAACGGAGTACGGCGAGATCGTCGTGCTGTGGTCGGCCGTTTTCGTGACCATCTCGGTGGCCTACCGCCCGGTCGAGCAGCTGCTCTCGCGAACGATCGCCGAGCGCCGGGCGCACGGCGAGGACGTGGCGCAGGGCATGCGTATGGCCGCCGCACTCCAGCTCGGCATGGCCGCCACGATCACGGCCGCATTCGTGTTGTTGCGCGACCAGATCGAGGGCGAGCTGCTGCGAGGCGATGAGACCCTCTATTGGGTGCTGGTCGCCTCCGTCGCGACCTTCGGCGTGAGCTTCTACCTACGCGGCACGCTTGCGGGCAATCGGCGCTTCGGGCTGCTCGCCGGGATCCTGATCGCAGAGGCCGGGGCTCGGACCGGGTTCGCACTGGCAGTCGCCGTGGGCGCAGCCGGCGGGCAGGCGACGATTGCCCTCGGGGTTGCCGCAGCCCCGCTCACCACGGTCGCGATTGTGCCAGCCGTGCTGTTGGTGCTGCGCCGCAGCGCGCCGGCTCCCGCCGTTGCAATGCGCGATGAGGAGCGGGTCAGCGCGAGCCACGGCGGCAGCTTTGCGGCGGCGGTGCTGGTGGTGATGCTGGGCGAGCAGGCCCTGCTAAATGCAGGGCCGCTGCTGATCAACGCGTTTGATGACGCCGCAGCCGCCGGGTTCGCCTTCAACATGTTGATGGTGGTTCGCGCACCCGTGCTGGTCTTCCAGGGGGTTGCGATCAGCCTGCTCCCGCACCTCACGAGATTGCGATTCGGCGGCGAGCGCGGCGAGCGCGAGTTCCACAGCTCGATCCGCTCCACGCTGACGGCAGTGGCCGCATTCACCGTTCTCGTCCTTGCCGGGCTGACCGCGGTTGGCCCGAGCGCGATGCAGGTCGCGTTCGGCGCCGGGTTCGAGTACGACCGGCTCGGCCTGATGATCGTGGCCGTGGGAATGGGTCTCTACCTGAGCGCCACGACCCTCAACCAGGCGGCCCTGGCCCGAGGTGCAGCGGCAAGCGCGGCTAGGTGCTGGGCCCTCGTCGCGGGCCTGTTCCTCGTTTGGTGCCTGCTGCCGGTCGTCGGTGACGAGGTTCGCCGCGTCGAGGTCGGCTTCACCGCGATGGCCGGACTGCTCGCCACCCTGCTCGCGCGCGTGTACGCAGGCGCTACGGGCGAGGGTGCGATCGAGCCCGACAGCCCCGAGGAGATCGAAGCGAGGCTGGCAAGTGCGGATGAGGTCGGGTAGCGGTACGCGCCGATGAAAGACGCTGAGCTGATCCTCATCGCGGGTCTGCTGATGGCCGCCGGCCTGGCCGCGGCCAAGGTGGCCGACCGGGTAAAGGTTCCCGGCCTGCTGCTCTTCCTCGGACTGGGGATGCTCGCCGGTTCCGAGGGCATTGGGGGTGTCGACTTCACCAACACCGAGCTGACCCAGACGCTGGGAACGATCGGCCTCGTGTTGATCCTGTTCGAGGGCGGGCTCACCGCAGGGTGGAGCGAGGTCCGCCCCGTTCTCGGCACCGCCGTTTCGATGGCGCTCTTCGGCACGCTGGTGACGGCACTCCTCGCAGGCGGGGCCGCGGCGCTTCTGTTCGATCTCGATCTTCTGGAGGGCCTGATCGTTGGCTCGGCCATCGCCGCCACGGACTCAGCGGCGATCTTCGCCGTATTGCGGGGCTCGACCCTGCGGCGGAGGCTCGCCCGCTCGCTCGAGGGCGAGTCGGGGCTGAACGACCCGGTCGCCCTGCTGCTGGTAGTCGGGTTCATCGAGTGGATCGAGCTACCCGACTACGGCGTGGTGGACCTGGCGCTGCCGCTGTTCGGAGAGCTCGCCCTGGGAGTGGCGTGCGGCGTTGCGATCGGGATGGCGGCACGAGCCGTGTTTCGGGGCGTCGACCTGCCGAGCCCCGGGCTATACCCCGTGGCGTCCCTGGCCGTCGCGGCACTCGCGTACGGCATTCCCGAGGCGCTACACGGCTCCGGTTTCGTCGGCGTCTACATCGCGGCGCTGATCCTCGGCAACGACGGCGTCCCGGCCCGCGGGACAACCGTCGCCTTCCACCAGGGCCTCAGCTGGATTTCGCAGATCTCCCTGTTCGCGCTCCTCGGCCTGCTCGTCGTCCCCAGCAGTCTCGGCGAGATCGCCCTGGAGGGACTGCTGCTCTCAGCCGCCCTGATGTTCATCGCGCGGCCGGTCGCCGCCGTACTCGCCACGCTCGCCTCGCCGTTCGCCATGCGTGAGCGCCTGATGCTCGGCTGGGCCGGGCTGCGAGGAGCCGTGCCGATCTGGCTGGCGACGTTCCCTGTGATCGCGGGAGTCGAGGACTCGGCCCTGATCTTCAACGCGATCTTCTTCGTGGTGGTCACCTCAACCCTGATCCAGGGCGCGAGCTTCGAGCCATTGGCCAGGCGGCTTGGCTTGACCACGGACGAGCCGGCACTGCCGTCGTCGGTAGTGGAAACCGGCATCGTCCGGCGACTCGGTGGCGAGTCGTTCATCTACGTGGTCAAGCCCGACGACGCCGCCGCGGGGGCGCTGGTGCGCGATCTGGCGCTCCCCCGTGAGGCGCTGGTGAACCTGATCGTTCGCAACGCCGCCGCGATTCCCCCGCGTGGCTCGACGGAGATCGAAGCGGGCGACGAGGTGCATGTGATCGCACGGCGGGAGGCGCTCAGCGAAGTGCGCGGACTGACCGAGCGCTGGCGCCGGGGGCCGCTGGGCGAACCGCCGCCGCCACCGTTGCCGCTGCGTGGCGCTCCGCAGGTCTTCACGGTGCGAAAGCGCCAGGCCGCCGACGGCGACCCAAGCAGGCCCGAGAAGCTCGAGGGTGCTCGCGTGGCCGCCCGACTGCGGGTGCGCCGCGAAACGCCGGGCGCGCTCGTCGGCCTGACCGACGGCCGCTACGCCCTGACTGGGCTCGAGCTGATCGCGGTCGGCAGCCGCAAACAGCTGGCCGAATGGGTCAGCCGCAGGGCGGGCCGGGCGGGCCTGGGCCCCGCGGAGCGGGCGTGGTGGGAAGAGGTCGCGGGCGCACTGAACGCCCCGCCCCCCAGAACCCCTCCCTCGGGCTAGGAAGCGCCGACGGCTTCGGCGATGCGGCGATATGCCGCGCCGGGATCGGGGTCGCCGAAGACGGCAGAGCCCGCAACAAGCAGGTTCGCTCCTGCCTCGGCAGCAGTGGATGCGGTCCGAGCGTCGATGCCGCCGTCGACCTCGATCGCACAGTTTTTCGGCACAAGCGCCTTCAGGCGCTTGACCTTCTCCGGCGAGCCGGGGATGAAGCCCTGGCCGCCCCAGCCCGGGTTCACGGTCATCGCCAGGACGAGATCGGCCTGGAGAACCGCGTCTGCAACGGCCTCGACCGCGGTGCCGGGGTTGATCGCCAGCCCCGCGAGGCACCCGGCCTCACGGATCACGGCGAGGGTGCGGTGGGCATGCGGATCGGCCTCCTGGTGAATCGTGATGCAGTCGGCACCGGCTTTCGCGAACTCGGCCACCTGCGCCCCGGGGCTTTCGATCATCAGATGCACGTCGAGCGCTCCGCCCGCATCGTGGACGCGGTCCGCGATCGACGACGCAATCAGTGGACCGATCGTGATCGGCGGGACGAAGTGGCCGTCCATGACGTCCACATGGATAACGCGGGCGCCCGCCGCGAGCACCTCGTCAACCTGCTCGCCGAGGCGGCTGAAGTCGGCCGCCAGGATCGACGGCGCGATCCGGCGCGATTCGAACAGAAGCGATTTTTGGTTCGTTGCGCTCAGAGCGGCCTCAGCATCGAGTGGCGGCAATGCTGGCAGACCATGTCCTCGGAACGGCTCATCCGCACGATTGTCTGGTGCTCACCGCAGTTCGGGCACGCCGAGACCAACTCGTAGCGCAACAGGCAGTTGACGCAGCGGAACCGGCCGGGGAGGTTGGTGGGGCGAAGCCACGGCTCGCCGCAGCCCGGGCACGACGGCCGCTGTAGGACCTCGCGCTCGCTCATCCTGCGACCCGCCGCATCCTGGCGATGAAGAAGCCGTCGGTGCCGTCGCGGTCCGGGCGCAATTGCAGACAGCGCCCGTCGTGCGAGGAAGCAAGCTGCGGATGCAGGGCACCGAGGTCATCAAGGTCCAGGCCCGGAGGACGGGTCCCGTCCCCAACGACCTCCTCTCCCTCGCAACGGGAGACTGTGCAGGTCGAGTAAACGAGGGTGCCGCCGGGCCGAAGAGCGCTCGCGGCTCTGGCGAGGATGCGCCGTTGCAGCGGAACGACCTCGCCGATCAGCCCGGGCGATTTACGCCAGCGAGCATCCGGTCTCGAGGCCAGCGTGCCGAGGTCGGAGCAGGGCGGATCCACCAGAACGCGATCGTAGCCCTCCCCCAACCCGCCCTCCGCAGCATCGGCGACCTGAACCGCCACGACCACTCCGGCACGCGCGCACAGCTCCTCGATCTGGCGAGCGCGACCCGGGTCGCGCTCGATCGCCCGCAGCGACCCGTTGGCCCCGATGCGCGCGGCGGCGGCGACGGTCTTGACTCCGGGGCCGGCACAAACGTCGAGCACCCTTTCTCCCTCACCAACGCCGAGCAGCTCGACGACGGCCTGGGCGCCCCGCGACTGGGCGAAGAGTGCACCTTCCGCCAGCGCCGCAAGCGTCCGCGTGCCAAGAGCGCCGGTCGCGACCAGGCACTCGCTCGGGCGCAGCGGGGTCGGCGCCCCGGCGTTCGCGGCGCGAACCTCGCCGGTGGAGATCAGCGCCTTGGCCAGGGTTGGATCCGCGCGCAGCGGGTTGACACGCAGCGCCGTCTCCGGCGGCTCGTTGCACGCCCGCATCAGCGACCGGGCCGAAGATGCGCCCAGCTCCTCCCACCACATGTCAGCGAGCCAGTCGGGGAGTGAGTGGGCGATCGCGGCATCGGCGGGGCGCTCATCGCCGAGCGCGGCCAGCAACTCGTCGCGCTCGCCGATCGCACGGCGGAGCACCGCGTTCACGAGTCCTGCACCCGCCCGGGCCCGAGCATCGCCGCGTCGACGAAGCCCGCCCTTGGCCAACTCCACGGCGCCGTCGACGGCCGCGTGGTCGGCGCCGTCGCCGGCAAAGAACAGCTCGAACAGCCCCAGCCTCAACGCCGCCACCACCGGGGCGTCCAGGCGCGCGAGAGTCCGGCCGGTCAGGCCGGCCGCAACCGCGTCGGTCGTACCGCGCCTCTGCACCGAACCGAACGCGAGCCACTGCGCCTGCGCGCGGCCGCGCTGATCGAGCCCATGGCGCTCTGCCGCAGCGTCGAACGCCCGGTCGGCCCAGGCGTCGTGTTCGAAGACCCGGCGCAGCACCTCGAAGGCCGCGCGCCGCGCGCCGGTCGCGGCCGCCCGACCGCTCATCGGGCGAGCTTCGGCAACGGGTGACCGCGCAGGTAGTCCGGGGCCGCCATCTCGCGGCCTCCCTGCGGGAGGACCCGCTCGACGCGAAGGACACCCTGGGCGCAGCCGAGAAGGAGCGCGCCCTCGTCGCCCCGAAGCTCGCCCGGCGCCGGGCCGCCTGCGTGCGCGGGACGGGCCGCGCTCACGCCGAGGCGCTCGCCACCCTCGAGCTCCAGGTACGCGCCGACGTGGGGCGTGAGGGCCCGAATGCGGCGGGCTAGGTCGACCGCCGACTGCAACGGGTCGAGGCGCCGCTCCGCCCGATCGATCTTCTCCGCGTAGACCACGCCGTCCCGATCCTGCTCGGCGAACTCGAGGTCGCCGGCGGCGCGGCGCTCGAGCGCTTGAATCGCCAGTTTGCCGCCAAGCTCGGCCAGTCGGGATTCGAGCGAACCGAAGTCCTCGTCAGGCCCGATCGCGAGCTCTGCTGTGAGCGCCACCGGGCCGGCGTCGAGCTCGGAGACCAGCCGAATGATCGCGACACCAGTGCTCTCGTCGCCCGCCATGATCGCCCGCTCGATCGGCGCCGCGCCGCGCCATCGCGGCAGCAGCGAAGGATGAACGTTCAGCCACTCGAGGCGCTCGAGCAACAGGTCGGGAACGACCTGCCCGAACGCGCAGACCATCGCGCAGTCGGCCTCGGTGTCGGCCAGCGCCTGCACCGACGCCTCGGAGGCGACGGATTCGGTCTGGTGCAGGGGCAGCCCGAGCGCGGTCGCGGCTGTCGCGGCGGGGGGCGCAGAGACCTTACGGCCACGGCCTTGGCGGCGGTTCGGGGGCGTGACGACGATCGCGACCTCGATCTCCGTCGCGGCGATCGAGCGCAGGACCGTGGCCGCGAACTCCGACGTGCCGAGGTATGCGACCCGCAGGGGAGCTATTCCTCGTCACCGTCTGGCTCGTCGGGCTCGGGCGCGAAGCTGGTGCCTTCGCGTAGCGCGCGCATCGCGCCCTTGCGCTGGTCGCGCACGGTGCGGTCGAGGATCAGCACGCCGTTCAGGTGGTCGATCTCGTGCTGGAGCACCCGCGCCTCGAGCCCGGACGCTTCGATCAGAATGGCCCCGCCGCTCGTGTCCTGCCCGCTCACCCGGACGTAGAGCGGCCGCTCGACGTCGACGATCACGCGCGGTAGCGATAAGCAGCCTTCGGCCGCGGTTGCCTGATCGGCCGAGCTCCATTCGATCTCGGGATTCGCAACCGCGGTCGGCGTCGCGTCGGGGCCCGCCTGGAAGACCAGCAACCTGCGCAGCACCCCGAGCTGGGTGGCAGCGAGACCAACCCCCATCGCGTCGCGCATCACCGCGATCATGCGCTCCGCTTCGCTGGAAAGCTCCGGCCCGAACTCGGCCACGTCGGACGCACGGGAGCGCAGGACCGGATCGCCGTAGGTGACGACCTGTGCCAAAGCCGCATCTCGCCTGGCGATCTCCTCGTCCGTAAACGCCTCGGAGGATTCGCCCTCGACGTCGACAACCGGCGTCTCTTCGCCCTCCGTTACCGCCTGCTCACTCATGACTTCGAGTCTAGATTGCGTGGCGTCGTCGCGGCCCTTATTGCGGGTCCACGTCCACGGAGATCTGCACGCCGCGCAGCGTCCGCGCAGCGGCTGCACCCTCCACCGCCTCGCGAACCGCGCTCACGGCCGGCTCGCGCTCGCGTGCCTTGACGAGGATCTGCCGCCGCTCCCGCCCACGCAGACGGAATCGCGCGGCGGGGCCAAGCACCCGGGCGCCCGCCGGGGCCAGGGGCCGCAGTCGGGCGGCTGTCTGTGCCGCGGCGGCATCGGCTGCGGGAGCATCCGGCGCCGTCAGCTCTACGCGGATAAGGCTCGCATACGGGGGATACGCGAGCTCGCGCCGGCGCGTGAGCTCTGCGGCTAGGAAGCCGGGTGCGTCGTGCGTCGCCGCGAAGCGGATCGCATCCGCACCCGGCGCCAGCGTCTGGACGATCACCCGGCCGCCACCGGCGCCCCGTCCACTGCGACCCGCCAGCTGGGCCACGAGCGCAAAGGTGCGCTCCTCGGCGCGGAAGTCGGGAAAGCGCAGACTCGAATCGGCGTCAACGATGACGCTGAGGGTCACGTCGGGGAAGTCATGGCCCTTGGCGACCATCTGGGTGCCGACCAACACCCCGCTCCTGGATCGCCCGAACTCCGACAGGATGCGCGCGTGGGCCCCGCGCTCCGTGGCCGCATCGGAATCGAGTCGGAACACGGGCGCCGGGTCGACGAGCTCGGACAGGATCCGGTGTAGCTGCTCGGTACCCGCTCCGTGTTGAGAGACGGCGAGCGACGAGCACTCCGGGCACGCCGAGGGAACAGCTTCGGTGTGGCCGCAATGGTGACAGCGAATTGCACCGCGGCCACGATGGAGCACCAGCGAAACGTCGCAGTTGGGGCAGCTCCACGCATGGCCGCAGTCCCCACAGCTCACGTGCGGCGCCCAGCCGCGCCTGGGGACGAGCACGATCGCCTTGCCGCGACCACCTCCCAGCTCGGCCAAGGCCGCGCGCGTCGGCGCGCCGAGCGGTCCCTCGCGACCGTCTCGCCCGCGCATGTCCACGAGCTCCACCGGCGGCAGCGGCGAATCATCAGCACGCTCCGGCAACTCGATGCGCTCGAGCGCCAACCAGCTCTCAGGCCGCGGCGTCGCCGTGCCGGCGACCAGCACCGCCCCGGCCTCGGCCGCGCGATGCCGGGCGACCTCCCTGGCGTCGTAGCGCGGATCCTTCTCCTGCTTGTAGGAGGCGTCGTGCTCCTCGTCGACCACGAGTAGCCCCAACCCGCAAACCGGCGCGAACACGGCCGAGCGAGGGCCCACGCAGACCCGTGCGTCGCCGCGGCGCAACCGCTCCCATTCGTCGCGGCGCTCCCCCACCCCCAAGCCCGAGTGCAGCACGGCAACGCGATCACCGAAGCGGGAGGCGAACCGGGCAACGGTCTGCGGCGTCAGCCCGATCTCGGGGACGAGCACGATCGTGCCCATGCCCCGCTCCAGGGCCGCAGCGGTCGAGGCAAGGTAGACCTCCGTCTTCCCCGACGCGGTGACGCCGTGCAGCAGCAGTTCGCCGCCGTCGCCGTCGAGGCGTCGCTCGATCTCCTCCACGGCTGCGCGCTGGGCGGGGTTGAGCGTCCGGGGCTCCCCGGCCGGTGCGCCGACCGCGATCAGGTCGGGACGCCGGTCCACCTCGATCTCCGACAGTTCCACCAGGTCCCGGCGCGCGAGCCGGCGCAGAGCGTCTCGCGCCTCGCCGACCGGCGTGGGCTCTTGCCGCCCGGTCAGACTCTCGAGGGCAACGCGCTGCTTCGGCCCGAGGCGCTCGCCGCCGTCGAGCGCGGCGCGGCCGGCCGCGGTGATCTCCGCATGCAATACGGAGCGCGCCCGAGTGCCGGCGCCGCTGGCACCGCTGCCGGGCGGCAGCACCAGCTCGAGGCCACGCGCGGGTGTTGAGCAGTATTCCCTCGCGACCCACAGCCCGAGGCGAACCAGATCCGGCGTGGCCCCGGCAGCGAGCGCCGCGATCGGCTCGGCCAGACGCTCGGGCGGCAGCTCGGAGGTCTCGGCCAAAGCGACAACGACCCCGTGGATGCGCCGGTTGCCAAAGGGAACCAGCAGCATCGAGCCGACCTCCACGTGGCTCAAACGCTCCGGAAGCAAATAGTCGAACGGGCCGCGCAGGGCGCGTGCGGTGGTCAGTGGCTCGACCTTGGCAATCACCTGGCGATCACACGGTCAATCTAGGCAGGTCTTCGGATAGGCTGGCGCCATGGCGCCGAAGCTCGGTCCTGGGGAAAGAGTGTTGTTCGAGGGTCATCCCTCGTGGCGAGCGATCCTCGACTTCTACCTCAAGGGTTTCGTGCTGACCGCGGTAATCGCAGCCGTCGTCGCGCTCATTACGGGCGTCGTCGGCGACGAGACCAACAGCGGCCTCGTCGTGTTGATCTCCATCGCGGGCGTCGGCGTGACGATCCTGGTCGGGTTCATCAAGCGCATCGCGACGAGCTACACGATCACCAACCGCCGCCTCCACATCAAGAAGGGCGTCGTCTCCCGCACGATTCAGGAAACCAGGCTCGAGCGTGTCCAGAACGTCAACTTCACCCAGTCCGTAGTCCAACGGATCCTGCAGATCGGCGACGTCGATTTCGACACAGCCGCAGGCGACGACTACAACTTTATTTTCAGCGGCGTCGCCGAGCCCGCCGAGGTCGTCGCGCAGGTGGACGAGGCGACCCGCATGCTCGGGTCATCCGGCGGCGCGCTCGGCGACGACGAGCACGGGCACCAGCCAACCGGCTAGCGGCGGCTAGGCGGTAGCGAGCTCGGAGCCTGCGGCTTCGCGCAGGGCGTCGGCGCGGTCGGTCCGCTCCCACGTGAAGTCGTCGAGCTCACGGCCGAAGTGGCCGTAGGCAGCGGTCTGCTGGTAGATCGGCCGGTGCAGGTTGAGCTCTTGGCGGAATGAGCCGGGACGCAGGTCAAAGTTCTCCGAGACCAGCTCGGCGATGCGGCCGCGCCTGATCTTCTCCGTGCCGAAGGTCTCGACCATCACCGAAACTGGATGGGCGACGCCGATCGCGTAGGCAACCTGCACCTCGCAGCGATCCGCCAAGCCTGCGGCGACGACGTTCTTGGCAACCCACCGAGCTGCGTAGGCAGCCGAGCGGTCGACCTTCGACGGGTCCTTACCTGAGAAGGCGCCCCCGCCGTGACGCGCCGCGCCACCGTAGGTGTCCACGATGATCTTGCGGCCGGTCAACCCGGCGTCGCCGACGGGTCCGCCGATCACGAACCGGCCGGTCGGGTTGACGAGGAAGTTGCGCTTGGTGTTCAGCTTTTCCGCGTCGTAGAGATCCGTCGGGAGGATCGGGGTGACGACCTGTTCCCAGAGGTCGGGGCGGATGTCGTTCTCGAGGTCGGCGCTCTCCGCGTGCTGCGTTGAGATCAGGACCTTCTCGATCTCGACGGGTACGCCGTCCGCATAGCGGACCGTGACCTGGGTCTTGCCGTCGGGGCGAAGGTAGTCAACACCTTCGCGGCGAACGTCTGCGAGCTGCTTGGCGAGGCGATGGGCCAGCGAGATCGGCAGGGGCATGAGCTCGTCGGTCTCGGTACACGCATAGCCGAACATCATTCCCTGATCGCCCGCGCCTGCGACATCCAACTCGCCCGCATCCTCGCCAGCGACCGATTCGTCGCGGCGCTCGAGCGCCTCATCGACGCCCTGGGCGATGTCGGGCGACTGCTTGTCGATGGCGTTGATGACCGCGCACGAGTCGGCCGAGAAGCCCAGCTCAGCGTCGTCGTAGCCGATCTTGTGGATCGTCGTGCGAGCGATGTCCTGGATGTCCACGTAGGTCTCGGTCGAGATCTCCCCGGAGACGACCACGAGGCCCGTGTTGACAAGCGTCTCGCAGGCGACGCGGCCGGTCGGATCGTCGGTCAGAACAGCGTCGAGGACACCGTCGGAAATCTGGTCCGCAACCTTGTCCGGGTGTCCCTCCGTGACGGACTCGGAGGTGAACAGATGCTCGTTCTCGGGAAGGGTCTCAGTGGACATGGCGCGGGACTGTAGCGCCAAACGGCTCAGTCCTCACCCGTCGCCTCGCCGTCGTGCTCCGTGGGCTCGTCGATCAGCGCTCTCGCGTCGACGTCGAGTCGACTCTCCTCGCCCTGGCCGATTGCGAGCGCGAAGGAGCGGATCCGCCGCAGGTCCGGAGCGAAGGCCGTGTAGTTCGTATCGGTAGCCAAGCCACTCGCCTCGGCGAACGAGAGCAGTCCGGCAACGTCGAGATAGGCCAGCAGTGCCGGCTGGTCGGGCAGCGGCGAAGTCGCCGCCTGGAACCGATCCGACTCGGCGAGGGAATCGTCTCCACCCTCGATCGCCCGCCGTAATCCGGCCGTGTCGTTGGCGACAGCCAACATTCCGTCGAAGATCGCGTAGGCGAAGGCCGCCGTCGGCGGCAACCGCAGCACCTGGGCCTCGACGCCGCCGATCTGCTCGGTGTCGAACACCGGTGCGCCCTGCGCTGGATCAAACTGCGCGGCGATCGGCTCCTGGAGCCGGGCGAGGGCGTCACGCGCCCGATCCTCGTCCACGTCGTCGGCCAGAAACTCGAGATAGGGAGTGGCGGTTTCGGGAGGCAGGGTCGCAGGCGCGACTTGGCCGGGTAGACCCTCTTCGGGCGCGTCGGAGTCCTCCTCATCCGCGCGCGGCACCACGGCCAGCGCGGCCTCACCGCGGATTGCACCGGCAAGATCGCGCTCGAGATCGACGCCGGCCGCCTTGCGCAGGTCCTTCACGAGCTGGGCCAGCCCGGAGGCAATGCCCGGGGCGCGCGAGGAGGCCTGCTCCAGCAGCCCCGCGATCGTCCCCTCGGAGTCACCCAGGCCGAGATAGGCCAGGGACTCAGGGTCGAGGCTTTCGGTCAGGCTCGGCTCGAACGCCTCGAACGCGGTGAAAAAACCGGGTTTTGCCTGCGCGCGCTCGGGGTCCAGGATGCTGCGACTGGCGACGGAGAACCCGCCGTCATCGGCGCTGAGTGCGATCGCGGCCCCTCGTGCGACTCGTGAATCGAGCAGCGGCTCGAACGAGGACAGGACGCTGTCGGGTGAGGAGAAGTAGGCGGTGATCCCGTCGCGGGAGAAGTAGGCCTCGGCGAACCGTTGCTCGGGAAGCGCGTCGATCGCCTCGGTGGCGGTCGCGTCGGCGGCAAGGGATTGAGTGTCGCTCGCCTCCGTGGCGACGTCGATGATCGCCCGCACCCCCGGCGCGCTGCCGAGCACCAGAAAGTCGTCCACCAGTGCGGAGGCCAAGCCTCGCTCGTCGACGCTGACCTCGATCTCGCGGTAGTCCTCGGCCTCGGGCGATCCGGCTGCGATCGAGTCGGCGTACTCGCGTGCGCCGTCGGCGTCGTCCACCTCGATTAGCTGTACCTGCTGGGCCGCGGCGCCCTCGGCCGCGACCGCGGCCACCGCGAGCTCGCCGCCGAACCAGGGCCGAACGTCCTCACCGAAGTCCGAGGGTTGGCCGGCGCTGCCGATCGAGAGCGACAGGAGTTGGCCGATCACCTGCTCGGAGACGAGCGGGGTCCTGACGGCGATGTCGTTCGCCATTTCGAACTGGTCGCTGTCGCCCTCGAGGTTCGCGTGGGCATACAGCAGGCTGGTGGCCGGCACGAGTTCGATCGCCTCGTCGGCGGGCGCGCACTCGTCGCCGCCCGGAACCGAGCAGGGCAGGTTCGGCACGACCAACCCTAGGAAGACGGCCGCGGCGGCACCGACGGCGAGCGCCGCCAGCAGGCGGCGGCGCGCGACCATGGGCAGGGCCTGCCAGAAGCCGGAAAACCCGCGTCCGACCGCGCGGGGAACGCGGGCGATGACGAATAGAAGGTCCGACGCCAGATAGCGCGCGCTTCGCAACCGCGTCCCGACCGCTCCAAGGATCCTTCCCGGAGAAAACCTCACAGACTTGAACCTACTAATCGCGCTCTTCCGAGCGCCGTCGCTTCTTCGGAATGAAATCAATGATGAGGGGGACGCCCTCCAGCGCGTACTCCTCGCGCATGCGATTCTCGAGGTGGTAGGTCCAATCCCTCGTGACGAGCCTGCGGTCGTTCACCTGGATCGCGAACCGCGGTGGCGCCGTCGTCACCTGGGCCGAGTAGTAGAGGCGCAGGCGCTTGCCGCGTTTTGACGGGGGCGGGTGCCGGGCCACCACGTCGCCGACGAATCGGTTGAGTTTCGGCGTTGGAATTCGCTGTGCGCGACGCTCGGCGAGCTCGATCGCGGCGTCCAGCAGCTTTGGCAGATTGCGCCCGGTGGTCGCCGAAGCTGTGATCACTGGCGGGCGCTGGCGCACCCGCTGGGCCACACGAGCCTTCATGTCGTCGAGCTCGTCCTCGACCTCGAGGTCCCATTTGTTCAGGGCAACCACGGTGGCACAGCCGGTCTTCATCGCCAGGTCGGCCACGCGGAGGTCCTCGGCGGTGACGCCCTCCGTCGCGTCGCAGACCACGATCGCCACGTCGGCGCGTTCGGCCGCCCGCTCGGAGCGAAGCTGGGCGTAGTAGTCGATGCTGCCGGGCAACTTCGAGCGGCGTCGCAACCCCGCCGTGTCGATCAGGATCACGCGGCGCCCGGCCACCTCGAGCTGGGTGTCGATCGAGTCGCGCGTGGTCCCCGCCAGCTCCGAGACGATCACACGGTCCGAGCCGAGGAGGGCGTTCACCAACGAGGACTTGCCGACGTTTGGCCTGCCGATCAGCGCGAGCCTGGGAACGATCTCGTCGGACTCGGGCTCGTCCGTCGCCGGGGGCAGCGACTCGACCAGCCGGTCGAGCAGGTCGCCCGTACCCAGGCCCTGGCTGGCAGAGACGGGGAGGGGGTCGCCGAGCCCCAGCGCATAGAGGTCCGCCACACCCGGCTCGTCGGCGGCGCCGTCAACCTTGTTGGCAATCACCAGCACAGGCACGTCGGCTCGGCGCAGGATCGCCGCTACCTCCGCGTCGCCCGCACGAAGGCCAGCCTTCGCGTCGACGACCAGGGCGATGGCATCCGCGTCGGCCATCGCGGCCATCGCCTGTTCCTGGACCGAACGCGAGATGCCGTCAGTCGCTTCTAGATCCACCCCGCCGGTGTCCACCAGCGTGAACTCGCGGCCGTTCCATTCGCACTCGAGCTCCTTGCGGTCGCGGGTCACGCCCGCCTCGGGGTGCACCACCGCGTCCCGGCCCTCCGTGAGCCGGTTCACGAGCGTCGACTTGCCCACGTTCGGAAAGCCAACAATCGCGATCGTCGGCCTCACGCCAGGCCCCGCTCATGCGCAAGCTCGACGACGCGATCGACGACCGCGCCGATCCCAAGGCCGGTGGTATCGACCTCGATCGCATCGTCGGCCGGCCTCAGGGCACCGTGTTGGCGCTCGCGGTCGCGGCGGTCGCGCTCGCGCTGGTAGGCCAGAAGCTCCTCCTGGGAGGCTCCCCCCAGGCCGGCGCGGCGGCGCGCCCGCTCCTGTTCGCTTGCGGTGAGAAAGATCTTCAGCGGCGCGTCAGGGCTGACGACCGTGCCGATGTCTCGCCCCTCGGCCACGTAGGGGCGGATCTCGATCAGCGCGCGCTGTCGCTGGACCAGGGCATCTCGCACCGAGGGATGGACGGACACCAGCGAGGCGAGGGCGCTCACGTCGTGCTCGCGGATTTCCCGGCTCACGTCCTCCCCGTCGAGGGCAACCCGCCCGCCGTCGAGGTCGATCGTGAGCCGCTCGGCAAGCGCGCCGACCGCAGCCGCATCACCGGGATCCAGACCGGCGCGGTGGGTCGCCAGGGCCACGCAGCGGTACATCGCCCCGGAGTCGAGGTAGGTGAACCCGAGTGCCTTGGCAACGGCGCGGGCGACGGTTGACTTGCCGGCCCCCGCGGGACCGTCGATGGCGATGACCATTCGCCCTATTTCAGCAGCGAGCGAAGGTCACTTTCAAACCCGGGGTAAGAGATGGCGGCCGCGGCCATCCCGTCGACCTCGACACCGCCCTCGGATGCGAGCCCGGCGATCGCGCCGATCATGGCCATCCGGTGATCCCCGCGCGAGTCGATCGTCCCTCCGGACAAAGCCCCCGCGCCGCGCACGGCAAACCCGTCCTTGGTCGCCTCCGCCTCGGCCCCCAGGGCGCGCAGGCCATCGATCACTCCAGCGATCCGGTCGGACTCCTTGTGGCGAAGCTCCTCGGCGCCGGAGACGACGGTCTCGCCTTCGGCGAAGCAGCCCAGCAGTCCGACCAATGGGAGCTCGTCGATCGTCACCGGCACCTCGCCGGGGGCGACCCGGACGCCCGCGAGCTTCGAGTAGCGAGCGGTGATGGCGCCACGGGGCTCGCCGGCGGCGGGTGGCCCTTCCTCGACCTCGATCAAGGCGCCCATCCGGTTCAGCACTCCCAGCAGGCCGACGCGGGTCGGGTTGAGTCCCACGCCTTCGATCCGAATCGAACTGCCCGGGATCAAGACCGCGGCGCCGATCAGGAACGCCGCTGATGAGAAGTCCCCCGGAACTCCCCATTCCACCGACCGCAGCGACTCGGCCGGCTCGACCGTCGCCCGTCGCGCAGGCAACGAACCTCGCACCGCGATGTCGGTACCCGCCACGGACGCTTTGATCTTGGCGCCCGCGGCGCGGAGCATGCGCTCGGTGTGGTCGCGCGAGGGGGTCGGCTCCACCACCTCTGTCGCGCCGTCGGCGAGCAGGCCGGCGAGCAGCAGGCAGGACTTCACCTGGGCGCTGGCAACCGTCATCCGGTGCGGCACGCCGGTCAGGGGCGATCCGGTAACGACCAGTGGGGTGAGCCGCCCGTCGCGGCATTCGACGTTGGCCCCCATGCGCCGCAACGGCTCGGCGATGCGATCCACCGGCCGGCGGCGAATTGACTCGTCACCGTCGAGGCTCCAGGTGCCCTGCTCCTGTCCCGCCAGCCAGCCGGGTAGCAGGCGCAGCAGCGTGCCGGCATTGCCGACGTCGACTACGTGCGCTTTGCCGGCGCCAGTTCGCGAGCCGGGGCCGCGCAGCCCGATGCCCGCCACGGTCACGTCGATGCCGCCATGCTCGTCGGATCCAACCTCGCACACCTCGGCGCCGAGCGCCGCAACGGCGGCGAGGGTCGAGCGGGTGTCGGCAGAGTCGAGGTAGCCGGCGATGCGCGACGTCCCGTCGGCCATGGCCGCCAGGAGAGCCGCGCGGTGGGAGATCGACTTGTCAGGAGGCGGAACGACGGTGCCGCGCAGGGCACCCGACGATTCAAACCGGGTGGCACGCTTGACCGACCCCACGGGCGGGTCAGGCGTGCCACCTCGTTTTGTTGACACCGCTACTCCCCGCTCGCGAGGACGGTCGCGGCATGGCCGAGCCCGCGGACCACCTCGGCCGCACGATCGGCCTCGGCGTCGCCCGCAACCCAGAGCGTGATCGCCCCGGTGCGCGTGTCGGCGGCGGGATAGAGGGCCATGTCCTCGATGTTGACGCCGGCACGCCCAAGGGCCAGCGCGATTTCGGCGACGGTCCCGGGGCGGTTCTCGACCCCGATCCGAAGCTCGTGCATCGGGCCGCCGAGCGCGTCGGATTCCAGCAGCCGCCGACGCGCGTCGCGGGCCTCGGCGTGCCAGTTGGCAACGGCCTGGGCGTCCCCACCGCGAATCAGGCGCGAGGCCTCGCCGAGCCGCTTGACCACCGCGTCGATCTCGCCGGCGACCGCCTCGGCGTTCGCGGCGAAGATGTCGCCCCAGATGGCCGGATTCGCGCCGGCGACGCGTGTCGTGTCGCGGAAGCTCGGTCCCACCTCCGGCAGACGCTCGGACTCCTCCGAGAGGGCCGCCTCGGCCTGGGCCGCCAGGACGTTTGCGATCACGTGCGGAAGGTGGCTCACCGTGGCCATCAGGCGGTCGTGAGACTCAGCGTCGATCGCCTGCGGGCGTGCCCCCAGCTCGGCGATCGCGCGCTGCAGGCGGTCGTAGTGAATGCCCCCCGCACGCTCGCCTGGGGCGAGGTACCAGCGCGCGCCCTCGAACAGATCCGCTCGTGCGTTTTCGACACCCGCGGTCTCAGCACCCGCGAGGGGGTGGCCGCCGATGAAGCGTTCGGCGCCTTCGGCGGAGGCGACCGCCGCAGCCAGCTCGCGCTTGGTCGAGCCCACGTCGGTGACCACCGTGTCCTCCCCGCTCTCCCGCAGGGCTTCGGCGACAAGGTCCGCCAAGGCACGAACCGGCGCGGCACAGAACACCAGCTCGGCGCCGTCGACCGCCTCGGACACGCTTGCAGCCGCGTGATCGATCGCACCCACCTCGAGCGCTCGCTTCAGGTTCGCGGGATCGGCGTCGTAGCCGACGAGCTCGGCGTCCAGCCGTCGTCGTGAGGCCAGACCGATCGATCCGCCGATCAGCCCGACGCCGAGCACTCCGATTCGCATCAGACCCGGCTGATGACCTTGCCCGCCACCTCGGCGACCGCGTAGACCTGGTCGGCGTAGTCTGCGAACGTCTCGGTCGGCAGAGCCTGCGGACCATCGCAGATCGCGTGCTCCGGATCGTCGTGGACCTCGACGATGATCCCGTCGGCTCCCGCGGCTGCGGCTGCCAGCGACATCGGCTTGACGAGGTCGCGGCGCCCGGCGGCATGTGAGGGATCGACGACCACCGGCAGGTGCGTCATCTCCTGGAGCACCGGAACCGCGAGCAGGTCCAGCGTGAACCTGTAGGCGGTCTCGAAGGTGCGAATCCCGCGCTCGCAGAGCATCACGTTCTCGTTGCCCTCCTTTAGCACGTACTCAGAGGCCATCAGCAGGTCCTCGAGCGTCGAGCTGAGGCCGCGCTTTAGCAGCACCGGCACGCCGGTACGCCCGATCTCCGACAGCAGCGTGTAGTTCTGCATGTTGCGAGCGCCGACCTGGATAACGTCGGCCACCTCGACGACGTCCTCGACGTCCCGGACGTCCATCAACTCCGTGACGATCGGAAGGGTCGTCTGCTCCTTGGCCTCCTGCAGCAGGCGCAGTCCCTCGACGCCGAGCCCCTGGAAGGAGTACGGCGAGGTCCGCGGCTTGTAGGCGCCACCTCGGAACATCGCGACGCCGGCGTCGTTGACCACACGGGCGACCTCGAGCGTCTGCTCACGGCTCTCCACCGTGCACGGGCCGGCGATAAGGCCGAAGTGCTCACCGCCGATGCGGCGGCCATCGACCTCAACCGTCGTGCGCTCACCCTTGCGGAACTGCGACGACGCGAGCTTGTACGGCTTCAGGATCGGGACCAGATGGTCCACGCCCGGCGAGCCCTCGAGACCCAGCGAAGCGACCCGGTCCCGGTCGCCGATGGCGCCGATCACGGTCAGCAGCTCACCCGGCGAGACGTGCGCCGAGCAACCCACCTGCTCAATGCGTTCGACGACGTGAGCAATCTCCTGCTCGGTCGCCCCCTCTTTCATCACGATCATCATTTGCGTTCAGTGCCTCTCAAAAGTCAATTTGACGTACGTCGGTGGTACGGCGCCTGGTGGTGTTGTCCTCTTGCATGCGGGTACGACCCGGCCGGGCGCCTACGTAAATCGCCAATAGCTAAACCACCGCTCGCACGCGCGCGCGCCCTGGTGGGCATCGCGAGAAGGCTGTGCAAGCACGTGGTTCACCCAAGGTTTTGTAGCAGGGTGCGGGGTAAACCGCAATCCTTGGGACGGTGCTGACAGCTCTCGCCACACTCGCGGCATCGCTCGCGCTGGTCTCACCGGCGGGTCCCGCCGAGCGTCAACCCACACCGCCTGCGTTCAAGGGCGGCGTGGTGAAAATCGACGCTCGGCTGAAGGACGCGATGACGCCGGACGCATGGAGACCCGGCTGTCCGGTGCCCATCCGTCGCCTGCGCCTGTTGCGCTTCAGCCACTTCGACTTCAGCGGCCACGTGAAGCCAGGGCGGCTCGTGATCAATCGCCGCGAGGCACGCAAGGTGCTCGGAGTCATGCGCAAGCTCTACGAGAAGGGCTTTCCGATCCGCAAGGCAAAGCTGATCGAACGCTTCGACGGAAGCGACCACCGCTCGATGGACGCCGACAACACCTCCGCCTTCAACTGCCGGTTCGTCAACGGGACGAGCCGCTGGTCCGAGCACGCCTACGGCCTCGCCATCGATATCAACCCGATCGAGAACCCATACGTCTCGGGAAGCCACGTCTCCCCACGCGCGGGCCGGCGCTACGCGGACCGTTCGCGCCGGTCGAAGGGAATGGTCCATCGAGGCGACCCGGTGTTCCGCGCGTTCAAGCGGATTGGCTGGGGCTGGGGCGGCACGTGGAGCCCCGCGCAGGACTTCCAGCACTTCGAGCGTTGACTACTTGATGCAGATCGCGTAAGCGTGCTCTGTTTGCGTGGACGGCGCCGAGAGGTCGTTCGACAGGAACACGTCCGCACGGTCGTCGGGCACTTCGTCGCCGTCGGTGAAGTCGTTGGGGACGGCGCGATCCATGTCGATGTAATGGCGCGGTCCCTCGACCATCCCGCCAACTCCTACGACGTGCTTCCTGCCCGGACATTCGGCGCTGATCGCCGTGCCCGTCCCCGGTTCGAGATCGTTGGTGATCGTGCGGTACGAGGGCATCTTCTTCGCGCAAACGGCGTATGCCTTGAGCTGGTGCTGACCGCCATCGGTGAGCACACCCACCGCCCAGCCGTCGTCGGGCTTATTGCCGGGGTCGCCTGAGTCGAAGGGAAAGGTTGCCGTGATCGCCTGGTCGGCGCCGGACGTACGTGCGCCTCCGGATAGAACGTGGCGGTCCTTGCCGCAGCTCACCTTGACGAGCGGCGGCGCGAGTCCGCTCTGTTGCTCGATTTTCTTGCGATAGCTGCCCGGCACCTTCCTGGTGCAGTTCGCGTACGCGACGGTCTTGGCCGACGGGCTGGACGTAGCGGTGCGAGTACGCCAGCCGTCGTCGGGTCGCTTGTCCCTGTCGCCCCCGTCATACGGGGCAGAGTCGAGCGTGGGCAGTTTGGTCAGGCCGGCGTCGGCAAAGGAAACGAAGCCGCCGCCGGCGACGTGGCCGCCGCCCTTGCACCGCGCCTCAGCGACGATGGGTCCGGGCTGCCCGTTGACCGCGAAGCCGTACTTGACGGTCCCGGCTTTGCCCAGGCCGTCGCGCGCGACGGCGATCCCCGCCAGCGACCCCGCGAGGACCAGAACCGAGGTGCAGACTCCTAGCCGCCTCCCCTTCAACCCCACACGGCGAGTCTAAACCAGGTTGCCAAGGGCCCGCAGGAATCGCTCGTTCTGCTCCCGCGTTCCGTACGAGACGCGGAAGTGCCCCGGACCGCCCAGCGGCGCTCCGGCCCGCACGTACACACCGCCCTCGGCGAGCTTCGCGACGACCTCCTCCTCGCGGTCGGGGTCCGGGAGCGCCACCCATGAGAAATTGGCGTGCGAGTCAGGGGTCTCGAGGCCGAGCTCGCGCAACCCTTCCTCGACGAAGACGCGCTCGATGATGATGCGCTCGACGCGCTGGGTCACGTCGTCGGTGTGCCGCACCGCTTCGGCGGCGGCTGTTTGGGCGATCGCGTTGACGCTGAACGGCTGGCGGACCGCGTCCACCGCGACGCGAAATTGCGGCGGGCAGAGCGCGTAGCCGACCCTGAGGCCGGCGAGTCCGTACACCTTCGAGAACGTCCGCAGCAGCACCAGGTTGCCGCGGCGGCTGCGACGCCAGAGGTCGATCGTCTGATCAGGGTCGTCGTTCAGCTGGAACTCGACGTAAGCCTCATCCACCAGCAGCGTGACGTGGTCGGGCACGGCTTCGGCGAACTCGGCCATCCGGGCCGCCGGGATGTGGGTGGAGGTCGGGTTGTTCGGATTGCAGACGACGACGAGCTGCGTGGCAGCGGTGATCTCGGCCAGCATCGCGTCGAGGTCATGCTCATCGTCATCGTCTAGGGGCACCCGGATCTCGCGGGCGCCCGCGAGCGGCGCGAGATAGGGGTAAATCGAGAAGGAGGGCCACGCATAGACGACCTCCGCCCCAGGCTCCAGCAATGCGGCGGACGCAGCCAGCAGGATCTCGCAGGAGCCGTTGGCAACGGCGATCTGCGCTGGATCCACGTCAACACGCTCGGCGATGCGGCGGCGCAGCAGTGTCGCGCCCGGGTCGGGGTAGCGGTTCATCGCGCTGGCGGCGCGCGCAATCGCCTCGGCCACGTCGGGGTGCGGGCCCCACGGAGACTCGTTCGAGGCAAGCTGGGCGATGCCATCATCCACGATCTGCTCGGGAGCCCTTCCCTTCGGAACACCGGCCTTGTAGCCGGGGATCAAGGCCAGCTTCTTGGAGAATTCGATGGCCATGGCTACTGCGCCGCGTGCAGGTCGGCGCGCAGATTGCGCGTCTCGCCGAGGTAGACGTGGTCGGGCCGGCGCCCGGGCTCACCGTAGTAGTGGGCCAACACACGGATCACCCGCTCCATCGCTCCCGGCACGTCGAGCTCGCGATTACAGATCAGCGGCACCTGATCTAGCCCAAGTTCGCGCGCCGCGACGGCCGGGAACTCGGCGTTCAGGTCGTCGGTGCAGGTGAAGATCACGCTGACGAAATCGTCGGGCACGAGCCCGTTTCGGTCCATCAGCTCGCGCATCAACTCGCTCGAAGCGGCGAGGATCGACTCGGCGTCGTTGCGAGCGGCCTGGGCGGCTCCGCGAAGGGCCCAGAGACGCTTGCCGGTTGTCTCGTCAGCTGCCATCAAGCTCGGAATCCTTCCAGAGCCGCTCAACCTCGGCGCGCCCGAGCCGTCGCGAGCCCCCTTCGCGCAGGCGCCCGAGGCGCATCGAGCCGACCGCAGTGCGCCTCAGCATGACCACATCGTTGCCGATCGCTTCGGCCATCCGGCGGACCTGACGGTTGCGACCCTCACGCAGGGTGATCTCGATCTCGCGCTCACCGGTCCGCCGCACGCGGGCGGGCAGGGTCGGCCCGTCGTCGAGCTTGAGCCCGGACCGCAAGCGGGTGAGGTCCTGACCGCTCGGCTCCTGGCGCAGCACGACGAGGTACGTGCGCTCGACCTCGTAGCGGGGGTGGGTGAGCCGGTTCGCCAGCTCGCCGTCGTTGGTGAGGAGGATCAGGCCGGTCGAGTCGGCGTCGAGCCGACCGACCGGGTAGAGCCGCCGGTCGGAGTCCACGAGCTCCGTCACCGCGCGCCGTGACCCCGGCTCCTTCGCGGTCGAGACCACGTTCAGGGGCTTGTGCACGGCCCAGACCTCGCGCGGCTCGTTGCCGACCGGCTCGCCGTCGAAGCGCACGTCGCTGCCCTGGTCCACGTCGCGCGCCGGGTCCGTCACGACATTTCCCGCCACCGTCACCCGCCCCGAGGCGATCAGCTCTTCGGCACGGCGCCGCGAGGCGACACCCCCATGGGCGAGGAACTTCGCCAGGCGCACGTGGCGCTACTCGGCGCGCGCTTCGCCCGCAGCCAGGAGGCGGTCGCGCAGCTCGCGCTCGTCCTCCGGCGTCGGGTCGAACTGGGCCGCATCGGGCAAGGCGTCGAGCCCCTGCAGCCCGAAGACCCGCTCGAACATCTCGGTCGTGCGGTAGATCGAAGCGCCGAATCGCGAGCGCCCCGACTCCTCGATCAAACCGCGCTCGGTCAGCGTCTGCACGGCCGACTCGGACGTAACGCCACGAATGCGGGCGATCTCCGGCCTGGACACCGGCTGCAGGTAGGCGACGATCGAGAGCGTCTCCGCCTGCGCCTGGGTCAGGGGCGGGGTGCGCGGTTTCGCGAGGAGCTTGCGCGCCGCATCGGCAGCGATCGGATCGGTGGCGAAGGTCCAGCCGCCAGCAAGGTTTCGCAGCACCAGCCCCCTTGAGCCCTCGTCGTAGGCACCGCCCAGGCCGTCGAGTGCACGCTCGATCTGGGCCTCGGTTGCGTCGGTCGCGTCGACCAAATCCTCGACGGACACCGGCTCGGGCGAGAGGAACAGCAGCGCCTCGATTACGCGCTCTAGCTTAGGGGTCTGCGCACTTCGGCCTTGTTGAGGCGGCTGATCGCTCATGCGCTCATCCTCTCGTCCCCGTCGGCGGCTTCCACAGCGCGGATCGTTATCGGGCCAAAGAGACCGTCCTGCTCCCAGCTCGCATCGCCGCGCTTGTGCATCTCCAGGAGGGCGAAGATCGTGACCGCCTGGGTCAGGCGATCCTCCTCCCCGAACGCGGTGTCGAAGTCGACTTCGCCGGGGCCGGTGAGCAGCTCCCGCAGCACGTCGAGGCGGCGCTCGAGCGATACGGTCGGGCGCATGTGGGACGTGTCGGGCGCTGACGGCATGCGCAGCAGGCCACCGATCGCCTCGGCCAGGCGCTCGGGCCGGTAGACCGGGCGCGCGGCGTCGAGCGAAACGCGGCGCAACTCCCGCGGCAGGGGCGCGGAGCGGAAGTGGAAGCCCTCGCCCGCTGCGAACATCTCGCGGAAGCGGGCCGCGGCCTCACGGTAGCGCCGGTACTCGAGCATGCGGGCGAGCAGCTCGTCGGCCGCCTCCTCGGGGCCAAGGGCGGGCGTCTCGCCGTCGTCGGAGGCGGGCAGAAGCAAACGTGACTTCAGCTCGAGCAAAGCGGCGATCAGGACGAGGAACTCGGTCGCCGCCTCGAGGTCGAGCTCGTCCTGCGGCCTCGAGGTGCTCGACGTAGGCGACGACGACCTCGCCCAGCGGAATCTCAGCCAGGCTCTCGCGATCGCGCAGAACGATCGCGAGCAGGAGGTCGAACGGGCCCGCGAATACGTCGAGGTCGAGATCGAGCGCAGCTACTGCCACGCCCGAGAGCGTAGACGCCGCCCCGGCCGCAACCGGCGGGGCGGCGCTTCGCACGCTTCGCTTACTTGATCCGTTGCGCGACTACGAGGAACCGGCAGTCGGCGCCGAGGTTCCTAGCGCTGTAAGCCGAGCCCTTGTAGACCTGCTTGCCACCCGGTGAAACAGCAATCCACTCGTTGTAGGAGCTGGCGTAGAACGCGACTTGATTGTTGGTTTCGTTCGCGTCGTAGCTGATCGCTTGCTCGACCCCCGCGTCGAAGTCGAAGTTGTCGAGCTCTGAGCCCTCGTCGCTGTCTGAGCTCGCGTTCTCGACGGTCGAGCGAAGGAAAACCTGTGCGCTGCCGGGCGCGCACTTGCCGACCGCCCGGAACGGTCCGAGCTTCAGTAGCGGCTTGTTCTGACCGTCGTTTGCCTTCTGTAGGCCGCTGTTGAAGGAACCCTTGATGCGGTTGGTCGGGATCGAGTTCTTCTTGATCTGCGTGCCGCTGATCTTCGTCGCGGCGTAGACGCTGCCGCCGGCCGCGACGAACAAAGCGATGAACGCGACGACCAGCGCTGCGCTCGGTCGCTTCCTCATTGAGCCTCCCATGCGAACTCCCTTCCGGCCGCCGGGGCGGCGGGTTGAATCCGCGCCGTTCTATCAGACGGCGAAGGCGATCAGGCGGCGCGGCCCACGCCCATGGCGTCGCGGACATCCGTGAGCACGGGCTCGGCCAGATCGCGCGCACGTTCCGCGCCCGCGGCGAGCACGGATTCCAGCGTCCGCTCATCCCCGCGCAACTCGCCGTAGCGCTCGCGCACCGGTTCGAGATACGCAGCGACCTCATCGCCGACGGCGGTCTTGAAGTCGCCGTAGCCCGAGCCGTCGAACGCGGCCTCGATTGCGCGCGGCGACTCGCCCCGGACGGCGGCGAGGATGTCGATCAGGTTCGCGATCCCCTCCTTGCCCTTGCCCCGGCGCACGCCCGTGCCCGAGTCCGTGACCGCGCTTCGGATCTTTTTGCGGACCGCGTCGGGCTCGTCGAGGACGTGGACGGTCCCCGCCTCGGTCCCGGCGGTGGTCGACATCTTCATTCCCGGATTCTGGAGGTCCATGATCCGCGCGCCGATCTCGGGAATCCGGTGCTCAGGCTCGACCAGAATCTCCCGACCGGCGCCGAAGCGCTCGTTGAAGCGCCGGGCGATCTCTCGCATCAACTCGATGTGCTGGCGCTGGTCCTCGCCGACCGGAACGTCGGTGGCGCGATAGGCGAGGACGTCAGCGGCCTGGAGGACGGGATACAGAAACAGCGCCGAGGAGATCAGCTCGCGCTGTTTTGCGGACTTCTCCTTGAACTGGGTCATGCGGTTGAGGTCCCCGTGCGAAGTGACTGCCGAGAGCAGCCAGCAGAGTTCGGTGTGCTCGCGCACGTCCGACTGGCGAAACAACACGCAGCGTCCGGGCTCGAGTCCGGCGGCGAGCAGGATGGCCGTGGTGTCGAGCAGTCGCTCACGAAGCTCGGCCGGGTCGTACGCCACCGAGATCGCGTGCAGGTCGACGATGCAGTAGATCGCCGGGTCGCCACGATCCTGACCCTCCACGTACTGGCGGATCGCGCCGATGTAGTTGCCCAGGTGCTTGCGCCCGGTCGGCTGGATGCCGCTGAAGATCCTCATGCCATCCTGAATCTATTGCCCCCCGCGCAGCTTGAACCGATGCTCGCCACCACGGCCGCCGAGCCGCCCGAGGGAGAGGGCTGGGCGTTCGAGATCAAGTGGGACGGCGTGCGGGCCCTGCTCTCGTCTGGGAGCGGCGGGCTTCGGATCGCGAGCCGTCGTGGCGAGGACGCCACGCAGCGTTATCCGGAGCTGGCGGCTCTCGCGGATGCGCTCGCCGGACGCGACGTGGCGCTCGACGGCGAGATCGTCGCCCTCGACGAGGCCGGAAGGCCCAGCTTTCAGAACCTTCAGCGCAGGATGGGGCTCTCCCGGCCAGAGATGATCGAGCGCCGCGCCCGGGAGGTTCCGGTGACGTACATCGCCTTCGACCTGCTTGCGCTCGACGGCGCATCGCTATGCGACGAGCCGTACGAGCGCCGGCGCGAGCTGTTGGCGGAGCTCGGGCTCGATGGTGAGCACTGGCGCGCTCCGGCCAACCATCCGGGCCCAGGCGCCGCGTTTCTTGACGCCGCTCGCGCCCAGGGACTCGAGGGCATCGTCTGCAAGCGCCTCGGCAGCCCCTATCGCCAGGGCAAGCGCAGCCGCGACTGGCTGAAGATCCGTGCTCGGCGTGGCCAGGAGCTGGTGATCGGTGGCTACATGCCGGGTGAGGGCGCGCGTAGCGGGCGCCCGGGCTCCCTGCTGATCGGCCACTGGGACGCGACCCTCGAGGAGGCAGAGCGTCTCGGGCGAACGCAGCGGCTGGTCTACGCGGGCGGCGTCGGCACTGGCTTCAGCGACGCGATGCTCGAGCGCCTTCGCGACCTGCTTGCCCCGCTGGAGCGCCCAGAGCCCGCCTTCGAGCTGGGCGAGGACCCGCGGATCAAGTACCGCCAGCGCGCACGGGACCGCCGCGCCGGACCGGTGTGGGTCGAGCCCGAACTGGTCTGCGAGGTCGAGTTCACCGAGTGGACCCGCGAGGGAACGCTGCGCCAGCCCTCGTTCAAGGGCCTTCGCGAGGACAAGGAGCCGCGCGGGGTCGTGCGCGAGGGCTGAGCGTCAGCGCGAGTGTTCGAGCCAGATCCTGCGTCCGGAGAAGACGCAGCGGTCGCCGCCGACACCCGACGAGTAGCGCATCGAGATCGTGTAGTTGCCGGACTGCGAGATCGGCACGTCACGACCGATCAGATCTGCGAGGTTGGTGGTGCCGTCGGACGACCCGTCCATGTAGAGGGTGACCGGATCGCTGGGGTTCGCGTCGAGGACGAAGCGGTCGAAGTCTCCCGGCGGCCCCTTCACGCGGAGCTTTACGAGGCAGTCGTTCGAAAGCGACCCACCCAGGCGCATCGTCACCGCAACGTGGACCCGCAGGACGTCGCCGGCTCGCGCCTTCACCGTGACCCGCGGTTTCAAATCAACCTCTTCGCCTTGATCGACCACCGCCTCGCCGGGCGCACGCGCGAAGCGAACGACGCGGGTGTCGCGCGGCTTGACCTGCCCGTCCTTGATCGACTTCGAGACGACCGAGTTCTTCGGTGCCTTCGTGACGGCAAAGGCAACGCCGCCGAGCGCGATGAAGATCGCGACGAGCGCGAGCGCGTTATGGCGAATCCCCCTCACCATGCTCCGACCCTATCCCGATCGCGCCCGACGCGCAAGATCGCTCCCGCCACGGCGCTTGCGGGTGGAGACGGGCGGGTAATCTCGAAACACTCCTTTGATGCCCCGCGCGATCTGGACAGGCTCAATCTCCTTCGGGCTTCTGAACGTGCCCGTGAAGCTCTACAGCGCCGTTTCCCGCAAGAACGTGTCGTTTCGCGAGCTGCGCTCCTCGGATTCCTCGCGGGTTCGCCACAAGCGCGTTGCCGAGGCCGACGGCGAGGAAGTCCCCTACGACGAGATCGTCAAGGGATACGAGCTGGCGCCCGAGCAGTACGTGATCCTCACCAAGGACGAGCTCGACGAGATGAACCCGAAGAAGACCAAGGCGATCGAGATCGAGGCGTTCGTCGATCTGGAGGAGATCGACCCGATCTACTTCGACCACCCTTACTACCTCGGCCCCGACAAGGGCGCTGAGAAGGCGTACGCGCTGCTCACCAGGGCGATGGCCGACCAGGGAAAGGTCGCCGTCGCCCGGTTCGTCCTTCGCAACAAGGAGAACCTCGCGGCGATCCGCCCGATGGAGGGCGTGCTGACGATGGCGACGATGCGTTTCGCCGACGAGGTCGTCCAGCCGGACGAGATCTCCGAGGTACTCGGCGAGGATGTGGACACGCCGCGCAAGGCCGAGGTGGAGATGGCAAAGCAGCTCATCGACTCGCTCGCCCAGGACTTCAACGCGTCCGACTACAAGGACGAGTACCGGGAGGAGCTGCTCGCTTTGATCGAGCGCAAGGCCAAGGGTGAGGACATCGTCGAGGTCGAGTCCGACGCACCTAAACCCACCCGCGCGCCCGATCTGATGGCGGCACTCGAGGAGAGCCTCGCCGCGGTCAAGTCTGAGCCACTCGCGAAGGGCTCGAAGAAGGCCGACGGCAAGAAGACCGCGGCCGCCGGCAAGAAGAAAACAACGGGTAAGAAGACATCGCGGGCGAAGAGCGGCGCGAAGTCGAAGTAGAGGGTCGCACCCTCTCCCTCTCGAACCTCGACAAGGTCCTCTGGCCGAAGTCGAAGACCACCAAGGCCCGGGCGCTCGACTACTACGCCCGGGTCGCCGACGCGCTGCTACCGCACCTGAAGGGGCGCCCCCTCACCCTCGTGCGCTTTCCCGACGGCGTCGACGGCTTCCGCTTCTACGAGAAGCGCTGCCCGAAGGGCGCACCCGACTGGGTGAAGACCGCGAAGGTGGGATTCGACCGCGCGGGCGAGATTGACTTCGTCGTCTGTGAGGACAGGCCGACCCTCGTCTGGCTCGCGCAGCTCACGGCGCTGGAGCTGCACCCCTCGCTCTCACGCGCCCGCAGCATGGAGGTGCCAACGGCGATGGTCTTCGACCTCGATCCCGGCCCGCCCGCGGGCATCCGCGAGTGCTGCATGGTCGGGCTTCGGGTGCGTGAGCTGTTCGAGGGCCTCGGAATGCAGTCTTTCGCGAAGAGTTCGGGCTCGAAAGGACTGCAGGTCTACGTGCCGCTCAACGGCAGAACGAAGTACGAGCGCACGAAGCCGTTCGCCCAGGCCGTAGCGCAGGCACTCGAACAGGCCGAGCCCGCGCTGGTCGTCTCACGGATGACCAAGAAGCTCCGGATCGGCAAGGTGCTGGTGGACTGGTCGCAGAACACGCGCTCGAAGACGACCGTTTCGGTCTACTCGCTGCGAGCCCGTGATCGCCCGACCGTCTCGACCCCGGTCACCTGGGAGGAGGTCGAGGCGGGCGCCGCCGGCAAGGACGAGCTGCGCTACGAAGCCGACGACGTGCTCGCGCGGATCGAGAAACACGGCGACCTGATGGCGCCGCTGCTCGAACTAAAGCAAACGCTCCCCCGTGGGAAGGCGCCGGGCTAGCTGACCTGCGCGCGCACCTCCTCACCCACCGACCTCGCGATTGTCCCTGCCATTCCGGGTCGATCGCGAGCTCGGCGAGGGGGTGCGGGGCTTATGGCGGTGGCGCGCATGGTCGAATAAAGGCCTGTGACAGCGCGATTCACATTGGGCACGGCTTTGGCGGCCTTGGTGGTCGCCGTGAGCGGCGGGGCGTCGGCGGAGACCGCGCGCGACCGACCCGCGGGCTGCCAACTCCTCCCGGCCTCCGACGCGTTCCACCATGACGTCTCGGGGCTTGACGAGGCCGACTCCTCCGAGGCGATCATCGCCCGGCTGCAGCAACTCGGCGGCGACGATCTGCACCCGGACTTCGGCTCGAATCCGCGCTACGGCATCCCGTTCGCCACGGTGGGGGCGAAGCAGCGCAAGGTTCCGGTAAAGATCCGCGCGTACCGCTCGGAGAGCGACAAGGGAAGACAGCCAATCCCGCGCCGGGCGAAGATCGAGGGCGGCAGGCGCTCCGTCGGTGACCGTCACGTTCTGGTCCTGCAGCGCGACGGTCGCGACGCCGACGACGACTGCCGGCTGATCGAGCTCTACCGCGCTTTTCCGCGCAAGGGCAAGCGAAGCCGCTGGGTCGCCGACCAGGTGAGCGTGTTCGATCTCGGTGCGCCCCTCCCGCAGCGGCGCCTCGGCTGGACCTCAGCAGACGCCGCGGGGCTTGCGATCCTGCCCGGCCTGGTGCGCTACAGCGAGGTCAAGCGAGGCCACATAAACCACGCGATCCGGATGACCTTCGAGCGCACACGGCGTGCCTACGCCTCGCCCGCGTCGCATTTTGCCTCCGAGTACTGCAACTCGAACCTGCCCGCGATGGGCGAGCGCCTGCGGCTGGCCGGCGGTTACCCCCTTGGCGACATGAGCGCCGCCGCGCGCACTATCGCCCAGGCGCTGAAGACCTACGGCGCGATCGTTGCCGACAACGGATCGAACTTCTTCATCACCGGCGCCAGCGACCGCCGCTGGGACGACGACGCCCTGGGCGACCTCAAGGCGATCCCGGGCGACGCGTTCGAGGTCGTCGATACCGGCGAGCCGGTCACCGACGACTGCTGAGGTCGCAGGCCGCGCGAACCCCGATTCAGGTCGAGTCCGCCTAAATCTGAGCGGCCGCCGAGCGGGCCGGCCGACCGCTCAATGCGCCGAGCGCGGCGGCTAAACGGCGCACGCCCTCGTCGAGTTGTTCAGGCTCCAGATAGCTGAAGCTGAGGCGCATCTCGAGCTCGGGCGCACGCGAGGTGCGCATCGCGCCACCCGGCGTATAGGCGACGCCCTGGCGTCTGGCTTCCTCGAGCAGGTCGCGTTCGGAGACGTGGGTGTCGAGAGCCACCCAGATATGACCGCCGCCGTTCGGAATCTGAAAGCGCGCGCGGTTGCCGAGATGGCGCTCGATCGACTCGACCAGCGCGTCGCGTCCGCGGCGGTGATGCTCCCGCGAGCGTTCGACCTGCTCGACGTGAGCGCCGGCGGCCAGGTAGCGGGCGACGGCGAACTGAGGAATCGTCGCGCTGTGCACGTCGTCGGAGCGCTTGACCGAGACGATGCGCTCGACGACCGGGCCGCTAGCCGCCACCCAGCCAACCCGCAAGCCGCCACCCAGCGTCTTCGAGAACGAGTCCACGTAGATCACGTGCGCTGGTGCGTCGGCACGCAGCGAGCGCGGCGAGGCGCCCTCGAGCCGCAGATCCGCGTAGATCCCGTCCTCGACGATGAAAAACCCGTGTCGGCGCGCCAGCTCGAGCAGCCGCTCGCGCCGCTCCGGCACGAGGTCAAAGCCGGTTGGGTTGTGCAAGCGGGGCTGAATCGCCAGCGCCTTGATCTCGTTGCGCGCAAGGAGCGCTTCGAGCGCGTCCAGATCGAGACCACCGTCGTCCACAGGCACGGGCAACACCCGCGCCCCGCCGTCGCGGATGGAATGGATCACGGACATGAAACTTGGGTCCTCACAGGCGACGAGGTCGCCCGGCGTCAGGATCGCGCGCATCGCGAGGGAGAGCCCCTGCGTCGCGCCGGTCGTGACCACGACGTCCTCGGGATCCTCGTGCGCCTCGCGCTCGGCCGAGAGCGCGACGATCTGCTCGACCAGCTCGGGAACACCACATACATCCGAGTACTGCAGCGCACGCTCGGCGTCGGCCTGCATTGCGGCGGCGGTGAACTCGCGCATCTGTGCGAGGGGGAAGGTCCGGGGCGATGGATACCCGGTCGAGAGCGGGATCAGGCCCTCCACCCCGATCATCGCGTGCAGCTCGGCAAACGCCCGGTCGCCGAGCGTCTCGGTGATCTCGGGCAGCACGTAGCGCTGCCAGGCGATCGAGTCGCTCACACGGGCGGGCGCACCGGCGCCGATCGGTGCCGCCGCACGCACGAATGTGCCACTGCCCACCTTGGCGGCGACTAGACCGCGTTCGGCGAGCTGCCGGTATGCGCGAGCTGCGGTGAGGTGGTTAACGCTCGCAAGCTCCGCCAGCTCACGGGTGGGTGGCAGTTTCGCACCAGGGACGAGCTCACCGGCTGAGATCGCCACCTCGAAGATCCCGACGATCCGCGCGGTCACCCCGTCGCGCTGGTCACTGTCGGCCGTCCTCAGGTCGCTCAATTCCTCTATGTAGGACATTGACTCTGGAGTGTGCACGCATATTCTCAAATTGTCAAGTCCGCAAAAGAGCCATGAACGCGATTGAACTACAACGGAGTGCAGAAATGAATGACCAGAGTGACATCACGATCCGAACTTCGGGCGACGACGACGAGCTCGCCCTGGCCCGCCTCGCACAGCGCGACAGCTCCCCCGCGCTCGACGGTCCGGCCCTGGTGGCCGAGGTGGCAGGATCGATGCGGGCGGCGATCTCGCTGCGCGACGGACGTCTGATCGCCGACCCGTTCCATCGCACCAGCGAACTCGTCGAGATGCTCAGGATCCGCGCCCAGAGCCTGGCCGGATCGGCGTCCGGCGCTCAGTCCAGGGGCTGGCGGATGACCGGCCTGCGGCTGGCGCTCGCCTCATCGAGGCGCCGCACCGGCGTCGTGTAGGGCGCCTCGGCGAGGATCGCCGGATCGGCCTCCGCCTCGGCGAGGATCGAGTCGATCGCATCCGCGAGCTCGTCGAGCGATTCGCGCGTCTCCGTCTCGGTCGGCTCGAACATCAACGCCTCGTCCACCAGCAGCGGGAAGTAGATCGTCGGCGGGTGAAACCCGTAGTCGAGGAGGCGCTTGGCGATGTCGAGCGTCTTCACCTGCAGCTCGCGCTTGGCCGGTTCGCCCGAGAGGACGAACTCGTGCATGCAGCGCTCGCCGAAGGCCAACGGCAGGTGCTTGCCGGCGCGCCCCTTGCGGAGTCTGGCAAGCAGGTAGTTGGCGTTCAGCACCGCTGTCTCGGAGGCCTCGGTGAGGCCGTCACCGCCGAGGGAGCGAATGTACGCGTAGGAGCGAACGAAGACGCCGAAGTTGCCCTGAAAGCCGCGCAGCCGGCCGATCGAGCGGCCGTCACCGGCGTGGTCGAGGTCGAAGCTCGGACCAGAGCCGTTGGCCGGCTCCGTCCGGACAATCCGTGGCACAGGCAGAAACGGGGCAATGCGATCGCTCACGGCGATCGGCCCGGCGCCCGGGCCGCCGCCGCCATGGGGCTGGCTGAAGGACTTGTGCAGGTTCAGGTGAACGATGTCGAAGCCCATGTCGCCGGGGCGCGATCGGCCCATCACGGCATTCATGTTCGCCCCGTCGTAATAGAGAGTGCCGCCCACCTCGTGGGTGATCGCGGCGATCTCACGAATGTTGCGATCGAACAGGCCGAGCGTGTTCGGGTTCGTGAGCATCAGGCAGGCCACCTGGTCGTCGGCCTTGGAGCGCAGGTCGTCGAGGTCCACCCCACCGTCCGCGTCGGTAGCCACCTTCACCACCTCGAACCCGGCCATCGTCACGGTCGCCGGGTTGGTGCCGTGCGCGGTGTCCGGGGTGAGTACGCGCATCCGCTCCTCGCCGCGGCCGGCGTGGTAGGCCCGGGTGAGCAACAGGCCGGCCAACTCCCCGTGCGATCCGGCCGAGGGCTGCAGCGAGACGTGCGGGAGCCCGGTCAGTTCGGCCAGCGCGCGCTCGAGGTTCCACATCAGCTCGAGCGCCCCCTGGGCCCGCTTGGGGTCTTGGGCCGGATGGAGCCGAGCGTGGCCGGGCAGGGCGGCGACGCGCTCGTTCAGGCGCGGGTTGTGCTTCATGGTGCACGAGCCGAGCGGGTAGGGGCCCGTGTCGAGATCGAAGTTGCGGCGCGAGATCCGGTTGTAGTGGCGAACGATCTCGGGCTCGGAGACCTCGGGCAACTCGGCGGGGCGCTCGCGCAGCAGCGCCGCGGGAATCAGCTCCGCGAGCGGGCGCTCAGGAACGTCGCAGGGAGGCAGAACCGCCGCTCGCCGGCCGTCGACCGAGCGCTCGAAGATGGTGGTCGCGTGCTCGCGCTGCATTGGCGTTGGCACGGCGGCGGACGTCGGGGGTGCGCTCATCCGGATACCTCCGCCGCCTCGCGGGACCGGCCGTCGCCCGCTGCTGTGGCGATGGCGATCTCAAGCGAGTCGGCCAGCCGGTCGATGTCGGCCTTCGATCGGCGCTCGGTGATCGCGACCAGGATCCCATTTGGGTGCTCCGGGTAGTCGCGCGCGAGTGGGTAGCCCGCGGCTATCCCGTCGTCCGCGCACAGGTCCAGAACCTTGTGGACCGGAACCTTGAGTTCGATCGCGAATTCCCGCGCGACGGGCGCATCATGCAGCAGCTCCACGCCCTCGATCGCGCCAAGTCGCTCGCGCGCGTAGGCGGCGCGGCGAATGACGAGCTCGCCCAGCTCGACCAGCCCCCGCTTGCCGAGCCAGACCAGGTGAATCACCCCGCCGAGCGCGATCAGGGCCTGTGAGGTGCAGATGTTGTGGGTCGCCTTCTCACGACGGATGTGCTGCTCCCGCGTTTGCAGCGCAAGCACGAACCCACGGCGCCCGTCGACGTCCGTGGTCTCGCCGGCGATGCGCCCGGGCATCCGGCGCAGGTGCTCCTCGGTGGCGCAGAAGAACCCGAACGACGGGCCACCGAAGTCGAGCCGGCCTCCGAGCGGCTGGCCCTCGCCAACCGCCACGTCGATCCCGCAGTCGCCAGGGGGTCGCAGGACGCCAAGCGTCATCGGGTCCACCGACGCGACCGCCAATGCTCCGGCCTCGTGGGCTGCGGCGGAAAGCGCCGAGAGGTCCTCGACCGCGCCGAGGAAGTTCGGGTTCTGGACGAACACCGCGGCGGTGTTTTCGTCGAGCGCAGCGGTCAGCTCCTCGAGGCCCGTCAGTCCGCCGTCGAGTCCGACCTCGACTACCTCTGCACCGAACCCAACCGCGTAGGTGGCAAGCGTCTCGCGGCTGTGTGGGTGCAAGCCGCGCGAGACCACGAGCTTGCGCCTGCCCTTGCCGGCGCCGAGCGCGAGGTAGGCGGCGGACGCAACCGACGACGGGCCCTCGTAGAGCGAGGCGTTGGAGACGGGCAGCCCGGTCAGCTCAGACATGCAGGTCTGGAACTCGAACATCGCCTGGAGGCCGCCTTGGGAGACCTCGGGCTGGTAGGGCGTGTAGGGGGTCAGGAACTCTGAGCGAGAGAGAATCGCATCGACGATCGCGGGCACATAATGGTCGTACATGCCGACGCCGAGAAAGCAGAGCTCAGACTCGGCGTCGGCGTTGCGCGCCGCGAGGGCGGAGAGGTGGTCGTAGACCTCGGACTCCGAGAGGCCCTCGGGAAGTTCGAGCGCCCGGTCGAGGCGGACCTCGGCGGGCACCTGCTCGAACAGCTCATCGACCGATTCCGCCCCGATCGCCTCGAGCATCGCCGCACGATCGGCGTCGGTGGCGGACGTGTAGCGACTCACCGGCCAGAGTCTAGGAGCGTGCCCGGCAAGGTCAGGCGAGCAGGTCGCGGTACGCGGCGGCGTCCATCAACGCGTCGGACTCCGCGGGGTCCGAGAGCTTGACCTTGACCAGCCAGCCGTCGCCGTAGGGGTCCTCGTTGATCCGCTCGGGGCTCTCGCCGGCGACGTCGTTGACCTCGACCACCTCGCCGCTCATCGGCGAGTAGACATCGGAAACGGCCTTGACCGATTCGACCTCCGCATACGTCTGGTCCTTGGTCACCTCGGAGCCGATCTCTGGGGGCTCATAGAAGACGACCTCGCCGAGCGCGTCCTGGGCGTACCAGGTAATCCCGAACGTGGCCACGTCCCCCTCGATACGCGCCCAGTCGTGCTCTGGGTGGTAGCGCAGGTCCTCTGGGTAGCTCTCTTCGGCTGACAACGCTCGCTCCTCCTAGGGCTTGGCTTCGTAAAGGGGCCGGGACTCTACGCGCGCCGGACGGCGCCTGCCGCGAACGTCGATCTCGATCTCGCTACCGGGATCGGCCAGTGTCGCGTTCACATAGGCCATCCCGACTCCCCGCTCGAGCGAGGGCGAGTGGGTGCCGCTTGTGACCACGCCGGCCTCGAGACCGTCGGGCCCGACCACTGGGTTGCCCTGCCTGGGGACTCCCTTTCCGGTCAGCGCGAATGGAATCAGCTTCTGCGCGGTCCCCTCGGCCCGCGCCGCGGCGACGGCCTCGGAGCCGATGAACGCGGTCTCCTCCTTGCAACACCAGCCCAGGCCCGCCTCGATCGGGTTGCGGTCGAGGCTCAGGTCGTTGCCATAGAGGTGAAAGCAGACCTCGAGGCGCAGGGTGTCGCGCGCCGCCAAACCGGCGGGGGTCGCGCCCGCGCCCAGGAGTGCGTCCCAGAGCCCACGGGCGGCGTCGGGCGGGCATAGCACCTCGACCCCGTCCTCTCCGGTATAGCCGGTGCCGCAGACGAGACACTCGGCCCCACCGACGCTCATTCGCTCCGCGTGCATCCGCGCTGGCAACTCGTCTTCCGTCAGGCGACCGAGGATGGATCGTGCCTCGGGGCCCTGCACCGCCAGCATCGCCCAGTCGCTGAGCTGGTCACGCACCTCGCAGTCGAACCCCTCGGCGTGATCGCCAATCCACGCGAGGTCCTGTTCGTGGTTGGCCGCGTTGGTGACGGTGAGCCAGCGCTCGTCGGCGAGCCGGTAGGTGAAGAGGTCGTCGAGCACGCCGCCGTCTTCGCGGCAGAGCACCGAGTACTGGGCGTCGCCCGGCTGGAGCCTCGTCAGGTCGTTCGACAGCACGCGCTGGAGCAGGTCGATCGCGCCCGGGCCCTCCGTCTCGACCTCGCCCATGTGCGAGACGTCGAACACGCCGCAGCCGGAGCGCACGGCGAGGTGCTCGGACACCACGCCTTCGTACTGGACCGGCATCTCCCAGCCCGCGAACGGGACCATCTTCGCCCCCGCCGCAAGGTGGGCTTCGTAGAGGGGCGTGCGTCGCAGCTCGGCCACGACGCGCGAGGCTACCCGCTCGGCGCACCCCCGGACGCGAAGCGGAGGAGGTGGCGCCGTCCGAGGGTGGGGGCCTCGGGATTTTGGCTAGTTGCCCTTGAGGAAGTCCGGGACGTCGATGTCGGAGTCGCCGACGGTCAGGTCCTTGCGCTCGCGGTCGCCCATCGGGTTGACGCTACGGCGGCGGCTGCGTTCGCGTACCTTGATCGGGCTGCGGGCCATCGTCTCGAAGCCCTCGAACCCGGTCGCGATCACCGTCACCCGGACCTCGTCACCAAGGGTCGGATCGATGACCGTTCCGAAAATCACGTTCGCACCCTTGTCGGCGTGCTCGACGGCGATGCTCGCCGCCTCGTTCACCTCGTGGAGGTTCAGATCTTCCGAACCCGTGATGTTCAGGAGCATCCCGGTGGCCCCGTCGATCGGCTGCTCCATCAGGGGCGACGAAATAGCCAGCTTGGCGGCCTCGAGCGCACGGTTTTCACCGGCCGCCGTACCGATTCCCATCATTGCCGAACCGGCATTCGCCATCACGGTGCGAACATCGGCAAAGTCCAGGTTGATCTGACCCGGTGTCGTAATCAGGTCGGTGATGCCCTGCACGCCCTGACGCAGGATGTCGTCGGCCATGCGAAAGGCGTCCTGCACGGTGGTGCGCCGCTCGACGACCTGAAGGAGCTTCTCGTTCGGGACGACGATCAGGGTGTCCACGTTGGCGCGGAGCTGGTCGATCCCGTCGAGGGCCTGTTGCATCCGGCGGGCGCCCTCGAACTCGAAGGGCTTGGTCACAACGCCAACCGTGAGCGCGCCAATTTCCTCCTTGGCGATCTCAGCGATGACGGGTGCGGAGCCGGTACCGGTGCCACCACCCTCACCCGCGGTGACGAAGACCATGTCGGCACCCTTCAGCGCCTCCTTGATGTCGTCGCGCGACTCGGCGGCAGCGCCCGCCCCGACCTCGGGGTTGGCGCCGGCGCCGAGACCCTTCGTCAGGTGGTTGCCGATCGGAAGCTTGTTGTCAGCGTCGGCCGACTGCAGCGCCTGGACATCGGTGTTGATTGCGATGAACTCGACGCCTTTGAGGCCAGCGTCCACCATGCGGGAAACCGCATTGGTGCCGCCGCCACCGGCGCCCACGACCTTGATCACTGCCAGATAAGAGGACTCGACCATTTCCCTTTCCAAACTTTGTCTCGGGGCGCGAGGTTCCGTCCGAGCCTGAACCAATACTAGAAGGTTTTGCAGGGAGGGAATGCCTCGACTTGAACGCGACGGTACGGCATCACCCTATGCGTGTCAATGCGCCGTCGTGCTCGCGGCACGGAATCCTGCAACGGTCGAAACTCGACCCGAGGTCGAGGGTTGGCGAACTACGGCGACACTAAAGGCGTGGTTGAGGGTTGTGTCTCGAGCGCCGTTGCGGCCCCTCCGACCGCGGGTCGCTCGGGCACCCGAAGATCGATGTAGGACAGGATCTCGATTGTCTTGTCGGCGAGCACCGCAGACGCCGCGTCCCACTTTTCACGCGCCGCGACCGCGCCGCCGAAGATCAATGGGATCCCCCCTTCGAGCTTGACTTGGACCCCTTGCTCGCCCTTCCAGGCGACCCCGGTCACAAGCTCGCGCAGCGGCTGGGGTGCAGCACCGACGACACGGGCAATCTCCAGCGGCCCACCACTGATGCGCCCTCCGGCGGCAGCTCCATCCACCGTCACCTTGGGCAATGAACCCTCGGCGATGTCCACCGCGGGCAGCAGCGTGCCGTCACCCGCGACCGGGATCTGGTCGCCGCCGATCTCGGCAACGAGCACTGGCGCGCGCTCACGGATGTCGATGGTGAGCCCGTGCGGGAAGTCGGTTGCGGTCGTGAAGCTCTCGACCGTCGTGAACTTCGAGACCGCCGCCGCCAAGGCCTCGTCGTCGACGTTGAGCACGCTCATCTCTGCCGCCGCGCCGGTCAGCGCCTTGGTGACCTCCTCGGCTTCGGGGCCGGACACGCCCCGCACCGCGACATCCTCGACCACAACGAACGAGGAGTTGCGAAACCAAAACCAGTAGGCACCCGCCAACATCACGAGCACCAAGGCGATTGCAATCGCCTTTTCCGGCGTTGAGATCTGCTTACGGGCCTTCGCCTTGGGCTTTTGTCTTGGCCGCGTTGTCGTCGTCCGACGCCGCGAGGCTGCGGTGGCACTTGAGCCCATCAGGGCGGGCTTCGCCCCGGTCGGGCGCGATCCTGCCTGGCGGCCCTAGGAGAGGTCCCAGTTCGCCGGCCACTCGGCATCGCCGAGCACCTGCACCTCGGGCTCGAGCGTCACGCCGAAGCGCTCATGCACAAGCCGGCGACCTGCGGCCATCAGCGCCAGAACATCGGCAGTGGTGGCGTCGCCCCTGTTCTCGACGAAGTTCGCGTGCTTGGGCGAGAAGCGCGCGCCGCCGACGGCGAGCTGGTGCGCGCCCGCGGCCTCGAGCAGCTGCCCCGACGTTCTTCCTTCGGCGCGCCCGTCGTCGGGGTTCTTGAAGGTCGAGCCGAACGTCTTGATCCCAGAGGGCTGTGCCTCCTTGCGCTTGGTCCGCATATCGGCCAGGGTGGCCCTCACCTCCTCGGGATCGGCCTTGGCCAGCGCGAACTTGGCGCCGCTGACCACCTCCCCCGGCCCCAGGTTCGAGCGCCTGTAGGAGAAGCCGAGCTCGTCGGGTGTGCGTTGGACCGCCCCGGCCGAGGTGCACACGGTGACCTCCTCGAGCACGCGCGCGAGCTGCCCTCCGTAGGCGTTCGCGTTCATCCGCACCGCGCCGCCCACCGTGCCAGGGATATTGATTCCGAACTCCAGGCCGGCAAGGCCCCACTTGGCGATCTTCGCCGCAGCCGACGGCAGGCGCGCGCCTCCTCCTGCGGTGACCGTGGAGCCTTCACGCTCCAGACCGGTCAACTCGCCGTCGAGCTTCAGCACCAGACCGCGTACTCCCGAGTCGGCGACCAGCAGGTTCGAGCCCGAGCCGACAACCTCCACCGCATGGCCCTCGGCGATGGCCCACCCGAGCAGCTCGACCAACTCCGGCTCCGTATTCGGGCGGGCGAAGAATTCCGCCCTCCCACCGGCGCGCACGGTGGTGAGCCGGGCGAGCGAATGGTCGCGTTCGACGTTCACGAGACGAGATCCTCAGCGAGCAGGTGTACGTCGCCCGCTCCGATCGTGACCAACAGGTCGCCGTCGCGCAGGCCGGGCGCGAGCACGCCTGCGGCGCGATCCCGATCCCCGAGCCACAGGACCCTGCGTCCGTCCGCGCGCTCGGCGGTCGCGCGCGCGACCGCCAGTCCGCTGACGCCCTCAAGCTCATCCACGGGCGCCTCGCGAGCGGCGTAGACATCGAGGACTCCAATCACGTCGGCATCGGCGAGTGCGGCTCCGAAGTCGGCCGCCAGGGCTTTGGTGCGCGAGTAGAGGTGTGGCTGGAAGACGGCGATCAGGCGCTTCGGCTCGAGCTCGCGGAGGGCCTGGAGCGTTGCGCGCACCTCCGTTGGATGATGGGCGTAGTCGTCATAGATCACGGCCCCGCCGCGCTCCCCCTTGCGTTCCTGGCGGCGCACCATCCCTGGGAAGCTCCCCAGGGCCGCGGCGGCAACCTCGACGTCGAGTCCAAGCAACGCGACCACCGCAAGCGCGGCGCGCGCGTTCAGGACGTTGTGCACTCCCGGCACCAACAGGTCGAGCCTGGGCGGGCCGGGGCGCTCGAAGGCGAATCGTTCCGCCTGCTCAGCGACCGTCGCGATCGGGTCCAGTCTGGGCTCAGCACCGGTCACCGCAGCCTGGGCGCTGGCGGCGAAGGAGGCAAAGGCCTCCATCAGCTCGGCGCGACCCGACCAGCGCGCGTGATGGTCGAGCTCGACGTTCGTGACCACGGCCACCTCCGGGCGAAGCGAGAGGAAGCTGGCGTCGGACTCGTCGGCCTCAGCGACCACAATGTCGCCCGTGCCGCTGCCGGCGTTTGCCGGGACGCCGCCCTCGCCGGCACCGGGCAGCTCGCCGCCGATGAAGAAGGTGGGGTCGGATCCGATCGCCCGCAACGCGTGCACGAGCATGCCCGACGTGGTCGTCTTGCCGTGAGTGCCCGCCACGGCAATGAGGCGTCCCTCCGCGCACAGCTCCGCCAGTAGCTCGCCACGATGGAGCACGCGCTGGCCGCGCTCGCGAGCCCGCGCGAGCTCAGGGTTGTCCTCGGTGATCGCGGTCGATATCACCACGTCCGCACCCTGGGGAACGAAGCCCGCGTCGTGTCCTACCTTCGCCTCGATGCCCGCCGCCACGAGACGATCGAGGTAGGTGCTCGAGGCCCGGTCGCTCCCGGTGACGCTGGCGCCGCGGCGATGGCAGACGAGTGCCAGTCCGCTCATTCCGGCGCCCCCGATCGCGATGAAGTGGAGCTCGCGGCCCCTGACGGACGAATCCGTTGTCACGGAGGCAGATTTGGTTTCGCGGCGCTCATCGCTCATTTGACCACCACCGAAGCGAGAATCTCGTCGGCGACCCGATCCGCAGCATCGGGCATCGCGAGGCCTCGAGAGGCGGCGCTCATCGCGCGCAGCAGCGCCTCGTCGCCGAGGATCGCCCCCGCCTCGGCGAGGATGCGCTCGCCGCTCAGGGCCTCGTCGTCGACCACCACGGCGGCCCGGGCATCGGCCATCCACTCAGCGTTCGCGTGCTGATGCCGGCCCGTCGCGTGTGGGTAGGGCACGAGGATCGCGGGTCGGCCTGCGGCGGCCAGCTCGAAGACCGACGCGCCTGCGCGAGCGAGCACGAGGTCGCAGGCAGCCAGCGCATCGGCGAGCGTAGGCTCGTATTCGATCAGGGTGTAGCCGGCCGGCGGCGGCGAGCCCACCCGGCCCTTCGCGCCAGCGAAGTCGCGGGTACCGGTGATGTGAATCACGTGGAAGTTGCGCCTGCCGGGGTCGAGCAGAACGTCGAGTGCCGCGTCGTTGACGCTTCTCGCGCCCTGACTGCCGCCGAAGACCAGCAAACAGCGGCTGTCAGCCGCGACTCCAAAGCGTGCGCGCGCCGCGCTGCGATCGGCCATGACGATCCCGGCGGGCACGGGGCGGCCCGTCACCGTGTATTGCCCGCCCTCGAGACCATCGATCGGGAAGGCCAGGCAGACCCGCCGCGCGCGCCGTGCGAGCAGGCGGTTTGCAAGGCCGAGGTGCCGGTCGGCCTCGGTCAGCACCAGTGGCAGGCCGTGTCTGACCGCGGCAGCGCCGACGGGGGCAGCCACGTAGCCGCCACCGCCCATCACCGCGTCCGCCTCACGTTCGCGGAGGATTCGCGCGGCGGCCGGCAGCGCCCTCGCGGCAAGACCCAGCGCGCCGGCGGCCTTCACCGGGTTCGAGCGGTCCAGCCCACGCAATCGCAGGAAATCGATCTCATAGCCGGCCGCGGGGACAAGGGTGGACTCGGAGCGATCGCGGGTGCCCGCGAAGCTGACCGAGGCGCCCCTAGCTCGCAGCGCGTCGGCGACCGCGAGCGCCGGCACCACGTGTCCGGCCGTTCCTCCCGCGGCTATTACGACTCTTGGATGTGGTTTGTCGGCCACCGTTGACGACGCGGAGTGTCGCACCGGGGCCTCGTGCAATGTTCAGAAGCAGCCCCACCGCGGCGAGCATCGTGAGCATGCTCGAGTTTCCGTAGGACACGAACGGGAGTGGAACCCCGGTAAGGGGAGCGATCCCGAGCACGGCGAAAAGGTTGATCACGGCCTGCACCAGGACGAGCGAGACGAGGCCAGACGCCAGCAGCTTCGTGTAGCGGTCGCGGGCCCGTTGCGCCGTCCGCAAGCCAGCCCATCCAAACAGGCCGAAGAGGCCGACGATCATCGCCAGGCCCATCAAGCCCAACTCCTCACCGATCACCGCGGCGATCATGTCCGTGTGCGCTTCGGGTAGGTAGAAGGCCTTCTGAACGCTCTCCCCCAGCCCGACGCCGAAGACACCGCCGCTGCCGAGCGCGAGCTTGGCCTGGATCGCCTGGAAGCCCGTTCCCGAGGGGTCGCCACCAGGATTGATGAACCCGGTGAGCCGCTCCATCCGGTATGGCTCGATCATGATCGCAACCAGGATCACGCCGGCGATCGCGGCGCCGATCAGCGCGAGGTCCCTGATCCGCGCACCCGCCGCCACCAGCATCGCCGCCGTCGCGAAACACGCAACCATCGCCGTTCCGAGATCTGGCTCCATGACGACGAGGATCGAAATCAGGGCGACGGCCATGAGCAGCGGCGACATGTCGCGGATCGACCGGGTCAGCTTGGGCCTCGTGGCCAGCAACTGCGCCGCGTAAAGGATCAGGGCCACCTTGGCGATCTCCGAGGGCTGGATCTGGAAGAGGCCCGCCCCAATCCAGCGCCGCGCGCCATTGACCTCGACACCGACGCCCGGAACCATCACCGCGACCAGCAGGATCACGGACCCGGCCATCAGGACCGAGGTCAGCGGCCGCACAATCCGCACGCCGCGCAGCGAGAGCACCCGCATCACGAGAAGCCCGGCGACGCCGAACAGGGCGGTGCGCTTCAGGTAGTAGGCGCTGTCGCCGGACTCGCCCAGCAGTGAGGTGGTCGAGCTGGCGCTGAAGACCATGACCACACCGAATGCCAACAGACAAAGAGTTGCGGTGAGCAACAGCGAGTACTCAATCGGGTAGTTCTGCTTCGCCTTCCGACGTGGTTTGGGTTTGGGCTTGGCCCTCGACTTCGCCTTGGCCTTGGCCTTCGGCTTTCGCTGGGCGCTCATCGCGCCAGTCCCTCGACCAGTTCGCGGAACGCGTTGCCCCGCGCCTCGTAGTCACTAAAGGCATCGAAGCTCGCGCAAGCGGGCGCCAGCAGCACGGTCTCACCCGGGTTCGCGGCGGCCGCGGCGAGTCCCACCGCGTCGGCGAGGTCGCCGGCATGCAGGAGGGGTACCTCGGTAGGTGCGAGTGCCGCAGCAATCGGGTCGGCCGCGGGTCCGATCAGATAGGCGGCGGTGCAGCTCTCGGTGACGGGGTCGGCTAGCCCCTCATAGGTCTCCCCCTTCTCCGATCCGCCCAGGATCACGTGGACGCCGCCGCCGAACGAGCGCAGCGCAGCGGCCGCAGCCGCGACGTTGGTTGCCTTCGAGTCGTTGACGTAGGTCACACCTGCGATTTCGGCCACGCGCTCAAGCCGGTGCGCTATGCCCGGGAAGCTGGCGATCGCGCTTTCGACTGCGGCGGGATCGAGTCCGGATCGAATCGCCGCGGTCGCGGCAAAGCGCGCGTTGGCGAGATTGTGAGGCCCGCGCAGCCAGTCGCCCGAAGGCTCGAACGGCAGGTTCTCGGTGGCGACGTCAACGACCGTCGCCGCTCCCGGGATGTCCACCGAGGCAACCGGTTCAGACGAGCGGTCAACCAGCGCCACGTCCCCCTCGCCCTGGCGGGCGAACACACGCAGCTTGGCTGCGAGGTAAGAGTCGAAGCTGCCGTGTCGGTCGAGGTGGTCCGGACTCGCGTTCAGGAGCATCGCCGTCTCCGGGGCGAACTCGGCCGAGTCCTCGAGCTGGAAGCTCGAGCACTCGCAGATCACGGTCGCGGCGCCGTCGAGCTCGCCTGACAGAGATGCCAGCGGCGTGCCAACGTTGCCGGCGACCGCGACGTCCTCATCGGACTCGCGCCAGATGTGGCCCAGCAACTCGGCGACGGTCGTTTTTCCGTTGGTGCCTGTCACCGCGACGAAGGCGTTCGGGAGCAGGCGCCACCCGAGCTCGAGCTCGCCGATGACGGGAATGCCGAGGGTGAGGGCACGCCGAATGGCGGCTGCTTCGCGGGGGACGCCCGGGCTCTTGATGACGCAGCCGGCGCCGTCCACGTGCTCTTCCCCGCCATCTCGATCACCATTTAGATGGATTTCGACGCCCAGTCCGGCAAGCCTGCCCGCTCCGAGAGGACTTTTGGCATCGATCGCGACGACGTGCTCGGAGCGCCCTGCCAGCAGCGTTGCCGCGGCCTGCCCGGAGCGGGCCAGGCCGACGACCAGGTATGGGCCTGGTGGCAGGGGCGGTCGCTCACGAACGGGCACGGATACTCATTCGCCCCCGGGGCCCCGCACCCTTGTCTATACCCTCGCCTCATGAGTCCCGCAAAGGCCCGCTCCGCCCTGCGTGCCATCAGCGCTCTCGGTGGCCTCGCGGCGAGCGCCGCCGGCCTGCACACGGCTCTGACCGGGGCCCGCTCGATCCCTGGTCGTCGTCTCGAAACCGACCCAGAGCTCGAAAGCGAGATGCGGTTTTTCGGCCCTTTCTACGCGGCGTACGGGATCTCGCTGCTCCGCTTCGCCACCGATGATGCTCCGGCGCCGGGCGCAATACGCGCTCCTGCGCTGACCCTCCTCGCTGCCGGCGTAGCCAGGGCGGGAGGCTGGGCCACGTCCGGGACCCCGAATCGGACTCAGAAGTCCCTGCTAGCGATGGAGCTCACCGCGCCGGCGATCGTGCTTGCGCTCGACGCGCGTGGGCGATAGATCTACCCTCGGTCGATGGCCTACCGCCTCATCTTCCGGTGCGAGTTCTGCGACGAACAGCCCGATCAGCTCACCCAGATCTCGATCGAGCGGCAGATGCTCCATCACCGCTTCGGTGAGTGGGTTGAGGCAGGGCCGGGCGCGTGGCTGATCTGGCACGGCCGCGGCCCCTACGGTCGCCAGCTCTACGCGTGCGGCGATCACCAGCGCGAATTGTTCTCGTACGTGCGCAAGCACTACGCCGGCCCGCACGCGAACTCACGACGGGTCTACCCGAGCCTGGCGCCCGACGATCTCGAAGCGGCAAGGCGCCGCGCTCGCCACTACGGCTGGGGCATGCCGCTCTAGCCCAGCGAGTTCTGGAACAGCGTGTAGCCGATCCCGGAGCAGACCGCGGCAACGATCCAGAAGCGAAGCATGATCTTGGTTTCCGACCAGGCGAGCAGCTCAAAGTGGTGGTGAATCGGCGCCATCAGGAAAACGCGGCGGCGGGTCATCTTGAAGAACACGACCTGGATCGCGACCGAGAGTGCCTCGATCACGAAGATGCCGCCGAGGATGATCAGCAGCAGCTCGGTCTGGGTCATCACGGCAAGCGCCCCGATCGCTCCGCCCAGCCCGAGGGAGCCGGTGTCGCCCATGAAGATCGAGGCAGGGAAGGCGTTGAACCAGAGGAAGCCGACCGAGGCGCCCACTAGGCAGGCCGAGAGGATCGCGAGGCTCTCTTGGCCGCTGGTGATCGTGATCGCGGTGTAGGCGAGGAAAACGATCGCGCACGATCCGGCCGCAAGGCCGTCGAGCCCGTCGGTGAGGTTGACTGCGTTCGACGCTCCGGCGATAACGAGAAAGATGAAGGCCACATAGGCGATCGGGCCGACGTCGATCTCGCCGCCGAACAGGCGCGACTGAATGGTTGTCTCGAGTCCGATCTCCTCCGTCGCCACGTACCAGAGGGCGAGCGCGAGGGCGATCTGCGCCAGCAGCTTGTAGCGAGCGGAAAGCCCAAGCGAGCGCTTTTTCGAGACCTTGATCACGTCGTCGGCGAAGCCGATGAGCGCGCAGCCGAGGGCCACGCCGAACACGGCCAGACTCTCGGTGTCACGGCTGGAGAGGACGAGGAATGGCACCGCGATCGCGAGGAAGAGGATCAGCCCTCCCATCGTGGGCGTTCCCGCCTTCGCGTGATGCTCCTGGGGGCCTTCTTCACGGATCTGCTGGCCGAACTCCTTGACCCGCAGGTAGTCGATGAAGCGCGGCCCGAGGAAGATCGTGATCAGCATCGCCGCCATCCCGGCGATCAGGACCTCGCCGCGGTCGATCAACTCGCCGGCGCTGACCTGCGCGAGCTCAAGCATCGCTCGCCACCAGCGCGTCGGTGAAGCGCTCGAGCCCGACCGATCGTGATCCCTTGACCAGAACGCGATCGCCGGGCGCCAGACGGGGTGCGACGAGACCAGCCGCCGCCTCCGGGTCGCTCGCCCAGTCGTCCGGCGCGTAATCGCGCGCGAGCTCGCCGACCCCGATCAGCTCGTCTACCCCCAAGTCCCGCGCGTGGGCGCCGATCTCACGGTGGTACATCGCGGCTTCGGGGCCAAGTTCAGCCATTCCGCCTGCGACGACGATGCGTCTACCGGTCACGTCAACGGCCGCGAGGGCATCGAGTGCGGCGCGCATCGAGATCGGGTTGGCGTTGTAGCAGTCGTTCACGAGCACCACCCCGCCCGTGAGCTCGATCAGCTCACCGCGCAGGCGCGAGAAGGTTATGCCCGGGGCACGACGCGCCATGTCATCCAGCTCGCAACCGAGTGCGAGCCCGACTGCGACGGCCGCCAGTGCGTTGGTGAGGTTGTGCGCTTCGGCGAACGGAAACTCGAACCCGGCCACTGCATCCGGGCCGACCACGGTGGCTGACATCCCGGCTCCAGCGGGCGTGTGGTCGCGGGCGAACACATCGCCTCCCGGCCCGAAGGTGAGCGTGCGCAGGGTCGCAGCCAGGTGCGGTTCGAGCGCCTCGGCGTCCGCGGGCACGACCGCGGTACCGTCGGCACCGAGGCCAGCGAGGATCTCCGCCTTTGCCTCGGCGATCGCTTCGAGGGTGCCGAGCAGCTCAAGGTGGACCGGGCCGACGTTTGTAATCGCGGCAACGTCGGGCTCGGCAATTTCGCAAAGCTCGGCGATCTGGCCCAGGCCACGCATCGCCATCTCGAGGACCAGCACCTCGGTCTCGGGTTCGGCCGAGAGCACCGCGAGCGGGAGACCGATCTCCGTGTTGAAGTTCTCGGGGCTGGCGTGAGCGCGCATCGGCAGCAACGAGCGGCAGACGTCCTTGACCGAAGTCTTCCCGGTCGACCCCGTAATGCCCACGACGGCGCAGCCCAGCTCGCGCCGCCACTCCCGCGCAAGCGTCTGCAGGGATGCGAGCGGGTTGTCGCTCGCCAGCACCCAGGCATCCGTGGGCGCGTCCTCGGCGAGCGCCGCCGCGTACTCCGAGCCCACCAGTGCCCCCCAGGCGCCGGCGGCCAATGCGCCAGCGGCGAACTCGGCGCCGTCGGCGTTCGCGCCGGGCAAACCAACGAAAAGGTCGCCTGCCTCGACCCTGCGGGAGTCCACCTCCGCGCGAGCCGGGCGCTGGACCGACCCCGGACTCGCGATCACGGCGTTCGCTGCCGTCGCGATGCGCTCGGGGGAAAGCTCGATCACCGGCGGCCTGCGGCGATCAGCAACCGCAGCTCCTCGCGGGCCACCTCGCGGTCGTCAAAGGGGATCTTGCGGCCATTCTCGAACTCCTGACCCTGCTCGTGCCCTTTGCCCGCGATGACAACGGTGTCGCCCGCGACCGCGCGTCCCAGCGCCGCCCGGATCGCCGCCCGGCGATCGACCTCACGCACCACTCCCGCCGGGTTGGAGATGCCGGCGAGCACCTCGTCGAGGATCGCCTCTGGTGACTCGGATCGCGGGTTGTCCGAGGTCAACAGCGCCACATCGGCCAGCCGGGCAGCAATCTCGCCCATCAGGGGCCGCTTGGCCCGGTCGCGATCGCCACCGCAACCAAAGACGCAGATGACCCGACCGGCGGTGAGGCGCCGGGTGGCCTCGAGCACGTTCTCGAGCGAGTCGGGGGTATGTGCGTAGTCAACCAGCACGCCGAAGGCCTGGCCCTCGTCGATCGGCTCGAGCCGGCCCGGCACGCGCTCGGCGTTTGCCAGCCCCGTGACGGCCTCCCCGGCCTCGACGCCCAACGCCGTCGCGATCGCGAACGCGACAAGCCCGTTCTCGACGTTGAAGTCGCCCGGGAGCGGGATCTCGGCATCGAAGGATCCCAGCTCGCCCTCGATCCGAAAGCGCGAGCCCGACGCATCGAACTCCACATCCGTCGCCCGCAGGTCGGCGTCGGCTCCACGGGCCGAACAGGTGACGAGATCGGCCCCGAACTCGGCGCGGATCGCGTCGGCGAGACGCCGTCCATACGGATCGTCCACGTTAACGACCGCACGCCCGGGCCGCTCGCCGCGCTCGGGTATGAACAGCAGCGACTTGGCGGCGAAGTAGTCGTCCATGTCGGTGTGGAAGTCCAGGTGGTCCTGGGTGAGGTTGGTAAAGGCAGCGACGGCGAAACGAACCCCATCGGTACGCCCGATTGCAAGTGCGTGCGACGAAACCTCCATCGCGCAGGCACCGTCGCCCGCGTCGAGCATCGCCCTGAAGGTGGCCTGGAGGTCGATGGCCTCGGGGGTGGTCCGTTCGAGCTCTGCCTCGGCGCCACCGATCACGCTCTTTACCGTGCCGAGCAAGCCGGTTCCTGTCCCCGCCGTCTCCAGGAGGCCGCGGACGAGGAATGCCGTTGTCGTCTTTCCATTCGTGCCGGTGATGCCGGCCACTCGCAGCTCGTCGGTCGGACGGCGGTAGAAGGCAAGCGCCGCCGGCGCCATCGCAGCACGGGCGTTCTCGACGAGCGCCTGCGGTACCGCCAACCCCAGCTTGCGTTCGACCACCAGGGCCACGGCGCCGGCCTCGACCGCAGCCGCCGCATGCTCGTGCCCATCGGAAAGGTTCCCGACCGTGCAGAAGAACAGGTCGCCCGCTTGGGCGCAACGGCTGTCGTAGGCGAGGCCGGTGACCTCGACAGCCTCGTCCGAGTCAATCCTGGCGCCCAAGCCGGCAAGCACCTCACGGAGCTCCATCCCGGGCGATTCTAGGTGCCCAACCATCCGCCGTCGCGCGGCGTAGCTCCCGGTCGCGACTTTGCCGCCAACCCGATATCCCGGCCTACTCAGCCGGAACGGTGGTCTCATCCGGCGCCACGCCGAGGTACGGCAGCGCGAACTTGGCGATCTCGCCGAAGGCCGGAGCGGCGACTACGCCGCCGTAGTGGCTGCCATAAGGCGGGTTGTCGACGACGACCGCGACCAGGAGCTCGGGGTCCTCGGCCGGGGCATAGCCCACGAACGAGCCCACATACTCGGTGTCCGAGTACGCCCCGTCGACGACCTTCTGCGCCGTTCCAGTCTTGCCGGCGAGCACATAGCCGGGCACCTGGACGGCCGACGCGGTACCGCCTTCCTCGAGGACCCCTTCGAGCATCTCGCTGAGCTTGCGCGAGTTTCGCTTGCTGAAGACCCTGGTGCCAGGATCGACCTCCGTCGTGCCGCCGTCCCGCTCGACGACCAGCCGGGGGGTGCGCAGCGTGCCTCCGTTCGCGATCGCCGCGTAACCGGCGGCCATCTGGATCGGCGTAACCGCGAGACCCTGCCCGATCGGCAGGTTCCCCATGGTCGATCCGGAGTAGTCGGAAGTCGGGATCACGATGCCCTGCTCCTCGCCGGGGAACTCGATTCCCGTCGGCGCTCCGAAGCCGAATCGCCGGATCCACTGGTCGAAGCGCTCGCCACCGAGCTCCAGGCCGATCGTCACAGCCCCGACGTTCGAGGACTGAGCGAGGATGTCGGAAACCGTCATCGTCGCCGGCCCACGCGGATGCGCCTCCTCGATCACGCGGTCGGCGACCTGGATGGTCGGCGCAAGGTTGAAGGGCGTCTCGGGCTCGACGAGGCCCTCTTCCAGCGCACCGGCGACGGTGAATGCCTTGAAGGTCGAGCCAGGCTCATAGGTGAACCCGGTGGCCATGTTCGAAAGCTCGCTCGGGTCGGCATCGCCGATGTCATAGGGATCGACGGCCGGCCAGTTGGCCATCGCGAGCACGTCGGCCGTGTCGGGGTCGATGACGATCGCCGTGGCGCCCTGGGGCTGGTAGGTCTCGCCGATCCCCTCGATGACCTCCTCGGTGCGAGCCTGGATCGAGGCGTCGATCGTCAGCTTCAGATCGGATCCGGCGGCCGAGGCATCGGTGGTGTTGCGCTCCAGCTCCTCGCCCAGGGCGTCGCGCGTCACCTCCCGTTCGCCGTCGGAGCCCCGGAGACTGTCGTCCTGGGCAGCCTCGAGACCCGTGAGACCCTGATTGTCGATCCCGACCGTGCCGATCACCTGCGAGGCGAGTTCGCCCTCGGGATAGATGCGGCGGCTATCAGGCAACAGCCCGATACCCGCGATGTCGAGGTCCTCGACAGCTTCAGCGGAGCTCAGGTCGACCTTGCGAGCTAGGTAGGCGAAGCCCGACTCGCGGTTGGCGAGCGCTTCGAGAATCGTCGTGCGCTTCTCCTTGAGCACGCCCGCGAGCTTGGTCGCCGCATCCTCCGGGTCCTTCACCTGGTAGGGAGTGGCGAAGACGCTCGCGGCATCCTCGGAGACGGCCAGCTCCTGTCCGTTGCGGTCGAGGATCGCTCCGCGTACGCCCGGCACGACGACCGTCTCGGTCTGCTGGCGCTGGGCACTCTTGCTGTATTCAGAGCCCTGGACGCCCTGCAGCCAGGCTGCGCGGACGAGTGCGAGGACGAGCAGCGAGATGAAGCAGGCGAACAGGAGACCGACGCGACGGTCGATCAGGGTCACGGCGAGATCACGGCTCCGCCGGACGCGACCGGAACACCAGTGGTGGGCGTCGCCGTAGTCGCGACCGCGGGTTCTGGCGCCGCTGCGGTGGGCGCCGGGGCCACGGCGGGATCAACGGGCGCCACAGTGGATGTGGTGGTCGCGGGATCGACCACTGCGGGTGTGATGGCAGGTGGGTCTGCCGAAACGGCGCCGAGCGCGATGTCGCCGCTCGCGATCCGCTCCGCCGCCGCCGCCGCGTCGCCACCGCCCGGGCGGAGGTAGAGGATCGCTCCCGGCTCGGGCACGATCAGGCCGAGCGTCGATGCCGCGCGCTGGAGCTGCTCGTTGGAGAGCTCACCGGCAAGCTGCGCGCGCAACGCCGAGTTCTCGCGCTTCAGTTGATCGGAGAGGCCGGCCGTTTTGCTCGACGCGGCGTTGAAGGAGAGGGCCAAAACGTTCAGCGCGACGATCCCGACCAGCAGACAGGCCAGCAGGCCGATCCAGAGACGACTGCGGGTGAGGCGCAACACCACCGGGGAATCCGCGATGCCGCCCACGGCGACGGGGATCCGGCCCACCGCCACCGCCGCGCGGGGTGCCGGGCGGGGCGCGGGGCGCGCACGGCTGACCGTGCGGGCGCGAGCGCGGGGCGCGGGGGCCGTCCGCGCGGCGGCGCGACGGGCGCCTGCGGCAGTTGCTCGGGCTGTGGCTGTGGCGGGCATCGAAGGGTTGTTCTGCGTCAGTCCTGGAGCCCCTGCGAGCGTTCGGTCGCCGATCTGTCGTCTAGCTTGCGTGCCGCGCGTAGGTGAGCGGAGCGGGCACGGGGGTTGCGCTCCACCTCCTCGGCCGTAGGAGCGACGGCGCGCCGCGTGAGCAGCTCGGCCTGCGGCTCGCCACCACACCGGCAGACGGGCAGCTCCGGCGGGCAAACGCAGCCCCGCGCAAGATCGACCAGAAACCGCTTGGCAATGCGGTCCTCGAGCGAGTGAAACGAGATGACGCCGACCCGCCCACCCGTAGCGAGCAGGTCCCAGCCGGTCGGCAGGGCGCTCGCCAACTGTTCGAGCTCGCCGTTGACGGCGATCCGGATTGCTTGAAAGCTCCGTTTCGCGGGATGGCCGCGCCCGAAACGGTAGGCCGCGGGCACGGCGTCGCGGATCGCCTCCACCAGCTCTGCGGTCGTCTCGAATGGCCGGCGGGCCACCAGTTCACGGGCGATCGCGCGTGCGTGGCGCTCCTCCCCGAGTTCACGCAGGATGGTCGCGATGCGCTGCTCGGGCCATTCGTTTACGAGGTCGCGCGCCGAGAGCCCGGCCGCCGGGTCCATGCGCATGTCAAGAGGCGCATCGTATGAATACGAGAAACCGCGCTCCCAGGCATCGATCTGCATCGAGGAGACCCCGAGGTCCATGACGATGACGTCCGGGGCGACCCCCTCCCGCGCCAGATCCGGGATCGCCTCCGCGAACGACGCCCGGACGAATCGCGACCGGGTGCCCAGCTCGGCCTCGATCTCGGTGAAGCGGCGCTCGGCGGCGGGATCACGGTCGATCGCGATGAGCGTGCCCGTGGGCCCGATCCGCTCGGTCAGCAGACGGGTGTGCCCGCCACCGCCGAAGGTGCAGTCAACCACGACGTCACCCGGCTGCGGGTCGCAGACGGCGATCAGTTCGGTTGCGAGGACTGGAACGTGCTCGGTCGGCATGTAGGTGAGTACATCCATCCCGGGCTAGCCGCCGAGCGACTCCGCGGCCAGCTCCTCGGCCACCGCACTCGCCTGCGTCTCGATCTCCGCCGAATGCTCGGCCCAGCGCTCGGCGTTCCAGACCTCCAGATGGTCCTCAACCCCGGCGACGATGCATGGGCCCTCGAGCCCGGCGTGCTCGATCAGGTGCTTGGCCATGCGCAGACGGCCTGCCGAGTCGAGATCCTCGTCGCTGGCGTTCGCGTGAAAGCGGCGACGCATCATGCGGCCCTTGCTGCTGAGGGGGTTGAGACCGGCGAGGAAGCGGGAGGCGAACGCGTCGAACCCGACGCGAGGCCAGACCTCGACGCAGTCGTCGAGCCCGGCGACGAGGACGGCGCCCTCGGCGAGCTGTGCGCGGAGGCGAGCAGGGATCGTCAGTCGATCCTTTGCGTCGAGACTGTGCTCGTGCTGGCCACGGAAGGCCAAGGTGACTGTCCTCTCTCCTCGAAGAAACGGTGTTGAAGGTCTTTGCGTGGGTTGGACTTCGGACCGGGGTGAGGAGGTGGGAGGAGCCTCATCACCCCGGTCCTCTGGTCAACTTGGGCGCCACGGTAACCCACGACGCCCCACTTCGCAACACATTTCTGTCCGGCGCATCTCACTCGATCCGTCGGACGGAACTGCTACCCGGGGTTCGATGACCGGGTTTAGTGCTTGGGAATGGGACTTTCTGGGTCCCTGGAAGCCGAGAACAGGGCTCGCAAACGCCACCTGTGCTGCAAGCCAGGTTGCAGGGCGCCAAGCGCGAGGGGGAGAGCGCCGGGTATTCTGCGTGCCGCATGACCGACGAGGGGATGGCAGGGGAGGAGGTCGAGACCGGGGGCTCACAGGCGCCGCCCGTCCTCGCGGAGCAGGCCGCCGAAATGCACGCCGCTGGGGTGCCCGAAGGGGGCCTCACCGAGAGCGCGACCCAGCACGACGACATCCCCGATGACGCCAACGACAATCGCGGCACCTACTTCCGCGGCGTCCTCGCCAGCCCCGGCTTTCTGATCCTTACCGGGATCGTGTTCTTTGCGACGTTGATCGGCGTCGGACTGCAGGTCAGCTTTCCAATCGGCGCCGCCGGCGCCGGAGGCGTGCTGCTGTTGGCGCTGCTAATCGCCTTCTTGCTCGCCTCGAAACGCGCCGCGGACGCGTTCTATGGCGCTTACGCGGAAGGCCGTGGCCTCACCCGAGTGCCTGGTCGTGGGATGTTGCCGCCGATCACACCCCTCCTGCAACGCGGGGACAACCGCTACACGCAGCAAATGTTCAATGGGACCCTTCCTGGCGGGCTAGTGGGCTCGCTTGCGCATTACACCTACGAGGAGGAGTCGCGCGACTCCAACGGCAACACCTCGACGACCTACTACCACTTCACCATTGCGGTCTCCCAACTGCCCCAGACCGCCGAGTACATCAGCGAGATCGCTATGCAGCGTCGCTTTGGCTTCCGCTTCCTCGACGGCGCCGAGGACGTGTTCCGCTCGCGCCAGCGCGTCGAGGTCGAGAGCATCGTCGCCGACAAGAAGTTCGAGATTTTCATCGGAAAGAACGACGAGATGAACAAGGCGCGCCAGGTCTTCTCCCCGGTATTCATCGCCTGGCTCGCCGAGGACGCCCACGAGAAGGTCGCCTTCGAGCTGTCGGCCGGCGCCCTGGTGGTCAACCAGAAGGGGCACCTCAAGACCGCACACGAGCTGGACGCTTTCTGCGAAGGCGCGGCCGTGGTGGCCCGCCGGCTCGCCGAAGAAGCTGCGGAATAGCAAACGAGCAGCCCGCCGCCGGCGAGCTTGAACCCCCGCCTGCGCCGTCTCGCTCCCAGGGCCGGCGCGCGCTAGATACCACCGAACAGTGCGTCCGAGTGCGCGACGATCGCCGCCGCGATCGCGAGCAAGACCGACGGTACGAGAACCATCGCTACGACGAGCTGGATCTTGGGCGCAGCTCGCGCCGCCTGCTCACCGATGCGGCGTCGCTCGTCCACCCTCAGGTCGGCTGCCTGTGCGTGGAGCTGCTCGGCCAGGGGTGAGCCGTAGCGCTGGGAGCGCTCCATTGCCATCGTCAGGGCGCCGAGCGCGGGAGCGCCGACGCGGTCGCGCAGCTCGGCAAGTGCCTCCTGCTGGGTCGTGCCGCAATCGGCGGCGGCCGCAACGTTCGCCAGTTCCTCGGCCAGCACACCCTCGCCCGCCCTGCCGATTTCGCCCAGCATCGCGATCGGCGTCCGCCCGGCGGCCACGCCGACGGCGATCAGGTCCAGGGCGTCGGGCAGGGCCGCGGTGAACGCCCGGGCGCGGCGTCTCGCTTTGCGTTCCTGCCATGCGTCCGGCCCCAGTAGGCCAGCCGCGAGCCCGCCCAGCAGCAGGAACGGAGCCATTCGGCCTGGCACCACGGGCAGACACAGCACCGCCAGCGAACCGCCAGTAGCGCAGCCGACGATCCGCTCGAAGCCGAAGCGCCGGGAGGGAAACCCGCGGGCCCACCCCCACGCCGCAAACGCGTGAAACCGCGCGCCGGCAGCCGAGCCCGCGAACTCCCAGGCGACGGCGAACACCAGCGCGCCCGACGCCGCGGCCAGCAGCGGGCTTACGCCCTCACCCGGCCCAGTCGCCGAATCGCCGCAAAGCCCGCGAGCTGGAGGGCCCCGGCGGCGCCGAGTAATGCCAACGATGTCGGGTTAGCCAGCAGCCCCGCAACAAACCCGGGCGCGAGCAACTCGGCCAGGAGGGCTGCACCAGCAGGCATCGCAACCACTAACAGGCCGGTGAAGCGCGCCTGGGCCGTGGCCGAGCGGGCTTCGGACTCGACGTGCGCACGCTCCCTTGCCGCCGCTGCGAAGCGGCGCAGCACCGCCACCAGATCGCCACCGGCGACCCGCTGCGAGAGCATGGCGGCCGCGAAAGCGTCAACGCGCGGCGAGGCGACACGGACACGCAGGTCCCCCAGCGCATCGCTCAGCGAGGCACCGAGATCGAGGTCGGCGGCAACCCTTGCGAGTTCGGCGGAGGCAGGCCCCTCGAGGGAGCACCCGGCGCCGAGGAGTGCGGCACGCGCTGAACGACCGGCCGCCAGTGCGTCCGCCGTGGCCGTCGCGAGCGCGGGGAGCCCGTGTTCGACCCCGCGCCGATAGCGGTCGGCCCGCGTTGAGAACAACCAGGCCACAGTCGCGGGGCCAGCCACGCCCAGCGGTAGCGCCCCTGCGGGGCCCGCGAGCCAGCCGCCCACAACGATCAGCACGATGGCTCCGATCACTCCAAGGCGCCTTCGCTCAACCTCGCTCGCCTCGTAGCCCTCGGTGCCGGCGCGACGGAGCGGCTCGACCGCTTCGGTCAGCCAGCGCGCAAGCGACGGCGTCGCCCGCAAAAGCTCCCTCAGCGTGAGGGCGACCAACCCGCCAGCGACAGCCGCGAGCAACACCGGGACCAGCGTTGGCGCCTGCTTCACGCCCGCCACAGCTTCCTGACGGCCAACGATCCTTCGTCGCCCCCGACCTCGGACACCTCGGTGACGCGCCGCTTGCCGTCGGCCTCGCGGCGCAGGTGGGCGACGATGTCGACACCGCGCGAGAGCTGTTCGCGAATCGCATCGTGGGGAAGCCCAACGCCCGCCATCAACGCCAGCGTCTCCAGCCTGCGAAGCGCGTCCTCTGGCGAGTTCGCGTGCACGGTGGACAGCGCACCGTCGTGGCCCGTGTTCAGGGCACTCAGCAGGTCGAGCGCCTCGGGTCCGCGTACCTCGCCGATGACGATCCGATCGGGGCGCATCCGCAGGGCGTTGCGAAGGAGGTCGCGAACCGTCACCTCCCCCCTTCCCTCGACCGACGCGGGGCGGCTCTCCAGGCGCACCACGTGCGGCTGGCGCAACTGCAGCTCGGCGGCGTCCTCAATCGTGATCACCCGCTCGGCTGGCGCGATCCAGGCCGACACTGCGTTCAGCAGCGTCGTCTTGCCTGAGCCAGTCCCGCCGCTGACCAGCACAGTGCGACGAGCGCGTACAGCGGCTTCGAGCACCGCTGCCGCAGGCGCGGGCAGAGACCCGCTGGCCCGAAGCTCGTCCGGGCCTGGCCGCTTGAGCCCGAACCGGCGGATCGAGATCGCAGGCCCGTCCACCGCTAGAGGAGGAACCACGACGTTCACCCTCGATCCGTCCGCCAGGCGGGCGTCGGCCATCGGCGAGAGCTCGTCCACCCGGCGACCGGTCGGCGCGAGGATTCGCTCAATCGTGGCGCGAACGGCCTCGGGACCGTCGAAGCTGACCCGGGCGGGCGCAACGGTGCCCGCCCGCTCCACGTAGACCCGATCGTGACGGTTGACCATCACCTCCTCGACCGCCGGGTCGGCAAGCAGCTCCTCCAGCGGGCCGAGGCCGACCGTCTCGCGCTCAAGCAGCCGGGCGAGCTCGGCGCGCCTGCTCGCCGGCAGCGCGGCCGCCTCGCGATCCACCAGAACGCGGACCGATTCGGTGATCGACCCTGCCGGCTCACCCGCCGCGGCTCGGACCCGTCGCGCGGCGACGAGCCGCTCGCGCAGCGACGAGATCAGGGCGAGGCTGTTGCGCTCAACCGAATCGATGCCCTCAACAACCCCGGCCGTGGCAACGCTGCCCTCGGAGCTTCTGGATACTGCGCATGGTGTCCGAGCAAAGCCGGGTAGTGGTCGAGCGCTGGATAGCCGCGTTCAACCAGCGGGATATCGACGTCCTGCTCGAGGCGACCACTTCGGATTTCGAGTTCGTCCCCTATACCGCCAGATTGCTGGAGGCGACTACCTACCGCGGGCGCGAAGGGCTGCGTGAGTACTTCCGGGAAGTCGACTTGACTTGGGACGGCATCGAGATCCGGCTCGACGAGGTCCACTCGGCACCCGACGACCGTGTGTTCGTCAAGGGTGGTCTGCACGCGAGGGGCTTGGCGAGCGGAGTCGAAGTCAAGGTCGCCCTTGCGTGGGTCGCCGGGTTTCGCGACGGCAAGCTGGCGTGGGCGCACACATACGAATCCGAAGCCGAAGCTCTCGCGGCTGCCGGTCTTGCGGACTAGCGCTATCGCCGCTGCGCGACGCTAGGCGGGCAGCGACGCGGACTCGGACTCCAGCGCCATCTCCAACACCTCGTCGACGGTGAACACCGGATGGAAACGCATCTGCTCGCGCACGTCCTCGGGCACGTCGTCGAGGTCGCCGCGGTTGCGCTCGGGAATGATGACGTCGGTCAGACCGGCGGCATGGGCGGCAAGCACCTTCTGTTTGAGCCCGCCGATCGGCAGCACCCGGCCCTGCAGCGTGACCTCGCCGGTCATGCCGACGGTGTGCTTGATCGGGCGTTTGGTCAGCAGCGAGACCAGTGCTGTGGTCATCGTGATGCCGGCGCTCGGGCCGTCCTTCGGAATCGCCCCGGCAGGCACGTGAATGTGGAACTCACGCTCGGCAAACGATGTCTCATCGAGCCCGAGCTCGCCCGCATGGCCGCGTACGTATGAGAGCGCGATCCTTGCTGACTCCTTCATCACGTCGCCGAGCTGGCCCGTGAGGACGAAGTCGGCCTTGCCGGGCATCTCCGTCGCCTCGATGAACAGCACGTCGCCACCGGCGCCGGTGACCGACAGGCCCGTCGCCACACCTGGAATCGCGGTTCGCTCGGCCGATTCCTGGAAGAACTTCTGCCGTCCGAGGGCGTCACGAACACCGTCGCGATCGATCTCGACCGGTGTCTTCGCCTTGCCTGAGGCGATCACGGTCGCGGTCTTTCGCAGGAGCTTGCCGATCTCGCGCTCAAGGTTGCGAACGCCGGCCTCCCGTGTGTATTCGGTAACGATCTCGCGCAGCAGCTCGTCGGCGATCTCGACCTCCTCAACGCGCAGGCCGTTGCGCTCGAGCTGGCGCGGCCACAAATAGCCACGGGCGATCGCAACCTTCTCTTCGGTCGTGTAGCCGTCGAACCCAACGACCTCCATGCGGTCGAGCAGCGGTCCGGGGATTCCCTCCGCCATGTTCGCGGTGGCGATGAAAAGGACCTCCGAGAGGTCGAGCTCGACGTCGAGGTAGTGATCGCGGAACGAGTGGTTCTGGGCGGGATCGAGCACCTCCAGCAACGCGGCGCTCGGGTCGCCGCGCCAATCGGCACCGACCTTGTCGACCTCGTCGAGGAGGATCACGGGGTTCATCGTCCCGGCGTCCTTCAGGGCACGGACCAACCGTCCCGGCAGCGCGCCGATGTACGTACGGCGATGGCCGCGGATCTCGGCCTCGTCGCGCACGCCGCCCAGCGACATTCGAACGAACTCGCGATCCGTGGCACGGGCGATCGACTCGCCAATCGAGGTCTTGCCGGTGCCTGGAGGCCCGATCAGGGTGAGGATCGCGCCCGCCCCCTTGCTGTCGTTCGGCATCTCGCGCTCCTTGCGCAGGCGGCGAACGGCGATGAACTCGGTGATGCGGTCCTTGACGTCCTCGAGCCCCGCGTGGTCGGCGTCGAGCACCTCGCGGGCATGTTCAGGATCGAGTCGCTCGTCGGAGCGCTTGCCCCATGGCACGCTGATCAAGGTGTCCAGGTAGGTCCGGATCATCGAGGACTCGCCCGACTGCTCGCCCATACGCTCGAGCCGGCCCAGCTCCTTGCGGGCCTGCTCCTCCACGTCTTCGGGCATATCTGCCTCGGCGATCTTCGCCTCGTACTCCTCAACGACGGAAGCGTCGTCCTCGTCGAGCTCCTTGCGAATCGACTCCATCTGCTTACGCAGGAAGTACTCGCGCTGCTGCTTTTGCGTGCCGTCCTCGACGTCGTCGGAGATGCGCTTTCGCACCTGCAGTTCGGCGAGTCGCTCGCGCTGCATCGCGATCGCCTTCTCCAAACGCTCGTTTACGTCGAGCGTGGACAGCAGCTCAAGCTTCTGCCCGTAGCTGAGATCCGGGGAGTAGCCGGAGGTGTCGGCGAGCGCGCCCGGCTCGGTGATCGAGCGCAGAAACGCGCGGATCCGCTCATCGGCGCCGCGCACCTCGAGGATCTCCTCGATCACGGCGCGGTACTCGCGCTCGAGCTCACCCGTGCGCTTGCCGCTGGGGTGAGCGTCCTCGTGGGTCGTCACCTCGACCATTAGCTGCCCTTCGGCGCCGGTGCTGGCTGTGCCCGCGAGACCGCGGTGCAAACCATGGACCGTGACGCCCTGGATGCCGCCCGGCAGGCGCATGACCTCGACGACCTCGGCCACGGTGCCCACCGTGGCGAACTCGCCATCGTGGCGCGGCACGAGCATCACCTGCTCTTCGTCACCGACGGCGGCGGCGATCGTGGCGGTGGCGCCCGGGAAGAGGATTGTGTCGTCGGTGGGGATGAGAAGCAGCTGTTCCATAACGGTTATGATAGCTAATCGTTATGCCGGGCTATACGAATGTCGCCACTGAAGCGGAGGTTCCCTCCGGGCCGGCCTGCGGGCTGCTTTTCGTGCGGCTCGCCCAGATCGCGCGTTCCCGACTTCGCACGGCGCTGGAGCGAATGGGAATCGGTCCGCAGGAGTTCGCCGTGCTCCACCAGCTCGCTCACACCGGCGGCGAGACCCAGCTCGGCCTTGCCCGCGCGCTTCGCATCCACCCCTCCAACCTCGTCGGCCTGCTCGACAACCTTGAGTCCGGCGGATTGCTGGCTCGCGTGCGCGACCCGGCCGATCGCCGGCGCCACCTCGTCGGGCTCACCACCACCGGCAAGCGCGCTCTCGCGAAGGCCGACGCCGCGGCCCAGGCAACCGAACGCGAGCTGCTCGAGCCCCTCGGACCGAAGGAACGAGAGCTTCTCCACGGCCTCCTGGTCAGGGTCTCGTCGCACGCCTGCAGCGAGTCCCGCTCACCCGGCCAGTAGCCGGATCGAGCGGGCGTAGCCCTCGGCGCGAATGAGTCGCAGCGCCTCGGAACGCGACAGCGCCAGCGTCGCGACCCAGCGATCGGCGCCGCCACCCACCTCAGCCCGAGCGCGACGCAGAGCCAGGAGCAGTACATCCGAGGCGGCCACATAGGTCCGCCCCGCCCGCGGCCCAGGCCCGGGATCGCCCGACACCACGACATCGACTCGGGGGTCGGCCCCCGGGCGAGCCTGCTCCAGCGCGCCGGCGCCCGTGACCGTGATCTCCACCGGGCTCGCTCCGGACGGCGTGGCGTTGGGCCGCCGCGCGCGAGGCTCGTCATTGCTTCGAAGCGCGGAGGCCGTCAGATACGAACCCTCGGGCAGCTCTAGCGCCAACTCCGAGCCCATCGCTGCGCGTGGATCGAGCAGTGCGTCGGCGGGGGCGAACGACTCGGGGACCTGCCTCGCCTCCAACGCCTCGCGGATGAGCTTGCCATCGAACCGCGCACCGCGGGGAAGCGTGGTGCGACTCACCACCACGACTCGAAGTGGGCCATAGCGCTCTCCCACCCCCGACGCGTAGCTCCCAGCGCTTGCCGCCGCTAGCGCTGCACACACGATGGCACCCGCCGCGAAGACGATCGAGCGTGTGCGGCTGCTCACCGGTCCGGGGCGAGCGGCAGGTCGAGCGACGCGACGCTTCCGCGTTCGCCTGTGACCAGGCGCAGGCGACCGTGGCTGCCGCCGACAGCCGACCTCGCGATCTCCATACCGTGACCGTGGCGCGGGTCGCGCCCCCGGTGCGTCGTGGATGCTGCGCCCTCGTCGGCGACGGCGAGGCGAAGGCGCCCTTCAGCGAGGGTGCCGCGCACAATCACGTCGCCCCGGCCGTGACGGAGTGCGTTGTCGATCAGGTTGTCGAGGGCCTGCGCGAGGAGCAGGGGATTGGCGTCAGCGACGCTGTGGCCGCATTCCCATCGCATCAGGACCCGGCGCCTGAACCGTGCCGCCAAAGGCTGAGCCCGATCGATCGCGGCGGTCACCGCGGCGCGCGCGTCGAGCCCTCGCCGCTGAAGATCCGGGACGCCGCCGTTGACCTCCAGGTCGAGGTCTCGGAGGGCAGCAAGCGCCAGCTCGAGCTGGTCGGGCCCACGTAGTGCCGGCGACCAGGAGAGCGCCAGCGCCTGCAGCGGGCGGCGCAGCTCGTGTAGCCGGGCGTTCAGGGCGCGACGCCGGCGGCGTTGGTGGACATGGGCGACGATCGCGACGCTCGCCATCGTCGCCGCGAAGGGCCAGAGCGAGCCAAAGACCTCGGCGTTCATCCGCGAACCAGCCTGTATCCCACGCCCCAGCTGTTTTGGATGAAGCGCCGGTGCTCGGGATCGAGCTTTCGTCGCAAGCGGCTCGCGTGCGAGTCGAGGGTCCGGGTGCGCCCGAGTGCCCGGAACTGCCAGACGTCGCGCAACAACTCCGCCTTCGTGAAAACGCGCGTCGGCTCAGCCGCCAGGGCGAGCAGTAGCTCGTACTCCTTGTTGGAGAGCTCGACCAGCTGTCCGTCCACGCGGACCTCGCGTTGCGCCGGATCGATTGAAAGATCACCTACACGAACCGGTCCGTTGCGCTCCGCCCCGCGGCGACGCAGAACCGTCCCGATCCTGGCCGAGAGCTCGGGGTAGAAGAACGGCTTGGTCAAGTAGTCGTCGGCCCCGGCCTCAAGCCCACGCACCCGCTCGACGTCGCTTGCGCGTCCGCTCAAGACGATCACCGGCAGGTCTCGGTCGTAGCGGCCCGTGCTCGCCTCGGCCGAGCGAATCTCGCGCAGGACGTCGAGGCCGCCGGCGTCGGGCAGGTTGAGGTCGAGCAGCAGCATGTCCGGCGCCTTGTAGTGGCACTGGCGCAGGGCGTCGGCCGCGCAAGGCGCGGGGATCGCCTCGAAGCGATCCGCGGTCAGGTGGTCGCAGAGCAGCTCCAGCGTCGCCTCGTCGTCCTCGCAGACGACCACCGTCGCAAGCTCATCACGCACCGGCAGCATCAGCTCCACCCTCCCGCGCTCGGCAGCTCGAGGACCGCGTGGGCCGAGCGTGAGCAGGCAATGCGGCCAGGCTTTACCCCGCTGCGCAGACCGATCGGCCGAAACGAGGAGTCGAGGAACCAGAGATCCAACGCGAACCTCATGCCAACCGTGTGGACGGACCTACAGCGCGGGATCAGCAGGCCGCCGGCGGCGGCGCGCCGCTCGAGCCCGGCCAGCCCAAGCAGACGGGCGCGGAGGCCGCAGGCAACGCGGGTGCGGTGTCCGAGCACGGTCGCGGTCGGTAGCGAACACAGCCGCGGGTGCAGGTCGACATGGGACTCGGGTAGCTCGTTCATCTCCCGCGACAACCCCGGCCAAAGCGCCCGCGCCCCCGCTCATTGAGGCTCCCGAACCGAGCCGTCTTCGCTACGAAGCGTGCAAACCCTCTTTCAGCTTGCGAGACTCGGCAGCGCGAACATCACCGCTGCGCCAAGATGGCCGCGCTCGAACGACGAACCTTGGGAATCGGAGACGCTGAACAAAACATGGAGAAGGCAACCCGCCGCGGAAACTACGAATCGGGCTCCGACTACGTCCTGGAGTACGGCGAGCTGCGGTTCTCGTTCAACGAACAGGACTTCGCGCAGCGGGTCGAGCAAGCGGCGGTGAAGCTCGACTTCGTCGAGCACGGGCTGGCCGGCGAGGAGCTGCACGATTTGCTCGAGCTGGCAGTCAACGGCGAGATCCGTGAGCCCTACTCCACCCTGGGCGAGCACATCAACGACAACTGGACCGAACTGGTCGGCCCTGCCAACCGCAGCCTCGTCCACTGGCTGCGCCGGCTGGTGTTCCGCGGCGCCTGGCTCGACCAGCGAGTCAAGGAGGGCGAGCTCGACGTCGTCTTCGACGGCGACACCCATACCTTCGGCTACGTCCAGCCCGATCGTGACTCCGAGCCGATCGAGCTCTCCCGCGAGCCCTCCTGGGCCCGCCTCAGCTACCGGCGCTAGCCGAGCTTTTCGTTCAGCAGAGCGGCCGCCTCGGGCGGCTCCAGAGCCGCGAGATCCGCCCGCAACTCGCGTAGATCCGCACGCTCCGCATCCGAGAGGAGGGTGCTCTCCCCCACCGCGCGGCACTCCGCGAACGCAAGAGCCGGCACGATGCCGTCCGCAGCGAGTCCGCCGTCGAGCGTGACAAGCGAGGTCTCGGTGGTCGCGACGGCGCGCTCGGCACCCTTCTCGTCGGCGCCGTCGGAGAATACGGTCGCGATCACGGTCAGCGATCCCGAATCGTCCTCGGCCGTCTCGCGTCCTGAGCCGAAAAGCCGCTTTACCTCGGCAACCCCGTCGGCGGCCACGGCAAGGCGGGAGAGCGAGTCGCAGATCACGACGATGTCGGAGCCCGCCTCGGCGGCGCGCAGCGCCCGCTCGAGCGCCTGCGTCGCGACCCTCACCTGGTCGCGCGGAGCCAGGTCGGCCGGGGCGAGCGCGAGGTCCGCCTCGGGCAGCGCCTCCTTCCAGGCGGGCAGCTCCTCGGGGCGCTCGTCGATCAGCAGCACGATCGGCTTGACCTCAGCGACCGCGCTGATCGCAACGGCAAGTTCGCGCAGCAGTGTGGTCCTGCCCGAGCGCGGCTCTGCCCGCACCAGCACGCGCTGGCCATAGGCGAGCGGCGCCAGGCGGTCCACCGACCGGACGAGCGTCGAGGCCTCGGGCCCCAGCTCGATTCGCCGCGAGGGCCGCGCGGGCGTGAGATCCTCGAAGTCCCGGCGGCCCTCCTCCTGCGGAGGACGTCCGTTCACGCCGTCCACGTGGACGAGGGCGCGGTGGCGCTCGCCGCGGCGCGGCGCCCTGGCGGGCCCCGTCACCTCGTCGCCGGCGCGCAGCTCGCAGCGACGCACCTGGGAGGCCGACACATAGACGTCGTCGTCCGAGCCCTCGATGCGCAGGAAACCATGGCGCTGGCGGGTGATCTCGAGCACGCCCGTGATCTCTTCCGTGACCTCGGGCTCGCCATCGGCGGGGCCGTCGTCACGAGGTGCACGCTCACGACGCTCGCGCGCAGGCGCATCACCATCGGCAAGTCGCTCGCGGGCACGCCGTCCACCCCGCCGTCCGCGCCGGCGCTTGGGACGCTCGCCACCGCCCTCGATGCGCTGGATTAACTCGTCGCGCCCAAGCATGCGGTAGCCCTCCACCCCGGCCTCCGCGGCCTTCGCGTGGAGGTCGGCCAGGTGCAGCTCTGTCAGTTCACCGCTCATGCGCGCCCGAGCTTACGAGGCCCGGGCGCCGGAGACGGGGATGCGGGGGTCGGAGTTGGGTGCCGCTGCAGCATGGATGCGAAGCCAGCACCCAAATCCGGCACCCCCCAGCGCCGTCGCGGCGCCCGCGAGCCGCCTACCGATTCGTGGTCGCGGCGCGCGCCGCGACGAGCCCGGCGAGCCATTCGCCGAACTCCGGGCGCGTCTCCCAGTCAGCCTTGAACTTCTCCGCCCCCGCCGTGGTGAGCGGATGGTCGAGCATCATGCCGAGCACCTTCGACGGGATCGTCGCGATCTCGCAGCCGAGCTGCGCCGCCGTGATCACGTGCTCCGGGTGGCGGATCGACGCAGCGATCACCTGCGAGGTCACGCCGCCGGCGCGGAAACACTCCATGATTTCGGCCACAACGGCGCCCGAATCCACGGAGATGTCGTCGAGGCGGCCCATGAAACACGAGACGTAGGTCGCGCCCGCGCTGGCCGAGAGCAGCGCCTGATTCGGCGAGAAGACAAGGGTCATGTTGACCGGGATGCCGTCGGAGGTGAGTGCGTGCGTAGCGGCCAGGCCCGCCTTGCAGAACGGGATCTTGACCACGACGTGCTCGTGCAACTCGGCCAGGGCGCGGCCCTCGGCGATCATCCCCTCGGGGTCCTCGGAGACGACCTCGGCCGAGGTCGGCCCCCCGACGAGGTCGCAGATCCGGCGCACGATGTCGCCGGGGTCCCCGTCTTCCTTCGCCAGCAGCGAGGGGTTGGTGGTGGCGCCGGCGAGAATGCCCCACTGGGCGATCTCCTCGACCTCGGCAACGGACCCGGTATCGATGAAAAGCCTCATGAGGCCAGGGTACGCCAGCGGGCGGTCGTCAAGCCTCAGCCGGACTCGAGCGGATCAGTCACGCAGAGGGTCTGAGACGACTCTGAAGTGACATCGGCGACCCCGACGGAACCGTTGCCGTCGGCGCCCTTGATGGCAACCGGCTGCGAACCGTCTCCGTCCGTTACTGCGTCCACCCAGTAGTCGTCAAGAGGACCAATCCCGGGGATAGCTACGTTCTCGCCCAGGTACTCCGACTCCGCCCGGGAGGGCATGCGAAGATCGGCGCGAGCGCAGGTGATATGGGCAACTTCGAAGGTCACATTGTCTTGTCCGATGGGTTGCACACAGAGCCGCTCGCGGCGAGCGGTGCCAGCCGGGCAGATCTCGCGCAGCGCCGGCGACACGTCGCCGGGCCTCACCTGCTTCGCCTTGATGTGCTTCGAGCGCACGGCGTTCTTCGCGATGTCGTTCGAGCCGACCTTGTTCGCGGCGTACGCGGTGCCCCCGAGCGCGATAAAGATCGCGATCAGGCCGAGATGGTTGCGCCGGACGTATGCGGCTAGCTTCGCTGCCACTGGGACCCCTCCCCGGTTAGTTGCCTGAGTGGAACCTAGACGCTGGCGCCCGCGGGGTCAACACCCTCGACCGCGGCGTCCTCGACCCAGCGTTCAGCCTCGGCGCCGACGCGTGCCTCGTCCCAGCCCAGCTCCGACCCCATGGCCTCGGCGACCGGTCGCACGTCGTCCGCCGTACGCAGCTGCGGTGCCGCGAGTAGTGCCAAACGCGTGCGGCGAAGCAGCACGTCGGCCACCGAGCGCGCCTGCTCGAGACGAGCGGCGATTACGACCTCGGCGAGCAGGTCGGGTTGACCCTCGACGATCGCCGCGGCCAGCTCGGGATCCGCGCCGGCGACTTGCAGGACCTTGCGCCCGGCATGCCCGTAGCGAAAGGCGAGCAACTGCCGATACCCCTCGGGTAGGGCGCCGTTCAGGCCGTCGGGCACATCGAGGTCACCCTCGGCCGCCGGCATCCCGAGTGGGATCTCGCCGGTCCGGCACGGGGCCTCACGGCCCTCGCGCTCGACCATGCGATCCACCACCTGCTTGGCCATGCGCCGCCAGGTGGTGAGTTTGCCGCCCGTGATCGTGAGCAGGCCTGACGAGGTCTCGTACAACTCCGCCTTGCGGGAGATGTCAACCGACTTGCGCGGGTCGCCGGTGGAGATCAGAGGCCTGACCCCGGCGTAGGCGCCGGTCACGTCGGAGCGGTCGATCTTGGTTCCAAAGAAGGCGTTAGCGGCGTCGAGTAGGTAGGTGATGTCGTCGCCGGATGGCTCGATGTGGGCGAGGTCACCGTCGTAGTCGCGGTCCGTCGTCCCGATCAGCGTCCGCCCGTACCAGGGCAGGGCGAAGATCGTGCGGTCCTCGCCGGCGGGGACGATGCAGGCGGCGCGGCCGATCGCGAGCTCGTCCTGCGAGACGGTCACGTGGGTCCCGCGGCTGGGTGCGATTCTGGGCACCTCGGCCTCGTTGTGAATCTCCTCGGGGCGGATGCGATCGGCCCACACCCCGGTTGCGTTGATGACGTTCGCCGCAGCGATCTCGAATGTCTCGCCGGACTCGAGCTCGGTGCAGCGCACACCCGTCGCGCGGCCCTCGCGCTCGAGCAGGCCGGTCACCTCGGCCCCATTCAGCGAGACGGCACCGAAGCGCTCGGCCTCGCCGAGAATCGTCAGCACCAGGCGCGCGTCGTCGGTTTGGCAGTCGTAGAAGAGGTACGCCTCGCGCGGGTCACACTGGGCGAGCGCAGGGATGAGGTCGATGGCCTCCTCTCCGGGAATCGTCCGGTGGCGGTCGGGGGCCCACGCCTCCGCCGGCGGCGCCAGCTCGGATCCCTCCCCGCGTACCGCGGTCTCGCGCCGGCGCTCGCGACGCGAGGTGCCGACCCGCGTGGTCGCCATCACGTCGTACATATTTAGGCCGATCCCGATCAATCGGTTCTTGCGCTCGTCGCCCAGGGTGGGGACGAGGAACGGCGTCGGATAGACCAGGTGCGGCGCCAATTCAACCATCAGCTGTCGTTCCACCAGGGCTTCGCGCACCAGTCCGATGTCGAAGTTCTGCAGGTAGCGCAACCCGCCGTGGACCATCTTCGACGAGCGACTCGAGGTGCCGGACGCCCAGTCGGCTCGCTCGACGATCGCCACGGTGTAGCCGCGTGACGCGGCATCCAGGGCCACCCCTGCACCGGTCACGCCGCCGCCGATCACGACGACGTCGAACTCCTCACTGATGAGCGCCTGCATGGCGTCCCTGCGGCTCAGCATCGCGCGTCCATCATGCCGCGATCAGTCGAGGTAGGTGACCGCGTCGGCCCTGGCCGGGCGCTCAGGCGGGCGCTGCTCTTGAATCGGATGGCCGAGGTGGAGCAGGCCGACAAATCGCTCGCCTGCCGCGACTCCCACTGCCTCGAGGCCCTCGTGAGTACGCAGCACTCCGGGGGTGCGCCAGTAACCCGCCAGCCCGCGGGCGTGCGCGCCAACCAGCACGATGTAGGCGGCAACTCCCGTTGCGAGGAGGTCCTCCTCCGCATCGGTGGGGTCGTCGGCGCACGCTGCGCTGACCACGACCAGCGTCGGGGCACGGTCGAGTTTCGCCGCAGCCTCCGGACCCGCCGCAGCCTTGAGGCGTTCCAGCGCCTGCGGGCCGAGCACCCGGAAGCGCCAGGGGACGGTGAGGTGGTGGTTCGGCGCCCACGCCGCGAGCTCGAACAACTCGTCGAGAACATCGCGATCGACCGGCTCGGGCCGGTAGGCCTTGTGCGTGCGCCGCGTGCGAATCGCGGTCTCGACGTCCACGCGCGTAAGGCTATGGGAGCGTTCTTCGATACCAGAGAAAGCCGGCGCCGAGGGCGGCGCTCAGTCCCGCCAGGCCGCCCAACACGTAGAGCGTCGTTTCACCCTGGTCGGCGTCGGCGGAAGGCCGCCCCGCGACCTGCGCGGCAAGCACGGTCGCCGCCGACGGCGCCGGCTCGGCGGCGCCGTCGGCGGGCGTCGCGCCCTTGGCCTGCTGTCCGTCTGGGTTGGGGGACTTCGGCGTCTTGCGCGCGCCGAGCACTCTCGGAATTCGATTCGCGGCGCCGGTGCCTGCCGGGATCGATCCCGGCATGCGGCCGCCGCTGTTGTTGGCCGCGGGCGCCGGGCGCGGTGGCGCCTGGGGCGTGGGATCCGGCGAGGGTTGCACGGAGCCGCCGCCAGATCGGGCCACGGGCTCGATCGGCAGCGCCTCACGGGTGATCGCGAGAAGCGCCTGCGAACTCACCCACACCGGCGTCTGGTCGCTTCCGGGGTTGTAGCGGTAGGCGCCATTGCCACCCTGCCGGGCAGCCAGATAGGCAAGGCCGGAACGACCGCCGCTGGTGACGAGGGCTGGGTCGACCCGCGCCGCAACGAGCCCCTGCACGGCCCAGGCAGTGGACTGGGAGTTGATCGCGCCCGTCTCGTTCAGCCCCCAGCCGCCGCCGGAGCGCTGGCTGCGCTGCAAGTAGCGCACTGCGTCGTCCAGGGGTCCGCGCAGCCCGGCGGCGGCGAGGGCCTGCATCGCGGCTCCGGTCGAATCCGGGTCGGAGCGCTGGCTGGCCCCGAAGCCCCACCCGCCGTCGGAGCGCTGCACCGAACGCAGCCATTCGGCGCCCGCGGTGGCGCCGCTTGCGCCGCCTGCGCTCATCGCCAGGACGCCATACGCGGTCAGGTTCACCTGGCGGTTGAACGAGCCGTCGCTCGCCTGCCGCGAGGTCAGCCTGGAGAGCAGGTCGGCGCCGCCAAACGACCGGCTATTCATACCGGCCCCCTCGATCGCCAGGATCGACAGCTCAAGCTCGCCGAGATCATGGATCTGACGCACACGCATGCGAAGGAAATCCACCGGGGTCGCCCCACGGCGTCCGACGTCTCGCGGGTTGCGCCCGGCGGCCTCGAGGCCGAGCATCGCCCAGCCGGTCATCTGGGGATTCGGGCGGTCACCCGGAGTCGCCGCGTAGCCGCCGTTGGGTTCGCGAGCCGCCTGCAGCCACGCACGCCCGGAGTCAACCCCCGCCGCTTCGGCAGACGGGGGCGCCGCCGCGCCGACCGCCAGTACCGCCCCGGCCATGACCAGCGGCAGCGCGCCCGCGGGATGCCAGCGAAACTCGAGGCGAGTCCGGTAGCGCGAGATCATCCGCACCAGGGCGGGCCCAGCGGCATATGCGATCGCGAAGTTCCCGACAGCGTGGGCGACGTTGAAAGGCAGGCCGCGTGCGGAAAGCGCGAGGTAGCGGTCAAGCGACTGCTCGCCGCCGAAGCTCACCATCACCGACAGGTCGAGCAACGCGCCGTAGGCGAATCCCATCGCTGCGCAGACGCAGGCCAGGCCAAGGCGACCAACTCGTCGGCCGGCGACCATCGCCAGCCATGCGCCGGCCAGCCCGGCCAGACCCCAGCCCGCCATCTGCCAGACGGTCCAGGGGCCCTGCCCGAGCCAGAGGTTCGAGATCGGCGCCGCGAGCGCTCCCACGGCGAACCCGGGCGCAGGTCCCAGCGCGTAGCCGGTGAGCAAAGCGATGTCGGTGGTCGCGACGACGCTGGGAATCGGCACCAGGACGAGCCTGCCGGCGACGGCGAGTGCCGCCAGGGCCGCTACCAGTCCGAGCATGCGCGAGCTCGGACGGCTGCGCTCATACGACCAAAAGCCCAGCGCGAGCAGTGCCACGAGGCTGCCGATCACGCTCATCTGCCAGCTCATATATCCCGGCCACTCAGGTTTCGAGTTCCACGTAGCAGCGCCGCGCCCTCGGCCGCCGTGACCGCCCTGCCGTCGAGCGTCCTCGCGACCTCGGTGGCGAAGTACCAGCCGCCGGCGAGCACCTCCTGTGGGGAGCCGTCCGCCAGGATTTCGCCGGGACCGAGCAGCACAACGCGATCTGCGAACCGCGCTGCAAACTCGACGTCGTGCGTGGCCACCACCACGGCGGCGCCCGCGGTCGTGATCTCACCGATCCACGCGCGCAGGTCGTCTTTGCGGGCGCCGTCCATCCCGCGGGTCGGCTCGTCGAGACAGACCACGCCGGGGAGGTCGCCCCCCGTGCGGCCGGCCATCCCGAGCGCCAACGCAAGCCGCTGGCGCTCGCCGCCCGATAGGTCTCGCGGGTCGGCATCGACCGCGCCCTCCAGGCCGACGGCCTGTAACGCGGCCAGCCCCTCCGGTCCGGGCAACTCATCGCCGACACGGTCGCGCACGATCACCCGGGCCGGGCTCTGCGGCACCAGGGCCGCACCGCGGGGAACGCTCACCTTGCCGCGCGCGGCGGCCTGGAGCCCCGCGACGCAGCGGAGCAAGGTCGTCTTGCCGGCGCCGTTGCGCCCCATCAGGGCCACCCGCTCGGAGGGGTCGAGGCGAAGCGAGATCCCGCGCAGCACGTCCCGCGATCCCGACCCCGCATCAAGCTCAACCCAGACCTTGCGCATCTCCAGCGCTCCCTCCCCCGCCCCACCCCGCGAACGTCGCTCAGTCCCCCCTATGGGGGGGCATGAGCGACGTTCGAGGCGGCTCACGTCCACGCCTCGCGCGCTCAACTGCTTGCGGGCTCGGCGCACGCTCGCGGGGAGTGGGCGCAGGCCGGCCTCGCCGAACATCCGCGCCAGCGGTGGTGCCAGCGGGGGGTCGAGCGCGAGCGTGGATGACAGGAAATCTTCGGGCGTGCCGTCGAACGTGATCCTTCCGCCGGCGAGCGAGCAGACGCGGTCGGCAGCGCCGAGGCAGCGCTCGAGCCGGTGTTCGGCCAACACGACGGTCGTCCCCCATTCCTCGTTCAACCGCCGCAGGAGGCCGAACAGCTCGTCGCCGGCAACCGGGTCGAGCGCGGATGCAGGCTCGTCGAGAAGGATTAGACGCGGGCGCCCCACCAACGCGGCCGCGAGCGCGACCCGTTGCACCTCGCCACCGGAAAGGGTGGTGGTGGAACGATTCAGCAGATCCTCGATGCCCAGCGCCAGCGCGACCTCCTCCACGGCGCGGCCCCGTGTGGCCTGGGACTCCCCGCGGATCTCCAGCGGAAGCTCGACCTCGGCTCGTACCGTCGCCGATACCACCTGGGACTCGGGCTCCTGGGCGACCATGCCGACGTGTTCGCCGAGCTCGGCCGGACCGTGGGTGCGGAGGTCGAGCCCGAGGATGCGCGCGCTTCCCGAGGCGTCGCCGCCGTGAAAATGGGGCACCAGGCCACATGCGGCCCGCAATACCGTGGACTTACCGCTCCCCGACCGCCCGGCCAACACGACGAACTCGCCAGCCTCGATCTCAAGGTCCACATCGGTCAGGGCCGGTCGTGCCGCCCCCGGGTACCGGTAGCCGAACCGCTGGAGCGAGATCGCGCTCACCGGCGCGCCGCCCACGAACGTAGGCCCGCGAGGACGAATGGCGCAGCCGCCAATAGCGGTAGTGCAAATGCGACCAAGAGGGTGCGCGCACCTGCGTCGAGCGAGACCACCGGGTAGGCCTCGAACCCCGCCACGCCGCCCACCATCGCGACGATGACCAGGGCGAGCGCTGCGACGCCGCATACAGCGAACGAGGCGCCGGTGGCGCTGCGAGCCGCAGCGCCGGCCCGGGCAGGGACTCCTCGCCCGTAGCCGCGAAGTTCGAGCGTCGCAGCCACATCGACCGCGCGCTCCAGCGACCCGCCGACGAGCCGCCGCACCGCCACGGAACGACCAACCGGCGCCGTCCCGGGTCCGCGCATGGCGCTCGCCTCGCGCAACCCCGCGTAGTCACTTGCGGCCAGCGGTACGAGACGCGTGATCAGCGTCGCGGTCATCGCCGAGCGCCGTGCGATCGGCCGCACGAGGCGCAGGAGTCGGTCGGGATCGACGCAGGCCGAGTGGACGCCGAAGACGACGAGAGCGATCAGGAATCGGAGCGCCAGCAAGCCGCCTTCGGCGAGAGCCTCTGCGCTCACGTCCATCGTCCCGAGAACCGGAACGTCGGGACCGCGAATGAGCAGCGTGTCGCCACGCTGCGAGGCGATGGCGTTGATGGCGACGATGACCACGCCCAATACGGCGCCCCAGCGAAGCGCGAGCCACACGGCGGGCGAGGCCCCGGCCAGCAGCCCCGCCGCGATCGCGGCGACGAGACACCCGCCGAGGAGGATCGGGCTCGACGTAGTGAAGGCGATGGCCGCCAAGCAACCGAGGAAAACGGTCGCCGCACCCGCGCCCGAACGCCCGAGCGCCGTCGAATTGGGCGAATAGGCGAGCGGTGAGATCACCCCTCCACCGCCCCCTCACCCTCCGGCTGAATCGGGACCGGCAGGGTGGCGTCCGTATCGGCGCCGACGATCAGCGCGAACCTGTCGGCCAGCGAGGTTTCGTCGAGGGCCTCCGCGGCAGCCGCCACGCCGGCGTCGTCGACTCCCGTGACCAGCCACGTGACGGGCTCCTCGCCGTCGCGAACCGCCGCCACCAGGCCTCCCCCCACGCCGAGCCGCGCGCTCGACACGCCGTGGTCGTCGAGGCCGTTCAGCTCCCAGGCACCCCCGACCTCCTCGAAGCCCGCAAAGACTCCGCTGGTGGAAGGCCCACCGTCCAGAAGCACCGCGGCTCCGTCGGTGCGCACCTGCTCCCAGGGGCCGACGAGAATCCGCATCGCTTCCTCGGAGTCGCTCTCGCCCAGGGGCTCAGGCTCAGCCTCCACGTCCACGTCGGACAGCCGGTCGATAACCGCGTCACAGCTCGCCCTCTCCCCGGCGCACTCGACGACCACGTCCAGCGGCTCCTCCGCCGAAGACTGCACGAACGGCTCGGGCCAGGATCCGACCACCGCGGGAACGCGCATGGCGTCGGTCCAGTCGCGATGATCCCACCAGACCTTGTCGCCGCCGCGGACCGGGCGGTCGGCCGCGCCCTCGGCGGACTCGATGCCGTTCACGAAGAAGAACCAGTCGAGGTTGCGCCCGTCCTCGACGCTGCCGCTCAAACCGTTGATGGTCTGCACGAATCCGCCGCCGTAGCGGGTCTCGATCTCGGCCTCGCGATCGAGGAACCGCAGCACCGTCTCCGAGTCGCTCGGGTCCTCCGCGCTCGCCTGGGCGATCGGTTCGGCGCCGTAGTCGCTGGTGACCGTGAGGGTGGCCGTCCCCTCGCTTGAATCACCGGACCCGACGCCACAGCCGGCCAGCGCCGCGGTGATCGCCACCGCGAGTGCCAGCCGGCTGGGCGTGTGCGGAACCATGTTGCTCAGCGCCTGCGGACCTTTTCGCAGGAGCGGCTGATCCGGTCGTCGCGGTCGCCCCGTTTGGCGAGCACGACGTCCTTGCCGCTGCCGCACGAGACGCGATCTTCGCCGCCCGCGCGCAGGTTGATCCGGTCGTTCCCGCGCCCGGAGCGAATCCGGTCGAAGCCCGCCGTGCCGGGAATCCCGTCCCTGCGATCGCTACCGACGATCTTGCGCCCGTGCGCGACCGGGCAGTTTGCGGCCGGACCAACGCAAACCGAGAACCGGTTGGAGCGGACGTCGGGCGAACGAACGGCCGTGATTTCGGTCGTTCCGGGCGCTAGCTGCACCTCGTACTGGCCGCCACCCAGCGGCGTGGTGCTGGTCGAGCCGAAGAACCCGACGCCGGTGTCGGTCGGATTGCAATCAAACCCGTTCGCGTCGACCCGGACGGTGATCTTGCCGTCGTCATCCTGCGCGGGGACTTGGCTCAACTCGAGCACGCAGCCGGTGTTGGCCGACGGCGGATCGCCGGTCGCCGGTGGGACGCTCGGAAACGACACGTAGTGCCAGAGCACCCGATCGCCGCCCTGGACCCGCGCCTCGTTGGCAGCCGAGAAGCCGCTCTCAAAGTTCACGAAGTAGAAGAAACCGGCGCTGGCGTTCGGGTACTCACCGAAGCTCTTCAGCGACCCGATCTGGCAAACCTGAGTGCCGATATCGGTGGCACGGCTGCGGACGGTGCCCAGGGCGGGGTTCGCGGCCTGTCCCGCCCCCAGAGAGGTAAGGGCGTTGACACCGGTGAAGGTGTCTGCGCCGCGCCGGTTGATGCAATCCGGGCCATCGCCACGTTTGATCTTCTGAGCGGTGACCGCGTACCACGTGCCCTTGTCGAGCGTGGTGCCGTTGCCTTCGACCCGAAGCTCGACGAGCTTGGTCTTGGCCGCGGCCGGGGCTGCGGCGATCAGTAGCGCCAGGAGCGCAAGAAACACAGGCTTTCGCATTGAGAGCCACCCTTTCCTCGAGGGGTTGAATTGGCTGCCGCGCGAGACAGGTCTCCTGGCTTCCGGCCTATCGGGTCTCGCTGCCTTCCCGTGAGCGCGAAGCGCTTTCAGTGGCTTTCTCTGGTGCGAGACCCCTCTTGGGCCGGTCACAGTGGCGGGACCGCATCGGACTTACACCGATTTCCCTTGACCACGCGGCCTATTGCGCGAGCGAGGATACCCGCCTGCGAAGATGGCCGCCGATGGCCGATGAGAAGCTTCCAACCGGCCGGGTCCAGCGCCTCGCCCGCGTCGGGCGTACCGCCGCGAGCGTGGCGGTAAAGCAGGCCGGCACGAATGCCGCGAACGTCGTCCGCTCCGAGGAGCGCTCGCAGAAGGCGCTGGAGCGGCGTCACATCGAGACGGCCGAGCAGATTGTGACCGTGCTCGGCGGGATGAAGGGCGCCGCGATGAAGGTCGGGCAGGTGCTTTCGTTCCTCGACCTTGGCTTGGTCCCGGAGGAGTATCGCGAGGAGTTCCAGGCCAAGCTCGCCACGCTGCGGGACGCGGCGCCGACGGTGTCGTTCGAGCAGATGAGTGACGTGATCGCCGAGGAGCTGGGCGAGCCCGCGCAAAGCGCGTTCGCCGAGCTCGACCCGACGCCGATCGCGGCCGCCTCGATCGGGCAGGTCTACCACGGCAAGCTCCACGACGGGCGCGAGGTGGCCGTGAAGGTCCAGTACCCGGGCGTCAACGACGCTGTCCGCGCCGACATGCAGAACCTCGGCGTGCTGATGCGCCTGGCGAAGCGGATCACACCCCAGATGGACGTGAAGGCGATCGCCGACGAGATCCGCGAGCGGATCGTCGAGGAACTGGACTACGAGCTCGAGGCCTCGAACCACCGCACCGTCGCGCGCCTCTACCGCGGCCACCCGTTCATCTACATCCCCGACGTGATCACGTCGATGTGCCGCGAGCGGGTGATCGTGACCGAGTTCGTCGAAGGCGAGCGCTTCGAGCAGATCGCCTCGGGATCGCAGCCGGAACGAGACCGGGTCGGCGAGATCTTTTTCCGCTTCTACTTCGGCTCGATGTACCGCCATCGCCGATTCTCGGGCGACCCCCACCCCGGCAACATGCTGCGGCTCGACGACGGCCGGATCGCGTTCTTTGACTTCGGTCTGTTCAAGGCGCTCGACAAGGAGCCGATGGAGCTGGAGCTCGCAACCGGACGCGCGATCAGCGAGGGGGACGCCGCCGAGTTGCACCGGCTCTGGAGCGAAGTCGGTTTCTTGCCCGAGCCCGACCGCGTCGACCCCGGCGAGTTGATGGCATATGCCGCCGACGCCGTCGGGTGGTACACACGTGACGAAGAGCTTCAGATCACCCCCGAGGCGGTCCAGCGTGTCGCGATCCAGGCCGGTGACCCGCGATCGACCCACTTCCGCACGATGCGCCACCAGGACATGAACCCTGAGCATTTGATGGGCCGACGCCTGGAGCTGCTCGTCCTCGCCGTCCTTGGTGAGCTGCGGGCGACGGCGAACTGGCACGGGATCGCGCGCGAGTGGATGTACAGCGAGGAGCCACGGACCGAGCTCGGCCGCCAGGAAGCTGCGTACCTGCGCTGACGACCCGCTGGACTACGGCAGGACCGACCGCGGCGACGGTGGGTCGTACGCAAGCGACTGGTCATACGTGCCGTCGAAAGGCTGCGGATCGAGCGAGTCCATCGGCGCCGGAAACGCGTTGTAACAGAACGGCTCGCTCTCGTCGCACACCCCGTTCTGGTTCACGTAGGCCCGCGCCTGCGGGGTATCAGCGAAAAGCTCCGGCGCCGTCACGACCCCGAAGCGTCCGTAGCGCCCGCCGGCGTCGCTCGGTGCCGCGACGCTCCTCGTCAGGGCGAAGAAGGACCCCATCGAATCCGCCCGCGGGGCCAGGTAGTCCGCGATCGGAACCGAGTTCAGCGCGGCCGGTGTTGCATCCTCGATCCGAGCTCCGAGCAACCTTAGGAACTTGACCGTGTTCGGCCCGACCCGTTGCAGGGCTTTTCGCTGCGGCTCGAGCTTCCTGACGATCGAGACCAGATCGGTCGTGATCGGACCAAGGGCGAAATCCCCGCCCGCGAACCCGCGCGCGAGGTCGGGCGCAACCTCACCCAGACCAACGAGCACAGGGCGAACCTCGGTAAGCAACGGGCGGACAAGTTCCAGCGCTGCGCGGCCGCGATCGAGTAACGGCGGCAACTCCTCGATCCCCTGCTGGAGCGAGGCGGTGTTGCTGGCCAGCGCGTCAAGTGTGGCGCGGCCCGATCCGACAATCGATCGTACCGCCGCTTCGCGACTGCCGAGCTCCTGCAACACGGTGCTGGAGTCCGAGACGAGCGTGGCGATTTCATCCTCCTGACCCCGCAACGCCTCCGTGAGCTGGCGCAGCTCCGAGATCGTGGTCGCAACGCCACCCACCGTGTCGTTGAGTCGAGTCTGGTTGCCCTCGGGCGCCGCTCCCTCGGCCACGGTGTCGATCAGGGAGCGGACGCGGGCGCGCCCCTCCTCGTCGAGAAAGGCGAGCGCCTCGTCGAAGTTCACCGGCGGCACGATGTTGCAGTCGGGCTCAGTGGAGAGTGCGACCGGGTCGGTCGGACACACCTCGCTCAGTTCGTCACCGGCCCTGAGCTCGGTTGCCTCGGGGCTGCCTTTCTCGATGATGTTCAGGTACGGGTCGCCGAGCAGGCTGCGCTCGCCGATCTGGAGCTTCGCGTCCTCATTCAGCGGCGCGAACTCGTCGTCCAGGGTGAAGGTGACGATGCTCTCGTCGGTGTCGGCGTCGTAGGCGACCGTGTTCACGCGCCCGACCGAGACCCCCTTGTGCAGGACCGGTCGCTTGGTCGGCAGCGTCTTGGTGCTGTCGATCCGCACCTCGAGCTTGTAGGGGCTGCCCAGTCCGCCAAGCGGATTCGGCCCCTCGAACCGCTGGTTCAAGAAGACGAACGTGATCAGTGCGAAGAGGGCCAGGATGATGCTGATCGCGGTGCCGATCTTGGGGACTCTGTGATCCATCTAGCCCCCATCCCTTGAGGTCTCGGGGGCGATGGTGGCCTCGGCGGGCAGCTCGGGAAGCGAGAAGCGCAGCGCGCAGGCGACGAGGCTGTCCTCCCGGCAGGTCTGCTCAAGCGCGCGGGCCAGCATTAACGACAGCTTCGTGGGCTCGCCGTTGCGGCTCTGCGCGGCCGAGGCGGGGAGCCCGAAGCCCGCCGATGTGAACTCGAAGTTGTTGACGTAGATCTGGGAGTACGGGCCGTTGCTCGCATGCGTGGAGAAAGCCGAGGTCCAGAGGTCTGCCGTCTGGGCGATCCCGCCCTTGAACTTGTCGAGTGCCGCAGCCGTCGCGGCGAATTTTCCGACCGCCGGGATGACCTCGTTCTCGATTCGCCGACCGAGGCCGCGGGTCCCCTCCTCGAACAATCTGATCGGCCTGCGACCGTCGCGTACGAGCTGCTCAAACTGGGAGAAGAGAGCCTCCCCCTTGGGAACCAGATCGCCGATCTTCACGGCCGCGGGCTCGAGGTTCCCAGCAACCGGGATCAGCTCGTCGAGCGCCGAGTTGAGCGGCACTGCGAGCTGACGCCCCGCGGCCAACGACCGCTGCGCTTCGACCAGGACAGGCGCCAGCAGGCGCGTAGCCTCGGCCAGCTCGGCTTCGCGCCCTGCCGTAACCGCGAGCGTGTCGCTGCCCGCGTGGATTGCCTGCGCGAGCTGGTCTCCGCGCACGGCGAGCGTGGCAAACACCTCGTCGAGGTGGTCGGTCAGCTCTGCGATCAGGACGCGGCGCTCGTCGAGCGCCTTGGCGAGCGGCGTCGCGGTGTCGGTCAGCCGACCAAGCCGGTCGAAGATCTCGCGCAACCGCTTTGGCTGACCCTTACCGCCGAGCGCCTTCGCCGATTCACTGATCAGTGTCCGGACCTGCGCCTGGGTGTCGGCGTCTAGCACCGACGTGAGCTCGTCGATGTGGACGAACTTGTCGGTGCGGGCAGCCGGAATCGGCTCATCGTCGGGCAACGGGTTGTCGAACGCGCCATCGCCGTCGTTGTCTCGCGGTGTCCCGGGATTGATGTTGACGACCAGCACCTGAAGCACGTTGAGCGGCCGCAGCGAAGCGGTCGCATCGTCGAAGATCTTGCCGCGCAGGTCGGAGTCGAGGCGCAGGGTGGCGATCGCCTGGCCGCCCTCGTAGACGACCTTTGTGACCCGTCCAGCGGCCGACCCGGCCACGCCCGCTGTCGGCTCCTTGCTCGGGTCGAGCCCGGCGGCGTCGGGCAGCGCGACCTGGACGAGGTAGGGCGCGGGCGAGAACGGGACCCGAATCTGCTTCTTGATCAGGGTGTAGCCGACGAACACGAGCGCGGCGATCAACTGCAGCACGAGCACCGTCCGGGTAAGCGGGATCCGACCCGCCTTCAGAGACGGATTCACGAACTCCTTGAGGCCGGTAAGAAACCGCTTCGGGAGCGACGCGAGCTTGGCGAGTCGCCCGTTCATGAACATCCCCCCGCCGCCCTGAAGTCCCGCGCGGCGCCGGCATTGACCTTGGCGATCGTGTCGCACTCGACGGATGAGGAACCGGGCGACGCCCCTGCCCCAAGCGGCAGGATCCCGCCGTCGGTCAGCGCGTCGATCAGGCCGGTCGTGGCGTCCGGATCGAAGTAGACGGCCTGGTTCCACAGGTGGCCGGAACCGATCGGGTTCTGCGCCTCGGTTTGGTAGGGACGGAAGACGGCGCCAGCGGCGACGAAGAGCTGTGCGACCTGCTTGTAGGTCGTTTCGCCGTGGATTCCGTCGGCGAACAGAACTGGCAGGATCGACTCGCCGAAAGTCACGGCGACGTCCTTGCCCTCGTTCTGGATCAACGAAGTGAGTGGGCGGGCTGTCGCGCTCAGCCGCCGGGTGATCTTGCGTTGCTTTGAGATCAGAGGCGTTGCGTCGCGGAACACGGGAATCGAGCGCTCGACGAGGGGCGTGGCGGCGTTGATCGCGGCCGTCAGCGGCGGGAGCGCGGGCACCGTGGCTACCGAGAAGCGGTCGAGGCGGTCGACCAGGCCGGTCAGCACGGGCGCGCTTGCGCGAAGCTCGCTCAGCGCCCCTGGCAGGGCGGCCAGCGCTGCGTCGAGCGGGGCGCCCCCATCGACCGCGAGCGCAGCCGACGTACGGTTCAAGCGCCGAGCGAGCGGGATCAGCTGCTCCTCCTTGGTCGCCACGGCCTCGAAGGTTTCCGCCGCGCTCGCGATCGCCCCCGCCAGCTCGATCCGCTCCGGCCCCTGCAGGGCGCGGACGGGGCCCTTCAGGTTCCTGGTCAGAGCGGGGCCGCCCCTGAGCGTCCGCTGGATTCCGTCGATCGCCTTGCCTCGCAGGGTTTGCGAGCCAACCGAGGCCAGCTCGCGCAGGTTCTCCCGAATTTCGGGTCGCAGGATGCGGAGGGCCTCGTCGAGGGTTACGTAGTTGCTGGTCTGCTCGATCGGAATCACATCGCGTGCCGCGAGTTCGGCCGCGCTCGGGCTGCCGGGGTGAAGGTCGACGAAGCTCGAACCCTCGAACAACGTGTGTGGGCGCATGTCGACCCGCGCGTCGGCATGGATCGGGATGTCCTGCTCGAGCACGAGCTCGACGATCGCGTCGTCGCCCTGGCGCTCGACCGAACCAAGCGTCCCCACATTTACCCCGCCGACCCGGATGTCGCGTCCGATCGATCCCAGTCCCTGGGTCGTGTCGAACTTGGCAAAGTACGTCTCCGTCTCCTTGAACGGAGCGGGCCGGGTCACCCCGACTACGAACACCCCGATCCCCGCCACGATCGCGATCAGGCCGATGACCCGCTTGCGTGCCTTTGACATCAACATGGCGCGCTGTCGCTTTCCGCCGCTCCGGGCCCGGGATACGGATTCCGGTTCGCGTGACAGGAGACGATCGGGATCACGCGGCCGGACGGAGCGCCGGCGCCAACGCCGGTGCCCTGTGGGAATGGCTGGCTCGTGACCTCGGCCAGACGCTCACCGGCGACGATGATGTCGCCGGTAAACGGGCTCACCTTGTCGACGACGGTCTGCGCATCCTCGACCAGGCCGCCGATCCCCTCGGGGTGATCGAGGGCGGCGAGGATCGGGAAGATACTTCGCACGACGGGGATCGTCGTCCGCAGGATTGGGTTGACCAGTTGGCCGGTGAGGATCGTCTCGGTGCGAAGCTCGTCGCCGAGGCCGAGCAGTTCGTTCAGCGGCGGCAGCGCCCGGTTCAGGTTGTGAACCGCGGGTTCGAGCTCGACGGCCGTGTCGGCCAACTCCCTCAGGGTCGGAATCGCGACCGGCGCGGTCTCGAGGAACTCCTCCTGGAACGGTGGCAGCAGGTCAATCGCCAGGCCGAGCTGGTCGCGCCGCGAAGCAATCGCGTCGAGGGTCGCGCCTCCGGAGGTGATCATCCCGGCGACGTCATCGGGGCGGAAGCCACGCAGCGCATCGGTGGTGTCGGCGGCGCCGGAGACGAGATCGCCGAGCGCGCCTTCGTCCCTGGTCGCCGCGGCGAGCTGCTTGCGCAGGTCCACCGAGAGCGGCTCGATGTCCTTGAACGCGGTGTTGAGTGATTGGCCACGGCCGGCCAGCCCCTGGCCGATGTTCACAACGGTGCCCTGCAGGGACTCCCGTGCGGACTTGTCGAACAGTGAGACGACCTCGAGCAGGTCAACACCCGAGCTGACGTGCTCGCGGGAGATCGTGTCGCCGTTCTCCATCGGATCGCTGCGGTCCCCGGGCTCGATCTCGAGGTAGGTCTGGTAGACGATCGAGTGCACCCGGACGTAGGCGGTCGCGTCCTTCCCGATCGGGCGGAAGCCGGGCTTGGTGATGTTCGCCGTGACCGTGCTGCCGCCGGTATCGCGGTTCGGCTCAACGGCGCTGATCAGGCCCGCCAGCTGGCCGCTGATCCGGACCGCCTGACCGACGCGCAGCGACGGCGCCGAACCCTGTTCCTCCCCGAGGTACTCGCTCGGACGGTCGGGGGGAACCTCTACGTCGATGCGATACGCGCTCTGAAAGGGAGGGCCGGTCGTCGACGCAAACGCGATATAGGCCAGGAACGCCGCCGCGGCGCCAACCAGGAGCCCGAGCAGGATCGTGTGATCATTCAGCTTCGACGCCGCACGGGTGACGCGCTGGTTGAGGCGGGACGGCGCTCGTGGGGACCGGCCCGCCATCAGTTGCCCAGCAGGAAGTCGAGGAGGTCGCCCAGTGCCGCGCCATCTTTGCCCCGCTTGCCCTTGCCGCGGGTCCGCTCACCGCGGCGATCGAGGCTGCCCAGCAGGTCGTCGACGCCCGGCAGCGTCACATCTGGCAGGGCCGACGACGGTGACTCCGGTACGCCCGCGGAGGACCGGTCATCGCCGCCGTCGGAGCCTTCGGCCACCTCCTTCAGGGTGCGGGAGTTCCGAGCACGAAACGGGAACGGGAAGCCGCCACCGGAGATGACGTTGGCCAGGCACCCGGGCTCGATCGGCACCCCGAAGATGGCGCAGTTGAGGATTGCCGAGACGCGTAGAAACCTGCGATTCGCGTGCTCGGGCGGATACGGGGGAAGGTCGCCAGGCTGAACCGCGACGGCACCAAACCCGCGGCGCGACAGCGTGCCCTCGCCCGGAACCCCGTATGAGTCGTCGTCGAACAGCGCCGGAAAGGCACCGTCGTTATTCGGATCACCGGTGCCGCCCAGCACCGAGTTGATCAAATCGGACGCCGCCGCGGTGAAATCGAACACACCCGTGACCACGCGGTCCTTGCCGACCTCCAGCGAGGGGGCCGCCGCTCTCAAGAGCCTGCGGGTGAGGTCGAGCGTCGGCTTCGTGGCGTCGATCGTCACCTCGGCGTCGTCGAGGAACGAGGGGAGCCGGCCGACGGCGCTGGCCAGCTGCGGCGCACCCGCCTGGACGTCCTCGGCGAGCGGCCGGGCTGCCACGGCGGAGCGGGTGAGCTCGGTCAGCACCGTCCTGGCACTGGACGCGGTCGCCGGGAGGCGCGCCAGCGAGGCATCGAGCGACTCGCCGTGCTCGGCCGTGGACGTGAGCGTGCCGTGGAGACCGTCGATCAGCCGGGTCAGCTCCGCGGTGCGGCTGGCAGCCTGGCCGGTGACGTCCTCAGCGCTCGTGATCAGGCTCTTCAGCGACACGTTCTGCTTGTTCACCTCGGCCAGCGCGTCGTTTGCCGTCTCGAGCGCCGGCTTGAGCTCGAACGACGCCTGGTTGATCGACTCGCCCCGCTGCTCGAGCGCCGTGGCCAGTTCGTTCAGAATCAACTTGACGCCGGCACGCTCGGAATCGCCGAACGCGTTAAGCAGGTCGTCGAGGCGAGGAGCGATCATCGTCTGTGGACATCGCTCACCCTCAGGGGTGATCTCGCACACCAAGCCTTCCTCGCCCAGCGGCTGATTGGAACCCTCCGGGTTCGGCTCGAATTCGACGTAACTGTCGCCCGTCGTGTCCTGCTGGCGGATGGTGGCGCGGGCGTCGTCCATCGGCTGCTCGATCGTTTCGTCGAGCAACAGCGTCACGTCGGCGTTGCCCAGCTCGTTCACCTCGATCGGTCCGACCGAGCCGGCGATGGCACCGTCGACTCGCACGTACATTCCCTCGATCAGCGGGAACGCGTCGTCGAACTCGGCGACCACCTCGTTCGCTCCCACGGGCGGCCGCGAGGTGAAGACCAGAATCCCGATCACGGCGACGAGCAATCCGGCGACGATCGCGGCGGTCGCCTTGGCCAGCTGGTCGGGCATCAGCCGCCGCCCCCGATGAAACTGTCCCGATAATCGGGCCAGGGGTCACATTCGAGCGCGCCGGGAAAGCGGTTGAATGGCGACGCGAGCAGACCCGGTGCGCAGTCGCCCGGACCGATCGCACCACCCGCTTCCGTGCTGGGCGGCAGGTCGTTGGCCAGCCCGGCTGCGATCCGGATCATGTGCCCGTTCTGGTCGAATCCCGCGGCAGCGTCGGCGCCATTCTGGAAGAAGCCGACGATCTCGGGCGTGAACGCGCGAAGCTCCTCAACAACCGGCGTAAACCGTTGGAGAAGTGGCCCGAACTTTCGCAGGACCGAGCGCGACTCGGCACCCACCAGCGCCCTCGTCTTGCGCAGCGCTGCGGGTGCTTCCCTGACGAGCTTCTCGGTCTCGTCGAAGAACGGGCCCGCGGCGTCGGTCGCCGGCGGGATCAGCCGCGCGAACGGCCCAAGCTCATCGACCAGCGGCCCGAGTCCGGCGACGAGCTCGCGCAGGGTCGGGGTTGCCGCGGCAGTGCGGTCGAGCAGACCGCGCGCGCTCGCCAGAGCCGGGCCGAGATCCTGGACCGACCGGCCCAGCTCGGCCTGGCGCCGAGCCGTAACGTCGAGCACGGTGGCCGTGCGCTCCGCCGCCTCGCCCAGGTCGCCCGGGCTCGAGGCCAGGGCCGACATGACGCTGCCACTCTCGGTCACCAGGGTGCGAAGCGCCTCCCCGTCACGGCCGACCTGGTCGAGGAGCCGACCGGTCTCGCTCAGCGTGACCCCGCTGTGCTGCAGCGTGCGGTCGAAATCGCCCCCGCGGCCCCTGAGCGCATCGTCAAGCCCTGCGAGCACCTCCCGCAGATCGTCACGGACCTCCGGCTGCAGGGTCGAGACCGCGAGGTCGAAGTCGACCGGATTGTCGGTCTGAGCGCCGCTCAGAACCGTGCCGTCTTCGAGCTCGGGCGCCGTCGGGTCGCCTTGCTGGAGATCGACGGCGCGGTTCACGGCGCCGACGTTCGAGGCTAGGCGGATGTTTGCGATCGCGCCCTCGTGCAGACGAAAGTCGTCGTCGATGGACATCGTGACCTCGGGAACACCGTCGTCGTTGATCTCGACGCTCTTCACGCTTCCGACCACGGTCGCGGCAGCCGTGACGTCCCCGCCGGGAATCAGCCCGCGTACGTCGTCGAAGACGGCTCTCATCTCGTAGTCCTCGCGCGATGCGGACAGCGCCAGAAGTCCCACCGCGAACAGCAGCAGCACGCCGGTGACGGCGACCACGCGGGTCGCGTTCGGACCGATCCCGAATCGCCGGCTCATGCGATCGGCAGTCCCGGGTCGAAGCCGTAGAAGATGAAGGTCATGATCATGTTCAGGACCGTGACCAGGATCAGGTTCACCGCCATCGACTGGGCCGTGGCGGTACCAACTTCAACCGGTCCTCCGCGCACGCGGTAGCCGAAGTACAGCGCGGTCATGATCACCGCGGTCGAGATCACCATCCCCTTGATCATCGAGTTGATCAGATCGGTTGGGGTGGTGACCGTGTAGAAGACGAACTCCCAGGTGCCCTGCGAGACGGTGCCGCTGCGGACGAACGAGGTGACCCAGGCGGCCGCCTGGCCCGCGCCGACCGCGATCACATAGGCGATCGGCATCACCACCATCGCCGCGAGCATCCGGGTCGAGACGAGAAAGCCGATCGAAGAGATCCCCATGATCTCGAGCGCGTCGACCTCCTCGTTGACGCGCATCGCGCCGAGCTGGGCGACGATGCCGCCGCCGACCTTCGCCGCGACGATGAAGCCAAAGATGAATGGCACGATCTCCCGGGTGGCACAGAACGAGCTGAACAGCGGACCAACGATCGAAGCGCCCACCGCCTGTCCGATCGCCTCGGCCGCGATGCCGCACCCGGCTCCCGCGACGAAACCAAGGAAGACGATCACCAGCACGCTGCCGGCGACGAGGAGCCCGATCTGTCGCAGCACCTCGGCGGTGAAGGCCGGGAGAAGGCGGAATCCACGGAACCCCTCCCAAGCGAACCCGAAGAACTCGCCGGCGGCATCCACCACGGGAATGTGATCAGGGCGCTCGATCGTCTCGCTGATCGGGCGCCTGGTGCGCTGCTTGCGCTTGCGTGGTGTCGGCGCGGGGGCGCTCATCCTCCGAAGTTCACCTCCGGGTAGAACGCCTGGAAGAGCATCACGTAGACGACGGCGACCGTGCCGACCACGACCAAACAGGAAACCACCGCTTCGTTCACCGCCTTGCCGACACCCTCGGCGCCACCACTCACCTGTGTCCCCTTGTAGGCGGAGATGATCCCGATCAGAATCCCGAACAGGGTGAGCTGGATAACGCTGCCCCAGAGATCGATGTAGTTGGTCAGGGTCAGCAACTCGCTGAAGAAAGCCTGCGGGGTCGATCCGTACAGGAAAACCGAGGCGCAGAAGGTCCCGGCGATCCCGGCCCAGAACGTCAGCAGACTCAGCACGGGCATCCACAGGGCCAGGCCGACGACGCGTGGCAGGATCAGGTTGCGGACGGGGTTTATGCCGAGGATCTCGAGCGCGAGGAGCTCCTCACGGATCTTCCTGGCGCCGATCTCGGCGGTGATCGTCGATCCGATCGAGCCGGCGACGATCGCCCCCGTCAGCAACGGCCCGAGGGCTCGCAGAAACGCGACCGGAGCGGCCGGTGCGAGCCGGTCGATCGCGCCGAAGGACGAGGCCAGCGAGCCGCCCATGATGCCGATCGTCCCCATGCCGACGACGAACGAGACGAGGGCCGCCGGCAGCAGGGTCACCCTGAATGCAAAGACGTACTGGCGAATGAACTCAGTGCGCCAGGAGAGCCCCGGCGTGACGAGCTGGGCCAGCACGTTTCCCCCGAGGGCGGCGTATCCACCGCCGCTTCGCAGCCAAGACCCGGGCGGGACGTCTTCGCGAGTGAGCATCCCCCGCACGGAGCCGACGGCGCGGCTGGCCAATCGGCCCGATGGTTCGCTCAATTCGCCCCTCCTCCTGCGCGGGCTCGGCCGAGCGCCGTCCCTAACCTCATCGCCCGGAAGCTATCCGTTTCCTGCGCCCTTTGCGCCGTTAGTTACGGTCCGGTATAAAGTCCGGCGGCTGATGGAGGATGGATCGCGAAACGGGGAACACGACCGCCTCGCCGGCCGCATCATGCTGGGCTCCGTCCTGTTCTGCGCGATCGTCGGAACGGGCATCGGAACCTTCTTCATCCAGCCCATCATCGGGGGACTGATCGGCGCCGTCGTTGGCATCGGGTTCGGGTTCTGGCTAGCCCCGAATCTCTTACACGAGCTCGATTAGATGGAACTCACCGCCGGCGACCGCGGCGCCGCCTGGCTCTTGCTGCTCACTGGCGCCGCGCACGCAGCTCTGGGTGCAGCGGCAATCGCTGGGCTCGACAGCTTTGAGGCGAACGTCGAGCAGGTTGAACGGTCGTTCGCCGTCGGCTTTTTCTCGAGCCTCGGCGCCTGGGGGGCGCTGATGCTCGTACTGGGGATCGCGGAAATGCTCTCGGCGCGCGCGATCCGGGCTGGCTCACCGAACGGGTGGCTCGCGGGTCAGTTAAGCGCCTTCTGCGGCCTCGGTGGCACCTTCTTCACGCTCGCGATCTTCCGGGTGGCGGGGGCGCTGACCATCCCCCTCGCGCTTGCGATCCACTACCTGCTCGCACACCACTCGAGCAGATCTCCTCGGCCGTAACGCTCAGTTCGCGCTGCGCTCCTCGACCTTCTTGACGAGCGCTTCGTAGGCGTCGGGCATCGACTTCTTCATCCGGGAGAGCTCCCAGTGCTCGATCTTGATCAGCTTCACCTCGGAGGTCGCGGTGACTGTCGCCGAGCGCTGTGAATGCTCGAGCAGGCCCTGCTCGCCGAACACGTCGCCGGGTCCGAGATCGGCCACCTGCTCACCGCCGGCCTCGACCTTGGCGGAACCTTCCTCGATCGCGTAGAAGTGATTCGAAAATCCACCTTCGCGCACGATCTCCTTACCGTCCGGCCACTCCTCGAGCGTCGCGAACGGAGCGATCGTTGCGAGAGCCTCGTCGGGCACCTCGGCGAAGAGCGGGATTCGCTTGAGTTGGCTGGCGTCCAATTATGCCTCCGGTCGAGATGGTTTGGCTGCCGCGGCGCGGCGCTCGCTGAACCTAACCGATTCCGGGGCGGCGAGCGCGGCCAGTAACTGACCGGATGGTCAGTTAGCATCGCGCCTGTGAGCACCGTCCCCGCCCCGCCGGAGATGTCCAGCAATCCGATCGGGCGCATCCTCGCGGACGTCGCGGAAGAACGCCGTGCGCGCGGCACCTTCCCCCCGGGCCCGACCGACTTCAACCTCAGCCGTACCCGCCGGTTTGCTCACGACCCGCTTAGCGTTCTGCTGCCGCTCTACGACGAGTACGGGCCGATCTTCTCGATCCGGATCTTCCACGGGCGCATCGTTTTCATGATCGGGCCCGCGGCGAACAGCTTCATCACGGTCGAGCACCCGGAGAACTTTCACTGGCGCGAGTCGAGCTTCGGCGATTTGATCCCGCTGCTCGGAGACGGCCTGCTGACGATCGACGGTGCCTACCACGACCGTGCGCGGCGGATCATGATGCCCGCGTTTCACCGCGAGCAGATCGCCGCGTCGGTGGACGTGATGGCCGAGGAAGCGGGCGCGGCCCTGTCCGGCTGGCGGGCGGGGATGCGCGTGGACGTGTACGAGTGGGCGCGCAACCTCGCCATGAGGATCGCGATGCGCGCGCTGTTGGGGCTGGACCCCGACGATCGGGGCAAGGGAGCGGAGGCGGCCGAGCACTTCGAGCGGGCGCTCGGCTTCTACGGCACGGAGTACCCGACGCGAATTCTGCGCGGCCCCGGTTCGCCGTGGCGGCGAATGCACCGCTCAAGGCGGATCCTTGACGAGATCCTGTTCTCCGAGATCGAGCGACGCCGCGCCCGACGTCGCGAGGGCGACGACATCCTCGGCATGCTGCTGGCCGCACGTGACGAGGAGGACGGCAGCGAGCTGAGCGCCCAGGAGGTTCGCGACCAGGCGATCACCCTGATGTTTGCCGGCCACGACACGACCACCTCGACCGTCTCCTTCATGCTCTACGAGCTGGCGCGAAATCCCGAGGCGGGCGACGTCCTGCGCGCCGAGCAGGATCGGGTGCTTGGCGGGGCGCCAGCCACCGCCCTCCAGCTCGAGCGCGAGCTGCCCGAGCTGGAGATGGCGCTGGACGAGACGCTTCGCCTCTATCCCCCGGCGTGGATTGGGCCGCGTCGGGCGGTCAAGGACTTCGAGTTCAACGGTCACGTGGTCAAGTCCGGCACATACGTCAATTACTGCTCGTGGGCGTCGCACCGGCTGGGAGAGGTCTTCCCCGACCCCACCGCGTTCATCCCCCAGCGCTTCGAGCGCTCACGCAAGACCGCGCTGCCGCGCGGTGCCTACGTGCCGTTCGGCGGCGGCTCGCGCATCTGCATCGGCAAGCGCTTCGGCCAGATCGAGGTGAAGGCGCTCGTCACTGCGATCCTGGCGCGTTTCCGGCCCGAGCTTCCGGCCGGTCGCACGATGTCGATTCGCCAGATGCCGACCCTCTCACCCGAGGGCGGCCTGGAGATGGACCTGCGCGAGCGCTGAGGCCCGCGCGCGCGATCCGGGATAGGGTCTCACGCCCAGATGGGGTTCCTAACTCCCACCCCTCCCCCGTTCGACGTCGACGAGTGGCGCGCTAAGCCCCACCTGGAGCGCATCAAGCCGCTCGCCCAGGACTGGGCGATCAACGGGTTCGGCACGCCGACCGCCGTCTACCTCCTCTACATCGTCAAGCTCGTCATCTTCTCGCTCGGGGCGGCGCTGACGATCTCGGCGACGACGCCGGGCCTTGGGGGTCTCGGTGAGTTCGGCGAATGGTGGACGCAGCCGATCGTCTTCCAGAAGCTGGCGGTTTGGACGCTGCTCTGGGAGGTGATCGGCCTCGGCTGCGGCTCGATGCCGCTGACGTTCCGCTTCTCGCCCGTGATCGGCGGCATCCTCTACTGGCTGCGGCCCGGCACCGTACGGTTGCCGCCGTGGCCGGACCGCGTTCCGTTCACCGCCGGCACCCGGCGCACGGTGCTCGACGTCGCGCTGTACGCGGGCGTGCTCGCTACGGCTCTGTATCTGCTGATCGCGGGAGAGGAGGGCGGCGGCGGGCTCGGTGTGGAGCGGCTCGACCCGGTCGCGATTGGCACTCTGCTCGCAGTGCTCGGTTTGCTCGGGCTGCGCGACAAGGTCTCGTTCCTCGGCGCCCGCACGGAGGTCTACGGCTTCCTGCTCATCGTTTTCTGCTTCCCGATCGAGAACCTGATCGTCGCCTCGCAGATCGTCTTCTTCTGCATTTGGTGGGGCGCGGCGTCGTCGAAGCTGAACCGGCACTTCCCCTACGTCGTTTCGGTGATGATCTCGAATACCCCCTGGAACCGCTCGCCCAAGGCCAAGGCGCGGCTGTATGAGGAGCACCCAACGGACCTGCGTCCCTCTCGGGTCGCCGCGTTCGCCGCCCACTCGGGGACGATCATGGAGTTCTCCCTGCCCCTGTTGCTGTTGATCTCCAACGGCGGGACCCTCGGGACGCTCGCCGTGATCGGAATGGTGATCTTCCACATCCACATCACTTCCACGTTCCCGCTCGCCGTTCCGCTCGAGTGGAACCTCTTCATGATCTTCGGGATCCTGTTCCTGTTCGGCGAGAACGGGGGCGTGCCGCTCTCGACGCTCGACGACCCACTGCTGATGGTCCTGCTTGCGGCGATCGGGGTTGGCCTGCCGGTGCTCGGCAACTTCCGACCCGACCTGATCTCGTTCTTGCCCTCGATGCGCTACTACGCGGGCAACTGGGCGACCAGCCAGTGGTTGTTCCGAAAGGACACCGACGCCGAGGGTCGACTCGACCGGGAGGTCTACAAGGTGGCTCCGGTGGTCGTCGAGCAGCTCGCGAAGTTCTACGACCGCGAGACGGCCGAGCTGCTGCTGAACAAGGGCCTCGCCTTCCGCGCGATGCACTCCCACGGCCGCGCCCTCCTGGGTTTGCTCCCTCACGCGGTGGATGACGTGGAGGCCTACAACGTGCGTGAGGGCGAGCTTGTCTCCGGCGTGGTCAACGGCTGGAACTTCGGCGACGGCCACTTTCACAACGAACAGCTTCTCGCCGCCGTTCAGGAGCAGGTCGGCTACGCGCAAGGCGACCTGCGGATCATCACGCTGGAATCCCAACCGGCGCACGTGCGGCGCCAGCGCTACCGGATCTTCGACGCGGCGGCGGGCCTGCTCGAAGAGGGCTGGGTCGACGTCGCCGACATGGTCGCGCGGGGACCTTGGCTCGAGGAGGACTGGAGCTTCCCCACCGAGGTGACCTTCCGGCGTGATCCCGGCGCGGCCGAGCCGGCACCGACTTGAGCACCGCGGTGGTCGTCGGGGCCGGCCCGAACGGGCTCGCCGCGGCCGTGGAGCTGGCCCGCTCGGGCCTCGAGGTGACGGTTCTGGAGGCGCAGGACGAAATCGGCGGCGGCACCAAGACGAGTGAGCTGACCCGCGACGGCACCCTGCACGACCACTGCTCAGCCGTCCACCCGATGGCGGTCGGCTCGCCATTCCTGCGCTCACTCAACCTCGAACGCCACGGGCTCGAGTGGCGCTGGCCCGAGGTCGACCTCGCCCATCCGCTAGACGACGGCAGCGCCGGTGTGATGGTGCGCTCGATCGAGGAGACGGCGGCGGGACTAGGGAGCGACGGCTCCGCGTGGAAGCGGGTCTTCGGCCGCCCGGCGGCGGGCTTCGACGCGCTGGGCGACGACATCCTGCGGCCTGTAATGCATCTCCCAAGCCACCCGCTGCGCCTGATGCGCTTCGGCATCCCGGCGGCCCTTCCGGCGACCATCCTCGCTCGCGCCTGGCGGACGCCGCAGGCGCGAGCACTCTTCGGAGGAGTGGCGGCCCACGCCTTCAGCCCCCTCTCCCACCCCATGAGCTCGTCGGTCGGAATGGCCCTGATCTGTGCCTGCCACACCTACGGCTGGGCCGTCGCCGCCGGTGGCTCGCGCTCGATCACCGACGCGCTCGCATCCGCGCTTGCCGAGCACGGGGGCAGGATCGAGACGGGACGCGAGGTCAGCTCCCTGGCCGAGGTCGCCGACGCCGACACGGTGGTGCTCGATCTGGCGCCCGCTGCAGTAGCCGACGTCGCCGGCGAGCGCTTGCCCGGGCGCGTCGCTCGCGCCTATCGCCGCTACAAGCGTGGACCGGGTGCATACAAGGTCGATCTCGCGGTCGAGGGCGGCGTGCCGTGGCGCAGCGAGGCGTGCCGGAGGGCCGGCACGGTGCACGCGGTCGGCGGGTTCGAGGAGATCGTGGTGGCCGAGCGCGAGATCAACCGGGGCCGCATGCCCGAGCGCCCGCTTGTGCTGGTCGGCCAGCAGTACCTCGCCGACCCGCAGCGATCGGCAGACGGCGTCCACCCGATCTGGACCTACGCCCACGTCCCGAACGGCTACGAGGGCGACGCGACCGACGTCGTGGTCGCCCAGATCGAGCGCTTCGCGCCGGGGCTGCGCGAGCGGATCACCGGGATGGCGATCCACAGCCCGGCCCAACTCGAGAAGGCCAACCCCAACTACACCGGCGGCGACATCGTCACCGGCGCGAACACGCCGTACCAGGTGCTCTTCCGCCCCCGCTTCGGGCCGAGCCCGTACGACACCGGAATCCCCGGCGTCTATGTCTGTTCAGCGGCGACCCCGCCCGGCGCGGGAGTGCACGGGATGAACGGATTCAACGCCGCGCGCGCCGCCTTGCGAGCGCTCGGCGCCTAGCGCTCTCCAGGCGGACCGAAGCACGATCAGGATGCGCCGCGATGTCGCAGCTCACCCGTCCGCGGCGATCGCCAGGGCGGCGCCCCCGGCACAGGCAAGTCCAGCAACGGCGACGGTCGCGGGGGCCGAGCGCGGCGGCAGGGATTCGCGGTCGATCAGCGTCGAGGTGATATCGACGACGTCGCTGACCGCGCAGCCGACCGCCCACGGACGGATCGAAGATCCAGACGCGGCCGCGATCGCGAGGCCGGCGCCGAGGGCGCCGTCCCTGACCGCCAGCGCCCTTGCTGCGACCCTGCCGCCGCCGCTCTCCGCGGCCGAGCCGAGCCACGGTCCGGCAGCGCGGCCCGGGGCGAACAGAAGGGCAACTGCGTAGGCGATGCGGCTCACTCCGAAACCGATCGCCAGCTGCTTGAGTTTTGGCATGCCGCGCGTCTACCCCGGTAGGCGACGGTCAATCTCACACCCAGCCGTAGCGGGCGGAGATGCTCCGCGTCCGGGCGGGTGTAACGGCAGGACGCGCCCTAGAGCAGGCGGGGCGCGTGCGAGCCGGAGTAGACGTCCTTGCGGGCGATCAACCCGTCGCGGAACGGGAAGACGTCGATGCCGTCCCACTCAACCGCGCGGCCCTCCGCGTCGGTTGCCGTGGCGGTCCATTCGCTGACGACGAAATCGTCGCCGACATAGCGGCGACGACCACGGAAGCGCAGATCCGGCTGCTCGGCGAAGGTGGACTCGAGCAGTTCCCTGACGTCCGCCGCTTCCACCCGGACGCCGCGCGTGTGATTCTCGAAGACCATGTCCGGCGCGTGCATCGAGAGGATCGCCTCAACGTCCTGCTCGTTCCAGGCCTTGTCGTAGCGATCGATGAAGGCGCCGAGATCCATTCGCTCCACTCCTATGGCGACTTGACGATGTCTTCCGCGGCGAACGTCACCGTCTCGTTCAGCACTCCCGTGGAGGCCTGCGTCATCTTGAGTCGCGAGGGAAAGGCGTTGATCAGCGCCCATCTCGCCACCGGCTCGTCCCGTTTGTTGAAGACGGTCAGGGCCGCGTCCTTGAAGGCGACAGGGGTTCCTTGCACAGCCTCCGCGAACCATAGGTCGATCGTGTTGTCGGTGGTCGCGGGCCGCTGGATCGTGAGTTGGGGTGTGGAGCGTTTCGCAACCCCACGGCCGAAGTCGTCTCCAGGCGGGGGCTCGAAGTGGACCGCCCCCGAGTCCATATCCACGAGCTTCACGAAAGGAACCACGTGCCCGGCGAACTCCAGGATGTACCGATCAGCCTTGATCGGTGGCGCGGTCGAGGACGCTCCCACAACGGTGCCGGCAAGCGCCGCGCCCCCCGCGGCGAAAGCAACAAGCAGGGTGAAAAGCGTCCGGCTACGCCCCAAGCGACGTCTCATTTTTGCTCCCCTCCGTCCGCGATACAGCCGCCGGATTTGTCCACGACTCGTGGCTGGTTCTTCTGGCGATCCTATGCCCGCACCCGCGGACAAGTCAAGCCGGGCGGAGGCCCCTTTTTGCCTTACCGAGCTCGCCTCGGGCTACCTCGGGCTGCCACACGGCAACGCACCGCCCCATGGGGATCCGGCTACCGCCCGACTACCAGGCGAACTGACGCTCAGCGCCCCGGCGGCCGCGGCGCCGAGACAACCGAAATCTCAGGGACCTCGGGTGCGCGTAGGTGCATCGGCGGCGACGGCTCAGGACCCGCCTGCCGGCCGTCTGCGGGGCACGCTGCGCTCATCCTCGCAGCGCTGGGTGCTATCGGTGCCGGCCCCACCGTCGCAGAGGTCGCGGCGCTGTCCTCCGTCCATGAAGTCAAGGACTGCCCCGAGGGGCGAGGTAAACGTCGGAATCGGCTTGCCTGAGCCGCTTCGAGTAGCACCGCTACGGGGATTCGAATTGCCGAAGCCGTGGCTTTACAAAGCGAAGTATTGCTCGTTAAAGCGGTTTTCGATGCCGTGTCGTCCCGCTTCGTACCGCCTGACGGGGGGGTCATTGTCCCACCGTTGTCCCGCGGGCCAACTCGGCTTTTCGTCCAAAGCGCCTAACCCGACAGCCCGGCTGCGTCGCGGGCCTCGGCCCGCGTGGTGAAAGATCGCATCTCCACTCCCTTGTGGTTCCGGGTGCGCCAGAGCTGAAAGAAGTTCTGCTCGATTTCCAGCCCCGTGGAAGTAGCTGTTCCGGTAAATCTGACCGTGACGATTACGGCATCACCGTGATCCTCCAAATCGATGAGATCGGCGTGAAAACCCTCCAGTACGGAGGGGATTTCCTCCAGGACCAACTCGCAGATCGCCTCAGGTCCGTGGTAACTCGTCTGTTTGAGCATCAGCCCAAGAGCGGGGTACCACGTGACCTCGGGGTCGAGAACCGCTCTCATCCCTTCGCGGTGTCCTGCATTGAACGCGGCATAGCCCTTCCGAATGCTCTCTACGTCCGCCTGGGACATCGCTCGCGCAGTCTCTCACGATTTCATTGCGCTTTCCATGCAAAGCGATTAGGCGCTTTTCGTCCTAAGCGATACGAAAAAGATCGCCCGCGGGCCGCCCCTCCCATTGCCTTCGCTCGGGCTTTCGCTATATCGTTCACCACGTCCAGAGGGGGAACCCGTTGACTCGCCACCGATCGCTAGTGCCTGTCCTCATCGTCGCGTCGGCAGTCGGTTGCGGCGGAGATGAGGAGACATCGCAAACCGAGGCGCCCACCAGGCAGGAGTTCATCGCTCAGGCTGACACGATCTGCCGGTCCGCCGAGCAAGATCTCAAGGCTGCAGAGGGAGACGTCTACGCGGGCGACGGACTCGACGAGGAGGAAGCCGAGTTCGTCGAGCAGGAGATAATCCCGATCTTTCAGAGGCAGCTCGATGGGATTCAGGGGCTGACGCCCCCGCCCGGCGACGCCGAAGAGATCGAGGCAGCTCTGTCAGCGGCCGAGCGGGACCTCGAAGACATGCTCGAAGACCCGAACCGCGTCCCGAAGGGCATGCAGGAGCTCAACCGCCAACTCGAGAGCTACGGGAGCAAGGCCTGCGTGAACTAGGAGCCGCGCAGCGGGAAGTACCGCTTTCCATGCGAAGCGTCTAAGTAGTGGCAAGCCGACTCCTAGAGCTGCGGGTCGCCGAACTTTGACGTGCGGCTCCGTCGGTGGCGACAGGCGGCGGTGACTCCCTTCAGCCGCGGGCAAGGCCGCGTGCCCTCCAACAGGTCGCATTGCCGCCGCCCTGGGCGACTCGCTGAGCAGGCTATTTCCGCGCCTTGGGGCGGCGCCGCAGATCAGGCCGCTCGGCCTGCCACCCAGATCATTCAGCGTTCCTAGGGGCGGCCAGGACGCCCACGGCACTGGGGTCGCTGGGGTTGTCGCTCCCGGCTCACTTCCCCATAGCCTTCCCCATGACCCCTCTTAAACGCCGAAACCCCCTTGTAATGGCGGGTCTCAGTAGCACCGCTACGGGGATTCGAACCCCGGTTTCCGGACTGAGAATCCGGCGTCCTAGTCCCCTAGACGATAGCGGCAGGGTGGGCCGATGTTAGCAACGCTCAGGCGTCGATTTCGGCCGTATCAGGCGCCGGTTCGGCGGGCGTGAGAGAGCGTGTAGGTGGCTGGCCGGAAGCGCAGAACCGGGTCGTTCGAAGCCTCGATTCCGTCGCAGAGGCGCATCGGATCGAACACGATCCGGTCGTCCGCCGCGTCGTCAACGGCCGCAATCTCCAGCACCCCGACGGTGACTCGCTCGCGGTCCTGCGGCCACTCGTCCGAGGGGTCATCGGGGTTGTCGCCTGCATCCGCGATCACGACCTCGAGGCGCATCCGCACGGGCTCGTGGGCCAGCCGTTCGCGGAGTTCGTCGAACAGCCAGTCGCGGCCCCGAGCCCTCGCCTCCTCCTTCGAGAGGTCGGGCTCGTCGACCGTGGGCTGCCAGAAGTAGCGGATGAAGCGCTCGCCGCCAGTGGCGTCGAGCCACTTGAAGGCGTGAAACGGGAAATAGCGACGCGCGGCGAAGCTCGCGTGCCGGCGAGCCTCGGCGTCGGCCTCGCGAAGCGACTTCAGCGCCGCCGGGTAGCGCAACAGGAACCAGGGCAGCTTCCACAGCGTCGTGGGCGACCGCTCGGAGACCGCCAGCGCCGCAAAGAACCCCTCCTGATCGGGGAACGGGAAGCGCGGCAGGGTCTGGGCGAGGATGTCGGTCGCACTCCCGTCGGGGAGCTGAAAGCTGACTGCGAGGCCGCGGACGTCGGGCGCGTAGTCGGGCACCGCGGGGTCGCCGCCGCCGTTCGAGAAGCGCACCTTGGCGGGCACCGGCCCCGCCATGTGGCCGGCACGGGTGAGGCCTGCCGCCTCCGGAGTCGGCGTGAACGTCCCGACGCAGTGAACGCCCTTCGCGTGGAGCGCCCGGTGGCCCTGATGCACGCCGAACCGGTCGTGAATCCTCTCCATCGCCTGCTCGGTGGTGGTGCCCATGGCAACGACCCTAAACGCTCGTGTCTCCGGACGGACTTATGCGGCTGAGAGGACTCGAACCTCCACGAGCGTTAGCCCACCGCCACCTGAAGACGGCGCGTCTACCAATTCCGCCACAGCCGCGTGGGCTAGCAAAAATAGCCGGTCGCCGACTAGCCAACGGGCGGCAGCTCGCGCGCGAAGAGCCGGGTGAGCCCGCGGCCGAAGGTCGCAGTCATATGGCCGGTGTCGCGGTAGACGATGACGTTGTCCACCACGGCGTGGCAGCGGCGCGGTCCGCACACACGGTCAAGGGTGTTGACAACAGACGCATCGTCGGCGCGGCGGATGGCCCGGCGGGCGAGTGCGCGCGGTCCGCCTCGCGGGGCGCGGAAGTCGCAGGCGCGAAGTCGGTTGCGGTTGTCCTTGATGCATTCGGGCACCTTGAACGGGGCCTTTGGGAGGTCGGTGACGAGCGCCGCTTCGCCCACGCCACTGAACCGGTCCAAGGTACTGGCGAAGCCCTTCGCGAGCAGGCGCCGTGCCTTGGCGCCGGAGACCTCACGGCCACCAACCGCGGGATCGGCGTGGGCAGAGCTGTCGACGATTACGAGGTCCGGCCGCTCCTCGTGGCGAATGCGCTGGATCGTCTCTCGGCGCCAGCGGTGACAGTCGTGAAACGGCCGATCGCGGTAGGGGTGCACCTGTCTAATCTGTGCGACCGAACAGAAACTCTTCAGGAGCACGACCAGTCGCCATTCGCGGCGCTTGGCCAGCCGGTTGATCCCGTCGAACAGCGGCTCGGCGTGCGAATCGCCGAACAGCACGACGGTGGTATCCGCCGTGCGGTCGCCGTAGGCGCACGTCGGCTGCCTTGTCTTGTTCAGCCCGAGATAGCAGCCGTCGCGCCTGAGCACCGTGGGTCGGTCGGTGAATGCCTTGCCCGGGCTGGGGCGCAGCCGCTCGACGCGCTCATGACTCCCGGCCCGGGAGTCATCACCGATCCACGACGCCGCCGCCACGACCGCGAGGGCGATGGCGGCGAGCGCCACTCCTGACTTTGCCCAACTCACCTGACCCTGAGGTTACGACCGTGGCGCCGCACCGAGACAACTGGCCCTCGACGCCCGTCGAGCGCAATCCGGACCGCACCGGCACTCGCCTCGAGCACCTTTGGGATCGGCCCGCGAGGGCCTCCGACGCGTACCTCGAACAGCAGGTTCGCGTTTCTCGCCCGAGTCCGGTAGGTGACCGTCGGTCGGGGAGCCTTCTGGTCGGTGTCGGGAAAGATCCAGCCCGCGATCGGGGTCTCCTCCCCGACGCGGATCATCGGCGCCTTGGACCTGCCGGAGCTACGCAGAGTTCCCCTGAGCCCGGTCGCGGCCAGGGCGAGACCTCCTTTCCGACGCCGCACCTCCACCTCGGGCGCGATCTGCACGTGGCGACGGTAAAGGTGTGGGCGACGAGCACGGACGATGTCGACAACGAGCAGGCGGTTCCCGGGCCTGTAGAGGAAGAGGCGATGGTGCCTTACATTCTGCTTCTTCGTGCGCGGGTTCGTTCCGAGCACGGCGAACCAACCCGCACCATGCCCCCCGGCGAGAATGCCGCTGCCGTAGCGGCGGCGCCCACCGAGCGCATCGTCGATCCCGTCGACGGTCAGCACGCTGTGGGCGCGGGCGGAGCGGGCGAAGCGCTGCCAGCGGTTTCTGCTGATGTCGAAGTCGTGATGACCTGAGTCGCTGATCAGGCGATGGCCCTCCTCGTAGAGTTCGAACCCAAGGTCGTCGGCATGCTTGTGGACGTCGAAGAACCAACTCGCGCTCGTGCCCAGGTAGCTCTTCTCGCGCTTGACCACAGCGAAACCAGAGCGCGGCATCAGGTGCAGGCCCTTATGGCCCTCACCCGCACTCGACGCCCACGACGGAAGCGGCACATTCGTATGCCAGGCCCCGTACCGCGCGAATGTCGCGTCGGGGAAGACAAACCAACCGAAGCTGTCGCGCAAACGCGCGGCTGCGCCGGCTAGGTCGGGGTCGGGGTTGACCTGGTCGTGGAAAAGCTCGATTACGCGCGTCAGGGTCGCCTGGTAGTTGACCGAGTTCGTGCGCCAAACGGCCTCGCGTTTGTCGACGCGGAGGTCTATCGTCGTCGGGAAGCGCTCGATCGCCAGGTCGATCCAATCCTCGGCTTCGGGCAGGAAGTACAGGTACTGACCCGTCAGGGCCAACCCGTAGTCGAACCACATGCCCTTCGCCGAGCGCGGGTGGCTCCCGGTCATCAGCTCCACGTGGTAGAGCAACGAGTCGAGCAGCACCTCCGCTTGCTCCTCGCTCAGTAGGCCCTTGCACGCGGCCTGGCGGGCGAGGTACGCCATGTATGGGGCCCGGTCAGCGAGTGGCTTGGGCGCCCAGGCAGGGGTACGTTCGGAGATCGGCCCCTCGGGATTGGCTGCGATCCAGTCGAGAGTGAGATCGCGCGCCTGAACGAGCGCCTGCGTCGCGTTTGGCCCGCCTTGCCGGTGGATGTAGAAGAGGCCGTCCATCCACCAGCCCAGGGTGTGTAGCCAGTGGCGCCAGGTGAGGCTGTCGTAGGGGTCCTGCTCCCAGTCGACCGGAGGCACGAGGCTGTCGGTCTTGAAGCGGTTTTGCAGGATCGGGAACTCACCGTTCTGGGCCTCTACCTGCTCGGCCGCGGACCATTCGCGCTGAAAGACGTTTCGGTATTCGGTCGGGCACGGCGCGCCCAGGAGAGCCTCCACCTCGGTGGGCGCCGCGGCATTCGCGGAAGGACTAAAGACGAGCGCGGATGCGAGCGCAAGCGCCACTGCGGGTCGCACGCCTAGTGATCCCCGCACGGACATCGCCCGTGGATCGTAGGGTGTCTGGCGACCGCATACGCGGGTAGCCTCCAGGCACCATGCGGGTAGGTCTTGTCCTCGGCGCCGGGGGCATCCAGGGCGGTGCCTGGCTCACCGGCGGCCTCCACGCCATTGCCAGCGAAACCGGCTGGGATCCGATGGACGCCCACCGCATCGTGGGCACCTCCGCCGGTTCGATGATCGGTGCGATCGTCTCCGCGGGGACCCCCCTGTGGTGGATGGTCGCCCATTCGGCCGGCGAGCGAATCGAGGGAGTCACCGACATCCACGGCAACCCGGCATCCGACGCGGATCGCTCCGCGGGCGCGATCTTCCGGCCCGCGAGGGCGTGGCCGCCGATCGGTCCCGGCTCTTGGCCGCTCGCCTTGCGCACCCTCGCGGCGCCGCGCAAATACCCTCCGGCAATGGTGGCTGCGGGCTGGCTCCCGCGCGGTTTCATCGCGACCGATCCGCTGAAGGACACGGTCCGCAGGGCCGTCGGTGGGGGCTGGAGCCCACACCCCGGAATGCGCGTGGTCGCCTGCGACTACGCGACGGGCCGCCGCGTCGTCTTTGGCCGCCCCACGGCGCCTCCCGCGGAATTGGCCGACGCCGTCGCGGCTTCGTGCGCAATCCCCGGCTTCTACCACCCGGTCGAGATCAGCGGCCGCCGCTACGTAGACGGCGGCATGTATTCAACCTCCAACCTGGACATCCTCCGCGACGCCCACATGGACATCGTCATCTGCCTGAACCCGACGTCCTCCCTCCACCCCACCCGTGCCTGGAATCCGCTCGAATGGGGCGCCCGGACGATCCGCGGTCAGACTGGTCGGCGGCTCGGCACCGAGGCGCGCACCATGCGTGAGCGGGGCACCGAGGTCGTTCTGGTCCAGCCGCTCGCCGAAGACCTCGCTGCCATGGGGCCCAACTTGATGAGCCGCGACAACCAGCAGCGCACGATCGAGGTCGCCTACGAGACGGTCAAGCGCCAGCTCGACGAGTCCGCGAACGCCTCAGTTATGGCGAAGCTGCCCCGGGCCGCACGGCCGGAGAAGGTACGCCGTCCTGCGGGCCCACCTTCGGAGTGGCCCGCGCTACGACTGGAGGAGCTGCGCCCCGGCTCGTCGCTCTACTCGGTAGAGCCGAACGGGAACCCGCGGTCCGCCGACCCCCTGATCACGGATGACAGCTGAGGTTTCAACGGCCCGCAGGGCCCGCTGCGCAGTAGGCGTCGCGAGAGGTGCCGTAGTCCGGCACGCCGCCGGCCGCGATTAGCCGCGCATTTGCTGCCGCATACGCCTCGATCGACTGCGTGACCTGGGTCAGCTCGGCCTTGGAGTCTGCGCGCGCGATCCGCTCGGCGTTGCGCCAGACGACCTCGCGCCAGCTCTTGGTCAACTCCAGGCCCGCGATGTCGTCCAGTGGGATCAGCGGTGAGTTGGTGAGATCCATGTTCGGGTCGTAGCGATCCCTCACCGCCTTGACCACGCGCTCGTAACCGCGAGTGAGTGCCCCGTTCATCGCATCGTGGTCGGGCTTTCGAGAATTGCCCTTGCGATCACGCAAGCCCAGCGAGGCCAGCACGAACGGCATGTCGTTCTGGACGTGCGCGTTGATTCCGAGCAGCATGTCCTGCACCGCGGCCTTGTCATTCGACGCGGCCGCCTCGAAGGCGATGCGCCAGGCCTCGGGCACCGGCAATCCCCGCTTGTAGCGGCGGACGACCCGAAAGTAAAAGTTCGCAAACAGCGCGTCCTCGGTGTAGAGGTAGCGGGGCGAGCGAAGGTTGTGCTTGACGAACCCCGAGCGGATGTCGTCACGGATCTGTTTGGTCAGCTCGAGATATGTCGTCGCGAAGACGGCGCGGTGATCGCACCCGAGCCGGTTGCGGAGCTTGCGGAGCTTGCGAACCTCGACGTTCACGCATCTGACCGTGGGCTTTCGACAGCCCTTCACCGGCCTGGGCTGGACGTCGTTGGACGACGGCAGCGCGGGCAGCAACGAGCTCCACGGCACATCCGGAACGGCGGCCGGCGACGACGATCCGGCGAGCGCGCCGATCGTGAGCGTGGCCGCGGCAAACAGCGTGATGCGAGTCCTTGCCCCCAAGATGCTTCCGATCGTACGGCAAGCGCTGGAAGCCTGCGAAGCTTTCGCCCGTGACACTGCCTGAGACACGCACGAAGCGGATCGCGGCCATCGTCGGTGCCGCGCTCGTGCTCTTGCTCTTGCTCACCCAGCTCTTCCTGCCCGGAATCGGCGCCGGAGCGATCGAGGATCGACTCACCGAGGCAGGCGGGAGCGCCGACGTCTCGCTCTCGGCGGTCCCGGCGGCCCGCCTTCTCTGGGGCGACGGCGACAAGCTCGAGATCGATGCGTCCGGCCTGCGGCTGGAAGTTGACGTGCGCGAAGAGGATGACCCGGTCGTCTTTGACGATCTCGACCGCTTCGGCGAGGTGGACATCTCGATGGGCGCCAGTTCGGCAGGGCCGATCGCGATCGACAACTTTGTCCTGCGCCGCGACGGCGACGACTTTTACACGCTGCAGATCGACGCCGAGACGTCAATCGGCGACCTCGCCCAGTTTGGTGGCGAGTCACTCGACCTACCCGGCTCCGGCGTGATCGACACCGTGCTCGACTTCGCCGGAGTCGGCAACCAGGACCTGCCGATCGACTTCGACATGAAACTCGACTCCGAGGACGGCCGTATCCGGGTCGTCGAGGGCGGCGGGGAGATCGCGGGCATTCCAACCGGGCCGCTGGCGACCCTGATCACGACCTCGATCGTGGTCCGGATCTAGGTCGTGGTGGTAGCCGCAGTTCGATGAGGCTCACCGCCAGGACGCGCAGTGGCCTCGCCTACGAGATGGCAGGCTCGGGCCCTCCGGTGCTGCTAATGCACGCTGGAATCGACGACCGCCGCACGTGGGATCCGCAGTGGGAGTCGCTGGCGGTCGACTACACGGTCATCCGCTACGACTCACGCGGCTTCGGGGCATCGGTTGACCCCGTGGGTCCTTACACCGCGCACGGCGACGCCCTCGACGTGCTCGACGCCCTCGAGCTGGAGCAGGCCACGCTGGTCGGCGTCTCGATGAACGGCACCGCGGCGCTCGACCTCGCCCTGGCCGTGCCGAGCCGGGTCCGCGCGCTCGCCGTGGTCAACGCGACGCCCTCGGGCTGGCAGCACACCGCCGAGCACATCAAGGCCTGGGACACGATCGAGGCCGCCTACAACGACGGCGACCTCGACCGGGCAAACGAACTGGAGCTGCGGATGTGGGTGGACGGGCCGATGCGCTCACCGGGCGATTCCGACCGCGCCGTCCGCGCCCACATCTCCGCCGTCAACCGTGTCCTGCTTGAGCGCCAGGGCGACTTCAAGCATGAACCGGGCGAGCTCTACCCGCCCGCGATCGAGCGAATGGATGAGCTCGACTGCCCGATTCTCGTGGTGACGGGTGAACTCGACCAGCCCAGCGTGCTCGCTGGCGCATTCGAGATCACCCGTGCCACCGGCGCCGAGCACATCGAGATCGAGGGCGCGGCCCACCTCCCGAACCTGGAGCGCCCGGACGAGTTCATGCGGGCGCTACGGCCGTTTTTGGCCGCAAACGCCTAGCCGGCAGCGAGCCAACCCGCAATCGTGCGGCCGATCTCCTCGCCCGCATCCTCCTGGAGGAAGTGCGAGGCGTTCTCGATCACGGTCGGCGGGTCTGCGCCCAGCAGGTCGGCCATCCGCGCGCCGACCTTGACGGGGATGATCGGATCGGAATCTGCCCACACGCAGAGCTTTGGGCGCGCATCGCCGACCAGTGCGTCGCGCACCCGTCGCCCGGCCTCGGCGCCCGCCATATCCGGTGTGGTCGGGATCATCAGCGGGAAAGCCCGCGCGCCTGCCTTCGATGCCGTGTCGGGGTAGGGGGCGTCGTACGCGGCGGCGACCTCGTCGTCCATGCCACGCGCGGTCGCACCCTTCACCAGCATCGAGATCGGCAGGTCCTCAGTGCGCTCGACAAAATCGCGAAACGTCTTCCACGCCTCCGACATCGGCTGCTCGCCGGTGAAGATCCCGGTGTCCATCACGACGATCGCGGAGAACCGATCGGCCTGCTCAACGGCGCAGCGCAATCCGATCGGGCCGCCCCAGTCGTGCACCACCGCCACCGCGTCGCGCAGGTCGAGCTCCTCGAACAGAGGGGCGATGTGTTCGACGTGACGGTCGTAGGAGTACCAGCCGATGTCGGTGGGCTTGTCCGAGCGTCCGAACCCGGCGTAGTCGGGCGCGACGCAGCGGTAGCCGGAACCGAGCAGCGGCGGCATCACCTTGCGCCACAGATAGGACCAGGTCGGCTCGCCGTGAAAGAGGACGACGGGCCGCCCCTCCCCCTCGTCGAGGTAGGCCAGCCGCAGCCCGTCCTGCTCGCGATACCGCGGCTCCCAGGGGAAGTCAGGCAGCCCCCCGAATCGCTCGTCGGGGGTGCGAACGGCGTCGGTCATTCGCCCGCGCCTGGGTAGATGCGCAGGCGTCCGCACAGGTGTTTCATGTGTCCCCCATCGAGGTGGTTGTCATTTACCGGCGATCGCGTGGGCCGTCCTGCGAGCGAGGGCCATGATCGTCGCCATCGGATTCGTGCCGGACGCGCTCGGGAATGCCGAAGCATCGCCGATCCACACGCCAGGCGTGTCGTGCAGCTCGCCCCAGGGATTCGCGACCGACGTCGCCGGGTCGCGGCCCATCCGGCAGGTGCCCATCTGGTGGGCCGAGAAGGTCACGTACTCGCGAGGAACGATCGCGAGCGCATTCAGGGCAGCGATGAAACGCCCGAAGTCGTCACCACGGGTCCAATCTGGCGCGCGCATGCCGCTGCCGACGATCTCGCGTGCGCCGGCGGCCTCATGCACGCGGCAGAGCTGCTCCACGGCCTGCTTCAGACCCTGGCGATCACGCTCGTCGGTGATCGGGTAGTGCGCCACCGGCATGCCGGTGGCGTCGATCTCGACCCGACCGTGCCCGTGCTCGCGGGTAACACCAACGAATGGCGCTGCATGCGCCCAGTCGCGCATCCGGCGTTTGTGGTCGGCCCCCGAACGCCAGGGGATCGAGCCCCCGAACAGACCGGTCGTCGCCTGGGCGCCCTCGATCAGGAAGCCGTAGCCGTCTCCCGTGTCGGCGAACTGGTGCGAGAGCGCCGCCTGCGGCGGACCCCACATCCAGTTTTGCGGTTGGTCGTAGTAGGCGGTGACCGCGACGGTCGGGTGCAGACGCAGATAGTCGCCGACCGCCGGTCCACCGATGCCCGAGCGCAGCAGGATCGCCGGCGAGTGGATCGCGCCGGCGGCGACCACGACCACCGGCGCGCGGACGGTCAATTTCGCCGCGCCGGAGCCATTCGGGGCCGGTGCACCGGGATTTACCCAGGCCGCCTCCACTCCGGCCGCCTTGCCGCTTTCGGTAAGGACCCGGGTCACCGACGCTCCGACGAAGATCTCGGCGCCCGCCGCCTGTGCGTCGACGAGGTACGTCTTGGCGGTTGAGAGCTTGGCTCCCGACGCGTCGCCGAAGCCCATGAAGGCGGCGCTCTCGGGCGTGTAGCGACTGCGATCCGCGTTGCGGCTGATCAGCCGGAAGTCGTAGCCGAGCTTCTCGCAGCCCTCCTGCATTCGCTGGTGGGGCCCGTTCAAGTCGCTGCACTCGTCGTTTACCTGCAGTCTTTCGAACACAGAATCCAGGTGGGCGTCAAACGCGGATTCGGCGAGATCGGAGAGCCCATGCTCGCCGGCCCATTCGGCGCGAACATGGTCGTAGGTACGCAGGCAGTTCGTCCAGTTGACGACGGTGCCGCCGCCGACTCCAGCGCCGGCGACGATCGAGACTTGGCCATCGGCCGTGGGGAATGGCCCGCCGTGCAAATAGGAGCGCTGGTAAGCGGGCAGCTCGTGACCGTCGAAGTCGGGCTCGGCGAGGTAGTCACCCGCCTCCAACACCACCACGGAGCGACCCGATGCCGCGAGTTCGGCGGCGATGACCCCGCCGCCGGCGCCCGAGCCGACCACGCACACCTCTGCCTCGATCACCTCGTCGGAGCCCGTCGGGCGGCGAACGTGGATCTCCGGCTCGGCCGGGGCGGGCGGCGGAGCGGCGGGCCCGGGAAAGCCGATGTCGTCCCAGTTCACGTTGCGGCCGGTGCCAAGGTCGGGCAGCGCATAGAAGAGGGTGCCCACGAGACCGCGAAGCGAGTTGATTCCCGCCAGCGCCTCCGGGCTCTCACAGAACGCGTGGACGATTTGCTCGCGCGCTTCCTGCGGGGTCTCCGCGCTCATCCCGCTCTCGGCCAGCGTGTCGAGCAGCGAGCGCAGGCCCGCGAGTTGATCATCGGGCAGCCCCGCCTGCAGCAGCGCGATCTCGACCCCCTCAGGCACCGCGATGTGGCTCGCCGCGCGTCGCCAGAACGCGCCGTGATCGATGTCACCCTCGGGCGGCTCGAGACTGGGGATGAACGTGTCGCAGAGCACCATCAGGGTTACGCGCTGGGCGTCGCTGAACAACTCGCTGGTCGCGAGCGCGGCAAACGTCTCTCCAATCGCCTTGGTCACCTGGGCCGAGTACGGAAAGTGGTGCGCGTCGCGCGCCGGAGCGGAGCCGGGGACGATCATCAGCGACTGGCGCTTCGTGTACTTGCGGATGCCGTCGGAGCCATGCCTCGAGCCGAGACCCGAGTCCTTCCAGCCGCCCATCGGCAGCTCGAGCGCCGCGTAGTTGACCTGCGCGTCGTTCACACACGCCACGCCGGATTCGATCCGCCGCGCCAGCGCCTCACCACGCACCTCGTCGCGAGTCCAAACCGATGCCTGCAGCCCATAGGGGCCTTCGTTGGCGAGCCGAACGGCCTCCTCGGCGTCCGCCACCTGCATCACCGGCAGAGTCGGACCAAAGGTTTCCTCGACCATGCAGCGCATCGAGTGATCGACACCGGTCAGCACGGTCGGCTCGTAGAAGAGCCCCGGGCCATCGCCGCGTTTGCCGCCGGTCAACACCTTCGCCCCGCGCTCGACCGCATCGGCGACGTGCGCTTCAATCTGATCGATCTGAGGCGGGAAGATGATCGCACCGACATCGACGGTGCCCGGCTCGCCCGGCGGCCCCTGGCGCAAGCCCTCGACCTTTGCGGTGAGCCGCTCGACGAACTCGTCGTGAACCGGCTCCTCCACGTAGATCCGCTCGACCGAGATGCACACCTGGCCCGAGTTGTTGAGGCCATAGGAAACCGCTGCGTTGGTCGCCCGCTCGAGATCGGCGTCGGCGAGCACGATCATCGGATCCTTGCCGCCCAGCTCCAGCGATACCGGGGTCAGCGCCTGCGCGGCCTGGGCCATCACGGACTTGCCGGTCTTGACGCTGCCGGTGAACATCACGAAGTCGACCTCGTCAACCAGGGCGGCGCCGGTCTCGCCCCGGCCGGTAGCAACCTGGAAAACCCCCTCGGGCAACCCACTGGCCGCGAGCATCTCCGCCATCAGCAGCGACGTCAGCGGCGTGATCTCGCTCGGCTTCAACACCACGGCGTTGCCGGCGGCGAGGGCTGGGATGCAGTCGCCGAAGGAATTGTTCAGCGGGTAATTCCAGGGCCCGATCACACCGACGACCCCGACCGGCGCGTAGCGCACGACCATGCGCCGCCCGCGCACGAACGGCGACGCCGACTGGATCTCCTCGTCGGCGAGATAGTCGGGCGCCAGCCTGGCCCAGAACTCGAGCGCCGAGAGCCCGTAGGAGAACTCGGCGAACTGGGTCTCGTCGGCGGGACGGCCGGTCTCCCCGGAAATCGTCCCGACCACTCGCTCCGCGTTCTCGACCAGCCAGCGGCGCGCGGCGAGCAGCACCGCCGCCCTTGCCTCGAAACCCGATTGCGCCCACGCGGGCTGCGCTGCGCGTCCGCGCGCGACCATCGCGCTGACGTCGTCGGCGCCGAGCTCGGGGACGTCCGCGAGCTTCTCCCCCGTCGCCGGGTTCGAGACCTCGATCACACCCTGGGCCAGCTCCGCCACTCGTGCGCGAGTCTAAGCGACAAAGCCTGCGAGGATCACGACCCGATGAGCGTATGTGTCGCGAAAGCAGGTTGTCGCAAGTGGTAGCGGAGTAATCCGTGCGCACCACCATCGTTTCCGACCTCCACCTCGGCGCCGGCAGCGATGCAGACCTCCTGCGTCGCGACGACGTACTCGATGTGCTGCTCTCCGCGCTGCGCTCATCGGACCGACTCGTGCTGCTGGGCGACGTGCTCGAGCTTCGCGACCGGCCGCTGCCCGAGGCGCTGGCGCTGGCCACCCCGGTGCTGCGCGCACTGGCCGAGGCGACCGCCGAGATTGTCCTGGTTCCCGGCAACCATGACCACCGGCTCGTTTCCGGCTGGCTCGAGCAGCGCGCCCTGAGAGGCGCGCGGCCGCTGCGACTGGCCGATCGCGCTCGGCTCGACGCCTGGCCTGCCCCGGCCCTGCGCGAAGCGATCGGCGCCGACGATCTGCGTGTTTATTACCCGGGCTTCTGGATCCGCGACGACGTGTACGCGACGCACGGGCACTACCTGGACCGGCACCTGACGATCCCTACGTTCGAGCGCCTGGGATATGCCCTCGTGGAGCGGACACTCGGGCTGGCCCCGGTAAGCAACGATCCTTTGGAGCCGCCCGACGCGAGCGAGCCCGAGCTCGACTCCCCTGACGACTACGAGCGGATCTGCGCCCCGATCTATGCGTTTCTGTTCTCGCTCGCCCAGGCCGGCGCACCACCCGGCGCTCCGGGCGGGACTCCGTCGAAGCGGATCTGGGACGCGCTCTCCGGCGGGGACTCGCGGACGGGGAAGCTACGGGGTTGGTTGCTGGGTTCGGTCGCGCTGCCCGGAGCCGTGGGGATTGCCAACCGGCTCGGCCTCGGACCGGTGCGTGCCGACCTCTCGCCCGGGGCGATCACGCGCTCGGGAGTGAACGCGATGGGCGAGGTCGCCGACCGATTGGGAATCGAATGCGATCACCTGATCTTCGGCCACACCCACCGCCGCGGCCCGTTGCTCGCAGAGGGCAGATGGGGACGCGAGGAAGGGCCCGCGCTCTACAACACGGGCAGCTGGGTCCACAGCCCGAGTCTGCTGCGCTCGCGCGCGGTCAACAGCGGCTACTGGCCCGGGACGATCGCCTACGTCGGCGCCTCCGGCCCGCCGCGGGTCGAGCACCTGCTCGACGGCTGGACCCGCGAGGAACTCAGCCGCTAAGAGGCCGCCGTCGGGCGCCGGCCGACATCCTCACGGGCCAGCGGCTCTAGGTCGGCCGATCGTCCCGCGAGAGCAGCGCCAGAGCGTGCGGCAGCGCCGGGGTGATCGCCGCGCCGGCCTGCTCGATCGCGTTCGGGTTGCCCGGGAAGTTCACAACGAGGGTGCGCCCGAGCGTGCCTGCGACACCCCGGGAGAGCATCCAGTAGTCGGGCACGTGCTCGCGCGAGGCGAGGCGCATCGCCTCTGCGATCCCGGGCACCTCGCGCTCGATCACGTCGCGCGTTGCCTCCGGCGTGAGATCGTCCGGCGAGAGCCCGGTGCCGCCCGTGGTCGCGACAAGCGCGCAGCCCTCTTCGGATAAATGACGAATGCGTTCGCCGATCCTCTCGCGGTCATCGGCCACCAGTTCGAGTGCCACCGGCTCGCAACCCGCTCGCTCGAGCAGCCGGACGAGCGCCGGACCGCTTACGTCCTCCGACTGCGCGCCCGCGGCACGGCTGGACGAGACGCTCAGAACTGCTGCACGGATGCTCACTCCTCACGGCTCCACTCGCCGCTTCGCCCCCCGCTCTTTCGGAGCAGACGGACGCTCTCGACCTCAACCCCGCGCTCGACGCCCTTAACCATGTCGTACACGGTCAACGCCGCGATCGACGCGGCGGTCATTGCCTCCAACTCCACGCCGGTGCGATCGACCGTGCGAGCTTCGCCCGTGAGGGTGACCACGCCCTCCGCGGGGTCGATCGCAACCACGACGTCGAGGAAGGTCAGCGGCAGCTGGTGCGCGAGGGGGATCAGCTCGGCCGCGCGCTTGCCGGCCTGGATCCCGGCGATCCGCGCCGTGCCCGCGACGTCGCCCTTGGGAGCGTCCCCGCTCTCGACGAGTGCTGCGGTATCCGGGCTCATCCGCACCCGCGCCTCGGCGACGGCGACGCGCTCGGTGACGTCCTTGGCGCCGACGTCCACCATCCGAGCGGACCCGTCGGCATCGAGATGGGTGAGCTTCTCGCTCGTCACGGCAACACACCCTCCACCCACGCCTCGCCGCCGGCCGAGACCTCCTTCTTCCAGATCGGCGCCTCCGCCTTGATCCGGTCGATCGCCTCGCGGGCACCGGCGAAAGCCTCAGGGCGATGGGGGGCGGACACCGCGACAATTACGCTCGGCTCCGACAGCGGCACGCCCCCCACACGGTGCGCGGCGGCGGCGGCGAGCAGCCCATGGCGGCGGGTGCACGCGCGCAGGATCGCCTCCATGCGCGGGCGTGCCATTTCCTCGTAGGCCTCGTAAGTGAGCTTCTCGACCTCACGGGTAACGCCCTGGAAGACGATCACGGCCCCCGCCCCTGGATGCCTCACCAAGCCGGCGATCATGTCGAGGCTGAGTGGCTCGGCGCTGATCGACGCGTGGATTGCCTGACCGCCCCCGGAAACCGGCGGGATCGCGGCCAACTCGTCGCCGGGCGCCAGCGGCCTGCTCGCATCCGCGTACTCATGATTGACCGCAAGCCGGAACGGCATCTCGCCCGCCAGCTCACCCAGAGCCGCGATCGCGTCTCCGGCGGTGGCGCTGTCAGGTACCTCGATCGCGACCGAATCACCATCGGCCCGCTCGCGCAGCGCCGCAAAGAGCCTGACCTCCAGCTTCACGAGACGGATGCTACGCCCGCAGCAGCTGGGCGCGCACCCGCTCACCCTTATGTGCGGCGCCCTGCCCCATCTCGATCACGGCGAGGGCGTCGGCGCCCAGCATCGACGTGAGGACGTGAGAGCCCTGCGGACCGGTCGGCGTCGCGAGCCAGCCGTCGTCTCCCAGCTCGAGCGCACAGCGGACCGCCTGGTCGCGGCGGGGCATCCGCGGCACGTGGGCCATCAGCGTCACGCTCGCCTCGTCCCGGGCGCCGGCTGCGCCGCTGAGGGCGGCGAGCGCGGGCCGCACGAACAGCACGAACGTCACGTACGCGGAGACCGGGTTGCCGGGCAGGCCGAAGACGAGCGTGCCTCCGTCCGCCGGGCCGTCACCGTGGACGCCGAAATAGGTGGGCTTGCCCGGCCGCAGGGCGACTCCCCAAAAGCGGTCGGTGACACCGAGCGCTTCGAGTGCAGGGCGGACATGATCGTGCTCGCCGACGGAGACACCTCCACAGACCACCAGAACGTCTACGGCTTCGAGCTGTTCAGCGAAGGCCTCGCGCGTGGCGGCGACATCATCGCCAACACGACCGACGCTCACCACATCCGCGCCCGCTGCGAACGCGAGTGCCGGCACCGTGTGGGCGTTGGAGTTGCGAACTCCGCCGGGGATCATCGGGTCGCCCGGGCCGATCAACTCGTCGCCGGTCGAGAGCATCGCCACGCGCGGTCGCCGTGTGCACGCCGGCTCGCTGACCCCGAGCGAAGCCAGCACCCCAAGCTCAGCGGCGCTGATCAGTGCCCCCGCCCGAAGCACCGTGGCGCCGGCCTGGATGTCGTCGCCCGTGCGCCGCACGTCACGGCCGGACGCGATCGCCAGCTCGAAGGAGATGCGGCCGTCGGCCTCGTCGACCTCCTCCCGGCGCAGAACCGAATCGGCGCCCTCCGGCATCATCGCCCCGGTCGAGACGCGGATCGCCTGGCCGGGGCCGACCTCGACTTCGGTCGGCGCTCCAGCACGGGATTCGCCAACGAGCTCCAACTGCGCGGGTGCGCCTTCGCCGGCGCCCCCGGTGTCGGTGGCCCGAACGGCAAAGCCGTCCATCGCCGAGTTGTCGAAGCCGGGCACGTGCTCAGGCGCGACTGCGTTCTGCGCCAGCACGCGGCCGCCGGCCTGCTCGAGGGCGACCGGCTCGGGCGGCAGCGGCGATGCCACCTCGGCGAGCACACGAGCGCGAGCGTCCGCCACCGAAATCAACCCACCGGCCACCGGCGCAGCCTAGCCCTCGGCGCCGAGGGTTCGAATCCCGCCCGTGGCGCGCGTATCTCGCACCGCGGGCGGGATAGGTTGGCGCCTTGGCGACGGGTTCGAAAACGCTTGGTGTTGTGCTTGCAGGTGGCGCTGCGACGCGGCTCGGTGGCGGCAAGGCAACGCTCGACTTGGCGGGGCGGCCGCTGATCTCCTATCCGCTGGCGGCATTCGCCGCCGCCGGAATCGAGGTCCTGGTCGTGGCCAAGGCCGACACACCACTACCCGCCCTTGATGTCGAGCTGTTGCGAGAGCCCGACGAGCCCCGCCACCCGCTAGCGGGCGTGGTCGCGGCCCTGGAGCGCGCGGCGCCGCAGGCCGTGGTGGTCTGCCCCTGTGACACGCCGTTCGTTACCCCGGCACTGCTCCGAGAGCTGGCCGCGGCGGACTGTGCCGCCTGCGTTCACGACGGCCTGCGCCTCCATCCGTTGCTCGCGCGCTTTGATGCGGCCGCCGCACCGTCGCTGCGTTACGCCCTGGACGGCGGTGATTCCGCAACCGCCGCAATCGACGCGCTCGCGCCCAGGCATGTGCCCGCCACCCCGGCGACCACCTTCAACGTCAACAGCCCCGCCGATCTACGTGAGGCTGAGCGCCGCGTCGCGCTCGGGCTCTGAATCCACCGCCACCGGCTCGATCCGGATCGGGATGCCGTTCAGGTGCGCCATCCCGGCCAGCCGCTCGAGGTCGGCGGGCTCCGATGACGAGAGCTCGTTCACATTTACGCCACCGGCGTCGTTGGCCCGCTTCCAGCCGCCGCCGCGGTGGCCCCAGCCATGTGGCACGGCAACCGTCCCGCGCTTGACCTCGTCGGTCAGGCGGGCGGGCAGTTCGACCGAGCCGTGAGCCGAGGTGACGCGCAGCGTGTCGCCGTCGGTGATCCGGGCCTCGGCGGCATCGTCGGGGTGAACGCGCGCGAAGTGCTCGCGGTCGCCCCCCATCAGCAGGGGCGCGTTGTGCATCCAAGAGTTGTGCGAGCGCAGCTCGCGCAGGCCGATCAGCCGCAGCGGAAAGCTCGGGTCGGCGCCGTTTCGCGCCTCGAGCGCGCGCACGTCAGCCAGCACGTCGGGCGCGTCGAGGCGGACCCGTTTGTCGCGGCGCCGGATCTTCTTCGCCAGCACCCCGGCCTTCAGATGCTCGCCGAGGACGATCCCATGCGGGTTGCGCGCCAGCTTGGCGAGGCTGAGTCCATTACGCCGCAGCCCGAAGAGGTCGCCCTTTGGCCCAAGCCGCAGGACGACGTCGATGATCTGCCGAGGAGTCAGGCGCATACCCGCCCTGCCGACGAGCCGGGCGATGCGCAGACTGGACGGCACCACCCCGACCCTGCGGGAGATCGCCTCGATGATCTCCCACTCCTGACGCGCCTCGCCTGCCGGCTCCACCACGGCCTCGGTCATTTGGATGAACGGCGTGGTGAACAGGCTGAGGAACGGAAGCGGGAAGTCCTCGCGCTCGTACATGGTCGTCGCGGGCAGGATGTAGTCACAGTGGCGCGATGTGTCGGTGACATACAGATCCAGCGCAACGGACAGTTCGACCTCCGCCATCGCCGCCGCCAACTCGTCACCGTTCGGGACGGAGAGCACCGGGTTGCCGGCGGAGACGAAGAAAGCTCGGATCTGACCGTCGCCAGGCGTAGTCATCTCCTTCGCCATCACACTCGCCGGCAGGCTGCCGAGCACCTCGGGCAGATCGCCCACGCGCGAGCGCACCTTGCCGTAGGTGGCTAGCCCGACCAGGTCGGCGAGCCGCTCGAAGTCGACCGGCGGATCACCGAACACGGCCCCGCCCTCCCGATCCAGGTTGCCGGTTACCAGGTTGAGTGCGTCCAACAGGTAGGAGACGACGGTGCCGTTGCGGCCGAGGCACGAGCCGGTTCGCCCGTAGACGGCAGCGCGCTCGGCGCCCGCCAGATCACGGGCGAGGATCCGGACCGTCTCAGCCTCGACCCCGGTGTGCAGCTCGGTCTCCTCCGGCGTGTGAACGAGCGCCGCCGCGCGCATTGCGGAGATGCCCGTTGACTGCCGCTCGATCGCCGCGGCGTCCTCAAGTCCCTCGCTGAAGATCACCTGGAGCAACGAGAGCAGCAGGAACGCATCGGAGTCGGGATGAAGCGCGACATGCTCGAAGGCGCGAGCTGTTTCCGATCGGCGCGGGTCAACGACCGCGACGCGTCCGCCGCGGTCGGTGATCCCGTACAGCTGGTCCTTCACTCGCGGCGCACTCATCACGCTGCCGTGCGAGACCAACGGATTGGCACCCACGATCAGCAGAAAGTCGGTTCGGGCCAGATCCGGGATCGGGACGATGTAGGGCGAGCCATAGAGGAAGTGGCTGGCGGCGAATCGGTTGGAGACGTCCTGGCTGGACGCGGTGTAGAAGTGCGGCGAGCCGAACGCGTCGAGGAAGCCCTTGGCCCAGAGCGGGTGCGAGTAGGAGAAGGCGGCCGGGTTGCCCATGTACCACCCGACCGACTTGCCACCGTGGCGCTCGACGATGGAGCCAAGGCGGGCACCGATGTCATCCAGCGCCTCGTCCCAGCCGATGCGCTCGAAGCCGCCATCGGGCTGGCGCTTGAGCGGATGCAGGACGCGGTCGGGGTCGTTGTGGACCTCGCCCATCGCGATCCCCTTCGGGCAGGCAAAACCCTTCGAGAGTGGGTTGTCGGCGTCGGGCCGAAGCTTGGTGAGCTTGCCGTCCTCGACCGTGGCGACCATGCCGCAGAGTGGCTCGCAGACCCGGCAGTAGGTGACCTTCTCCGTCGCCATCGCTGCGCGCAGTCTAAGCGCGGCCAGACCCAGTTGACACCCTTGACACTTCGACCGGGTCGCCGACCGCAACGTCTCCGGGCACGACCACCTCGCAATAGACGCCCAGCACGCCGTCGAACTCCCCCTTGATCCGCCGCAGCACGTCGAGGCGCTGCTCCATCGTGTCGGGGTCGATCGTGGTCATGACGCAGCGCTCACAGGTCTCGCGCACCAACAGCGTGACCCCGCCCAGCCGCAGTTGCGAGGCCACCCATTCGCGCTCGGTCAGGCCCCCGACGCCCGAGACCACGACGTTCGCGCGAAACCGGCGGCGATCCTCGCCGAGCGCCGCCAGCGCCCCGTCGGTCACCACCAGCACGGGCGCGGCATCGTGGTGCCGTCCGCGCGCAACGAGCGCCGCACCCCGTCCCGCCATCGCGGCAACCGACGCGCGAGCTTCCACCCCGTCCCAAGCCGCGCCCTCCACGACAGGGCGCCCGTCGGCGCCGACCCCTCCCTGCAGGCCAAGCAGACCGGGAGCGGTGCGGCCGGTGACCCGATTGCCGTGCTCGTCCACCACCTCGGCCAACCGGTCTCCCTCGAACCCGTCGCCGAGCACCTGGGCACCCTCCAGCGATTCGCCGCGCAGTGACTTGACCGGATAACGCCACAGCTCGGCGACCCGCATTCGCGTCACGCCCTCGCCAGATCGCCCGAGGCCACCAAGCGCCGATGAAGTTCGCGGACGCCCAGCATCGCCGCGCCGACCCCGAACCCGAGCGCGAGATCGGCCGCCAGAAGCGTCACGCCGCCCACCGTGGCGGCGATCACTCGGTCGCTTTTGCCCTCGAGACGCGCGGCGAGCAGCGCGTGCTGCACCGCGACGTACATCAGCATCCCCGCCAGTGCGCCCGGAGGCAGAAGCGCAAGCAGCGCGGGGAGCGACGACCCGAGCGTCAGCCCGAGCACAACGAGGATCGCCCCCGCCATCGCCGTCGCCAACCAGGTTCGGGCGCCAAGCTTGTAGTGGGCCGTAACACCGCCGGCCCCATGGCACACCGGGAGGCCGCCAAGCGTGCCCGCGAACGCGTTGGCAACTCCTATTGAGCCCGCGAGCCGACGCGGGGTGACCCGTACAGCCCGGGCGCCGAAGTACTCCCGCTCCGCGTCCGCGGTCGCGACGATCGAGTTCCCGAACGTGAGCGGAATCTGCGCGAGGACCAGTCCGGTCAGCGCCGCCGCAAACGCGGCTCCGTCGGGAATCGCGATCGTGGGCGCTCCAGCGCCGAACTCGACTGCCGGAACGCCCGCCACACCGAGGCCCACCACGGCACCAGCGGCGAGCACGAACAGACTTCCCGGAAACTGCCGACCCGAGGCCAACAGCAGGAACACGCAGGCTCCTGCCGCCATGGCGAAGCTGACTTCCTCGTCGATCGGCGGCAGGCCGGCCCAGTTGCCCTTGGCCGCCAGCTCGATCGCCGCCTTCCCGAGCAGCAGGGCGACGGCGGCCTGGATCCCGCGTACGAGGACGAGCGGGAACCGAGCCGCAAGCCAACCGGCGAGGCCGCTGACGGCAAGAACTCCCATGATCCCCGCCATCAGAAGTGCTCCTGCCGCGAGGGTCTCCGCGCTGAGGCCGAGCGCTATCGCAGCAGCGGCGAACGCCTTCAGGGGCTGCACGGGGACGGGCACCCGGAATGCGAGAGCGGTCGCCACATAGGTCACGCCAACACCCACGAACACGACCGTCGCATCGAGCCCGTTCAGCGAGACGAGCGCGATCGAGATCGGGATCAGCAGTCCCCAGTCGCCGACGCCCCCGGCGAGCTCGCGCATCAACCGAGCTGGCTTGCGGGGTTTGTCAGTCCCCGCCGATTTCATCCGCGATCGCCCGCAGCTCCCCCAGCGGGCGACCGTCGCGGCCCGCGAGATAGCAGGCAAGGGGGGCGGCAATCCGCTCGGAGGAATGGGCCGCCGTCGCTGCCAGGTCGAGGAGTTCGCCGACCATGGCCTCGTCGGGCGGCTCCGCAGCCAGTGCCTTGGCGAACGCGTCGATCCACTCCTGCGCCTCCATCAGCTCAACCTCCGATCGCGCTCATCGTCCGCGGCGGAGGGACGAAGCCCGGCTCGTTCACGCGGTGCTTCAGTTCCTTGCGCCAGACGGAGGCGCGGATGATCGCCTCGAGCTCCTGGTCGCTCGCCCGATCGCGCAGGGGCCCGCGCAGGTCGGTCTCGCGCATCGAAAACAGGCAGGTGCGCAACTCGCCCTCCGCGGTCAGGCGGATTCGGTTGCAATCCGCGCAGAACGGCTCCGACACCGGGTTAACGAAACCGATCTCCCCCCTGCCGTCGGCGAAGCGGTGCACCCGGGCGGTCGAGTGGGCCTCGCGCGGAAGCGCGTCGAGCGGGTGGATCGCGTCAATCAGCTTGCGGATCTCCTCGCCGGTCAGCACGCTGTCGGGTTCCCACGCCCGGTCACCGTCGAGCGGCATGAACTCGATGAAGCGCACCTGGTAGTCGCTGGAGCGCGCGAGCTCCACGAAGCGCGGCAGCTCGTCCTCGGTAAAGCCGCGGATCGCCACCGCGTTCACCTTGATCGGTCGCACGCGCTCGTGCGCGCCGATCGCCTCGAGCCCGCGCAGTACCTGGGGCAACGCGTCGCGGCGGGTGATCTCATGAAAACGATCGCGCGCGAGCGAATCCACGGAGACGTTCACGCGGTCGATCCCGGCCTCGACAAGGGCCGTGGCGTCGCGCTCGAGCAGGTAGCCGTTGGTGGTAACCGAGAGATCCTCGATCCCGTCGATCTCGCGCAGCATCCCGACGAGCTTCGGAAAGTCCCTCCGGGCCAGCGGTTCGCCGCCGGTCAGTCGCACATCGGTGATCCCGAGCCGGACGAGCAGGCCGACGAGACGCTCGATCTCCTCGAACGAGAGCACGTCCGAGCGGTCGAGCCATTTCATCCCCTCGGCCGGCATGCAGTAGCGGCAGCGAAAGTTGCATCGATCCGTGACCGAAACTCTCAGGTCCGTGATCGGCCTGTTGTGTGCGTCGATCAAAGGTCTGGGCGCGTCTGCCATCCGGTACATGATGACGGCCCAGGAGCAGGGCCCGTCCGTACGCTTGCGGTGTGAGTCGCCCGTCCCTCTCAATACGCGGCGCAGGCCTCGGCCTTCACCGGGTCGCGACGCTGGCTGGCCTGATCGCCGTGCACCAGGTCTCGCGGTGGCGGTGAGACTCCTCTCGATTACCCACCAGGACGACGTGGGCGCCGGGGTGTTCGCCGATGAGCTCAAAGCCCGCAACGTCGAGGTGGTGGAGTGGCGGCCCGGCCGCGACGCAATTCCGGCCAACGACGTGGGTGCAGCGATCGTCTACGGGGGTGCCATGAACGCAAACCAGCATGAGGCGTACGCCTGGCTCACCCAGGAGAAGGCGTTGATCGCATCGCTGCTGGAGGCGAGAGTTCCCTTGCTCGGCGTTTGCCTGGGCTCCCAGTTGGTCGCCGAGGCCGCCGGCGGCAGCGTACGGCGGGCAACACGTCCGGAGATCGGCTGGCACAGCGTCGAGGTGACGGCGGCGGGCGCCGACGATCCGCTGATCGGGCCGCTCGCACCACACTTCGTGGCGTTCGGCTGGCACTCGTACGAAGCGACGCTGCCCGAAAACGCCGATCCGCTCGCCGCCAGCGCAGTCTGCAACCAGGCCTACCGCATCGGCGAGCGCGCCTGGGGAATCCAGTTCCATGCCGAGGTTTCCGAGCGCGACGCACTCGAGTGGGCCGCCGACTATCGAACCGACCCCGACGCCGTGGGCATGGGCCTCGACCCGGGAGCCCTGGCCGCTGACATACGTGAGCGCATCGGTGCCTGGAACGAGCTCGGCCGAGCCCTCTGCGGCCGTTTCGTGGACGCGGCGTCCGGCTAGAGCTGACCGGGCGTCAGGTAGGCCGCCGACAATCCGCCGTCGACCATGAAGGTGGTCGCGTTGACGAACGACGACTCGTCCGAGGCAAGGAAGAGCGCCGCGGCGGCGATCTCCTCCGGCTCGCCGAAGCGGCCCATGGGCGCGTGCATCAGGCGCTTGCCGGCCTTCTCGGGATCTTTCGCGAACAGCTCTTTGAGCAGCGGCGTGTTCACCGGCCCGGGGCAAAGTGCATTCACGCGCACGCCGCGGTCGGCGAACTCCACGCCGAGCTCGCGCGAGAGAGCGAGCACCGCCCCCTTTGAGGCCGTGTAGGAGATCTGCGAGACGGCCGCGCCCAGCACCGCCACGAAGGAGGCCGTGTTGATCACCGAGCCGCCGCCGGCGTCGACGAGATGCGGAATGCCGTGCTTGCAGCAGAGGTAGACGGAGCGGACGTTCACGTCCTGGACCCGCTGCCAGGCGTCCATCGGCGTGTCAGTGATGGTGGTGTCCTCGCTGGGATTGATTCCGGCGTTGTTGAAGAGCACATCGACACCGCCCAGCTCGTCGCGGACGCGAGCGTAGAGCGCCTCCACCTGAGCCTCCTCGGTGACGTCGCACTCGATCGCGAGCTCGCCGGGCGCGCCATCGGACAGATCCACACCAACCACGCGCGCCCCCTCGGCCGCGAAGGCCCGCGCCGACTCGGCGCCGATCCCGCTCGCAGCACCCGTGATCACGCAGACCTTGCCGTCCAATCTGCCCATCACTCCTCCTCCGTCGCGATGTAGACGTTCTTCACATCCGTGTAATGCTCGAGCGCGTCGGGGCCCAACTCGCGCCCCACGCCCGATTGCTTGAACCCCCCGAACGGCGTCGTCACCCGCACCGCGCTGTTCGAGTTCACCGACAGCACACCGGTCTCGACCGCGCGCGCGACGCGCATCGCCCGCGACCCGTCCCGGGTCCAGATCGAGCCTGAGAGCCCGTAGATCGTGTCGTTGGCGAGCGCGATCGCCTCGGCTTCGTCGGCGAACGGGATTACGCACGCGACCGGCCCGAAGATCTCTTCGCGGGATGCGCGCTCGTTGTTCGACATCGGCCCGAGGACCGTGGGCGGGAACCAGTAGCCCGCCCCGTCCGGCGCGCTTCCGCGGAAGGCGACCACCGCTTCATCAGTGACGTACGACGCGACGGCGGCGCGCTGACCCGCAGAAATCAGCGGCCCCATCTGGGTCGATTCCGAGAGCGGGTCGCCAACCCGAAGCGAGGTAACGGCATCCTCCAGCGCCTCCATGAACGGGTCGAGTGCACGGCGCTCGACGAGAATGCGCGAGCGCGCACAGCAGTCCTGGCCCGCATTGCCGAACATGCCGCCCGGCGCCGCGGCGGCCGCGGCCTCGATGTCCGCATCGGCGAAGACGACGTTCGCCGACTTGCCGCCCAGCTCCAGCGTCACCCGCTTGATCGTCGCCGCGGCGCCTTCGGCGATCCCGCGCCCGACCTCGGTCGAGCCGGTGAAGGCGATCTTGGCTACGTCGGGATGCTTGACCAGGCGCTCGCCACAGACCGAGCCCGGACCGGCGACCACGTTCAGCACTCCCTCGGGCAACCCGGCCTCGAGGGCGATCCGCTCCAGCTCAAGCGCCGACAGCGGCGTGAGCTCGGCCGGCTTGAGCACGATCGTGTTGCCCGCAGCGAGAGCTGGCGCGACCTTCCACGAGGAGATCACTAGCGGGAAGTTCCACGGCACGATCAGCCCGACTACGCCGAGTGGCTCGCGAAAGGTCATATCCACGCCACCGGCGACCGGAATCGTCTGACCCAGCAGGCGCTCGGGCGCGCCGGCGTAGTAGCGGAAGCACTCGATGACCATTCCGATCTCACCCCGCGCGTCACCGATCGGCTTGCCCGCGTTGCGCGCCTCAAGCTCGGTCAGCGCATCCGCCCGGGCCTCGAGCGCGTCCGCCAGTGCACGTAGATGTGCGGCGCGCTCGCCAGGCGCGACGGCTCGCCAGTCGGGGAACGCCGCCTTCGCCTTCGCCACCGCGCCGTCGACCTCGTCGGCTCCGGCCCGGGGAACCTCTGCCATCACCTGCTCGGTCGCCGGCTCCATGACCTGGATGGTCATGCGACCTCGCGCTGCTTGGCTGCCGCGGTCAGGGCGGTCAGCGCGGCGGCATGACGCTGTTCCTCGGGGTGCCAAAGCAGCCCGAGCACGAACCGCTTGCGGGGAAGCTCGAGCGCTTCGGCGAGTCCGTCGGGCTCCGAGCGCCCGCTGATCACGATGCCCTCCCCCGGCCTGCCGACGCCCTGGTGGTGGTGGGATCGCACCCGCACCGTCTCATCGCCGAGCGTCCGGGCGGCCAGCGAACCCGGTTTGAGCCTGACGTCGTGCTCGGAGAACTCCCCCGGGCGCTCATTGTGGATCTCGCGCCCCGGAACGTCCTGATCGACGTCGCCGCCCATAGCCACGTTCAGGAGCTGCATCCCCCTGCAAATCCCAAGCACGGGCATGTCGCGCTCGATAGCCCTGTGGGCGAGCGCCAGCTCGAAGCGGTCGCGTTCGGCGTTATATCCGCTGGTCAGCTCGTGCGCCTCGGCGCCATAGCTCGCGGGATCGAGGTCGGCGCCGCCGGCAATCAAAAGCGCGTCCAGGACGTCGAGTAGGTCATCGGGGTCGTCAGCCGTCGCGTCATCGGCAGGAAGCAGCACCGGGATCCCACCCGAATCGGCCACGCCCAACGAGTAGGTCCGTGGCGAGATGTTCGCCTCGATGCCGCGCCAGAGCGTCCAGTCGGCGCTCTCCAGCGCCGCCGTGATGCCGACGAGGGGACGCGGCATCAGAGCCTTTCGAAGCCGCGGTACTTCTCCCAGTCGGTCACGGAGGATTCGAACGCCTCCAGCTCCACCCGGGCTCGGTTCAGGTAGTGATCGACGACCTCCTGGCCAAAGGCTTCGCGGGCGACGGCGCTCTTGGCAAAGAGATCACGCGCCACGTACATGTTGTGCGGCACGTGCTCGGCATCCCCCTCGTACGCGTTTCCCTCGCACGGCGCGGGCAGCGTCAGCTCGTTGTCAATTCCGTGCAGTCCCGCCGCGACCATCGCCGCCAGCGCCAGGTAGGGGTTCACGTCGGCGCCGGGCATCCGGTTCTCGACGCGGAGGGCCTCGCCATGGCCGACCACCCGCATCGAGCAGGTGCGGTTGTCGTTGCCCCAGGCGACCGCGGTGGGGGCGAACGAGCCGGCGGCAAACCGCTTGTAGGAGTTGACGTTCGGCGCGAAGAGCAGCGTCAGGTCGCGCAGACAGGCGAGTTGGCCGGCGACGAAGCGGTCGAAGAGCTGTCTGTCGGCGGCGAACGCGCTCGAACCATCCTCGTTTGCCAGCGAGCAGTGGATGTGGCAGGAGTTGCCCTCGGCCTCGTTCCATTTCGCCATGAAGGTGATCGCCATCGCCTCCTGCGCGGCGATCTCCTTCGCGCCCGTCTTGTAGATCGCGTGCTCGTCCGCCGCGGCAAGTGCCTCGCCGTAACGAAAGTTGATCTCGTGCTGGCCGAGGTTGCACTCGCCCTTCGAGTTCTCGACCGTCATCCCCGCGGCGCCCATCTCGTTGCGGATCCGGCGGATCAGCGGCTCGACCCTGGCGCTCCCCAGCAGTGAGTAGTCGATGTTGTAGAGGTTGGCGGGCTCGAGATCGCGGTAGGCGCGCTTCCACGCTTCCTCATAGGTGTTCAGGAAAACGATGAACTCCAGCTCAGTGCCCGCGTTTGCCGTGAGGCCGCGCTCCGCAAGCCGGGCGAGCTGGCGACGCAGGATTTGCCGCGGCGACGCGACAACCTCGCTGCCGTCACCCCACTGCAAGTCGGCAAGAACGAGCACGGTCCCCTCATGCCACGGGATCGGCCGCAAGGTGTCGAGATCGGGCTTCATCTCGAAATCGCCGTAGCCGCGCTCCCAGCTCGCCATCGCGTAACCCGACACCGTGTCCATGTCCACGTCAACGGCCAGCAGGTAGTTGCAACCTTCGGCGCCGTGCTCGGCGACCTCGGCCAGAAAGTGCGAGGCCGTCAGGCGCTTGCCCTGGAGTCGCCCCTCCATATCGGCGATCGCGAGCAACACGGTGTCGACCGTGCCATCCGCGACCGCTTTCTGCAGCTGGTCGAGCGTCACGCCCAGAGCACGTTACGCCCCCGGCGCGGGCGGGTCGCCACCGGTGCCGAGCGCCTCATCGATATCGATGTTGCGGGTTTGACCGGTGAAGTGCTTGTGGGCACTGGCCTTCCACCAGATTCCGACGATGATGATCACCAGGCCCACGGTGACCGGCGCATAGTTCAGGTAGCGAGCGTCGAACGTCTCGTCCCATGGCACCGCCAGGGGCGTGAAGGGGAGTGAAAAGATCACCGTGATGATCGCGACCCAGATGACGGCCAGCGGGTTCATCCACCGCCACTTCGAGCCCAGGTTCCACGCCGGCGATTGCTCGAAAGCGCTGCCCATACGCCAGCGCAGGTAGATCGGAATCACGTAGGCGATGTAGAGCCCGATGACCGCAATCGACACGACGGCGAAGAAGGCGAAGGGGAAGCCTGCCTCGTCGCCTTTCAGCGCCGGAATTGTGACGAGAAGCGAGAGCGCCGCCATCGCCAGCACGGCGTTCCGCGGCACGCCCTTCGAGTTCACCTTGGAGAGCGCCGTCGAGCCGGGAAGGCCGCGGTCGCGGGAGAAAGCGAAACACATTCGCGAGGCGCTGGTCAGGCAGGCCGCACCGCAGAAGAGCTGCCCGATCGTCGATATCGCCAGCACCGTCTCGAACGCGGTCTCACCGAGCGAAGAGTTGAGGATCGAGAGGGCTGAGCCGATGCCGAAGCCGTTCTCCGGGTCGTTGACGAAGTCGACGTTCGTCGCCGCAAACGTGATTGCAAGCAACACGAACCAGCCGATCACGGCTGAATAGAAGATCGACTGCCAGACGCCCCGCGCGGCTGATCTCGACGCACCATGCGTCTCCTCGGAGACGTGGGCGGAGGCGTCGAAACCGGTGATCGTGTACTGCGTGAGCAGGAAGCCCAGCGGCAAGACATACAGCCAGAAGAAGCCGGTCGAGTTCGATCCGTCGCTGAAGCCCGAGTTGTTGAACCTCTCGGTGAAGACAAAGTCAAAGGACTGGTGATCGTCGGGGGCGATGATGAGGATCGCGATGATCACCGCGACGCCCGCGACGTGCCAGAAGACGGACACGTTGTTGATCAGGGCGAGAAAGTTCGTCCTTGTGATGTTGAGGATCGCGTGGAGCGTGATGATGATCGCGAAGAGAAGGAACGTCTCCTTGAGGAAATGCTCGCCGTCGGTGAAGTTCACGCCGAGAACGTCGATGCCCAGCGAGCCGAAGAGGAAGTTCATGAAGGTCGCGCTTGCATAGACGACTGAGGCGACGACACCGATCAGCCCAAGCAGGTTGAACCAGCCGGTGAACCAACCCCAAACGGGACCGCCAAGCCTTGCGGCCCACCAGTAGATGCCGCCCGCCGTTGGAAACTTGGCGACAAGCTCCGACATGCAGAATCCGATCATCAAAATCGGGATCGAGATCAGCGGCCAGCCCCACGAGATGGCGACCGGGCCACCGTTGTTCCAGGCCTGTCCGTAGGTCGTGAAGCAGCCGGCGAGGACCGAGATGATCGTGAACGAGATCGCGAAATTGCTGAACGCGCTCCAGGTCCGTTTCAGGTCCTGCTTGTACCCCATCTCGGCGAGCTGGCGTTCATCCTCGTCCCTGATCTGCTCGAGACTCGTCATGCGATCTCCCCTTGTCGCGACCCGGCTTTGCGGTAAAAGGTGTGGAGGCCGAACCTATGGATGAGGCGACCATAAGCGCGATACCGGACATACGTCAAGAGCTGGCTGACCAGGTTGGCCGAATCGTCGGCCAAGTCGTTCCTGCATTGGGCGATTTGGAGGGCGAGCCTGTTGCGCTCGAAGGGGGCATCACCAACCGCAATTTCCGGGTGCGGATGGGCGGGGTTGAATACGTCATCCGGGTCCCGGGAAAGGACACCTCATTGCTGGGCATCGACCGCAAGGCGGAGCGAGCGGCGAACGAGGTCGCCGCCGAGGTGGGGGTCGCGCCCGCGGTCGCAGCAATGCTCGACGACCCGGAATGCATCATCACCCGCTTCATCGAGGGACGCGGGATGAAGGCGGCCGAGCTTCGCGAGTCCGGAGCGCTCGAAGACGTGGCCGACGCGCTGAGACGCGTGCACGCGGCCGCCGCGCTTCCCGCCACCTTCGATTCGTTCGAGGTCGTCCGCGGCTACGGCGAGCTGGCGCGCCGGCGTGGCGCCGCGCTGCCTCGCGTCTACGACCAGGCCCTCGCCTCCGCGGAACGAATCAAGACGGCGATCGGCGGTCCGGACCACGACCCGGTTCCCTGCCACAACGACCTGCTCGCCGCCAACTTCATCTGGGACGGCCGGTGCGTTCGGATTGTGGATTGGGAGTACGCCGGCATGGGCGACCGCTTCTTCGACCTCGCAAACTTCGCGGTCAACAACGAGCTCGACGAACGCTCACGCCAGCGGTTACTGGCGAACTACTTCGGCGAGCACCCGTCCGCAACGCGACTCGCGACGCTGCACTTGTTCACTTTCATGTCGGACTTCCGCGAGGCGATGTGGGGCGTGCTGCAGAGCGTCGTCTCCGAGCTGGACTTCGACTTCAGCAGCTACGCAGACAAGCACTTCACCCGCCTGGCCGAGACCGCCTCGGATCCCGCCTTCGACGCCGCGCTCGAGGACGCGCGTGTTCGGGGCTGAACTCCCGGACCGCGCCCGCTGCGTGATCGTCGGCGGGGGCGTCGGCGGTGTCTCGATCGCCTACCACCTGGCCGAGCTGGGCTATGCGGACGTCGTCCTCGTCGAGCGCTCGCAGCTCACCTCGGGCTCCACCTTCCACTCCGCCGGGCTCGTCGGCCAGCTGCGCGGATCAGTCTCGCTGACAAAGATGATGATGCACTCGGTCGAGCTCTACCGGCGCCTCGCGGACGAGTCGGAGTTCGACCCGGGGTGGGTTGAGTCCGGTGGCATCCGCCTCGCCTCCAGCGAGGAGCGAATGGAGGAGCTGCGCCGCCAGGCGGGCTGGGCGAAGACCTTCGGCCTTCCCCTCGAGCTGATCTCTGCGGAGGAGGCCGAGGTTCGCTTCCCGCTGATGTCCACCGATGGTGTGCTGGGCGCCGCCTGGCTGCCCACCGACGGCTACCTCGATCCCTCTCAGCTCACCTTTGCGCTCGCCGACGGTGCTCGCCGCGGTGGCTGCCAGGTCCACACGAACACCCGGGTCACCGACATCGAGACCGCGGGCGGGCGGGTGAGCGCAGTGGTGACCGACAAGGGCACGATCGAGTGCGAGGTCGTGGTCAACGCCGCCGGGATGTACGCCGCGGAGATCGGGCGGCTGGCCGGGGTGCGGGTGCCGGTGATCCCGATGTCGCATCAGTACCTCGTCACGCAGCCGTTCCGAAAGCGCGAGGGCAACCTCCCCACCCTCCGCGATCCCGATTTGCTCGTTTACTTTCGCGAGGACGGCGGTGGCCTGGTCATGGGCGGCTACGAGCGCGACTCCAAGCCCGCGTTCATGCCCGATGGCACCGGACACTTCGAGCGGATCCCGGGCGACTTCAACGGCCGTCTGCTCGAAGACGAGTGGGAGCGCTTCGAGGAGATCACCGAGAACTCCAAGCGCCGCGTTCCGGTAATGGACGAGATCAAGGTGACGCGCCTGATCAACGGCCCGGAAGCTTTCACCCCCGACAACGAGTTCTGCCTTGGCGAAACCGAAGTGAACGGCTTGTTCGTCGCAGCTGGATTCTGTGCGCACGGCCTCGCGGGCGCCGGCGGAATCGGGAAGGTGATGGCGGAGTGGATATCGGGGGGGGAGCCCTCGCTCGACCTCTGGCACATGGACGTGCGTCGATTCGGCGCGCACTACCGCTCGCCCGCCTACACCCACGTACGTATCCGTGAGACATACGAGAGCTACTACGACATCCGCTACCCCAATCACGAACGCCAGGCGGGTAGGCCCCTTCGCACCTCGGCCGCGAACGAGTGGCATCGGGGCCACGATGCGGCTTTTGGTGAGAAGTCGGGCTGGGAGCGGGTCAACTGGTACGAGCGAAACGCCGCTGCCGGCGACGAGTCACTGCGCCCGCGAGGCTGGGCGGGACAGCACTGGTCGCCGGCGATCGGCGCCGAGCACCGCGCCACCCGTGAATCGGCTGCGATCTTCGACGAGTCGTCGTTTGCCAAGTTCGAGATCGCCGGCCCCGGGGCCGGCGATCTACTCGAGCGCCTCTGCGACAACCGGGTCGCGCGCGGCGTCGGCCAGATCACCTACACGCAAATGCTGAACGGTCGCGGGGGAATCGAGTGCGACTTCACCGTCGCCCGACTGGCCGAGGAGCGCTTCCAGATCGTTACCGGCACCGCGTTCGGAGCGCACGACCGCGAGTGGATCCGCCGCAACCTCGATCGCGGCCCCGAAGCGGGGACGGTGCAGGTCCACGACGTCACCTCTGGCTGGGCCTGTTTCGGCGTGTGGGGGCCTCGCGCGCGCGAGGTGCTCGCACCGATCACGCCGCAGGATCTCGGCAACGCGGCCTTCCCCTACATGACGGTCCGCGAGACGACAATCGGCAACGTGCCGGTGCGGGCCCTGCGGGTGACCTACGTGGGCGAACTGGGCTGGGAGATCTATTGCCCGACCGAGTACGGGGCCGGGCTCTGGCGGGCGCTGTGGGAAGCGGGCGAGCCGCACGGACTGCTCGCCGGCGGCTACCGGGCGATCGACTCACTTCGACTCGAGAAGGGCTACCGCGTATGGGGTGCCGACATCACCCCGGACGAGAACCCCTACGAGGGACGACTCGGCTTCTGCGTGAAGGCCGACAAGGGCGACTTCATCGGCTCCGAGGCGCTGGCCGCCTCGAGGAAGCGCGGCCCGAAGAAGCTTCTCAGCTGCATCGTTCTGTCAGACCCACGATCGGTCGCGCTCGGCAACGAGCCCGTCCGCGTTGGCGGCGAGGTCGAGGGTCGCGTGACCACCGGCGGCTACGGCTACACGGTCGAGAACTCGATCGCCTACGCCTACCTGCCTCCGGCGCACGCGGAACCCGGCACCGCCGTTGAGGTCGAGGTGTTCGGGAGCTGGATCGAGGGCGAGGTCCGGTCCGAGCCCCTCTTCGACCCGAAGGGGGAACGGATCCGGGCCTAGGTGGCCCCGGTCGGCAGCAGCCCAGCCAGGATGTGCTCGGTGCCCTCGATGTGCTCGCGCATCAGGCCGACGGCGCGGGTTGGTTCGCGGCGCCCAATCAAGCGCACCAGGGCTCGGTGCTGATCGTTGGAGTGGGTCAGCACCTGGTCGGGGTGGGCGATGAGGGAGATCAGATCGCTCATCGAGCCCTGGACCTCGGTCATCTCGGCGACCAAGCGCGGCGACCGGGCGGCCTCGGCGACGCCGATGTGGAAGCGGATGTCAGCCCGGCGATAGTCCTCGAAATCACTCGCCTCCATCATCCGCTCGACCAGATCATCGAGGCGCTCCAGGTCCTCGGGCTCCGCCCGCTCGCAGGCGAGGATCACGGCGCCGGCCTCGATCGCGATCCGATGCTCGAGCACGGCCCAGGCGCCTTCGCCGAGTGCGTCGGACGCGTCGCCCTCCGACAGCGGCGGTGTCTCGCTGACGAACGTACCTCCGCCCCGGCCACGCTGGGCAATCAGGTGCCCGCTCTGAACCAGGGTCGTGAGTGCCTCACGCAGCGTCGAGCGCGAGATCCGTAGCTCGCCGGCCAGCTCGCGCTCGGGCGGTAGGCGGCTCCCGGGTGAGAGCAACCCAAGGCGAATTGCCGTTCCCAGCCGCTCGACGGTCTCTTCGAAGGTCGTCGGGGGCCGGACGGGTTTGAAGACCGCCGACGTGGCGGCGTCGCGCTCCACCGGGACACCGTAGACCAGGACGAATTTGGACAGACGGACAACCATCATTCGAGCCTGGGCTACTAGGCTGCGCATCAGCTCTTTCGATCAATCCATCCGTGATTCGGCGCGTCCCCACGGGCGCGCTCGCCTACGCTCAGGAGGCTTAGACCAACACCATGACCCGCGTCCGTCAGCAGAACGTCACCGCCGCAAAGTGGAGCCCCAACGGGGAGGCTCTGGGAACCCTCGACCTAGCGGAGTCCGGCGCCTATCCGTTCGGCGCCAACGTCTTCGGGCCCGAAGTCCAGAAGGACCGGCTCGCCAAGGACACCTACCGCAAGCTCCAGGCTGTCCTCGACGAGGGCCAGGCTCTTGATCCGTCGCTTGCCGACGAGATCGCGGAGGCGATGAAGGATTGGGCCCTGGAGCGTGGCGCGACGCACTTCACGCACGTCTTCCAGCCCCTTACCGGGCTGACGGCGGAGAAGCACGACTCGTTCTTCGACCCAGTCGGGGACGGCACCGCGATCGCGAAGTTTCGCGGCACCGAGCTGATCCAGGGCGAGCCTGACGCATCCTCGTTTCCCACCGGCGGTATCCGCGCGACCTTCGAGGCCCGCGGATACACCGCCTGGGACCCGACGAGCCCCGCGTTCATCATCGAGAACCCGAACGGGGCCTTGCTCTGCATCCCGACGGCGTTCGCGTCGTGGACGGGTGAGGCGCTCGACGGCAAGATCCCGCTGCTGCGCTCGATGGACGCGCTCTCGAAGTCGGCCGTGCGCGCGCTGCGCATCCTCGGTGACACCGAGAGCCAGCGCGTCTTCACGACCGTCGGGCCCGAGCAGGAGTACTTCCTGATCGACGAGCAGTACTACTTCGAGCGCTCGGACCTGGTCACCACGGGCCGGACGCTCTTCGGCGCGAAGCCGCCGAAGGGTCACGAGCTCGACGACCACTATTTCGGCGCCATCCCCGAGCGGATCCTGGCCTGCATGCTGGACGCCGAAACCGAGATGGCGAAGCTCGGGATCCCGGTGAAGACCCGTCACAACGAGGTCGCGCCGAACCAGTATGAGATCGCGCCCATGTTCGAGAACTCGAACGTCGGCTCGGACCACCAGCAGCTGACCATGCAGGTCCTGCAGTCGGTGGCCCGCCGCTACGGCCTGGTCTGCCTGCTCCACGAGAAGCCGTTCGCCGGCGTCAACGGATCGGGCAAGCACAACAACTGGTCGATGGGCACCGACTCGGGGCACAACCTGATGGAACCTGGCGACACTCCCGCGGAGAACACGAGCTTTCTGTTCTTCTGCGCGGCGGTGATCAAGGCCGTCAACAAGCACCAGGGCCTGCTGCGGGCATCGGTCGCGAACATCGGCCAGGACCACCGGCTCGGCGCCAACGAGGCGCCGCCGGCGATCATCTCGATCTTCCTCGGCGCCGAGCTGGAGAAGGTCTACGAGGCGCTTTCGACCGGCGAGGGCGATCCGAACACACCCGCCACCTCGCTCGAGCTGGGAGCGTCGGCGCTGCCGACGCTCCCGATGCACGGCGGCGACCGCAACCGCACCTCGCCGTTCGCGTTCACCGGCAACAAGTTCGAGTTCCGTGCGCTCGGATCGAGCATGTCGCTCGCGTTTCCCAACACCGTGCTGAACACGATTGCCGCCGAGGCGATCGACGAACTGGCCGACGCGGTCGAGGAGAAGGGCGGCGGCGCGGCGGCGCTCGCAGCAGTGATCGGCGAGACGTACGCCGAGAACAAGGCCATCTGCTTCGGCGGCGACAACTACGACGAGGCGTGGCACGCCGAGGCGGAGCAACGCGGGTTGAAGAACCTGCGCACGACGCCCGACGCGCTGCCCGAGGTCGTCTCCGAGCAGACGGTGTCGACATTCGGAAAGTACGACGTGCTCTCCCAGCGCGAGCTCGAGTCGCGTTACGAGGTTTGGACCGAGCAGTACGTGACGCGAGCCAACATCGAGGCCGAGACGACCGAGGCGATCGCCCGCACTCAGCTGGTTCCGGCAGGGCTTCGCTACCTCGAGCTGATCGACGACGCCGGCATTGGCTCGCTCGAGGGCGAGGTCAAGCCATTGGTCGAGGCGCTGGTCGCCGCGATCGGTGCCCTGAACGCCGCCAACGGCAGCGACTACCCGAGTGGCATCGAGGGCCTGGAGCTCGCCGAGTACGCGCGCGACAAGCAGATCGCCGCGATGGACAAGGTCCGCCAGGCGGCCGATGCGCTGGAGAAGGTCGTCGCCGACGATCTCTGGCCCCTGCCGAAGTACTCCGAGATCCTGTTTATCAAGTAGTCCCTTCGACGCCCCTCCGGCCCAGTAGCCACGCCCGCGGGTGTGCGCCTCTGCCCGAAGCTCCCACCGACAAGCGCCCGAACAGCGTGGTATCAATCCGCACCGTGTGACCGGGGGGTTACCCGGGCTGGCTCAACTCTGATCGAGGAGGAGACGTGACCACCGAATCCGCAGCGCCGCCGCAGGGTGGGCTCTGGTCGAAGCGAGCCGAGGACTGGGCCGACGTGATGGAGGGCTGGAACGGCTGGGGGATCGGCATCTACCGTCACATCCTGCGCTCGGTTCCCGTCGATGACGACTTCGACGTCCTCGACGTCGGTTGCGGCGCCGGGCGCTTTTTGAGGATGGCCGCTGATCTTGGTGCGAGGTGCGCGGGGCTCGACGGAACGCCCGAGTTCGCCGCGATCGCCCAGGATCGGGTCTGGGAGGCAGACGTCCAGACCGGAGACATGCTGGCGCTACCGTGGTCGGACGACAGTTTCGACCTGGTGACCGGGTTCAACTCGTTCTTTCTGGCCGACGATGTCGTCGCCGCATTGCGCGAGGCGCGGCGGGTTGCTCGCTCGGGCGGAACCGTGGCGACGACCGCCTTCGGCCGGCCCGAGCGCTGTCAGACAACCGAGATCTTCACCGTGATTTCAGACTTTTTTGCCGGCCAATCCGCGCCGGACTCCACACCCTCGAGCGACGATCAGCCGATCCACGCGGAAGGACGGCTGGAAGCGTTGGCAAGGGAAGCCGGACTCGAGCCCAAGGAGGTCGGATACCTGCCCTACACCAAGTATTACCCCGACCAGGAGACGCTGCTGCGGGGCCACATGGCTGCGCCACCCTTCGTGCGGGCCGCCGCGGCCATGGGCGAGGACAAGTTGCGGGATGCTCTCACCGCAGTGATCGGACGGTTTGCGGCCGAGGACGGCTCGGTGTCGATGAGCGAGGAGGCCACCTACCTGATCGCGAGGGCGTAAGCCCGGCCGGCTAGCGCATGTGGCGGGCGATGACGACCCGCTGGATCTCGTTCGTGCCCTCGTAGATCTGGGTGATCTTGGCATCGCGCATCATGCGTTCGACCGGGTATTCGTTCACGTATCCGTAGCCGCCCAGCACCTGGACGGCTTCCACCGTCACCTCCATCGCTGCGTCCGACGCGAACAGTTTCGCCATCGAGGTGTACATGCCGAGCTGGGGGTCGTTGCGGTCGGCCATCGCGCACGCCTTGTAGAGCAGCTCGCGAGCGGCGGCCGTCTTGGTCTGCATGTCGGCGAGCTTGAACTGGATGCCCTGCAGCTGGTTGATCGGGTTGCCGAACGCGGTGCGCTCCTTGGCGTACTCGTTCGCGTAGTCGGTGGCGCCCTGGGCGATCCCGACGGCCTGGGCGGCGGCGCCAAGGCGGGTGCGTTCCAGTGTGCCGAGCGCGACGGAGAGGCCCCTACCCACCTCGCCAATGACATTTTCGGCCGGCACCCGAACGTCCTCGAAGACGGGCTGCCCCGTCGGCGAGCCGTGGATGCCCATCTTGTGCTCGTATTTCGGCACGGAGAAGCCCTGGGAGTCCTTGTCGACGACAAACGCGGTGATCCGGCGGTTCTCCCGGTCGGTGACCGCGAAAACGACGTAAAAATCGGCGACGCCGGCGTTGGTGATCCAGTTCTTCGTGCCGTTGATCACCCAGTCGTCGCCGTCCTGGACGGCGGTGGTGCGCATCGCCCCCGGGTCGGATCCGGCATCGGGCTCGGACAGGCAGAACGCCGGCGAGATCTCGCCGCTGGCGCAGCGGGGTAGGTAGCGCTGCTTGAGATCGTCCGATCCGAACAGCTGGATCGGCAGGGTGCCCAGCTCCTGCACCATCAGGATCAGGGCGACCGCAGCGGAGTTGCGGGCCAGCTCCTCGACCGCCATCTGCAGCATCACCGTGCCGGTGCCCATGCCGCCGAACTCCTCGGCGAAGGGCAGGCCGAGGATGTCCTGCTCGCCCAGCAGCTTGCGCAGGTCCCACGGGTACTCGTCGGACTGGTCGATCTCGGCCGCGCGAGGCCCCACCTGCTCGTCGGAGATGCGGCGAACGAGATCGCGGAAGTCCTGGAGCTCTTGCGGGATCAAGTAGAGATCGGTCGGGGCTGCCGTCGCGCTCGTCATCAGCGACATCCTAGGCAGCGACTTCCGCGACGCCGGCGATGTTGGGGCGCACGCTCGGCGCCGAGCGCGGCATGTCGAGGTGTTGCATGCGCTTGACCTCAAAAGGCGACTCGGCCAGCAGGCGCTCGGTGCGCCGGTTCGGGTGGCAACCCGCAGCGACATAGCGGTGCGGGATCTCGATCAAATCCTGGAATCGTCCGAGCATCGTCCCCTCCCCCCGATGGACGTGCTCGAGAAAGTGGTAGCGACCACCGGGCTTCAGCACCCGCGCGAGTTCGCGCAGCGCGAGCGCTGGGTCTGGCGTCGAACAGAGCACGAAGGTCGCGACCACCGTGTCGAAGCTCGAGTCGTCGAACGGGAGCTCCTCACCAACCGCCTCGGCGATCTCCCAGGTTCCGACCGGCGGCGGATCATCCTCCAGCGTTCTGCGCAGTTGACCGCGCATGTGCGGGCTCGGTTCGCAGAGGACGAGCTCTGTCACCGCCGCGGTGTAGTGCTGGAGGTTGAAGCCGTTGCCCGGCCCGATCTCCAGCGTGCGGCCGCTTGCGTCGGCGAGCAGCTCGCGCCTCGTGTCGGCCTGCCCGGCGCGCTCGGAGCGAGCGACCATGCGCGGGTACCAGATCGCGAAGGCTCGCTCGTTCAGTCCCAGTGGATCACGCATCCGCCCCACGCTAGCGACCGGGGTAGAGCGGAATCGATGACCTGGGGCGAGAGCGAAGGTTACGAGCGCGATTTGGCTGCGCGGCCCGGCGCCAACCCTAGGGCTCAGCGCCGCACGATCGGCTCGAGAGCCTTGATCACCGAGCGGTAGCGCACCGGTGCCGAGCGCAACAGACCCGCGAGTGCCCACGCGTCGGGTCCGATCAGGATCCGTTTGCTCCCGCGCTCGATCCCCTTCTGGATCGTCTTCGCCGCCTTCTCCGGGGAGGTGCGCGCGACCTTACGGAATTCCTTTTCGATCTCCTCGCGGTCGGTACGACCGAGGTCGTCCACATGGAAGCGAGAGTTCTCCGCGATGTTGGTGTTGATCCCGCCCGGATGGATGGCGACGGCGTGGACGCCGGTTTCCTCGAGCTCGTGGCGCAGCGACTCGGTGTAGCCGCGCACGGCGAACTTCGATGCGCAGTAGGCGGACTGGGTCGGCCAGCCGATCAGCCCAAAGATGCTGGAGACGTTGGCGATCGTGCCGGAGTCCTGTTCGAGCAGGATCGGCAGGAAGGCGCGGGTTCCGTGCACCACCCCCCAGAAGTTGACGTCGAAGCACCACTCGTCGTCCTCGGGCGAGCCGTCGGCGGCGCGCTGCATCACGGTCACGCCCGCGTTGTTGATCAGCGCCCCGATGGGTGCAGGCGCCCACTCGCGGACCTGCGCTGCCCAGGCCATCTGGGCATGGCGATCGCGCACGTCCAGCTTCTCGCGGAGCACGGGGCCCTCGATCGAGGCGACGGTCTCGGCCAGGCCGTCGGGATTAACGTCGCTGATCGCGACGGGGCAGCCCTGAGCGGCGAATCGCTGCGCAAGCGCACGTCCGATGCCGGAGCCGGAACCGGTGATCACAACCGTCCGACCTGCCAGGGATCCGCTACTTGCCATGATTTGATGTTACATCGGTTGAGGGTGATATCGTGCGCATCAGGTGCATTGTTACCGATCCGTAGGATCCCCGGAGGTAGGTGGTGTTATGAACGTGTCCGGTTCCCCTCCCGCGGCAGGCGCAGAGATCTTTCAAGTGGTCCTTGCGACGGGTGGCGCGCTCGTGCTCACCGCCGTGCTGCTCTACATCGGTCTCGGCCATCGCAGCGGGCGGGTCGGCCTGCTGGGCTGGGCGGACCGCGTTACCCGTCGCGTCGGGGGCAACCTGCCCGGATGGGCGGGCGTACCGGCGTTCATCGCCCTCGTCACCCTCCTCCCCGCCCTGTTCGGCCTCGCCTGGGACGAGTCCCTCCACATCAACGACGGCCGCGACGCGGGGCCTCTCGCAAACCCCTCCCACTACCTGCTGCTGGGCGGCCTGTTCGGTATCTTCGCCGCCGGGTGGCTCGCCTGTGTGATGCCGAAGCCCGGCGAGCGGCCGAGTCCCGCCGCGGTGAGGATCACCGGCGACTGGTACGCCCCGATCGGCGGGGTGCTGGTGCTCTGCGCTTCGTCGTTCGCCCTGATGGGCTTTCCGCTCGACGACGTTTCGCATCGTCTCTTCGGCCAGGACGTGACCCTCTGGGGCTCGACCCACCTGATGATGATGTCGGGCGCCGTCGCTTCGGTGCTCGGGATTGTGGTGCTCTTGACCGAGGGCCGGCTCGCCCGCCGGTCAACGACCGACGAGCCGCTCGCCAAGGATCCATTCGGCTTCCGGTTGCCGACGATCGTTGAGCGCGGCTTCGGGCTGCTCGCCTCGGGTCGCTTCCAGATGACGGTCGCCGGCGGCGGCATGCTCGCGGCGATCTCGATCTTCCAGGGCGAGTTCGACTACGGGGTGCCGCAGTTCCGGCTGCTCTACCACCCGGTCCTGATCGCCTTCGCGGCCGGAGTTGCGCTGACGATGGTGCGACTGGTCGCCGGCCGGGGCTCAGCGCTTGGCGCGGTGGCCTTCTTCCTGCTCGTCCGGGGTGTGAGCACACTGATCATCGGCGTTGGCTTCGACGAGGCGATCGCCCACTTCCCGGCGTACGTGGCCGAGGCGGTGGCCGTCGAGTTGATCGCGCTCTGGGCCTTCGCCGACGAGCCGCGCGACAAGCCGTATCGCTTCGGTCTCGCGGTGGGCCTGGCCGTCGGCACTTTGGGTGTTCTCGCTGAGTACGCGTGGAGCCACCTGTGGATGCCGCTTCCCTGGCCGGCCCAGATGCTCGATGAGGCAGTTATCGCCGCAACGCTGGTCGGCCTCGCGGGAGGCGTGATTGGTGCGTTTCTTGGCAGCGGGATGCTGATGAACGGCGAGATGCTGGGTCGCCGCGCCCAGGCCGCCGTGACGGCCTCGCTGGCGACTCTGGCAGCTGTCCTCGTCTACCTCGGCTTTACGACGACGCCCCAGGGCAGTGCCGAGGTAACGCTCGCGGACGTGCCCGGCAGCGGGCCCCGCGAAGCGGTCGCGACGGTGCGCTTCGACCCACCCGCCGCCGCCTCCGATCCTGACTGGCTCTACGCGATCGCGTGGCAGGGTGGTGAGCCGCTGCGCGTCGAGGAATTGCGCGAGACCGCACCGGGCACGTTCGCCACCCCGCCGCTCCCGGTCGGCGGCACCTGGAAGACCGCGATCCGGGTCCAGCGCGGCCACGAGATGGGCGCGATTCCAATATTCGCACCGGCCGATTCGGCGATCCCGGTGAGCGAGATTTCCGCTCCCGCTGCGTTCGAGCGCGCGTTCGTTAGCGACCGCGAGTTCCTCCAGCGCGAGCGCCGCTCCGACGTGCCCGACTGGGCGACGACCGCGTTCAGTCTCGGGGTCGCCGCGATGGTTCTCGCGCTCCTGATGGGCGCGGCCTACTGCCTTCTGCGCGTAGCGCGAGCGACGCCGGGCGTCAAGCCCACACCGCTACCGGATTCTGTCCCGTCCACATCCACCCCACCCCGCTCCGTGGTGCCGGCCCCATGAAGCCCGACCATGAGGTCGCGATCATCGGCGCCGGTTTCGGCGGCCTCGGCATGGGCGCGGCACTGCGCCACGCCGGCATGACCGATTTCGTGATGCTCGAGCGCGCCGACGACATCGGCGGCACCTGGCGCGACAACACCTATCCCGGGGTTGGCGTCGATGTCCCCAGCTTCGCCTACCAATTCACCTATGCGATGAAGCCCGACTGGTCCCGTGCCTTCGCGAAGGGGGCGGAGGTCAAGGCCTACATCGACGACTTCGCCGACAACCAGGGCCTGCGCCCGCACATCCGCTACGGCGCCGACGTCCGCTCGCGCGAATGGGACTCGGACCGTCACCTCTGGCGGCTCGATGTCGCGGGCGAGGAGCTGACGGCGCGTCACGTTGTCAGCGCGATTGGGGTTTTCGTCGAACCTCGCGATCCGCAGATCGAGGGCCTCGCGGACTTCGAGGGCAAGGTGATCCTCTCCCAGCGCTGGGACCACGAGTACGACCTCTCCGGCAAGCGGGTTGCGATCGTCGGAACCGGCGCGAGCGCGGTGCAAATCATTCCCGAGATCGCGCAATCGGTCGCGAACTTGGACGTCTACCAGCGCACGCCGATCTGGGTAGCCCCTTTGCCCAACCCGAAGATTCCCGGCTGGCTCAAGACCGCATTCAGGCGAGTCCCAGGCCTGCAGCGGCTCGTCAACACGATCGCCGGAGTGATCACCGAGTTCATCATCATCTTCCAGGTCGTCAATTACGGACGCTGGCCGTTTGCCGTCAACCGCACGGAAGACCAGTGCAGGCGCTGGGTACGCAGGTCGGTGCGCGACCCCGAGCTGCGGAAGAAGCTGACACCGAAGTACGGGTTCGGTTGCAAGCGCCCGAGCATCTCCGGCAAGTACCTGCGCACGTACAACCGCGAAAACGTCGAGCTGATCACCGATCCGATCGAGAGAATCACGCCGACCGGAGTGCTCTGCGCCGACGGAACGGAGCGAGACGTGGACGCGCTCATCCTCGCCACGGGCTTCCGGCTATCCACCGACCCCGAGACCTTCCGCCGTACGCCGGTAAGGGGCCGCGACGGGTTCGACCTGGCCACCCATTACGCGAACGAGCGGCTTGCGAGCTACGAGGGAATCTCGATGCCGGGCCTGCCAAACCATTTCATGGTCTTCGGGCCGTACTCGTGGACGGGCGGCGCCTACCACTCCCTGGCGCAGACGGCAGCCCGCCACATCGTGCGGGTGATCTCCGAGGCGCGGGAACGCGAGGCGACGGCGGTCGAGGTGACGCCTGAGGCGACCGATCGCTTCATGTCGATGATCTACAAGCGGATGTCAAAGTCGCTCTGGGCAACTTCGAACTGCGCGAGCGCGAACTCGTACTACTTCGACCACCACGGCGATACACCGTACGTGCGCCCGACATCGACCTGGCAGACGCGCCGCGCCGCGGAGCATTTCCCGCTTGACGACTACCGATACAGCACCGCCCCCGGACGCGAAGCGGAGGGGGCGGTGCTCGCCGCGAGTGGGGGCCGCGGCGGTATCTAGCGCCTACTCCTTGTCGTACTTGAACGAGACGCCGAGGCGAACGCGGAACCCTGAGATCTTGCCGTCCTCGATTGTCACGTCCTGACGTACGACCTCGGCGATCCGCAGCTCGCGCACGGACACGCCGACCGCCTCGACCGCATTCTTCGCAGCCTGCTCCCATGAATCCGCGCTGACACCGACAACCTCGGTGACCCGGTAAACACTCTCCGACATCTGATCCTCCTCGAGTTGGGGTAACGGGTTGCCCAACCCTTTCACGACTTGGCTTGCAGCTCCACCCTTATAGATGGTGATCCGTGCCTATCCGCATCGCGTTGCATCAACCGATGGTCGGAACAACAGCCAGCGCGACGAACACCGTGCGCGACGTGCAGTATCCGGTGATCGATCGGCTCGCCACCATCACGGTGGTCGCCGTCCCGGCGGTCATGCTGGTGCTGGGCGTCGTGTTCAGCTGGGGCGGTGTCCTGCACCCGGCGGACATGCTGATCCTGGCGCTCACCTACACGATCACGGTCGTGGGGATCGGGGTGGGCTTCCACCGCCTGTTCACGCATCGGAGCTTCAAGACGCGGCCCTGGGTTCGGGCGGCGCTTGCAATCGGCGACTCGGCCACCAAGCTCGCGATCCCGACCTTCGGCGAGGCCTGGCACAACAACCATCATGCGTTCCCCACCTCGGCCCGCCACGGCCTCGGGCGTCACCAGCTCGATCCCTCCGCGCGGCTGATCTCTCTGCTCGAACGAGCGGGGCTGGCCTGGGACGTAGTTCGGATCAGTCCCGAGCGGATGGCTGAACGATTGCGCCCACCTTCTAGAGGTCGGCCGGGAGATCTCGCCGCAGCTTCTCCAGACCGAGGCGCATCCGCCCCTTCACGGTTCCGACGGGGAGCGAGAATTGCTCGGCGATCTCGGCGTGGGTCATCGCGCCGAAGAACGCGAGCCTGATCACGTCGGCCTGGGCGTCGGGAATTCGTTCCATCGATTCGCGCAGGACGTCGGACCGATCGCGGTCGATCACCTGATCGAGCGGTGAGGCGGCGAGCGAGTCGATCTCGCGCGCGGCTGGGATCTCAACCGTCTGCGGGCGTTTGGCAGCCATCCGGCGACGCTGGGCGTCGATCGTGCGATTCCGGACGATCTCCATCGCCCAGCCACGAAACGAGGCACTGCCCGGCGGGCGATAGGTGTCCCGAGCATGCCAGATCGAGAGGAACCCGTCCTGCACTGCCTCCTCGGCGAGCCCCCGGCTGTGGCAGATCGAACGGGCCACGGCAAGGGCCGCACCGAAATGCCGCCCATAGAGCTCGTCGAAGGCCTGGCTGTCGTTGGCCTGCACGCGACACATCAGACGCTCATCGGCCTGGCCAACGTCAGCTCCGTCGGCGACCCAGGTACGGGCCGGGGCGTCGGCCCGCTCAGTCAGATCGACCGCGCGAGTGCTCTCCAAGGCAGGGCTCACCATTTCTCCGTACCCCCGGATCACGCGGCTAGGCACCTACGCGCAAGTGCTCTATGGCCCACCGAAGGACGCGCGCGAGGAGTGGACGCGGGCTGGGCTGACCCTGCACCTATAGCATCCCAAACCGACCCTTCTAGAGGGAGGTTTCGTGCTTGGACGCGTGATAGGGAGAGTGGCCGGGTGAGTGGATTGCTCTACAAGCTCGGACTCGGATGCGCCCGCCGCCGCAAGAGTGTCATCGCGCTCTGGCTGCTCGTCGTGATCGCGGTCGTCACCATAGCCCGCATTTCGGGCGAGCCGACCAGCGACGACCTCACGCTGCCCGGTACCGACTCGACGAACGCCACGAACATTCTTCAATCGGATCTTCCCGATCGCGCCAACGGCAGCGTTCCGATCGTCCTTCACGTCTCGAATGGCAGCCTCGACAGCGGTGAGAACAAGAAAGCTGTCGAGGACACCGTCCAATCGCTCAAGGGAGCGGACGGCGTCAATTCGGTCCTCAGCCCCCTGTCCTCGAAGGCCTCGTCAAATCTCTCGAAGGACAAGCAGACGGCATACATCGCCGTGACTCTCGGGGTCTCGCCTGGAGATCTGGATGAGGACGAAGCCGACGCGATCATCGCCGCCGCCGATCCCGCGGTGAAAGCAGGGATCCAGGTGGAAGCCGGTGGCTACCTCGGGCAGGAGGTCTCGAGGCCCAGCACCCACGCGAGCGAGGCGATCGGACTTGCGGCCGCGATCATCATCCTCACGCTCGCGTTCGGCACCGCCGTGGCGATGATGATGCCGATCTCGACGGCGATCATCGGCCTGCTCGCGGGCCTCAGCGTGATCGGCCTGCTCGGGCACGCGATGGAGATTCCCTCCATTGCGCCGACCCTGGGAACGATGATTGGGCTCGGCGTCGGAATTGACTACGCGCTCTTTTTGGTCACGCGCTACAAGACGCGCCTTGCCGACGGCCTGTCCACCGAGGAGGCGATAGCGCGATCCTGCGCAACGTCGGGCAGCGCGGTGGCGTTCGCCGGCGGCACCGTCGTAATCGCGCTGTGCTCGCTAGCGCTCGCGGACATTCCGATTGTCAGTGCGCTCGGATACTCCGCGGCGATTGTCGTCGCGGTGGCGGTGGCGGGAGCGTTGACGTTGCTCCCGGCGCTCCTCGCGGTCCTGGGGCCGAAGATCCATTCTCTGAGAGTCCCGATCGGCGGCGGCCACCGCCATGAGGACGACCATCCACACGGCTGGGCGCGGTGGGCGGACGGCGTTTCGAGACACCCTTGGCCCGCGTTGTTCGTCGCGGTCGTTCTGCTTGTAGTGCTGGCACTTCCGCTCAAGGACATGACGCTCGGCCAGCAAGACGTGGGCCAACTGCCTGAATCGACGACCGCGCGGCAGTCATACGACCTCCTGACGAACTCATTCGGCGCGGGCGCGAATGGTCCCCTGCTCGTCGCGGTCAGTCTCGACCCGCCGGCGAAGGCCGACAAGAAGGGCCTTGACCAATTCGAACAGGAACAGGCCGACCAACAGCAACAGGCCGAAAACAGCGCCCAGCAACAGGCGCAGGCGCAGGTGCCGGCGCTGACCCAGGAGCTGATCGCCGAGGGCGTGCCGTCAGACCAAGCCCAAGCGCAGGCCCAGCAGGAGGCCTCAGAACAGGCGACGGCGCAGGTTGCCTCGGAGGCTCCGTCTGCCAAGAAGCAGAAGAAGCTCAACCAGCAGGAGCGGTTCCTCAAATCGACCGCCTCCGATCCACGCCTGGCGAAGTTGCGCAAGAAAATCGGGAAGGACAAGGGGGTGGATTCGGTTTCGCTGCCGTCCGTGTCCGACTCCGGATCGGGTGCCGTGATGTCGGCGATCCCGACCTCGGCGCCCTCGTCGGCAACAACCGAGGACACGATCCGGCGCCTGCGCGACGACGTCATCCCCGCCGCAGAGCAGGGCGGCGCGACGGCCGACATCGGCGGGAGCACCGCGGCTTACGTGGACTTGGCCGATCGGATCTCCGATCGCCTCGCGCTCGTGATCGCGGTGGTAGTCGGACTCAGCTTCGTGCTCCTGATGCTCGCCTTCCGGTCGATCGTCGTGCCGATCACCGCGGCGTTGATGAACCTGCTGTCGGTCGCCGCGGCATATGGCGTCCTGGTCGCCGTCTTCGAGAAGGGATGGGGAGAGTCCCTGATCGGCCTCGATGCGACGGTTCCGATCGTCTCGTTCGTCCCCCTCCTCATGTTCGCGGTGCTCTTCGGCCTCTCGATGGACTACCAGGTGTTTCTGGTCTCCAGGATCGGGGAGGTCTGGCGAGAGAAGAACGACAACAGGCTCGCGGTGGTGCACGGTCTGGCGTCGAGCGCTCGGGTGATCACCTCCGCCGCGCTGATCATGGTCGCCGTGTTCTCGAGCTTCATCCTCAACGGAGATCCCACGGTCAAGCAGTTCGGCGTCGGGCTCGCCGTGGCGATCGCAGTCGACGCGACCATCGTGCGCTGTCTCCTCGTCCCTGCCGCAATGGTGATCCTCGGTCGCGCCAACTGGTGGCTGCCGGGCTGGCTCGACCGGCTGATCCCGAACATTGGCCTCGAGTCCGAAGACGCGTTGCCGCCTCTGAACGACCCGCCCAGCCCCAAGGGCTAGGCCATCGGAAAGACGGCCCGGACCCAAGGGCGTAGCGTGCGGGCGATGGATGATCAAGCCACACCGGCGCCGCGACGCCTGAGCCACCAGTTTCTTCTCGAGGACGCCCCTGACAACGCGCTGCCCGCCTTAGGTATGGAGCCGGTCGAGGCGATGCGACTGATCGGGGAGGATCTCGTTCTCGACGGTATCCCGGAGCGGAACCTCGCCACCTTCGTGACGACCTGGATGGAGCCGGAGGCGCAGCAGCTGATCGCCGCCAACCTCCACCGCAATTTCATCGATCACGCGGAGTATCCGCAAACCGCCGAGATCGAACAGCGCTGTATCCGGATGCTCGCAAACCTCTTCCATGCGCCCGGTGAGACGACTGGTGCGCGCACCCAGGGCTCGTCCGAGGCGATCATGCTGGGCGCGCTCTCACTCAAATGGAAGTGGCGGCAGCGCCGCGAAGCTGCCGGCGAGGCCACCGATCGGCCAAACCTGGTCTTCGGCGGCGATGTCCACGTGGTCTGGGAGAAGTTCTGCCGGTACTTCGACGTGGAGCCGAGGATCGTCCCGCTTCAACCCGACAAGTACACGATTGGCCCCGAGGACATCGAGCCGCACATCGACGAGAACACCATCGGCGTGGCGGCCGTTTTGGGGACGACGTTCACGGGTCACGCCGACGACATCGTCGGAATCAACAAGCTCCTGGTCGAGATCCGCGATGCGCGAGGCCTTGACGTGCCCCTGCATGTGGACGGCGCCAGCGGCGGATTCGTCTGGCCGTTCCTCTACCCCGATTATGAGTGGGACTTCCGCCTCGAGCAGGTCCGCTCGATCAACGTTTCCGGCCACAAGTACGGGCTCGTGTATCCGGGGATTGGCTGGCTGATCTTCCGCGGCAAGACTGATCTTGCCGACGATCTCGTATTCCTCGAGAACTACCTCGGCAAGACGGACGAGACGTTCACGCTCAACTTCTCGACCGGGTCGGCGATGGTGCTCGCCCAGTACTACACCCTGATCCGGTTCGGCCACGCCGGATACACCCGTGTCATGAAGATCATGCAGGCGAACGCGCAGTTCCTCGCCGAGAAGATCTCCGAGGTCGGGCCGTTCCAGCTGATCGGAGACGGCAAGGATCAACTCCCACTGGTGGCCTTCAACCTGGCCCAGGAGGTTCCCTACGACGAGTTCGATATCGCCTGGCAGGTCGCCGCCGAGCGCGGCTGGATGCTGCCCGCCTACGCGATGCCGCCGAAAGCCGACCACGTGACGATGCTGCGCGCCCTGGTCAAGCTGAACCTCAGCCACGCCCTAGTGCACACGCTCGCAGACGACATCGCCGAGGCCTGTGAGACGCTACAAAAGAAGGGTGGCGTGAGCGAGAAGGAGCGCGCGCAGGTAAAGACCGGCGTGGGGTACTAGCTGGGACCTGCGTGGGCGGGGCTTCTCGAGATCGGGGCGGTCGGTAGCTGCTTTTCGTCCAAGGCGGCTAGAAGGAACTAACCGCTGTCGTGATCAGTTCCTGTGAACGCTGACAAAGAACTCGCAGCCGGTAGCTGTGCTCCGTAGCGTTGCCTGGCCCGCGAGCACGTGCCCCGCTGCTGAGATCATTTGAAAGGTTGCACCCCTGGGCTCCGAATCGGGCTGGTAAAGGATCGGAGTGTTCGCGTGATTCGGTCCGAAAGTCCAAGTTGATGTGACGTTCGGTCCGCTCGCGGAGAAAGCCGCATTGTCCGTCGAGCTCTCCGCAAACAGTTCCGCGCGGAACCCTGTAGTTGATCGCGAGCATGACCCCTCGACACTGAGCGGACCATTGCTGACCAATGCGCTGGTGCGGCCCGTCCCAGTCTTGGTCGCGGTTACGGTCTGCGCTATCCCGGGCACGTCGGACTCGTCCACCTCGTCGGCGCCGACGGAGCCTGTTCGCAGCTGCACGCTGCCGATCGCGTTCGTCGCGACCTCGTTGAAGTCCACGGAGTCGGTCGCCAGCTTCGACGAGCCCTCGCTTCCGGTGCCATTTGCCGGAACCGCGTCAGTGGCAAGGTCCTTGCCTTTGACCTCGCCGTTGACGATGTGCGTCGAGCGGACGCTGTTCTTTTCGAGCGCGTAGGCCGTGCCGAGTCCAAGCGCCAGGAACAGTGCGACCACACTGGTCACGTTGGCGAACGTAAGTCGGCCGCGAAGTCGTGCGAGCAAGGCAGTACACCCAGTTCTGGTCCCCCGAGAACGGCCGATCCTCTCGCGCTGTGGGGCCATTGTCAAGGGAGAACCGTCGAGCGTGACCTCGGACTGCTGACGCGCTTTCCATGCAAAGCGACTATTCCCGCGCGGCGGTTTTGCGCGGCGCCGTGGAACAGTGCCCCCGGGAGAGCAGCTCTAAGAATCCGCAGGGCTTTCGAGCAGCTCTCGGACCGGACGCGCTTGGACTTGAACGTCTTGCCGTCCGACGTGCTGACGCTGGCACGGGCTATGCAGCCGTCACCGGGGCGGAGGGCGCGTCACGCGGTCGTTCGACCTGTGCCGGGAGGCGTTCGCGGCTTAGCCCATCGCGCCTTCCAGGGGCAATCTCCGACGCACGAGCAACCGATGCGTCGGAAGTGCGTCGGAGAGTGACCGCGAACCTCCCCGCATGGCCCCGCAAACTTGCTTCGCACCTCGAAGCTCGCCGCCAAGGGCCTCTCCACCGTCGAGATCGCCCAGCGCCTGTTCGTCACCCGGAAGACGGTCGAGAAGCACCTCTCGAGCGCCTACGGAAAGCTCGAGATCTCATCACGGGAGGAGCTTGCGGGGGGCCTCGAGAGCCCACCGGCATCTGAAACGTCCTGAAGCGTCGGCACGACCCCGAGAGGCCCTCTGCTTCAAGTGAGACCTCACGGCCCCATGAAGAAAAAGTGGGAATAAGCCCACGAGAGTGCGAACCAGTAGCCGGCCGCGAGCAGCGCCGTAGCGGCGGCAACGACGATCCATTTTCTCCAGTGCATGGGCCGCATGGTCGCCGCGACGAGCCCGCCTCGCAGCGGGGAGCCTCCCTACTCTTTCTCCTCTTGCTCCAGCCCGCGTCGGCGCGTAAGCTCCACCGACCTAGGGGGTTGAGGAGACGGCACAGAAAGCGCAGGTAATCGTCGGGGGCACGGCTACCGGCCTGCTCCTCGAGCGCGAGGGCGAGCTTGCGGCGATCGAGGGCGCGCTCGACCGACTTGCCGAGGGCGCCGGCTCGATGGTGCTGATCGAGGGCCCGGCGGGGATCGGCAAGACGGCGCTCCTCGCCGCCGCCGCCGTCCTTGCCGACGAGCGTGGGCTCCTCGTCCGAAGCGCCCGCGGCGGCCAGCTCGAGCGCGAGATGCCGTTCGGGATCGCCCGCCAGCTCTTCGAGCCGGTGGTCGAGCGCGCCTCCGAGACGGAGCGCTCGACCCTCCTTGCCGGCAGCGCCGAGCTGGCGTTGATGGCGCTCGGCGGCGCTGACCCCGCGCGTACGGGGCCAGCCGGAGATCCCTTCGCCCCGATCCACGGTCTCTACTGGCTGCTCGCGAACCTCGCCGACGAGCGACCGGTCGTCCTGGTGGTCGACGACCTCCACTGGGCGGACCCACAGACCCTGCGCTTCCTCGACTACCTCGCCCGGCGCTTGGAGGACACCGGGGCGGCGGTGGTCGCCGCCGCCCGAACCGGCGAGCCCCACGAGCCCGAGGAGCTCGAACCGCTGCGCCTTGAGGCGGAGGTGATCCGCCCGGCGCCGCTCAGCCGCGAGGCGGTCGAGCGGCTGATCGCCGATGAGTTTGACGCGCAGCCCGCCGCCGAGTTCGCCGCGGCCTGCGCGAGGGCGACCGCAGGCAACCCGTTCCTCCTGGCCGAAGTGGTGCGCGCGCTGCGCTCCGATGCACTCCGACCCTCCGCGGTGGCCGCCGAGGCGATCGAGGCGCTTGGACCCGAGAGCGTCGCCCGCTACGTCCTCTTGCGCCTCGGCCCCTTCGGCGACGAGGCGGTTTCGCTGGCCCGCGCCATCGCGGTCCTCGGCGGGTCGCCCCAGCTCCACCACGCCGCCGAGCTCGCCGAGCTCGATGAGAACCGCGCCCACGAGCTTTGCGACCGCCTGCGCGAGGCGGAGATCCTCGCCCCCGGCCTGCCGATCGAGTTCGTCCACCCGCTGGTGCGGCAGGCGGTCTACCGTGACCTCGCCGAGGAAGAGCGTTCGGTCGCCCACCGTCGCGCCGCGGAGGTGCTCGCCGAGTCGGGCTCAGGCACGCGCGAGGTCGCTCCCCACCTGCTCGCCTGTGCCCCCAACGGCGACCAGTGGGTTGTGGGGAAGCTCATCGAGGCTGCCACGGAGGCGATCATCGCGGGGGCGCTCGACGGAGCGAGTTCCTACCTCGAGCGGGCGCTCGCAGAGCCGGCCGAGGATCAGATTCAGGTCCGCTTCCTTCTGGGGGTGGCGCGCCTTCAGCACGATCCAGCCGGCGCCGCCTCGGAGCTACAGGACGTCGCGGATCGGGGATCCGACACATGGGTGCGCTTCGAGGCCCTGAGGCTGCATGCAGTGGCCAACTTCTTCGCCGGCAGCTGGGCGCAGGCGGCGGCCTCGTTCGCCGCGGCGCTCGATGTCCTCGGCGATCAGAATCGAGAGCAGCGACTCATAACCGAAGCGCACCTATACACGTCGCGCGCGGGGGCTGTCGGGCTGCGTAGTGAGGACTCGAACCGGATCAGGGTCCTCGCCGAGGGCGTGACTGCGACGACACAAGGCGAATGCCTCGTTCGGCAGGCGTTTTCATTCGAGAGGCTGCTCGACCACGCGCCGGTTGATCAGGTCATCGAGCTGGCTGCTTCCTGTCCTCCGCCGCCCTGGGAGCCGACTACCATCTCGCCGACGCTTGGGCTCGGGATCAAGGTCCTTGCCTGGTGCGGAGCCTGGGATCTGGGGCGGGACATGGGCCGGCGGTTCCTCGACTGGGCACGTGAGGGTGGCCGCCCGGTCGCGACCAGCTATGCGATGACGTTCCTCGCCGACGTCGACCGGCAAGCCGGGCGGCTTGCGGAGGCCGAGGCCGAGGCGCGAACTGCGTTGGACCTTGCCAAGGAAGTATCGCGGGACCAGAACTTCGCAATCGCCGCTGCCGGCGCGCTGCTGGCGGTGCTGGTCGAGAGGGGCGATCTGGACGAGGCGGAGCAGCTGACGCGCGAAGTCGAGTTCCCCTGGAGCGTCGTCGGGCATGCGATCACCCCGTGGCCCCTGGAGGTTCGTGGATATCTGCGGCTTGCACAGGGCGCACTGGGGACCGGAGTGCAGGACCTGCTCGATTTCGGAGCGGAGCTGGAGGGTGCCTATGGGTTGTCAAGCCCAGTCGTCGCCTGGCGCCAGGAGGCCGTGCCCGCCCTCGCCGCCCTCGACCGCACCGCCGAGGCGAAGGAGCTGATCGCCGTCGCAGAAGAGCGCGCCCGGCGCTTCGGCGCCGCCCACGTGATCGGCACCGTGCTGCGCGCCCGGGGCCTGATCGAGCCCAAGGCACGCCAGATCGAGACCCTGCGCGAGTCGGTCCGGGCGCTCGAGCAATACGGCCCCCCGCACGAGCTCGCCCGCTCCTTGGTCGAGCTCGGGGCGGCACTCCGCCGCGACGGGCAGCGAAGCGACTCCAGAGAGCCATTGCGGCAGGCGCTTGAGCTCGCCGTTCGCTCCGGCGCCGGCGGCACCGAGCGGCACGCCCGCGAGGAGCTCGCCGCCGCCGGCTCGCGCCCCCGAAGCGCCTACCGCACCGGCGTCGCCTCGCTCACCGCATCCGAGCTTCGCGCCGCGAAGCTCGCCGCCGAGGGGCTCTCCAACGTCGAGATCGCCCAGCGTCTATTCGTCACCCGAAAGACGGTCGAGAAGCACCTCTCAAACGCCTATGGAAAGCTCGAGATCTCATCACGGGAGGAGCTTGCGGGGGCGCTTCGGGAGCCCGCCCCCACCTAACCGGCCCGACAGGTAGAGAGGCTCCCCGCTGGCTGCCACGGATCAAGACTGGCCAGATCGTCTATCCCAGACGTTCTTCAGCCGGTCGGTGCATTTGCGGAGCGAGATACGCCAACAGGTCTCGTCGAACCGAACTCGTACCGCCCTCCTTGGCGGCTCGATCGGGTTTTTGAACCGCCAGATGTAGCCATCTCGCGCGATGTAACGCGCTGCCTGCGTAATTTCTGCCAGCGCCGACCGCGGAGTCCAACCCCAATTCTCGTCGAGGTCCTTCCAGGCCGGGCCCCCGGCCTCGCGGTAGTCAACAACTACGCGGAAGTAGTCAGCCTGGGCGCGCCAGGCGTGGGCGCGAAACTCGAGCTCTTGCGTACGCGCCTCCCGATCGACGTAGAGGATGCTGCCGCCCTGTTGACCAGCATCGCTGTCCGTGGCCCACATCGCGACGCTGGCCAAGAACGCCGCGGCCGCCGCCGCCAATCCCGTGCGAATCCTCCTCAGCATGGTGCCCTCCACTCTTTCCGGCTCGTAGTCACCTTGGCGGTGAATGTCGCCGGAAATGGGGCGCTTCGCAGCGGGGAGGCTCCCTACTTTTTCGTGTCAAGGGCGGCGGCCAACGCGTGCAAGCTATGCGGCCGTCACCGGGGCGGAGGGCGCGTCACGCGGCCGTCTCCGACCTGCGCCGGGAGGCGTTGGCGGGGCTCAGCCCGTCGCGCCTCCAGGGGCAGCGTCCGACGCACCCGTACCGCGTGCATCGGGAGTGCATCGGAAAGTGACCGCGAACCGCCCCGCACGGCCCCGCAAGTCGGGGGCTACCTCGCGGGATTCATGCCTGTGCGGGGTAATGCGGGGAAACCCCCGATCGGGGCGACTGGATTTGAACCAGCGACCGCTCGGCCCCCAGCCGAGTGCGCTACCAGACTGCGCCACGCCCCGTGGTGCGTCGTCAATGATGACCGATCGCCTGCCGTTGGCGCCTTATTGGTTCATAGAGCCGATAAGGAGCCAACGGGTGCGGGGTGGGCGCGGGCGCGGCTGACGCGAAGCGGGTGACGGGGCTCGAACCCGTTCCGCCAGCTTGGAAGGCTGGAGTGCAACCAGTAACACCTCACCCGCGAGGGCGTCGAGTATAGGTGCGCTGCGACTCCTCCCCGCGCTCAAGTGCTGCCCCTGACGTGCCGATGGGCCTCTGAGGAGGTCGCTATCGCCCGAGTCGAGTTCACCGAGCGCCAACACGAGACGGAGCAGGGTCAGGTCCACGTCCTGTGGATGACCACCGGCCTGTCCTGCGAAGGCGATTCGCTGGCCATGACCGCGGCCGATAGCCCGAGCCTCGAGGACATCGTCGGACAGGCCATTCCCGGGCTGCCGCGGGTGATCCTGCACAACCAGGTCCTCGCCTTCGCCACGGGCGATGAGTACATGGAGGCCTGGTACGCGGCCGAGCGGGGGGAGCTGGATCCCTTCATTCTGATCGTCGAGGGCTCGATCGCCAACGAAGAGATCAACGGCGAAGGGCACTGGAGCGGGTTCGGAGTGGACCCGCTCGACGGCCAGCCGATCACGATCAACGAGTGGGTGGATCGCCTGGCGCCCAAGGCGGCAGCCGTGATGGCGATCGGTACCTGCGCGACCTACGGTGGCATTCCGGCGATGAAGAACAACCCGACCGGGGCGATGGGCCTGCCCGACTACCTCGGCTGGGGCTGGCGCTCGCGCGGTGACCTGCCGATCGTGTGCCTGCCGGGCTGCCCGGTGCAGCCGAACAACGCGACCGAGCTACTCCTCTACCTCGTGATGCACATCGTCGGCAAGGCTCCCGCCCCCGAGCTCGACGAGATGCTGCGGCCGGTCTGGATGTTCGGCCGCACCACGCGAGAGGGCTGTAACCGCGCGGGCTTTACCGAGCAGGGCCTGTTCGCAACCGAGTACGGCGACGACGTCCGCTGCCTGGTCAAACTCGGCTGCAAGGGCCCGGTGGCGCGCTGCAACGTGCCGGTGCGCGGCTGGGTGAGCGGCATCGGCGGCTGCCCGAACGTCGGCGGGATCTGCATCGCCTGCACCATGCCGGGCTTTCCCGACCGCTTCACCCCATTCATGGACGCCGACCGCTGGGGCAGTACCGCCGCCAACGTCCAGCGCTTTACCTACGGCCCGATCTTCCGGTACTTCCGCAAACGCAATCTCGTTCACAAGTTCGAACGCGAACCTGTCTGGCGGAAGCCTGGGCAACAACTGAAGACGGGATACAGCAAGCCCTGGTGATCCCGGGGCGGGGACGATGATCACGCTCAGTGAAATCCTCCGCTGGTTCGTCTACCGGACGAGCAGCCTCTACTACCGCATCGTCGGCAAGCTGCTCGGCCGCGACCGTCTTCTCTCCGGATCCGAGCGCAAGTTTCGCGCCCTGCTCGAGGCCGCGCCCGCCGCGATGGTCATCGTGAACTGGCACGGCCACATCGCGCTTGTAAACGCCCAGGCAGAGCGAATGTTCGGCTACGACCGCAGGGAGATCGTGGGGCAGTCGATCGGTGAACTGCTCCCGGAGCGAATGCGAGCCGTTCATCGCCACCACCTCAAGCTCTACATGCGCGACCCGCAGACGCGCCCCATGGGCACCGACGCGGAGCTACTCGGCCAACGCAGCGACGGCACAGAGTTCCCAGTCGAGATCAGCCTCAGCCCCCTGTCTACGGACGAGGGGCTCCTCGTCTCCGCAGGGATCCGCGACATCACCGAACGGCGGCGCAACGAGGAGCGACTCCAGTACCTGGCCGACCACGACGCGCTCACCGGATTGCTTAACCGCCGCAGCTTCGAGGAACGGCTCGATCACGCGGTCGCCGTCGCCGACCGCTACTCCCAGGACGGGTCAATGCTGATGATCGACATCGACGGTTTGAAGGACATCAACGATTCGGTTGGGCACGCTCGCGGCGACGAGCTGCTGAAGAGCATCGGTGGAATCCTCGCTGCGCGTCTGAGAAGCACGGACATCATCGCCCGCGTCGGTGGTGATGAGTTTGGCGTGCTGATGCCCAACACCAGCATCGATGACGCCCGCCTCGTCGCCGACGACCTGCTCGAGACCGTGCGGGACCACACAGTGGTGATCGACGGTCGCAGGCGCCAGGCGAGCATTAGCCTCGGTGTTGCCAACTTCGGGCACGGCATGGCCGAGGCTGCTGAGGTGATGGTCGCCGCCGACATCGCGCTGTACGCGGCCAAGGACCAGGGTCGCGACCAGGTGATGGTGAATCCGCCCCAGGACTCGGCGGCATCCGTCGTTCGAAAACCGTGGTCGCAGCGGATCCGTCGCGCACTCGACGAGCACCTATTCGTCCCCTACCGCCAACCCATCCTCAGCCTCGAGTCGCGCGAGATTGCTCGCTTCGAGCTCCTCGCGCGCCTGCGCGAGGAAGACGGGACCGTCCTCGCGCCTGCGTCATTCCTCGCCACCGCGGAGCGCTCGGGAATGATCGACGAACTCGACCGCCGCATGGCCGGCTGGGCAATCGATCTCATCGCGCAGGCCGAAGCCGCGGGCAAACCGGTCGGATACGAGGTCAACATCTCGGCCCGGTCGGTCAACGACGACGGTTTCCCGGCCATGATCGCGGAACGAATCCGGACCACGGGCATCGACCCCGCGCTGCTGATCTTCGAGATCACCGAGACAGCTGCGATCTCGAACATGGAGCTCGCGCGCGCTTTTGCCCAGACCCTTCGCTCGTTCGGCTGTCGGTTCGCGCTCGACGACTTCGGCACTGGGTTCGCCAGCTTCTACTACCTCAAACACCTGCCGCTGGACGCGCTGAAGATCGACGGCGACTTCATCCGCAACCTGACCACGAACTCCACGGACCAGCTGCTCGTCCGCCACATCGCTGAGATCGCGCAGAGCCTCGAGCTCATCACGATCGCCGAATACGTGACCGATTCCGAAACGCTGGAGCTGCTAGCCGAGCTCGGCGTCGACCTCGTCCAAGGATTTGAGATCGGCGAACCGGAGCCGATCAGCGGCTTTGACACCGCCCCAGTTCGGGTTGCGGCGGAACGGCGCGTCAGCCGAGCTTGAATCCGAAATCGGTTGTGTACGTGCCGGCGTTCGACCGCTTGCCGTACGGCGAGCCCTTCACGAACCCGATACCCACGTCACGCAGCGCGCCATTGAGGATGTTGCGCCGGTGGCCCGGACTGTTCATCCAGGCCTTCATCATCGCCCGCGGCGTCCCCGACGAGCGTTGGCCCCAGGCAATGTTCTCCGCGTAGAGCCAGCGCAGCAGACCGCCGGTGATGTACCCGGCGTTGCGCAGGCGGCCGAGGACGTCACGTTCGCCCGGGCACTGATGCGCAAAGCAACGGCGCTCTTGCATGACTTTCGAGTGCCGCTGCGCGGCGTTTTGGAGCTTCTTCGATCTGTCGAAACGCTGGAGGCCGTACTTGGCGCGCTCCCGGTTGAGCAGGCAGAGGGTCGCGGCACGGACCTGGCCCTTCGTCAGGTTGCCCGGCGGCGCGTTGCCCCACTTGTCGCACGCGCTCGCCGCCTGGGCGGGAGTTGCGGCGACCGAGATCAGCGCCGTCGCCGCGATGGCACCGGCCAGCGCCGCCCTGAGCCTGATCGTTCCTCCGAGGGTCATCACCCCCTAGATCGGTGGAAGGCAAACCCTCAGTGACGGATCGGGGTCGGCCTGGACAGATGTCCGGCGTTCTAGCGCTTGCGCCAGGCGAACAAGACGGTGTATGTGGCGAAACGGCGATCGGGCCGGTCCGCGACCGGTGCGCCACGACCGGCGGCGATCCCGACGTGGCGAAACCGCTTACGGAGGATGTTGCGCCGATGAAACGAGCTCCCCATCCAACTCTTGATCATCGCGGCAGGGGTCTCCGCATAGCCCACGTTCTGGCCGAATCCGTAGCGGTCGCCGGGGCCCACATAGCGGGAGCTCTCGATCCTTTTGCCCACCGACGGCTCGCCCCGGCACTGCTGCGAAAAGCAATTCCTCTTCAGCATCACGGCGTTGTGACGCTTCGCGACGCCCTTGAGCGCCCGGTTGGGCCGCACACGTTTGCGGCTGTACGCCGCCCGCTGCTCCGCGATCAGGCAGTCGATCGCCTTACGGAGCTTGCCCGTGCTGACCTCCCGCGGTCCGGCGTCGGCGTTCTCGCACGCACTGGCCGGTCCGGCGGTCGCGACACTCGACGTGAGCACGGACGGCGCCACCGCCAGCGCGGCAAACGCCAGAATCAAGACCGCTCCCCTCGTCGTCAACAACGCCATTGCTCTAGAGCCAACAATCTACGCCGGCACGAGTTGCGGTACGAACGCCGCAGCTGGAGCGGGGGAGCCGGGATTCGAACCCGGATTCACGGTTTTGGAGACCGTGCGCATAGCCATTAACTCACTCCCCCGAGCGCACTCGATTCTACGAGCCAACTTCGATGCGGGCGGAGGGAGTCGAACCCACACGCTCTTTCGAGCACCAGGACCTAAACCTGGCCTGTCTGCCAGTTCCAGCACGCCCGCTGAACCATCTCTTTGCCTTACCAGGCAGGTGAACCCAGTTTCGGGACCTGCGCCGCTCATCGGCTCCATGAAGTTACCTGTCGCGAACGGCCGCGCCTGCGTTTATGCTCTGGGCAATGGAAGTGGCAACCGCGCGCCCCGGTTACGAGTTGTGGCGCCCAAACAGGGTCAAGGCCCAATCGAAATCGACGAAGGCGATCATCGCTCTCGTCCTGCTGATCTCGGCCGGATTGATCGCCGTGATCGTGCTCGGTGGCTGGGAGCGCATGCAGAGTGGGTCGATCGCCGGCATCACCTTGATGTGGGCGGGCCTATACGTGCTCTTCGCGTTCCTGATCGCCCGCTGGAATCGTGGTGTCCTGCCGGTCGCCTCGGCGCTCGCGGTGATCATGATCATCTTCGCAGCGATCTCCGCGCCCGGCTGGTTCGCGCGCGACAAGTCCGGGCTCGATTCGCCGGTGCTCCCGGAGGATCTCATCGGGCTGCTCGTGGTCGTCTTGATCCCGATCCAGGTATTGCTGATCGTCGTCGCGATGATCGGCTTCAACCAGGAATGGCACGTCGAGGAAGAGCGCCCCGTCGGCGGTGCGCCCCTGGCGGGCGAGAACCCCGCCTAGCGGTCCCGCGCCCGCCTAGTCGCGTCGGCCGAGCACAATCGTGCAGAGCGTCTTACCGCCCCAGACGCCGATCGACACGCCAAAGTGCTCGTAGCTGCGGTTCAGCAGCTGCGCACGATGCACTGAGCTGTTCTTGAACTGGCGCACGATGTCGCGCGGCGAGGCGTTGGACCGGTTCGAAGCGATCACCTCGCCGAAGCCATACGAGCGCGCCCCTCTCATGTAGCCGGTCTTCGTGATCCGCTTCGACAAATCGGACTCGCCGGCGCAATGATGCGAGAAGCAGTTGTGATTCCGCATGTAGCGATTGTGAGAGCGAGCCGCCTGCACGAGCTGACGCCTCGAGCGCAGGTTCCGCATGCCCTTGCGCTCACGATTGACGAGGCATTGCACCGCCTTGCGCGCCTGACTCGTCTTCAGGCTCGAGGTCGCCTTGCCCGCGCCCTTGCAACCCCTGGCCATGGCCTGGTCCGGCAGCGCCGACAGCAACGACAGGGTCACGGCGATCACCGCCGCCATGGCCAACTTCTGTCCGCGTACTGAAATCTCCGCCTGTCTCAAGAAACCGCCTAAAGCCGACTCGGAGTGGCTTTGCCTCACCCGTCTTTTTGCTGCTAGCGAGCCGATATTAGGCTATCGACGCCCGCAGTCGCGAGCTTTAGTCGACCTGCACTAGAAGAGACGGTCACCCACCGTCCGCGGCGTAACCAGCTCGGGTGAGTCGTTGCGAACGCTGTTGACGCCATCACCCACCTCCCGCGCAACCAGCACGCCATCAGGCGCGGGAGCGAGGAGCTCGACCAGCTCGTCGGGGTGGGTACGCGAATCGAGCCACACCGACTCCGCGTCACGGCTCAAAATCACCGGCATTCGGTCGTGAATCGGCCGCATCAGCTCGTTTGGTCCACAGGTGACGATCGTGCAGCTCGTGATCACGTCGGCGCCGGGCGGGTGGTACTCCGCCCAGAGTCCTGCGAAGGCAAACGGCGCCTCGTCCGGCATCGAGAACCAGATCGGCACCTTGCCTTCGTCGTCGCGGCGCCACTCGTAGAAACCGTCCGCCGGGATCAGGCACCGCCGCTGCCGGAACGACGCCGCGAACGCGGGCTGGTTGGCGATGGTCTCGGCGCGAGCGTTGATCAGGGGACGGCCCTTGCGCTCGAACGCCCACTTGCCCGGGATCAACCCCCAGCGCAGATCGCCGGGTTGACGCTCCTTGGCAAGCTCACGCACGGCAAGCACTGGATCGGTCGGCGCGATGTTGAAGCGGGGCTTGCACGCCAGCTTGGCGTCCTCGTTCAGGCCGAAGCGCATGCGCAGGATCCGCGGATCGGGATCGACAAGCGTGTAGCGACCACACACCCAATCGAGGCTAGCGGTGCCCCAATCGCATCCTGTGGTTGGCAGAATGGGGGCGCAAGCGGCGGTGTCCAAACTGGTAAAGGAGATGGATTCAAAATCCATTGCTCGCAAGAGCTTGTGGGTTCGAGCCCCACCCGCCGTATTGACCGCCGCATGCTGAAGATCATCGAAGAGCTCTGCTCGTTCGAGCGACGCCGCCCTGGCTCGGATGCCGAGCGTCGCGCCGCCAACCGCTTTGCGGAGCGGCTTCGCAACGCCGGGCGCGAGGTTCGAGTCGAGCCCATCCACGTTCATCCGCAGGTCTACCTCGTTTGGGCCGTCCACTGCCTGCTTGGTTTCGCCGGCAGCTTGGTGGCCGTCGCCTCGCCCCCGGTGGGCTTCGCGATCGTGCTGCTGACCGCGACGTCGCTCTACCTGGACCTGAACACCCGCACCTACCTCCTGCGGTCGCTGTTCTTCCGGCGCGCATCACAAAACGTCGTCTCACCCGGACCAAAGCCGACGGCGCCGGCGCGACTGCTGCTGGTCGCCCACCTCGACACGGCCCGCACGGGCTACATCTTTCGCCCCAAGGCGGTGACCCGCCTCTCCCGGCTCGACGGATGGCTTCCATTCCCGCCCAGCCGGATCATCTTCTGGTCGCTCGCCTCGCTGCTGCCGATGTTGGGAGCGCGGATGGCTGGTGTCGAGGCGGACCTGATGTCGCTGCTCCAGATCGGCCCAACGCTGATCTTGCTGGCCACCACATTCCTAATGGTGGACGTGCAGTTCTCCGCGGTGGTGCCCGGCGCCAACGACAACGCATCAGGTGTCGCCGTCGCGATGACACTGGCAGCCGACCTGGCGGAGCGTCCCACCGGACACCTTGACGTCTGGGTGATCCTGAGCGGCGGCGAGGAGTGCGGAGCACAGGGCATGCGCGCTTTTGCCCGCGCCAACCACAAGGAGTTCGACGCCGCGAGCACCTTTGTGCTGGCGATCGACTCCGTGGGCTCGGGACGGCTGCGCTACGTGACCTCCGAGGGGCTCACCGTCTCCTTCGAGATGGACCGCAGAATGGTGGAGCTGTGTGAGGCCGTCGCCGTTGCTGGCTCCACCCAGCCCACGGCCACCCCGCTTGCCCATGGATCCGCCACGGACGCCCTGGCGGCTCGGGCCGTGGGCTGGCGTGCAACCGCACTCACCTGCCTCCCAGCCGGGCGGATCCTGCCGGAGCACCACCACTCGCCCGAGGACGTTCCTGGCGCGATCGACACGGGTGCGCTCGAGCGCACCCGCGGCTTCGCGCGGGACCTGATCGACGCGCTCGACGCCGACGTCGCCCGGACCACCCGCACGCCTGGATAGCCTGCCGCGCGTGGACGCGCCGACGAAGCTCTGGGAGCCATCCGACGAGGCGATCGAGCGCACGGCCATGGCCAGGTACATGCGCTGGCTCGCAGCCGAGCGCGATCTCGACTTCGGCGGCGACTACGACGCCCTCTGGCGCTGGTCGGTGGACGATCTGGACGCCTTCTGGCGCTCGATCTGGGACCACTTCGACGTCCTGGCCGCGGCACCGGCAGCGGTCCTCGGTAATCGGGAGATGCCCGGAGCGCAATGGTTCGAGGGCAGCCGACTGAACTACGCCGAGCACCTCTTTCGCGACAAGAGCGACGATGCGCTGGCAGTCCAACACGCCTCGGAGCTACGCGTGCTCGGCTCGCTCACCTGGGGCGAGTTGCGCAGACAGGTCGCCGAGGTTGCAGCGGGGCTGCGCAAGCTCGGCGTCGAACAGGGCGACCGCGTCGTCGCCTACCTGCCGAACGTTCCGGAAGCGCTGGTGGCGTTCTGCGCCACAGCGTCGATCGGTGCCGTCTGGTCAAGTTGCTCGCCCGACTTCGGTGCCCGCTCAGTCATCGACCGCTTCGCCCAGATCGAGCCGAAGGTGCTTTTTGCGGTCGATGGCTACCGATACGGGGGCAAGGACTTCGACCGCCTCGAGACCGTCGCGGGCCTTCAGGCCGAGATGCCAACCCTTGAGCACACCGTTCTGGTTCCCTATCTCAACCCTTCGCCGGACGACTCCGTCCTGTCCGATGCGGTCGGCTGGGCCGAGCTGCGCTCCAGCGGTGAGGGCGCCAAGCTCTCCTTCGACCCGGTCGCGTTCGACCATCCCCTGTGGGTGCTCTACTCGTCCGGCACGACCGGGCTGCCGAAGGCAATCGTCCAGGGCCACGGGGGGATCCTGCTCGAACACCTCAAGCACCTGGGCCTGCACGTCGACGCCGGTGAAGGCGATCGTGTCTTCTGGTTTACAACGACCGGCTGGATGATGTGGAACTTCCTCGTTTCGGCATTGCTCACCCCGGCCTCGATCGTTCTCTACGACGGCAACCCGGGCCACCCGGACTTGGACGTGCTCTGGAACCTCGCCGAACGCTCGGGTGCCACCACTTTCGGGACCAGCGCCAGCTTCATCGCGGCCTCGATGAAGGCCGGAGTGGAGCCGTCCTCGGGCCGCGATCTCTCAGCGCTGCGCGCGGTCGGCTCGACGGGGTCTCCCCTTGACCCAGAGGGTTTCGGCTGGATCTACGATCAGCTCGGGTCGGACACGTGGCTCTTCTCGACCTCGGGCGGCACGGATGTCTGCACCGCCTTCGTCGGCGGCGTGCCGATCCTGCCCGTTTACCGAGGCGAACTGCAAGCGCGCGCGCTGGGATGCAGGGTCGAGGCGTTCGACGAAGAGGGGCAGCCGGTCACCGACGAGGTGGGCGAGCTGGTGATCACCGCGCCAATGCCCTCGATGCCACTCCATTTTTGGAACGACCCCGGCGGCGAGCGCTACCGCTCCTCCTACTTCGACATGTACCCGGGCGTCTGGCGCCACGGCGACTGGATCGAGATCACCTCGCGGGGAACCGCGGTGATCTACGGGCGCTCGGACTCGACCATCAACCGCTCGGGCATTCGTATGGGCACCAGCGAGATCTACCGCGCGGTGCAGTCGGTAGACGAGGTGGTCGACGCGCTCGTCGTCGACATCCCCCGGCCGGGGACGGAGGGCTGGATGCCGCTGTTCGTCGTCATGCGGGAGGGCGCCGAGCTAAGCGATGAGATCCGGCGCACCCTGGCGGCACGAATCCGAGAGCAGTGCTCACCGCGACACGTTCCGAACGAGGTCTACGCGATCGTCGAGGTGCCGCGGACGCTATCGGGAAAGGTCCTGGAAGTGCCCGTAAAGCGCATCCTCACCGGGACGCCGGCCGAACGCGCTGCGAGCCGCGATTCGCTGGCCAACCCAAAGGCTCTGGACTATTTCGTCGCGCTCGCTGCACAGCTCACCGCCAGCGAGGCCGGTGGTGCATCCAGGTCGTAGCTCGCGGCCACGATCCGGTTGCGCCCGGTGTCTTTGGCCTCGTACAGCGCCCGGTCGGCCGCGGCTACAAGCTCCGAGCGCATGCTGCCGCCGCCTGTGCTCACCACGCCGAAGCTTGCCGTCAACGCCTCATCGGGTCGGCCGAACTCGACCTCAACGGCGCGGCGAACGCGCTCGGCCACGGCCATCGCCCCCGCCGTGTCGCACTCAGGCGCGAGGATTGCGAACTCCTCGCCCCCGACCCTGGCGATCCGGTCTACCGCCCGCATGCAGTGCTCCAGCACTAACGCCAGGCGCTGCAGGGCGCGGTCGCCCGCGGGATGGCCGTGGCGGTCGTTATAGGCCTTGAATCCATCGAGGTCAAGCACGATGAGTCCGAGCTGGTCGCCGGTGCGTGAGGTCCGCGCCAGCTCGGCGTCGAAGGTCTCCTGGAACGCGCGCCGGTTCAGGAGGTCGGTCAGGGGATCGGTGCGCGCGGCTGCCTCCAGACGCTCCATCAACTGGTTCAGCTGCGCGGTGAGGCCGTTCATGATCACCGCGACGACCGACATCGTGCCCGCGAACATCGCGAGCGACAGCATCGCCGGAGTCGGCGACTCGGTCGGGCTGAGCTCGGCGGCCAGCCCGTAGATCGCAACCGCGAAGATGCCGTGGGCGGCCGTCAGCTTGAGGGGGAAAAAACAAGCCGAGGCGATCACCACCCACGCCAGATACATCGCGTGCGGGGCGGAGGATGCACCCCCCCCGAAGTAGATGACGAAGCCGACCAGCAGGGTGCCGAGCGCAGGGGCAAGCTTGAAAAACCAGAGTGGGATCTGTTCGTACTTCAGGACAAAGAAGATCGCGACGAGCATCGCACAGCCCGCGATCGCGACGAGACGGCCAGATTCACGACCGTCGGCTCCGGGCAGGACGAGCGTCGCAACCAGCAGCAGGGCGCCGGAGCCGAACAGGTAGGCCATTGTGCGAGCGATCGTTCCGGTACTGGCGCCCGGTCCGAGGCGGGAGTCGCTGTCGAGCCAGCGCAGGCGCTCCAGGAGCGTTGCGGCAGGTGTCTTTAGATCCTTGATCGAAAGCTCCTCCGGTCTGTCTCCATCGGCGTGCGAGGGGCTGCACTTGAGAGCGCTGCGCGGAATTTCGCGATGCCCGAAGCGCGTGATTCAACTGGTGCGGGGTTCACATGGAGCCGAAAGCCGCTCAGGCGGGCGTGATCGGGTTGCGCCGATCCGAGAACTGACGCGTGGTGCCCTGGGCTACGGCAAAGCGACTAATCAACTCGCCGCGGAGATCGTCGGGCTCGATCACCGCGTCGATCACCAGTTCGGATGCGAGTCGCAGGATGTCGATGTCGGCCGAGAACTCCTCGCGCTTGCGCTCGATGAACTGCTCGCGCTCGGCTTCGTCTTCGATCGCCTGGATCTGGTTGAAGTAGACGGCGTTGATCGCCGCCTGCGGCCCCATGATCGCGACCTGAGCGCCCGGCAGCGCGATGCAGCAGTCGGGCTCGAACGCGGGGCCGGCCATCGCGTAAAGCCCAGCCCCGTACGCCTTGCGGACGACCACGGAGATCTTCGGCACCGTTGCCTCGGAGACGGCCGCAACCATCTTGGCGCCGTGGCGGATGATGCCCTGGCGCTCGACGTCGGTGCCGATCATGAACCCCGGCACGTCGGCCAGGAAGAGCAGCGGGATGTTGAACGCGTTGCAGGTCATGATGAATCGCGCGGCCTTGTCGGCGGAGTCCACGAACAGGACGCCGCCCTTGAACTTCGGCTGGTTGGCGATGATTCCGATCGCACGCCCGTCGAGGCGCGCGTAGCCGACGACCAGCTCCTTCGCCCAGCGCTTGTGGACCTCGCAAAACGAGTCCGCGTCGACCAGCGCCCCGATCAGGTCCTTCACGTCGAAGGATGTTTTCTCGTCGTCGGGGACGATCTCGCCGACGGTTGCGTCACTCGCGGGGTCCGCCGGCGGCGCGGTAGGCGGCAGCTCGCGCCAGTTCGTCGGCATATAGGAGAGGTAGTTGCGGGCGGCTTCGATCGCCTCTTCGTCGGTCTTGGCCAGGAAGTGCCCGCAGCCGGATACGCCGGTATGCATCTTCGCGCCGCCCATCTCCTCCAGGCTCACGCTCTCGCCGATCACCATCTCGGCCATCCGCGGCGAGCCCAGGTACATCGAAGCGTTGCCGTCGCGCATGATCACCACGTCGCAGAAGGCTGGGATGTAGGCGCCGCCGGCCGCCGACGGGCCGAACAGCAGACAGATCTGTGGAACCCGGCCGGACAGCTTGACCTCGTTGTAGAAGATCCGCCCCGCCCCGCGACGCCCGGGGAACATCTGGATCTGGTCGGTGATCCGGCCGCCAGCCGAATCCACGAGGTAGACCATCGGGATCTCCAGCGACAGCGCCCGCTCCTGGATGCGGAGGATCTTCTCGACCGTCTTGGCGCCCCAGGAGCCGGCCTTCACGGTCGGGTCGTTGGCCATCAGCGCCACCTTGCGCCCGCCGATCAGCCCGAACCCGGTGACCACGCCGTCGGCGCCCAGGCCCTCCTGCTCCCAGTTGGCGAGCAGCGCCTCCTCGACGAACGAGCCCGGATCGAGCAGGCGCTCCACCCGCTCGCGCACCGGCAGCTTGCCCTGCCCGGCCGTCTTTTCGTGGTGGCGCTCGGGTCCGCCGGAGAGCGCTGCCTCCAGCGCCCGGTGGAACTCGCTCGGTTTCGTCTGGGAGTCCTCGCTCACGCGTGCAAGTCTAGGCACGCTTGGACGAGCATTGGCTCAGCGGCGCTTACGCTTGATAGTGGCGTTGTAGAGGTACTCGTCGTTGGGATAGACGGCGTCGGGGCTTTGTGTGGACTGCCCAGCTGGGACTTCTCCGAACAAAAGTCCCTTAGCGCCGGGTGTCCCACCGAAAACGTAGAACCCCTGAGTGTTGTCTGACGCTGGCAACTCCAGCCCGACGAAGTCCCGTTTCCCGATCTTGAGGTTCGCGGGAAACCTGAACGTGCCAGAGGCGTCCTCAGGAATCACGCCGGCCGCAGATCGCTCGAGGAGCTTGAACTCACCCGGTCCAACCTTGCGAATCACCCGCAGGCGCACCGCGTATTCGGCGTGATCGGTGTCGACAGTTTCGAACCGCCAGCGCTTGACCAACCCTCGGTACGGTGCGCGCGTCTTTCGGGCGGGGAGCTTTGCTTGCATGAGAACGCACGGCTCAGGGCCGCAAGCAAACCCGATCGAAGCCTTCGACGTCTCGCTCAGATCGCTGCCGAGTGTTGCGCGGTTCTTGCCGGCCAGCGCGATTCCGCCGAACGCGATTGCCCCAACAATGAGCGCGAGCGCTGCGACCCCATTGATCAGCTTCATGTCCATGCCCCCGCCGATTGGATTAACGTGACCGGGTGGACTCTAGCGCGGATATCTGCGTGGTGGGGGCTGGCTTCGCCGGACTCTCGGCGGCGCTCGCGGTCGAGGAGGCGGGCCGCTCGGTCGTCGTTCTCGAGGCCCGCGACAGGGTGGGCGGCCGGGTCCTCAACCACGAGATCGGTGGCGGCAAGGTCGTGGAGGTCGGCGGGCAATGGGTGGGCCCAACCCAGACCGAGCTGCTCGGGCTCGCCGCGGACATGGGCGTCGAGACCTATCCCACCTACATCACGGGCGAATCGCTGATCGAGTTCAACGGGCGCGTGCGGCGCTACCGGGGCACGATTCCACGAATCAATCCCGCCGTGCTGCTCGATTTGGAGCGCACGCGGCGCAAGCTCAATCGGATGATGGTGGGGGTTCCGGGGGAGGCGCCGTGGGAGGCCCCTCGGGCTGACCGCTGGGATCGGATGACGTTCGGACACTGGATGCGGCGCAACCTGTTCACGCGTGGGGGCCGGATGCTGGTCACCCTGGCCGTACGCACGGTGTTCGGCACCGAGCCGGAGGATCTCTCCTTGCTCCACGTGCTCTTCTACCTTTCATCGGCTGGCGGGTTCGAGGCCTTGGTGGACACCGAGGGCGGCGCCCAGGAGTCGCGGTTCGTCGGTGGCTCGCAGCTCGTCGCCGTCCGCATGGCCGAGCGGTTGGGCGACCGGCTGATCCTCGAGGCGCCGGTCAACACGATTGCCGGCGACGGCTCCGGCGTGGTCGTGGGCTCCGCCGCGGGAGAGGTGCGAGCCAAGCGCGTGATCGTCGCGATGTCGCCCACGCTGACGACACGGATCGACTTCGACCCGCCGCTCCCCGCGCGGCGCGACCAGATGTGCCAGCGGATGGCGCAGGGGGCGATCATCAAGTGCATGGCGGTCTACCCGGAGCCGTTTTGGCGCGCCGAGGGGCTGAGCGGCTCCGGCCTCTCCGACGGCGGCTCGGTGAACGCGATCTTCGACAACACGCCGCACGACGGCTCGCCCGGGGTTCTGCTCGGCTTTCTCGACGGCCGCGCGGCCCGCCAGTGGGGTCTATGCACCAAGGCCGAGCGCCGCGAGGAGGTGGTCGAGGTGTTCACCCGCCTGTTCGGCGCGCAGGCCGCACACCCAGCCGACTACGTCGAGCGCAGCTGGGCCGACGAGCAGTGGTCGCGCGGATGCTACGGCGGCGCCTTCGGACCCAGCGGCTGGACCGACTTCGGGCGCTCGATTCGCGAGCCTTGCGATTCGGTCCACTGGGCCGGCACCGAAACGGCGACCGTCTGGAACGGCTACATCGACGGGGCGGTCAGCTCCGGCCGGCGCGCCGCGTCAGAGGTTCTCTCAGCGCTGAATTGAGTCGTGCTCGGAGCGGCCCGTGTCCACGACTTCGGTGGGCTCGTCGTGGGACGCCGGGTCGAAGCGGCGGGCCGGTTCCGCGTCGGGACTGGGCTCGATCTCGAGCTGGTCGTCGACGACCGGCGCCTTCTCCGCAGCGCCGCCGCGCAGGGCACCGACCGCGCCGATCAGCTCCTCGCCGAGGCGCGTGGCCTCCCGGGCGATCTCGTCCTGGCGCTCGACCAGGCTCGTGATCGTCAGGTTCAGCTTGCGGCGGCGGACGATCGCGTCGTCGATGATCTTCTCCGCCTTGACCTCGGCCTCGGCGATCAGCTCCTCGGCGCGGGTGCCGGCGGTCAGCGTGGCCTTCCGCGCCTCCGCCTCGGCGGAGGAGCGCAGGCGGTCGGCGTAATCCTTGGCCTCCGCGCGCACCTTCGTCGCCGCATCCTCGGCCGCGGTGAGGATGCTCGCGGTCCGCTCACCCACCTTTTCGAGCTCGCGCTTGACCCCCGGGGCGGATTCGGCGACCGCACCGGCGCCGCGCTCCACTAACTCGGCCACGCGATCGAGCAATGAGTGCACGGCCTCGCGGTCATACCCCTTGCGCGCCTGCGGAAACGTCGCCCGGCGCAGGTCGTCGGGCTGGATCTTCTCTTCGGCCATCATGTTGATTCTAGGCCTTACCCGATCGGCCCGGATTCAGTCTCCGGGCGCAACCGCGACGGGTTTGTCGTTCGCGTAGTCGTAGAAACCGCGGCCCGACTTGCGCCCGAAGTGCCCTGCGGCGACCAGCGTCTTGACGCTGTCGGGAGCGCCGAAACGCTCGTCGCCGTAGGCGGCGAGCATGACCTCGCCGATCGAGGCGAGGGTGTCCAGCCCGACGAAATCGGCCAGGGTGATCGGTCCCATCGGGTGGCTTGCGCCGGCCATCATCCCCGCGTCGATGTCCTCGATCGAGCCGACGCCCTGCTCGTAGGCGCGAATCGCGTCGAACATGTAGGGAACCAGCAGGCGATTGACGATAAAGCCGCGATTGTCGCCGGCCGCCACGGACGTCTTGCGCAGCTGCTCACCGAGTGCGAAGCCGAGCTGGGTCGCCTCATCGCTTGTGCCCTCGGCTGTGACGACCTCGAGCAGGGGCATGACCTGCGCGGGGTTGAAGAAATGGAGCCCGAGGAACTTCTCGGGTCGGGAGGTCGCGGCAGCCTGGTCGGCGACCGACAGCGATGAGGTGTTGGTGGCCAGGAACGCGTCGGCCTTGACAATCGGATCCACCTCGCGCCACATCTCGAGCTTCGCGTCGAGGTCCTCGGTCATCGCCTCGATCACGAGGTCACAGTCGGCGAGATCGCCATAGTCGGTGGTGGTGTGGATGCGGGCGCGGACCGCGTCCGCCTCCCCCTGTTCGAGCTTTCCCTTCTCGACGGCGCGGCCGAGCTGCTTCTCGATCTTGCCGACGCCCTTGGCGATGCGCTCGTCATCGACCTCCCGGACGACGACGTCCCACCCGGCCTGGGCGCAAATCTGGGCGATCCCATGGCCCATCAAGCCACAGCCCACAACTCCTACTTTGCTGATCTCCGGCACGCGCTCTCCTTGGTCGGGTTCGACGGCGCGGGAGGTTATCTACGCGCTGCTGAAGGATTGTGGGTGCTGGGGCCACCACAACGCTTCATCAGGTCTGCGTTGCCTCCAGCATCGACTTCATGCGCTCGGCCAACGCCAGCACGCCGCTCATCGGGCGGACGATCACCGTGAGCTCGACGATGCGGTCCGAATCGTCGAAGCGGAGGAGGTCCACGCCTTCGATGGCGCGGTCTCCAACGTTCGCGTGGAAGCGCAACATCGCCGAATCGCCGGTCTCGACCTGGTCGGAGTATCGAAAGTCCTCGAAGACCTCGACGACCGCACCCAGGATCACCATCAGGGCGTCGCGCCCCTCGTAGGGCGTGAAGACGACCGGGCTGTTGAAGACCACGTCCGGCGCGAACAGGTCAACCCCGGCAGCGAAGTCCTTGCGCTCGGCGACCTCCCTGAAAGCGTCGCTACGCATGGGCCAAGCCTAAGTGCCCGTGTGCCAATTGACAGCGCCGGCGCGCATCACGTGGGCTCCGAGCGGGCGGCCGAGAACCGCCTGCGCCGCCTGGGAGGCCTCGATCAGCCGCTCCAGGTCCACCCCGGTCCCCACGCCCATCTCGTGCAGCATCGAGATCAGATCTTCGCTGGAGACGTTGCCGGTCGACCCCGGTGGCACCGGGCAGCCGCCGAGCTCGCCGAACGACGACTCGAACGAGGCGACTCCCGCGATCAGCGCCGCAAGCGCGTTCGCAAGCCCCTGCCCACGGGTGTTGTGGAAGTGAGCGGTCAGCTCGGTGCCGGGCAGGGCGTCGGACGCGGCTGGGTAGAACTCAGCGACCTGGCGCGGGTTCGCCATTCCGGTGGTGTCGCCGAAGCCCACCTCCTGGCATCCCATCTCGGCGAGGCTGCGGGCGATCTCGAACACCCGCTGGGGCGAGACCTCGCCCTCGTACGGACAGCCGAACGAGGTCGCGATCACGCCCTCGCATCGAAGTCCCTCGTCCCGTGCGCGCTTCAGTGTCGGCTCGAGGCCGGCGAGTGATTCTGCGATCGAACGATTGACGTTCCTCTCATTGTGCGTCTCCGACGCGGAGAGAAACACGCTGATCTCGTCGAAGCGCTCCCGGCGCACCAGCGCGCGCTCGAGGCCGCGTAGGTTCGGGATCAACACCGAGTAGGACGTACCGTCCAGACGCTCGTAACCGTCGAGCACCTGCTCGGCGTCGGCGAGCTGTGGGATCACATCGGCTCGCACGAACGCGGTCAGCTCGATGCGCTCGTATCCCGCTGCGCCGAGAAGGCCGATCAGCCGCAGCTTCTCGTCGGTCGGAATCGTCTCGGGTTCGTTTTGGAAGCCGTCGCGGGGGCCAACCTCACGGATCCGCACGCGCTCAGGCAGGGCCTCCACGGCCTCAGCCCAGCGAGCCGACCGCGATCAGGCGGCGCTCGTGGGTGCCGACCCCGATCGTGCGCTCACCCTCGGTGACCTCGACATCAAAGCGCAGCTTGCGCTCGTCGGCCACCTCGCGGAGCTTGGCGCGGGCGACGCAGGTGGTGCCTTCGAGGGCCGCGCCGACGTGCTTGATGCAGACCTCGAAGCCCACGGTAGCCGAGCCCTCGGGAAGCTGCTCGAACGAGAGCACGGCGGCGGTCCGCTCCATCATGCCGATCATCCCCGGTGTCGAGAGCACGCTGGAGCCGATCGTGCCGCCCACGTCGGTGAGCAACTGGCCCTCGACGACGAACTCGTCACTGCGCTCGGCGCCGATCCGGGGTGCATCAGGCACGGGTCAACACATTCCCATTCCACCGGAAACACCAAGCGTCTCGCCCGTCACATAGGAGGCATCATCGGACGCGAGGAAAGCGACCGCAGCGGCGACCTCATCTGGCGCGCCCATCCGGCGTAGCTGGGTGCCCGCCTTCATGTTCGCGATGATCTTCTCGCCGATCTCACCGAACTCGAGTGCCTGCATGAGCAGCGGCGTCTCGATCGGCCCGGGACAGATCGCGTTGACGGTGATACCGAAGCGGGCGCCCTCGCGCGCAAGCGATTTCGTGAAGCCAAGCACGCCTCCTTTTGCGGACGAGTAGGCGACCGACCCCTTCGAGCCGATGCGACCCGCCTCGGAGGCGATGTTCACGATCCGACCGTAACCGGCCTGCTGCATTCCGGGGAGAACCGCGTGGGTGCAGGCCAGAACACCGATCAGGTTGATCGCGATCACCCGCTCCCACACGCCGGGGTCGGTGTCCGCGAAGAACCCGAACTCGTCGGTGCCGGCGTTGTTCACGAGGATCGCGAAGGGGCCATGCTCGGCAGCCAATGCCTTGGCTGACTCCGGATCGGTCACGTCGAGCCTCGAGGCCGTGGCCCCGATCTCGCTCGCGACCGCCTCGGCTCCGTCGGTGTTCACGTCCCCGATCACGACCTCTGCGCCCTCGGCAGCAAGTCGCGCGACCGTTGCGGCGCCAATGCCGCTTGCGCCACCGGTCACGAGCGCCTTTCTTCCTTCCAGTCTCATCCCGCGGGCAGACTACCTGTGGGGGCGACGGGTATTTTTGGCGTCCATGGCGCGCGAGGCGATCCCGATCATCGGCGGCACGGGTGCGCTCGGCTACGGGCTCGCCCTTCGCTGGGCCCTGGCGGGCCACCCGGTCGTGCTCGGCTCGCGCGACGCCGAGCGCGCCGGCGCGGCCGCCCGAAAGCTGAGCGACCAGGCTCCCGACGCCGAGATCGAGGGCATGAGCAACTCGGACGCGGCCAAGCAGGGCCCGGTGGTAATTCTCGCGGTCCCGTTCCGCGCTCAGTCGGAGAATCTCAACAATCTGCGCGAGTCGCTCGAACCCGGACAACTGCTTGTGGACTGCACGGTGCCCCTCGCGGCCGCCGTAAGCGGCAAGGCAACTCGTAGCCTGGGCGTCTGGCAGGGATCGGCCGCCCAGCAGGCCCAGGAGATGGTCCCCGAAGGCGTCTCCGTCGTCGCCGCCTTCCACACGGTCGGCGCCCCCGAGTTGGGCGACCGCGAGGTCGTGCTCGACGAGGACGTACTGCTCTGCGGCGATCTCAAGGCCGACAAGGCGAAGGTGGCCGCCCTGGTCTCTGGAATCCCGGGGCTACGACCTGTGAACGCCGGGCCGCTCGAGATGGCGCGAATCGTCGAGCAGCTCACCCCGTTGCTGATCTCAATCAACGTGCGCTACAAGGTCCACGCCGGCTTCAAGGTCACGGGCCTACCCCAAGCGGATCACTGGGCCTGATGCGCATCGCCCTACTGGCGGGCGGCACGGGTGGCGCGAAGCTCGCCGCCGGAATGCAGGCGATCGCGGGCGACGGCCTCAGCGTCATCGCCAACACCGCGGACGACTGTCAGGTGCACGGACTCCACATCTCGCCCGACCCCGACCTCTGTACCTACTGGCTCGCCGGGCAGATCGATGAGGAGCGCGGATGGGGTATCGCCGACGACGGGTTCGCCGTCCACGAGCGGCTGGCGCAGCTGGGCGCACCGGACTGGTTCTCACTCTCCGATCGCGACCTCGCCGCCTGTCTGTACCGAACGCACTTCATGGCCGAGGGCGGATCGCTCACGGCCGCCCAGGCGCAGATCTCACGCGGCCTCGGTGTCGCCGCGGCGGTGCTGCCGATGTGCGAGCAGCCGGTGCGCACCTTCGTCCACACGCCCGGCGGCAGGCGCGGGCTCCAAGAGTTCCTGATTCTCGATGAGGGCGCCACGGCAATCGAGGGCATCGATGTCGAAGGCCTGACCGGGGCCTCGCCCACTCCCGAGGTCCTGGATGCTCTCGATACGGCCGAGCTGATCGTGGTCGGACCTTCGAACCCCGTGATATCGATCGGCCCGATCCTCGCGGTGCCCGGAATGCGCGAGGCGATCGCCGCGTCCTCCGCGCCCGTGATCGCGGTCAGCCCGTTCGTCGCTGGCCGCGCGATCAAGGGGCCGACCGAAGCGTTCATGACCGCGATCGGTCGACCTGTCAGCGCCGCTGGCGCGGCGTCGCTCTACGAGGGGCTGCTCGACGCTGTCGTGGTGGACGAGGGCGACCCCGACCCGCCTCCAGACGACCTTCACTCGCTGTCCTGCCCGACGCTGATGGACGGAGCGGACGGGCGCCGGCGACTCGCAGCACGGGTTTTGGAGTTCGCAGGCGAGCTCGCCGAGGCCTGATGGACGCCACGGCGATTCTCCCCGTGAAGCGATTCGCCAGGGCGAAGACCCGGCTCCTCGACTCGATCGGAGCGCAGGGACGAGCCGCGCTGCTCCGCGCCATGCTCGAGGACGTTCTGATCGCGCTCGACGCCGCTGATCGGATCGAGCGCGTGATTCTGGTCTCCGGCGAGGGCCGGGCCGAGAAGGTCGCGATGGAGCGGGCCAAGCGAGTTCCCACGCCGATCGAGGTGATGCGCGATCCCGACGACCGCGGGCACTCCGAGGCAGCGACCCTCGGGATCGTGCGAGCAATGGCTCTGGGTGCGACATGCAGCGCGCTGCTCCCCGCCGACTGCCCGTTGCTCGATGCGGCCGAGCTCGACGTGGCGCTCACCCGCATGGAGGCCGAGCGGGTAGCCGTGATCCCCGACCGCCACGGCACGGGCACGAACGGTCTGCTGATGGCGCCGCCCGACGCCATTGGCCCGGCGTTCGGGGAAGGTAGCCGCGAGCGCCACTCAGACCGCGCCGAGCGGGCGGGTTGGACCGTCGCGATCGAGGCGATCCCCTCCCTCGGCCTCGACCTCGATACACCGGATGACCTGGCAGCCTTGGAGCGCGCCCTCGTCGCCGAACCCGAGCTGGCGCCCCACACGGCGGACGCGCTGCGAGCGCTGGCACTTTGAACACCCAGGCAACCGCGGCGCGGCGCCGGCATCGCCGCCTCCTTGAGCGCCGGCGGCGCGCGGCCCGACGCCGGCGCCGCGCACTCATTTCAGGGGCCGGAATCGCCTTTGTCGCCGGCCTGGCGATCGGCGCCGGCGCGGGAGGCGCATCCCCCGAACCCCGTCCAACCCAAGCCGCAATTGCCGCCGCTCCCACCGTCCCGATGGTCACGGACTTCGACGGACCCGTGCCCGTTTTGATGTACCACGCGATCGCGGAGGCTCCGGCTGGGTCCGCCTATCCGGAGCTCTTTGTGCCCCGGCGTGTTTTCGGTGCGCAGGTGCGCGCGCTGGAGGACGCGGGCTTCCACGCGGTCACGCTGGACAGCGTCCTCGCCGCGTGGCAAGACGGTGCGCCGATCGCCGAGAACCCTGTCGTCCTGAGCTTCGATGACGGCATCCGCAGCCAGTTCACCGAGGCACTGCCGATCCTCTCACGGCGATTCTGGCCTGGAGTCCTCAATTTGAAGGTCGAGGCACTCGACCAGGGCGAGCTCGACGACGCGATGGTCAACGAGATGATCGACTCGGGCTGGGAGCTGGACGCTCATACTCTCAGCCATCCGGACCTGACCGAGCTAGACCCGGATTCGCTCGAGCGAGAAGTAGCCGAATCACGGCGTGACCTCGCCACACGCTTTGGACAGCCGGTGAACTTCCTTTGCTACCCAGGTGGACGATTCAACGAGGAGGTGATCGCCGTTGCGAAGCGAGCCGGTTACCGCGGCGCCACGACCACCCAGCCCGGGCTTGCCGAGCCCGGCGCCGACCCATTTCGCTTGAACAGAATCCGCGTGGACGCCTCGGACGGAGTTGAAGGCGTCATTGCCAAGCTGCGCGCGCAGGGAGTGGACGTTTGAGCACGGTGAGTATCCGTGCGGTCGAAGGGTTGCCCGAGGTTGAAGCCGGCGCCGCGCTCGGGGCGATGCTCGCCCACGCCGCCGAGCCGCAGGATGGCGAGATCGTCGTTGTCTCACAAAAGGTGGTTTCGAAGGCCGAGGGACGGACGGTCGCGCTCGCCTCGGTTACGCCGAACAGAAGGGCGCGGGAGATCGCGCGGGCTCTCGACAAGGACCCGCGCCTGGTGGCGCTCGTCCTGGCCGAGTCGGCCCACGTGCTGCGAGCCGAGCATGGGGTGTTGATCGCCGAGACCAACTCGGGCCTGATTTGTGCCAACGCCGGTATCGACACCTCGAACGTCCCCGCCCACGACTCGGTAGTCCTTCTGCCCGAGGATCCCGACGCATCCGCTCGGCGGTTGCGCTCGGAGATCAAAATCGCCATCGGCGAGTGCCCGGCCGTCGTGATCGCCGACAGCTTCGGACGTGCGTGGCGGGTTGGCCAGGTCGACGTGGCGATCGGATGCGCGGGGCTGCGCCCGCTCGATGACTGGCGCGGGCGGCGTGACCGCGACGGCGGCGAGCTCGCAGCAACCGAGATCGCGATCGCCGACGAGGTGGCAGCGGCGGCCTCGCTCGCGCGCGACAAGGCCTCTGCCGAGCCCGCGGCGGTTGTGGCGGGCCTCGGGCGCCACGTCACCCGTGAGGACGGCCCGGGTGCCGCGACGTTGCGGCGCGACCCCTCGCGCGACCTCTTCCGCTAACCGGCCCGTTCGTCGACCGGACGCCGTTAGTACGTCTCGACGATCTCGTAGAGCGTGGTGCGCTGCGCCGGCGTCCGCCCCGCCCGCCGCGCCGCCTCAATCAGGTCCTCGGGCTCAAGCCGCACACCGTGCTTCGAGCCGGCCATGCGGGAAATGTTCTCCTCCATCAGGGTCCCGCCGAGGTCGTTGACGCCCCAGCGCAGGCTCTCGGTGGCAGCATCGAGGCCCATCTTGACCCAACTCGCCTGGAGGTTGCGGACGGTCTTGCCGAGCGCGAGACGGAAGGCTGCCGTGTGCTTGAGGTTCTCCTGGGCCGAGATCTCCTCGATCCCGTGGGTACGCCCAAGCATCGTGTGGTACGGGATGAACGAGAGCGGAACGAACTCGGTGATGCCGCCGGTGCGCTCCTGCAGCGAGCGGATCACCCGCATGTGCCGAGCCAGCTCCCACGGCTCCTCGACGTGGCCGAACATCACCGTGGATGTCGAGTGCAGGCCTGCGCGGTGGCATGCCTCGATGATTTCCACCCAGCGATCGGCGGGCAGCTTGTTCGGTGAGATCCTGCCCCGGACACCGTCATGCAGCACCTCGGCGGCAGTGCCGGGGGTCGAGCCCAGGCCGCACTCGAGCAGGTAGTCGAAGACGGCCGCGGGCGTTCGCCCAGAGCGCTCGCACATGTAATGGATCTCCATCGGCGAGTAGGCGTGGAGGTGGAGCGTCGGCGAGACCTCCCTCGCGAGGCTGAGCCAGCGCCCGTAGCTCTCGAGCGTGTAGTCGGGGTGGATCCCGCCCTGCATGCAGATCTCGGTCGCGCCGAAGCCGATCGCTTCCTCGATCCGCGACTGGAACTCCTCGTCGGTGATCTCGTAGGCATCGGGGGAGCGCTTGCCCTGCCCAAATCCGCAAAACGCGCAGCCGACGACGCAGACGTTGGTGAAGTTGACGTTGCGGTTGACGACGAACGTGGCGGTCTCCCCCGCGAGCTCGGCGCGCAGCCCGTCGGCGGCAACACGCATGTCCTCGATCACGCCGGGGCGAGTCTCGGCGAACAGGGCAGTCAGCTCGGCCTCCTCCAGCTCCACGCCTTCCCGGCCCTTGGCGATCGCGGCTGGCGCGAGTCCAGGGTCGATCTCCCGCTCCGAGAGCCGCCCCGACCCCTTGCGCGGGATGAAGCTCCAGTAACGCGCCTTGACCACGTCAAGCACGCCCTGCTCCATCCACAGCCGCTCCATGTACTGCGGATAGACGCAGAGGCGCTCGGTCAGCGCATGGCCGCGTGGCCGGAGGCGCTTTCGCACCTGGTGCGGGCTTGGGAACGCGTGCTCGGGCGAGATGTGGTCGCCGTTGGCCGAGAGACCACCGAGGTCGGTCGCTCCGGCGTCGACCAAGTCGACCCACCAGTCCGAGAGGTTCGGGGGAATCTGGATGCCCACATCCGGCATCAACCTCCGGCACTCGCCCACGAGACGCTTCATGTCCTCGAGGGTTACCTCCGAAGCCCAGTCGGGCATGGACGGTTCATCGCCGAGCGGCGAACCGTCGCCGTCCCAGCGCTCACGCGCGGCGGCGTCAGCGATGTCAGCAACCTCGCGCCCGTAGTAGCGCGGATGTGGGACAAAGTTCTGGAGGATCACCTCCTGGATGTGACCGTGCCGATCGTGCGAGCCGGCCAGAGCCTCCAGCGAAGCGACGCGCTCATCCTCGGATTCGCCGATACCGACGAGGATTCCGCTCGTGAACGGAATTCGCAGCTCGCCCGCCGCATCGATCGCCGCCATCCGGACCTCCGGGTGCTTGGATGGCGAGCCGGCGTGGACGGTCTCCATCAGCCGCTCGGAGGAGGACTCGAGCATCAGGCCCTGAGAGGCGGTCACCTCGCGCAGCCGGGCGAGCTCGTTGCGACCGAGCGCGCCGAGGTTGGTGTGCGGCAACAGGCCGCGCTCGAGGGCGCGCTCACAAGCCCAGGTCACGTAGGAGACGAAGTCTTCGTGCCCGTAGGAGCGCAACCGCTCAGCGACCTCGGCGTTGACCTCAGGCGCCTCCCCCGTCAGGACGAGAAGCTCTTTCGCATTGCGACGCACCGCCTCGTCCAGGCGCTCCTCGACCTGCTCCGGCGAGTAGAGGTGCGCCTTCCGGGTCGCAAACGCGCAGTATTTGCAAACGCAGCGACACGTTCGCGAGAGCGAGAGCGTGTAATTGCGGGAGAAGGTGACGCGGTTCACGCCGGCGCCGCCTCCACGCCTACTTGTTGCGGTCGCGTACCTCTGAGTCCTTGACGGCCTTGCCGACACTTTTCGCGCCGGACGTCGGAGGCTCGGGGCCCTCCGCGAACTGTGGGCCGGAGATGACGAAGCGGAACACCGCCACCGCCGCGAGCGCGCCAACCAGCGGCCCGATCACGTAGACGAGGAGGTCCGAGCCGTCGAGGCCGTCACCGATCAGGGCTGGGCCGAACCAGCGGGCCGGGTTGAGTGACGCCCCGGTGAGGGGGCCGAAGATCATCACTGCGAAGCCGAGCGTGGTGCCGATTGCGAGCGGCGCCCATTCCTCGCGTGCGCGAACGTTGAACGCCACGGCGCAGATGACGAGGACGAGCAAGAACGCTCCGAGACCCTCGACGATCGCGCCTTGGAAGTTGCCGCCGAGCGCGCCCGAGACCTCGGGGTTGCCGTAGCCGCCGGCACGACCCTCGTCGAGCAGCAGCCCCTTCACGAGCAGCGCGCCGAGGACACCGCCGGAGAGCTGAGCGAGGACGTAGACGACCGCATCGACCGGATCGATCTTCTTCATCGCCGTGGCCGCGAGCGTGACCGCCGGGTTGAAATGCCCTCCTGACACCGCCCCGAAGGCCAGAATCAGGGCAAAGAGGCCGAAGGCGTGCACGAGGCCGACCACCGCGAAATCGGAACCGGTCTGGGCGTCCGGCGCCGTACTGACAAACAGAGTCACCACGGTGCCAACGATCAGGACCAGGAAAAAGGTCCCGAGCAACTCGGCGATGTATGCGGCCAATCCTCGATCCTGCACTACTTCTACCTCCTGGAATAAAGCTTGAGCGGCGCCGCGGGAGATGCCCTCCCCCAGCGCGGCGGGAGTCTACTTGTAAGCGCTAGCGCTTCCGCTTCTTCTCGAGCTTGCCGTCGATGCGGTCGCGTCCGGGACCGCCGAATACTCGGTCATTGCCCTTGCCGGTGAGCACGGTGTCGTCGCCCGAGCCGGCGCGAACGGTGTCGGGGCCGCCCATCGCGCAGATCAGGTCGTCGCCGCCGCGCCCGCGGATCTTGTCGCGGCCGCTGAGCGCGTAGAAGACGTCCGGCCCAGCTGTGCCTCGAAGCCGGTCCGCCTTGCGGGTGCCGATGATCGTCGCAACCTCGCCGGCGCAGCGCCGCACCTTCGGCGACTCGGGCGGCGTTGGATCGGCTGCGAAGTCTGCGGCCAGCTCAGATCCGGGTGGAACGACCTTCGCGGCGGGGGCCACAACCTCGGCGCTCGATCCCGGCTCCTCGAGAACGGGCAGGCGCAGCTCGAGGCCGGTCACGCTCACGGGGGCCTGCAGGTTTGAGGTGCGCCCGTACGGAGGGTCGGACGGCAGCAGTTCCAGCTTGGCGGTGTGGCCCGCCTCGAAGCGCCACCCGTTCGGGTGCAGCTGGAACACCTCCGCGCCGCTGGCGGCATCCGTGCTGGGGCGCCAGAGGCCGCGCGCGACCAGCGTGGCATCGCCGCTCGGGTCCACGTCGAGCAACCGCGCCGCCACCTGGGAAGTCGGGCTGCCGAGGCCGAAGTCGGCGATCACCGTCGGGGAACCCATCAGAGTGAAGCCGCCGTCGAGCTCGTAGGTGGCCGCGCCGTCCTGGGCGCCGCCGTCGGCCGTCGCGCAGGCGCCGCCGCCCGCGATCGGGTCGTAGGCCTGGCCGCGGGGAAGATCGCTGGGAACCAGCGGCAGGATCGTTTGCTCGTCGGGCGAGGCGAGGCGGACCTCTCCAGGCGCGACATCGGCCCAGGTCGCGGCTTCATACGGACCGGCAGAGGCCGCCGCCTTCGGACAGGTCTGGGTGATCGTGGTCACGCCACGCTCGAAATCGGGCCCGTCGGCCAGGTGCTCGGCCAAAAAGGCGTCCTGCTTTTGCCTCAGCAGAGCGATATCCGCCTCCTTGTTCTGCCCGCGCTGGTGTCCGTAGTCGAGGAAGAAGAGCGAGACATCGGCGTCCGGATACTCGGTACGGGTTCGATTGGCGAAGCGGATCGCCTCGTCGGCCGGGAAGAGATCATCTGTCCAGCCGCTCGAGATCAGCAGCGGCGCGGGCGCGATCGAGTGATCGATGTAGTACGAGGAGTGGTGGGCGGTGATCTCGTCGACGATGCCCTGAGCGATCGGCTCGTCGTACGGCTCGCCGAGATTGATCCTGGCGAACCAGGTGGTCAGGTCGGCATCGGGATCCTGGAGCGGAGCCGCGTAGTAGCCCGCCGCGTTACCCGATGCGAACAGCCCAGCGATGAACGTTTGCTTCGGCACCCCGACCCTCCCCTGGTAGGGCGCGTCAGCCAGGTAGTCGAGGGTGCCGCCGTTCGGCACGAGTGAGTAGGCAAGGTCGGTCCACGGGATGTCGGGGATGGCGGCAGCGAGGCTGATCGGGGTGCCCTCGTCGCTTTCCCACGGTAGGTACGCGCCGTCGGTATCCATGATCCGGTTGCGAAGCGCAGCGAGTGCCATCGAGAGCCCGCCGCCGTAGGAGCCCCCGGCCGCCGCGATCCGGTCGGGATCGATGACGCCGTCGTCGACGAGACGTCCCGCGAAGACCTGGGCGTCACGCACCTCGAAACGGGTGTCGAGCAGGTGGACGTACCCCTTCTGGGCACAGATGAGGGCGTCGGAGCCGCTGACCCGCTGCTCGGGATCGCCACACGAGCGCCCGAAGCCGCGGTCGCTCATCGAGAACGCGGCATAGCCCTGATCCGTCCAGCGCCGCATCGCGCTGAGGCTGGCCTTCGAGCCGCCGTAGCCGTGGAAGGCCATCACGAGCGGGTACGGGCCGTCCGGTCCCGTTTCAGGCGCGGGCGGGAAAACGACGTTGACGTCGATCGGCACGTCGTCGAATGTCTTGGCAAAGGTGTCGGTGCCGCCACACTCACGCACACCGTCATCGGCGGGCGTGCAGCTGATCCCACCGAGCACGCTCGCGATCTCGGCCTCCGCGGCCGGCGCCGCCACCAGCGCGACCGCGATGACGCCGACCAAAGCCGTCAGGCGGGCGACCGCCCTCGTTGTCACGTTCCCTCCGATCGCTCGACGCTACCAGCGCACGCCGCGATTGGCGCCGCTTCGGATCGAGCCCGGTGGGCTGTCGGGGTAGCCTGGGCGCCGGATGAGATTGGTCGTCGCGCTGCTGGCGGCCGTCCTGGCGCTCGCCCTGGCGGCCTGCGAGGAGGACGGTGCGGAACCGGGCGCCTCGCGGGAGGCGACGCTGGTGCTCGATTTCACGCCGAACGCCGTGCACGCGGGCATCTATTCCGCGGACTCGCAGGGAGACCTTGATGCGGAGGGCGTCGAGTTGACGATCCGCGAGCCCGGCGCCTCGACCGACGCGCCCAAGATCCTCGCGGCCGGACGCGCCGACTTCGCGGTGCTCGACATCCACGACCTGGCCCTCGCGCGCGAACGGGGCGCCCGGATTCTGGGCGTCCTGCCGCTGGTACGCCGCCCGCTTGCCTCCGTGATAGCCCGGAATCGGAGCCTCGCGCGACGTCCCGCCGACCTGGCCGGTGGCAGGATCGGCGTCAGCGGACTGCCGTCCGACAACGCGGTTCTCGACGCGGTGATCAATGGGGACGGCGCTGATCCGGAGTCGGTCGAACGGGTGACGGTCGGCTTCGACGCCGTGGCCGCGCTGGCGGCTGGGCGCCTCGACGCCGCCACGGCGTTCTGGAACGCCGAGGGCATCGCACTCGAGCGGCAGGGCGTGCCCGTCCGGGTCTTCAGGGTGGACGATTTCGGAGCACCGCGCTACCCGGAACTGGTTCTCGTCACCTCTGCGCGCACTCTCGAGCGGGATCCGGCTCTGGTTGACTCTGTGCGCTCCGCACTCGAGGCCGGCTACCGGCGAGCCACCTCCGACCCACCTGCGGCGCTCGCCGATCTGCTGAACGCCGTTCCCGAGTTGGACGAGGGTGAGCAGGCGGCCCAGCTCGATGCCCTCACCAAGGCCCGGGCACTCGACCCGGCCATAGCGATCAGCGATGAACTCCTGCGCGAGTGGGCGGACTGGGACCTGCGCAATGGGATCGTCGCCGAGCCGATCGACGTCACCGAAGCCTTCGCGCTTCCCCACCTCGAACGTACGTCGAGCCCCGGATAGGGAGGGCGCAGGTACGTTCGGCGTGCGAGTGGCGCCTAGAGCCGGCGCGAACGCCGGAACTCCTGGCGCACCGATTCTGGACGGCCCCACATCTGGCGGATCTCCGCGCGACCCTCGCGGAACTCGCGGAGGACCATCTGCGCCTCGATGCCCTCACGGTCGAGCAGCGCCAGGGTGCCCTTCACGGTCGGGGCCGCCGCGGCATGGCCGAACGTGTGGGCGACCAAAACCCGCCAATGCCAGTCGGCTCGAGAGTACGGCTGGGCGTTGATCTGGGTGAGGATCGTGGCGGCGTCGATGTAGCGCTCCTCGTCGGGCACGCGCACGTCGAGCGTCATGTCGGTCCAGTCGTCGGGTAGCGAATCGAGGATGCCCTGAAATTCGTCGGCGAGCGCCACGCCACGGAGACTATCTCCGCGAGTGCTTAGGCCGCCGTCGAGATCAGCATCCGGCGGGCCAGCGCCTCGCCGATCGTGTGGCGGTGGCCATCGACCTCGATGGCCAGTGAGCCGCCGAACGGCTCCCGCTCGGAGACGACCACCGTCGCGCCCGGCCTGATCCCGCACTCGTCGAGATAGCGCAGCATCTCCGGATCCGAGTCGGAGACGCGCTCGAATGTGCCCTCTGAGCCCTGCTTCACCTCGGCAAGCGGCACTCCCGGTTCGCTGGTGAGGGAGAGGTCGCGGCTGGGAATCGGATCGCCGTGTGGATCGTGGCTCGGATCGCCGAGCGCCGCGGCAATTCGTTCCTCGAGCTCCTCGGAGATGTAGTGCTCGAGCACCTCGGCCTCATCGTGCACGCGGTCCCATGGCATCCCTAGAACCTCGCTCAGATACGCCTCGAGCAGGCGGTGATGGCGGATCACCTCCAAGGCCACCTTGTCGCCGGCGGCCGTCAGGCGCGCGCCCCTGTACGGCTCGTGGCTGACCAGACCCATCTGCCCCATGCGCTTGAGCATCGCTGTCACCGAGCCCGGCGACACCCCCAACCGCCCCGCGAGCGCCGAGGTGGTCACAGCTCCCTCGCCGCGCGCAGCCAGCGCGTGCAGCGCCTTCGCGTAGTCCTCGACGGCCTCCGTGTTGACGGCGTCGGGATCGCGTCTGAATCCGGAGTGAGCCATCGATCACCTACACCGAGATGAGGAGGCCCGTCAGGTAGAAAGCGATCACGCCGGCGGCGATCGCCGCCGCGGTCGCCGCGTCGAGCAGCCTGCCGTGCGCGTTGCGCATTGCGGGGGCGATCTGGACGATCACCTGGACGATCGCGCCGACTCCCACTCCCAAAAGAAGCGCGGAGAGCTCGGGGTTGTTCACCGACGCGCCGATGACGGCGCCGAGAATCGCCGGGGCGCCCGCGATCAGCCCCAGCCCCAGCAACCGGGTAATGGGTGGCTTGGCGTCCTTCGCGAGCGGCGCGACTATCGCGAAGCCCTCCGTTGTGTTGTGGATCGCGAATCCGACCACGAGCGCGGCGCCGAGCGCAAGCTCACCGATCGCGTAGGCCGAGCCGATCGCAAGTCCCTCACCCATGTTGTGCAGGCCGATGCCGATCGCGATCAGGAGCGCGAGCCTGCCGCCGCTAACCGCCTTGCCCTCGTCGCCGGGATCGGATCGAGAACGCAGGAACCCGTCCAGTCCGGTGAGCGCGAGGAAGGCGACGATGCCACCCAGCACGACGAGCTCGGTGCCCCCGAAGGCGCCGCCCGATGCGGCTGCGATGTCGATGCCCTCGAGCGTCGCGTCAACGGCGAGGAAGGCGAGCAGCCCGACGGTGAGCGCCATCAGCACCCGCAGCCAGTCACGGCCAAAGCGCCGCATCGCAGGCAGCAGAAGCATTCCGAGCACGACCGGGATCACTCCGACGTAGGTGCCGAGCAGGGCCATCAGGGCGAACAGGTCGCCGTCGGCCTGCGGCGTCTCGACCGCGGCGGCAATCTCGTGCTCGATCACGACTCCCGTAGCGGTCACCAGGGACACTAGGTAAGGCTGGCCCTCCTGCCACGGGTAGGTGAGGGTCACCTCGTCGGACCCCAGCCGTCCAATCGCGGCCTCGGCGCCGCTGAAGTCCACGTAGGCGTCGTTGACGAAGACCTGGGCGATCTCGACCGGGTCGGGGCCGATATTGCGCAGCGAGAGCGCGATCTCGTTCGGTGCGAGTTCGGCTCGCTCGATCGCGATCTCCTCGACCGGGGGGCCGAGGCGCTCCGGGAGCGTGTCGCCCCCGACCACGGCGAGCGTGACGAGGACGACGGCGATGATCGCGGCGGTTCCGGCGGCCAGCGCCCAGCGTGGCAGGCGATCAACTGACACACCCTCCGGCGAGGGGTCAAGTTTGCTCTCGTGCCTCACCTCACTCATCAATCCACCTCGAAGAAGCCCATCCAGCCGAGCTCTGCGAACTCGGTCTTGTGGGCGTGGAACATGAACGGGCCGGGGTTCGGGAAACGCATCTCGCAGATCCCTCGCTGCGCCTGGCCCTGGATCACGGTGTCGGTGAACTCGACCGGGGTCAGCGACGTTCCGGTCGGGTAGTAGTCGAAGAAGTTCCCGTGGATGTGGAACGAGTTGATCGGGTCGTACTCAAGGACGTTGACGAGGTAGATCCGCACCAGCTCGTCGCGCTTTACCTCGATCGGCTCGTTCATGTAGTGGAACGGGATGCCGTTGACGGCGTAGAGCTGGTTGCCCTCGGCGTCGAAGGTGGTGTTGTAGCCGTGCTGGATCATCACCATCTCGTCCGCGTCGGGGCGGCCCTGCTTGGGATCGACGATGAACGTGCCGTACATACCTCGGGCGATGTGCTCGGCCAGCGGCGCGACATGGCAGTGGTAGAGGTGCAGTCCGAACGGCTCCGCGTTGAACTCGTAGGTGGTTGATTTGCCCGGCTCGATGATCCCGGCGCCCACCTCGGGGATCCCGTCCATTGCGGCTGGATGCAAGCCGTGGAAGTGCATGGTGTGCGGGTGCTCAGAGGCGTTGGTGAAACGAATCCGCAGCAGTTCGCCCTCGGTGCAGCGCAGCGATGGGCCGGGAATCCGCCCGTTGTAGGTCCAGGCCGGGAACTTGACCCCCGGCGCGACCTCGACCTCCTTGTCGAACGAAACGATGTCCCACTCGCGAAGGACCCGGCCCGAGGCGAGGCGAGTTGTTCGCCCGTAGTCGAAGTCGCGCAGAATCTCGGTCGGATCGAAGCCATTCGCCGCATGATCCACCGTGCCGTTGCCGCGAAAAACCGGGCCAACCGTCCCCAGCCCGTTCGTGTGATTGGGGACGCCGCCGCCATGGCCTGTTTGCGCGTGGGCTGCTGATAGCTGCGACCCGCCGATCGCCTCGTGTACGCCCCGGTGCGGCACCACCTCATGCAGCGCCGCCAGGGCCGGCGCGGCCGCGAGACCGCCCGCCAACAGGCGGCGACGACTCAGGCGCAGCTGCTCGCCCCGCTTGGCTTCCGACGGTGGCTTTGACTCATCCACGTTTGAAAGTTTGACAGATCAAAATTTTGGATTGCCCCACGACCTAAGATCGGGGGGTGAGCGAGGTGGGAATCGACGGTCAGTATCGGGCCGTGCGCGAGGAGTCCGGTTACGCCCGGCGCGAGCGCAGCGTCATCGCGGTATCCGGGGCCGACGCCGCCGAATACCTGCAGGGGCAGCTAACCAACGACATCGAGGCGCTAGTGCCCGCTGAGGGTTGCTACGGCGCACTGCTTGACCGCAAGGGTCGTATGCAGGCTGATATGGACGTGCTGCGCCTGGACGAGGGCGTGTTGCTGCTACTCGAGCCCATCGCGCTCGATGCCGCCCTTCGACACTTGACGATGTACTCGGTCGGCCGCGACGTCGCGGTGGAGGATCGATCGGCGGAGACAGCCGTGATTGCACTGGTGGGGCCGGCGACTTTCGATCGCACCGGGCTCGCCCCCCTTGGGGCCGAACTCGCGCACGCCGGGGCGCTGGTGGGCGGCGCCGAAGCCCGTGCGGTTCGCACCGCCGAGGGCGTGGACCTCGTGATCGCAGCCGATGCGGCCGCCGCGGTGACCGCGGAGCTCGGGCGCATGGGCGTCGCGCCGGTTGGCGACGAAGCGCTCGAGATCGTCCGGGTCGAGAACGGGCGGCCGCGCTTCGGGCGCGAGATGACCACGGCGACGATCCCCCAGGAAGCGGGTATCAACGAGCGCGCCGTCTCGTTTACAAAGGGTTGCTACATCGGCCAGGAGACCGTGGCTCGCCTGCACTACAAGGGTAAGCCGAACCGCCACCTTCGCGGACTAAAGCTCGGTGAGCCGGCCGCGGACGACTCGGTCGTGGTGGTGGGCGAGAAGGAGGTCGGGCGATTGGGAACGGCGGTCCTCTCCCCCGCTCGCGGGCCGCTCGCCTTGGCGATTTTGCGCCGCGAGGCAGAGCCGGGTACGACCGTCGAAGTGGACGGTTCCATCGAGGCGACGGTCGTTGACCTTCCATTCGCCTGAGCTTCGGTTAGGGTTCCGCGCACGATGGGCTTGCTGAGGAGGCTCGTTGCGCCGTTGGGCGTGCTTGCGATCGTGCTCGGACTGGGCGCGTGTGGCGAGGACGATTTCGAAAACGAGCAACGGGCAGCAAAAGTTTTGGAGATCACCGCGGCGATCGACGACGAAAATGTCACCGTGTCGCCCGGCGAGATCGGCGCTGGCATCGCGAATCTGACCGTGTCTAATCAGACAGCCGACCCGGTCCGGCTGACCTTGGAGGGACCGACCAGCCACGCGACCGGCGAGATCGTTCCGGGAGCGACCGGGACGATCAAGGCGGATCTTCAGGAGGGCTCCTACGAAGCTGCCGCAGGGGCCGAGATCGACATCAAGCCGGACACGCTCGAGGTCGGGCCCGCGCGACCAAGCGCGCAGAACGACCTACTCCTCCCCTAAGACCCCCTCGCGACTTCCACCCACCGCGAGCGCCGCTGCCTCCGCTCCGCGCCGGAGTCCGGCCTAGTCGCTGACTGCTGCAGCGACCAGGGCTTCGATGCGCGCGAGGCAGGCTTCGACGTCGCCGACCATCGCGTTCAACTCGTCGCGGGCGGCGTCAGCGCTGTTGGTGACACCCGTGAGCGACTTGCGGATGCGATTGACCCGCTTGAGCTGGGCCCCGGCTTCCTCGGCCGCGTCACGCACGCCCGCTGCGTCGACTTCCAGGCTGGTGTCGGCGCGCGCGGCAAGAACGCGTGCGCGGACGTAGCGATAGACGAGGCGCAGCGCCAACGGATCTGGCGCATCGCGATCGAGCACCGCGATCATCTTGTTGCCCTGGTACTCGGTCAGTTCGTCGAGGCCCGATGGCACCTTGTCATCGCCGGCAACCACGAGCACCGAGTAGTCGGCATCGCGCTCGCGCATGCAGCCGGTCAGCTCGGCCCACGCGTCGTTCTTGGAGAGCTTCTTGTTCTTGGACTCGAACACGATCGTCCCAAGCGAGACACCTACGGCGGCCCCGATCTCGACCACGGTGTCGCCTTGCTTCGAACCTGACTCGTTCGTGCGATCGCCGGTATGAATCGCAGCGTCGCCGTGCTCGCCGGCGATCATCTCCAGCGTCGCCTGGGTCAGCTCCTCGAAGGTACGGCCCTTGGCGGTGCCCCGCTCGGCCTCCGCGGCCACCCGCTCCTCAGCTTCGTCGCGCTCGGTCAGGCGCGCGATCTCCTCGCGGAGGCGGCCGATCTCACCCTTCTGAGCGAGTGCCTGTTCCTGGTGGCTCTTGCGGAGCTGCTCGGTGGCGGCGCGGTTTCGCTCCTCGGCCTCCAGCATCGACTTGCCGAGCTGCTTCTGCACGGCGACCAGCGGATTCGAATTGTCGTCAGACGTCAGCACCCGAACCATCGCCTCCATCTGCTCGCGCGTGTTCGCCGTCACGATGTCGCGAATCTGTGCCTGAACCGACTCGTCGCCGCCAAAGGTTTCGCCGAGCTGTTCCGCGATCGCCTCGCCGGCGTCGGAGAGCGTCCCGTCGAGCTTGAGCCCCAGCTCGCCGAGCGCCTCACCGAGTTCGCGACGCACGAAATCTACGTTGGCTGCGGTCTCCTCGCCGTCGAGGACCCGGGCACCGATCTCGATCGCCTTGACGACCACCTCGGTGGGCTGGACCCCGGCCTCGGCCCGGTCACGAACGACGCGCGCGGCACGCTCGTCGTTGACGGTGAGCGACTCGATAACGAGGCGATCGCCGATCGCGCGGACGGTGGCGCCAGCGTGGGCGTCGAGCTGAAGTTGTGGCTTCTCCGAGGCTTCCATAATGATTCCTGAACGTAGTCGCGGTACCGGACGTGAACCTGACAGCCGGTACCATCCCGCCCGCTCTTTGCCCCCGAACGAACTGGAGTGGGACCAACGTGGCCGTAGACGTAGCGCAGGTGTCGAACCTCGATGTGGAGCCGGGCACGCTGCCGGAGACGATGGCCGCCTGGGTCATCCGCCAAGACCGTGAGAGCGAGCCGATGACGGCTTTCCAGCTCGAGGAAATCGAGGTTCCGGAACCCGCCGCTTTCGAGGTGATCGTGCGGGTCATGGCCGCCGGCGTCAACTTCAACAACGTCTGGGCTGCGCTTGGCAAGCCTGTGTCGGTTTTCGGCTACGGCGACCACCCCGAGTTCGGCCACCACATCGGCGGCTCGGACGCCTCCGGGACCGTCTGGAAGGTCGGGGCCGGAGTGACCAACTGGAAGCCCGGCGACGAAGTCGTAATCCATTGCAACCAGGCCTCCTACGAGGACGTGGAAGTGCATGGGCTGGACCCGATGGCGGCGCCGAGCCAGCGGATCTGGGGCTACGAGACCACCTGGGGCTCCTTTGCCCAGTTCACGAAGGTGCAGGCACAGCAGTTGCTGCCGAAACCACGAAACCTCTCCTGGGTGGACTCGTCCGCCTACGGGCTCACCTACTTCACCGCCTACCGGATGCTGATGGACCGTTGCAAGATCCAGGCGGGGCACAACGTCCTGATCTGGGGCGCAGCCGGCGGCCTCGGCGTCTTCGCAGTCCAGCTCTGCAAGGCGGCGGGTGCAAACGCCGTCGGCGTCGTCAGCTCGGCTGAGAAGGGCGAGCTCGTCAAACAGCTCGGCGCGGTCGACTACATCGACCGCAACGAGTTCGCCGGGATGATGCGAAAGGGCGGTGAGTCGGCCGACGAGGAGAAGGAGCGCTTCAAGGTCTCGCGCGCGTTCGCGAAGCAGGTCAAGGGCATCCTCGGCGATGCGCCCGACGTCGTTTTCGAGCACGTAGGCCAGGCCACTTTTCCGACGTCCGTCTTCACCGTGAAGCCGTTCGGCAAGGTCGTGATCTGCGGCGCGACATCGGGCTACACACTCGACTTCGACGTCCGCTACCTGTGGATGAAGCAGAAGGAGATCATCGGCTCCCACTTTGCCAACGCGTACGAGTGCATGCGCGCCAACCAGCTGATGGCCGAGGGCAAGATCCGCCCGGTCCTGTGGAAGGCCATGGGCTTCGACGGCATTCCCGAGGCGCACCAGCTGATGCACGAGAACAAGCATGCGGGCAAGATCACCGCGATGGTCGGCGCCGAGTCCAAGGACGAGGGCCAGCACGAGGATGGCGACGGTGCCGTCTGGGCCGAGGTCGGCGCGTAACGCGCCCGGTCTGGTTTTTCGTACCCGCGATCCTGGTCCTCGCGGGGTGCGGTGGCGCCGAGCCCGTTGCGCCGCCCGCACACACCCGTGGCCCGGAGGCGAAGCCGAATCTGATCGTCGTCATGACCGACGATCAGACGAACGCCAGCTTTGCCCCCCGGCCAATGCCGTATGCATGGAGGCTCTTCAACGGACCCCGGGGCGCGATCTTCGACCAGGCGATAGCGACTCCGCCGCTGTGCTGCCCGGCCCGGGCCACGTTCCTCACCGGCCAATACCCGCACAAACACGGCGTCCTCGGAAACGTCCCCGGTTATCCGGATCTGCGCGACAAGGCGAACCTGCTGCCGGCCTGGCTCGGGCGGGCCGGGTACCGCACGGCCTTCGTCGGCAAGTTCCTGAACGGATACGAGCAGGTGGTCCGGCCGGCGCCCGGTTGGGATTCCTGGCACGCGACCTTCAACTATCCGAACTACTTCGACTACATCGTCAACGACGACCGGCGGCTCGAGCACTACGGCGACCGCCCCGGGCACTACTCGACGACGCAGTACACGGACCGCGCCGTCGCCGAGGTCGAAGGACTCCCCAGCGACGGCAAACCGCTCTTCATGTGGCTCGCCTACAACGCCCCGCACGTAACCGCGGCCGCCGACCCATCGTGCCCCGGCCTGGTCCCGAAACCGCCCGATCGCAAGACGTTCGCGCGATTCGCCCGGGACCAGCTGCCTCGGGGTCCGAGCTTCAACGAGACCGACCGATCAGACAAGCCGAGGGCGATCGCCGACGCGCCGCCCCTTGGCAAGCGGGAGATCGCATCGATCACCCTCAGGTGGCGCTGCACCCTGGCGAGCATGCGGGCGGTCGACGACGGGATCGAACGACTCGTCGCAGCGCTCGAGGACTCGGGCGAGCTTGAGAACTCGGTGCTCGTGTTCCTCTCCGACAACGGCTTCTTCTTCGGCGAACATGCAATCGGGCGCGAGAAGCGGCTCCCCTACCGCGCGAGCGCACAGGTTCCGCTGGCGATACGGGTCGGTGCCAACATCGCCGGCGACGTGCCTGCGCGCATCGATGAGCTGGTCGGGACGGTGGATCTGGCTCCGACCCTGCTCGACTTCGCGGGGGCCAGGCCCTGTACGAAGCCCGGTAGGTGCCGTGCGCTCGACGGGCGCTCCCTGAGGCCCTTGATCGAGGGGCGCGGTCAGCAATGGCCTGAAGACCGCGCGCTGCTGCTCGAGTTGGACGAGACCTATACCTACGAAGCGCTGCGCACCCCGAGTTATCTCTATTCGCGGACTACGGCCGATCCCGGGGGGGCACTCGAGCCGCCGGCGCTCGAGCTCTACGACCTCGAAGCAGACCCGCACGAGCTCGACAACCTGGCGGGCGGCCAATCGCGTGCGGCCAATGCCCTGGCAGCACGCCTGGACTCTCGCCTCGAACGCCTCATTGCAAGGTAGGATGCCGCGCGATGCACGTCTGCAACATCGACTGGCATGTGACCCCGTTTCGAGCCGAGGAGTGGTTTAGGGCCTGGAGCCCCGCGCTCGACCGGGCGCTGGCGGCGGGCGCGAGCGCGTGCTACCTCACTCGCAACGTCGATGACCCGCTGCATTTTCGGCAGGTATCGGTGTGGTCCGACAAGAACGACTTCGAGACCTACTGGGCCTCGGACGAGATCTCCTCGCTGCGCCAGGACGCGATGAGCTACTACCACAAGCCGTTGCTGCCGAACTGGCACTCGCTGGTCGCCGAGGCCGCGCTCGACCGCAGCGAGGCCTAAGCGGCGCGCAGATCTGCGCTCTGCGCCGTGAAGCCCGCTCCAGTCTCGACCAAAACAGCCAGCATCGCGTCGGTCGCGGCTGAGCGCGAGCCCTGGGACCGTGTCGCGGCCCAGACTCGGCGCTGAGGGCCGTTCGGCGCGAGCGGGCGGATCACGATGTCGCTGCGAAGGGTCGTCAGGGCGAGATCGGGCAGCAGGGTCACGCCCAGGCCGGCGGCGACGTAGCCCTGCTGGACCATGTAGTCGTTCGATTCGAACGCGACTCGCGGCTCGAAGCCCGCCTCGCGGCAGACACCCTTGACCAGCTCGCCACATGAGCTGGGACATACGCCGCAGAGCCAGTCCTCACCCGCCAGGTCGGTCAGCTGAATCCGGTTCTCGGCCGCCAGTGGGTGCGCCTTCGGGAGCGCCACGTGCATCGCCTCAGTCAGAAGGAGCGTCAGCTCGACGTCGCGCTCTTCCGGTGCGGGCTGCGCGGGATAGTCGAATGTGAGAGCGAGGTCGAGGTCCCCGGAACGCAGCGCTGGGATCGAATCCTCCGGCTCCAGCTCGGCGACGCTGGGCCGCACCTTGGGGTGGCGGACGATGAAGTCCGAGATCGCCCTGGTGAGCACCGTCGCGCTTGCGCTGGGAAAGCTCGCGATCCTCACCTCGCCGCCCTCGAGCCCCGCGAGCGCCGCAAGGTCTCGCTCGGCCTCCTCGAGACGAGCGATCGCGGCGTCAGCGTGCGAGACGAGCCTGCGCCCTGCCTCGGTCGGTTTCGTCCCGCCCCGCGTGCGCTCAAGCAGCGTCGCGCCCACCTCCCGCTCGAGCGTGGCGACTTGCTGTGAGACCGCCGACTGCGACAGATACAGGGCTTCGGCCGCCGCCGAGAACGACCCGTGGGCTACGACCTCGCGGAGGACGTTGAGGCGGCGGACATCGAGCATTAGCGCAACTTATCAGGTCTGTCAATAATCCGTGTTGCGCTTATTCGAACCTTGAGCGATGCTGGGCACATCACGAAACGAGGAGCCAAACCGTTGAAAGGGGGAGGGCACGAAATGCGAGAACGACACGCAATCACACCCATCACGATTCGGAGGCTCACCGAAGCCGACGAGCAGGCCGTCGCGGACCTCGCCGGGCGCGACACGCGGTCAGTCCCGAACGGCGAGCTGCTCGGCGCCTTGGTCGAGGGACGGCTCCTGGCCGCTGTCTCGCTCGATACCGACGAGCACATCTCCGATCCCTTCCTGCGAACCGCGGAGCTCCGGGAGTTGCTGGAACTGCGCGCCGGCCAGGTGGGCGAGAGTTCAATGACTCTCGAGCGGAGCCATCGTCAGACCCGCCGTTTCGAGCTGTTCCCAGTAAAGCTCGGCCGGCTCTCGCGGACCCGTCCAAACCGTGGCCTGACCGCGATTGTGGATGCGATCCGCAAACCCGTAGCCTGATTCGAGGTTCACCCCCGGGACGACCCGCGCCAGCGTCTTCGCGACGTGATCGAACGTGTTGTGGTCATCGTTGAGGACGATGACCATCCAGTTGCCCCCTAACCCGCCGCCGGGACCCGCAACCCGCGGGCGTTCGATCGTCTCGGTTGCCACCGCGGCCCAGACTATGCCCTGAACGGAGAGCGGTCTAGGGGTTGGGGATCGTCACGGTGACGCGCTCGATCCGCCCAATCGGACCCGGATTCAAATCCTTGTTACTGCCGACGCCGAACGTCGTCCGGCGGCCATCAACGTGATTTCCGCCAGGGTCCGTGACCTTTGCCAGCCTGGAGCCGTTAGCGGTCGCGATGACGACGTTGCCGAAGGCGCGGAGGCTGATGACGTTGCGCTGACCGACGCCCTTGATCTTGTTGCTGCGCCCGCCCACGGGGAAGGCACCGCTGTCAGGGCCGCGGCTCAGGGTGAATCGCCGTGTTCGCGGGCGCACTTCGAGCGTGTAGCCGCGGACGCCGGCCGAGCGGACGCCAACGGCCAGGTACCCGGCTTTGCGAGCGCGCTTGCTGGTGCCCTTGAGGATCGTGCCGACCAACCGCAGCTGTAGATCGGGGCCGTTCGAATCGCCTTCGACGGGCGGGCGGTAACCGCAGAGACGCCTGCCCCTCACCTTGACCCTCATCACCTTGCGATTGGTCGAGAAGTCGCGGCGGCACTTACTGCTACCACCGGTCACCTGCTTCAGCTCGCGCATCTGATTGCCCGAGTTGATCGGGTTGTCGTAGACCGTCACCGTGGCCAGGGCGGTACCCGCGCAGACGAGCGCAGCGCCTGCAAGCGTGGTCGACAGCAGTGTTTTCGGTGTTGGGAGCTTCATCGTTACGGAGCCTAGAGAGTGAGACACCTGCCGACGGCCAAAGGTGCGGTTTCGCAACACCTCATTCGCGCTCGCGACGCTTACGCCAGTAGCGCTCCAGCCCGAGCCAGAGCTGTTTGGGCGGCATCGCCTGGCGCAGCCGCACTGCCACATCGTCCCCCTCCGACGCGATTCGCGACTCGAGCCACTCGCCAAACGCCACCGCATCGCCTGCCGAGCTGCGCTTCGCCGCCTGCTCCAACCAGTTCGAGATCCCGCCGAGCTGGGCATCGACGTCCTCGTTCGCGCCGAAATGGGTCATGCAGATTCGGGCCGGGGCGAGTTCGCGGAGCATTGCCACCGACTCCTGCCAGGCCTCGACATCGATCTCTGGCGGTGGCGTGGGCGCGACTACCAACTCGCCGGGCGGCACCCGCACCCCCGCGACGTCCCCGGTATAGGCGTCTCCCGAAGCTGGATCCAGATAGACGACGTGATGGCGGGCATGTCCCGGCGCGTGGTGGACCGCAAGCCCCTCGACCTCCTCCCCGCCCCGTAGTTCGGTGACCCGCTCGGCGGGCACCGGCGCGACCTCTCCCCACAGCTCGCCCATGTTCTCGGGGCCGTAGAGCCGGGCGGCGCTAGAGAGGAGCCGCGACGGGTCGATCACGTGAGGGGCGCCAACCTCGTGCACGTATACGCGCAGGTCTGGGAAACGACGGGCCAGCACGCCGCTCGCGCCGGCGTGATCAAGGTGGATATGCGTGAGCAGCAGGGCGTACGGCTCGGCCTCGAGGCCCGCGAGGAGCGTGTCCACACAAGCCGCCGGACCGGGGTCCACGACCACGCCCGGGCGAACCTCCCAGGCGCCGATCACACGATCGTGCCCGAGATGCATGGTGTCCACCACTCTCGCCACTTCACGAGAACTTAGGGATCCGCCAGGGCGTGGGCAAATTGGCTTTCGCGACAAAGTCGCTCGTCCATAAACTGTTGCTATGTCGGAACACCGCCTGGCTGAACGCGATCGCCCTTGGGTGATGCGCACCTACGCCGGTCACTCGGACGCCCGGCGCTCGAACGAGCTCTACCGGGGCAATCTCGCGAAGGGCCAGACCGGCCTCTCGGTGGCCTTTGACCTGCCGACTCAGACCGGATACGACCCGGACCACGTGCTCTCGCGGGGCGAGGTCGGCAAGGTCGGGGTCTCGATCGCGCACCGCGGCGACATGGAAACGCTCTTCGACCAGATTCCGCTCGGCGACATGAACACGTCGATGACGATCAACGCCACCGCCGCGTGGCTTCTGGGGCTCTACGTCGCCGTCGCCGACGAGACTGGCGTCGAGCGCTCGGCGCTCAAGGGCACCACCCAAAACGACATCATCAAGGAGTACCTGTCCCGCGGCACCTACGCATTCCCGCCTGGACCCTCGATGCGGCTGATCGCCGACACGGTGGCATTCTCGGTCAACGAGATCCCGAGCTGGAACCCGACCAACATCTGCTCGTACCACCTGCAGGAGGCCGGGGCGACTCCCATCCAGGAGATCGCCTACGCGCTGTCGACGGGGATCGCCGTGCTCGACGAGGTCCGCGCTCGCGGACAGGTCTCAGACGATGACTTCCCGAAGGTTTTCGGCCGGATCTCCTTCTTCGTCAACGCCGGCGTGCGGTTCGTCGAAGAGCACGCGAAGCTGCGGACGATGTCGGCGCTCTGGGAAGAGATCGGGCGCAATCGCTACGGCGTCACGGACGAGAAGTTTCTGCGCATGCGCTACGGCGTTCAGGTCAACTCGCTCGGCTTGACCGAGGCACAGCCTGAGAACAACGTCCAGCGGATCGTGCTCGAGGCGCTCGCCGTCACGCTCGGGCGCGACGCGCGTGCCCGCGCAATCCAGCTTCCAGCCTGGAACGAGGCGATGGGGCTTCCCCGTCCGTGGGACCAGCAGTGGAGCCTGCGGATCCAGCAGGTGCTCGCGTTCGAAACCGACCTACTGGAGTACCCCGACATCTTTGAGGGCTCGAAGGTGATGGATGGGCTCGTGGGCGAGCTCACGGAGGGCGCTCGCGCCGAGATGGCGGTAGTGGAAGAGCAGGGCGGCGCGGTCGAGGCCGTCCCCTACATGAAGGCGCGCCTCGTCGATTCCCACCGCGAGCGGATCGCGAAGATCGAGCAGGGCGAGATCAAGGTGATCGGCCAGAACTGCTTCACGGAGGGCGAGCCCTCGCCGCTGACGGCCGGCGCCGACGGCGGGATCCTCACCCCCGATCCAGAGGTCGAGCGCGAGCGCCGTGAGGCCCTGGAGGAGTGGCGCCTACAGCGCGACGACGCCGTCGCCAAGAAGGCGATCGAAGAGCTGCGTGCCGCGGCTGCTGACGAGAGCCAGAACATCATGCCCGCGACGATCGCCGCCGCGAAGGCCGGGGTGACCACAGGCGAGTGGGCGCAAGCGCTCCGGGATGCCTTCGGCGACTACCGCGCCCCAACCGGCGTGGGGGCAGCGGCGTCGGGGGCCGACGAGGAGCTGCTGGCCGAAATCCGAGAACGCGTCGAGGAGGTATCCACGCGCCTCGGGCGCCGGATCCGCATCCTGGTCGGCAAGCCCGGCCTCGACGGTCATTCCAACGGCGCCGAGCAGATCGCGGTGCGGGCAAGGGACGTCGGGATGGAGGTCATCTACCAGGGCATCCGGCTCACGCCCGAGCAGATCGCTGCTTCGGCGGCCGACGAGGATGTGGACATCGTCGGCCTCTCGATCCTCTCGGGCTCCCACCTCGAGCTGATCCCCGACACGGTGCGGATGCTGCGCGAGCGTGACGTTGATGCGCCGGTCGTGATCGGTGGCATCATCCCCGCCGGCCACGTCGAGAGCCTGCTCAGCGCCGGCGTCGCCCGGATCTACACGCCGAAGGACTTCGACATCAACCGGATCATGGGCGAGATCGTCGACCTGGTCGGCGCACGCGCCGCCGCCCCCGCCTAGAGCAGCTTGAGTCCGCGGCCCATCGAGTTTCCGGTCGAGGGCCTGACTGACGGTGTGGTGCTGCTGCGGCCACCGGCCGACGCCGACGTGCCGCGGCTGGTTGAGGCGTGCCGCGATCCAGACGTCTCCCGGTACACGACAATGCCCCCCGACTACAAGCCGGACCACGCCGAGGAGTGGATGCAGCGAGGCGCCGCGGGGCTGGCCGCCGGCAGCGACGTGAACACCGTGATCGTCAACACCGAGGACGGCGACGTGCTGGGGACCATGTCGCTGCACGAGATCAATCGCGCGGCGGGTCGGGCGGTTGCCGGATACCTCACCGCGCCATGGGCGCGGCAACGCGGCGTTGCGTCGCGCGCGCTGGCGCTGATCAGTGGCTTTGCCTTTGAAACGCTGCATCTCGCCCGTGTCGAGTTGGCGATCGAGCCGTCCAACTCCGCCTCGCGCGCCGTTGCCGAGACCGTGGGATTTCGCGAGGAGGGCCTGCTGCGCTCGTATCTGCCGATCGCGGGAGCCAGACGCGACATGCTGATGTACGCATTGCTGCCGGGCGAAATTCACCCGGCGCGCCGTGACCCGGCGGCTACCCTGGAGGAGTGAACGAGGGAGAGCTCGACGGCGAGCGCGGCGCCTGGCTTCGTTGCTACCGGTGCTGGTCCCAGCGACTCGAGGCGCAGGTCCACTACGACGCGATCCTCCGCGTCGATCCCGAGACCGGCGAGGCGGCCGAGCGCGTCGAGGAGATCCAGGAGGCTGTCGTTCAATGCCTCGACTGCATGCATGACCAGCCGCACCTGACCGTCGAGGAGGGCCGGGTCGTCGCGATCACCGACCGCTGGGAGCGCATGGTCGCGGGCAAGCCGTTCGTCGCCTCCTGCACGGTCACGGTCGATCAGGATCTCGTCGAGACCTGCTCTGGCCCCGAAGCCGCCGACGGCCTGACCTACGCCTCGTTCGGCGATGCCGGCACGCGCGAGTTCTTCACCCACGTTCGGTTCCACAAGCACGACGAGGAGCGAATCGTGGTCCACCTTCTGGTCGAGCTGTATGCCCGCACCGAAGAGGAAGCGATCGAGGTTCTCGAGAGCGCCACGCGCGGCTCGCTCGAGATCACTTCCCTCGCCGAGGAGTCGCGCCCTCCGGCGCACTCCTCGCACGGCGAAGCGCATTAGGCGCCAGGGGACGAACAAACACGCCCGGACCCAACTCGTGACCTGCTGAATGGTTGTGGTGGCTATAACCACCACAACCGCTCATTAGCCTGTAGGACATGGCCCGTCACCACTTGCGACCGGTCTTCGACCGGGTCGTCATCAAGGAGCTCGAGCCGGACCGGATGCGCCGGTCGGGCCTCGTGGTGCCCGAAGGGGCTTCCGAGCCGCCGCCACAACACGGGATCGTGCTCGCCGTCGGCCAGGGTGTGGACTGGTGGGAGGCCGCCGGCGTGCGCGTGCCGATCAAGCCCGGCGACCACGTCGTCTTTCCCGGGACCGCCGGGGCCTGGGTCGAGGTCGACGAGGAGCGACTGCTCGTCTGCCGGATCACCGAGCTGCTCGGTGTGATCGAGCCGGTCGAGGACGATGGCCCGCGCCGTCGCGTCGACGACGAGCTTGCAGACGCATAGGATGCGTCGTCCGTGGGGATCGGCACGTTCATCGGAACCGGGCGCACGCTCGCGCCCGCCCTCGAGCGGGTCAAGCTCGCAGAGTCGCTCGGCTACGAGTCGGCGTATGTCACCCACATCGCCGGACGCGATTCGCTGACCGTCCTCACCCGGTACGCGACCGTCACCGACAAGATCAAGCTAGGCACCGGCGTACTGCCGATCTTCTCCCGCACTCCGGCTTCGTGCGCGCAGACGGCAGCGACGATCGACGAGATCTCCGACGGCCGTATGGTCCTCGGACTGGGCGTCTCCCACAAGGTGACGGTCGAGAACTGGTACGACGGTGAGATCACCAAGCCGGTCACCCAGATGCGCGAGTACGCGAGCATCTGCCGGGCCATCCTGGGCGGCAGCGAGCCTCCGGCAGGCGAGTTCTTCAACACCAAGTTCGCCCTCATGGGCTATCCGCCGCGGCCGACCCTGCCGATCTACATCGCGGCGCTCTCGCCCAACATGTTGCGGCTCGCGGGTGAGATCGCCGACGGGGTGATGCTCTGGCTGTGCAACCCCGATTACATCCGCGAGACGGTGATCCCCGAGGTGACGAAGGGGCGCGAGGCCGCGGGCAAGACGATGGCGGGCTTCGATGTCGTCGCCGCCGTTCCAACGGGGGTCAGCGACGACCCCGGCGCCGTGCGCGCGGCATTCCGGCAGGATCTGATCCCGTACGCCTCGCTGCCCTTCTACCGCAGGATGCTCGAGCGCTCGGGCTTCGCCGACGACCTCGCCGCGTTCGACTCCGGCATGGCCGACGGCGACGTCGAGCGCGCCAAGGCGGGGCTCTCCGACGAGCTGCTCGGATCGCTGGCCGGGATCGGCAGCGCAGATGATGCCCGCGCCAAGGTCGGCGAGTACCGCGACGCGGGCGCCAACTCGCCGTGTATCGGCGGCATCCCGGGCGCTGGCTTCGAAGTGGCACTCGAGGCCGTGGCGGAGATGATCTGATGCGCGAGCCCGAGATGATCAAGCTCGGTGGGTCGGCCGGCGCCCTCGCTGTGCACCGCTGGCCGAACCCCGATGCCACCTTCCTGGCTGTCGTGGTTCACGGCTACGCCGAGCACGCCCGCCGCTACGACCATGTCGCGGCGCGCCTGCTGGAAGCGGGAGGCGCCGTCTACGCACCTGACCATCAGGGCCACGGGCTATCCGACGGCGAACGCGCGCTCGTCGCCAACGGTCCCTCGCTGACCGACGACCTGCACCTCGTGGTGGAGCTGGCTCGGGTTGAGCGCCCCGGTCTGCCGCTCGTGATGGTCGGCCATTCGATGGGCGGGATGATCGCCACACGGTACGCCCAGCTCCACAGCGACCTGCTGGGCGCCCTGGTGCTGTCGGGGCCCGTCGTCGGCGGCAATGCGGGCTACAAGCTGCTGCTCGACCTCGACCCGATTCCCGAGATCCCGATCGACCCGGCGGTGCTCTCGCGCGACCCTGCGGTCGGCGAGGCGTACGCCGAGGACCCACTCGTCTACAGCGGGCCGTTCAAGCGACCGACGCTCGAGGCCCTGTTCACGGCGATGGACGTGATCGCAGCCGGGCCAGGCTTCGGTGGCCTCCCCGTGCTCTGGCTGCACGGCTCCGACGACATGCTTGCGCCGCTCGAGGAAGCGCGCAGGGCGATGGAGCACCTCCGCGGCCCGAGGACCGAGGACAAGGTCTATCCCGAAGCGCGCCACGAGATCTTCAACGAGACGAACCAGGACGAGGTCCTGGACGATGCGATTCGGTTCGTCTCGAAGTTCGTCCCGACTACCTGATTTCCGCCTCGAGTGCGACCGCACAGCGCGCCGGGCGAGCCCGGATGGGCTCGACCTTTACGGGCGCTTTGGGATCAGCACCGCGCGCTTGAACTCCGCGACGAGGTCGCCCGTCTGCTTGAAGACGCGGGTGTGGACCTTCACGACGCCGCGGTCGGGTTTGGATTGCGACGGTCGCACGTCCAGCACCTCGGACTCGCAGTAGAGCGTGTCGCCGTGGAAGACGGGGTTTGGGTGGCTCAGCTCCTCGGTCGCAAGGTTGGCGATCGCCTTGCCTGAGACGTCGGAGACCGACATACCCAGAGCGAGCGAGTAGACGAGTGGGCCGACGACGACGTTCTGTCCCTGCTGTGAGTTGCCCGCATAGACGTCGTTTAAGTGCAGCGGATGATGGTTCATCGTGATCAGGCAGAAGAGGTGGTCATCTGACTCGGTCACGGTCTTGGCCGGCCAGTGCTTGTAGACCGCGCCGACCTCGAACTCCTCGAGGTAGCGCCCGTAGGCATGGGCGCCGGAAGCCTCGCGCTCGGCTTGGTCCGTTGTCAGTTCGTGGGTGTTTGTGTCGCTCATAGGCCGGGCAGTATGGCGAGTCAGCTCGCGAGTATTGCCTCAATCGCCTCGAACCGGCCGATATCTGCAGCCTCCTTTGCAAGTGCCCGGGTCAGCTCGTCGTCCAGCGGCGAGAAGGGCTCGAGAATCATCCGCAGACGCTTGCCCGAGCGCTTCTGCGACCAGGTCCCAGCGAAGCGCCCGTCGATCAGGATCGTCGGCCGCAGGACGCCGCCTCCGGGCAGGATCACCTGCTCGCCGGTTACGTCGACGGCGTGGCGGCGGGTCGTGTAGCCCATCAGGTAGGTGTCGAACGCTCCCAGCAGGCGGACGACAGATGAGCGCGATGAGCGCGCGGTCCAACCCCGGGGTGCCAGCAATGTCGCCTCGCCGCAGCGCACCTCCACGACCTCACCCGCAATCGCCGCGATCGCGGCACGGCAGTCGCGCAGCGGCAGTCCTGCCCAATAGGAGAAGTCGCGTTGCGAGGCGGGCGCGTAGGCCGCGAAGTAGCGGCGTGCGAGCTCGGCCAAAGCAGCGTGCCGATCGCGAGGGCGTGTTGGCCCGAGCCAATCGCCGCGTGCGACCAACGTGGACTCGCCGCCCTGCTCGGGACCGATGCAGGCGTGGCCCTCGCACACCATCAATACCGCGAGGTGGGTGCGCACCTGAACGCTTGGCTCGATCCCGGCGCCGGCCGCCAGCTCCATCATCGCGCTCCTTGGCATCGGCGCATCGGCCGCAAGCCGCTTGGTGATCTTCGCGAGCGAGCGGTCAACCGCGGCGCCGTCGACGCCGATGGAGTCGAGCCGCCGGCGCGACCAGCGCGCCGTACGCTCCCAGAAAAGCGGTGCCATCCAGTCGTGGTCCTCGGCCGAGACGAGGTGCATGGTCATGCGCATGAACCAGGCTCGCACGATCGAGCGCTCGTCGAGCCGGGCGCGCTCGACGGCCGCGGCGGTGAGCGCACGGGAACGGGCGCGAAGCTGAAGTCGGCCCGCTCGCGGCTCCTGCGATTGAGCACCGGCAAACCCGCTCAGCAGGTCCGCCGGGTGTTGGGCGCCGGGCGGGCGGTGTAGCAGCTGCGAGCGCACCCGCAGGGCCGGGAGTCGGGCGGGATCGATCTCCTGGACGGTCAGTGGGCTTTGCGCAGCTTCGCCCGGGCCTCACGCTTGGCCATCACCTGGCCGACGAGCTGCTGGATCTTCGGATCGCCCTCGACCCGAATGTGGCCCTGATCGTAGGCCTCGTGCCAATGGCCGAGCTTCCCGTCGGCTACGAGCTCGTTGAAGTGCGACCGGGGGATCGAGACGTGCAGGCGCTCATCCTCGGCGTAGCCCTTCGTGATCTTCGGGCCGGGCACCTCAACCCGGTAGAGCTGGGTATCGCCGCGACCGCGCAGCTCCAGGCCGATCACGAGCTTCAGGTTCGCGAGCGCGGGCACCTCGGACTGGATGCCCTCGACGGCTTGGGCGATCAGCGTGTTTGTGGAAGCCATGGTGGCGCGCCGCCCCCCCTAGCAACCGGGCTTGACGCTCGTCATGGTGTTCGGCGGCATTGGGGCTGGATCCGGCGCCAGCCCCTGGAGATCGCGCCAAACGTCCCACGAGGGCTTCGGGTCTCCATTCTTGCGAAAGAGCCCGAATAAGTGCGTCGGCTCCTTCGGGCAGTCGGCCGCGTCCTCCCAGTCGTTGATGTCCTGCGACGTGTACCAGAGCATCATGCTCACGCCCAGGCGCCTTTGCTTTCTTGCGCGCAGCAACTCGACGTAATCCCGGAGCTTCGCCGCCTGCAACGGCACGGTCGTGCACTTGCCACGCCGGTACGTTCGGCTCGGCTCCGGGCAGGTCGCCCAAGCGTGCTCGGTCACGTAGATCGGGGCGCGATGGCGTCCGGCGCGCATCCGCTTGCGCGTCCCGGCGACGATGCGCAGGGCCGCGGCCGCGCTCTCCGCATAGGTATGAAGGCCGATGCCATCGACAACCTGGTTGAACCGCCGCAGGGGGTAGAGGCCCCGCAGCCAGCGCTCGGCGTAGAGCCCCGCGAGACCGCCGTGGATCACCTTGATCCTGCGGTTCCAGTTGTTCGCATCGCGAACCGATTCCGAGACCTGGACCATGAACCGGCCGAAATCCTTCGGGTCCTTGGTCGACCATTTCTTCTTGAGGTTCGGCTCGTTCCAGATCTCGAGCAGCCGGACCGGTTTCGCCTTGGGATAGTCGTCGCCGTAGCGGTCAAAGAACTTGCCGCCCGCCCCATAGCGCTCCACGATCTTGCGCACGAACTTCGCGAAGCTTGCCCGGTAGCGCCCGCGTGGCTCGAGCCCCTGCTTACGGCCGACCGACGCGCAGCTAGGCGGGCTTCGCAAGATGAACATCAGCCTGACGTCGGCTTCGTGCGAGACGACCATCAACTTGTCGGTAAGGCCCCAATCGAAGGTGCCGTTGCGGATCGCGCGACAGTCGCGCTGCACTGAGAGCCACCCGACCCCGACCTTGACCGTGTCCGATGAGGACGCCACCCGCCGCACAGCGTCAGCCCGGATTCGCTCCAGCGGCCCCGGCTGCGGTCCTTCAACCGCGCGCCGGTCGACGAACCCCCCAGGGAACGAGAATCCGATCTGGGGCGCCGCGTTCGCCGGCTGGGTTGCAACCGTGAGCGCCGCGAGGACGCCGAGGAGAACGAGGGCCGCACCGCGCTGTAGGACACCCATTAGCCAGGACAACATAGCCCGAACTTCAGTCGTGTGTGGAAGCCACCTCGCAATTGCACGACGAAGAGAGCTTGCCTTCCCGCACCCGCGCGCCTAAGATTGCACCATGCGGGGGCTGCGACGGCACTTCAGCTACGCCAACGTGATGGCGACGATCGCGGTATTCATAGCGCTAGGCGGCGGCGCATACGCGCTCAGCCGCGGCGAGGTCAAGTCAAAGAACATCGCCCGCGACGCGGTCAAGGCCAAGCACATCGGCTTCGGCGTGCGCAGCGTACCGATGATGGCGAGCGTCCAGGATCTTTCGGTTGGCACCGGCAGCACCGTGTTCTCGGTGGTGGGGGCGGACGTCGCCGGAGCACCAATCCCCAAGACCGTGGCGCCACAGACACTGATCGCGCGTGACCTTGTGGTCCAGCTAAGTCAGGACGATCCCCTGGCGGCGGGATCGCGGAGCTTCTTTCTTCAGGTAGACGGCGGTGTGACCCCGCTCTCGTGCACGATCGCCGCGGGAGAGCGCAGCTGTCGCAGCGGTGCCGGGGTCAGGCTGCGCAGAGGCCAGTCCATGTACTTCGGCGAGTCGCACAACGGCACCAACGACGGTCAAAACGCCCAAGTCGGGTGGCGCGCGGTGCTCCCCTAGCGCTCAGACCTTATGCCGCTGAAGCAGCTTCTTGCCGATGATCATCTTCTGGATCTCGGACGTGCCCTCGCCGATCAGAAGTAGCGGTGCATCGCGGTAGAGCCGCTCGATCTCGTACTCCTTGGAATAGCCGTAGCCGCCGTGGATGCGGAAACAGTCCTCGACGTTTTCCTTGCCGGTCTCCGATGCCAGCAGCTTCGCCATGCCGGCCTCCAGGTCGGAGCGCTCGCCGGCGTCCTTCATCCGGGCGGCCTTCAACGTGATCAGCCTGGCGGCCTCGACCCGGGTGGCCATCTCCGCGAGCTTGAAGGTGATCGCCTGGTGCTGGGCTATGGGCTTGCCGAACGTCTTGCGCTCCTGCGAGTAGCGAAGGGCCAGCTCAAGCGCGCGCTGGGCGATACCCACGCCGCGGGCGGCAACGTTGACGCGACCCACCTCGAGCGCGTCCATCATCTGCGCGAAGCCCTTGCCGAGGCCGGCCTCTTCGCCACCGAGGATGCGCTCCGGCGGGCAGCGGTAGCCGTCGTAGATGAGCTCAGTGGACTCGACGCCCTTGTAGCCCATCTTCTTGATCTTCGGCGGCACCACGAGCCCCGCGTACTCGCCCTCGTTGGACTCGACCCAGGGCTCCTTCTCGGTGATGAAGCAGGTCATTCCGGTGTGTGGCGGATCGGCCTTCGTGTCGTTCTTCATGAGCACGAACACGAGGCTCGATCCAAGGCCGTTGGTGACCCACATCTTCTGGCCGTTCAGCTCCCACTTGCCGTCATCGTCCTTCTTCGCGGTGGACTTGATGCCCTGGACATCGGAGCCGACCTCGGGCTCTGAAAGCGAGAACGCGGCGCGCATCTCGCCGGTCGCCATCTTCGGCAGGAAGGTCTGCTTCTGCTCGTCGGTGCCGAACTTCATCAGCAGGTAGGAGCCGATGAAGTGGGTGTTGACGACGCCTGAGATCGAGATCCAGCCGCGCGAGAGCTCTTCGACGATCATCGTGTAGGTCGTCAGGTCCAGGCCCATGCCGCCGTATTGCTCCGGGATCGTGACCCCGAATAGCCCGAGCTCCTTCATCTGCTCGACGATCGGCTCGGGGAACTTGTCCTCGTGGTCGTACTCCTCGGCATGTGGGAGGATCTCGTTGTCGACGAATTGACGGACCATCTCGATGATCGCCTGCTGGTCGTCGGTCATGTCCTGATGCGTCGGGGTAGCTACGGCCATGGCTCCTGTCTTCTCGCTTGGGGGGCGTAGAGGATACTTTCAGTGACATGAACGACCCGCGCGATCTGGTGCAAGCCCTCCGCGAGAACTTCGCCTTCGAAGGAGGCTTCGAGAAGCTCGACACCAAGTCGGCCGCTGCGGCGTTCGCCACTGCCGTCGCACCCAGGGCCACCGAGAACTTCCAGGTGACGATGGCCGGGGGCGCACTGACTACGACGCGCTCAGGCGTTGACGGCCTGCGAGACGGGTGGGTGGACTTTCTCGAGGGCTTCGACTCGATCTCGATCGCACCGGTGTCGATGCAGCTCGGTCCGGCACGCGATTGTGTCGTCGAGTTCGTCGACCTGCGCGGAAAGCCGAAGGGGGTGGACGCCGAGATCGAGCAGGCTGCGGCCGCGGTCTGGCGGGTGGAGGGGGAACGGCTGAGTGGGGTCGAGTTCTACCTCGACCGCGACGCGGCCCTGTGCGCGGGGGGCTCGAACCGGACTCATCCAGCTAGCGTTCGACGTCCACCAACGACCAACGGAGAACACGACTTGCGCAACCCACGCGATTTCGCCAAACCGCTCGCCATCGGCGCGCCAGACCCCGTGCTGGACATCCCCTTCAAGCCCTCGCGGATGATCCACTTTCTCGACTTCTCGAACGAGAAGATGGCCGCCAAGGCCCCGGACATCGCGAAGAACACAGACATCCTGCTGGGCAATCTCGAGGACGCGGTTCCGGTCGACAAGAAGGAGGCGGCGCGAGCCGGCCTGATCAAGGCGGTCAAGGAATCGGATTTCGGCCAGACCGCGCTGTGGACCCGGGTGAACTCGCTCGAGAGCCCCTGGGTCCTCGACGATTTGACCCAGCTCGTCACCGAGATCGGCGACAAGCTCGAGGTAATCATGGTCCCGAAGGTCGAGGGCGCCTGGGACATCCACTATGTGGACCGTCTCCTGGCCCAGCTCGAAGCGAAGGCAGGACTCGACCGTCCGATCCTCGTCCACGCGATCCTCGAGACCGCGCAGGGCGTCGTCAACCTGGAGGAGATTGCCACCGCGAGCCCGCGGATGCAGGGCATGAGCTTCGGCCCAGCCGACCTCGCCGCGTCGCGGCGAATGAAGACGACTCGGGTCGGCGGCGGGCACCCTGGCTACCGCGTGATCGAAGACCCCGATCCGGACGATCCGGAAGCTCCACGCGCCACTGCCCAGCAGGACCCCTGGCACTACTCGATCGCTCGCATGGTCGACGCCTGCACCTCGGCCGGGCTGCTTCCGTTCTACGGCCCGTATGGCGACATCAAGGACGTCAAGGGCTGCGAGGCCCAGTTTCGCGCTGCCTTCCTGCTCGGCTGCGTCGGCGCCTGGTCGCTGCACCCGGTGCAGATCGATATCGCCAAGGAGGTGTTTTCGCCGGACCCCGAGGAGGTCAAGTTCGCCAAGAAGGTGATCGAGGCCATCCCGGACGGTGCCGGCGTACACATGATCGACGGCAAGATGCAGGACGATGCGACCTACAAGCAGTGCGAGGTGATGGTCGGCCTGGCCGAGATGCTGGCGGAGAAGGATCCCGAACTGAAGGCCGCCTACGAGTTGTAGCCGAACGCGATGAACGTCGCCACCCTGCCTCGGGAACCTTCGGCGTGACTCCCTTCCGCCATCGCCTTCGGGTCCGATTTCACGAGTGCGACCCGCAGGGCGTCGTATTCAATGCGAACTTCCTCGCCTTCGCCGACATCGCGGTGACCGAGCTCTTCCGCGAGGCGTTCGGCTCCTGGCAGGAGGCGATGGACGGCTCGGACGTCGACATGGTCGTGGCCGAAGCGAACGCGCGCTACCTGGCGCCGCTTCGCTTCGACGAGGAGTTTGACCTGGTCGTCACGCTGACGCGGATCGGCGCGACCTCGACGACAACCGAGGTCGCGATGGAGCGCGACGGCGGCGCGGTCGCCGTCGTCACCCTTCGCCACGTCGTAGTTGATCCGGTTACTCGCACGAAGGCGCCGATCCCCGGCGCGCTGCGCGAGGGCCTGCGCGCTTACGCTTAACGGCGCATGAGCACCGAAACTCACGAGATCGTCGAGCGTCGGCGGATCTACGTCACCGGCCACCGCAACCCGGACCTCGACTCGATCGCCTCGGCGATCGGCTACGCCGAGCTAAAGGGACGCCTGGACCAGGCAAACGAGTACGTACCGGTGAGACTGGGCGAGGTCAACGCCCAGACCGGCTGGGCGCTCGAGCGAAGCGGCGCGGCGCCGCCCGACGCGATGGGCCATGTATTCCTGCGCGTGCGCGACGTGATGAGAGAACGCTTCCCGATCGCCCGCCACGACGAACCGGTGCGCACTGTCGGACTGACCATGGCCCGTGAAAACCTCGACATCGTGCCGATCACGGATGCCGACGGGCGACTGATCGGGGTGATGACCGAACGCGCGCTCGCCCATCGCTATATCCGCGAGTCGCGGACGACCTCAACGCTCGTCGACGCGCCAACGACGGTGGGCAAGATCGTCGAGGTGCTGGACGGCGAGCTGATCCAGGGGCCCGACCGGATGATCGAGGGGCGGGTATGGGTGCACTCGATCGACCCGCAGCACTCGGAGAGCAAGATCGCAGCCGGCGACGTCGTCGTGGCCGGCAATCGAGAAGATGCGCAACGCCAGGCGCTCGAGCTGGGCGCGTCGCTGCTGGTTGCGTCCAACGGCGAGCGGCCCGCGGCCGCCGTTCTCGAGCTGGCGGCCGAGCGCGAGGCGAGCGTGATCGTGAGCCCGCTCGACAGCTACGTCTCGAGCCGCATGATCACACTGGCCGCGCCCTGCCGGGCGCTGGCGAACACCGAGCCACTAACGGTCGACCGCGACGACCTGATCGCGGAGATCTCGGCGGACATCAAGGACGTGCACTACCGCGCCGCGGTCGCCGTCGATCGAGACGGGAAACCGGTGGGGCTGGTCACCCGCTCGGATCTGGTTTCACCTCGTCCGCGGCGCGTACTGCTGGTCGACCACGCCGAGGCCGCCCAGAGCGTCCCCGGCGTCGATCAGGCGGAGATCGTTGAGATCCTCGACCACCATCACATCGGCTCGATCGAGACTCACGTCCCCGTGCGCGCGACGTTCGACCCCGTCGGCTCGACCGCGACGCTGGTGGTCGAGCGCTTCCGCTCGAACGGGATGGAGCCGAGCGCCGAGTCCGCTGGGATGCTGCTGGCTGCCGTGCTCTCAGACACGGTGCTCCTCAACTCCCCCACCACCACCGAACGCGATCGGACGGTCGTCGAGTACCTCGAGCGCACGCTCGGCGTCGATGCCATGGAGTTCGGCGGCGAGATGTTCGCCGCGGGATCCGACGTCGCCGACATCACCGCGGATGAGATCGTCGGCCGCGATGCGAAGGCCTACACGCTGCGCTCGGGCGGATCGATCTCGATCGCGCAGATTGAGGTCGTGGGGAAGCAGCTGATGGAGCGAAGCGGTGAGCTGCGCGAGGCGCTTGAACGGGTACGAGAGCGCGAGGGCCACACGCTGACCGCGCTGATGGTCACCGACATCCTGAGCAAGGGAACCGACTTGATCCTCGCCGGCGACACCGGCCCCGTCGAGCGGGCGTTCGACCGCGAGGTCGCGAACGCCCCCCTCAACCTGCCCGGTGTGATGAGCCGCAAAAAGCAGGTCGCGCCGAAGCTGCTCGCCGCGTTCTAGCCGCGGGCCTCGGTCACGCAGCGCACGGCTTCCATTGCGTCGAGGTCGAAAGAGAACGCCTCGTCGCCGTTGAACATGAGGCCATTACTCTCGGACACGACCTCGGAGGTCCAGAAGTTCTCGGCTGGGCCCGTGAGCGCGCGGGCGATCAGGTAGCCCTCCGCGACCGTCGGCAGGCGCTGGCCCCGCTCGCCACACCTCTCGAGCGAGTCGAAGTAGCTGAGCTCCGCACCAGTCGTGGAGTAGCAAACGTCCTTGCCGGCCTTGCGCAGGCCCTTCGGACAGGTGGCCTCCAGCGAGCGCTCCACCACATGCTTTCCCTTCACCGAATTCCTGGCGATGTCGTTCGAGCCGATCTTCGTGGCGGCGTAGGCCCCGCCGCTCAGCGCGACGATCAGCGCGAGCGTCGCGGTGACATTCGCGTAGGTGATCCTCCGCGGTCGCATCACCCCAAGCGGGACTTCAGCGCCTCGAGCTGGGCTCGCACCCGCTCGGGCAGGCGATCACTGTACGTCGCGAGGTATTCCTCGATCTGCGGCACCTCGTCGCGCAACGCGCCTTCGTCGACGGTGGTCAGCTCCCGCATGTCCTCGGCCGACACATCGAGTCCGTCGACGTTGATCTCACCCTCGGCCGGCACCAGGCCGATCGGCGTCTCGACCGCCTCGCCCTCGCCGTTACAGCGCCGGAAGACCCACTCCAGCACCCGGCTGTTCTCACCGAACCCGGGCCAGAGGAAGTCGCCGTCGGCGTCCTTTCGAAACCAGTTGACGTGGAAGACCTTGGGCAGCTTCGCGGCGTCGGCCGACTCGCCGATCCGCAGCCAGTGCGCCATGTAGTCGGCGAGGTTGTAGCCGGCGAAGGGAAGCATCGCGTAGGGATCGAAGCGAAGCTGGCCGACCGCCCCGAAAGCTGCCGCAGTCTGCTCAGAGCTCATCGTCGCACCCATGAACACACCGTGCTCCCAGTCAAAGGCCTCGCGGACCAGCGGCACCCCGCCCGCGCGTCGCCCACCGAACAGAAACGCGTCGATGGGGACACCATTGGGGTCCTCCCACTCGGCCGCTATCGACGGCGCCTGGGCGGCCGGTACCGTGAACCGGGCGTTCGGATGCGCTGCGGGCGCCTCGGAATCGGGAGTCCAAGCGTTGCCGTGCCAGTCGAGCGCGTGCGCAGGTGGCTCCTCGGTCATGCCCTCCCACCACACATCGCCGTCGTCGGTGAGGGCGCAGTTGGTGAATATCGCTCCCTTGTCGATCGCGTCCATGGCGTTCGGGTTGGTCTTGTAGCCCGTACCGGGCGCGACGCCGAAGAACCCGGCCTCGGGGTTGATCGCGTAGAGGCGCCCGTCGTCACCGAACTTCATCCAGGCGATGTCGTCGCCCACCGTCTCGACGGTCCACCCCTCCAGGGTGGGAATCAGCATCGCGAGATTCGTCTTGCCGCAGGCCGACGGGAAGGCGCCGGTGACGTACTTGACCTTGCCGTCAGGCGAGGTGAGCTTCAGAATCAGCATGTGCTCGGCCATCCAGCCCTCGTCGCGGGCCATCACCGACGCGATCCGCAGCGCGAAGCACTTCTTGCCGAGCAGGGCGTTGCCGCCGTAGCCCGAGCCGTACGACCAGATCTCGCGCGAAGACGGGTAATGCACGATGTACTTGACCTCGGCGTTGGTGGGCCACGGCACATCGGCCGCACCCTCGGCCAGGGGTGCACCGACCGTATGCACGCAGGGCACGAACTCGCCGTTGTCGCCGAGCGCGTCGAGGGCTCCTTGGCCCATCCGGGTCATGATCCGCATCGAAACGACGACATAGGGCGAATCGGTCAACTGGACGCCGACGTGCGACTTGTCTGAGCCGAGCGGTCCCATCGAGAACGGGACTACGTACATCGTGCGGCCCGCCATCGAGCCGGCGAAAAGCTCGTCCATGTCAGCCCGCATCTCGTCCGGGGCGCGCCAGTTGTTGTTGGGTCCGGCCTCTCCCTCGGTCTCTGAGCAGATGAAGGTGCGGTCCTCAACCCGGGCGACGTCTGAGGGATCCGACCACGCAAGGTAGGAGTTGGGCCGCTTTGCGTCGGAGAGCTTGCGGAAGGTTCCCGCATCAACCAGCTCCTGGCAGAGGCGGTTGTACTCCTCGGCGCTGCCGTCGCACCAGTGGACTCGCTCGGGCTGAACGAGGTCGGCGACCTCGGCGACCCATGCGGTCAACCTCTCGTTCTTGGTGGGCGCATCGGTCGCGGCAGCAGCGTCGGTCACTTGGGAAGTCGTCTCCTTGATCGGATTGAGCGATCTGAACTGTAATGACCTACGGCGGTCAAACCCCGTAGGGCGCAGAGCTTTGCGGGCTGTCGGATAGGCTCCCGCGCCGCGTATGCGCTTCTACGAGTTCGAATCGCGCCGGATCGTCGAGCGGGCGGGAATCCCGGTCACGAAGTACGGCTTTTGCGAGACCGCCGACGAGGCGCGCAAAGCCGCTGCCGAGATCGGCGGCGCGACGGTGATCAAATCCCAGGTGCTCACCGGTGGGCGGATGAAGGCCGGCGGCGTCAAGTTTGCTGACACCCCCGACGAGGCGGCCGAGCACGCAGCGGCGATCCTCGAGTTGGAGATCGGCGGCCACATGCCGGTCGGAGTCCTGGTGGACCCCAAGGCCGACGTCACACAGGAGTACTACGCGGCGGTTCTCTGGGACGGACGAGCCAAGCGCCCGATGATGCTGTTCTCGGATATGGGCGGAATCGACATCGAACAGGTCGCGGAGGAGCACCCCGACCACGTCGGACGCGGACACATCTCGAACCTCCATCCCATCGCCGACTTTCAGGCCAAGGAGACCGTCGCCCGCTGCGGGATGACAGGCTCCGAGCTGAATCGCGCCACGGCGATCCTCGCTCGCCTCGCCCGGCTGCAGCGCGATTACGACATGACCCTCGCCGAGATCAATCCCGTGGCGCGCCTCGGCGACGGCTCCTTCGTCGCCCTCGATGCCCACATGGAGATGGAGGACGAGGCGGTCGGCCGTCACAAAAAGATGCTGACCGAGATCGGTGTGGAACTCGACGAGCCGCGCGAGCTCTACGAGCCGAGCGACTTCGAGCGCAACGTCAAGGCGCTCGACGAGGCCGACCACCGCGGCGTCATCCAGGGCAAGGACCACGGATTTGACGGCAACCTCGGCCTCGTGATCGGCGCCGGCGGCGGTTCGCTGACCCTCACCGACGCGGTCCGCTCGCAGGGCGGCAAGCCCGCCAACTACTCGGAAATCGGCGGCAATCCGTCGGTCGCCAAGGCCAAGGGCCTTGCGATCGAGGTGCTCTCCAAGGAGGGCGTCGAGAAGATCGCGGTGATGATGTCGATCGTGTCCAACACCCGCGTGGACATCGTCGCCCGCGGCGTGATCAAGGCCTGCCTCGAGCTCGGCAAGGATCCCGCCGAGACGATCGCCGTCTTCCGCATCCCGGGGGCATGGGAGGAAGAGGGCGCGAAGATCCTCGACCGCTACGGCGTCAAGTTCCGCGACCGGACGACCACGATGTGGGAGGCGGCCGGCGAGGCCGTATCGAAGATCCAGGGCTGATGGCGATCCTCCTCAACAAGGACTTCACCTTTATCGTCCAAGGAATCACCGGGCGCGAGGCCGTGAACCTCACCCGCGAGTGCCTCGACTTCGGCGCCAAGGTTGTGGGTGGCGTCACCCCCGGCCGCAAGGGCCGCGAGGTGCACGGGGTGCCGGTGTTCGACACGGTCGAGCAGGCGGTCGAGCACCACGGTGAAGCGATCGACGGCGCCGTCGTCACCGTCCCCCCTGCCTTCACCAAGGACGCGGTCATGGAGGCGATCGAAAACGGCATCAAGCTGATCGTGATCGTCACGGAGCGCATCCCGCGGCGCGACGTCGCCGAGATGGTCGAGCTCGCGAATCTCCGCGGCGCACGGATCATCGGCCCCAACTGCCTCGGCGTGATCGTCCCCGGCGTGGCCAAGATGGGCGGCATCGGCGGACCGGCGAAGGACGCCGCCAAGGCGTACGAGCCGGGCAAGGTCGGCGTGATGAGCCGCTCGGGCGGCATGACGACCGAGATCTCCTCCTCGCTCACCGCCGCCGGGCTCGGCGTCTCCACCGCCGTCTCGATCGGCGGCGACGCGATCATCGGCTCCACCTACGCTGAGCTGATGCCCCTCTTTGAGGCCGACGAGCAGACAGAGGCGATCGTGATCTACACCGAGCCCGGCGGTCGCATGGAGGCCGAGCTTGTGGACTGGCGCGAGGAGCACAACTCACGCCTGCCGATCGTCGCCTTCATGGCCGGCAAGTTCATGGACGACGAGGAGATGCAGGGGATGAGCTTCGGCCACGCCGGCACGATCGTCGAGGGCAAGGAGGACTCGGCGACCGAGAAGATCACCCGCCTCGAAGCTGCCGGCATCCCGGTCGTCGAGCGCATCGACGAGATCCCCGACGCCGTCAAGGAGAAGCTGGATGCCTGATCCTCAGCACGGCGTGTTCATCGAGGTCGAAGTCGAGGCAGCGGTCGCCGGCGACGCCGAACTCGCGAAGAAGCTCGAAGAGGTCTGCCCGGTCAGCATCTTTGCGGCTGGCGACGGCGGCGTGAGAGTGGTCCGCGAGAACCTCGATGAGTGTGTGCTCTGCGGGCTGTGCCTGGAAGCCGCACCCGCCGGCGCGGTCACGGTTCGCAAGCTCTACGACGGCACCACGCTCTAGTCACTCGGCGCCCGGTCCTCGAGTTCGGGCCGCGTCAGCCCGCGCGCTCGGGCCGGGTGTAGACGTTGACGCTCCCCTCACGGGCGAATGCGGCGAGCGTCAGCCCGCGATCGGCCGCCAGCTCGATGGCGAGCGAGGTCGGAGCTCCGACCCCGACGAGGATCGGCACACCTGCGACAACCGCCTTCTGCACCAGTTCGAACGACACCCGTCCGCTCACGCAGAGAACGTGATCGGCCAGCGGCACGATGCCGTCGGCCAGCGCCGCCCCGACCACCTTGTCCATCGCGTTGTGGCGGCCGACGTCCTCGCGCACCGATATGAGCTCGCCCACGGCGCTGAAGAGTCCGGTGGCGTGAAGCCCCCCCGTACGCACGAATGCCGGCTGGCGGAGCCGCTCGGGCAACGAGGCGAGCAGAGCCCTGTCGACAACCGGCCCGTCGCCCAGCTCCGGCGCCGTGACGGCGACCTCCTCGAGCGCGCCTTTGCCGCAGACGCCGCACGAGGAGCTGGTGTAGAAGCGCCGCGCGGGTGGCGCCTTCGCCTGGGGCGCGCGCACGTTGACCACGTTCGCTGCGAGGTCGTCGGCGAGCGTCACGTCGGCGTGTTCGGAGATCACACCTTCGCCGAAGAGGAAGCCCGCGGCGAGCGCGAAGTCGTCGCCCGGCGTGCGCATGGTCACTGCGACCGGCTCGCCGTTCAGTCTGATCTCCAGGGGATCTTCGACGGCAACCTCGTCGTGCCCGCCGTCGTGCTCGACCGCGGCGAGCATCGCGTCGGTCGCGTCGCGCCTGATCATCGGACCAGTCTCGCACGCGCCCCGCTGCCAGACTTCGGGCGTGGAGCTGCAGCGCACCCGCCTCGAGGTCGCGGTCACGCCGCAGGACGCTCTGCGGGCGCTTCGCGGCGACGAGCGGCCTTTTGCACTCATCGGCGACTGGGCGGGTGGCGGCGCCATCCTCGGCTCGGAGCCCGTGAGCGTGGTCGAGCCGCGAACACTGGAGGCTGCCCAGGCTCTCCTGGCAGCACGGCCGTCGCCCTTTCCCACCGTCACGGCTGAAGGTGTCGACCACCCGGGCGAACATGGCGTTGGGGGTGGGTGGTTCGGGTACCTCGGCTACGGCCTGGGCGGCGTCTTTGAGGAGCTGCCTCCGCAGCCACCGCGCCCCGCGCAGCTGCCGCTCGCCTCGCTCGCCTGGTACGACCACGTGCTCCATCTCGACGCGGAGGGCGCATGGTGGTTCGAGGCCCTGGCCAACGGCGAGAGCGCCGAGCGCCTCGAAGCCCGCCGCTCCGAGCTCACGTCGCGGCTTGCCGGCCCACCCCGAGCCGCGCCTTGGCAAATCAGCGACATGGTGCCCTCGGCACCCGGGTATGACGGTCACCTCGCGGCCGTGGCCGACTGCGTCGAGCGGATCCATGCCGGCGAGATCTTCCAGGCGAACCTATGCCTGCGCCTGGAGGGAGCGCTCGTCGGCTCGGCGCTGGATGCCTTCGCCGATGCTTCGGCCGAGCTGCGGCCGTCTCGCGCCGCGTTTATCGGCCTGGACGACGCCGCCGTCCTCAGCCTCTCGCCTGAGCTGTTCCTCAGGCGCCGCGGCGATCGCGTCGAGAGCCGGCCGATCAAGGGCACTGCCTCGCGTGCCGAGGGCGAGGACGGATCCGCGCTGGGAGGATCGAAGAAGGATCTCGCAGAGAACCTGATGATCGTCGACCTGATGCGAAACGACCTGGGGCGCGTTGCGCGCTACGGCAGCGTCGAGGCAGGGCGGCTTCCGCAGCTCGAGCAACATCCCGGCCTCTGGCACCTCGTCTCGCATGTGGGCGCCGCGCTACGCGACGAGATCGACGACGCTGCACTGGTCGAGGCGACCTTCCCCCCAGGCTCGGTGACGGGGGCGCCGAAGATCCAGGCGATGAAGGTGATCTCCTCTCTGGAAGGCACCGCGCGCGAGGTCTACACCGGCGCGATCGGCTACTCGAGCCCGGTCGCTGGCATGGAGCTGAACGTGGCCATCCGAACCTTCGAGCTCTCAGGCGAGCGGCTGTGGCTCGGAGCGGGCGGCGGCGTGGTCGCCGACTCCACCCCCGCCGCCGAGCTGGCCGAGGCGCTCGCCAAGGCACGGCCGCTCGTCGCCGCCCTCGGTTCCACCATCGAAGCACCCGCAGCTCATGCTGCCGTCGATCTACCGGCCCCGGTGCTGACGCTCGCCAGCGCGCTGACTAGGCCGAACCCCGAGGCCGGCCTGCTCGAAACCCTGGCGGTGCGCGACGGCGAACCGGACGATCTCGACCTCCATCTCGCGCGCCTCGCAGCCGGGGTCCTGAAGATCTGGAGCGCTGAGCTCCCTCGCGACCTTGAGACCCGCGTTCGCAGCGCCGGCGCGGGCCACGGCCTGGCCCGCCTGCGAATCGTCGCCCGCCCCGGTCCGGGAGGGCTTGCGTGCGAGATCGATTGCAGCCCGGTCGGGAACGGTTCCGAACCGATCGGACTGCGCCCCCTCCTCCTCCCCGGTGGCCTGGGTGCCCACAAGTGGGCGGACCGAGCGCTGGTGGACGCGGCGAGTATCGATGGCGCCGTCGCCCTGTTCGTCGACGCTGACGGCGCCGTACTCGAGGCGGGTCATGCGAACGTCTGGCTGGTCGAGGGCGACCGGCTCGTGACCCCTCCCGCGGACGGCCGACTCCTGCCGGGGGTCGTGCGCAAGCGACTGCTCGCGGACACCAACCCCGCTGGCTACACCACCGCCGAGGAGGGCTTCGGACTCGGACGCCTGGAGCGGGCGGATGCGATCGTGCTGAGCTCGTCGGTCAGTCTCGCCCGCGCTGCCGCACTCGAAGGAGCCTCGCCGGCGGCCGGGCCAGCCGCTCGACTGCGCGCTCACCTGCTTGGCCTCGTGCCGAGCGAGGTCGGCTGATGGCGCGATTCGTCGTCAGCAGACGGATCCCCGAGCCAGCGCTGGATCTACTGCGCGCTGAAGGCGAGACGTGGGTATCTGACGAGGACAGACCCCTTGAGCCGAACGAGCTGCGTGAGCGGGCGGGAGGCGCCGCGGCGCTGATCACCCTCTTGCACGACCAAATCGACGGGGCGCTCATGGATGCTGCGGGACCCCAGCTTCGCTGTGTGGCCAACGTCGCCGTCGGCTACGACAACGTCGATCTCGAAGCGGCCGCCGAACGCGGTGTCGTCGTCACCAACACCCCCGGCGTCCTGACCGATTCGACCGCCGACCTTGCCTTCGCACTGATCCTGATGAGCACCCGCAGGCTGGGTGAGGGCGAGCGACAGATCCGCGCCGGCAAGCCGTGGGAATGGCACATGTTCCACCTACTCGGCACCGCGATTCGGGGGCGCAGGCTCGGCATCGTCGGCCTCGGGGCGATCGGAGCCGCCGTCGCCCGGAGGGCCCGCGCCTTTGGAATGGAGATCGCCTACTCCCAGCGCAGCGCCGCCGACCCGGCGCTCGAGACCGAGCTGAGTGCGACCCAGCTCGAGCTCGACGAGCTGCTGCGCACCGCGGACGTAGTCAGCCTCCACTGCCCGCTCACCGACGAGACTCGGCATCTGATCGACGCACGGGCCCTCGGCCTCATGCGCGGGAGCGCCTACCTCGTGAACACTGCGCGCGGTCCTATCGTCGACGAGTCCGCGCTCGCCGAGGCGCTGGCGGCTGGCACCATCCGCGGCGCGGGCCTCGACGTCTTCGAGCACGAGCCACGCGTGAGCGAGGGCCTGTTGGAGCTCGAGAACGCCGTCCTGATCCCCCACCTGGGCTCAGCGACGGTCGAGACCCGGACCGCGATGGCCGGGCTCGCGGCGCGCAACGCGATTGCCGTAAGCGCGGGCGGAGCACCGCTCACCCCTGTCGGCGCGCGATGAGCCAATTGCGCCGGGCTTCGTGCGAAATCAGTCCTTGAGCTTGCGCACACCGGTGCCGTCGGGCTTGGCGACGAACTGGGTGAGGCCGGGAGGGGCGATCAGCCAACGGCGGCCGTCGAAGGTCAGCTTTGTCGTGAAGTTTCCGTTCGTCGCGCCACGAAGCTCCTCCACCACGCCCGGGTCGAGGTCACCGAGCGTGACGGTCGCGAGCCTCTCGTCCTGAGCGGTGGAGGGCCGGCTGGACTCGCTCTCCTCACGGTTCTTGCTGGTCGTCGAGTGCGTGCCGTTTCCTGTCGAGATCCTGCCGCTGCTCGTGACGGTTTGGTATGCCCGACTGAGGACCTCCCCGCCGGTGACGATCTCGTAGCTGGTGCCCCGCGCCGTGCTGGCGGTCACCGCCAGAACTGGGGTATCCGCCCCGAACTCCTCGACCATCTCGGGCAGCGTCACCTCGAAGGTGGCGGGCGGATCCTCGCCTCCGGCCAGGAGATTGGGCAGCAGCACGGCGCCCACCCCGAGCACGACGATCAGGATCTGAACGCGCCTGTCCTGCAACAAGGTCATAAGTCCCCCATGGTTGATCTCTCGCCGGCTAACTCCCCCAACGTGGAATGCGGTCCCCTGGCCTCGTCCCCGTGTGCCGTGCGCTCATACTCACTGTACGCGCCATTCCCACCCAGGTGCGCCACCTCGTTCGGGTCAGCGCCGATCAGCCCGTCGCCGAACTCCTGGTAGGTGCGGTGCACGATGCGATCGCCTCCCGTGTGGACAACCCAGGCGATCGTCCCGTCGCCCGCCTCGACCGAGAGGACACGAGCGCCCTCGCCGAACGAATCGATCATCCAGGAGAGGGTGGTGTCGTAGTCGACCGGCTGTACCTCGCCCGGACCTGACGCCGTGCCCGCAAGCCCGACGCGGAAGATCAGGATCGCTGCGATCACACTCACCGCGAGCATCGCGAAGTGGCGCCAGTATTTGAGGACGATCTCGAAGCGCTCCACGCGCCTACGCTATCGACGTGAACTTCATCGTCGACGTCCTCGAGCAGTTCCCGGCGTCGCGCCCTGCGCTGCTCGCGATCGACGAGCACGGAGAGCGCCGCGTTTGGCACTTCGGCGAGCTGATCGCGCGCAGCGCCGGGGTGTCGGGCGCACTCGCGGCCCGCGGCGTGGGTCGTGGTGACGTGGTGATGACCCTGCTCGGCAACCGCGTGGAGTGGGTGCTCACGCTCCTCGCCTGCTGGCGGATGGGCGCCGTCGCCCTGCCTTGCTCCACCCAGCTTCGCCGCCACGACCTGCAGCACCGGGTCGACGCGGCGGACCCGGCCCTGTGTGTCGGCTCGGCCGATCTGCTGGCCGAGTTGCCCGAAGGAACCGCCACGATGGACCTCGACGAGTTCGCCGCCGTCCTCGACGAGGACAGCCCGCAGGAGACGCCTGCCGACCCGGTTGCGCTCGACCCGGAGGAGGCGGCGCTGATCGTCTTCACCTCCGGAACGACCGGCGCCCCCCGCGGGGCGGTACACGCGGTGCGCTACCTCGCAGGACAACGTTCACAGGCCGAGAACTGGCTGGGGGCGCGGAAGGGTGAGCTGGTTTGGTGCACCACCGCGACGGGCTGGTCGAAGTCGGCCCGCAACGTGTTCGTCGCGCCGTGGCTGTGTGGAGCCGCCGCGATGATCGTGGACGGGCGCTTCGACCCGCTGGCGCGCCTTGGGATGGCCGAGCGCGAGGGGGTCAACGTGCTGTGTCAGGCACCTACGGAGTACCGGATGCTCGCGAAGCGCACCGAGCTGGCCCCGGTCCCGTCGCTACGCCGGATGGTCTCGGCCGGCGAGGCGCTGAATCCCGAGGTGATCGAGGCCTTCCGCTCGGCAACCGGGCTGGAGATCAGCGACGGCTACGGGCAGACCGAGACGGGTCAGGTCACCGGAAACCTGATAGGTGAGCCGGTCCGCGACGGCTCGATGGGGCGCGTTCTCCCCGGCTTCGAGTTACGCGTATCAGGCGACGACGAAATGGGCGAACTCCAGGTGCGAGCCTCGAGCTGCCCGACGATCCTCAGCCGTTATCTGGACGGCGAGCGCAGCGACGTCGAGGCGCTTCTGGTCGATGGCGAGTGGTGGCCGACCGGCGACGTCGTGCGCCCCGACGCCGACGGATACCTCTGGCACGAGGGGCGCGACGACGATCTGATCTCGAGCTCCGGCTACCGGATCGGCCCGTTCGAGGTCGAGTCGGCGCTGCTCTCCCACCCGGCAGTCGCCGAGGCGGCGGCGGTCGCGGCGCCGGATCCCGATCGTGGCTCGGTGGTGCGAGCCGTAGTGGTCCTGCGCTCGGGCGAGCCGGGCGACACGCTCGCGCGCGAGCTCCAGGAGCACGTCAAGAGCGTCACCGCGCCCTACAAGTTTCCCCGTATTGTCGAGTTCGCCGACGAACTGCCGAAGACGCCGAGCGGAAAGATCAGGCGGGCGGAGCTGCGAGCGCGATCGTGACGCGCGCGTTGTAGTCCGGAATGCCCGACTCGCCGGAGCGGCGGCTATCCGCGATCAGAACATTGCCCTCCGGCCAATGGACCTGGACGTTGCCCGGAGCGATCGGCGCGAAGACGGCCTCACACCGCATCTCCCCGGCATCCGAGCGCACGAGCACTGCCTGACCCTCGTCGATTCCGAGGCGCCCAGCGTCGGCGCTCGAGATCAGCAGCGCCTCGCGCGTGGCGCCGTTTAGGGAGTCGCGCCGCTCCTGCACCATCGAATTGAACTGCTTGCCGCGCCGTGTAGAGAGTGCGAGTCGCCCGTCGGGCGGCACCGGCTCCGGAACGCTTACCGGCGAGAAGTGTGCCCTCCCGTCCCGGGTGGGTAGCTCATCGCCGTCACAGAGGAGGCGCCCGCCCCATTGGATCGAGTCGCCGCCCTCGCTGAGCTTCTCGATCCCCCCGTAATAGGGCACGGCGGTCGCGATCTCGGCGCGGATCTCCGGGGTCCCGGTAAAGCGAACGCGGTCGGCCAACTCCGGGTGTACGCGTGCGGCGAGATCGCCGAACACGTCCCACTCCGCACGCGCCTCGCCGATCCGCGGGCCCTCGATCTCCGGGCTCAGCACGACGCGGCGCTCGGTCGTGGTCTCGGTCACGCCACCCGGAATCTCGTAGCGCGTCATGGCCGGCAGCAGGATCACCGCCTCCGCATCCTTGCCGGGCTCGACGAGCATCTGCTTGGAGGCGACGATGTCCATATGCACCCGCAGCGGCGTGCGGGCGAGTGCTGCACGCACACCGGCGGGGTCAGGCAGCACGTCGAGGAAGTTGCCGCCCGCCGCGAACAGAACCTGCAGCTCGCCGCGCCCGGCTGCGTCGACCATCTCCGGAGCGGTGAGGCCGCGCGTGGTGGGGACATCGAACCCCCACAGCTCGGAGAACCGCGTCGCATGCTCACCGTCGACGGGCACGCCACCCGGCAAGGCGGTCGAGTAGCACCCCATCTCGGCGCCGCCCTGAACGCCGGAGTGGCCTCGGATCGGCATCAGCCCGCAGCCCTCGCGCCCGACGAAGCCGCGCGCCAGGGCGAGATTGACCAGGGCCCGCACCCCATCCTCGCCGTGCTCGTGCTGGGTCACCCCCATGCTCCATACGAACACGGCACGCTGAGCCTCGGCGAGCATCCTGGCGAATGCGGTGATCTCCTCACGCGTGGTGCCGGCCAGCGCAACGATCCGCTCCCACCCCGTCGCCTCGAGCAGGCTGCGCAGCCGCTGGAATCCGGCCGAGCGGTCGGCGATGAACCGCTGGTCGCAGGCCCCCATCTCGATCAGCGCCTTCAGCGTGCCGGATAGGAAACCCACGTCGCCGCCGACGTTGAGAGTGAAGAAGCGGTCGGCGATCTTCGTGCCGAAGAGCGCGCTCTCGGCGTTCGAGGGGATCCAGTAGCGCTCCATGCCGGGCTCGCGGTACGGGTTTACCACCGCGACCTTTGTCCCCGCCTTCTTGGCCAGATGCAGGTATTTCGTCGTCACCGGCTGGTTGTTGGCGACGTTCGAGCCTACGAAGACGATCAGGTCCGTCCCGATCCAGTCAGCGTAGGAGCACGTCGATGCGCCGACGCCCAGCGCCTCCTTCAACCCATAGGTCGAAGGCGAATGGCAGACACGCGCGGCATTGTCGATCGAGTTCGTCCCGATCGCGCGGACGGCCTTCTGGGCCGCGTAGTAGCTCTCGTTTGGCATGCCGCGGGAGGTGAGGTAGAAGCCCGCCCGCCCCGCCCCAGCCTCACGGATCCGACTGGCGGTGAGGTCGAGGGCCTCGTCCCAGCCGATACGGCTGAACCCGGCATCGCCTCGGCGGCGAATCATCGGGTACGGCAGGCGGCCGAGATCACGCAGCTCGTCGCCGCGCAGGCGCTCGAGCGCGCCGGCGTCGGCGAGACGCTCGGGGTCGAGCGCACCCATCGTGTTCAGCCGCAACAGGCGCAGGCGGATGTTGCAGAGATGGGTTCCGTCGAGGGTCCAGTCGCGCAGGCCCTTCGTCCCGAGCGCGCAGCCGTCGCAAACCCCCTGGGAAAGGATCCGCCAGGCGTAGCCGGCGTTGTCGCGGTTCTCGCGAATCGCACGAAAGACCTCGCGGTAGTTGTTCGGGCGCTGCTCACCAATGCCGAGCGGCCTAAGGCTCGCCCAGTTCGACGGAGTGGGACGGCGCTTGGGCTTGCGGAGCATCGGTGCAACGGTATTTGGTGAGCGAGTTTGTCGCGAATGCAATGGCCGCCCTGTTGAGGGCCTATTTTTTTGATTTGTGCGAGACGCCATCGAAAGCCGCCTCACGCCTGCGCGCGTCGCCTTCGCGGGCATCTTCATCGTCACCGGTCTGGGTCTGCTCTCGATCGGGGCCACGCTTCCCGTGCTCCCTCGTTACGTGCAGGGGCCCCTTGGCGGGGGCGACGTGGCCGTCGGGATCGTCGGTGGTGCGTTTGCGTTTACCGGCCTCGCGTGCCGCCCGCTCGCCGGGCATCTGGCCGACCGGCGCGGGCGGCGCAAGGTGGTGATCATCGGATCGCTGCTGAGCGCACTCGCCTCGGCTCTCTACTTCGTGCCGGCCGGAATCCCAGGGCTCATCGTTGCCCGGCTGTTCCTGGGCGCGGGCGAGGGCATGGTCTACACGGCGGGCTCGGCGTGGATCGTGGACCTGGCGCCGGTCGAGCGCCGCGGCCAGATCATCGGTCTGTATGGGCTCGCCATCTGGGGCGGCCTGAGCCTCGGCCCGGCGATCGGCGACGTGATCCTGCGCTCGTCCAGCTTCGAGATGGTCTGGGCATTCGCCCTCGCGGCGCCGCTCATGGGCGCGCTCGTCGCGATCCGGATCCCCGAGACCTTTGTGCCGCGCGCCCCGGCGCCACTTACCCGAGAGAACATCCTGGCCCGCGAGGCGCTTGGCCCGGGTCTCGCATTCTCGCTCGGCACGGTCGGGTTCGCCGCGATCTCCTCGTTCCTTGTCCTCCATCTCGACGCCGAGGGAATCGGGCACGGCGCCGAGGTCTTCATCGCCTTCGCCGCGACCGTCGTGCTCGCGCGGATCTTCGGTGGCTCCCTGCCTGACCGCATCGGCCCCTACCCATGCCTGATCGCCGTCGGGCTGATCGAAGCCGCGGGATTGGCCGCAATCATGCTCGCCGAGAGTTTGACGCTGGCGATTGTCGGCGCGGTCCTGATGGGCGGCGCCTTCTCATTGCTGCTGCCCTCGCTGGCAATCATCGTCGTCAGCAGGGTGCCCGTCGAGCGCCGCGGGGTCGCGATGGGCACGTTCACGGCGTTCTTCGACCTTGGAGTTGGGTTGGGGGCGCCACTCGCCGGGCTCGCCGCCGCTCTCGGCGGCTATCCAGCCGCGTTCGGAATCGCCGCCTGCTCGGCGGTTGGCGTGAGTGTGATGGCAGTCGCGCTGCGCCGCGCCTCGGCACTTGCCCTTGAGACAGATCCCTGATCCGGATGTCTAGAACAGCTTCTCCTGCCTGGCTGCGACCTTGGCAGCCGCGAGCTCATGTCGATCAGATTGCCCCTGCGCGCGCACGAACCGCCGGGGTGGGTTCTTTCCGCGCGCGAGACGGGCAAGCCGCTCGCGGTCGGGTGCCGGCAGGTAGGCGCCGCGCCGGTAGAGCTGCTCGTAGCGGCCGACCAGGTCGGGGCGGTACTGCCGCAACCAGTCCATGAATACACCACGAACCTCGCCCCGCAGGTGCAATCCGATCCCGCCCACGCTGGTCGCTCCCATCTCGCCCGCCAACCCAAGGATCCGCTCGACCTCGCGCGGGTCGTCGTTGATGCCTGGCATCAGCGGCGCGATCAGTACTCCGGCCGGAATCCCGGCGCGGTTGAGCTCGCCCACCGCTGCAAGACGCGCGCGAGGATGCGGGGTGTGTGGCTCGCTCGCACGCCACGCTTTCTCCTCGAGCGTGGGGACCGAGAGGTTTGCCACGAACTCGGTGCGTTCGACAATCTGCTTGAACACCTCGATGTCGCGTAAGAGCAGCGGCGACTTGGTCAGAACCGAGCAGGGGTTGGAGTAGTCGCGCATCGCTTTCCAGATCCCGGGCATCAGCCGGTAGCGCGATTCGACCCACTGATACGGGTCGGTGTTCGTGCCCAGCGCGACATGCTCCGTCTTCCACGCCGGCTTGCCGAGCTGGGTTCGCGCGACCTCGGGCGCGTTGACCTTGACGACGATCTCCCGTTCGAAGTCACGGCCGGCATCGAAGCCGAGGTACTTATGGGTAGGACGGGCGAAGCAGTAGACACACGCGTGGCTGCAGCCTCGATACGGGTTGATCGTGTAGCGGAACGGCATTCGCGAGCGCTCGGGCACCTTGTTGATTACCGAGCGGGCGTTGACTTCGTAGAAGCGGACGTTCAGGGCTTCCGGAGCGCTGAATGTGCGCACCACCGCCGGGTCGCTGAAAGCCGGAAGCCGAGTCCGCCGCTCGTGGTCAACGGTGAGATTCTCCCAGCGCACGAACATACGTTCGCATCGCTGCCGGACGGAACCTAGGTGACCGCCTCCACCAGGGCGCGCGCCGGCGGGATGATCTCGGGAGGCAGCCAATGGCCCGCGTCGGACTCGAGATAGCTCGGCTCGATGCCGCCGCCCTCGAGCAGAGCACGGGCCTGTCGCGCGAACTCCACCGAGATGATCGGGTCGTTGGCGCCGTGGTGGATCAGGACCGACAGGCCAGCTCGCCCAGTCAGCTCAGGGCTCCAGCCCTCGACCGTCGGGACGAAGCCCGAGAGCGCGATCAGCCCCGCGGGAGTGGGCCTGCCCACCCCAAGTGAGACCGAATAGGACATGACGGCGCCCATGGAGAAGCCACCGATCACCGTCTGCTCCCAGCCGAGCCCGCGATCGGCCAGGAAGCCGTCGAGGAAACCGGTCAGTGCCGCGTAGCTGTCGGCGAACGTCGCCGGGTCCGGATGGCCGACCCGCGGCACCCGGTACCAGTGCCGCCCGCCCATCGGCTCCTGAGTGAGAGGGGCGCCGGTGGTCACGCCTACGAGCCGACGCTCGGGATCGAGCTCGTCGAGTACCGGGACGAGGTCGTTTTCGTCGGCTCCTCGCCCGTGGTTGAGGATGAGCGCCCCCGCGGGCGCCCCCGCGGGCTCGCGCACGAGGTGTACGAGCCCGTCCGCCACCGGCCTACGCCGCGGCCTGCTGGCGCGGGTTGTTGACCGGCGTGAGAACCCGCTCGATCTCCTCGCGCCTCGACTCGAGGAACGGCGGCAGGATCAGCTTCTCGCCGAGGTGCGCGGGGTCCTCATCGACGCCGAACCCCGGCTCTGGGGTCGCCAGTTCGAACAAAACACCGCTCGGCTCGCGGAAGTAGATCGAGCGGAACCAGAACCGGTCGATGACCTCGGTCGGTCGCGCGCCGTGTGCGATCACGCGCTCGCGCCAGGCCTCGTGGTCGGCGCTCGCCGAGTTCCAGGCGATGTGGTGGACGGTCCCGGCGCCCGGGATGCCCCGCTCGGCCGGAGCGCTGTCATAGGCCCACAGGCCGCCGCGATGCTCGCCGCGAGCCTCCCAGGCGTCACCCTTGCGCTCGAACTCCATCGCTGCGGCAAGCAGGTCCGCGCTGCCCTCTGCGTCGAGGGCGTAAGCGCGGGCGTGGTCGAATCCCTGGAGCGCGTGCTCGGCCGGGACGTCCGGGTGGTCTGCGATCAAGGGCGCGTCGCCTGATTCGGACACGACGAACGCGTGACCGAGGCCCTCGGGATCGGCGAAACGCAGCGCACCGTCCTCGCGCGTGGTCGGCACGCCCGCATCGGCGAGCCGCCCTTCCCAGAAGCCGAGGGCGTCCTCGGATGCGACCCGCCATCCGATCGTGTGGACCATGCCGGCGCCGACGCGCCCCGGCGCTGCATCCGGGAACTCGAAGAAGGTCATGTCGGCGCCGGGACTGCCCTCTTCGTCGGCGTAGAAGAGGTGGTAGACGCTCGGCTGGTCCTGGTTGACGGTCTTCTTGACCATTCGCAGCCCGAGGGTGCCCGCGTAGAAATCGACGTTGCGCTGCGCGTCGGCCGTGATCGCGGTGATGTGGTGGATGCCGTCGAACCTCATTGCTTTGCTCCTCGCTTCGAGTTGAACTCGCGTCTATTTGCATGCGCAACTATACACGAAGGTAGTTGCGCATGCAACCACATTCGATTACGCTCGAACCAATGGCTCCCGCCCCTTATCACCCGATCTCTCTCGATGAGGCCGAGCTTGCGGCTTGGCGGGGGATGCTGAGGACGCACGCCGACGTTGTCGCCCGGCTCGACGCCGAGCTGATCCGCTCCCACGACTTGCCGCTCGTGGCGTACGACGTATTGATATCGCTCTACGCGGCGCCGGATGGCGAGCTACGGATGGGTCCGCTGGCTGACGACCTGCTACTCAGCCGCAGCGGTCTTACGAGGCTGATCGATCGGCTCTCACGCGAGGACCTGGTGTCGCGCCGACGCTGCGAGGACGACGCGCGGGGCTGGTTTGCGGTGATCACCCGAGCCGGCCGGCGCAAGCTCGAGGCCGCGAGACCGGCTCATCTCGCGGGCGTGCGACGCCATTTCCTCGCCCCCCTCAACGGCACCGATCTCGAAGCGCTCGCGCGAATCTGGCGCAAGATCGGCGAAGCGGGCGAGACGGACTAGGCGGTGAGCGGCTCAGGCTCGCCGACCAAATAGCCCTGGGCCATGTCCACCCCGAACATGCGCAGCAGGGGCATCACGCTCTCGGAATCTACGAACTTGGCGACCGTTGTCTTGTCCGTCCCGTGAGCGAGCCGGACCACCGCCCGTACCGTGGCGTGATCCGGGTCCTCCGCGGTAATCGCCCGCACCAGTGAACCGTCGATCTTGATCTGATCGAGCGGCAGGCGCTGCAGGTACTCGAACGAGCCGAACGACGCGCTGAAGCCGTCCAGGATGAGCGGGCAGCCGGTCTCGGCAAGGTGCCCCATGGTGTCCTCGGCACGGTCGACGTCCCGCGCGATCGCCGTCTCGCCGATCTCGAAGCCGAGCGAGGCTTCGTCCACCGCCGACGAGCGCACCGCAGCAATCAGCGATTCAACCGCGGCGGGACTGTCGAGCGTCTCGCCGGAGAGGTTCACGTGCACGCGAGTGCCACGTGAACCATTGGTCAGCATCCCGATCGCCCGATCCAGGACCCAGCTATCGATCTCGGTACAGAGGCCTGGTTGTTGGGCCGCGGCACCGAGAAAGTCAGCCGCAGCGAGGACTCCGCCGCCGTCGCGCATCCGGACCAGTAGCTCCTGGTGGGCAACCTCATGGCTGCGCAGGTCGAGTGCCGGCTGGCGGTAAACGACCAACCGGTCGTCGCGCAGCGCCGTCCTGACGCGGTCCGCCATCGACGACGTCCGTGGCTTGACCGCGGTACGCGACGGGCGGGGAGCGAGCTCTGGGTAGTCCGTTCGCGCGACCCCCTTCTGTTGCGTCTGGGCTACTCCAACGGTTCCCCCGCCCCCCTGCTTGGCGCTGTACATCGCGGCATCCGCGGCGGCCAGCACATCCTCAGGTGTTCCCGAGTCGGCGTTGAATGTCGTGATCCCAATCGAGGCCGCGATCGTGATCCCAGCGACCTCCTCGGCTCGAAGCAACTCGATCAGTGAGTGCCCCAGGTTCTCAGCCTCGCCCGGGTCGGAGTTCGGCAGCATCACCGCGAACTCGTCGCCGGCAAGTCGGGCGACGACGTCGGTGGAGCGAACGCGGAGGCGAAGGGTCTCCCCCACCCGTCTGAGCACCGCGTCGCCGGCACCGTGACCGCGGGTGTCGTTGATCTGCTTCAGCCCGTCGACGTCGAGCAACATCAGCGCGCCCGCCCCGCCATAGCGGCGCTTGAGCGCGATCTGCGTGTCGAGTTCTTCGCGAAAACGGCGGCGATTGAGCAGACTGGTGAGCGAGTCGTGATCCGCGATGTGGCGCAGCTGCTCCTCGAAGCGCTTGCGCTCGGTCACATCCTGGACCTGCACGATGCCGAGCTCGTGACCTGTGCCCGCGTCGTTTACGAGCGAGACGTTCATCTGCAGCCAGACCAGCCGATCGCCGGGCAGGAGCGCCCGTCTCTCGACGCTATAGCTGTCGAGGTCGCCAGCCACGAGACGCTCTCGCTGAAAGGCGTCAAGTTCCGCGTCCTCGGCCAGCGACAACTCCGAGAGCGGTGCTCCGACCAGCTCGGACTCGTCGCGGTCCATCAGCTCCACGAGGGAGCGATTGACCTGAACCAGGATCGCATCCGAGCCGCTCTCGAAGCGGACGAGGGCGATCCCGATCGGCGCGTTCTCGAAGGCGCTGCGAAAGCGGGCATCGGCGTCCACCCTGGCCTGTTCGGTCATCGCCAATTCGGTCACGTCCTGGCAGACGCCGACCAAACGCAACACCTCGCCGGTTCGCTCGTCCAGGATCGGTTCGCCGTAACAGCGAACGGATCGGGTCATTCCGTCCGGGCGCACGACCCTGTGGTCAAAACGGTAGGAGTGGCGCTGCTCCAGCGAGCGCTCGATCGTTTCCGACACGAGCTCGCGATCGGCCGGATGCACATGCTCGATGTACGCCTGGAAGGTGGCTTTGAACTTCTCGTGATCCAGCCCGAATATCCGAAACAACTGCTCGGACCAGGAGACGTCGTTATCGGCAATGCGCCACTCCCAGCTGCCGAAATTGGCCACACGCTGCGCATCTGCCATCAGCGTTGCGGCAGCGCGAAACTCCTCCGTAGCGCGGTGCGCCAGGTCGATCTCGTCTCCGTTCTCGCCGTTGCCAGGCACATCGGGCAGACCGGACAGCGCCCGCCTCGGGGGCGGGTCACCTTCGGTTCCGCCACCCGATACCGACATCTCGGCGAACGTAGCGAAAGCCCCAGCGATCATCCAGAGGACATCCGTCCGACCTACCCGGAATGGCGGTGTCCATTACCTGCGACGCGGTAGGTATGGTGGCACACGCCTACTGAATACGGCGCGCGCGCATCGCTAACTTCCGGGCGGATGCCCAACCGTCTCGCCCACGAGACCAGTCCGTACCTACTCCAACACCGCGAGAACCCGGTGGACTGGCATCCTTGGGGGGCGGAGGCGCTTGATCGCGCCAAGGCCGAGGACCGCCCCATCCTCCTTTCGGTCGGTTATTCGGCTTGCCATTGGTGCCACGTGATGGAACGAGAGTCGTTCGAGGACGAGGCCACGGCCGCATTCATGAACGAGAATTTCGTCTGCATCAAGGTGGACCGCGAGGAGCGTCCCGACGTCGACGCCGTCTACATGGAGGCGGTGCAGTCGATGACCGGTCAGGGCGGCTGGCCGCTGACCGCGTTCCTGGACACCGACGCAGCGCCGTTCTACGGTGGGACCTACTTCCCGCCAGCCGAACGACAGGGAATGCCCAGCTTCCGGATGGTGATGGAGGCGGTTGTCGAATCCTGGCGCACCCAGCGTGAGCGGATCGGCGAGGCGGCCGCGCGGATCCGCGATCATTTGGGGGCGGCTGCCCGAATCGAGCCGAACGAGGACGCTCTGGACCCCGGCATCCCGCGCGCCGCGGTCGAGCACTTGCGCGAGATCGCCGACCCGGTCACCGGCGGGTTTGGGGGGGCACCGAAGTTTCCTCCCGCATCCGCACTGGAGCTGCTGATCACCCGCGGTGAGCGCGCAATCACGGCGACCACGCTCGACGCGATGGCGTGCGGCGGCATCCACGACCAGATCGGCGGAGGGTTCGCGCGCTACGCGGTGGACGCGCACTGGCTGGTCCCCCACTTCGAGAAGATGCTCTACGACAACGCCCTGCTCGCCCGGGCCTACCTGCACGGCTGGCAGGCTCACGGCCACGAGCGTTGGCGCAGCGTTGCCGAGCGCACCTGCGAGTGGATGGTGCGGGAGATGCGCGGCCCGGAGGGCGGGTTCTACTCGGCGCTCGATGCGGACTCCGAGGGGGAGGAGGGCCGCTTCTACATCTGGACACCATCCGAGATCGAGGCCGTACTCGCCGAGGCCGACCTCGGCGGGTCGGCCGGCGCCCTGATCGCACACTGGGGCGCCACGGATGCCGGCAACTTCGAGGGTCGCAACATCCTGCATGTGCCAGCCGGGCCCGAAGCCGACGAGCCCGCGGGCATCGAGGGGGCGCGAGCGGCACTGTACGAGGCTCGCGCGAAGCGCGTTTGGCCCGAACTCGACGACAAGCGACTCTGTTCGTGGAACGCGCTCGCGATCGCGGCACTGGCCGAGGTGGGGGCCGTGCTCGGGCACGACGACCTCGTCGAGGCCGCCCGAGGGGCCGCCGAGTTCGTGCTAGGCGAGATGCGAAGCGAGGATGCACGCCTGCTGCGCACCTGGAAGGACGGCGAGGGCAAACTCGATGCGTATCTCGAAGATCACGCGTACCTGCTCGAGGCTCTCCTCACCCTTTACGAGGCGACCTTCGAGCAGCGCTGGTACTTGGCGGCGCGCGCAACAGCCGACGCGATGATCGCGCGCTTCGCCGACGCGGAGCACGGCGGGTTCTTCTCGACCGCGCACGACGCCGAGGCCCTGATCGCACGCCGCAAAGACATCGACGACCACCCGATCCCGTCGGGCAACTCCGCGGCCGCCTTCGGGCTGCTTCGCCTGGCGGCGATCACCGGCGAGCGCGGCTACGCCGAGCAGGCCGAGGGCGTCTTCCGCCTCTTCGCGCGGGTGGCCGGGCGCCACCCCCAGGCCGTCGCCCACCTCGTTCGCGCAATCGACTTCCATCTCGCTCCCGTTCGCGAGGTGGCCCTGGTCGCGCCGACGAGTGACCCCGCCGAGCTGGCCGAGCTGGCCGCGCTGGTGCGCTCGGAGTTCCGTCCATACCTCGTGCTGGCGGGCGGCGCGGAGGGGACGACCGAACCACCGCTGATGCGCGACCGCGCCGCGCTGGACGGAGCGAGCGCCGCCTATGTCTGTGAGGGCTTCGCCTGTCGCGCTCCCGTGGGCAGCGCCGACGCGCTGGCGGGCGCTCTGCGGTAGGGATATTGTCTCCGGCGATGAGCCCAGCCAAGAGCGCTAGCGCCCGCGTGGTCTCCGAGGCCTACTTCAAGGCGATCCGAGATCGCGATTCGGAGGGCATGGCGGCCTGCTGGAAGGCGGGCGGCATCGACCACCTCTACGGGATGGCCGAGCTGAAGGCCCCGGGGGACGTCAAGGCCTGGTTCGGCGAAATCTTTGCCGCCTTCCCGGACTTCGAGATGAATGTCGTCGACATGGTCGCCTACGGCGACAAGGCGGCCGTGCGCTGGGTCGCCACGGGGACCTTCTCGGGAACCGCAAGGTTCCAGGGCCTCTCCCCCACGGGCGCCTCGATCAGACTGGAGGGCCTCGACCTGCTGACGATCGTCGACGGGAAGATCACCGAGAACCACGCATATACGAACGCGACCGAGATCGCCAGGCAACTGGGCGCGATGCCGCCCGAAGGCTCGCTCGGCGAAAAGGCGATGCTGGGCTTGGTGAACACCCGCACCCAGGCCAAGGGCGCACTCGCGCGCTTCCGGGAGCGCCACTAGCCCGGCCCCGAGCGGTCTGCTGAAGGTTTGTGGTGGCCATAACCACCACAACCCTTCATCAGGCGCTAGGGGGGTCGTCGAGGACGGCCGTGCCGCCGATCTCCACGAACCCGCCGGTGAGCGGACGGGCGGCGATGTGCGATCCCGCGCCCTGGCGCACCTCGATCGGGCGGCCCAGCTGCCCGCAGAGCGCGAGGGCGGCCGACCCGGTCGCCTCGTCCTCGGGGATCCCCGCCCTGGCCACGAACGAGCGCGCTCGCACCTCGCCCGTCTCACGGTCGTCCCACGCCCAGTGGTAGGCCCAGCCTGCGCTTGCGTCGGCTGCCGGGTCGAGCGCGTCAACGGCGGCGGGGCTCGGATGCTCGACGTATTCGAAGGGCGGCGACCATTCGGGCCTGGCCGCGACCCATGTCACGTCGCCATCGGTGCGAACGGGCAGTTCACCCGCAGGTGGCCGCAGCGTCGCGACCGGCGCACGCTCGCGCGCGAGCAGCCAGGCGACGCCAACCATCGGATGCCCGGCGAACGGCAGCTCGAGCTCCGGTGTGAAGATCCGGCACTTGCCCCGGACCGCGTCGTCGACGAACACGGTCTCGGAGTACCCGAGATCGCGAGCGATCGCTTGGCGGCGGCCCGCCGGCACCGTGGCGCCATCGAGATAGACGCCGAGTGGGTTGCCATGAGATCCGTCGGGCGCGCAAAACACTCGCAATACATGGAGGGTGGGCGCGGCGCTCACCCTCCGACCAGAACTAAGCCGCTCAAGAGTTCGATATTTGCAGCCTTGCTCTGACCGCGGCGCCCTGAGCCGAGCCGGGGCGCCCTAAGCCGAGCCGGGGCGCCCTAAGCCGAGCCGGGGTTGTCCTCGGCATCACCGATCGAGGGAGCAGCTGATGACCGAGCGATTCAAGAGGGGCGAGCGGGTCGAGTGGAACTTCCGCGGACACCGTGTCGTCGGCAGGGTGCGCCGGCGGCTGACCGAGCGCACCGAGGTCGGTAGGCAGACGGTGGCTGCCTCGAAAGACGATCCGCGTTACCTGGTTCGAAGCGACAAGAGCGGGATTGTGACGGCGCGCCGTCCAGAGGCGCTGCGGCGCGTGGAGACCACCCAAGTTTGAGTCACCCGGCCTAGAGAACCGGCAGGAAGCGCTGGATCTCCCACGGGGTGACCTGCACCCGGTAGGCCTCCCATTCCTCGCGCTTGATCTCGACGAAGCGGTTGAACGTGTGCTCACCGAGAACGCGAAGGACCAGCTCGGAGTCGGCAGCGAGTTCGATCGCCTCGCCCAGCGACTCGGGTAGCTGCTCGATCCCACGCTGGGTCCGCTCGTCGGGGGTCAGGTGGTAGAGGTTCTGCTCCATCGGCTCGGGCAGTTCGTACCCCTGCTCGATCCCCTCGAGGCCGGCGTGCAGCATCCCGGCAAAGCACAGATACGGGTTGCAGGCGGGATCGGGACATCGCAGCTCAGCGCGGGTCGCCCCCTCCTTCCCCGGGTGATAGAGCGGTACGCGGATCAGGGCGGACCGGTTGCGTCGCGACCAGGCGAGGTAGACGGGCGCCTCGTAGCCGGGCACGAGACGCTTGTAGGAATTGACCCACTGAGCAAACAAGGGCGAGATCTCTCGCGCGTGACGAAGCTGGCCCGCGATGAACGCCTTCGCGGTATCGGAGAGGAAGAACTGGTCGTCGGGGTCGAAGAAGGCGTTCTTGCCGTCCTTGCCCAGCGACTGGTGCACATGCATTCCCGATCCGTTCTCGCCAAACAGGGGTTTTGGCATGAAGGTCGCGTGCATGCCGTTCTTCATCGCGTACTCCTTGACAACGCTCCGGTAGGTCATGCAGTCGTCGGCCATCTCGAGCGCGCCCTTGTAGCGCATGTCCACCTCGTGCTGTGAGGGGCCGACCTCGTGATGCGCGTACTCGACGTGAATGCCGAGCTGTTCGAGCGCGAGGATCGTCTCGCGGCGCACATCGGAGCCCGCGTCGAGAGTCGTCAGGTCGAAGTAGCCGCCTTCGTCGAGCACCTGCGGCACGCCGTCGGCGGGTTTGGCGTCGGCGAAGTAGAAAAACTCGAGCTCGGGACCTACGTTGTAGGTGTCGAAGCCCAGCTCCGTCGCCCGGTCGAGGGCGCGCCGCATGATCCAACGCGGGTCCCCTTCGTACGGCAAGCCACCGGGCACCTGGATGTCGCAGAACATCCGTGCGGTCGCTTTCTCGTCGGGGCGCCATGGCAGGACGGCGAACGTCGAGGGATCCGGCATGGCGATCATGTCCGACTCCTCGATCGGGTTGAACCCGGTGATCGACGAGCCGTCGAACCCCATGCCTCCCTCGAACGCGTCGTCGAGTTCAGACGAATTGATCGAGAAGCTCTTGAGCTGACCGAGGACGTCCGTGAACCACAGGCGCACGAAGCGAACGTCCTGCTCTTCGGCGATGCGCTTGATGTCGGCTGCGGTGGGCGCTTGCTCGTTCAAGCTGGAAACCATAGCTACGACCGTGCCGCATGCACCTCCACGCTGCGCTATAACTTACTTGCCGTAAGTAACAGGCTAAATGTAAAGTAATGGAGTTCTAATCAGTGGGTAAAGGCGGGACAGCCGAGCCCTCTGGAGGTGTGAAAGCGCAATGACCGTCAAGACCGACTACAGCCGTTTCCACATCCACGACGAGCTGACCGCCCCTCCGGGAAGCGCGAAAATTCTCGGGACGATCGCCCGCGGCGCCGACATCACAAAGTTCGTCGGGGTCCTCGCCGGAGCGCCCGCCGCGCTGCGTGCCTACACGCGAATGCGACACGAGCTTCGGGCCGGCGCGCTGGCTCTGCAGACCCGTGAGCGGATCGCGTTGGCGGTTGCCGAGCATCGCGGTGATACCTATTCGATCGCCCAGCACGCGCGCACCGCCCGGGCGGCCGGCCTGGGTCTCGACGAGGTCTCGCGGGCCAGAAGCTTCCGCTCGGCTGACTTTCGCCACGCGGCGTTGCTCGTGTTCCTCGAGGCACTGCTCACTCCCGGCGACCGGCCTTCCGCCCATCTCGGCGAGGAGGCGCGAGAGGCGGGATGGAGCGACGAGGAGCTCCTCGAGGCCGTCTCCCATGTCGCGCTCCAGGAGTTCCAGACCCTGGTTGCAAACGCCGCGGCGCTGCCGCTGGATCAGACCGATCCGTCGGTACTGCCGCAGGCGGCCTAGGGTCCAAGCCCCGACCGGGACCGCCCCGACCTGAGAGCCCGCCTAAGGGCGGGTGGAGGCCTTGCCGCAAACCGGCCAGGGGCGGCTGCCCTCTTTGCGCTTGAGCGCAAGGGCTACGACTGCCTGGGTGCGCCAGTTGTAGCGAATCGGATCGCCGCCGGGCGACTTCGGAGCCGCACGCCAGGTCTGGCGCATGAACTGGAAGGCGCCCCGGTACCTGCCGCCGCCACCGATGGCGCGGGGGTTGCCGCCGGACTCGCACTCGCTGGTTGCACGGGCCCAGCGCTTCTGGCGCCGCGGGGCCTTCCTCCAGGAACGGTCGTAGCGGTTGCCCGAAGAGGAGTTACGCGATCCCTTGTCGCTCGAAGCAGCGCCCGTGCCGACGCCGCCGTTGCTGGCATCGGCCGAGGCGGCGCCGGCGATCATCGCCAGCACGGCCATCGCGACTGCCAGCAGCGCAAAGCGGTCAGGACGACTCCACAGCGCGGACCTGCGCTTCGGACGATTGCGATATTCAGCTAGACGCGCCCGTTCGGACGCCGAAAATTCATTCATCTTCATTAACGCTTTCGGGGTTAGCTGTCGGGCTCGCACCATGAAGTGGCGCTACGCGGCTGATGCCTGCGATTAGCCCCGGACCGACTGGGTCAGTGGGTCCCCCGATCCCCGCGGTATGTGGCGGGAACTCAGCGGTTGCGGCAGACTAGCAGATGATCAGACGGAAGTGTGCGTTGTGTTAGCGAATGCTTAGAACACGGCCATCACAGCCACGAGGCGGGTTCGTGTTCAGATCGGCTCGGCACGTCGCTCGCGCCCCGTGGTCAGCTCTCGATCGGCCCTCGCGATGAGATCGCCCAGATCGTCGCCCGGCTCGAGCAATGCGAGGCCGACACTGAACTTGGCCCCACTTTCGCCCGAGTCGAGATCGTCGCGTATCCCGTCGAAACGCTCGCGTGCGAGCGCAATGTCGATCTCGGCCAGCCCACAGAGAAACTCGTCGCCGCCGTATCGAACGATCGGCTCAAACGAACGCAGACGTGATCGCATGGCCCCCGCTACCGCCGTCAAGATGGCATCACCAGCCACGTGGCCCGACCGATCGTTCACCAACTTGAGCCCGTCGATGTCGACGAATCCGAGCACCAGGTCTCCTTCGGCACGAGCTCGATCGATCTCGTGCTCGAGCGTGACCAGCCCGATGCCACGTTGGAACGCTCCGGTCAGATCGTCAAGATGGGTCCGCTCGAGGGCAACCTGGGCGCGCTCGCGGTCCTGAGCCGCCTGCTCGCGGTCTTTCGCTGCCCGCAATCGGTCGTCCGCGGCACGCGCTCGATCGTCCGCTGCCCGTTTGCGGGCCACCGAAGCGGTCTCGCCGAGCACGCGCTGATAGTCCTTCGCGGCGCGGTGGAGGCCTCGATCGCGATCGTCGATCGCCTCGTCGCGCCGCCTCGCCTCGAGGATTGCGGCCCGGTCGAGCGCGTCAGAGGCGAGGTCGCGCGCGGTCGCGGTGAGATCGCGGATCTCGGCGAGACGATCGCGCTCGGTGGCTTCGACGAGGCGCTCGGCGGCGATCTCCGCCCGGGCCAGGGTGGCGGTGGTGCGCGCGATCGTGCCGATGACGCGCTGGCTGCGGGAAGCGTCGCGGACGTGCTCGGGGCCAACGGAATCTGCTTTGGCCTCGCGGTCCGACGCTGCCTGGTCTAGATCTGAGGCTTCCTGGTCAACATCCGATTGGATCTGATCGCGATCGGCCAGGGACTGATCTGTGTCCGAGCGCGTCTGGTCGAGATCGGCAACGGTCTGATCTGCATCCGCAGCGTTTGGCCCCGGACTCAGGTCGTCGGTGTGCGCCATCGACGCCTTAGGTACCCCACAACTTCGCCCTCAGACAGGAAAGCCCCGCCGAAGCGGGGCTTTCCCTGGGTAGGCCGGTAAGCCGGATTTTGTCGTGCGCAGCCATCTATCTGTGCGCCCCACCTGGATCTCGCCGGGCCGGGTCGTCGATCCTGCTTGGGCTTGCACCGGACGGGGTTTGGCCAGCCGCCGCGTCACCGCGACGCTGGTGCGCTCTTACCGCACCGTTTCACCCTTGCCTGTGCGCCGAACCTCACGTGTGGGCCCAACGCCATCGGCGGTCTGTCTCTGTGCCACTTTCCCGCGGGTTTCCCCGGGTCGGCGTTACCGACCGTCTCGCCCTACGGTGTCCGGACTTTCCTCGAGAGTCACCTCCCGCGACTGCGTGGCCTACCTTGCCACGCAGGATACGCCCAGACAGGTGTTCCGCGGAACACCGGGCCGCATAGTGCAACGTGCAGTGCCGCTAGCTCAACTCGGAACCGCAGCTGCCGCACCCTCGGCCGGCCGGTACATCGGCGCCGCAGACGAGACAGCTCGCGCTGCCGTGCTCGACCACTGCCGACCAGGCCGAGCTGACGCGATCGTCGAGGGTGACGCGGCCGGGCTCGAAGAGCCGCCTGCCGCTGCGAGCGCCGAGCGGACGGCGCCGGGCGCGACCGGTGCGAGGCTTGGTTGCCGTGGCGCCCACGTCAGACGCTCCTAAAGACGCCAACCACCTTGCCGAGGACGGTCGCGTCCTTCGATCGGATTGGCTTGTAGGCGCTGTTTTCGGGCTGCAGGCGAATCGTGTCCTTCTCGCGGAAGAAGCGTTTGACCGTCGCCTCCTGCTCGATCAGTGCTACCACGATCTCACCGTTCGTCGCGTCCTCGCTACGGCGGACGACCACATAGTCGCCTTCCATGATCCCGACGTCTTTCATCGAATCGCCCTTGACACGAAGGATGTAGTCGCCGTCCTCCCCGCCGATCGCAGCCGGCAGCTCCAGATACTCCTCGACGTTTTCCTCGGCCAGCAGTGGCTCGCCGGCCGCCACCTCTCCGAGCACGGGCAACCCCGGCCCGCGAATGACGCGCTTGGCCTTGTCGACCAGCAGCTCGATCGCGCGTGGCTTGGTCGGGTCGCGGCGCAGCAGGCCGATCTTCTCGAGGTTCGCCAGATGGGCGTGGACTGTCGAGGAGCTGTGCAGCCCGACCGCCTTGCCGATCTCGCGGACGGTCGGCGGATACCCGGTCTTCTCCGCGTACTTGCGGATGTAGTCGAAGATCTCTTTCTGGCGCTTGGTCAAGTCCATTCGAGTCTGCTCCTCGCTGGGTTAGGGGAACACATGTTCGTAGAGTAACCGCCCTTTCGGACAGATGCAAGCCAGCCGAGCATTGAACTAGTGCGTGCGCAGGCGGCGTCTACAATCCCCCGGCCACGCGGCTGTGGCGGAACTGGTAGACGCGCAAGGTTGAGGGCCTTGTGGCCTGTATAAGGCCGTGGAGGTTCGACTCCTCTCAGCCGCACTCTCGAAGCCCCCGCCCGCGCGGGGGCTTCTTGCTTGCCGAGCCCTACTCGCAGAATGGCTTGCCGGGAGTGCGCTCGTCGCGGCCCTCGATGCCTGCGCAGCGCTCCAGATCCCTCAGCCGCGCCCCCAGATCGTCGAGCCGCGGGAAGCGGCCGCGCGAGTCGGCGGCGAGGTTCGAAAGCTGGTCGGGATCCGAGGCGAGGTCGTAGTACTCGACCGCCGGCCCAGTGCCGAAATCGCGCCAGCGGCTGGCGTCGAACTCGACATAGAGCTCGCCTGCCCCGCGCAGACCCGAATAGGCCCAGCCCTCGTCGAGGGTCAGCGGGATCATCCGATTCGTCGGCCAGTCGCCCTTGGCCTCGAGCAATGGGCGTAGCGAACGCCCGTCCATCGGCACACAGCGCTTCCAGTACTCACATGGATCCACACCCGCATAGTCGAAGAGCGTCGGTGCGAGATCGACCTGGGAGATCAGCTCGCCGGAGGCTCGTGGCCCAGACCCACCGCGAACCTCGGAACCAACCCGGATCGCGAGCGGCACCCGAAGCGCCGGCTCGAGTGGAATCCGCTTCTCCGTCGTCAACCGGTGCTCGCCGTAGAAATAGCCGTTGTCGGAGAGGAAGACGACGACGGTCTGCTCCAACTCCCCTGTGGCCCTGAGCGAATCGAGGAGTCGCCGCAGGTCCGAGTCCACGGCGCGCAAGGCAGCGAGCCCGCAGCGCCAGGAACGCTCGGTCTCGGCCAGGCGCCCAGCGCGCAGACGCCCCGGACCATCCGCGAGCGAGGGCTTGTCGGAGACGTCGGCCTCGTCGAAGGAGCCCGGGCGGGGCAGCGGCTCCTCGGCGAACTCGGCGAAGGCATCCGCCGAGGGCGGCTGCGCGTCCTCCCCTTCGCACGGAGCGTCGTTGCCCGCGGCGACCGTGTGCGGCGCGTTGTAGGAGAGCCAGAGGAAGAACGGCATCTCATCGGCGTGAGCGTCCTTCGTGAACTCGATCGCGCGGTCGGTGTAGGCAGTGGTCGAGTAATCGTCGACGACAGTCACCTCGCCGCCGTCGCTGACCTGAAAGTCAAAGTAGTTCGCGGCGCCGAAGGCCGCGTACCAGTCGTCGAAGCCGGGCCCCGGACTCGGCCCGCGCAGCGCGTCATAGCCGTTCATGAACTTGCCGGCAAGGCCGGTGCGGTAACCGGCGGACTGCAGCGCGACCGGAAGCGTGGCCTTCTCGTCGCGCAACGACCCGTACCCGACGGAGTTCTCGACGACGCCGTGGTTTTGTGCGTAGCGCCCGGTGAGGAACCCAGCCCGCGCCGGACAGCACAACGGCGGCGAGGCGATCGCCTGGGTGAAGTCCGTGCCGCCGTCGGCGAAGAACTCCGCGGTGCGCGGCATGTACCCAGGGATAAACGTGGACGCGGTCTGATCGTCGGTCATCACCACCAGCAGGTTCGGGGATCCGGCGGGCGCCATCGCCCGTTCCACCTCCTCGCCCTCATCGCCGCATCCGGAGATGGCTAGCAGCGCGAACGCGGCAAGTAACGCCCGCCTCATCGCTCCCACGTCAGCGTCGTCAACCACGCCTCCGAGAGGGGCGGAATCTCGTTCGCGCTCTCGATCCCCCGTACCGATCGCTCGAGCCCGAGCGAGTCGTCGCCCCGGCTCGGCAGGACGGTGACCAAGGGATCGGTCGCGGCAAACGCAGCCTGCCCGGGCTCCAGCTCGTCGGCCGCCTGTGCAACGCCGGCCTCCAGAAGGGCGAGCCGGATCGCCCCGGCGGGCTCGCTGCGCAACTCGACCTGGTCGAGCGCCGGCCCGAGGCCCACCGCGGAGCCCCACCAGGCGACGTTGCGTGCAAGCAGCACGCGGCCGCCGGCCGCTTCGCGCAGCTCGAAGGGGCCGGTGCCGGTGCCGAGCCGCCCAGGCGTGGCGGGGATCGGCGCGCGGCGAATGGCACGCGGCGAGACTATTCCCAGCTCGGGGACGGCCAGGCGAAGGTCCAGGCGCGAATCCGGCGCGGTAAGAATGAAACGCACCTGATCGGGCCGCGGCGCATCGATCACGAACGGAGGCAACAACCCTTGGGCGACCGGACTCTCGAGCCAGCGAGTGGCGTTCGCCAGGACGGCGGAGGCGTTGAACGGATCGCCGTCGCGAAAGCGGATCCCGGTACGGAGGTTCAGCGTCCACACCGTGAAGTCGGCCGATGGACGGGCACTGAGCGCAAGGCCGGGCACGCGCCCCACGTCGCCGAAAGGGCCCCTTAACTCAGCGGTCAGTGGCTCGTGGATCTGCCTCGAGACAAGCTGCTCGGCGCGGCTATCGGCAGCAAGCGGATCGATCGTGTCGATCCTGTCGGCCACGGCCCAGGTGAGGGTGCCACCGACGCCGGGCTCGGCGCTGATTGGGGTCTGGCGCTCGTTCTCGACCGCGTCGTCCCCGCAGGCCGTGAGCACCACCGCACAGAGCGCCGCGACCAGGGCGGAGCTCGGTCGCGTCATCTGCTGCAGCCAGCTCTTGCCTAGAGCTTGAGCAGGACGAGAGTGTTGATCGCGAAGAGAATCGCGAAGAAGATCGTCCAGCGGGTCAAGTTGCGCTCGACCAAGGAGCCACCCCCGAGCGAACTACCGCTTTGCCCCACGCCGAAGGCGCCAGACAGGCCCGAGTCCTTGCCCGAGTGCATGAGCACGAGCAGGACCAGCACCACGCAGGTCAGCACCTGAACGACGTTGAGCACGGGTTCCATCGGGCCGGAAGTTTAGAGGGCGAGTATGGGCGCAGAGCGACGCGAGTCACGAAACAAACTTGGGCCGTGCGCTAGCGCACGATCTTGTCGAGGTCGCGGAGGATTTCGATCGCCTCGGCGCGCAGCTCGGCGTCGGCGCGCTTCCAGTCCTCGGCCGTCAGCTTGCCCTGCTCGCGGTCCATCTCCGCGTCGCGGATCTGGCGGTACTTGGCGTCGCGGCGCGCCTCCAGCTCGGCCCGGAGTGGATCCTCGCCAACCGCGGCTTCACCGTCGCGGCGCAGCGGCACGGTCACGAACGCGGCGAGGACCACGACCACGAGCAGGACGAAGAACACTTCCACAGCGCTCAGAGTAGGCCGGGCCTAGGCCCGGCCCAGGTCCTTTGCGAGGCGCGTGGCGTAGAGCTCGCCGACACGCCGGCGTTGCGCCGAGGGGGCCGGCCAAGCAGCGAGCAGCGCACCCAGCACCCCGATCGCGCCGCCCACCCAAATCCAGATCACGAGCGGGTTCACGTTCACCCGGAAATCCACTGGCAACGCGGTTGAGGCATAGACAGTCGCAAAGCGCTCGATCGCGTCGCCCTGGCGTTGGGCAAAGGTGCTCATCGCCTCGAGGTCGGAGCTGCTCGGCCCCTCCGGCCCGATGTCTGGCAGCGAACCCAGAATCTCGCGGTCCGCCGCCTCGATCACGCTGTCGAGCGGCTCGAGGTCCGGCCGCATCGCAGTCCACAGGTCCTCGGAGGCGCCCGGGTCGCGCCCTACCTCGCTGGTGGCCTCGCCCTCGAAGAACGAGCGCAGCGGCCCGGCGGTCGGATCGCTGGCGTTAGACGAGTAGTAATTGCGCGATGGAACGAGCACGCCCGCGGGCTCGCCCCCCCGCTCGACATCTAGTACTGCTCCGAAGGTGAGCCGTTGCTCCTTGGCGTCGATCGCCGCCGTTGGTTCACGGTAGGTGAGTGTGTAGTCGTCAACCTGCACCGAGCCGCCGGGCTCGAGGCGCACGTCGCGGCTCGTCTGGAAGCTCGACGAGGCGGCGACGCCGGCGAACGCCACCACGATCCCGACGTGGACGATGTAGCCCCCGTAGCGCCGCCGGTTGCGGCCGACCAGCCGCCCCAGCGCCACCGGGAAGGAGCCGCCCGAGAGCGCTCGCTGCGCCGAAGCGCCGCGCCAAAACTCACCGGTGATTCCCGCCACGGTGAAGGCACCGAAGACGAAGAGGACGAATGCGAGCGGCGAGTCGACCGAGTTCGTCAGCGCCAGTAGCGCCACACCGAACAAGACCGCGAACGTGATCGGCGGCCCGAATAGCTGCAGCGCCCGGCCGCGGCTGACGCGCTTCCACGCCAGCAGCGGCCCGATACCCGTGAACAGCACAACCAGGATCGCGATCGGGGTCACGTAGCGATCGAACCAGGGCGCCGCCAGCGACGAGCGCTCGCCGGTCAGCGCCTCCGCGATCAGCGGGAAGAACGTTCCCCAGAACACGATCAGACAGAGGCCAACCAGGAGCAGGTTGTTGACGAGGAAGACGGACTCTCGCGAGGCCAGCGACTCGACACGCCGGTCGGAGCGCAGATCGCCGAGACGAGAGACGATCAGGGCCGTCGAGCCGATCAGCACCGTCCCGATCAGGATCAGGAGCGGCGTGCCCACCGTGGAGGCGCCAAAGGCGTGGATCGACTCCAGGATCCCGGAGCGGACGAGAAAGGTCCCGAGCAGGCAGAGCGCGAACGTCGCCACGATCAGCGAGACGTTCCACACCTTCAACATCCCGCGCCGCTCCTGGACCATGATCGAATGCAGAAAGGCGGTGCCCAGCAGCCACGGCATCAGTGACGCGTTCTCGACCGGATCCCACGCCCAATAGCCGCCCCAGCCAAGCTCCATGTAGGACCAACCGGCACCGAGCAGGATCCCGACCGAGAGGAAGATCCAGGCCAGCAGGCCGAAGCGCCTGGTCGACCGGATCCAGCTGGCGTCGAGCGACCGCGCCGCCAGCGCCCCGATCGCGAAGGCGAACGGGATCGAGAACAGCACGTAGCCCGAATAGAGCATCGGCGGATGGATGGCCATCGCCGGGTGACGCAGCAGCGGGTTCAGCCCGGCGCCCTCGGCGGGCGCGGGGGTCAGGGTGGCAAACGGGTTGGCGCCGCCCGCCAAAAGCATCAGGGCGGTGAAGAAGACGCCGAGCCCACAAAGGACCGCCGTCGCGTAGGGCACGACCTCGCGGTGACGGTTGCGGGTGAAATAGAGGACGCCGCTCGAAGCGAGCGAGAGGACCCATGCCCAGAGCAGGAGCGAGCCCCCCTGGCTCCCCCACATCGCGGTCATCTTGTAGAGGGTTGGCGTGGTCGTCGAGGAGTGCTCCGCGACGAGCTGAACCGAGAAATCGTCGCCAAGGAAAGCGGACTCGAGCGTCACGACCGCGATCGTCAGCGCGATCGCGGCGGCATAGACGGCGCGGCGCGAACTTTCGACGAAGCGTCGGTCGCCGGTTCGCGCGCCCCAGAGCGCCGAGCCCCCGCCGTAGAGGAAGGAGAGGAGCCCGCCGATCAGGCAGGCAAACCCGAGATCATTCAACGCTCAACCCAGCGACTCATCGATGACCACGTTGGGATCCCCTTCCGCCTCGGCGGCGAACTTGGACGGGCACTTCGTGATCAGGCTGTCCTTTTGAGCGACGAGGGTGCCCGAGACGACCTCGCCGGTCACGATCACCTCGCGCCCTTCGCGGAACGGATCCGGAACCTGGCCGGTGTAGTCCACGGGAATCGTCTTCGAGGCGTCCTCGCGGTCGGAGATCTCGAATCGCAGGTCGGTGCCGTCGCGCTCGATCGAGCCGTCGACGACCTTGCCTGTCACGTCGAACGAGCCGGTGGGCGAGCCCGCCAGCAGCTCCGACGGTTCCTTCGCCTCGCTCGAGGCGTTGAAGGACGTGTAGACCAGCGCCGTCGCCAAAAGGACGGCGGCGCTGAGAGCTACGACCAGGCGAATCTTTCGCTTGCGTTCGGGGTCCATCCGGAACCCCGGATTCTAGGTACCGCTACGGGGAGACCTCGCCGATCTTCTCGGTGCGGTCCACCGACGCACGTGTGCCGGGTGTCCTCTCCGGATCCATGGCGCCGAATGCCGCTTCGCTATCGCTCATGTCCTCGGCGGAATCGAAGTGCTGGATCACAACCATTGTCTGCTGTTCGGCGTCGTAAAAGAACTCGACCTTCGACGCCTTGACACCTTCCGGCGGGCCGCTGCTATTTCCTATGCGCTCCTTGACCCCCTCAAGCCGCTCGGGCGTGACGTCGGTGAATCTGACCACTCGTAGGCTCATCGAACTCCAATCAGTTGACTTTCAGGCGACCATATACCTAAGATCACGGCGTATGGGGGAACAGGTCGTCACCGCCAACGAGGAAGCCGTCAACGCCTGGGACGGCGTGCTGTTCGACCGCTGGCTCGAATGGCGCCACCTCGTCATCCCGGGGATTGCCAAGCACAGCGACCTCGCAATCGAGGTCACCCGGCCCGCGCCCGGCGAACGGGTGGTCGACCTCGGCTGCGGTCTGGGCGAGACGACGCAGCAACTCGCCGAGCTCGTCGGCCCTGAGGGCAGCGTCACGGGCGTTGACTCGGGCCAGCGCTTCGTCGAGGAGTGCCGCTCAGAAAACGAGCGCGACAACGTCAGCTTCGAGCTCGCCGACATCGAGGCGGGAGGCTTCGGCCAGGACTACGACCTGGCGTTTTCGCGCTTCGGGGTGATGTTCTTCAACAACCCAGTCGCCGCGATGCGAAACGTCCGCGATGCCGTGGTGCCGGGCGGGCGGCTCGCGGCCGTCGTCTGGCGCAACAAGCTCGACAACGCCTTCTTCCACGTCTCCGAGCAGGTCGTCGAAGGCATGGTCGAGGAGGACCCCGACTCCGACGAGCTCACCTGCGGCCCCGGCCCGTTCTCGATGGCTAACGCCGACACCACCAGCGGCGTCCTGCAGTCGGCCGGGTGGGACGAGGTGACGCTGCAACGATGCGATCGCGATTATCCGATCGGCCGCGACATGGACGAAGCAGTGCGCTACATGATGGGGCTGGGCCCCGCCGCCGAGCACCTGCGACTGGCCGGCGGAGAGGCCGTGCGGATGGAGCCGGAGATCAAGACGGCGCTCGCGGATGCCCTGCGACAGTACGAGACCGAGTCGGGCGAAGTCATGACCACCATGTCGACCTGGATCGTGACCGCGACAAACCCCGGTTGAACCCCTCGCCTCGCGGGTAGCCTTCGCCGCGATGGCCGACCCACCAGTCCTCATCATCACGGGCGCCTCGAGCGGAATCGGGGCCGAGACAGCACGCCACGCCGCCCAGGCCGGCTACCGGCTGGTGCTGGCCGCGCGCCGCGAGAACGAACTGGCCAAGCTCGCCGAGGAGCTCGGCGGGTCCGGCCAGGCCGTAGCCGTGCGCTGCGACGTGACCGAGTGGGCCGACTGCGAGACTCTGGCCGCCGCCGCTTTGGATGCGTTTGGCGGCTTCGACGCGGTCTTTGCCAACGCGGGCTTCGGAGCCGCTCGCGGGTTCCTCGAGGAATCGCCCGAGCACTGGCGATCGATGATCCTCACAAACGTGCTCGGCGCTGCCCAGACGATCCGCGCGACCCTTCCCCACCTGCTCGAAAAGGGGACTGGGCACTTCCTGCTCACCGGCTCGGTTGCAGGAAGACGGGCCCTTCCCGGTTCGCTCTACAGCTCGACCAAATGGGCGGTCACCGGGATGGGCGAGTCGCTGCGAGCCGAACTGCGCCAGATGCACGAGAACGACCGCATCCGCGTGACCCTGATCGAGCCCGGCATGGTCGATACGCCTTTTTTCGACAACCGCCCTGGGCCCGACAACGCCTTGCACGACGACGACATCGCCCGCGCCGTCATCTACGCGATGACGCAGCCCGAGCGCGTCGACGTCAACGAGATCCTGATCCGCCCGACCTCGCAGCCGACCTAGCGGCGGCGGCCACAACTAGAATTGCCAACGATGACGGGGGACGATCTCGCATTCGCGGGGCTTGCCGCGCTTGCTGCGAAGGTGCGGGCGCGCGAGGTATCGCCAAGCGAGCTGGTCGAGCTCTACCTCGACCGGATCGAGCGGCTCGACCCCGAGCTGAACTCCTACCGTGTGGTGCTGCCGGAGCGGGCGCGCGAGGACGCGAAGGCCGTTGAGCGGCGGCTCGCCGCGGGCGAGGACATGCCGCTGGCGGGGGTGCCGATCGCGCTCAAGGACACGGAAGACCTCGAAGGCGAGGTGACCACCTGGGGGACCGCCGCGTTCGACGAGCCGGCGAAGGCCGACGGCGAGATGGTCCGTCGGGTACGCGACGCGGGCGCGATCGTCCTCGGCAAGACGAATCTTCCGGAGCTGGCGATCGTCGGCTTCACCGAGACCGAGGCGTGGGGCGTTACGCGCAATCCCTGGGACACCTCACGCACGCCCGGTGGATCGAGTGGCGGCTCCGCCGCCGCGACCGCCGCCGGCCTATGCGCCGGCGCTTCGGCCTCCGACGGCGCGGGATCGATCCGCATTCCAGCGTCCTGCTGCGGTTTGTTCGGGCTGAAGCCCCAGCGCGACCGCATCCCCCTCACGCTGTCGGGTGAACACTGGCACGGGCTCTCGGTCGCCGGCTCGGTCACCCGCACGGTGGCCGACTCGGCCCTGTGGCTCGATGTTTGTGCGGGCGGGGCACCGAACGGGCCTCCAGGGCCGGAGACCGCTTTTTCGAACGCCGCCGCGACGAGACCTCCCGCGCTACGGATCGCCTACTCCACGAAGCCCCTGCGACTGATCGCACCTCCCATCGTGCGCGACGAGATCAAGGGCGCAGTCCACGAAACGGCCGAGCTGCTGCGCGGACTCGGTCACAGGCTCGAGAGGCGCGACCCGGACTGGGGACTGATCGGCAACAACCTCTCCCCCCGCTACCTGGGCGGGATCACGAGCGATGTCGAGAACGTGCCGCACCCCGAACTCCTGGAGTCCCGCACCCGCGGCTTCGCAAAGCTTGGCAAGCCGCTCAGCGGCGGCGTACTCAAGCGCGCTCGCCGCGGCGAGGCAAAGGACGCGCGGCGCATCCTCTCGATCTTCGACCACTGCGACGTGCTGATGATGCCCGTCACCGGCGAGCCCGCGATCGAGATCGGCCGCTGGGCCGGGAAGGGGGCGCTCCGGACGCTGCTCGGGATGAGCCGCACCTATCCCTTCGCCGCGCCGTGGAACCACCTCGGCAACCCCGCGGCGTCAGTGCCCGCAGGCTTTACCGCGTCGGGCCTGCCACTGGCCGTGCAATTGGTTGGTCGGCCGAACGACGAGGCCACGCTGCTCTCGCTCGCCGCGCAGATCGAGGCTGAGCGGCCCTGGGCCGACAAGCGTCCGGGGATCAGCTAAGGCGCGCGTGGTGCACGGGAACGGTGCACCTGCGGGTCACATAGTCTCCCCGGCCAGAAACTTGTTCAACCACCAACTCGATTCCGGGGAGACACACCTTGAAGCGCATCCACGCAGCCGCCCTCGCCACGCTCGCCGCCTCGGCCCTCGTCACCGTCGGCTGCAGCTCGACGGAGGACAAGAACCAATATGTGGACACCGTCAACGAGATCCAGCAGACGGCCCTGGACGCATTCAATGAGACGACGACCGCGGCGGCGGCCGACCCCACCGAGCAGGCGGACCAGCTACAGAGCGGCGCCGACGCCCTCGCAACCGCGGTGGACGACCTCAACGAAGTTGACGTACCAGAAGATGCGCAGGACGCCCACCCGGACCTGGTCGCTGGCATCGACGATCTCCGTGCCCTGTTCGATGACACGGCCAAGAAGGTCAAGAAGGGCAACGCCACGGATGCGCTGACGCTCGTGACCGAGTTCACGACCCAGGGCACCCGCGTCGGCACCGAGATCGACGCGACGATCGCGCAGCTGAACCAGGACATCGGCGCCGAGTAGGCGTTTGCCACGTAGATGAGCGGTTAGGCGCGTGTCACGCATGTGGCCGCTGATCAAGCGCACCTTCAAGGAGTTCCAGGACGACAACATGAGCGACTGGGCGGCCGCGCTCACGTATTACGGCCTGCTCTCGCTCTTCCCCGCGCTGATCGCCCTAGTGTCGATCGTCGGTCTCGTCGCCGATCCCGAGGAACTGACCAAGACGCTCACGGAGATCGTCACCGAGATCGGCCCGGAGACCGGTGCGAACACTTTCGCCGGACCGATCCAGTCGATCACCGGCAACACGACGTCATCGCTCGTGCTGCTGATCTTGGGCACGGCGGTGGCACTGAACGCCGCCTCCGGCTATGTCGGCGCCTACATCCGGGCCGCCAACGTTGCCTGGGAGATGCCCGAGGGGCGCAGCTTCTTCAAGCTGCGCCCACTGCAGCTCGCGATCACCCTGCTGATGGTCCTGATGCTGATCTTCGTCCTGCTCGGTCTGGCCCTGACCGGCCCGATCGTGGAGGCGATCGGCGAGCCGCTCGGGATCAGCGGCACCGTCCTGGACATCTGGGAAATCGCCAAGTGGCCGATCGTTTTCGCCCTCTCCGTGGCGATGTTCGCAACGCTGAACTACCTGGCGCCGAACGTCCGCATGCCGCGCATTCGGGTTGTCACGCCGGGCAGCATTTTCACCGTGGCGATCTGGATCATCGCCTCCGCGCTATTCGCCCTCTTCGTCGCGAACTTTGGCTCCTACGACAAGACCTACGGCACGCTCGGCGGCGTCGTGACCCTGCTCGTCTGGCTGTGGATCACGAACATGTCGCTGCTCTTCGGCCTCGAGCTGAACGCCGAGCTGGAGCGATCACGCCAGATTGGTGAGGGCGTTCCCCACGCCGAGGAAGAGATTCAACTCGAGCCACGCACCGAGCCCGACCACGGGCAGACGAACTAGTCGGCACCGGCCGGAGCCGCGGCGCCGCCACGATCCTCGTGACCGCCCAGGCGCTCGCGCGGGAAGATCGAGTACGAGCCGATGGCGGTCGCGAGAAGTCGCTCATCTGCGTGCTTCACCTCGGCGCTCAGCACCGCGATCCGGTCGTTGCGGCGATCGAGGCGGGCAGTGCAGAAGACGTCTCCCTCGCGCGCGGTCTGCACGTAGTTGATCGCGATCGAGATCGTCGCGATCGCCTCGCCCCGCCCGCGCGCCTGCCACAGGGTCGAGCCCATGCAGTAGTCCACCAGCGCGTAGGTGACCGGGCCGGCGAGCATGCCGGAGAAGTTGAGGAGGTCCTCGCGGATCGGCATCCGCACCCGGTCGGCCGCCTGCCAGCGCACGCCCAGCCAGCGGGTCAGCCCGTCGATGCCCTCCATCTCCCGCGGCTCGCCCACGGCGGGCAGGCTACCCCGACGCGCGGAGCTCGCGGCGCAGGAAGGCGCGGATCCGGTCGGCCGCCGGCTTGTCCGAGTAATACAGGGCGTCCACGTGACCGGAGTTGCGGGCGATGTAATGCTCCGAATCAGGGAAGAGCTCGGCCACCACCTTCCCCTCCTGGGGCGTCGTGACGTCGTCGAACTCGCCGGAAACGACCAGGGTCGGCGCCTCGGTGGGCTCCTGCGAATCGGGATCCGCCGGCGGCTCGTAGATCGCCGGCAGCGGGGGCCAGGTGAGGCACTCGAGGTAACCGATCGCCGACGCCACCGCCATCTCGCGCACGGTGAACGGCGCAAAGGCGTCCTGGTCGTAGTCGGCGATCGCCTCGTCGAGCTGGACGCGGCGCTCGGGCTCGGGCGCCTGCTTGTCCCAGATCATCGGGTAGTCGTTGCAGCCCACCACCAGTTCGCCCGCCCGGACGTAGCGGGCCGGGTTTCGGTGAGCGGGCTTGCCCTCGGCGATCAGCTCTTTGTAGGGGCCGACGTCGCCGTCGAACAGCGCCACGAGCGCGTCGTTTATCGCGAGGTAGGAGTCGGGCGGGCCGTAGCCCGCACTCGCGATCGCGTCGATCAGCGGACCGACGCCACGACCTGTCTCGCGCAGGAACCGGACGGCGCGCGCGAGGCGGGCGGCCGCATCGCCTTTGCAGTCCGGTTCGCGATCGCAGGTGATCTCCAGGGAGCGGACCCCGGTCTTCGGCAACGAGGGGTAGAACGGGTCCTCACCGAACGCCGGGTAGGCCGAGTCGAGAACGAGCGCTTCGAGCCGGTCCGGGTGGCGGTACGCGTACGACTGGCCGAGAAAGGTCCCGTAGCTGTCTCCGTAGAGGGTGATCTGCTCAAGTCCGAGCGCCTCGCGGACGGCGTCGATGTCGTCGGCCGCTGCCGAGGTGCGGTACGAGACGAAATGCTTGCCAAGACCCGCTGCGCAACTCGCGAGCAGCAGGTGCACGGGCCCGTCGCCGGACTGCAGCTCGTCGCAGCGGTAGCGCTCGGAGCTGCCCTGGCCGCGCTGATCGATCAGCACCAGCTCACGGCGATCCAGCAGCCCGCCGAACAGGGCGCGCATCGCGAAGGCCGAGGCCGTGGTGGCGTAGCCCGGTCCGCCCTCGACGGCGAAGATCGCGCCCTTCGACCGCTGCTTCTGATTCTTGCGCGGCAGCACCGCGAAGCCGATCCGGGTCGTGCCGTAGGAGGGGTCGGTGCGCTCAAACGGAACCTCGATCGAGCCGCAGCGGTAATCCTGGACGCGGGGGTGGGCCTTGCACGCCCCGAGGTCGGCCAGCTCGATGCGCGGGTGGGTGTCACCGGCTGTGGCGCCCTCACCGGCGGGTGCGGAAGAATCGTCGGCGTCGTTGCCACACGCCGCCAGCGCGAGGGAAAGCGCTACGGCGACAAGCGAGCTGCGGAGGGGCACGACCGCGATCCTAGATGCGCGCTACTTCGGCGGCAGCGACGTCGCCACCCCCACGCCGGTCTCGACCCAGCGCGCCAGCTCGTCGGGTTCCGCAATCGAGTCGGGGGCGACCACGACGAAGCCGCCCAGCGTCTTACCGGTGAAGTCGAACTCGCGCACCCCCTCCTCCGCCAGCGCAGCGTCGCGATCCTCGCCGCCCGTTCGAACCAAAAGTTCGTCCCCCATGACCCCGCAGGCCATGTTCCCCGACAGCATCCAGGCGATGCCCCCGAACATCTTTCGCTCCGTCAGGTCGGAGTGGATCGAGAGCAGGTCGCGAATGCGTTCGGCGAGTTCCTCGCTGTAAGCCACCAGAAGGATTATGCTCTCCGCCGTTGTCGTCGCGAAGGGGAATCGTGTCGCTAAGGGGTAAGTCATCGCTAAGGGGAATCGTGTCGCTGCTGGCGCTGGCCGCACTCGCGCTGCCGATCGGTGCCGCGCAAGCCGGTGGATCGAAGCCGACAACTGTCTTGATCGAAAGTGCCAGCTGCCCGTCGTCGAGCACCTGTGAGGTGCTTGGCTTCATCGAGTCGAGTCGTAAGTGCCTCAGGAACCGCAAGCTGAAGGTCTTCATTCAGGAGGCGACCGGTCCGCGAATCAGGCTCGGCGGCGATCGCACCTCCAGGAACGGGGGCTACTACGTGCGAGGCGAGAACTCGTTCGACGAGCAGGTCTTCATCTCGGTCGAGGTCGCAAAGGCAAGGGTCGGACCAAGACGAAACCCGACCCGCTGCCGCGCCGCGACCGCGAGCAGTTGACCTGAAGCGGCGAACGGGGCTCGAACCCGCGACCCCCAGCTTGGGAAGCTGATGCTCTACCAACTGAGCTACCGCCGCGCTTAGACACTTATCTTACGTCGAGAGCGGCCGTGCGGCCGCTCTAGTCTTGGCGACGTGAGCGGGAAGTCATTCGCGGCCTTCATGGGCGTGCTGGCCGTTGTCGGCCTGCTGGCCTTCGGCGTGATCTCGAAAGGATCGGGAGCGCTCGAGGTCGGTGAGACTGTTCCCACCGCGAGCCTCGGGGTTCTGGCCGACGACGTGGCAAGCGGCGAGACCGGGTCGGTCTCCGACTACCGCGGCCGGTGGGTGCTGCTGAACGTCTGGGCCTCGTGGTGTGTTCCGTGCCGCGACGAGACGCCACTGCTCCAGGACCTGCAGGACGCGGAGGGAGACAACGGATTCACCGTGTTCGGCGTCAACAGTCAGGACGGCTCGGCCGACGCGTTGGAATTCGAGGACGAGTTCGGCGTGAGCTACCCCTCGGTCCGTGACGGATCCGGCGACTACGCCGAGGAACTCGGCGCGACCGGCGTTCCCGAATCGATCCTGATCGACCCCGAGGGCAAGGTCGCCGACTACCGGCCCGGACCCGTCACCGAGGACTACATCGATTCGGTCGTGTTGCCGAAGATCGGCGCTTCGTGAGGATCCCGCTGGCGAGCCTCGCCCTGCTGGCCATGCTCCCGGGAACGGCCGCGGCCCAGTACAACCCACCCCCGGGCGACCCCGCACTCGGCGCGCAGGCCCAGCCGCGCGCGAGCCTTCCCGACATCGAGGACGAGGTGATGTGCCCGGTGTGCGGCACGACCCTGGAGCTCGCCTCCGAGTCGCCGCAGGCGCTGCGCGAGCGCGACTACATCCGCGGCTTGATCGCCCAGGGCGCGACCAAGGACGAGATCAAGGACGCGCTCGTGCTCGAATTCGGCGAGGAGGTTCTGGCGACGCCCTCAGGCGAGGGGTTCGACCTCGCCGCCTGGATCGTGCCCGGCCTGGCCGTGTTGGCCGGCGCCGTCGCGATCTTCGTCGGGCTGCGGCGCTGGCGCCGCGAGACGGACGCCGCACCCGCACCCGTCGGCGCCGCGATGAGCGACGCCGACGAGAAGCGGCTGGACGAGGACCTGAAGCGCTCCGGCCTCTAGTCCCTGATCTTGACGCTGATGTTGCGGAACCTGTTCTTCAGCGGCGAGTCGATGCAGATCTTCCAGGTCTCGTTTTGATAGTCCGTGGCCCCTCCGTTGTCGTCGAACGGATCCGGACCACAGCTGATCGGATCGTTGGCCGGCTGCGACGGGCTCACCTGGTAGCTGCCGAGCACGGGGCGCACCTTGAAGCGCTTCCCGACGACCGACTTCGGCACCTTCATCCCCACCTTGAACCTGGCTGCCGAGTCAAAGCCGGCCTCATTGGGTACGGCCACCGGCTGCGAGCTGTAACCCACGTACTTGAACTTCGGCCCGTGCGGCGCCTTGCGGTTTAGCTGTGAGGCGTAGGTGTTGTCGCGATTGAGCTTCAGCACGCCACCGGTGCCGCCATCTGCGTTGACGCTCTTCGAGCGGATCACGTTGGGGATCTTCGTCCCCTTTGGCACCCGGAACCCCATCAACACTCGGTAGTCGCTGACGACGCGGTCGAATGGACTCCCGAGCACTCCCCCTCTCCGCTAGCAATCACGTTCTCATTGACTTTGATTTTTAGTACGTAACTGCCTGACCCAAGGTCACTCGCATCTGCGCCGACTCCGCGCTGCCCTCGGTGCCAACCCGATACCAGCAGATCTCCCGAAACATTCACCTCCGGGTCCTCCAGGTCCGCCAGCGTTAGCTTCACCTCGCGGAACCAGACCTTGGCGACGTTCGACTCCTCGCATCGATCCCGGATGCAATCGAGAGCGGCGACGAAGTTCCACTGACCCGGACCGCTCCAGCGCTCGCCGGCGAAGCCGGTCGCCGCGTCCTTGCCGGTTGCGATTCGAGTCGTCTCGCGCAGCTCGTTGTCGGCCATGAACAGGCGGGCACGGTGACCGTTGTTGTTGCGCAGCTTCTGCTGTAGAGCAACGCCGACCAACGCCGTGTCCGCCGGAGCGCGCCACCGAACAGTGGCCTTGGCAGCCCGGTTGGCGGCCCGCACCGTCTGGATCTTCGTCGCGTTTTCGTTCGTCGCATCCGCGCACAGCGCCCGGATCGAGTAGCTGCTCATGTCGCTCAGGATCGCGTCGTCCATGCCGCGATTGAGCGAGTGACACTGCACGACGTCGTAGGTCGCGCCTGCGCCCTGAGCGAGTGACGGCGCGAGCAACGCTCCGACCACGAGCATCATGGCCAATGCGCGCCTCACGGCCCGAACTCCTGCGCCACCGCCCCGCCACCTCCTCCGCCGGCCGAGGCCGGCGCTGCTGCCGGTACAGCGCCCGAAGCCACCCCGAACTCCTGCTCGGTCGGCGGCGCGGTCGGCGCGACGACCGCAACCGGATCGACGACCTCTCGCGGCTCTGACGTCGGCTCTGACTCGGAGGGGCTAACCGCGGGAGGCTCTGCGCTGGCCTCCGCGCTCGCCAGGACGTCTCGCACGTCACTTGCCTCGACGCTCCGCGAGACCACCCGCTCGATCTTCGGTACGACGTCTCCCGCACCGCCAACGTCGATGGGGTTCGGCGTCAACCCGGCAGCGACGCACGCGGTCGCGGCAACGCCGCCGGTCAGGCACGCCGCTGCGAGCTTCCCGGCGCCACCGAGTCCCGCGAGCTTCGCGAGCACTCCAGCGCCTACCGTCCCGCCACCGCGCATGGCACTGGCCGACGAGATCGCTTCGCTGGCAGAGTCCGCCCTGGTTCCTGCGCCCACCATTGCATCGCGGCCTCGATCGAGAATGTCGCCCAACCGTTCGAGCATGCCGCTGCCGTCGAGCGCTCCGATGGCGCCCGGCACGGCGAGCGCCGAGCCGATGTCGTGCAGGTGACTGCTGAGCTTGCCGACGAACTCCGTGCAATGACGGCAGTGCGAAAGGTGTTGCTCGGCCTGAAGCTTTTGGTGATCGTCGGCCGTGCCCGCGGCAAACGCGGTCAGCACGTCCTCGCGATCGGCACACCAGCGGCCGGCCTCAACCAGGCGCATCCGCCTGGTCACCTCCTCGACGCCGCGGGTGATCTCCTTGCGGTAGGCACGCGGCGAGAGTCCCTTGACCATGCCGCAGACCTCCTTCGGCTCGAGCCCCCAGCCGTAGCGCAGCAGCATCACGGCGCGGCGACGCTCCGGGAGGCTGGCGAGCACGTCGCGGGTTATCCGCGATTGCTCGTTGCCCGTCGCGGTGTCCTCGGGCGTATCCGCAACCTCCGCGACCGAACCCGCGGCGTCGAGCGGGGCAATCGGCTTGCGGCGCCTCCGGCGGATCTCCTTGGAGGCATGGTTGGCGACCGCCGTCAGCAGATACTTGCGCACCTCCTCGTCGTCCATCTGGTGGTGCTTGCGCTCGAGCGCGCGGAGCGTCCCCAACCAGGCGCTCGAGTAGATGTCGTCGATCTCGTCGGCTCCGAACGTGGAGCCGAATGCACGCCGGACGAGCCCGGTGGCGGGGCGACGAAGCTCGTCATGCAGTCTTGATGCGCGGTCGTGCCACTGCTGGCGATCCACACCCTGGTCTGCCGTTTCGATTCTCGTCTGCGTCCCGGTAACCATCGTCCCTAGATCTGGAACCCCACCGGCGTCGGGTACGCCCCCTAGTCCAGACCCGCTCGAACTGTTTTGCCGATCCACCGTGTCACAGCAGGACACGGTAGAGCGCCGACAATGCGACTTTCTCGGGCCCCGGCGATCGCAAATTGCGAACTTTTTTTTTCGACGCGGATTCGTTCGCGGCTACTCTCGCCGCCGATGCTGAGCGCAGGCGACGAGGCCCCCGACTTCACACTTCCCGATCAGGACCGCAACCAGGTCTCGTTCAAGGACCTCCGCGGTGAGACGGTGGTCCTCTACTTCTACCCGCGGGCCGATACGTCCGGCTGCACCGTCCAGGCCTGTGGTGTTCGCGACAACTCCTCGGCCTACGAAAAAGCCGGCGCCCAGGTGATCGGCATCTCCCCCGACCCGGTCCCAGCGATCTCGCGATTCTCCGGCAAGCACTCGCTCGGGTTCACCCTGCTGGCCGACGAGGACCACGCGGTCTGCGACGCCTACGGCACCTGGATCGAGAAGTCGATGTATGGGAAGAAGTACTGGGGCGCGGCGAGGGCAACGTTCATCATCGACGCCGACGGCGTCATCGCGAAGGCCTTCCCGAAGGTCCAGCCCAAGCAGCACGACGAGCTGGTGCTCGCCGCGCTGCATGAGCTGCACTCGTAGCTAGCCCGCCGAGACGGTCTTCGACCTATCGCCCTTGCAGATCGTGCTGCCCTTGACGACCCTGCCGACCTTGGCGTACCACTCGCCCGACATCGCAGCCGTGCTGGCCTTCCAGCGACCTTTGTAGTTGGAGCGGTCCGCCCCAATCTCGAGGTCCGGACCCGCCATCTTCTGAAAGACGCGGACCTTCCGGTTCCTCGTGCACTTGGCGGCGTCTGAGTTGACGCGGCCCTTGAACTGCCCGGCCGAGTTACCGGTCTTGATCGTCAGCTTCGTTGCCTTCGCCCCGCTGCCCGCCCCGGATCCCCCGCCCGCAAAGCTCGAACTGGGAATCGCGACAAGCGCGAGAAGCGCCACCACGAGAGAAATCTTCCTGACCATGCGTTCCCCTTAAGGACTCGGGGCGCCTCCCTGACGCCCCCATGACCGGCGGAGCCTACGAAACACCGGGCCACCCTGTCAGCCGAGTGCCTGCTGCAGGGTTGTGGTTGCCCTAGGCCCCTCAACCCTTCAGCAGGCTGCCAGGAGGGACTAGCGACGCGCCACGAACACACGCAGGCCGGGTACCGGCCGGTCGGGGTCGTAGGCGCGGCGGACCTGGGCGCGAAAGCCCGCCTCGCGCAGGAGCGCGGCGACCTCGGTCGCCGGCCAGAGCCGCAGGCGGTGGACCTCCTCGTGGCGACGGTAAGTCGCCCCCTGGGTGATCCGCCGGAAGGTCGTCATCCGCCGCTCCATCGTGCGGCCCGAGGCGGCCTCGTCGGCGCGGTAGAGGATCGCCCAGTCGGGGCCGATGCGAAACGCCTCGCCCGAGCCTCGCGGCACGCGACCGGGTCCGGCAGCGTCGAAGACGAACAGCCCGCCCGGCCGGAGCCCCGCGGCCACCCGCTTGAACAGGGCGCGCAGCTCGGCCTTGGTCCCCCGTGCCGAGCCGAGGTAGTTGAAGACCTCACCGACGGCGATCACGGCCTCGCACTCGGGCAGGGCCGCGTCGGTCCACGAGCCGACCCGGAAGCGCGCCTCCGGCGCCCGTGCCCGCGCGATCCCGATCATCGCGCGCGAGGTGTCGATGCCCTGCACCTCGAAGCCCTCGGCGCTGAGGGCTGCGGCCGTGGCGCCACTGCCGCAGCCGAGCTCGACCACCCGACCCGAGCGCACTCCGCGCTCGGCGAGCAACCCGGCGATCAAGGGCGTCGCCTGCTCGGCCAGGTCCAGGAAGCCCGCATCGTGGACGTAGGCGAGATCCTTGCCGTAGTCGGCCACTCCCCCGGCCTCAGCTAACGCTGACGTAGACCAGGAACGCCGCGAAGAGCCCTGCCCAGACCACGATCGACGGCCACTCGAAGCGACCGCGGCGGTGGAGCGTGGCGTAGGCGAGCAATCCGCCGGCGAGGCCGAGGCAGCCGGAGACGACGGCGAAGCGGTTGAGGTCCCAGTCGGTGAGCAAGAGTCCAAACGCGATCGGGATCGTGGACTGGAAGACCATCGCGCCGGTGATGTTGCCGAGCGCCAGCGAGTCCTTGCCGTCGCGCACCCAGAAGAACGAGTTCGCCTTCTCGGGGAGCTCGGTCGCGAGCGGGGCGAGGATTAGCGAGAGCACCAGTGGCTCGATGCCTGCCTCCTCGGCGAAGTGCAGGAGCTCCTCGACAAAGAGGTGGGCGCCGCCGACGATCGCGGCCAGGCCGATCGCGAGCTGGGCAAAGATCATGCCGCGACCCGGGTCGTCGGCCGGGGTCGCGTCCATGAACAGCGGCGTACGGTCGACCGCCCGGCCGAGCATCAGCGGGCCGATCGTCTCGACCTCCTGCACTTCTCCCCCGCCCAACAGCGTGCGGCGAACGTAGTAGGCGTAGGCGAGGACGAAGCCGACCACGAGCGGGATCTGAGCGGCACTCGGCAGATCGGCCGCACCGACGGCGATGCCGAGCGCGAAAAAGATCAGGAAGAAGACGAGATCGCGCTCAAGCGTTGGCCGGTGAGCGCGAAGTGCGGTGCCCTGCTCACGCCGGTCTCGGTAGATCAGGGCTGAGATGCCGACGAGCGCCATTGCGATCGTTGCCAGCAGGAACGGGGCGCCGATGATCGCGCCGACGGCCACATCCTCCGAGCCCTCCGCGCCACCGATGATCGCGACGATCGGGATCAGCGTCTCGGGCATCGCCGTGCCGACGGCGGCGAGCAGCGAGCCGACCGCACCCTGGCCGAGCGAGAGCCGGTGCCCGGCCCACTCGACCGCGTTGGTGAAGAACAGCGCGCCCGCCAGGATTACGGCGAAGCTCAGGAGCAGCAGGATGAGGGCACCCATCGGTTGAACCTACCTACCCGGCTGAGGGCTTCTCAGGCGTAGAGGAAGACCAGGCCGAGCACGGCGTAGACAGCCAGCAGCTGCACGCCCTCGAACCAATTGGACTCCCCCTCCTGGGTGACATACGCGGCAATCAGCACCGCGATCAGCACCCCGCCGAGCTCGAAGCCGTTGAAGACGAGCGGCATCGGGTTCGGCCCGATGGCGAACGAGAGCAAGACGAGGATCGGCGCCACGAACAGCGCAATTTGAGCGGCCGAGCCGATCGAGATGTTTACCGCCAAGTCCATCTTGTCCTTGCGCGCGAACATCACTGCAACCCAGTGCTCGGCCGCGTTGCCGACGACCGCAACGATGATGATCCCGACGAAAAACTCGGAGATGCCGATCGACTCCGATGCTTCCGAGATCGAGCCGACGAGAATCTCGGAAACGATCGCCACGGCCGCGCCAGCGATCGCCAGCATCCCGATCGACTTGCGGATCGACCAGCCGAAACCGTCGTGATGCCCCGTCTCCGTATCGCCGTCGTCACCGACCGGGTTGAAGACGTCCTTGTGGGTGCGAAGCGAGAAGGTCAGGCCCGCCAGATACGTCCCGATGAGGACGATCGCGACCCCGATCGACAGCTCCTCGAGATCTGACCCGAAGTCGACGATCTCCGCGTTCACCGAGGGCAGGCCGCCGCCGGAAGCGAGCGCGTAGATCGCCGGCATCAACAACGCGGCGACCGCGAGGAAAAGCATCGAGGCCTGGGCGTTGGCGGCGGTCCGGTTGAAGGTCTGCTTGGCACGCCCGACCCCGCCGACGAACATCGCCAGCCCCATTACCAACAGCAGGTTGCCGAGAATCGAGCCGATGATCGACGCCTTTACGACCTCCTGCAGCCCCTCCGCGAGCAGGAAGATCGCAATGATCAGCTCTGCCGCATTGCCAAAGGTGACGTTGAGAAAGCCGCCGATGCCAGGTCCGGAGCGCGCGGCCAGCTCCTCGGTCGCGAGCCCCATCAGAGCGGCGGTCGGGATGATTCCGAGCGCTGCCGCGGCGAAGATCAAGGTCGCCTCGGCGTGCGCCAGCTCGAGCGCGATGGCGACCACGATGAAGGGGGTCAGCATGTACGGCCAACCCTGGGCTGAGAAGAGGAAGCGCCTCACGGGGGCGAGACCTTATCCGGCGCCCGCGACGTGTGGGCCCAACAAGAAAAAGGGCCCCGGAGCCTTGCTTGGCGCCGGGGCCCCGTTCAGGAGCGAATGCTTCGCGCGGTTACTACTCGAAGCAGGCGTCCACCTCGGCCGGATCGGCCTCGGCGATGCACTGTGAGAGCGCGTCGAGTTCGGCGTCGCCGCTGCCACCTGACCCGCCGCCGCCGGCGCCGCCGAGCCCCTCGAGGGAGCCCGCGCCGCCGAGTGCGCCGAGTGCGCCTAGGCCGCCGAGCGCGGACGGGTCGATTCCGAGCTGCTCGAGCAGGCCGTCTAGCGGCTCGGGGTCAGTGGGGGCCTCGATCGTCTGCTCCTCGTTCAGGCCGCTGACGCCGGCGCTGATCTGCGCGTCGATCGCCTCGGCACCCGCCTGGCCCTGCAGCTCCTCAGGCACGTCGAATGAGAAGTTGAAGTCGACCTGGCGGACGATGTCGTCGTCACCAACGAAGAAGTCGACCGTGGACTCCAGCCCCTCCAACTGCGAGGGATCGAACGGCACGGGGGTCGCCTGCGCGGCTGCTCCTGCCTCGATCAAACCGGCGATGTCGAGGCTCGCTGAGACATGCGTCGTCGAGTCGCCGTCGATGTCCTCGCTGCCTTCGTTGCTGAGGCCCTCGAGGCTTTCGATGAATTGGTCGGCCTCCTCCGGCGTGCTGCCGCCGGCGGTGCCGGGGGCGTCCGCCGCGGTCTCCAAGAAGGGAGCGATCTGCGAGTTCAGCGAATCGTCGGCGACGTACTCCGTGCCGTTGTAGTTGACGAACAGCGTCTCGTCGGCGAGTGTGACGCCGCCCTCGAAGTCGAGGCTGTCGGAGCCGGTCACCGCCTCGAGCGCAGCGGCGTTGACGTTGCCGGTGATGTCGAGGTCGAGCGCGACGGGGGTTCCGCCGCCACCCTGGAACGGCCCGGAGAGCGAGATCTCGGCGTCGCCGCCCTGGTCACCCTCGATGTTGCCCGAGAGCGAGAGGTTGATAACGCCGCTGTTGACCTCGGAGTCGTTGGTCAGCGCGGACTTGAGAACCACGGCCGGATCCTCGTCGCTGCCGCCACCACCGTCGTCGTCGCCACCGCAGCCTGCAACGAACGCTGGGACGGCCAATGCGAGTGCGAATGCGGTGCGAAGTCTCGTGTTCGAATTCAAGTGATCAGTCCCCTTCATTGGTCGTTTCGCGGGAAGATACGGCAGGGTAGCGGTAGGCTCGACCGTTCACCTTGACCGCTCCCCGCACCATCCTCTACACGGGCAAGGGCGGCGTCGGCAAGACCTCCGTGGCCGCAGCTACCGCTCGCCGTTGCGCCGCAGCCGGACTGCGCACGGTCGTCCTGTCGACAGACCCCGCCCACAGCCTCTCCGACTCGCTCGATTCCGAGCTCGGGCCCGATCCCACGCCCGTGGCCGACCGGCTCTGGGGCCAGGAAGTCCAGGCACAGCGTGAGATGGAGACCAACTGGGCGAGTGTCCAACGCTGGCTCGGCGACCTGCTGCACGACCGCGGCGTGATGGACATCGCGGCCGAGGAGCTGACCGTGCCACCGGGGATGGACGAGCTCTTCAGCCTGCTCCAGATAAAGGCACACCACGAGTCCGACGATTACGACGTCGTAATCGTCGACTGCGCGCCGACCGGCGAGACGCTGCGGCTGCTCTCGTTCCCGGAAGTCGCCCACTGGTGGCTGGAGAAGGTGTTCCCGGTCGAGAGCAAGATGGTTGCCGCAGCGCGACCGATCGCGAAGACCTTCCTCGACGTCGACCTGCCGGGCCAGGAGGTTCTGAGCGAGGTCAACCAGCTCGTCCGCAACCTGATCGCGATGAACGAGATCCTCCGCGATCGCGAGCGCGCCTCGATCAGGCTGGTGATGAACGCCGACCGCATGGTGATCAAGGAGGCCCAGCGAACCTTCACGTACCTGAACCTCTACGGGTACCTGACCGACGCGGTGATCGTTAACCGCCTCTTCCCCGACGAGGTCGACGATGGCTACTTCAGCGGCTGGCGCGAGCGGCAGGTCGAACGCCTGATTGAGGTGGCCGACGGCTTCGCCCCGGTTCCCGTATTGAAGGCCCGCTACTTCGACGAGGAGGTGATCGGTGAGCGGATGCTCGACCGCTTGGGCGACGAGCTCTTCGGCGATCTCGGCCCCGCCGACGTGCTCCACACGGGCCTGGCGCGCGAGATCGTCAACGACACCGACGGCGGCACCTCGATGCGTATCCAGGTGCCGTTCACCGACCGCGACCAGCTCTCGTTGAAGAAGATCGGCGCCGAGCTCGTCGTGAGCGCAGGCAAGGAGAAGCGCACGATCATCCTGCCGCCGGGCCTCGCCCGGCGGCCCACCGCAGGCGCGAAGCTGGCCGACGGCGTGCTGGAAGTGCGCTTCGAGGCGGCCCCGAGCGAAGAGGAGAAGCCCCTTGAGCGCCAACCGGCCTGACCAGGGTCTCGAAGACGAGGCACGGCTCGCCCGCGAGCGGCTGCTCGCCGCGCTCGAGGGGCACGGATCCGAGGGCCTGCGCTGCGTCGAGCTCTGCCCGATCTGCCGCGCGGCCGACGTGGTGCGCTCCACCGCTCCCGACGAGCTGCGCGACAGCTGGCAGAACGTGCAGCGCGAGGCGCTGATGACGATGAAGGCCCTGATCGACCACTACGTCGAACGCCTCGACGACGAGCCGCCCCGCAGCGGCCCTGACGTCCAGAACATTCCGATCTCCTAACACCGCCGGAAGCTCCGTCCCGGTGTGGTGAGGTCGTTGGCACGGCTGTTGCGTGTGATGGATCTCACAGTTGCGCGCCTGGGAATCGCACGTAACCTTTGACACGTGGGAGTGAGGGCATGAACTGCACGAGCTGTGGGACACAGAACCCCAAGCGGGCGCGCTTCTGCATGTCGTGCGGCAGCACGCTCGCCCCGGCTTGCGGGAGCTGCGGCGCCGAGAACCCGCCTGAGGCTAAGTTCTGCATCGAGTGCGGCAACCAGCTCGGTGGGCCCGCGGTTGAGCCCACCACCACACCCGGTGCGGGCGCGTCGCCCGAGGCGTCGAGCCTGCCCGAGGAGCGGCGCACCGCGACCGTGCTCTTCGCCGACCTCTCTGGCTACACCGCCGTAGCCGAGCGGATGGACCCCGAGGCACTCAAGTCGATGGTCGACCGCGCCCTGCGCCGACTCGGCGACGAGGTGACCCGCTTCGGCGGCTCGGTCGACAAGTTCATTGGCGACAACGTGATGGCCGTCTTCGGCGCGCCGGTGGCCCACGAGGACGATCCCGAGCGAGCAGTTCGCGCCGGCCTCGCGATGCAGTCGGCGATGGCGGAAATCAACCAGACGATTACCGACACCACCGCCGGGGTCGAGTTCGCCCTGCGCGTGGGGATCAACACTGGCGAGGTGCTCGCTGGCCTTGCGGGCGACAAGGACTACACAGTCATCGGCGATGCGGTCAACGTCGCCGCTCGGCTGCAGACGGCCGCGCGCCCACGTTCGGTGACCGTCGGGATGACCACCTACCGGCTCACCCGCGCGTCGATCGAGTATTCGGAGCTCGAACCCCTGGCCCTCAAGGGCAAGTCCGAGCCGGTGCCCGCGTGGGAGGCCGTACGCGTAGCGGTCAGCGGCGGCGTCGTGACCACCCGCGCCTCCACCCCCCTGATCGGCCGCGAGGACGAGGCGGAGACGCTGGCCAACCTCTTCAATCGCGTCGTGCGCGACGAGCACTCCCACCTCGTTACGGTGATCGGCCAGGCGGGGGTCGGCAAGAGCCGGCTGCTGCGCGAGCTGGCCCAGGGGGTCGCGTCGCGCGACGACTCGCCGCTGGTCCGCGTCGGCCGTTGCCCCGCCTACGGCTCCGGTCTCGCCTACTGGGCGCTCGGCGAGATTGTGCGCGACCAGTTCCAGATCGTCGATACCGAGAACTCCGAGCTGGCCTGGCTGAAACTGCGAAACGGCTTCGAGAAGCTCTTCGAGGAGGGCGGCGGCGGCGAGAGCGAGGAGTCGCCCGAGCAGCTCGCCGCCACGCTGGCGCGCCCGATGGGAATCGAGCTGCCGGACGAGGTCACGGCGACCCTCCCCGAGGGAGAGGACCCTCAGCAGACCCGGGCCCGCCTGTTCAGCGGGGTGCGTTCGCTGGTTGAGGCGGCAAGCCGGATCCATCCGCTAGTCCTCGCGATCGAGGACATTCACTGGGCCGACGAGGGAATGCTCGATTTGATCGAGTACCTCGCGCGCTGGGTCCGCGGCCCGGTGCTGCTGATCTGCATGGCGCGCGACGAGCTGCTCGAGCGCCGGCCCGGCTGGGGCGGGCGGCGCAACGCCACGAACATCACGCTTGAGCCGCTCGCTTCGGAACGGGCCCTCGAGCTTGTCGGGGCGCTCCTGCCCGCCGACCAGCGCGAGGCCGGCGCCGATCTGATCGCCCAGGTTGCCGAGCGCTCGGGTGGCAACCCACTCTTCGCCGAGGAAATGGTCAATCGGATTCTCGAAGAGGGCACCGGCGGCGAGGCGCTGCCCGAAACTGTGCACGCGGTGCTGACCGCACGCCTGGACGGGCTGCCCTCCGGCGAGCGGCGCCTGATCCAGCACGCGGCAGTCGTCGGCCAGGTCTTCTGGGAGGGCTCAATTGCCCGGGCAGCCACCGAGGAGGGCATCGATGCCCAGACGGCGCTGGGGTCGCTGGCCGACAAAGACCTGATCGTCTCCACCGCGGGCTCACGGCTCGCCGGCGAGCGCGAGTTCGCCTTCAAGCATGTGCTGATCCGCGACGTGGCCTACTCGATGCTGCCGAAGACGGTGCGGGCGCGCAAGCATGCCGAGGTCGCGACCTTCATCGAGGAGCGCTCGGCTGACCGCGCCGAGGGCGTCATCGCGATGGTGGCCGACCACCTCGGGCGGGCGGCCTTGATCGGCGCCGACGCCGGCATCGACCACGCCGAGCTGGACGCGATCCGCGGCCGCGCCCACAATGCGCTTGAGGGCGCCGGCGACGCTGCGGCCGGCCTCTACTCGAACCAGGAGGCGCTCACGCACTACGAGGCGGCGCTTTCGCTCGACAACGAGGGCGGCGAGTGCAAGCACCCCGACGCGCAGGCGCGGATCGGCGAAAAGTTTGGCGACGTGGCACTGCGCCTCGGTCGCATCGACCGCGCGGTCGAGTTGTGGGAGTGGTGCCTGGAGTATCACCGTGGCGAGGAGGACCTGGCCCGCGTCGGCGATCTGCACCGCAAGATCGGCGCCGGGTTGTGGAACAAGGGCGACCGGGAGGGTTCGATCGGCCACTACCAGCGCGGGATCGACCTGCTCAAGGACGGCCCGCCCTGCATCGAACTGGTCCGCCTCTACGAGGAGGCCGCCTCGCTCTACATGCACACAGGCGACAACATGCTCGCGATCTATGCCTCCGAGAAGGCGCTTCGCCTGGCCGAACGCCTCGGCGAAGCCGCGGCCGCAAGCCGTGCCCACGGCATCTTCGGCCGCGTCTTCGGCCGCATCGGCGACTCCGAGCGGGCCCGGGAGAACCTCGAGCGCTCAGTCGAGTTGGCGCGCGAGTCCGATCCCGCCGAGGCGATCCGCGCCCTGCTCGCGCTGGGGTATCACTTCGAGATCTCCGATGCCGACTACGAGGCGGCGGCCACCGCGTACGACGAGGCGCTGCAGATCGCCGAGCGGATGGGCGACCTGCCCTCCCAGGTCGAGCTGCACGCCGCGCTGGCGACACTGGCCTTGCACCGCGGCGAATGGGAGGTGGTCGAGCGCGACACGGAGACGGTCGCCGCCCTGATCGAGCGCGAGGGTCTGACCGGCAAGCTCTGCTTCCCCCACCTGCTGCGCGGTGCCCTGCGCTGGCGCGAGAACGACCTCGAGGGTGCGGAGAGATCGCTGCGCCGCGCCTCCGAGCTGGCCGAACAGGTCGGGCGCTCGGAGGTCGGATTCCAGGCGCTCTACTGGCTGGCCACCACCCTGCGCGACCGGGGCGACCACGCCGATGCCGACCAGGCGCTGGCCACTGCGCTCGACGCCTGCGAGCGTGCTGGTCTCGTCGCCCATTCGGTCGAGGCGACCGCGGCGCGGGCGATCAACCAGGCGCTCTGGGGCCGCGCCGATCAGGCGAAGGAGCTCGCGGAGGAAGCGTCGGGCCTCGCCGAGCGCCTGCGCTACCCGGTGGGCAGCGCAACCGCACTCGAAGCCCGGGGGGTCGTCTCGCGCGATCCCTCGGAGCTCGAGGAGGCTCGCGCCGCCTGGGCCGAGCTCGGTCGTCCGCTCGACGCCGAGCGCGTCGGCCGGTTGGCCGAATCGCTGGCCTGAGCCCTCCGCCCAGGCCGCTTAGGCGAGTCCCTCGCGCTCGTACTCGCGCAGAAAGCCCTCGAACAGGCGCATGTGGCCCTGCTCGTCGCGGAGGATCGCGATCACCATGTCCTGGGTGACCGGGTCGACGCCGTCGGTGACCTCGATGATCTTCGAGTAGTGCTCGATCGCGCCGGCCTCGGCCTGGATCACGCCCCGGATCACGTGGACGATGTCGACCTGCTCGTCGGGCGGCTGCAGGAAGCTCTGGACCGAGGTGAAGTCCTCGGAGCCGGGCACGACGCCGTAGAGCTCCTTGATCCGCTCGGCGAAGATCTTGGCGTGGCCTAGCTCCTCATCGACGTCGGTCAGCAGGGAGTCCTTGATCTCTTGCGCGCGGACGCCGTCGGGATTGACCGAGTTGGCGATGTAACTCATCACCGTCTCAATCTCCATCCAGTACGCCCTGCGCAGCAGTTCGACGATCTCCTCGCGCTTTTCGGTGTTCTCCTCGGCGAGGATGTCCATGTTTGCCAATGCTGCTCCAGTCATAGTCGGCTGATACCCCGCGCGCGGCGCGGGCAAACTCGGCTCGTAGACTCACGACCTGTGCCCACGGCACTCGCGAGCGACGGTACCGAACTCCACTGGGAGGAGCGTAGTAGTGGGCAAAACGTGCTGTTCGTCCCCTATTGGTCCTATCACCCGAGCGTCTGGCGCGAACTCGACGCCGAGCTGAAGCCCGATCACCGGCTGCTCCGCTACGACGATCGCGGCACCGGCCAATCGGCGCCCGCCGACGGACTCGATGTCGAGACCGGCGCCGACGACATGGAGTCGGTGCTGGAGGCCACGGGTGGCGGTCCGGCGATCGCAGTCTGCATGGTTGACGGCGCCAACCGGGCTGTCCGGGTGGCTGCACGCCGCCCGGACCTCATCTCGCACGTCGTCTCGGTCGGTGGCGCGCCATTCGCCCGTAGCGCGCTTGCCGACGAAGACTCGCTGATCTCTTCCGACACCGTCGTCGGCGCCTTCCTGCAACAGCTCGAGACGGACTACCGAGGGGCCGTACGCGGGATCGTCGAAGCGGCGAACACACAGATGACCGACGAGGAACTGCGGGAGCGCGTGCGTCTTCAGATCGAGCACGTTCCCCACAACGTCGCGGCGGCGCGGGTGAACGCTTGGTCCTCCGACGAGGGCGCGGTCGAGCCCGCTCGGACGCTCGGTGATCGCCTGCTGATCCTTCTTTCGGACAACATGGCGGGCGGTTGGTTCCCGTCGATGGACGGGATGAAGCGCGCCGTCGTGGCGAACTTCCCGGACGCGCGGGTGGTCGAGGTCGACGACGGCATCTTGAGCCGCCCCGATCAGACAGCGGCGGTGGTGCGCCGGCTCCACGGGGGCGTCGAAGCGGGCGGTCGCGACGTAGAATCGCCAGCGTGAGCGAGACCGACGGAAAGACCTGGATCCTCACCGGCTCGCCCGAGAACTTCGAGATCAGCGCGGCCCGCGGCTTCGACGTGATCGGCTTCAAGGAGGGCCGCAGAAACCAGGCGTCCGAGTTTGAGCCCGGCGACGAGGTGATCTTCTATCTGAGCGGCGCCCAGGCCTTCGGCGGCATCGCCCGCGTTACCTCCGAGATGTTCGAAGACCGCCAGCCGGTTTGGCCTCAAGGAAAGAAGCGCAAGCCCGAGGCCTATCCGTGGCGCGTGGAAGCCGAGCCCGACGTGGTGCTGGCACCCGACGAGTACGTCGACGCCGCCCAGTTCGTGGGCGAGCTCGAGCACATCTCCAAATGGCCGGCCGAGCACTGGCACCTCGCGTTCCAGGGCCAACTTCGGATTATCAGCACCGCCGACGCCCAGATGCTGCGCAAGCGGATCGAGACCGCCGCGCGTGCCCAAGCGCGGGCCTGAGCGCGTCGCGGCCCTGGGAGCCGCGGCGATTGGGCTCAGCATGCTCTTTCCCTGGTATGGGTTCAAGCTCGGCAGCCCGCTCTCGGCGACCGGACTCGACGCGTTCACCTTCGCCCACCTCGCGCTGCTGGTCACGGCCGCCTTGGCGGTCGGCCTGGCGACCCGCTGGCGCGATGCCGACTTCCCGAGGCCGCTTTCGATCGGAACCTTGATGGTCGTGGCGGGCGCGTGGTCCGTTGTTCTCATCGGGTTTCTGATCGCCGACCCGCCCGACGTACTGGCAGACACGGCGACGATCGGCGGGGTGCGAATCCGCTACGGCGCATACGTCGCGGCCGGCGGCGCGGCAGCGATCGTCTTCGGTGGGCTGGGCCTGCGCCGCCAAGCCGCGAAATCGACCTGAGCAGGGTCTGACCCCAGGCGTGAGACGGGGCGCCTTCTACGAAGAGAGGGCGCCCCGTCCCGGCATCGGAGGTGCGTATCAGCAAGCCCATCGGCGCTCGGAAAGTCCAGGACCAGCGGAAGTCTCGGGATTGGACGTTTGTCTGCCTCGGTGCGTAACTTTTGCAGTTGATGAGTGTTTGCTTACAAAACCCTCATGCAACCGCCAGAAACACCCACCCTGTCCCTGCCCCAAGCGCTCCTTGGCGTGGCTGCATCCATCTTCGCCGCGAGCGCGGTGATCGCGACCCTGCTCGGCCTGGTCGCCGCCTCGCCCGCCGACGCCGCTCAGCTACGCGTCGTCAGCGAGCGTGCCAGTCCCGAGCGTGCCTTCTACGTCGGCGCCAGGCCGATCCGCTACCGCTTCGAGCTCGGCGGCAAGGGAAAACAGACGGTTCGCGTCCAGGCCGTTCGCAAGGGCAACTACGAGGTCGCACGCAGCTGGCGCCTGGAGGGAGTGCGCTCCGGGCAGACCGCGAGCGTGCGCTGGAACGGAACCTCCAAGGGCGGCGGACAGCTGCCCAACGGCTCGTACTTCTTTCGCGTCAGGGAGGCCCGCGGCGGATCGGTCGCTGCTCGCAAGCGCCGCAGCGGCGACCGCAGTGTCGCGCTGAGCCACCACGTGTTCCCCGTTCGCGGCCGGCACACCTACGGTGACGGCTTCGGCGCCGGGCGAAACCACCGCGGCCAAGACGTCTTCGCGCGTTGCGGCACGCGAATGGTCGCCGCCCGCGCCGGGCGCGTCCAGTTCAAGGCGAGCCAGCGCGGCGGCGCGGGCCACTATGTGGTGATCGACGGCATCGGCACCTCGACCGATTACGTCTATATGCACCTCCAGAGGCCGACGAGGCTGCGCCGCGGCCAGCGCGTCCGCACCGGTCAGCTGATCGGCAAGGTGGGCGCTTCCGGCAACGCGTCCGGCTGTCACCTGCACTTCGAGCGCTGGTCGCGACCCGGCTGGCAGTCCGGCGGGCGCGCGATGCGCTCGGTTACCAACGCGCTGCGGCGTTGGGATCGCTGGACCTAGGGACTGCCGCTCAGGCCGCGGCGGCGGCGAACTCGCCGTCGAGCAGGCCGGCGGCACCCGTGGGGTCGGTCTCCAGCAGGCGAACCCCGATCCGATTGGCAAATTGCGAGCTGGCGCCCGCGCCGGCGATATAGACGGGCTGGGCGCGGCCGAGATCGCGCAGCTCGTCGGCAACGGCACGCAGGCGTCGACCCTCGATCGCTGCGACAACCACGGCGTCGGCTGAGACCTGACGCGCGGCCTCGTCGACGGTGTGTAGCGGCGTGTCGATACCCAGGTAGATGATTCGCCAGCCGCGCTCGTGCAGAATCAGGCCGAAGGCAAGGAGGCCGAGGTCGTGGCGTTCGCCGGGCGCGCACGCCAGCAGCGCCATCGGGCCCCGCCCACCGCCCCAGCCGCGCGCGAGTCCGAGCAACCGGCCTTGAAAGAAGTTGCTGGCGAAATGCTCCTGGGCGATCGTCGTCTCGCCGGCCTCCCAGCGCTCGCCGTAACCCCGAAGGGTGGGCAGGACGACCTCGTCGACCAGGGCCGACACGCCCAGCTCGCCAACTGCAGCATCAAAGATCCGGTTTGCCTTGACGTCGTCGAAGCTCTCCAGCGCCTCCGCCAGGCTTTGGTTGCGATCGTCGTCCGAGGCCCAGGGAGCCGGGCGTCCGGCGGGCGCCGGCGACCGATCGCCGGCGCCCGCCGGGGTTGACGCGAGGCGTCCCGCAACGCTCGCGTCGGCTTGGGACGGCACGGCGAGTCCCGCCTCTACCGCACCTTGCCCGGCCTGTCCGGCGAGGTGGGGGACCTCGCGAACAAGTTTTGCCGCTTCTGCAGCCGCCATACCCTCACTACGTAGTCGGGCCATCATTCGGATGCGCGCTTCGTCGGCGGAGTCGTATAAGCGGTACCCACCCTGGGTACGGGCAGGGTCAAGCAACGCGTAGCGCCGCTCCCAGGCACGCAGCGTCTCCGGGGCGACGCCGACGCGTCGGCTGAGCTCCCCGATCCGATAAACCCTGGACGAAGCTTCCATTCCTGCATGCTAGCTTATGAATAGATTGACGTCAACCCTGTACACAACTATGGACAAGGCCCTTGATGCCCTAGTCGTCCCCGGCTACAGCTCGCTTGGCTACAAGGCGCGCCGGGGCCGCTGGGAGGACCTCCCCGACCTCACGGGGCGCGCGATCGTCGTAACCGGCGCCAGCGCCGGGCTCGGGGCGGCCTGTTGCGAACAGCTGGCCGAGGCCGGCGCCACGGTCCATATGGTCGTGCGCGATCTCTCGAAGGGCGAGGACGTTCGCGCCCGTATCTCCGAGCACACCGGCAGCGGCCGCCTCGAGCTCTGGCGTTGCGACGTGTCCGAGCTGGCCTCCGTTGCCGAGTTCGCCACCCGATTCGAGACAGCGGGCGCAAGCGCGCACGCCCTCGTCAACAACGCGGGTGTAATGCCGCCGGAGCGCGAGACCAACTCCGCGGGCGTCGAGCTGGCGTTCGCCACGAACGTGCTCGGTCCATTCGCCCTGACTATGCGTTTGCTGCCCGTGCTCGGACGCAACGCGCCATCGCGGGTGATCAACGTTTCGTCGGGCGGGATGTACGGGACAAAGCTCGACGGCTCGGATTTGCAGCTCGCCGCGCGTGACTACAACCCCAGCCGTTTCTACTCGCACACCAAACGTTGCGAGGTGATCCTGACCGAGATGTGGCAGGAGCGCTACGCCGGCAACGGAGTCAGCTTTCACTCGGCGCACCCGGGCTGGGCCGACACCCCTGGGGTCCGGGACTCATTGCCCGGCTTTCGCCGCTTGATGGGGCCGCTGCTGCGCGACGCGCGCCAGGGCGCCGACACGCTCACGTGGCTCTGCTGGGGCGCGGAGCCCGAGCGTGAGCCGGGGCGCTTCTGGCACGACCGTCGGCCCCGTCCCACCCACCGCGTCCCGTGGACCCGCGAGGACGAGGCGGCGCGTCGCGCCCTTTGGGAGACCTGCGTTCGGCTGAGCCAACAAGAGGAGTGAGATGCCCACGTATTCCGCCACGATTGCCACACCGAAACCCGCCGATGAAGCTTTCGCCTACATGGCTGATTTCCGCTCTGCGAAAGAGTGGGATCCGACGGTCCCGAAGACCGATCTGATCGGCGCCAAACCGCCGGGGCCCGAGGCCGAATTCTTGATCACCGTGCGGTTGCTCGGGCGCGAGACGGATTACCACTACAAGACCGTGGTCCACGAAGCGCCCGCGCGGCTCGTGCTGCGCGCCGAGACGAGCAGCGTGATCTCACAGGACACCGTGACCGTGCGCGCGACGCCCGAGGGCTCAGAGCTGACTTACGACGCCGACCTGCAGCCCAAAGGGGCCATGAAGCTCGCCTCCCCCCTGCTCGCACTGCTCTTCAACCGGCTCGGCGCTAACGCCGCCAAGGGGCTCGCGCGCGAGCTGAGCGGCAAGGTCGTCTAGTCAGGATGCGAACTCACGCGGGACTGGGCGCCTGCTGGGCGGCCGTGGCCTCGCGGCGATAGTCAGCCCACTCCCGGATCGCGATCTGGATCGAGGCGGCGGCCGGGATCGCCATCAGCGCCCCGACCACACCGAACAGGGACGAGCCGAAGAGCACGGCGATCAGGATCACGATCGGCTCGACGGCGACGGCCCGGCGCTGGATCTGCGGCTGGATCACGTAGTTCTCGATCTGCTGGTAGACGATCGCGTAGATCACCCAGACGATCAGTCCCACCGGGAACTCGACGAACAGCATCACGATCGCAACGAAGAATGCGGCAATGGTCGCGCCGACGACGGGGATCAGGTCGAACAGGGCGACGATCAGCGCCAGCGGACCCGCGAACGGCGCGCCGAGAATCGAGAGCACGATGAAAGCGAGCACGCCGGCGATCGTCGCCTGCACCAGCGCACCGCCGACGTAATTGCCGATCGCGCGGGCGATCGCCTCGAACGCACGTCGCATGCGGACCGCGTTGCGCGGCTCCTGGGCGGCGAGGAACTGCTCGACCCAACGCGCCCCGCCTGAGACCATGAAGATGGAGAGGATCAGGATCGTGACCAGAGCGAAGATGGAGTTGACGATTCCCACACCGATGTCGCTGAGCGTCTCGGTGGCATTTCCGATCTGCCCCGGCAGCTTCGCGGCCTCCTCCTGGAGCTTGCCGGTGATGTTGTAGTCCTCGTTCAGGTTCGAGAGCGTCTTGTTGTCGTTTACGAACTCCTCGACGTCGTCCACGTAGCCAGGGATGTCGTTGACGAGCTCCTCGCCCTGGCTGACCAGCGGCGGTACGAGCAGTGCAGCGAGGATCAGCGGCACCGCGATCAGCATCGCGTAGACCGACGCGATCGCCAGCCCCCGCGGCATTCGCCTCGCGAACAGTGAAACCGGGCCCGAGACGGCGATCGCCAGGAACGCGGCGATCACGAGCCAGCTCAGCGGCCGGCGAAGGAGGTAGAGCACGTAGACGGTGACTACCACGGTCAGCACGACTAGAACCGTGCGCAACACCGTTCGAGGGCCCAGGTCGAGCTCTCTTACGATCGACATCACTTCGCCCTATTCGGCACAGCGGCGGCCATTCCTATGCTGCCGCCATCTCCGTCGGGAAACCCGGGACAACGCCCCCTGGCTACCACCCTGAAGCGCACAGCGCGTCGGGCGCGCAGCAGCTATGTTGCCGCGCATGAATCGCCGGGGAATGGCCGTGGCCATCGCATCGCTGTCCTTGCTCATCTCGACCGCGCCCAGCGCGCATGCCCTCGCCAAGCGCTCAGCCGAGAGCCAACCCCAAAACGCGCTCGAAGTCGCCACTGCGAACTGCCGCGCGGGCGAACGCGTCGTGTCCGGTGGCTACCGGCTCGACGATCCGCGCCAGTCCGACACGCCGACGACCAGCCGAGCGGCTGGTAAGCGCGGCTGGCTCGTGAAGACCCCAGGCGAGGAGTTCACCGCCTACGCGCTCTGCAGCAAGCAGCTCAAGCTGACGCGCGCAGCGGCAGTCGTCCGGGTCGACTCCACAGACAACCGAGGCAAGCAGGCGACGGCGAAGTGCGCGCGCGGCTCCCGCGCCGTATCGGGGGGCTTTCAGTTCTCGAAGACGATTGGCAACTCGCCGATCTACCGCAGCAAGCCGGCCGGAAAGCGTGGCTGGCAGGTACTTGGGGTCGCGGACGTGTTCCCCGCTAACGCACTCAGACTGAAGGTCATCGCCTATTGCCTCGAGGACGCCGGTCAGCTCGTGCGGCGAACCGACACCGAGCCCGCTCCCGACAGCGCCGATACCTATACGACCGTGGCGACGTGTCGCGCCGGCGAAGAGCTGCTAAGCGGAGGCTGGACGCAGACCCCCCGGCCTGATTTCGACAACGCCCTCGGTCCGGATATCTTCTTCGGACTCGCCCATCCGCGCTCGCGCAACAAGTTTGCTGCCGGAGGCCCGAACTTCTCAGCCGTGGCCGGCCAGGTCGGCGCAATCGCAATCTGCGCCAAGTAGCTCCGGGCCTAGATCGCGGCGCGGGCGGCCCAGACCATGCGGCCGAGCTTCTCGGCGAGCGTGGCGGGTGTCCAGCGCCCGGGGTCTCCCAACATCGTTCGCGCGCCGACCTGGGCCACACCCACGATCATCTGCCCGAGCAGCTCGGCCGCGGCCTCGGCCTCGTTTCCGGTTGCGTCGGAGAAGCGCTCGACCCAGCTGCGGGCGATGGTCGCTGCGGTCTGAGCCTGGCGCTCGAGCCCGTCCGCGATCCGCGCGGCGACGGCCTGGTTGCCCCCGCCCTCACCAAGGAAGACGACGCGGTAGATCTCAGGCGAGTCGGCGGCAGCCTGGAGGAACGCTTCGAAGCCGCGGATCAGCGTGCCCTCGGGGTCCGACGAACCGCCGGTCGTGAGCAGCGCCGCTCGCGTCTCCTCGAGAATGCGCTCCTCCTCGCGGTCGAGCATGGCCGTGAAGAGCTCGTCCTTGGAGGCGAAGCAGTCGTAGACGACGGGCTTGGAGACACCTGCGGCCGCGGCGATCGAGTCCATCGAGGTCCCCTCGAAGCCGTGCTCGAGGAAGAGTCGATAGGCGGCGTCGAGGACCAGCGGGCGGCGGCGCTCCGGGCCCAGATGCGCGGCCCGCTTACGAGGTGCTGACACGGTCATTCCTACTTATGGTAGCATTTTCCTACCGCTAGTAGTTATCAACCAGCGTTGAAACGGAGACCCCACTTCCCATGACCACTGCAACCGCCCCAGACGCTTCCCAGGTCGAGGCCGCGATTACCACCGACGAGACGCCGCCGTTCTCGCTGGAGCTCTCGCAGGACCAGCAGGACATCCGCGACTGGGTCCACGGCTTCGCCGAGAACGTGGTCCGTCCCGCCGCCCACGAATGGGACGAGCGCGAGGAGACGCCATGGCCGGTGATCCAGGAGGCCGCGAAGATCGGGCTCTACGGCTTCGAAGCGATGGCGCAGTTCTTCGCCGACCCATCCGGCCTGATGATGCCGATCGCCAACGAGGAGCTTTTCTGGGGCGACGCAGGCATCGGCATGGCGATCCAGGGCACCGGCCTCGCCGTCGCCGCGATCTTTGGACAGGGCACGCCCGAGCAGATGGGCGAGTGGGTCCCCCAGTGCTACGGCAGCGAGGACGACCCGAAAGTCGCCGCTTTCTGCGCGTCCGAGCCCGACGCAGGCTCCGACGTATCGGCCGTTCGCACGGTCGCCAAGTACGACGAATCCAGCGACGAGTGGGTTCTGAACGGCCAGAAGGCATGGGCCACCAACGGCGGTATCGCCGATGTCCACGTGATCATCGCGTCCGTCGACCGCGAGCTCGGCTCGCGCGGCCACGCCGCATTTATCATCCCGCCCGGGACGAAGGGCTGCGAGCAGGGTGCCAAGGTCAAAAAACACGGTCTGCGGGCTTCGCACACCGCCGACGTTCACCTCGACGATTGCCGGATCCCGGGTGCATGCCTGCTCGGTGGCAAGGAGAAGCTCGACGAGCGCCTCGCCCGCGTCCGCGAGGGCAAGAAGAGCAAGTCCCAGGCAGCGATGCAGACGTTCGAGTCGACCCGGCCGATCGTCGGCTCGCAGGCGGTGGGCATCGCCCGCGGCGCCTACGAGGTCGCGCTCGACTACGCCAAGGAGCGCGAGCAGTTTGGCCGACCGATCATCGAGAACCAGGCGATCGCGTTCACGCTGGCGAACATGAAGCTCGAGATCGACGCCGCCCGCCTGCTGGTCTGGCGCGCCTCCTGGATGGGCAAGTCGGGCCAGACGTTCCGCAACGCCGAGGGCTCGATGTCGAAGCTGAAGGCCGGCGAGGTCGCCGTCTGGGTGACCGAACGTGCCATGCAGATTCTCGGCGGCAACGGCTACACGCGGGAGTTCCCGGTGGAGCGGATGCACCGTGACGCGAAGATCTACGACATCTTCGAGGGCACGGCGGAGATCCAGCGGCTCGTGATCTCTCGCGCCATCTCCGGGATGAAGATCGTATAGCGGGACCCGCATCCCCACGCCGGAGCGGGGGCCGTGGGTGTCCTACGCGGCTTCGGCCAGCTCTGCCGCCAGGGCGTACGCGGTCCGGGTGGCCTCGGCAACCGTGGAGTAGTCCACGTTCTCGGCCGTGTCCGTGGGCAGGTGGTAGTTCGAGAGGTAGTGGTAGTCGTTGACCGAGGTGAGGTTCGCGGTGCGGTAGCCGTAGCGCATCGCGGTCACCGCGTCGGTCGAGGCTCGGGCACGAAAGCCACGTTCGAGCGCGAGGCCGTGGCGCTCGCCGAGGTCGGCCAGCGTCCCGCGCAGCCCCTCGTCGTAGTGCTCCATCCAGATCGGCCCCTCCCCTTCGAGCAAAACCAGGCGCGGAGACCCGACGGTGTCGATGCACAAGACGTCGGTCTTGTCCCGGTCGAGCTCATCGGCGTGGGCGGCAAAGAAGCCCCGGATTCCATCCTGGAGCGTTTCCTCTGCCCCGGCGGACACGAGCCAGACGCGAAGCCCCTGCACCGGGCGCTCGCGCAGCATCTCGGCCAGGCTCACCAAGCAGGCGACGGCGCTCAGGTTGTCGTTGGCGCCGGGCACGATCTCGGAGCGCCACATATCGCCGATCACGGCGGCGCTGGCGAGCCCGAGCCCGGTTGCGGCGCCTGTCGACCCGCGGCCGGTCACCGCGGCGACAATTCCGAGCAGCGGACCGGCCAGGGTCCCGAACCACTGCGGAGGCTGGGTCTTGATGTGGGGGATCACCTCGGGGAAGCGCTCGTGGAAGGCGGCGACCGCGGTCTGGTCGAACATCAGGCCGGTCTGGGCAGCGTCGTGGTGGGCGAGAACGACGAGGGTGCGCTCGGCGGCCGAGTCACCGGCCTTGGCGAAGACGTTGGCGGTCTTGCGCTCGGTGCGAACGGCACGACGGATGATTCGCGGGCCGTTTTGAATCTCCTCGGCCAGGCCCGCGAGGGCCGTCGCCGACGCAAGCCCTCCGAAGACGCGATGGCCGCGCCCGGTCAGCACGGCCCCGGCCGCTCCGAGGAGGCAGAGGCTCGTAACCAGTGGGGGGAACGTGCCCCAGCTCGGAGCATCCTCGACCACGGCATCCTCGGCGCCGGCCGCGGTCAGCCGGGTTGCGATCCACTCTGCCGCCTCACGCTCTCCCGGGGTGCACGGCCCCCGGTCCGGGATTGCCGCGAGGGTGCCAACCACCTCCCGCAGGGTGGCGTCGGCGGGAACCGGGAGGGACAGGGCGTCTGAGGCGGGCGGCAAGGGGCGCGGAGGTTATCCGCGCTCGGCGGCCAGGAACCGGACCAGGCGCCGGGTCGCGTCGGGATGCTCACCGGCATCAGCCGCGGCTTCGAGTGCCTCGCCCCATCCACCGAAACGCGCCGTCAGAACGGCAGCCGACGCCGGTGAGCGGCCACCGACGTGGCCAGCCGCCGTGCGCTCGCGCCAGCGTCCGTAGGCGGCGCGCGTCATCCCGTCGCCGAGCTCGCGGCGAGCGCGCAGCAGACATGCCGCCACGAAGTAGTCGGGCAGCTCGCCGTGTGGCCCGAGCTCGGGCTCGAGCCAGGCGCCCTCAGGATGCCGCGGCCGACCTGGGCTCTGCAGGCCGGATGGGGGTGGCTCGGCCGTATCGCCGCGGCGGCGGAAAATTCCCGCGGCGCGCTGCAGGCCGCCACCGCTGACCAGCAGGCCGGCCCCGATCAAAGCGAGCGCTCCGACCAACAAACCGGTGAAGGGAAGCGAACCGCCGGTCCCGAAGCTGTCGTCAACCTCGCCAGCGCCGCCAACGACGACCTCGAACCGGCGCTCAGCCGGATCAACCTCGACGTTTCCGGCTGCGTCGACGGCGAGCACGCGCAGCCGGTAGTCCCCGGCCCCGAGGGGACCGAGCACCAGCGGCGAGGAGCAGGGCTCTGCACCGCCGCTGTCGAGCCTGCAATCGGTGGTCACCGCGCTCGCGTCGATTGTCTTGAAGTCGAACCTCGGCGTTCTGTCCGTCGTCCGCCCGCCGGGTGTGTTGGTCAAAACGGTCTGAGGGGGAATCGTGTCCACCGTGAACGCAAGCGATGCGGGAGGTCCCGTGTTGCCTGCGGCGTCGGTCGCCTGAACCGCGAAGGTGTGCGAGCCATCGGGCAGCGCCGCGGCCGTGTGCGCATTAGGCGGCTGGTTGCACGGCAGGAAGGGCTCGCCGTCGATCGAGCATGCGAACGTCGCACCCGCCTCGTCGGCCGAGAAGGTAAAGCTCGGGGTGTCGTCGTTGGTGGGATCGTCCGGCCCGGAATCGATCGTCGTGCTTGGTGCGGCGGTGTCGATCGTGAAGGCCCGCGAAGCGGTCGCCGAGTTCGTCGCCTCGTCGGTCCCGGTCACGTAGAACGTGTGCGGACCGGGCGAAAGCTCGGCCGTCGTGTGCGATTGCCCAGGGCCGCTGCACGACTCGGTTGGCGTGGGCGTATCGACCCCGCACAGGTAGTCGACGTCGGGGTCCTCGTTCGAGGAGAAGGTAAAGGTCGGCGTCGTGTCGTTCGTGGGCTCGGGCGGGCCACTGTCGATCGTGACCTGTGGCGGCTGCGTGTCCACGTCAAACCCGCGGAGGGCCGGCGACGGGTCGGTCCGGCCCGAGGCCGTGGAGGTCGAGCGGACGGCGAAGGTGTGGTGGCCGTCGGCCAGCGTGCCGGTCGTGTGCGAGGCCCCCGGCCCGCTGCACGCGGCGAGCACCTCTTCGTCCACCCCGCATTCGTAGGTCGCATTCGGATCCGCCGTCGAGGTAAACGTGAAGCTCGGGGTGTTGTCGTTCGTCACGCCGTTGGTGGATCCGCTAGGACCGCTCGTAATGGTCGTTTCGGGGGTTGCAACCGAGCGGACTGCCCGCTCCAAGTTGAGGCGCCCGTCGCTGGCACTCAGATTGTTCAGCGCGGCGGGCGTATCGACTGTGCTCAGGATCGCGGTTCGAAGTTGCGCAACGGTCAAGCTCGGTGCGGCTCCGAGCAGCAGCGCAGCGGCACCGGCGACCGCCGGCGATGCCATCGAGGTGCCGCTCTTGAAGCGGTAGTCGAGCGAGCGGCAGCGAAGTTGCGCCTCGGTAATCCACACCCCTGCCGCGGTGTTGGCCCCGTTCGTTACCAGGCGGAAACGGAACTGCGCCGTCGAGGAGCCGTCGAGCAAAGGCGTCTGATCGAGGAAGTCACGACGAGCAATGGTTCCTGAGCGCGAGCTGACCTGGGTCCAGTTCGTGCCGTCGGTGCTGGTCTCGACGATCAGGAAGTCCGCGCCCGCCTCAGTCGCGATTGATGCATTAAAGGCAACCGAGCAGTTCGAGCGGCCGGCGAGGTTCCGCTGCGGCGAGATGACCGAATCGTTCTCGTTGTTGCCGTAATCCCCGCCGGGCGAGTCACTCAGCGCCCGGTCGGTGCCGGGACCCGGATCGATGTCCTCCAGCCCCCAGCTTCCTGGCGGCGCTGCGACAAATCCCTGGAAGCCCGACTCAAAATCCGGACTGAACACACGGTCGTAGGGATCCGTCGCCAGCACATTCACACCGGGCGCAAAGAGGTCGACCGAGGTCTGCCCGAAGTTGGAGGATGCGGCCGGCTGATCGTCGTTGTCGGAGCTGCCGACGCAGATGATGTTGGCCTGGTCGTAGTCGCACGGGTACTGCGGCGTTGCGTCGAGGTCGTCGCCAATGTTGTCGGCGCCGCCGTTGCCCGAGGCAAACACGTATTGGGTGTTCGGCCGGGCGGCGATCGCGTCGTTGACGGCGTTGACAAAACTGGGGGAACCGAAGGAGCCGTTGACCACGTCCGCCCCCTCGTCGGCCGCATAGAGGAAGCCGTCGGCGATGTTCGCGGCGGGACAGCCGCCGAGAATCGCGCAGACCCGCACCGCCATCAGGTCGGCATTTTGCGTCACCCCCGAGATGCCGATCGAGTTGTTCCCGACGGCGGCGGCGATGCCCGCCACATGGGTCCCGTGGCTGTTCAGGTCGGTGGGGTCGGAATCGTTGTCGACGAAGTCGAAACCGTTGATGTCGTCGACCCGCCCGTTGGCGTCATCGTCGAGGCCGTTCTGGGTCTCGCCCGGGTTCGCCCAGGCGTTCGCCGCCAGGTCGGGGTGATCGATCGCGATGCCGGAGTCGAGGATGGCTACCACGACATTCGGGCTACCGCTCATCATGTCCCACGCCTCGACCGCGTCGATGTCGGCATCCGCGGTCCCCGTCGTCCCGTTCACCATCTGTCCCGTGTTGTTCAAGGCGTACTGGGTCCCGAAGTTGGCGTCGTCCGGCACCGCCTCGAGCTCGAGGAGGTAGTTCGGCTCCGCGTAGGCGACGTCGGGGTCGGATCGCAGCTCGGCGACCGCCTCGTCGACCGTGACGCCGCGATCGAGGTCGAGGAGTTCGGCGCGTGGTAGCAACAGATCGCGCTCGACCTCGGCCCCGACCCTCTCGACGAGGTCGCCCCGGGTGCGCTCGGACGTGCGCGGCTCGTAGCGGACGATGACCTCGCCAGGAACAAAGCGGCCGTCCGACGTCGCGACGCCGCCCGCATCCTGTCCCACCGAGGTACCGGCGCCGACGCCACCCACGACCAAAGCGGTCGCGAGGAGGATCGCCGCCGACGCTACGCGTCGCGCACCGGTACTCGATCGATCAGGACAGCCCCCCATCCGAGGGCCAGTTTATACGCCCTGGTCGGTCATGGGCGCCGCTTCGCCTGGCCTGCCGTCGCCGATCTCCGTGTGCGCCTTGCTATCAGCTCCGCGAATCAGCGCGAGGGTGGCGACCAGCCCCAACAGGGCGATGAGCGAACCCACCAGGAACGCGTCCGAGTAGCCCTCGGCAAGCGCCGCGGGGCCGGTGGTGCCCTCCGTTGCGAGCTCCCCGATCCGCGAGAACGCGATCGAGGAGAGGATCGCGAGACCAAGCGCGCCGCCAACCTGCTGGGAGGTGTTGATCAGCCCGGAGGCGAGCCCCGCGTCGTCGTCGCGTACTCCGATCACCGCGGCGATCGTCTGGGGCACAAACGAGAAGCCGAGCCCGACCGCGGCGAGCAGCGACGGTCCGAGCACGTCGGCGACGAAGCTGCCGTCCACCGAGATCTGGCTGAACCAGAACAGCCCGCCGGCCACGAACACGAACCCTGCGGCGAGAACGGGCTTGAAGCCGACCCTTGTCACCAACACCGACGCGATCCCCGCCGAGAGGATGATCGCCACCGAAAGTGGCACGTACGCCAGCCCCGTCTTGATCGCGCTGAAGCCGAGCACGTTCTGCATGTACAGCGAGATGAAGAAGAACATGGAAAACAGCGAGGCGCCGGTCAAAACCCCGGTGACGTTCGCGCCCGTGAGCGTTCGCAGGCGGAATATCGAGAACGGCACGAGTGGCTTGCCGGAGCGGGACTCGACCGCGACGAACGACGCGAGCAAGCCGAGCGAGAGAGCCAGCAGGCCCAGTGTCTGTCCGGATCCCCAGCCGACATCGGGCGTCTCGACGAGCGCGTAGACGAGAACGGAGAGCCCGGCTGTGACGGTGAGGGCGCCGGGAATGTCGAAGGTGCGGTTGACGCTCTCGTCGCGACTCTCGAGTACGAGCCGTGGCGAGAGGAAGGCAACGATCAGCGGCACCGGGACGAGCGCCCAGAACACCCACTCCCAACCCGCGTACTCCGTGAGCACGCCGCCGAGCAGCACACCAGCAGCGCCGCCGGAGCCGGCGACCGCTCCCCATGCGCCCAATGCCTTGTTGCGCTCAGCCCCGTCGGAGAAGGTCGTTGTGATGATCGAGAGTGCCGCCGGACTGAGCATCGCGGCGCCAAGTCCTTGCACGGCGCGGGCGGTAACCAACACTGCGTCCGACTGCGCGAAGCCGGCCACGAGGCAGGCCGCCGAGAAGAGCATCAGCCCGACCATGAAGATTCGCCGTCGTCCGAGCAGGTCGGCGAGGCGGCCGCCGAGCAGCAGGAAGCCGCCAAAGGTGAGGACGTAGGCATTAATGACCCAGGAGAGGCTGTCGTCGGAAAAGCTCAACTCCGAGCCGATCGTCGGCAGCGCGACGTTGACGATCGATGCGTCGAGGACGACGATGAACTGCGCCATGCAGAGCAGGGCCAGCGCGATCCAGCGCTTGTCTCGGTACTCCTCGGCGTCGGTCATGCGGTCGCGTCCTCCCGTAAGTGGAAAATGAACTCCGGTTCCGGTTAGAATCTAGCGCATGGCTTCCGCCGTCAAGGACTCCTCCTCTGCGCTCGCTCGTCAGCCCCGCGCCGATGCGGTGCGCAACCGCGTCGCGGTGATCGAGGGAGCGCGCGAGGCGATGGCCCGCGACGGCCTCGAAGCCCAGATGGACGAGATCGCGCGCGCGGCTGGAGTCGGCGTCGGGACCGTGTACCGCCACTTCCCCACCAAGGACGACCTCGTCGTCGCGCTCGCCGAAGAGCGCTTCGAACGGCTCGCCGAGTTCGCCCGCGACGCACTCGGCGCCGACGGCGACCCCGGTGCGGAGTTTGAGCGACTCCTCTACCGCGGTGGCGAGCTTCAAGCCGGTGACCGCGCGCTGTCGGAGGTGATGCGAGACCGCGGCGAGGTGATGGCGGCGGCGGCCGAGCGATCAGGTCTGCTCGAGCTGACCCGGCAGGTCCTAACGCGCGCCCAGGAGGCCGGGTCGATCCGCCCCGATGTCGTCGCCGAGGACGTTCCCATGGTGATGTGCGGCATCGGCACGACCACCAGCCACCCCGCGCCCTTCATCGGCGACGACGCGTGGCGCCGCTTCCTCGCACTGGTACTCGACGGCATGCGCACCGGCGCGCCCGCGCAGTTGCCGCCCCACGACTAACCGCGCGAACGTCGCTCCTTGCGCCCTATAGGGGGTAACGAGCGACGTTCGGTGGTTGTGGGGCTAGCGGGTAAGCGCCTCGAGCGCCTGGGCGGGTGAGTGGTAGCGCTCGCCGGTTCCGCGCTCGAGGCCGACCTCGCAGGTGCGGTTGGTCGCCAGGTGGGCGTCGAACTCGCCAAGGGTCGCCAGCTCGGCTGCCAGGGGCGCGGTTGCCGAGGCGGTCAGCTCGGGCTCGAGCATGCCGCGGTCGCCGGCGAAGCCGCAGCAGGTCGACGCGAGCGGCACCACCACCTCGTCGGCAAGCTCGCTCGCGAGCGAGGCGAGCCTTCGCTCGAGCCCGAGGTGGCGGACGGCGCAGGTCGGGTGCACGGCGACCCGCCTGAGGCGTCGGCGCGGAACCAGCGCGGGCATCAGGCGCTCGAGCCACTCGATCGAGTCGAAGATCTCGAGCTTTGCGTAACGCTCACGCAGTTTCTCCGGGAGCGCGTCGGCGGCCTCACGAGCGAGGCCGAGCGTGCAGGAGCTGGCGTCGATCACGATCGGCAGCTCGCCTTCGTTGCTCCAGGTAAGTAGCGACTCCACCGTCGCGGTGACCATCTGGGAATGCGCGTCGGTTTGGCCCTTGGAGCTGAACGGGACCCCGCAGCAGCTACCCGCAACGTCGGGCGGGATCCAGAGCGCCATCCCGGCTCGCCCGGATACGGCGACCATCGCCTCGACAACCGTCGGGGCTCCGTTCGCTGCCTTGGAGATGCCCATGATGCGGTTCGTGCAGGAGGGGAAATAGACGGCGGCGGCGCCATCGCGGTCCGTAGGCGGCAACCCGGGCGCTGGACGCGGCAGGCTGCCGCCACCGATCCGCTCGGCCACCGGCCCGGCCCGCAGGCCGGCACGCGAACCGTGCTCGACCGCCTTCCACGACGCGGCCGCGCGGTCGGCGACCCACTTCTCGCGGCCTGAAAGGTCGCGCGCGCGCAGCTCCTTGACCAGCTTGCCCGTGTCGATTGCAAGCGGGCAGGCGAGCACGCAGGTCCCGTCGGCCGCGCAGGTCGCGTCGCCGTCGTAGCGCCATTCCCGCTCGAGCGCCTCGGCCACGGGTGAGCCCGAGGCCTGGCGGGCGATCTCGCGGCGAACGAGGATCCGCTGACGTGGCGTGGTGGTGAGATCGCGGCTGGGACAGGCGGGCTCGCAAAAGCCGCACTCGACGCAGTGGTTGGCGACCTCCTCGATCTCCGGCGTCGTCTTCAGGTCACGCAGGTGCACGCCGGGGTCGTGGTTCAACACGACGCCTGGGCTGAGGATCCCCTGCGGGTCTGCCAGTTCCTTGACCCGCCACATCAACGCGGTCGCGCGCTCTCCCCACTCGCGCTCGACGTAGGGCGCCATATTCACGCCGGTCCCGTGCTCGGCCTTCAGCGAACCGTCGTAGCGGCCGAGGATCAGCTCGACCAGGCTCTCCATGAACGCCTCGTAGCGCCCGAGGTCCTCCGGCTTTGCGAAGTCGGGGGTGAGCATGAAGTGCAGGTTCCCGGCGGAGGCGTGGCCCGCCACGCCGGTGAGAAAGCCGTGCTCGCCGAGCAGGCCCTGGATCTCCACCGCGGCCTCGGCGATCCGCTCGGGCGGCACGCAAACGTCCTCAACGATCAGCGCCGTGCCGGGCGGGCGCAGGCGCCCAATCAGCCCGTGCAGGCCCTCACGAACGCGCCAGTCCACCTCGATCCGCTCGGGATCGCGGTGCCACTCGATCGGGCGGATCAGCTTGTCGGAGTCGATCGCGGCAAGGGTCGCCGCCTCGCCCGCGGCAAGGGCCTCTTGGTCCTCGCCGCCGAACTCCACCAGCAGCGCGGCCGACTCAGGCGGCAGCTGCTGCCACTCGGGCGGAGCGCCGGGGATATTCATCGAGGCGACCATCAACGCGGGCGCGACCATCAGTTCAACGGCGCTCGCACCCGCCGCGACCAGGGCGGGCACGGGATCGCACGCCTCGGGGATGCCGGGCAGATGCAGCCAAGCGGTGGTGGTGCGCGGCGGCACAGGCACCGTCTTGAAGACGGCCTCGCAGATCAGGGCGAGCGTGCCCTCCGAGCCGACGATCAGCCGGCGGAAGATCTCGACCGGCTCGTCGGCGTCGAGGAAGGCGCAGAGCCGATAGCCGGTGGTGTTCTTGATCTCGAACTTGGCGCGGATCCGGGCGCTCAGCTCGGCGTCGGCGCGGATCTCGTCGCGGATCGCGGCCAAGCCGGCTGCCAACTCGGGCTCGGCCTTCGCGAAGCTCTCGGCCGCGTCGGGTGCGGCGGTGCCGATCAGCGTCCCGCCCGGCGTTAGGAAGGTGAGCGAGTCGAGCGTCGAGTATGAGTCGGCGTGGGTGCCGCAGCGCATCCCGCCCGAGTTGTTTGCGATCACGCCGCCGACGGTCGCAATGTCGGTCGAGGCCGGGTCGGGCCCAAGGCGCGTGCCGTGCGCGGCAAGGACCCGGTTTGCGTGGCCGAGGATGGTGCCGGGACGCACCCGCACACGGGCGCCATCGTCGAGCACCTCCACCCCGCGCCAGTGGCGGCGCATGTCCACCAGCACGCTGTCGGACTGGCTCTGGCCGCTGAGCGAGGTGCCGCCGGCGCGAAAGGTGAGTGGCGTTCCGCTCTCCCCCGCCCAGGCGAGAAGCGCCGCGGCGGCGTCGGAATCGCGGGGCTGGACGACCGCCTTGGGAACACGACGGTAGGGGCTGGCGTCGGAGGCGTAGCGGATCAGGTCGATCGCGCGATCGAGCACGGCGTCTGCGCCCAGCACGCGTTCGAGGTCGATTCGGAGCTGCTTCGGTGTGCCGGAGGCGACCCAGTCCGCTGCACGATCAGCGCTGGCCGAGCTCAGAAGAGCCACATGCCGGGCGCTACCCCGACCTCGACCAGCTCCGGCTTGTCGGAGGCGATCGCCGTCGCCAGCGCGTTGCGCAGCTCGTCGGCCTCGCTCACCTTGGTGGCGTTGACGCCGTAGCCGGATGCGATCGCCGCGGTGTCGAGGGCGGGCAAATCCAGGCCGGGTGCGCTCTCGACACCCTCCATCATCGAGAACCACTTGAGGATCGCGTACTCTGAGTTACGGAGGACGAGGACGGTAAGGGGCACATCGTAGGCGGCGGCACTCCAGAACGCCGTAACCGCGTATTGCACCGAACCCTCCCCGATCACGCAAACGACGGGCCGGTCGGGCTGGGCCATCTGCACGCCGACCGCGGCCGAGAGACCGAAGCCCAGCCCGCCGCCAGCGCCGAAGAAGTACGAGCCCGGCCTCGAGATTCGTAGCTGATTGCGCAGTGCGAGCGTCGACGAGGGCGACTCGAGGACGATGATCCCGTCGTCTGGGAAGGCGCCCGCGAGCGCGTGCATCGCCGCGGTGCCCGTGATCGGGTCCTGCGTCTCCCCCGCCACCGGATCGGGCAGCGAGGTTCCGGGGTCGCGATCGGACTCGGTGATCTGGCCCAACAGCGACCCGACCGTGAGCGCAACGTCGGCGACAATCGCGTCGCCCATCGGCGCGCGGGCGGCCTCGTCGGGGTCGGAGGTGATCTGGATCAGGCTCGCGCCCTCGGGCAGAAGCGGCCCGGGAATGTACGGGTAATAGGAGAAGACGGACGCACCGACCACCAGCACGAGGTCGTGTGCACCGAGCGTCTCGGTGGCCGGACCGATTGCGGGAGGCAGCACGCCGCGAAAGTTCGGGTGCCCCTCGGGAAAACCGAGGCGGCCGCCGCCTGGCGCCGGGATCGCAAAGACGGGGAGCTTCTGGCGCTCGGCCAGGGCGACGACGTCGTCCCACGCGCCGCTCGCGTCGACGTCCGGCCCGGCGATCATCACCGGGTCCTTCGCCGCCTCGAGCCGTCGTGCCGTCTCCGCGATCGCCTCGGGGTCGCCCGTCGCCGTCGAGACGACCGAGCGCGCGATCGCGTGCTTCGTCGCCTCGCCGTCGACCTCAACATCCCAATCGTCCATCGGTATCGACACGAACGCCGGGCCCTTCGGGGTCGTCGCCGCCGTGTGGATGCCGCGCGCCAGCGCCTGCGGTACGTCCTCCGCGCGCGGCGGCTCGTAACTCCACTTCACCAGCGGGTGCGGCATCCGGGTGGCGTCGCGGTTGGTGAGGTTGGCCTGCATTCCGATCACCGGGCGCACCTGCTGCCCAGCCGTTACCAGCATCGGCGTGTGGTTGGCCTGGGCGTTGAAGATCGCACCCATCGCGTTGCCCACGCCCGGAGCCGTGTGCAGATTGACCAGGCCGGTAGTCCCGCTCGCCTGCGCGTAGCCGTCGGCCATGCCCACGACCACCGCCTCCTGCAACCCGAGCACGTACCGGAAGTCCGACGGATAGTCGGCGAGCATCGGCAACTCGGTCGATCCCGGGTTGCCGAACATCGTTGTCATCCCGTGCCGGCGGAACAAGTCATACGTCGCCTCGCGAACCGTACTCACGGAGCGCACCCTAAGGCACAAGGGCGAGCGGGGCACAGCAACCCGGTGCGGGGTTGTACCTCGCATCGCCGACGCGCTGCACAATCGGGCCGCGGAGCGCAACGAGCGTGCATCGGTTCGCGTCTCGAGGCTCGCCGGGCGGCAACACGGGGTAGTCAGTGACCGGCAACTGCGATCGCTCGGGATTGATCGACACGCCGCGCGGCGGCTGGTGCTCGCGAGTTTTCTCCATCGTCGCCATCACGGTGTGTATTCAGTGGGCCACACGATGCTCACCGAGACCGGCGAACTCATCGCCGCCCTGTTTTACGCCGGGCATGGTTCCGCTCTCAGCCACCGGAGCGCGGCCCACTGGTGGGGACTGATCGAGCGTCGGCCGGAGCGAATCCACGTCAGCGTCGTGAGGCGCACGCGGCCGACTCGCGGCATCTCACTCCACCACCCGCGTGCGCTCCAGCGAGTGTTCTGGAACGACCTGCCCATCACACCGGTGCCGCGCACGCTCGTGGATCTCGCCGTCACCGCGACGCTAAAGGAGATGCGAAAAGCACTTGCCGAGGCGGACTACCAAAGGCGCTACGACCAGGAAGCGATCCTCGAGGCCGCAGGGCGCGGGCGCCCCGGCAGCAGGGTGTTAAAGAGAGCCCTCGCCCTGCACCTGCCGCAGCTCGCCACCACCGAGAACGACCTGGAAAAGGAGTTCATCTTCATCTGCCAGCGCCACGGTCTGCCAATCCCCGAGCCCAACGTGAGGATCGGGCCATATCGCGTTGATGCCCTGTTTCGCGACCTCCGGGTCGTCGTCGAGCTCGATGGCCGGGCAGCACATGAGTCCGAGGCCCGCAAGCTAACCGATCACCGGCGCGATCTGTACCTGCGAAGGCTGGGATACACCGTGCGCCGCTACAGCTGGTTTCAGGTGTTCCGGGCACCACGAGAGCTGGCGACAGACCTCCGGGCAACGCTCGCCACCGCAAACGCTGCACAAACGTCGCGCTAACCGCAACGCTTGTGCAGCGCAACGGCTTCGGCGGTGCGGTGGCGCCCGTGCTGGGCGCCGCCGCCGCTAGCGGGGGTCGAGGGGGCGGGGGGTACCGCTGGGGCGGATGCGCAGGCCCAAGCGGGCCTGGCGCGTGCCGCGCCGCTCCATCGCCAAGCGCAGGAGCTGGGCTTCGTGGCCGCTGCGCGGGGCGGCCAGCTTCGCGTTGCGTCGCCGGCATAGCGTTCGCGCCAGGCGCTGGCGCGCCTTGCGCTTCGGCACCACCCACCGCCCGTCGTCGCGGCGGCAGGCCGGCCGGCGGCGCACACGGCAGTTCGCGTCGCGCCAGCGGCCGACCACCTGGGTCGCGCACCGGCGCTTCGCGGGGGCGCCGACCTCGGGCTCACCGGGCGCCCAGCTCCAGACGAGCGCCTCGAGACGCGGGTCAGACGGGCCGCTCAGCTGGTCGAGGCCGATCAGGTCGACGCCGCAACGGGCCATCGCCGCCGCGGTCTCGGGGGTAACGCCGTCGTCGGGCGTGGCGACGCCGGTTGGTGGGCCGACCACGTTCGTCAGCGCCGTCGAGTCCTCGTAGTAGCGGACGAAGACCGAGTCGTACTGCTCGCGCGTGTAGTCGGGGCCGCAGTCGGGGAAGTCCGCGTATTCGACTGGGCGGCTCTCGACGTGGGACTCCCAGTTGAAGGCCACCCCGCCCCAGCCGGTCCCGGGGCCGCAGTCGCTAACGACCACTACCTGCGCCCCGGCGGCAAGGACGTCGGCGCGGGTCAGCTCTTGCGGAACCTCCGTGCAGCTGCCGGCGGGAGGCGCGTACAGACGCGGGCCGAGGCTTTGCGAGACGATCGATGCGGCCGCGTCGTAGCCCGCTGCGTCACCCATGTGGTCCTCGAGGTAGAGCAGCAGCACCTGCCCCGCCCCGGCACTCGAATCGAGCCAGGCGACGATCTCGGCGAGCGTCGGCGCCAGCTCCTTCTCGGTCGTGCAGCCGAAGTGAAGCTGGTCGGCGCCCCGCCCGTGACAGACCCGAATCGGCCCGCCGTTTTGGTCGGGAACGCGATGCACGTCGAGCTCGAGGCTGCGCATGCCCGCATCGAGCTGCGCGACGTTCGTGATCCGCTGGTTCGCGTCGGACGCCGAAAGCGTCACGCCCGACTGGCTGGACGAGTTGAACGAATTGTGCGTACCGATCCACGGGGAGTTGGCAAACGGCAGGTCGGAGCCCAACCTGTACTGCGAGGCGAGCGCTCGCTGCACCCAGTCCTCGTCGGCGGCCTGGGCGCCCGCTGGCGCGACGAAAAGCGCGGCAGCCGCCGCGGCTAGCAGGCGCACCCTCATGAAGCCAGCTCCGGCGGCAGCGCCTTCGGCCCGTCCGGGTAGAGGAAGTCGAGATCCTCAGCGCTCATCTCCAGCGTGTTCGCTGCCTCGCTCGGCGCGCCTACGATGATCCAGAGCGCGTCGGCGGCGGTGTCGTTGAAGACCTGTCGGGTCTCCTGCGGCTCGACGAGGACGCTGCCCATCGGCTCGACGTCGAGCAGCTCGTCGCCGATCCGTATCCGACCGGCGCCCTCCAGCAGCACGTAAAGCTCCTCGGTCGCGCGGTGACGGTGCCTGGTCGAGGCCTGGCCGGGACGCAGCCGCCAGAGGCGGGCGCCGAGCCGTTCGGCCTCGAGCTGCTTGGCAAGGTCCGTGTTCAGCACACCCATCTGGTTCGACTCGCGCCAGAAGGCGTCCTCGGCCGCGAGGGTTCGGTAGGCGCTCATCGGCCCATCTTGGCGACTAGGGTTCCGTTTCGTGCCAGTAACCCTCTCGCCAGCCGACGCAGCCGCGCGATTCGAGCCGACGGACACGCTCGGCATCCCGCTGGCGACCGGCCAGCCCGCGGCGCTGATGGCAGCGCTCGGCGAGCGCAGCGACTGGGAGGATCTGAAGGTCTACGGGGCCCTGCTTGGTGTTGGAACCGACCTCTTCGCCCATCCCAACGTCCACTACCTGTCCGGCTTTTTCGGCCCGTTCGAGCGCGCACTGCGTGAGCAGGGAGCGAACATCTCCTTCACCCCCGCCGATTTCCGCCGTTTCGCCCCGCTGCTCGAGGAGCAGAGGCCGCATGTGATGGCGACCGCTGCCGCCCCACCCGACGACGACGGCTGGTGCTCGCTCTCCCTTCACGCGGGCGGCACCTCCACCGAGTTGATCCGGGCCGCAGCCGACCCGGAGCGCCTTTTGATCGTCGAGGTCTCGCCGAACTACCCGCGCACCTACGGGATCGCGCCCGACCACATGCACGCCCTCCACGTCGACAAGATCGACCTCCTCGTCGAGTCGGACGCGAAGCCGCTGCCGCTGCCCGACGCGGAGCCGGGACAGGCCGACCGCGAGATCGCCCGCCACGCCACGCCGTTCGTGCCCGATGGGGCGACCCTGCAGACCGGCATCGGCACGATCCCCTCGGCGATCGCGACCGAACTCGCCAACGGCAGAGGCGGCAACTATGGCGTCCACTCCGAGATGTTCACCAACGGGTTGATGGCTCTCCACGAGGCCGGCAAGGTCACCAACGACGGCAAGGGCTGCTACGACGGGGTCTCGGTCGCGACGTTCGCCGCGGGCAGCGAGGCCCTATATACGTGGCTGCACGAAAATCGCGAGGTCGCGTTCCTCCCGGTCGACCTCGTCAACTCCGCCGAGGCGATCGCCCGGAACCGGCGCATGGTCACGATCAACGGCGCGCTGGCGATCGACATCCATGGCCAGGTGATCGCCGACACGATCGCCGGCACCCAGTTCTCCGGGATCGGCGGCCACGAGGACTTCGTCTCCGGCCCGGCGGTGGATGTCGAGGACCGCTCACTGCTCTGCTTCCCGGCGACCTACAAGGCGGGCGACGAGCTGCACTCGCGGATCATGCCCTGGTTCGAGGCCGGCGCCGTGATCACCACGCCGCGCCACCAGGTGGACGTGGTCGTGACCGAGTACGGGGCCGCTGAGCTGCAGGGCAAGACTGTCCACCAGCGCGGCGAGGCGCTGGCGGCGATCGCCCATCCGGATTTCCGCGACGAGCTGCTGGCCGCGGCCGAACGCGCAAGCGGCGGCCGCGCTCCCCACACCGATTCCTGAACGAGGCCTGATCCCATCCAGGTACCAGTCAGCGAATAGGCTCACCCCGTGGACCTTCCCTACCCCTTCGGCAACCCAATGACACGCGTCGGCAGGGCCGCGCAGAACGCGCTCGAGGTTGCGCGTTTCGGCGGGCTGGAGACCTTCGAGGAAGCATCCCCGTTCGAGGTTGTTGCCGAGCGGCCGGTCTACCGGCTCCGTCGTTATTACCCGGAAACGGAGAACCCCGGCGCACCGGTGCTCCTGGTCCCGCCAATGATGCTCGCGGCCGAGATTTACGACGTTTCGCCGACATCGAGCGCCGTCTCGATCCTCCATGCACAGGGCGTCGATCCCTGGGTTTGCGACTTCGGAGCGCCCGAGCACGAGGAGGGCGGACTCGAGCGCAACCTCACCGACCACGTTCTCGCCGTGTCGGACGCGGTCGAGCGCGTGCGAAAGGCGACCGGCCGCGACGTGCACCTCGGCGGCTACAGCCAGGGTGGGATGTTCTGCTACCAAACCGCGGCGCTGCGCCGGGGCGAGGACGTCGCGAGCGTCATCACCTTCGGCTCACCCGTGGACACCGCCGCGGCGATGCCGCTGGGCATCCCGGAGGAGTTCGCCTCCCGCGCCGCCGGTTTTCTCGCCGAGTCGGTCCTTGCCCGCAACGCGGTCCCAGCCTGGATGTCTCGAATGGGCTTCCGCATGCTCGACCCTGTCAAGGCAGCCCGCCAGCAGGTTGATTTCCTGCGCCAGCTCCACGACCGCGACGCACTGCTGCCGCGCGAGCGCCAGCGCCGCTTCCTGCAGGCCGACGGCTGGGTCGCCTGGCCCGGCCCCGCGCTCGCCGACTTCATGCGCCAGTTCATCGCGCACAACCGAATGCTCGAGGGCGGCTTCGTGATCGACGAGCGCCTGGTGACGCTGGCCGACATCGAGTGCCCGATCCTGATCGTCGTCGGCGAGATCGACGAGATCGCACCCGCCGCGGCGGTGCGGGCGATCACGCGGGCCGCGCCGCGCGCCGATATCCACGAGCTCTCGATCCGCGCCGGGCACTTCGGACTGGTCGTCGGCTCGACCTCGACTACGACCACCTGGCCGACCGTCGCGGACTGGACTCGCTGGCGCGACGACGATGCCGAGCTGCCCGCCGATCTGCGCCGCGCCGAGGTCGCCGCCGAGCTGGCCGAAAGCCCCGGCGCGGGTGCGCGCGCGGGCTACGGCCTGGGCCTCGCGGCAGGCGTCGGGGGCAACATCGCCCGCTCGCTCGTCTCCGGCGCCAGCCGGACGGCCCACACGATCAGGGTGTTGGGCGAGGAGGCGTTCTCCGAGCTGCCGCGCCTTATTCGCCTCGATCAGGTTCGCCCGCGCACCCGAATCTCCCTCGGCAAGCTGCTCGACGAGCGCGCTGAGGACTCGCCCGATCAGGTGTTCTTTCTCTTCGAGGACCGCGCCCACACCCACTCGGCAGCCAAACACCGGATCGACTCGATCGTCCGCGGCCTGATCTCGATCGGAGTCCACCAGGGCGAACACGTAGGCGTCCTGATGGAGCCGCGCCCGACGGCGCTAACGGTCGTCGCTGCGCTCAACCGCCTCGGCGCCGTGGCCGTGCTGCTGCGCCCCGACGGCGCGATCGAGCGCGAGGCCGAGCTGGGCGAGGTTCGCCGCATCGTCTCCGACCCGGAACACATGGACGTGGCGACGCAGGCCGGGGTGCAGGTTCTGATTCTCGGCGGCGGCGCCGGCCCGCGCGATCTCGGGCACGGAGTCGTGGACATGGAGCGGATCGACCCCGAGGAGGTCGAGCTGCCGGGCTGGTACACGCCCAATCCAGGTCGCGCGCGCGACCTGGCGTTCATCCTGTTCACGGGCTCGGGCGATCGCACCCGGCCGAACCGGATCACTAACCGCCGTTGGATTCTCTCGGCGTTCGGCACCGCGTCCTCCGCCTCGCTCGACGATGGCGACACCGTCTACAGCGTCACCCCCGTCTACCACCCGTCCGGCCTGATGGTGAGCCTCGGCGGCGCAATCGCTGGCGGCGCCCGGATCGCGATGGCGCGCAACTTCGAGCCGGCGACTTTCTGGGACGAGGTGCGCCGCTACGGCGTCACCGTCGGCTCCTACACCTGGACGATGCTGCGTGACCTCGTCGAGGCCGATCCCCACCCGAACGAGAAACACCACCCCGTCCGACTGTTCATGGGCTCGGGAATGCCCTCCGGGCTGTGGCGCCGGGTGATCGAGCGCTTCGACCCCGCCGGCGTGGTCGAGTTCTACGCCTCGACCCAGGGTGAGGTGGTGCTGGCCAACGTCTCCGGCCAGAAGGTGGGCGCGATGGGCCGGCCGTTGCCGGGCAGCGCCCGCGTTCGGATCGCCGCGCTCGACCTCGACGGCGGCCGCCTGGCCTCGACGCCACAGGGGTTCGCACGCGAATGCGACACCGGTGAGGTCGGCGTGTTGATGGCCGGGGTCGATCCCGACTTGAACCCGTCGATCGAGACCCCGCTGCGAGGCGTCTTCAAGCGCGACGACGCCTGGCTCTCTACGGGCGATCTCTTCCGCAGGGACAGCGACGGCGACTACTGGTTGATCGACTCGATCACCGCCCTGATCCCGACCGAACAGGGCGCCGTGCCGCCGACCCCGATCCGCGACGCGCTCTGGGGACTCGACGCGGTTGACATTGCGGTCGCGTATGCCGCCCCCGCGGCGAAGGACTCAAGCGAGCGCGTTGCCGTGGCGGCCGTGACCCTGCGAGACGGCGGCGCCCTCGACGAGGAGCTGCTCGACGGCGCCTTCGCGAAGCTGCCCGAGGCCGAGCGCCCCGCCTACATTCACGTGGTCGACGAGATCCCGGTCACCACCTGGTACCGGCCCAACACCGCGACACTTCGCGCGGCGGGCCTGCCGAAGGCGGGCAGCAGCAAGCGTCCGGCATGGCGCCGCAACGACGACGGCAACTACCAGCTGATGCGCAAGCGGGCCCCGGCCAAGTCCAAGGTGAAGAGCGCGACGTGAGCGAGTACGAGACCGTCAGGGTCGAGCGGCGCGACGACGGCAGCGCCCTGCTCGAGCTAAATCGCCCCGACCAGCTGAACGCCTGGAACTTCCAGTTCGGCGTCGACCTGCTCACGGCACTCGAGGAGCTGGGCGTCGACCCCGGCGTTCGAGCGATCCTGCTGACCGGCGCGGGCCGCGGCTTCAGCTCCGGCGCCGACCTCACCGAGATTCGCGACGACGACGAGGACGGCCCGCCGCCCGGCGACCCGGAGTTCGACATCTCGCGGCGCCTGCGCAAGCGGTACCACCCGATCATCCATGCGATCCGCGCGACGCCGAAGCCGGTCGTCGCCGCGGTCAACGGGCCAGCGGCCGGCATCGGCTGCTCGCTGGCGCTCTCCTGCGATTTGATCCTCGCAGCCGAGTCGTCGTTCCTCATGCTCGCCTTCGTGAATATCGGCCTCGTCCCCGACGGTGGCTCCAGCGCGTTCGTCCCGGCCCGAGCCGGGATCGCCCGGGCCACCGAGATGGCGATGCTCGGCGAGAAGGTCCCCGCCCAGAAGGCGCTCGAATGGGGCCTGATCAACCGGATCGTTCCCGACGATGAGCTGCGAGCGGAGGCGGACGCGCTTGTCGGCCGCCTCGCGGCCGGGCCGACAAAGTCCTACGCACATACGAAGGCGCTGATGAACCGCCGCTTCTACGGTGATCTCGACGACCAGCTCCTCGCCGAGGCCGACGCCCAGCGCGACGCGGGGCGAAGCGAGGATTTCCTCGAAGGCGTCCTTGCCTTCATGCAGAAGCGCCCGGCCGAGTTCAAGGGCGAGTAGCGCCTAGTCCTTCGCCGCGTCCTTTGCGGCGTCCTTCGCGGCCTTCAGCTCGGCCTTCACGACGTCCTGCTGATCGCCGATCTTCGATCGCTCCTCCAGGATCGGGATCGCCTCCTCGGGCCGACCGGCCAGGCGCAGGGCGTTGCCGAGGTTGAAGAGCGCGTACGCGTAGTTGATGTCCGTCGTCCCCTCGGGGAACGACGCGACCGCCTGCTCGAGGATCGGGATCGCCTCGTCGTAGCGCCCGGCGTCGATCAGCGCCTTGCCCTCGGAGTCGAGCGCGGCACCGGTGGCGGGATCGGGAGTCACTGTTGATTCGGCCGCCGGCTCTTCGGGTGCTGGGGCCTCCTCGGCCGGCTCGGCGCGCTGTTTGCCTTCTGAGGTTGGCGCGTCGCTGCCCACCGCGGCGGGCGCCGGCTCGTCGTCGCCGCCATCAAGGGCGCTCGCGGTGAGCGCGCCCAGTACGGCCGCGACCAGGGCAAGCGCCGCGATCGGCGCCCAACGCCGCCTGGGAGAGCGGGTGACGAGGGTCGGCTCCGTACGTGTCGGCGGCGGTCTCGGCGGCGGTGAAGCGCCATCGAGCGCCTCCAGCGCATCGGCTGCCGACCCCGGGCGCAGGTCTGGCTCCTCGGAGGTCAGGCGCTCGACCAGCGCTTCGAGCCTGTGCGAGGCACCGTTTTGGAGCCACGGCGAGAGCAGCACGCCGAGCGCGAAGAGGTCGCTGCGCTCCGTTGCCGGCTCGCCACGCCAGAGCTCGGGCGCCATGTAACGCGCGGTACCCGGGATCTGGCCGGTCTGGGTGATCGCGGTCGAGTCCTCGGGCCGCGCGACGCCGAAGTCGCCGAGGCAGGCACTCCCGTCGCTCGCAAAGAGGACATTCGCCGGCTTGATGTCGCGATGGATCACGCCCGCGCCGTGAATGTGCCCGAGCGCCGCGAGCAGGTCGAGGGCGAGCGCCTCGGGGTCGGAGTCGCCGATCTCGCGGCGGTCGGCCAGGGTGCCGCCAGGCATGTAGGCCATCACCAGATAGGGCGGCGCCGCTTCCGCCTCGAAGTCGTAGACCGAGACGAGGTTCGGATGCGAGAGCTTCGCGGCCACCCTGGCCTCGCGGCGAAAGCGCGCCAGCCAGACGTCGTCGTCGGCGAGACCCTCAGAGAGGAGCTTGATCGCGACGTCGCGCTCGAGCAGCGTGTCCCGCCCGAGCCAGACCGACGCGGCCCCGCCCCGCCCGAGCAGCTCGGCCACCTCGTAGCGCCCGTCTCGAAGACGGGCTCCCGTGGCGATCGCATCCATCAACTCAGGAGTGTGGCGTCGAGGTTCCCGGCCAGCCGCCCGACCGACTCGTACACGGCCATCGCCCCAGCAGCGCGCAGCTCGGCGGCGCCGAACCCGCCGGTCAGCACCGCGAGGGTGCCATCGACGTCGAGGATCGCGGCTGCGGCCATCCCGTGCGCCTACCCGAATTGGGCGGCTGCAAAGCATGGGAAACCGATATCCGAAGCCTCAAGAGCAAACGAATCCGCTGACGTAGGATCAGGCCGATGGCAGCCTCCTACCCCGTCAACGGCAAAGTCGCGCTCGTCACCGGCGCGGCGAAGGGCATCGGCTTCGCCACAGCCCAGCTCCTGCACCAGCGCGGCGCCTCGGTCGCCCTGCTCGATCTCGACCGCGACGCGACTCGCGACGCCGCCGAGCGGATCGGCGAGCGCACCCTCGCCATCGACTGCGACGTGACCGACGCCCAGGGCATGCGGTTGGCGGTGAGCGAGGTGGTCGAGCGCTTCGGCGGGCTCGACATCGCGATCGCCAACGCGGGTATAGCGCCGAAGCCGCGGCCGATGGTCGTGATGGGCGCCGAGGAGTTCGACCGGGTGATCGACGTCAACCTGAACGGCGTCTCGCGCACCGTCCGCGCCGCCCTGCCCCATGTGATCGAGCGCAAAGGCCACATCCACGTGACCGCCTCGATCTATGCGTTTCTAAACGGCACGATGGCCACGCCGTACGCGATGAGCAAGGCCGGCGTCGAGGCGCTCGGGCGCGGGTTGCGCGGGGAGATGGCACCGCACGGAGCCTCCGCCGGCGTCGCCTACTTCGGCTTCATCGACACCGACATGGTGCGCAATACGTTCGAGGATCCGCTCGCCCGGCGCATCGAGGAGACATTCCCCAAGTTCCTGCTGAAGCGCCTCACCCCGATCCAGGCCGCAACCGTGCTCGTCGACGGGGTCGAACGCCGGGCGCGCAAGACGATTACCCCCAGGGTCTGGAACTACTGGGCGGTGATGCGTGGTTTCGTCAACCCCCTGGTTGACCGCTGGCTCGAGCGCGACGAGACGATCAACGACACGATCCTCGACGCCGAGCGCCAGCACGCCACGACGCGCGACTGACCCACGAACGTCGCTCGTTACATCTCCTGGGGCGCAGTGAGCGACGTTTGTCGCGTCAACGGCGGCGCTTGCGCTTGACCAGCTCGTAGGCGCCGATGTCGCAACGCTTGCCGCCCTTGCTGCGCTTGACGCCGCGCTGGTCGCGCGACGGGCAGCTCTTGCCGCCCTTGTTGACGGCGGGGCTGCTCCGCTTCAGCGCATGGGTCTTCGTCGGCCCGCCGTTGTTCTTGAGCCTGGTCAGCTTCGCGACGGTGTTGCGGATGTCGCGCGGTCCCGGTGTGAGCGACTCGCAGCCCGTGTTGTCGCCGATCAGGTTGCGGCCGAGCGACGCTACGTTGACGAAGCCGCGGCAGTCGGCGCCGAGTGCGCCGAAGCTAACCCGGTTACCGGCGACGATTGAGCCGGAGAGGCGCAACGAGTCTTGCTGGAAGCTGATGCCGCCACCGCCGACGTTGTTGTCGCCTGTATTGGCGATGTTCTTCGTGATCGTCGAGTTGGAGATCGTCAAGAGCTGGGCCGGACCGGGATTGGTGCTGAAGTCGACGCCGCCGCCGGCTGAGCCTGAGCGGTTGCCCGAGATCGTCGAACTGCGGATCGTCACATCGGCCGTCGCGGAGCCGATGCCCCCACCCGCAAAGGACCCTCCGGCCGACCCGGCGACGTTGCCACTTATCGTGCTCGAATCGACGACGAGAGTGCTCGACCCGGCGAAGATGCCGCCGCCGTGGTGGACCGTGCGGCCGCCCGTGACGGTGAGGCGCTTGAGCGTCAGACGTGCGCCGCTCAGCTGGAACACACGATCGAGCTGGTTTCCGTCAATCGTCGAGCCCTTGCGCGATCCGAGGATCGTGAGCGGGTTGAAGTTCGCGACGTTCAGATCGCCGCTTTGGTTCCCGGCGAGCGCACCGGCGATGGCGAGCTTATGAACGCCCTTGCCGAGGGTGATCCTGCTTCGCTCGGAGTAGGTTCCGCTCGAGTCGCAGCCGCCAAAGTCCGCCTGGTTGTTGAATGACTGGATCGCCTCGCGAATCGAACAGCCCGTACCCGTGGCGTACTGGTCGGCCTTGGTCGTGACCTTGATCGTCCCGGCCTGGGCAACCATCGTCATTCCGAAGAAGGCGATGGTCACGCTCGCCGTCACCGCTCGCTTGAACCCCACCTGAAACTCCCCTCGTATCCCCTGCTTGCGTTCGCGATTATAGGCGCGGGTGCCCGCTCATGCAACCAGCGGCGCGATCAGCTCGCGGGCCAGCTTGCGGATTGCGCCCTGCTCATCGAGCGGCAGCGACGAGTTCGGGATCAGCGCGAATGTGAGGCCGAGGCGGACGAGCAGCTCCGCGAGGTGGCGCGGGTCGGCTTTGGCCGCGACGTCGCCGCGGGCCTGCGCCTCGCCGATCCGGGCGGCGACGAACTCGCGGCAGAGGGCGAAGACGGCGCCGTCGCTGTCGTTGAGAACCGCGAGCGCCGCCTCGGGCTGGAACCGGGCGAGGCGCTGGAGCATCGGATGGGTGCGCACCAGCCGCAGCGACGCGACGAACCCCTCGGCGACCTGATCGGCGACGGGTAGCTCGGGGTCGGCGGCAGCGTCGAGCTCGGCAAGGCAGCTGCGCACCTCGCGGCCGGTCAGCGCCCCGACCAGGCCCTCACGGTCGCCGAAGCGCCGGTAGACGGTCATCCGCCCCACCCGGGCACGACGCGCGACGTTGTCCATCGTCAGGTTCTCGATCCCCGACGCGGCGGCGAGCTCGAGCGCTGCGTCGAGAATCCGCTCCGAGGAGGCGTCGGCTGGAGCCTCGTCCGGCCCCGTATCGAACGCCCGCGCGAGCAGCGAGGCGGGAGGCGCCGAGGTCAAGCCGCGGCTGCGGCGTTGACCATGTCGCCCACGGCTCCGGGAGCCCGGGAGAGATTGGCGACGTCGCCCCGGGCGATCGCCTTGTGGCGCCAGCGCAGATAGGCCGGGCCGAACTGGCGCAGCGACTGTGGCATGAGCCGACCCGAGCGCCGCGAGACGGCGGCGATTGCTCGGAACTCGCGCTCCTGAGCCGACGTCCACGGGAGTCCGAGGCGAGCGCGAAGCCGATCTGACATCAGGCCCGGCGTCACCGTGCGCATTGCGCGCACGGCCGGCATCCGCAGCACAGGCCACAGCGGACCGACGCCTCGCAGGGGCGGGTGGACCGGGGCGGCGAGCGTGGCGAGCACATCGTCGACGCTGGCGGTGCGCTCAAGCGTCTCGTTGACCGTCTCATCGAAGTAGGGGCCGAACTCGGCCCAGGTGCCGGGTAGGTCGCGATCGCGAACGCCCAGCAACCGGCCGACACGCTTCCACTCGAGCCAGAAGTCCTCGAGCCGCTCCTCCGGGATCGGGCGCGCGAAGTTCGCACAGCCCTTGACGATCGCGTCGGCGAGGGTTGCATGGACCCAGGCGTAGGCGTCGGGCTCGAGCGCGTGGTAGCGCTCGCCGTCCGGCTTGGTGCCCTTCAGGTGCTTGTGCATCTCGCGCACGCGCGAGCCCATCGAGTGCGCGGCCTCCGGCCCTCCGTAGACCATCACCGTCGTGAAGTCGAGCGTGCGCAACAGCCGCTGCCACGGCTCCGCCCGGAAGTTCGAATACTCGCTGACTCCGGCGCCGACCGTGGGATGCGCGACCTGCAGCATTAGCGCGTAGGCGGACGCGGCCATGATGCGCGCGTCGGAGGCGTGGTGCCAGGTGACCGATCCGGGCGACGGGGCGAGCTGGACCGCGTCGGCGAGCGGGGGCAGGATCGGCTCGGACTTCTTAGCTGCGGGAGTCATGGTACGGAGCCTATCACTTTCGTACCACCGCCGAAAAGCGGGGTTGCCACACTCTCCCGCGATGAACGAGCGCTTCACCGACGTCGGCCGGGGCATCACGCTCTGCTGGGAGGAGTTCGGCGAGCGGGGCGACACCCCCATGCTGCTGGTCATGGGCCTCGGCACCCAAATGGTCGGCTGGCACGAGGACTTCTGCCGCGACCTCGCCGACCGAGGCTTCCACGTGATCCGCTTTGACAACCGCGACGCTGGGCGCTCCACCCACATGTCGGGCCCGCCCCCAACCCTGGGCCAGCTTTTTTCGCGCCGCTACCCGGGCAGCCAGTACCGCCTCTCAGACATGGCCGATGACACGGCCGGGCTGATGGGCGCGCTCGAGATCGCCCCGGCGCATGTGGTTGGCGCGTCGATGGGCGGGATGATCGCCCAGACGCTGGCGGCTCGCGAGCCCGGCCTCGTCCGCTCCCTCACCTCGATCATGTCGAACACCGGCGCGCGGCTCACGGGCCAGCCCGCGCTCGGCGTCTATCGGCACTTCCTCAAGCGCGCCCCCAAGGATCGCGCGGGCATGATCGAACACGCCGAGGCGCTGTTCAGCGTGATCGGCACCCGTGGGGAGCTGGCCGACCACGACTCGATCCGCCAGTCAGCCGCCCTCCACTTCGAGCGCGGGACCGACCCCGACGCGACCGGTCGCCAGCTCGGCGCGGTCGGCGCCTCCGGCAACCGCACCGCGGAGCTGCGCACGATCACGGCCCCGACGCTCGTCATGCATGGAACTAAAGACCGACTCGTGAAGCCCTCGGGCGGGCGGGCCACCGCCGCGGCGATCCCGGGCGCACGGCTCGTGAAGCTCGAGGGAATGGGCCACGACCTGCCGCGGGCGCTCTGGCCGCAGATCCTCGGCGAAATCGAGGCCCACGCACGCGCGGCCGACGAGGCCTCCGCGCGGCCCGAGGCCCTCGCCGCGTAGGGGGCGCTAGCCGGTCGGGCCCTTCGAGGGGCCCCAGTCCTCGACGAAGAGGTCGAGGGCCAGCTCGGCGTCGTCCGCCGCGTACTTCGAGAAGTCGGTTACTCCGGCCTCCGCAAGCACCTCATCGTCGATGAAGGCGTTGCCCGTGCACTCGCGCGGATCACGGCACAGGATCTCGTAGGCGGCGTCCGAGTAGATCTCGGGGATGCGCGCCGCGGCCATCGCCTGGTCGCCACCGAGCAGGTTCTGCACCGCTGCCGTGGCGATGATCGTGCGCGGCCACAGGCAGTTGCCGGCGACGCCGTTCTCGGCCTCGTCCTGGGCGAGCCCGAGGGTGAGCATGGTCATGCCCATCTTCGCCAGCGTGTAGGCGGCGTTGTTCTTGAGCCACTTCGGGTCGGCCGAGAGCGGCGGCGAGAGGGTGAGCACGTGGGCGTGGTCGGACGCGCGCAGGTGCTCGAGCGCCGCTTTCGTCAGCACGAAGGTGCCGCGCGAGTTGATGTTCTGCATCAGGTCGTAGCGCTTGACATCGAGCGAGGCGATCGGCGCGAGGTTGATCGCGCTGGCGTTGTTGATGACGAGGTCGATGCCGCCGAACTGCTTCGCCGCCTTCGCCACGGCCTCGGCGACCTGGTTCTCATCACGCACGTCGCCGACGATCGGCAGCGCCTTGCCACCGGCCTCCTCGATCTCCTCCGCGGCGGTGAAGACGGTGCCCGGGAGCTTCGGGTGAGGCTCGGCGGTCTTGGCGATCAGGGCGACGTTGGCGCCGTCGGCGGCGATCTTCTTCGCGATCGCCAACCCGATCCCACGGCTGCCGCCGGAGATAATCGCGGTACGGCCGGCCAGTGGAGCTGCTGTTTCGTCAGGCATGGCGCGGGAGCCTATCCTCCGCGAATGGCCCTGCCTCCCGGCCCGCGCACTCCCGCAGCCCTCAACACCCTCACCCTCCTTCGCGCGCCGTTCGATGCGCTCGAGGGGTGGCACCGACGTTACGGCGACGCGTTCACGGTGCGCTTCGTCGTCTTCGGCACCAGCGTCTACGTCGCGGACCCGGCCGAGATCAAGTCGATGTTCACCGGCGACCAGTCCGGCCTGCTCGCGGGCGAGGCGAACTCGCCGCTCAGCGCCGCGCTGGGCCACCACTCCGTACTAGTGCTGGACGGTCCCGAGCACATGCGCCAGCGAAAACTCCTGCTGCCGCCGTTCCAGGGCTCGGCCGTCAGCTCGTTTCGCGACGTGATCCGCGACGTCGCTGCGGGCGAGATCGACAGCTGGCAGGCGGGCGACGAGTTCCCGATGCGCGAGCGCATGCGCGCGCTGACCTTCGAGGTGATCTGCCGCGCCGTCTTCGGCGTGACCGAGCCCGCGCGCGTCAAGCGCCTGCGCGCGGCCCTCCTCGCCGTGATCGACCTTGGCCCGTTCCTGTTTACCCCGAAGTGGCTGCGGGTGGACGCCGGGCGCTTCAGCCCCGGGGGCGTACTCAAGCGCCGGCTCGCGAAGGCCGACGCTCGGCTCTACGAGGAGATCGAGCGCCGTCGCCACGAGCCCGACCTCGACGAGCGCACCGACGTGCTCTCACTGTTGCTTCGCGCCCGCGACGAGGAGGGCGAGCCGATGCGCGACGTCGAGCTTCGCGACGAGCTGTTCACCCTGCTCGCCGCCGGGCACGAGACGACGGCCACCGGGCTCGCCTTCGCCTTCGATCTGCTGGCGCGAAACCCGGCGGTGCGTGACCGCGTTCGCGATGACCCCGGGGACGACGCCTACCTCGACGCCGTCGTCTCCGAGACCCTTCGCATCAACCCCGTGATCGACGCGGTCGAGCGCACCCTGGCCGAGCCGCGGACCGTCTGCGGCTACGACCTTCCCGCCGGCATCCGGGTCTTTCCGGCAATCGCCTGCGTCCACCGCCGCGAGGACCTCTATCCCGAGCCGATGCGCTTCCGGCCCGAGCGCTTTCTCGACGAGGAGGTCGAGTCGTACACCTGGCTGCCGTTCGGCGGTGGGATCAGACGCTGCATCGGCGCCGCCCTCGCCCAGGCCGAGATGGCCGAGGTGATCCGCGCCGTCACCCAGCGCGTAGAGCTCGAGGCTGTGCGCCCGGAGCCCGACCCCGTCGTTATGCGCGGCGTGACGATGACCCCGAAGCACGGCGCTCCGGTTCGGATCAAGCGCGTGGAGCCAGCGACCGCACCCGTCGATGCGCTCGCCACCGCCTGACCGCCACCGGGTGCGCCTACGCGGCGGCTAGGCCGTCGCGTAGCGCTCGGCGGCGCGGGCCTTGCGCTTGGCCGCCTCGACCTCGCGGTCCTTCGGCGGCGCGCTGGTGCTCAGGCCGTCGAGCAGGCGCATGGTCGCCGCGGCAACCTCCCCGACGGCCTGGTCGAAGGCCGCTTGGTTGGCCTGCGAGGGCTTGGTCGACCCGCTGATCTTGCGGACGAACTGGAGCGCAGCGTCATGCACCTCGTCCTCGGTCGCGGGCGGCTCGAAATTGTGGAGTGTCCGGATGTTTCTGCACATAGGCCCATGGTAGGCCCCACCCGCCCCAGGGGTTTGCTGAAGGGTTGTGGTGGTCCCAGGCACCACAACCCTTCAGCAGGTCCGGAGGGCTAGCCCGTGGCGTTCTCGTATCGCAGGGAACCCGGGGTGTCGAGCTGCTCGCCCGTCTCCAGCAGGGTCTTGAGGCCGGAGAGGATCATCGGCCAGCCGCCCCACAGCTCGTTGTTGGCGCCCTCGGCGAGCCGGTCGTGGGTCACGCGCAGGCGGCACGAGGTGCCGACCGGCTGGATCTCCCAGGTCACGCGCGACTCGCCCTCGGCGCGCACTTCGTCGGACCACAGCGCGTTGAAGCTCTGCACGAGCCGGCGCGGCGGGTCCACCTCGAGCACTGTGCCCTCGGCGATCTCGATTACGCCGGGAACCTCGCCCTTGTAGATCGCGCCCTCGGTCCAGTCCGAGTGCGTCTCCACCCCGAAGCTGTACTTGGCGCGCATCTTCGGGTCTGTGATCGCCTCCCAAAGCCGCTCCGGCGTCGTCTTGATGTAGATCTCGAACACCGTCATCGCGCCGGTACCTTCGATCACCCTGTACTCGTCCATTACTCCTCCTCGAGCTCGGATTTCAGGCCGCTGAGCCCTGCGACCCACGACTCTGCGAATTTGCTCACCCACCGGTCGTGGATGAGCCTGATCGGGACCGCGTTGAGGAAGTGGAGCTTCTCGCGCCCCTGCTTCCGTGTCGTGATCAGGCCCGCGTCCTCGAGCACCCGCAGGTGCTTCATCACCCCGAAGCGCGTCATCGGCAGCGCACCCTCGAGCGCGCTCAGCGTCTGACCGTCCTCGTCAAAGAGCCGGTCGAGCAACGACCGGCGCGTCGGGTCGGCAAGGGCCTTGAACACCGCGTCCATGCCGGAGAGTATATGTGACTAAATAGTCACCTGTCAACGAGCTGCCCGGAAGGGATGGTCGGAGATCGGGTACAGCCGGTCACGTCTTAGCCCGACGAGGGCGCCGCGTCGGCACTATTCGCTCAGAGTGGCGGCGTCCATTCAGAGTGGCGGCGTCGGCCCATCCTCATCGGGCTCGACGACGATCGCGACCTTCTCCGTGTGCCACATGAAGACGAGCTCCTCGGCCAGCGCGTCGTGCTCGACCTCGTCGGGCTGGTCGAGCCCACCCCGGTCAAGCAACGCCCGAAAGCGCTTCTCGAGATCGTCCATCCGCGCCTGGAGGTCCACGGTTAGCGAAGATCCCAGGCCCCGGCTCACGGGTGACGCGCAGGGTGTGCCGCCCTGATCGCGCACCTGCGCCAGATCCTCAACACGCCCGTCCCCTGCCCGTCGAGTGGCCCGTTACTACACGAGGAGCAGAGTAAGGGGCCACTGGACGGAGGCGGAGCAACGGGCCACCAGGCCGGGAGGCGTGGTGGCGCGCCCAAGCATCAATCCGCACTTCCGACGCCCGCCCGGTAGATTCGCCCGAGCCTCGTGGCCGCGTCAGAACGACTGCGTGAGTCGCGACAAAGGGATGTTGGGGATGCAGCGGTGAGCTTTCGGGAGATGAAGGACTACGAGTTGGCCAAGCTGCCGGACGAGCAGCTGATCGACTACGTGGCCAAGGCGCGCGAGGCCGGCAACCTCGACGCCGCGCGTTTAGGCCTGGGCGTGTTCGCCAACCGGCGCTTCACCGACCTTGCGCGCATCGCCTCCTCGAAGATGCCCAGCTGGGACGACGCCGAGGACATGGCCGCGCAGACGATCCGTGACGTCTTCCGCGCGCGATTCGATGGGGAGGCGGTCGGCGAGGCGGTCAACTTCATCAAGCGCGTGCTCGCCAGGCGAATCGCCGACTTCTACGACTCGCGCAAGCCGGTCGACCGGCTACCCGAGGAAGATGACTCCGAGAAAGGACCCAGGGCACCCGACGCGGCGGTCGACCAGGGCGAGATCGGCAGGGTGGATGCGCAGGATTGCGTCGATCGCATCTACGGCTCGCTTGAGGCAGACCACCACCGCGCCGTCGTCGACCACTACGTCTTCGAGGGCTACACCGCGAAGGAGACCGCGGAGAAGGTCAATACCTTCTTTCCAGACCTCGATCCGCCGATGAGCGACCAGAACGTGCACCAGATCGCCAGCCGCTTTCGCAGTGATCTGCGCGACGAGCTGGAAAGTGACTAGGAAATGCCCGACGTCGACACCCTCCTATCCGAGTACATCGCCGATCACAGCTCGGGCGGCAAGGCCGACCCGCGCGATTACCTGGCCCAGGTCGAAGGCGCCGACCGTCGCGAGCTCGAGGCGCTGATCGACGCCTATCTACTGCGCTCGCCCGGCAAGGCCTGGGACCCGAAGGCCTACGCCGGTTCGCGCGCGGAGGCGATGGCCGAGCGAATCAGCGCCGACTGGGGCGACGAGTCGGTCGCCGAGAGCTGGCGCGAGCTGCTCCCGGCGCTTCGAAACCGCGCCGAGCTGCTACGCCGCCAACTCGTCGAGCGGCTGGCGGCCGGCATCGGCCACCCGGAGCAAACGGCGCGCGTCGAGGCCTACTACCACCAGATGGAGAACGGCAAGCTGCCGGCCGAGGGGGTCTCGGACCGGGTCCTCGACACGCTCGGCGAGATCCTCGGCGAGAGCGCCGAGCGCCTGCGCGCCGCGGGCCGGATCGCGATCGCAGGCCAAGCCGACGCGGGTAAGGCGATCGCCTTCGCCCGGAAGGCCGTGCAGGATCCCGCCTACGGCGACCACACGGAAACGGTCCCCGGCCAGGCGAGCCCAGCCGAGTCCGACCCCGAGGCCGCGGCGGTGGACGAGCTGTTCACCGGCGGCCCCTGAGCGCACCGAACGTCGCTTACGGCCGTCTATAGGGCGCAGCGCGCGACGTTCACCGCCGGTCAGGTTCGCATGCCCGAGCCCGACCAGCGCATGGAATGGCCCGAAGGCGCCAACACGACCTCTACGCGCTGTTTGCGTTCGCGCTTCGTGAGAACGACTGGGAGCTGGCCAACCTGCTGGCAAGTGTCCTCCTCGACCACGAAGCCATCGAGCGCCGCCTGCAGGGCGAGCTGGCGACCGCGTCAAAGGGTGCCGGAGCGCCGCAAGATCTAAAGACGCTGCGCCACTGGGCGACGATCGCCCGCTCGATCACCCCAGCCCGTTGACCAGGCCAGGGCATACGATCGAGCGCGCGATGGAGTGGATCGAGGCGAGAGCGCGGGCGGTGCTCGAAAGCGTGCCCGAGTGGCTCTGGGACGGACGCACCCTCCCCGTCCCCGTTGACGACATCGTCGACAGTTGCTTCGGCCTGCACGTCGTCGAGGTCGACGACATGACCGCCGCTCCCGGCTGCCCGCAGCTCGAGGCCGACCAGTCCCTCTCCGGCCTGCTCCTCGTCGACGAGCGCCAGATCTGGTGCAACGCCGCCGAGGCCCAGCAATGGCCTGGGCGAAAGCGCTTCACGATGGCCCATGAGCTGGGCCACTGGGTGATGCACAAGCCCGGTCAGCAATCGCTCTTCTGCCGCCGCGGCGTGATCACCCCCGATGAGGCCGACCACGACAAGCTCCGCGCCAAGCGTCCGCCGCTCCCACCCGAGGAGGACGAGGCCAACGCATTCGCGGCCGAGCTGTGCATCCCGGCGGCGCTGCTGAAACACCACTACCGCGAGACGACGCGGGACTTCGAAGAGCTCTGCGAGATGTTCGGCTCGAGCCAGGCGGCGATGGGCCGGCGGCTGCATCAGGTGATCTGATTCTCAGAGTTCTCGAACGTTGAGGAGATCAAACCGTTCCTGGTGTGGAACCACTCGCATTAGAACCTCGAAATCGGTGAGCTGCACCCAAGCAAAGCCAGCAGCTGCCGAACCGATGAACTCCTCTGACCTGTTAGCCATTGAGGCCACGACGTAATCCATGGTCGGAGCCCAGAGCTGTCTGTCGAGCTCCGCACATCGGATCGATCCCAGGCGCTTGCGAGCCCGACGGTAGGGCGGGCGCTCGACCGTACGCGGCAAATCAGCCGCGGGTCGGAGCGGGCCGCGCAGAGCGTTCGAAGGAGGCGATCAACTCGCCCCAGGGCTCGAAGTCCTGGACGACCGTGCCCTCGGGCAACGGATCAAGCACATCGAGGTCCTCGACGCGTTCCAAGCCGCATTCCCTCAAAGCCTCTGCCACTTCTTCCGGGGTGGCGGGCCTTGCCTTTGGCCGATCGTCGCCCATGCCGAGAGTTTGGCACTACGTACGCCATTTCAAGTGACCCGGCTCACGTAACTCAAAGTCAGCACAGTTGCTACACGGTTAGGTCAGCGGGCCCTGGCGCGTAGGTGCGCCCGCAACCCGGCGCCGAACGCGGTCGGCGTGCCGTCGTAGCTCTTGATCAAGGCCGGGCCGCTCGAACAATCCCAGTAGCCGTACTCGGTCGCGTCCCAGGCCCAGCCCAGGTAGGAGACGCCGTGGCGATCGGCGAAGCGCATGAAGCTGTCGATGTGGTCGTGGTTGCAGTCGGTGTCGCCAAGCTCGCCGGTTACGACCGGCGTACGCCTGGCGAGCGGGGCGATCGTCTTCCGCCAGCACTCGGCAAAGCAATCGCCGAGCGGTTCCTCGTAGCTGTGAAACGAGGCCGCAAGGCGGCGTAGCGGGTCGCGCGGGCGGTACTCGCGCCAGCGGCTCAGGTCGCTCGAGAACGCGAGTCCGGGCACCATGATCACGTTGCGCGCACCCGCGCGGCCGGATCGACGCGAACGAGGCGCTGGGTTCCGACCGAGTCGTAGTCGGGCACATTCGGGTCGTAGTTGTCGAAGGTGATCCGGCAGCCATCGCGGAGGCAGGGCCAGCCGATCGGGCCGTTCGGCTCGTTGTAGACGTCAAAGACGACCCCGCGGTTGCCGCCGAAGCGCTGCGCGACCGAGCGCCAGAAGTCGATCGCGTGATCGGCGTCGGGCGCCGGACGCAGGCCGTTGACCGACTGGGAGGCGGGATACGAGCCCGGCCCGACGACGTGAAGGTCGAGGATCGCGTACATCCCCACGCGCTGGATCCGCTTCACGTAGGTGGCGACGGCGCGCCGGTACTCGACTCCGCCGAGCTCGTCGGCGACGCCGTTGATCCCGAGCCAGCAGTGCTCATTCAGCGGCACCCGCACCGCGTTCGCCTTCCAGGAGCGGATCGCCCGCACCATCGCTCGGCTGTCAGGCTGGTCAGGCGTGGGCGAGTCGAAGAACCCGAATCCTTGTGCGCACGCGTATTCGGTGCCCGAGCGGTTGACGCCGCGGAGTTGGACGGGCTTGCCGCGCTTGTTGACCAGGCGCTTGCCGTCGACGCTGAGCCACGGCTTGGCCTCGGCGGGCTGCGGCGTCGCCGCGGCGCCCACGAGGACGAAGAGTGCCACCGCCAACGTCAATCTCCACACCAAGCTGATCGGCCCCATCCCCCTCCCCGCGCACGATAGGGCCTGAGTTCCCGAGATGCCTTCCCGCGTCTACGTCATCGAGTTGAAACCCGAAGCCGGGAAGCGTCGCGACCCGCGGATTCCCTGGGTCTACGTCGGGTCGTCCGCTCGCGACCCGGAGCTGCGCCTCGCCCAGCACCTCCGCGGCTACAAGAGCGGCCGGCTCGTGAAGCGGTTCGGGCTGCGCTTGCGGCCTGACCTTTACGAGGACCTCGGCCCGTTCAAGGGTTCCAAGACGGCGCTCGAAGCCGAGCAACGCCGGGCGCGGGAGCTCGCACGCTGCGGGTTCGTCGCCCACTGCGACGGCACGTCCCACGGCCTGAAGTCGGCGTCGATCAAGGAGTGGGGCGCGAAGCGGGTCGACAAGGTGGTGGAGCACCTCGACACGGCCATCCACGAGCTGGTGGACAGCTCCTGGAAGAAGCTCAGCCCGGAGACCTGCGCCGAACTGCTCTACGGAACCCGAGGATTCTGGGTGGAGAAACACCTCGATCTGGCTGACCCGCCTCCCGCCTATGGCATGTTCGCCCACGTGCAGCGAGCGGCTCTCCAGCGTCGAGTCAAGACCCTGGTCGAGGGCGGCGAGCTCGAGTGGGACGAGAAGGAAGGGCTGCGCTCGTGAACCTGGCCGATGTCGAGCGTGACCTGCGCGCACGCCTGGCCGAAGTGAAGGCACGCATCGAAGAGCTCACCGAGCCACCGGAGACCGGCGGCGGAATCAGCTTCGGCAAGCGAATCGGCGAAGGGACGAACGAGGCGATCTCGCGGTTCGCCAACGTGGGCGTCGCGAATGACCTCTACGCGATCGAGCAGCGGATCGAACGTGCCCTAGCGAAGGTCGACGAAGGCTCCTATGGGACCTGCGACAACTGCGGCCGCGACATCGCGGAGCGCCGTCTGAGGTCGGCGCCCGAGAGCGCGCTGTGTATTGAGTGCGCACGGAAACACGAGTAGACGGCAAGGGCCTGCATCACCGACACCCGCAGCGACCAAGGCGATGGCACTCCGAGCAGGCGCCGAGCATGCCCACGAACCAGGGTGTGTGCAACCACTTCCCTTCCTCCGGGTCGTAGTGATTCGAAATCGGGCGCCGCACCCGACGCTCGCCGCAATAGCGACACACCAGCCCGTCGCGGCGCGGTTCAGGTTCGAGCCGTAGGCGAAGTAGAGGTCGGTGGCTGGGCGGGGCAGATCCATGGGTAGAGAGAAGGTCCGCCTGTGGAGCTGAACCTGACGTCCGCCACGTCAGATTCAGCCGCAGCGCCCCGACCCTCTCTCCGTGTGGACCTTCACCCCCCAAGGCTTCTACAGCGTCGTCGCGCATCGGCGCGATCCCGACAAGCTGCTCGTCCGCGCTCGCGCACGCGCCGACCTCGAGGCGCTTCGCGAGCAGATCCCAATCCTGAGGATCACGACCGACGACCAGGCCGACTATCGCCACCGCGCCGTTGTCACCCGAGCCGAGTGGGTCGCGGCCCTCGCCCAGCTTGCGAGTGACATCGACTACGACAACTTCAAGTCCGCGGTCGCCAATCGCCAGGGTTGCGAGCGCTCCCGCGTCTATCAGCACATCTGGGGTGAGCTGCTGTCTCTGCAGCGCGAGGACGAGCGGTGAGCCGATCGGACTGGACCGCGTTCGCTGGCCTCGTCGCCAGAGCGCTCTTGTCCGGTTCCGTTGTGGCGGTGATCGTCTTCGCGTTGGCATACGCGCAAGAGCAAGCGTGGAACAACGTGTTCTCGCTCGGGCCGGACTGGATCGTGGCCGGCGGCATGGCCGCTCTCGCCTTCTGCATCGTGTTCGTGAAAACGCTCGACGAGTAAACCCGCGATAGGGTCGCGGCCCTTGCCGAAGACGGTTGAACAGCCCAAGCGCACCGACGGCCCTCGCGACTTCGGCGAGGAGCTCTGTCACGTCGTCGAGATGGACGACCCCGACACGGCGCTCTGCGGTAAGGACGTCACCGGCTATCCGTGGAACCCGCCATGGCCGTACTGCGTCGTCTGCGTGGACCTCGCGCAAAGCCGGCAGATGCGCCCGCCTCCCTGACCGGGCGATCAGTGGCGCAGCGAGCGCAGGAGCTCGTCGGCGTCGGTCTCGAAGCTGCCGCTCTCCTCGAGGGCGATCGCGCGCTCGAACGCATCCCGGGCTTCGCCCTCGAGCCCGAGCGACACACACGCCTTTCCGAACCAACACAACGCCCAGGAGTTGTGCGGGGCAAGCTCGGTGTAGTAGCGGAGGTGGCGGTAGGCCTCCTGGAATCGGCCCAACTCCCAGAGTGTGTATCCGAGGCCGAAATGGGCCTTCATGTTGCCGGTTGAGAGCGCCGCGCGCCAGCCGAACTCGGCCGAGCGCCTTCCCTGGTTGTTGACGGCCTGATCGAAGAACGCGACGTCGGCCGTAGTCTGCTGGCCGAAGGTCGCGCGAGCCGAGATGACGATCTCGACGACGTTCGCCTTCCGCAGCCCGAGGACCGGCACCTCGAAGCGATGCTCCAACGAGAGCGGCACCTCGCTCGGAATCTCGTAGTCGCTGTATTCCTGGACGACGAACCCGATCACCGGCCCGCGGGCGCTGCGGCGAACGAGAGCGCAGCTCTGGTCAATCTCAACGAACTCCTCGTCGGGCCGGCCGTCGACGACCGTGCCCAGCTCGAGCGCTGAGACGTAGTCGAGCTCGAGGTCGTGGGAGATCGTCAGGGGGTGGGTGGTCGTTTTGAGCTTCATGCGCCCCTGAAGTCGGCGCGGGCTGCTCGGACCTGACGAACTCTTGAGGCTTGTCAGGAAACCCGATCAACGCACGACTCACCCGTCATGACGACTTCAACCGACCACCTCCCCGCCCCCCCTCCGCTCCGCGACCTCCTCCACGGCGAGCTCACACTCGGCGATCCCGACGTCGCGGGCTCACTCACCGTATTTCCGATCGTCGGCCCCGAGCCAAAGCTCGAGTACACCTCGTTTGCCGACGGTCGCGCCCATGGAGCGACGATCACCGAGCTGGCGGGTGGCGCCTCCGTCCGCGACCTCGTCGTCGACAACCCCACCCCGCTCCCGCTGCTCCTGTTCGAGGGCGAGGAAGTGCTCGGCGCGCAACAGAACCGCACGCTCGACGTAACCGTTCTCGTGGCGGCGGGCGCCAAGACTTCGATCCCGGTGAGCTGCGTCGAGCAGGGACGGTGGGACGGCCGACGTCACGGCGAGGTCTTTGAGCGCGCTCCCCAGGCGGCCTATCCCGAACTGCGCCTCGCGAAGTCTCGGCAGGCACGTGGATCGCTTCGCGCGGGTGGCGAGGCCCGGGCCGACCAGTCGCGAGTGTGGAGCGACGTGGACGCCAAGGCAATGCGACACGGGGTGCGATCGCAGACCGGCGCGATGCATGACGTCTACGAAAGCCACCGCGGACGGCTGAACGAGATGAACGCGGCCGTGAAGGTGCGCGCCGACCAGGTCGGCGCGCTTGTCGCCATCGGCGACCGCATCTCGGTCCTCGACCTCGTCTCCAGTGCCTCCGTCTTCACAGACCTGCATGCGGCCCTGGTTCAGGGCTACGCGCTGGACGCGCTGGAGATTCAGGCTCGACCGCGGGTTAGCCGCGGTGAGGCCGAAGGCTTCCTCGAGTTGGCCTTCGACAACCACGTCGAGCGCCGTCCTGGAATCGGCCTCGGAGAAGACCTGCGCTTCGACGGAAACGGCTCCGAGGGTTCGGGGCTGGCCGCGGATGGAGAGCTCGTCCAGCTCACCGCGTTTCGCAGCACCGGTGAGGACGAGCGAGTCGATCCTCGCCCGCCGAGGCGAATCCGTCGACCTTCACAGCGAAATCGGTAGATCCGCGTCAGGTTGAGGGCGCCGCGCGCGACTCAATTCGGGCGGCTCGCCGTGTCTGCACGATCGGCTTCGAGCACGTGCTACCTCGTCGCCGCAAGGCCGACGTGCTCGACAGCTGCCCGCCAACGGTCCACGCCGCGCAATTCCCTGAGATTCAGCAATTCGCTTGATCGCGTAGTCATGGTGGACCGGGACTCGACTTCCATCAAAGCATCCAGAGCTTTCATGAGAATGGGTCGCGCGGCCGGCTCGTGCATCTCGAGGTGGGTTGAGAATCCCTCCAGGGGGGCGGCTTCATAAGGCACGACCCAAGGTAGTTCCACAGCGTCGTGCGGCCCGCGGACTTCGTTTACGAGAACTTCTTCCTTCTCGCGCTCAATGGCTGGATCAGCCTCATTGGAAAGCTCGAGAGAGGCCTGTGGTGCGGCGGGGCCCGCCGCGTCTATCGCCGCCTTGATCGCGCTCTGCAGACGCGCGACCTCGCGGTGCCGCTCCCGCACCCAGTCCCACGACCAAATCCGATGGATTCGCCAGCCGAGATTCTCCAGCACCTGCTGGCGGAGCCGATCCCGATCCCGAGCCGTTGGCGTCGAGTGGTAAGTGGCACCGTCGGCTTCAACACCTCGCACGATGCCCGCGAGCGCTCGACCGGTGCACGCCTCGATCGAAGACCACCAGATCGAAATGATGATCCGGTGATAGATAGTGGCTTACGGTTAGGGGGCTCATCATCAAACACGGTTTGAGCTTGGGAAGTGTGTTAGGCAGCCTTTGGAGGAGCTTGCGAACCGGGAGGTGGCGCTTCTTCTTCTTTGCCTCACGCTGTAAGAGGCCGATCTCCGAGCCTTCCATCGCGACGGGGGTAGGGCGGTTGGCATTACACGCCGCAATGATCCGGTCAGTTGAGGCGCGCAGTGTGGCTTGATCGAGTTCCGCGAACCGCTTGATCAGCTTTTCGTGCGAGCGCCCCCTGAAGTCGCCGATCTCTGGATGCTCTTCGAAGTAGAGGTCTAGCCGGGCAGTCCAGTAGGCGCGCTCCGCTTCTGTCGCAACTCGCTCGCTGGGAACAGGTGCCGCGATCAGATTGTTGAGAAAGCGCGCCCAGCCGAGTTCCTTCAACTGCTCCTTCGCTCGATAGAAATCGGTCCACTCACCCAATCTGTCCATCGACGAAAACATTTCGTCGGCGGTTGCAAGGAAAACCCCCAGCGGCTCAGTTGAAGCGGAGCGCCCGGAGTTCCTTCTGCCTACGAGCCGCGAAGCGTGCCGTGAGGGTCTCGTGCGCCTGTCGGTAAACCACCAGCGCGGCCTCCAGCTCGTCGGCGTCCACGTCGGCGCGACCTCGTTCAACCAGGCGACGCAGCGGCGTCGGGACATCGGTCTGTAGGAGCTGCCGCAGCTGCCGCGTCCATCTCAACGCGCGGTCGATCGCGTCCCAATCAGTTTCGGCACGTTGATATCGCAGCACCGAGTGACTCCCCCACCTCAGGTTGTTCTTGTCGACCTCATCCTGGGCGTCAGCCATTGCGGAGATAGCTGTTGCGTCCTCAATGACGTCTTCCAACAGTCCTGGGGGTTCCGTTCGTCCATCGCGGAGCTCATCAATCACCCGCTTTAAGGCATCGACCGGCTCGCGCAGCTGATCGAGCTCGAGAAGAAGGGTCTCAAGTTCTGTGTCCTGATACGCTGCCCGCTCCAGCCGGGCAAGCTCTCGCCGCGTCAGTGGTTGAGTCTTCCTGAGTTGGGAGCGCTTGTGTGTTCGCCACACCGCCAATCCGATCGCTCACGCTTCCCACGCCGCGCGGTCCGTCGCTCATTGAGAACGCGAGGCGAGCGTGCGACCTTAGGCGAGCTGCGGCCCGCAGCTGTGGTGCTCGCTGGAGTCGTCCCGTTGCCGCCAGTGTGGATGTGTGTTCGCGTGGGCGAGGGCTGCACGAAGCAATGAGTCTGTCGACTGCCAAGCGCGAACCTGACTCCCTGACGGCTCGGCTCCGAGGAGACCCCGATGATGCTCGGCGAGCGAGTCAAGCACAACGTCGCTACTCGCGGACAGGTAGTCGGAGGCGTTACCGGCCCAACCCCAAGCGCTCATTTCGCTCGTGCTCAAGACAGCCAGAACCTCTCCTCGAACGCACCGCGCTCGGTTCGTTTTCGATCCATCGTTTCGCATACTTCATCGCGATCGAGGCCGAGTACAAGCATCAAGGCGTTCACGACCTCTTGAACGTCGGCCATCTCCTCGATCCGTTCGTCGGAACGCGCGGCCTTCAGTTCGCCGGCCTCCTCCAGCAACTTGTCCAAAAGCGCGTCCATGTACTCCGCATCCGAAAGGACGCGGACGCTTGGTTTCCGGCCGGAATCCTTGATCAGCTCCGGGATCCGATCTCGAACTAGCTTTCCCAGGGTCTCCTCCTCGTAGATAATTCGCGGGATGGAGTTCTACCGCTCCGAGCCCACTCCGGCGACTTCTTGGCGAACCGCGGTCCTCATGGGCGCCAATTCGCGGACCTACAAGTTCGCCCTCGCCTCGGCTTTGCTCGAACTGGTGCGCGAAGGGCAAGACGCCGTGCCACTGAACGATCTGGCTCGCCGCTACGCAAGGGCGATGCTCGCGCGGGTCGGCCGATATCCGCAGGCGCCTCCGAGTTCGATCCGGAGCGAGCGGGACTTTCTAACCCTCCTGAGCCAGGAGGCTGAGCGAATCCGAAGCACAGAGCTCGCCTACCGAGCGCCTTACGGAAGCTGCCGCCGCATCGATTCCCGCAATGGTGATGCAGAAATTCCACAACGTGCGCGGCATCGGCGAGGTCGGCCACACCTTCTACCGAATCGAGGGCCGCGGTCCCGCCAGCCAGGTCGCGCTCTCGCCTGAACTTGCCGGTCTCGTCGACGCCTTGCCCGAACTCGAGGCCGAACTTGACGCACGCTGGTCCATCGTTGAGGCGAGCTTCGATGCCGAGATCGGCCGGTCGCTTGTAGGTGAGGGTTTCGAGCTATCCGATGACGGGGCAACCCTCGTCAGTAAGCGCAAGCGGGTTGGAATCACCAGACTGCGACCCGCACTCCAAGGGTTCCAGCACGCGCGCTGCTTCTACTGCAAGGAGCCACTCGTCGAGAGCGACGTCCACGTTGACCACGTGTTCCCGTTCTCATTCATGACGCGGGCCCAGTGGGACGATGCCCCAGACCTGAACGCCCCATGGAATCTCGTTCTGGCCTGCTCTTCTTGCAATCTCCAAAAGAGCAACCGACGACCCACAGAGGCAGAGGTCCGGCAACTCATCGCGCGCAACGAGAGGATCATTGCGTCGCCCCATCCCCTGAAGCGCACCCTAGAGCTGACTATGGGCGTGACCACGGCGCGAGAACGCCTCGCCTTCATCTCCGCTGTGGACGACCGGACGCTGTTTCGCTAGACCTCCGCCTAACGCCTCGCGCAGTGCGAACCCGGCACGGCCTTACCCCAGCGGTTCGCCCCCACCCGGTAGCTGCGCGCCTTCATGTAGTCCTGCGGGTCGAGCAGGTAGTCGACCCGTGGCCGGCTGCGAAGCCCCGCGAGCTGTGCCGCCAGCTCATCGCGGTAGGCGGCCTGGCCGCCTGAGATCACCGGCGCCCAGGCGTCGCCGTGGGTGGGCAGGAAGACCTTGGGTTTCGCGCGGCGCACGTAGCGGCGCGGCGCCGCCAGCCCGGCAACCGGCTGGTCGAAGCCGAGGATCGCGCTGGCCAGGACATCGACGCAACCGGGCAAACGGCCGAGGTTCACGCGCAGGCGCTTGTGCTCATGAAGAGGCCCCGCCGAGTCGCCGAACAGCAGGGTGAACCGCCCCAGCCGTAAGTGGTACATCCGTGTCCCACCCTCGGGATCGCCGAAGTAGTCGATGAAGCGCAGCATCTCGGCCGGGTCGGTGTTGAGGTGCTCGATGTAGGGCGCCGGGTCGAACACGGGCAGGAACGGATCCGCCGGGTTGCGCTCAGACGGCGGCCCGGGCGCCGAGTGCACGCCCTTCAGCACGGTGATCTTCGGCAGGTCGCGGAACAGGCGGACCCTGCGACGCGCACCGAACGCCGGCGTCGTCTGCGAGCCGGTGATCACGCAGCGAAAGTTCTCCGCGTTGCCCTCGGCCGCGGCATCCTCCTTGACCTCGCCGCACTGCTCGTACGAGGCGAGCACCGCCGCCCCGCCCCGGCCCGCGACGTAGCCCGCGTCGCCGGCGTGGTCGAAGTGCCCGTGGCCGAGGAGGATCGCCTCGGGCTCGAGCCCGGCCAGCTCCTCGCGCCCGATCGGCATGTAATCGGCGTGCAGGCCGAGGATCTCCCATGCATCGAATAGGAGGACGTGCCGGCGAATCGTGACGATGAACGACGAGACGCCGATCCAGTTCAGCGTCACCACACGGCGGTTGCGCCAGCGGCGGCCGAGCAACTCATCGCGCAGCTGCTTCGCCGCGGGCGAGACGTCGGCTTTGGCGGCCGGCGGTAGGCCGCGGAACTGCTCCATCGGCACCGGAGTGCTGGCCGCCTGCGTGGTCGGAGCGAGTGCGGCGAGCAGCGCCACGGCGAGGGCGATTGTCGGGCCGCGCAGCATGCGCGCCAAGGTATCGCCTCGCGGCGGGGAACACCGATTCTGGGTTGAAACCGGGGCTGCGTGCGCATCGGCGCATACAGCCCCGGCCTCGGGCATAGGCGCCTGGGGCGCCCCTCGCGAGCGACGGGCGTCGCCCCCCTAGGCGCGCTCCCCCACAGCGACCAAATAGTCCTGCTCGAATCGTGCGTCGTCGTCGGAGCCGCTGTTCCACTCGTCGCAGAAGGCGTCGAGCGCGTCGTCGAACTCCTCCGCGCGGCCCTCCTTCTCGGCGTTGCCGCGGACCGCGATCGTCGGCCCGTACTTCGCCTTGAAGTGCTCGCCGTAGTCGCGCGGATGATCGAACGCGGTGATCACGAGCGGCTCGCGCTCGAGGGTGTCGAAGCGGACGCGCTCGCCGAACAGCTCGGCGAGGTGATCCGGCCCGCCCCACAGCGGTGGCGGCGAAGCGCCGGGCGGGGGCGGCGCCGCGAAGCCGCCCATCAGCTTGAACAGCGCACCGAGCATGCCGTCGGGCGTCCAGCACAGCAGGCCGATCTTGCCGCCCGGCTTGCAGACCCGGACCAGCTGGTCGGCGGACTCCTGGTGGTGGGGGGCGAACATCACGCCGATCGAGGACATGACGACGTCGAACGATTCGTCGTCGAACGGCAGGTTCTCCGCGTCGGCCTCGGCCCACTCAAGCTCAACTCCTGCGGCGCTCGCGCGCTCGCGTCCCGCGTCGAACAGCTCGGGCGTGAGGTCGCTGGCCGTCACGTCGGCGCCGGTCTGGGCCGCGGGGATGGCCGCGTTGCCGGTGCCCGAGGCGACGTCGAGGACCTTCATGCCCGGGCCGATCCCGCACGCCTCGACCAGGCGCGGGCCCAGCGGCAGCAAAAACGTCTCGACCATCGACGGGTAATCGCCCGACGCCCACATTGCGCGGTGCTTTTTCTTCAGCTCTGTATCTGCGGTGCTCGCTTCCACGGACTTCCCTCCAACCCAGTTGAATGAAATACGAGCCTACGCCCGTTATCGACACCGTGCAAGCCGCCCGGAAAGCGATCGGGCCGCCCTCTTGCAATTTTCGTTGCAGCGCCGGCGTTCCGTCCGGGCCGATTGCGAACGTGCGTTCGTGATGAATACAAGCCTGAACACCAGCGCGACGACACGAGTCGCTGTCCCCGTAATCGACCACGACATCCCGGTCTGCTCGGAGGTGCTGAGCGCCCTGCCCGACCCGGCCGACGCCGACCAAGCGATCCTGACGAGCGTCCCGATGCTCGCCGGCACGATCAACTTCGGCGACGTCGTGCGCCTCGGCCAAGCGGACGAACTGGGGGTCCGCCCCGTGCTCGAGGTGGTCGTGGCGAGCGGTCACGTGCAGCTCCTCGCGGCCGCAGCCGAGGGCGAGGCATGCGAGCTCGTGGCCGAGCTCCACAGGCACTTCCCGGCCTACGGGCTGCGCTTCGCGGTGGGCAACGAGACCCTTCTCTGCGTCAGCGTCCATCCGAACCTGTCGGCGGAGCGGGTCGCGGCGGTTATCGCGGCCTGGCTCGGGGCCGACCCCGAGCGCAACGGCGAAGCGCCCGCGATCGACGGGCCCCGCCGTTCGCAGCTCGGCGGCCTTGCCTGGGGCTAGGTTCTCGCCCGAGCCCCTAGCTAGCGCCGTTGGACTTGCGCTCCGGTACGTCGACACGCACGCCGTCGTCGTGCTGCTCGGGGCCCGAGCCGTCGGGACCCGTCGGCGCATTGGTCTTCTTCGGCCCGGAGCCGTTGCCGTTTGACGGAGTGCCGACGCCGATCCGGCCGTCGATGTCACCGGTGTAGGCGCCCGGCTTCGGCCGCGGCTTGCCGCCCGGGAAGGCGAGGCGCAGGATCGTGCGGTTGACCATGCCCCACTGCTGCATGAACGGACCCGTGTTGTACGGGAGGCCGTAACGCTCGCAGATGTCACGCACCTTCGGCGCGATCTGCGCGTAGCGCGACGACGGGATGTCCGGGAACAGGTGGTGCTCGACCTGGTAGCTCAGGTTGCCCGAGGCGACGTGGAAGAACGGGCCGCCCTCGATGTTGGCGGCGCCGACTAGCTGGCGCACGTACCAGCCGCCGCGGCTCTCGTTCTCGGTCTCGGCCTGGCTGAACGTGTAGGTCTGGTCGGGGAAATGGCCACAGAAGATGATCGCGTGGGACCACAGATTGCGGGCGACGTTCGACGCCGCGTTCGCCTGCGCGGTCCGCTTAAACGTCTTACGCGCGGTTGCGGCAGCGCGCTTGCTGTCGCGGCCGATCGCGAAGTCCACCGCGCCGGCGGCTGCCGCCGAGATCGCGGGCCAGGCGATGTAGTCCTTGACGATCTGGGTGCGGGCCTTCACGGCCATCCCCTTCAGCTCGTCCTTGACCTGGGACATCGGCTTCTCGCCGGACTTGATCGCGTCGAAGTCGAGGTCGTGGAAGGCCACGCCCCACTCGAACAGCGACATCAGGATCAGGTTGTAGATCGGCTGCCCGAGATAGACCGGGTGCCACGGCTGGTGCGGGTCGATCCGCATGATCTCGTAGCCGAGGTCCTTGTCCTTGCCGCGGACGTTGGTGAAGGTGTGGTGGACGTAGTTGTGGGAGTGCTTCCACGCCTCCTTGGTCGAGGCGGTGTCCCAGTCCCAGGTCGAGGAGTGGATCTGGGGGTCGTTCATCCAGTCCCACTGGCCGTGCATCACGTTGTGGCCGATCTCCATGTTCTCGAGGATCTTCGCGGCCGAGTTGGCGACGAACCCGGCGGCCATGAACGGCGGGTACTTGGCGCCGAGCATCAGCACCCGGGCAATCACCGCGAGGCGCCGGTGCAGCTCGATCATCGCCGTGATGTAGCGGCGGTCGTGCTCGCCGAGGTCGGCGTAGACCTCGTCATGGATCGCGTCGAACTCCTTCGCGAGCTCCTCGATCTGCTCCTCGCTCAGATGCGCGAGCGGACTCGGGATCTCGGAGCCGTCGGCGAAGGTGTTGTCGGGGTGGTTCTGGGCTTGGGTGGTCAAGTCGTGCTCCTCATAGTTCGATTTCAACTGCCCCTTCAGGGGCGTTCACGCAGGTGCGCACCGTTTCGCCGTTGTTGCCTGTTACTTCCCCGGTACGAAGGTCGCGAACCTGCCCCGAGCGCAGTTTTCCGACGCAGGTGTGGCAGATCCCCATCCGGCAGCCGAAGGGCATCTCGATCCCGGCCTCCTCGCCGGCGACGAGGATGGGCGTGCCGCCGTCACATTCGGTCTCGACGTCGGACTTGCAAAAGCTGATCGTCCCACCCGCGCCCCCGCTGGCATCGCCGCCGATGACGGGTTGGAAGCGCTCGAAGTGAAAGCGGTCGGGGTCGCCGTTGTGCTCCCAGTGCTCGGCGAGGTCGTCGAGCAGCTCGCCGGGTCCGGAGGCAAAGGTTTCGCGCTCGCGCCAGTCGGGACAGAGCTTGTCCATGTCCCTGGGGCCCATGCGACCGTCGCGGCCGGTGATCTGGAGGTGGAGGCTGAAGCCCTGATGACGATCGTCGACGGACTTCAGCTCTTCGCCGAAGATCACCAGATCCTCCTGGCGGGCGGAGTGGATGAAGGAAACGTCCTGGCACTCATCGGCGCGGTCGAGGTGGCGGAGCATCGCCATGATCGGGGTGATCCCCGAGCCGGCCGAGATGAAGAGGACCTTCTCAGGCGCGGGGTCCGGCATCTTGAAGACACCCTCCACCCCGCCGAGGCGGACGATGTCGCCGGGCGAGGCCTGTTTGGTGAGAAAGGGCGAGACGACCCCCTCCTCGACGCGCTTGGGCGTGATCGAGATGAAGCCGTCGGGGCGATCGGGGTCGGAGGTGAGCGAGTAGGCGCGCCAGTGATGCACGCCGTCGACGACCACGCCGATCCGCAGGTACTGCCCGGGTTCGTAGCGCTCCCACTGGTAGCCCGGGCGGATCTCGATCGTCACCGCGTCGTCGGTTTCGGGGTGGATCCGCTCGATCCGGCCGCGCAGCTCGCGCGTCGACCAGAGCGGATTGATCATCTCGAGGTAGTCGTCGGGCAGCAGCGGGTTGAAGAGCACCCGCATCGCGTCGAGCGCGCGGCGCTGGAGCTTCGGGACCTTCGGTATGGCGCCCCGTTCAGCCATGCTGGAGACCTGCGGCGAAGCCCGGATGAGAACATGTGTCAACCATTGGTTCTCAGAATGTACCCGGTTCGCCTACGCTCTAACTGTGAGCACGCGCACAAAGCCGAAGAAGGAGCCGCTCCGCATCGTTCGCGAACGGGCCCTGGTGGCGGCGACGCGGGCGCTGTTCGACGAGCGCGGGATGCAGCAGGCGCCGATCGAGGAGATCGCGCGGGCGGTCGGGATCGCGCGTGGGCTCGTCTACCGCCACTTCTCCTCCAAGGAGGAGCTCTTCGTTCTCACCGTCACCGACTATCTCGACGAGCTCGGGACCGCGTTGGAAGCGGCGTCGGCCAACGAGGAGGATCCCGTGCTCCGGCTCGAGCGCACGGCCGAGGCTTTCGCCTTGTTCTGCCAGCGCTACCCGGCCTTTCTCGACTCGTCGCTCTCACTGATGCAGCGCCCTGCCCTGGAGCTCCAGGGGGTCGTCTCGGAGTCCGTATGGCTGCGCCTCGGCGCCGGCATGGCGCGGCCGATCGGCCATCTCGCACGCATCCTGCGCGACGGCGCCGACGCCGGCATCTTCACCGTCGCCGACCCCGACTACACCGCCAACCTGCTCTGGACCCAGACCCTCGGGGCGATGCACCTCGCACGCATCCGCGTCGGCATGCGCCAGGCCGAGCCCGACGCCCCACCTGAGCTGTTCAAGGTCGACCCAGCCGAAGTGGTGCGATCGTGCGTGGCGAGTGCCCTCGCCACCGCTGGCGCCTCGGTCACGTAGTTCCGCCGCTAAACGGTGCTGCGAGCGCGAACGGTGGCGGTTCGAGCGCGAGCCTCATGCCAGAACCGTGGCGCTAGCCGCCCGGCACGCGGGGCTAGGCGGGTGCCGAACTTGGCACGGCCTGCTTCTCGTCAGCGGTTGATCCGAGCCGGCGCTCGCGCAGCCAGAGGTAGAGCGGTACGCCGAAGCAGATGCCCACCGTGAAGGTGCCAACGATTGCCCACCACCAGCGCTTCACCCCAACCCGAGCCGCATCCCACCCCGCCCACAGCAGAAACGAGAGCGAGACCAGGCCCAGGTCGATGCTGAGTTGCGCGTTCGGCAACGTGTCGAACCACTCCGCCAGGTAGTCGCCGATGGCGAAGCCCTCCTGCACCGTATAGGCGATCACGAACGCGTTCGGCACCACGAAGCCGACGATCGCGAGCGCAAGCAGAATCCGGATGCGCGACTTGCGAAGCGCCACTATCCGCCCGGCTCGAACAGCGTGTTGTGGCCTGCCCATGCCGCCGCAAAAGCCTACCCCCCGCCCGCCGCGAGGACGAACGAAACGAAGAACCCCGCCGCGGTTGCGAACGCGATCCAGGGCTTGCCGGCCTTGAACGCCTCCGGCATCAGGGTGTCGGCAAGCGACGCCAGCACCGCCCCGCCCGCGAACCCGAGGGTGATCGCCAGCAGCTCCGGGCTAAGCCCGGCGCCGATCGCGTCTCCCGCGACTACGGCAACCGCCAGCAGCGCCGCGCAGATCGTCCAGATGCCGACGATCCGACCGTTCGACTGGCCCGTCTCGCGCATTGCGGTCGCCCCGACAAGCGCCTCGGGCAGATTCGACGCGAAGATAGCCACCAACAGGCTCACCGACGCGCCTTCCGCCAGCGAGGTGCCGAGCGCGACATTCTCCGGAACGCCGTCGAGGGTCACCCCCGCTAGCAGCGCCCATCCGACCGAGCGCGAGCCTCCGCCGCTGCGCGCATGCTCGCCCATGCGGCTCTCGAGCCTGCTGTCCGCAACCACGAACACCGCCGCTCCGGCCAACAGCCCGAGGCCGGATCGCGCCGCCCCGCCCAGCTCGTAGGCCTCGGCGAACAGCTCGAAGGCGAGCGCCGAGATCAACGCGCCACTGGCGAACGCGAGCAGCGCCGCGGTCAGGTAGCGCGGCAGGTCCCAGCGCGCCCCGATCACCGCACCGATCACCAGCGCGCTCGAGGCGGTTACTCCATAGGCGATCGCGGTGAGCACGCCGCCACGCTACAGGCGCCCCGCCGCTAGCGGCGCTTGCGCTTCTGCTTGAGCTTCCAGCCGAGGACGTGCTGCACGGAGGCGAGGCCGCCGGTCGCCGCGGTGAACCCGACGCGGGCACTTCTCGAGCCGACCTTGGCTCTCAGGTTCGCGATCTCCGAGATCAGGGGCTGGTTCGGGCGCCTGCGTCCCTCGCTCGCATATATCTTCATCCGCTTGTTCTTCGCGTTGTAGGTGACCCACGCGCGCACCTTGCCGTTGCCCAGCGGGAACGGAACGGCCTCGCCGATCGGGTCGCCCGGGTCGCCCTCGTCGTGAAGGGCGATGTGAGGCTGAGGTGGATCGCCGAAGTCGTCCGATCGGAAGAGGTCGAATTCCACGGCCAGGCTCTTTTCCAGCCCCAGGTAGCCGTTGCCGCTACCGCCCTCGCCAAGAACGCTCTTCGGCCCGTTGAGGATCACGAAGGCCAGCCCGTCCGCGCCACCCTCCTGGGAGATCAGGAACTGGCTCGAGAACGATCGCGTCGTCTTCAGCGAGCGCCGCTTGGTGAAAGCGCTGCTCGTCTGCTCGACGGTCTCGGTGAGCTTGAGCTTCCTACCGTCACGCGCCGCCTCACCGTTCAGCTTCAGGCCCTTGATGCTCCGGAAGTTCTTGTAGTCCGCCACAGGCGTTGCTGCCGAGGCCGAGAGGCCCGTCAGGCCGATAGAGATGGCGACCGCGATGGCCAGGGCGGAGCGTGGGGCGAGGGAGTGATTTGGCATCGGCGCACTCTATGCGTCTTGCGGAGCGCTCGCTAGCCTCGGCCCCTTCCCAGCGACTGGAAGGACCAGCACGTGCCCGACTCCCCGGGAACCCCGATCGTCATCGCGCGTGATCTGACTCGTGTCTTCGGCGAGGGCGACACTGCCGTCACGGCGCTCGACGGCGTCAGTGTCGAGTTCCCCTCAGGCAACTTCACAGCGATCATGGGACCTTCGGGTTCGGGCAAGTCAACCCTGATGCACTGCCTTGCCGGCCTCGACCGGCCCACCGCCGGGAGCGTGAGGATCGACGGCACCGACGTCGGCGCACTGGGAGATAACGAGCTGACCGAGCTGCGCCGCGACAAGATCGGCTTTGTCTTCCAGTTCTTCAACCTGTTACCGGTGCTGACGGCCGAGGAGAACATCCTGCTGCCGCTGAAGCTGGCGGGCCGCGACCCGGACCAGGCGCTGATGAACGAGATCGTCGCCGCGGTCGGCCTGGGCGACCGCCTGAGCCACCGTCCCTCGCAGCTCTCGGGCGGTCAGCAACAGCGCGTTGCGATCGCTCGTGCGCTGGTCTCCAAGCCCGCCGTCGTCTTTGCCGACGAGCCGACTGGAAACCTGGACTCGCGCTCGTCGGAGGAGGTCCTGGCGCTGCTGCGCCACGCGGTCGATCAGCTCGGCCAGACGGTGGTGATGGTCACCCACGACGCCACGGCGGCCGCGACGGCCGATCGCATCCTCGTTCTCGCCGACGGCCGGATCGTGCGCGACGAGGGTTCGCTGGGCGCCGAAGAGGTCCTCGACGTGATGAAGCAGCTCGCCTAGCCGCTTGATCTCGCTCGCTCTCAAGAGTCTCGGCGCCCGCAAGTTCCGGGCTGCGCTGACCTCGATCGCGATCGTGCTCGGCGTGACGATGGTCTCGGGCACATACGTCCTCACCGACACCATCGACAGTTCCTTCGAGGAGATCTTCACCGAGGCCAACGAGGGCGTCGATGCGGTGATCTCGACCAACGAGGCGGTCGAGCAGGACGACGGCACCACCCCCCCGTTTAACGCCTCGATTCTCGATGAGGTCGAGCGAGTGCGCGGCGTGGGCATCGCCTCGGGCACGATCGCCGACGCAGGCACCGCGATCATCGGGGCCGACGGCGAGCCGCGTGGCGGCAACGGCGCTCCCAGTCTGGGTTTCTCGGCCGGCGGACCGGATCGCTTCGACCCGCTCACCTACGTGGAGGGTGGCCCGCCCGAGGGCCCAAACGAGGTGACGATCGACAAAGCGAGCGCCGACGACGAGGGCTTCGAGATCGGCGACCAGGTGACGATCTCGGGCAAGGAGGAGGCGAAGGCGTACACGCTCGTCGGCATCGCCACGCTGGGCGACATCGACTCGTTCGGCGGCGCGACCTTTGCAGTGATCGACCTGCCCGAGATCCAGCGGATCACCGGCAAGGTCGGCCAGTTCGACCAGATCATCGTTGCGGCGGACGAGAAGACGAGGCCCGAGCAGCTCGCACAGAGCCTCACGGCGGTTCTGCCCGACACCCTTAAGGCCGAGACCGGGCTGGAGAATGTCCAAAGCCAGCAGGACGACATCGGGGAGCTGACGGGCTTCCTCAAGATCGCGCTCCTGATCTTCGGCGGCGTAGCCCTGTTCGTCGCCGCCTTCCTGATCTTCAACACCTTCTCGATCATCGTCGCCCAGCGCACCCGCGAGTTCGCGATGCTGCGCACCCTGGGCGCCTCGCGCCGCCAGATCGTCGGCTCGGTCACGATCGAGGCGCTGGTGATGGGGCTGCTGGCCTCGATCATCGGCGTCGTCGCAGGCATCGGGTTTGCCGAGGGGGTCTCGTCACTGCTGGCCGCTGTTGGCATCGATCTGCCCAGCTCGGGTCTCGTCTTCAAGCCGCGCACCGTGATTCTCGGGCTGGCGCTCGGGACCGCGATCACCGTTGTCTCGGCCCTCTTCCCCGCGTTGCGGGCCACGCGGGTCCCGCCGATTACCGGTCTGCGCGAGGGTGCGGTGCTGGAGACGACAAGGGGCCGCGGCCGGCGCACCGCGGCCGGTGGCGCGATGACGGTGCTCGGTGGCGCGGCGATGCTCCTGGGCGTCTTCGGGGCGATCTCGCCGGGCGAGCTGTGGATTGGCGTTGGCGCCGGGCTGGTGTTCATCGGCGTGACCCTGCTCAGCCCACAGCTGGTGACGCCGATGGCGTCGTTCGTCGGCCGTCCGCTTGAGCGCCTGCGGGGAACCCCGGGCAAGATCGCCCGCGAGAACACGATCCGCAACCCGGGCCGCACCGCCACCACGGCCGCCGCACTGATGATCGGCCTGGCGCTCGTCTCGTTCGTTTCGGTCTTCGCCGCGGGCATCCGCGGCTCGATCGACGACGCGATCGACCAAACGCTGGCCGGCGACCTGATCCTCTCCCACACGGACGGCTTCACCGACATCCCGGTTCGAGCGGGCGAGGCAATCAGCGATATCGACGGGATCCAGGCCGTCTCGCCCTACCGCTACACGCAGGCGATCGTGGAGAACACCGGGAGTGACGGCGGCTATCTCAGCCTGATCAACCCCGGCACCGCCGCGGACGTGCTGACCCTCGACTGGACCGATGGCTCACCGGAGCTGCTGCGTTCGATGGGACCGAACGACGCGGTCGCCGACGAGGGCTGGGCCGATGAGCACGGTTTCGGCGTCGGGGACAGCTTCGACACCACGACCGCCTCCGGCGAAGTGATCCCCTACACGATCACCGGGACCTTCAAGGACAACACCGACTTCATCGGCGACTACGCCGCCTCCGACGAGAACGCCCAGGCATACGGAGAGGGCACCTCGGCCACGAACATCTTCGTCAACCTCGCCGAGGGCGCGGACGTTGGCGCCGTACGCGGTCAGATCGACGAGGTCCTCTCCGGCGGGTTTCAGACCATCGAAACGCTGGACCAGGGCGAGCTCAAGGACTCGATCGGCGAGCAGCTCGACGCGCTGCTGGGGATCATCTACGCGCTGCTGATGTTGACGGTGATCGTCTCGCTGTTCGGGATCGTCAACACGCTCGCGCTCTCGATCCACGAGCGCACCCGCGAGCTGGGCCTGCTCCGCGCCGTTGGCACCTCACGGCGCCAGGTGCGCCGAATCGTGCGCTACGAGGCGGTGATCACCGCCCTGATCGGCGCCGTACTGGGCGCGATCCTGGGCGTCGTCTTCGCCGTGATGATCTCCCGGCCGCTCGCCGACGAGGGCTTCACCCTCTCGATCCCGGTCGGCACCCTGATCATGCTGTTGTTGCTGAGCGTCGTCGCCGGGGTGATCGCCGCGATCGGCCCGGCGCGCCGAGCGTCGAAGCTCGACGTGCTCGAAGCACTCTCATACGAATAGATGCCCACTCCCGCGAGGATTCAGCGGACGTACCTGACGCTCGAGTTCGGCAACACCCTCGCCGCGTCGTTCATCTGGGGCATCAACACGATCTTCCTGCTCGACGCGGGACTGTCGAACCTGGAGGCGTTCGCCGCGAACGCGTTCTTCACCGCGGGGATGGTGGTCTTCGAGGTGCCGACCGGGATCGTCGCCGACACGGTCGGACGCCGGGCCTCGTTCCTGCTCGGAACCGTGACCCTCACTGCCACGACCATCCTCTACTACCTGCTGTGGCAGGTCGAGGCCTCGTTCTATCTCTGGGCGATCGTCTCGGTTGGACTCGGGCTTGGCTTCACGTTCTTCAGCGGCGCGATCGAGGCGTGGCTGGTCGACGCGCTCGACGCCACGGGGTTCACCGGGGATCTCGAGCGCGTCTTCGGACGCGCTCAGACGGTCGGCGGCGTGGCGATGCTGACCGGTGCCGTCGGCGGCGGCTATATCGCCCAGATCACGAACCTGGGAGTGCCATTTCTCGTTCGTGCCGCGGTGCTCGTCGGAATGTTCGTGATCGCGTTCAGGCTGATGCACGACGTGGGCTTCACGCCGAAAAAGGGGACCGGCGTGCGGGCCGAGATGCGCGAGATCGCGAGCGCCTCGATCGAGGGCGGCTGGCATGTGCCCGCGGTGAAGTGGCTGATGGTCTCGTCGGTCTTTCTCGGGGGGATCGGCATTTACGTCTTCTACGCGCTGCAGCCCTACCTCCTGGAGCTCTACGGGGACCCTGAGGCATACGGAATCGCCGGGCTCGTGGCGGCGATCGTCGCCGGGTCGCAGATCCTCGGCGGGCTGGTGGCGCCGTGGATCCGCCGACGGTTCCACCGTCGAACCACGGCCCTGCTGGTGGCGACCGGCGTCAGCACCCTGGCGCTGATCGCGATCGGCACCATCGACTCATTCGGCGGCGTGATCGCGATGATCGTCGTCTGGGGGCTGCTGTTCGCGGCGACCCAGCCAATTCGCCAGGCCTACCTGAACGGCCTCATCCCCTCCGAGCAGCGGGCCACGATCCTCTCGTTCGACTCGCTGATGGGATCGGCCGGCGGGGTCGCGAGCCAGCCGCTGCTCGGCCGCGCCGCCGACGTCAACGGTTACGCCAGCTCCTACTTGATCGGCGCGGGCATCTCCGCCTGCGCCCTGCCGTTCATCTACCTCTCACGCGGGCAGAACGAGCCTGCCGACACGGTCTCCGGCGCCCCGTCGACCGACGAAAAGGCACCGACGGACTGTGTCACTGCGCTCGAGGCAGAGGTGCGCGACTAACGCGAGCGCAAGCGGTACGCGGACTCGACGAACTCCTGGCCACAGCCACGGTGGTCGTCCCAGCCGACGAACGGGAACACGCGTAGCTCGCCGCGCACCTTCGCCTTGAACGAGACGACCCAGGCCACGACTTCGCCATCCTCGCGCCGCGGGCGCAGGCGCTCGCGGCGCGCGTGCTGCGAGACACGGCTGCCGTAGACCTCGACCGCAACGAAGGCCGGCCTGTGTGTCGTGCGGTAGACGATCCGGATCCGCCGCCGCCCCGGGGCGACCTTGAGGGCGCGCGGCCGGCCGGGAGCGGCATCGATCGCGATCGGCCCGCAGTAGGGCTGCGCCCACCACATGCCCTGCACGGCATAGTCGCGGGAGACGTGCGGCCCCGTCTCGAGCAACTGCCGAGGCGGGAAGTCCCCATCCGCAGCAAGCGCCGAAGGCGCGAGTGCGAGCGCTAACGCGAGCGCGATGCCACTCCTCACGCTGCTAAGTCTAGGTGCTCGGCCAGCCGCGCCCCGGCCTTGCGCCGCACCGCCGCGCGGAGGATCGGCGTCCACCCCAGCAGCAGGCCGGGCGGCCCGAGCGCCTGCTTTGACCAGGCGTGAAAGCTGAAGCGGTCGCGATGCTCGCTGATCAGCCCGTCGCGGAACGCAAAGGTGGCCGCGATGTCGTTGACGACGTCGCGGCCGGTCTCGGTGAACTCGTAGCGGGCGATCCAGTGGGCGCTGCCGCTGTGCTCGTCGGCATCGTGTTCGTGCAGCTCGATCTCCAGCTCGCCGGGGGTGCCGGTGAGCATCTTCCACATCTCCCCAGCGTCGGCTCCCCGCAGGTCGGGAAAGACCGGGTCGGAGAAGCGCACGTCGGGCGCATAGCAAGCGGCCATCGTCTCCCCGTCGCCCGCCGCAAAGGCAGCGTAGAAACGCTCGATGATGGCCAGGTTGGTCTCGCGGTCGGTCATTCGGTGGCTCCTTCTTGCAGGGAGGGGGCAGGCTCGATCAGCCCGAGCTGACCGAGGATCGTGGCGGCGTCGAAGTATGCGCGCTCGCAGACGAGATCCTCGCCCTCGAAGAGAAAGAACGCAACCGAGCGGCAGCTGAACTCCCTTCCTGTCGGCGGAATCCCACGCAGGGGCCCGAAATGGGTGCCCATCAGCATGAATTCGACGATCACTCCGGCGTCGGTGTGGTGCACGGCGATCAGCTCGTTGCGCTGGTCGGGTGTCCTCGAAGTACTGGCGTACCTGCTCGGGACCGTCGTAGACGTTGCCGGTGGGGATGACCTCGTAGCGCGGATGCCCGAACGTGTTCATGGTCGTGTCGTAGTCGCGGCGTTCAGGCGGGCGGCGGTCTTGGGTCGTGGCTCGGGGCGACGACGACCTTGTGGCGCTCGCAGAGCTGGCGCAGCAGCTCGCCCGAGCGCCGGTGGGCCCGGGCGCTCTGGGCGACCCCGTCGACCACCCCCTCCTGCAGCGCTCGCTCCGAATACGTGGCGTCGCCGCTGATCAGCACGAGGTGGTCACCCTGCTCAACGACGACCGAGAGGTGGCCCAGCGTGTGGCCGGGCGTCGGGACCAGACGCACCGCGCCGTCTTCGGTGAGTGGGTGACTCGCGTCGAAGCCCTCCAACGGCGAGCCCTGGAAGGCGAGCCGCGTCGGGTCGAGCCAGGCCGGGTAGTAGCCGTTGACAGGGCCGGTACGCGAGAGCGCCATCGCCGCCTCGCGCTCGCTCATCATCACCTCGGCCTCTGGGAAATGCGAGATGCCGCCGCCGTGAGCCGCGGCGAGCTGCCGGCGTCGGCGGACTCGCACGCGGTGATCGAGGCCCTGGTCGCTCCCGCCTACTTTCGGGCGCTGGTCACCGGCGAGGAGCTGAGCGACGAGTTCTCGCGGCAGTGCGTGCGCCAGGTGATCGGCACCGCCGGCTGAGCGCCTGCCACGCTTGGGGGCTTGTGAATCAGCTCCGTGAGAGATTCAGCGATCGGGCCCTGGCCGCCATCGCCGGCCTGGGCGCCGTGCTCGCGATCTTCGTCTTCCTGGTGATCGGCGCCGTGACCGGGCCGAAGGCCGAGGACGCGCTGGCCGATTTCCTCGCGGCCTACGAAGCGGGTGAGTACGACGCGGCCGCGGCGTTGACCGACGGCGATGCCGAGGCCGTGGCCGCCGCCCTCGAGGCGAACGTGACGGGCCTCGACGGCGCGGCGCTCACTGCCGCGGTCGCGACGGTCGACGATCGCGGCGCCGAGGCCGACGCGACCACCAAGATGAGCTGGGATGTACCGGATATCGGCGCATTCAGCTACGAAAACGACAAGGTGACCCTGATCGAGACCGACGATCGCTGGCTCGTCCATTGGAGCGACCGCGCGGTTCACCCACAGCTCGGGGCGGGCGAGCGGCTCGGAACCGTCGAGCAGCCCCCGGCCCGTGCGCCGATCCTCGACCGCAGCCAGCGCGAGTTGGTCGCCCTCCGGCCCGTGTTCGAGGTCGGCGTGATTCCCTCGGAGATGACCGACATCCCCGCCGGCGTGGCCGAGATCGCAAAGCTCACCGAGATCGACGTCGCCGACTTCCAGGCATCGGTCGATGCCGCCAAGCCCGACAACTTCGTGCCCGCCATCACCCTGCGAGACGACGAGTTCGAGCCGATCGAGCAGGAGATCCGGGCGATCCCGGGACATGAGGTGGGCGAGCGCGAGGCGCCGCTGGCCCCCACCCGCGACTTCGCCCGGGTGCTGTTGGGCAACGTCGGACCCGTCACCGAGGAGCAACTCGAGAAGTCCGAAGGGGCGCTCGACGCCGACGACATCATCGGACAGTCCGGTCTGCAAGCCGCTTTCGAGAAGCGGCTTGCAGGCACACCCGAGCGCTCGATCGTGATCCGCGATGCGGCGGCGGTACCGGTCAAGACCCTGCAGCGGCTGCGCGGTCGCTCGGGCGAGGCGCTGCAAACCACGCTCGATCTGAAGGCCCAGCTGGCGGCCGAGCGCGCGCTGCGGACCGTGGGCGGCGGCAAGGGCGCGCTGGTGGCACTCGAGCCCTCGACGGGCAACCTCCTCGCCGCGGCGAACCGGCCCACCGAGGACGGACTGAACCGCGCACTCGCGGGTCAATATCCGCCCGGTTCCACCTTCAAGGTCGTCTCCACGGCGGCCCTTCTGGCCGGTGGGCTCGACCCCGACAAGACGGTGGACTGTCCCGCCACGATCAAGGCCGGCGGCCGCGAGTTCCGCAACTTCGAGGGGAGCGCGGCGGGCGCCGTGCCGTTCTCGACCGACTTCAGCCAATCGTGTAACACCGCGTTCGTCTCGCTTGCCCCCGACCTCGCGCCCGGCGACCTCAGTGAGACGGCCGAGGCGCACTTCGGCTTCGGTGCCGACTACAAGCTTGCGGTTGACGCCTTCTCCGGCAGCGTCCCACCCGGCCGCGACGAGACCGAGGAGGCGGCGGCGATGATCGGCCAGGCCCGCATCCTTGCCAGCCCGCTGGTGATGGCGGGCGTGGCGGGCGCGGTCGCCGACGGGGTGTGGCGCGCGCCGCGTCTGGTCGCCGACGACGAGAGCGTCGAGGGCGAGCCGCTGCCCGCCGAGGACACCGAGACCCTCCGAACCCTGATGCGATCGGTGATCACCTCGGGCACGGGCACCACCGTCGCCTCAGCGCTCGGTGAGCCGATCGGCAAGTCGGGCACCGCCGAGTACGGCTCGGGTGATCCGCCGCCCACCCACGCTTGGTTCATCGCCGCGCGTGAGGACGTCGCGGTCGCGGTGATCGTCGAAGACGGAGACTCCGGCGGCGAGGTCGCGGCGCCGATCGTCGCCGACTTCCTCAGCCGCTTCGCAGCGCCCTAACGGTTCTCACCCGGCGCCGAGTGGGCGAATTGCGATCACGCCGATCGCTTTTCGCACGCTCGGCGGGTTGGGGGGTGGGTGAGCGGGTTACCAGTGGACGCCGCCGGTCAGCTCGGCGAAGGCCTTGCCCTGGGAGCTGATCGGTTCGTCGGCCGGGGCGCCCTTGTCGCCCTTGGCCGCCTTCGAGTCGGCGAACATCTCGTAGCCGCGGGTACGGACACGGTCCATGATCTCGGGGCTGATCGAATCGGCGAACGCCGCGAACGAGCCAAACGGTGGGCTCACCCGGCGGGGCCGGTGGATGATCGCCCCCGCGAGGACGTCAGCGGCTCCCTCCGGCGTAAGCGCCGGGAAGCGCTGGTAGATCGTTGTCGCCTCGATCATCGGCGTTCGCACCAGAACCATGTGGATCGTCGTGAAGCGGACGTGCTCGGGCCGGGTCTCGGCCTGCCACGCGTCGCAAAGCGTGTCGAGTGCCGCCTTGCTGGCGATGTAGGCGCCGAAGCGCGGCACGCGGGTCTGCACGCCGACCGAGGAGACGTTCAGGACGTGACCGCTTTGCCGCGCGCGCATGCCGGGGAGCAGCTTGAGCATCAGCTGCACCGGGGCAAAGTAGTTCAGCTGCATCGTGCGCTGGTAGTCGTGCATACGCTCGTAGGAGAGGTCGAGCGACCGGCGGATCGAGCGACCGGCGTTGTTGATGAGGATGTCCACGCCGCCGAGGTCGGCCTCGACCCGGTCGGCCATCGTGCCGATCGCTTCGAGATCAGTGAGATCGCACGGATAGACGTGCGCCTTGCCGCCACCGTCGCGCACCGCCTGCGCCGTGTCCTCGAGCTTCTCGATCCCACGGGCGACCAGCGCGACCTCGCCGCCGGCAGCCCCGATCCGCACCGCGGTCGCGGCACCGATACCCGAAGAGCCGCCAGTAATGAGCACCACCTTGCCCTCCACGGCTTTCGAGAGGTCGCCGCCGCGCAGGCCCTCGATCAGGTTCAGGCCATACAGCGGCCGGTTGCGCCCGAAGGAGGTCGGACGGTTGATGACCTCCGACACCGCCCTGACGGGCTTGCTGACCAACCTGCCCAACTGCTGGGACGCACTCATCTCGACCTCCTCGGGTTCGGGGAGGTCGACTCTAAAGCCTCGGCGCCGAGGCGCCGGATTCAGGCTACGAGGCCCCGGTGTCGCGCGACCTCGATCCCGTCGTGGTGGATCGTCACCTCGGCCGGCCCGAGCAGGCTCTGATGCACCGCGGCATGCACCCTCGACCCGTCGGGCAGGTCCGCCCGAAGTGAGAAATCACCCGCCGCCCGGGCGGTGTCGGCGCGCTGACCGTCGACCAGGAGCGTCCAGGTGGCGTGCACCGGGCCCGTCCTGCCGGTCACCGACACCTCGTGGCCCCCGACATCGACCAGGCGTGCGTTTTGTGTGATTCCCATACTCCGTGACTACCCGACTCCGAATCTCCTACGCCTCATACAGCCAGATGTTCTGTCAGGCGCGGCCACAGGACGGTGCGGCGGCCCAATAGATTGAGGGCGGTGAGCCGCGAACACGACCTCATCGTCTATGGCGCCAGCGGCTTCGTCGGCCGGCTGACGGCGCAGTACCTGGCGGAGTCCGCGCCTGCCGACACGAAGATCGCGCTCGGCGGCCGCACCCAGTCGAAGCTCGAGGCGGTGCGCGATGAGCTGCCGGGAGCTGCGGCCGAGTGGCCGATCGTGATTGCCGACAGCGCCGACGCCGAGGCGCTCGCCGCGATGGCCGCGTCGACGACCGCCATCGCCACAACGGTGGGCCCCTACCTGCGCTACGGGCTGCCGCTCGTTCAGGCCTGCGCCGAAGCGGGCACCCACTACGCCGACCTCAGCGGCGAGGTCCTCTTCATGCGCCAGGCGATCGACGACCACGACGAGGCGGCGAAGGCCAGCGGTGCCCGAATCGTCCACACGTGCGGGTTCGACTCGATCCCCTCGGACATCGGCGTGTTCGTCCTGGCCGAGGCCGCGAGGGAACGGGGCCTGGGTGAGCTCGAAGCGACGACCATGGTCGTCGCCAAGATGCGCGGCGGCATCAGCGGCGGGACCGTCGACTCCTTGCGCGGACAGCTCGACGAGGCGAAGCGCGACAAGCAGGCCCGGCGCACCCTCCTCGACCCTTACGCGCTCAGCCCCGACCGCTCGGCCGAGCCCGACTTGGGCTCGCAGCGCGACCCCGCGGGCGTCACCCACGACGCCGAGCTCGGCGGCTTCCTCGCTCCGTTCGTAATGGGCACCATCAACACCCGGGTCGTGCGCCGCAGCAACGCGCTCAGCGGCTACGCCTACGGGCGCGATCTGCGCTACCGCGAGTTCATGCTGGGCGGCGGGCTGCCGGCCGGGCCGCTGAAGGCTGGGGCGATCGCTGGCGGCACCGGCGCACTGACAGTCGGGCTGGCCATCTCGCCGACGCGCAAGCTGCTCGACCGGCTTTTGCCCGATCCGGGCGAGGGTCCTTCCAAGAAGGCCCGTGACAAGGGCTTCTTCGAGATCTACACACACGCCCGCACCACCGGCGGCGAGAAGCTCGTCTGCAAGATCCGGGCGAGCGGCGACCCCGGTTACAAGGCGACCGCCGTGATGCTCGGCGAGAGCGGGCTGGCCCTCGCTCTCGACGGAACGAAGCTGCCGGAGGCGGCCGGCGTGCTGACGCCCGCGACCGCGATGGGCCACGTGCTGGTCGAACGGCTTCGCGCCGCGGGCCAGACCTACGGCGTCAGCTAGCCGCGCCGCTAGTGCGACGCGGCGCAGAAGGCGTCGCGCTCGGCCCGGTGCCCGGGGAAGCCTCCTGCCGCGATCAGGTTCGCCCAAGCGGTCGCCTCGGCCTCGATCTCGCGTTCGACCGCCCGCCGCTCGGCCGGACTCGGGGCGCCGACAAGCGCTTCGGCCTTGCGCCAGGCGTTCTCGCGCCAGAGCTGCACGGCCTGGAGGGCGGTGAGGCCGTCGAGCGGGTGGCCTAGGTTGCTGAGCCCGAAGAACGGGTCGTAGCGCTCCGCGTAGGTATCGGCCAACCCCTCGAACACGCTCGCGTTCACGTCGTTGACCCCGTCGTGGTCGGGCTTTCGCGAGCGGCCACTCGCGCTCAGCAGGCCCGATGCCGCGTACGCGTAGGGGAGATCGTGATTGGTGTGGGCGTTGCTGGCGAGCAGAAGGTCCTGACCGGCGTTGAAGTCGCCGGAGTCCATCGCCTCGTAGTAGATGCGCCACGACTCGGGCAGGGCGCGTCCGGTGCGATGGCGGCGTGCGCTGTCGAAGTACAGGTTCGAGAAACCCTGGACAACACCGATGAACCAGCGCCGGTGGCTGAAGGTCTCACCGGCCTGCAGCCGCTTGCGGATCTCGCGGGTGATGCGCAGGTAGCCGAGCGCAAAGATCACCCGGTGATCGCAGGCGGCGTCCGCGCGGCGCCAGTCGCGGCGCAGGCGCACGACCAGCCGGTCGACACAGCGCATGCGCAGGCTGCGGCAATGCGGGACCGGCTTCGGCGCGGCCGCCTCTCCCGACGGCAATCCCGGCAGCAGGCTCGGCCACGGTACGTGGTAGCCGCTCGCGGCCGGCGCCGCCGGAGCTACGACTGCGCTCAAAAGCAAAGCGGCGATCGGGGCCAGGACTACGCGGCGCACGGGTCTCCTAGCTCGCGCTCAACGCGAAGGGGCTGCCCTCGGAGTCGCGGCAGATCGCCCAGCGCTCGCCCGGGTGAATAACCGAGCCTCCCAGCTCGCAGACCCGCTCCAGTGTCGCGGCAAGGTCGCTCGCCGGGACGCTGAAGTACGGGAGCGAGACCGTGTCGCCGGGTCCCGGGCCGCGCTCGTGAACCCCGAGCCGAAGACCGTCGGACTCCGCCTGCCAGCCCGAACCCGCATCAGCGTCGCGTTCGGCGAGCTCGAGCCCGAGCACGCCGCCCCAGAAGGCCAGGGCGCGATCGGCGTCATCGGCGGGGAACTCGATCAGCGGAGCGGGCAAGGTAGGCGGATTGTTGCAGCGCCTCAAAGCCCGAGCTCTCGTACCCCGCCCTCGTCCCATCCGAGGTGGTGTGCGAGCTCGTGGCGGAGAGTGCGCTCGACCTGGGCGCGCAGCAACGCGCGGTCGTGGCCGAAGTCGCGCTCGAGGGTGTCCTGGAAGATCACGATCCGGTCCGGATAGATGTCGCGGGCGATCGTCGCCCCCATGTACAGCCCGTAGGCCCCGTGGTCTTGGCCGCGGTTGGACACGGTCACGGGAGTGTCGTCCAGGACCTCCTGGAAGTCGGGCGGCAGGTCGTCGATCGCCTGCATGACGAGCTCGTCGAACTCCGAGCGCGGTGGATTGGGATTCGCGAGCGCGCCCAGCGCTTCGCTTCGATCTGCAAGCCTCTGGAACTCGGGCTCCGGCATCTCGGGGCCGGTCAGCCTGATCACCACCCACGCGGTGATCAGCGCCACCACGCCGGCGCCGGCCACGAGCGATACCAGACCCTCCAGGCCCGACAGCGAGGGCGGGTTGACCAAGAGCACGAGCAGGCCGACGAGAAACGCGCAGTAGCCGGCGGCGCGAAGCGGCGGTGAGAGGACCTCCCTCATCCAGCCGAGGTTAGGCACTGCCCGGCGCTGGGGCGGTGCGTAGATTCATGTCCGCGTGGCGCTGATACCTAGCCGTAGCTGAAAGTTCGATGATCCCGATCGCCGCCGAGCGCGGTTTCTCCTTCGCAGATCCCTATGTGGCGGGACTGCTATTCGTGGGCGTTGCGGTGTTCGCCGGGATCGGCGCCCTATCCCATGAGCGCGGCCGCGCTTTCTCCGCGAGCCTCGTCTACCTCGCGCTGGGGGTGGCAGCGGCAGTGGTGATCGGGGTGATCGGGGTCGATTGGATCGACCCCATCGACGATGCCATCGTGGTCGAACGGGTGACCGAGTTGGCGGTGATCATCGCCCTCTTCGCCACCGGGCTCAAGATCGACCGGCCGCTCACCTGGGCGTCGTGGGCAGGCGTTTCCCGGCTGCTGGTCATCGCGATGCCGCTGACGATCGTGGGGGTCTTGGTGTTCGGAACCGCGGCGATGGGCCTCTCCGTCGGCGCGGCGATCACCCTGGGCGCCATTTTGGCGCCGACCGACCCCGTGCTCGCAGGCGACATCGGGGTGGGGCCGCCGGGCCACGAGGACGAGCACGAGCCGAACTTCTCGCTCACCGGCGAAGCGGGACTAAACGACGGGCTGGCCTTCCCCTTTCTCTTCTTGGGGCTCTTCGCCCTGGAGCCGGGCGGGACGTCGTGGTTCGGGCGGTGGCTCTTGGCCGACGTCCTCTACGCGGTCGTCGTCGGCGCCGTGATCGGGTGGATGGTCGGCCGCGGAGTCGCCGCCCTGACCGTCTGGCTAAAGGAGCGCGACCTGTTCGCCCAATCGTTCGAGGCTTGGGTCGCGGTCCCGGTGGTGCTCGTGATCTACGGACTCACCGAGTTCGCGGGCGCATACGGGTTCATCGCCGCTTTCATCGGCGGGGCGGCCTTCCGCAGATATGAGCATGACCACGAGTACAAGGTGCGAGTCCACGAGGGCGCCGAGGTCACCGAAAAGTTCGGGGAGCTGGCTGCGGTGTTGCTGCTCGGCTCGATGGTGTCGATCGCCGGGCTCGGTGCGCCGCAGCTCATGGGCTGGCTCCTGATCCCGGTGCTGCTGCTGCTGATTCGGCCGATCGCCGTCGCCGCATCATTTATCGGCACCGGGCTGCCCAGGGAGGAGCGGGCGTTTGTCGCCTGGTTTGGCGTCCGGGGCGTCGGATCGCTTTACTACGCGGCCGTGGCTGTCGGCTCGGGATACCTGGCGAGCGGCGAGGCGCAGATCGTTGCGTGGACCGCGATTGCCACCGTCGCCGTTTCGATCGTGGCCCACGGCATGACCGCTTCCCCGTTGAGCCGGCGTTTGCTTCCGTCGGGGGCGCAGGCGTCGGGGATCGCGCAGCGGGGCGACTGAGCGGTTCAGCGTGTACACGCTCTACGTCATTCCCGGTTCGCACGCCTGCCGCTCGGCGATCCTGATGCTCGAACACAAACGGATCCCGTACCGCCGGGTGGACATCCTTACCCTCCTGCACCCGGTGGTCGCCCGACTGCACGGATTCAACGCGCGCGGGGAGCAGCGGACCGCCGGCGGTCACCGGACGCTTGGACTGCGGATCGGCGATCGCCTCGGCACCGTGCCGGCGCTTGCCGCGGACGAGCGCCGGATCTCGACCAATCACGGCATCGCCCGGTTTTTGGACGAACACCAGCCCGACCCACCACTCTTCCCTGCCGGCGACGAGCAACGGGCGGCGGTTGAGGAGGCCGAGGGCTGGGCCAACGAGACGCTGCAGATGGCCGCCCGCCGACTCGCAGGCGCAGCGGTCATCCGCGATCCAAAGCGCTTGAGCCGCTCAGCAGGAACCGGGCGGCTCGGATACCTGCTCTACAAGCGGGCTCTGGCGCGTCGCCTGATCATGCCGTGGCTCTTCCGCGGGGTCTTTGCCACCAACGCCAAGCACGATCCCGTGACCGAACTCCCCGCGATGCTCGACCGGATTGACGCCTGGATGGATGCGGGAGTCCTCGGCGGAGCGGATCTGAACGCCGCCGACTTCATGGTCGCACCCAGCCTCGCGCTGATCCTCTACCGACCCGATGTCCTACCGATGTTCGAGGGCCGCCCCGCCCTCGAGCTCGTCGATCGGCTCCTGCCCGAGCCAGCGTAAGCGCAGCCGGCGCACCTAACCAGAGCTGCTGAAGGTTTGTGGTGCCCACAGCAACCACAAACCTTCAGCAAACAGCGTGGTCAGGCGCGGCCTCAGATCGGGTCCTGCCGGCGCATCGCGAGCACGTTGACGAACCAAAGGGCCAGGCCGAGCAGCAGCAGCAGCCCGGCACGTGCGTAGGCCTCCGGCTCGACCTGGGTAAGCAGGATGATCGAGATCGCTACACCGATGATGGGGATCACCGACGGGACCTGAAAATGGTCGTGCTCGACTCGCTCTCGGCGCAGGACGAGCACGGTGGTGTTCACAATCGCGAAGACCACGACGAGCAGCGCCACGGTCGTATCGGCGAGCTTCTCCAGGTTGGCGGTGATCACCAGGATCGCCGCTAGGGCCGTGGTGAAGGCGATCGCGAACCAGGGCGTGCGACGCCCCTTGAGCACGACCCCGAACGGCCTCGGCAGCACGCTCTCCGTGGACATCCCGTAGAGCAAGCGCGAGGCCATGATCATGTTGATCAGGGCGCCATTCGAGAGGGCAAGCAGACCGATCGCCGAGAAGAGCTTCTCGGGGATCCCGAGCGGCCCCTGTTTGACGACCTCCAGCAGCGGCCCGCTCGAGCCGGCGAGATCGCCCGTCGGCACGACCATCGAGGCGCCGATCGTGACCAGGAGGTAGATGACTCCCGCGATCGCGATCGCGACGAAGAGGACGCGCGGATATGTGCGCTGCGGGTCGCGCACCTCCTCGGCGACGTTGACCGAGTCCTCGAACCCGATCAGCGCATAGAAAGCCAGGGCGGCTCCGGCCAGGGTCGCAACGAGGATGCTCGAGCCCTCCTTGAACTCGAACGCTCGCCCCGGGTCGGCGTCGCCCTGCCCGAGAGCGACTGCGGCGATCACGACGATGAGCACCAGTCCCGCGATCTCGACGAGGGTGAGGGCCACATTGATCTTCACCGACTCGGAAATTCCGCGCAGGTTCACGAACGCCACGACCAATAGGAGTGCGAGCGCGGCGACGGTGACCTCGAGGTCGACGAACTCGCTGAGGTAACCGCCACCGAACGCGGAGGCCAGCGCTGCCGCCGAGGTGATCCCCGACGCCATCACGGCGAACGCAACCATGAAGGAGAGAAAGCGGCTGCGAAAACCGCGCAGCACGTAGAGCGCGGCCCCACCCGCCCGCGGGTACTTGCTCACCAGTTCCGCGTAGGAGCCGGCGGTGAAGAGCGCCATCACCAGGGCGAGCAGGAAAGCGGCCCAGATCGCCCCGCCGGTCTTCGCGCCGACCTCGCCAACGAGCGCGTAGATGCCACCGCCGAGGATGTCACCAACGATGAAAAGCAGCAGCAGCGTTGGGGTGATCGCGCGCCGAAGAGGCGTCTCATTCAACGGCTCGAGTCCCGAGGAAGCCGGCACCGGCACTCCCCCGCCCTGTCTACCCCTTCTGGCCACGGGGGACAGCTACCCCATTTTCAACTTTTCACCTCGTGTTCGCCTTCAGGCGTGCGAGCAAACGCGGGCCGCCCCGCCGACGGACCGCTTCGAGCGACCGGGGGGTGTTCTCAGCTGCTCCGGCTCAGTCGCCTTCGTTGAAGCCCACCAGCGGTGACGTGTCCGGGCGGCAGACGTGATCGTGCGAGCGGCGCCCGGACTTCCGGCGCGCCACCTTCGCATAGAACTGCTGGTCGACAAGGAAAATCCCTTCGAACTGGATCCGCCAGCCGCCGTTGTCGCTGGTGCGGTCAGAGCCCAGGAAACCGTCGTTCGATCCGTACTCGGCGTACAGCTTCACCCGGCGATTGCCCTCGCAGCTCGCGCGGGTCGAATTCACATGGCCGAAAGTTCCGTCGTTGCTGAACTCGTCGACCTCGACCCACGACGGCGCAGAGAAGTCGTGTCCTTGTGCAACGCCGGCACCGATCGTCCCGAACGCGAGCACTGCCAGCGCAACGCTCGCAACCTTCAGAGTTCCCACTTTTCCGTCCCCTTTTCCCCTCAGCCTGATTACCGGCCGACCATACCGCGGGCCGGGATCGGTGTCCACCCTAGGTGCCGAATCCCACCCGCGGCGAGGTGTCCGCACGGCAAACGTGATCGTGCGAGCGGCGCCCGGACTTCCGGCGCGCCACCTTCGCATAGAACTGCTGCTCGACGAGAAAGAGTCCATCGAACTGGATTCGCCAGCGGCCGTTACCGCTGGTGCGGTCAGATCCCAGGAAACCGTCGTTCGATCCGTACTCGGCGTACAGCTTCACACGGCGTTTGCCCTTGCAGCTTGCGCGGGGCGAACCCACGCGGCCAAAAGCGGTGAAACCGCCATCGGCCGTAATCGCGTCGATCTGGACGTTCGACGGCGCAGAGAAGTCGTGTCCTTGTGCAACGCCGGCACCGATCGTCCCGAGCGCGAGCACTGCCAGCGCAACGCTCGCAACCTTCAGAGTTCCCACTTTTCCGTCCCCTTTTCCCCTCAGCCTGATTACCGGCCGACCATACCGCGGGCTAGCGGTGCTGTCGAGCGTCCGGTGCTCGACGACGGCTTATGCCCCAAGGCGCGCAAGTGCCTTCTCGGCGAGCGACTGCGCATCCTCGGAGCTGATCGAACCGCCGACCGAGAGGACCGTGTCGCTTTGCAGGACGACCACGGACGTCTGTTGCGGATTTGAGGTATCCACTACAGCCTGATCGCCAAGCCCTGACAGCGGCTTAGGCGAGGAAAAGAGGGCCACCCGTTGGTCGTAAAAGGGCTGACCGCCACCCGGCTGAATGATCACCGTCACTTCCTCCGATGGGTCGTCGCCGTAGTTGCAACCGAAACCCGTCGCGCTGTCGGCTGGCTGCGGCCGTGACGCCTTGACGCCGGCGGCTTCGACCTCTTCGACCGTTAGTAGTGAGCATGCATTCGAGATGGTTGCGACGCTCTCAGTGTCGGCTGACCCGCTGTCTGCGGTGGCGCCGCTTTCGGCACCGTCCGGCGCGGACTCGCCGTCGTCGCCGCAGGCGCCTGAGCCGAGTAGAGCTAGTACCGCACCTAGGACAAGACAGACACGCAACGAGACTTCGGCAACCTAGAGTTGGATGTCATCCGGTCCTCCCTTTGCCTGATGGCCCTCCCGGGCCCGCATTCGGATATTCGAACTCATAGGGCCCACAAAGTCAAGCTTCTGCGAGCCGATGAACGCCCACGATCTCAGCTTGACCGCTTCGCTCCCAGTCCTTAGGGTGGTATTCCGGTGCGAGGCAATAGGACCCGTATCTCCGTAGTGTCAGCTGCCCTGAGCATGGGCGCCATGCTGTTGGTCGGCCCCGCCGCGGCGAGCGCCGAGACTTACACGGTCACGAACGGCGCCGACAATGGCGCGGGATCGCTGCGTCAGGCGATCGATGACGCAGAGAACAATGCGAACGAGCCGGTCGTAGACCGAATCCGGATTTCGTTCACGGGAAATATCAACCTCGCGGGCGCCCTGCCGATCATCCAAACGCCAGTGACGATCACGGGGACCGGGGCGAGCAACGTCAAGGTGCGTCGGGATCCGGCCCAGCTTTCGGAAAATCAGTTTCGGATCTTCTCCGTGGTGCCCGACGTGGATGTGACGGTGACGATTGAGAACTTGTCGATCTCGGGCGCAAGAGCTTCGGGCTTTGCCGGGGGCGGCCTGATTATGAGCGGGCTCGGCAACCTGACCATCGACTCGGTCGTCTTCAGCGACAACCAGTCGGATCAAGGGGGTGCCATCTCCTACAACAAGGGCTTTACCTCGATCCGCAACAGCACCCTGGTTGACAACGAGGCCCCTTTTGGAGCGGGGATACTTGCCAGCAGCTTCGGTAGCGACGTGGGTACGGGCGAAGTGGTCAACTCCACGATCACCGGCAACACGGCCGCGGACTTCGGCGGAGGAATCTACGTCGGGACGGGAGAGATTCAGGTCGTGTCCAGCACGATCGTCGGCAACGTCGGGGCATCTGACGACACCGGGGGCGGGGGCGGCACCTACAGCAGCGGGGATGCCAGCGCCCTCAGCGTTGCCAACACGCTGTATGCCGAGAACGAGGTGGGGTCGACGACGCCGGTCGACGACCAGTGCGACGGCGCTCACACGTCCTTTGGGTACAACCTCCGCGAAACGGGCGAGGCCGGATGCACGGGCTTAATCCAGACGGGAGACTCAGTCGACCCATCCGCCGCGATGCTCGGGCCGCTCGGTTCCAACGGGGGGCCCACTCCAACGTTCGCGCTCCAGGCTGGGAACTTCGCGATTGATCATGGCAACAACGTGCTGGCCGTCGGCGGCGCCTTTCCCGCGTGTCGCGCGACCGATCAGCGCGGCTTCTTCCGGACAGGAGCGGCGGGCCGGTGCGACATTGGAGCCTTCGAGCGGGACGCTTCTTCCCCGAGCGCGTTCAGCTTCGGCAAGCTGAAGCGAAACCTGCGCAGGGGCACCGCCAAGCTGACTCTCGTGGTGCCCGGACCGGGCACGCTGACGCTGCGCGGAAACGGGGTCTCAAAGCGAAGGCTGGTGGTTGGCGCCGCCGGCAAGGCGAAGCTGCCGGTCAAGTCCAAGGGCCGCAAGGAGCGGAAGCTCGACAAGATCGGCAAAGTGCAGGTGACGGCAAAGGTCGCCTACAAACCGGCCGACGGAAGCCCGAACACAAGGTCGAAGCGAATCAAGTTGATCAAACGGCTCTGACCGTGTCGCCTTCGGAAGGCGCAGCGGCTTGCTTGACGCTCTCATGCTGCGTAAGGCGTTGCTGGCTCGCGCAACACCTATCTACGAAGCGTGATCACGGCGCCAACCCGGGCGGGCACCCAGGCACACGTCATGATCTAGAGGCTCGTGAACGATGTTGACGATCCGAACGGCTCGCCCGAGAGGGCCACGCTGCTGCTCACGGGCGCCACGGGCTTCGTCGGTGGGCAACTGCTCAACGCGCTGCGCTCGCAGGAGAGCGTGCGATGCCTGGTACGTGACGCTTCCAAGCTGCAGCAGCCCGACGGGCTCGAGGTCGTGGAGGCTGATCTCGGAGAACTGACTTCTCTCGAGCCCGCGCTGGAAGGTGTCCACGAGGTCTATTACCTCGTGCATTCGATGGAGCCCGGCACCGAGGGCGGCTTCGCTGAGCGCGACCGTCAGGCAGCATCCAACTTCTGCGAAATCGCCGCGAGCTGCGGTGTGCAGCGGACGATCTATCTCGGCGGCGTAACCGGCTCGGACGAACAAAGCGAGCACCTCGACTCGCGACAGGAAGTCGAAAAGATCCTCGGTGAATGCAGCGACGAGTTCGTCGCGCTGCGAGCCTCGATGATCGTTGGCGCCGGCAGCGCATCCTTCAGCACCCTGGTTCAGCTGGTCGACCGGCTTCCGGCGCTGCCGTTTCCCAACTGGCGCGACCGGCGCGCGCAGCCCGTCGCGATCGCCGATGTCGTGGCGGCCCTGGTCGCCGCCCGCAAATCGCCGCCGGGCGCGTACGAGATCGGCGGCCCCGACGTGCTCAGCTTCGGCGAGATGACAGAGGTGGTCACCGAGCTGCTGGGCCAACGCAGCCGCTCGCTGCCGCTTCCGTTCAGCAACGCCAAGATCGAAGCAGCGATCGCATCGACGATCGTCGATGCGGATCGAGAGTTGCTGGAGCCCCTACTCGAAGGCCTGCACGAGGATCACCTGGTCGAGGAGAACGCCCTCGAGAAAGTCTTCGGCGTCGTGCCGACGCCCTTTATCGAGTCGGCGCGCTCAGCGCTGGAGGAGATGGAGCTCTCCACTGACTGATCCGCGGACGGGCTCGCGGCCCGCCACGACGGCGCAAACCCAAACCCCGCGGGCCCTCAGGCCGGATTCGCGGCCGCCCAGGCCACGATCTCCTGCGTGCCGGCGATCACTTCCTCATCGTCGGTCACAAGCACGGGCACTTCGAACCGGCCGGTGAGTTCTTTCACCGCGCGCCGGCCCGAGGTCATGTTGAAAATGCCCGGAAGCGCCCTCCAGCCGTACGAACGCACCACCTCGGGATCGTGCCGGGCCTCCAGCAGTGCTTTGTGCGCCAACCCGCACGGATGCGGGTTTCCACCGCCCACGAACGGCGTCGAACCCCGCCAGGTTCCCCAGCAGACGTAGAGCTTCACAGAGCGATCGTATTACGTACGACGGCTAAGTCTGTTGCCCTGCGCGTTCGGGATCGGAGCCACCAATCCCTACTCAGCCAAGCCGGCAGCCTCAAGGGCCTCGGGCTCGGTTGGGAAATGGGTCATGCGAACCACCTTGCCGTCGATCAGGTTGTACAACGACGCGTAGCCGCGCTCCACGCGAGCGCCACTCCCCTTGCCCAGACCCTGCTCGGCAATGACGGCGAGGATCGTCCCGCCGCCAAGATCGGCGAGCTTCGAGAGCTCGTAGTCGTAGTGCGTGAAGGTCGCGACATAGCGACGCACCATCGCCGTGATCGCTTCGTGCCCGCATGCGACCCCGCCCTCGGGAGGGTCGAGGCGGGTGATATCGAGCACGGCGTACTCATGCAGAAGGGCGAGTGCCACTTCGGTCTCGCCTGCGGCGTAGGCCTCGACGAAGGTGCGAACAACCTGCACATTCCCTTTTTGCGACATCGCCTACGACACCCCTCAGGTGGACCGGTCGCTCTGCGGCCGGTCAGCGTCGGCCCCACGGCTCTCGCCGTCCTCGGCGAGGCGATCCGGGGTAACAAGGCCGAACACGCCAAGCACGATGAACGCGAACAGGCAAGCGACGCCCGCTGCCAGCGTCAACGGATGGTCGAAGGGGATCATGAGGCCGACCCCGACGACGAATGCGACGAGTGCCGCGAGCGAAAGCCGCTGCTCATTCATCGCGGCCCCGTTCGGGAAGGCGGCGGCACTGGGGGTCGGCATCATCGGACGCGACAATGGGATGGAACTCCGTGTCGAGGCGCCCCTGGAGCGTGAGCCGGAAGAGCAGGTAGAGCGACGGCCCGACGAGCACGAACGCGATCGCTGCGAAGACGAGCAGGGCTGCGAGGGTCGCGTCGCCGGCTGCCGCGTCCGCGAAGGTCAGCTCGCCGGGGAGGAAGTCGGGGCGCTGGGCGATGGCCCATCCGGCCACGACGGCTCCGACGGCGGCCGCGGAGGTAAATCGCGCCAGCCCGTAGCGCCCGCGCCAAAGCAGCGCCAGGGTCAGCGCCCCCGCGAGCGCCGAGGCGATCACGAAGCCAAGGCCCGCACCCGAGGTCAGTCCGTCGTAGAGCGCCGGGACTTCCTCGCGAACGACGAGTAGCCCACCGAGGGCGAGCGCGCCTGCGACGCTGGCGGCGCCGATCGCGCGCGCCCGAAAGGCGGCGACGAGGTCGCTGAGCCCGGCGCGTTGCGCGTCGGCGGCGAGGAAGACCGCGGCGACGTAGGCGCCGGAGACGACCGCAAGCGCGCCGAGGTAGAGAGGGAACGGACCGGTCCAGCTCGCGAGAGCATCGCCCGTGCCATCGACCGGGACCTTCCCGGCGGCGATCGCGCCGATGGTCGCGCCGAGGAAAAACGGGATCAGGACCGATGCGAGCGCAAAGGTCGCGCCGAGCGCGCGCGCCTCGGCGATCGTCGCCGCCTCGCCGCGAAGCGCGAAGGCGGCGCCGCGGAAGATGATTCCGACCGCGACGAGGAAGAGCGGGATGTAGAGCGTTTGCATGACCGCCGCGAAGGCGCTGGGAAAGCCGGTCCAACACACGACGAGGACGAAGACGAGCCAGACGTGGTTGGCCTCCCAGACCGGGCCCATCGAGCGCTTGACCATGCCCCGCACCCGAGCGCCGCGCCGCGTCCCACCCGCGGTCAGGTCCCAGAAGCCGGCGCCGAAGTCGGCGCCTCCCAGCACCGCGTAGGCGGAGATGCCCACCACCAGGATCGCGAGGACGGGCACCTCGAGTGCCATCAGGGCGACCCCCCCGGCCTACCGCCGGTCGAGCGGGCGGCATCGACGCCGCCGGAGGCGGCCTCGGCCTCGATCTCAGGCGGTCGGCGGGCCAAGCGTCGAAGCAGCGCGACGACGATGGCCGCGAGCCCGACGTAGACGATGGCGAGCGTCGCGTAGCCGACCGGGATTCCCTCGGCGCCCGTGACCGCCTCCTCGGTGCGCATGATCTCGTAGACGATCCAGGGTTGCCGGCCGACCTCGGTCGTGATCCAGCCCGCGATCAGGGCGACGACGGCCGCAGGGCCGGCCGCCACCACGGCGCGGTAGAACCATTTGGAGGCGGGGAGTCGCCTTCGCCGGACCCAGGTGAACAGGTAAAAGGCTGCCAGCGCGGCCAGCGCGGTGCCGATCCCGACCATCACCTGGAAGGCGTTGCGGGTCCAGGCAACCGGCGGGCGGTCCTCGGGCGCGACGGCGTCGAGCCCCTGAACCTTCGCGTCGGGGTCATGAAAGGCGAGCAGCGAGAGCATCTTCGGGATCGCGATGCCGCCGTGAACCTCGCCGTCGAGGTAAATCCCCCCGATCGTCAGATCGGCGCCCTCGGTCGTCTCGTCGAGACCCTCGAAGGCGGCGAGCTTGGTCGGCTGGTTCTCGGCGACGGTTCGCGCCGCCCAATCGCCGACGATGATCTGGACCGGGGCTGCGAGCGCGGCGAAGGTGAGCGCCACGACCAGAGCCGCACGGTGGTAGCGGTCGCGGCGCCCGCGAAGCCAGGCGAAGGCGTAGACGCCGGCGACGATGAAGCCGGCGACGATCGTCCCCGCGAGATACATATGTACGAACTCGTGCCAGAGGTTGTCGCTAAACAGCGCCGCCCACGGATTTACGTTGACGACCGCCCCCGTCGCCGAGAGATCGAAGCCGGTCGGGTTGTTCATCCAAGCGTTGACGGCGAGCACCGTCAGCGAGCCCGTCACTCCGGTGATGACGATCGGGAGCCCCGACAGGAGGTGCATGCGTGGCGAGAGCCGGTCCCAGCCGTACACATAGATCGCCATGAAGATCGCCTCGACGAAGAACGAGATCGCCTCGAGCGAGAAGCCGAGCCCGAACACCTCGGCGAACCGCTCGATCCAGCGCGGCCACAGCAGTCCCAGCTCGAAGGAGAGGATCGTCCCGGTCACGACGCCGACCGCGAACAGGATCAGCATCACCTTCGACCAGCGCTTGGCGATCGCCTTGTAGACGGGATCGCCGGTGCGCATGTGAAGGCCTTCCATGAACAGGACCATCGCCGGGAAGGCGATCCCGAAGCAGACCAGCGGGATGTGCACACCCAGCGACAGTGCCTGAATCTGCCGGGCCTCCTTCAGGTAGGGCTGATCCACCGCGAGGCCCGATCCGGGATCCAGCTGCGCGGCTGCCGCGAGGAGATCGATCATCGCGGCGCTCCGGGATCGATGGCCTCGAGCGCCAACATCTGATCGCGCTCCGACAGCGAGGGGCGGTCATGCGGCGGTCGGCGAACCCGGTGCATCGAGCTAGTCTCGCGGACCGGGGCGCAAACGCCTAGCCGACATCGGGAACGCGAAAGCGCTTCATGCGGAGGGCTCAAGCTTCGTGGTGGTTGGGTAGCGCAGGCCCTGGCTAGGGCGAGCAGCTCGCGAAGCCCGTCCCCGCCTCGTAATGCGCGCAAACCTCAGTGGGACTCAGAACTCCCTCGTAGACGGCGACCTCGTCCAGCGCCCCGTCCCAGGCGTCCTTATTGGTCGAGGCATAGTTGCCGAGCCTGATGGTGCCCGCGCGGATGGTATGGCTCGCCTGATCACGTTCGCGAGCGGGTTCCCCCGAGTGACGGCCCTGACCGCCGGCTCCCAATCGCGCTTCAAGAGCAGAAGTCGGTCATGTGGCGGTCGGCTAGCCCGGTGCACCGAGCTAGTCTCGCGGACAGGAGGCGCGAACGCCTAACCGACTTCGAGAAATGGGGAGATCCTCCAGGCGGTGGGCTCGAACGTGATGATAGGTGAGATCGGAGGCCTATTCGTATGTCGCTGCCACCCGCGGATTAGAGAGCGAGTACCGATGCTGATTCGCTCAGTGTTCTCCTGCGACATCGCACGCGCACCAACTCGCGATTCGTTGCGGCCTGGCCGCGTCACGTCGTCAGACGTTGAGCGGCGGAGACGGCCTCATCGCGCTCGGCGCAGACCTCGAGGCGGGTTCCCTTCCCATTTCTGAACGTGAACACATGAAATCGCCTGTTTTCGACCGGAATTCCGCTGCTACGGCCTCGGCCGTGGACCACGACCTCCGAAACAATGACGTCGCCGATCGCGAACACGTCAACTGCCTCGTATCGAACTTCGTCGAAGCTCTCGACCCAATCGAGAAGCAATCGCCCCCATCCTTCCCGGCCTCGCCAAGCTCCGTCGGGGGAGGACGGATCGGGTCGGGACGCGTCGATAATGACGACGTCCGGATCCACGAAATTGAGGACTGCATCGAAATCGAGGTTGTTGATCGCTTCGTAGCTCGTGCGAACGATCTCGATCGGATCCTCCAACATCAAGCGGAGTATCGCGCATGTCAACATCTCTTCTAACCTCGTCGCCGTGCGGGTACGCAGGTTGTCTGGGAGGCGGGGGAAATGTCCCGATGCAGCCGGATCGCCCGTGCGCCCTTGCTCCGGGGGCCGAGGTTCGGGTGCTGGCGAGTACTTCGCTGCGCGAGCGAGTGGAGGCTCGGGGTCGGTGCACCTTCCATTCCAGCGAGCACCCGACGCCAGCATGAGCTCAAAAGAGAGCGACTCCATCCGTGACTGGGCGGCGCGCACTCCCCTCGGCTCGACGGCCCGCTTTCGCGATCGACTTATCTTTGGGCCGGCACTCGATTTCGCCCTCGACGTCCTCGAAGAGTTTGAGCGCCATCCGGTCGACGTCGTCGCCTTCGACTATCTCCTCTTGGGAGCCGCTGTTGGTGCTGAGAAGGCTGGGGTGCCGACGGTTGCCTGATCCGCAATCCTTATCCGCTCCGGCTCCTGGCGTACCGCCGTTCGGCCTTGGCCTCCTGCCACCCCGTCGAATGGTCGGACGTATTCGAGACGCGGTGTTCGCCGCGGTCGCGAAGCGAGTGCTCCAACCAGGTCTCGTCCCGCTGAACGCGGCTCGTCGACAGTTGGGGCTGGCTCCGCATGACCGATACGACGCGCAACTTCGCAGCTGCGATCGGTTGTTGGTGTTAACGGCACCCGAGCTCGACTTCGCGAGCAATGCGGAACTACCAACGAACGTGCGCTTGCCGGACCCGTCCTCGAGGCGGCCGCAACAAGACGGCGGCGGGGCGTGTCGAGAAGGGACCGTCAGCCGTTCGTCGTCGGCAGCCTGGGTCGACCTATCAGCGGTGGGGGAAGCTTGCTCGCCGGGTGTCCCGGGCGTCGGCGTCGGTTATGCGCGATGTCACCAGCCCCCGGCGATTGCCCCGGCGAAATATCGCCCGTCGGAGTCGTCGGTACGGCGTTACGTACCGCTCGCGAGGTGATGCCGCTGCCGACCTCGGGTTGTCATGGTGCCGGGAACAGTTCACGCTGCGCTCGTCCCGGCATTCCTATGGGCTGAGCCGGAGCGGCCGCGACCAGGCGACAGCGCGGCTCGCGCGCGCTCGGCGGGACCGCGTTTCCGGCGCACGGGCGTAGCTTCGCTCGACGTTGATAAGTGCTCCGACCGAGTCCTCCGGCGAGCGGCTGATCGCCAGGCAACTTGCCTGCCGCCTGGTCGCTGAAGGTGAGATCGATCCCACTGGCGGCGTCGCACGCTCCCAGCCCTTGATCGTCATCGGCAGGAACGTCCGACAGCACCTCGAGGGCGCCCCCGCTGGGGCCCGCAAGAAGGATGTCCACATCTGTGGGGTGGCCGTGCCCAAAGCCGTTCAGGGTGATATCGACGTCGGTGATCGTGCCGCTGAGTCCGCTGACGTCGATCGTCGACGGGTAGGGCGTCGCGGTGGCGCTGTCGTTGATCGTGATCGCGCCGCTCGGGCCAAAGGCGGCGGCAGCCGAACCGGCTGGCCGGAAGCGAGAGTCGCCGCGGTACATCTCTTCAATGCCGACGAGGGCTCAACTTGGTCGCCCGTGTGCGCTTGAGAACTTGGCGTCACCCACCCTCTCGAGCGCGTAGCCCCCGTCGCTTTTGTTCGCGGTTTCTGGATTGCCTCCGGCCTGTGTGCGGTGGCCCGGGGTCTGACACTGGTCTTTTCGGTTTGAGCCCTCAGCACTCCGTGACCTCAGTTCCGTGGAACGCGACGCATGCTGTGACTTGCCGACACCCGGCTCTCCCGCCAAGAGCCAATACGCCCCTCGCAGCGAGCGAGCAGTCTCAATCGATCCCCCAGATCCTCTCGCAGCGGAGAGACCAGCGGCGGATGGGTTCGCCGTCTCCGCCCCCTCGACCGCCGACAACGCGGGTCGAAGGTCACTGCGTTCCATGTCCAGGGCGAATGTATGTTTCTGATGTCGCCTTCGCCCGGCCCGATTCGTTTCTCGCTACGACGCACGAATCGTCGAGCGAGTACGCCTGATGGCGTAAAGCGGACTACCGCTTCCGTCCAAATCGCTACCTCTGAGCTACTCCGTGAACCCGGCGGCTTCGAGGGCCGTCGCCCGCTCCCAAAAAGACTGCATGCGGACGATTTTGCCGCCCCGAAGCGTGAAGATCCCCCCGGCAGGTTGCTCGATCTCGATCCCGTCCCGGCCTCGAAAGTGTTCGACGCTAAGCACCAGCACCCGTTCGTCGTCGATCACCCGAATCTCATCCGTCCGAGACTGGTGGTCCTCCCAAGCAGAGTCGAACTCACCGAACATCTCGGCGAGTTCCTCTCGTCCGTGAGCGGTCCGCGGAGCAGGCTGTTCCGGAGGTTCCTCAAACACCGCGGCGGCATCAAAGAAGCTGAGCGTCTCCTCCGAACCTATCCCGCTCTTGTTGAAGGATTCGGTCAAGCGCCGCACGATTTCCACGTTCTCCTGCGACATCGCCTACTCCGACGGTCCGTCGGCTTCAAGGGCTTCGGAAATCCATCGCTCCGGTGGGACGCCGGAGGTGCCCTCCTCAGTGCGGTAGAGGCGGCACTTCAAGCCAAAGTCCAAGCGACTCGCCGCGTCGGGATCGACGTCTTCGCCGTCAATGCGGACGGTTGGTGAGCCCAAGAACCGCTCGCGCTCGGCAGCCTCCAGTGACTCGACCGGACGCAGCTCGACTGGGACCTTGATGCCTTCTCGATTCAGGAGCGCTTCCAGGCGCGGGAGCAGCATCTCGTAACTCGGGCAGCCGTCGAAATAGAGCAACTCAACTTTCAGATGTCTCTGCGACATCGCCTACTCCGACAGTCCGGCAGCTTCGAGGGCTTCGTTTGTATCGGGGTAAAAGCAGACCCGCTGAACGCAGCCATCGCGGAGCGTGAAGATGTATGCGAACGGCGTCTCCACCTCAGCACCGCTGGCCGTGCCGACGCCTCGGAGCCGTGTTACCGCCATGACCTTGTCACCGGCCGCGGTCAGCTCCAGTTCGTCATTGGCGAAGCCGAGGCTCTCGAAGATCGTGCGGTAGTAGGAGCGAACGGCATCACGACCGCGGTAAACGCCCTCCATCACGCGGGACGCGTCGACCTCAACATCGGCCGCATAGTTGGCGACCACCCCATCGGGATCGCCTCGATCCCAGGCGCGAAAGCAGTCGCCCACTATCCGTACGTTCTCCTCCGACATCGTTCGCACAGTATCTCGCGCGACGAGCCGCTTTCCATATGTAAAGCGCAACTGTCGAGCACGCCTGAATCGTGCGTGGTAACGGCAGACGTATACCCGGCCCGATTCGTTTCTCGCTACACCCACGGATTAGGGAGCGGGTACGCCTCGTGGCGTGACGCGAACAACTGCTTTCGTCCAAAGGGACTATCTTGCGCGCGTGAGCGACACGACGCGGGCAACCGCCGAGGAGTATCTAGCCGCGTGGAACGCGCATGACTTCGCAAAGCTCGACGAGTTGCTGGCGGATGAGAGCTGTCGGCAGTCAGTCAGGAGCTTCCTCGAGCTGAGCGACGATGCACGGCTTGACGTCAAGCGGTTGATCGTCGAGAGCGACACCGCGGCCGTTCTTGGGGAGGGGAGCGGCACTATCTCCAATCCCCCGCCGTGGCTCTCGCACACGAAGGGCGAGTCTTGGCGCGCAAGATACGTCGCCCTCTATCGCGTGGCGGAAGGACGCATCGCCGATCTGTGGGTTCAGTGGAACATGCTGAGCATTCTCGTTCAAACCGGGGCGATCGCGAATCCGCTGGAGTCCCCTGAAGCGAAGTAGTAGCTGAATCAGTCGCTTATGAGCCGGGCGATCTTCATCGTTCGGCTTCGAAGGGAGTTGACTTCCTCGTCGCTCACGCCAGCCCGGCCGGGCTGGCGTGAACCCCCTTCAATCCGTCTAGAGTCGCCAGACGATGGGACGGCACGCCACATCCTGGCTTGCGGCGCTTGCGGCACTCGCCGCGCTCGTGCTCGCGGCGCTTCCATCTCCGGCCGCCGCGGCGCCAGGCGACTTGCGCGCCGGGGCCGGCAGGGCCGACATCACGCCCCCCACCGGCTACTACCTGATGGGCTGGGTCCGCTCGGACGCAAAGGCCGCGGGCCAGCTGACACGCCTGTTCGCCCGCTCGCTCGTGCTGCAGCGCGGCAACCGCAAGCTCGCCCTCGTCGCCACTGACCTGGGGTTCGTGCCCGCTGGGCTGGTGGCGCACGTGGTCGAGCGCCTCGGCCCTCGCGGCTTCGATGAGGAGAGCGTGATCATCTCGGCCTCTCACACGCATTCCGCGCCCGCCGGTTACTCGAACTACCCGGCCTTCAACACCGTTGCCCCTACCTCGACGACCCCGACCGAGTCCGAGATCTCCTCGCCCGCCGACGAGCAGCTCTACGCGTTTTTGGTCAAACGAATCGCAACCGCGATTCGCCGGGCCGACCGCGACCGCGAGCGCGCGGTCGCCGGATGGGGACGCACCAAGCTCTTCGGGGTCACCGAGAACCGCTCGGTGGAGGCGCATCTCCACGATCATGGCATCGAGCGCGAGGCCGGCGAGGGCTCGGCGGCCGAAGACCCGCGCGGCGAGCGGCACACCATCGACCCCGACGTCAACGTGCTCCGAGTCGACAAGGTGCGCGGCAATCGAACCCTCCCGATCGGCATCTGGTCGACGTTCGCGAATCACGGGACCGTGGTCAAGCCGACGTTCCCCTATTACAACGGCGACCACCACGCGGCAGCGGCACGTCTAGCCGAGCAGGCGATCCGCCGCAGGGCCGACGTGCCTGGTCGCCAGGAGGTCGTCAACGCCTATGGGAACTCCGACGAAGGCGACATGACCGCAGGCATCCGCTTCTCCGGTCCGGCGGACGCCTATGACGTCGGCCGCCGGGAGGCCAGGGCCTTTCTCGAGGGGTGGCGCAATGCTGGCAGGGCCCTGAGCCGTCGGCCGGCGCTCGACTCGCGCTGGACCATCGAGTGCTTCTGCGGACGCCAGACGAGCGCCGGCCCCGTGGATAGCAAGGCCGTCGTGGGCATGCCGTTTTTAACCGGGTCGGAGGAGAATCGCGGTCCCCTCTTCGATGAAACCGGCGTTCCGTTCGAGGGTTACCGGCTGCCGGCCGGCGCGGGGCCACAGGGCAACAAGATTCAGGCCGTCGCCGACACGGGAAGCGGGACCTTCCCCGGGGCGGTTCCGCTCACCACCGCGCGCATCGCCGACCGCGCGATCGTCACCGTGCCGGGTGAGATGAACTCCGGGATGGGCAGGCGGCTGCGCTCCAACGCCGAGGAAGCCGTGGCCGGCTCGGGGATCGACCGGGTCGTCGTCTCGGGCCTCGCCAACGACTTCATCCAGTACTTCACGAGCCCGAAGGAGTACGACCGGCAGCACTACGAGGGCGGCTCAACGCTGTTCGGACGCGCGTCGGGCGTCTTCATCGAGGAGCGACTGATCGCGCTGCTCGAGGCGCTCGTGTCCGGGGAGGACGCGCCCGCACCGGCAACTGATGAACGGCGAAACGGAGTCTCGGACGAAGCGGAGCCGTTCGGGTCGGGGGCGAGCGGCGCGGAGGCGACGGACCAGCCCGGCACGACACGCCGCCTCGACCGTGCATCTTTTGCCTGGCAAGGCGGTCCCCAGGGAACGGACAGGCCGCTCGACCGGGCGTTCGTCGTCATCGAGCGCCGTTCCCGGGGGCGGTGGCGCGCTGTCGATTCCGACCTCGGCCTACGGACCCTGTGGACGGTGAACGAGGACGGTGCATACCGCGCGCAGTGGGAGGCGCCCGCGCATGCGAGGGCGGGGAGGTACCGCTTCAAAGTGAACGCCAGGATGTACCGGCTGCGCTCGAAGCGATTTCGGCTGCGGGCGGCCCGCGATCTGAAAGCCGAGGTCGTGAGACGAAGCCCCGGCCGGGCCGTGGTGGCGCTCCGCTACCCGGCAGCAGAGGAGAACGTCGATCTCGCCTGGCGACCCCGTCGCGCGGGAATTGCCCGGTATCGCGCCAAGGGTTCCGGATCCGCCGCGGTCACGCTGCGAGGCGGGCGAATCATCGTCCGCGGGCAGTCGGGCGACCGGATCGAGATCAAGCCGAAAAATCTGCGAGACCGGTGGGGCAACCGGAACGCCAACTTGTTGGAAATCGACTTCTGATTCCACCCGGTTGCTCAGCAGCCACGTCGTCCAGCGCCAGGCGCGCGTCGCCGGGGTCGGCGTTCTAGGTCTGCTGCTCGGCGCACTCGTCTCGTACCCGCGCCACGAACAGCGACGCCGCCGCCCAGAGCTCTTCGAGCCCCGCGTAGTCGGAGAACCAGGCATATGGCGTTGCGGCGGTGGCCAGCGTGCCGTCGAAGGCCTCAAAGGTGAGCTTCGCGGGCATCTGCATCAGCGCTTCGATGAAGGTCGGGGAAAAAAGGCGGCGGATGAAGGTCGCGTCGCGCTCACCGCGCGGGACGATGAGCTTGTAGCGCTCGAGCAGCTGGGTGCTCTCGAGCCTGATCTTCGCCCCGCCGGCCTCGAAGAAGTCCGTCATCGGACCGTCGATCCACACCGGCGGGTAGCCGCAGGCCTTACCGCGGCACATCAGCCGGGGCAGGTACTCGGCGCTGCCGGGCAATTCGGCGCGCACGGTGACGAAGAACTCGTCTGAATCGTCGCCCTGGCGCTGCATGTAGACCCGGCTCAGGGTCGCGTCGACCCCGCAGGGGAGCGTCCCACCCAGCAGGGACGCGCTCTTCCCGAACGACCATTCCGATAGCCGCCCACCCGAACAGCCGATCATGTTCGTGGCAACCGCCGACCCGGGTAGCAGCGGCGTCTCGTCGGCGACCTCGAGGACGCGCAGGCCGCGGTCGGCCGCAAACCGCTCCCAATCGGCGGTGAAGCGGCGTTTCGCCCCGGCCTGGCTCACGAACAGGCCGCGCGCCTTGCTCAGAAAGCCTCCACCCGACATCGGATCGATCCTAATGCCACGAGCGGGTGCGACTGCTGAGGCGGGTGCGTGGTGTCCGGGCCGCGGCGACCCGAGGCGGGAACGCGGCGGGAACGCGATAGCCGCGTTACTTGTACGCGATGGCGGCGCTCGTGGGACCGGCTAGTGGCACGACCTGTGTCTCCTTGAACCCGGCCTCTTGACACCAGCCGGCAAAGTCGCTTCCCGTGAAGTCGAAAGCGTCGCCGAACTCAATCAGCATGTTGAGCGACATCAGCAGGCCAAACGCGTTCTCGCGGCGGGCGTCATCGATGATGTTCTCGATTGCGATGAGGGCGCCACCCTCCGGCAGCGCATCGTAAGCGGCTCTAATCAGATGCTGCTTCTTCTCCAGGTTCCAGTCGTGGAGGATCAGCCCCATGGTGATCACGTCTGCGGCAGGCAGGGGAGCGGCGAAGAAGTCACCGCCGACAGCCTTGACGCGGTCACTCAGCCGGGCCGCTTCGATCCTGCGAGTTGCGATGGGCTCAACAACCGGCAGGTCGAAGCTTGTGCAGCGCATGTGGGGGTGGCGATTGGCGACGATGATCGATAGCTGACCGGTGGCGCCGCCCGCGTCGCAGAGCGTCTCGTACTCTGAGAAATCGAACTTCTCGGCTAGCGCCATGAACGGGCCCGCGGAAATTCCGGCCATCGCATTCATGAACTGCTCAAGCCTGGCCTCGTCGTTGTAGACTTCCTCGAACACCGCCCCGCCCGTGTGCTTGACCTCGTTCTGTGGCTCGCCGGTTTTCAAGGCCTGCGTGAGGTCACCCCAGAATCCGTAAAGCCGTGCGTTCGCCATCTCGAGGATGCCGCCGATGTAGGCGGGGCTCGCCTTGTCGAGAAAGACACTTCCGGCCTCGTTGTTGCGGTACTGCGCGTCGCCACCTTCACCCTCACGATCGAGCAGCCCGAGGGCAACGAGGGCATCGGGGAAGTCCGGGGTCGCGCGAGCGTGGAGACCGAGGGTCTCAGCGATTTGCGCACCGGTCATCTCCTCGCTGCCGAGTTTGGTGAACAGCTCGAGCTCGACCGCCGACAGCAGGGTCTTTGATCCGAAAAACCCCATACCGACTTGCATGATGTGCGAAGGATCGACTTGCGCGGACACTTTTTCCCCGTTGGTCGTGGGACTTCCAGAGTCACCGTATACGAGTGACCTGAGGTGACGCGGCCACCAGTGCGCATGCTGCTGCGGCGGGCTACCTCTTTTCGCCCAAAGCACCTAACCCACAGGCTGGGGTCACTTCCCCGACATCAGAGCGAAAGCCGCCAAAAGCCTCCCAGACCGCATCAGGTCCGCCGCCGCCATATGGTTTCCAGCGTGAGTTAGAGCATGAAAGGGGGCGAGGTGCATCGGTTGAGAATCGGACTGGCGCTCGCCGTGGCGATGGCGCTCGCCGGCTGCGGTCGCTCCGACGGTGGAGACGAGGCGCCTGAATCGACCTCGAGCCAGCAAGAGGCTCTCGAGACGGCGCAGCATCGCATTGGCCGCGAAGGCTACGGACGAGCTGCCCTCGTACAGACTCTGGAGTTTGTAGATGGGTTTTCGAACGCGGATTCGACGTTCGCGGTTGCCAACGTAAAGGCGAACTGGGAGGAGGAGGCTGTCGAGAGGGCTCGGAGCCGCGCCCGCGCGTCCGTTTACTCACCAACCAGCCTCATAGCGCACGTAAAGCAGGAAGGGTTCTCGAGGGCCGAAGCGGTATTCGCGGTAGGCAAGGTCTGCGGGTTGGAAAGCGCGCGCTGTTGAGGCGGCAGAGCGCTGGCTGAAGGCCGCGAGAACGCAAAGCCCCCCGGGGGGAGGGCTCAAGCGTGGTAGTGACAGAAATCGCCGGGACAGGATTCGTTTCTCGATACGACGTACGGATCGTCGAGCGGGGAAACCTGGAGCCGTAACGCTGGCTGACCTAGAGACCCGACTCTGCCAGGTGTCGCGTCGCGTCAGAGCGACGCTGCGAACACAAGCACCTGATCGGTCACTGCGCTGTAGCGGCGAGTCTCGCGATCGCATCCGCGATCGGCGTCTCGCCGGCGAGGAGGTCGAAACTGAAACCGGCCATTCCTGGCTCGTCGAGCACCGCGACCAAGGTCGCTGCGACGTCGTCGCGGCTCACCTCGCCGCTTCGCTCGAGAGGCATCCCGACGTCGATCGCCCCAATCCCGGACGCGTCGGTGAGCGACCCGGGTCGGACGATCGTGTGCTCGAGCTCGGAGGCTCGAAGGGCGTCGTCGGCGGCGCGCTTGGCCTCGTAATAGGGTCGCATCGCCTCGCTCCAGCGCTCAGGCTGATCAGCCGTGATGGCGCTCACCATCACGTACCGACTCACGCCCGCCGCGCGGCAGGCATCGATCAGCTTGATCGCCGCGCCGCTGTCGACCGTCTGCTTGCGGGCGGGGTCGCTACCCGCGCCGGCTCCGGCGCTGAACACGAGCGCGTCAGCCCCCTCGACCGCTGTGGCGAGGGTGCTCGCATCCTCGCGCTCCAGGTCGAGGATGACGGCCTCTGCCCCGGCGGCCTCGAGGTCAGCAACTTGGTCCGGGTTGCGGATCAACCCGACGGGTTCGTCGCCGCGCGCCGCGAGCTGGCGAAGCAGCCGCAGCCCAATTTTCCCGTGCCCGCCAGCGACGACGACCTTCATGCGCGAGAGGCTAGCGGCGATTGAGCTCTCCAGGCGGAGGGCATGCGTCGTGCCGACGGAGGCCCGATTCGTTTCTCGCTACGACGCACGGATCATCGAGCGGGTGGGTCTCGAGTAAGCCGATCCGCGGGGCGCGGTTGTCGCCCCAAATGCGCGAGGGCGGATCCCGCGATTGTTGAAGAAGTCCAGTTCGCCCTAGCGGGGAGACGTCCTCGCGACTACATGTGAGTGCACAGGGCGTTCTCTCATCACGCAGTAGGTGGGCCTGATCGACCTCGGCAGCGCGGGCGACCGCTCGTATGCTGAGGCCACGATCCTTCAGCAGACGTGGCAAGTCTTCGACGAACGGCCGCGCGGTTCGGCGGGTTGCCATATGTCCGGTATGGCGGTGAGACCGGTCGGCGCTCCAGTCGGTGCGCTGCACTCGGCGCGAAGCGCCGTCGGATTGCGATGTGGAGGTGCCCGAAATCCGTGGTACCAATGTGTGGATGGCATCAGCGGACAAGCAAGCAGCCCGAAATCGCGAGATCTTGATCGCAAAAGCCCAAGGTGAGGACACCAACGAGATCGCCAGGCGATACGACCTCTCGCCCACTCGTGTTCGCCAGATTCTCGCCAACGGGTCTTCGGGGTTGACGGACACTGACCACGACCCAGTTGACATGGCAATTGAGCACCGTGCTGAGTACGCGATGATTTTGGAGAAGGCCAAGGCGCTGTTCGATGCGATCCCGAACTCCAATCCGTCGCCGAAGGTCGGAGCGCTGAGGCTGTACCTCGCGGCGCTCAACGATCTCTGCACGTGGGATCAGATGATCGGGTTTGTCTTTCCGTATCAAATCCACCAGGAGATCGACAGTCGCAGGGTCGCCCCGGGTTTTCCTGGACGGACTCGAAGCGGCCGGAATTCCGAAGGCAGCCGTTGAGGAAGCCGCCCAACTTCTGATCACCGCGGGGGGTGCGACTGCACTCCCAGCAGGAAGCCCCTCATCCCCCCAGGCATGAAAGAACTTCTTTCGCTCTTTGTGACCTCGGCGGTACCCCATCCCGCCGCGAGACGAACAGCTTGAGAACAAGAAAGGCCCACCTGCGCGGGCCTTTCTCTCTATAGCGGGGACAGGATTTGAACCTGTGACCTCCGGGTTATGAGTTCTCGAGATCCCGTTCCTCGTGGCTAGTCCTGGCTGATCTGGCCGCATTGAGTTGATCTGAGTTGATCTCGGCTTTTCGCACATTGGCACCCGTCTTGGCACCCGCCGTGAGCGATACTGCGCGGGCGATGTCGCGGCCAAGAATCGGAAAACAAGGGGCCGTGTTCCCACCGGCTTACGAAGTGCCGGTGGCTTTTCGCATGGCGATTTACATGCCCGCCACCCATAGCCGCTGGATTCGCAAGTTCTTCTGGAAAAAGTCGCCTTCTCGGTGGCGCACTTACGCAATCGCCAACTACTACTGGACCATGGTGCGAGAAATGAGCGTGAACAACTTCAGCTTCGTTGACGCGGTCGCAGAGGGGGCGGACCTCACCCTGTTCTCGTTGGGTACGTATCGTGGGCCACAAGGGTGGCGTGAGGCCCTCAAGACCTGGCGGGAGACTCTGGACGTGAACCTTGAGCTGTCGGAGTTCATCAACCCCACGCCTGAGCACAGGGTGGTCATCGGAATCCGATTCATCGCACGCGGGGCTGCAAGCGGCATTGGCATCGAAGATCTCAACTACCTGGTTCTCCAGATCGATGACGGTATGGCGGTGTCGGGACGGTTCTGCCGCGAACGGCGCGAAGCCTTCGAAGCCGCCGGGCTGTCGGAGTAAAACCCGAAAGCC
>CAVWEN010000002.1:0-1474222 GCA_963754045.1 uncultured bacterium | reverse complement strand
GATTATGAGTCCGCTGCTCTAACCAACTGAGCTACCGGCCCGCGGGCGAGCGTAACCGCGTCGGCGGCGGGCGAAACCGGGGTTGTGGGCGCTGCCCGCATCCAAACCCGGTCTCGTGTATGAACCGGTGATGAATCTAGAACGGGACGGCGACGTCTTCGTGCTCAGCCTTGGCGACGGGGAGAACCGGTTCAACGACGACTTCATCAGCGGCTTCAACGCTGCGCTCGACGAGGTCGAGGCCGCGCCGAGCCCCCGCGCGCTGGTGGTGACTGGCGAGGGGAAGATTTGGTCGAACGGCCTCGATCTGGATTGGATGGGCCAGAACGCCGAGCGAATCGGCCCGTTCCTCGACGGCGTACACGACATGTACGCCCGGATGCTCGGGCTCGGCGTGCCGAACGCGGCGGCAATCCAGGGACACTGCTTCGCCGGTGGCGCGATGCTCGCGATCGCCCACGACTTCAAGGTGATGCGCTCAGACCGCGGCTACTGGTGTCTGCCAGAGGTGGAGATCAACATCCCCTTCACCCCTGGCATGGCGTCACTGGTGCAGTCGCGCAACCTCAAGCGTGCGGCCCACGAGGCGATGACGACCGGCCGACGCTACGGAGCGCCGGCGGCGGTCGAGGCGGGGCTGGTGGACGAGGCCGTGGCGCTCGACGACGTCGTGGCGAGGGCCGTGGAGTGGGTTGGGCCGCATGCCAAGAACGACGGCGGCACGCTGGCGACGATCAAGCAGCGGATGTACTCGGGGACGATCGCCTTGCTCCGCGACCGTGAGGCCAACGCCCTCACGGTCCCTGGCTAGCCGGCGACCCGGTCGACCGCCGCCTCGAGCTCGCCGGCGCTGAAGGCGCCCTCGATGCGCTCGGCGACGTCACCGTTGCGGTCGATCACAAAGAGCCACGGCTCGGTCGGCAGGCCGTAGGCCTTCACCTGCGGGCGCAGGTTGTCCGGGCCGAACTCGTTGTCGGTGTAGATCTCCATGTGGATGAAGGCGATGTCCTCGCCCTCGTGCGCGGCTTTGACCTGCTCGGTGATGTCGGTGACCGGGCCGCAGACTCGGCTCTGACAAAGCGCCGGTGTCGCGAACAGCAGGACGACGGGCTTCTTGCCCAGCACATCCGCGAGGTCCTCTTCGTGCATGGTGGTGGGCGGGACGCGGGTGTCGATGCTCGCCAGGTCGCCGCCGACCTCCTCGGCCGTCGGGGTCTTGACGCTGGGCGCCCGATCCCCGACGTCCGGAATGTCCCGGTAGTCGCCGACAACCACGCTCGGCAGGAGCGTTGCGACGAGACCGTCAGGTTGGCGAACCATGGCGACGAGCCGCCACTCGCCGGGCCTGTCGAACGGCACCTCCGAGACGTAGACGACCTCGGCATCGTCGGATGCCGCGGATTGGGCGACGAACTCGGGCTCGGTCGCGAGGCTCTCGACCCTGGCCGGGAACGGACCTATGGGCTTGCCGGTTGGCCCGGCGGCAGCGTAGATGGCGACCTCGGCGTCCAGGATCTGTTCGCCGCCGACGTCGAAGAGGCCGAAGCCGAAGCGATCGTCATCCGGGGTGAAGATGCCACCAGCAGGGCTCGCGACGATCTGGTCGGTCTGCTCGGCCTCGCCTAGGAGGTCGTCGAGCTTTGCGCCCGCCTTGGGGAACTCCGCTGACGCGGGAGCCTCGGCAATCGTGCCCGTATTCGCTTCCTCGCTGTCCTCCCCGCAGGCGGCGAGGAGGAGCGACGAGAGCTGGAATCGCGAGCAGCGAGAGCGCCCGCGATCGCGGGGAGAGAATCCCTGGCATCGGGCGGATGCTAGAGATTGCCCCTTAACGCTTTGAAAAGAGACGAAGGAGAATTGGTGGAAGGACGCGCTGCGTTGATCACGGGAGGATCGAGTGGAATCGGCCTGGCAATCGCCAGGGCGCTCGGTGAGGATGGCTACGGGGTGACGATCTCGGCGCGACGGGCCGACAAGCTCGAGGCCGCCGCCGAGGAGCTCCGCTCCGCCGGAATCGACACGCACTCGATTCCGGCGCAGATGACCGAGGAGGACGAGGTCGTCGCCGCGGTCGCCTCGCACCGGGAACGTTTCGGGCGAATGGACGTTCTGGTCAACAACGCCGGCGTGGGCATCGGCGGCGCAATCGAGGGGTATCCGACCAAGCGCCTCGACATGCAGATCGACCTGAATCTTCGCGCCGTGATGATCGCGACGAGGGAGTCGTTGCCGATGCTCAAGGAAGCGGGCGCCGAACACGGCAAGGCGCTGATCGTGAACACGTCGTCGGTCGCGGGCAAGGCCGGTCAGGGCTGGCTCTCGATCTACTCGGCGACGAAGGCTGGCGTGATCGGGTTCAGCCAGGCCACCCAGGCCGAGGTCGGCGGCGAGGGGATCCAGGTGACCGCGCTGTGCCCGGGGTTCGTCGACACGCCGATGACCGAGTTCGTGAAGGGGCAGGTGAACGCCGAGGACATGATCCGTCCGGACGACATCGCCGAATCCGTGCAGTTCCTGCTGCGAACCTCTCCCGCATGCCAGGTCCCCGAAATTGCGTTCCTGCGCCCGGGCGACGGTTCGGCGCTTGGCGTCTAGCGCGTCGCGACAGGCGTATCCGGGGCGCCGAGCAGATCGGCTGCGCGCTGCTCGGACAGCTGCTCCTCGGCCGCGGCAAGCAGGTCCTTGTACTCGTCGAGCCGGCGCGTGGGGCGCATCCAGGCCCAGTTCGGCTTCAGTCGAAGCTCGCGGCCGCGGTGGCGCTCGCCGGTGTCGGCGGATCGGCTGATCCGCACCTCGGCGCGATCGACGGCGGGCACCTCGACGGCCGGCGGCGGCGCCTGGGCGGCGCAGCGGAACTGTTCGCGCTCGGCGCGAATCTGTGCAGCCGCCTCGACGAGCGAGCCCGGCGCGTGAGCCGGATCCATGCCGAGCGACCACTCGAGCAGCGAGCGCAGGGTTCGTACCTCGCGACGGGTCGCGCGGCGTGGGCGCTTGGCTCCCGTGTAGTCGTCCCAGGCGACGGCGAAGGACGCAACGCTGGTGCGGCCTCCGTTCCGGTGCGCGGCCAGCATCGGACAGACGCCGCCGGAACGGGGATCGACGTAGGCGCCGACGATTATCCGGTTCGACTCGATGCCGCGGAGCATCGCCTCCTTGGTGTGCTGCGGCAGGGACTCGATCGCCGTTCGAAGACGGTAGGTGGGTCGCTCACGGGTGGTGCGCATCGATCTAGGGATAGCGGCGGAATCGCTTGTCTGCCACCCGTTGGCACCGGTCGGGGCGTGAAGTTGCAGGGAGCTCAGGCGCGGGCAGGCGTGTTGTGAGCACGGGGCGGGAGCTACGGATCTTGGTCGCGGCGTTCGGTGATCCAGGACATACCTTCCCGGCGATCGCGCTTGCGCGGGCGCTGCGTGATCGTGGGCACCGGGTTGTCTTCGAGACGTGGGAGAAGTGGCGTGAGCTACTAGACGGCGAGGGGATCGAGTTCCACGCCGCGGAGGAGTACCGGGTATTCGACGTGGCCGGCGAGGCCGAGGTGGGCGCGGCGCCCACCGCAGGCGTGGCCGCGCGGGCACTGGCGCCGTTGTTGGACGCCGTTCAGCCCCACGTGGTGGTCAACGACATCCTCACCCTGGCGCCCGCGCTGGCTGCTGAGAAGGCCGGCGTTCCATGGGCGACGCTGATCCCCCACGTGTACCCCGAGCACGAGGCCGGACTGCCGTTCTTCGCCTTCGCTGGGGCCCGGATTCCGCGCACCCCGATTGGGCGCTTGGCGTGGACGTTGCCGCTGCCCCTCCTGACGGGCGGATTGCGCCAGGGGCGAATGGAGTTGAATTCCGAGCGCGAGAAGGCCGGGCTCGATCCGATCGAGCGCTTTCACGGTGGGACGAGCAGGGGGCTCGCCCTGGTAGCGACCTACCCGCAGCTGGAATACCCCCGGGAGTGGCCGGCCCACGTTCACGTGACCGGCCCGATGGACTTCGAGCAACCGCATCCGGATGTCGAGATCCCCGGCGGCGACGAGCCGCTGGTACTGGTCGCAGCGTCGACCGCCCAGGATCCGGACTGCCGGTTGGTTCGCACCGCGCTGGGCGCGCTGGCCGGCGAGCCGGTGCGCGTGGTGGCGACGACGAACGGTCATTTCCCGAAGGAGCCGATCGATGTGCCCGACAATGCCCGGCTCTATGGCTGGCTTCGCTACTCGCAACTGATGGCTGCGGCGGATCTCGTGCTCTGCCACGGAGGGCATGGCACGGTAGCGCGGTCGCTCGGACTTGGGACGCCGGTGCTCTGCACCCCTGCGGTCGGCGACATGACCGAAACAGGCGCGCGTGTCGGCTGGGCGGGCGTGGGCGAGGCACTGCCGTGGCGGCTGCTGGGAAACCACTCGCTGCGCGTCGCGGTCAACCGGATGATCAGCGACCCCTCCTATGCCGAACGCGCAGCGGAGTTCGCTACATGGTCGACTGCGAACGACGGCGCGGCGGAGGGAGCGAAGCTCGTGGAGCGCTACGCGCTGGAGTGACGCCCAAAGAAAACTCCCGGGGTGGGACTCGAACCCACAACCGTCGCCTTAACAGGGCGCTGCTCCGCCAATTGAGCTACCCGGGATCGCGGCCTCACTCTAGCGGCAGGTCGACGCCGCCATGCTCAATCTCCGCAAGGGAATCGGCGCCAGGTAAGACCCATTTTGGAGCCTCCTGCCAAAGCGTTTCGATGCCAAGGCATCGCCTGTCCCGAGCTCGCCTACCGGCGCTTCTCCGGGCGGGCCGGGGCGGACTCGCGCTTGATCATCTCCGATAGCTCGCCGCGGCGCTTTTGCAGTTCGACCGGCGGGCTCTCCCCTGCCGCCCGAGCCGCCGCGAGGCGCTGTTCGACCGCCGCCTGCTCGAGGTGGAGGAAATTCAGCTCCATAGCCTCCGGGCTCGCGGGCTCGCGCTCCGCCCGCATCGCGAGCGTCGTCACCTGGGTCACCAGCGGTTCGTCATCACGCGGCAACCCTGCCGTCGGATCCTCGAGGTGCAGCAGGAGCCAGTCACGCACCCTCCCCATTAGCGGCGACGTCAGGTGCTCCTCCTGCAGCCGCTCGAGGAAACCGCGCCCGAGCTTCGGGTCGGCGATGCACATCGCCAGCAGCCAGTGCTCGCGCAGCTCACGCCCACTGAGCGCACCCGTCGCGACACCCGCCTCCCCGTCGGCAGCGGACGCGGCCTGCGCAGACGGGCGCGCCACCCCCCCGGCGACACGCCGTTCGACGAGGGAAGGCTTGGCGCCCAGTCTTTCCCCGACCTCACGCACCAGTTCGTCGCGAGTGATCGAGTCGCCCATGCTCGCCAGTACGGGCGCCACCTCTTCGAGCGCGGAGTCGCGTCCGTGCGGCGAGTCCAGGTCTGCCTCCCCTAGAAGGGTGCGCACGTGGAACACGGGCAGGTCGGCCGCGTCGTCGACCAGCTTCGCAAAGCGGTCGGCCGCCGCCGAGCCGACCTTCGCGCCCTCGAGCATGTCGGCGGGGTCCTCCCCCTCGGGCATCGCTGCCACGCGCAACCTCATCCGCTTTCCCTGCGCCACGCGCTCCACCCGCAGCATGGCCTCGCGTCCCGCCCGATCAGCGTCGAGTGCCAGGACCACCTCCTCGGTGTACGCCGCCAGACGCTTGACCTGGTCGGGAGTGATCGCGGTGCCCATCACCGCGATCACCTCGCCGAACCCCGCCTGGTGCGCGGCGATCACGTCCGTGTAGCCCTCCACCACGACGGTTCGCTCGGCGCGGACGATGGCGGGACGGGCACGCTCGATCCCGTAAAGCGTCGAACTCTTGTGGTAGAGCTCGCCCTCCGGTGAGTTGACGTACTTCGCCCGCTCCTCGGTGCTCAAGGACCTGCCGCCGAACCCTTGGATCCGTCCCCGCGCGTCACGGATCGGGAACATGATTCGCGCCCTGAAGTGGTCGTAGAGGCCACCGCTACGCCCCTTCTTCGCCAGCCCCGACCTGACCATCTCATCCGGCGAATACGTTGCCTTCCGACCCTGCATCAGAACCGTGTCCCAAGCGCTTGGTGCGTAACCCACGCCGAACTCACGCAGGATCGCCTCGCCCAGCCCGCGGCCGGCCAGATACTCGCGCGCCTTCGCCGCCTCGTCCGACTCCCAGAGATACCTGGAGTAGAACGCCGCCGTGCGCTCGAGCAGCTCGCCAAGGCGAGTTTGCAGCTTGCGCTTCGCCTCGAGTCGCGGGTCCTCATCCTGACGCTCGATCTCGACCCCGTAGCGGTCAGCCAGCGCCTCGACGGCATCGGCGAAGGCAAGGCCCTCCTTCTCCTCGACGAACTTGATCGCGTCGCCGCCCATCCCGCAGCCGAAGCAGTAGTAGAGCTTCGTGCCGGGATCGACCGAGAACGACGGCGTTCGCTCGTCGTGAAAGGGACACAGGCCCGTCAGGCGCTGACCCGAGCGACGCAGCTCGGTGTAGGCCGAAATCACCTCTGCGATGTCAACCGAGTCCTTGACCCGTTCGATCGTGTCTTGCGTGAACCGCGCCACGCAAGGGAATCTAATGAGCCCCGCAAGGCGCGAAGCCGGACGCGCCCCTTTGTTACAGGCGCGACTCCTCGGGCAGTGCCAGCCGCCGGAAAGTGGCGATGCAGTAACGGTCGGTCATGCCCGCGATGTAGTCGGTCACACGCTGCAGCTCATCACCCTTTGGGGCGCCCTCTGGCACCTCGTCGGGATGGGCCACATAGTGGTCGAACAAAAGCCGCAAGGTCCGATGCACACGCTCGTGCTCGCCGCGCGCCTCAGGTCCGAGGTAGACGCGTTCGAACATGTACTTGCGCAACCGCAGCATCGCGCCCCCGATCTCGTCGCTCTGCGCGATCTGCCCCGCAGTCTCGGTCGCAGCGACGAGGTCCCTCACGAGGGTGTCGATCCGCTCCGGGCCGGTCGGCCCGAGCAGCCCGATCTCGCGCTCGGGCAGATCATCGGCGGTGATGATCCCCGCCCGGATCGCGTCATCGATGTCGTGGTTGATGTAGGCCACCCGATCAACGAGCCGGACGATCCCGCCCTCCATCGTCGATGGCTTGCCCGACCCCGAGTGGTTGAGGATGCCGTCGCGCACCTGCTCGGTGAGGTTGAGGCCCGCCCCGTCCTGCTCGAGGCGCTCGACGACTCGAAGCGACTGCTCGTTGTGGCGGAAACGCCGATCTGAGCGCTCACTCACCGCGGAGTCGAGCGCCTCTTCCCCGATGTGGCCGAACGGTGGGTGCCCGAGATCGTGCCCAAGGCCGATCGCTTCGGTGAGGTCCTCGTTCAGTCCCAGCGCACGCGCCACAGTGCGAGCGATCCCGCACGTCTCCAGGGTATGGGTGAGACGGGTGCGGTAATGGTCGCCCTCCGGTGCGATGAACACCTGAGTCTTGTGCTTGAGCCGGCGAAACGCCTTCGAGTGCACGATGCGGTCGCGGTCGCGCTGAAAGGGCGTGCGCACGGTGCTTTCGGTTTCGGGTCGTTTACGCAGCGCCGGGTAAGACGGCGTGGCGCCTGGAGCGAAAAACTCTGCCTCCAGGCGTCGCGTGCGCTGTTCATGTGATTCGTCGGGCACGCCGCCAGCATAGGTGCCGAACTGAAACGACATCCGAACCGGCGCGGTAGCGTTCCCGTCCGATGCAAGCAGTGACAAACCCAGGGAGGGACTGAGATGAAAAGGCACGTGATCAGGGGCGTGGTTCTGGCCGCACTTGCGGTCGTACCGCCAGTCGCGCTCGCGGGCAGCACCACATTCTCCGGCAAGGCGAACAATGACCCGCAGGCGCGGATCAAGATCGTCGTCACAAAACAGGGCGGGCAGCGAGAGATCCGGCGAGTGATCGTGAAGCGGCTCCCGTATGCAGGTGGTTCTTGCAAGGGCAGCGGACGTACTCCGCGCGCCGTGCTGGGCGGCTCCTTCGAGGTAGCGAACTCCGGCAGGTTCAAAGCGGTCGGTGGCGCCGCAACCCAGGATCCGCTTGATGGCGGCGAAATCGGCGTACGCGGCAAGATCGACGGGGGCAAGATCACCGGCTCCATGCGCTACACGTACGGCAAGACCGGCTGCCGCGCCGACAAGCTGCGATACACGGCTAGGCGCTAACCAGATTCGCGGGCGGGCGGCGCCTCATCGTCGGAGTTGCCGCCCGTCACGTCCACCCCGCCCTGGCGCAACACCAGGTAGGTCAGCCAGATCCCGAGTGCGAAGATCGGTACGCCCATGGCCGTTTTCGCCACGCCGAGAGCCACGAGCGACTCGCTGAGATAGAGCGGCAGCTGCACCGCGAGGCGTGCCGAGAAGACCCCGACCCAGATCCAGCTTGCCCGCTGGTAGAGGGCCACCTGCTCGCGATCCTTTCGCCAATCGGTCCCCTCGCCGATCAGCGGCCCAACGATCAACCCGATCAACGGCCAGCGCACGGCGATCGAGATCACGTACGCCGCGGCATAGCCTGCATTCAGCAGGAGCCCCGGCAAAAAGAAGTCCTCCGCCTTGCCGGTACGACTTGCGATGAAGGCCGCGAGTCCGACCCCGATCAAGCCCGCGAGTGCGAACTGCAGCGTCTCTCGCCTCAACACACGCGTCACCGCGAGCAAAGCGGCGACACCAACGGCGATCCACGCCGACAGGTTCAGATCGTTCCCGGTAGCCGTGTAGGCGATCACGAACGCGAGCCCCGGCAGGCCGGAATCGGCGAGCCCACGGCTCCCTCCCATCGCCTCGACCAGGTCGAGGCGATCCTTTCGCTGCGGCTCGCTCACGCGGGCCATTGTGGCTGGCGCGGTTTGCCAACTGCTCAGGCCGCGGCGCGCAGGTGCACGTGTGCGTGGTGCTCCAGCGTCGTCGTGATCGCCCGCTCGGCCTGGCGCAGCGCCCGATCCGTGGCGGCCGGAGCCTGCGCGAGTGGGCGTCCCAGGGCGTCCAGCAGGAAGCGCTGCGCCTCGGCGTCGATCTCGAAACCGTCGCGCTGGCAGGCACCGCACACCACGCCTCCCGCCGCGCCTGAAAAGGCGACCAGGCCGTCGGCCTCGCCGCAGCGCGCACAGGACGTCAGCTCGGGCGCGAATCCGGCGGACAGGGCGAGCTTCAGCCGAAACGCGAGAGCGGTGGCCAGTCCGGCGGCACCGTCGGCGCCCGCCGGAGCATCGCCCTCATCCGAGCCGTCGAGGAGCGTCAAGTAACGGCAGAGCAGGTTGTACGCGGCCGGGTTGCCCTCCGAGGAATCGAGCAGCCGCAGAACCGCGTCGCAGGCTCGTGCAGCGGCAGCAAGCGCCGGTCCGCTGGTGCGCAGATTCGCGTGGGCCGCGACAGTGTGCGCCGCCGTCACCGTCGCCAGGTCACCCTTGCCCTGGTACAGCACCAGGTCCAGGCGGAAGAACGGTTCTAGTCGCCCGCCAAAGCGCGAGCGCGGCTTGCGCGAGCCCTTAGCGATCGCGCCCACCCGTCCGCGTCGCGCCGTGTAGAGGTGCAGCACGCGGTCGGCCTCTCCATAGCGGATCGAGCGCAGCACGACCGCCTCGGTCTTGAACGAGCCGGGCATCTCTCCATCTTGTCGCGCACCCCGGACGGGCGCACGTTCACGCGAACGTCGCTCCTTACCTCGCATAGGGCGCATGGAGCGACGTTCGATCGTCAGGCGCTATGGACCGCGTCCCGGATCGCCGCCGCGACCACGCGGGGGGCGAGCGTCTGCGCTTGGAGCATCGTGAATCGGTCGGCCGGCGGCCCGGCCCCCGAAGCGAGGCAGAAGACGACATCTCCGTCGATGTCGGTAAAGACGGGTTCGACCGCCCGCGCGATGCCCGCCGCGGCCGCACGTGCCACACGGGCGCAACCGGCCTTGTCGAGCGGCGCGTCGGTCATCACGCACGCCAGCGTCGTGTTGCCGGGTTGGGCCTTGAACGGATCCGGCGCCTCACGGAGCCGTGCGATCGCATCGGCGGTGCTGTCGGTTGCGCCCCGCGCCAGCGCGACCGGTTGTCCGTCCTCGCCGATCACGTCCCCGAACGGGTTGGCGACGGCCAATGCGGCCACGCTAAGGCCGCCCGCTCCGATTGCCGCGGCATACCCCACTCCGGAGGCGACCGCGTTCTCACGACCCGCGAGCTTGCTCGCCGCAGTGCCCGTCCCGGCACCGACCCGACCACGCTCCGGCACGCCCTCTGTCGCCACCTCACACGCCGCGTAACCGGAGTCGGCACCGGGCCTGGCCGCCGGGTCTCCCTCGGCCAGGTCATAGACGATTGCGGCCGGAACGATCGGAACCACGCCGGCGGGTGTGGGATAGCCCATCCCCCGCTCCTCCAGCCAGCGCATCACGCCCTCGGCCGCAGCGAGTCCGTAGGCGCTGCCCCCGCCCAGCAGCACGGCGCTCACCCTGTCGGTCCCCGCGTAGGGTCCGATCACCTCGGTCTCGCGCGTGCCCGGACCGCCGCCGCGCACGTCCACCCCACCCCGCGTGCCCTCTGGCGCAATGATCGCGGTGCAGCCCGTGCGCCCGGCCTGGTTGCTCCAGTGGCCGATACGAAAGCCCGAGGGTGGCGGCGGCGCGTCACTCATCCGCGCGTTCCCTTCCGCTTGCGTCGACGCCGTAGGCGCACCTGGCAATCCGGGCAAAAGTACGTGGAGCGCCCGCCCACCACGATCCGCCGGATCCCGCCACCGCAGCGAGGGCAGTCTTGGCCCTCGCGGGTATGAACAAGAAACTCGTCCTGCATCGAACCCTGCTCGCCGCGAGCATCGCGATAGTCATCGATCGATGAGCCCCCGTTGGCGAGCCCGGCCTCCAGCGCAGCGACGATTCCATCCACAAGGGCATCGCAATGTGCGGGACGCATCGACCCCGTCGGAGAGAGCGGGTGCAGCTCGGCGCGGTGCAGCGCCTCGTCGGCATAGATGTTTCCGATACCCGCGATGCCCTTCTGGTCGAGCAGGAAGGACTTGAGTGGTGCCGTGCGCCCGGAGGCGAGACGGGCGACGACTTCCGCGGTCAGCTCGCCGGAGAGGGGCTCCGCCCCGAGGCGGGCACCCAGGTAAGCGTCGAGCTCGTCGCCAGTGAGCACCGTCGCATGACCGAAGCGCCTGGCGTCCGTGAACAGCAGCTCCGACTCGTCGTCGAGCGTGAACCGAGCACGCAGGAACCGCTCGTCCGTGCTTGCCTCGTACAGCCGGGGAGCGCCGAAGCGCGAGCCCGATTGCTCGTCGGGCGCCTTCCACAGCAAGTTCCCAGTCATCCGCAGGTGCATCACGAGGTTGAAATCGCCTTCGAGCCCCACGATCAGGTACTTGCCGCGGCGCCCGACCGACTCGATCGCACGGCCCCCCACCACGCGCTCGAGGGCCACGGGCGCGTCGGGCCGCGTCCATCGCTCGTCGAGTACCTCGGTCCCGACGATGCGCCGCCCGACCAGCGCGGGCTCGAGCTGGCGGCGGATCGTCTCGACTTCGGGGAGCTCCGGCACTCCCCGAAGTCAACCGGATACGTTTTTGGCTCGCCTAGTGGACGAGGATGAAGAAGTCCTGATTCAAGTAACTGCCGTCGGCAGTCCCAGTCGCCACCTCGATCTCGGTCGCACCAGGGCAGAGAGTGTTCCCGAGAGATGCCACCGCCGTGCTAGCCGTCCCGTCATCATCGACCGTCACCTGCACCTGCCGTGGATTGCCGACCGTCCGCAAGCAGAAGAGTCCTTCGACGTTGTCGTCGAGGAGGGTCACGCCCGTCGAGCGCGATGGAACCGCCGCGCCGTTCACGAAATGTGCGTACGCGATCGGCAAGGGCTCCTTGACGTCCTTGTTGGTCAGCGCGTCCTTCGCGACGTGCTTGGACTGCACGGCGTTGCGAGCGATGTCGTTCGAGTCGATCTTCGACGCCGCGTAGGCGCCGCCGCCAAGCGCAGCGAAGACCGCCACGCTGGACATCACGTTCGCGTAGTTCAGCTTGATTCGCATGCTCACCCTCCCCTTGTTCTTGCCGGGCCGAAGCCCCCAACGGGGGGGATCGTATACCGCTACGTGGCTCGCGGATGCGCCTTGAAATACACCTCTTTGATCCTCTCGGTCGAGAGGTGGGTGTAGAGCTGGGTCGTCGAGACGTCGGCGTGACCGAGCATCTCCTGGACCGAGCGCAGGTCGCATCCGCCCGACAAAAGGTGGGTGGCAAAGGTGTGCCGCAACGTGTGCGGGCTCATCTTGCCCGCCAACCCAGCGGCCGTCGCATGGCGCTGGATGATCTTGTAGAGGCCCTGCCGGGTCAGGGCGCCGCCGCGAAAGTTCACGAACAGGGCGCGTACCTGACTGGAGCCGACAAGGTCCGGGCGGCCGTTTCGAAGATAGCGGGAGAGCGCGGCGGCAGCCTCTCCCCCGAGGGGAACCATCCGCTCCTTCGCCCCCTTTCCGTGCGGGCGCACGAACTCACGTGCGAGGTCGGCGTCGGTCAGTTCGAGGCCGACAGCCTCCGAGGCCCGCAGGCCACAGCCGTACATCAGCTCCAGCAGCGCGCGGTCGCGGAGCATGATCGGATCCGAGCCCGAGGCGGTGTCGAGGAGCTTTTGCACCTCGGCGAGGGACAGTACTTGGGGCAGCTTGCGGCTCTTCGTTGGCGGATCGAGCGTCGCGGTCGGGTCGTCATCCGTCAGTTCCTCACGGCGCAGGTGCCTGTAGAACGAACGCAGGCAGGCAGTCTTGCGACTGATCGTGGCCGGCGAGCACCCTGGGCGCGCCTCGGTCCCATTCACCGCGGGCCGACCGGTTGCCAGGTCGGCTAGAAAGTCGGCTACGTCGGCGCGCTCGGCATCGGTGGCCGAACACGATCGCTCGGCCAGGAAGAGGCCGAACTGAAGCAGGTCGGTGCGATAGGCGTCCAGCGTGTTGCGCGCGAGACCGCGTTCGAACTCCAGGTAGGCAAGGAAGTCGAGGACCAGCGCCTCGAAGCGCGCGTCCACCTTGCGCTCCTCCGCCGGCTTGACCGCGATCGCCATGCCGCGGAGATTCCACCCGCGCGTGGGTGCACCTGCCGGTGCAACCCGCCGTGCGCTAGGAGAGCTCGCCGCGCAACAGCTGCAACCCGACCAGTGACTTGGCGTCGGCGCATTCTGCGATCGCTGCGTCGAGGTCGGTGAGCGGCCAGCGCACGACTTGGAGCCGCTCCTCAGGATCCGGTTCGTGTCCCTCGACCTCGATCAGCCCGGTCGCCTCGAAGATCACGACCTCCTCTTGGGCGAAACCCGGACTCGTGTAGATGCGCTTGAGCTCACGCCAATCCGCCGCCTCGAGTCCGACCTCTTCCACCAGCTCGCGACGTGCGCAGTCGATCGGCGGCTCGCCTTCCACGTCGAGCTTCCCTGCGGGGATCTCCAACAGTCTCTCTTCGCCGACCACTTCGCGGGGCTGGCGCACGAGGACCACGTCGCGATCGTCGTAGGCAACCACGGCCACTGCCCCGGGATGCTCCACTACCTCGCGGTCCGACTCCGAACCGTCCGCGTAGCGAAAGCGATCCACCCGGACGTTCGCGATCAAGCCCTCGTACTTGGTCTCACTCGAAATTCGCTTCACCTGCCTACCCCGCCGCCTCGGCGAGTGCCCTGCCCGCCGCGAGGGCTCCGGCAAAGAACAACGGGTCTTCCCCGATATCTCGGCCCATTGTGCGCGTCGGCAGACCGCTGGCCCCATATCCCTCCAGGTCCACCGGGAGAACGGCAAGGTCGTGGCGCTCCTTCGTAGCCTCGATCAGGTCAGTCAAGGGCCAATCGTCGGCGTCCAGCTCCGGGGCGGGGACACGAACCGGCGCCAGCAAGAGCTCCAGCACGGTCCGGGTGTGATGGGAGAGTCCGCGATGACGAGGTCGCGGATCAGCACTGGACAGGCGAGGCGCGAGCAGGGTGGGAAGCCCGAGCGCGAGGGCGGCGTGCGCGTTGTCGAGCGCGATCATGCCGCCGTGGCCGAGCCGTGACGACGAACCGAGGATCCCCGGCCCGGGCCCCGCGATGATCGCGTCCCAACCCAGGCTGCGAGCCGCGGCATCGAGCCCGCCGATCACGGTGACGGCCTCGTGCTGGCCTCCGTGGGACGCGCCCGCAGTCACGTCCCCACACAGGAGCCCGCGCTCGGTCAGGGTCGGCACGTCGAGCGAGAGAGCCCCCGGCAGCGCCCCCCCGGCGGTCTGCACGTATCCGACCTTCAGTCCGGCTCGCGACTGCGCCGCCGCCCAGGCCACCGGCGCGAGGTGCCCGTGGAGGTGGATCACGGCCACAGGCACGCGCCTCGGATCGAGCTCGACCCCGGCGTCCAGCTCGGGCTCCACCGGCTGGACCGCGTGCTGGAGCGAGGTGTAGTTCAGCTTCATCACATGCGAACCAGCGCGTCCCTCACCGTCAAGACCTCGGGTGAGGTTCACGTGAACGAGGTCGAAACCACCCGATCCAAGTCCGAGGTCGAGCGCGGCAACGTTCACGACCACCTCGTCGCCCGACTTGATCTCGCCTACGGCCGCGACGTCGGCCCACGCGCGCCGGCGCTCACCGCTGACCTCCACCGTGAGCGGTTCGACCTCAACCACCGTGCCACGGCGAAGCTCGAGCATCAGGCAGCCCGGTTCGGCGCGGCCAAATCCGCAATCGCGCGGCAGACCGCGAGCATTTCGTCCAGGCGATGGGCCGCGACGCTTTCGTTCGGCGTGTGGTTGTGCTCGGTCCCATTCGCGAGGAGCACACATTCGTATCCCTGGTGCATCAACGCGTTCGCGTCGCTGCCGCCGCCGGTCGCGATTTCCCTGGCGGGCTGACCACACCTCCGAAGGGCTTCGAGCGCGACCCGAACACTCGGAGCGGACGAGCGCACCCGATACCCGCGAAACATCTCGATCACGTCAACATCCACGTCACAACAGCGCTCGCTGGCCGCAAAAGTGCAGGCGTCCACCATCGCCGCGGTCGCGGCGGCGACCTTCGCCTCAGCCAGGCTGCGTGCCTCGCCCTCGATGCGGCACCCACCGGGAACGACGTTCGGAGCGCTGCCGCCCGTGATCACGCCAACGTTCGTGGTCGTCTCCTCGTCGAGGCGGCCCAGCTCCATTGTGGCCACGGCGGCGGCCGCGGCTGCGATCGCGCTCACCCCCCGCTCGGGCTCGACGCCGGAGTGCGCCTCCTTGCCCGCGAACTCGGCGACGATTCGGTTGTGACTCGGCGCGGCCGTGACGACCTCGCCGATCGACGTCGGATGGTCAAGCGCATAGCCAAACGGGGCTCGCAGCGATGAGACGTCGAGCTCTTTCGCCCCCCGCAGTCCATCCTCCTCGGCGACCGTGAAGACCAGCTCCAATCCGGATTTGAGCGGACTGGAGACGGCCTCGGTCGCCAGCTCCAGCAACACGGTGGTCGCCGCCTTGTTGTCGGCGCCGAGAATGGTCTCGCCGGCGCTCCGAAAGACACCGTCTCGAAGCTCGACTTCGATCGGGCCGTCGTGCGGCACGGTGTCCATATGACTGAAGAAGGAGACCCAGTCCTCGCCGACACCGGGGATCCGGGCGATGAGGTTGCCGGCGCCGGCCCGCGCAGGCCCGGCGGAGTTGTCTTCATAGACGTCGACCCCAAGCGACCCAAGCTCAGAGAGAACGTCGTCTGCCAGTGCGCGCTCGCTCCCGGTGGGACTCGGGATCTCGCAGAGGCGGACGAATCGTTCGCGCAGTCGCTGCTCGCTCACGCGCGCAAGGCTACGCCTCGTCCTGGGCCGCGGCGGCCTCTGCCGTGGCGTGCCCGATGTAGGCACCGAACCGGTAGATCAGACCATCGCGCAACTCGATGACCCAGCCCGTCGGCTGGTCGATCGTGAGGCCACTCGTCTTGCCGCGGGCACGGATGTTTCCCAACGCCAGCCAGCGATGCGGTGCGAACTCTCGCATTGAGTCGAAGACGAGGTGCCACGACTCGAAGTGCTGGGCGATCTCGTCGATCCACGCCTGCACGCCTACGTGACCACGCCAGCGCGAGTTGGTGAGCGTCGAGAGCAGCTCGATCTCGGGATGGATCAGCGCGGGGTCGATCGTCCACGTGCCCTCGTTCCAGCGGCGAATCACCTCGCGGATGACGCGCTCCTCCTCGCTCAGCGGCATAGACGGAGGCTACGGCAGGTACGAAGCTAGGCCTCGCGTACGCGCACTTCACCGGGTTCGGCGTCGGCCTCGACGGCGGTCTCCTCGGTCGCCGGACCGTCCTTGTGCTCGGCCGCGCGCTCAGCCGCCGCGCCCACGAAGTCACGGAAAAGCGGCTCAGGCCGAGTCGGTCGTGAGTTGAACTCAGGGTGAAATTGCGAGGCGACGTAGAAGGGGTGGTCCGGGAGTTCGATCATCTCGACCAGACGTTCGTCGGGCGAAGTTCCGCCCGCGACGAGGCCCTCGTCCTCGAGGCGCCGGCGCAGCATGTTGTTGACCTCAAAGCGGTGGCGGTGGCGCTTGTAGATGACAGCCTCGCCGAAGATCTCGCGCGCCCGAGTTCCCTCGTGCACCTTGACGGGGTCGGCGCCCAGACGCATGGTCCCGCCCATGTCGGAGACCTCCTTTTGCTCGGGCAGAAGGTCGACGACGGGGAAGGGCGTCTCCGGATCGAACTCCGTCGAGTTGGCGCCCGCCATCCCGGCGACGTTGCGGGCGAATTCCGCAACGGCAATCTGCATGCCGAGGCAGATCCCGAGATAGGGGATCTGATTTTCCCGGGCAACACGGGCGGCCTCGATCTTGCCCTCGATCCCGCGTTCGCCGAAACCGCCGGGGATCAGGATTCCGTCGGCCCATTTGACGATCTCCTCGGCATCGAAGTCCTCCGAGTCGATCAGCTCGACCTGGACGTTGACGCCATGGTGGTAGCCACCGTGGTCAAGTGCCTCTACAACCGATTTGTATGCGTCCACAAGCTGGACGTACTTGCCGACCAGTGCGATCTTCACGGTGCCCTCGGCCGCATCCGCTCGGCGTACCAGTTCCTCCCACTCACTGAGCTCGGGGGCGGGCGCGTCCTCGATGTTGAAGTGATCGAGGACCAGGTCGTCGACGCCCTCCGCACGCAGTACAAGCGGCACCTTGTAGATGTTGTCGACGTCGCGAGCAGAGATCACCGCCTCCTCGGGGACACTGCCGAACAACGCGATCTTGCGGCGAATGTCGCGGTCGAGCCCCTTCTCCGAGCGACAGACCAGTGCATGCGGCTGGATGCCGATTCTGCGGAGCTCGTTGACCGAGTGCTGGGTCGGCTTGGTCTTCAGCTCGCCTGCGTGACCGATGTACGGAACCAGGGTGAGGTGGACGAACATGCAGCGCTTGGGACCCAGCTCGGAGTAGAGCTGGCGGATCGCCTCGAGGAACGGCAGCGACTCGATGTCGCCGACCGTGCCGCCGATCTCGGTCAGCACAAAGTCCACGGCCTGAGACTCGGCGACGATCAGTATGCGCTGCTTGATCTCGTCGGTGATGTGCGGAATGACCTGGACGGTCGCGCCGAGGTAGTCACCCCGGCGCTCGCGCCGGATCACCGAGTTGTAGACAGCGCCTGCGGTGACGTTCGAAGCCCGCGATGCGTTCTCGTCGGTGAAGCGCTCGTAGTGGCCGAGGTCGAGGTCGGTCTCAGCGCCGTCCTCGGTCACGAAGACTTCGCCGTGTTGGAACGGGCTCATCGTTCCCGGGTCCACGTTGATGTACGGATCGAACTTCTGGAGCTGGACGCGAAAGCCGCGGGAGACGAGGAGTCGGCCGATCGAGGCTGCGGCAATGCCCTTGCCGAGCGAAGAGACGACCCCACCGGTGACGAAGATGAAGCGCGTTCCGCCCGGCTTCATGTGCTGCTTTGAGTCTCGAAGCTTCTTCAATCGACTCTCCCCAGCGAGTCTAGGGCTCGCAGGGGCGGAAACGAATCGATCGTCCTCGAGATCGACCTAAATTCCCCATAGATCGTCAGCGCCGCAACGACTCCGAGGGCGATCAGACGCCCCGTCTCGTCCAGGGTCTCGAGCAGCGCGATGCCCGCTAGGGCCCCGATCAGGTTCGAGCCGGAGTCGCCCAACATCGCCCGCTCGCGCAGCGTGAAGAACGCGACCACCAAAACTGGCCCGACGAACAGACCCACCAGCTCGAGCGGCTCGACTGTCCAGGCCCCGAGGCACAGACCTGCGAGCAGCACGACGAGCACCTTCTCAACCCGGCCAGGGCGCAGGTCGAGCAGGTTGAAGAGGTTCGTCGCCAGCAGCAGTAGGGCCAGGTCGGCTACGTAGTCGAGGCCCTCCTGCCCACGCCCCGACGCAGCGTAGGCGGCCAGGGCAAGGGCGCCGACTGCCTTTACCGCTCCGGTCGAGAAGTGGCCGCCACCCACGGCACGAGCGTGACCGCGCCAGCCGCGGGCCGTGTCGGTGGCTGCGCCACGCCCAAGCGCATCGTCAATCAGGCCGAGCAGGGCGACGCCGAGCACGTAGACCGCCCAGCGCCGCAGCTCGGGATCGAGCAGGTCGAGGTCGGCGCGGTCGTCCAGCACCGCCAGCGGCGCCAACGCAATCAGCGCGCAGGCCACCAGGATCGCCCCGGCCGGGAACGCCACATCAACGCCCCTGTAGTTGCGACGCACGAGCCCGGAAGCAGCCATGTCGCGCGTCCACGGGCCAACGACGAGCAGCGCAACGAACGCTGAAACGGCGAGCCCCGCGAGCATCAGCCCTTAGGGCCGAGCTGGGTCGGTGCCAGCAGGTCGGGCAGCAGCGACTCAGCGGTCTCCTTGGCTCCGTAGGCACCCTCGACGCCGTCAAGCACGAAAACCAATGCGACCTTTCCGGCCAGGGTCTCGATGTTGTCGACGCTGGCCGTGCCGAAGTCCTCGAAAGCCGGGATCGAGCTGGGCTCGGTCTCGCTGCGTTCGACCCCGGCGAGCGTGACGCCGGTTGAGCCCATTCCCTCGATGAGGCCACGCTCGAGGTTGGCGACCGCCGGATCTACAGGCTCGTCGGCGGGTGCAGCCGCACGTACGATGATCGCAGCGTCGATTCCCGTCGGGTCACCGCTGAACCGGGAGAGCAGCTGCTCCCGCAACTCGTCGAAGCGTCCGCGTCCGGTCACGAGTGTGCGGCCGGCCTGACGGGGGCTGAGCTCGAGCGACTCGTTTGGAGGCTCACGCACAGTGGTCACCATCGCCAGCTCGGCGCCAGCCGGGCCGAGCGCCCCCTCGATATCCCCCACGATCCCGTCGGGAACGTCGCCGAATGCGATTAGGGCCACCCGCTGCCTGCGCAAGCGCCCACCGACAACGGCTGGGTAGAGATCGCTGGCGAGGGCGCGCTCCGCCTCGAGATCGCCCTCCAGCTCCGATACGCGCGCACGGAACTCATCGAGATCCTGCTCGAGATCCTGCTCGAGCCGGTCGGCGGTGCCCGAAATCACATCGCTGCCCAGCGCGGCTCCGATCAGGATGCCGACCGCCAAGGCGACAAAAACGGCCGCCAACGAGGCAGCGTGATAGCGCGAGGAATAGCCCATCAGAAGGTGACTCAGATTCCTAACAACACTTCCAGCTTCAGCCAGACCAGCTCGGCCAGCTCGCGAAGTGGCGCCGAGATCAGGACCACGATCACGGTCAGCAGGGCGGCTACAGCAAAGAAGGTCGCCGCCAACCTATTCGAGACGCCCGGGTTGTAGAGCTCGCTCACGCCCTTGGCATCCACCAGGATTTCACCGATTCGAAGGCGGGTGAGGAAGGTGGAGGACATCCCGGCCCGGTTCTTATCCAAGAATTCGATCAGGTTGAAATGCGCGCCGACAGAGACGATCAACTCCGCTCCATTTTCGAAAGCGAGGAGCATCGCCACATCCTGACTCGTCCCGATCGCGGGGGCTATTAGGTGGTCGACGCCCATCGCGTCCAAACGTTCGCTGCCGGGCGAGCGACCGTCGCTATAGGCGTGCACGATCGCCTCGGCGCCGGATCGAAGCGCCGCGTCGGTTGCCGAGTCCATGTCGCCGAGGATCACGTCGGGCTTCAGACCCTCCTCGAGGATCGCGTCAGCCCCGCCGTCCACGCCGACCAAAACGGGGCGAACGTCCTTGATGTAGGCGCGAAGCGCGCGGAGGTCCTTGCGGTAGGTCGTACCGCGAACCACGATGAGGACGTGACGGTCGCGGAAGCTCGTACGAGTGCGCGGCAACTCGATGTCGCCGGCGAGCAACGCCCCCTCCTCGCGCACGTGCGCCATCGTGTTGGCAGCGAAGGCCGCGAGCGCCTCGTCGATCTCCTCGCGCTGACGATCCAAGCGCTCCTCCAGGGCCACGAGCCCCAGTGCCTCCCCGCGGGCCAGCACCGAGCCGTTGCGCAGAACCTCGCCATTGGCGACGGTCACTTGATCCCCGTCGCGTAGCTCATCGAACAGCGGCGCGCCCGGAACGTCCACCAGCCGGACACCGGCGCGGGCCAGCAGCAGCGGGCCCGCGTTTGGGTAGCGGTCGGTCGAGGACTGGGAAACGTTCACGACCACGCGCACGCCCGAAGCGACGAGGTCCTCCGCGGCGATCCGGTCGAGGTCGGTGTGATCGATCACGGCGACGTCCCCTGGCCCGAGGCGCCTGACCAGGTCTTTGGTCTTGCGCCCGAGGCGCGCGTGGCCGGTCACTGGCGGTTCGGAGGGCGCGGGCTGAGGTTCGCCGCGCAGGAGGGCGCGGGCGCGTGTTCGAAGGGGGGGCTTCATCGTTCGGCTCCGATTATCGCTGGCCGGGAGTTCAGGCGGCAAGGAGCTCGCGTGCGTGCGCGCTGGCGGCAGCATCGCCGTGCTCCGCTCCGAGCATGCGCACGATCTCCTCGACCACCCCGTCACCCTCGAGCGCCTCGACTGTTGCGAGTGTTGCGCCGTCTGCAACGGCCTTCTCCAGGCGGAAGTGAGCCTGCGCCATCGAGGCGACCTGAGGCAGGTGCGTGATGCAGAGGACCTGTCCGGCCTCGGCCAGTGCGCGCAAGCGCTCGCCGACCGCGCGCGCTGTGGCGCCCCCGACGCCCGCGTCGATCTCGTCGAAGACCAGTGTGGCGCCGCCGGGCACTCCCGCCAAGCCCGAGAGCGCGAGCATGATCCGAGACATCTCACCTCCGGAGGCAGCGTCGCGCAGCGGCGCGACCGGCATCCCCGGGTTGGTCGCAACGTGCAGCTCGACGGCCTCGGCGCCGCCTGGGCCGAACCCGCCCGAAACCGGCTCCAGGCCGACCTCGATCCGGGCGCCGTCCATCGCGAGCCCGGTGAGAGCCTCGGCCACGGCGTTCTCCAGCTCCGGCGCCGCTCGCTTCCGCGCCGCACTCAGCGTGCCACCAAGCTGCGCGCGTCGCCCGGCCGCGGCGTCGAGGGACTCCCGCAGCTCCCCAGCCCGCTCTTCGGCACTCGACAGACGCTCGATCTCGCCCCGGCAGCGCTCGGCGTGGGCGAGCACTGCCTCAACGCTTCCCCCATGCTTCCGCTCCAGCCGCTCGATCGCCGCGAGCCGCTCCTCGAGCGCCTCGAGCCCGCCCGGCTCGAGATCGATTCCCTCCGCGTAGTTGCGCAACTCGCTGGCGAGGTCGCCCAGCTCCAGTGCCGCCGCGCTTGCCCGCTCGGCGAGAGCGTCCAAGGCTGCGTCGACTCCGGCGGCGGCGGCGAGTGACGAGTCCGCTGCGGCCAGCGCATCCAGCGCGCTCCCGCCGTGCTCGGAGCCGGCTAGAGCCGCCGTAGCGCCGGCCGCGGCGCCACGCAGTGATTCCGCGTGGCGAAAGCGCGTCCGTGAGGTCTCCAGTTCTTCGCGCTCGTCCGGATCCGGCGCAACCGCCTCGATCTCCTCGAGCTCGAAGCGCATCAGGTCGAGGTCTCGCTCGCGAGCACCCTCGCGGTCGCGGAGCTCAACCAGCTCACGCTCGGCAGCCAAGACCTCCCGATGGGCCGCGCGGTAGCGCTCGCGGAGATCAAGATGCTTGCTCCCGGCGAAGCCGTCGAGCACGTCCAGTTGGGTTGACGCCAGGGTCAGCTTGCGGTGCTCATGCTGACCGAAGAAGGCGAGCAGCCGTGGCCCCAGTTCGCGCAGATCGCCCACGTTCGCCGAGCGGCCTTGCACGTAGGCACTGGTGCGCCCGGTCGAAGAGACCCTGCGGGCGAGCACGAGTTCTGTCGCGTCCTCGGGCAGGCGTTCGGCGAGGTCCGCCAGTTCCGGGTCTTCGAGCAGGCCTGGAGGAAGCTCGAACACGCCCTCGACATAGGCCTCCGATGCACCGGGGCGCACGATCTGTGGCCGCGCCCGGCCGCCCATGAGCAGGTCGAGCGAATGAGCAAGGACGGTCTTGCCCGCGCCGGTCTCACCGGTTATCGCGTTCAGCCCGGCGCCAAGGCGCAGCTCGGCACGCTCGATCAGGAGCAGGTTCTCGATGCGCAGTTCGTGCAGCACGACCCCACTGGATAGCGACCGAGGGGGACGGATCGCCCTGGTTGCCGCGCTCCGGGCAGGGTAGATGCCGGACGTGCGAAGCCTGACCGCCACCAATACCTCTCCGTGGCTGACACCTTGGCCGACTCGGACCTACGAACCCTTGCAGGAAGATTCGAGCTGCGACGTGGCCGTGATCGGCGGCGGGATCGTCGGCGCAACGGCCGCGCTCCTGCTTGCCGAGCGTGGCGCCTCGGTCACGCTCGTCGAGGCTCGCAGCATCGCGGGAGCCGTGACCGGCCACTCGACCGCGAAGGTCACCGCCCTCCATGAACTCGCCTACAGCTCGATCGCGCGCGGGGTCGGGCCCGCGGCCGCGGCCGACTACGCCGCCGCCAACCAGCGGGGGATGGAGCTGATCGACGCGCTCGCCGCCCGGCTGCAGATCGAGTGCTCGCTCGAGCGCGCGCCCAATTTCCTCTATACCGAGGACGAGGGCTCAGTCGACGACGTCGAGGCCGAGGGTCGAGCCGCCACCAATGCCGGGCTGGCAACCAAGCTGACCACCGACACAGGGCTGCCCTTCGAGGTGCGCACGGCCGTCCGCCTCGATGATCAGATCCAGCTCGACTCGGCAGCTCTTACCCGGGGTCTCGCCTTATCCGCGGCCAACGCTGGCTCCGCGATCCACGAGTCCTCTCGCGTGGTGTCGATCTCGCACGGGCACCCCTGCTCGGTGCAACTGGAGAATCGTTCCGTGATCTCGGCGGAGCACGTCGTCCTCGCGACGCAGATGCCGTTGCTCGATCGTGGACTCTTCTTCGCCCGCCTGCGCCCACAGGCTTCGTATGCCGTTTCGGCTCCGGTCGGTGCGGCACCGGCGGGCATGTACCTGGGCATCGGCCGCGTGACACGATCGATCCGCTCGTATGCGGATGGAAGCGGCGAGCGGCACATCATCGTCGGTGGCGAAGGTCACAAGGTCGGACAGGGCGAGGCTGCCGACGCCTATCAGCGCCTCTCCGGCTGGATGACAGAGCGATTCGGGACCGGGGCCGCTGTCCACCGCTGGTCCGCCCACGACCTGATGAGCCCGGACGAGCTCCCGATGGTGGGCGAGCTGACGCCCTTTAGTCGAGGGATCTCGGTCGCGACCGGGCTCTCGAAGTGGGGACTCGCGATGGGTGCGAGCGCGGCGGAACTCCTGGTGGCTGCGATCGGTGGGGAGCGTGACCCGCTGCTGGAGACATTCAAGCCCACCCGCCTGAACGCACGTGCGTCAGCGATGGACCTGCTCAAGGAGAACGCCGACGTGGGCGTGCACTTCGTCGCTGATCGGGTGCGCCGCCGAAGCGCTCCTCGCTGCACCCACCTTGGATGCGTACTCAAATGGAACGAGGGCGACTCGACCTGGGACTGCCCCTGCCACGGATCGCGGTTCGCCTCCGATGGCGCCGTTCTGAACGGGCCCGCCTCGCAGCCTCTCGACCTCGACTAGCGTGCGACCCGACCGAACTTCTCGCCGATTCGGCGGTAGAAGTTCGCGCCCGGTATCTGGGCCAGGCGACCGACATTGTCGCGGAACCTGATCTCGGTCTCGTCGCCGGAGCGAAGCTCGCCGACGTGCTCACCGTCGACCATCACGTCCACCGGTTCGCGCCCGGCCTCGTTGCGGATGTAGAGCACGTCGTCGGGAGCGACCACCAGCGGTCGGGCCGTGAGGGTGTGCGGGGCGATGAACGAGACGACATATCCCTCCACCCCCCAGGCGAGGATCGGCCCCGAGTTGGCGAGGTTGTAGCCGGTCGATCCGGCGGGAGTCGCCGCGACCAGGCCGTCGCAGCGGACGTGGCCGACCTCCTGCCCACCGAGCCTGAACGCAAGCTCAGCGACCCGCCCGTGGGCACGGCGATGGAACGAGATGTCGTTGAGGCCGACTCGCTCCTCCCCGTTGCGGTCGAGGGCGAGCGCCGGAAGGTCCATGACGTCGAACTCGCCGGCAAGCACCCGGCGCAGCCCATCGGTGAGGTCGTTCGGATCGACGGCCGCCAGGAAGCCAACGGTCCCGTAGTTGATCCCGAATACGGGCACACCGGTTCCCGCGTACTGGCGAAGTGCCTTCAAGATCGTCCCGTCGCCGCCGAGAACGAGGCAGACGTCCGGGCTGCGGTCGAGTTCCTCGACGGACGCGATCCCACTGGCCGCCTCACCGTGCTTGGAGCGCTCGGCGGCGTTCGCGAAGAGCTCGCAGCCAACGGCAGCGGCGGCCTCTACCGCCTGGCGCAGCGCCGCGCTCGTCTGCTCCGGCTGGGTGTGGGTGAGCACCGCCGCGGTCTTGATCGCGCTCACGCGTCCACCTCGGCGATCGCCTCACCGATCGCGACCTCGTCCAGGCCTGCTCGGGGCTCGGTGGTGCAATGAATGAAAGTCTCGATATTCCCCTTGGGACCGGGCAGGCCTGACGGGGCGAACGCGAGCACGCCCAGGCCGGACTCGATCACCGCAGCCGCCACGCTCACGAGCGCCTCGCGCCGATCCGCCTCGTTGCGCACCACGCCGCCCTTCACGCGGCCGCGGCCGAGCTCGAACTGGGGCTTGACCATCGCGAGCACTTCGCCGCCGGAGGCCGCCGAGCGACCGACCGCGGGCAGCACCTTCGCGAGCGAGATGAACGAGACGTCCACGGTCGCAAGCCGCGGCGCGTAGGGCAGCTCGGACGGGTCTAGCTCACGCGCGTTGCGGCGTTCGATCACGTCCACACGGGGATCGTTTCGCAGGGTCCAGTCGAGCTGCCCATGGGCGACGTCGAGTGCGACGACGCGTGCAGCGCCGCGCTGGAGCAGGCAATCCGTGAAGCCGCCCGTGGATGCACCGACATCCAGGCAGTCGAGTCCTGTCGGGTCGAGGCCGAGCGCGTCCAGGGCGTTAGCGAGCTTGATCCCGCCGCGCGAGACGTACTCGCGGCCAGCGGCGACCACCAGGTCGGCGTCGAGCTCGACTAACTCGCTCGGCTTCTCCACGGTCGGCCCGTCGGCGCCGACGCGCACCCGGCCGGCGCGGATCGCCTCGGCCGCAGACGTGCGCGAACGCGCAAGGCCCCGTTCGGCCAGCACCGAGTCCGCCCGTTGCATTCCGGCGCCGCTCATCAAGCAGAAAGTAGCGGCTGCGACAAGGTGAGGAACATCCTTCCAGTGTGACGCTGGTCACACACGAACCGCACATACGTTCGTATTGTCGTTTGCACGATGACTGCTTTCAGAGCGATCCCCCTTTCCGTTCACGCGGGTCTCGAGATGCTCGCCGGTCCGGCCGTAATGGCCGCCCCGTTCGTCTTCGGCTTCGGCCAGGCGGCGACGATTCTCACGGTGCTCGTCGGATTCTTTCTGGTCGGCCTTGCCCTCCAGCTCCCGGGCCCCAGGCGCTCGATTCCGCTCGCCTTCCACGCCTCCTACGACTATGCACTCGCGATCTTCGCGGTGGTCTCCGGCCTCGGGGTCGGCGTCGCCTCAGGTGCGTGGGAGCACGCAATCTTCTTGGTCGGCATCGGTGCCGCAATGGTGGCGCTGACCGCTTCAACCCGGTTCAGCGCCCCCCGCGGGACCTAGTACCGCCGACCCCCCTCAAAATAAATCACATACGTATCTCTCCTCCCTGTACCCCGAGACGCCCCGCCAAGTGCGGGGCGTTTCGTTTGGCGCCCCGCCGAAGTAGCGATCGCCCCCTTCGCAGGGTGAAGATCGCGAGTTCGGCGCAACGTTTGGTTCCGTATCGTCTCGCGCCGTGGATCCGCGGCAGCCGACGCGTCCCCGCTTGACCACCGGGCAACGGACCGCTATTGGCGGCGGGCTGCTCCTCGCGTTCTCGCTGCTCGCGCTTCCGTGGTTCGCCGTCACGGTCGACGGCTTCGTTCAGCCAGGCCGCGACGGGGCGGCGTTTGAACTGCTCGGCGGCATCGACGTCGTGCTCCTACTCGCGGCAATGGTGCCGCTGGTGATCCCGGCCCTTCGGGCCGCGACACCCTCGGGGGGAAACGGCGAGCGGTCTGAGCGGCTCGTCCTAGCAGCCGGAGGCCTTGCCATCGCGCTGACGATCTATGTGGTCGCCGCGCCGCCTGAGCCCGATGTGGTCGTATCGGCCGCACTCGAGAGCAGCGCCGAGCTCAGCCTCGAGCCGCGCATCGGAGCGCTTGTCGGCCTCGTTGCGGGGTTGGCGATCCTCGCCGGGGGTGCGCTGGCGACGATTTCACCGGCAGCGGTCGAGCAGACGCCGACCCCCGAGCGATCCGCACCGAAGCCGAAGCCCAAGCCGAAGCAATCGAGCAAGCCCAAGGCAGGATCCGCGACCAAGGCGAAACCCGAACAGAAGTTGAAGCCTAAGCGGCGCACGTCGAAGGCCCGCGCCGCACCCTCGCCCGAACACGCCCTCCTCAGGCTGGCCACCGCAACTGCCGAGGATCTCGTCACGATCGGGTTCAGCGCCACCCAGGCGCAGCGGATCGTGCGCTATCGAGACGAGGAGGCAATCGTTACCTCGATCGGGGACCTCAAGCGCGTACCCGGAATCGCAAAACCGGTCCTGGCTGAACTAGTCAAGCGCCTGACCGACTGAGCGCGATGCGAGCTCAGCGGGGGGCGGAATCGCGGGAGCGCAGGGCGCTGAGGACGCGTTCGGCGACCGCAGAGCCGGTGAGGCCGACCTCTTCGTGGAGAAGGGCCGGCTTGCCGTGGGTGACGTAACGGTCGGGTAGGCCAACGCGGAGCAGGCGCGCCCGGTCACCGGGACCGTGCGTGTCCTCCAGGTACTCGAGCACGCCGGCGCCGAAGCCTCCGGCGACAACGTTGTCCTCGATCGTCACAAGCAGCTCGTGGTCGGCCGCAAGGCCATTTACCAGCTCGACGTCGAGCGGCTTGGCAAAGCGAGCGTCGGCGACGGTGGCCGAGATGCCGTGATCGGCGAGCTCGTTGGCGGCGTCCAGCGCGACCTTGACTCCGAAGCCGTAGCCCAGCAGCGCGACGCGCTCGCCGGGGCGCAGGGTCTCCCCGGTGCCGATCGGAATCAGCTCCGGTGCCGAGGGCATCGGCACCCCGATCGCATTTCCACGCGGGTAGCGCAGTGCACTCGGGCCGTCGTGGGCAATGGCGGTGTGCGCCAGGTGGACGAGTTGCGCCTCATCGCGCGGCGCCATCAGAACGATATTCGGCAGGCAGCGCAGATAGGAGATGTCGAATGCACCATGGTGGGTCGGGCCATCGTCGCCCACCAGCCCGGCGCGGTCCATCGCGAAGGTCACGTCGAGGTTCTGGAGGCAGACGTCGTGGACGATCTGGTCATAGCCTCGTTGAAGGAAGGTCGAGTAGATCGCGCAAACCGGCTTGGCTCCCTGGAGCGCGAGTCCGGAGGCCATCAGCACCGCCTGCTGCTCGGCGATGCCCACGTCGTAGTAGCGCTCGGGCAGCTCGTCGAGCAGCTTTTGCAGGCCGGTGCCGCCGGCCATCGCGGCGGTGATGCCGATGACGCGCTCGTCACGGCGCGCCTCGGCGACCATGGCGTCGGCGAACACCGCGGTGTACTGCGGCGGAGTGACCGGGGCCGGGGCGGTGTCGTCGGTCGACTCGGAAGCCTCCTTGCCCTCTTCCATCGCGGGTCGACTGAGTGGGGTCTTCTTCGGCGCCGGCTCGCGATCAACGATTGAACCGGGCTTGGCCGCGTGCCACTTCTCCATCCCCTCGAGGCCACCCTCCTCGGCTGGCGCGAAGCCCTTGCCCTTGACGGTGTGGATGTGAACGACGACGGGGCGGTCGGCGGCGAGCGCCTCGGCAAGCGCCTTGCGCAGCGCGGGAACGTTGTGGCCGTCGATCACGCCGACGTAGGCGAGGTCGAGCTCCTCGAAGATCAGTCCCGGCGCCCAGTAGGCCTTGACGGCCGCCTTGATCTCTGGGCCGAGGCGCTCGATGCGTCGTCCGAGCCCGAGCGGGAGCTTGGTGAGCCGCGACTCGGCGTCCTCGCGCGCACGATAGAGGCGCCGGTTGAGTCGGATCGAGTTGAAGTAGCGCGAGAGCGCCCCGACATTGGGCGAGATCGACATCCCGTTGTCGTTCAGGACGATCACCATCGGCGTCTGCAGGCCGCCTGCGTTATGCAGCGCCTCGAACGCGACGCCACCGGTGAGTGCCCCGTCGCCGATCACCGCCACAACCTTCCCGTCCTCACCGATGCCCTTGCGCATCGCCTCCTTCAGCCCGACCCCGTAGCCGATCGAGGTCGATGCGTGACCCGCCCCCATGATGTCGTGCTCGGACTCGCCGATCGAACAGAACGGAGCGAGCCCGTCGTACTGGCGGATCGTGCCGAGGCGGTCGCGACGGCCGGTGAGGATCTTGTGCGGGTACGCCTGATGGCCGACGTCCCAGAGCACCTTGTCTCGAGGTGAGTCGAGCAGCGAGTGAAGCACCGTCGCCAGTTCGCAGGTGCCGAGGTTGGCGCCGAAGTGCCCGCCGATCTCACCGATCGTGTCGATGATCTGCTCACGTACCTCCTGGGCGACGCGGGTGAGCTCGTCGTCGCTGAGCCCGCTCAGGTCGGCGGGGCCGTCGATGCTCTGCAGCATTGCTCCACGCGCGCTGGTTCGGTCGGTCATCCCGCCAATTCTCGCAGGCGGCGACCGCGTGGCGGCACGCGGCTTGACATCGGTTAAACGTGTGAGAGCATCGCGTGGTAATCAGCAGCTCGGTCGCTGCCCGCGGCCGGCCTATTCGTCGGGGGTCGAAGATGACGGAAACACAGGCAGCGCCAGTAGTGGACGAGCAGCGGCTTGAAGAGTTCATGGGCCAGGCGGTCACGGACATGGGAGCAGCCATGAACGGGGTGCTTGTGATGATTGGCGGACAGCTCGGTCTTTGGAAGGCAATGATGGGTGCCGGGGCGATGAGCGCGGCCGAGCTGGGCGAGCGTGCCGGCGTCGCCGAGCGCTACTGCCGGGAGTGGCTGTCGGCGCAGGCCGCAAGCGGATACGTCACCTACGACGACGTGGCCGACACCTTCACCCTGCCGCCCGAGCAGGCGATGGCGCTCGCCGACGAGAACAGCCCCGTGTATTTGCTCGGCGGCTACCACATCATCAGCTCCGCCTTCAAGGACCGGGATGCGCTCGCCGAGCGCTTCCGCTCCGGCGCAGGCTTCGGCTGGCACGAGCACGATCCCGAGCTCTTTCTCGGAACCGAACAGTTCTTCCGGCCCGGATACCGCACGCACCTGGTCGCCGAGTGGCTGCCGTCACTCGACGGCGTCGTCGACAAGCTCAAGTCCGGAGCAAAGGTGGCCGACATCGGCTGTGGCCACGGCGTCTCGACGACCGTAATGGCGGAGGCGTTCCCCAACTCCGAGTTCCACGGGTTCGACTACCACGACGCCTCGGTTGCGAGAGCCCGCGAGCTCGCCGATGCAGCGGGGCGGTCAAATACGGAGTTCGAGGTGGCGAGCGCGAGCGATTTCCCGGGCGAGGGTTACGACCTCGTCTGCTTCTTCGATTGCCTGCACGACATGGGCGATCCCGTCGGTGCGATGACCCACGTCAGATCTGCACTCGACGACGAGGGGTCGGTGATGCTCGTCGAGCCATTCGCCAACGATGCTCTGAAGGACAACCTCAACCCGGTGGGCCGGATCTACTACGCCGCATCGACCCTGATCTGCACCCCGGCCTCGCTCGACCAGGAGGTCGGTCTCGCGCTCGGCGCCCAAGCCGGAGAGGGGCGCCTCTCGGAGGTTGCGTCTGAAGCTGGGTTCAGCAGGTTCAGGCGCGCGACTGAGACCGGGTTCAACCTGGTGCTCGAGGCGCAGCCATAGGGCGACCCGCAGGAACCGGCTACGTCTGCCGGGTATGGATGAAGTCGGTGATCAGTTCGAGGTCGGCCGTATCGCCCGATATCTCGGCCAGTGCAGCGCATGCCTGGCGGTGGGACTCCTGCGCGAGCTCACGGGCGCGGCTGAGCCCGAACAGCGAGACGTAGGTGCTCTTTCCGTGTCGCTCGTCTGATCCATGCGGTTTGCCGAGTTCATCGTCCGAACCGGTCACGTCAAGGATGTCGTCGACGATCTGAAACAGGACCCCGAGTTCGTCTGCATAGCGCCTATACGGAACTGTTGCCTCAGCGGATCGACCGGCGACGATCTGCGGCACCAGCACGCTCGCGCAGATCAGCCGTCCGGTCTTGCGGCGATGTAGCTCGCGGATCGAGTCCTCACCGATCTCGAACTCACCGACGTCGAGGTACTGGCCGCCGACCATCCCCTCCACCCCGGTCGCTGAAGCCAGCTCGCGCAGGCCAGCCAGGATGTTCGGCGGCTCCCCCGGCTGCAGCTCGCAGAACAGCCGGATCGCCTCGGCGAAGAGGCCGTCGCCGGCGAGGATCGCGACGTCCTCGCCATATTTCATGTGGGAGGTCGGACGGCCGCGCCGCGTGTCGTCGTCGTCCATCGCCGGGAGGTCGTCGTGGATCAGCGAATAGGTGTGGATCAACTCGATCGCGGCAGCCGCGGGCAGGTAGTCGGCGGGATCGGCGCCGCACGAGCGCGCGCTGGCCAGACAGAGCACGGGACGGACGCGCTTGCCGCCAGCCAGCAGCGAATAGCGCATCGCCTCGGAGAAGTCCGCGAGTTCGGCCGGGCTGCCCTCCTCGCTGAAGGTCAGGCTGGCCAGGTAGTCATCGACCAGCTCACGAAGGGCTTCCGGATAGGCCGACACGCTGTCCCGTCAGGCCGGGTGGCTGTGCAGCTCGACCAGGCGGTCACCGGTTGCGAGTTCGGAGAGCCGCGGGTCGTTGAACGGCAGCAGCTCGCCGGCGCGGATCACCGCGATGACGGGGCCGTTCACGATGGAATCAGCCGAGCTACCGGCCTGCTCGTCGCCGATCACGGTCTCGACGACGTCGAGGCCCTCGCCGACGTTGAGCAGGTCCTCGAGAACCTCGACGAGCGCTGGCGTGCCTGCCGAGAGGCCAAGCAGCCGGCCCGCGGCTCCCGACGTTGTGATCACAGAGTTGGCGCCGCTCTGCCGAAGCAGGTGGACGTTCTCCTCCTCCCGGACAGCCACCGCGATCCGGGTGTTCGGGGCCAGCTCACGTGCGGTGAGCGTCGCGAGGACCGCCGCATCGTCGCGATCGACCGCCACGACGACGTGGGCTGCGTTCTTAATCGACGCCTCCTCGAGGATTTCGGCAGCACTCGCGTTGCCCGCTACCGACGCCAGTCCGTCGGCCTCCGCCTGCTCGCGTGCGGACGGGCTCTGGTCGATCACGACGATGTCCGACGGGTCAATTCCCTTACCGAGCAGTGTCCGCACGGCGCTTCGCCCCTTTGATCCGTATCCGCAGACGATGACGTGGTTGTTCAAGCGCTTCCTCCAGCGTGAGATTCGATACGCGAGCCGGCTTCGCTCCGCGAGTATCTCCAACGTAGTGCCGACCAGGATGATCAGGAAGAGGACTCGCAGCGGCGTGACCACCAGGGTGGTCATCAGCCGTGCCTCGTCGGAGACCGGGCGGACATCGCCGTAACCGGTCGTGGTGATCGAGACGGTTGAGTAGTAGAAGGCGTCGCCGAGGCTGACGGAGCCGTCCTCGGGATCGACGTAGCCGTCGCGCCCGAGGTAGGCGATCAGCGCGACGATCACGATCAGAGAAAGGGCGACGCCGACTCGCAGCGCGATCCGGCGCATCGGGCCCGCCTCGTCGGACGGAAGGACGACGTTGAAGGCCTTCGTCCGGACGTCGTCCGGCATCGGTCCTCCCCCCTTCAGGCCTCTTCGCTCCCCGCGTCGCGAAGCGTGCGCTCCAGTTCGTTGCCAGCCTCGGCAACCAGGTCGGCGGCCTCGCGCGCGAGGGCCTCGGCGCGCTCGTCGTCGGTATCCGGGGAGCGCAGCTCGTCGGCCAGCGCGCGCAGGCGCTTGGCCAGGGCTGCGATCTGATCGCTCACGCCTTGGTCTCCTGTTGCGCGGCAGCTCCCAGGATTCCGTTGACGAACTTCGGCGCGTCGGCGCCGCAGAACTCTTGCGCCAGCCCAACGGCCTCGTCGATCGCCACCTCGGTTGGCACGTCGGGACGGACGCGCATCTCGTGGATGGCCACACGCATGATGTTCAGCTCGAGGGCCGCGATGCGGCCGAGCGCCCAGCCCTTCGAGAGGCGCTCGATCTCGGCGTCTAGTTCCTCTCGCCCGGCCTCGACGCCCTCGATCAACTCACGAGTAAAGGGTTTGCTCTCGGCCAGCAGCTCGGGCAGTGGCTGCCCGGTCACCTGGTGCTGATAGAGCGCGAAGACGGCGTCGCGGCGTTGGTCTGAGCGGCGCATACCGTGAGCCTACGCCGTGAGCAGCGCGCTACGCGCGGGAGAGGTACTCGCCGCTGCGCGTGTCGACGCGAACGGTCTCGCCCTCGTCGATGAAGAGGGGAACCTGGATCTCGACGCCGGTCTCGAGCGTTGCCGGCTTGGTGCCGCCGCCGGAGGCCGTGTCGCCCTTCAGACCGGGATCGGTCTTTGCAATCTTGAGGTCAACGGCGCTCGCGACCTGGACGCCGGTGGGCCGGTCGTCCACGTAGAGGATCTCGACCGTGTCGTTGGGCTGGACCCACCGCATGTCCTTGCCGGCCGTGGCACTCGGAATCTCTGACTGTTCGTAGGTATCCACGTCCATGAACACCACCGCGTCACCCGACTCGTAGAGGTACTGCATGCGTCGCGTCTCGGTTCGAACGGGTCGAAACTTCTCGCCGGCGCGGAAGGTCTTGTCCTGGACCGTGCCGTCGGCGATCTTCCGCAGCTTCGTGCGCACGAAGGCGCCGCCCTTGCCCGGCTTGACGTGCTGGAACTCGACGATGCGAAAGATCTGACCGTCGACCTCGATGTGGGTGCCGTTCTTGAATTGATTGGTGGAAATCAAGGCGCCCGAGGGTAGCGGCGCGCGTCGGCCCTTCGGCTAGGCGCTTTCCGACTAGGCAGCCGCCCTCGTTGCCTGACCGGGAGTCGCATATCCGGTTGCGGACAGGATCTTCCCGTCGCGCACGGTGACGATGGAGCCCCACGGGAAGTCCAGTGGGATCCCGGTAAGACGAAATCGCCCAACGATCTTCTGGGTGGTTAGTACCCGGCCGTCGCCGAGATCGGTTGCCTCATTCAGCTCGAAGTGCAGCTCCTCGATCGCGTCCGCGATGTCAGCCCACCACCGGCCGAGGCCCTCGCGGCCGTGATACGGCCCAGGCACCGGCGACTCATCCCAGTTGCGAATGACGATCTCCGGATCGCAGATTTCGGGAGTGAGTTCTCCCTGCCCCAATCCCTTGAACCAGCGCGTCACCAGCTCCACGTCCTCGGCCGACATTCCCCAAGTATGAACCGGCGGTGAAATGGTCGGCGGCCCCCAGGGCGCCTAAATGCAGGTTCAGCCGTTCTTGAACTGATTGGTCGAGATCACGGCGGCTGAGGGTAGCGGCGCAATCAGCGCCCGCTGCCCACCGATGTGGGTGGGCCTTAGCCGTTCGCGGGGTCGTCCTCGCCTTCGGCCTCGCCGCCCGGTCCACCAGACCTGGCGCCGCCGGTGTTCTCGACCTCCGAGGCGTCCGGGTCCCCGTCTTCGTTCGTCTCGCCCTCGACCTGTTCCTCGCGGTCGCGTTCGTTCGCCGCTTCAAGCCCGGACCCGTGCGCGTGCAGCGGCGTCTCGGGAATCTCTTCCTCTTCGATCTGGGTGTTGCCTTGTTCGTCTGGCATCTGGGTCCTCCTCGATTGGTTCCGACTGGCGGTTACCCGATGTGCGCGCCCGCTACCGCAGTGGCGCACCCCCGACGCGGAGCCGATCCAGGGTGGCCCTGCCATCGGCGACGGCCTGACGCCAGGTCACACGCTCGACCCGCTCCCCGTGGCGTTCCAGTAGGCGCTGGCGTTCGATGTCGTCCGCCCGGGAGATCGGATCGGTGCCGGCGCCGCGAATCGGCCTCGACCACAAGGCGCTGCTCAGGCCAGCGCAGATCCGGAGGGACGGTTTTACCCTCGAGGATGAACGGCACGTTTACGGCCGGCCGCGATTCGCGTGAATCAGCGCCACGAGTCCGCGTGTCGTGGTACGCCTGCCGGCCAGCGCCCGGCTGGGAGCGCACGGCTTCGATGTACCCGGATGCCTCGGTGGCGCCGACCCGAGCCAAGTGCCCCGGTGACGTGAGGATCCTGATCGGCCCAGGGCAACAGGCTCCTGGGGCATGTGGCCACGGTGGCGCTTTGCGGCGCGCTAGTGGCGCGTTGGGTGTGACGGTGGCGCTACGGTTTATGTAGATGGGCGTGACAACTGGATCCGCTGCCCCGCGCTCGCGGCGCTCGCGCTTCGTTGTGCTCGCGGCGTTCGTCGCGCTCGCTGCGCTCGCACTTCTCGCGGCGCGGGGTGGGTCCGGCGCGCCTGAGCCCGCCACGGCGACTGCATCGAGCGCGCCCGCAGGGAAGGCCGGGAAGAAGAAGGTGCCCGTGATCTTCGTCGGCAACAACTGGGAGGGCACCGCCGACGTCCTCTCGGTGCGCCGCAACCGCTACCGGCGAATCGCGCTGCTGAACATCATCCCTGACCTCGAGGAGCGGCTCGATGAGATCAACAACCCGCTGAACCCGAACTACGACCCTTCCCGCCTGCCCTACTTCCTCGCGATCAACGTCGCGATCGGTGAGTCGCACAACCAGTACGTGGACGACATGTACTCGACCCCAGACGGCAAGCTTCTCGTCGTCTCGCGACCGAGCTTCAAGGACGTGATCGCGCTCCACATCGCCGGCCCGAGGACAGGCGAGATCAAGTGGCGCTTCGAGGTCGATGGCCAGCGCTCCGACCACATGGCCGTCTCGCCGGACGGCAAGCAGGTCGCGGTCTCGGCCTCGACCGGAAACCGCGTCCACCTGCTGAACACGAAGACCGGTAAAGAGCAGGGCGACTTTGAGTCCGGCGACTCCCCGCACGAGAACACCTATTCAGCCAACGGCAAGCGGATCTATCACGCCAGCATCGGGCTCGTCTATACCCCAGCCGACGCGCCTGACGCGGATACGACGAAGGGCGATCGGTACTTCCAGGTCGTACGCACCCGCGACCAGAAGATCCTGAGCCGTGTGGATATGGGCCAGAAGCTCGAAGAGGCCGGATACCCCGGAATGAGCGCCGCAGTGCGGCCGATGGCGATCTCACGCAACGAGCGCTACGTCTTCCTCCAGGTCTCCTTCTACCACGGCGTCGTCACCTACGACCTCAAGCGCAAGAAGGTCCTGCGCATCACCGATCTGCCGAACCTCTCGAGTCGCTCCGAGGAGGAGTACCTGCTCGATTCGGCCCACCACGGCATCGCTTTGTCGGGCGACGGCAAGAGGCTCTGCGTCGCTGGCACCGAGTCCGATTACGCGACGATCTTCCGGCGCAATCGCCTGCGCAAGCCAAGTCTCAATCCGAAGCTCCAGGAGAAGGGCATCAAGCCCTATTGGTCAACCACGAGCGCGAACGGGAGGCTCTGTTACGTCTCGTGGAGCGGCACCGACGACATCTCGGTCTTCCGCTACCGCAACGGCAAGGAGATTCGCCACGTCGAGGTCGGTGATCCGTCCGACGGCGATCCCGCCGGCGGACAGCCCGCGCACCCCCAGCGGATCCGCAACGGCTTCGTCCGGCGCAGCTTCGTCCACGCCAACCGCGGCTAGCCGCCAACCCACACCTCACGCCACTCGCCCTAGGCGTCCGGGTCGCCCTCCTGGTCGGCCTCGCCGTACTCGGCGTCGGCGGCGCGCGCGTCCTCTGGCTTGCCCGCCATGTGCATAGGGTCGGGATTCGAGTCGGCTTCGTGCGTGGCGTTCTCGATCAGCTGCTTCTCGGCTTCCTCGAAACCCTCCGCTTCGCCCTGCCCTGCTTCGCGCAGAGGGCGCATGGCCTCTTGGTGTCGCGGATCCTCGGTATCCATTTCTCAGACTCCTAAATAGTCGGTTCACCTATTGGGTACCGCATTGGACGCGTAGCCAAACACGGCGAGATAGGTTCTCGGCGATGGCGAAGACCCCAGAGCTACTCGATGCGCTGCTCCGCGTACCCGCACCGTCGGGCTACGAGGGTCCCGCAAGCGCTGTTTGGCGTGAGGCCGCGTCGTTCGCCGAGCTGCGAACCGACGGCCTCGGCTCGTCCATGGCGCTGGTCGGACCTGAGGGCGCGGCCCCTGTCTGCGCGATCGCCGGCCACATCGACGAGATCGGCCTCGTCGTCACCCACATCGACGACAAGGGTTTCGTCTGGTTCGCCCCGATCGGCGGCTGGGATCCACAGATCCTGGTGGGCCAGCGCGTGAGCGTGGTGACCGACAAGGGCCCGCTGCTCGGTGTCGCAGGTCGCAAGCCGATCCACCTCCTCGACCCGGACGCTCGCAAGAAGGTCGTCGAGCTGAAGCAGCTCCACATCGACATCGGCGCCAAGGACGGCGACGGCGCCCGCAAACTGATTCGCATCGGCGATCCGGTCGTAATCGAGGGAGAACCGGTCCGCGTCCAGGGCGAGCGCCTCGTCTCGCGCTCGATGGACAACCGGCTCGGCTCGTACGTTGCCCTCGAGGTTGCCAGGCGTTGCCAACAGCGCGGCAAGCTCAAGGCCCGGGTCGCAGGCGTGGTCAACGCACAAGAGGAAATCGGCCTCTACGGAGCACGCACTGCCGCCTTCGAGCTCGAGCCCGACCTCGCCGTTGCGGTCGACGTGACCCATGCCACCGACGCGCCAGGGATCGATGAGAACCAGGAGGGCAGCCACCACCTAGGAACGGGCCCGGTGATCGGCCGCGGCTCCACCCTCTCCCCCAAGGTCGTTGACCTGCTCGCCGCGACGGCCAAGCGGGCCAAGGTTAAGCACACGTTTGCCGGCTCGGGCAACCGAACCGGCACCGATGCCGATTCGATCCAGATCACCCGCTCTGGCATCCCGACAGGGCTCGTCTCGATTCCCCTGCGCTACATGCACTCGCCGGTCGAGATGGTGGACCTTCGCGACGTGGAGGCGACGGTGAAGCTGCTCGTGGCTTTCGCCGAGTCGCTGAAGCCCGGCGTCGACCTCAGCCGCTAGCGGCGGCGCACACGCTCACAGCCGCGCACCCGGTCGAGGCCGCGATCGACGACTGCCCGGTCCTTCCCGCGGCCGCAGCGCACCCGGTCGCGCTCACCGTCGCGGGAAACGATCCGATCGCGACCCCTTCCCCCGACCAGCCGGTCAGAGCCCGGCCCTCCTGAAAGACGGTCGCCACCCCGTCCACCGCGCAGGCAATCCGCGCCGGTCACCCCGCGCATGCGATCGCGGCCCCGCCCGCCCTGCACGCGGTCCGATCCCGGCGTGCCGGTAAACCGGTCCGGGCCATCGGTCAGGCGCAGGGGGATCGCTTCCGAGCACCTGGAGGGCGCAATCGGAGGTGGCGGAGGTGGCGGGGGTGGATCCGCGCCGGGAGGGTCGAGATACACGGGGCTGGAGATCACCTCGATCGCGCTATCGCGCTGAACCTGGAGGCGGTAGCGCTCGTAGCCGAGGCTCGGCAACTCGAACGCGAACTCGTCGCCGGGCGGGATCGGCAGTGCGAGCACCGGAATCGTGCCGCGGTAGACGACGATGATGTAGGAACCGGGGCGCACGGCCCGAGCGGAATTCAGATTCGAGAGTTGGACGGCGAGCGTGGCCGAGAGTCCGGTCTCCGACTGCAGCGAGTCGCCGATAATCGCGGGTTGATCGTCGGCCGGATCGGTGCCGACAAGCCGCACGTCCGGCCCGGTCTGCCCGAACGGCTTCACGTACGTATGGCCCGCCTCAATCGCGTCCTGCACGCCCTGGTCACTCAGCGCCTCGGCGCGCACGACCGTGGTCCCCTCCCCGATCGGCGAGGAGAGCAGCGCGTCGACCCCCTCGCCCTGGTCGCCGGCCTTATGGGAATCGCTGGACCCCACCGCCGCGATTCGATTTGTGTTCGGGCCCCCATTGTCGATCGCGTCGTCCCAGAACTGAACCGCGAGCGGTGTGAACGGGTTCGGGCCCGACTGCGGCGGGTCATCGAGGCCCGGGGGGCCGGTGTGCACCTCGATCGCGTCCACCTTGCCGTAGTCGGACGAGTCGGCGTCGTAGTCCCAGGGGCATCCCCGGCAGAAGGCTGCGAGCAGCGGAACCTGCGACGGGAAAATCGTCGGATGGTTGATCTGTGTGTAGCCGCCGGCCGAGTGGATCTCGTCGAAGATCGCGCTTACGGGCCTCGCCGCGCGCACCGGGGTGAGCGTGCCGTCTCCCTCGCGCCGCCAGATCGGAGCTGTGCGATAGTCCACCTGGGCGTCAGCCGACTGACTCTGCAGGTGCCCCCGGTACGTCGTGACCTCGGTCCCGCGGGCGACGAGCTTGTCGGGATAGCCGCCCTGAAGGCGTCCAATCTCGCCGTAGGCCACCGTGTTGTTGTGATCCACCAGGGTCACGAAGTCGAGGCCTGCCCCACCGTCGGCGAGCGACGCGAACGCGTAGTCGAACGTGTCGCGCATCAGGGCGTTGCCGGGTTCGTGCTCACCGTGGACGTGAAAGTCGCCCGCATACCAGCCTGGTGTGTCCAGCGTGGCCGCGGGGTCGTAGGCCACCGATGAATACGGCTCATCCGAAAAGCTCGTGTCCGTGGTCGTCTGAACGTCCACTCGCCACGCGACCGCACCGTCGGAATTGCCCTCAAGCTGGGTGGCGATCGCGGCGAGACCGAGCTCGGCGACCCACTCGCCGACCGGGATGGGACCCGGTTCGTAGGCCCGCGTCGTGCGTCCCGAGACGTATCCCTTACGGTCCGCCGCGTATTCGTCCTCGGAGCTGAACCCGTTCACCGCGACGGTCGCGTCGCGCACCGCGCCGCCACTCCATCCGCGCAGCTCGGCTGGGCCGAGCACGGTATTGCCCGGATGCAGCGGTTCGTAGATCCCGAGGTCGAGGGTGTTCGAATTCACGCCGCTGGGCAGCGGCACGTCGGGACCGTCGAAGCAGTAGCGCACACGCACCCCCGTGGTTCCCGCGGGGACGTCGAACGGGATCTGTACGTAGCTGTTCTCCAGGCTTGACGAGAATGAGCCGGTAACCGTTTCGACCGGCCCGAGCAGCGGGTCCTCCGGTCCAGGGCAGCTAGCCGGAGCAGCCGCGGCGGAGGGCCCCGCCGGGATCAGAATGCAGAGCGCGAGGGCGGCGGCCCCCGCTCGCACGCACCGAATCACGCTGGAGCGAGCTCCACCGGGATCCCGCTCAGGACAGCGTTTCCGCTGGGCGCGTCGGTACGAGCTTCCTCAGCCAGCACGTTGGAGTTGACGCCAGCGTGGTCGAACGCCACGCCCATTCTCACGCCTGGCGCGTCGTGACCCCAGCCATGAGGAACGCTGACCACGCCCGGCATCACCTCGTCGCTGACCTCAACGGGCACCTGGACCTCACCCGCGGACGAGCGCATCAGCGCCGGCTCCCCATCGACGAGGCCGAGCCGCTCGGCATCGGCAGGATTCACGAGCGCGGTGCAGCGGTTGGTGCCACCAACGAGGGGCGCGAGGTTATGCATCCACGAGTTGTTTGAGCGGAGCTGGCGGCGGCCGATCAGGACCATCTGCGGCCCTGCGCCGTTCCAGGCACCGGCCTCGAATCGCTCGCGCAATCGATCCACGTCGGCCACGATTGGCTCGGGCGCCAGCTCGATTCGACCTGATTGGGTGCGCAGCGCGTCGGGCAAACGCCGCTCGAGAGGACCGAGGTCGATGCCGTGTGGGTTGGCCTCGAGCTGCTCCAGAGTGAGCCCGTTGACTCTCTCGCCGAAGTGGTCGCCGTGCGCGCCGGCTCGAAGCATCAGGTCGAGGACTCGCTCCGTGCCGCGGCGGGGCTCGAGCGCAGCAAGCAGCTCGGTCGGGTCGCGCCCGTGCAGGAATGAGCCGGGTGTTCCGACCTCACGAGCAACCAGAGTCGCGGCGATCCCGTCGTCGAGCGCCTCGGTGTCCGGGGCAGCGCCCTGGCCCGTGACGATGCCGGTGAGCGTGAGGAGGATCTCAGAGTCGGGCAGCAGATCTCCGTCGGCGTCGAGTACTGCGGGCGAGAAGTTGGCCACGTTGCGGGCCGCGAACTGGTAGAGCGCGAGGTCGTAGTGCGCTCGGGCGAGCGGGTCCGGCGAAGGCAGGATCACGTCGGCATGGCGGCTCGTCTCGTTCACGTAGATGTCGAGCGAGAGCATGAACTCGAGCCCCTCGAGTGCGGCCTCGAGCCGGTCGGCGTTCGGCGTGGAGACCGCTGGATTCCCGGCCGCAGTTACGAGCGCGCGAACCTGCCCGTCGCCCGGCGTCTCGATCTCCTCGGCGAGGCACGAAACCGGCAGCTCACCCAGCACCTCAGGCGCGCCCCTGACGCGACTGGTCCAACGGGATGCAGCGACCCCACGCCCACGCCCCGGCTCGCCTACGGAGTTCCGCTGCGCTGCGGCTGCCGTGGTGAACATCGCTCCGCCGGGGCGATCGAGATTGCCAGTAACGACGTTCAGCACGTCTACGAGCCAGCTCGCCAGGGTGCCGAACTCCTGCGTGGTCGTGCCGATGCGACCGTAAACGGCCGCGGTCCTTGCCGCGGCAAGTTCGCGTGCCATCCGCCGCAGATCGTCCGCTGGTATTCCGCACTGCCCGGCGATCCGCTCCGGCGTGAACTCTGCCGCCAGCCCAGCGACCTGATCGAGCCCCTCGCAGAGATCTGCTACCTCCCCCGCGTCGGTCAAGCCTTCCTCAAAGAGAGTCGCCACGATCGCGAACATCGCAAGTGCATCGGTTCCCGGCCGAATGAAGTGGTGCTCGTCGGCGCTCTCGGCGGTGCGGGTGCGCCGCGGGTCGATCACGACGACCTTGCCGCCTCGCTCACGGATCGCGCGAATCCGACCTCGCATGTTCGGCGCTGTCAGCAGGCTGCCGTTGGAGACCAGGGGATTCGCCCCCCAGATCATCAGATGGTCGGTGCGGTCGAGATCAGGCACCGGGATCGAGGTCCAGGTGCCGAACATGTGGCCGGCGGAGAAGTGCTTCGGCATCTGGTCCACCGAGGACGCCGAAAAGACGTTCTTCGACCCGAGTGCGCGCAGGAACACCTGAAGGTAGATCATCGAGGGAAGGCTGTGCGCACTCGGGTTCCCGGCGTAAACGGCAACCGCATCGCGGCCGTGCTCGGCGAGGATGGGCGCCAGCCCGCCCTCAACCGCCTCGAATGCCTCGGCCCAGCTCGCCTCTTGCAACTCGCCACCACGGCGAACCAGCGGAGCTCGCAACCGGTCGGGATCGTCCCGCAGGGCCTTCAGCCCGGTTGCCTTTGGGCAGATGAAGCCCCTACTGAAGACGTCGTCGGGGTCGCCCTTGACCGAGAGGACATCGTCGCCCCGGACCTCCACGCTGAGCCCACAGGTGGCCTCGCAGAAAGGACAGGTACGGAAGTGGGTTTCGGTGGCCTCGCTCAGGCCACGCAGTTTCTCATACGTCCGGGCACCCCACCGTGGGGTCCCCACCGGGGGGCTGGTCGTCGGTGCACGTCACGTAGAGCTCGCGCTCAAAGAGGGCATTCAGCTCGGCGGCGTCGAGCTCGACGCGGTAGACGCCCATCGCTCTGCCGGTGACGCCATCGACCTCGCCGACCGAGACCACGCGCCGCTCGACGGTGGGCTCGCCCGCGACCAGCACATTCACTCCTGTGCGTACGTAGTAGCGGAACTTCGCCGAGGGTCCGAGACCATCGTCGTCAACTGTGGCGTCAATCGTCTCATCGGAGCTTGCGGCGCAGGTGCCGGCCGCGAAGTTGACCTCGAGGCTGCCGACGCCAAGGCTGAGGCAGCCCGCGGTCTCGGTGAGGAGCGTCTGGAGAGCGTCCTCTCCAGCTCCGCCCGAGTACGGGACGAAGCCCTCGATTCGTGACGCCACGAGGGTGCGATTCAACCGGTACGCGGCGGCGTCGAGGCCGGCGTCGGCGGCGGCCAATGCCCGTAATGAAGCCCTGTCACGGGTGGAGCGATCGACGTTGTGGGTCGCGAGGGCGATCGCAACAGCACTGAACCCGGCGACGATCGCGATCACCGCGAGCGCTAGTGGCACCACGTATCCGCTCTCGCTGCGAAGCCGGGCTCTCATGGCGAGAGAAGGCCCGCGTCGGGATCGGAGGAAATGGATGTCGCCCAGACCGGCTTGAAGGGACCACTCCCCTGGCGATCCTCGATTGCGATGGCGACCGTGAGGCGCTTGGTGTTTCGCTCGTGGTCGACGGTGTCGATGGCGCTGATCGAGTCGATCAGGTCGTCCAGCCGCTCGTCGAGATTGCCGTTCTCGAGGGCGGAGACCGCATTGTTCAGGGTCGCGCCGGTCGCCGAGCCAAGCGTCGGGCAACTCACGACGACGGAACCAACCCGCACACAGGCATTGCGATATGCCAGCACCGCGTCGTCGACAGCGTCGATCGCCGGCGCAAGCAACGCGAGGTTGTCCTGGGCTTCACTGAGAGCTGCGACGTCGGCGTCACAAGGGTCAACCTCCTCGAGGTGACCAAGTGCATCGTTCAGCTCGATGATCATGTTCTGGGCCGTCGTCGCGAGGGTCTTGGCTGAGTTCAGTCGGCTGCGGACGGGCACGGGGACGACGCTCAGCAACGAGCCGAGCAGGGCGTTGAGGATGCTGCCGGGGCCGAGCAGGGGCGCGATTTCTGAGCCCACCGCGCTGGTCAGTGGTTCGAAGCCGTTGACGAGGCCACCGAGATCCGCGATTGGGCATTCCTCGTCGCGCCAGGTCACGAACCGGTAGACGGTCAGGCCCATGGCCGAGCTACCCATCGTGACCGGGATCGTGCTCGAGCCGCTGATGCCCTCGCCGGCGGTCGTGTAGACGATCCGCTCGGTGTCGCCAGGACCGACGCGGAAGTTCGCCCCACCGCCGTCGAGGCGATTCACTGGGTCGCCGGGGGTACCCGCATTCGGCCACGCCGTGGCGCTTCCCGGCGCCACTGTCGGATCGATCGCCAGCTCGGCGTCCGGGACGTCACGCATTCGCTCGAGCTCGGCCTTCGCCTGTTCGACGGCGATCTGCTGGCGCTCACCGGTGGCCGACTCACGACCGGAGCTGTCGAACACGCTGATGCTGCCCAAAACGCCGACCAGCAGCAGGAAGCCGCCCACCGCCGCCTCCACCAGGGTGAGTCCGCGCTCGTCTTGGGTAGCCCTGCTCAGCACGGCGGGTTCACCACCCCGGTGCCGAATGCCGCGCAGTTGCGGGGCTTGACCGCGGTAGTCAGCACGATCGGGTTGGACGATTCCTCGAGGTCGAGGGCCATCCTGATCTGGATCCCGCCGCCCAGGCTGCTGGCGCCCGAGTCGCTGCCCGCGATAGCTGCGAATACATCGCTGTTGACGACGTTCTCGACCAACAGGGTGCTGCCGGCGGCGGTGGTCGCGCTGCAGCTCGATAGGCCACCACCGCCCGTGGTACACGAGTATGAGGTCGGCGTCACCGATCCGTCGGCCTGGCGAACCTGCGCTGTCACGACGCCGCCCGTGATCGTGACGGTGCCGGCGTCCCGGAGCTCACTCGAGATCCGCAGCAGTGCGTTGCGCGCGTCGTCGGTCCTGGTCACACGATCCTCCTGACTCCCGAAGGTCCGCGCGCTGACGAGGATGAAGGTCATGATTGCGATGGCGACGATCGCGAGCACGCCGGCGACGACCAACAGCTCCGTGAGGGTGAAGCCCCCCTCTGCGGCCAGTTGCCCGCGCTTTCTGGGGGCAAGGTTGAGCCTGTTCAGCACCGCCCTCTACATCGGCGCTCGGAACCGCCCGCTTGAGCCCGCGGCGGCCTCGTGGACGGGTGCTAGCCCACGATTCGAAGCGCTTTGGGCGTGGTCGAGAGGTTGCGAATGCCGTCGGCGTCAATCGCGACCAAGTCCTCGATGCGAACGCCGAACTTGCCCGGCACGTACACGCCCGGCTCTACCGTCACGACGTCCCCGGCGGCGAGCACGTCCTCCGAAGTCTTGCCGAGTCGCGGCGCCTCGTGGACCTCGAGCCCGACGCCGTGTCCGAGTCCGTGACCGAAACGCTCGCCGTGCCCTGCCGCCTCGATGATGTCTCGGGCTATCGCGTCGGCCTCGGCCCCGCCGAATCCGGGTCCGATCGCTGCGATCGCCTCCTCTTGGGCGCGCAGCACCAACTCATAGACCTCACTCGCCTCCGCTCCGGGGTTCCCAGTGGCGAACGTACGCGTGCCGTCCGAGCAATAGCCCCCGAGCTTCGCCCCCATGTCCACGACGACCAGCTCGCCGGCGCCGATTACGCGATCCGAGGGCTCGGCGTGCGGCAACGCGCCATTCGGGCCTGCGCCCACGATCGCCGGGAAGGACGGCTCGGCTCCCAACTCCCGCATCCGCGCTTGCGCGACGCGTGCAACCTCGAGCTCGGTCTTGCCTTCCAGCCCCGCTCCGGCCACGAGTTCGAACGCCTCGTCGCAGAGACGCGACGCCTCGGCGATTGCCTCGACTTCGGCGTCGTCCTTGCTTCTCCGAAAGTCAGCCATGACCCCCTGCCTTGCCACCAGTTTCACGTCGCTCGAAACGGCCTTTGCGAGCTTCTCGAAGGTCCGGACGCTGGTCGTCGAATCGTCGAAGCCGACCTCGCCTGACAGCCGCTTCGCGAGCTCGTCGAGCATTCGCCCCTCGAAGGTGATCCGGTCGAACTCGGAATCGACCTGGCGCTTGGCGCGGTCGGTGTAGCGGAAGTCGGTGAGGAACGTACGCAGCTCCGGACCGATGATGGCGATGCCGCTGGTCCCCGTGAATCCAGTCAGCCAGCGGATGTCGTTGGTGGCGTCGCTGCTGGAGTCTCCGGGCCGCACCAGGTCGCCCACGATGAAGGCGTCGAGCCCGCCCGCGGCGATCCGCTCCGCGAGGCGGTCGGCGCGGCTCATCTAGTCGCCCAGCTCCTTGGCGATCAACTCCAGGGCCTCGCGGTAGCCCTCCTGCCCCTTGCCAGAGATCGCCGCGAGCACGAGTCCGTCGAAGACCGAGAACTGGCGCCATTGCTCGCGGGCATGAACGTCGGAGATATGAACCTCGACCGCCGGCACCCCCGACACCTCGAGCGCGTCGCGGATCGCCCACGAGTAGTGGGTCCAGGCACCGGCGTTCAACACGGCGGCGTGCGCGGCATCGCCAAGCCGGTGCAAGCGTTCGATGAACTCGGACTCGCTGTTGGTCTGAAAGAAGCTGACGCTCAGCCCCAGGTCCTTCGCGTAGCGTCCGATCTGGACCTCGAGCTCCGACAGGGTGAAATCGCCGTAAAAGCGCTTCTCGCGGCTGCCGAGCATGTCGAGGTTCGCGCCGTGCAGAACCTCGACCCTGTTGCGCGAACCGACCTTCATGCCATCAGTTCCTGCACCGCGCTGCGGACACTAGCGGCATCGAGATGGTGGCCGGTCAAGGCAGCACCAGGCTCGGCAACGAGCACAAACGGCACCCCCTCGGCGTCGGCCTTCTTGTCGCGAGCTATCGCCTCGACGACCGCTTCCGGAGCAACCTCGCCCGCCAGTTTCGTCGGAAGGCCGTGCCGTTCGAGCAGTGCCTCGACCTCGGAGCGCAACCCTGGTACGTCCGAGAGTCGAAGCGCGGCAAGGAGCCCGAGGGCGATTGCCTCCCCGTGTCGGTACCTCCCGTAGCCGGTCGCCACTTCGATCGCGTGCCCAACCGTGTGGCCCAGGTTCAGCACCTGACGCCGCCCGCCATCGCGCTCGTCGGCGGCGACCACGTCCAGCTTGCATGTGGCGCATCCGAAGATCACATCATCCAGCTCATCCGGGTTGAGCACCTCAATCGAGCGGACCCGCTCCCAAAGCGAGCCACCGGCGATCAACGCCGTCTTGACCACCTCGGCGAACCCGGCTGCCAGCTCCGCCGAGGGCAGCGTCCTCAAGACCGCCGGGTCGGCAAGCACCGCGTGGGGCAGGTGGTAAGCACCCGCGTAGTTCTTGGCCTGCGGCAGGTCCACCCCGGTCTTCCCGCCGTAGGCGGAGTCCACCTGCGCGACCAACGTCGTGGGCGCCTGCACGACGTCCACACCCCTCTGGTACGTCGCAGCGCAGAATCCAGCCAGGTCACCGACCACCCCGCCGCCGAATGCGAGCACGCCGTCGTCGCGGCGCGCGCCGGCGTCGGCCAGCTCGCGAAGCACCCGCTCGGCCTCGGTGAGCGTCTTCGACGCCTCGCCTCCGTCGACCTCGATCAGGCCCGCGAGAGCGGGCAGAAGCTCACGATGGTGAGCTAGTGCATCGACGTCGACAACGCCGAACCAGCGACCCGGACCCCGGCGCGCAGTCCCGTTGGACACCCCCCCCGTGCCGATGCCCAGCAGCTCGACCGCGCCCCGCGCGATCACCGCCGGGTACTCGCCCGAAGCCGAGGCACCCCAAACCAGGCGGGCGCCAACAAGCCCGGCAGCCGCGCGAATCCAAGGCGCTGCGATTCGGGCCATTCGCTCGCCGCCGTCGCTCAGATACGCGTCTGCAACCTGCTCGTAGTGGGGCGCGCGCAGCTCGTAGCGGTGGTGAAACTCAGCTCGGTTGCCCGCGAGCGGGCGATGGGCGTCCTTCGAGGCGCGCTCCCAGGCAGCCTCCTCGGAGATCCGGCACCAACAAGTGAACGCCCCCGGACCCGCAAGCGCTTCGCGCACGCGCTCGGACTCGACCGCGCCGCCACCGAGCGCGACGATCCCACCCCGCTGGAGAGATTCGAGAGCAACCCGCTCCTCGACTTGGCGGAACCGCGCCTCGCCATCGCGCTCGAAGATCTCCGCCGGTGTTGCGCCTAGCTCGCGCTTGATTTCGGCGTCGACATCCGTGACCGGTTCGCCCAGTACGGCGCCGGCGCCCTTGGCGGCGCGCGTCTTGCCCGCGCCCATGAAACCGACGAGCGCGATCGCGGGCTTTGCGCCGATGTCGCTCAGCGCCGCCAACCGATTCGCTCCTCGTAGAAGCGAACGGCGGCAGTGAGATCGTCGATGTGGTCGCCGCCGAACTTCTCGACGTAGCAGCGGGCAAGGACCAACGCGACCATCGCCTCGGCCACGACCCCAGCCGCGGGCACAACGGTGGAATCGGTTCGCTCACGCATCGCCTGCGCGGGCTCCTTTGTCTGCGTATCCACCGACCGCAGGGGCTTGGTAAGGGTGGAGATCGGCTTCAGGGCACCGCGGACGACAAGCGCTTCGCCATTCGTCATCCCGCCCTCGACGCCGCCGGCGCGGTTCGTCTCGCGGTGCCAGCCGCGCTCGGGCGTGTGGAAGATCTCGTCGTGCGACTCGGAACCGGGACGGCCCGCGACGTCCCAGGCCTCACCGATCGATACGCCCTTGACCGCCTGGATCGAGACGATTGCCTGTGCCAGCCGCGAGTCAAGTCGCTCCTCCCAGCTCACGTGCGAGCCGAGTCCAGGCGTCAAGCCAAAAGCGCGCACCTCGAAGATCCCGCCAAGGCTCTCGTTCTCCTTGCGCAGACGATTGATCTCCTCGACCATCGCCTCCTCCGTGCCCTTGTCAAGACAGCGCACAGGCGAATCGTCCACCTCGTCAAAGCTCCCAGGAGTGAGATCATCGGGCGCGGGTCCCTCAACCGATCCGATCCGCAACACGTGGCTGTATACGCTCACGCCCACGGCGCGCAGCAGCTCCTTTGCTACCGCGCCCGCGGCAACGCGAGCCGCGGTCTCCCGAGCACTCGCGCGCTCGAGGACGTTTCGCACGTCGCTGTGTCCGTACTTGAGCAGACCGGCGAGGTCGGCGTGGCCAGGCCGCGGCAGGTGCGACTCCTCGACTACCGCGTCAACCGGCCAGGGATTCATCCGCTCTTCCCAGTTGGGGTAGTCGCGATTGGCGACAAGCAGCGCGATCGGGCTGCCAAGCGTGCGGCCGTGGCGAACGCCGGAGCGCACCTCCACGGCGTCGCGCTCGATCTTCATCCGTCCTCCGCGGCCGTGGCCAAGCTGGCGGCGCGCCATGTCGCGATCGATCCGCTCACGGTCGATCTCCAGGCCCGCAGGCAGGCCTTCGACGATCGCCACGAGCCCAGGCCCGTGCGACTCGCCGGCAGTTGTGAAGCGCAGAGCGGCCACCCTGCGAAACAGGCTATTCGGCGGCCCCGGCCGGGAGCCGCGCCAGATCAGTCGCCGTCAGCGACCTTGCGCCGGTCGACGACCATCTCGCGGATCTGCCTGATCTTGAGCACGTAGCGCTTACCGGTCTGATCGTGGAGCAACTTATGGCTCTCGCCGGAACGCAGCTCGAGCAGTTGACAGGTGGTGCGAGCGGGCTCGCACTTGCCCTCGCCACCGAGCGACGACACCCCGGTGAAGACCACAAACTGGACCTTTCTCAGATCGTCGGTGACGCCCGCGAGGAAGATGATTGGGCGGCGCTTCGGCAGCCGGTCGCCGGGCGCAACGCGGTTCTTGGCTTTCGCCTCACCGAGCTTTCCAAAGTGGAGGTCGACGCGCGGGGCGAGGATGACGAACTCCGGGTCGCTCGGTTGCCGCGGCACCGTGGGCGTGTCGGCGCCTGGGGTCGTGACCCTGGGGTCGGTGGTTGGAGATGCTGGTACCGGGCTGGGAGAGCCTTCCACTGCGAGCGGCTGCGGTGGCGGCTCCAGCGTCGATCCCGCGGCCTCTTGTTGCTTTTCAAATCTCGAAGCAAACGGGTTGGAGCTCTTCAGCTCCTCCAGCCGCTCGCGGTAGTTGCGAACTCCGCTGAGCTCCTCGGTGAGCACGGCTGGTTCAACCGCGGAGACCTCGTCTCCGATAACGGGTACCTGAGGCTCGGGAGCTGGCTCGGATCTCGCGCTGAGCGCGAATGGCACAGCCAAGATCGTGGCGAGCAGTGCCAGAGCAGGGATGATCAGGCGGCGGTCGCGCATGTCTCGATATAGGTCGTTCATCGCTCCGGGCATCGGCACGCGGCTGGTTCGAGAGGGCTTGGCGGCCTTCGGCTTGCGCTGTATGCGCACTGGCAACGTGACCTTGGGCCCCTTCGGAAGCTTCATGGAGCCACGCTTGCCGCTGGCGCCGGGGTCGGTGCTGCCGGAGCCGGTGTCGGGTTGGCGGCCGGAATCGCCTGGGTCGGATCAGTGGGCGTCGCACCGGCGGCGACTCCCTGCGAGGCGGGAACGATGTAGGTCGTGAAGTTCAGCGTGCCGACCAGGAACCTGCCGTCGGAGGAGCCTTCGTTCTTTGGGGGCGCGACACTGAAGCCGTCGACCGTAAAGAGGCGCCCGTCGACAACCAGCTTGCCACGCTTTTCGCTGACCAAACCATCCACGCCCTCGAAGAAGTCAGCGATTCCAAAGTAGGACCCGCCAACGGTGACTGTGTACGGCATCACTGGTAGGCCGGCGCTGCCGACCGTGGTGCCAAGCGGCAGGCCGGCAGTGGCAACTTCAGTTGCGGCGACCGGGGTCGCAGCCGGGGCCGGTGCGGCGGCACCCTCGGCGGGCGGCTTGGCCGGAGCCTGGGGCGCGGACGCCGGGGCCGCCGGGGCGGTCGACTGATCCTCGAGCTTGATGCCCGTGAACCCGACGTCTGCGTCCGATGCGATTCCCTGCAGCAATGTGACCAGCGTCGGCGTGTCCGACTGCTCCGGAGCAGCCTTGCCGAGCACGATCAGCGACCGATAGCTCTCCTCATAGCCGTCCTGGGCAGCGCGTGCGGCGTCTACGGTCGCCTGCTTTGCGTCGATTGCGCTCTGAGTTTCAGCGATTCTGTCGCCGAGCACCGCCGCGTCGTCGCGCTTGGGCGAGAGCAGGAAGAACCAGAAGCTCGCAGCCATCCCGAGGATCAGGACGCCGAACAGGATCGCGCGGTCGCTGGCCTTCACTGGCCTACCTTCGGCACGATCTCGGCCGCCTTCTGGGCCTCGGCCGTCTGTTCCTGGACCGAGTTGGTCTCCGGTGGAGCCGCGGGGTCGGTGGGAGGCGCGGAAGCGGTGACACTGTCGAAGGCGGCTGTTGCCTGGAACGCGTACGGGAGCCCACGCTTCGAGCAGTCCGAGTCCTCCTCCTCTTCGAGCACGGATTCTGAGAGCCCGACGCGAGTGACCCCGTCGATGTCCTCCAAGGCAGCGACGAATCTGGCGACGGCGTCCTGCCCAATCGAGCAGCCGAGCACCGTCAGCGCGGGCGTCCCCGCCGTAGCCAAGTTCCTCGCCTCCGCCCCGGTCAGCTCGCCTCCCCCAGTCCCGCTGACCTCGAGCATGAAGACATCCTCGGGGTTCACGATTGCGAGCTCACGAAGGATGCGCTCCCAGTCGAAGCGACTCTCGGCAAGGCTTGTCACGGTCTGCTCGCGCGCCTGCTGAACGCTGGCGAACTCGGCGTAAGGCGCCAGTGCCTGTGCCTCCGCGGCAAGGGTCTGCTCGGTGGTTTCGAGGACCGCGAGCTGGTTCTCCTTCTCGGTGACGTCGTTGCCGATCATCACCAACGCCGTGACCGCGATCAACGCAACCGCCAGGGCGCCCAACACCCCGTACGAGAGGGCGCCTGCCCGCAGCGGCGCACGGTCGCCACGGCGATCCTCGGGCGGGATCAGGTTGACGGGCCTCATCTATCGCTCCAGCGCAAGGCCGTAGGACAGGGTGAGACGGGCGGCAGAAGCCTCGTCGAGGTGACTGAGCAGGGCGGGACGCGCGATCGTGAACGGATGGCCCAGGTCGCGCTGGAGGCGCTCGACCAGGCCGGGGATCGTCGCGCCGGGGCCGCAGGCAACGACGCCGTCGATCGCGACGGCTCCTTCCTGGGCGCCGTAGTACTCGAGCGATAGGCGCAGCTCGTCGGCGAGCTTGGCGGCGCCATCGGCGAGTGCCTCGCGGGCGGCCTCGACATGCTCCGCGTCACCGTCGATCGCCTCGAGTGGCTGCTCTAGACCGACGTGGGTAAGCCACTGTCGCGCGTGCTCAAGGGTGAGCTGGCGTCGCTCGGCGAGCTTTTGGGCTATGCCCTCGATGCCGAACGAGGCCATGCGGGTGAACAGACAACTGGTGCCACGCGCGACGGCGAGGTTCGTGATGTCGCCGAGGTTGCAGTAGAGGCGCGCCGGCACCTGCGGCGCGACGGTTGCCATCGCGTCGGGCGAGCCAATCCGCTCCTCGTAGCTGGGGGCGTCGACGTACTCGCCAGCGCCGACCGTGGAGCCCTCCTCGCGGGCGAGGGCCCTGATCATCCCGAACGCGGAGTGATCGATACCGATCGGCCGCAGGCCACCCGCCTGCATCGCGTTCATCACCTGGCCGAGCATGTCGCGGCGTGCCGCGACCGCAACGGCGTGGACCCGACGATCGCCGCTTTCGCCCTGTGAGTGACCGATCACCTGCCAGTCGAGCACGGACTGGTCGAGCGGCATCGGGATGTGGTCCTGGGCCTGGAAACGGATCGCCGTCTCGAGTTCGTCAGGATTGTCGATGGCGGGAAGCTGCATGGTCCTCACGGCGACGCGTTGGTTGGCCACCCCGAGACGGACGTTGCGCGAGTTCAACTTGTGGGTGGCGAAGAGCTCCTTGATCGCCACTCCCAACGCATCAGCGTCCACGACCTCACCCTCGCGGAAGATCCCGGGCGCAAGTGGCACCACGCCCTGAGCGACAACCTCGGCGCTGCCGTTCATCCTGACCTCGGTCGCAGCAACGCTGCCCGCCTCGATGTCGAGACCGACGACGGACTTTGTCTTGCTGGATGTGCCTAGTGCCAGTGCCATTTGTGAGGACCGGGGGTCGTTCAGACAATCGGCCACTGAAGGCGATCACTTGAGTCCACTGGACGCCTCGGGCGGCGGGCGGATGGCAGCGGTCAGCTCGAGGGAAAGAACTCGCCGACGTACCAGTCGACGATGTCAACGCCAGCCAGCAGGCCGATCACACCCCCGACGGCGAGGAACGGGCCGAACGGGATTGCCTGCTTTCGCGCCGCCGAGCCCCCTCGGACCATCATCGCGACGCCAACCAGAGCGCCGAGGGCAAACCCGATCAGAATGGCTGGCGCGACGGCCTTGCCGAGGAACAGGCCCATCATCCCGACGAGCTTGGCATCGCCCATACCCATCCCTTTTGGGTAGGCCATGACAACGAGGAACAGTCCTCCACCGCCGGCCAAAGCAGCGATACCGCGTTCAGTCAGGCTCCCTGGGTCACCGATAGCCGCGATCGCGACCGCGGCGATCGAGCCCGCCAGCACCACCTTGTTCGGGATGATCCGCTGCTCGAGGTCGGTCAGCGTAATCGTCACCAGCACCGTGCAAAGCGTCAACCCGAGCGCGAGCTCGTACCACGGGTCCGCGCCCAGTACCGCGTAGGTCACGACGAACAGGGAAGCCATCGTCATCTCGGCGAGCGGGTAGCGCGCCGGGATCGAGGCGTCGCAGTCGCGGCAGTGGCCGCGCAGCGCAAGCCATGAAATCAGCGGCACGTTGTCGCGTGCGCGGATCTCAGCTCCGCATTCGGGACAGCGCGACCGGTCGGATACCCAGTTCTCGCCTCGCGGCAGACGGTGGGCGAGCGCGGTCGAGAAGCTGCCGAGCACGGCGCCGAAGACGAACATTGGAACTGCGAGCATCAGGGACACCTATCTACAGCTGGAAGGCCTACCGATGTGTGCTTCATCGGCGCGAGGGAGCAACGAGTTGAGCCGTGCCTGCGCTATTCCCAGATCGGAAGCGGCGAGGAGGTGGAAACCTCCAGGCGGCTGTCAAAGCTCGGATGGTCGTACATGAACTCCAGGCCGCTGCCAGCCGTCCCGGCGCGGTTGACGCTGATGGCAAGGCCCAGCTGCTCTCCGGGCAGCAGGCTCTGAGCCGCGGAGACGTAGTCCATGTCCACCGTGACCTCCGAGTAGTCGCCCTGAGGCCAGCTCGTGTCGTCGTGGCGGAAGTAGGTGAGGTTCAGGATCTGCTGATTGACCACGGGCGTATCGACCGGCACGCCAAGGGCGTTGAGTCTCCTGACGAAGAGCCAGACGCAGATCTCACCGCTGTGCGCGGCGTCGTTGATGGTTCGGGTCCACAGCGACAGGGTCGCCTCCCCGTCGAGGAGAAGCTCCAGGTTGTTGGGCACGGGCGGCGCCAGCCAGCGGTGCACCTTCTGCTGGGGGACTCCGTCGAGCAATGACGGAGAGAAGATGCAGCCCGACAGCGTTGGCCGGCGCAGCTGCAGGCCCTTGTCCAGCGTGCCGTTGGTCGCGGGCTCGACGTCGGTGGAGTAGTCGTACAGCGGCTGCCCAGCGTCGGGATAGTTCGGGTCGAGCGCCGGGGACTCGACGTACATCAGGTCAGGGGCACCGCCGGTGAGACCGCTGAGCACGCCGTCGTTGCAGGTTCCCAGCGTGTTGTGCGTCAGGTGATTCCCGGTCAGAGGTTGGCGCTCGGCCTCGCTGCACGGCGTATCCGTCAGCCAGAAGGTCGCGGAGGTGTCCTCGTCGCCCGGGCCGGGGGGCACGGCGTCGTCGACGGGCGTCGTGTCTGGATCTGAGAGGTCGGTATGCAGTTCCTGATACGCGCGCTGCCCTCCTGAACCGGTCTCGTCGAGAGTCGCCGTCACGATCACCCGCTTCAGGTCCTGCGCGCCGGGACAAAGTGCCTCGGGACACCGCGGCTCGTCCATCCAGACTACGAACCTCTGCAGGGTGCCGCGCACGTCGCCGCTCTGAAATGGAGTGCCCACGGGCGAAAGCGTCCCATCGCCATCTACGACCAAAGGCATCCGCGAGGAACCATCCCGATTGACCGCGAAGCTGGTGCCGCTCACTCGGGAGGCTGGCGCCCTTGGGTCGGGCGAGGTGGCCGGAGCGCTCGTGAGGGCGACGCTGGCGAAGGGCATCCCCTGAATGCGCTCGAGCTCCGCCTGAACCTGGTTGATCACCACCTGGCCCTGCTCAGCGCGAAACGCCGCGCGGGTGCCGCCGTCGACCGCGCCCAGCACGGCCAGGGCCCCGATCGTGACGATCATGATGCCCACGATTCCCTCGACCAGGGTGACCCCGGCCTCTGAGCGCAGGCTCCTCATGCGACACCTCCCGATCCGTTTCTGAGATGGACTCCGTCGGTCAGGGTGATCGAATCGTCGCCGTCGCTTGAGGAAAACCCCAGCTTGATCCCGATATAGGTGGGCTCCAGTGTGGATGGGGCATAGCTGAAGACCGCTGCGCTGTCGAGCCCCTCGGCCACGAGGACCGGCGCCGAGGAACCGGTGCCGTCGGCATTGCCCTCAGCTCGTGTGCAGGTCCCGGAACCACAGTTGTAGGTAACCGCGCAAGACCTCGTTGGCCCCGGCGCCGATCCGCCGCACGCCGCACGCGGGACCAAGGTCACCACCGTGAGCGATGAGCCGGTTGCGGCCCTGACCGTTGCCCCCTGCCTGAGCTCGCGGGTTACACGCTCCATCATCGTGCGGGCGCTCTGGACGTCGGCGGAGCGCTCCGCAAGCCGAGGCTCGCTGCGCGCGGCGAGGACCATCACCATGCCCGAGGCGGCCAGGACCACCAGTCCGATGGTGACCGCGATGAGCAGCTCAGGCAGGGTCATTCCCCCCTCCTCGCCAATCGCTCTCATCAACAACCTTCGTCCGGGGTTGCGGGGACCCGTTCCGTGCACTCGACGAACCTGCCAGGCGCGTAGTGCGGCGCCACGTTGGGAAGGACGAACCCGCTGGAACTGTTGTCGGCGTAGATCTGCGAGTTTGAGTCCAGGTCGATCGACTTGGCCGCGATTGCCCCGCAGTAGCGAGAGTTCGAGTTCAGCGTCACCGCGGTGCGCGGCGCGTAGATGACGAAGTTCTGTTCGCACGACCCGGCGACCTGGGTGTTGCTCGAGAGGTTGATCGAGCTCGGAACCGTTTCCGATCCGACGAACAGCATGGCCACGTTCACGGCACCGCTGCTCGACGTGATCCGGGAGTTCGAGTTGAGCGAGAGCTGCTGAGTTCCCGGCGCCAGGCCGCACGCCTCGGGAGAATCGAAGTAGATCGTGACCGACGCTCCGGGGGCCACGAAGAGAGTGGTGTTCGACGACATCTCGAGCGTGCAGAATGAGTAGACCGAGCCTCCGAGGGTCAAGGCCGAGTTCTGGCGCAGGCTCAGCTGGCGGGACGCTCCAGTCCAGGTCACACGGCCGGCGTGTCCCTGGGCCGGATCGAACGCGAAGAACCGTGTGTTGTCGTTCACAGCCGCGGCGTCGCCCTGGTTGACCGGCGGCAGATTCAGATCCCGCTGGGCGCGCACGCCACAGGTCTGGGTGGCGTTGCCACTGATGGTGAAGGCTCGTCCGACCCCGTAGTAGGCGTCCCCGCAGATCCGTGCGTTGGACGACATCGTCACGTCCCCGTTGGTCGCCAGGTCGGCCTCGATCACCGAGTTCGAGCGCATTGTCAGGTGATCCTGCGCCTGGACGGTGGCGGTCCCGAAGATGCCCTGTCCGCTAACCGAAGCGGCGTCGACGTGCACCCGCCGTGAGGCATTGCGCGCCGTCCCGGTCGAGACGATCTCCAGTGCGCCGTCCGTGGGCATAACGCGATACGAGAAGCTCCCCTCTCCCGAGCGGCCCGTAACCGCCGGGCACCAGCCGTTCGCCTCGACCGCGCTCAGGAATACGCTCGACGCATTCGCAGCGATGCACGGCGTCACCGCGGTGGTCGGGATGCGGTTGTAATGAAGAAGGACCTGACTGACTCCCGCTTCGGCTGCCGCGAGTGCAGCCTTGCTACCTGCGTCGCGGTTCGAGCCGCGCTGCACGGCACCGGCGACCACGACGCTCACCATGGCGATCGCCAGGGCGGCAACGATTGACGCGAGAGCGGCCGGCACGGCAAATCCGGCCTCCCTGCCTGGTGCCTGCCCCCCCCGCTGCACAGCTGATGCGCAAAGGGTCATCTCGCCGATTCATCGGGGGACGAGCACGGGCGCTTGAGATACTTGGTTGCAGGTGGACCACCCGTCCAGAATTCGCCGGATTTACGCTTCGCGAGACCGTGCTGGTACCGATCTCACCGGGTAGATCGAGGTTTCGCGACAGACGTGAGAAGGGCGACCCCGAGGGGTCGCCCTTCTCGATTCGGTCCCGATCCGTTCAGGACCGGTTGGCTCACTGCTGGTGCGTTACTCGCCCCAGTTCCCGCTCGGCGGGCAACCATCGGTGTCCACCGGACTGCACGTCAGCGACGTCGTACCACCCGCAGCGCGGGCGATACTGAACGTCTGCCCCGCATCCGAGAGGACGGAGATGCTGTATGAGTCCGCGGTGGGATTCGAAACCGCGACTGGGTTCGGGGCGTCGGTCAGGGTCGCCTCGATGTTCTCGAGCGCACTTGTGTCGGCGCCCACGTAGCTGCCCTGGTTACCGGTCGCGTACGTCTCCATCGCGGTCTGGGCCGTGCGAACCGACGCCTTCGCGTCTGCGTCCTTGGCCTTGTCCCGCTGGTTGAAGAACGACGGGATCGCGATCGCGGCCAACAGGCCGAGAATCAGCATGACTACAAGGAGCTCGACGAGCGTGAAGCCGCCCTCTCCCTGACTCCGTTCACGGAGCTTCTGGACCATAGGTACCCTCCTCGGGACCTCGTGGATTTGCCAGAGCCCCGCCAGCCTTGAGCCGATCGGAAGTCGTGTTGTGACCCCGGCGGCAGCCTGGCCGTCTCCAAAGGAGACCCATGGCTTTGCGTCCCCGCCTCGCGGCGGGTTTGCCCTTGGCACCGAGGCACTGGCACTCATCGATACTGGGTATCGGTTCGGGGTAGGGCATCCTTTAGTCGTCCTGGGGGATATATCCGTCCAGGGTGGGTGATGACCCCTAGTAGCGCCGAGGAGGGTTGCCGGGTAAACGACGCCAGTCGCGAATCTGCATCCACCCGAGTGGTAGCGATGGTTTCTTGAAGATGGCAGCCCGACGACTGATCGCTGTCCTCCTCGTGCTTCTCTTCCTCTCGTCGCTCGCAGCAGCCCTCGCGCCGGTCGAGACGCGCGAGGACTCTCAAGGGGATTCGACCCCGGTCGAATCCCCGTCAACCGCGCCGCAGGCGGCGGGTGGCGTCCTGCTCAGCGAGAAGATCACGGCCCGCGCCCAGGAGCCCCCGATAGTGCGTGCCACCGCGGGCGACCAGCTACAGCTGACGGTCCGCGTAGACGACGTCGCGACGATTGCGGTTGAGGAATTCGGCGAGGCGGACGACGCGGACCCGCTCTCCCCCGCCCGGTTCGACCTGTTCCTCACACAAGCGGGCAGCTACTCAGTCACGATCCTCGAAACGGGGCGCGAGGTCGCCAAGATCGAGGTCGCCCCGCAGTAAGGAGCGAGCGCCATTGGCGCCCTAGCCCTTCGCGAGCAACCGCAGCACCGCGCGCTCGATTGCCTCCCGGCTGGCGAAGTCGCGCGAGCGCTCGGGATCCAGGCGCTTCAGCGTTGCCTTGATCGTCCGCCCGGATTCGAACGCTGCGATCACCCGCGGATCGACGTAGGAAGCGCGGCACACGGCCGGGGTGTTGCCCAGGACCTTCGCCACCTCCTCGATCGTGGCCGTGATGGCCCTCGAGCGGTCGTCGGCGTCGTCGTGCTCGGCAAGGCGGCCGGCCGCGATCACGGTCGCGTTCCAGGTGCGGAAGTCCTTGGCCGAATAGTCGTCGCCGAGCAGTGCCTTCAGCCATTCATTTACCTCGTCCGAGGAGACATCGCGCCACGTCGAGCGGCCCTCCCGGTAGGCGAGAAGAGGGTCCGAAGCAGGACCGCGGCGGCGCTTGAGAGCCAGGATCGTCGGCAGGACGACCGTGTCGGCGATCTCCTGGCTGCGCTCGACTCCACCCTTGGCCACGTACTCGAAATCGATCCCACCCTTGCGCACGCGCACGTGACGTTTCTCGAGCGTGGCGAGACCAAAGGTCTCGTTCTCCTCCGCGTAGACCTCTCCGCCGACCCGGAAGAATCCGATGTCCAGCAGGCGGACGGCGCAGGCCATCACCCGCTCACGCACCAGGCCCCTGAGCTCCAGGTCGGCGGCGAGCGCCTTCCGTGCCGCGGGCAGGGTGCGCGCGAACTCGGTCAGACGCTCGAACTTCTCGCGGTCGCGCTGATCGCGCCAGGCCTGGTGATAGAGGTACTGCCTCCGTCCGGCGTCGTCGGTGCCTACCGCCTGAATGTGGCCATTGTGATCCGGACAGATCCACACGTCCGACCAGGCGGGCGGGATCGCCAGGTCGCGGATGCGTTCGAGCACCTCGTCGTCGTCGATCTTCTCCTCGTCGGGCAGGTGGTATGAGAAGCCCTTGCCACGGCCGACCCGCCTTATTCCCTCCTCCGAGGGATCGCTGCGCCGAACCCTCACGCCACGCAGCCTGGCAGCGGACGACTAGTGGCGACGGGATCGGATACCCGGTGAGGATGAGCGGCGCAAAACTCACGCCCTATCGAAACGGCCCCTACCTGTTGCGTGGCGATTTCGAGGTCCTCGACCAGGAGGGAAACGTAATCGAGACGCGCCGCAAGACGGTCGCCCTCTGTCGCTGCGGCGCCTCGCGCAGCAAGCCCTTCTGCGATGGCACTCACAAGCAGATCGGCTTCAAGGCGACCAGCGAACCGGCCTAGGCCGCGGCCGCAACGCGGTCGGGGAACAGCGAGCTCTCGCCCCGCTCCCAGCGATCGAGCACGGCCGCCGCGAAGGCGCCATCCAAGTGCAGCAGGGAGCGCACGCCAAACAGGATCTGACCGGCCAGATCCGGCTCCTGTCGTGCCAGGGCGCCGGCCATGTCGTAGGCCGCGATGTTCTCGTGGACCGAGTCAGCCTCGACATGTTCGTCGAAGAAATCGGTCGCCTCGGTGCCGAGGCCGAGCCGGCGAAGGGCGTTGCCGTAGCGGCGGTTGGGCGCGGCTGAGCTGATCTCGAAGCCGGCCAGGTGGCCGACGAGCGCGCCGCGCCACCGGCGGCGCAGCCCAAAGACCGAGATCAGGTTCACCGTCGCGAGCGTCGTGCCCGGGAGTACGTCGACGTAGGCGCCGAACGTGGGATCCAACCCAAGCTGCGCCATCGCCTTCGCGAAGAGCGCCGAGTGCATCCGCGCCGGGTTGCCGCCGCCGTACTCGTCGGCTTGGACCTCGACCATCGCCGCCTTGGGCGCACCACGGAGACGCGGGATGCCGAAGGTGTGCGGGTCGGCCTCCTTGAGCTGGTAGGCCGATCGGTGGATGACGAACTCGCGACATTCATCGAGGTCGGCTTGGGTCTCCAGGTAGCGAGCGAGCGAAGGGCTCTCATCCGAGTTGACCAGATCGAACACCGCCTCGCCGACGCGGTCGGGTAGCGCGGGCACCGGCTCCCCGACCTCCTCGAGAAGCTGTCCGAGGAAGGCCGACTCCAGGGCCGTTCGAAACGTGACCAGGCGCGGGTCCCACTCCCACTCGAGCTCGTCAGACACGCCGCGAATGCCGCCGTAGGAGAGCTCGTGGCAAACGTAGAGGGCAAGCTGGAGATCGTCGTCGGTGAGTGGCGAGGCGCTTCGCGCCGGCATAGCCGAATCGGCGTCGCCGCTGAGCAGGGCCACGAGCGACTCGCTGGAAGGTCCTCTGGGTGTGGGCAGCGCAAGCATCGGCGGTTGCCAACCGGCTACCCGTTCCGGGGTGGGTAACTACCGGATCTTGTCGTAGAGGCTGATGATCGGCATGTACATCGAGATCACGATGAAACCGACGCCGGAGCCGACGAACATGATCATCAGCGGCTCGATCAGCGATGTGAGCGCCTTCACCTTGGCGTCCACCTCGGTCTCGTAGAAATCGGCGATCTTCTCGAGCATGTTCTCGAGCTGACCGGAGTCCTCGCCGACGGCGACCATGTGCGACACCATCGCCGGAAAGACTTCGTTGTCCTGGAGCGGCTTTGCGATCGAGCCACCGTTTCGCACCGAGGCGTAGACGTCGTCCATGGCCTCTTCCACCACGGCATTGCCGGCGGTCTGCCCGGAGATCTTGATCGCCTGCAGGATCGGCACGCCGGAGGAGATCGTTCCCGCAAAGGTTCGCGACCAGCGGGCGAGTGCGACCTTCTGAACCACGTCACCGATGTGGAATGGGAATCGCATCTTCAGCCGATCCCATTGCAGGCGCCCGCGTTCGGTGTTCTTCCAGCGGATGAACGCGTACACGATCATCGCGATCATCGGCAGCAGGACGTACCACTTGCCGGTCACGAACTCGGAAACCGTGACGGTGATCTGCGTCATCCACGGAAGCTCCGAGCTCTCTCCCGGGGATTCGGCGGCGATCTCCTCGAAGATCCCGACGAAGACCGGAACCACGAAGGCCACTACCGCCGTCATGACCAGGATCGCAAGGGCGAAGACGACCGCCGGATAGGCGAGCGCAGAGCGCACCTGTCGACGCAGGGCGTCGAGACGCTCCAGCTGAACGGCGACGCGGTCAAGTGCCTCCTCCAAACGACCGGAGTCCTCGCCCGCATGCACCATCGAGCGATAGAGGGGGTCGAACACGCCGGGTTGCGATTCCATCGCGGAGGCGACGGAGCTTCCCGCCTCGACGTCCTGGCGCAGGGCGATGATCGCCTTCTTCAGCATCTCGTCGTCGGTCTGGTCCTCGAGCGTGTAGAGCGAGCGAAGCATCGGCATGCCCGAGGCGATCAGCGTCGCGAACTGGCGCGAGAAAACAGAGAGGCTTTGCGCGCCGACGTTCTTGAAGCGTTGAAAGATCGACTCGAGCTTGAATGCCTCGCGCTTCTCCGCAACGTCGAGAACGATCAGCCCGCGCTGGCGCAGCTGCTCGGTGACCTGCGCTTTCGAGGCCGCCTCAACCTCGCCACGCGACGGCACGCCTGCCAGATCCACCGCTCTGAACGCGAAGCTAGCCATCCCCCTGCCCGCCTACGCGACCGCCATCGCGGGCCGGTGCTGGCCGGGCCCGGGACCCAACAGGCGCTTGAGCTCCTCGGGGATCGACGCGCGCTGCTCGGCGAGCGCGCGCGTGATCTTGCCCTGGCGCACCAGTTGGGCGAGGTGCGAATCCATCGTCTGCATCCCGACCGAGCCGGAGGTCTGGAGCGCCGAATAGATCTGATGGGTCTTGCCCTCGCGGATCAGGTTGCGAATGGCCGGATTCGGAACAAGTACTTCGACGGCACACACGCGGCCCGATCCGTCGGCAGTTGGAATCAGCTGCTGGGTGACGATGCCCTGCAACGCGATCGAGAGCTGCATCCGCACCTGCTGCTGCTGGTGTGGGGGGAAGACATCGATGATGCGGTCCACCGTCTGCGCCGTGGACTGCGTGTGCAGCGTGGCGAAGACCAGGTGTCCGGTCTCGGCCGCGGTCAGGGCGGTCGAGATCGTCTCGAGGTCACGCATCTCACCGACGAGGATCACGTCTGGGTCCTCACGCAGTGCCGATTTGAGCGCACTGGAGAAGTCGGTCGCGTCGGCGCCCACCTCGCGCTGGTTGACGATGCACTTCTTATGGCCATGGAGAAACTCGATCGGATCCTCGATCGTGAGGATGTGCTCCTCGCGCTCCTCGTTGATCAGATCAACCATCGAGGCGAGCGACGTGGACTTGCCCGAGCCAGTCGGGCCGGTGACAAGGACAAAGCCGCGGGGCTTGCGGCAAAACTCCTCCAAAACCTGTGGCAGGCCAAGGTCGGCGAACGAGTGGATCTCGGTTGGGATGTGGCGGAAGGCGGCCGAGATCGCACCGCGCTGGAAGAAGCAGTTGACTCGAAACCGAGCCACCCCAGGGATCGCGTAGGCAAAGTCGAGCTGGAGGTTGTTCTCGAACTTCTTGCGCTGCGAATCGTTGAGAATCGCGTAGACGACCTCGCGGGTGTCCTGAGGCGTCAGCACCGGATAGTCGTCGAGTGGGGTGATACGTCCGCGCACGCGAATCGCGGGTGCGAAGCCGGGGCTGAGGTGCACGTCGGAGGCTCGCACCTCGACCATCCTGTTGAGCACGGCTGCGAAGTCGAGGCTCATCGAACTCTTCTTCGTCTCCGAGCGCCGCGGGCTTTAGCGCCGGGCGCGGAACTCAACGCGAGACGCGCGCGACTTCCTCGATCGAGGTGACGCCGTCGCGGACCTTGAGCAGGCCGTCCTCGCGCAGGGTAAGCATGCCCTCCTCGCGGGCGATGCGGGTCAGGTCTGCCTCGGAAGCACCATCGACGGTCATCTCCTTGATCCGCTCGCTCATCATCATCACCGAGAAGAGCCCGATCCGCCCGCGGTAGCCCGAGCTCGAGCAGCGGCCGCATCCGACCGGCTCGTAGGCCTCTAGGTCGGCGCCCATGCGAAAGCCCGCATCGGTCAGGGCGTCCTTCGCCACCACGATCCGCCGCTTGCAATGGGAGCAGAGCTTGCGGGCAAGGCGCTGGGCGATCACGCAGTCCACAGCCGATGCCGTAAGAAAGCTCTCGATCCCCATCTTCTGGAGCCGGATAACCGCACCTGGAGCGTCGTTGGTGTGCAGGGTCGTGAGGACGAGGTGCCCGGTGAGGGCGGCTTCGATCGCGATCCGGGCGGTCTCCGCGTCGCGGATCTCACCGACCATGATGATGTCCGGGTCGGCCCGAAGGATCGACCGCAGGCCGGCTGCGAACGTGAGCCCGGCTCGGCGATTCACATTCATCTGGTTGATCCCGTCGAGCCGGTACTCGACCGGATCCTCGATCGTGATGATGTTCTTCTCGACGGCGTTCAGCTCGTTCAGCGTCGCGTAGAGCGAGGTGGACTTGCCCGAGCCCGTCGGACCGGTCACCAAAATCGCGCCATAGGGCTTGCGGAAGGCGTCCTCAAAGCGCTCGCGCGGCGGCCCCTCGAGGCCCAGCTCGTCGAGTGAGCGCAGTGCGGCGGTCTTGTCGAGGATGCGAACGGTGCAGCCCTCGCCCTTCTGCGTCGGCAGGGTGGTGATGCGCAGATCGATCTTGCGCTCCTCGACGTTTACCGACACGCGGCCGTCCTGCGGTACGCGCTTCTCGGCGATGTCGAGGTCACTCATGATCTTGATCCGCGAGACGACTCCCGAGATCATCCGCTTGGGCACTCGCGCCGCCTCGTAGAGGACGCCGTCGACGCGGAAGCGCACTCGCATCTCCCCCTCGCCGGCCTCGAAGTGAATGTCGGAGGCGCCCTCGTTCACGGCCTGGCCAAGAATCGAGTAGACGAGCTTGATGACGGGCGCATCCTCGGCCGACTCCCGGAGCTCGGTTACCGCGGCCTCGCCCTCGAGCTCCTCCTCGTCGGCCACGGCCTTCGAGACAGCGCTCTCGAGCGTGTTCAGCCGCAGGACCAGTGCCTCGATGTCCTCCTCGGCTGCAACGGCCACCCGGCAAGCGAGGCCCGTGATCATCTGCACGTCGTCGATGGCGATCACGTTGGCCGGGTCGGCCATGGCAAGCAGAAGCGTGTCGTCGCTCGCGTAGCCGACCGGTACGGCCCTGTAGCGCCGGGCAGCGCCGGGCGAGAGCATGTTCGCCGCGGCCATGTCCACGTGGTAGGAGTTCAGGTCCACGTGGTGGAGGCCATAGCGCTCGGCCATCGCGCGAGAAAGCTGGTCGGAGTCGATCACCTTGCGCTCGAGCAAGAGCGTCTCTGGCGAGCGGCCCGCACCGCGCGCCTCCTGGATCGCCTCGTCGATGCGCTCGCGAGTCGCAAAGCCGAGCTCGATCAGGACGTCGGTGATGAACATCGCCGAGTTGCCACGCCCGAGTGGGGGTGTGAGGCCAGCGACGCCGGGCTCGGTCTCGGCAGGCGCGACGCCGCCCGCCTGCGCCGGAACGGGCCGAAGGTAGCCGGGGCGCTTCTCGGCGCTCACGCGATCAGCCCTCGCCCCGGACGGCGCGCCGCATCGCGTCTATCGGAGGCTCCATGCCGGTCCAGCCACGCAGCGATTCTGCCCCCTGGCGGACCAGGATCTCGAGGCCGTCCACCGTACGTGCGCCGGTGGCTCGCGCCGCTGCGATCAGCTCGGTTTCCCGGATTCCATAGACAAGGTCGACCACAAGTTGCTCCGCACCGAGCCAATCGGCATTCAGGTTGAGAGCCTTTAGATCGGGCAACCCCCTGGCGTCTGGGTGCCGCCCCCCAGGCCGCGCAGAATTCGCGCCTGCCAGGCCCACCGTCGTGGCGTTCACGAGCAGATCGAAGCCCGGCTGCGGGGTGGGCGCGTGATCCACCGCTAGCTCGCTTGCGAGTCGCTCGGCCCTCTCCCCAGTGCGATTCCACACCGCCACATCGGCGCCGGCCTCGCGCAACGCCCACACCACCGCGCGCGCGGAACCACCCGCTCCGAGCACGAGCGCCCGCTTTCCCACGGGCGGCTCGGGCATCGATGCGACAATGCCCGCGGCGTCCGTGTTGTCAGCAGCAATCTGCCCGTCGCCGAAGCTCAGCATGTTGGCTGCGCCGATCGCCGCCGCCGCTTCGCTCGCGACGTCGGCCAATGCGAGCGCCGCCAGCTTGTGCGGAACCGTCACGTTGACGCCCGCATAGGCGACGGCAGGCAGCGAGCGGGTGAGCGCTTCAAAGCCTTCCGGCGCGATGTCGATGGCCTCGTAGGTCCACTCGTCCGCGAGACCCAGCTCCGCTAGAGCGGCCGTGTGCATCGCGGGCGAGCGCGAGTGCGCGACCGGATGGCCGAGGACGGCGAGTCTCATGGCGAGCGACGCAAGTCGCGAATCAAGGTTTGCCCACTGGTATGGGAATGTTCGACATTCGCCGAGGCTACGCCTCGGCTAGCAATCCTCGGGCGACCCGCCCTCCGCCTGCAACGCGGCCTGATACTCAGCCGCGGCGGCGTCGAACTCATCCTGGGTCTCGACGAAGGCGTGCTCGTTGCAAGTACCGGGCTTGATCACGTAGAAGAAGAACTCGGAGTCGGCCGGATTGGCGGCGGCCTCCAGCGACGCGAGACCCGGGTTGCCGATCGGTCCGGGTGGCAGACCCGCGTTCGTGCGGGTGTTGTAGGGCGTGTCCTCTCTCAACCGCGATTCGACCAGCGGCTTGTTGAAATTCTGATCCTCGAAGCGGATCGTTGCGTCGATCCCCAGCGGGTTGTTCGCGTCCAGCCGGTTGTAGATAACCGAGGCCGCGAGGTCGCGCTCCTCGGGCAGCGCGATCTCGCGCTCGATCATCGAGGCAATGATCACCACGTCGTATGGGGTGAGACCCTTCGACTCCGCGAACTTCGTGTCGATCTCGGCAAAGTTCTGCTCAAACGCCTCGAACTGGCGCGTCACCAGGGCGTTCACCTTCGACCCCTTGAAGATGTCGTACGTCGCCGGGAAGAGAAAGCCCTCAAGCGATTCAGCATCAGCCGCGCCCAGCTTCTTGAGGTTGAACGCTTTCGAGGTCTCGGTGGCCTTCAAGTAGTCGCCCGTGAGGCCAGCCTCCTTCGCGACATCGGCAACCCCGTTTCGATCCAGGCCTTCGGGAACAACCACGGAGATTTCCTTGCGAGGCTTGGCGGCTGGTATCTCCGCCCCACCGTCGTCCTTGGCGCGCGAGATCAGAAAACCCGCGCCAGCCAGAAGTGCGATCAGGGCAACCACTCCGATTAGCGCGCCGGTGCGCCGGCGTGCGATCGCGGCCGAGGTTGCGCGCCGGCGTGAGGACTCCGGATGCTTCGGCGGCGGTGGTTGAGCGGGCTCGGCCGGCGCTGGTAGCGAGGCCTGCTCGGAGGTCTCAGGCGGCGGCTCGGGCGTCGGCGCAAGGGCGGGGCGCTCCGACGTGGGCGGCTGCGACTCCCGCTCGGTCGCCAGCTCTTCCTTGACCCGCTCGCTCAGGCTCGCGCGCGTCTCCGTCTCCTGCGCCTTGCGGCGCGCTACGCGCTCGGCTCGACGGGCAGCGCGTTCCTGCGCTACCTGATCCTCGAATGGGTCCCGCCAGTCCGAATCGCTCATCGCCTACTCACCTGCAGCTTCCACAGCACGCCGGTGGAGGTAGGACTCAAGCAGATGGGCCGCGGCCAGTGCGTCTGCCGGAGCCCCCGCCCCCGCCCGCGAACTGGACTCCGCCATGCGGGTCGTCAGGCGCTCGTCATAGGTCTCGACCGACAGTTCCAGGGATTTTGCGACTGCCTCGGAGTACGCGCGTGCCGCGGCGGCCTGGTCGCCCTCGTCGCCACTCAGTGACACCGGCAATCCCACCACCACCAGCTCCGGCTCGTGTTCGTCCACCACGGCCTTGACCTCGGCCGGGTCCGGACCGATGACGCCAAGGGGGCGCGCGATCGTCTCACTCGGGTCACACACGGCGCAACCCACGCGCGCGGCGCCGTGATCGAGGGCGAGAATGCGCACCGGCCCAAGCCCCTAGGTAAGGCTGGCGGTGATCGCGGCGCGAGCCACCTTGAGAGCGTCGTCCAGCTTGCCAGGATCGCGGCCACCTGCCTGCGCCGAATCGTTGCGCCCGCCACCGCCGCCTCCCACGACCTGCGCCGCCTCGCGCACGACTTCCGCCGCCGAGACACCCCGGTCAACCGCGCCCGGGCTCGCCACCGCGACCAGCGCGACCTTCTCACCACTGGCTCCGCCCAGCACCACGGCCGCCTCGCCGAGCTTGTCGCGCACCCGCGCCGCGAGTTCCATCAGGGGCTGCTGCTCGTTCAAGGTGCTGCGTGCCACGACCAGGTTCACGCCGCCGACTTCCTCCGCCGTGCCAACGAGCTGCTCGGCCTCCTCCCCTGCCTCCTTGCGGCCGGACTCGGCGACCTTGGCCTCCAACTCCTCGAGTCGTGTGGCGGCACGCTCAGCAGCGGCGAGCGGTTCGCGGGGTGAGCCCAGCAAGGCCCCAACGCGCTCGAGCTCTCCGGAGCGCTCGCGAAACCAGTCGATCGCGGCCGGGCCGGTGATCGCCTCGATGCGCCGAACGTTCGCCGCGCTCGAGCCCTCAGAGAGGATCGCGAAGATTCCGCATTCGCCCGTGGAGGCAACATGGGTGCCGCCGCAGAGTTCGCGCGAGACCTCGTCGACTTCCACCATGCGCACCCAATCCCCGTACTTCTCGCCGAACAGCGCCATCGCGCCAAGTGCCTCGGCGTCGGTGCGCGCCATTTCCATCGCCCGCACGGGATGGGACCCCTTGATCCAATCGTTCACCGCGTCCTCGACCGCGCGCAGCTCGTCGGGGCTTAGCGGAGCGCCGTGGGTGAAGTCGAATCGCAGCTTGTCAGGTCGCACGGCCGAGCCGGCCTGGCGCACGTGGGTGCCAAGCCGCTGGCGCAACGCGGCGTGCAGTAGGTGCGTCGCGGTGTGGTTTCGCATCGTGGCGTGGCGTGCGGAGCGATCAACTCGCGCCTCGACCCGCGTTCCGGCCCCGGGGAGCGCGCCCTGGACCCTTACCGCCTGATCCTCGCCGACGCGGTAGACGTCGTCCACGCGCGCCTCTCCCCCGTCCCAGGCGACGACTCCCGTGTCGGAGACCTGGCCGCCGCCCTCCGGGTAGAACGGACTCTCCTCAAGTTTGAGCAGGCCCGAGCCGTTGGCCTTCAGCGCACGGCTGGCCGCAACGCTCGTCTCGGCCCGCAGGTGCTCGAAACCGACGAAGTCACTCGGCGCCGCCGCCTCGACGAATTCGACGACGGCCGCGTGGGCGTCGCCCGACGAGGCCTTGGCGCCGGTTCGGGCGCGCTGGCGCTGGCCCTCCATCAGCTCGTCGAAGCCCTGATCATCCACCGACAGGCCCCGCTCTGAAAGCAGCTCCTTGGTCATCTCGTAGGGAAAGCCATAGGTGTCGTGGAGCTGGAACGCATCGTCGGCGCCGACCCAGGACGAACCCGCGGACTTCGCCTCGTCAACCAGGCGCGCCAACAGCTCGGAGCCCCGTTCGAGGGTTCGTCCGAACGCGCGCTCCTCATCGGCGACCCAGCGCATAATCGTGTCCCGCTCGCTCGCAAGCTGGGGCGTCACGTCGGCAAGCATCTCGATCGCGCGTTCCGCGAACTGGCCGAGGTAGGGAGCCTCCAGCCCGAGCGCGCTCCCCTGCTGGATCGCGCGGCGCATCACCCGGCGCAGCACATAGCCACGGTCCTCGTTCGACGGGACGACGCCATCGGCGAGCAGGTTCACGCTGCCGCGGGAGTGATCGGCAAGGATGCGCATCGCGCGCGTCGTCCGCTCGTCCTGCCCGTACGTCTTGCCGGAGAGCTCTTCGGCCAGGGCGATCAGGGGCTTGAAACCGTCGGTTTCGAACACCGAGCTGACGCCCTGCTGGATCGCGGCCATGCGCTCGAGGCCGAGCCCGGTGTCGATGTTCTTCGCCGGCAACTCCGTCGTCGAGCCGTCCTCGTGGAGCTCCAGCGCCATGAACACGAGGTTCCAGTATTCGAGGTAGCGCTCCGTGTCATCGCCGGGACGGTCATCGTCGCCGCCGTACTCGGGCCCCCGGTCGATGTACAGCTCGGAGCACGGCCCGCAGGGTCCGACGGGGCCCGCCTGCCAGAAGTTCTCGGTACGGGGCAGAAGAAGGATCCGCTCCTCGGGCACACCGATGTCGCGCCAGATTCCGATTGCCTCCTCATCCGGTCCAAGACCGAGCTCGTCGTCGCCGCCGAAGACCGTGATCCAGATCAGTGACGGGTCGAACCCGAAGCCCTCCACGGACAGCTCCCAGCCGAAGGTGATGGCTTCTCGCTTGAAGTAGTCGCCGAAACTGAAGTTGCCGAGCATCTCGAAGTAGGTGAGGTGGCGCCGCGTGTTGCCGACCTCCTCGATGTCCGGGGTTCGGAAGCAGCGCTGGGCCGAGGTGAGCCGCTTGTGCGGCGGCTTCTCGCGCCCCTGGAAGTAGGGCTTGAAAGGCTGCATGCCCGCGACGGTGAGCAGCGTCGAGGTGTCCTCCGGCGGGGGAACGAGGGAACCCGAAGGCACGCGCAGGTGCTCGCGCTCCTCGAAGTACGACTGGTAGGTCTCGCGGATTTCGGTGGACTTCACGAACGGGTGAGTCTAGGCTTGCACGAGAGCAACATCTCGACTGGGGGCTGCATGCCAAACCATTCCACACTTGTCGCTTATCTGGCGCTCTTCGCCGCGCTCGCGACCGGTGGCGCCTATGCCGCCGATAGGATCGGAAGCAGCGACATCGCGAAAAATGCCGTGAAGTCGAGGCACATCGGCCCGAAGCAGGTGAAGTCGGTGGATATCGCCCCGGGTGCGGCGAAACCGCGTGCGATCGCGCTCGTCGATAAGGACGGAAGCGGTGGCTTCTTCAACGTTCGGATCCGCGAGCGCGGCTTTGACGAGGTCGAATCCGGGATCGAGGGCATCTACTGCCTGACGCCGTCGCGATCTGCGCGCATCGACGTCCGTCGCGACGCCCCGTTGCTCACGCTGGACTACGGAGTCAGCAGCGAGCACAACGCGATCGTTACGTGGGACTCGGCCAGCAACGACTGCGAGGCGGACGAGTACGAAGTCGACACGCTGGAATACGACGGTGTACTTACCGACGACGCCGCGTTCTTGATCGTCGTTCCCTAACGGCGCGCTCAGGCGATAGTCGCGCGCCCGACAACGAGATCGCCGTCGAGCAGGCACGCGGTCTGGCCCGGCGCGACCCCGTAGGCGGGCTCATCCAGCTCGAGTCGCAGTTCGTCGTGCTCGCCGGCACCCACGGAGGTCACGGTGCAGGCAATCGCTCGCGAGTGGTAGCGCAGCCGCACCCGGTCGGCGCGAGCCGAGTCGCGGTGCAGGCGGGCTCCGCGCAGGCGCACGGAGGTGGTTGCGAGCTGATCGCGGCGGCCAACGACGACCTGGTTGGAAGCCGCGTCCGTGCCCAGCACGAAGAGCGGCTTGCCGCTGCCGTCGCTCAGCCCCAGGCCGCGGCGCTGGCCGACGGTGAAGTTGTAGTGGCCGGGGTGGGTTCCGACGACGCTGCCGTCGGCCGCAACCAGCGCCCCCTCCCGGTCGCTGAGACCGGCGTGGCGCTCCAGGAACGAGCGCTTGCCCTCACCCGCCAAAAAGCAAAGATCCTGGCTCTCGCGTTTGCTCGCGACTGCGAGGCCGGCGCCGGCGGCGATCTCGCGCACCTCGGGCTTGGTGAGGCCAGCGAGCGGGAAGCGCAGACGCGCCAGCGTCGCGGGACGCAGGCCCGAGAGCATGTAGGACTGATCCTTAGCCTCGTCGGCCGCCGCTGCGAGAAGCGGGCCCTGGCCGTCATCGGCGACCCGGGCGTAGTGGCCGGTGACCAGGCTCGCAGCGCACAGCCGATCGGCGAGGGCAACCATCGCGTCGATCCTCAGATCACCGTTGCAGAGGACACACGGGTTCGGCGTCGTGCCGGCGCGATAGCCATCCACGAACGCACCGACCACGTCGCGGCGGAACTCGGTCTCCAGATCGAGGGTGAAGTGCGGCAGGCCGAGGGAGTGCGCGAGCCCGCGCGCCGAGCGAACGGCCTCGGGCGAACAGCAGGCCTGCTCGCCGTCGGTGCGCTCATCGGCCCAGAGCTTCAGCGTCACGCAGGCAACCTCGGCCCCACGCTCGCGTTCGAGCAGGGCCGCCACCGCCGAGTCCACCCCGCCCGAGATCGCAACCAGGACTCGCTCCCGTGCAGGGGTGGCTGTGGCGATGGTTTCACCCGATCCCGCCATCGAGCCGAGCGCGCGACCCAGCGCGTCACTGACCAAGTCCGCGGCGTGCCGGCCCTCGGTGCCGAGGCCGCCGACGAGTCCCGCGATGCCGCCGGCGCTCAAACGCGCGGCATCGAGGGTTGCGGTGCCCTCGAGCTTCTCGCACGCCGCGGCGGCGCAGGCGCGCAACGCGGCGCAGCCCTCCGCGTCGAAGCTCACTGCTCGCACGCGATCGTCGCGAATCTCGAGTGAAATTCGCACCACATCGCCACAGACCGAACCACCGGCACGGCCGGTGTGCGCACCCTCAGGCTCGGGCGCAAGCCGTGAGACGTCACGCGAGTAGGCGCTGAAAAGGTCCCGATCCACGGATCGGAAGGTAGTGGCTGGAGGCTCAGCCTGGGTGGTACGGGAGCTGCTTGCCCTCGTAGCGAGCGTCCCGCACCGCCTGCTCGACGCCATCGGGCCCGCGGAACCCGTAGGCGATCGAAGCGCTCGGCAGCGCACGGTCGCCGCGCGGCGGCGGCTGTACGACCACCAGGGCGGGAACGCGTGTGAGATCAACGCCCTGAGCGATCCGTGAGTAGTCGGCCACGTCGTTCGAGTCGACCAGGAAGACAGAGGTGTCTTTGAACCGGCGCAGCCTGTCCATCTCGTCACGAAGCTTGCCGTCCTCAATGCCTTGACGCTTGCTGACCAGCAATACGACGTAGTTGCCCAGTTCGTGCGCCTTGACGACGTCCGCGGGCAGCCCGGGGCCAGCCTCGAACCCGGTCGTCGGAATCAGAGGCACCGCCGGGCTGGGCGCGGAGGTGGCGCTGTCGGTTGGCGCTGCCGTGGCGGGCGCCACCGGAACAGCTGCCGGGGTGGCGGTGGCCACGGCTGCCTCAGACCCGGGGGCTGCGACCGATGTCGCAGCTGGCTCATCACGATTCATCACCCGGGTCATGAACAAAAATGCGACCACGATCCCGAGGAAGCCGATCATCACGACCTGGATGACAGGATTCTCGTTCACCGCCTTGCGCACGGCTCAGCGAACCCCCTCGATCGGCCTACGCGTCACGCGCGTCGACCTCGTAAGAAACGGCTCCAACTTGCCGATGCCGCCCGGCCTGAGAACCTGACTTAGCAGGTGGGTGCCTACCGGACGAAGCGCGATCGCCGCGCCCGAGATCAGCTCCCTAGGCGAGTGTGTTGGCTCACAATAAGGGCGGCTGTCGAACAAGCTCGAGCCTTGTTTGAAGTTATCAGGGGTCATGCCTCGAAGTCACCCGGGCTTCCGGGGATCACCCCTGGTTTCGGCCAAGCGGGCGTCGGGCTTGAGCGATTTGGACGTGCTCGGCGGTCGATCGTCCCTAGAGGGGCTTCTTGGCCCGTGCGGAAAGACCGAGCTCGCGGAGGTGAGCGTCGTCCACCGGGGCCGGCGCTCCGGTGAGCGGATCGCCGCCAGAGGCTGCCTTCGGGAAGGCAATAACGTCGCGGATCGAGTCGGCGCCGCGCAGCCGCTGAACAAATCGGTCGAGCCCAAACGCGATGCCGCCATGCGGCGGCGCGCCGTAGCGCAGCGCGTCGAGCAGGAAGCCGAATCGCGCCTGCGCCTCCTCCGCGTCGATGCCGATCGCTTTGAGAGCGCGCTGCTGCATTTCAGGGCTTGAGATTCGAATCGACCCGCCGCCAAGCTCCTGGCCGTTCCAGACCAAGTCGTAGGCGAGTGCACGGGCGTCGCCCGGCTTCTCTGGGTTGAGCTCTCCCTCGGGGGCGGTGAACGGATGATGCAGGGGATCCCAGCGCTCCTCAGCGTCGTTCCACTCGAACAGCGGCCAGTCGGTGATCCAGCAGAACTCATCCTGCGACTCGTCGATCAGCGCGAAGCGCTCGCCGAGATCCAGCCGCAGCTGCGCGAGGACCGAGTTGGCCGTCTTCTCGGTGTCGGCAACGACGAGCAGCAGGTCGCCCTCCTCGGCCCCCAGTCGCTTGTTCAAGGCCGCTAGCTCGGACGCGGAGAGGAACTTGGCGGTCGGCGAGCGCCACCCCTCCGCCTCGCGGAAGGCCCACACCAAGCCCTTTGCACCTAGCTCCTGGGCGCGCTCGATCAGGCCGTCCAGCGCTGAGCGGGGCATCTCGCGGGCCCCGGCGTTGAGGCCTTTCACGACGCCCCCCGACTCGATGGCGCCCCGAAAGACCTTGAAATCGGTTTCGGTGAGCGCCCCCGAGAGGTCCACCAGTTCCAGGCCGAAGCGCAGGTCGGGACGGTCGGTCCCGTAGCGGGCGATCGCCTCGTCGTAGGGCAGGCGGCGGATCGGCAGGTCGAGCGCCGGACCGCCCACGCGCTCGAACACGTGCGCCAGCATGCGCTCGTTGGCATCGAGCACGTCGTCGACCTCCACGAACGACATCTCGATGTCGAGCTGGGTGAAGTCGGGCTGGCGATCCGCGCGCTGGTCCTCGTCGCGAAAGCAGCGGGCGATCTGGTAATAGCGCTCGAAGCCGGCGACCATCAAGAGCTGCTTGAAGAGCTGGGGCGACTGGGGCAGCGCGTAAAACGAGCCGGGTTCGCGGCGCGCGGGAACGAGGAAGTCTCGGGCGCCCTCCGGCGTCGAGCGCGTGAGCACCGGAGTTTCGATCTCGGTATACCCCTCACCGTCGAGGAACTCGCGCATCGCCTTCGTCACCCCGGCCCGGAGCACGATCGCGTCGCGCATCACCTCGCGGCGTAGGTCGAGGTAGCGATAGCGGAGCCGCATCTCCTCGCCCACATCGCCCGCGAAGCTCTCGATCTCGAACGGGGTCGTCTCGGCGTCGGAGAGCAACTCTGCCTCGCTCACGCGCAGCTCGAACTCGCCGGTCGCGAGCTCGGCGTTGACGGTCTCGTCCTCTCGGCGCACAACGTCGCCGGAGACGCTGACGACATCCTCGCTGCGCAGCCGGTTGCCCAACTCGAATGCCTCGCCGGACTCGTCGGGGTGGAAGACGAGCTGGACCAGCCCGGTGCGGTCACGGAGGTCGACAAAGAGAACGCCGCCGTGGTCGCGGCGTCGATGGACCCAACCGGAGACGCGCGCCCGAGCGCCGACTCGGTCACCGAGGATCTGCCCGCACCACGCGTCGCGATAGCCGTTGGCTCGCAGCGCTGGAAAGCTCACCCGCCCTCCCGTGCTCGCTCGCGCTCGATCTCGCCCTGCGGGTTGGACAGGTCGAGCGCGCGTTCCTCGCCGGTGCCCATATAGCGCAGGCGCGCGCTGCCGCTCTCGTCAAGGATCACCGTGCGCGCCGCCCGGCTGCGGCCCGCGTGCTTCATCTGACCCTTCTCTGAGCGGCCGGCCAGGTCGAGGTCCGCGCGGACTCCGGCGCGGCGCATCTCGGTCACGAGTGCGAGCGCCCGCTCGCGCTGCCCGTCAGGCGCGACGACGAAAACGTCGATCGGCGTCGACTCGGGCGCCTCCCCCATCGCCAGGAGGATGCGCTCGATGCCCGCAGCCCAGCCGACGGCGGGAGTTGCCGGGCCACCTAGTTCCTCGACCAGGCCGTCGTAGCGACCGCCGCCGCCGAGCGCCGACTGGGCGCCGAGCGAGTCGGAGGTGAACTCGAAGACGGTTCGCGTGTAGTAGTCGAGACCCCGGACGAGCGTCGGGTCGAGCTCGTAGTCCACGCCGGCTTGGTCGAGCAGGCGCTTGACGACGTCGAAGTGCTCGGAGTCGGGCTCGTCGAGGCGATCGAGCATCGTCGGTGCCTTCGCCATCACCTCACGGGTTCCATCGTGGTCGGCGTCGAACGCTCGCATCGGGTTCAGGTCGATCCGTTCGCGCACCTCGTCGGAGAGGCTCGCCGCGTTGGCGTGGAGATAGACCCGCAACTCCTCCCGGTAGGCCGAGCGCGACTCGGGTGAGCCGAGACTGCCAAGACGTAGCCTCACCCGGGGAATCTCGAGCGCGCCGAGCAGCTCGTCGAGCAGGATGATCGCCTCCGCGTCGGCGAGCGGGGAATCGGTGCCGATCGCCTCGAGGTCGATCTGGTGAAACTGCCGGAAGCGCCCGGCCTGCGGACGCTCGTGGCGAAAGAAGGGACCAGAGGCCCAGAGCTTCACCGGCTGGGGCAGCTTGTGCATCCCGTGCTCGACGTACGCGCGGCAGATCGAAGCGGTGGCCTCGGGACGAAGCGTGAGGCTGCGGTCGCCCTGATCGGTGAAGGTGAACATCTCCTTGGTGACGATGTCGGTCGAGGCGCCGACGCCGCGCGCGAACAGATCCGTGTCTTCGAAGGCCGGCGTCTCGATGCGTCGATAGCCGGCACGCTCGAATGCAGACGCGGCGACTGAGTAGATCCGGGCACGAATCGCCGCCTCGGCGGGCAGCACGTCAAACGTGCCGCGGGGGGCCTTGATGCGGGCGCCCATGAAGCCCTAACCGACTAGCTGTGCGACAAACGGGTTGCTGGCCCGCTCCGCCGCGAGCGTCGTGATCTCCATGTGGCCGGGGTACACGGTCGTCTCCGTGGGGAATCCCTCGATGAGGTTGCGAATCGTCTGGTAGAGCGTTGCCGGGTCGCCACCCGGCAGGTCGGTGCGGCCGATCGAGTTGCGGAAGATCACATCACCCGAGAACAGAACCTGCTCGGCCGGGATCGAGTAGGTCACATGCCCGGGACTGTGACCCGGCGTGAACAGCACGTCAATCTCCATCCCAGCGAGCTCCAGGCGCTCGCCTCCGGCGACCGTCTGCTCAGCGTCCCAGCTTTCGAACGGGCCGAATCCCGGCCATGGGACGAAGGCCATAATGTCAGCGAGAACAGGCGTCTCCAGCTCGGGGCAGTAAACGGGGGCGCCGGTCGCGCGGGCCACCGGCGCGACCGCGCCAACGTGGTCGAAGTGGGTGTGGGTGAGCAGGATCGCCTCGACTCGCTCGATGCCCATCTCCCTGACGGCGGCGAGGATGCGCTCAGCCTCGTCGCCGGGGTCCACGATCAGCCCCAAACTCGAGTCATCGGCGCGAAATACGAAGCAATTCTCAGCCACGGCGCCAACCGTGAGCATCCGGACGTCCATCAGCCGCCCTTGCCGGCCTGACGGCGCCGCTGTTCCTGCTGCCTGCGGCGCGCGTAGAAGAATCGCTCGAGGTAGTAGCCCATCGGGATGTAGAGGACGAACATCACCGCCGCCAGTCCGGCGGCCTCGCCGACGGGGCGGCCGAAAAGCAACGCGACAAGAGCAAAGAACACCACTCCGCCGATCGCGCCGCGGTTGATCGCGCCCTGCCAGGTGGGCGGCACCAGCCTGCGATCCACGGATTGGCGGCGCGCCTGGGCCTTGGCCTCTTCGCGGGTGCGGGGACGTCCGCGGCGACCCTTGCTGATCGAGCCGCCCTGGGTTCCGCGGTGCTTCTTCTTGCGTCGCTTCTTGGTCTGCGCCACTAGACGGCCCTTACCAGGGTGGCCAGTTCAGTTTCGCGACGGAGTCGCATATCCAACATTCCCCAAATCTATTCGGGAAGCGCCGCGATCCGTTCCTCGATCACGCCGCGAGCGGGATCAAAGCCCGGAATCGGCATGTCGACCGGGAATCCTTCGAGCGCGGCACGCGGGACGAGGCCGACGATCTCGGCCGCCACGACCTCGCCGCCGACTGCCCTGGCCAGACTTCGCACACGCTCGGTGACTACTGCCAGCGGCACGTTCGTCGGATCGTGGACGTTCGTCGAGACCTGGATGCCGTCGGGGCCGCGGTCGATCCCGATCGCCCGGACACCGGGGATCCCCTCCGGACCCGATTCCCGGGTCTTGGCCGCGATTGCGCGCGCACCTGCGAGGCCTATTCCGATCAGCGCGAGATTGAACGCTGCCATCGGGGGGCGCGCCGTGACCAGGGTCGCACCCGCGGTTGGGTGCGCCCTGCCGGGACCGAGGTCGGGAGCCAGCTCCCCGGTGGCAATACGCTCGGCGAGGGCACTCGGCCCGCCGGCGCGAAAGTAGGCGCGCTCGGTGCGTTCCGGCGTCGAGGCGAGCTCGCCGTAGAGGAACACCGGCACACCGAGGGACGCGATTCCACCGGCGACCGCGAGCGCCTCATCATGGGCGCGGGCGCGATCCTCGGGATCGAGCCAGACAACCGGGCAGACGTCGAGTGCCCCGATTCGCGGGTGCTCGCCCGCGTGGGCCGAGATGTCGATCTCGGCAATGGTCGCCTCTGCCCCGGCGATGAGCGCCGCCCGCAGCGCGCGCTCGCGGGAAGCGAGGGTGAAAACGCTGCGGTTGTGCGCCGCGTCGGAGTGGGTGTCGAGCAGAAACACGCCGGTGCTGAACGCCTCGGCCGCGGTCGCGATCCGACTCGCGTCGCGCCCCTCGGAGACGTTGGGAACCGCCAACAGCACGCTCACCGCCGAGAGACTACGGTGAGCGAATCGCGCGCACCATCTACTTCTATGCACAGACCCTCGACGGCTACATCGCCGATTCCGACGGTGGCATCGATTGGCTGACCCAACACGACGCCGGCACACAGCTGGCGGACGGCGACCACGTCCTCAGCGCGATCGACGAGTTCGTCGCCGGCGTCGGCGCGTTCGCAATGGGGTCGGCGACGTACGAATACATCCTCAACAACAGCGACTCGTGGCCATACGAGGGGCCGAGCTGGGTCTTCACGACTCGCGAGCTGCCCGTCCCCGATGGCGCCGACATCCGATTCACCCAGGCGCCCGTCGCCGAGGTCCATGCCGAGATGGCCGCCGCTGCGGGGGCGCGCAACGTCTGGATTGTCGGCGGCGGTGCGCTCGCGCAAGCATTTCTCGGAGCTGGACTGCTCGACGAGATTCATGTAACGATCGTGCCGAGCGTGCTCGGTGAGGGCACCCCGGCGCTGCCGGAGCCGATGCTCGCCCGGCTCGAGCCAACCGCAATCCGCCCCTTCGCAAACGGCATGATCGAAGTCCGCTACGCGGTCGCGCCGTCGTAGTGCGCTACTCGCAGATCCCGAACACCCGGTAGCGCTGCTCGCCGACGACGTCGCTGCCGATGAACGCGTACCACTGCCGCGCAACATCGCCATCGTCGGTCTCGAGCGTGGTGCCGGAGGCGTCGAGCGGACCACTCGCGTGCATAACGCTTGGCTCGACGAGGTCGAGCGGAACCATGCCACCACCGACGATTCGCTTCCCGCTATCGCATGCGACGCTCAAATCGTCAGTGGTTCCGTTCAGGGTCAGATCCGCGACCTTGACCCGGACCCTGGATCTCTTCACGCAGACGACCGAGGTTTGGAAAGTTGTCGGGCCTGCCAAGTTCTGCCATTCGACGAACCACTGGAGTGGCCGGTCGCCAGTCCTGGTCCCCTCCGGATGCTTCGAGCTGTCGAGGGGTCCGCTCGCGTGTAGTTCAAAGTTGGTGTTACCGCCACGAGCGACTACGCCACCGCCCAGGGCGAGCTCCCCCCGCCCGCAGCGCAAGACGTCGCGGCCGGTATCGGTCGCGCCGAGGCCAATCGTGTGTACGACGAGTCGCGCCGTTGTGCCGCGAGCGCAGAGTCCGAACACGCGCCCTTGACCACCCGACCCGATCGCCGAGCCGAACCAGCGACTGGGGGCACCGCCGGTCCGTGCCCTGCCCTGAGCCCGGCGGCTGCCTGGCCCGATCTGGGACAAATAGAAGTTCGGCGCGCCACCGCTCTGCACGACGCCGCCCCCGGTCAGGGTCCTGCGCGGTCCGCATCTGGAAACCGCGGTTTTGGCCTCAACCCCCGGCAAAGCTGATGCCAGTCGCCTCGATCACTGCCCGCCGCGGTCCAGCCGCCGCGACACCGGCCGCGACCAGCGCAACCGCCACGGCCACAACGGTCAGGACTCGCCCGATAACCCCCATGCTCGAACCGTATCGACCGAAGCTACGATTCGCCGTCCCGCCGGAGTAGCTCAGCTGGTTAGAGCAGCGGAATCATAATCCGCGTGTCGGGGGTTCGAGTCCCTCCTCCGGCATTGAAGAAGTGGTCTGAGGCGGGATACTGCTGGCGATGTCGCAGGAGCAGGTGATTCTGACCCGTGAGTACATCGAAACCTTCAATCGAGGAGGCCTTGACGCGACCGAGCCCTTGAGGCATCCTGAGATCGAGGTTTTTGACCCACCCGATCTGCCTGACGCGGACCGGCACGTCGGCGAGGCTGCCGTTAGGAAGATGGTGGAGAACTACTTGGCGATTGGCTGGAGCGGGCAGTTCGACGTCCAGGAATACATCGATGCCGGCGATGAGGCCGTGGTCATCTGGCACATGACGGGCACCGGCAGCGGTGGTGGGGTCCCGGTCGACCTGCCCGCCGTCGGGCACGTCTATGCCTTTCAGGAGGGCAAAGCGCGCCGGATTCGGCAGTACTTGACACGAGACGAAGCGCTCGAAGCTGCCGGGCTGTCGGCATAGCCGATGTCGGAGGAGAACAAAGAGATTGTGCGCCGCATTTACGAAGACGGGCTGATGGGCGGAGATGTAGATGAGTTTCTCGAGCTTGCCACCCCTGACGTCGAATACGTCAATCCCCCCCGAGGCAATCGATTCCGGTACTCGTCGCGGCCACACAGAGGTCGCGCAAGCCTTGCGAAACGTCTCTGAGTCCTTCGACTCATCCCGCCAAGAGCTTCGTGAACTCTTCGATGGCGGGGATACTGTGGTGGCCGCCATCAACTTCCACACACTTAGCCGTGGCAGTCACGTTGAGGTCGTCCAAGACGAAGCGCACACCTGGACCCTGCGCAACGGCATGATCGCGCGCTTCGAATGGAGTCGCCATCTAGAGGCAGCCCTCGAAGCCGCAGGGCTGTTGGAGTAGAAACACCCAGCCGGCTCGCCTCGCAACCGCTCAAGTGGGCAACGCACCATCCACGACCAGCCGCAACTCGCCGAGTTCGAGTCCCTCCTCCGGCATCGCAGAAGTGGCCTGAAGCGAGATACTGCGCTGGCGATGTCGCACGACAAACTGGAGATCGTCCGCCTTGCCTACGAGCAGGGATACGCAAAGCGAACGGTTGACATTCCGGCCCTGCGCGAGCGGCTCGCCGAAAACTTCCGCTTCTACGCGCGTCGAGGGTTCCCTGGGCGTCCCGTTTATCGCGCCGATGAAATGCCCGGTTTGTGGGCGGACCTCGACTCGACCTTCACGGATTACAGCCTCAGCCCGGTGGACTCGGAAGTGTTCGGGGAGTACGTCCTCGTGACCGTCCACCAGCGCGCCAGGCTCAAAGGCAGTCACGAGTGGCTCGAGGAGACCGTCTACCACCGCTGGCACATCGAGGACGGCAAGGCACAGACAGCGTGGACTTACGCACTCAAGGCCGAGGCCCTCGAAGCCGCCGGGGTGTCGGAGTAGACAATGTCGGAGGAGACCGTGGCGATCGTGCGTCGACTCTACGAGACAGTTGAGCGCGGTGACACTGCCGCTGTCCTCGCCTTCTACGACCCGGAGGTCGAGTGGGATATGACTCGCGGGCCACTAGCGGGCCTCACCGGATGGGGTGTCTATCGCGGGCACGAGGGCCTTCGGCGCTTCTTCCGGGAGCGACATGAGGCATGGGAGGAGATCGCGGACGAGTGTGAGGAGTTGATCGATGGCGGCCAGGCCGTGATCTCCATAACGACCAGCCGAGGGCGCGGACGCGCTAGCGGGATCGAGGTCGAGGGGAGGAACAGTTCAGTTTGGACGATCGCGGACGGCAAGATCGTCAAAGTGGTGTGGTTCTCGACGCAGGCCGAAGCCCTAAAGGCCGTCGGGCTGCCGGAGTAGGACACGGCAGCCGGCCGCATCCCGACCCTGAGGTGGGCTTCCGCGGCTGGAGATCGAGGAGCGCCGCCGCCCTACGGCGCGAGAGTGAGCGTGAGCACGTTGGTCCAGTTGCGGCTGATGGTCGCCGCCATCTCCTCGTCGTCGGCGAGAATGCCGCTGACGATCGTCAATGTCGGACCGTCGTCGTTGCGCTCGGCAAGCTGTTCGAGCAGCTTCAGCGAGGCGATCTCGTAGTGCTCGAAGACGAACGCGTTGCGAGCGTTCGCGCCATGATTCTGCCCGCCGATGCCGTTCGCTGCAACCCAGGCTCGAGCCCCCAGGGCCAATGAGCCCGCTCTGCGGCCGGCCGGGGCGCCGCCAAGCTCGGTCAGCCTCGCGGCCAGGCTTTGCACGTGCTGAGCTGTCTCCCCGCGGTGGGCCGAGAAGGCTCTATGCATCCGGCCAAGCAGGCCCGCGATCTCCGCGGCCGTCGAGCGATCGTCACGCTCGGTAGCGACCTCGGTGAGCATCGGGGCGAACATCGCGAGAGCCCCAGCCTTGACGGCGTGGATCGATCGCAATTGCGCAACGATCTGCTCGTCGAGATCTGGACCGCTCATCCCGACTCGGCCTCGATTGGATGCCCGAGCCGCTTCCACTTCGGCACCCCACCCTCGATCACATGGATCACTTCCGTCGCCCCGTAGCGCTTGACGAGGCTTGCGCCGACCGCCGCTCGCTCACCCGAACCGCAGACGACGGCCACCGGCTTGTCGGGGTCGAGACCTGTGGGCAAAGCGTCGATGTCGTGCCACGGCTCGAACACCGAGCCGGGGATGTGACCCGCCTCCCACTCCTTGCGCTCGCGCACGTCGAGAATCTGCAGATCGTCCTGATCTACCCGACTCTTGAGCTCGTCCAGCGGCAGACGTTCGATTCGCTCGACCTCGCGTTTCTCTTGGCGCCAGCTGGTCATTCCGCCGCCGAGAAACCCGGCGAGACTCGAGATACCGACCGCGACCGCAAGACGGGCAGCCCGCCGCCCATCGTCATCGTCGCGACCCACCAGGACGACCTCCCTGTCTCGGTCGGCGAGCCAGGCCAGTTTTGACCCGAAGCCCGCGATCAGCATCGGATTGCACACCGCGCCAACGATGTGCGCATCGTCGAACTGCTGATCGGTCCTCGTGTCGACGATCAGAGCGCCGGCGGAGCGCTTCTGGTCAAGCTGGCGAGGAGCCAACGGCAGGACCTCGACGCCCGCGGTCAGCAGCGGTCCCTTGTTGAGCTCGACGATCGCCTCGAAGTTCGGTGGCTGGGGACCGAGCTTTGCGACCGCCTGCTCAACGAACTCCCGCTCCTCCCCGATCGAGAGCGTCGGATTGTGCTTGCGTTCGAAGCCGATGGTCGATGAGATCTTCATGTCCATCCCCGGCCCTCCGCACATCGAACCGCCGAGGTGTGCGGGCCAGACCTCGCACTCGTCGGGCAGGGTCAGCAGCTTGTCCTGGAGCGAGTGATAGATGTCTCGAGCGCCCTCGCGCTCCTCGATCGCCAGGTCGGGCCGGGCTACGTCGTTTACGAACAGCGAGTCGCCGGTCAGGACCGCCCAGGCCTGATCGCCGCGGTTGCGGTCGATCAACGCAAATGCGGTGTGCTCCGGTCGGTGGCCGGGGGTGTGCAGCGCTCGAATCAGTAGCTCGCCTACCTCGAGCTCGAAGCCGTCCTCGATCGCCTCGTGGTCGTAGGCCGGCACGGCCTGGCTGTGGATGTAGATGGCCGCGCCGGTCGCCGCGGCAAGGCGGCCGTGGCCTGAGACATGGTCGGCGTGGTTATGGGTCTCGAGGATGTGCTCGATCGAGACCCCGAAGTAGCGCGCGAGCTGGAGATACTCGTCGATCTCAAAGCGGGGATCCACCACCGCGGCAACGCCGGCCTTCTCATCACCGACGAGATAGGAGGCGCAGCCGAGATCGTCGTGGGTGATCTGACGAAAGATCATTGCGGCACCCCCACCGCGACCATCGAGCTGAGCTCGCGCAGCTGGTCGCGCACGCCGTCGCAAACCTGATCGCACAAAGCGATCAGTGTCGGATCTGCGATCGAATACAGCGCGTGCGAGCCCTGGCGACGTCGCACCACCATCCGCTCGCCAAGCAGCACACCAAGGTGCTTTGAGACATTGGCCTGGGTTCCCCCCGTCGCTTCGACGAGCTCCGATACCGAGGCTTCCCCACGGGCGTGCATCAGATTCAGCAACCGTAGTCTGGTCGGCTCGCCCAGCACCGTGAAGCGGCGAGCGATCAACTCGGCAAGTTCATTGGTCAGATCGGTCATTCCGAGAAGTATAACCGTATAGTTGCATGACTATATGGAGATGCTGCTCGCCGTTCCCTTTGGATTCGCGATTGGCGCCGTCATCGGCACCGTCGGCGGTGGCGGCGCAATCCTCGCGCTGCCGGTCCTGGTCTACGTCCTCGACCAGGGCGTCGGCCCGGCGTCGACGGCTTCGCTGATAGTCGTCGCCCTGGGGGCGTCGGTCGGGGCCGGCGTGCACGCCCGCGACGGGCAGCTCTGCTGGCGGGTGGCGCTGACCTTCTCCGGCCCCGCCGCGATCGGCGCATACATCGGCACCCTGGCCAACGCTGCGATCAGCGCGAGGACACTCATCCTTGCCTTCGTTCCGGTGATGCTCGCCGCCGCGGCGCTCACCTACATCCGGGGCAATGGCGCCGATGAGTCCGACGAGACACCCGGTGACTGCGCCACTCCGAACATCGCAGTGGCCGGCGGAGCCGGCCTCGTCGTCGGGTTCATGACCGGATTCTTCGGTGTGGGTGGCGGATTTCTGATTGTTCCGACCCTGACCATCCTTTTGGGCCTGATGATGAGGCGCGCGATCACGACCTCGCTGGCGATCATCACCTTGACCGGGCTGGCGGCTTTGATCAGCCACTTGGCGAACGGTGCGCAGCCGGATTGGCCGCTGACTCTGATGCTCTGCGGTGCGGCCGCTGCCGGAGCGCTCGCTGGCGGCCAGTTTGGCCGGCGCCTCCCGGCCGCGACGCTGGCCCATGCGTTTGGGATCGTGGTCGCAATCGTCGCGCTCCTGCTGCTCGTCGACGTCCTCGTCCTGGGAGGCCCACCAACCGGGTGATGCCACTCGCCTCGGTCGCCTTGCTCGATCAAGGCAGCCCGTTTCCCAGGCGTGCGCCACTTCACAGACCCGGGCGCCGCTCCGGGCGTATGGTCGTCATAATCGGCTGACGACGAGGGCGCTCGAGAGGGAGGAACGCAGGATGATGAACCAAGGTCTGGCTCGATCACTGGGGCGATCGCCACTCCCCACGCTTTTAATCGGCTTAGCGCTACTGGGCGCGGGGTGCGGCGGAGACGACGACGGAGGCGGCGGTGTCTCGCCCGAGGATCTGGCGAGCCGGCTGCCGGCTGCCGAGGATTTGAAACTGGAGACAGAGCGCGAGTTCACCTGGGACAACTCCACGGACTTTGCCTTCGACGGATTCTTCTTCTCGGAGGGAACGACCGCAAGCGAGCTGATCGCGACGCTCGACGATGCCGGTTTCGAGGCTGGAGCAGGCGCGAGACTCAAGGATCCCGCCAAGATGCGAGGTGTGCAACTCAGCGTCGCCCAGTTCGAATCCGACGACGGTGCCGTCGAGGCTCGAGAGCTGCTGCACGCGGAGGATCTCAAGCAGCCGTGCTTCGCGGCCTGCACGGTAACGCCGACCGAGTACGAGCTCGACGGCATTCCAGGGTCGGCGGCAGTTCATCACATGCCGAACGAGGGGAAGCCGCCTCCCGGGCTGTTTAAGTTCGAGGCCTACCACGCGGAGTTCGCCATCGGTTCGCAGCTGTACGTGATCCAGATGGACAGTCCACCGGACCCGACCCTGGGAGCGGCGTTCGACGACGTGGTCGCGTCGGCCTACAAGACAGCGTCGGAGAGCAGCTCAGCCGGCTGATTCGGAGGCCGTCGCTCGTGCCAGCGCTCGACCTCTTCGAGCTGGGCGGCGAGCGCAATCAGGCGCGACTCACTGTTCGCCGGGCCGAGCAGCTGTGCGCCGACCGGCAGGCCGTCGGGCGTCAGACCGGCGGGAACGTTGACGCCCGGCCAGCCGACCACGTTCCACGGCCACGCGTAGGGGCATGCAGCGACGACGACCTTGTCGGTCTGCCAGCCACTGAGGCCGTCGATTGCCCCGACCGCGAGCGGCGGCGTCGCCGTCGTCGGCGCGAGGACGACATCCGCACGCTTGAAGATCGCGCCGAACTGCCGATGCAGGAGACGCTCGGAAGCTCGCGACGTCGCGAGCAAAGGCCCGCCCAGCAACCTGCCGTTGCGAGCGTTCTCGCGCGTCCGATGGTCGAGCTTGGCGTGTGGCATCCGGGTCGCCCAGTCGCGGATGCCCCCCATCGACCGCGGCATGAATCCAGCTCCGACCAGGCCGTAGCGCGGGCTCGCCTCGATGACCTCATGGCCGAGGCCACGAAACACCTCCACGAGGTGCTCGACGCGCGCGCGGACATGAGGGTGAAGGCGTGCGCGCGGGCCGCTGAAGGGAACGTCGAGAGCGAGGGCAATGCTCAGGGGACCAGGGTCGCACCGCTCGGCGACGGCCAGATACGGCTCGGCCGGAGCCGGCGGTTTGACGTGTTCCCCCGGATGGTTGCCCGTGAGCACGTCGAGGAGCATCGCCGCGTCGGCGACCGTGCGGGCGAGCGGCCCGTGACAGGTCAGCCCGTTAAAGGGATCCGTCTCGGGCCACGGCGACACCCGGCCGCGCTGCGGCTTGATCCCGACCAGGTGGGTCCACGCGGCAGGGATCCGGACTGATCCGGCGCCATCCGAGCCGACGGCCGCCGGAACCAGCCCAGCGGCAACGGCGGCAGCCGAGCCGCCACTTGAACCGCCGGGCGTGTGGTCGAGGCTCCAGGGATTCCGGGTGACCCCAAAGCCCGGACCCTCGGTGATCGGCCACTGCCCGAGCTCGGGGCTGTTCGTTTTGCCGACGATGACGGCGCCCGCGGACCGGAGGCGCCGCACCAACTCCGCGTCCTCTGTGGCGGGCGGAAACTCGCCCTCGCAGCCGAAGGCCGTCGGCTCGCCGGCGACATCAACGTCGTCCTTGACAGCGACCGGCACACCGAGTAGCGGTGCTCGGTCACCGGAGGCAAGGCGCCGATCGGCATCCCTCGCCTCCACTCGTGCGGCATCGGCGCGTATGAGCTTGAACGCGTTCAGGGTCGATTGGGTAGCGAGGCTGCGCTCGAGGGCGGCGTCGACGAGGGCCGCCGATGTAACCGCTCCGGATGCGAGCGACTCGGCGGTCTCCCGGAGGCCCGGGGTAGGTGCGGATGCGGTCGTGTTGTCGGTCGATCCCAAGCGCTAAGTGATGCCGCGCAGTCGGCAGGCGGAGGTATTCCGCCAGCCCGTCGGCAATTTCAACGGGAATGATGCTGGCAGGTAGCCTTCGGCGAGGCTGCTGGGAGCCCGCCCCTTCCCCACCGGTTTAATGGTTTCTACCGAGGGGACGAGGAAGACGTATGCGCCTCAACACCCTGCGCGACTGGGTTCGGCGTCACCCAAACCAGGTGACGGTCGCCGGCAGCTTCGTCGTCGCGGCAGCGCTGGTAGTGGGGTTGTGGAATACGCGCGACGAGTTTGCCGAAGCGTTTTCCAGCGCGTCCTTTCTGGTGCTCGCTGGCGCCGTGGCGCTACAGGTGGTCTGGCTGGTCGCGCGCAGCGAGGCGTGGCACGTGTGCGTGGACGCCGCGGGGGGCAACGTCGATCGTGGTTTGCTCTATCGCGCGGCAAGCGTCGGCTATCTCGGCAATCTCTTTAACAGCAACTTCGGCCTCGCCGTCCGCATCGCCGCACTACGGCGCTCGGCGCCGATCGCGAGCCCGAAACCCTCGGTCCTGGTCGCCGCCGAGATGCCGATCGTGATCGTTGAGGTCGTACTCGCGGCCGTGCTCTCCTTCACCCTGATCGGGCCGCTGAACTTGGCGTGGTGGATTCCGATCGCCGCCCTGGTCGTCGTGACCGGACTGATCGCGTTCGCGACCAGATGCGTTCGCCACCGACGCGAGGGCCTGTGGCGCGGGCTCGACGTCATGCGCGGCCTGAAGAGCCGCAACACGATCATCGCCCTGGTGATGTTCGCCACCGGCGCCCAGGTGGTGCGTAACTGGGTCGTGCTTCAGGGCCTGGGAATCGACGTCACGATCCTTGACTGCGTGGCCCTGCTGATCGCCGCCGCGGCGCTCGGGCTGCTGCCCGTCGGCCCGAGCCTTGGTGCCGCGAGCGCAGTTCTCATCCTCGGATCGAACGGGGTTGCGGTCGTGGCGGCCGCGGGCGTCTTGCTCACGGCCACCGGCGCGGTGGGCGCGCTGATCTTCGCCTCCTGGGCGCTGGCCGATCGGTTGCGCGTGCGCCGTCGATCGCGCCATGACGCGACGGTTGTACTCGAACGCCCGGTGCTGGCGCCCGACTGAGCGCCGTCTGGAACTCAAGCACAGCGCCCAGATTCCTTGCCGCCGACTCGCTCGGTGGCGAGGTCTCGCCCTGACGTCGGCCCTATGTGAAAAGCTCGAGTAATGAGCCTCTACGAACTGTTTCTCACCCTGCACGTCATCTCCGCCGTAACCTGGCTCGGCGCGGGCTTCGCGATCACCATGCTTCTGCTCTCAGCCCGACGCGCAAAGAGCCCGGAGCGCGAGGGCCAGCTCCACGCCGAGATGGACTTTCTCGCCCCAGCTCTCTTCATCCCCTCATCGCTGGCAACGCTCCTCTTCGGGGTCCTTTCCGCGATCGAGGGCAACTGGGACTTCGGCCAGACCTGGATCACGATTGGGCTTGTCGGCTGGGCCGCCTCCTTTCTGACGGGTTTCTTCTATTTCCGAACCGAGTCCGAGAAGATCGCGGCCATCGTGGAGGCGAAGGGACCCAGCGCCCAGGAGGCGACGCGGCGCTCGAGGCGGATGACCGCGGTCGATCACATCGAGCTGACGATCCTCTACCTGGTCCTGGTCACGATGGTGGTGAAGCCGACCGGTGACGACACCGGGGTGCTCGTGGCGCTCGGGGCCATCTTCATCGCTGCCGTGGCCCTGAACGTGCCCGCTCTGCGCGGCTCGCGCGCCGCCTAGGCGAATCCGAGTCGCTCAAGCGAGTCGGGCGAGGTCCCTAGGGTGAGGGTCATGAGCCCCCTTATCCCCGCCCGGCGAGCGGGAACCCGCGAAGCCGTGAGTCCCCGCAGGGAACTGACAACTAACGGCCCAACGGGCTAGGTTCTCGCCATGGCCCTCACCGTCGGAGCTCACCATGTCGCGACCTTGACCGCCGACATGGACCGGCTGATCGCCTTCTACGCGGAGGTGTTCGATGCCGAGGTCGTGGACGACATGACCGAAGAGGGGCTTCGCCACGCGTTCATCGACCTCGGGGGAGCCTTCGTCCTGCACCCATTTCAGATCCCCGGCGTGGATGTTCCCCAGGGGGAGCTGCCGATCTTCGCACGCGGCCGCACCGACCATCTGGCCTTACGGGCGCAAAACGCCGACACATTCTGGGAGCTGCGCGAGCGCATCTACAAAGCGGGTGCGAGTGACGGCAACGGTCTGGTCACGAACATGGGGCCGTTGCTGAGTGCGGGTTTCAGCGACCCCGACGGGCTTTGGGGCGAGGTCTGCCTGAACCTTCCGCCCGAACAGGCGGTCGGACACGGCCAGCGGGCCAACTGGAAGTACATCGAGTACCCCGACCGCACCTAGCGGGCTCCGGTCGTTTCGCTACGCTCGCCCGCTCCGCGAGCGCGGACCGCCAACTAACTCGGGGGTAACGAGTGAGCTTCGGACGCATCTTCCTGCTGATCATCGCGGCACTGGTCGTCGCCGGGCTCGTCTACTCCGGCGTCTGGCACATGTTCACGCTGTTCTTCTGGCAACACCCAATGCTCTCGTGGCTCCCCATCCTCGCCTTCTTCGGGGTGGGCTTTGCGGTCGGGGGAGCAAGGGCAGCCACCGGTGGGCGCTCCGGCTCGTCGCCGTCGGCCGGCCGGCCCGCCGCGGATGACGCGGGCAGGCTTGCGGCGGTGATCGGCACCGTCGCGACGGGCCTGAAGGCACCAGGCAAGGCCGTGTCGCCGAAGACCGACCTGTTCTCCGGTGGCTGGGCGTTCCTGGCCGGAACTGCCGTGTTGGTCATCGGGCTGTGGTTCACGCTGATCTCCAAGCCCGCTGCTGGATTCAACGAGATCGAGTTCACGGTGGTGGACGAGCTGCCTAAGCAGACGCAGCCGCGTCTGCTGCCACGGGCAGCCATCAGTGACGATCCGGGCTTCCGCGATGCGGAGGAGATCCACCTGGTTCGCGATCCCGTCTCAGGCGAACTGCTCTGGACCGGCGAGTGGCGCGGGAGCTGGCTCGGCGGTCGCTCCGACGGCGTCGTTATCCGCAGCCTTGACGAACTCGTGGCGCCCGGGGTGATCGCCCGCGGCGGCTTCGAGGAGTCCATCGGCGGAATCCGCCCCAGCACCCTCAAGGGCAAGGCCTATGGCAAGCACCCCTTCAGCAAGATCCAGTACCCGACGGTGGTGCCCGCCGGGAACGATGAGGTCGTCGCCGTCGCACCGTACATGGGCTATATGGGCTTTCCGTTCCGCTACCCGTACCTCAAGGGCGTGCTCGTCTACCACCAGGACGGTGAGCTCGAAGACCTGACGCCCGAGGAGGCGATGGCCCGCCCGGAGCTGGCGGCGAGTGGAAGGCTGGTCCCGGAGACCGTGGCCCGGGCACAGGCCGACGCGATTTCGCGCTCCGAGAGCTTCCGCGGCGACATCAACGACGGCGAGAACAACAGCCAGCCCTACCTGACCGCCATCGACAAGGACACGACCGCCTGGGTCACGGTGATCGACGAGGAGAACGCGATCGACGGCGTGCGCGCGATCGTAATCGCCGATTCAACGACCGGCAGGACGACGATCTGGGAACCCTCGGGCAACCGGGAACTCATCTCAAGCGAGGACGTATTGAATACCGCCCGCGCCCTGCCACTGAGGTGGAAAGAAAAACGCTGCTGCGATTCCGAGGGCAACAGCTACACGGTCACCCTTCGGGAGGTTGTGGAAGCGCGCCTGGCATTCCGGAACGGCACGCCGTTCTACATGGTGAGCGTGGTACCCACCGACGATCTCGCGCTCGCGCGTGAGATCGAGTTCACCCTGGTCCTCGACGCGGTGACCGGTGAGACGCTCGAACGGTTCGAGCACGTCAACGGCGGTGCAGCCGAGGACACGCGCCTGCAGGCCTTCTTCCGGTAGCTAGAGCTCAGTGGTTGCGCAGGGCTGAGATGAGCTCCCCCTTGTCCATCTCCGAACGACCGTCGATTTCCAGTGCGGCGGCACGCTCCTGAAGCCCTTCGACCGTGCGGTCCTCGTAGTCCTCGGCCTCGCCGCCCTTCTTCGAGACGTCCTCCCCGGCGGCCTTCGCGTTGGCGATGCGGGCCGCCTTCTCCTTGCTCGCGCCATCGTCGCGCAGTGTCTCGTAGAGCTTGTCGTCTTGAACCGTGGGGCCATGGTCCTTCGTCATCGCTACCTCCTTCTGTGGTCCCCGCAGCGGCTACCCGGCTCGCCAATCGGTACTCCCAACGGTTGCTAGCGTCGGCCGCGGTTTGAACGGATCCCGCGGCAGCGCGGCAGGCCTCGTCCTGGGCGGAATCGTCTCGATCCAACTCGGCGCTGCGTTCGCGGTCGGGCTGTTCGATGATGTAGGTGCGTCCGGCACCGTCTTCTTGCGCATCGCCATTGCTGCCCTGATCCTCCTGGCGATCTGGCGACCGTCCTTTCGACTCGGCGACACGGCCACCCGACGCGACGTGGCCCTGTTCGGCCTGATCTTCGCGGGGATGAACGCAAGCTTTTACCTGTCGCTCGAACGGATCCCACTCGGAATTGCGGTGACGCTGGAGTTCGCGGGCCCATTGGGCTTGGCGTTACTGCGTTCTCGCCGGCGACTCGACCTCGCCTGGGTGGGACTAGCGGGCGCCGGACTCATCCTGCTTGCGCCGGTGCCCGGCGGTTCACTTGATGCGCTCGGTTGCGCACTAGCGCTATTCGCGGGGTTGTGCTGGGGCGCCTACATCGTCATCTCGGCGCGGGTGGGCAAGGCGATCCCTGGTGGCGGGGGTCTTGCCTTGGCGATGGCGATCGCTGCGGTGCTCGTGGCCCCGGCCGGACTGATCGACGCCGGAGGCGCACTGGTGGACGGCGGGCTCCTGCTGGCCGCGCTCGGTGTCGCGATTCTCTCCTCGGTGCTCCCTTACTCGCTGGAGCTCGAGGCACTCCGCCGTTTGCCAGAGGGCGTCTTCGGCGTGCTTATGAGCCTCGAACCCGCGGTTGCCACCGCCGTTGGCTTCGTGATCCTCGACCAGGATCTCGCGGCGCGGGAGCTGTTGGCGGTGGGGCTGGTGCTCTCGGCGTGCGCGGGAGCCCTGTCGGCGGCGGGCTCACCCCGCGCCCCCGAGGCCTAGTCCCTGCCGAGTGGCTCGTTGCTAAGCGTGTCGCCGAGTATTGGGCCACTCGACGGGGGTCGTTGCGAAGCTGCCCCCTACCCGCGATCGACCTCAGCGATGCCTCTCCTTCGGGCGCACTTCGTGCCCGGGGCAGGAGGCGACCGGAAGCCGCGGGTAGCGCGGATAGGCGGGATCGTCGCGCGAGCGCTCGCAGAGCGAATAGGAGGTGCCACGCGTCGTCTCAATGACGCGCTGATGGGCGCACGACTCACATAGTCCGACTCGCTGCGGCAACTGATCGGGCATCGCAATCGACCATACTTCACTTTGTATAGTCACACTTTGATGAGCACGTTCCGCCGCTTGATGGGCTTCTTGCGCCCGTACCGGAAGGCGGCGATCGCCTCCCTCGCGTTCGCGTGGCTGGCGATGGGGATGACGGTCCTGATCCCCTACCTCGTCGGCGAGGCCGTCCAGGCCATCAACGACGGCGAGCGCCCCGACCTGAGGCCGCTCGTACTGGTGATCCTGGGTGCGGGAGTTCTGCGGCTCGGGCTCACCGTGGTGCGACGAATCATCGCCGGAAGGGTCTCGCTCGCGGTTGAATTCGACCTGCGTGAGCGCGTCTACCGGCGCCTCCAGGAGCTCGAGCTGGGCTTCTTCGACTCGCAGCAGACCGGGCAATTGATGTCGCGGGCGACCGTGGACCTGAACTCGATCCGCTTTTTTTTGGGCTACGGCCTGATCTTCCTTACCCAGAACTTCCTGACGATCATCCTCGCGAGCGCTGTGATGATCGCGATCAATCCCCCGCTGGCCCTGCTCGCGCTGGCGCCGGTTCCGCTCGTCGTGATCACCGCCGCCCGATTCAGCCGGCTCTCACGGCCCGCGCTGCAGGAAGTCCAGCAGCGGATCGCAGAGTTGACCGCGGAGGCTGAGGAGAGCGTCTCGGGGATCCGGGTTGTCAAGGCGTTCGCACGCGAGGAACACATGCTGCGCCGCTTCCAACACTCCGTCTCGCGGGTCTTCGATCAGAACGTCTACTCCACGCGGCTGCGGGCCTTCTACTCGCCCCTGCTGGGCTTCATCCCCTCGATCGGCCTCGCGGTCGTCCTCTTTGTCGGCGGCCGGCAGGTGATCAACGGCGGGCTCCAGCTCGACGAGTTCACCGCCTTCTACCTCTACGTCGTGATGCTCACCGGGCCGATGCGGATGCTCGGCATGGCGTTGGGGATGGCCCAGCGGGCCGTCGCCTCCGGCAACAGGCTCTTCGAGGTGCTCGACCGCGAGCCGGCGATCGCGAGCCCACCCGGGGCGCCGCCATTGCCTCCTGGCCCAGGCGCGGTCGAGTTCCGAAACGTCACCCTTCATTACCCCGTCCCCCAGGCGCTCGGGGCGTCGGCCAACGGAGCGGCAGCAGCCGTCGGCGAGCCGGCTATCGAGAGCGTGACACTCAACGTCGCCGGCGGCAGCACGGTGGCGCTCGTCGGGCCCACAGGTTCGGGCAAGACGAGCCTGGTGGCCCTACTGGCCCGCCTCTACGATCCGACATCCGGGTCGGTTGCGATCGACGGTGCCGATCTGCGCACGATCGACGTCGATGCGCTGCGTGGCGAGGTGGCGTTTGTCGCCGACGAGAGCTTTCTGTTTTCGGCGACGGTCGCCGAGAACATCGCCTACGCGAAGCCGGAGGCGACGCGGGAAGAGATCGAGCGGGCTGCCCGGCTGGCTCAGGCCGACAGCTTCATTCGCGAGCTTCCCGACGCCTACGAGACGATGGTCGGCGATCGCGGCCTCACCCTCTCGGGGGGCCAGCGCCAGCGGGTGGCGATCGCGCGCGCGATCATTGCCGACCCGAGAATCCTGATCCTCGACGACGCGACCTCCTCGGTCGACGCGAACACCGAGGCAGAGATCAAGCGCGGGCTCGGCGAGGTGATGGAGGGTCGGACGACGTTTGTGGTCGCCCACCGGCTCTCGACGATTTCGCTCGCCGATGAGATCGTGGTGATGGACGAGGGTCGCCTCGTCGATCGCGGCACCCACGACGAGCTGCTCGAGCGCTGTGCGCTCTACCGCGAGATCGCCGAGCACGGCTGCGAGGACCAGCTCTTCCTCCAGCGCGACCTCGAGGAGCGCGAGGAGTTGGCGCGGCTGTGAGCGACTTTGTGCGCGACTCCGAGGATCAGGCGAACCAGCCGGGGCGCCTCGCGGGAACCATCCTGCTACTGCGCGACCTGTGGCGGCTGATCCGCGGGGAGGACGAACGTGGACGCAAGGTGCGCTGGCTCGTAGGGCTTTTGCGGCCCTATCGCCGCCAGGTGCTGCTGATGTTCGGAGCGCTCGTGATCGCGACCGCCGCGGCGCTCGCGCCGCCCTACCTGGCGGGCGCGGCAATCGACGATGGCATCAACCAGGACGACACAGGGGCGCTCGCGGTGATCCTGGCCGTCTATCTCGGTTCGGTGCTGGCGCTCTGGGGAGCCTCCTACGCACAGACCTACCTCGTCGGCTGGGTCGGCCAGCGCGCGCTCCAGGACCTGCGCACGCGGATCTACCAGCACCTCCAGGCCATGTCGATCGGGTTCTTCACCCGTAACCGGCCGGGAGTCCTGATCTCGCGGCTCACCAACGACGTGCAGGCGCTCGACTCGCTCGTCACCGACGGGGTTGTGACGCTCTTCCAAAGCACGCTGACCTTGCTCAGCGTGATCGTGATCCTGCTTCTGCTCGACGTTCCGCTGGCACTGGTCGTGTTCCTGACCTTCCCCCTGCTAATGGTCGCCAGCGTGATCTTCCGGATCGCATCAGCGGGCGCCTACCGAGCGACGCGGGAGAAGATCGCGAACATCACCGCCTACCTGCAGGAGACCCTTTCCGGTGTGCGGGTGGTGCGCACCTTCGGTCAGGAGGACCGGCACGTCGACCGGATGACCGAGCTAAACGAGGAGAACCGTGCCGTGAACATGCGAACGGTCTACCTCAACGCGTCGTACTTCCCGGCGGTCGAGCTGCTGGCGGCGATCGGTACCGGGGTAATCCTGCTCTACGGCGGCTACCGCGCGATCTCAGGGGACGTCGAGACTGGTGTGGTGGTGGCGTTCGTGGGCTATCTGAACGCGTTCTTCGACCCGATTCAGCAGATCTCGCAGCTCTACACCACCTACCAGCAGGGGATGGCCGCGCTCGACAAGATCTTCGACCTCCTCGACACGCGTCCTGACATGTTGGATCGACCCGACGCGATCGACCCCGGCGAGATCCGCGGCGAGATCGCCCTGGAGGATGTGTGGTTCTCATACGCGGGTGGTGGCGACGCACGCGAGCTTGCCACCGACGATGAGTGGGCGCTGCGCGGCATCGACCTCGAGATCCCAGCCGGGCAGACCGTTGCGCTGGTCGGTACAACGGGCGCCGGGAAGTCAACACTGGCGAAGCTCGTAGCGCGCTTCTACGACCCGCAACACGGACGGCTGCTGGTTGACGGCCACGACCTGACGAAACTCGACTCCAACGCGCTGCGCAGCCGCCTGGGAATCGTGCCCCAGGAGGGGTTCCTGTTCTCGGGAACGATCAGGGAGAACGTCGCGTTCGGCCGCCCTGGCGCGAGCGACGAAGATGTCGCCCTTGCCATCGGGGCGGTCGGCGCCGAACCGTTCATCGCACGCCTGCCGGCAGGACAGGAGACCGAGGTGGGAGAACGCGGCGTGCAGCTCTCGGCCGGTCAGCGCCAGCTCGTCTCATTCGCCCGCGCGCTGTTGGCCGAGCCGCGCATCCTGATTCTCGACGAGGCGACGGCCAATGTAGACGTCCGAACGGAGCGTGTGATCGAAGCCGGCCTCGATCGACTACTACACGGGCGCACCGCGATCGTGATCGCCCATCGGCTCTCGACGATTCGGCGCGCCGGGAAGATCGTTGTACTCGAGCACGGTGCGATCGCCGAGGCGGGTACGCACGACGAGCTGATCGCAGCGAGCGGCGCATACGCGAAGCTCTACGGCGCCTGGGCCGAACAAGCGGCCTGACGGTGCCGCCGCGGGCTAGGGCGTGATGCCGCCGGTGTCGTCGGTCGGCGCCTGGGTGGTCGGCGCCTGGGTGGTGGGCGCCTGGGTGGTCGGCGCCTGAGTGGTGGGCGCAACGCCGCCTGTATCGGTGCTCGGGGCGACCGTCCCGGTGTCCGTGGTGGAATCGCCGGGGCCCTCGCCAGCGTCGAGGAACTGACCGCAATCGGTAAATCCGTAGTCCTCGCCCGCGCCACGGGCATCGACCTCAGCGGTATCGATCGCGCTCTGCGCCTCGTCGCCCGCAGCCGTATCGCCGTTGTCGATCGCGACGGTCTTCGACTCGAGCGCGTCCACCAGGTCCTTCATCGAAGTCAGGAACGTGCGCAGGTCACGATCCACGTCCTCCGCCTCGAGCTGCTGGAGCTGCTCCAGCTCGCCCGTAGTGATCCGAAGCTCGTCAGAGGTCGCGTCGGTGTCCGCTGGATCGAGCGATCCGACCGCCGAGTTCGCTTTGGCGCAGATTGCATCGGCTTGTGCGATGAACTCGTCCTTGGGCAAGGCGCTGGTTCCACTCTCACCGCTGGCGCCTGTCTGGGTGACGTTCGTGGTCGGCTCGGGGTCATCTCCACCGCAGCTCTTTACGAGCAGCACAAAGATGATGAAGAAGCCAATTAGGCCTCCCAGCGCGATCAAGCGCCGGCGCATGTAGATGTCCATCTGCTCCATCGGCAGCAACCCTATGACTAGCGGGCGAAACTAAAGGGGTCTTTTCCTCGCGACCATACGGATTCCTGCCGAAACCTGAGGACTGGGGATCAGGGACTTGAACCCCAACTTCGAACACCAGAAGCTCGCGTGCTGCCAATTACACCAATCCCCATGGGTGCTGGCACAAAGATATCGGGGCCGGACTAGTCCCCTGAGCCGATAGTTTCGAGCTCTGAGTCGGCATCCGCAAGTTCGTCGCGCTCGTCCGACACGTCGGCTCCTGTCTCGATCAAGGTGCGCGCATGAACAAGGTCCTCGGAACGGCCGACGGCCAGTGCCGCGGCCACGGCACCCTCTCGGAGGTACCACGCAGAGAACTCACCGGCATCGCGGTCGCCGCGCCAGATCACCTCATCCCACTCCGATGCTGGCCCGACGTACTCGAGCCCAGCCCAATCGGAGAGATCACTGAAGAAGTACGGCACCGCGCGATAGGGCTCGGACTCACCGAGCATCCCCCGCGCCGCGTGTCGCCCTTGCTGCAGGGCCACGTCCCAGTGCTCGACGCGGAGCCGGCGACCGTGCACCGCACTCTCGTAGGAGCAGCAGTCGCCCGCGGCGTAGATCCCGTCGACGGACGACGCGAGGATCGAATCGCAGACGATCCCATTGTCCACCTCTAGCCCTGCGCGCTGGGCGAGCATCACGTCGGGCTTCACGCCGGCGCCCACCACGACCGCGTCACACTCGACCTCACGCCCGGCGGCGGTACGGACCGAGCCCACACGGTCATTGCCCTCGAACGATTTGAGGGAAGCGCCGCCCACGAACTGGATGCCCTTCGACTCCAGCAGCTCCTGGAACCAACGGCCAACCTCGTCGCCGAAGCCTCGCGAGAGCGCGATGTCCTCCTCCATCACGATCGTGCAGCGCTTGCCCATTTCGACGAGCGAGGCGGCCACCTCGCACCCGATGTAGCTACCGCCGATCAGGGCCACGTGTTCGGCCTGCGCCACGTCGTCGCGGATCGAGTCCGAGTTCCCGAAAGCCCGCAGGTAGTGGATGCCCTCAAGCTGCCCCCCGTCGACGCGAAGGATGTTCACCATCGCGCCCGTCGCCAGCAACGCCTTGTCGAATCGCACCTCCTCCCCACCCTGAATCGTCGCGACGCGCTCGCCGGCGTCCAGCGACATCACGCTCCTCGCTGTCAGCAGCTCGACCTCGTTCTCGGTGTACCAGTCACCGTCCTTTACGTATGCGTCCTCGCGCTTGCTCTCGCCGCGCAGGTAATCCTTGGAGAGGGGCGGGCGGTCATACGGTGGGTCAGGCTCGCGGCCGACGAGCAGGATGGTGCCGCCCGCCCCGCGCCGGCGCAGCTCAGCAGCGCAGTAGGCCGAGGCGACACCACCCCCAACCAGCAGGAAATCGACTTCTCTCACGCGGGCGTGCCGAGGTAGGCGGTCAGGTCCTCTTCGACGCTCGGGTCGAGCACAGCGAGAATCTCGTCGCCCGGTTCGAGCGTGGTGTCGGCGGTCGGAACGAAGCCAACATTGTCGCGCAGGACCGAGATCAGAAGCGTCCCCTCCGGCATCTGCAGGTCGCCGACTCGCTGGCCCGCAGCCTTCGAGTCGGCGTGAAGGAGCATCTCGATGATCTCGAGGCGCTGCTCGGGCAGGTCGAGCAGGTGGACGAGCCCGTATTCGGGCACCTCGTGTTCGATCAGGCGCAGGATCAGGTCCGTCGCGGAAACCACCGGTCGGATGCCCAGCAGCTCGAAGTGCTCCAGGTTCCTCGGATTGTTGACGCGGGCGATGATCCGGTCGACCATGTACTTCTCCTTGGCGACCTGGCAAATCAGCATGTTGTCCTCATCGTCGCCGGTGACCGCGATCACCATGTCGGCGCGCTGCACTCCGGCGCGCTCCAGTACCCAAAGCTCAGACGCATCGCCGTACTGGATGTTGTGCTCGAGCTCCTGCTCGACCGTCGTATAGCGCTCACGGTCGTTTTCGATCAGGGTCACCTCGCTGCCCTTCTCGAGCAACTCGCGCGCCAGGTTCCAGCCGACCTTGCCCGCCCCGACGACGATCACGTACATCCGGTCGCCCATCAGACCTCGTCGTCCTCGTGATCGGCGGCGCCGGCCTTGACCGCACCGGTCTGGCGCTTCGCCGCGTCGCGTACCTCGTGCTCAAGCATGTCGATTGCGACTCGGGTCGGGCAGATCGTGTGCACGCCCTGCGTCTCGTACCACTCCGCGCGCAGCGGGTCGAGGATGCGTGCGATCACTGTCGGCACGTTGAAGCGGCGCTTGGCGAGCTGAGCGATGATGATGTTCGTGTTGTCGCCGTCTGTGGAGGCTACGAAGGCGTCGGCGTGCTCGATGCCGGCTGCGCGCAACGCCTCGATCTCGAGGCCGGTGCCGACGGTGAACTGGCCGCCCGTGTCCTCCCACGGCTTCTCGAGGCCGATCTCCAGGCGCGCGTGGGATTCTGCGTCCTCGTCGAGGCAGGAGACCTCGTGTCCCTCGCGGAGCATCGAACGCGCGAGCGACGAACCAACCCGTCCACAACCGACGATCAGGATGAACATCGGCCGAGACTCTACTCGCGCCGGGCGTCCTCGTCAGGGTCCGCGGGCGCTGTCACCAGCACCCGGCACGGCGCCTTGCGCAGCACGTACTCGGTGACGGGGCCGATCTCCGCCGGGCGTGCACCGCCGACGCCTCCCAGGATCGCTCCGCCCCGGATCCTGGTGGGCGGCTCGCCACCCAGGACGATCATCTCAGCGTCCATCTCGCGCGCGGCCTGCACGATCCCCGCGCCCACGTACCGCGCCTTGATCACATTCGCCTCGGCGATCACGGTCTCGTACTCGCCTGCTACCTCCATCGCCCGTTCGAGGGCGGCGTTGGCAACCTCCATCCGCTCCTTCGGCGGCGGAGACGTAAGCGGAACGGTGAGTGGAAGGTCGAGCACGTAAAGGATGCGGACGCGCGGCGCTGCCTTGCCCGGCGAAAGCGCAGCGTCGGCCAGCCGCCCGGCGGTTCCGACGATGTCGTCGTCGAGGTTCGAGCCGAAGATCGGGGCGAGGATCACCGCGTACTCGACCGCGGGTGCCCGCTTGACCAGCGACTGTGCCGGCACCTCGACCCGGCGGGTCAGCGACGTGCCCTCGACCAGCACTCGGTAGACGAAGTAGGCGACCAGACCGAAGAGCATCCAACCGCCGCCCACCCACCGCGCCTCGGAGTGGTAGACGATCACGCTGATCCAGGCGAGACTCGTGAGCACGAACCCAGCGAGCGCAGCGACCGGGAGCTCGACGCCGCGGATGGTCAAGTTCCATCCCATCCGAAACGGCCGCTCGCGATCGGGCTGCGTGGCTCTTAGGCGCAGGACCGCGGCATGCGCGATAGCGATCGCCAGAGTCGCGCCGAACGCGTAGATGCCGGCCAGCATCTCGATGTCGCCGGGGATCGCCAGCGCCGCCGCGATCGCCGCCGCGATCGCGATCGCGATCCGCGGCGAGGCGTTGGTGCTGCTGAGCTTGCCGAGCCAGCTCGGGATCTGCCGGTTGGTCGCGAGCGTGTAAACGTGCCGGGAGAGGCCGAGCATCGCCGTGCTCGCAGCCCAAACAAGCACCGCGGGCGCGACAGCGACCACCGCAACCTGCATCAGGTCGGACAACCACACGGGGTCGAAGCTCTGAGCAATTCCCAGCACCGGGTTGTCGATGTATTGCCTGCCCAGCGCAGTCTCGGGGCCCTCTGGTCCCAGCACCACCGGGAGGGCCATCAAAGCGATGGCCGCGACGCCCGCGTACAGCACCGGTAAGAGCACTGCCCCGGCCATCACCGACCGGCGCAGGTCGACGCTCGTCCAACGCAGGTCGGGAGCCAGGTCGGCCGCCGCCTCGATCCCCGCGAACGCCACCGTAGCGATCACCAGCGCGTAGATCGAGTCCTCGAGAGTCGGCGAAGAGAAAAGGTCCAGGTTCGCGGTCAGCACAGCCGGGTCGAAAAGGACGACCGCCCCGACGACAATCAGCAATACCTGCACGAACAGATCGCCCAGCGCCAACGCGACAAGGAGGCCCTGCCGGCGCAGCTTCCAGCGACCGAAGGCTCCGAACGCGGCGACCCCGCCGACGATCGCCACGGCGGTGATCACCTCGCCCTCGTCGTTTGCGAACCCGTCCCAGATCGGCGAGAGATAGTGCGGCACCGAAACCGCGGCCAATGCGATCACGAGGATGAAGTCGATCAGCAGCGCCCAGCCCGCGACGAACGAAACCAGCTCGTTGAATCCGTGCCGGGCCAGGTTCGAGGAGCCGCCGCGTTCGACGAACATCGAACCCCCCTCGGCGAAGCTGAGCGTCGCGAGAACGAACAGCAGACCCGCCCCGAGGAAGATCAGGGGCGTCAGTCCGAGGCCCCGGTCCGCCACCACCCCCAGTGAGAAGTACAGCGAGAAGCCGACGGCCGAGTACGCGACGGCGAAGAGCAGCGGCGCCCCGGAGTTGTCCAGCCCCCGCTTCATCGGAAAGAGAGATAGAGACGCCCGACGCCCAGCCCGGTGAAGATCAGCCCGATCCATATACCCGAGGCGGCGATTCCCCCGCCGTTCGTGAGGGTGATCGCGACGATCGCAATGCCAAAACAAGCAATCACCACGGCCATCACCCGCGTGGCGCCGCGATAGACCTCGTCGGGCCGCGGTGGGCTCATACCGGCGCTCCCACGGACTGCCCGGCCCGAGCGTCTTCCGGGCTGGCCGCCACGATCACCCGACAAGGACGCTTCGCGAGAACCGTCTGCATCGTCTTGTCGTAGAGCGGTTGCCCGGCGCGGTAGCGAAGGGGCATCAGGATGACGCTTGCATCGGTGGCCCGCGCGGCCTTGACGATCGCCTGGCCGGCACCGCCGGGCCGCACCCGCACCACGCTGCCGTCCACGCGCCTGCCGCAGATCAGCTTCGATCGCTCCACCTTGCTTTGCGCCCGCCCCTCGGCTTCGCGCATCGGCGCGTCGAGGGGCAGGTTGGTCGGCACCTCCAGCAGTGAGAGCACGTGGATTGCCTTGCTGCGCTTGGCCGCCAGCGACTTGGCCGTCGCCACGACCTCCTCGGAGAACGTCTCCTCAGTGAAGACGACGATCACGCTGGCGAACTCGATCTTCTTGACCCCGAGCGCCTCGAGAGCGTCGACCTTCACCGTCCGCGTCAGCGGCAGACCCTGGTTGCGGCGGTAGAGGACGTACACCGTCAGGCCAATCGCCATCCAGGCCATTCCGATGGCAAGCGTGCGAGCGTTGAGCGCCATTACCACTACGAACGCCGACGCGGTCCCCGCCACGCCGATCACGGCGCTCAACGGAACCTCGGTCCCACGGACACGCAGATTGGCCGGCGGTTTCCAGAGCCGCCGTTCGCCCACATCCTTGAACCGCAACCGGATCAGCGCAGCGTGAGCGACCGTAAACGACAGCATCGCACCGAATGCGTACATCGTCGCCAGCAGCTCGGCCTCGCCAGGCACGAGCGCCAGAGCCGATATCCCGCCGAACACGATGATCGCGACGTAGGGCGTCTTGTAGCGCGGGTGGATCGCCCGAAGCGCCTGGGGGAGCTGCCGGTACTGACCCATCGAGAAGGTAAGGCGGGAGAGACCGATCAGCCCGGCATTCGTCGCGATGATCAAGATCACGCCGGCGAGCAGGCCGACATAGATCCGCAGCGCCTCGGTGGCCGCCGATCCAAGGCCCAGGTTGTCCACGATCCCGAGCATCGGGTTGTCCGCATACGTCGTCGCGAGCTCCGTCGTGTACTCGCCGTCCACCAAGGTCACCGGCATCGCCGAGACGGCGACCAGCGGGATAAGCAGAAAAAGCGTGAGCACGGCGACCAGAACCCAGCCAACGGCCGCCGGCACCGTGCGCTCCGCGTCGCGCGCCTCCTCCGACATGTTCGACAGGGTCTCGATCCCGGTGTAAGCAATCATCCCGAGAGCAACGCCGAGCGCGAAATCAGACCAGGTGGGCGCCACGCCCAACTCGATGTTCGAGACGAGGATGTCCGGGTTGAATGCGAGCGCGATGCCGATTCCCACCACCACGACCTGGGTCGCCAGGTCGGCGACGGCCAGCACCAGGTTCAGCTTTGCCGACTCGCGGCTACCGACCACGTTCACGATGCACAGCAAGGCGACGAGGAACACCCCGAAGATCACGTCGCCAGGCGCGTCGCCAAGGGGCTCCCAGAACACCGCGAGGTAATGCGGCACGAAGAACGCCGAGATGGCGACAGTGATCACGTAGTTCAGCATCTGACCCCAGGCCGCGATGAACGACGTGAGTTCGTTGAACGCATGCCTCGCGAAGCTCGATGACCCACCGGCTTCGGGGTACATCACCGTTGCCTCCGCGTAGGTCGCCGCCGTACAGACGAAGATGAACCCGGCGATCGCGAATGCCAGCGGCGTGAGTCCAAGGGCGAAGGCGGCGACAACCCCCAGTGCGTAGTAGATCGACGAGCCGACGTTCCCGTACGCCGCCGAGAACAGGGCCCCCGTCCCATGCACGCGCCGCAGCGCGGCCTCTCTCGGGATTCGCTCAGCCAATCAGGTGGCGAGTGTACGCCTGAGCGTCGTCGGGTATACGGTGCCCCGATGCCCGCTGAACTGATTCACACCTGCTACCGAATCACCGACATCGACCGCTCGGTCGACTTCTATTCGAAGCTCGGCTTCGAGGAGTCCGCCCGCATGGACCTCCCGGACGGCGCGATCAACGTCTTCATGGGCCTACCTGACGACGGCGCGCGCCTTGAGCTCACCTACAACCCCGGCGTCGAGTCGTACGAGATCGGCACGGGATATGGCCACATCGCGATCACCGCTAAGGATCTCGACGGCACGCTCGAAGCGCTCGCCGGCATCGGCATCGAGCCCGAGAAGCCGCCCTACACGGTCCGCGAGGGCGGCTCGCGCCTGTGCTTCGTGCGCGATCCGGATGGGTACAGAATCGAAATACTTGAGCTTGGATAGCGCCGAGGCTCAGCTCCTCGACCTTCACGATCGATTCTGCGCCAGCTTCGCCGAGCGCCGCCCGGACTTAGTCCTCGAGACCGTGGCGAACACGTCCGATCTCATCGTTGCAACGTCCTGGTCGCTGAGCGCCAGAACGACCGCTGGGCGCTCGTCCAAGTACACGGCTCATCGCCGCATCACCCGTGATCCGCCACTTGGATTGGTACAGAATCGAAATCCTTGAGACGCGCTAGCTCGAGGGGATAGCATCTGATCGAGGGGCGGGGGACGACCAAAGGAGGAGCTAATGAGAGCGATACGACAGGCTGACGCGCCGATCGCAATGGAGGATGAGGGACTCGACATCCGGGTCGAGGAGATCGGCGGCGGTATGACGACTATGTTCGTGACTGTCCCGAAAGGTTTCGATCTTCGCCCGGCACTCGTTGGTCAGCCCGGCGACCTTTGTCCTTGCCCTCACTGGGGCTACATGCTGCAGGGGCGAATAAAGATGCACACGGCGGACGGCGAGGAGATCTATGAGGCCGGCCAGGCGTTCTACTGGGGGCCGGGACACGCGCCGGAGGCTCTGGAGGACTCCGAGTACATCGACTTCTCGCCGACCGGCGAGCTCACACCGGTCCTCGAGCACATCAGCCAGTAGGAGGCGGCGAACTCTATAGGTGGCCGCGTTGCGCACCGACGACGTGGACATCGCTCGGGCCCGGATCAGGCCCGGTGAGGATCGGCCGCGACCCGGACGGCTTACAGGATCGAAACACTTGAGAAATAGGGCTCAGAGGAAGGCCCGGCCCAGGTAGTAACCCGCCGCCGCCGCCCCGAGGCCCAACAGGACCGAGGCAGCCACGTACGCCAGCGCCCGGAGCGGCTCGCCCGCCTCGATGTCGAGGAAGGCCTGGACCGAGAACGTCGAGAAAGTTGTGAACCCGCCCAGGAACCCAACGCCAACGACCGTTCTGAGGTCCTCGCTGAAGGTGTGGCTCGACACGAGAATTCCGAGCAGCAATGAGCCCACGACGTTGATGCCCATGGTCACCCAGGGCAGCGCATCTCCGTGAACCGGCGAGCTGATTGCATAGCGCGCAACCACGCCCGCGCCTCCGGCGAGTCCGACGAGAAGGGCGATCACCCGAGCAATCATGGCGGCCGCACACGACGCGACTTCCCGATCCTTTGTCGGAGTGGCTAGGCGTGGCGGCGGCGGACGTGGGAGCGCGTTACGTCGGCAGGCGTCGGGCAGCCCAGCAGCGCCATACCGAGCCGAAGCTCGTCGCGAAGCCCCATCAGCACGGCCGCGGCTCCCTCCTGGCCGCCGACAGCGAGGCCCCAGAGCGCCGGTCGACCGACGAGCACCGCGTCGGCGCCCAGCGCGAGCGCCACGAGCGCGTCGGTACCACGGCGGATGCCGCCGTCGACCAAAACGGGAATTCGCTCGGCGGCGGCTTCGGCCACGTCGGGCAGGGCGTCCAGGGTTGCGGGCACGCCGTCGAGCTGTCGACCCCCGTGGTTGGAGACCACGATCCCAGCGGCGCCGGCCTCGATCGCAAGCTCGGCGTCGAGCGGATTCATCAAGCCCTTCAGCACAACGGGCAGCTCGCACCCCGCGACCAGTGCCGCGAGTGAGTCCCAGTCGAGCGAGGGGTCGATCAGGCCGAACGCCTCGGCCACGCTGACCGGCTCGTCGGTGCCGATCGCAGCCTGCACGGCAGGTGCGGTGACGTCGACACGAAACCCGGTGCGCAGGTCGCGCTCGCGCCTGCCGACGTACGGCGCGTCCACAGTCAGCGCGATCGCCTTGTACCCCGACTGGACCGCCTCGGCCAGCAGCGCTTCGGTCACCGCGTGGTCCTTGAAGCTGTAGAGCTGGAACCAGCGCTCGGTGTCGGGGGCGGCGGCCGCAACTGACGCGGGCGTTGCGGTGGCGATCGTCGAGAGGCACATCGCTGTCCCGACCGACCCGGCTGCGCGCGCCATCGCCTCCTCACCCGCTTCGTGGACCAGGCGCTGAAAGGCGACCGGGGCCACCGCAATCGGCATCGACAACTCCGATCCGAACAGCTCGAGCGATGAGTCCACGTCGCTCACGTCCACGAGTACACGGGGCACCAACTCCCAATCGCGGTACACATCGACGTTGCGCCGCAACGTCCACTCGTCCCCCGCCCCTCCTGCGAAGTACCCAAGCGCCCCGGGCTCCAGCAACCGGGCCGCGGCAGCCTCATAGTCAGCGACATTCAAAAGCGCCTCACTCATCCTGAGCGAACCCTACGAGTTGCCGACCGGAGGCGGTACCGACGGCACCGCCTCCGGGGCTTGAGCTTGAGATCGCCTAGAACGAAACGATCGGGATGATGAGGATGGCGACGATGTTCGCCACCTTGATCATCGGGTTGATCGCGGGACCGGCGGTGTCCTTGTATGGATCGCCGACGGTGTCGCCGGTGACCGAGGCGGCGTGGGCCTCCGAGCCCTTGCCGCCATGGGCACCGTCCTCAATCAGCTTCTTCGCGTTGTCCCAGGCGCCGCCACCGACCGTCATGGCGAGAGCCATGAACAGGCCGACGACGATCACACCGATCAGCAGGCCACCAAGGGCCTGGACGCTGATCACACCGACGACAACGGGCACGACGATCGGAATCAGCGACGGCAGGATCATCTCTCGCTGAGCGGCCGCGGTGACGATGCTGACCGTGTCGGCGTAGTCGGGCTTCTCGGTGCCCTCCATAATCCCGGGCTTTTCGCGGAACTGCTTGCGCACCTGCTCCACGACCTCACCGCCGGCACGGCCGACCGCCTCGATCGCGAACGCGGAGAACAGGTAGACCATCATGCCGCCGATCAGCAGCCCGATCAGGACGGCTGGGTCGGAGATCGAGAAGAGCACGAACTCGCCGTTGTTCTCGGCGGCAAGCTCGATCTCGAACGCCTTGAATAGCACCAGTGCCGCGAGCACGGCAGAGCCGATCGCGTAGCCCTTGGTGACCGCCTTCGTCGTGTTGCCGACCGCGTCGAGCGGATCGGTGACGTTGCGAACGTCCTCGGGCAGCTCGGCCATCTCGGCGATGCCACCTGCGTTGTCGGTGATCGGGCCGAATGCGTCCAAGGCAACGATCAGACCGGTCAGCGAGAGCTGCGCCATCACGGCGATCGCGATGCCGTAGATGCCTGCCAGCTCATTCGCCCCGAAGATCGCCATTGCCAGGACGAGTGCGGGTGCCGCCGTTCCCTGGAACCCCTGGGCGAGTCCCTGGATGATGTTGGTCGCGTGACCCGTCTCCGACGCGCGTGCGATCGCCCGCACCGGACGGAAGCGCGTGGACGTGTAGTAGTCGGTGATGACGAACAGCAGTCCGGTCACCCCGATCCCGATCAGGCCGCAGATCCAGAGCTCGGTGACGCTTACGGTGTCCGCGCCCGCCTCGGTGAAGCCAAGGCTGAGCGGACCGTCCATAAGCCATTCGGTGATCGGGTAGAAGGCAGCGGCCGAGATCAGGCCGGAGAGCAGAACGCCGCGATAGAGCGCGCCCTCGACCTTGTCAGTGCTGGTGCGCACAATCAGGGCGCCGATGATCGAGGCGATGATCGCAACGCCGCCGAGGACCAGCGGGTAGATCGCGACCTCGCGAGCGAAGTCAGGAAACGTGAGCACCCCGAGGAGCATCACGGCCACCGAGGTGACCGCGTACGTCTCGAAGAGATCGGCCGCCATGCCGGCGCAGTCGCCGACGTTGTCGCCGACGTTGTCGGCGATCACGGCCGGGTTGCGCGGGTCGTCCTCGGGGATGCCCGCCTCGACCTTGCCGACGAGGTCGGCGCCAACGTCGGCGGCCTTGGTGAAGATGCCGCCGCCGAGCCGGGCGAACACGGAGATCAGCGAACCGCCGAATCCGAGCCCGATGAGCGCGTCGACCGCCTCCTTGTCGCTCTCGCCCGTGAGAACCAGAACGCCGAAGTAACCGGCCACGCCCAAAAGCGCAAGGCCGACCACGAGCATTCCCGTGACCGAGCCGCCCTTGAACGCTACGTCCAGTGCCGGGGGCACGCCCCCTCGGGCTGCCTCGGCCACACGGGCGTTTGCGCGCACCGAGAGGTTCATGCCGATGAACCCAGCCGCACCCGACAGGGCGCCGCCGATCACGAACCCGATCGCGACCGTCATGTCCTGGACCACCGCAAGCACGATCGCCAGAGGCACGGCGACGACTGCGATGATCAGGTACTGGCGGTTCAGGTATGCCTTGGCGCCGTCCTGAATGGCGTTGGAGATCTCCTGCATGCGGTCGTTGCCCGGCGAGAGCGCCAGCAGCCGCTGCGTGATCAGGGCTCCGTAGAGAACGGCCGCAGCCGCACAGACAAGCGCGATAACTACGCCGTAGTCGATCAGGAACTCGGTCAAGTTTCTAGGTCCTTTCGGGGGATTGCGTGAAACAGCCGTCCACGATGGGACGGCCGGAAGAGCGCGGCGAGTTTAGCTAACCGTTCGGTCGCGGTTCGCCGCTAATCGCCGCGACCGGGCACCCAGAGCCCCGACTGTGGTTTCGGCTCGTCGGGCGCAGGCGGGACGGGCGGAGATTGCTCGGCCTGTTCCTCCGGGCCGCCGAGCGGCTCGCCCTTCGAGGCGCGCGCGTAGAGCAGTTGCAGTTCGGAGAGCGCCGAGCGGACCTGCGTGGCGACCTCGCCCTCGAGCAACTCGACGAGCGCCCGGACAGCCTCGATACCCACGCGCGCCTGTTCAAGGTCCTGCTCGTCCTCCTTGGCGATGCGCCGCGCCGTGAGGTTGACGATCGAAGCCGCGCTCTCGGTCACGAGATCCTGAACGCGGACGGTTCGCAGTTGCTCCTCGATCTGGGCGCGGAGCTCTTCCTCGCTCGGCATCTCGGCTGACGGTTGCGGCGGCGGCTGACCTTCCATACAGCGAAAGCTACTCGGCCCTGGCAATTGCGGGCGCGTACGTGCTGCGCGTCTCATCGACAGAGTCACGATAGATCTCAGCGATCGAGGCTCCCCCCTCGATCCGTGCGAGCGCTCGCTGCGCTCCGTTCCGTTCGGGCAGGGAGACGTCTGCTTCGAGCACGCGCCTCGCGGGTCCGGTCCACTCGAGCAGGCGATCGACGATTTCGCGAGTTCCGACCAGCCCACCGGATCCGCGCCAATCGATCATCTCGCCGTCCAAGCCCCACCGGATCGCGCGCCAGAGGTTCTCCTCGATCTCCCGTTGCGGCAGCGGCTCCGGGAGCACGCCCGCATCGAGGTCGAGCGCCGACTGGGCGATGCAGCCTGCGACGAGGGCGGCGAGGGCGAACGATTCTCCGCCGGCCGATTGGGCGTCGCAGATCCGCAGCTCAACGGTCCCGAAGGAGTGATGGGGCCGAACCGACCACCACAGCTGCGTGGCCTCAACGACCGCTTCGTTCGTCGTCAAAGTGTCGATGAACGCCGCGTAGGTTTCCCAGTCGCGAAAAGGCTCGTGCACCCCGCAGCGGGGGAACATCCGGGTGAAAATCTGGGTGCGGACCGAGTGCAGGCCGGTCTCGCGGTCGTCCAGGAACGGGGAGTTGGCCGAAAGCGCTAGCAGCGCGGGCAGCACCTCCCGCAAGTGGTCGCAGACGCGAATTGCGCGATCCCCGTCGCGAATTCCCACGTGCACGTGCATGCTCCAGGTGTTGTTGCGCTGCGCCACCCAGCGCAACTCGCCCTGCAGGCGGTTGTAGTGCTCGGTTTCGATGATCCGCTGGTCGAGATAGCTCGCCCAGGGATGAGTTCCCATCGCGGCCAACGCCACCCCGTGGCGCTCGGCCACCGCGAAGAGCCGCCGCCGGTGCTCGCGCTGCATGCGGGCCGCATCCGCGAAGTTTTCGCCGCGGCCAGATCGGATTTCGATCTCCGTGTCGATCAGCTCCCCGGCGGCAGCGGTGGCGAGCAGCTCGTCCTCCTGACACGCCGCCATCAGCTCCTCGAATCCGTGGACGAGCTCGAGGCTCGCGGGATCCACGATCGCGAACTCCTCCTCGAGCCCGACGGTGAAATCCGTGGACTCGGCGAACAGCTCGCGGACCGCGTTCATCTCGAGTCCGGCCATGCCGAGCGACCTATGCCAAGTAGAAGTAGAGGGCGTAGAGGAGGTCAACGGCTGGGCTCGAGGCGTGGACGGTCACCTCCGGGGGCACGACCAGCAACTGCTCGGAGTAGTTGAAGAGGATCTTCACCCCTGCCTCGACGAGCCGGTCGGCGACGTCCTGGGTTGCAGCGGCGGGTACGGCCAGGACACCGACCACAACCTCCTGCTCCGCGACAACGGCGTCGAGTTCGGAAGCGGCTCGCACAGTGACACCCCCGATCTCATTTCCCACCACCGACTCGTCGACGTCGAAGATCGCGACGATCTGAAAGCCGTGGTCGGCGAAAATGTCCGACCCGGCGATCGCCTGTCCGAGGTTTCCCGCACCGAACAGCACGATGTTGTGCTGCCCTGATGTTCTGAGGATCTTGCGAATCTCCGAGACCAGGGAATCCACCCGGTAACCGACGCCACGCTTGCCGAACTTCCCGAACCCCGAGAGGTCACGGCGAATCTGGGTGGAGTTGATGTGGGTGTACTCGGCCAACTCTTGTGAGCTGATCGTCTCGCGACCCATCTTCCGCGCCTGAATCAGCACCTGGAGGTAGCGCGACAGCCGCGCGGCGACGCCCAAAGAGAGTCGCTCCCGGTCGCCCATGCCGCTCTCTTCGAGGGGATTCATCGTCGTGGACTTTGTAGCAGGGCCGCACGAATGGCCGGAACATCCGGGACGAGTTCGCTGATCACAACACCGTCCAGTTCGACGATCGGGATGCGCTCCAGCATCGCAGCATGCAGGCGGTCGTCAGACTCGATATCGACCTCGTCCAGAACCAGATCGTCAGCGTCGGCAATCATCGATGCTAGTACGGCGCGGGCCTCGTCACAGAGGTGGCACGCCGACCTGGTGTAGATAACAACCCGCCGCGTCACGCGGTCGAGTCCCAGTCGAGGTAGCCGGGATATGGAACCGCCTCGAGGTGCTGGGCAGCGGCGCCGATCATCGCGGCGTTGTCGGTGCAGAGAGCGGGCGCGACGAGCTTCAGGCGCACTCCGGCGCGTTCACAAACCGCGGTGGCCCGCTTGCGCAGCAGCGAGTTGGCAGCGACGCCTCCGGCGAGCGCCACGGCTGGCCACCCACCCTCCTCCAACGCCCGCTCGAGACGAGTGACGAGCTGCTGGACGACAGCCGACTGGTAGCTGGCGGCAAGGTCAGGGGTGCGCTCGGATACCTCGTTGACCGTCAACTCACGGCTCGCATACAGCAGCGCCGTCTTCACCCCGCTGAAGCTGAAATCAAGGCCCTTGTCACGGGCCATCCCGACCGGGAAGGCAAACGCGGCCGCGTCGCCATCTGTAGCCGCGGCCTGGATGGCTGGACCACCTGGATAGCCGAGTCCGAGCAGGCGGGCTCCCTTGTCAAGAGCTTCGCCGGCTGCGTCGTCGAGGGTTTCGCCCAGGACCTCATACCCGTCCTTTGCCCTTACCCCGGCGAGCAATGTGTGGCCGCCACTGGCGACCAGGCAGAGGAACGGCGGCTCGAGCGGATCCGGCTTGAGAAACGCGGACGCGACGTGACCATGCAGGTGGTTGACTCCGACCATCGGCAATCGCCTGGGAGCCGCGAGCGCCTTCGCCGAGCTGACGCCCACCAGAAGTGCGCCGACCAGACCGGGGCCACGGGTGACAGCGATTGCCTCGATGTCGCCGAGGCCGACTCTCGCCTGGTCCATCGCTGCCTCCACGACCGGGTTCACCAACTCCAGGTGATGACGCGACGCGACCTCGGGCACGACGCCGCCAAAACGCGCGTGCGTCGCTGCCTGGGAGCTGACGACACTTGAACGCACATCCAAGCCGTCTAGCACCGATGCGCAGGTGTCGTCGCACGAGGTCTCCAGGGCGAGAATCAGGCTCATTCCTTGCCCTTAGCCGTCTCGAACCACATGATCAGGGCGTCCTCGCCGTTGTCCTGGTAGTAGCGGCGTCGGTGGCCGCCGGCCTTGAAGCCAAAGCGTCTGTACATCTCGATTGCACCGGCGTTCGATGCACGCACCTCGAGCGTGATCCGCGCCGCGGGGCCGACCTCACTCAGCAGGACGTTGATCAGCGAGGTCGCGACGCCGCGGCGTCGTCGATCGGGGTTGACGGCGACATTCATGAGGTGCCAGATCTCCCCGTACCGGGAGCAGACGAGGTACCCGCACAGCGCTCCGTCATCGTCGGCGCCGAGGCAAATCCCGGTCGGCTTGGAGAGCTCGAGCACGAACATCGCAAGTGACCATGGCGTGCCGAACGACCGGCGCTCGATCGACAGCACGCCCGGCAGGTCGGCGTACGCCAGCTTCCGGATCGCGGTCTCGGTTTTGTCGCTAGTCGTATGCACGTTGTCGAGGGTCTCGCTCACGCCACAACTCCGCATCCGGGCGTCTCAGGTAATGCGGGTGGATGGCCTCGGGTGGCCCCGCCGGAAGATTGGCCGCCAGCTCGCAGACGTGCCTTGCATGCACGTGATGCCGAGCGTCCCCGTCGGGCGGGACCGTGGCTCCGGACGCCGTTAGCTGAGCACGAAATCGTAGCGCGCCATCGCCCACCGCAAGCGGTGGATCAGGCAGCGCCACTATGCAATCCGTGAGCTCCTCGGGCGGCCCAACCGCGGGCTCCCATTCGGCTGCTCCCGTCGGGGAATAGAGCGCCCAGAACGCCTCCTTGCGCTTGGCGTCAAGCACGGCCAGCGTGGATGCGGCCTTTCCCTCCGAGCCGCGCGCAAGTGCGGCGAGCGACGAAACGCCTGTGAGCGTTAACCCCCGGCCTTGGGCGAGAGCACGGGACGTCGCGACGCCGATTCGAAGCCCGGTGAACGTTCCTGGCCCCACGCCAACGGCGACGCCAACGATCCGATCCCAGCCGCCCACCTGCTCAACCACCTCCTCCACAGCCACGAGCAGTCGCTGCGCGTGGCGCGGACGCCCGCCGTCGCCGGGGCCCACAGCACGCTCGGCAATCGCTTCGCCGTCGCGCACGGTCGCCACGCTGAGCCGGCTCGTGGACGTATCGATGCCCAAGGTCACACACACGACCCCAGAGTCGCATACGATGCCCGCGTCTCAACCACAACCCATAGGGGGACGAATGAACGAGAACCATCCGCGGCGCCGTCGCGCCGCTGCAATCGCTGCCTCACTTGCGCTCGCCGTTAGCGGCGCCGCTTGGGCCGGCTGCGGTGACGACGAGGACGAGGCCGTAGACGAGGCCAACGAGCAGGTCGACGAGGCGCTCGACAACGCCGCCGAGACCGCTGACGAGATCACGGATTCGGTCAACGAGTCGATCGAAGAGGCTGGCGGCGGCAACGCCGACGAGGCCGTCGACGCGGCCAACGAGGCCGCCGACAAGGCTCTCGATCAGGCCAATGAGCAGGTCGACGAGGCACTGGGCAACTAGCTCTCTCGCTCGATTCGCAGAACGCGTTCATCACCGCCCGCGTGCTCGATCAGCACGCGGGCGGTGACGTTTTCCAGGGTCGCTCCCGCCGCTTCGGGCCATTCGACGAACGCGATCGCGTCCGGCCTCAGGTAGTCGTCGAGCAGATCTGGCTCCTCGGCACCAAGATCCCCGAGCCGGTAGAGGTCAAGGTGGGAGACGGGCAGGTTGCCCGAGTACCGCAAGCCGATCGTGAACGTGGGCGAGCGAATCGCTGCAGTCACCCCCAGGGTACGGGCAGCCCCGCGCACGAACGTGGTCTTCCCCGCGCCCAGCTCACCGCTGATCAGCACGACGTCGCCTGGGCGCAGCGTCCTGGCCAGCTCAGCTCCCGCGCGCTCCGTCTCGTGCGCGGACTTGGTTCGCACCGCGCCTAGCCGAACAGGCCGAGCTGGGTGTCGGGATCCGGTCGGGGGCCCTCCGAGGCCACCGGCTCGGCTGGGCGCAGATCTGGGAGCGGCTCGCTGAGCAATGCCGGCAGTTTCGCGAAGTCCTCGCGAAGCGTGTCCTTCAGCGATGGCGTCCGTAGTGCGGCCGCGGGATGGAGTAGCGGAAACACGAACACGGCGCGCCCGGCAAGTTCGTGCACCTGAGGGGCCCCCCGCACCCGGGTGATCCCCACCTGGCTGCGGGTAATCAGCTTGGTGGCGAAATTCCCTAGCGTCGCGATCACCCGCGGTTGGATGAGGTCGATCTGCCTGTCGAGGTAAGGCCGGCAAGCGTCAAGCTCGAGAGGCAGGGGATCGCGGTTGCCAGGCGGTCGGCTCTTGACGGTGTTTGTGATGAACACGTCATCGCGCCTGATGCCGACCTCGCCCAGTAGTTCGGTCAACAGGGCTCCGGCGCGCCCGACGAAGGGCAGGCCCGTTCGATCTTCCTCTGCCCCGGGCGCCTCACCGACGAACATCAGGTCAGCATCGGCGTCGCCGGCGCCGAAGACCGCGTTGGTCCTGGTCTCGGCAAGGGGACAGAGCGCGCAGGCCCTCACTTCCTCGAAGACCTCGACCATCGCCACACGGCGTGCAGCGGCGTCGCGGTCGTTCACGCGGCACCCGGGGGCGGCTTGCCCTTCCCCTCGCGGGCCTTGCGGCGCCGCTCTTTGAAACGGTCCTTGGTGTCTTTGTGGAGCTTGGCGTTGCGCTGCTCCTGCTGGTGCGCCGTTCCAGGGCTCAAAACCAGTCTCATCGCGGGGCCAGGGCTCGACATGACGCGATGGGTCTCCGGTGAACCGCAGGCGGTGCAATTCAAGGACGCCGTCCCGAGCGGCACCAGGGCCTCGAACCTCGTCCCGCACTTGCGGCAGTCGAACTCGTACATCGGCATATCAGGGAGAGCCTGCCAGACTCCCGCGCGCGTCGACCGGCGAGTCCAGGGCTGCCGCCGCGCTTTTCTCGCGCTGGTGCCTCCGCAATCGCCCAAAAGGCCGCACTTTCCGTGAGTCTGCTCCTTTCAACGGACCTCGGATGAGCCAAACGACCGTAACCGGGAAGGTCTTCAGTCATACTTTTCGGGTAGCCGACCGGTATCTCCATGAGGGAACTGGAACGGGATTCACCCGCATCCGCCGCACCCCAGACCCCTGCCGTGCAGGGGCAACTCGCCGTGCTGGGCGCGGGCCGTGCCGGTAGGTCCTTGGCGGCGGCGGCCGAGGCGGCGGGCATCCCGACCACCCTCCTCACCCGCGACGACGACCTCGCCACCGCCATCCCTCCATCCGTTGGCACGTTAAGTGCCCATGGGGCACGCAACCCGACAACGGTTGTGTTGTGCGTGCCGGATGGGGCGATCGCCGCCTGTGCGCGAGACCTTGCAGCGCTTGGTGAGGCACCTGCGCTGGTCGGGCACATGAGTGGCGTGCATGCGCTCGATGTGCTCAAACCGGCGGGGGATCGCGGTTCGGGCCTGTTCTCGATCCACCCGTTGCAGACCCTGACGGGCGCGCCCGGTGAGCTCACCGGAGCCTGGGCTGCAGTTGCGGGAGCGACGCCGGAGGTCACCGGTACAGCGCACCGGCTCGCCAACGAGCTCGGCATGAGGCCCTTCGAGGTAGACGACTCCGCCCGCGACCTCTACCACGCGGCCGCCTGCATGAGTTCGAACTTTCTCGTCGCGCTCGAGGAAACCGCGGCACGGGTCCTCGGCGAGGCAGGTGTGGATGTCCCGCGCGCGGCGCTCGCTCCACTGGTGCTTCGAAGCGCTGCCAACTGGGCCGACAACGGAAGTGGCGCGCTCACCGGGCCGGTCGCGCGCGGTGACGACGCGACCGTCCAGCGGCACGTGGTGGCCTTGCGCGCACGCCTGCCAGAACTGGTTCCGCTCTACGAAGCGCTCGCCGAGCAGACGCGACGCGTGGCGCGAGGCACACAATGAGCGCAGCGGCGATCCGGTCGAAGGCCGAGCTGCGCACGGTTCTCGACGGAAGGCGGCGCGGCACGACGCACAGCCTGGTCGGGCTCGTGCCCACGATGGGGATCCTGCACGAGGGCCATCTTTCGCTGATCCGGGCCGCTCGCGAGGACTGCGACATCGTCGTGATGAGCCTGTTCGTGAATCCCACCCAGTTCGGAGAAGGTGAGGACCTCGACGCCTACCCGCGCGACGAGGTGACCGACGTCAAGCTCGCTGCCGAGGCCGGGGCCGACTTCGTCTACGCCCCGCCGCGCGACGAGGTCTATCCGCAGGGCTACTCGACCTGGGTAACAGTGGAGGGCCTCACCGAGGTGCTCTGCGGCGATCCGACCCGCCGCGGCACCGAGCATTTCCGGGGCGTGACGACTGTCGTCGCAAAGCTGCTCAATACCGTCCAGCCCGATCGTGCCTACTTCGGCCAGAAGGACGCGCAGCAGGCGATCGTGCTGCGGCGGATGGCGCGCGACCTCGACTTCCGCACCGAGATCGTTGTTGGGGACACGGTCCGCGAGCCCGACGGCCTGGCCATGAGCTCTCGTAACGGCTACCTGTTGCCCGACGAGCGACCCCGTGCCGCGGCCCTCAACCGGGCACTCGAGGCGGCCCGCTGCGCCGCAAGTGACGGTGCCGCTCTCGACAGGGCTCTGGCCGCCGCCTCGAGCGAGCTCGCCACGGCAGGGATCGAGCCCGAGTACCTGGAGGCACGCCACGCCGACGACCTCTCCGCAGCGCACAACTTCAACGGACGGCCAGTCTTGCTCGCCGTCGCCGCTCGGGTCGGCAGGGCCCGCCTCATCGACAACGTCGTGATCGAATAGGAGTCAAGAACATGCAAAGGCAGATGCTGAAGTCGAAGATTCACAGGGCAACCGTGACCGGTTCGGACCTGGATTACGTCGGGTCGATCTCGATCGACCCCGAGTTGATGGCAGCGGCCGACATGCTCCCGAACGAACAGGTCCATGTTTGGGATCTGGAGAACGGCGCGCGCTGGGTCACCTACGTGATCGAGGGCGAGGTGGGCTCGCGAACGATGCAGATCAACGGCGCCGCGGCGCATCTCACGAAGACCGGAAACAAGATCATCGTCGCCTCGTTCGGCGCCTACGACGAGTCCGACCTGGAGGCCTACTCCCCCGTGGTCGTGCACGTCGGCGATGCCAACGAGATCCTCGAGGTGGACTCCCACCCGGAAGTGCTGTTGGATTCTCCCTTGGCCTCCGAGGCGGGTTTCTGATGAGCGCCCACCCTCAGGGAACTCCCAAGGGCGCTGCCCGGCGCGAGCCCGTAACGCTTCCCCGGCTGATGGAGATGCGTGCAGCCCGCGAGCCGATCGTGATGGTCACGGCCTACGACCACCCGTCGGCGCAGGTCGTTGAGGCGGCGGGCGTGGACATGGTCCTCGTCGGCGACTCCGCCGCGATGACCGTTCTGGGGCACGACTCGACGGTCCCGGTTGGCATGGATGAGATGCTGATGCTGGCGGCAGCCGTGAACCGCGGCCTGAAGACTCCGCTGCTCGTGGGCGACCTGCCTTTCGGTTCGTATGAGCGCTCGAACGACCAGGCAATCGAGAACGCGCAGCGGTTCGTCAAAGAGGCGGGTTGTGACGCGGTCAAGCTCGAGCGCGGCGGCGCCTCGGTCGACAGGGCCCGAGCGATCGCGCGGGCGGGCATCCCGGTGATGGGCCACGTGGGCCTGACCCCGCAGACGGCCACACAGCTCGGCGGCTTCAGGGCACAGGGAAAGACCGCGGAGGCAGCAGCGCAGATCGCCGAAGAGGCGTTCGCGCTGCAGGCGGCCGGGTGCTTCGCAATCGTGTTCGAGGCGGTCCCCGCTGCCGTTACCGAAGCCCTGATGCCGAAAATGGAGATCCCGGTGATCGGGATCGGCGCCGGCGTTGCGACCGATGGCCAGGTGCTCGTCTTCCATGACCTGCTCGGGATCTTCGGAGGTCATGCCGCCAAGTTCGTCAAGCGCTTCGCCAACGTGCGCGAGGTGATGATCGACGGCGTCTCCCAGTACACCCGCGAGGTTCGCGACGGGTCGTTCCCGGGGGCCGAGCACATCTACGGCATCGACCCGTCAGAACTTGGCGAGCTGCGCGCCTATCTCGACCAGGAAAGCCTGGCCGGAGGGACCTTCTCCCACGCGGACTGGGATTGGGGCCCGTAACCGCGTCACCCGATCGGGGTACCTTCTTGTGACGTTTCGCACTTGGATGTGCGAAACCCGAGACAAAGAGGTACGAGTCAAATGGAGATGCTCAAGAGGTTCGAGCCGTTCGCGCTCATGCTGGCCTTCGTCGGCGCCCTCAACTGGGGCATCGTCGGGATCACCGACGGCGAGACGAACGTGCTCGCAGAGGTGTTCGGCACGGGCACGCTGACCGACGTCATCTATGTCGCGATCGGTGTGTCCGCCCTGGTACTGATGCCACGGCTCATGGACACCTTCCACATCGGCGGCGCGCACCCGCGCGGCGTCTAACCCGACGAAAACACATCCGTCGAAGTAGCGATCGTCCCCTCACCGAGGGGACGATCGCGCGTTCGGCGGGCTCAGGGACCGACCGGGACGTTCGAACGCAGCCGATCGACCTTCCAGAGGCCCATGTCGAGGACGAGCTCGGCACGAAGCCGTTGCCCGTCGTATACACCGCCGCTCGAGCCCACCCGGGCCTGCGCGACACCGTCGGGTAAAACCACGACCTCGGTCACCTTCACACGATCCGCCGGCTTCTCGGCGGCGACCGCGGCAGTACACCCGCGCTGGTCGCCGTAGGAGCGCTTGACGTAGCCCTCGGTGACCAGCGCGCGGCAGGCCGCCTGCGGCTTGGCTCCGGTGAGCAAGGACTCGAGCGTCGACGTGATCGCGCCCTCGTCGTCGATCGGCTCAGCGCTGTCCGCATCGGCGACCGACGGCGGCCTGGTGGCACCGGGCACCGCAGAGGTACCCGTCACCGCAGGCGCGGTCGCCTGAATCGGCTCGTCATCGTCGCCGCACGCAATCGGAACGAGAGCAACGAGGGCCGCTGCCACGGTCGCTGAACGGCGCCAGGCGATTCGGCGTCGGGCGGTCCGGGCGCGCAGCAGCGCGGCCTCGATGTGAAGATCCGCAAGGCACATGCTCACGCCAAGTTAACCACCGCACCGGTTGCTACTCGAACTCGATCTCCCGGATCGCCTTCGCCGGCGCCCCAGCGGCGATCGTGGCGCGCGGAATGTCCCTGGTAACGACGGAGTTCGCCCCGATTACCGCCCGCTCACCGACCGTCAGCCCACCGGTGACGACGCAGCTGATGCCGAACCAGCAGTTGTCTCCGATCGTGACCGGACCGCGAGGCACGAAGCCCTGCCAGGTGATCGGCAGCTCGGGATCGTCGTAGCGGTGGTCCGCGTCACCGACGAAACACCCGTTGGCAAACATCACGTGGTCACCGATCTTGATTCGCTCCTGGGCCGCCAGCATCGTGCCCCGGTTTAGGAAGCAACCGGCACCGATCTCGATCGTCGCTTCAGGGCCCATCGTGATCCAACACCCAGGTTCAAGCAGCGTGCCCTCCCCGATCACGAGCCGCCCATCATCCAGGGCTTCGAGCAGCTCGCCCTCGACCGGGTAGCGAACGTAGAAGCCGCCGCGAGCCGCGTGGCGGTTGATGCGCCACCGGCGCCGGCGCGTTGCGTTGCGCTCGTACCAGCGCCGCTTTCGCGACCAAAGCCGCCATTGGGTGATATCGAACATCGCCGCAAGCTTCCCAGACGACCCGTACTGATCCGCGGCGGTATCGACCGCGCTGGTCACCACGTTGTCGTGCAACTTCGTCCTCGCCGCCACACGGGATGCACCAGGGCGAGTTGCAGAGCTGGCCGTGCGAGCTAGTGGGTTTCCGGCTCGACAAGCCGAGATTCACCCCAAACGCGACGATCACCGCGGGCGGCGAGAAGTTCCAAGTCGGGTCGAAGAACGGCGACGAGGACGAGGCTTTCGCCGAGCTCGCATCCGCAATCGGCGGCTCGTCAGGCAGCGACCGGCTGGCGCTTTCGCTTGCCCGTCCGTCGCACCGTCGGCGCCTCGGGCTCGACGAGTTCGGCAAGGAAGTGGCCCGTATGTGAGCCGGGAACCCCCGCGATCTGCTCGGGCGTGCCGGTCGCGATGATCTCGCCGCCCGCGTCGCCACCCTCGGGTCCGAGATCGACGATGTGGTCGGCTGATTTGATCACATCGAGGTTGTGCTCGATCACGAGCACCGAGTTGCCCTGGTCGACGAGCCGGTCGAGTACCTCGAGCAACCGCTCGACATCGGCAAAATGCAGGCCCGTGGTCGGCTCGTCAAGGATGTAGAGCGTTCGCCCCGTCGCGATCTTCGATAGCTCGGTCGCAAGCTTCACCCGCTGGGCCTCGCCACCCGAGAGCGTTGTCGCAGGCTGGCCAAGACGGATGTAGTCGAGGCCGACGTCGTGAAGGGTCTGGAGCCTGCGCTGCAGCTTCGGGATCTGCGAGAAGAACTCCAGCGCCTCGGCGACCGGCATATCGAGCACGTCCGCGATCGACTTGCCCTTGAATCGGACCTCGAGCGTCTCCCGGTTGTAGCGCCGGCCGTGGCATTGCTCGCAGGGAACGTAGACATCGGGCAGGAAGTGCATCTCAATCTTGATCTGGCCGTCGCCGCGACAGACTTCGCACCGCCCGCCCTTGACGTTGAACGAGAAGCGACCGGGTTTGTAGCCTCGGGCACGCGACTCCTTTGTCTTCGAGTAGATGTCGCGGATGACGTCGAACAGGCCGGTATAGGTGGCCGGGTTCGAGCGCGGCGTACGCCCGATCGGCGACTGGTCGATGTTGATGATCTTGTCGACCTGCTCGATGCCGTCGATCCCGTCGTGCGCGCCTGGACGGGCCCGGGCTCGATGTAGCCGGTTGCCGACCGCGCGGAACAGGACCTCGTTCACCAGCGTCGACTTGCCAGAGCCCGAGACGCCCGTGACGCAGGTGAAGACTCCGAGCGGGAAACCAACCTCCACGTCCTTCAGGTTGTGCTGGCGAGCGCCACGGACGCGCAGCTCGCCGGCGGCCTTGCGCCGCTCCTGCGGCGTCGGGATCGACCGCTTGCCCGCGAGGTACTCCCCTGTGAGTGACCCGGCCGTGCGCTTAACCTGTGCGGGGGTGCCCTCGGCGATCACCTCTCCCCCGTGCTCGCCTGCGCCGGGCCCGAGGTCCACGAGATGGTCAGCCGCGAGCATGGTGCCCTCGTCGTGCTCGACGACGATCACGGTGTTGCCGATGTCGCGCAGGCGCTCGAGGGTGCCGATCAGCTTCTCGTTGTCGCGCTGGTGCAGGCCGATCGAGGGCTCGTCGAGGATGTAGAGCACGCCAACCAGGCTGGAACCGATCTGGGTCGCGAGCCTGATTCGCTGGGCCTCGCCGCCCGAAAGCGTGCCGGCCGCGCGGTCGAGCGAGAGGTACCCGATGCCGACGCTGTCGAGAAAGCGCAATCGCTCGGCGATCTCGCGAACAACGAGATTTGCGATCGCGCGCTCGGTCTCGGTCAGCTCAAGCGCCTCGATCCATTCCAGCGCGGCACGGGCGGAGAGCCGCGTGTACTCGGAGATGTTGAGCTCGCCGACGTCAACCGCGAGGCTCTCGGGGCGCAGCCGGGCTCCCTCGCAGGCCGGGCACGGCTGCATTGCCATGAGCTCCTCGACCCGCTCGCGCGTGTTCTCGGAGTCGGTGTTCTCGTAGCGCCGCTCGAGGCTGGAGAGCATCCCGTCGAAGCGCACGTTGTAGGTGCGCCGACGGTTGAATCGGTTGCGATAGGTGACAGTGTGGCGCTCGTCGCCGGTGCCCTGCAGCAGGAGGTCGCGATCGTCCTGGCTGAGGTCCTGCCAGGGCACGGAGGTGTCCACCCCGCTCGACTCGGCGACAGCCTCGAGCAGGCGCCGGTGGTACATCGAAGCCGCCTTGGTCCAGGGGTCGAGCGCGCCCTCGGCGATTGTGAGCGTCGGGTCGGGAACGATCAGCTCGGGATCGATCACGCGCTGGAAGCCGAGGCCGTGGCAGCGCTCACAGGCGCCGTGCGGCGAGTTAAATGAGAAGATCCGTGGCTCGATCTCGGGCATCGAGGCGCCGCAGTTCAGGCAGGCGAAGCGCTCGGAGAAGAGCAACGTGTCGTCGGTGTCCACGTCGCGAACCTCGATCAGTCCATCCGCGAGCTGGGCCGCAGCCTCAATCGACTCGGCGAGGCGCTTTCGCACCCCCTCCTTCATGACCAGACGGTCGACGACGATCGAAATGTCGTGCTTGAACTTCTTGTCGAGGTCGATCTCGTCATCGAGCCGGCGCAGCTCGCCGTCAACGAGGGCACGTGCGTAGCCCTGCGCACGCATCTCGGCGAGCAGCTTGCCGTACTCCCCCTTACGCCCGCGGACGACCGGGGCCATGACCATGAACCGCGTGTCAGGCTCGAGCGCGAGCACGAGGTCCGTGATCTGCTCGAGCGACTGGCCCTCGATCGCGTGGCCGCAGTTGAAGCAATGTGGCCTGCCGATCCGGGCCCACAGCAGACGTAGGTAGTCATAGATCTCGGTGACGGTGCCGACCGTCGAGCGCGGGTTGCGCGAGGTCGTCTTCTGGTCGATCGAGATCGCAGGCGAGAGACCCTCGATCGAGTCCACGTCGGGCTTCTCCATCAGACCGAGGAACTGACGTGCATACGAGGAGAGCGACTCGACGTAGCGGCGCTGGCCCTCGGCGTAGATCGTGTCGAACGCAAGGCTCGACTTGCCCGACCCGGAAAGCCCCGTCATGACGATCAGGGCGTCGCGCGGGAGCTCGAGATCGATGCCCTTGAGGTTGTGGGCGCGGGCACCCGAAATGACGATATTTGCGGAGCGTGCCACTCCAGTTGATTGTACGGAGGGGAACAGACGTTCCCCTGACCTCAGCGCTTGGCCTTGACCATCACGGCGTCGATGAGCTGGTCGGCGCGGTCGAGTTCGTAGTTGTCTGCGAGGTGAGAGGCGATGTCCTCGCGCGTGGAGCCACCCAGGGCCATCTTGGTGGCAACGATCCGGGCCGCCGTCTCATCCGACGAGCGACCGGATCCGTTCCCGTTGCTCATCGCCGGCGGCTTGCGATCCGGCTGCGGCGGCGGCGGCGGCTCGATCTCGGGCTCGGGGGGCAGCGGCTCAGGCTCAACCGGAGGAGTCGGCTCCGGCGGCGGTGCCGGAGCCGGTTCGGGCACTGGCGGCGAAGGCTCCGGTGGCGGGATCGGGGGCGGGTTCACCTCCGAGGTAGGCCCGGTCGTGCCGAGCGCCCCTTCGATCGAGGCCAGCGCCTCGCGGACCTGGGCGAGGCGATGCTCGCCCTCGGTCTCAGCCCGCGCACGGATCTGCGTTGCCTCGGCCTCGGCATCAGCGACCAATTTCTTGGCCCGATCCTCAGCGGCGGAGACGATCTCCCTCGCGCGCGTCTCGGCCTCGCCGAGCGCGTCGCGCACCCGGCCTGACAGCTCATCTACGAACTTTGAAGTGTCCACATGACCTACGTTACCGCCGCAGCGACCTGGCCAACCCCGCTCGCCATGGCCATGATCGAGACCTGGGGATTGACCCCCGGGCACTCGGGAAGGATTGAGCCGTCGGCGACCCAGACGCGCTGTACCCCGCGAAGGGCGCCGGTACCCGTAACGGGGTGGCGCCGCTCGTCAGATCCTGCGGCGACGGTGCCGGTTGGGTGGAACGCGGCCAGGTGCAGCTTGCGAACGCGGATGCGCGCCGCTGCCGTCTCGACCTCGCGGTCGGCGCGAACGGCCGGTGCGCCGCCCCCCATCTCGACTTCCTCGGCGCCGGCCGCAAGAAGGACGCGCGCGATCGCTGCCAGCGCCTCGACTAAACGGCCGCGGTCGCGCTTGGAGATCTGGTAGGTGATCAGCGGGCGCCCGGCACCGATGACGCGGCCCGAGGGCTCATCGGCGATCATTGCGCCGAGCGATGCCAGGTGGTCCGATCGGCCGATGCGCTCGACCAGCTCAGCGCCGAACCCCGGCGTGACCATAGCCCCCATGCCCGGCGGCGTGGACGTAGCCTCGAGCAGGATCCCCCGGTCGCGAAGCTCCTCGATCCCGGCGCTCTGCATCACGCCCTCCCACGCAACCACCGGCTCGGCAAACCGGCCGGTAGCACCCACCGCCGGATGGATCGAGAGGCCGCGGCCCACGCGCGGATGACCCGCCAGCCCGCTGCGCCGCAGCAAGGGCGGCGTCTCGGTGGTACCGCAGGCCACGATCACGCGATCGGCAGCGAGCGTGATGCTGCGCCCGTCGCGCGACCGTGCAGCGACACCGGTCGCGCGGGTACCGTCGTTGATGATCCGGTCGGTTCGAAGGCCGGTCGCGATCGTCGCCCCGGCCGCACAGGCCTGCGGGAGCGCATTGAGGTGGACGCCGAACTTCGCGTTGTTCGGGCAGCCGATCGCGCACTGACAAGAACCGCGACAGCCCGGTGCGTTTCGCAAGAGGGGCGCCGAGGCCCAGCCCAGCTTCTCCGCTCCAGCGAGCGCCAGCCGGCCGTTGCGGCCCATGATCTCGAGGGGCACTGGGCCAACGCGCAGCGTCGCCTCGACATCGTCGAGCCGCTCCTCCAGGCCATTGGCGGCCAGGTCGAAGCCGTGCACGTCGCGCCAGGCGTCCACCACACCCGCGGGTGGACGAAAGCAGGTTCCGGAGTTCATCACCGTGGTTCCGCCTACCGCGCAGCCCATCGGCAGCGCAACGGGCGGCGAGCCCAGGGCAACGGTCGAACCCGCGTCGCGATACATGCCCGCGAACCGGTCGAGCGGATGGAGCGAACGGATGCGCTGGGAGTCCCACCTCTCGCCCTCCTCGACGATCAGGACCTCGTGACCGGACCGAGCCAGCTCCCGTGCTGCGAACGCACCTCCGGCGCCCGAACCGATCACCACGGCGTCCCAATGCCTGCCGGGATCCAGGTCGGCCGGATCGACGACGGCGAGGTCCGAGTCGGCGTTGGCCGGCTCGCCGTCGTTGGCGACAGCGTGAATGCTCGCGGCGTGCTCCTCGGCGCCGGCGGCGAGTAGGACGAGGGTCTTTAGGCCATCCACCGTGGCGGCGCCCAGCGAACCCAACGATGCGATCCGTGCCATCAGCGCCGAGCGCTGTATGTGTTCGACCTGGCCGAGTGTGCGCCGGTGACGCAGCAGCGACGCCACCTCGACGCCGGCCAAGGCCATTCCGAGGGCGGCTCGCTGGGCGCCGGGCATCCTCGCGAGCAGCCGCCTTGCATCCGAGGCCACCGCCTCGGGCGCAGGCCCGCCGGCCTCGGGCGGCAGCAATGCGGCGGCAACGTCCCCCAGGGCGCTCATTGCCGCGAGCCTAACTGACCACTCAGTCAGTCACCGCAGGACCGGCCACCCCACACGAACGTCGCTCCTTACCCCCTATAGGGCGCAACGAGCGACGTTCGCGCGCGGATCACGCCCGCAGGGACTCGAGGTCGCGGCGAAGCTCCTTTAGCTCGTCACGGATCCGCGCGGCTTCCTCGAAGCGCAGATCGTCGGCGGCAACGACCATCTCCTCCTCGAGTTCGACGATTACCTTCTCGAGGTCGGCCTCGCTCAGCGGCTCGTCGCCGTCGTCACGTCGTCGGCGCCTGCGCTTCGGGGAAGTCTCGAGCGAGAGGAACTCGGAGATCTCCGAGATCCCCTTCTGCACGGTCTCGGGGGTTATCCCGTGCTTTTCGTTGTAGGCGACCTGGATCGCGCGCCGGCGATCGGTTTCCGCGATCGCGACGCGCATCGCCTGGGTTTCGCGGTCGGCGTACATCAACACGCGCCCGTTGACGTTTCGCGCTGCTCGTCCGATCGTCTGGATCAGGCTTGTCTCCCCCCGCAGGAAGCCCTCCTTGTCAGCGTCGAGGATCGCGACGAGGGTCACCTCGGGCAGGTCGAGGCCCTCACGCAGGAGATTCACGCCCACGAGAACGTCGTACTCGCCTAGGCGCAGGTCGCGGATGATCTGGATCCGCTCGAGGGTGTCCACCTCCGAGTGCAGGTAGCGGACGCGGAAGCCGTGCTCGAGCAGGTAACCGGTCAGGTCTTCGGCCATCTTTTTGGTCAGGGTGGTGACGAGGGTGCGCTCGCCGGCGTCAACACGGTGGCGAACCTCGTTCATCAGGTCGTCGATCTGGTTGCGCGTCTCGCGCACCACGACCTCCGGGTCCACGATCCCCGTCGGGCGCACGATCTGCTCGGCTATCCGGCTGGACGTGCTGCGCTCGAAGTCGCCGGGCGTGGCAGAGACCATCACGAGTTGGCTGACCCGGTCGAGGAACTCGCCGAACTTCAGCGGCCGGTTGTCGGCCGCTGAGGGGAGGCGAAAACCGTGGTCGATCAGGGTCATCTTGCGCGAGCGATCGCCCTCGTACATTCCACCGATCTGGGGAATCGTCTGGTGGGACTCGTCGACGAAGACGACGAAGTCGTCGGGGAAGTAGTCGATCAGCGTGTGCGGAGGCGAGCCGTGCTCGCGGCCGTCGAGAATGCGCGAGTAGTTCTCGATCCCCGACGCGAAGCCGAGCTCGCGGATCATCTCGAGGTCGTACTCGGTGCGCTGCTGGAGCCGGTGGGCCTCGAGCAACTTGCCCCGCTCCTCAAAGAAGGAAACGCGCTCGTGCAGCTCCTCCTTGATTTCCTGGACCGAGCGCTCGAGCGTCTCCTCCTCGGTCACATAGTGCGACGCAGGCCAGATCGAGACGTGATCGAGCTCGTCCTCGAGCACCTCGCCCGTCAACGGATCGAAGTGCTGGATGGACTCGACCTCGTCACCGAACAGACCGATGCGGTAGGCGGACTCCGCGTAGGCGGGGAAGATCTCCAGCACCTCGCCCTTGACCCGGAACGAGCCGCGCACCAAGGTGGTGTCGTTGCGGCTGTACTGCATCCCCACCAGCTTCCGGAACAGATCATCCCGCTCGATCTGACCGCCCAGCTGAAAGAGCTGCATCTGCTTGCGGTAGAGCTCCGGCGAGCCGATCCCATAGATGCAGCTGACCGACGCGACGATGATCACGTCCTTGCGTGCAAACAGGGACGCCGTCGCGGAGTGCCGAAGCCGGTCGATCTCGTCGTTGATCGAGGAGTCCTTCTCGATGTAGAGGTCCTGGGCGGGCACATACGCCTCGGGCTGGTAGTAGTCGTAATAGGAGACGAAGTACTCGACCGCGTTGTCCGGGAAGAACTCGCGGAACTCGTTGCACAGTTGGGCCGCCAGGGTCTTGTTGTGGGCGATGATGAGGGCCGGACGCTGGACCCGCTCGATTGTCGCCGCCATCGTGAAGGTCTTGCCGGTGCCGGTGGCCCCGAGCAGGGTCATGAAGTGCTCATCGGGATTCGACAGGCCCTCTGCCAGCGAGTCGATCGCCTTCGGCTGATCTGCCGCGGGCACGTATGCCGAGTTGAGCTTGAACCCCTGGGTCACAAACAAAGCATTACCAGGGTGCTTTGATCGTTCCGTGACCGACGCGCGTCAATCACTCGCGGGAACGCTGGCGCTGATCGCCGCGACCCTGGGACTTCTGCTTCTGGGCGCTGTCGCCGACCGCGAGGAGGTCGACCCCGACCAGGTTTCGACCGGAGCCACGGCGAGCGCAAAGCTTGATCCCGAGGAGCTCGCGAGACTTGGCGCCGGGCGGACGCCACGAGTGGCGCGCGAGGTGGAGCGAATTCGGAGGCTGCGCTTCGAGCGCGTCCCCGAGCCGCAGCTATCCACGACAGAGCGGCTGCGACGCGTGGTCGAGCGAGGTACCGCCAGGCCGGAGGTTGCCCGTGAGCTCGCGGCGGCCGAGATCGGGCTGCGCATCCTCGGGCTGGTCGAGCCGAGCGAGAGCTTCGACGAGATCGTCAACGACTATGGCTCAGCCGCCGCGGCCTACTACGAATCGAAGAATGAATCCCTGTACCTGGTGGGCGACGCCGTGCCAGCGGGGCCTGAGCTGGTGGAGTTCGTGCTCGCTCACGAACTCACTCACGCCCTGGAAGACCAGGCCTTCGGATTGCCCGACCGCGAGAGTTCAAACGACGACCGCTCCCTCGCAACGGCGGCACTCACCGAGGGCACCGCCACAAACGTCATGGAGGAGTACGCCGTGAGGTTCCTCGACCCGCTCGCCCTGCTCGGGGCCGCGACGGCCGTCGAGGATCCGTCGGCGGGCCTACCCCGGTTCGCGCTTGCCGAGATCGACTTCGTCTACCAGGAGGGCGCGAGCTTCATCGCCGCTCTCCGTCGCTTCGGCGACTGGAAGCTCGTGGACTACGCGCTGCGCGATCGCCCTCCCGTCAGCACCGAGCAGGTCCTCCACCCAGAGAAGTACGTCACCGGCGAGCTCCCAGGCCGGTCGCCCGAACTCGCAGGCCCCGGGCTCGACTGGCGCCCGCTCGATAGCTCCGGCTTCGGTGAGTTCGCGACCCGCGAGCTGCTGGAGGAGGGCGTTGATGCGACCACAGCTAGAACGGCGGCCGCGGGATGGTCGGCGGACAGATACAAGCTCTGGCGACGCGAAGGCGCGAACGCCGATTGCGTCGATGACTGCGCGCTAGGCCACGCGCTCGGTGTTGCCTGGCGCTGGGACACGGCTCGTGACGCGCGCGAGTTTGCGACTGCCCTGCGGACCTACATCATCCGTGGCCTAGACGGTGAAGCAACCGATGGTGTCTTCGCGCTACCGGCGGGGATGGCTGCGGTTCGCGCTCGGGGCAGCGAGGTCCGACTTGGGATCGGTGGCGGTCTGCGAACCGCCATCCGCCTTGCCTCCGTTGCCTCCTGAAAGGATGAGGCGATGAGCCTGTCGCAGCGAGCCCTGGCCGCGTTCTTTACGTTCGCCGGGATCATGCACTTCGTGATCCCGCGTGAGTACGAGGCGACGGTTCCCGACTACGTGCCGATCTCGCCCCGAGACGCGGTCGCGTGGAGCGGCTATGCGGAGATCGCGGGTGGCCTGATGGTGCTCCTGCCCGCCACACGCCCGGTTGCGCGCTGGTGGCTGCTCGCCCTGCTGGCCGCGGTCTTCCCGGCGAATATCCACATGGCGGTCGACCCCCGGCAGGTGCAGGGCCTGAAGAACCGTGGAATCCCCCGGGCGGCGCTATGGGCCCGCCTGCCGCTGCAGTTCGCCTGCATGTGGTGGGTTTGGCTGGCGACGGAGCGCTGACCCGCCAAGCGCCTACGGCGCCAGCTCGATCCAGTCCCAGGATCTGCCACAAAGCGATGCCACCTCCGCTGAGGGGACGGCGACCGGCTCCCGATAGCGATCAGCGGGCGCTAGCGCCAGCGGTCCGATCGGCGCCGCGATACCGTCGCTACCGGGCGTCCAGCCAGACCCCTCGATTTCTAGCTCGACCAGATGATTGCCGCTCGCGAGTTCGACCTCGGCCAGCTCGACGTACAGCCCGTTGTTGTTCAACAGCGGCTCGGCCTCACCCAGCGCCTCGCCATCCACCGACACCTCAACCGACGCTCGGGTCGATCCGCCCAGCCACAGCTCATACGTCGTCGCTCGCCGAATCTCCAACTGCGCGGTGACGCTGCCCTCGACGGCTGATAGCGGGGCGCCTTGGGCGAACACCGGCTCGAGCGCCGGCGAGGCCCACAGGATCGAGCGCGGAGAGCCCGCGACCAGGTCCTGTAGCCGTTCGCACTCGGGCGTTCCGTCAGGGAGTCGGCCCGTCCCAAGAGACACCCGAGTGGAGGCCGCAGTGATTCCGGGTGGTCGTTGCCAGACGTCGTAGTAGTTGCCGGACCAGACCCGTAGATAGGCGCCCGGAGGGCGGCTCTGCTCAGGCGAGCGCCGCAGCACCAGGGTCCGATAGGTCGCCAGCGCCGCCGGGTCGAAGCGGTCGGTGTCCGCCCATTCGCCCTTCTCCAGGCTCCCGCCGTGGACGAGGCCAACCCGGCGCCTGCGCAGCTCCGAGGCCCCCTCGGGATCGCTGTTTCGCAGAAAGTGGCGAACCCCATACGGCTGGTACTCCGTCATCAACGCAGGGCCCTCCTCCGCCACCATCTCGCCGATCTCCTCAAGCTCAGCGAGCTGGTCCCGAGGGGCGAGGTTGACGTCCAGGTAGGCCAAGGCGTTCGACCACACGACGCCACCGGCCAGCAAGGCGAACGCGAGGGCTCCGGCGATCCGCATCCGCGGCCCGTTCAGGGCGAGTGCCCCCAGGAGTGCCGCGAACAACACGGCGGGCGATGCGGTCGCCAGCACCTTGCCGTCGACCCATGGCGACCCTACGAGCGCAAGCGCCGATGCGGTGGCGAGCGCTCCGGCCACGTAGACGACCGGAGCGAGCTTGCGGCGCCGCCATGCGACCGTGAGCCCCGCCGCGGCGCCGAGCGCCACCAGACCGACCAGTAGATGGGTAACCGCAAGGTCGGACGGGTCGAACCGGAAGTCACCGGAGGGCCAGATCCCGGCCAGTTGCAGCGGGTCGAGAGGTCCGGCGAGATTTCCCCGTGCGTCCCCGTCGGTGAGCGGTGAGGAGGTCGGCGGCGGGATGGCTCCGCCTGCCACCACCGGCAGAGACGAAAGGGCCAGAACCACCGCCAGCACCGTCGCACGCTTAAGCGCGACCCTGCGTCCGAGTTCGCGCAGCGCCAGCGCCAGTCCGGCGAGCAGGGGAGGCAGCGCCCAGGCGAGCCCGCCTGGGCTCAGCACGCCGACAAGCCCCCCGGCGACGAGTCCGAGCACGGTGATCGATCCGGGGTCGAAGCGTCGCTGGTGTGCCCATCCCACGCCTGCCGCCAGCGTCGCGACCATGGCCGCGGCTGCGACCTCCTTGATCCCGCCCCACAGGTAGTAGCCGTAGAGCAGCGCGGGCTGCGCTGCAAGTCCGGCAACCAGGGCCGCTCGTCGCGGGCCGGCCAGGATGGTGCGGGCAAGCGCAAACAGGGCGAGCGCGAGCAACCCGCCGGTGAAGGCCATATACGGCTGCACAAGCCACGCGGGGTCCTGACCCGTCAGGCTAGCGACCACTCCCAGTGGCACGAACACCCCGATCGGATACCCCTCGCCGATATTCACTGCGAGCGTCGCCTCGAAGCTGGAGGGCGCCAGCGGGTCGATGTCGCGCCCCCGCTCCATCACTTGATCGGTGAAGGCCAGCCATGTGGCAGTGTCGTCGAGCTTGATATAGCCGGCGAAGGTGGCCTCACCGGAGGCGACGATCGGGGCCGCGTAAGAGGCCAGGGCGAGCGCGACGGCTGCGAGTCCCCATGCCCCGGGCCCAACCGGCTGCAGCCTGTGCCAGCCTACGAAGAAGCCCAGCAGCGCCACCGCGCAGAGGACCGGAACGGTCAGCTCAGCGGTGAGGTCCAGATACGCGGTGTACTGCCCGGTCACGACGAGTGCCGCGAACCCGGCGCACGGAACGAGAGCACGAGGGAGGCTCACCCGCGCGGAGTGCTCGGTGGCGAGCCCACAGCCCACGCACAGCAGCGCGAGCAGGAGCGGGCACGCGATCCAGGCGACGAAGAGTTCCACGCCCGGAGGCCTGGACCCTAGAGGCCCAGCTCCCTGGCGTAGTTCTTCCGGTACTCGTCGCGGCGCTCGAGCACGTTTTCGACGTAGCTGCGCGTCTCAGGGAACTCAATGTCACCGGTTTCGAGGTCGGAGCCACCCCAGGCGTCAGCGTTCCCCGGGCCGGCGTTGTAGGCCGCGAGCGCCGCGACCTCGTTGCCTCCGTACTGGTCGAGGAGGTAGCGGAGATAGAAGGTCCCATAACGAATGTTGAGGTCGGGGTTGGCGAGATCGTCGTAGACAAAGGTCGAGCCGCCGCTCAGCGTCTCGATCGTGTCGGCCGTGTCGTGGGTGATCTGCATCAGGCCGCGCGCTCCGGCGTTCGACGTCTGATCGAGAAACCGCGACTCCTCGTAGATCACGCCGGCGATCAGCGCTGGATCCATGTCCTTTTCCCTGGCCTGCTGGCGGATGATGTCGTCGTGGCGCAGCGGCAGCGTCACCTCCTTGATCGCCTCGCCGAAGTCGATGCGGCTGATGGCGAAGACGACTGCCCCGATCAGGGCAACTCCGAAGATGAGCAACCGGGGCCCGGTCACGGGGCGTGTCCTCCCCCGGATGCGACCAGGCGTGGCCACAACTCGCGGAGCGCGGCCTCGAGCTCCTCCGGCGTTCCGTCGTTGTTAACGACGAACGTCGCCCGTTCGGCCTTTTCATTCGCCGGAAGCTGCTGTGCCTCGCGCGCCGCCAGGTCGGCCGTGCCGCGCGCGTCACCCCGTTCCGCCCTGACGCTCGCAGCGGCGGCGATGGCAAGGGTGGCGTCGAAGAACGCCTCCATGCCGGCTTCGAACAGCAGCGGTACTTCGACCACCGCTAGTTCCGTTTCCCGTGGCAACTCTGCACGCCACCCCACCACGCGCTCGCCGACGATCGGATGCAGGGTCGACTCGAGCCAGCGCAACTCCTCAGGATCGGCAAAGACGACCGCTGCCACTCGCTCGCGATCCACGGTCCCGCCCGGGGCGATCTGGTCGCCCCAGCGCTCGACGAGGCGGTCGCGCATCGCCGGCGAGGCGATTAATTCGTTCGCCGCTGCGTCCGTGGAGAGCGTGGCGGCGCCCAAGCGTTCGAACGCTTCCAGCGCGGCGGACTTGCCGGAGGCGATAGCTCCGGTCAGACCGATGAATGCCGGCGCCGTCAAGGCGCCGGCCTCAGCCCGCCTGGTCGTCGTCGGCGGGGACGTCAGCGGCGGGCTCGGGCTCAGCGGCGGGCTCGGGCTCAGCGGCGGGCTCGGGCTCAGCGGCGGGCTCGGGCTCAGCGGCGGGCTCGGGCTCGACGACCGCCTCGGGCTGGGGCGTCTCGGGAGCGGCCTCGGCGGGTGCCTCGGGCTCGGCCGGAGGCACCTCCGTGAAGACTTCCTCGGAGAGCGCGAGGTCGGGCACGTCCGCGCCGCCGGGGACGGGCTCCTCGGCTTCGGCCTGTGGCTGCTGCGCGATCTCGCGCTTGAGCTCGTCGGGAATCAGGTCGCTAAACGCCGTGTTCTTAGTCTCGGCGCGCTTGATCGATAGCGAGATGCGCCGACGCTCCTCGTCGATCTCGAGGATTCGCACCCACTTTTCCTCACCAGGCTGGACGACCTCGCCCGGTTGCTCGACGTGGTGCTCGGCGAGCTCGGAGATGTGGACAAGCCCCTCGACCCCGGGCACGATCTCGATGAAGGCGCCGAAAGCGACGACCTTCGTGACCTTGCCCTCGAGCACGTCGCCCTGGCGGTACTCGTTGAGCACCTTCTGCCAGGGATCCTCCTGCGTCTGCTTGAGGCCGAGCGAGATGCGTTGGCGGTCACGATCGATATCGAGCACCTTCACCCGCACGTCGGCGCCGATCTCGAGGATCTCGGAAGGGTGGTTGACATGACTCCAGCTGAGCTCGGAGATGTGGATCAGGCCGTCGATGCCCTCGAGATCCACGAAGGCACCGAAGTCGACGATGTTTGAGATCTTGCCCTCGACGATCTGGCCAGGCTGCAGGCGTTCGAGGATCTGCTCGCGAACCTCCTTGCGCTCCTCCTCGAGCACGGCGCGGCGGGAGAGGACGACGTTGTTGCGCGAACGGTTCAGCTCGATCACCTTGCACTCGAGGGTCTGGGCCTTGAACTCGTCGAGGTTGTGGACGCGGCGGATGTCGACCAGCGAGGCGGGCAGGAACCCTCGGACCCCGAGATCGAGGATCAGGCCGCCCTTGACGACCTCGATCACGGTGCCCTCCACGGGCTCGCCGGTCTCGGCGGCAGCCTCGATCTTGCGCCAGGCCTTCTCGAAGCGAGCGCGCTTTTTGGAAAGAATCAGGCGACCTTCCTGGTCCTCCTTGGTGAGGACGAGAGCATCGACCTGCTCTCCGAGCGAGACCTCCTCGGCCGGATCGACCGAGCGGCGAATCGAAAGCTCGTTGGCCGGGATGACGCCTTCGGACTTGAAGCCGATGTCGACGAGGACCTCGTCCTTGTCGATGCGAACCACCTCGCCGGAGACGACATCGCCCTCCTCGAAGGGCTTGATCGTGGCGGCGTAATTGGGAACGAGGCGACCGTCCACCTCGATCATCAGGTCGGTGGAGCCGTTGGAGGCGGGAGCCTCGATTGCAGGGTCGATTACAGCTTCGGTCGCGGGCACGAACGCCCAATGATGACAAACTGCCTCGCGCATGCCGGTGAGAGCGACAAAGCGTGGCGCCTTGAGGACGCCGATTTCGGGTCATTTCGACGTCATCGTGTGCGGTGCGAGCTTCGCGGGATTGACGATCGCTCGGCAGCTAACGGGCTCCGGGTCCCGGGTGCTGGTGCTCGACCGCTACGAGATCGGCGAGCGCCAGACATCGGCCTGCGGCATCCCGACCGGGTGGCTAGAGGCGATGGGCCTGGAGGGCTCGGCCCGCCAGCGCTTCGACGAGCTCGTGGTTCACACTCCACACGGCACCAGCCGCTACGGCCTCCCCTGGAGCTTCTCCACCTTCGACTACAAGGAGCTCTGCGCGATCCTCGCCGACCAGGGCGACGCCGAATTCGAAACCGCCAAGGTCGAGGGCAAGCGGATCGCCGTCGACGGAACTGTCACGGTGGTCACCGACCGTGGCGAGGTCGCGGCACCCCTGGTGGTTGACGCGCTTGGCTGGAAGCGGGTGCTCGGCTCGATGTTCCAGCCGCCCGACGCGCCGCTCTCCCGCGGGCTCGAGGTTCACCCGCCGGGCTCGGGCGACGACATGGAGATCTGGATCGACCGCCGCTACGTTCCGGCCGGTTACAGCTGGAGCTTTCCGGCGGGCGAGGAAACGCGCATCGGCGTCGGCTCGTTCGACCCGGGCTTTCACGTCAAGGACACGACGGTGCTACTCGCCGAAGACCTCGAGCGCGACGCGATCGGCTACCAGGGCAACTGGATCCCGCACAAGCTGCGCCCGGCGACAGAGGCGGGAGTCTTCTTCTGTGGCGATTCCGCCGGCCATTGCCTCCCGCTGACGGCCGAGGGCATCCGGACCGCCTTCTACTTCGCCATCGCCCTGGGCGACGAGCTCCGAGCGGTGGTCGAGGGACGCAAGGACCGCGAAACGGCAATGGCCGACTACGCGGAGTTCAACGACTCACACGAGTGGAAATTCCGCTGGCTGCTGCGCATGCAGCGGTTGGTGCCGCGCTTTCCGCCCCGGGCACAGCGCGGAATCGTCGCCGCGGCGGGCCGGCGCCGCTTTCTCGAGTGGTCGTTCGAGCACTACCTGCGGATCGCCCACCCGGACTTTGCGCGCGATCGCGCCCGGGTTGGCGCGCCGGAGAGATCGCTCGCGCGCGCCTAACGGACGATCAGGAACGTTCCGATCAGCAGAAGGCCGATGCCGGCGATGCGGTCCCATGTGATCGGGATTTCGTCGAGGCCTAGGAAGCCAATCCGGTCGAGCGCAACGGAGGCGACGAGCTGGCCGGTGATAGTGGCGGCCGCAACTCCGCCGACGCCGATCGACTTGACGACCACGAGCGCCGTAAAGACGTAGGCTGCGCCGAGAACGCCCCCGAGCAGGTAGTACCAGGGGACGCTGAACGCGGCGTCCACCCCGCCCGCCTCGCCGGCGAGAAGCACGATGCCCGCCAGCAAGAGGGTCCCGACAGCGAACGAGACGAGGGCCGCGGCGAGGCTGCCTGTGGAGCGCCCAAGGCCGGCGTTCACTGCCGGCTGGGCCGCGATCAGGCCGCCCACGGCAGCCATGCAGAGCACCGCCACTCCCCGGTCCATCACTTCACCTCGAGCCAGTCGCGGCCGACGCCGGAGTCCACCTCGAGCGGAGGGTTGAGCTCGAATGCATCTCGCATCTCGCGTACGGCGATCTCCGTCGCGGCATCCATCTCGGCCGTTGGACCTTCGAAGAGAAGCTCGTCGTGGATCTGCAGCACGAGCAGTGTCTCCAGCCCGGCGTCGGCGAGCGCACGATGACACCGCACCATCGCCAGCTTGATGATGTCCGCGGCGGTGCCCTGGATCACCGTGTTCACAGCCAGTCGCTCGCCGAGGGACCGCCGCTGGCGCTGGTTCGAGCGCAGCTCCGGAATGCGGCGGCGCCGGCCCATGAGGGTCGTCACGAACCCGTCGTCCTTGGCCTTCGCGATAGTTTCGTCGATGAAGCGCTGCACGGCCGGGAACCGCTCGAAATAGCGCTCGATGTAGACGCGAGCCTCCTCGCGCGAGATTCCCAGCCGATCGGCCAGCCCGAAGTCGGTCAACCCGTAGGCAATCCCGTAGTTGACCATCTTCGCCTTCGAGCGCTCGGCCGGGGTGATCGCGTTCGGGTCGGCTCCGATGATGCCAGCGGCGGTCGCCGAATGAACGTCCTCACCCGACGCGAAGATCTCACGCAGGACGTCTTCTCCGGCCACGTGAGCGAGCACCCGCAGCTCAACCTGGTTGTAGTCGCACGAGAGCAGTCGCTTGCCATCGGCTGCAACGAAGCAGGAGCGGACGGGGCGCCCCACTTCCGAACGGATCGGGATGTTCTGGAGGTTAGGGTTGGTGCTCGACAGCCGCCCAGTCGCGGCCGAGACCTGGTTGAACGTGGTGTGGATGCGGCCGGTCTCGATGTCGATCAGGCCGGGGAGCGCGTCGAGGTAGGTGTTTTTGAGCTTGGTCAGCTCGCGCCATTGCTCGACGGCCGGAACGATCGGGTGCTCGTCGCGGATCTGGGAGAGCACCCGAGCATCGGTGGAGAACCCAGTCTTGCCTCGCCGCTTGCGGGTTAGGCCGAGCTCCACGAACAGCACCTCGGCCAGCTGCTGGGGCGAACCGATCGTGAACTCGTGGGCCGCCGCCTCGTAGATCTCAGCCTCGAGCTCCGCGATTCGGCTTTCCATGCCCTGGCCGATCGCCGCCAGACGTTCGGTATCTAGTCCGAGTCCCACCTTCTCCATCGCCACCAGGATCTCGATGAGGGGCAACTCGACCTCCCGCATCACGCGCTCGAGCCCAAACTCGGCGAGCTGCGCGCGCTGGAGCTCGGCGAGTTCCCAGGCAAGCCGCGCCTCCACGGAGGGGTCCGCGACCTCCTCGGACTCCTCACCCAGCGCCAGCTGCCCGTCGTCGGACGGCGCCGCCGTTCCGGAACGCACCGCGATTCCGGCGTCGGCCGCCAGTTCCTCAATCACGTACGTACGACGCGCCGGGTCGACGAGGTAGGCGCCGATCATCGTGTCGTGGTCGAGCACCAGCGCGCCGGCGCGAGCTGCCGCAAACAGCCCGCGCCGACCCCCGCCTCCCAATGATTTGGCGTCGTGGGCGACCAGCGGGCGCCCCCCGAGCTCCCGGGCGAGCCCCGCGAGCTCGCCAACGTCCGCCGTGATCAGCTTCTGGCCGTCAGTAGCCCCGAGGCGCCCGCCCGCGATCGCAAGCGAGGTCGGCCCCTCGGCGAGGTCGCCAAGGGTTCCCTCCACCGCCTCGACCTCGATCGTCTCGTCGACGCTGCGGCCGGGCACGACCCCCTCGTACTCCTCCTCGAGGCGCTGGATGATCGCCCGCAGCTCGAACTCCGCGGCGAAGTCCCGAAGTCGGCTCAGGTCGGGTCCGGAGGCGCCGTCGTCGAGGAGATCGTCAGGAACGCCTACGTCGAGCTTCATCGTGGCGAGGCGCTTCGAGATTCTGGCGTCCTCGGCGTGCTTGGCGAGATTCTCCTTGCGCTTGGCGCCGGAAATCTCGTCGACCGAACCCAGCACCTCCTCGAGCGATCCGAAGCGCTGCAGGAGCTCAGCGGCCGTCTTGTCGCCGATGCCGGGGACTCCCGGAATGTTGTCCGACTTGTCGCCCTTGAGGCCGATCAGGTCCGGCACGAGTTCCGGCGCGACGCCGTAGCGCTCGAGCACGCCGTCGGCATCGTAGATCTTGGTGTCGGTCACGCCGCGCGAGGTGGTCATCACGCGTACCCCGTCGCCGACGAGCTGGTATACGTCGCGATCACCGGAGACGATCATCACCGGGCGCTTTGCCTCACGCGCGACCCTGGTGAGGGTCGCGATCACGTCGTCGGCCTCGTAGCCCTCCACGTCCACGTTGCGAAACCCGAATGCCTCCGCGAGCGGAGCCAGGTGCGGCCACTGTTCCTTGAGCAGGTCCGGGCGCGAACGGCGCCCGGCCTTGTACTCCGGGTAGTCCGTGTCGCGACCGGACATCCCCCGGTCCCAGGCGACGATCACCGCCGCGGGCCGGTGATCGGTCAGCAGCTTGGTCATCATCGACGCGAAGCCGTAGATGGCGTTGGTAGGGCGCCCGTCGGCGGTCGCGATCGACTCGGGCAGGGCGAAGAACGCCCGGTAGGCGAGCGAGTTACCGTCGATCAGGAAGAGCTCGTCGGTCGGAACGGCCACGAACCGATCTTATGCAGGCGACTCGACCCCTGAACGCCTCCGCGCGCGGCGACTTCACACAGGCGGTCGTCGTGCGTCATCGTGGCGCTTTCAGGCGCCGCGAGTGGATCCGCTACGCGGTCACAGCTTCTTCAGGCAGATCGCCTGCGCGGTCAGCGTCGAGCGAGCGGCGTCGGTGTCCGAGCCGCCCTCGACGATGACGCTCTTTTTCCGGAGATCGATCGACTGCAGCTGTGCGAGGGTCTCGCCCGGCACGGTCGGGTTGGTGAAGCTCCAGTAGCCACCGCCGGAGGCGAGTCGCTCGCCCTTCTTGCAGCGAGCCTTGACCGGTGGGACCTGAAGCACGCCACCCGCGTTGTTGCTCTGGTCGCTTGGCGCGATGAACTTCGACGCCTTGCGGATCCGCACCGCGACGTTGCGGCGCTTCGGGTTTCGCAGGCAGACCGCGGTGATCAGCGAGGTCGCCGTGGTCGCGTCGTGGTCCGAATCGAGAATTCCGGTCACCGAGCGGCTGCGCACCCGCACGGAATCGAGCTGCAGGACGCGGTCAACGCCGCCGTCGAAGACGGCGAATCTGTTGAACCAGCCGATCGCTCGCTCCTTCCCCTTGCACTTCGCCTTGACGGGTCCAGAGCTGATCGCGGCGCCGTTGTTGTCGTCCTGGGCGCTGGCGAATGTCCGCTCCACCGTTCGCAGTTTGAGCGACTTGCGAAGGGGCCCGTGCAAGCACATCACCTCGGTCGTGAGCTCCGACGTCGCCGCACGGGTGTCCGAACTCCCGCTTGCGAACACCGGCGATATGCCTTCGCTGAAGGCGTCGGGAAAGACACTGATCGCACGGATCGCCGCGGGCGTCGTGCCCGGAACATCTGGCGCTGAGAAGCTCCAGAGGGCTCCACCCGAGACCGGCTCACCCTTGGGAGGGCACACGACGAGATCGGACTTGCTACCCGAGACAACGACGGCGGACCCGTTGTTGTTTGCCTGCGTCGACGTGTCCTCGGCGTAGCCGTCGTTCGCGACAACCGACAGCTTCACCGGCTTCGCCGCGTAAGCCGCGCCGGCCACTAGTAACCCGGCAAGAAACGCAACCCCAAACAACCTGACCCTGGAACCCATCTGAACCCCCAAATTCATTGGCTTGAAGCTAACCACAGATCGGACTCGGCCGCTGCCAGTCCCGAACCCAGATAGGCGAGACCGCTCCTACGTCTTGCTCAGGCAGACGGCCTGCGCCTTCAAGGTCGCGGTATCGGCATTCGTATCGGAACCACCGCGCACCCGCACCGACCTTCGGGCGAGATCGATGTCCTGGAGCTGAAAGACACGAGTCAGGCTGTCCGGATTCGCGGTGCGCCAATAACTCGAACCGGAGAGGACGCCTTCGCCCTTCTTGCACTTGACCCTTACCGACGGCGAGACGACGACGCCCATGCCGTTTGTGACCTGAGGGCCGGAGTGGAACGTGCGTGACTTGCTCCGGACCCTGACCTTGAGGCCGACGGCGCCTGGCTTTCTCAGGCAGACCGCGGTGAGGGTGTTGGTGACAGTCGTCGCGTCGACGTCTGAGTTGAAAACCATCTCGACCGCCTTCGCGCGCATGCGTACCGAGTCGATCTCGTAGACCGCGTCGCTGCCCGGGTCCTGCCCGCTGGTGCCGATGGCGTTGGACCAGCCAATCAGCCGCTCTTTGTTCCTGCAGTTTGCCCGGTGCACCCCCGACTGGATGTAAGACCCGTTGTTGTCGATCTGGGGGCTGGCAAACGTTCGTTCCTTGTCGCGCAACTTGATCCTGCTGCGAAGTGAGCCCGGCAGGCAGGTCGCTTCGGCCCTGTAGACCGATGCATCCGCATCTGTGTCGGAAGCGCCGATGCCGCCGACGGATTCGTTTGGATTGCGCACGAGGGCGATGATCGCCGCCGGCGCGTTGCTGGGCGATGTGGCATTGATGTATTCCCAGCGCATGCCAGCACCGGCCAGCACCTTGTTGCCCGGGCACTGCGCGAAGACGAGAGGACCGCGTACGGCGGGGCCGTTGTTATTGGTCTGATTCGAGGCGAACGAGACGAGCGGGCTGGCTACGAGCTTGACACTGGGTCCTTTGGCCGCCTGAACCGTGCCTGCTCCAACGCATGCCAGCACGACGATGACCCCCGCCATGGCGTTGCCACTCTTCCTCAAACCCATGCCACCCACACTCCCCCAGCTCGTTGTCTTGAAGGCTAACCATATATTTCCCGGCCCATGGCCGCCACCTCGGTCTCCGCCCAGTACCCCGTCGTCGTCCGCGTCGAGCTGGATGCACGTAAGGAGCCGCTGGGCAAGCTGACCGCCCAGATAGCCGAGGCCGGCGGCGCCCTGCAGGGTGTCGACCTCGTGCCGGGCGCAGGCAGCGAGGGCAAGCGGGCGCGGGAGTTCACGATCGATGCCCGCAACCTCGAGCACTGGGAGCAGATCATGCGCGCGATCGGCTCCACCCGCGGCGCCCGCGTCCTCGACTACGTCGACCACACGATGGCGATGCACCGCGGCGGCAAGATCGAGCAGCACAACAAGTACCCGCTGAAGACGCGCGACTCCGGGCGTATACGCCCGGAGTCGCGCGGGTCTGCCAGGAGATCGCCGCCGACCGCGCGATTAGACCCGCTTCAGGCAGACCGCTTGGGCGATCAGGATCGAGCGATCGGCGCGAGTATCGGATCCGCCCTCGATCGTCACCTTGCGCGGCGCGAGGTCGACCTCCTGGAGCTGAGCGGGCGTGACGGCGGGGTTCACCGGATTCACGAATCGCCAGAACCCACCGCCCGACGCCACCCGCTCGCCCCGCCTGCATTTCGCGGTCACTGGCGGCAGCGGTACGACGCCGCCCGCGTTGTTCGCCTGGCCACTGGTATCGGCTGAGCTGCGGGCCTGGCGGATCGCGATCTTCAGGCCCCGTGCCTTCGGACTGCGCAGGCAGATCGCCCCGCTGACGGGGACGAATCGCTCCGCGTCGACGTCCGACTCCTGCACGATCGTCACGTTGCGGCCCTGAACGTGAGCCGAGGCGAGCTGGATGACGAACTCGGTGCCGAGGTTGTAGTCCTCGAGCCCGAAGCTGCTGAACCAGCCGACCGCCCGTGTCCTCTTGGTGCATCGGGCGCGAACCGGCCCGGAGCTGATCGTGGCTCCGTTGTTGTCGACCTGCTGACTCGCCACGGACCCGTACCCCCTGGAGCGCCGGAAATGCCGGCGCGCCTTTCCGGCCAGGCATCTCGCCTCGGTCCTGAACCTCGAGAACTGCGCATCGGTGTCGGAGGTGCCGGTGCCACTGACCGCACGCTCGCGGTCAGCGACCGTGGGGGGAGCCAGCATCCGAATCGCCGCCGGAGTGGTGGCGGGGTCCGCCGGCGCTTCGAACGACCAGGTCAGGCCGAACCCGGTGGGACTGGTTCCGCCGGGACACCTGGCGACGGACGCCTGATCGCCGAAAGGAAAGCCCGGTGAAAGAGCGGGGCCGTTGTTGTTGCTCTGGGAAGTCGCGAACGAAAACACGTCGCCCACGGCCCCCTTCATATTCGGCGGCGGCGCGCCCTGCGCCGTGACCGCGGCCACCGTCAGCCCGGCCACGCCGGCCGTTGCCACGGCTGCCATTCGTCTCCAGCTCACCCCTACTCCTTCCGGCGAAGCGTATACCCGATCTACTCACGCGGCCAGGTCCGGAAGTGAGCCATCCATATATTTCTCCGCCAATGGCCACCACCTCCGTCTCCGCCCAGTACTCCGTCGTCGTCCGCGTCGAGCTGGATGCACGTAAGGAGCCGCTCGGCATCCTGACCGCGCAGATCGCGGAGGCCGGCGGTGCCCTGCAGGGCGTCGACCTCGTACCGGGCGCGGGCAGCGAGGGCAAGCGGGTCCGCGAGTTCACGATCGACGCCCGCGACCTGGAGCACTGGGAACAGATCATGCGCGCGATCGGCTCCACCCGCGGCGCCCGCGTCCTCGACTACGTGGACCGGACGATGGCGATGCACCGCGGAGGCAAGATCGAACAGCACAACAAGTACCCGCTGAAGACACGCGACGACCTCTCGATGGCCTACACGCCCGGCGTCGCACGGGTCTGCCAGGAGATCGCCGCCGACCGCCAGAAGGCCTTCGACTTCACGATCAAGAAGAACACCGTCGCCGTGGTGAGCGACGGCTCCGCGGTGCTCGGGCTGGGGGACATCGGCCCAGAAGCGGCGATGCCAGTGATGGAGGGCAAGGCGATGCTCTTCAAGGAGTTCGCCGGGATCGACGCTTTCCCAATCTGCCTCGATACCAACGACCCCGAGAAGATCATCGAGGTCGTCCAGCTCATGGCCCCGACCTTCGGCGGCATCAACCTCGAGGACATCTCGGCGCCGCGCTGTTTCGAGATCGAGGATCGCCTGAAGGAGACCCTCGACATCCCGGTGTTCCACGACGACCAGCACGGCACCGCTGTGGTGACGATGGCGGCTCTGTTCAACGCCCTGAAGATCGTGAACAAGCCGATCGAGAGCCTGCGGGTGCTTGTCGTCGGGCTTGGCGCCGCCGGCGTTGCGGTAACGAAGATGATGCTCGCATCCGGGGTCGAGCACGTGATCGGCTGCGATCGGCAGGGTGCCCTGTCGACCGAGCGCGCCGACTACCAAAACGGCGAGATGACCGACATCAAGCGGTGGTACGCGGAGAACTCCAACCCCGACAAGCTCGACGGGCAGCCGGCCGAGGTGATCGACGGCTGCGACGTGTTCGTCGGCCTCTCCGGGCCGGGAATCATCGACGCGTCCAGCCTCGAGCGGATGGCCGACGACGCGATCGTCTTCGCGATGGCCAACCCCACCCCCGAGGTGATGCCCGAGGACGCCGCACCCTACGTACGGATCATGGCCACGGGCCGGTCCGATTACCCGAACCAGATCAACAACGTTCTTTGCTTCCCGGGCGTCTTCCGGGGTGCCCTGGATGCGGGCGCGGCGCGGATCACCGAGCCGATGAAGCTGGCCGCGGCCAAGGGAATCGCGGAGGTCGTCACCGACGAGGATCTGAGCGAGGACTACATCATCCCCTCCGTTTTCGATCGCGACGTAGCGCCGGCGGTGGCGAAGGCAGTGGTCGAGGAGGCAAGGCGGGAGGGAATCGCGCGCGTCTCCGAGGAGACGGGCACCTTTTCAACCCTCGAGTAGCGGGTGTACGGCCAGCTCAACTTTGAACTAGGCGGGAGGATCTGAGAATGCGGGTATTGATCACTGGTGCAACCGGAGCGATCGGCAAGGCCGTGAGCGACGCGCTCCTCGCACGGGGCGATGAGGTGGTAGGCCTCTCACGCGACCCCGAGCGTGCTCGCGCGACGAACCCGACCGTCACCTGGCACGCCTGGCAACCCATCAGCGAGCGCCCCCCCACCGAGGCGCTCGCCGGCGTCGACGGCGTGATCAACCTGATCGGCGAGGAAATCAACCAGCGGTGGAACGCCGAGGTCAAACGGCGCATCCTTGATACCCGCGAACGTGCGACCAAGAACCTGGTCGACGCGATGCTCGCCGCCGAGCCCAAACCGCGGGTGCTCGTGAGCCAGGCGGCCGTTGGCATCTACGGACTGAAGGCGGGCGATGCGATCCTCGACGAGGACCGGGCTCCCGGCAGCGACTTTCTGGCGCAGGTCGTGGTTGCGTGGGAGGCGGCGGCGCGCGAGGTGGAATCTGCGGGGCTGCGATTGGCCATCACGCGCACCGGCTTGGTTCTCGATCCGAAATCGGGCCTTCTCAAGCAACTGCTGCCCCCGTTCAAGCTGGGCGTGGGAGGATCACTCGCAGGCGGCGAGCAGTACATGCCGTGGATCCACTTGGACGACGAGGTCGGCATGCTGCTCTGGGCGCTCGACAGTGAGTCCGCGCGTGGTGTGTTCAACGCAGCGGCGCCGAATCCGGTTACGAACAAGGCCTTCTCGAAGGCGCTGGGCAAGGCGCTGCGCCGCCCCGCCTTTGTGCCGGCACCGAAGTTCGCGGTGGCGGCACTCCGCGGCCCCGAGGTGGCGGACTTCGTCGTCGCGAGCCTGCGCGTGGTGCCCCGGCGCGCCCTGGACAAGGGCTTTCGATTTCGCTTCACGGAGCTAGACGCCGCGCTTCAAGATCTGCTGGGCAGGTAGGCCGGTACTAGCGAAGCTCGCCCGTCGGGCTCACGGTAGGGTCAGAGAACGCCGCGTCGACGACAAATTCACGGTCGGTCGGGTCCTCCGCGCCCTCGATCGCCTCGAGGATGAGTTCCATCGCCTGCGCGCCCAGTGCGGTGGGATCGATCGCGGCCGGCTTTTCGCCGGGATCGTAGGTCGGAGCGAGCTGAACATAGGTCCGTGTGCCCGTGGGCTGAGCGTCCAGCGGCACGTCGTCGCTGAACGTCTCCTCGGTCACCAGGTCGCTGGCCCCGCTCCCAGCCGCGACCTGGAGGATGCCCGCCGCGTTGGTGATTGGGAGCGACGTGCGCGTAGCACCGGAGTCGAGCTCCCCGATATAGGCGATGGCGGTCGAGTCCTCGGCGGCGGTTCGCGCGTTGGCCGCCGCTGTGACCGGGTCGAAGCGCGACTCGTTGCGGCCCGCGACGTCAAGGGTCTCGGTCCGTAGCTCCACGCTTCCCGCCTTACCGCCAGCTGCATCAAGGGCCTTTTGCGCAGCATCCGCGATCGCCTGTCCCTCCTCGCGTGCCGGGCCGCTCAGCGGAACGCTTACGTACACCGTAAGCGTCGCCCCCGAGAGCGTCCCCAGATCCTCGGCGCATGCTCCGATCCCGCTCACCATTACCGCAAAGGCGACTGCGGTGGCACGGCGCCTCACCCGAAGAAGACCTCGGCCTCGCGATAGAACGACACGGGCACGAGCTTCAGCGCAATCGTTGCGTCAGCGAGTTCCACCAGCTCGATATCGGTCGCGCGCAGGGCGGTCATCTTGCCCCACGCGCCCTCGTGCGCGGCGTCGATCGCGTGGAGGCCGAACCGGGTGGCGAGCACCCGGTCGAAGGCCGTGGGAGTGCCGCCACGCTGGACGTGACCGAGGACCGTGGCGCGCGCTTCGTGGCCGGTGCGCTGCTCGATCTCGGCCTCCAGCCATTGACCGATGCCGCCAAGACGCACGTGCCCAAAGGCATCGGTCGCTCCTGGATCCGCGATCGGCATGCCGCCAATTGGCTCCGCACCCTCGGAGACCACCACGATCGGCGCGTACTGGTCCTCGAAACGCCGCTCGATGTAGCCGCAGACTCGCTCGAGGTCGAACGGGTGCTCCGGGATCAGGATCACGTTGGCGCCGCCGGCGAGGCCCGCATGCAGCGCGATCCAGCCCGCATGCCTGCCCATGACCTCGACGATCAACGTCCGCTTGTGGCTCTCGGCCGTCGTATGTAGGCGGTCGATCGATCCCATCGCGATGTTCACGGCCGTATCGAAGCCAAACGTGTAGTCGGTGGCGCCGAGGTCGTTGTCGATGGTCTTCGGCACCCCGACGACGTTCACCCCGGCCTCGTGGAGCCTGGTGGCGACCCCCAGGGTGTCCTCGCCGCCAATCGCGATCAGGCCGTCGACCGCGTCGCGCTCGAGCGTTGCGACGATCCGGTCGACTCCCCCCTCCTCCGAGATCGGGTTCGTTCGCGACGATCCGAGGATCGTGCCTCCGCGAGGCAGGATGCCGCGAACCTCGGGAACACCCAGCGGGCGACTCACACCCTCGAGTGGGCCACGCCATCCGTCGCGGTAGCCGAGGAACTCGTGCCCGTATTCGCCCACCCCCTTGCGCACGACCGCACGGATCACCGCGTTCAGTCCGGGGCAATCGCCGCCCCCGGTGAGAACTCCCAGTCGCACCCCTCGGGCGCTACGGGCGCAGGCGCTCGATCATGGGCTGCGCCCAGCGATCCAGCACACCGTTGAAAAGCACGAAGAGGTAGATCATCGCGGCCAGCGTGCCGCCGAGGCTGAACGCGTACGCGGTCACAGCCAGGATGGCCCCGACGGCGTTGAACATCATCAGTCGCATCGGCCGGGAGCCTATCTCAGCCGGCTGCCAGAGCAGCGCGTGCGGCGGAAATGAACTCGCTTACGGCCGTCACGGCATCGGCCTCGCCCGCGGACTCGGTGACAGCGCGCACCAGGCGCGAGCCGACGATCACTCCATCCGCAATGCCGCCCACCTCGGCAACCTGCTCCGCGGTCCCGATCCCGAAGCCAACGGCAACCGGCACGGCGGAGTCCTCCTTAGTCGCGGCGACCAACTCGCCGAGCTCCGCAGGCAACGAGTCGCGCTCGCCGGTGGTACGGGTGTCGGAGACAACGTAGATGAAGCCCTCCGCTGCCGCCGCGATGTCCCGGCGGCGCGCGGGCTTTGTGGTCGGGGCGACCAGGGGGATGAAGGCGAGCCCGCGCTCGCGCAGTGCGGCGATCAACTGGCCCGCCTCCTCCGGCGGGAGGTCCGGCACGATCACCCCCGCGACGTTGTGCGCATCCAGCTCGCCCGCGAGCTCGGCCGGGTCGCGGCGCACCACCATATTCGCGTAGACCATGAGCACGGTGGGCACGTCGGCGCCGACGCTCCGGGCGATGGCAAGGACGCCATCGAAATCGGAGCCGGCTGCCAGTGCGGCGGTCGCAGCGGTGTGGATCGCCGGGCCGTCGGCCAGCGGGTCGGAGAACGGGACGCCCAGCTCGATGATCTCCGCGCCGGATGCGCGGTACGCCTCGGCGATTGCGAGCGCCGTCTCCGTGCTCGGGTAGCCGCCCATCATGTAGGGCATCAGCGCCGCCCGGCCCTCACCACGCGCCTTCTCGAAAGCGGCGACGATCCGCGCCGCGCCAGCCTCAGCCATTGAGCTCGGCGAGACGCGCGGTGACTTCGGCGAGGTCCTTGTCGCCACGGCCGCTCAGGGTCAACAGGTCGTACCCACCATTCGGCGCTCCCTGGTCGGCCAGCAGCCACGCGATCGCGTGTGAAGGCTCGAGCGCAGGGACGATTCCCTCCAGGCGCGCCAACTCGCGGAAGGCGCGGACCGCGTCGTCGTCGGTGACCGCGACGTAGCGGGCTCGGCCTGTGTCGCGAAGGTACGCGTGCTCGGGGCCCGACCCCGGATAATCAAGGCCGGCAGAGATCGAGTGGGCCTCGAGAATCTGGCCCTCGGCGTCCGCGAGCACGGACGAGAACGCGCCGTGCAGCACGCCGTCGGTCCCTGCGACCAGCGAGGCACCGTGCTCCCCCGTTTCGATGCCGCGCCCGGCGGCCTCGACACCGATCAGCTCGACCGCGTCGTCGTCCACGAATCCAGCGAACGTCCCGATCGCATTCGAGCCTCCGCCGACACAGGCGATAACCCTGGCCGGAAGCGCACCTTCGGCCGCGAGAGTCTGCTCGCGGGCCTCGTCGCCGATCACCCGTTGCAGATCGCGCACGAGAACGGGAAACGGGGCCGGACCCACAGCCGACCCGATGATGTAGTGGGTGGTCCGCACGTTCGTGACCCAATCGCGAATCGCGGCGCTCACCGCCTCCTTCAAGGTTCGGGCGCCGGCTTCGACGGGCTCCACCGTTGCCCCCAGCAGGCGCATGCGCTCGACATTCGGAGCCTGGCGGCGCATGTCCTCGGTACCCATGTAGACGATGCATTCGAGGCCGAGCAGCGCGCAGGCGGTGGCGGTCGCGACGCCGTGCTGACCCGCCCCCGTCTCGGCGATGATGCGTCGCTTGCCCATCCTGGCGGCGAGCAGAGCCTGCCCCACCGCGTTGTTGATCTTGTGTGCGCCGGTGTGCGCGAGGTCCTCGCGTTTCAGGTAGACGCGGCGGCCCACGCGCTCGGACAGGCGCTCGGCTAGGTACAGGGGCGTCGGCCGCCCTACGAACTCGCGCAGCAGGCGATCGAGCTCGGAACGAAAGTCATCCTCGTCGCGCGCCTCGATCCACGCCGCGGTCAGCTCGTCGAGCGCCTCCATCAGAACCTCGGGAACGAACCGACCGCCGTACTTGCCGAACCTCTGCTCGATCGCGCTCATTGGATCTCGGCCTCAGCGGCCTCGGCTTCCTCGGCGGCGGTCTCACCGGCCTCGATTCGGCGCGCCTCGGCCTCCTCGGCGCGGCGTTCCTCGTCCCGTTCGCGCGACTCGCGGAAGCGATCCGGTTCGCTGACTGGCTTCACAGGCGTGGGGCCGCCGGCCTCCTCGGCAACGCGCGCGAACTCGCTCATCAGCGCGTGATCCTTGATCCCCGGCGCCGACTCGATGCCGCTCGCGACGTCCACCGCGAACGGGTGGGCCGCGTCAATGGCCTCTGCGACATTGCCGGGCACCAACCCGCCCGCGAGGATCAGGGGCACCCTCGTGCCGCGGCGGCGCAGGTGCTCCCAGTCGAACGTCTGCCCCGTGCCACCGGGCATCCCCTCCTCGTGAGCGTCGAGCAGGTGGAAGTCGACGCGGTAGCCACGAGCGGTGTCCACATCGGCCCCGGTGCGGACCCGCAGTGCTTTGATGACCTTGCAGCCGGTCCGCCGCCCCACCTCCGTGCAGAACGCAAGTCCCTCCTCACCGTGCAGCTGCACCATCGTGAGCCGGTCGCGTTCGACGGCAAGGGCGATCTCCTCGAACGAGGCGTTCACGAACACGCCCACAAGCTCGAGCCGGCGGTGCATCGCCGCACCGATCTCGGCCGACACCTCGGGGTCGCAACGGCGCACGCTGCCCTCCCAGTAGTTCAGGCCGATCGCCCACGCGTCGAGGCGCGCCGCGTGCTCGGCGTCGTCAAGCCTCGTTATGCCGCAGAACTTCACTCGCATCGATAACCCCGGCCAAGTCTGGCAGGGCGCTTCGAATGCGAGCGGGCGTTGGGGCGGTCAGCCGCGCACGGTTGCCGGGCGCTCGCCGAGCTCGACTTCGACCCTGCGCTCATCGCCCGCGCGGAGAAGGGTCAACTCAATCGTCTCGCCCGGCTTGCGGGAATCCACCCTGGCGATGATCTCGCTCATGTCCTTCACAGCCTCTCCGTCGATCGCGAGGATCAAATCGCCGCCAACCCGAACCCGCTGTCCGTCGAGGTTGATCACCGCATCGCCGGCCGTGATCCCCGCCTCGTCCGCCGGTGAGTCGGGCACGAGTGACTGCACCAGCGCTCCGCGCTCGGCGTCGAGATTGATGGCCCGGGCGAGGGCGGGCGTCAGGTCGGCGCCCGTCAGTCCGAGGAAGGCGTGCTCGACGCTGCCATCCTCGATCAGCTGCTGGGCAATCTCGCGAGTCGTGTCGATCGGCACCGCGAAGCCAATCCCCACGTTGCCTCCACCAGGCGACTCGATCTGGGAGTTCACGCCCACCACCTCACCCTCGCCATCGATCAGCGGCCCGCCTGAGTTACCCGGATTGATCGCCGCGTCGGTCTGGATCACGTTGTTGATTGTGAAGCCGTTCGGCGCGCTGATCTCGCGCTGCAGCGCTGAGACGATGCCCGCCGTTGCGGTGCTGTCGAGCCCGTAGGGATTGCCGATAGCGACGACCTCGTCGCCCACCTCAAGACCCGACGACCGGCCGAGCGCGAGTGGCTCGAGCTGATCCTCACCGGCGTCGATGCGCAGAACCGCGACGTCGGTCGAATCGTCCTGGCCGAGCAACTCGGCCTCATAGCTCTCGGCACTCTCGCCCAGTCGCACCTCGATGTCGTCCGCGCCGTCAACGACGTGGGCATTGGTCACGACGTGACCCTCCTCGTCGATCACGAACCCCGACCCGGTCGCCGCCTGCGAGGGGTCGGGGGGGCCGAACGGGCCCGCGCCCGCGGGCAGATTGACCCCGCTCGCCTCGATGTGTGCGACCCCGGGCGAGGTGCGCTGATAGATGTCGTTGACGCTCAAGCCACCAGCCGCAGCCGCGACGGGTGTCGAAGCAAACTCGGAGCGCTCGCCAGCGCCCTCGGCGGGCGATGCCTCGATCCAGCCTGCACTAATCGCGATCCAGCCGAACAGGCCGACAACGAGACCGCCCAGTGCGGCCGAACCAAATGGACGGGTGAAGAACGCCTTGACGTGATGCATGCGGCGAGATTGGGGCCCGTCCCTGAACTGTCGCTAACGAGATCCTTCAGGCGAGATAAGAAAGTGACGGACGGCCTGCTCGGGATCCTCCGAGCGCATGAGGGCCTCGCCGATCAAAACGGCGTCGACGCCGATGCGCTCCAGCTCCTCGACCTCCTCGCGGCTCCCGTAACCCGATTCGGCGACGACCGTCTTGCCCGCGGGAACGTCCACGATTAAGCGCTCGGTCGTCTGCACGTCCACGACGAAGTCGCGCAGGTTGCGGTTGTTGATGCCGATCACGTCTGCGTCGAGCTCCAGGGCGACCCTGAGATCGTCCTCGTCGTGCACTTCGACCACCGAGTCGAGGTCGAGCGACGCGGCTCGCGCGTGCAGTTCGCCCAGCTCGCCAGGGGAGAGGGCGGCGACGATAAGCAGCACGGCGTCGGCTCCGTTGACCGCGGCCTCGACGAGTTGGTAGGGGTCCACGACGAAGTCCTTTCGCAGGATCGGCAGCTCGCTGGCGGCGCGCGCAGCCCGAAGATCGTCGAGGTGACCGCCGAATCCCGTCGGCTCGGTCAGGATCGAGAGGGCGGCGGCGCCCCCGCGCTCATACGCTGCCACCTGCCCGGCCAGATCCACCGCCCCGTTGATCTCCCCGGCGCTGGGTGAGCGTCGCTTGAACTCGGCGATCACGGAGAGACCTGGTCGCACCAGGGCCTCCTTGAACGGACGGCCGCTCATTCGGGCCGACAACCGCACCTCCAGCGCCTCGATCGGGGTCTCGGCGCGGCGCTCGCGGACCCCTTCGCGGGTCCTGCTCACCAGCTCGTCAAGCCTGCTCATTGGGACCTCAACTTAGATCACCGGTCAGGGCGATGAGCTCGGCGAGCACACCCGCTGCCGCGCCAGATTCGACCGTCTCACGCGCCCGGACGACCGCCCCGGGCAGATCCTTTGCCCCGCCGCCCACGAGGATCGCGGCGCCGGCGTTCGCCAACGCCACTCCGAGTGCGGGGCCGGACTCCGATCCGTCGAGCACCGAGCGGACCACCGCCGCGTTCTCCTCGGGTGAACCACCGGCGATCGCCTCGATCGGCGCTTCGTCGATTCCAAGCTCGTCCGGCGTGCAGAACCATTCGGTTGTCCCCCCTGCCTTGACCTCGACGATTCGGGTGGGGCCCGCAATGCTGATCTCGTCCAGGCCATCGTCGGCGGAGACCACCAGGGCGTGTTCAGTTCCCAGCGCCAAGAGCGCCTCGGCAACCGTTTCCTGATAGCGGCGGTCGGAGACACCGAGAAGCTGGCGGCTGGCCCCGGCGGGATTGGTGAGCGGCCCGAGGAAGTTGAAGATGGTCCGGACCGCAAGCTCCTTGCGCGCGGGAGCCACGTGCTTCATCGCCGCGTGGTGGCGCGGGGCGAACATGAAGCCGAAACCCACCTCGTCGATACAGCGCGCGATCGAGTCGGGGCTGAGCTCGATCCCGACGCCGAGCGCCTCCAGCAGGTCGGCCGAGCCGGAGCGGCTTGTGTTCGAGCGATTCCCGTGCTTGGCCACGGGGCATCCCGCGCCGGCCGCAACCAGCGCCGCGGCGGTTGAGATGTTGAAGGTCGAGGGTCCGCCCCCGGTCCCGGCCGTATCGACGAGCTCATCGCGGGCGGTCTCGACCGATGCGGCAAGCCTGCGCATCGTCCGGGCCAACCCGGTCAGCTCGGCGACGGTCTCCCCCTTCGCGCGCAGCGCGATCAGGAAGGCGGCAGTCTGAACCTCGCTCGCCCGGCCCTCCATGACCTCGTCGAGCACGGCCGAGGCGTGGTCGGAGGACAGGTGAGTACCCGAGCAGATGGATTCGATCGCGCGGGTGAGCACCTCGTTTGGCATCACGCACCCTCCAGGAAGTTGCGGAGCAAGCCCTTCCCATCCGGGGTGAGGATGGACTCCGGGTGAAACTGGACGCCCTCGGCGGGCAGCCCGCGATGGCGCACGGCCATCACCACGTCGCCGAGCGTTGCACTCACCTCGAAAGCGTCGGGTAGGTCGGGATGAGCGATCAGCGAGTGGTAGCGGCCCGCGGTCATCGGGCTGGCAATGCCGGCGAAGATCGTCTTTCCATCGTGCTCGATCTGAGCGTCCTTCCCGTGGATCGGGTCGCCGCGAACCACCGTCCCGCCGAAGGCCTCCACCATCGCCTGGTGACCGAGGCAGACGCCCAGCGTCGGCACTCCGGCCTCCGGAAAGGCCCTCGAGGCCTCGCGCGAGACACCGGCCTCAGCCGGCGTACATGGACCTGGGGAGATCACGAGCCGCTCGGGCTTACGGTCCAGCAGCTCGCTCACGTCAGCCTGGTCGTTACGAACGACGTCGAGCTCCGCGCCGAGCTCGCCCAGGTACTGGACGAGGTTGTAGGTGAAGGAGTCGTAGTTGTCGATCACGAGGACTCTCATGCCCAGTCCTCCTGTGCGGCCGCCAGCTCGATCGCCCGGAACACGGCCTTGGCCTTGTTCACGGACTCCTCGAACTCCCTCGCGGCGTTCGCATCGGCGACGGTGCCGCCTCCAGCCTGCACGTGGGCGACGCCGTCCTTGACGACGACGGTGCGGATGTGGATCGCCGTATCGAGATCGCCGTCGAAACCCAGGTAGCCGATCGCACCCCCGTAGGAGCAGCGCTTGTGGGGCTCGAGCTCGTCGATGATCTGCATGGCCCGCACCTTCGGCGCGCCCGAGAGGGTGCCCGCGGGCAGGACCGCACGCAAAGCATCGGTCGCACCGATGCCCTCCCGCAACGTGCCCGAGACCTGCGAGACGATGTGGAGGACGTGGGAGTAGGTCTCCACGATCATCAGCTCGTCCACGCTCACGCTGCCGTACTCGCAAACGCGACCCAGGTCGTTGCGTCCCAGGTCCACCAGCATCGTGTGCTCGGCCCGCTCCTTCGGGTCCTCCAGCAACGCCTCGGCGTTGCGGCGATCCTCCTCGGGCGTCGCGCCACGCGGATAGGTCCCGGCTATGGGCCGCGTCTCCACGCGGTCGCCGTTGACGGTCACTAGTGGCTCGGGTGAGGCGCCCGCCAGCTGGAAGTCGCCGAAGTCGAGGAAGTACATATATGGCGAGGGGTTGACGGTGCGCAGTCCGCGGTAGATCGAGAACGCCTCCACCGGCGACGGCGCCGAGAAGCGCTGCGACGGCACCACCTGGAACGCGTCGCCGGCGTGGACGTACTCGATGATCCGGGTGACATTTGCCTCGAACTCCGAACGCGTGAGGTTCGACTCGAACTGTGGAGCCTCGCGATTCGGCGCCTCGGGCACGGCCGGAACGGGCTCGCGCAGGGCGGCGCGAACCGCGTCCACGCCCGCCTGGGGATCGGAGTTCTCGCCGAACGGAAACGCCATCACGCTCATCTCGTGGCGCTGGTGGTCGAAGACGACCATCAGCTCGCACACCATCAGCGCCATGTCGGGCAGGCCCAGCGGATCGGGATTTGGATCGTCTAGCGGCTCGACGGTCCGCACGAGGTCGTAGCCGAAGAAGCCCACGGCGCCACCGGCGAACGGAGGACCCTCGCTCTCGGCGGGCGTGACGTCGAAGGCGCGGACCAGCTCGGAAGCGATGGCGTAGGGATCGCCCTCGTCGCCGAGCGACCAGCGCAGCGTCTCATGCGGCGTGAAGCCGAGAAAGGACCAGCGGCCGAGACGGCCCTGCTCCGCCGACTCAAGCAGGAACGCGGGCCCTTCGAGCGCTGCACGAAGCTTGAGGAAGGCGGAGACGGGCGTCTCCGTGTCGTCGATGAAAGTCTCGACGAGTGGAACGACGGGCGCGCGCTCAGCCACGGCGGTCATCCAACACCTCGAACGCTTCCGAGATCGAGAGGTTTCGCGAGCGCAGGAGAACGGCCAGGTGGTAGAGCACGTCGGCCGCCTCCTCGGCGACCCGCTGATCAGACTCGTCGGCAGCAGCGCGTGAGACCTCCTCGGCCTCCTCGCGCACCTTCGACCCGATCAGGGCCGGGTCGTCGAGCAACTCGACCGTGTAGGAACCATCCGGCCGCTCGGCCTGGCGTGCCGCGAGCGTGCGCTCGAGCGCGGCCAACGTTTCGTGCAAAGCCGGTGCCGGCGCCTCGAGGCTCTCCAGCGCGCGGTGAAAACAGCTGCGCTCGCCCGTATGGCAGGCGGGGCCGGCCGGCTCGACGAGCGCGACGATCGCATCGCCGTCGCAGTCCAGGCGGAGCTGGCGGACCGTGAGCGTGTTGCCCGACGTAGCGCCCTTCCTCCAGATCTCCTCACGCGAGCGACTCCAGAAATGGAGCTCGCCGCTCTCCTTCGTCAAGCGCAGCGCCTCGGCGTTCGTGTAGGCGAGGGTGAGCACCTCCCCGGTGCGCCAATCCTGCGCAACGCAGGGCACCAGGCCGCGTTCGTCGAAGCGAATTGCCTGCTCAGGGTCCATTCGCGGAGTCTACGAGCGGTCTATGTCTCGGACTCGGTGGTGAAGCTGTCGCCGATCGTGAAGACGAGGGCGACCACCACGATCACGGCGAGCACGCTGAAGACGGTGGCGGCGACACTCACGACCACGCCGAGCACCTCGCCCTCGGGACGCACGTAGGCGTCGACGATCCCGCCGATGCCCGCGATCGCGCCGCTCAGGCACCAGGTGGCCAGAATTACCAGCGCCAAGCCCTCCGAGCCAAGGCTCTCCTCGATCGAGCCGCCGACCGTGAGTGAGATCACGACCGCGAACAGGGTCGCCACACAGAGCACGATCGCACCACCGCGACTGGTTCGAACCTCCGGCATCGCAAGCCCACTACTCACTCGATCATTCCTTGGGCACTTGGTTCAGCTTGGTTTCGCGGCAAATCGCTCACTCGATTCCCAGTTTGTCGAGGAGACCGTCGTCGCGTCGCCAGCGCTCCCGCACCCGCACCTTCAGATCCAGGTAGACCTGCCCGCCCAGCTCACGCTCGAGCTCCTGGCGAGCCGCGGTGCCGACCTCCTTGACCATGCGACCGCCACGGCCGATCAGGATCGCCTTTTGCGATTCACTTTCCGCCCAGACCTGGGCGCGCACCTCGAAGACGCCGTCGTCGCGGAGTTCCGAGTCCTCGACGATCACCTCGACCGCGTGAGGAACCTCCGCGTGCGTGCGCCTCAGTATCTGCTCGCGGATCAGCTCGGCCAGGTGGACGTCGCTCACCTCGGCGTCGCTATCGGTCGGGTAGAGGTATGGCCCCTCGGGCATGCGGCCGGCCAGTTCGGCGATTAGGGCGTCGAGGCCCGTTCCGACCTTGGCGCTGATCGGATAAACCTCCTCGACCGGCGCGAGCGCCACCGCTTCCTGCAGGACGTCCAGGGTCTCGGCGCGGCTCAGTTGATCCATCTTGTTGACCGCGCACACAACCGGAACGGCTGCACCGGCACCTGCCCTCGCGAGCAGGTCGGCGATGAAGCGATCGCCCGGTCCCACTCCCTGTTCGCCGTTTACGACGAGCAGCGCGACATCGGCGCCGGCCAGCTCGCGCTCGACCCTGCGCTGCATGCGCTCAGTCAGCGCGTCGCGGGGGCGCTGGACCCCGGGCAGGTCGACCATCACCATCTGCCAACCCGCCTGCTCGTCGGTTGCAACGCCCCGGATTGCCCTGCGGGTCGTCTGTGGGCGATCCGAGATGATCGCCACCTTCCGCCCCACGATCGCGTTCACAAGCGTCGACTTGCCAACGTTGGGCCGGCCGGCGAGGCCGACGAAGCCAGAGCGCTCGCTCATCGCATGCCGTCCAGAATCCGCTCCTGAAGCTCGAGCATCTCACCATCATCGCGCTCGTGGTCGTGACCACAGAGGTGCAAGATGCCGTGGACGGCTGCCTCCGCCAGGTCTTCGGTGTGCTCGGGGCAGATCACAACGTCGCCCAACTCGCGGGGGCCCGCGACGTCACCGGATCCGTCGATCGGAAACGAGAGAACGTCAGTAGGTCGGTCGAAGCCGCGGTGCGCGCGGTTGAGCTCGCGAATGCGATCCGCGGCGACCAACGAAAGCGACAGGTGTCCATCGCTCACCCCGGCGGCATCGAGGGCGGCCTGGACCGGACCGCGAAGATCGGGCTCGACATCGGTCAGGTCGATCAACCGGGCGAGCGCTCCGAATACGCGCCGTATGCCGCGACGATCTGCTGGACGAGCTGATGGCGGACAACGTCCTCGCCGCCGAATCGAACGAACGAGATGTCCTGCACCTCATCCAGGATCTCGCCGACGACGACGAGACCGGAGCGCTGGTCGCGCGGCAGGTCCACCTGGGTGACGTCACCCGTGACGACCATCTTTGAGTTGAAGCCGAGCCTGGTCAGAAACATCTTCATCTGTTCGGGGCTCGTGTTCTGCGCCTCGTCGAGAATCACGAACGAGTCGTTCAGGGAGCGGCCCCGCATGAAGGCAAGCGGCGCAACCTCGATCACTCCGCGCTCGAAGTAGGTGGAAACGCGCTCGGGATCGAGCATGTTGTAGAGCGCATCGAACAGCGGGCGGAGGTAGGGATCAACCTTCGCCTGGAGGTCGCCCGGCAGGAAGCCGAGGCGTTCGCCGGCTTCGACCGCGGGCCGGGTCAGGATGATCCGCGAGACGTCACCGCCCTCGAGGGCCGCAACCGCTGCTGCGACGGCAAGGAAGGTCTTGCCGGTGCCGGCGGGGCCGATTCCGAACGTGATCGTGTGGTCGCGTATCGAGTCCGTGTAGAGCTTCTGGTTTGCGGTCTTCGGTGCGATCCGGGTGTTGCGGTGAGCCCAGACCACGTCCTCGAGGATCGTCGCCGCAGGCTTACCTGCGTCCAGGGCGCTGGCGACCGAGTCAATCGTCGTCGGCGCGATCTCGTGACCGCGCTCGACCAAGCCGACGAGCTCGTCGACAACCTTTGTTGCCTGGCCCACATCGGGCTCAGCACCGTCGAGCGTGAGCACGTTGCCGCGAAGAAACAGTTCGCAGCCGAGCCGATCCTCCAACTCGCGGAGGACCGAGTCGTTCGATCCCGCCAGCTCGGCGGCGACGGCGTTATCCAGGGTCAGTTGGCGCCTTGCCATCAGCTAGCTCAGCCGGCGGCCGCGAGACGCTCTTTCACGAGCGCAGACACACGCTTACCGTCAGCTCGACCGGCAACGCGTCCCATCGCGGGCCCCATCACCTTGCCCATGTCCTGGGGGCCGGATGCACCGGCCTGCGCGATCGCCTCGTCGACGATCGCGGCGAGCTCGTCGTCGCCAAGCTCAACGGGCATGTAGCCGGTGATCAGTTCCGCCTCGGCGTTCTCGGCAGCGGCACGGCCGGCGTCGCCAGCGTCGCGGTAGGCCTCAGCTGCCTCGAGGCGACGCTTGCGCTCACGGCGCAGCACAGCGACCTCGTCGGAGCCGCCTTCCTTGAGGTCCTTCTGAAGGGCATCGGCAACGAGTCGGAGGGCGCCAACGCGCTCGCGCTCGCGCGCCTTAAGGGCGGTGCGCGTATCGGCCTGGATGCGCTCGAGGGTGGTCTCTGCCATCACGGCTAAGGGTACGCTGCCTGGCCGATTGGGGGCAGCGCCGAAGCGACGCCGATCGCAGCGTCAACGAGCAGGCGAGTGCGTGGCCGAGGGGCTTACCGGCCTGAGCCTCAGAGCTCAACGAGCTCCACGTCACCGAGCGGGAGCTGAAGAAACCGGGTTCCCAGCTCCAGGAATGCCTCCGGGTCGCCGGTGCAGACGAAGCGGTAGTCGCCCTCGCCGCGACGATCGATGGCCAGATCTCGGGAGGCGAGGATGCGCTCAACCGAGGCGGCAACGGCATGGCCCGCGGTGACGAGACGCATGTCGCGCCCGAGGATGCGTTGCAGCATTGGCCGCACGAGCGGGTAGTGGGTGCAGCCCAAGATCACCGTGTCGACGTCTGCATGCTGGAGTGGCTCGCAATAGGAGCGGACGAGGCCGACGACCTCCTCGGAGAACTGCGCGCCGCGCTGAATCACGGCTGCAAGGTCCGGGGCCTCGACCTCGGTGATGATCAGGTCGCGATGCTGGGCGGCGAGCGCGCGCAGATACGCGCCACCCTCCACCGTTGCCGGCGTTGCCAGCACCCCCACCCGGCCCGATTGGGTGATCGCCGCCGCGATCTCCGCCTCGGGCTCGATCACGGCAACAACTTCGACCCCGTGCGACGCCGCGATCTCGCGCGCGATCCCGAGACCAGCGGTCGCGGCCGAGTTGCAGGCGATCACGATCAGCTTTGCGCCGCGATCGATCAAGAATCGGGTGTTGCGCTCGACGCACTCGCCGAGATCCTCAAATGAACGGGTGCCGTACGGGAACCGGGCGTCATCGCCGAGATAGAGGAAGTCCTCCTCCGGAAGGGCGACAAGACATTCGTGGAGGACGGTCAGCCCGCCCACGCCCGAGTCGAAGACCCCGATCGGACTCGCCTTCGCCGGGCCTTGCTCGCTCAAGCCCGGGACCTAGAGGAAGGGCTTGGCGGTCATCACGTAGATGGTGAGGACCCAGACCGCGCCGGAAACGGGACCCATTTTCCGCAGGCCGGCGGCCAGGGACTGCGCCTGTTCGGCCCTGCCGGCCTCGATCGCCTCCACGAGCTGGCCCGTCTTGGGGATGAAATAGCCATGCGCCAGACCGAAGAGGATCAGAATCGCCGCGAACCCCCACGAGATGAAGAACTCGTTGAAGTCCCAGCGCTCGTCGGTCAGATAGAGCCCGCTAATGAGGATCACGACGAGGCTGGCCGTGGCTACGGTCCGTCCCCAGGTAACGATCGCCCGACCAACCGCGGCGAGCGCCTGCGGTCCCGCCTTGCCGGCTGTGCTGAAGAAGACCGCGTAGGCCAGCGGAGGTCCGGCCGCCAGCACCACGGCGAGGATGTGGAAGAAGAGCGTTACGTCGTAGAAATCGACGGCCAGCAGCATGCGGGCACCATACCCCCGGTCGCGGTCGGTCGGGAATCCGCCCGCGCGGGTGTCAACTCAGTTCGCGCCTTTCGTGCCTCATTCAATCCTCGCCAGTCTGAGTGCGGCCCATTCGCCCGCTTCCCGCTCACCAACGAGCGCGAGTCCGGCCTGCTGGAACCCGACAACGACGTCCTCCCGCTCGCGCGCGAGCAGACCCGAGCAAACCATCCGGACGGGAGGTTCGGTCATCGCCTTCGCCACCTCGCGGAGCAACGGCGCCGTCAGGTTGGCGACCAGCGTCGTCGCCGCCGGGGGCGCATCCTCGCGAAGGTTGACGCGCTCGAGCTCCAGCTCTACCCCGTTCGCGGCCGCGTTTTTCGCCGCCGCCTCGATCGCGGCCTGCTCGTGGTCAACGCCGAGTACCGGATCCCAGCCGAGACGCGCCGCGACGATGGCGAGGATCGCGGAGCCCGTTCCCAGGTCGGCTATCGCGCCCTCGGCGTGGCGCTCGTCCGCCAGCTCGAGCAGCAGCTCCACGCACATCCGAGTCGTCGGATGGGCACCGGTGCCGAAGGCTTGGCCCGGATCGATCTGGACGTCAATCGTGCCCGCAACCGGGTCGGCCCAGGTCGGGCGGATGAGCACGCGGTCGGCGACCAGCGTGGCCTGATGGAAGTCGCGCCAGCGGTCGGCCCAGTCGTCGGGCACGTGCTCGCTACGGACTTCGACAATGTCCCCGCCGAGCACGGCCCGGACTTGGCCGAGGTCGGGAACCTCGCCTTCGGCGCCGTAAATCGCGTACTCGATCCAATCCGGGCCTGCCTCCTCCTCAACCCCGTTCGGAGCGAGCACGAGCAGCTCGGAGAGCACTAGCTCCGCCTGGTCGGGTTTGCACCGCACCGCCAGCCGGATCATTTCCCGCTCACTCCTCGCCGAGCTCCTCGCCGAGGCGCTCGACGAGCTTGCGCTGTTCGCGGCTCAGCTTGCGAGGCACCTCGACCTCGAGGATCACGTGATGCTCGCCGCGACCAGATCCGCGGCTGCGCAACGACGGCAGCCCCTTGCCCTTCAGGATCACCCGCTCGCCGGGCTGCGTTCCCTTCGCGACCTTGATCTGCTCGGGTCCGTCGAGGGTGGGCACGGAGATCGTGCCGCCCAGCATCGCTCGGGTGACCCCGATGGCGGCGACACTCAGAATATGTTCGCCGCGGCGCTCGAAGCGTTCGTCGGCCGCAACCGTCACCTCTACGAATAGGTCACCCGCGGGCGCTCCGGGCTCGCCCTCGTGGCCCGCCGCGCCGATGCGGATTCGCTGGCCGTCTTCGATTCCGGCCGGTACCTGCACGTCATATGTGCGTTCGCGTTGCTCACGCCCGGATCCATGGCACACCTCGCACGGCTGCTCGGGTACCTTGCCCTCGCCCCGGCACGTGGGACAGGCGCCGGTGCGCATCAGCTGGCCGAACGCGGTCTGGCTCACCTGCTGAACGGTCCCGCTGCCAGCGCAGCCCTCGCAGGTGTGAATCGGGGTACCGGGCTCGGCGCCGTTTCCGCGACACCGCTCGCAGCTGACCACCGCGTCGAAGCGGACCTCGCGCTGAACTCCCGTGAGAACGTCGGCCAGCCCGATTGTGATCTGCACCAGCACGTCACCACCGCTCGCCGGCCCCCGTCTGCCTCCACCCATCCCGAACAGATCGGCGAAGATCGACTGGCCGCCCTGCCCGAAGATCCCACCCAGCACGTCCTCGAAGCTGCCGAAGCCCGAAGCACCGGGAGACCATCCTCCGGAGCGAAGTCCGTCGTGGCCGTAGGTGTCGTAGGTCTCGCGGCGCTCGGGATCGGAGAGAACCTCGTACGCCGCGGCGGCCTCCTTGAATTTCTCCTCCGCCTCCGGGTCGTGCTTGTTCACGTCCGGATGGAGCTCGCGGGCCAGCCGGCGGAAGGCCTTCTTCACCTCGGCCTCCTCGGCGCCGCGTTCGACGCCGAGGACTTCGTAGTAGTCGCGCGGCATCAGATCAGTGCGGCTCGTAGACGGACTCAAAGAAGCGCGAGAGCTCGCCCGCCACCTCGCGGACACAGCCGATCGCGGTCGCATAGTCCATTCGGGTCGGGCCGAGCACGCCAACGGTGCCGAGGTTGCGGTAACCGAGCCCGTAGTTTGCGCCGACGATGCTGACACTGCGCAGCTCTGGTGCCGGGCCCTCCTCACCGACCCAGACGAAAACGCTGCGTTCATCCAGCGCCGAGCGCAGGACAGCGAGCAGGTTCGCACGATGCTCGAGTGTCGCCATCAGGGTCTCGATCTCGGGTAGGTCGGGAGCGTGCTCCTCGGAGAGAAGCCTCGCGGCCCCATCCACATACAAATCCTCGCCCGCACGGCGCTCGAGGTCGGTGAACGCGCTCGCGATCTCACGCAAGAACCAAGCCTCGGCTCCCGACAGGGTCGGATCGGATAGGCGGTCGCCGGTCATCCGGGCCCCGAGGGCCAAACCGGCCAGCCGCTCGTTCAGGTAGCTCGACGCCCACTCGACGAGGCCCGGGTCGAGCTTCTCGGCGAAGTTGAAGACGCGCTTGGCGACGGCGCCGTTCGAGGCGATCACGACCACGGTGGCAACCCGCGGCGCCAAAAGCAGGATCTCGATTCGGTGGATCAGGGCAGCGGACGGCGGTGGTGCCGTGACGATCGCCAGCAGGTCGGTCATCCGCGATAGGACCGCGGTGGTTTCCCGCATCGCGTCCTCGACCTCGCGGCGCATCTCGGTCAAGTCGAACCCACCGGAGCGTGCGCCGCTCGGGGGCACCACGGCCAGCAGGGAATCGGCGTAGGTGCGGTAGCCACGGTCCGTCGGCAAGCGCCCCGCTGAGGTGTGCGGATGGGTCAGGTACCCGTCGCGCTCGAGCGCGCCGAACTCATTCCGAACGGTGGAGGCCGACCAGGCGATGTCGTCGCGCTCGGCGATCGCCCTGGAACCCACGGGCTTGCCCGTGCGGAGGTACTCGTCCGCGACGAGCCCGAGGATGCGCTCCTGGCGCGGCGAGAGCATGCAGCCGATTCTAGGCCGGGACTCACCGCCCGCGGCCTGCTGAAGGTTTGTGGTGGTTATGGCCACCACAAACCTTCAGAAGATTCGGGACGCCCTGAGGCGGCCGACGACCGCGCCGAGGATGCGCTCGACGTAGGCGGACTCGTAGCGGACCTGCGCGTGGGTGAAGCGCAGCGGATGGTCGCCCGCGGCCTGATGGGCTTGGTCACGCCGGCGATCGCGGGCCTGTTGTGAGGCCGTGCGGTGGTAGCGCAGACCATCTGTCTCGACCACAAGGCGCAACTCGGGCCACCAGAAGTCGACCTCGAAGCCGTTTACGTAGACGCACGTTCGCGGCCTCGGCAGTCCGACCCGGCGCGCGATCGGGAGAAAACGGCGCTCCAGCTCCGATCGGTTGAGAACGAAAGTGCGCAGGTCGATCGCGCCGCGGAGCACGGCGACCCCGCTCTCGCATGCATGGGCGGCCAGCGCCGACCGAAGATCGCCGGCGCGAACGAGCTCCAGGCGATCGGCTTCGTTTACGGCCCGGTCGAGCTCTGACTCGGTGAGGCCCGGGGCGATGTCCACAAGGCATTGGACGACTGGCAACACCGGAATCCCGAACCTCGACGTAGCCGCCGAGGTGATGCGCTCGACCCTGCGGTGGACACGGATGTGGCGGCGGCCAGTCGGGCCGCGGTCCGCGGGCACCGATATGTGGGGCGGCCCGACCTGGTTGCGAATACCGAACAGGGCAACACCGGAATCGTGACTGAGCGCAGCGTCCTCGCCGCAAGCGAGCGCCGCGGCCATCCAGCCCCCGTAGCGACCGATCCCGGCACGACCAACCGCGTACACCCCTCGCCAAAGTGGCCAGATCCGACCTGCCTGGAGCCGATGGCGGATCGCTGTGGATGACAGTCCGAGCCCGAGCAATTGCGATCGCGAGATCACCCCATGCTGTCGTGCCACCAGCTCCCAAAAGCGAGCGCCACCGGCCTGCTGAAGGGTTGTGGTAGCCACAACCACCACAAGGCTTCAGCAGGCTGGGATTCGCCCCCCTCGTGGTGGCGGTTGGCGTGCGCGGCTAGGGCGCCATCTCGGCAGTGGCGTTGCGGATGATCGCGTTGCCGGACTGCTCGGCGCGGGTGTCGGTCACGATCCGGCCCTCGGCCACAGCGGTGACCTCCGCACTGACCACGATCTCCTGCTCGGGGAAGCCCATGCCTCGGAACTGAACTTCGAGGCGCTTCAGGGCAAGCGGATCACCCGCCGCCTCGCCGTGGGCCCGGGCGACCTGGGCCATCGACCAGAGGCCATGCAGGATGCAGCCGGGAAGGCCAACCTTCTTGGCGAACTCCTCGTCGATGTGGATCGGGTTCGGGTCGCCCGAAGCCTCGGCGTAGCGCTTGGTCAGCCCGGAATCGGGCGTAACCCGCATCTCTGGCAGCGCGTCGCCCAGCGCGAACTCATTCATCGCCGACTCCTCTCACGATGTTGGTCCAGGTCGCCTTGACGACCTGGGCGCCGTCCTGGTTGGTCGAAAGCGACTCGAAAACGTAAAAGCCCTTGCCGTCACGAACGTCGATCGAATTGCAGGTCACCTGGGTGGTGATCTCGTCGCCTGCGCAGACGGGCTCGCCCCACGCGAACTCCTGGCTACCGTGGACCATCGCCGCGAAGTTCATCTCTACATCCGGGTCGAATAGGGCGGGGCCCATGGCGGGCGAGCTGTAGACCACGGCGAACATCGGCGGCGCGACGACATCGCGATAACCCGCCGCCTTCGCAGCCTCGGAATCGCGATGGATCGGGCTTGATTCGCCAACGGCATCGGCGTATTGGGCGATCCGCTCGGCCTCCACCTCGAAGGAAACCGGCTCCCAGCTCTTGCCCACGGCGTCGGTCTTCAGTGCCATCGGGGCAGCAGTGTAGGCGCGCAGCGGTTCGAGCGCCCGCTCGGCGTCCCGGTGGCCGTGGTAGAGGTGAAACCTTGTGATCTGCCCGTCCTGGACCTCGACGAGTTGGGTCAGATTCATCTCAACCTCAAGGCCACTGGCACTCCCCACCCCGGTTTGGCGCACATCGATCAGTAGGAAGCGGCCGTCGACCTCCCTCACGGCCAACACATCGAGTGAGAAGTCGCTCCATGCCTCAAGCCATTCGGCCACCCAGCGCTCGAAGCCCGCCCGCCCCCTGTAGGTGCCAGCGTTGGCCAGCCCCGCGGCAGCGTGGACCTCGATGTCGTCGGCCGCGCGTTCGAAGACGAAGGTCAGATCGCCCTCGTTGTAGGCCTTGATCGCCCGGTGCAGCAGCACAACGTTGTCCTGGGTCATCTGATCAGCGCAATCTGCGGATACGGCTTGCCGCCCGCGGTGACAGAGCGGCCCATCATCGATCGAGTTCGAGCACCGTCAGAAACGCCTCCTGAGGAACCTCGACCTGGCCGACCTGCTTCATCCGCTTCTTGCCCTTCTTCTGCTTCTCGAGCAGCTTCTTCTTCCGGGTCACGTCGCCGCCGTAGAGCTTCGCCGTCACGTCCTTGCGAAGCGCCTTCACGGTTTCACGAGCGAGCACCCGCGAACCCACGGCGGCCTGTACCGGCACGTCGAAGAGCTGGCGCGGGATCGTCTTTCGCAGTCGTTCCACCATTGCCTTGCCCGCGGCGTAGGCCTTGTCGGCGTGGACGATCACGGAAAGCGCGTCGACGATGTCGCCGGCGAGCAGGATGTCGAGCTTCACCAGGTCTCCTGCCCGCATCCCAATCGGCTCGTAATCGAGTGACGCATAGCCGGCAGTGCGTGACTTCAGCTGATCGAAGAAGTCAAGGACGATCTCGGCGAGCGGCAGGTCGTAGCGAAGCTGCACGCGCTCGGGCGACAGGTAGTGCATGTCCACGTGTGACCCCCGCCGCTCCTGGCAGAGCTCCATCACGGCGCCAACCCGATCCGATGGACAGATCACGCTGGCGCGGATGAAGGGCTCGGATACCTCCTCGATCGAGCCCGGGTCGGGCAGGTCCACCGGCGAGTGCACTTCGACCTGGTCGCCGCCGATCAACCTGACCTCGTAGGAGACGTTCGGGGTCGTTGCCAGAAGCTCGAGGTCGTACTCGCGCTCGAGCCGCTCCCGGACGATGTCCATATGCAGGAGGCCGAGAAACCCGCAGCGAAAACCGAAGCCCAGCGCCTGCGAGGTCTCCGGCTCGTACGAGAGTGCGGCATCGTTCAGGGCCAGGCGCTCGAGCGCTTCCCGCAGATCCTCGTAGCGGTCGGTGTCGAGTGGGAAGAGCCCGCAGAAAACCATCGGCTTGACCTCGCGGTACCCCGGCAGGGCCTCCTCGGCAGGCCGCGACGCGGTCGTCAGCGTGTCGCCCACCCGCAACTTCGTCACGTCCTTGACGCCGGTGATCACGTAGCCCACCTCGCCGGCCGCCATCGCGGGCACAGCGATCATCTTCGGATTGAAGAACCCGATCTCGTCGATCTCGGCCTGTGTGCCCGTCTGCATCGCACGGATCTGCTCGCCCTTGCGAAACGCACCGTCGACCGCGCGGACGTACGCGACGACGCCGCGGTACTGATCGAACTCCGAATCGAAGATCAGGGCACGGGGCGGATCGGCCGGCTTGCCCTGCGGCGGCGGGATGCGCTCGACGATCGACTCCAGAACTTCCTTGACGCCCTCGCCCGTCTTTGCCGAGATGTGGAGGACCTCACCGGGGTCGCCGCCCAGAAGCTCGGCGATCTCGGCCGTGACCCGCGCCGGCTCCGCGCTCGGCAGATCCACCTTGTTCAACACCGGGATCAGCTCGAGCCCGGCCTCGATCGCCGCATACGTGTTCGCGACCGTCTGCGCCTCGACGCCCTGAGCGGCGTCGACCACGAGCAGCGCCCCCTCACACGCCTGCAGCGAGCGCGAGACCTCATAGGAGAAGTCAACGTGCCCGGGCGTGTCGATGAGGTGCAGGCGATATGTCTCGCCGTCGTCAGCCGCATAGTCCACGCGTACCGCCTGCGCCTTGATCGTGATCCCGCGCTCGCGCTCGAGGTCCATCGAATCCAGCATCTGCGGCATGTGCTGGCGCGCGTCCACTGTCCCGGTGATCTCAAGGATGCGGTCAGCCAACGTCGACTTGCCGTGGTCGATGTGGGCGATGATCGAGAAGTTGCGGATGCGGTCCATGCTCAGGGTCGCTGAGTATGGCGAGTGACTCACGGCTCCTCGCAGTGGGCCCGAGCAGCCTCGGGCGGGTCAACGCCGGCCTACGACCCGGGCGTCAGCAGTTCCAACAGCGGACGACTTCGACGCCGGTGACCCGGTCCCTAGAGTCGACGCGGGCCTTGTCACGGCCTGGGCCACCCCTGACCCTGTCTCGCTGCCCGCCGGCGGCCATCAGCTAGTCGGCGCCGGCGCCCCCGACGAGCGTGTCGCGGCCGTCGCCGCCCCTGATCCGGTCCCTGCCCTCGGCGCCGTCGAGCAGGTCGTCCCCGTCGCCGCCGTCGATTCGGTCGTTACCGGTTTCGCCGTAAATGTCTCGCCCCGACATTGCGGCGCAGCACGCCTTCTCGGTCCCGAACCGGTCATCACCTGCGCCCATCCGGATCGATCCCCCGTCCTCGCCCTCAAAGGACGTGACCACGAAGCGGTCATCCCCGCCAAACCCGGAGGCAAGGACCGGAGCCGGGAATCCCACCTCTAGCCTGTCGGGTCCGTCGCTGAGCTCGGCGGTGATCGCCGTGACGCTATCGGTCGCAAATCACATCGGGCGAAGCGCCGGTGCAGCCGGCGAGCGCGGTGATCGTGCCGCCGCCACGGTCGATCAGTCGTGCGAACTGTGCGGACTGAAAGACATCGAGGTACGCCGTCGCACCGTTGATGCTGATCGTGCTGTCGGCACGTCCAACCGTCGCGGCATTGACGGGGCTCGCCATCGCCAACGCAGCTGCCAGGAAGACGAATGCACTGGCCACCCCGATCCGAATCCTTCTCATGTGCCAACCGAAGCCCAGCCTGGAGCGGAGTGCAAGCGTCGGGCTACAGCGGCTCGTCGAGCGCCTTCCACCGCCTGAGCTCAGGCAGCGGGTCGTGTGCCTTGCCGGCCATGCTCTTGCCCGCACGGATCTCGAAGTGCAGGTGGTCGCCCCAGCAGGAGCCCGTGCAACCGACGCCACCGAGGCCTTCGCCGGCCTTGACCTGATCTCCGGTCTTGACCGAGGCGGGCTCGATCAGGTGCATGTAGATGTAGGTCTGGCCGGCCTCGGGGTCGTAGACGTGGACGAAGTTGCCCTGACCACCGTCGCTGCCCGCATCGACGACGGAGCCGTCCGCGACAGCGACGACAGGGGTACCGGGATTGGCGAACATGTCATGGCCCGCGTGGGAGTGACCCGAGCGAGCGGCCCCGAAGGCGTTGGCGGCCGTGCCGTAGTCGGGCTGGCCGACGACGGGCACGAACGGTCCATCGGGCTGAAGCTCGCGCTTGCGCGCGGCGATCGCACGCCGGCGTTTCTCCGCGAGCTTTGCCCGTGCCTCGCCAAGAGCGGCAGGCGAACCGGGTGTGAGCACCCGCAACGGCGCCTCGTCGGCGACGGCGCCCGGGAGGTCGGCTGCGAACGCGGGAATCGCGAGCGCGGCCGCTCCGGCGAGCGACGTCAGGGTTGTTGCGAGCAAGCGTGTCGACGAGCGGCGTTGAGCCATCGGGATACGGGTCACCTCTCTCGGGGGTGGTTGCAAGCGCGCGGTGCGCGCCAGGCGCCGGTTGCGGCGCCGGGGTCCGCCCGCGGGCCTTTCGGCAAATGCGGGCGGCGCTGGTTGGATCTACACCGTGACCGGCTCAGGTGACGGATGTGTGACGCCTGTCACAGAGTCGGCCGCCTGCACGGCACCGCCCACCGCTTCCTAGGCTCAGTCCGAGCGACGCCGTCGCAGCACGCGCAGGGCCTGGTTTGCCTCCGGCACACGCAGGGCGATCACGGCCGCGAGATAGACGAGCGCTCCCGCCGTCAGGGCAATGCCGAGCGAGAGGATCTGGCTTCCCGCCCCACGTCCAAGCGCCTCGTCTAGTAAGTCCCACACGAAATAGCTCGCGCCAGCGAGCGCAACGGAGGCGGCGATCACGCGGGAGCCGCTCCAGAACAGGCGCCCCAGTTCCAGGCGCCCGAGCTCGCCGCGCAGCACCCAGGCCTCGGCGATGACGCTGAAGATCGTCGCGATCGCGGTCGCAGCGACGATCCCGCCCACCCCGTACGGCTCGTAGAGCAACAGCGCGGCGACCGCGGTGATCGCGAGGTTTCCGAGCGAGATCGTGGTCGGCAGCCATGGGCGCTGGAGGCTGAAAAAGGTGCGAGTCAGCAACAGAAACAGGCCGTTGAACGGGAGGGAGAACGCGAACCAGAAAAGTGCCTCGGAGACGATCTCCGTCTGGGCCGCGTCGAACTCGCCGCGTTCGTAGATCAGGCGGGTCATCGGCTCGCTGAGGACGAGGATCGCCGCCATCGCGGGAATCAGCAGGAGCATGATCTGGCGCATGCCGTTGGCCATCGTCCGCCGCAGCCCGTCGAAGTCGGTGCGCGCCGCGAACCGCGCCAGCGTCGGGAACAGGACCGTCGCGATCGCCACCGAGAAGATCCCCTGCGGCAGCATGTAGATCCGAAACGCCTTGTCGATCGCTGCGGGAGCCTGCTCGGAGACGAGGGTTCCGAACAGTGAGTTGATCACGAGGTTGAAGTTGATGAGCCCGAGGCTCACGGTGACCGGGAGCATCAGCAACAGGACGCGGCGCACCTGCGGGTCCCGCATGCGGCTGAGGCTCGCGGCCCGCAGCGGCGCGGTGAGGGCTCGCCGCGCCCCATACGGGGTGTTGCGAAGGTCCCAAACGGGCAGTGCGAGCTGCACCACGGTCCCGACGAGCACGCCGATCGCGTAGGCGTAGATCTCGTCGCCCTCCGGAAACGCAGGGGCGAGACCGACGAGAACCGCGATGATCGCGACGTTCCAGAAAAACGGCGAGATCGCGAAGACGCCGAAGCGGTCGTAGGAGTTGAGAACACCGACCACCATCCCGGTCAGCCCGAGTAGGACCAGAATCGGAAACAGGATCCGGGACAAGGCGACGGTCAGGTCGAGTAGCTCACCCTCGAATCCAGGCGCAATCAGCGGCACGACGGCCGGGGCGACGAGGATGAAAAGCGCCGTGATCGCTCCGAGAACCAGGGAAACGAGGAAGATCATCGAGGAGGCGAGCCGGAATGCCTCCTTGCGCTCGCCCTTTTCCAGCAGTTCGGTGAATACCGGAACGAACGCGGCCTGCAGCGCGGCGTCCGCGAACAGTGAGCGCATCAGGTTCGGCGCCTGAAACGCGATCGTGAACGCCGACATCGGTCCCTTCACGCCAAAGTAGGACGCGGCGACGATTTCGCGCACCAAACCGGCAACCCGGGAGGCCGCCGTGGCAAGCGAGAACAGCGCGGTCGATCGCGCCAATCGGCCCGCGGACCCTTTCTCCTCGCTCATGGACTCAGCCATGCGCCGCTATCATCCGCGCCCGCTCAGATGGCCAACATTGCCTCACAACGCAAGCGCAACGCCCGCACCGAGCGTGAGCGCGTCGAGAACCGGCACTTCACCGGAGCTGTCAAGACGCACTTTAAGCGCCTCGAGAGCGCCGTTTCGTCGGGCGACGCAGCTAGCGCGGACACCGAGCACAAGGCGCTGATCTCCAAGATCGACAAGGCCGTCCAGAAGGGCGCCCTGCACCGGAACTCCGGAGCTCGCAAGAAGTCCCGGGCCGCGCGCCTGCGCGCAAGCGCCTCGTAGTTCGTCTGGCGCGCCTACCCCCGGCACGGCGGCCTATCTCGCAACCGGCGAGCCGGTTGCCTTCGCGACCGCGAACGCGAGTGCCACGTCCTCGGGATAGTCCGATCCGCCACGAGTCCACCACTCCAGGTCGGCCACCGCACAGGTGGCGCGGCGCAACTCGGTGGAATCGGCACCCTTCACCCGCCTCAGCAGCATCTTCGCCGCGTACGGATGCATGGGCAGGGAAGCCTCGAGCTCGCGCTCGCTGCGCCCCGAGTCGAGACCGGCCAGAGCCAGGCGGGCCTCGCGCAGCCGCTTCGCCGCCTGGTAGACGAGCGGCGTGACGGCCTCACCCTGGTCGAGCAGGCGCGCGGCCGTCGCCAGGGCTCCGTTGCGATTGCGGTCCACCAGCGCGTCGGATAGTGCCCACACGACCTCCTCCGACGTGTCGGCGACCATTGCCGCGAGATCGTCCGCCTCGACCAGTCCGCCCTGGCCCGCCCACGTCGCCAGCCGGTCGAGCTCGGTCGCAAGCCGGGTGGTCGATTCCCCCATCCGGTCAACCAGCATCCGGGCGGCCTCAAGCTCGAGGCGAAATCCACGCCGTTGCGCGTCGCGCACCAGGTGAGCCGGCAGGTCACGGGCACGCGGGGCCTCGTAGGACCGGACCTCGCCGCCAGCGCCCTCGACCGCCTCGCTCAAGCCCTTGGGTGCCTTGACCTTCGGCGGCTGGGTACGGGCGACGAAGACGACCGTGACTTCCGGGGGTAGCGCGCCGAGCGCCGCGACGACCGGCTTCACCTGTGCCGCGCTCCAGCGCTCGACGCCGTCGGCCAGCAGGTAGCGCCGGGTCGCGGTCAGCGACATGGCAGGAATCGAAGCCAGCAGCGCCCCCGCGTCCGGTGCGCCGTCATCCGAGAACGACTCCAGGGCGCCCGGGCCGCCCTCGCGTTCCGCGCGTGCGCGCAGGCGCGTCAGCGCGGCGTCGATCTTGGCCTGATCGTCGCCCGCCAGCAGGTACGCGGGGGCTAGCTCGGCAGGCGCAGTCATTGCCCTCCGAGCCTAGAGCGCGAGTCGGCGCTAGATGCTGCCGATGCCGATCGAGAGCGCACCCAGGGCGATGGCCGCCGCCGCAACCCGAAGGGCGAGTTGGCCGCGCCTGCCGGTGACGACGAATGCCAGCGCCAGCAGCGCCGCAAGGGCGCCGACGGCCCCGCTCGCGAACGCCAGCGGCACCGAGATCGACTTCTGGGCGGACGAGCCGTCGAAGCACTCCTCGAGGAAAAGGGTCGCGGAGGGATTCTCGCGGGCCTCGTCACATGTGCGGGTGTCGCTGATGTCGGCGCCGACGACGAACATCACAGCCGCGGCGAAGGCGAGCACCAGAACGAGAACGACGCCGAGGGTGCGCATTCCGCCGCCCGCCTTTTCGGACGTCGCTTGCGCGGGCGCGGTGGGCGCGGGCGGGTCAGCCGGGGCTGCGGGCGGTTGCGGCTGAGAAGGCTGATCGGGGGCGTCGTCGGGCATTCGCAATCCTTTGCTGGCGGGGGACGTGACGGCGCCACCCTACTCGACGCTCCAGCGACCCCCGTCGACCGCTAGGACTATCTCGCCGTGCTCGTCGGTGCGCATGACCGCGACGCCGGCGGCGGCCAGCGTATCGAGCGTGGGCTGTGCCGGGTGCCCGAAGGAATTGCCTGCTCCGACCGAGATCGCCGCGACCGCCGGGCGAGTCAGGGACAGGAGGCGGGGCAGACCAGCATCCTCACTTCCGTGGTGGGCAACCTTCAGCACCTCAACAGGGCCCGTCCGCGCGTGGGCGACCTCTGCCTCGCCGTCGCCGGTGAGCAGCGCGTCGAAGCGCCCAGAGCGTGCCCGCAGCACGAGCGAGCGGGCGTTGGGGTCCACGCCGGCGGTCTCCCGGCTTGTCGGTGGCCAGAGCACGTCGAGGCGAAGCGAGCCGTGTCGGATTACCGACCCGACACCGACATGTTCGATCAGCGGGCAGGCCGTTCGACTGCTGCACGCAGCCACCGTGCTGTTTTCCGCCGTGATCACCCGCTCCGCGGGCGCGACCTGGAGCACGTCGGCGAGGGCGCCTGAGTGATCGCGCTGATCATGGGTGATCAAGACCGCCCCGAGCGCGTCGATCCCGAGGTCACGCAACCGTTCTGCAGCGCCGCTGCCGGGAGCACCGGTGTCGACCAACAGGGGCAGCGCTCCTCGCGGTTCGAGCAGGATCGCGTCGCCCTGTCCCACGTCCAGCACGCGGATCAGCAGATCGGGCCGCGCTACGCGGTTGTCCGCACTGCCACCCCAGTCGATTGCCTGTATGGCGACGACCGCCAAGACCGCGATAACGGCAGCCGCACGCTCGCGCGGCCCGATGCGCATCTTCCCTCGCCGTGCCAGCGTGGAGCAGGCGAGCAACACGATCAGAAGTCCGGCGACGATGAGCGCAGCCGTCGTGGGCGCCGTCGGCGGATCCAGTTCGAGTTGCGCACCGGCACCGCCGAACAGGTGTGCAACCCAGCCGACGTAGCCGGCGCAGAGCCCGCCGAGGAACGTAAATGCCTCGACCGGCGCCCATGGAAGCTGCCCGAGTCCGGCGGACAGCATCCCCAGCCACATCGCGGGCGCGATGGCGGGGAGCGCCAGGAGGTTCGCCGGGATGGCGGTCAGCGAGAGCGTTCCGAAGTGGTGAGCCGCCAGCGGCGCCGTGGTGATCGTCGCCGCGATCGTCATCGCGAGGCCCTCTCGCAATGCAATCCGAGCGGGTCCCCCCCGCTCACCGCCGAGCCGTTCGACGAGCGGCCGGGTAAGCACGAGGAGACCCACCACCGCGGCGAACGACAGTTGCCACCCCACGTCTGCCGTTGCGCGAGGATCAACCGTGAGCGTCACGATCGCCGCGAGTAGTAGCGCATACCAGCGGGTGCTTGGGCGGCCGGCCAGTGCCGCCATGAGGCCGGCGGCTCCCATCACACCCGCCCGCTGGATTGAGGGCCCGGCTCCGGCGACCGGGACGTAGAGGGCGATCAGGGCGATCGTCAAGAGCAGGCGCGCTCGCAGGCGCACGCCCGCGAGCGCCAGCAGCGGAGCGGCAAGCAGCGCCAGGAGCATCACGTTCTGGCCGCTCACGGCCAGTACGTGGGCGAGCCCACTGCGGCGAAAGTCCTCGCGCACCGGCTCGGTAATCCGATCGTCCTGGCCGAGGACGAACCCGCGCAGGAGCGCCGACGATGCAGCTCCTGTGCCGCTTGCGAGTGCCTCCTCGGCGCGTGAGCGCACCTCATCCAGCGCCCCGGCGATGCCACCTCGCCCGCCAGGGCCGGGCTCAACGCGCTCGGCGTGCAGCACCATTGCCGCTCCGAAGCGCTCCACCTGCGGCCGCTGCCAGTCGGCGGGTGCCTGCAGCGGGCCGGCGACGGTCGCCTCGCCGCCGAGCCGGGTACCGGAGTCCGGCTCGGTCTCGACCAAGACCTTGCCCTCACGGGTATGCAATACGAATCGCTCGGCATCGGCGGCGATCCTCGGTGGCGAGGTGACCACCCCGCGGGCCTGGACCCAGGTGCCGGCGGTGCCGCGTAGAGAGTGCCCGTCGATCGCCTCCAACCGGGCCGTTCCAATCGCAGCGCCCGCGAGTGCGCCGATCGCCCCGGTGATGGTCAACCAGGCAAGCCCTCCCCTCGTTCCCACCGGGCGGACGAGCGCGCACGCAACCGCCAGCACTACGAGCCACCAGGCGGGGAGCGTCGACGGGTAGGTGGGCGCCAGCGCCATTCCTCCGGCCAGCCCCGCCAGCGCAGCGTGGCGCCAGGCGAAGCCGAGCCGGGCGGCGTGAGGAGAACATGGCCGACCGTTCAAGGCTGCAGACGTGCGCGCAGCGCCTCCATCGTCGCCGGGCCGATGCCGCTGATCTCGTCGAGGTCGTCGATCGAGGACACGCCGCCGCGCTCGTCGCGGAAAGCCAGGATGTTCGCCGCGGTCACAGGCCCGATCCCCTCGATCGAGTCGAGCTGTTCGACCGTGGCAGTGCCGAGGTTGATCGGGTCGTCGCCGGCCGCCGCTGGGACGACGGCTCCCCCTTCGCCGAGCTTCGGGACACGGGCCGGAATCGTCACCTGCTGTCCGTCGGCCAGCGGCGCCGCGAGGTTGATGGCGTCGGCGACGGCCGCGTTCGTAACCCCGCCGGCGCGTTCGAGCGCGTCGGTCACGCGCGAGCCGTCGGGCATCCGATAGACGCCGGGCCTGTGCACCTCGCCCGCAACGTGGACCACAACCGCGCCCGCGGTGACTGCAAGCGAACCCGACTCGCCGGCGGGCTCGCCGCCGCCTGAGTCAAACGAAACAGGTCCCGGCGATGCACCCGCGTCCTGGCCGCGAATCCAGCGCGAGCCCAGCAACAACGCGACAACCGCGAGCGCAGCGTAGACGAAGATCTGGGAGCGGCTGAGTTCGGGCATCCACTTGTAGCCTGCGCCGCCCCTCGTCACGGATGTGGGACGGGGGCGACCGAGTACGGATCCAAGGAGCGCCTATTCGATCTTGAAGTCCTTCAACTCCTCGGGCGGCTCGGAGCGCACCTCGACCCGTTCGACCTCCGCGCGCGCCGGGCCCTGACGGCAGAAGCCGAGCAACGCTTCCACGTCGGCCTCACGCCCCTCGAGCGCGGCCTCGACCGTTCCGTTGGCCCGGTTCGTCACCCAGCCGACGACACCCCGCGCCCGGGCCCGACTGCGAAGCGTGTCGCGGAAAAAGACTCCCTGCACGCGGCCGTGGATGGTCACTCGCACCCGCTTGACCGGGCTCGCATATGACACTGCTCGCTGCTACTCGTCGTCGAGGTCGCCGTTGTAGCCGGCGGCCTGCGCTGCGAGGCGAATCGAGTACAGCTCGTCTGCTGAAACGCCGGGCGACTGCACCGACACGAGGGCGAGTGGCTCGTCGCCGCCGTTCGCGACGGCGTGGTCCGTGGCGGGAGGAATCAGTACGAGGTCGCCTTCCGCGAGCTCCTGAGTGTCACCGGTGGCCGACAAGGTGCCGGTGCCCTTCACGACGATGTACGCCTGCTCGGCTTCCTCGTGCGATCGCAACTCCTCCGATGCACCGACGGGGACCTCGATCCAATTGACCGAGAGATTTCGGGATCCGAGCTCGCCCGCGTCCATGAGGACGTGCGCTGAGAGCTGGTGGACGGGCAGCGTGGTCGCTTCGGCGAAGCGTCGGACGAGCACGAACCGTTTGTAGCAGAGATTCCCGGTCAGGTTGCGCTGACGCGGTCAATCGCTGCGGTTCGCGTGCCTAGCGGACCACGAAGTTCACGAGCCGTCCCGGAACAACGATCTCTTTGACGACCTCCTTGCCGTCGAGGTGCTTCGCAACCGTTTCCTCGGCACGCGCAGCGGCCAGGACGTCGGCCTCGGCGGATCCCGCCGGAAGCTCGACCTCGGAACGGCGCTTGCCGTTGACCTGGACGACGAGGGTCTCCACGTCGCTAAAGAGCAGCGCCGGATCCGCCTCCGGCCAGGGCTCCTCCCACACACGGGTGCCCTCGACCGCCTCGTAGACCTCGGTTCCGAGGTGCGGCGCGAATGGGAAAATCAGGGACGCGGCGGTGGCCGTGGCAAAGCGAAGCGCCGGATCGCCACGCAGCTCGTCGCGCAGCCGGGTGGCGTCGTTGACCAACTCCATCACGGCGGAGATCGCGGTGTGGAGCTGGAACCCCCCGGAGATGTCACGGGTGACCTTGTCAATGGCCCAATGCGTCTTACGGGTGAGCTCATCGGCTGCTTCCGGAGAACCGCTCGCCTCCGGTGCCAGCGCATCCTCCTGAAGTCGCCAGAGCCGGGCCAGGAATCGCTCGATACCGCCCACGCCCTCGTCGGTCCAGTCGCCGCCGCGCTCAGGCGGACCCATGAAGCAGACGAACGTGCGGGTGGCATCGGCGCCGTGGCGCTCGACGTACTCGCGTGGACTCACGGTGTTGCCCTTCGACTTGGACATCTTCGCCCCGTCGCGGGTGATCATCCCCTGAGCAAACAGGTTCACGAACGGCTCCTCCACGTCGAGCAGATCCATGTCCGCCAGCGCCTTGACGAAGAAGCGCGCGTACATCAGGTGGAGGATCGCGTGCTCGACGCCGCCGATGTACTGGTCAACGGCCATCCAGTGGTCGGCGACCTCACGACGCCAGGCGGTATCGGTGTTGGTCGGGTCGAGGTAGCGCAGGAAGTACCAGCTCGAATCGACGAAGGTGTCCATCGTGTCGGTCTCACGTCGCGCGGGCCCAGCACACGACGGGCACTCGGTGTTCACCCACTCGCTGACGGCCGCGAGTGGGCTCTGGCCCTTCGGGGCGTAGTCCTCGACGTCGGGCAGCTCCACCGGGAGCTGGTCGTCGGGAACCGGCACGAGGCCGCACTTCTCGCAGTGGACCACCGGGATCGGGCACCCCCAGTAACGCTGGCGCGAGAGCAGCCAGTCGCGGAGGCGGTAGTTGACGGCGGGCTTGCCCCGGCCCTCAGCCTCGAGCCAGGCAACGATCGCGTCGTAGGCCTCGCGGTTGTGCGCGCCGTCGAAGCGACCCGAGTTGATCATCGGGCCATCGGCCACGTACGGGAGCGTCTCGTCATCGGGAGCCTCGATCACCGGACGCATTGGCAGCTCGAACGTCGCGGCGAACGAGAAGTCGCGTTCGTCGTGTGCGGGCACCGCCATCACCGCGCCGGTTCCATACTCCATCAGCACGTAGTCGGCGACGAACATCGGGATTTCCTCGCCGTTCACGGGGTTCGTGACGGTCCGCCCGAGCGGCACCCCGGTCTTCTCCCTGTCCTCGGCGCCGCGCTCATCCGCGCCCTTTCGCACGGCCTCGGCCACGTAGTCACTTACGGCCTGCTGGGCGTCGGTGCCTTCGACCAGCCGATCGAGGTCGGGGTGCTCTGGAGCGAGCACGAAGAAGGTGGCGCCGAAGAGGGTGTCGGGCCTGGTGGTGAAGACCGGGAAGTCGAGGTCGAGCTCTGAGCAGCTGAAGACCACCTCGGCACCCTCGGATCGACCGATCCAGTTGCGCTGCATGGTGATCACGTGCTCGGGCCAGCGTTCGAGCTGATCGAAGTCGGAAAGCAGGCGGTCGGCGTACGCGGTGATGCGGAAGAACCACTGTTCGAGCTTGCGCTGCTCCACGAGCGCCCCGCAGCGCTCGCAGTGGCCGTCGATCACCTGCTCGTTGGCGAGGACCGTCGAGTCGTTGGGACACCACTGGACGGGAGCCTCGTCGCGGTAGGCGAGGTCGCGCTCGAGCATCCGCAGGAAGATCCACTGGGTCCAGCGGTAATAGTCAGGCTCGCAGGTGGCGACCTCGCGGCTCCAGTCGATCGAGATTCCCCAGCTACGGAACTGGCGGCGGAACTCCTCGATCGACTCCCAGGTGGCCTGACGGGGGTGCTTGCCCGTGCGAATCGCGGCGTTCTCGGCCGGAAGACCAAATGCGTCGTAGCCCATGGGGTGGATCACCTCGAAGCCGTGGCGGCGGCGAAAGTGGGCGATCGCGTCGCCGATCGCGTAGTTCTTGAGGTGGCCGACGTGGGGCTCGCCCGAGGGGTACGGAAGCATCTCCAGCACGTACGCCTTGGGCTTCGAGGGGTCGAAGCCCGCGTCGCCCGGATTGGGGACGTGCCAAGTCTCCTCGTCGGCCCAAACCGCCTGCCAGCGGGCCTCGATCGCGTGGGGGTCGTAGCGGGCGGGATCGTCGGTCATGGCGGCGCCAGTGTAGGCGTATGATGCGGGCACGATGGGACGTCTGATCAGGCTCGATCGCACCGGCCACACGACGCTCGCCGAGTGGGCTGCTGGCGATACCGCCGCGGAGCGCGAGGCTGTCGCAAACTTCAACCGTGAGCTTGAGCGCGGGATGTTCGCCTCGGTCTCGACGGTTGAGGGCGCGAGCGAGGTCGTTCGCGAGCTTCCGCTCGACGCCGAGCTGGTCGTCCTGCGCCGACCCATCGTCGGCGGCTGAGCTCAGCAGCCGGCACCCTGCCGGAAGCGGCTGCTCTCGGCTGGCACCGAGAGCCCGCCAGCGAGCGGACGATTCGCCGCGACGGACGGCGTTGGACGCTGTGGACAACTTGGGTCGTCGCGGTCTTCGCGGCGCCCGGCTTGGCGCTGCTCTGGATCGAGCCATTCACGGCGCCGGTCACGTTGCTCTGCCTCGCCCACGCTTGGGCCGTGCCGATGCTTCAGGCCCGCCGCGGCGCCCGGTCGGTCGTGCCGATCGGCAGCGAGCGCAGCGCGGCCGGAGTTCCAGGTGCGAAGGCGGAGCCGGAACGCGTGGCGCTGGGGCTACTCGGCGACCTCGTCGGCCACTCCGAGCGTGACCTGCTTCGAACAAGCGGACTCGCGCGCTGGCAGGGCTCGCTGGGCGAGTGGCTGGTCGGCGAGCAGGGGGCGATGCTGGTTCGCCCTAGTAGGCGGCGGGTCTATTCCTGGTGCGTGCGGGTTGGTGAGACCGGAGACCTGCCGGCGGCCGACCGGGTGGCCCACCTGCTGCTTGCGCTGCGTGAGGACGAGCTCGGGTTTGCCACCGTTGCGAATCTGGCGTTCTCCGGCGCCACGTGGCGGGTACGACGGCACCTGCCCGCGGGCGCAGCCGCGGCGCTCTAGTCGGGCAGGCCGTTGACGAAGTCCACGAACTTCTTCGTATCGCGGACGGGTGGCCCGTGGCCGAGGAGCACGAGCTTCGGCTCCAGGGCTCCCAGCTTCTTTGCCGAGCGGCGATTTTCCGCCGGGTCAGGCGTGAAGTACATCCTCGGCTCGCGCAAACCGGGAAGCATCGTGTAGACGTCGGCGCTGTTCAGTACGTCGCCCGCGACGAGGACGCCGTCAGACTCGCGCCAGAAAGCCACGTGGCCCGCCGAATGGCCGGGCACGTCGAGCACCTTGAAGCTGGCGACGTCGTCGCCCTCCTTCAGTTTCCGATCGACGTGGTGCGCGGGCCCGGTCATCGTCCTTGCGAAGAGCTGTGCCATGAAGTGGTCGGGCTGACGCCGGCCGATCAGCTCGGGGTCCTCGGCGGCATCCGCGTCGGCTTCGCCGACCCAATACGGCACGCCGAAGTGCTCGCACACTCTGTGGCTGGCGCCCTGGTGGTCGGGGTGGGCATGGGTCAGCGCGTGTGCCGAGACCTCGCGACCCTTCAGCTCGCGCACAATTTTGCGCCCCGCGTACTTGGTTGACGCGTCGATCAGGACATCGTCGATCAGGTAGACGTTGATCGCGTTGGGTGGGAAGAGGGACAGCTGGAAGACGCCGTCGGCGAGTTGCTTCATGGCCCGGACGCTACATCCAATGAAAGCCGCAGTCCATCCACGGCGAAAGGCGGGTGGCGGGTGGCGCTGGTGCCCCATCGTCCCCTCGACCAGCGCGAGCGCTTACCTCAGCTCAAAGGCCCCTATGTCGGGACCACCGCGGTCGTTCCGCTTCGCGCCCCGCTGATCGCGGTTCGGAGCATCAGAGCCGGCCTTGTCGACCGCCACGCTGCCCGGTTTCAGCCTGATGGTCTTCGTCGGCCCGCCGTTGTCAGCGAGCTGGCCGATCTTGATCTGCGACGGCAAGAGGTCCACGCGGTCGCCGGCGGCAGCATTGAAGTTGCAATTGGTGTCGTCGCCGACTCGGTTTTCGCCGAACGAGGTGACGCCGGCGCCACCCTGACAGTTCGGCGCGGCCGGAGCGGTGTTGAGGGCAATCAGAGAGTTCTTGACGCTGAACGAGCCCGCATCGTGGTCGAAGCCGCCGGCGTCGCCCGCAGAGCTGTTGCGTGCGATCGTCACTGCGTTCATGATCAGCGCTTCGCCGTCGCTCCGCAGACCACCGCCCCCGACGCCAGTCGGGTGAGTGGCCGTATTCCTGGCGATCGTGCTGTTGACGAGGGTGAGCGTGCCCAAGCGGTTGCGAATCCCGCCGCCGCCGTCAATCCCCGAGGTCGAGTTGCCCGAGACGGTTGATGACCGAATCGTCATAAAATCTTCGTTCTCGAGGCCGCCGCTGTCACCATTGGCGTCTTCGTCCGCGTCGGCGACGTTGTTCCTGATGCTGCTCTTCGAGATTGACGCCGGGCCGTCCTCCGCATAGACGCCGCCGCCACTCGCGTCGGCCCTGTTGCCGCTGATCACGCTGCGCGAGACGACAAGGCCGCCGTCGCTGACCTCGATCCCGCCCCCATCGCCGCCGGCGACGTTGCCGGACACTCGGCTCCGGTGAAGCACGACCGCCCCGGCGCCGCGGGAGATCCCGCCGCCGTTGCCAGAAGTGCTGCCGCCCCGGACCTTCAGGCGAACGAACGTGCCGCTGCTCAGGGTCTCGAACACCCGGTCGATGCCCTTGGCGTCGATGGTCGCCAAGGCCCGTCCGTTGCTGACGATCTTGAGGCCGGCGCCGCCAGGATCATTGATGTCGAGATCGCCGGTGGAGTTCAGATCCTCGTCCCCGGCCGGGTTGACCCGGCTCAGCTTGTAAGTCCTGCCAGCCCGGAGGAGGATCCGGTCAGAGCCGGCGTGGTTGTTGGCGCGTGTGATGGCCTCTCGGACGGTTAGGCCGCCGGTGGGGTTGTCGCCCGTCTTGCTGGGCGCATAGGTCTTGGCGGCGGCGGTCTGCGCAAGTGCCAGCAGCATCGCCGAGATGACGACAGGTGCGATGGCGCCGCCGCTGCGGACTCTGTGGCGACTCACGCTGCTTCCTCCAACCCCACATCCACCCTGCTGCCCATCGTATATGAAGAGTGACGATCTCGATGGGCGCGGCTGGTTTCGAACCGGCGGCCTCGCGGGTGTGAAGCGAGGAGTCGCTGGAAGCAAGCGAGCACTGATGGAGCTGAGGGGGCTCGAACCCCTGACCTTCGCGCTGCCAGCGCGACGCTCTTCCAGCTGAGCTACAGCCCCGTTCTCGACGCCGAGATTCTAGTCGGCGTCGACGTCTAGCACGAGGCGGTTGCCACGGGTGTCGCGCACCCGGAACTCAAACGGCGCGTTCTCCTCGAGCTGGCGCAACAGTTCGACCGGCTCGCTCAGGTGCAGCTCCAACGTGGCGCGGCCCTTGGCGAAGCGCTTAACCGAGATCTCCGCGGTGGCGTCCATTCCGTTTGCCGCGTCCTCGAAGCCCACGAGCTGGGCGAAGTCGTGAAGCGGCCCGACCTCGACCTCGATCAGGCCCTCGAACAGCTCGGGAGCCGCAACCTCCGGGTGGTGTCCGTTGGCGGACGGTGGAGCCGCCTCCGATACGGGCCGGTCATTGGGGGCCAGCGCCCCGGCGAGCTGGGCGCGCAACGCCCGTAGCTCGGCCTCGCGTTCGACCACGCGCTCGGAGAGCCGCGTGGCGACCCGCTCGAGGTCGTAAATCCGGGCATGGGCCTTGACGATTTCCTCGGCCTGCACCGCGATCTCCTGCTCGCGCTCGGCAATTGCCACAGTCGCGGTCGCGACGTGCTCGGCGGCTGCCTCCGCCGCCGCGTCACGCTGTGCGATCGCGGCGTCCACGTCGCTGCGCCGATAGCCCAACAGGGACCGCTTGAACGCTCTCCGACCCACGAAGCGCAGGCTAAGCGCGCGCCCGGACGGACATCTGTTGGCCGCCGGGTCAGAGGCCGAGGCGGGGGGCCTCGCCCCAGAGCTGCTCCAGGCGATAGTGGTCGCGAGCCTCGGGGACGAACAGGTGCAGCACGCAGTCGAGGTAGTCGAGCAGCACCCAGCGCGCCTCGCCGGCCCCTTCGGCGCGGCCAGGCAGCAAATTTTCGTCGATCTTTAGCCGCTCGCGCACGTCGTCGTGGATCGCCTTGGCCAGCCGCTCGTTGCGCGCGGTCGCCAAGACGAGGAAATCCGTGTAGCCGACCAGCTCGCGCATGTCGAGGACCACGATGTCCTCGCCGAGCTTGTCGTCGACGAGCGCCGCGATCCGGCGTGCCAGCGCCTCTGATGCCGAGGGATCGTCCTCGCGCCTCGCCGCCAGCGCAACCTCACGCTCGTTTGGAACCGCGGGGCTCACGATGCGTACAGCTCCCGCTCGCGGATCAACTCGATCAGCGCGTCGGGCACGAGGTACCGAAGCGGACGTCCCTGGGCTGCCCGGCGGCGGATCCTCGTCGAGGAGACGCCAATCTCCGGCATGCGGATCAACTCCATCCGGTCGTGGCCGCCAAGCCGCTCGAGCGCCGCCTCGGCCTCATCGAGAACGGTTCCGGGTCGTGCCGCGACGCCGACCCGCGCAAGCTCGAGCACGCGTTTCGGCTCATGCCATGACTCGAGCGATGCCGCCACGTCCGCCCCCATCAGGAACGTCAGCTCGTCGCCTGGCCGTTGCTCTCCCAACACCGCAAGCGTACGCGCCGTATAGGACGGGCCCTCGAGCCCGACCTCTAGGTCGCTCACCTCGAGCAACTCGTCGTCAGCGGCCGCGACCCGCGTCATCTCCAGCCGCACCTCGGCGCCAGGGTCGAGCTCGATCCGGCGATGTGGCGGTTCGCCGGTCGGGACGAGGATCACGCGCTCCAACCCGAGCTGCGAGGCGGCCTCGTGCGCAAGGACCAAGTGGCCGATGTGGGGCGGGTTGAACGCCCCGCCCAGAACTCCGACGGCGGGAACTGCGCTACTCCCGGATCTGCCCGTCGCCCCGAAGGACGTACTTGAAGGTCGTCAGTTCGCGGACGCCGATGGGGCCGCGCGCGTGCAGCTTCTGGGTGGAGTTGCCGATCTCGGCGCCCATCCCGAACTCGAACCCATCGGTGAAGCGCGTGGAGGCGTTGACATAGACACAGGCGGCGTCGACCCCACCAGTGAACGCGTCTGCCGCCTCCTCCGAGGCTGTCACGATCGCTTCCGAGTGCCCGGTCCCGTGCCGATTGACATGGTCGATGGCCTGTTCGAGCGAGTCGACCACACCCACCGCGAGCTTCAGGTCGAGGAACTCGCGATCCCAGTCACCCGAGTCGGCGGGTCCGATCGGCTCGTCGCCCGCTGCCGCCACCGCACGATCGTCGCCGACGAGCTCAACGCTCGCGTCGCCGAGCTCGCGCATCACCGCGGGCAGGAACTCCGCCGCGACGTCGGCGTGGACCAACAAGGTCTCGGCCGCGTTGCATACGCCAGGACGGTCCACCTTCGCGTTGACGGCGATCCGACGAGCCATGTCGAGGTCGGCGTCGCCGTGGACGTAGACGTGGCAGTTGCCGGCGGCCGCGTAGATCACGGGCACCGTCGCGACCTCCTTGAGCGCCGCCTTGAGCCCCTCCCCGCCGCGCGGGATCACCAGGTCGACCAGGTCGTCTGCCGTGGCGAGCTCCGCCAGCTCCGAGCGGTCGCCGGCCAGCATCTCCACACAACCCTCGGGCAGGCCGTTGGCGGCGAGCGCCTCGCGGACGAGGGCGGCGAGCGCGCCGTTCGAGCGCTCCGCATAGCTTGAGCCGCGCAAAACGATCGCGTTGCCCGACTTCAAAGTCAAAGCGGCGCAGTCGATCGTGACGTTGGGGCGAGCCTCGTAGATCACGGCGACCACGCCGAGCGGGACACGTATTTTGCGCATCTCGAGACCGCTGCGAAGCACCCCGCGGTCCAGCTCCTCGCCGATCGGATCGTCGAGTGCCGCAACCGCCTCGACGCCGGCGGCCATGCCCTCGACCCGCTCTGCCGTGAGCGTGAGCCGATCGCGCAATGCCGCGGTCAATCCGGCGGCGCGCTCATCGGCGAGATCGGCGAGGTTGGCCTCGAGCACGTCCCCGGTCCGTTCTCGCAAGAGCTCCGCGAGTCGTGCCAGCGTGCGGTCCTTCAGCGCCGGTTCAGCGGTGGCGAGTGCGCGGGACGCCGCGCGCGCTCTCTCGCACGCCTCGGTCACAGTTCGGATGATTGTGATCGCCATTGGGAAAAGCGTACGGCCTTACGTCAAGACAAACGCGTCGCGATGCACGGCCTCCTCGGCGGCGTGTGGCATCAGCTCCAGCACCTCCGAGGACTTCAGGCCTTTGATCCGCCGCAGTTCGCCAGCCGAGTAGTTGACGATGCCCTTCCCCACGCTGGCACCGTCGCTCACCACGTCGACGGCATCACCGGCCTCGAAGCTCCCATCAACGGCGGTAACGCCCACGGGCAGCAGGCTCGAGCCCCGCTCGCGAAGCACGCGGGCCGCGCCGGCGTCGATCTCGATCGAGCCTCGCGACGGCTTCGCGTAGCGGAGCCACAGCTTGAACGAGGGCTCGCACCGCTCCCGCGCGCGGAAGCGAGTGCCGCCTTCGTCCCCTGCGGCAGCGAAGGCGAGCGTGTCCGCGGCGGTTCCGTCGCAGATCACCACCTCGACGCCCGATGCGCTGGCCATCTCGGCCGCGGCCACCTTGCTGCGCATCCCGCCCGAGCCGAACTGGGAAGTCCGATCGCCGATGTCAAGGTCCTCGAGCTCTGAGAAGTCGTCGACGGAGGTGACCAGGCGGGCGGCGGGGTCGTGGCGCGGATCGGCCGTGTGGAGACCCTCCGTGTCCGTGAGCAGAACCAGGAGCCTCGCGCCGAGCAGCACCGCCACCTGCGCAGCCAGAAAGTCGTTGTCGCCGAAGGTGATCTCGTCGGTCGCGGTGGTGTCGTTCTCGTTGATCACGGGGACCGTCCGCCACTCGAGCAGGCGCCGCAGCGTCGCGCGCGCGTTCAGGTAGTGGACGCGGGTGGAGATATCCGAGGAGTTCAGAAGCACCTGGGAGGCGTGCTCGACACCGTGCGCGACCAGCCTCTGCTCATAGGCGCGAAACAGCGAGCCCTGTCCGACCGCCGACGCCGCCTGCAACTCGTCGATGGCGCGTGGGCGCGAATCAAAGCCCATAAGGCGCATCCCGAGCGCGATCGCGCCCGAGGTGACCATCACCAGGTCCTCCCCGCCGGCATGGAGGGCACCCACCTGCGCGCAGACTCCTTCGAGCACGTCGCCGCGGACCGCCCCACCGGGGTCGGCCACGATCGAGGATCCGAGCTTCACCACCACCGTCATAGGGCGGAGTGTAGGAACGCCTGAGGAGGCGCGAGCGTGATCCTTCCTGGGCGGTGCTACTCCTCGGATCGCGATCAGCCCGGATCGAGCTCGAACGCGTCGTTGCCGATCCGCACCTCGTGGCCCGGCTCGAACCCCGCCTTGCGCAGCGCCGCGATCACCCCCAGCTCACGGAGCCTGTCTTCGAGGTAGGCCAGCGCCTCCGGGTTCGACGCGTCGTGGCGCTCGAACAGCAGCTCGATCCCGCGCCCCGTCACCCGGAACGCATCCTCGTCCTCGCGGTCCACAGTCCACCCTTGCTCTGGGGCGGGCCTGTAGACGGCGTGCTCGACCTCGAACTCGGGTTCGCCCTCGGCGCCGGGGTCCCTCTCGCCCACGGGACCGACCACGCCGAGCAGCGCTTCGGTCAATTCGCCAAGGCCGGCTCCGGTCGCCGAAGACACCGCGATCACTCCGACAACAGGCGGGCCGAGCTCAGCCCGTACCTCGGTCAACTGGGCGTCCGCCGCTGGCTCGTCGACCAGGTCGCGCTTGGACAACAGGACCAGTTCCGGGAGCCGGTCGAGGCCGGCGCCGTAGGCCGCTAGCTCGGTCCTCACCGTGGCATAGGCCGCGAGCGGGTCCTCGCCCTGGCCGATCGCAAGCAGGTGGATCAGCGCCCGGCAGCGCTCCACGTGCGCGAGGAACTCGTGCCCCAGGCCGGTGCCCGACGCGGCTCCCTCGATCAGGCCCGGAATATCGGCGAGGACGAGCTGGCGGTCGGGTGCCTCGAGGGTCCCCAGCACCGGGTCGAGCGTGGTGAACGGATAGTCGCCCACCTTGGGGCGCGCGGCCGTGAGTCTCGCGAGGAGCGACGACTTGCCGGCGTTCGGCATCCCGACCAGGCCCGCGTCGGCCAGCAGTCGCAGCCGCAGCTCTACCCATCCCGATCGGCCCTCGACCCCGCTCTCGGCGAAGCGCGGCGCCTGTCGGATAGCAGAGGTAAAGCGCTTGTTCCCGTGTCCCCCGCCGCCACCCGCCGCGACAACGGCCCGTTGCCCGGGGGCGACCAGGTCGAAGGCCTCGCCGCCGAGGCCCTCCACCGACGTGCCCGGCGGGACGAGCACCACGCTGTCGTCCCCACGTGCCCCGTGCTTTTGCTTGCCCTGGCCATGGCCTCCGCGCCCGGCGCGATAGTGGCGGGCGATCCGAAGGGAAGCCAAATCGCGGCGCGACGGGTCGCACACGAACACGACGTCGCCCCCCCGGCCGCCGTCGCCTCCGTCGGGGCCGCCTCGCGGTACATGGGCCTCACGTCGAAACGACACCACGCCGTTGCCGCCGCGGCCACCCTCGACCCAGATCCGTGCCTTGTCGTGGAATGCCACCCGGTCAGTGTGCCGGGCGCGGGGCAGCCATCGCGGCCAGGATCTTGTCGCGGCGTGCCTCGTCGAGATCCCGCTCTCCCAATCCGCGCATCGCGGCGATCGTCTCTTGCATCTGCTCGAGGTAGTTGCGGCAGGCGTCACACTCGGCAAGGTGCTCCTCCGTCCACACGCGCCGCGCCTCGTCGAGCTGGCGCTCGAGGTAGTCGGTGACGATCTCGACGAACTGCTGGCAGGTCATTTCGGTCGATTGCTCGGACGGCATCTCAGGCTTTCTCGGCTTCCATGTGCTGCTCGAGCGCGGCCCTCACCTTCGAACGAGCACGGTGCAGAAGAACTCGCTGGTTGGTCTCCGACACCCCAAGCGCGTTACGCGCCTCCACGGCGGTATAGCCCTGGATGTCACGCAGGGCGATCACCTCGCGCTGGCGCGGTGGCAGGGCGGCTATCGCCTCGAGCAGCACCTGCCGCGTCTCGTTGGCTGCAAGCCTCACGTCGGGCTGTGACCACTCTGCCGGGGGACTCGCCCAGGCGCCAGGCTCATCGTCGCGCCGACCCTGAAACCGGTCTGCATCCACTGCCGGCTCGTCGCGCCCCTCCTCCGCCCGGCGGCGCAGCGATGAAAATGGCAGCGTGCGCTTCTCGCGCTTGCCCTTCGTGCGCGCGTTGTTGAGGAGAATCTGAAAGATCCACGTCCGAAGCGCGGAGCGCCCCTCGAACCGATCGATCCCGTTGATCACGCCGACCCAGGTGTCCTGCACGACCTCGTCGGCCACCGCGCGGCTGGGAACGTGCGCGAGCGCCAAGCGCGTGAGCGCCGGCGTCAGCTCCGCAACGAGCCCCGAATAGGCGGCCTGATCGCAGTTACGCAACGCCGCAACGAGTTCTGCATCCGTCCTCTCCCGTGCGGGCGTGTCCACCCCCGGAGGCTATCCGCGCGCCCTACTCGCCCGCTTCGGCGACCGAGATCGTCCGGCCCCTGTGGCCTTGGTCGAACTCGACGACGCCGGCGCGTGTGGCGAAGATGGTGTGGTCACGACCGATGCCGGCCCCGGGCCCGGGGCGAAAGCGGGTGCCGCGCTGGCGGACGAGGATCTCGCCGCCGTTGACCTGCTGGCCGGCGAAGATCTTTACGCCAAGCATCTTCGGATTCGAGTCGCGTCCGTTGCGGCTCGAGCCGAGTCCCTTCTTATGCGCCATGGCTAGGCCTCCTCGTCCTTCTTCGGTGCAGGCTTCTTCGGTGCAGGCTTCTTCGCGGCAGGCTTCTTCGCGGCGGGCTTCTTCGCGGCCGGCTTCTTCTCGGCCGGCTTTGCGGCAGGCGTCTTTTCGGCCGTCGCCTTCGCCTCGGTGTCGGCCTTCTTGGCGGCCGGCTTGCGAGTCAGCAGCTTCACGTCCGTCACCTCGAGCTTGGTCAGCTCGGAGCGATGACCGCGACGCTTGCGGACACCCTTCTTGGCCTTGTAGCGGAAGACCCTGATCTTCTCACCGCGGAAATGCTCGGAGACGACCGCCTCGACCTTGACCTTCTCAAGGTCGGCGCCCGCCGCCACGATCTCGCCGTCGCCGCGGAACATCACGGGACGGAGCGTCACCCTGTCGCCCTCGCCCGCATGCAGGCGATCGACGGTGATTACCGCGCCCTTCTCAGCGCGGTACTGCTTGCCGCCGGTCTCGATGATCGCGTAGGTATCTGTCATTCGGGTGAATCGGTCGTCGTCGCCGGCTCTTCCGCGCCTGAGCGCGAGCGCCCACGGCCGCCTCTGCGGCCTCTGCGGCGCCTGCCGGAGGCGGAGGATTCTAGCTGCTCGTCTTCGTCCGGATCGCCCCCGTCACCGTTGTCCACGAGCGACGCCGTGGCCGCCGAGCGAGCGACCTCCTCGATGCGGACGAGCCGCCGCTCACCCACGAATCGGCCGCCACCGGCGACCGAGACGATGTACGAGTCGAGCCGCGCCACCGCATCGTCGGCGTTGTACATGTGGGGCTCCTCGATCGCTACGAGGACCTCGTCGCCGACCGCGAACGGCAGCGCACGCTGTTCGATGTCATCGCGCGTGCCCTTGTCGGCCACGTCGTAGGTGGCGATCGGGAGGGCGTCACCGCCTTCGAAGTGGAAATGCTTGCCTGTGTCCCCTTCGAGCTCCTCCAGCCCGCTTTCGGACTCGAGCAACTTCGCGGCGACCTTCGGATTGACCCGGATCAAGAACGCCTCCGGCTCGGGCTCGTCTGCCACCAGCTCGCGAAGCTTGCGAATGACGTCGATCGCGACCGTCTCCTCGGAGAGCACAACGCCCTCGCCCTCACACGTCGGACAGGTTCGGGTGAGGATCTCGCGCACGCCGTCGGTGACGTTCTGACGGGTCATCTCGACAAGTCCCAGCGGTGAGATCTCCACCACGTAGGTCTTCGTCTTGTCCTCGTCGAGCGCCTTGCGCATCGTCTTCAGGACCTGATCGCGGTTGCGAGCCCGTGCCATGTCGATGAAGTCGACGACGATGATGCCGCCGATGTCGCGCAGCCTCAGCTGGCGCACCACCTCCTCGGCGGCCTCGATGTTGACCTTCGTGATCGTGTCCTCGAGCCGGCCCTTGCCGCGGCCGGTGAAGCTGCCGGTGTTGATGTCCACCACCGTCAGCGCCTCTGCGTAGTCGATCATCAGGTATCCGCCCGAGGGCAGGTCGACCCGGCGTGAGAGCGTCGAGCGAATTGCGTCGGCGGCGCCCTCCTTCTCAAACAGCGGCTCGGAGCCCTCGTACAGCTCGACTTGCTCGTTCAGCTCGGGCGCCGTCCGCCCAAAGAAGCTGGTGACCCGCTCGAGCTGCTTGGGGTCGTCGATGACCGCGCCGTCGAATTCCTTCGAAAGCACGTCGCGCAGGACCCGGATCGAGAGGTCAGCCTCCTGGAAGACGAGGTCCGGGGCCTTCACGTCCTCGCCGCGGCGGTCCACCACCTGATGCAGGCGGCGCAGGTACTCGATGTCGCGCTCGAAGTCCTCGCTCTCAGCTCCCTGCGCGGCGGTCCGGACGATCACCCCGCCGTCACCCTTGTGAAGCTTTTGGAGCAGCTTTCGCAGCCTGTCGCGCTCGGCGTCGGGCAGGCGTCGGCTAGCGCCGACCCCAGCGCCCTGCGGCATGTAGACCAGATAGCGCCCGGCGATCGAGAGCTGCATCGAGAGCCTCGCGCCCTTCGTCTTCAGGGGATCCTTGACCACCTGGACCAGAACCTCCTGTTTGGGCTTGATCAGCTCGGCGATCGAGCGGCCCTTGCCGTGGCCGCGGCGCGGCACCTTCTCTCCTCCCGGCAGGACGATCTCGTCCACGTGCAGGAAGCCGTTGCGCTCGAGGCCGATATCCACGAACGCGGCCTCAAGCCCGGGCAGAACGTTGTCGACGACGCCCTTGTAGATGTTCCCGACGATTGATCGCGAGCCGCGGCGCTCCACGTAGAGCTCCGCGACCTTGGGCTTAGCGTTGCCCTTTCGTTCGAACACGGCGACGCGGGTCTCGCCGGCGTCGACGGATACGAGAATTCTTTTCTTCAAGTGCTAACTCACCTCAGGTGTGCAGGTTCTCCCTGCGACCTGATGCGAGCTGCGATTGCACATAGATGCTTTGAAGCAATCCGAGTGCGAGGAACGTGACGATCACGGAGGAGCCTCCGGAACTCATCAGTGGCAACGGGATTCCCGTGATGGGTGCGATCCCGATGTTCATACCCACGTTGATGAAGACCTGGAAGATCAGCATCGCGGCAATCGAGCCGGCGATGATGGCTCCGTACAAGTTCTTCGAGAGCGTCATTATTCGCAGCGCCCGCCAGATCAGCAGGGCGAAAAGGGATAGGACAAACGCGGATCCAACAAACCCGTACCGCTCGCCAACCACCGCAAAAATGAAGTCGGTGTGGCGTTCAGGCAGGAAGCCTTCCCGCGTCTGCGTTGATTCGTCGCCACGGCCGGTTTTACCACCGGCGCCGACGCTGATCAACGACTGATTGATCTGATAACTCGTGTCAGCCGGGTCCTCGCTAGGGCTAAGGAATGCGGTCAGGCGCTCCTGCTGGTACGGCTGCAGGAGCGGCGTTCCGATCGCCGGAGCGATTACGAGGACCACGGTCACGGCCATCGCGCCGAGCGCGCCGAGCACAGCGAAGTGCTGCCAGCTCGTTCCGGCGATGTAGAGGACCGCGAGTGTTACGACCCCGTACACCAACGAGGTGCCGAGGTCGGGCTGGATGAAAACCAGGCCTGCCGGGATCGCTCCCAGCAGCAATACGCGCGAAGTCCGGCGCGTCTCCGACGTCCCGTGCAAGCGGTCGATCACGACCGCCGCAAGGACGAGGATCAGCAGGACCTTCCCCAGCTCTGAAGGCTGGAACGTAAAGAACGGTGTCTCGATCCAGCGCCGCGAGCCGCGGGTTGCTGCGCCGAGCATCAGGACGAGGATCACCGAAGCGACCATCGCCGAGAAGATGCCGACGCGCAGCTCGCGGAATCGCGAGTAGTCGATTCGGGCCACGGCGAGCATCAAGGCGATGCCCGCGATCGCGTAAATCGACTGCCGGATTACGTAGTAATGGGGATCGCCGGGGATGTCCTCGGCGGTCGTTTGGCCGAGCGTGTAGATCGAGAACGCGATCAGCCCGATCGCGGCCCCCAGCAGGGCGAAATCCAACCTCAGAACCCCGGCGCGCTCGAGCAGGCTGTCGCGCGGCTCGGCAAAGGGCCGAGGCCGCACGGTTGCTCTGGCACGGGGCCTTGGACCGCTTACAACAGCCATCTAGGAAGCCTCACTCGTATACAACCGTACCGTCCGAGGAGGCCGTTTCCGCTGCTACGTCGTCGATTTGGTCGGGTTCGACCGCAAAATGCTCGGTCAGGATCTGCGCCGCGACAGGCGCCGCTGAGTCGGCGCCGAAGCCGCCCTGCTCGACCGTCACGGCAACCACGATCTCCGGATCGTCCGCCGGGGCCATCGCGACAAACCACGACTGGTCACCGTTCGGGGGCCGCTCGGCGGTGCCGGTCTTGCCCGCGACATCGAACGGAAAGCCCCCGAAGATCGGGTAGGAGGTGCCGCCCGGCTCCATGGACGAGTCGCGCAGGCCGTCCATGATCGCCGAGCGCCACGCGGGCTCGATCGCGACCTCGCGCTTGGGCGACGGCGAAACCTGCTGCACGACATCTCCGGCTGGATCCTCGGCTCGCAGGGCGACATGCGGGGTCACGACGGTGCCACCGTTGCCGATCGCCGCGTACGCCGTCGCCATTTGCAGCGGATCCGCCTGAACGTCGCCCTGGCCGACCGAAAGGTTGATCGAGTCGCCCACGGACCAGGGCCGGTCGGTCAGGCCCTGCCGGTAGAGGTCGTTGCGCCAATCTGGCGTCGGAACCAGGCCGGGCGCCTCGCCCGGGATGTCGATCCCGGTCTCCGACCCCAGGCCGAGCTGCTTGGCCCACTTCTGAATCGATTCGCTGCCGTCGTCCTCGGCCCGAGCGCCGAGCGTGTAGAAGAAGACGTCGGAGGACACCTTCAGCGCCTCGCGTAGCTGGAGCGGACCGAACACCGCGTCCTGCGCATTGCGGAACTCCTGGTCGCCGACCTCGTAGAGCCCGTCGTCCACGATGGTCTCGCCGGTGTCGAGGTAGCCCGCGTCGAGGGCCGCCAGCGCGGTGAAGGGCTTGAAGGTGGATCCGGTGGGGTAGGCGCCGGCGATCGCGCGGTTGAACGCCGGCGCGCCCGTGGACGTGGCGTCGTCGGGGTCTCCGAAGATCGTCTCGGACGTCGCCTGTGAGATCTCGGGCTTCGCCAGCAGCGATGGGTCGAACGTGGGGCTCGACCCCATCCCCAGGATTTCGCCGTTCCGCGCGTCCATGGCAACGAATGCGCCGGGGAGCGAGAGCGAGCCAAGGGCGCTCTCGCCCACCTCCTGCAGGCCTGCGTCGATCGTGAGCAGGAGGTCATTACCCGGCTCGGGCTCGCGCACGGCGGTCTCGCGCCCGCTCGGCATCCCCGCGGCGTCCACCTGGACCCGGGAGGTGCCGCTGAGCCCGCGGAGGACTTGGTCGTAGGCGAGTTCCACCCCGTCGCGACCGATCTCATCGCCCGGGATTAGGCCCTCGTAGGTGGGCTCGGCCAGCTGCTCAGGCCCGATCTCGCGTACATAGCCGAAGGTGTGCGCCGCCAGCGAGCCTTGCGGGTAGCGGCGCACGAAGACCCGGTCGACCGAGACGCCGGGGAAGCGCTGCTGGTTCTCGCGCAGGTAGTAGACAAGCTCGATCGGGACGTCACGGCGCAGCGTGACCGGGCTCCCCGGAAGCTCCTCGGTCTGTTCCTTGATCTCCTTGCGGATTTTGGTGCCGCGGATGTCCGCCACCCCGGAAAGGCGACTGATCAAGTCCGCCTTGCGCGCAGCCGTCCCCGGCAGCTCATCCACCCGTAGCTGCAGTGCCAGCGCCTCGCGATTGCCGACCAGCACCTTGCCGTTGCGGTCGCGGATCTCGCCACGGGGGGCGGCCACCGTGACCTCACGGACGCGATTGTTCTCGGCCTCGGCGAGGTAGCTGTCGCCCGAAAGCACCTGCAGATACCAGAGCCGAAAGAAGATCGCGGTGAAGGCAAGCAGGGCGACTGCGCCAAGCACGGCCACGCGACCGGTGAACTGCCTCGGCGTTGTCCGGTCGCTGTTCCACTGTCCCTGGTTGAAGGTCATGGGCGGTCCCCGGCCAGCTCAACCGGCTCGGTCACCCGCGGGCGGCGCTCGGAACGCTTACTTTTGGTGCGCCGGGGGAGCCAGCGCCTGCGCTTGGAGCTCTCATAGTCGACCAGCGCGGGTCGCAGGGCGAAACGGACGAGCGGGTACACCGGGATCGCGAGCACTAGTGCCAACAAACCCTTGACGATGATCTCGCGGACCGCGAGCAGGCTCACTGCCGTTTCGACGCCGAGCATCAGCTGTAGCGCCGCAAAGGCCGCTGCCGCGAACAACGTGAGCCCCGCGGCGAGCAGAACGGGGGCGCGATTGGAGTCGATCTCGAACAGCTCGCGGTAGCGCCCGGCCAGGTAGCCGACCGACAGCAGCACGAGTGAGCTGACCCCGAGCGTCTGCAGCAGGGCCGAGTCGAGCAGCAGACCCGCGATGAAGCCGAGTACCGCCCCAGGAACTGCGCCCCCGAGCAGCCCGAGCGCCGCGACGACGGCCGGCATCAGCTCCGGGGTCGCGCCGAGGATTGAGAGGTACGAGAGGAAAGAAATCTGGACAAGCACCCCTGCAACAACGATCACGGCAAGCCTGGCGGCGATCTGCCAGGTGACGATCACCTCTGAACCTCGCCCACCAGGGGGCGCAACGTGGTGTCGCAACCTGCGTCGCTCACCCGGTTACCTCCGGCCGTTCTGGGCCACCGGTCAGCATCTGGACGTACTGCAGATCCCGCATGTCCACGTAGGGCTCGACGGTGATGCGCTGAAAGTCCTCCTCGCCGAGCGTGGTCTCGGTGACCTCGCCGATCTCGATGCCGTACGGGTAGGTCGAGGCGATGCGGCCGTCGTTCCAGCCGGCGGTGACGAGGATCTGCCCCTCCTCGATCTCCTGGTCGTTGTCGACGAAATCGAGGGTGAGGTCGTCGGGCTCGCCCGCGACCGGTTCGACGATCCCCTGTGGGCCCTCGGGCAGAACCCGGGCCGACACGGCGTTGCGATGGTCGGTGATGAGCTGGACCTGCGCTGTCCCGGAGGTGACCTCGGTGATCCGGCCGACCAGGCCGGCGCCCGCGACAACCGGGTCATCGATCTCGACGCCGTCGCCGGAGCCGGCGTTCACAGTCACGGTCTGAAACCACGTCGACGGTGAGCGGGCGATCACCCGGCCGGTAACGGAGGCGTAGCCGGCGAGCGCCTCGGATTCGCCGAGGTCGAGCAGCGCTCGGAACTGCTCGTTCTCGCCGACCGCGGTCTGTGCCTCGGCCAGCTGCGCGCGCAGCTCCTCGTTTTCGGTGCGGAGCTCGTCGACGTCGCCCCGCGCGTCAAAGGTTTCGTCAAACCAGTTCACGAAATCGCGCCCCGGCTTCAGGGCGGCGCTCGCAACCCCTTCCAGGGGCGAGAGCACGGTCGCGGTGACGCGCTGGATGGCATGCAGCGGGCCCGATCTCGCCTCAGTGAAATGGGCCGAAATCAGGAGGAGCGAAATTACCATCAACGCGACCAGGACAGCCCGGCGTCGGCGTACCTGCTTGCGATACACGGCTACCGGATCGTGACGTTGATCGAGGACGACATCCCCCGAGACGGTAGCGAAGGAAACCCAAGCCGCAAGGCGTACTCGAGACTAGTGAAAAACCCTAACCCTATTTCTTCGCTTTAGGGATGAGGCGTTTCACCTGCGAGAGCGCCGGAAAGGGCCGGTTCGAGCTCGAGGAGAGTGCGGATCGGCAATCCGACGACATTCGAGAAGTCGCCGTCCACAGCGGCGACCATTGCCGATCCGATGCCCTGGATCGAGTAAGCGCCAGCCCGTCCGGCCCATTCTCCCGAGTCCAGATAGGCACGCAGGAGTCGCTCGTCCAGCGACTCGAAACGAACGACCGAACGGGCGCAGCCGACCCGCTGTGATGCGGCGCCCGGGCCCGCCAGACAGACCCCGCTCAGGACTTCGTGCTCGCGACCTGAGAGCTTGCGCAGGCGTTGCTCGGCCCCGGCGCGGTCGGTGGGCTTGCCGAGCGCGCGCCCGTCCACGAACACGTCCGTATCCACCCCGAGCACGAGCGAGCCCGGGTTCGCAAGTGCGGCGCCGGCAGCGGCCTTGCGCCTCGCGTTCTCCACAACGAGTTCGCGCGGTTCGAGCCCGGATGAGAGCTCCTCGACGCCGGGGTCGACCGACTCGAACTCGAGCCCGAGCCAGCCGAGGATCTCGCGCCGCCGCGGCGAGCGCGACGCGAGCACCAGGGGAGCGGGGCTCAGACGAGCTCCGGAAACCAGATCGCGATCTCCCGCTCGGCCGATTCGTCGGAGTCCGAGCCGTGGACCAGGTTGAACGTGACCTCGAGGCCGAAGTCGGCGCGAATCGAGCCCGGCGCCGCCTCGACGGGGTTCGTTGCACCGATCAGCTGGCGGGCGGCCGCGACGGCCTCATGGCCTTCGAGCACCGCCGCCACCAACGGACCACCGGTGATGAACTCGACGAGTTCACCGAAGAACGGCTTCTCGGTGTGCTCGGCGTAGTGCTCGTTGGCGGTGGCTTCATCGGCCTGGATCAGCTTCAGCGCGGTGAGCCGCAGGCCCTTTCGCTCGAAGCGGGCGAGGACGTCGCCCGTGAGGGCGCGACTGAAGGCGTCGGGCTTGACAAGGATCAGGGTTCGGGACACGCGGGGCTCTCCTTGGGTCGGGTGGATTGGTGGGGGCAGCGCGAGATCGCTCGGCAGCTACGAGGCGGGTGCGGTGCGAGGTCCGTCGTCGCCACCACGCTCGCCGCGTACCTGCTTGTCTGCCCGAGCGCGACGCGGCTGCGCCGGGGCCTGCGCCGATGGGCGCTGCTTGCTCGCACGCGGCTTGGGCTTCGCCGCAGCCGACTCGACGGTGCGCTGGGACGGCCGCTCACGGCCTGACTTGCGCGAGGAAGAACTTCGTGGCGGCCGCTTGCTCGAGGAGGAGGAGGAGGAGGAGGAGGAGGAGGAGGAGGAGCGCTCAGCTGCCGCGCGGCGCGTGGGTGACTCGCAGTAGGGGCAGATGCTCCAGCGTGGATCGACTGGCTTCGCGCACGACTCGCACGGATCCTTGATCCGGGCGCGGCAGTTCGGGCAGCGCAGGTAGGTGCGTTCCACCGGATGCTCGCAGTTCGGGCACGAGGCCTCCTCGAGTTGGCGGACCTGCAGCTCTGAGGCGCGGATTTCGAGCTCGCGCTCGCGCTGGTCTTCGAGGAACTCCGGTGGGCGGAGGATGGTGTAGACCATCGTCCCCAGGTAGGGAAACAGTGAGGCGACCGTCGCGCAGCCGATGAGCACCGGATCCTCCAGCCGGCGCTTGGCGTCCAGGTACGTGTACGCGATCAGCGCCACATAGACGACGACCAGGAAAAGAATGAGGAGATTGACGGCGAGGTTGACGCCGTCGTTCTCGATGCCGAAGATGGCTAGCGGCATGGCGATCGCGGCCAGTCTAGCCGCGAATTAGAGGAACATCCTGCCGAACAGGTACCCAAGACCGAAAAAGACCAGAATCACGACGGCCACCACAGCGGCGACCAGCCCCATCATCTGGAAGAGCTCTGAGCGTGCCTCGCGGTCCATGCGTAGCCGAGAAGGTAGTGCGATCCGGCCGCGAGTGCCACCCCGCACCGCTCTCGTGCGAGTCGTAGTGCCTCCGCAGCAGCCTCGACGGGATCGGCGATCGCGATCGCCTCGACCCCCACCGCCGCGCAGATCGCGCTGAGATCGGCGGCCGTGATCGACGTTGTCCCTGGGCGCCCGGCGCCCTGTAGCCGCGCGCTTGGGATCTCGGTGCACACGAACAAGGCGACCCCAGGAGCAAGCGCCTCCAGCACGCCCGCCGCATCCTTGTCCGCGAGCATCGCGACGCAGGCAACCACCGGACGCCCGCCGCTCGCACGCGGGAGTGCCTCTGCAAGCGCCCTAGCGCCGTCGGGATTGTGAGCCGCGTCGAGGATCAGCGGCGGATCTCCGGCAACGACCTCCAATCGACCGGGCAGCTGAAGCCCCTCGATCGCACGTGTCACCGCCGAACTGTTCGGGCTTCCGTAGAGCTCCCGTACACACGCGAGCGCCACGCCCAGGTTGCGCCACATATAGGGCGCCCAGTCCGCTGAAGGCTTGGGCTGGCTGTGGCCCTCCAAATCCTTCAGCGAGTCGCCAGCGTCGACGTAGCGGGCACCGCGTTCGCGCGCCCGCCTGCTCGCCAGCTCGGCCACGGCGCCCGGAAGCTCCCCCACCACGAGCACGGTGCCCTCCCGCAACACCGCGAGCTTCTCCGCCGCGATCTCCAGTTCCGTGTCGCCCAGCAGCTCGGTGTGGTCGAGCCCCACCGAGGTGAGGGCGGTAACGCGGCTGTGCAGGACGTTGGTGGCGTCGAGCCGTCCGCCAAGCCCTGCCTCGACCCCCGCCACCTCCACCCCGGCCTCCGCCAGAGCAACGAATGCGGTTGCCGTAACGGCCTCGAACTGGGTCACCCGGTCGCGCGCGTCGAGTGTGGCCTCGATGTCCGCTATCGACTCCCGAACCCGCGCCGCCGCCGCATCGAACGCAACCGGATCGATTTCCTTGCCTCCGATCCGGATCCGCTCAGCCCAGCGGTCGGCGTGTGGGGACAGATATGCGCCCGCCCGGAGACCGTGCTCCTGCGCGAGCGCGGCGACCATCGCGGTGACCGACGACTTCCCGTTCGTGCCGACGACATGGACGGAGACAAACGCGTCCTGCGGCCTCCCGAGCGAATCGAGCAACGCGTTGATCCGCTCGAGCCCGAAGCGCCAGCCAAGCGGGTCCAGTCCGCTCAGCCAGTCCTCAGCGCTCAACCGAGCCCCCTGGCGGGGGCCGAATCCGCTCTCGCGACTCGCGTCGCTCACTCGAGCTCCGCCAGCTCCTCGCGGTAGCCGTCGAGCTTGCGCCGCTCCTCTTCGACCACTTCGGGGGGCGCCTTGGCGACAAAACCCTCGTTCGCCAGCTTGCGCTCGCCGCGCTCGACCTCAGATCGGAGCTCGCCCAGCCGTGCGTCGACCCGTGCGCGGACCTGGGCCGGATCGATTTCGTCGCTGGCGAGCAACTCCAGTGGACCGACGCTCGCGAGCGCATCGCCGCCGGCGCCATCGAGCTGTAGCCGAGCGAGCCGTGCGACCAACTCGTGTGGCGGCTCGCCGGAGGCGACGCGCGCGGGGAGAACGCTCCCCACCGGCACACCCGCGAGATCGCGCCATCGCCGCACCGCGCGCGTCAGCGCGATGGAGGCCTCAACCTCGGCCTCGGCGGCAGCGTCGTCCAACCTGTCGACGGCCGTCGGAAAGGTTCTCGCCGCGAGCAATTCGGGGCCTTCGGCTGCGACCAGATCCTGGAGATAGGCGTAGATCTCCTCGGTCACGAACGGCATGATCGGATGGGCCAGAGCAAGGGTCTCGTCCAGCGCCCAGAGCAGTGTCGACGCGGCGCCCTCCTCCGCTTCGTAGAGCCGGGGCTTAACGATCTCGAGGTACCAGTCGCACAGCTCCGACCAAAAGAAGCGATACAGCGTGAGGGAGGCGTGGGCGAAGTCGTAGGCGTCCAGGTAGGAGGTGACCGAGGCGATCGCGGCCTGCAGTCGCGAGGCAATCCAGCGGTCCTCGACCCGCGCCTCCTGGCCCGGCGCTGCCGGGGTCGCCGCGCCGGCATTGAGCAGGATCAGCCGGGACGCGTTCCACATCTTGTTCGCCAGGTCGCGCCCCTGGCGAACCTTGGCGTCCGAGTAGCGCACGTCCTGGGTGGACGACATCGCCAGCAGGCCGAAGCGAAGCGCGTCGGCGCCGTGCAGTTCGATCTCCGACAGGGGATCGATTCCGGTCCCGAGGCTCTTCGACATCCGCCGCCCGTCCGGTGCCTGGATGACGGAGTGGATGTTCACGTCGGCAAACGGGACCTCGTCAAGGAACTCGAGGCCCATCATCACCATCCGCGCCACCCAGAGAAAGATGATGTCCCTGGCCGTCGAGAGGACGCTCGTGGGGTACCAGGCCGCCAGCTCGGGCGTCGCCGCGGGCCAGCCCAGCGTGGCGAATGGCCACAGCGCCGAGGAAAACCAGGTATCGAGAACGTCATCCTCCTGGCGCAACACGCCGTCGCAGGTACCGCAGCGCTTCGGCGGCTCGGCCGAGACGAAGGTCTCCTCGCAGGCATCGCAGTAATGCACCGGGAGGCGATGTCCCCACCAGAGCTGGCGCGAGATGCACCAGGGGCGAATGTTGTCGAGCCAGTCGAGGTAGACCTTCGACCAGGGCTGATCGGGGTGAAAGCGCACCCTGCCGTCGCGGACCACCGCGGCAGCCGGCTTGGCGAGCGCCTCCATGTCGCAGAACCACTGCAACGAGATCAGCGGCTCGACCCGGCGTCCGGAGCGGTGCGAATGCGGAACGTCGTGTGTATAAGGCTCTTCGGAGCGGATCGCCCCGTCCGCCCGCAGCGCTGCAACAACGGCCTCGCGGGCCTCGTCCGCCTCAAGCCCCGCGAATAGCTCGCCCGCGGCTTCGGTCATACGCCCGTCCTCGCCGATCACGGAAATCGCCTCGAGCTCGTGCCGCCGCCCGATCTCAAAATCGTTGGGGTCGTGCCCCGGCGTGATCTTGAGCGCGCCGGTTCCGAACTCAGGGTCCACGTGCTCGTCCGCGATGATCGGCAACCGGCGCCCGACCAGCGGCAGCACCACCTCGGAGCCGACCAGAGAGGCGTAGCGTTCGTCGTCTGGGGCGACGGCGACGGCGCTGTCGCCCAACATCGTCTCCGGACGAACCGTGGCGACGGTGACCGCTCCCGAGCCGTCGGCCAGCGGATAGGCGATCTCATACAGCGTGTCGGTGAGTGTGCGTTGCTCGACCTCGAGGTCAGAGATCGCCGACCCGAGCCCCGGATCCCAGTTGACCATGTAGTTGTCGCGGTAGATGTGGCCGCGCTCGTGCAGGGCCACGAACACGTGGGTAACCGCTCGCGCGTAGCCCGCGTCCATCGTGAAGCGCTCGTCCGTGTAGTCGGCCGACGCTCCGAGGCGCTTCAGCTGGCCGATGATCTGCGAGCCGTACTGCTCGCGCCATTCCCAGACGAGCTCGACAAACGCATCCCGTCCCAACTCCTGGGGTGAGATCCCCTGCGTGGCCAGCTCCTTCTCGACGACGGACTGGGTCGCGATTCCCGCGTGGTCGGTGCCGAGGACCCAGCGAGTCGGCACGCCCCGCATGCGGTTCAGGCGGATCAGCGAGTCCTGTATCGAACCGTTCAGGGCGTGGCCCATATGTAGGGCGCCCGTGATGTTGGGCGGCGGGATCGCGATCGAGAAGTGCTCCTCTGATTCGCGCGGGGCCGGACTGAAGATGCCGCTCGCGAGCCAGCGCTGGAGCACTCGCGGCTCGACCTCACCCGGCTCCCACCGCGTCTGCTCCACGAGTGCCGCTAGCCGCTCTTCGCTCATGGCGGCGATGTTATGCAGGCGGCACAAGAAGAACCCGATCAGCAAGCGTGCGGTTTCAACGCATGGTGGAGTCCGAAATGCACGCTTGGCGGAGCTTCTAGGCTTGCGCCCGTCATGCGCGACCCGTCGGACAGGGCGATCGGAACCTGGAGCGGCGGTCGCTTCATGCATTTCGGCGAGCCGCTGGGCGACGACCGGGTGCTGGCGTTGTTCCGCCCGGGCGACGGCATAGACACGGTCGTGACCGCCGATGCCTACGGGGCCGGCGAGGCCGACTTGCTGCTGGGCACAGCGCTCGGCGGCGTGACGCGCGACTCGTACTCGCTGGTGGGGGCCGTCGGCCACGACTTCTACGAGGGCGAGCGCCAGGGCGCCAAGGGATTTCCCCGCTTCACCGATCCGTCTTTACGCGGACCCGGCGAGTACGCCTCGTACCTGCGGATGGCAACCGAGCGGAGTCTGGATCGGCTGGGGGCGGACGCGTTCGACCTGCTGCTGTTGCACAACCCGGACCGCACCGGCTACGAAAGCGAGGCCGTCTGGGACGGGATGGCGGCGTTGCGCGAGGCCGGGCTGACCGGCGCGATCGGCGTCGCACCCGGGCCGGCGAACGGCTTCACCCTCGACCTGATCGGGTGCCTGGAGCGCTTTGGCGATCGGCTGGACTGGGCGATGGTGATCCTGAACCCGCTCGAGCCGTGGCCGGGTGAGCTGGCGCTTGACGCGGCCGCAACCGCGAGCGTGCGGGTAATCACCCGCGTCGTGGACTACGGCGGTTTGTTCTGGGGCGATCTCGACGCCTCCACCCCGCTCGGCGAGCGCGACCATCGGCGGTTTCGTCCCGACGGCTGGATCGAGCGCGGGCTCGAGCGAATCGAGCGCATGCTCTCGATCGCCAAGGAATCCGGCCTCACCCCGATTCAACTCGCCTGTCAGTGGAACCTCGCCCACCCGGCAGTCGAATGCGTGGCCCCGACCCTCATCCAGGAAGCGGGGGATGAGGCCAGGCCGATCGAGGAAAAACGCGCCGAACTGGCCGCGCTCCCCACCGCGTCGAAGCTCGCGGCCGACCAGATCGCGGCGATCCGCGAGATCGGCGACAACACCGGCTCGATGCAGCTCAAGGGTGCCCATCCGGCCCACGAGGGGCCCGAGGCCCCCGACCGCTGGGCCCTCACGGACGAACTCAAAGGAGCGGCCGAGCGGCACGGCATCGCTCCGCACCGCGACCTGGTCGCAACGACCAGGACCTAGCGGCGGGCCGTTCAGGCGCTCTCTTCGACCTCGCCCAGGTCCTCGCCGGCTTCGTCGGCGACGGCCTCGGTGACCAGAGTCGGTCGGCGCCCCTCGCTGATCGTTTCCTTTGTTACGACGCACTTGGTCACGTCGCGGCGCGATGGGAGTTCGAACTGGACATCGAGCAGCGTTTCCTCGAGGATCGACCGTAGGCCACGAGCTCCGGTCTCACGCTCGAGGGCACGGTCGGCGATCGCGTCGAGCGAGTCGTCGGCGAACACCAACTCGATCTCGTCGAAATCGAAGAAACGCTGGAACTGCTTGGTCAGCGCGTTCCGCGGCTCCGTGAGGATTGTGATCAGATCTGAGCGCGAGAGCTGGTGGATCGAGGCCATCACCGGCAGGCGGCCGATGAACTCTGGGATCAGCCCGTACTCGATCAGGTCCTCGGGCAGGACCTTCTCGAAGAGCTCGCCCACGTCGCCCTTCGCGCGACTGGAGACCTGGGCGCCGAAGCCCACGCCCTTGTTGCCGACCCGCTTCTCGATCACCTGGTCGAGGCTCGCGAACGAGCCGCCGCAGATGAACAGGATGTTTGTCGTGTCGATCGTCAGGAACTCCTGATGGGGGTGCTTGCGCCCACCCTGTGGCGGGACCGACGCGGTGGTGCCCTCGAGGATCTTCAGCAGCGCCTGCTGCACGCCCTCGCCGGAGACGTCGCGCGTGATCGACGGATTGTCGGCCTTGCGGGCGATCTTGTCGATCTCGTCGATGTAGATGATTCCCGTTTCGGCCTTCTTGACATCGAAGTCGGCAGCCTGGATCAACTTGAGGAGGATGTTCTCGACGTCCTCGCCGACGTAGCCCGCCTCGGTCAGTGCTGTGGCGTCGGCGATCGCGAAGGGCACGTTGAGGATCCGCGCGAGTGTCTGGGCCAGCAGGGTCTTGCCGCAACCGGTGGGGCCGAGCAGCATGATGTTCGACTTCTGCAGCTCGACGTCGCCGTCGGAGGCGGTCTGCTTGATCTGGACCCGCTTGTAGTGGTTATAGACGGCGACGGAGAGGGCGCGCTTCGCGTTCTCCTGGCCGATCACGTACTCGTCCAGAACCTCGTTGATCTCCGCGGGCTTCGGCAGGTTCTCGAGCTCGAAGCTCGGTGGCGCCGTCAGCTCCTCGTCGATGATCTCGTTGCAGAGATCGATGCACTCGTCGCAGATGTAGACGCCGGGGCCGGCGATCAGCTTCTTGACCTGCCGCTGGGACTTACCGCAGAAGCTGCAGAGCAGTTGCTCGTTTGAGTCGGTCGGGCGTGCCACGCGGTTCTCTCCTCAGCGCTCGGGGATGGCCTGACCTCTGCGCTCCAGCTTACGGAACGGCGGGCACCGGCCTCGTCTCTGGGTTGTTACTCGACAGGAGCGTTCGTCCCTTCAAGCGCGAGCGCGATTGCAGGCGTGGCATAGGTCGGCCGATCAAGCTGGGCGAAACCACGGCGGGCGCTTACAATGGATGCCTGGCAGGGAACAGCCCCAGGACTTGGAGCAAACAACGCGGAGGTAAGAACTTGAAGGGGAAGCTCGCAGCAATCGTCTTGGCAGGCACTCTCGCGATCCCGGCGATGGCCGACGGAGCCAGGCGATCGGGCCATATCACCGGCGGAGGCTCGGTGAGGATTGCTGTCAAGCATCAGGGTGGCGGGAACATCTCCATCGGCAAGATTCGGATCAAGAAGATCGTCGTTGACTGTCAGGGCACGGAGCACCACCTGCGCTTCAGCATCCGCGGCGGCGCCCCGGTCAACGCCAAGCGCAAGTTCCGCATCCGCGCCTCCGACGGCACAGGCGGACAGTCAAGGATTTCGGGCAAGTTCGCCCGCTCGTTCAAACGGATCCGCGGCAAGATCAGGGTTTTCGGCGAGTTCCAGGCCGAAGGCGGCGGAACGATCCCGTGCAACTCGGGCACGGAGCGCTTCCGGGCCACGTAGCCGCGGCCTGGATCACGCGCCTAACTCACCCCCGTCGCAGGCTCGAATGGTCGGCACCGCCTGCGGGCAGGGGGTGTTCCGGCCCCGGGTCACCGCGCCGGAGCCGCCGAGGTCGGCGGAGCCAGCTCTCAGCGCTGCTCGAGGATCCGGTCGACGATCGAGTACTCGACCGCCTCTTCGGCGCTCATGAAGTAGTCGCGCTCGGTGTCCTTGGAGACGCGCTCAAGATCCTGGCCGGTGTGCTTGGCGATGATCTCGTCGAGTCGGCGGCGGACGTCGATGATCTCCTTCGCGTGGATCTCGATGTCGGTCGCCTGGCCCTGGAAGCCGCCGGATACCTGGTGGATCAAGATCTTCGAGTTCGGCAGCGCCATCCGCTTCCCGGCGGTGCCGCCTGCCAGTAGCAGCGCACCCATGCTCATCGCAACGCCGACACAGATCGTCTGCACGTCGGGCTTGATGAACTGCATGGTGTCGTAGATCGCGAGACCCGCGTACACCGATCCGCCGGGCGAGTTGATGTACATCGAAATGTCCTTATCCGGGTCCTCGGACTCGAGGTGAATCATCTGGGCGACGACGAGGTTTGCGATGTCGTCGTTGATCGGCGTGCCGAGAAAGATGATCCGCTCGTTGAGCAGCCGCGAGTAGATGTCGAACGCCCGCTCGCCGCGCGATGTCTGCTCGACCACCATTGGAACCAGAGGGCTCATTGGTCGGCGAGTCTACTCACGGGGGTGCGCGGAAACCACGCCTGCGATGTGCGTGCGGGGCTCATCACCCGGGTGGCACGCCTGAGCTACCCCAGGGACGGGTTGCGCGTGCCACCGGACCTCAGTCCGGGCGACCGGGAGTCCAGAGCTTGCTCGCTGGCTTGTCTGCCTTGGCAGGTTGCTGTGCCGGCGGATCGGACTCGGCCGGCGGATCGGACTCGGCCGGCGGATCGGACTCGGCCGGCGGATCGGACTGGGCCGGCGGATCGGGCTGGGCCGGCGGATCGGGCTGGGCCGGAGCCTGCGGGATTGGCTTCGCCGACTCCGCGATCAGCTCGGCGGCCTTGCGCAGACGAACCTCCTCGATCAGCATCCCGTCACGTCCGTTCTCGCGTAGGCGCATGAGGATCTTGTCGGGCGAGTCCTTGCCGTCACCGGGCCCGAGGGCCTCGATCAGATCGTCGTCGGTCGGCTCGATGTCCTCTGCCTCGGCGATGGCGGCCAGCGTGGCCTCGCGCCGCAGGGTGAGCCCGGCGCTCTCCTCCCCATCGCTGATCAGCTCGTGGCGATCCTTGCCCTGCATCTGCGCGTACGTCTGAGGGTCGATTCCGCGCGCCGTGAGCGAGCGCTCAAAGCGCTCCCACAGCTCGTGGGCGCGGGCGTGGACGAGGTCTCGCGGAAGTTCGACCGTGGCCCGCTCAACCGCTGCCTCCACGGCGGCGTCCTTGAATTCCGATTCGGCGCGCTGCTCGAGGGCTTCCAGCATGCGTGTCGAGATCTCTTCGCGCAGCTCGTCGAGTGTGTCGAACTCCGAGGCCGTCTGAGCGAAATCGTCGTCTAGTTCGGGCAGCTCCTTCTCGCGGACCTCCTTGACCGAAATCGAAAAGGCGGCCCGTTTGCCCTGCAGATCCTCGGCACCGTAATCGTCCGGGAAGGTGACCTCGACCTCGCGAGATTCACCCGCAGTGGCACCTCGAAGTCCCATTTCGAACTCTTCGAGCAGCCCACCGGACCCGAGCTCCACGGTCATGTCGGTGCCCGTGCCGCCCTCAAACGGCTCTCCGTCGATCTTGCCGTCGTAATCAATCACGACCACGTCGCCTTCGGCCGAAGCCCGCTCGACGGGGTTCAAACTTCCGAAGCCCTCTCGCAGCCGATCGAGTTCGGCGCCGACGGCGGCGTCGTCGACCTCCACCTCGGTCCGGCCGACCTCGAGGTCCCGGTAGCCGCCGAGTGTGGCCGGTGGTCGCACCCCGATCTCGATCGAGAAGACCAGCTCCTCGCCGTCAGCGGGCAAGGACTCGACGTCGAGCTTGGGGTCTCCAACCGTGGGCAACCCCGACTCGACGATCGCCCGCTCATACCACTCGGGCAGACCCTCGCGGATCGCCTGATCGAGAACGGCGTCGCGGCCAAGGCGCTGGACCACCAGTTCCACCGGGACCTTGCCCTTGCGAAATCCGGGCAGCTTCATCTCGCCCGCGAGCTGCTTAGCGGCTGAGTCCATGCGCTGCGCGACCAGCTCGGGCTCGACGCCCACTTCCAGCCGCGCACGCGATTCGGGGAGCTTGGTTACCTCGGTTCTCATCTCCTGGCCAGCTTATTCAGCAGGCTTGCGTAGCCCCAGGCGCCTCAGCGCGTAGTCGCCCAGCGCAGCACCGAGGTCGCCGCCGAACGCCGCAACGCGCCCGATCGGCCCGGTCCAGAGCCATGCCTCTAGGCGATTCATTCCGCATCTCCGCTCGGAGTCCACCCGCACCCCGAGGTGGCACGCCTGTCGGTCCCTGGGGGCGGGTTAGGCGTGCCACTTCGGAGCGGGCGCGCGAACCCCCGAAGTGGCACGCCTGACCGTCCCCGGTGATGGGTTAAGCGTGTCACCTGGCGAAGGGACGTGCGGGCGCTGCACGGCCAGGCACGGGCGGGCATCGGCGGGCGCATCAGTTCTCCCCCGCGTAGCCGAGGATCGAGCGGTCGATCAGCCACTCCACGGGCGCGCGGTCGTCGCTGTAGACCGCGCCCCCGTCGAGTCGCGGCTCCAGTCGCGCGGCTTCGATCAAGGCGAGGTTGCGCAACTCCAGAGGCAGACGGCCGGCCGCGTCGTGCAACCGGTCCGGCGAGAGCGGCGCCTCGCTGGCAACGAGCAGCGTGTTCGTGTCCTCGATCGGGTCGCGCAGGACCGTTGGGAACACCTCCGACATCGTCCGGCCCAGAACCTTCTCGAGATCGTCGTTGCCCTCGGGATGGCCGGCGTTGACCACCACCACGCCACCCGGCGCGAGGCGCTCGCGCACCAGGTCGAAGAACTCCTCGGTCGCCAAATAGAACGGGATGTAGGGCTGGCGGTAGGCATCGACGAAGATCGCATCGAAGTCGCCATCCGACTTACGCAGCCAAGGACGCGCGTCCTCGTTGTGGACGGTCAGCCGCTCGTTCGAGCTCATGTCGAAGAAGCGATCGCCGACCTCCTCGAGCTCGGGGTCGATCTCGACGCCGTCGATGTATGTCTCGGGAAAGAACTCTCCGTAGGCACGCGCGGTGGTGCCGGCGGCGTTGCCGAGAATCGCCAGGCGCTCGGGCGGAGCGTTCAACCCGGCCCGAGGCAACACGAGATAACCGTCCCAGACGTCGCCGGTCAAAAACGAGTCAGCGACCAGCAGCGAATGGGTCGCCTGGCCCTCGTTCAACTCCAGCGCACGATCGCCGTCGGGCTGGTCGATCACCCGGATGTACTGGTGCTCGGAGTCGGTCTCGAAGATCACCTCGCCCTCGTCGGTCGCCTTGACGGTCCCGACCGGGATCGCGAGAGCTGCGGCCAGGGCGAGCGGCGCGGCGGCGAAGCGCCAGCCGAGCCCGGCGCTGGCCACGAGGGCGATCATCAGACCGAAGGTCACGAAGGTGCGCTGGGTACCGAGGAACGGAATTAGAACCAGCGCCGACAGCATCGTGCCCAGCAACGAACCCACGGTGGAGATCGCATAGAGGCGCCCGGCAGTGGTGCCGGCGTGCTCGACGTCCGGAACCGAGAGGCGAATTGCCCAGGGCGAGACGGTGCCGAGAATCCCGACGGGGATCGCGATCAACACCAGGACCGCGAAGAGCGAGCCCACGAACGCGCCGGCCTCGATGTCGTCGAGCGCGCCGACTGACAGCTCGAAGAATGGCTGGGCGACGAACGGGATCACCGCTACGAGCAGGGCGGCTCCGAGCACGGTGAGGCAGAGGCGGCGCACTTCGGGATAGCGGTCGCCGAGCTTGCCCCCGTACCAGTAGCCGACCGAAAGCGCGACCAGGACGACACCGATCGTGTTGGCCCAGACGATCGTCGACGCCCCGAAGAAGGGCGCCAGCAGACGCGCGGCTGCGATCTCGGCTCCGAGAGTGGAGATGCCGACCACGAAGACGAGGGCGTAGAGGAATCGGTTCGATGAGGCTTCCCGCAAAGCGCCGGAAGGATGACCGATCGGCCTCAAGATCTGTTCAAACGCTCTTCGAGGCTGGCGCCGTGGCCGGAAGTGACAGCGCGATCGGCGCGTTCCGGCGACAGCGCGACGCCCCGCTCCTCCGCGAGGTCGAGCAGCCGCTGGCGCTCGACGTCGCGCGCGGACCAGCGAAAGAGAGTCCAGGCAAGGACGCCGAGGGTCACGAAGATCCCCTCGGTCATCATGATCACGCCCGCCGTGCCCTGGTCGGTGAGCGGCGAGATGCCCCAGTACGCCTCCCCGGGCGCGTAGACGGGGTAGAGCACGGTCCCCGACCACATCATGATGTTGCCGAGACCCGCGCCCGCGAGCCGCGCGACGGCGGTGTAGCCCACCTGCGCGCCGCCGCCGAACCACGTTGGCACCGGCAGCGGACCGGCGATTGGCATCCACATCAGAACGCCGAAGCCGATGAAGCATGTGTGCTGGAGGGCATGCACGGCCTCGTTGGTCGCCGCCGATTCGTAGAGGCCAGGAATGTGCCAGATGAACAGGTTGGCGATCCAGAGCGGCAGCGCGATCATCGGCAGCGTCAGCACCCGCAGGCGGTCGAACACCGTTAGCGCCATCACCGGCGCGAGCACGGAACGCGTGAGGCCGAACACGATAAGCAGCGCCGCCACGTCGCCGATCACAAGGTGCTGGATCATGTGGGCGAGGACGAGCTCCTCGCCGATGTGGGCCACCGGCGAGATGAACATCGCGAGGATCAGGGCGAGCCCGCTGAAGTAGCAGACGATGCGCCACCTCGGTACGGGACGGCCATCACGGGCGAGGTTCGACGCCCGGATGCCGTACGCGGCACCGAACGCCGTGACGCCGACTACCTGGAGCGGCTGGAACACGCCCGAGCCTACGTGAGCGAAAAGCTCCACGAAGTCGAGTCTACGAGCGGCCTAGATCCACCTGATGCGCTTGAACTGGCGATAGAGCACGCCGACCACAAGCGCCATGATGAGCAGGGCCCCGGGGTAGCCCCAACCCGCGGTGAGTTCCGGCATCTCGGCGAAGTTCATGCCCCATATGCTGGCGAGAAAGGTCGGGACGGTGATCAGAGCCGCGTACGCGGAGATCGTGCGCACCACCGCGTTTTGCTGGACGCCGAGGAGGGCAAGGTTGGCCTCGAGGATCGAGGTGAGAAGCTCGCGGTGCCCCGTTACCTGCTCGTCAACCCGGCGAGCGTGATCGTGGACGTCGCGCAGGTAGCGTCGCACTTCCTCGCCGACACGCTGGGGATAGGCGCCGTGCTCGAACGCCGCGAGCGGCGGGAGAAGTGGGGCGACGGCGCGGTGAAACTCGATCGCCTCGCGCTTCAGAAAGTAGATGCGCTGGGTGGCGTCGGCGCCCTGCTGGAAGATCTGCTCCTCGACCTCCTCGATGTCGTTGTCGATCCCCTCGACGACGGGTAGGTAGTCGTCGACCACCTTGTCGAGGACCGCCCAAACCACTGCGGCGGGCCCTTCGGCCAACAGCTCGGGGCGCTCTTCCAGGCGCTCGCGGGCCGGTCGCAGCTCGCTCGCCTCGCCCTGGCGGACACCGATCACGTAGCCGCTGCCGACGAAGAGGTTGATCTCGCCGAACTCCACCTCCTCGCGCGCGTCGTCGTAGCGGGCGGTCTTCAAGACGATGAACAGGGAGTCCCCGTAGTCCTCGATCTTGGGCCGCTGGTGCGCGTTCGCCGCGTCCTCGAGCGCGAGCTCGTGCAGACCAAAGCGCTCCCCGACCTCGGCCAGCTCAGCCTTGGTCGGCGCCTTGAGCCCCAGCCAGACGAACTCGTCGCCGCCCTTGCAGAGGCTGGCGGCCTGCTCGAGGCTCAGTGGCCCCTCGTTCTGGCGGGCGCCGCCCTGGTAGTGCGCGCAATCGACGATCACGCCTTCGGGGTTCGGCGCGACGGGCGCCGTTCCTACGCGCTGGTGACCCGTTCGGCGTCGAATGCATCGAGCTCGGAACGCAGCGCCGCGAGCAAGCCGCTATCCGCCAGCCGTCGCTTCCCCATGTCCACATCGCCTCGCCAGAGCCGAATCCGGATCTCGAGCGAGGTGTTGAACTTATCGGCAGCGGCCTCACCCTCGGCCGCGTAGAGCGTGCGGAGGTCGCGCAGGTTCGCCAGCTTGTCCGCCAGGTAGATGGAACCAGGCCGCATACCCGCAGCCTCCACCTGCTCGCGGTGCTCGACCTTGCGCCGCTCGTAGTCCTTGACGGACTTGTCCTCGGTCATGGCCTCGACGAGCGCGTGAACCTCGCCGCCGAAGCGCTCTCTGATCTCGTCGAGCTCGACGGACGTGTCCTCCACGACGTCGTGCAGCAACGCGGCGGCTAGAACAGCCTCGTCGTCGAGGCCCTCGGCGTGCAGGAGGCGTGCCACCTCGACCGGATGGGCGATATAGGGCGACCCGTCGCCCCTGCGGGTCTGCCCGAAATGCGAGGAGGCGGCGAACTCGTAGGCATCGCCTGCGAGTTCGCCGCCTCCGATGAACTCAGGTGGGATCTCTGCGCCCACCAGCCGCCTAGGCGCTTGCGGGTGGCGCGTCCGTAAACGAAACCGCGACCGGCTCGCGCTCCGCTGCGTTCTCGATCTCGAAGAACTCCCTGGCGGTGAACCCACCACTCGAAGCGACGATCGAGTTCGGGAAGATCTGGATCTTGGTGTTGTAGGACTGGACGTTCGAGTTGTAGATCCGGCGCGAGGCCTGAATCTCATCCTCCAGCTCGCTCAGATTGCGGGAGAGCTGCTGGAAGTTCTCGGTCGCCCGTAGGTCCGGGTACTGCTCGGCCACCGCTCGCAGGTCGGTGAGCGCGGCGTTCAGCAGGCCTTCTGCTTGGCTGGACTGCGCCGGCCCGCTGGCCTGCATTGCGCTCGCGCGTGCCTGCGTTACCTTCTCGAAGGTCGCGCGCTCGTGCTGGGCATAGCCCTTGACGGCCTCGACCAGGTTCGGCACGAGGTCGTGGCGGCGCTTGAGCTGAACGTCGATCCCCGACCAGGACTCGTCTACACGGTTGCGAGATCCGATGATCCCATTGCGGATGAGGATGAAGATCAGCGCCAAAAACAGCGCGACGCCGACCGCGATCAGAACTATGGTCATTCCCTGAACTCCCTTTGTTGGCTAGAGCTGGTGTCGATTATCCACTAGTTCGCCGGCGACGGGGTCGGCGCCTCCCGCCGGAGCGCGCCCAGCCGCTCGAGCGCGGCCTCCACCATCCCCGTCGCGAGCTCCTCCCGCTCCGTCGCATCGAGGCGTCCGAGCTCGTACGCGAGCGCCGCGACGTCTCCCCGGACCGCCGCTGCCTCGATCACCCGGGCGTACTCACCGGGAGGCGTGGGAGAGCTCGACGGACGACGCAGCGAGGCAAGCTCGCTGTTGGTCCGCTGTGGCTCGGGGTCGGGCGCGTACATCGGACCGTAGCCCGGCATGGCACCGCCAAAGCCCGGGGACGGGACGCCGCTGCCGGCCTCGACGCCCGTGCTCGGCGCCTGGGGACTACGCGGCGGCTGTCCGCTGGGCGTGTAGTCCACCGGCAACGTTCCGTTGCGGCGAAGCCGCTCGATTTGCAGGTAGACGGCGTTGCGGGAAACGCCGATGTCGGTCGCGATCTCCTTAGCGGTACGGCCCTGTTCAAGCCGCTCCAGGATCTCGTGCTGGCGCTTGGTGAGGCTTTGTTCGTTCATGCTTGACAGCCTAGTTGGCTGTCAAGCCCTTGTCAAGTGGCTGTCAAGAGCCGATCGCGCCCTCGTGCTCGAGCAGCCAGAGCTTCATCTCTGGGCCGCCGCCGTAGTTTCCCGGCACCCCGCCGCTGCGGGTGATCCGATGGCACGGCACCACGATCGGGATCGGATTCGAGCCGCAGGCGGTGCCGGCTGCGCGATGTGCCCGGGGGTTGCCGGCCTTGGCGGCGATTTCGCCGTAGGTGGCCGTGGTGCCGAACGGGAGCTTCGTGAGCGCACGGAGGATCTCCCGGTAGAAGCCGCCGCGGGCGAGTCGCCAGTCCAGCAGCAGGTCGAAATCGCGCCGGTCCCCGTGGAAGTACTCGTCGAGCTCGCGCCGTTCGCGATCCAGTCGCGCCGGCGCCTCGACCACGCGGGGCGAGATGGCTTCGGAGAGCTCGTCGACGAACTCGTCAAGCGGGCGATTCGGCAGCCCGACCGCCACCAGCCCCTTGGCCGTGGTGGCGAGGCTCGCGGTGCCAACCGGGGTGTCGATCGTCGCGTAGGCCACCTCGGCGTCGCCGGCTTCCGCGGCCAGCTCGGCAAAGCGGACGGCCAGCACGGCTGCGTCGTCGTCGGCGCTCAGGCTGAGCCTGCGCTCCACCGGATCCATTATCGGCCCTCCACCCCGATCGCCTTGCGCAGGTTCTTCAACCCGTCGTGCACGTTGCGCCGCGCCGCCTCCTCGCTGCAATCAATCGCCTCTCCGACCTCCCGGAAGCGCAGGTCGCCGGCGAAGCGCAGCGCCACCGCGGCGCGCTGACGCTCGGGCAACCCGGCGACGGCCTGCCACAACTCGTCGTTGTGATCGGGTTCCTCCGGCGCAGGTTGCTCGGGGACGTTCGCGACGGGGACGGCGCGCCTTTCGCGGGCGCGGTAGTGGTCGATCGCCTTGTTGCGAGCGATCGTCAAGACCCACGCCCGTGGGTTCTGGCCGTCGAGGCTCTCGTAATTGCGAAGGGCAGACATGAAGGTCTCCTGGAAGCAGTCATCGGCGTCGTGATGTCCCACCATCGCCCGCAGGAACGCGAGCACCGGACCGCGGTGCTCGTCGAGAAAGCGCTGAAAGGGCGCCGTCGCGGCGGTCGTCGTGGCTGTCATCTGCAAGTACAACGATGGCGGGCGGCGAAACGTGAGGTCGGCTGACCTACGATCGTGGCGCAGGGCCGCGGCGGGGACGCGGCCGGAACACCACCCAAGGAGTGCCGATGAGGAAGAAGACCGTCGCGAGCGTAGTCGCGCTCGCACTCGCAGGGGCCGGAGGGTTCGCCGCCGCCGGGATCGCCGGTGGCGACCAGACCGGCGCCGAGCGCACCGTTCTGCCCACCGTGGACGCCGTTGGTTCGGCCGAAGCCGGTGTGTCCGTACGCGCTTCACGACCGGCCGCTCGCGCAAGAAGGAGAGCCAAGACGCCGCTGATCCAGCACTTCTATGCTCCGCAACCGCTGGTGCCACCCGACGATTCCGGGCGAGTACAGGGCCTGCGCTGCCCGGGCGGCTTCCAGCCGATCGGCGGGGCAGCTCAAACGTCCATAGGCATCGTGCTCAGCTACCTGTCGAGGCGCAACCCGGTGAACGGCAGACGGCCAAATCGCACGTACTTCATCGGAGTGGACGACATCACCGACTCGAACCTCCCTGGCTCCGGCGCAGTGGTTGAGGTGATCTGCGCGAAGAACCTCAGGGTCAAGCGCTAGTGGGCGAAATGATGGGAGACTGCCGCCGGATGGATACCGGCGGCAGCTCCTCCCTCTCGCTCTGGTCCGAGGATTCGGTCCTCTCGATCGGGTCCAGGGGCTCCGCCCTCTCGATCGGGTCGGTGGGCTCAGCCCTCTCGATCGGCAGCGTTGGCTCCGTCGCGTCGGCCTTCTCGGTCGGCTCGGCAGCTTCGTTCGGCTCGGCGCTCAGCGCCGCCGCGAGCGGTTCGGTGCTGTCGCACGGCGCGACCGGCGCCGTCCTTGGCGAGGACCACGAGCGCGCGTCCCTGCTCGCCGCCGGCGTCCTCGCGGCCGCGGCGCTGATCGTCGCGATCGCAGCCAAGCGCGACTGACCGCTTGGCGTGGCGGCTACGCCTTGACGACCCCGATCAGATTTCCGGCCGGGTCGGTGAACTGGCCGATCGTGGGCCCGTCCGGAACCTGCATCGGACCCACCACGCGAGTGCCACCGAGACTCTCGGCCTTGGCGAGCGCGGCCTCGACGTCGTCCACGCCCACGTAGAAGGTGGCGTAGGCGGTCGCGCCCTCGGGCGCTCCGCAGATACCGCCGCCGACCCCGATGCCGTCGGGGTCCTGGTTGTTCTCACGATCGACGATGCCGTAGTTCATCGGGTTGTCGGCGTTGACCTCCCATCCGAAGAGCTGCGAGTAGTAGTCCCAAAGCGGCTGCGGGTCGGGCCCGCCCATGATCTCGAAGTGAACGACGGGATTACCCATTTGTCTCCTTGGTCTCGATTGCCGGATCTATGCCCTGCCGACACGATGCACGGCTGCGGCGAGTACGCCGCGAGGCTAATGCCGGCGCCGGGACGATGCTAAGCGTTGTCGGGGACGGCCGGCAGCTCGGCGAGAAGCCGTTTGACCCGGACCTCGATGTCGGCCCTGATCCGGCGCACGGTCTCGATGTCCTGGCCCGCCGGGTCGTCGAGCACCCAGTCCTCGTAGCGCTTGCCCGGGTAGATCGGGCAGGCGTCGCCGCAGCCCATCGTGATCACGACGTCGGCCTCGCGGACGAACTCGTCCGTCAGTCGCTTCGGGACCTCATGGGAGAGGTCGATACCCAGTTCGGCCATCGCCTCGATCGCCGCGGGGTTGATCTCCTCGGCCGGAGCCGAGCCAGCGGTTCGCACGTGAACGCGGCCGGCGGCGAGCCTGTTGAGCAGGCCCGCGGCCATCTGACTGCGACCGGCGTTGTGGACGCAGACGAACAGGACCTCTGGGACCTTCGCGGCCATCGCCTCGAGATTACTCCATTGATAGATGTCGATAGATGTATATTGGTCGACATCAATCCGCATGCCCTGCAGCTCGCACCGAAGCAAAAGCGTTCCAAGGGCGAGGTCTGCTGCGACCCCATCGCCTACCCCGACATCGAGCGGGAGCAGGCCGAACGGATGGCCGGCGTTGCGAAAGCGCTGGGCGACCCGGTTCGGATGCAGCTCGTCGACGTCCTTCGAAGGCACGCCGGGAAGGTCTGCGTCTGCGAACTGGTGCCGCTTTTTGGCCTCTCCCAGCCGACGGTCTCCCATCACCTGAAGAAGCTTCGCGAGGCGGGGATCGTCGGCTCGGAGCGCGAGGGGCTTTGGGCCTACTACTACGTCAAGCCCGGGGCGCTCGAAGAGCTGAGCGCATGGCTGAGCGATGGTTGACGCGGACCTGCAGCTGAACGACCCGCAGACGCTCTACCGCCGCTGGGAGGACTCGCAGTGGAATCCGTTCGAGATCGACCTCGAGCGCGACCGGACACAGTGGAGCGCGTTGCGGGACGCGGACCGCAGCCTCGTTGTCTGGGCGCTCTCGTCGCTGATGGTGGCCGAGGAGCGGATCACGACGAAGTTCTCAGGACTGGTCGGAGCTCACGGCTCCGAAGAGGAGGCGACGTTCCTGTCCACCCAGCAGGTGGACGAAGCGCGGCACATGCAGTTCTATGCCCGCTTTCGCGACGAGGTGATCGCCGAGCCCGATGTGATCTCAACCCACGTCGCGAAGGCCCGCGAGCAGGTCTCCCCCGCGTTCCGGAGGATTTTCGACGAGACACTGGTCGAAGCGCACGAGACCCTGGTGGGCGCACCGGGCGATATCGCGGCCAAGGTGCGGTTCGTGACGATCTACCACCTGGTCCTGGAGAGCACGCTCGGGCTGACATCGTTCCGATTCATCACTCGGTACCTGCAGCGCGAGGATCTGCTGCCGGGATTCGTGGAGGGATACTCAAAGATCCACCGCGACGAGACCCGCCACATCGGCTACGGCGTGTGGTTTCTGCGGGAGATGGTCCGCGACTCGATCCAGGCCAAGGCAACCATCCACGCCACCCTCGCGGAGCTGTTGCCGGACGTTGCCGAGGCGCTCTCGCCCCCGGACGCCGGCGGCGGCGCCGACTGGGGCGTTCTCGGCGTGAGTGCTGACGAGATTGGCGAGTTCGCACTCGGAGGCCTGACCCGGCGGCTCGAGATCATCGGAGCACCGCTCCCGGACTGACCGAGGAGAATTCGGCTTATGCCCGGCACGAAGTTCGGTGTTCTTCCGCGACCCGGACGGGATCAGGCTGGAGCTACTCCACCGCCCGGCGCGGTAGCCGTTCGGGGCACACAGTGCCCCCAAGCAGGACCCGAGGGTGAGCGACGGGACTTGAACCCGCGACCGCCTGGATCACAACCAGGAGCTCTACCAACTGAGCTACGCCCACCAGGTCGTCTCAATCTAGCGCGGCACGCGGTCCCTCCGGGACGCCCCCGGCAGGACTCGAACCTGCGACCCGCTGCTTAGAAGGCAGCCGCTCTATCCAGCTGAGCTACGGGGACTCGTAGCCAGGGTAACCCTTGTCCAAGCGGCTCAGGCGCCGCCGCCCTTGCCCTCGGCCGGTGCGGCGCCCGCGGTCTCGTGCGCCTGCGGTGGCGGATCGGCTTGGCCGCCGGGATCGGGGGCCGGGGGCGCCTCATCCGCGCCCTTCTCGCCCGGGTCCTTCAGCGCTGCCGCTGCGGCCTTCGCCTTGTCGGCGAGGCTGCCTGTGCCCGTGGCAATGTTCTTGAGTTCGTCCGCATCCTCCTTGAGCGAGTCCGTGCCGCCGCGCTTCTGGACCAGGTTCTTGGCCTGGTCGCTCAATTTCTTGAAGTTCACCATTGGCTCTCTCCTCCATGTTCGAGTGCCTGCTATTCGCAGGTACCCTCGATCTGCGGACTTGAACCGAGTGATCTGGGACTACCTGTTTGGCGCCCTAGAATGCGCCGTCTCGGGGCGTGGCGCAGCCTGGTAGCGCGCTGCCTTTGGGTGGCAGAGGTCCCCGGTTCGAATCCGGGCGCCCCGATTTCAGTCTCGCTACTCGCGGCCGGGCGTGTCGGCGGGGTTGCGCCGGATCACGGGCAGCACGAACCAGAGCCCGATGAAGACGACAGCTCCCACGATCGCACAGATCAGCGGCAATAAGGGCCCGTAGACAAAGTCCGCGATCAACACCACGGCGGCCGTGATAGCCCCACCCAGGAGGAACAGGCCGCCGAGCGTCATCGCGTTCGAGGTCTTCAGCATCCGCTCCTTGTCCTGCGCGCGGAAGTTGATGCGGTGGTAAGCGGTCGGGGCGATCAGCAGCGCCGAGGCCAGCGCGGTCGACACCAGCGTGGCGAAGAAGAGGTCGCGCTGAAAGTCGGACGTGTCCTTGAAGCCGGTCGCGAATGGCATCGCGAGCAAAAAGGCGAAGAGCACCTGCACGCCCGGCAGTGCGACGCGCAACTCGTTCAAGAGCTCGATCAACTCGCGATTGACACGCTCGGAATGGGACTCCTCGCTCACGCGGGGCGGGTTCCCATCCTGCGGGGTTCGAAACGGGGCGCGACGCTTGTCGTAGGCTGCGCCGCTCGATGGCTGAGATCAAGCCGCTGCGAGCGCTCCACTACGACCCGGCGACCGTCGCCATTGCCGATGTCGTCGCCCCGCCCTACGACGTGATCGACGATGCGAGGCGCGCCGCACTGCTCGAACGCTCCCCGTTCAACGTCGTCGATCTCGACCTGCCGCGCTCGCCCACCGGCGACGATCCTTACGTGCACGCCGCAGAGACTCTCGAGGCGTGGCGCACACAGGGGATCCTGAACGCCGACCGAGACGCGACGATCTGGGCGCTCGAGCAGGATTACGACGGGCCCGACGGCATCCGGCGAACCCGCCGCGGCTTTTTGTGCCGGGTGCGGATCACCGAGTACGGGGCCGGCCTGGTGCGCCCCCACGAGCGCACCCAGCCTGGACCGAAGGAGGATCGCCTTCGGCTCACGCGAGCGACCCGCCACAACCTCTCCCCGATCTTCTCCCTGCACCAGGGCGACGCCTGGCGGCTGATCGCACCCTCCACGAGAGGAGAACCATGGGCCGAGGTAACAGATGAGGACGGCACGACTCATCGCGTCTGGCAGATCGCCGACCCGGAGGCGCACCGCTCGATCGCGGCCGAGCTGGTCAACTCAGAGCTGTTGATCGCCGACGGACACCATCGCTACGAAACGGCCCGTACGTACGCCGAGGAGATCGGCGGCGACGGCGACCATCGATACACCCTGATGGCGCTGGTTTCGCTCGAGGATCCGGGCCTGACGGTGTTCGGCTACCACCGCCTGCTGACCGACCTCAAAGACGCGTCTATCCAGGAGGCGCTCGGTGCCGCCCTGCGCGAGCACTTCGAGATCACCGAGGTCCCGCTCGATCAACTCGACCCCGCCGGCGACGAGGGCATCGGCGTGTTCGGCTACGTCGACGCCCACCACAGGCAGGGCTGTCGGCTTCGGCTGAAGGATCCCCGCGTGGTGGACGAAGCGCTGGCGGGATTCTCAGACGCCTACCGCAGCCTCGACGCCGCGATTCTCGAGGTCGTCGTACTGCGCGGAGCGCTCGGCCTGAGCGAGGACGACGTGGCCGCAAAGAAGGGGCTTGCCTACACGGCGTCGGCCGGCGAGGCGATCGATGCTCTCGGCGGCAAGGCCGACGCAGCGTTCCTCATGCGCCCCACTCCGGTCGAGCAGGTGCGCACGGTCGCGGAGGCGGGCGAGACGATGCCGCCGAAGTCCACCTACTTCTTCCCGAAGCTCCTGACCGGCTTCGTCTTTAGCCCGCTGAGCTGACCGCAGCCGCCTCACCGGAATACGATCCGCTCGAGTGACCCGGATCTACACACGCAAAGGCGACGACGGCAGCACCTCGCTCTGGTACGGCGGCAGGGTCGCAAAGAACGACTCGCGAACCGAGGCCTATGGATCGCTCGACGAGGCCAACTCCGCGCTGGGAGCCGCGCGGGCCCTGTGCGAATCCGGTGACGCCGAGCTACGCCGCGACATCCTGCGCCTGCAGAACGAGCTGTTCGTTGCCGGCGCCGAACTGGCCACCGCGCCCGAAGCCGCTGAGCGCCTGGAGGACGGTGTCAGCCGCATCACGGCAGCGATGACCGAGGAGCTCGAGCCGCTGATCGACGGCTACATGGACCGGGTGGATCTGCCGCCCAAATTCGTACTGCCCGGCGGAAACCAGCTCTCGGCTCAGCTCGACCTCGCCCGGACGGCGATCCGCAGGGCGGAGCGCCGGGTGGTCGCGATCGCTCGGGCCGGCGAACTCGCATCCGGCGAGATCCTGCGCTTCCTGAACCGCCTGTCCGACCTCGTCTTCGCGATGGCGCGCTTCGCCGATGTGGACGACCCCGAGCTCTTCGAAGGCCGGGGCTGATGGTCCGGGTCGTTGCCAGACGACGCTCCGGCTACACGCATGACGTCGAGATCGAGGGCGGGCACAGCATCGTGATCGACGAGCCCGAATCGAAGGGCGGCAACGACGCGGGGCCCTCCCCGGTCCGTGCGTTGGGCTCGGCCCTGGCCGCCTGCACGGCGATCACCGCCGAGATGTATGCGGACCGCAAGGGCTGGGACGTGGGCGAGCTGGAGGTTGTGGTGGACATCTCCTACGAGGGTCCCGCTCCGAGCGCGTTCGACGTCACGTTGCGCTGCCCATCTGGCCTGGACCCAGAGCAGCTCGAGAGGCTCCGCGTGGTGGCCACCAAGTGCCCGGTCCACAAGGCGCTGGCCGGCGAGGTCGACATTCGTATCTCGGACCGCGTCGAGCCCTGCTGAAATGGACCTCGGTTTACAGGGGCGCTCGTGCGTCGTCACCGGCGCCAGCCGGGGGATCGGGCTGGACGTCGCGCGTCGCCTCTGCGCTGCGGATGCGTCGGTGCTGCTCGTGGCTCGCGACGCCGAGCGGCTCTCCGACGCGGTCGCGGGATGCGAGGGCAACGCCGCGGCGCTGGCCCTGGACGTAACCGACGACGACGCTGCCGAGCGCATCGTCACCGCAGCCGCCGAAGCGTTCGGCAAGCTCGACGTCGTGGTCAACAACGCCGGAGTGGCAACCTGGCGGCCATTGGACGAGATTCCGGACGAGGACTGGCATCGGGCATGGGAGCTCTACGTGATGGCGCCGATGCGCATGATGCGTGCCGCAGTGCCCCGCATGCGCGAGCGTGGCTGGGGGCGGATCGTCAACGTCGCATCCACCGCGGGCAAGCGCCCGTCTCCGCTGATGGGCGAGTACTCCGTCGCCAAGGCCGCAGAGCTGTCGCTCTCGCGCCTCTACGCCGATCTCTACGCGAAGGACGGCGTGCTGGTGAACGCGGTCTGCCCCGGTCCGACCGCGTCGGAGATGTGGATGGAGCCCGGCGGACTCCTCGACCAGTCGCGCGAACTCTCAGGGGCTTCGTCGCGCGCGCAGGCGCTCGAGGATGCCGGTTCCTCCCGGCCGATCGGCCGGCTGGCCGAGCCGGCCGAGGTCGGCGCCGTGATCGCGTTCCTGTGCTCGGAGCAGGCCTCCTACGTGGCCGGGTCGGCCTGGAGCGTGGACGGCGGCACCGTCCAGGTGATCATCTGAGGCGGAGCCGGGCGCGCGAGCGTCACATGCTTTCGGGGCGCCCGCGCGGCGAGGACGAAGGGCCATGGATCTGAGCGCGCAGGTGCGGGAGCAGCTCGGAGCGACCCTGCTCAGCCTCGAAGAGGCCGCAGGCATGGACGCATCGGGACGCGTGGACGCCGCCGTCCTTGTTCCGATCTACGACTGGCCCGACGACCCCGGCGTAATCCTCACCGAACGCCGCCACGACCTGCGGCGCCACGCCGGCGAGATCTCCTTTCCGGGTGGGCGCCGCGACGAGGGCGAGAGCTACCTGGAGACCGCAGTGCGCGAGGCAGAGGAGGAGATCGGCCTGGACCGCTCGCGCGTGGACGTGTTGGGTGCGCTGCCTCCGATCGGGACGTTCGTGACCAACTACAAGGTCCACCCCATCGTCGGGCTCGTCTCCCACCCGTCCGAATTGGCGCTGGAGCCGAGTCCGGCGGAGGTCGAGACGGTGCTCGCGTTCGAACTCGACGCGCTGCGCGACGGGTACGCGATGCGCCGACTCGTCCGGCGCGGGGTTCCGATCCGCACGCCCACCTATGTCGTCGCCGAGCATCTCGTGTGGGGCGCAACCGCGCGCATTCTGGGCGAGCTGCTCGCACGAATCGAGGCCGGCGGCGCGGGCGCCCGCGGGCAGCGTTAGAGTTCTACCCATGGCGAAGGATGCAGAGTCCTCCCTCGAAGATCTGACGGTCGCGGAGTTGCGCGACCGCGCATCCGAGCTGGAGATCACCGGCCGCAGCTCGATGAACAAGGACGAGCTGGCCACGGCCGTCGGCGACGCGCAGGTCCAGCTCTCCGATTCGACCGGATCCACCGCAACGTTCGACCGCGGAAACGACGAGCGGTCCAGTGAGAAAGCCGACGACAACGTGACGGTGCTCAAGGGCGACGATATTCCGTCCGCGCCCTCAATCGGTCCGAACACCGTGATCGAACTCGAGCCGCCCGAGGTCCGCCTCGAGCGCGGCAATGCCAGCCAGGTCGACGCCATGGGGCTCGACAAGCGCCGCACGGTGGTGGGAGGCAGCTACAGCCCCAGCCTGGCCAAGCAGGCAACCCTGTACGGCATCTTCGTCGCGGTGCTGCTCGGCCTCGTCATCGGGGGGAAGATCCTCGTCGACGACCTCGATGCACCACCCGAGGTAAATGAGGCCAAGGCCCCCTGGGCCCAGGCCGATGCGGCACAGACTCCGCCCGCGCGCCTCGAGTAGACCTATCCGCCCCGGATAACTTCGTCGACGGCCGCCAACCCCGCCGCCACCCATCCCGCATGATCGTTCGGTTCGTGATCGATGAACGCCGTGGGAATCCGCCAGGTGCTCGACGCCGCGGCCACGATGGTCGTGCCGGCTTCGAGCACCGTTGCACCGGCCGTACCGACGCGCTCGTAGACGAAACCCCGCACCGGCGTATCCACCAGCTTCTCCAGCACTCGCCCCAGACGAGGTCCGTTGATGGCCTCGACCAGCTCGAGGGCGCCCGTCGCTGAGCCAAGTGCCCACACCACGACCGCGACGTCTCCCACGTGGTCGAGGATCGTTCCGACCCGGTCCGGGTCAGCCGGAGCGGGCTCGATTCCCGCCTCCTCGACCAGCCGGCACCCGGCCGACGTGCGTGACGTGCCCCGAACCTGCCAACCCTCGGCGAGCAACTCCGTACCGAGTGCACGGCCACGGCACCCGCAGCCGACGATCAGGGCTCGCGCCATCGCCTCGGCTCAGTAGCCGCGGCGTCGCTGGATCTTGGCGAGGTTCTCCTCACTGCGAACGCGGGCCTTCTCGCGCACCTTGTCATCCTCGGCCGCCATCCGCTGTGCGTCCACCTCGGTGATCTCGTCGGCGCCCCGCTTGCGGCGATACTCATTTTGTGCCTCGAGCATCTGCCTGACCTCGTCGTGCTCGAGTTCGGCCTCCACCTCGTAGGAGCGCGTCGGCTTCCAGTCCACGAGGTCGGCGCCGCTGCCCGGATACGCGCGGGCCACCAGCACGAGAAGGAGGACGACCACAGCGACCATCCCGAACGAGGCGAGGATGAACTCCATTAGGAGAGGGTACGCCTCAACCGACGAAGCGGATGTCGTTCAGCACCGCTTGCGCTTCGACGATCGCCTGACCCGGGTTCGGTGCGGCCGCGAATACGAGCACCAGGTACGAACGCTTCTCACCGCGAGCAGTGCTCAGGAGAATCCTCAGATCGGACCCGCGCTCACCTGGCTGACGAGCAGCAATCGCCGTTGTCTGAGCCCTGAGCCCGCCCACCTGGGAACGTTTGACCCCCTGCACGACCTTCAGGTCCTTGTAGTCGGTCTTCAGCCGGGCCAGCGTCGCCACGCGCAACCCTTGGGCGGCAGCGGGTCCGGCCGGAGCGGAGATTCCGATAGTCGCGCTCCCGTCGCCGGATCGCAGCTCGAGCTGGGCGCCCTTGAACCTGGTCTTCCAACCGGGCGGCAGGCGCATCTCGACCCCCAGGCGACGATCGAACTGAATCTCGCCGAGCTTTGGTGCCTCGATCGCTGCCGGGAGGTCCACGGGCTCACCACCACGTAGAGCAATCGTGAGCGGGATCGCGACGCCCAAGCCGATCACCGCCATAAGCACGACGCGGCGCTTCCAGATCGCTCGATCTATCTCGGGCACGAGAGCGATCCTGAAGCGGCGGCCGGACCGGCGAATCGGCGGGCGCGAGAGATCACGCCCGCCTCGCCTTCCAGTTCCGGGTAGGAACTAGGTCCGTGATGCGCGGCGCCGGTCGAGCACCGCCATCAGGCCGAGACCACTGCCCATGACAGCGAGTCCGAAAAGGCCGAGCACGCCGATGTCGGCGCCGGTAAACGGCAGCCCCTCGGGACTGTCGGCGCTAGGGCCGTCGGGCCCGTCCGGGCAATCGGGATTGTCCGCGTCCGGGCACTCGTCCGTCGGGCAATCGGGATTGTCCGCGTCCGGGCACTCCTCGTCCGGGTCGCAGGCCGGATTGCTCGCGTCGGGGCACTCCGGATCCTCGTCGCAGACCGGGTTGGCCGGGTCCGGGCAGACCGGATCCGGGCCCTCGGGCGCCCTCGCCAGCGTCTCGGATGCGGCCGCGTCGAGGTCGAGGCTGATTCCAACCTGAATGAACGCGATAATGGCCGGAAGGAGGTCCGCCCCCAAAGCCTTGCGCGTGTTGTACGGCGCGTCGGCTTGGGAGCCGTTCGTGTCGTCGGCGTTGCAGTAGCCGTCGATGAGACCCGGGATTCCAAGCGCTACGAACGCGCTCTCCGCAGTCGGATCGCAGGTCTGCAATACCAGCGGGATGACTTCCTGGATAGGGGCGATCGCGCCACTCAGGTTCACGACCCTCGAGCTCGCGCTCGCAGAATCGTTCGCCGAGTTTCGGCATGCACGCGACTCGGATTCCGATTCGAGCGCATCCGCTCCCAGAACGCCGCCCCCCACCCCCAGACTGGCGACGCTCGACGACGAGTTCGCGGTCTGGCAGCTCCCGTTGTCGGAGATGTTGCCCTCTGACTGGAGCAACCCGGTCTGGACGAGGCCGTCGCCGACGTTCGCCTCGGCGACCGAGAACCGGTTAAACGAGCCGTTCCCGGTCGAGGTCGAGTTGTAGTCGAGAACGTCGAGGCAGACGAGACCCGGCGTGCAGAGCGCGTCGAGCGCGTCGTTCAGCGCCGCCGTCGGCGTGTCCTGAGTCTCGCCCTCCGCGGTGTTCACGACCCCGATGTCGATGCCGAGCGCCGACGCGATGATGATCTGGCCGCTGTAGTCGCCGCCGCCGTCCTGCGATCCACGCGACTGGCCGATGATGACCTCTGGCGGGAGCAATGGGTTCTCCAACCCGACGTCGAGAACCTCACCCTGCGCGTGAGGATCGGTGCCGTCGATCGCCGGATCCTCCTCGGACGCGAGCGGGGCCGGCGTCGCACCGGAGCCACCCGTGGCTGGAGCGGGCGTCGGGGCTGGCTTGGCGCCGCCGCCCAGCAGGTCCGTGACGGTGTTGTCCACCGTGTTCTTGACGCCGCCGAACAGGTCGTCCACGAGCCCTGCGCTCGCGGCTGACGGCAACGCCAGGGCCATCGCGCAGGCTGCGACCCCCATCGCCACCCAAAGTTTCTTCGGTCCGATCACTGGTCTCAGCCTCCCAAGAGGTTCGTAAACAAATGTAATCCGGCGAGTGCCCCTCTTGGGCGGTGATGGAGCCATCCTTGGCCGGCCAGCCAGCAGCCTACTACGTATCGGGGAGGGTACACCCCATCCCGGCACCCACGATACCGCGATTGCCGGATGGCAGCTCTGGTTGCAACCAGAGTTGGCTGGACGCGGCACTGATGGGCTAGTGTCGCCTCGTGGCCGTGGCCGAGATCACCAGCGTGGACGGAACGATCACGCCTACGGTTGAGGCCGTCCTGCCATTGCCCGACGACGGGCTCTTCCGCGGTGATGGCGTGTTCGAAGTGATCAGGCTCTATTCGGGTCGCCCGTTCGCCCTCGGCGACCACCTCGACCGCCTCGAACGGTCGGCCGCGGCGATCGACCTCGAGGTCGATCGCGCCGCGATCGAGGCTGAGCTCAAGCCGTTCCTCGAGCGCCATGGCGCCGACGATGCCCAACTCCGCGTCGTCTCCACGCGGGGCGGCCGGCGGCTGCTGCTGATCGAGCGACTTGCACCTCGTGCCAACAGCGTTACGGCCGCGACCGTCACCTACTCGCCGACCGTGATCCTCAACCGTGTCAAGTCGCTCTCCTACGCCGCGAACATGCACGCCACACGAATCGCCAAACAACGAGGCGCCGACGAGGCGATCTTCGTCACCCCGGAGGGTGTCGTACTTGAACCGCCAACCTCAACCGTCTTCTGGGCAGGCGGCGACGGCGTCTTGCGAACGCCCTCGCTGGAGCTGCCGATCCTGGACTCGATCACACGCCAGCGACTGCTGGACGCGGTGGAGTGCGAGGAGGGCGTGTACTCAGCCGGCAAGCTGCGCGATGCGAGCGAGGCATTCCTCGCGTCGACGACTCGTGAGGTGCAGCCGATCTCGGCGATCGACGGCGCCGAGCTGCCCGGGCCGGGCGAACGCACCCGCGAGTGCGCCGAAGCGTTCGCCGCGCTGGTCGAGCGCGAACTCGCGGCAGGGGAATAGATTCCGACCTCCCTTGGACCTCGAACTCACCGACGAACAGCGCCTGATCTCCGAGACCGCCCGCGAGTGGGTCGACCGCGAGGTAGTCGATCGCGCCCGTGAGAACGACCGCTCGGGCAAATTCGACCGCCAGCTTGCCTCGATGCTCGGGGAGATGGGCTACCTCGGGGCGCCCGTGTCCGAGCAGTACGGAGGCCGCGGGCTCGACTACGTCTCATACGGACTGATCGTCGAGCAGGTCGGTCGCGGCGACTCCGCTGCCCGGACCGTCGTGTCGGTCCAGACCTCGCTCGTCTGCGGCTCGATCGAGCGCTGGGCGACCGAGGAGCAGAAGCTGCGGTGGCTGCCAAGGCTCTGCAGCGGTGAGGCGCTGGGATGCTTCGGCCTAACCGAGCCGGACACGGGCTCCGATGCCGCAAGCCTTCGTACCCGGGCCGAAAAGACCGACGGTGGTTGGCGGATCTCCGGCCAGAAGATGTGGATCTCGCTCGCCAACTTCGCCGAGGTCGCGATGATCTTCGCCCAGACCGAGCCCGGCTCGGGCCCCAAAGGCCTCGCCTGCTTTCTCGTTCCCACCGAATCCGAGGGCTTCTCGACACAGGAGATCCACGGCAAGCTCGGCCTCCGCGCCTCGGACACGGCCTCGATCGCACTCGACGGGGTCGAGGTGCCCGACGACGCGATGATGGGCGGGATCGGCGAAGGCTTCAAGGTCGCGATGACGGCCCTGGATTCCGGGCGCTACTCGGTGGCGGCGGGGTGCGTCGGCATCTGCGACGGGTGCGTGGACGCCTCGGTCTCGTACTCGACGGAGCGCAAGCAGTTCGGGGTGCCGTTGGCCCGGTTCCAGCTCGTCCAGGAGCTGATCGCCGACATGATCGTCAAGCGCGACGCGGCTCGCCTCCTGGTCTGGCGAGCTGGCATCCTGAAGGATCAGGGCAAGCCCTCGACGATCGAGACATCGATCGCAAAGCTCTTCGCAACCGAGTCGGCGATCGAGTGCGCCAACTCGGCGATCCAGGTGCACGGCGGCGCCGGGTACGTCGACGACCACCCGGTCGAGCGCTACCTACGCGACGCGCGGGTGACGACGCTCTACGAGGGCACCAGCCAGATCCAGAAGCTGATCATCGGCCGCGACGCCACCGGCATCGCCGCCTTCCTTCCCTACGAGTAGATGGCCGAGCTGCTGATCGAAGAGCAGCACCGGCGGGTTACGGTGCTGCGCCTGAATCGCCCGGAGGCGCGCAACGCCCTCTCCCCCGAGCTGATGGGCGATCTCGGCGACGCGCTGGAGCGTTTGGACCACGACGAGTCCGTCGGCTGCATTGTGATCGCGGGGTCGGACTCGGTGTTCGCGGCCGGCGCCGACATTCGTGCGATGCGCGAACGAACGTTCGAGGAGGCGCTCTTCCACCCCACCGCCCAGTTCTGGAAGGGCCTCACAGCGTGCCGCACCCCGCTGGTGGCAGCGGTCGCCGGCTACGCGCTCGGCGGTGGCTGCGAGCTGGCGCTGGCCTGCGACATGATCGTTGCGGACGAGGATGCGCAGTTCGGCCAGCCCGAGATCACCCTGGGGATCATCCCTGGCGGCGGCGGCTCCCAGCGCCTCGCGAAGGTACTGGGCAAGCATCGGGCAATGGAACTGGTGCTGACCGCGCGGCGTTTCTCTGCCAGGGAAGCGCACGAGTGGGGAATCGTCAACAGGCTCTCGCGGGGCGGAGCGTGGCTGAACGAGGCGATCGATTTCGCGAGCGTCGTTGCCTCGGGCCCCGCACTGGCGTCCAAGCTCGCAAAGCAGGCAGTTCTGGCCGCGGACGAAAGCGGCCTGTCGGCGGGACTAGACCACGAGCGCCGCCTCTACGAGCTCGCGATGGCGACCGAGGACCGGGTCGAGGGCATGGACGCGTTCCTGGAGAAGCGCAAGCCCGACTTCCGCGGCCGTTGAGCGGCGGCCCTGCGCCCGAGCGGATCGGGGTCGTCGGAGCCGGGACGATGGGCGCAGGCATCGCCCAGCTCGGCTGCCTCGGCGGCTATTTGACTTACCTCTTCGACCCTGATGTCGGCGCCCTGGCGAGCGGCGCCGACCGCCTCGAGGCCGCGCTCGCCAAGGGCGCCGGGAAGGGCCTGTGGGGCGCGGGTGATGCCGCGGCCGCGGCCGACCGGCTCCGGCGCTCGACGCGGCTCGACGAGCTGGCCGAATGCTCCCTGGTGATCGAGGCAGCCCCCGAGCGCCTCGACTCAAAACGCGCGATCTTCGCCGAGCTCGAGGGGCTCTGCGCCCCGGAAGCAGTGCTCGCCACCAACACGTCATCACTGCCGGTCGGAGACATCGCCGCAGCGCTGGAGCGCCCGGAGCGCGTCTGCGGGATGCATTTCTTCAATCCACCGGCGCTGATGCGCCTGGTCGAGGTAGTGGCCGGCCCGGGGAGCGCCGAGTCCACACTCGAGTTGTGCGAGCGAGTGGCGGAGGCGATGGGACGCACCGCCGTACGCGCCACCGACACCCCGGGCTTCATAGTCAACCGCTGCAACCGCCCCTATGCCCTGGAGTCACTGCGAATGCTGAGTGACGGCGTTGCCTCGCACGTGGAGATCGACCGCGCGATGCGCGAACTGGGCGGCTACCGGATGGGCCCGTTCGAGCTGATCGACCTGATCGGCGTGGACGTAAACCTGGCTGTCGCCCGCTCGTTCTACGAGCAGCGGCCCGTTGCACGCTGGAAGCCGTTGCCGCTCCAGGAGCGCATGGTGGCCGAGGGGCTGTACGGGCGCAAGTCCGGCGAGGGCTTCTACCGCTACACCGACGGGCGCAAGGTCGAGCCGGAAGCGACTTCGACGGGCGCAGATCCCGACGCCATCGTCCACCAAGTGGTCGCACAACTCGTGAACGAGGCCAGCTTTGCCGCGCAGGAGAGCGTCGCTGCGCCCGCCGACATCGACATCGCGATGCGCCTCGGCCTGAACCATCCCAAGGGCCCGTTCGAGTGGCGCGACGAGCTGGGCGCCGCGGCCCTCGTGGCCTTGCTCGACGAGCTGGCGGGACCGGACGGCGACGAGCGCTACGCGGTCGCCGGGTCCCTGCGCTCAGCCGCGGCCAGATAGGAGCCACCCAGGATCAGGCCGAGCCCCGCTGCAGTCGAGGCGGTGAACGGCTCGTCGAGCAGGATCACCCCGTAAGCAACCGCGAAAGCGGGCGCCAGGTAGGTGACGATGAAGGTCCGCGCGGGGCCAACCGTGCCCATCAGCTCGTAAAAGATCGCGAACGCGACGCCAGTGCCGAGGATCCCCAGCGCCGCGACGGCCGCGATTGGCCCCAATCCGGGCACGGTCTCGGGTGCCGAAGCGATGGCCGCGGGCGCGAGCAGAACCGTGCTGACGATCATCACCCAGGCGGCGATCCCTGTCGCCGAGACAACCGAGAGGCGTCGCTTGGCGATGAAGGCGCCCACGGCGTAGCCGAGGCTCGCGAGCAGGATCGCTGCGCCGCCCAGGAGCTCGGCCGAGGTGCCGCCCAGATCGACGCCCAGGAGCAGGGCAACACCGGCCAAGCCGGCCACGACCCCCCACATCCTCACCCCGCGTGAGCGCTCCTCCTGGTCGAGGCGGATCGCCAGCAGCGCGGTGAACAGCGGCGTCGAGGCAACGAGGATCCCGGCCAGCGAGGAGGAGATCTCCTGCTCCCCCTCGGCGATCAGTAAAAACGGTGCCGCAACCTGAATGACCGCGAGTACCACCAGCGGTGGCAGGCTGCCCGCTGGCAGTGCCAATACCCCGCGCGAAGCGGCGAGCGGCGCCAGGACGGCTGCTGCCAGCGCAACACGCCCCCATGCCACCATCGAGGGCGAGAGGTCGCGCACGCCGATCTTGATGAACAGGTAGCTGGCTCCCCAGATCGCCGCCAAGGCGATCAGGAGGCTCCAGGCGCGACGGTTCACGCTTTGAGCCTAGGGACGGTGCCGATTACGCCGTGTGCGGAACCTCACCCCCACCGCCCGCTACGGCGCTACTGTTCGCAAGGATGGATGCGGGGGTGGCTTCGAGAATCAGGATTGCGGGGGTCGTCGCACTGGCGGCGATCGCAGCCTTCGCCGCTCTCGTGGCCGGCGCCGGGACTGCCCAGTCCAACCCGGGCGACCCGCTTCTCCCCGACCTGCGCGTGAAAAAGCCCGAAGAGCTCTACCTGCAGGGAGACAACAAGCGGACGCTGCGAATCCGCTTTTCGAACACCGTGATGAACCTGGGCAACGGTCCGCTCGAGTTGACTCAGAATCCAGAGACTGGCCCTGACTCGTGCCAGGCGCCGGGCCAGCCGTTCGGGCGGGAGACCATCCAGAACGTCTACGAGGACTCCAACCACGGGCCCTCAGATGATTTCTTTATCCGCGGCAGCGACTCGGACTTCAACGAAGCCTCTGTCGGCTGCTCGCGCTACCACCCTGCGCACGACCACTGGCACTTCGACAACTTCGCGAACTACGCGCTCTACCGGGAGAAGACCGGGAAGCTGGCCGGCAAGGCCAAAAAGATCTCCTTCTGCATCATTGACGGCCCGACCGCCGACGAAACCCTGCCTGGCTTTCCGGTAGCGAGCTACTACCCGCAGGATCCCGGGGAGCCGTTTGCAAGCTGCTCAGGGACCAGCACCAACGGACTCTCGATCGGCTACTCCGATCTCTACGGTGCCGGCCTGCGCGGCCAGGGCATTGATGTGACCGGCCAGAAGCACGGGCGGTTCTGCCTGGTGCTGCGCGTCGACCCCGGCTCACCGGGTGACCCCGACGGGCAGCTCCAGGAATCGAACCCGGACAACAACGTCACCGGCCAGCGCGTCGCGATCTCGCCCAAGAACAAGAAGGTCCGGCGCCTGTCCGGGGCCTGCAAGACCCCGCTGCCGAGCATCTAGCGCGACCTAAACGGGGTCTGACCCCGTTTAGGCGCTTGCCTGTGCCGCCTGGGCTACCTCGCCCGGGGCCGCCGACCAGTGCGCCTCGGGCGACGGCGGGGTATCGCGCAAATACCATTCGGCGTCGAGCGCTCCCATGCAGCCGCTTCCAGCCGCGGTCACGGCCTGGCGGTAGGTGTGGTCGACGAGATCGCCGATCGCAAGCACGCCCGCGAGGTTGGTCCTGGTGGACTGTGCCTCGGTCACGACATAACCTCCGTCATCGGTTGCGACCTGGCCGGTGACGAGCTCGGAGCGTGGGATGTGGCCGATCGCGACGAAGGCGCCGCCGACATCCAACTCCTCGGTCTCGCCAGTCTCGGCGTGCCGTAGACGCACGGCGCGGAGCTTGCCGTCGTCGCCGGCGATGAACTCCTCCGGCTCGTAGGGCGTCTTGAACTCGATGTTCTCGGTCTCGCGAGCGCGCTCGAGCATGATCTTGGAGGCGCGGAACTCGTCGCGGCGGTGTACCACGGTGAGCTTCGAGGCGTACTTGGCGATGAACATCGCGTCCTCCATCGCGGAGTCGCCGCCCCCGATCACCATCACCTCCTGGCCCTTGAAGAACGCGCCGTCGCAGACACCGCAAGTGGACACGCCACGACCACCGAGCTCGATCTCGCCGGGGAGGCCCAGGCGCCGCGGCTCCGCACCCATCGCGAGGATCACGGTCTTCGCGAGGTGCTCTGAGTCGCCGACGAAGACGCGCTGGACGCCCCCGTCGGAGAGCTCGAGGCGGGTGGCGTCGTCGGTGACGAAACGGGTGCCGAAGCGCTCGGCCTGGGCGCGGAACTGGTTCATCATCTCCGGACCCATGATTCCATCGGTGTACCCCGGATAGTTCTCCACGTCGGTCGTGTTCTGAAGCTGGCCGCCCCAAGCGAAGCCTTCGATCACTAACGGCTCGAGATCAGCCCGCGAGCTGTAGAGGGCAGCGGTGTATCCGGCGGGGCCGCCGCCGACGATGATCACGTTTTCAACCCGCTGCTCGCTCACGTCTTCCCTTCGTTTAGCCGTTGCTTGATTCGTTACGGAACATAATACTTCACTTTATGAAGTAATGGCCGCCGGAACCGGACCAGAACCAGATTTTTTCGCCTCCTCCCAGCGACTGACAGTCCGGCGCAACTGGAAGAACGCGACGATGCCGGGCGGAATCGGCAAATAGAAGGCGATCAGGCGGTAGACGAGAACCGCGGCCAGCACGGAGCCGCCGGGCAGCCCGAACAGCACAAACGTGCCGATCATCCCCGCGTCGACGGCGCCGACCCCGCCCGGCGTCGGCAGCAGGTTGGCGAACATGCCCACGAAGAATCCCTGGACGATCACCGCTCCGGAAACGTCCAGGTCGAAAGCCTCGAAGCTCGCCCAGAGAATCGCGATGTTCGCCGCCCAGAACCCAATCGCCCCCGCCAGCGCGAGTCCTCCCTGCTTCGGCTTGCGGATGAACTCGATTGCGAGCCGGGTGCCGGCGGCCAGGGTGGCCGGGCCCATCGCGATCCGCACTGCGATTCGCCCGATCCTGGTCTCGGGCGAGCTCTCGCGCAATCGCCGCTCGAAGTTGCCCGGGATCAGGGCGATCAAGAGAAATATCGCGATCACCGCACCCGCGACGGCGGCGGGCACGATCGTCAGGCCCGCTGGGTCAGGCCCGGGCAGCACGCCGGCGCGAAGCAGGATTCCGTTGATCAGGAGCGTGAACATGTAGACGGCGTAGAGGAGGACCAGGAAAGCGACCATCCGCTGGGCCGACTGGCGGCGCTCCATACCCGCTTTGCGAAGCGCCCAATAGGTGAGGACGATGCCGCCCGCGCCTCCGGCGGAGAACAGCCGCGAAGCCGCCAGCCCCGCCAGGGTGATCTGGTAGCTCTCGCTCCAGCGCAGGTCGATCACGCGCTCGCCGACAACGCCCCTGAAGAGGCCCACGTAGGAGAAGAACATCAGAAGCGAACAGGCAACGGCGATGGTGATCCAGACCGGATCGGCGCGCTTGAGCCGCTTGATTCCGTCCTCGATCCCGACGACCTGTGGCAGAAGGAGGTAGATGCCGACGATGACCACGACGACGAACGCGAGCGTCTGGAGCAGGCGCGTGCGGTCCGCGAAGAACGTCGGTTCCGCGTTGTCGTCCTCGTCCTCGACGTCAGCCGCAACGTCGTCGCGCGAGGTCGCCCGGAGATCGCTCATCTCAGGGCGTCATGCTTGCAGGAACATCAGTCGTTCGCGATTCGCTCGAGCCTCTGGATCACCGCGCTCGCGCGCGATACGAGTGGGTCGGCAATCGGCTCACCGCGTCTGACGGCCAAAGCAACGATCGCGCCCGCGGCGAGGTCGGTCACGTAATGCTCCCCCAGGTACACGAGCGCAAAGCCGAGCGTCAGCGTGTAGGCCCAGCCCGCCGCGCCCATCGAGCGGCTGCTGTCGCCCAGGATCATCGCGGCCATCATCGAGCTGCCGAAATGCAGCGAGGGCATCGCCGCCCACGGATTGCCGCCGAGCGAGTCATAGAGGCGGGGCCATGCAGAACCCCATATCCGTTCGCCAACATCGATCATCAGCCGCCGCACCTCCTCGTCGGTGTAACCGTTCTCGGCGGCCCACCACGGTGGAGCGGTCGGGACGGCGAAGTAGGTGGCGCAGCCGAGGTCGTACGTGGCCGACATCTGACGCGCGGCGCGCGGGAACCGCTCCTCGTCGCGCAGCAGTACGTAGACGAGGCTCATATGCGGCACGAGGAACCAGGCCCAGTGCGCCAATGACAGGACGACATCGAGCTTGCCCGGACCATCCGGCTTCCCGAGCGCGCGCTGCAGGCGGGCGTTCGGGAGCACGCCGCCACCCAGCGCACGGTCCGCACGAATCGGATAGTTCACGCGCAGGCGGCGACGGAGCGCCTCGGGATCGTCGTAGGGAATTTCGTGTGCCATGGTGAACCCCCACATCTGCAAGGCGTACAGCGCGACATCGCGAGCGTGGGTGCGGGGCCGGAGGACCGCGAGGGCGGGTGGCCCGGCCAGCGAAGCGGCGACAGATACGGTCGCGGGAACCCGCAGTCGCCGACGCAACGGTGGGATCGCGATCGACGCCGCGAGCGCCGCCAACGCCCCGGCACGGACGGCCTTCCGCACCCCAGGACGCGGCCGGCGAGAGCTTCGGGAAGGCCGGCGCACAGCCGAGCGAGGTTAGTGAGGCGGGGCCCGAAGGGCAAAGGCGAGCACCGCCGCCGTTGAGGCGGCTGCCCAGTTGTCCCCCGGCTCCGATTAGAATGGCGGCCGCCTTGAGGACCCCGCAGAACCCAAGACCGTTCGGCCGCGTCCTCGCGGCTTTCCTGCTCGCCGGAGCAATGCTCCTAGTGCTTGCCGCAACGGCCTCGGCCGACGGCATCGCGCCGAGCGACGCCCACTCGCCGAATGCCGCGGACATGCGCACCAGCTACTGGGTGATGCTGATCGTGATCGTCCTGCTCGGGGCAGCCCTCATCGGCGGGCTCGTATCCGCCGTGATCCGAAACCGGGATGGTGGCGACGAGGCTCCCCGTCGCATCACCGCGGGTCGCGGCTTGATCGGCCGCGTCGCAGGCGGCCTGAGTGTGGTGGCCCTGGCGATCTTCATCTTCGGGATCGTGATGACCGAGAAGACGCTGGAGGCCGACGCCGAGGACGAGGCCCGCACGCTGCAGATCGGCGTCGTGGGCCAGCAATGGCTGTGGCGGTTCGAGTACCCCGCCGGCGAACGCGAGGACATCTCCGAGACCTTTTCCTACAACGAGCTGGTTGTCCCTGTTGACACGCGGGTCGAGCTCTCGATCGACTCGACCGACGTCTTGCATCGATGGTTCATTCCCGAGCTGGGCCCCCAGGTCGACGCCGTCCCGGGAGAGGTGACGACGACCTGGTTCGAGGCCGACGAGGTAGGAACCTACCGCGGTCAGTCCACGCAGTTCTCCGGCACCTCGTACCCGGCCATGCGAGCGACGGTAGAGGTCGTGTCCAAGGAGGATTACGACACCTATCTGACCCGCCTTGCCGACGACCTGAGGGCGGCGCAGGAGGCCGTGACCGAGTCCGTCCGAGCCGCCGAGGAGGGGGACCTCTAGTGCCACCCACGATCACCCAGCCTCGCCCCGAGGTCGTTACCCGCGGTGCGGCCACCCAGCAGACGCCATGGATCGAGGCCGTGACGTCCGCCGACCACAAGCGCGTCGGCAAGCTCTATATCGGCACCGCGCTCACCTTTCTCGCCATCGCGGCCGTGCAGCTCGCCCTGCTGCGCTTCCACCTGATCGTCCCCGACAGCACGATCTTTTCACCCGAGATCTTCAACCGGATCCTCTCGGCCCAGAACCTCACCTTCGTCGTGCTCTTCGCGGTCCCAATGCTGCTGGGCCTGATGAGTTACATCGTCCCACTTCAGATCGGCGCCCGAGGCGTCGCGCTCCCGCGAATCCACCAGCTCTCCTACTGGCTCTACGGCGTGGGCGCGTTCGTGGTTTACGCGAGCTTCCTGTACACGGTTCCCGAGGTCGCGCTCTCACCGCTGCCGCCGCTGGCCGACGAGGTCTACTCGCCATCGAACGGGGTCGATGCATGGATCGGCGGCGTTTTCCTCGTGGTCTCGGGGTTCACACTCTGGGCCGTGAACATGATCGCGACGCTGCGTAAGCAGCGAGCGCCGGGGATGGCCTGGCGCCGGGCGCCGATCTTCACCTGGTCGGCGGCGACCACCGGCTACCTGCTGCTTTTCGTGGCCCCCGTGATGCTGGCCGGCCTGACGATGCTCACGGTGGACCGTCACTTCGGCGGGGTTTTCTTCAACGCGGCCGAGGGCGGGGAACCGCTGATCTTTACGCACCTCAGCTGGATCTTCTTCACCGGCTGCCACGTGATCGCGATCGCCGGGGCGGCCGGCGTGATCTCGGAGATCCTGCCCACGCACGCTCGCAAGCCGCTCTTCAGCCACCGGGCCGCCGCCCTATCGATCGTCGCGATCGGTGTTCTGGGGGTGCTGGCCTGGATGCAGAACATGTACTCCGGGCCGATCGCCAAGGGCTTTGCCTACTTCGCCATGGCGTGCGCCATCGGGCTTCTGGTGCCGGTCGGAACGTTGTTCTTCAACTGGACAGCCACCGTCACCGGTGGCGCCGTCCGGATGACCGCCGCGGTGGCGTTTGCGCTCGGGGCCGCGGTGCTGATGGTCTTTGGCCTCGCCGGTCAGTTCGCGACATCGGTGATCCCGGTCGGGCTCCTGCTGGAGAACACCACCGCGGCCCATCAGGACACGGCCCTCGCGTTCGTCGGCGCGAGCGTCCTCGCCGGGTTCGCCGCCCTGCACTACTGGCTGCCAAAGATCAGCGGTCGCGTGGCGCCTGAAGGGCCAGCCAAGGCCGCGCTCGGCGCGATCCTGGCGGGCTGCGCGCTGTACGGCACCGGGCTGTTCCTGGCTGGCCTCGAGGGCCAGCCGGTGGACGTCTACCGCTACTTCGAGGGCACCGGCGTCACCGCGTACAACGTCGTCGCATCGCTGGGCGCGTTCCTCGCCGTCCTGGGCATCTTGATTGAGCTCGCGAACCTCGCCTCCGCCTACGGCTCCGGTCGCGAGGCAGGGCACGATCCGTGGGGCGGCTCGACGCTTGAGTGGTTCGCGCTCTCGCCCCCGCCCCCACACAACTTCGACGTCGTTCCCGACGTCCGCAGCCCTGAGCCGCTACGTGATATCCGCGAGGCCATCACGGAACGTGAGGCCGCCTATGTGCCGCCTGCGGCGCTGCCCGCGACCACCCCTCCACCGGTCGCGGTCGCCCAGACGGAGTCGGCGCCCGAGGTTGCGCCGGAGTCGGAGTCGGAGGTTGCGCCGGAGTCGGAGGTTGCGCCGGAGTCGGAGGTTGCGCCGGAGAGCGGGTCCGAAGCCGACGCAGGCCCCCCCGATGAGACTGACGCCGGCGAGCCCCCGGTAGCCTGAGCGCAATGGATCGCGTCGCGCCCAGCGGTGGCGAGGCCACCGCCCTGAGGCGGTTCAAGCGCCTCGTCAACTACACGATCTTCGCCACCTTCGTGCTCGTCCTGATCGGCGGGATCGTCCGGGTGAGTGACAGTGGGCTGGGCTGCGGTCCGGCCGGCAGCGGCACACACGGATGGCCGCTCTGCGAGGGCGGACTCCTTCCCGTCGCCTCGGCTGAATCGGTGATCGAATATTCACATCGCATCACGGCTGGAATCGTCGGCGTCCTGATCGCCCTGATCGCGTTGCGGGCCTACCGCGAACTGCGAGGTCACCGCTGGATCCTGCGCGCCGCGGTCGCTGCCGGCGTCCTGGTGCTGATCCAGGCCGGCCTCGGAGGACTGACGGTCGAGGAGGGTCTCGACGAGTACCTCGTGGCTGCGCACCTCGGACTCGCCATGCTGCTGCTGGGTCTGCTGCTGGCGCTTCGCCGATTCGCTTCCGAGCCCGGTCCACCGCCGGCCGCACCGGCGCCCGACGGGCGCCTGCGCAGCCTTTCGATTCTCGTGAGCGCCCTAATCCTGGCGACGATCGTGGCCGGCGGCCTCGTCGCGGGGACGGAGAAGGAGGGCACGCCGGGCGCGGCCCAGGTGTTCGGCGCCCACACCGCCTGCGGTGAGCAGTTCCCGACCTGTGTCGATCGCTTCATGCCCTTCGGCGAGGATCGCCTGATCGACATCCAGCTCACCCACCGCGCTTTCATGTATCTCACGGTGCTCGCAGTGATTGCCCTGGTGATCGTCGCGGTGCGTAGGCGAGCCAGCCGCGCCTACGTCGCCCTCGGCGGGCTCGTGGCCGCACAGGTCCTGCTCGGTGCTGCAAACGTCTGGCTCGGTAAGCACGCAGGGCTCATCGTCGGGCATCTGATGCTGGGCACCATGGTCTGGGCTTGCTCGGCGTACGCGACGTTCACGCTCATTCCGACCTCCTCGCCGGTCTCCTCGCGCGCACATCGTCCGGATCGCACCACCGAGGCGGCCACGGCCTGACCATGGAGAGCGCGACCACCAAGCCCCAGGAGCTCGTCGGCGGCAGCCCGATTCCCCGCGCAGGCAAGTCCGGCTCCGCGGTTGCGATCGTGCGCGATTACATCGCGCTCACGAAGCCACGCATCATCTCCCTGCTTCTGGTCACGACAGTCGCCACGATGATCGTCGCTGCGCCCGACGCACTGGCACTCTCGACCGTGCTGTGGACGATGGTCGGCGGCTACCTGGCCGCGGGTGGTGCCGGCGCGATCAACCACTACCTCGACCGCGACCGTGACGCCCGGATGGCGCGCACCCGCGGACGCCCGCTCGTCTCGGGCCGGATTGCCCCGTTGCACGGCCTGTGGTTCGGGATCGTCCTGGGAGCCCTCGCATTCGTCCAGCTCGCGATCACAGTCAACGTGCTCGCGGCCACCCTGGCGCTGGCCGGCCTGCTGGGCTACGTGTTCGTCTACACGATCTGGCTGAAGCCGCTGACGCCGCAGAACATCGTCATCGGGGGTGCCGCCGGCGCTGTTCCGCCACTCGTCGGGTGGGCCGCAGCCACTGGCGGGCTCACACTTGAGGCGCTGTACCCGTTCGGCATCGTTTTCCTCTGGACCCCCCCGCACTTCTGGGCCCTCTCACTGCTGATCAAGGACGACTACGCAAAGACGGGCGTGCCGATGCTTCCAGTCGTGAAGGGAGAGGCGGCAACGCGGCGGCAGATCGTCGTTTACACGGTGATTCTGGTCGCGTTCACGATCGCACCGTTCGCGACAGGAATGCTCGGCTGGGTCTATCTCACCGCGGCACTTTCCCTCGGAGCGGGCTTTGGAGTCCTGGCTGGGGCACTTTCGCGGCATCCTTCGCGTTCCCGCGCGCTGCGGCTGTATCTCTCGTCGCTCGCCTACCTCGCGCTGCTGTTCAGCGCGATGGCCCTCGACGCGCTCGTTGGCGCCCCGGGCATCTGATACAACAGCCGCCCTATGGATCGTCGGACATCGAACTCCAACGTGCGCGCCGGACTGTTCGCCGCTTCACTGGCGCTTGCCGTGTTCGCGCTCACGTTCGTCTTCGCGATCTACTACATCGGCTGATGAGCGAGAAGACGCCGGACGCGACCGAGCTGATCTACCTGCCGGAGCCATCCTGGGGGCCGGCGATCTTCGCGGTCGGCCTGGCGGGCGTCGTCGCCGGGATCTTTGTCTGGTTTCCCTATGGCGTGATTGGCGGGCTGCTCGCGTTGGTCGCCTTCAAGATCATGACCGGAGACGCGCGGAAGACCGCCGAGCGGCTGCCGCGCGCACAGAAGGTCACGACGGCGGTACTACCCGCCGTCCCCCCGCGCAAGCCGCAGAACTAACTCAACGGCTTCAGGCGGGCGCCGCTTCGGACTCGGGCGAGGTCATGCTGGACGTCGCACCGTCGCTGGTCCAGACGCGCACGATGTCGCGCATGGAGAGCACGCCGACGAGTTGACCGCTCTCGACGACCACGAGGTGGCGCACGTGGCGGCGAGACATCTCCATCGCAGCCCGCTCGAGGCTCCAGCCAGGGGCGGCCGAAATCACGGAGTTGCTGTCGTGGTCGCCGACGCGCTCGACGTCGGGATCCTCGCCGCGCCCGAGCGAGTTGAGGATGTCGCGCTCGGAGACGACGCTCGGAGCCGGCAGCTCCTCGTCCATCACGACAGCCGCGCCCACGCCGCGCTCGGTCATCTTCTGAGCTGCCTCTCGCAGCGTGTGTCCCGGCCCGACCGTGAGGACCACTCTCGACATTCCGTCCCGTACTTCCATCGCTTCTGCGCTCACCCTTTCCATGCCGGGAAGATCCTCCCCCCGTGCAACTAGTGCGGATCGGCTCTAACCCTACAGAATCCGTGCCTCCAGCCGCGCCGCCCCGCCCTCAGGGATAGATAGGATGCAGCCCGTGCCGCGGCCCATCCCCACCCTGAACGCCACCCGCAGACGGACGGCAGCGATCGCCCTCGCCGGGGTCGCTCTCGGCGGCCTGGTTGCCGGCTGCGACGTGCAGGAGGACGCAGACCTCGACCGGGGCCGAGCCCTCTTCATCGAGAAGTGCGGTACCTGCCACGTTCTCGCGGAGGCCGGCACCGCCGCGGTGATCGGTCCAAGCCTTGACAGCTCGTTCGCCGAGGCGCGCAAGGTCGGAATGGATCAGGACACGATCGAGGGGGTTGTCCAGGCACAGATCGAGAACCCCCGCACGGTCAACGAGGAGGACCCCGACTACGCCCAGATCTTCATGCCCGCCGATCTCGTTACCGGACGCGATGCCGAGGCCGTCGCCGCGTATGTCGCCAGCGTTGCGGGCGTTCCGGATATCCAGCCGCCGCCACTTGGCACCGCCTCCGAGCTCTTCCAGGAGCGCTGTGGCCAGTGCCACCAGCTCGCCGCCGCGGGCACCGCGGGGCAGGTCGGCCCCGTCCTCGACGAGGTGTTGCCAGGCCAGGACGGCACGGAGATCGCACAGTCCATTCAGGAGCCCGATGCGAAGATCTCCGCCGGCTTCGCCGCCGGGATCATGCCCGCCTTCCCGGTTGACACGATTCCGGAGCCCAATTTGAACGCCCTGGTCCAGTACCTCATCGCCTGTACGGACGACCCCGCCGGTCAGGCCTGCACCGACGCGGCCGGTCAGACCGAAGCCGACTCGCTCACCGCCGCCAAGAAGTAGCCACGCGGCCCCACCGCCCGCAGCCCCGGGTGACACGCTGAACCCGCCCCGAGGGACGGTCAGGCGTGCCACTTCGCGTTGGGGTGCCCCGCACCCGGGTGACACGCTGAACCCGCCCCGAGGGACGGTCAGGCGTGCCACTTCGCGTTGGGGTGCCCCGCAGCCCCAGGTGACACGCTGAACCCGCCCGGAGGGACGGTCAGGCGTGCCACTTCGCGTTGGGGTGGGTGGTTAACGTGAGCGTGATGGGTGAGCCACCGCCGATCACCGAGGCCGCGATGTTCCGCGTGCTCGGCATCGTCGGCATCGCGATGGCGGTCGTGATCATCGCTGCCGTGGTCGTCGGCCCGTTGGCTGGAGCAATCCTGCTGGCGGTCGAAGCCGGCCTCGCAATCGCTGTTGCGATCCGGCGCCTGCGTTCCCGTAACGGCTAGCTAGAGGATGTAAACCGTGGTGTACACCACGATCCACATCACGTCCACGAAGTGCCAGTAGATCCCCGGCACCTCCACGCCCAAGTGGTCCTTGGCCTCGGTGCCGAAGTGCCCCCGGAAGGCGCGGATCGTCGCGAACGTGAGTAGCAGCAGCCCCACGAAGACGTGGGCGCCGTGGAGGCCGGTGAGGCCGTAGAAGATCGAGCCAAAGGCGCCGTCGCGCGCTGAGAAGCCGATGTGGACGTACTCGTTCATCTGGATAAACAGGAACGTCGCGCCGAGCAACCAGGTTGCCGAGAGTCCCATCTGCAGTCCGCGGCGGTTGCCCTTGCGAGCGCACTCGAGGGCCCAGTGGACCGTGAAGCTCGACGAGACCAGGATCGCCGTGTTGATGCCCGCCACCGCCACCGGGAGCTCGTAGGGATCCGGCGGCCAGGCGCCGTCGTTGGCGACCACCCGGATGAAGAAGTACGACGCGAAGAACGCGCCGAAGAGCATGATCTCGGAGATGATGAAGAGCAGGATCCCGAGCGTCTGACGATCGATCCGAGAGCTCTGGTTGGCCTCGGGCGGCCCGTGGTGGTCGTGCTCGGCGTGCGGGGCGCCGGCCGCGACGGAGGCGCTTTCCATCAGGCGACCCCCCCTGCCTTCGCCGGCTCGCCCTCGCGCGCGAGAGCAACGTCGCCGCCCGCCTCCACGTGCTCCACCGGCTTGTCGGTGATCTCCTTGACGCGGTCGATCAGGCCCTCCTCCAACCAGCGGGACTGTTCGCCGGCGAGCGTAGAGATCAGAATCTCGTCGATTCGATAGTGCTCGATCGCGTTCTGGACGGCGGCGAATGGGGCCGGGCTCATCGGCTGTCCGGTCGCGTCGATGTCGCTGCGATACATCTCGGCCAGGGTGCGCGCGAGACGCTGGCAAACATCCTCGCGCGAGAGCTGGCCGGAGCGCGGTGAGATGAACGTGTAGCGGTGGGGGCGCTCGCTGGCGCGCGCCTTGAGCCGGCCGAGAAGGTCGGCGCTGGCGACGGTCTGGGTCGCGACCACAAGCGTGTGGGTGACGTCCCAGCGGACGGCGTCGTCGTCGATCCGCACAGGAACGTGGGTCACCGGTGCTTCGAAGCGGCCGCTTGCCCACTGGACCAGGTCGCGGCGCAGGATGCCGTAGCGCGACTCGATCAGGCACGACACCAGCACCTCGGCCGGGTCATAGGCGCGGACAGCGTCGTCGAGGGCAAGCAGCGGATCAGGATCCATGACCGCGCCCTCGGCCTCGATGCCGAATGCGGCGAGGACCTCTTGGGTCACCTCGACGCGGCTGCGGGCCGCGTCGGCCAACTCCTCGCGGTCGACGATCTGCCCGGCCATCGGCTGGTTCTGCGGAGCCGCAAGGGCGACCTTTGCGCCCGCGTCAACGCGCTGGCGGAGCTCCTGCAAGAGCCGGCGCCCGCCCGCGACCTCGTTCAGAAACGCGAGGACCGTGCGACCCTCGAGATCGACGCCGGCGCCATTCGAAGCGGCATCGCTCACGGTGAGGCCCCAGAACTCGCGCCGGCGACGGCCGGTTCGGGCTTGGTGACATCTGCGCCCTCGTCGCCGGAAAGGATCGCGTGGCGCGCCCCCGGCACACCAAACTCGTAAGGGCCGCCGACCACGCGCGGGATCTCGTCGAAGTTGAATACCGGCGGCGGCGACGAAACGAGCCATTCGATCGTCTTGGCCCGCCACGGGTTGTCGCCCGCCTTCGGCCCCCACTTCCAGCTGACAACGACGTTGTAGATGAAGATCAGCTGGGCGGCGCCGAGGATGAACGAGAAGATCGTGATAACGAGGTTCCAGTCGCCGAACTGGGCCGCGTAATCGGCGACGCGCCGAGGCATGCCCTCGAGGCCGATCCAGTGCATCGGTACGAACGTGCCGAGCATCCCGATCAAGGTCAGCCAGAAGTGCGCACGCCCGAGGCGCTCGTCGTACATCCGGCCCGTCATCTTCGGGAACCAGTGATAGAGCCCGGCGAAGATCGTGAAGACGGACCCGCCGAAGAGCACGAAGTGGATGTGGGCGACGATGAAGTAGGTGTCCGACATGTGAATGTCGAGCGGGACCATGCCCAGCATCACCCCAGAGATGCCGCCGACGACGAAGGTCACGATGAACCCCAGCGAGAACAGCATTGCGGTGGATCTGAGATGTAAGACCGAGTCGAACAGGGTCCCCAGCCACGAGAAGATCTTGATCCCCGTGGGCACCGCGATCAGCAGCGTCGTAATCATCATCGGTACGCGCAGCCACGAGAACATCCCGGAAACGAACATGTGGTGTGCCCACACGGTGTACGAGAGCACGACGATCCCGATCAGCGCCAGCGCCATCAACCGGTAACCGAAGATCGGCTTGCGGGCGTGCGTGGAGATGACCTCACTGACTATCCCGAACCCGGGCAGCATCATGATGTAGACGGCCGGGTGGGAGTAGAACCAGAAGATGTGCTGGTAGCTGAGAACGTCGCCGCCGAGCGATTCCTGGAAGAAGTTCGTGTGCAGCGCACGGTCGAACAGGACCATGAACTGGGCACCGGCGATGAATGGAGTCGCCGCGACGACCAGCAGCGAGGTTGAGAAGTTGGCCCAGACGAGCAGCGGCATTCGCCAGAACGTCATCCCGGGCGCGCGCATGGTGATGATCGTCACGAGGAAGTTGAGGGCGGTCGCCACCGATGACGCGCCCGCAAACTGCACGCCGAGGTTGAAGAAGGATTGCCCGAGCGGCGCACCGGTCGAGAGCGGCGCGTAACCGGTCCAGCCCGCGTCGAAGGCGCCGCCCGGCACGAAGTACGAGGCCAGGAACAGCAGGCCCGCCATTGGCAGCATCCAGAAGGACAGGGCGTTCAAACGCGGGAACGCCATGTCCGGCGCGCCGATCATCAGGGGCAGGACGTAGTTCGCGATCCCCGCGAACACGGGAATGATGAACAGGAAGATCATGAACGCGGCGTGAGTCGAGAACAGGCCGTTGTAGAAGCCGGGGTCGACGATCTGCGTGCCTGGCTGCGCCAGCTCGGCCCGGACGCCCATCGCCGCCAATCCGCCAAGGATGAAGAAGAAGAAGGTGGTGACGATGTACTGGATGCCGATCACCTTGTGATCGGTGTTGAACTTGAAGTAGTCGCGCCAGCTCGTCGCGCCGTGCTGTGAGTGGTCCTCGGGCACCGTGGGCGCGCCACCAGCCCAGCGGAACCAGTACGAGAAGCAGCCCAGGCCAATCAGGAAGCCGAACGGCGCCGTCAGGGCCGGCACGATTACGTGCGGGTAGCCGGTCTGTTCGGTCTGGAAGATCTCGAGCCCCGACACGGCGCGGAGTGCAACCACCAGGCCGAAGCCGAACGCAGCGCCGATCAACATCCCGAATAGGGCTCGGGGCATGCCGGGGTTCTTCAGGGGCGCGGGCATCGTCGAATCCTATTCCGCGGGCTCGCCGCTATCGGGGGTCGTGGGGGGCGAATCCGCAGCCTGCTCGCCCTCCTGATCAGCCAGCCACCGGTCGAACTCCGCCTGGCTATGCACGACCACCTTCGCCTGCATGGTGGCGTGGCCCAGGCCACAAAGTTCGGTGCATACGAGCGAGTACTCGCCGAGCCGGTTCGGGGTGACGCGCACAACGTTGTCCACGTTCGAAGGATTCCCCTCAGCGATCGGCACGAGGTCTCGCTTGATCCGCCACTCGGGCACCCAGAAGGAATGCAGGACGTCCAGTGCCCTGACGTTCAGGACCAGCTGTTTATCCACCGGCACGTGCAACTCGTCGGCCTTCACCCCGGCCTCGGGGTACTCGAACGTCCACTTGAACTGCTGCGCCGTGACGTTCATCTCCATCTGGTCGGATGCATCGGCCTCGGCCTCGATGTCGTCGAGGACGATCCAGGAGTAGATGCCGCCGGCGAGGACGATGATTGTCGGGATCAGCGTCCAGGCGATCTCGACCCTGGTGTTGCCGTGGATCGGCTTGCCGTCGGACTCGTCGCCCGGCTTCGCGCGATAGGCGTAGATGCACCAGCCGAGCATCACCATCACGACCGAGAACACGAACGAACTGACGACGATCATCACGTCGAGCAGCGTGTCGATGTCGTCCGCTTCAGCCGAAGCCTGGGTCCCGTTCCAGTCCGGGATCAGCATGATCACGGAGGTCACGATCGTCAGCGCGATCGCGATGAGCGTCAGGCGTGCATAGGTCCCGCGAGTCACCGGCGGGCATTCTATTGACGCAGGCGACGGTAGGCCAGGCGGGTCAGGCGACGATCGGCACTAACTCACCGCCGCGGCGGGTCGGCGCCCGATGCCGCGATCACCGAACTGGCCACACCGTCCCATCCCCAGAGGCGGGCAGCGGTCTTCGAGAGGGCGGCCTCGGCATCGGAGCGAATCTCAGGGTCGAGTTCGATCCAGGCCACCAACCGCCGCGCGATCGCAGCGACGACGTCTTCCTTGAGCTCGAAAGAGACGAGTTCTGCGACCCCTTGTGGCAGCGTTGCCGCGAGTTCACGGCTCACCTCGAGCGCGCCCGAGTGAGCGGCCGACACGGGCAGTACCCCCGCCGCCGCGGCCTCAGCGGCAACCATGCCGAACGCCTCCGGAAAGGTGCTCGGAAAGACCAGCGCGTCGCAGGCGGGCACCGCGAGACCTACCTCCCCGTGCTCGAGCCGCCCGGCGAAGCAAACGCTGTCGGCGGCGTCTCGCGCGGCGGCGGCGTAGGTGTCCGGCATCGACTCGAGAAAGGCCGTCAAGAGGCGCAACGGGTGATCCTCTCCACCCTCCAGACCACGCCCGCGGCGAGCGATCTTGCGAGCATCCTCGAACGAACCCGACCCGATGGCGGCCCAGAGCCGCTCGAGCGCTCCCCGGTAGGCGCCGAACCCGGCGATCAAGAGCCGCGACCCGGGCTGGCGCGCATAAACCATCGGCCATGCCGCGAGCAGCAGGTCGACGCCCTTGGAGACGATCAGCTTGCCGACGAAGATGACCCGCGCGCCATCGCTGTCGGCAAGCCATTCCAGGGCGTCCGCAGCCTTCGTCGGGTCCCGGGTCCACGCGTCGGCCTCGGTCTCGCTGCTCGCGGCGGCCCGGACCTGTGCTGCTGCGAACCGGAGTCGGTCGGGCGCCGCGGCCGGCTCGATCGCCGCGAAGAGCTCCGTGTCAACGCCGGGCGGGCCGAGCCCGATCTTGGCGTTCACCTCGGGTTCGTCCACTGCCTGGCGCAGCCGATCGGCGATGTGGTCGGACCCGACCAGCACCCCGTGGGCACCCCGCAGCCCCTCCACGGCGTACGGGCGAAAGCGCTCGAGGTTGGGAAGGATCGTGTAGGAGAGGTCACTGCCGTGCACCTTGAGCGCGTAGCTGAGACCCGCGCGGGCGAGCACCACGGGGCCCATCACGAGGTGGTTTGCCAGCGCCGCTTCGGGCCGACCGATGAGCTCGACAACGTCGCGCACGGCGCTGACGTTGCACTCCAGATACCGATCGAGCTCCTCGTCGCTCAGCTCTCCGAACTCCTTCACCTCGAAGCCGGCGTAGGCATCGCGAACGAAGACGGGCAGCAGGCCGCCGACGTCGGGCGTGTAGACGGTGATCGCACCACCCCCCGCGGAGGCGCCCGACGTGGGTTCGACCACCAATCCCGACTCGCCCCAGGAGCCGAACGCGTCCACCCAAGGCAACCCGGCCGCGTCGCGCTGCTGGCAGAGCAGGTGGACGTCGTGCCCGAGCCGAGCGAGCGCCTGCGCGAGGCTCGCGTTGTAGACGTTGGAGCCGGTGCCGCTCAGCAGATAGCCATGAAAGATGAGAACGCGCATTCCGCGGAAGTATCCACCTCGATCATCTAGAGTGGCGGCCGTGAATGAGCGTCAGACCTACCGCTTGCGCGCCCGTGCCTCGGGCCGGGAGGCCATCGCCCCCGTGGACGAGCACGGTGTCTACGTGGATCGCGAGACGGGCGAGGAGATGGAACCCGTCACGCGCACCCTGCCGCTGGCGCCCTCGGACTCGGCGCTGCTGCGCTCACCCGAGAATCTGCGCCTCTGCGGCCGCTGCGACCAGATGATTGGCGTGGACGTCTCCGATTGCCCGTACTGCGGGCTGCGCCAGGCGCCGCTCGGCCAGCCCGCCTAGGCGCCCGGCACTGGACGCAAGGGCCTGCCCAGCAGGCCCCGGGAACAGCGTTCATCGCCATCCCGCGCGGTTACGATCCCACGCCAGGGCGCAACATTCGGCGCCCACGAGTGTTCGAACAACCTGGTGACCCCACTTGCCAACAAGTCCACACGTGCCGCGCTCGCCGCGGGCTTCCTGGCTGCCCTGATCGGGCTCACGCTTGTTTCCGGTGCAACGGGCGCGCGCTCAATCCTGCTCGGTAAGTCGACGCCCACGCCGAAACCGAACTGTCCCACGCCCAACGGCCAGGTCTCCGATCCGGATGCGTCGTGCCAGGTCTCGGGCCACGTAACCGGGTTCCAGCGCAGTACCAGCGGCCGCAAGGGTCTTTTCCGGGTCAGGGAGGACGGCAAGATCGTCGCCTGGAGCGTCGATCTCTCGCGGCCAAGCAAGGAGGAGCGCGACGCCCTCGGCGAGGCTGCCGCCACCAAGGCTCACGGCAAGCGACCGACCGCCTCGATCGCGATCATCAGCCGCCGCAAGAACCAGCGGTTCAAGCTCGTTCGCCGCTCACCGACAGTGGAGCTCCACAGTTACTACGGCCAGCGCCCTGTGATCACGCTCGACAAGCCGCTGCGCGTGCGCAAGGGCCAGATCGTTGCGATCACCACGCCTACATGGCTGCCCAACTTCGCTGCCCGCAATGTCTCCAACCGCAACGTCTGGGTCGGCAGCCGCAACCAACGTGATTTCCCCGACCCGAATCCGAACGACTCATTCCGCAACGAGTGCGCGATCCCGGACAGCGTGCCCGACGATGAGGCGACCAAGTACTTCTTCAACAAGTCGAGGCCGCAGACCAAGGTCGGCGGCACGCGCAAGTATGGCTGCGAGTACCGAGGCGCCCGCCTCCTCTACTGGGCGTACCTCGTACCGAAGCGCCGCTAGCCCCGAGTAGAGTCCGCGCCGCCATGGCGGCTATCGAAGTTCGGGGAATCGAGCGGGAGTTCGAGGGCGGTGTCAAAGCCGTCCGAGGAGTCGACATCGAGGTCGCCGACGGCGAAATCTACGCCTTCCTGGGCCCCAACGGTGCTGGCAAGACGACCACCGTGCGGATGCTCACCACTCTGCTTCGGCCCACCGGCGGTTCTGCACGAGTGGCCGGGCACGACATCGTCAGGGAGGCTGCGGCGGTCCGCATGACGATCGGGGTAGCCCTTCAGGAGGCCGCGCTCGACCCCTTGATGACGGGGCGCGAGCTGATTCGCCTCCAGGCCACTCTGCACCGGCTCTCGCGCGATGAGGGGCGGCGCCGCTCGGAGGTTCTGCTCGACCGGGTCGGGCTTCAGTACGCCGCCGACCGGCGCGTCGGCACCTACTCGGGCGGCATGCGCAGACGACTCGATCTCGCGTCCGCGTTGGTGCACGAGCCGAAGGTGCTGTTTCTCGACGAGCCCACCACCGGCCTCGACCCGGTGAGCCGCAAGGCGATCTGGGAGGAGGTCGAGAAACTGAACAACGACGGCACGACGGTTTTCCTGACCACGCAATACCTCGAGGAAGCCGACCAGCTCGCCAACCGGGTCGGGATCATCTCGGGCGGGCTGATCGTCGCCGAAGGAACCCCGGGCGAACTGAAAGCCGAGGTCGGCCGCCCCCACCTGGAGATCGCCATCGCCGAGGGTGAGCTTGACCGCGCCCGGGAGGTGGTGGCGAAGCTAGGCAAGCCGCTGCCGCCGCGCGATGGGCTGGTTCTGGTCGAGCTCGAGCACGGGGCGAGCCAGGTGGCACCGGTAGTACGTGCGCTCGACGACGCAGGTTTGAGCGTCGAGGCACTCGATCTCGTCGAACCCACGCTCGACGACGTCTTCGTCGAGAAGACAGGGCGGCACCTCGAGGCCAAGGGCGAAGAGACGGGCGAAGCGGCGGCGTGAGCGCACTCGCGGCGAACGCACGCGTCGTCGCGGCGCTTGGGCGGCGCTCGATCAACCAGACCTTCCGGCGCCCACAGCTGATGGCGCCGATCCTGATCTTTCCCTCGCTGCTGCTTGCGGTTCAGACCGGAGGGGCGGGTTCAGCCGTCGACCTCCCCGGCTTTCCCGAGGTCAACGGCTTCCTCGACTTCATGCTGGCAGGCGCGATGATCCAATCGGCCCTGCTTGCCGGCAACAGCGGCGGCATCGCGCTCGCGGTGGACATCGAGATGGGATTCACCGACCGTCTGCTGGCCGCTCCGATCTCGCGCTTCGCGATCGTTCTCGGCCGTTTGGCGGGGACCGCCGCGCTTGGCGCTTTCTCGGCCGTCTTCTACGTCCTTGTCGGGCTCGCGTTCGGCGCGAGAATCGAGGAAGGCATCGTCGGTGTTGCGCTGATGATCCTCTTCGTGACGCTCGCCTCGATGGCGTTCGGCGGGATCGGTGCTGCAATCGCGCTGCGCTCGGGGAGCGCGTCGGTCGTACAGGGGCTCTTTCCGCTCGTCTTCGTGATCTTGTTCCTCAGCTCAGCGTTCTTTCCGTACGAGCTGATGCTCGAGCCGGCGGCGACATTCGCCGAGTACAACCCCGTCTCGTTCATCGTCGAGGGGGTACGTGATCCCGTTGTCTCGTCGCTGACCGCCGCCGACGCGTGGAAGGCGTTCGCCTCGATCCTGGCGATCGCGGCGGCGAGCCTCGGCGCCAGCGCCCTCGCGCTTCGCCACCGCCTGAGGACGGGAGGATGAGCCCGGCCGCCGCCGTTTCGGCGAGCTGGCCCACGATCAGCGCACTCGTGCGACGCTCGGCCAACGAGCTGGTCCGGGTCCCAGGCGCCGCGATCCCGGGTGTTCTGGCGCCGACAATCTTCTTCCTCGGACTCACGTCCGTATTCGGCGGCCTCACCGAGTTGCGCGGGTTCGACACCGATGTTTACCAGAGCTTTCTGATCCCGGTCTCCCTACTTCAGGGAGCGGGCTTCACAGGCGCCGCGACCGGCGTGAACCTGGCTCGCGATATTGAGCAGGGATGGTTCGATCGCCTCCTTGCCTCCCCCGCGCCCCGTCCCGCGCTGCTCGGAGGCCTCGTTGTCTCGGCCGCGATTCGATCGCTCGTCCCGGCGGCCGTGCTGCTCGGGGTCGCCTTCGCGATCGGCGCGGACTGGCCCGGGGTCCCGGGCCTGCTGATTGCACTGATCGGCGTGATGGCGATGGGAACCGTCGCAGCGCTGTGGGGATGCGCCCTCGCGCTGCGGTTCCGCAGTCAGTCGGCCGCGCCGCTGATGCAGGCCGGGATGTTCATCCTCGTGCTGTTCACCACCTCGTACGCCCCATCCGAGCTGCTCCAGCCCTGGCTCGCGTCGGTCGCCGACATCAACCCGGTCACGCAGGTCATCGAAATGGCGCGCCAGGGATTCGTCTTCGGTGAGGTGAGCTGGGGCGAGACGTGGCCCGGTCTGCTCGCGCTTGCCGGCCTGATCACCCTGATGGGCGCCTTCGCCCTGCGGGGCATGCGGAGGATGTCGGACTGACCGAGCGGCTCGAAGCGCTCTGTCGCCGGGTTCTCACCGAGAGCTGGGCGGAGGGCGAGCGTCGTGGCGTGCCGTTCGGCTACACCCGGCCGAGCCCCACGCGCTACCCGTGGCAGTGGTACTGGGACTCGTGCTTTGCCGCGATCACCTGGCGCCGCTTCGACTCGCGGCGATCGCGTTCGGAGCTCGAGTCGCTGCTGCGCGCCTCACGCGACGACGGCTTCGTCGGCCATGTGGTCTTCTGGGACGCTCCGATCTCCCTGCGCAGGCGGACCTACTACAACGTGGACTCGCGCCGCTCGCAGATGACGGGCACGATCCAGCCACCGCTTCTGGCCTGGGCGTGGCGCATCGCAGTCGGCGACCCGGCGTTGGAACCGCGGATCGCGCGGCACCACGAGTGGCTGCTTGCAAATCGCGACCTCGAGGGCGACGGGCTGCTCTGGCTGATCCAGCCCGACGAGTCCGGGCTCGACTCCTCGCCGAAGTTCGACCCGGTCTGGGGGCGCCACTCGCACGCGAACTGGGCGTTCCCGCTGCTTGTCGCCCGCAGTCGCCGCCATGGGTGGGATGCGCGCCGGATCCGCGACGCAGGCGGGCCGGTGCTCTGCGAGGTGGTAACCAACGTTCTGTGGGGCCTTTCGCGGCTGGCAATGGGGGAGCCGTCGATTACGCCCGCCCTCGTCGACCGCCTCTGGGACGAGAACACCGGCCTCTTCCTCGACGAGGCGCAACCCGGCGACCAGCGCCCAAAAGTTGACACCTGGGCTGCGCTGGCCCCGCTCGCCCTCCCCGACCTTCCGGAGAAGATCGGGCGGCGGCTGATCGAGGAGCGCCTGCTCGACCCGACTCGCTACTGGCTGGCGCATCCGCCGCCCTCGGTGTCGGCCGCCGAGGCGACGTTCGAGCCGAATCGCGGGCCGGGCTGGAAGCTCCGCTACTGGCGTGGGCCGACCTGGATCAACGCGGCGTGGATGCTCTGGATCGGCATGACGAGGCTCGGTTACACCGACGAGGCCAGTCAGCTGGCCGACCGCCTCGTGCCGGTGGTACTTCGTGAGGGCCTGCGCGAGTACTACGACCCGCTGACCGGCGAGGGCCTGGGCGCCCGAGACTTCGCATGGTCGGCCCTGATCCTCGAACTGGCCGACGGCGCAGGCGGCGCGCGCGACGGCACAGGCGGAGCGAGCGCCCTCGGCGCCGCGGCGGCGCGGTCGTACCTGCCGGGCTGATCCCGCTCCCCTCCACCCCGCCGTGCCGGGTTCGCAGCGCGGATCGCGCCCTCGCAGCGCCCTCGTCAGCGCTCGGGCTCGGGCGCGGGCGGGGGCCCGGGCGTCGCTACTTGTAGCGGTAGGTGATGCGGCCGCGGTCGAGGTCGTAGGGCGAGAGCTCGATCTTCACCCGGTCGCCGGGGAGGATGCGGATGTAGTGGCGGCGCATCTTGCCCGAGATGTGCCCGAGGACCTCGTGGTCGTTGTCGAGCTTGACCTTGAACATGGTGTTGGGCAAGGCCTCCGTGACCTCGCCCTCCATCTCGATCTTCTCTTCCTTGCCCATCGCGGGTGCGAGCGTAGCACCGGCGATCGGCCCCGCAGAGCCGCTCAGCGCCCCTTGAACGTCGCCTTTCCAGGCCCGTCGCGCAGGAACGACTCGACCGCGCCCTGCAGGTCCTCACTGGCGAACAGGTCGCCGAAGACAGACGGCGTCACCTCGTCGGCGCGCTCGATTCCCCCATCTAGATAGGCGCGCACGATCCGCTTCGTCGCGGCGTGGGCAACGGTCGGCCCGTCGGCCAACTCGCGTGCGAACGCCATTCCCTTTTCCTGCAGATCGTCGTCGGCGACCACGCGGTTGACGACGTTCCAGCGCTCCAGTGTCGCAGCGTCATACAGGCGCCCGGTCATCACGAACTCGCGCGCCCGCGCAGGACCCGCCCGCTCGGCAATGCGCTGCGTACCGCCGGCCCCCGGGGTTAGACCTACAACCCGCTCGACCAGACCGAAACGAGCCGATTCGCCCGCCCAGATCATGTCGCATCCGAGGGCGATCTCGAGCCCGGCCGTGAGGCAGAGACCGTGGCAAATGGCGAGGGTGGGCATCGGCAGCGCCTCGAGGCGCTTGACCGGGCCGACCAAAGACGGGAAGCCCTCCTCCTCGCCCGCAACGGCGTCGGCGAAGACCTGTACGTCGACGCCGCCCGAGAAGATGTCGCCGTCCGCGCGCCAGACAAGCGCCCGGGCGTCGGAGCCCTCGACCTCACCGATCGCATCGTCGAACTCGTCGAATGCATCCGGACCGAAGAGGTTCACGGGCGGGTTCGAGAGCGTGATCACGGCCAGGGCGCCATCACGACTGAGGGTGATCGAGGTCACTAACCCTCGCCCCGAATCTGCTCGGCAATGCCGGCGATCTCATCGGGCTCCGCGCCGCGTGGGATCCAGGGGAGCTTCAGCGGATCGTCGCTGTAGCGCGGGATCACGTGGAGGTGAAAGTGAAAGACGGTCTGCCAGGCGGCGGGCCGGCAGGCGTTCAGGACATTGAAGCCGTCGGGCTCGAGCGTCCCCTCCATTCGGTCGGCCAGCCGCCGGGCCGCGACCATGCACGCCTCCAGGTCGGCGTCGGAAGTGTCCATCAGGTCTCTCGAGTGATCGCGCGGGATCACCAGGGCGTGCCCACGAGTGGCCGGATTGATGTCCATGAACGAAATGGTCCGCTCGTCGGAATCGAGCACCTGTGCCGGAGCGTTGCCCGCGACGATCTGGCAGAAGATGCAATCGGGCTCGGCCGCCATACGGCGGCCCAATCTATTGCAGGTGGGCCCGCGCGTGCGCGACGGCGCCGTCGCGGTCGCACACCTCGCCGGCGAACACAGCTGCCTCGAGCTCGCGCAAGACCTCTCCGAGCCCGGGGCCCTCGGCGATGCCCAACTCAGACGCCAGCTCGTCGCCGCGCAGGGGCAGGCCCGGGGCGCCCTCCCGCTGCCAGCGCAGGGCCTCGGGCAGGACCTCGCGGACAAGCTCGAGGTGGGCGGCGATCATCTCTGGCGCCGCGATCGCGCCCGAGCCCCTGGCCGACATCCGATCGGCCGCCGTCAGCATCGTCACGTCCGGAGCCACGTCGCCGCAGTTCGAGAGATACTCGTAGAGGCGACGGCGTGAGAGCGGGCGCTCGTGGACCATGAATCCGAGGTGCAGGTGGTTGCGAGTCAGCCCCTCGAGGTGGCGCCGAAGCGCCCTGCTCATCTTCAGGCGCTCGCAGGCTGCCCCGACGATCCCGGCGCCCACGGAGTCATGCCCGATGAACGTGACGTAGCCGCCGGACTCCCCCCTAGTCGCGGGCTTTCCCATGTCGTGCACCAACGCGCCCATGCGCAGGGCATCCCCGCGTGTGAACCCGTCGCCCAGCGGCTGGGCGAATAGCGCCCTCACCGCGCCCGCGCTCTGCCCTGCGTACTCCTCGACGTCCCGCTCGACCACGAGCACCTGGCGCAGGACCTCGAGCGTGTGTCCGTGCACATCCAGGTGGTGGTTCGGGTTCTGCGCGACCCCCCGCAGGGCCGCGAGCTCGGGCAGGACTCCCTCGGTCGCCCCGATGCGGTCGAGCAGGTCGAGCCCGCGCATTGGGTCCGGGCCCGCCACCAGCGCCCGCAGCTCCGCGAGCTGACGCTCGCCCGCCGGCTCGCCCGCGCGGCCGGCAGACGCGCGGCCGAGCGCAATCGTCTGCTCGCCCACATCGAAGCCCAACCCGGCGCCCTGCCGCGCACAGCGCAGCAGACGCAATGGATCGTCGGCAAAGCAGTTGGCGGAGACCGCGCACAAAACGCGGCGCTCGAGGTCGGCAAGCCCGCCGGATGGGTCGACCGGCTTCGCGCTCAGCTCAGAGATCGGTACGGCCATCGCGTTGACGGTGAAGTCGCGCAGCATCAGGTCGCCCTCCAAGTCGTCCGCCCGAAGGCTCGTGACGTCCACGTGCCAGCCCTCGTCGGAGGCGACACAGCGCCAGGTACCGAACTGCTCTGAGAGTGAAAACGCGCTGCGCCCGGGTCGGGCGGCGATCGCACGTGCGATTTGCTCCTCCGTACCTGGCTGGACTGCCAGGTCCACGTCCACCACCTCACGGTTCAGGGCTGCATCGCGTACCGCGCCGCCGGCGATCCAGGCGGCCTCGGCGCCGACGGCCTCGGCCGCGGCCCGAACCGCCGGTGACGCGGCCAAAGCTGACGCGATCGCACTCACGCCGAGCCCACGTACTCGCGCGGGACCCTGGCAGAGATTCCGCACGTGATCTCGTAGTTGATGGTGCCGAGGGCTGCGGCGAGCTCCTCGGCGAGAACCCGCTCGTCGCCATCGGCGCCGATCAGCACGACCTCGGCGCCCTGCTCCACCGCGCCGTCGATCCCTAGATCCACGGTCACGTTGTCCATCGACACGGCGCCGACCAGCGGATAACGCCGGCCGCCGATCAGGACATCGGCAGAGTTCGTCAGCCCTCGACGCCAGCCGTCCCCGTATCCGATCGGCAGCACACCAACACGCGTCTCGCTCGCAGCGGCCCAGCGCCGCCCGTAACCGGCGCTCGCGCCGGGCTCGAAAGTCTTCAGATCGGCCACCCACGAGCACAATTGCATTGCCGGTTTCAGGCCGTGGTCGGCGGGGTCCACCCCGAACGGATCGAGCCCGTAGAGCGCGACACCGCAGCGGGCCATGTCGAAATGGGACGCTGGGTCGCGAAGGGTGGCGGCGCTGTTCGCGGCGTGCACCAGCAGACCTTCGTGCATCGCGCGCGCACGCTCGACCACCGCGCCGAACCGGTCGAGCTGCAAACCGAAGAACTCGTCGTCGTGCTCGTCGGCGGTGGCAAAGTGCGTCCACAGGCCAGCGAGCTCGAGCCGGTCATCGGCCGCGACGCGCTCGCAGACACGGAGCACCGTCTCTTCGTCGCGGGCACCGAGCCGCCCCATCCCGCTGTCGTGCTTCACGTGGATGCGAGGCCGCAGGCCGAGCTCATCGGCGCGGCGAGCCACGGGCTCGAGAAACTCCTCGCGCCAAAGCGCCAGCTCGGAGTCCGCCCCGAGGGCGGCGTCGAGCTCCTCGAGCGAGAGTGCGCCCATGACCAGGATCGGCGCGTCGTGCAACTCACCCCGGAGCTCGGCCGCCTCGAGTGCCGTCGCAACGGCGAGCATGCGGGCTCCTCCGGCAAGCGCGGCCCGGGCAGAATCGACCGCGCCGTGTCCGTAGGCGTCGGCCTTGACCACCGCGCAAAGGCTCGAGGTCTCGCCGAGCGCGGCTGCGAGCACGGACGCGTTGTGTCGCACAGCAGCGACGTCGATCCTCGCGACCACGCGCCTCACGGGCGAAGCCCCTGCGGTAGTGCCTCGACGACGTCGGCGGCAATCACCGACTCCGCCGCGCCAACCCGACCTGCTGCGATCCGTCCGGCCCTGGTGTTCGCGCGTACCGCTGCGCACGCCGCGGCGAACGGGTCGGCTCCGCGGGCGATCAGGGCTCCGATCGTGCCCGCGAGCACGTCGCCGGTGCCCGCCGTCGCCAGCGCGGGACTGGGCAGGTCGTTGATGGCGACCCGCGCCTCGCCACCTCGGCCGTCCACGATCAGCGTGTCATCGCCCTTCAACACGACGATGGCCCGCGCGCGCTCAGCCGCTGCAAGGGCACAGTCGATCCGGTGAGCGGCAACCTCGTCGGCACCGCGACCCAGCAGTCGGCCGAGCTCGCCCTCGTGTGGCGTGAGAATCGTCGGGGCCTCTCGCTTGGCCAACGACTCAAGCTCCTCGGCGTGGGCGTTCAAACCGTCCGCGTCGAGCACGAGCGCGCTCCCGACGCCAGTCGCAACCGCCCGCGCCGTGGCCGCAGCGCCCTCCGAACGCCCAATGCCGTTACCGAGCACAACGCAGTCAGCGCGCGCGACGACCTCGAGGATCCCATCGCCGGCGCCCGCGGAAAAGGAGCCCTGCTCATCGGCGCAACCGCGTGACATCACCTCCGTCAGCTTCACCTCGATGATCGGCTCGAGCGAAGCCGGGACGACAGCCGTTGCGTATCCGGCGCCGGCCCGGATCGCGGCGGACGCCGCGAGGCAGACCGCACCCGTCATGCCCTGGGAGCCACCGACGACGGTCACCTGGCCGGAGGTGAACTTGGTCGAGGCCGCGCCGCGATCGGGCATTGCCGCTAGGACGGAATCCGTGACGGTTCCTGCGAACGCGGACACGGGAGCACCAGGGGGAATCCCGATCGCGGCGACCCGCAACTCGCCGGTGGCGCCCTTGCCCGGATGGACCAGGTGCCCAACCTTTGGCGCGTGGAATGAAACGGTCACGTCGGCCGTGACCGCCGCGCCTTCGCATTCGCCGTTCGAGGCGTCCACGCCTGAGGGGACGTCGGCCGCTATGACCGGGGCGCTGGCCTCGTTGACCGACCGGATTGCGGACTTTGCCGGTGCTCGCGGCGCCCCCTCGAACCCGGTACCGAAGATCGCGTCGATGATCGCCCCCGAGTCCGCGAGGGCACCGGCTGAATCTTCGCCGAGCAGCCGTGGTTCGGTCTCCAGTCGTCCGAGATTCTTAGCCGCGTCACCGGCAAGCTCGGCGACAGGCCACAGCAATAGGACCTCTGCCTGGAACCCCATCCCGATCAGCAAGCGCGCGGCGACCAGCCCGTCGCCACCGTTGTTGCCCTTCCCGCAGATGACGCGGATCGGCCCGTCGCCTGCCACCTCGGCTGCAGCCTCGGCCAGCGCCACTCCCGCGGCCTCCATTAAGCGCAGCGATGGGATTCCCTGCTCCTCGATCGCCCAAGTGTCGGCCGCCCGCATTCCTGCGGCGTCGTAGACAGGCATCAGCCATTGCTGCTCCATCCGCGGCAGCGTAGCCCCGCGCTCGCTCAGGAGGAACGGGCGCTGACCACCGCGGCGGCCAACTCCCGCGAATGGGTGAGCGAGACTTCGAGCTCCACCCCGAGCTCTGACGCAACCCGCGCAGCCTGGCCATGAAGCGCTAGGCGCGGCGGCCCAGACCCGCCGCCGAGGACCTCGATCTCGTGCAGACGCATGCCGCCGAGTCCGAGTGACTTCAAAGCAGCCTCCTTGGCGGCGAACCGTGCGGCGAGGTGGCGGCCGGGACGCGCACGCGCAGAGCAGTCCTCCAGCTCGCGGGCGCTGAAGAGCCGTCCGGCCAGCCGAGGACGCCGTTCGAGCGCGTGTTCGATGCGCTCGATCTCGATCAGGTCGACACCGATACCCACCATGCCCCCTACTCGGCGAGCCCGAAGACAAAGCGCTGGAGCAGACGATCGCCGCCAGCGTTCTCGCCGAGCGCCACGAACCCGAGCTTGTTGGCGAGGAACGAAGCGATTGCCTCATCGGAGGTAGCCGTCCCGATCGCGGCGTCGAACAGCGAGCTGTCGCCCACCGCGGCGTCCAGTATGGGCGCGAGATCGACGAATCCAACCGGCTCGTAGTCCTCACCCAGCGCCTCGACGCTGCGCTGGTAGACCTCGTTGTCGGCGAGGCTGCCCTCGCGGGGGGTAGCGGCCAGGGCTCCCTCGCTGCTCGCGATCTGAATGCTGATCCGGTCTGCCTCCAGCTCGATGTTGCCGAAGCCAGCCTTGGCGTTCGGAGCCCGGTCGGTTACCGAGAAACCCTCGTCGGCGCCACTCAGCGGCGGCCCGACGCCGTTCGTAGGCACGCCCTCGGCCTCGGCCCGGATGGCCTCGACCACCCGTGCCGCCACCTCGGGATCACTTATTGCGAACTCGAGCTCCGCGATGAAATCGGGCAACTCTCCGCTCACGCTGAGCGAGGCGTCGCCAAACGCGGCAGTGACCTGCTCGACGGTGACGCCGAAGGCATCCTCGAACGCGTCGATCTCACCGCCGGGGATCTCGCCGGATGACTCGAGCAGTTCCACCAGCCCCTGCGCCTGCTCACCGAGGTTGTCAAAGCCGAGCGCGGCGAACGACTCCGCCGGGGCCTGCTCGAGGAGGTCGGACGTCGAGTAGAAACGACCGAACGGATAGTCCGGAACCGAAGAGGTGAGCGCCAGCCCGTCCGCCTCGGCGGTGAGGGCAACTCCGATCGAGCCTTCGAGCAGGTCGCCGAGTAGCGGGCGTGACTCTTCGAGCTGGGCTGCCACCGACGGGTCCTCGGCCGCTGCAAGCTCCGTGTTGGCGCCGACGTCGATGTAAGCGGCCGCAAGCCGATCCTCGGGCAGGCCGGCAAATGCGTCCGAGTACTCGTCGGAATCCGCAACTGAATCCGACTCCGCGACCGCGACCTCGAACGCGTCGTCGCTCGAACCGAAAACGAGGAAGTCGTCGACGAACGCGAACGCCCCTTCCTCGCCTGGAGGTCGCTGCCCGCTCACGCCGCCCAACTCGACGCTCTCGAGTTCCGCGCCCGATGCACTCGCGAGGCGCTCGATCGAGTCCTTCGCGATGTCCGGATCGCTCACATCGAGCGCGACAATTGCTTCCGCGCCGCCGGTGGCAGGGTCGAAGTCGGTAACGCCGAAACCCGCACGATCTCCCAGCCAGGGCTCGATGTCCTCCGCATAGCTGACGTTGGAGCCCGACCCGGCGGCCCCCGCGTCGAGTGCCTGCTGGATGAGCGTCTCAGGGTCGACGGCCGAGCCGAGCAGCGGCAGCTCACCGACCCGCTCGATCAGGGCCTCGGCATTGTCGACCTGCTCGCCCGGCGCAACAGAGACCTCGATGAAGACGGGTGCGCCGGCCGGAATGAAATCGGCGGGCCCCGAGGCGACGTTGTCACTTCCGCATGAGGCGAAGACGACGGTGAAAAGGACGGCGACGAACGCGACGAGGCGGTGCACGGGGGTAAACTAGCGGACTACTCGACGGTTACGGTCTTCGCGAGGTTGCGTGGCTGGTCCACGTTGAGCCCGAGCATTTGCGCGACGTGCAGTGCAAGCAGCTGCAGCGGGATGATCGCGAGGATCGGCTGCAGGATCCAGTCTGTGCGTGGAATTTCGATGGTGAGGTCTGAAGCCTCGGCGACGCGCTCGGTGTTGCCCTCGGTTGCAATCGAGATCACGTCGGCGCCGCGTGCCCGGACCTCCTCCACGTTCGAGAGCATCTTGTCGAGGGTGGGGCTGTCGGTGCAGACACAGACCACCGGGGTGGACTCGTCGAGCAGTGCGATCGGCCCGTGCTTCATCTCCCCCGCGGCGTAGGCGTCTGAGGGGATGTAGGAGATCTCCTTCATCTTCAGGGCACCCTCGAGGCAGACGGGCAGGCCGATGTTGCGTCCGAGATAGAGGAAGAAGCGGCCCTTGTGCTCGGCTCGCGCAATCGCCTTGACCCGGTCGTTCACCGCCGGGATCGTCTCCTGGATCTTGTGCGGCAGCGCCTTCAGCTCCGCGATCAACTCGCTGATCCGGTCGGGCTCGAGCGCCCCGCGCTCCTGGGCCAGCCATAGGCCGAGGAGGTAGATCGCGGCGACCTGGCTCGTGAACGTCTTGGTCGCGGCGACGCTGACCTCGAGCCCAGAGCGGGTGTAGAGGACCGCGTCGGCATCGCGGGTGGCCTGGCTGCCCATCACGTTGGTGAGGGCAATGACCTTGGCCCCGCGCTCCCGCGCCAGGCGCATCGCGGCAAGGGTGTCGGCGGTCTCACCGGACTGGGTGATGCCGATGACGAGATCGGTCTCGCTCACGACCGGATCGCGATAGCGGTACTCGGATGCCACGTCCATCTCGACAGGGACGCGGGCCCATTGCTCGATCGCGTAGCGACCGACGAGCCCGGCGTGGTAGCTCGTGCCGCAGGCAACGATGACGATCCTGCTCAACCCCTGCACGAAACCGTCGAGCAACTCGAGCTCGGAGAGGTCGACCCGGTCGCGCTCGGGCAGCCGATCGGTGATCGTCTCCGCGACGGCGTCGGCCTGCTCGTGGATCTCCTTGAGCATGAAGGTCGGGTAACCGCCCTTCTCAGCGGTTTCCTGATCCCAGTCGACCTCCTCGGACTCGCGAACGACCGGCGCTCCGTCGGCGTCGGTGAATGCCGCGCCGTCGGCGGTGACGGTGATCACCTCGCCGTTCCCGACGAACAGCACCTCACGCGTCTCGGCGAGGAAGGCCGGGATCGCCGACGCGATGAAGGTCTCGCCCTCTCCTACGCCGATTACGAGCGGGCACTCCTGGCGAGCGGCAACCAGGGTGTCGGGGTGTTCGGCGTGCATCGCGGCGAACGCGTAGTGCCCGCGCAGCTCGCCAAAGGCAGTTCGGACGGCCTCGGTGAGGTCGCCGTCGTAGTGCTTTTCGATCAGGTGGGCGACGATCTCGGCGTCGGTCTCGGAGCTGAAGACGTGCCCGTCCGAGCGCAGCGCGGCTCGCAGTTCAGAGTGGTTCTCGACGATGCCGTTGAGGACGATCTGCACCTCGTCGGAGCAATCGCCGTGCGGGTGGGCGTTCTCCTCGGTCACCCGCCCGTGGGTCGCCCAGCGGGTGTGAGCCAGGCCAATGCGGGCAGGCGGCGCCGCCACCGCGACGGCGCCGCCGGTGACCTCGGGGTCGACCGAGGCGCCGACCGCGCGGCGCAGGTTTGTGAGGTTGCCGACGGCGCGCACGCTCTCGATCCGACCGTCATCGAGCAGGGAGATACCGGCCGAGTCATAGCCGCGGTACTCGAGCTTTTCGAGACCCGCGATCAGGAGGTCACGGCACGGCCGCTTCCCCACGTATCCGACGATGCCGCACATGAGACGGGTAAGGGTAGAGCCGCGGGCGTCGCGAACTAGGGGATGAGCTCGCGGCGCACGACCTCCACCAGCCGGTCGCACACCTCGTCGCACTCGGACTGCTCGGGCGCCTCGACCATCACTCGAACAAGCGGCTCGGTCCCGGACGCGCGCAAGAGCACGCGGCCTCGGCCCTCAAGCGCCGCGGCCTCCTTTTCGACCGCGGACCAGACGCCTACCGCCGCCTCGAGGGCATCCTGGTCTGAGACCTCGACGTTCACAAGCTGCTGTGGCAGCCTTCGCATCAGGATCGCGTCGGCGAGCGGCCGGCCGGCGAGTGCGCGGCAGACCAGCAGCGATGCAGCGAGCCCGTCGCCCGAGGGGGCGAACTCGGTCCAGATGATGTGGCCGGACTGCTCGCCCCCAAGGCTCCACCCGCGTGCTTCCAGCTCGCGGGCCACGTGGCGGTCGCCGACCGGCGTGGTCGCGACCTCGATCCCGGCTTCAGCCATCGCGGTATGGAAGCCGAAGTTCGACATCGCGGTGACCGCGACGCCGGGCAGCTTCCCGCCCGCGTGGAGGTGGTTCGCGATGAGGGCGATCAGCTCATCGCCGTCCCGGACCTCACCGCCGCCGTCCACCGCGACGACGCGGTCCGCGTCGCCGTCGTATGCGAAACCGATGTCGGCGCCGGTCTCCTTCACCCTCGCCGAGAGCGCCTCGGGGTGGGTCGAGCCGCACCCGAGGTTGATGTTGCGCCCGTCCGGCTGATCCCCGATCACCTCGACCTCCGCGCCGAGAGCCCGAAATGCCGCGGGCGCGGCACGGTGCGCGGCGCCGTTGGCACAGTCCAGCACGACCCGCAGGCCGGAGAGATCCAGCCTGAACGCACCTGAGATCTCGCGCAGGTAGTCGTCGATGGCGCCGCGCAGCTCGCGCACGCGGCCGGGCGGCGCGGGCGGCGTGGCCGCCGCGACAACGGCTGCCTCGACCCTCGCCTCGGCATCGTCCGCCAGCTTGGCGCCGTCGCTACCGAAGAACTTCACGCCGTTGTCCTGCCACGGGTTGTGTGAGGCGGAGACAACGGCCGCGAGGTCGAGCCCGAGCCGGCGGACGAGCACGGAGGCCGCCGGGGTGGGCAGCACGCCGGCGACCAGTGCGTCGCCGCCAGCCTGGGCCACGCCGGCGGCCAGGGCTGACTCGAGCATCGGCCCGGAGTCGCGGGTGTCGCGGACGATCAGGACCTGGGGGCGGTCGGCCTGCGCCTCGGCGGCTGCGGCGCGGCCAAGCGCCAGCGCAAGCTCGGCGCTGAGCTTCTCGCCGGCGACCCCGCGGACACCGTCAGTGCCGAAGAGCCTCGACGCCATGTGGGGGTTCTACCGCTTGGAGAACTGCGGACGCTTGCGGGCCTTCTTGAGGCCGGCCTTCTTGCGTTCGACCGCGCGGGCGTCCCGGGTCAACATTCCGCGCCGCTTGAGCTCGCCGCGAAGCTCGGGGTCGATCTCGGTGAGTGCGCGGGCAATCCCGTGTCGCACGGCCTCGGCCTGGCCACTGATACCACCGCCGTGCACGCGCACGGACACGTCCACCTGGCCCTCGTAGCCGGAGGCGGTCAGCGCCTGGCGGGCGACGGTCCGGTGCAGGCTGCGTGGGAAGTACTCGTCGAGATCCCGGCGGTTGACTTGGATCTCGCCGCCGCCCGCGCTCACGATCACGCGGGCGACCGAGGTCTTGCGCTTGCCGGTCGCCTGCACCCGGGTGTCGGCCGAGAGCGCAACGGTCGGGGTGCGCTGCTCGATCGGCTCCTCGCCGTCGGCCGTGGCTTCCGCCTCGCGCCGAGCGCGCTCTTCCTCTTCGGCCTCGAGGCGAGCGCGCTCCTCGGCGCTCAGCTCGCGCTCGGTCTCGAGCCGGATCGGCTCGAGGTCGGCGCCCGGGGCCACATCCTTCTTCTTCGGCGCATCTGAAGACTTGGCGGGTGCCGGCTCTGCCGGAGCTTCAGCCTCCGGCTCGGCTGGCGCCTCGGGCTCCGCGATTTCGGGCGCTGCGGGTGCTTCAGCCTCAGGCTCGGTCGCCTCGGGCTCTGCGGGTGCTTCAGCCTCAGGCTCAGTCGCCTCGGGCTCTGCGGGTGCTTGAGCCTCAGGAGCCGCCTCGGGCTCGGTGGCCTCGGGCTGCTCGTCGGGCGCCTGCGGGTTCTCGTCGGTCAAGTCTGGATCTCCAGCGGTTTCGGCTCTTGGGCCTGGTGGGGGTGCTCAGGGCCGGCGTAAACCTTCAGCTTGAGCAGCTGGTCCCGAGCGAGCTTGTTGCGAGGCAGCATGCCCTTCACGGCCTTGCGAATGACCTCTTCAGGCTGGCGCTCGAGCATCTCGGTGAGGGTGCGCGAGCGCAGGCCGCCGGGGTAGCCGCTGTGGCGGTAGTAGGTCTTCTGCTCGAGCTTGCGGCCCGTCACCACGATCTTCTCCGCGTTGACTACCACGACGAAATCGCCGGTGTCGCAATGCGGCGTGTATTCGGGCTTGTGCTTGCCCCGCAGGACGTCGGCGATCTTGGTCGCCAGCCGGCCCAGGGTCTTACCCTCGGCGTCGACGACATGCCAGGTGCGCTCACGGTTAGCGGGTGTGGCCACAAAGGTCTTCATGCGCCGTGCGAGGATAGCCGGAGATATAACCGCGGCCTTCATCCGCGATGAGCCCTGCCTCCTCCGGCTCGCGTCTCGCACTGCGCCTCGGCGGGGAAATTCGCAATGTGCGTGTTAGCACATGCTCACGAACGCCTTGCGATTCGCTACACTACCGCCGCTCGATGCGCCGTGTCCTCACGACCATCCTCGCCTTCGTCCTGCTGAGCGCCCTCACAGGCAACGCCCTCGCCGGGGGCGGTGGCATCGGCGTGGGCGGCGACGACGGTGGCGGCGGCTCTGGCGAGGATCACGTCTTCCCCATCGTCGGCAAGCACACCTACGGCGACGGCTACGGCGCCGGCCGCGGACACCGTGGACAGGATCTGTTCGCCCGCTGCGGGAAGAAGCTGCGGGCCGTGCGGAAGGGTCGCGTGAAGTACCGCGACTATCAGGGATCCGCCGGCCACTACATCGTGGTCGACGGCGCGGGAACCGCGCGCGATTTCGCGTACATGCACCTCAGAGGCCGCTCCCCGCTCCGTAAGGGCGAGCGCGTTCGGACTGGTCAGTACCTCGGTCGCGTCGGCCAGTCGGGCAACGCCTCCGGCTGCCACCTGCACTTCGAGCTCTGGCGCGGCGACTGGAACGGACGCCCGGACGTAACGCGCAAGCTCAAGCAGTGGGATAAGTACTCCTAGCGAGCGGTTAGCGTCACCGGCCGGATGGTCGCCAGTGATGCATCGGGAGAAGCTCGCAGCTATGCCCGCTCGGCGGGCTTGCTCACGCTCGCACTCGGGGTGGCCGGAGTGCTCATATATGTGTTCTTCGCGATCGCGTCCCACAGCCTGGGCAGCGACGACTACGGCCTGATCGTCGTCCTGTGGTCAGCGATCTTTCTGATCGTCTCGACGCTCTTCCGGCCCGTGGAGCAGCTGCTCGCTCGAACCATCGCGGAACTCGAAGAACGCCAACGACCGGTGATCCATGCTCTTCGAGTCGCGGCGGGAATTCAGCTTGCGACCGCCTGCGCGTTTGCGTTGATCGCGATCATCCTCCGGGGGTCGATCGAAACGGAGCTGTTCAACGGAGAGTCGACCTACTTCTGGGTGATGGTTGGAGCCGTTCTTGCCTTCTCGGCAAGCTATTACGCGCGCGGTTACCTGGCCGGTAGCGGCCGGATGGGCGCCTACGCGGGGCTCCTCGTGACCGAAGGGGTTGCGCGGTTGATCCTGGCCTTGTCCGTCGCGATAGGCATCGCTGACGGCGCGGATCCGATCGCTCTGAGCATTGTCCTTGCTCCCGTACTGAGCCTGTTGGTCCTGCCGCTCGCTCTGCGCCGGAAACTTGAAGACAAAGCCCCTGCGCAGACGGGTCGTGCGCCGGGGCTCGACGTGACCAGCGACTTCACGCTCGCCCAGGGCGGTGGGTTCGCGGCCGCGGTGCTTGTGATTATGCTCAGCGAACAAGCCATTCTGAACTCCGGCGCGCTGTTCGTTCACGTGAACGAAGGTCCGGCCGCCGCTGGGTTCATCTTCAATGTCCTGATGGTCGTCCGTGCGCCGGTGGTTCTGTTTCAAGCAGTCGCCGCCAGCCTCCTGCCTCATTTGACTCGACTCCGCTCACGCGATGACCTGGAGAGCGACTCCGCCTATCGACTCTCGATGCGCATGACGATCCTCGTCATTGCCGGCTTCTCGACTGCCACTCTTTTGGGAGTACTTGCCTTCGGACCTCAGGTCATGCAGCTTGCGTTCGGCGACAACTTCGAGTACCACCGGGTCGACCTTGCGATCGTGGCGTTCGGCATGGGCTTCTACCTAGCGAGCGGGACGTTGAGCCAATCGGCGCTCGCGACGGGACAGATTCGCCGAGCCGCTATCTGCTGGGTCATCGCGGCAGCGACCTTCATCATTATTAATCTGCTTCCGGTTCTCGACGCGTTCCGCCGGGTTGAGGTGGGCCTAGCCGTCTCGGCGGTCCTTCTCCTGGTGTTGCTCGCAGCGAATACCCGGACCGGATCTGGAAGGTCCGATTACACCCCGAAACCGGGCTCTCCGCTCGAACGTGAGCTACGAACCGCGATCGACGAGATCGGCTAGGCCGCTACTCCCACTCGATCGTCGCGGGCGGCTTCGAGCTGATGTCGAGCGCAACACGGTTCACGCCTGCGACCTCGTTGATGATCCGGTTCGAGACACGCTCGAGCAGGTCGTAGGGCAGGCGCGCCCAGTCCGCGGTCATTGCATCCTTGGAGGTCACCGCGCGGATCACGATCGGATAGGCGTAGGTGCGCCCGTCTCCCTGGACCCCCACCGAGCGGACGACCGGCAGGACGCAGAAGGACTGCCACAGTTCGCGGTACAGGCCCGCTGCCTTGATCTCCTCCTGAAGCACCGCGTCGGCTCCGCGCAGGATGTCGAGCCGCTCCCTGTTGACCTCGCCACCGACGATGCGAATGCCGAGTCCGGGCCCGGGGAACGGCTGGCGCCACACGACCCCGTCAGAGAGCCCAAGCTCGGAGGCCACCAAACGCACCTCGTCCTTGAAGAGCATGCGCAGTGGCTCGACCAGATCGAAGCCGAGCTCTTCCGGCAGGCCGCCGACGTTGTGGTGAGACTTGATGGTCGCCGCACCGGAGCGACCATCGCCGCCGGACTCGATCACGTCCGAATAGAGCGTGCCCTGCACCAGGTAACGGACGTCGTTGAGCTTCTCGGCCTCGGCCTCGAACACGCGGATGAACTCCTCACCGATGATCTTTCTCTTGCGCTCGGGCTCGTCGATGCCAGCGAGCTTGGCGAGGAAGCGCTCCTCGGCGTCCACGTGGACCAGGTTGACGCCCAGTTCGCGCATCGCCTCGACCACCTGCTCGGCCTCGTTGAGGCGCATCAGGCCGTGGTCGACCAGAACGCAGGTGAGCTGATCTCCGATCGCCCGGTGGACGAGGGCCGCCGCCGTCGCGGAGTCCACGCCGCCCGAGAGTCCGCATAGAACACCGGCCTCCCCCACCTCCGCGCGAATTCGCTCGACCTGCTCGTCGATCACCGACGCCGGCGACCAGCGTTCGCGACAGCCCACGATCTCGCGCAGGAACCGTTCGAGGATCTGCTGCCCGTACGGGGTGTGGACGACTTCGGGGTGAAATTGGATTCCGTAGAGGGCGCGATCGGGATCCTCGAAGGCGGCGACCGGCGAACTTGGGCTGGCGGCCAGCGCGACGCAGCCTTCGGGTGGCTCGAGCACGCAGTCGCGATGGCTCATCCAGCACTGCTGCTGTTCGGGAAATCCGTTGAGAAGGTGACCACCGTCGCCGGAGAGAGTGAGCTCGGTGCGGCCGAACTCGCCCGCCTCCGCGCCCTCGACCTTGCCGCCCAGCGTGAGCGCCATCGCCTGCATGCCGTAACAGATACCCAACAGTGGGATTCCCAGTTCGAGCAGCTCGGGGCGAATCGCCGGCGCGTCATCGGCGTAGACGGACGCCGGACCGCCGGAGAGGATCAGAGCCCGGGGGGCGCGGTCGCGGATGCGAACGAGCGGCACGTCATGCGGCAGCAGCTCGGCGAACACCCCGCACTCACGAATCCGGCGAGCGATCAGCTGCGAGTATTGACCGCCGAAGTCGAGGACAAGAACCTCCTCGGTCGCGGCCCCGGCGCTCGAGATCGCGGCAGCGTCTTCGGTCGCGTCCGCCATCACGGCGGGCGCCTCAGTCATCGGATACGGAGACTCCGGCCGCCACCGCGGCTCGGCCGTTCGAGCCCATGCCGACCGACTGCGAGCGCTGGAGCTGCTTGCCCTCGGTCTGCAGGGAGGGAGCGACCATGACCTCGGCCCGCTGGAAATCGCGGATGTCCTCGTAACCGCAGGTGGCCATCGAGGTCCGCAGCGCACCCATCAGGTTGAAGGTGCCGTCGTTCTCCTGCGCGGGCCCCTGGAGGATCTCCTCCATGGTCCCGTCCTGGAAGGTCGTAACGCGGGTGCCACGCGGCAGCGAGGGGTGGAACGTCGCCATCCCCCAGTGGTAGCCACGTCCGGGCGCCTCTTTGGCGCGAGCAAGGGGCGAACCGATCATCACCGCGTCGGCGCCGCAGGCGATCGCCTTCGAGACGTCGCCGCCGGTCCGCATGCCGCCGTCGGCGATCACATTGCAGTACTCACCCGCCTCGAGCATGTGCTGGGCACGGGCCGCCGCGACGTCGGCGATCGCCGTCGCCTGCGGCACGCCGAGGCCGAGGACCCCACGGGTGGTGCAGGCGGCGCCGGGACCGACGCCCACGAGGACGCCGACTGCGCCAGTGCGCATCAGGTGCAGCCCGGTGGAGTAGGAGGCGCAACCGCCGGCCACGACCGGGACCGGTACCTCGGCGATGAACTCCTTCAGGTTGAGCGGCTCGCTCTTGGTCGAGACATGCTCGGCCGAGATCACCGTACCCTGGATGACGAGGATGTCGAGTCCGGCTTCGAGCGCGACCTCGTAGAAGTCGGTCACCCGCTGGGGCGTGAGCGACCCCGCTGCGACGGCGCCGGCGGCCTTGATCTCCTCGACTCGCTTGGCGATCAGCTCCGCCTTGACGGGCTCGTCGTAGATCTCCTGCATCGTGCGGGTCGCAAGCTCAGGCGGCGAGTTCGCGATTCGCTCGAGCTGCTCGTCGGCGTCCTCGTAGCGCGACCAGATGCCCTCGAGATTGAGAACGCCCAGCCCGCCGAGGCGGCCGAGTTCGATCGCGGTCGCGGGGCTGACGACCCCGTCCATCGCGGACGCGAGCAATGGCAGTTCAAACCGGTACGGGCCGAGGTTCCAGGCGACGTCCACATCGTCGGGGTCTCTCGTGCGCCGCGAAGGCACGATCGCGATGTCGTCGAACCCGTAGGCCCGCCTGCCCTTCTTGCCCCTACCGATCTCGACTTCCACCCGTTCAGCTCTCCTTCATTCGCATATTTGGAGGAACCCTCAGGCTACGTTCGCAAACGGACGAGAAAGGGCCCTTGGAAAGGGCCCAAAAATGCGCTATTTGCGGGAGGCGACCCGGGAACTCCAAGGTCCTGACGAGGATAACAGCGGTCAACCGTGCCGCAGCGCGGTCAGACGACGCTGGCGGCTACGCCGCTCTCGGACACCTCGACCCGGGCGAGTAGGCGCTCTACCTCACGCGGATCGAGCGTCCCGGCACCGAAATGCTGGGTCGATTCGGCTCCGCAGGCAACCCCGTAAGCAAGGCAATCACGGGGATTCGCGCCTTGGAAAAGAGCAGAGACGTAGCCCGCGAGGAACGCGTCCCCCGATCCGACCGCCGCGATCGCTTCCAGCGGCTCGATCGAGACCTCGTACTGGCGGCGCTCGTGGCCCGCACCGACGATCGCAACGCAGCCGCTGGGATTGGTGATGATCGCCTCCCCCGCGCCCATCTCGAGCAGCTCGGTCAGCCCCGTCGTCTGGTCCGAGGCTTCGTTGAACTCGTGCCCGACCGCTTCCTCCGCCTCGAGCAGGTTCGGCACCACGACATCGGGGCCTGCGCGGAGGCCGGCCCGCATCTGCTCCCCGTCGGCGTCCAGCACGCAGGTCACGTCGCGCTGGCGAAGATCAGCGATCAACCGGGCGTAAATGGCGGGGTCGGCGCCGGGGGGAATGCTGCCCGCGAGAACGCAGATCGACGCGCCCTCGGCCAGGTAGAGCAACCGTTCGGCAAACCGCTCGACCTCCTGCTCGGAGACCGCGGGACCCCGCTCGTTGATCTCCGTCTCCTCCCCCGAGGTCGGATCGACCACCGACAGGTTCGTCCGCGATTCGCCCTCGATCTTCGTGAAGTCGTTGAGGATCGCTTCCTCGGCCAGGCGTTCGAGCAGCCGTGTGCCGGTCGAACCGCCCGCGAGCCCGGTCGCAATGACTGGCCTGCCCAGGAGCCTGAGCGCGCGCGCGACGTTGACCCCCTTGCCGCCCGCAACCGTCTGCGACTCGACGGCCCGGTGGCGCTGGGCCAAGCGGAAGTTCGGAACCGCGACGGTGCGGTCGATCGCGGCGTTGAGAGTGACGGTGAGAATCACCGCTGGCAGCCTACCGCGGGCGCCGACGGCGCACGACGACCCTCATGAGTACCGCTGCCAGCAGTGCCAGGGTCACCCCAGCCGTAGCGAGGAGTGCCGTTCGGCCGCCCGGAACCTCGGCGTCGATGCGATCGAGCACGCTGGGGCCGTCCACTGCGCGAGCCGCGACGAGGTCGAAGCGGGCCGCCCGCTCGCCGTCCACGAGCACCTCACCCGAACCGATGCGCTGTCCGCGATTGACCGAGACGTCCACCAGCGCGGGCGCGTCGAGTCTGACGGTGACGTGCTGGTCGGCGCGAACCGTCACGGTAACCCCCGAGCCAGCCAGCAGCGGCAGGTGCGTCTCGCCCAGGTTCGTGGATGCGAGGCGCTCTGCCTCGGTGACAACTCGCATCGGCTCGTACAACGACGCGCCGTAGCGCAACAGCTCGAGGCTCGCCTCGTCTCGCGCCCGCTCGCTCTGCGTGCCGAGGACGGCGGCCACCAAGGGAACCCCTTTGCGCTGGGCGGAGGAGACGAGGACGAACCCCGCCTCCACGGTCGACCCTGTCTTGACTCCATCGAGCCAGGGATTACGCAGAAGCAGGGCGTTGCTGTTTACGAGGCGCCGGCGCCTCGACTCACCACCCAGGGTGATCCGCGGCGTCGCGACGATCTTCGCGAGCAACGGATCGGAGCGCAGGCTCGACGCGAGTTGGACGAGGTCGGCCGCGGAGGAGACGTTGCCGGGACTGAGGCCGATCGGGTCGACGAAGCTCGTCGCCGTGAGCCCGAGGCGCTCGGCGGTTGCGTTCATCCGAGCGACGAACGCTTCCTGTGAACCGCTCGCGGCTCCCGCGAGAGTAACCGCAGCATCGTTGCCCGATGCGAGCAGCAACCCGTACAGAAGCTCGCGCACCGTGACGATCTCGCCCGCGCGAAGTCCCATCAGCGACTCGCCGGGACTGGCGTCGTAGATCGGCGCACCCACAAGCTCCCCGGGGCGAAGCGCCCTGCTTGCTACAAGCGCCGTCATCATCTTCGTCGCGCTGGCGATCGGGGCTGAGAGGTCCCTGCCACGCGCGGCGAGCACATCGCCCGAGCGCTCGTCGATCAACGCCCAGGCGCGAGCCGAAATCTTTGGGGCGTCCGGGTTTGCACCCGCGGCGGGAGCCACGACCGCCAGAACTCCGGATGCGAGCGCGAGCGTCCGCGCCGCTCGCCTCAGCGGAGTTTCAGGGCCTCGCCGGCGTTCAGGACCTGCAGGTCCACCTCGGGGTTCAGGCGTTCGATGCGCCCGAGCGGGACCCCGAACTTCCGGGCGATCGAGGTTGCCGTCTCGCCCTCGACCACCACGTAGTCCTTGGGTGGCTTCTCGCCCTTGCGCTGCCGCGCCTGCTCCTGCGCGGGCTCGTCGTCGTCGCCCGAACCGATCGTCTCCGCGATCACGACCACGATCGCGAGCATGCAGGCCGCTAACGCGAGACCCGCCAGAACGCGGGTGACGATGCTGGGAGGCGGCTCCTCGCCGCGGGCTTTGGATTCTGGGGTCATGTCCGCGTTCGGGCGCTGGCCGGAGCCCGTGGCGATCGTACCCCTCGCCCACCGACCGCTAACCCGGTTCCGCGGCGCGGCAAGAGACGTCCCACACCTGCGCGCGGAGCGCCTCGGCCGCGACTGCCGGATCGTCGGCACCGGCGATTGAGCGCGAGGCAGTCACCAGCGCCGCGGCCGGGCCGGGAGCAAACGCGGCCCCAAGCTTCGCCGCATCGCCACCCTGAGCGCCCACGCCAGGCAGCAGGAAGATCGAACTCGGCATCAGCTCCCGAAGCCGAGCGATATGGCGGGGCTCGGTCGCACCGACGACGGCACCCAGGCCGGATAGGCCGCCGGTTCCTTCGAGCGGACCGCCGAGGGTCGCGACAAGACGGGCGAGCCGTTCGTGGAGCGGGCCGTCGGAGCCAACTTGGTCGAGCACGTCTGCCGCGCCCGGGTTCGAGGTGCGCACCAAAACGAACAACCCGCCACCCGCCTCGGTGGCCGCCGCAATCAGCGGTCGGAGACTGTCGGCGCCCATCAGCGGGTTCACGGTCGCGGCGTCGACACCAAGCCCGGCGACCTCGCCCCATGGCGTTGCCGTTGAGCCGAACAGTGCCTGGGCATACGCGCTTGCGCTGACCGGCACGTCGCCACGCTTGCCGTCCGCCACCACGAGCAGGCCAGCCTGGTGGGCGGCGTCGATGGCTCGCTGCAACGCCGCCCAGCCCGGAACGCCGAGGCACTCGAAGCAAGCGAACTGAGGCTTGACCGCCACGCACGATGGCCCGGCCTGGGCGATCACCCGTTCACACCAGCGCCCGACCGCTTCACCGGCGCGCTCGGCGACCTCAGAGCCCGGCGCCTCCGGGAACGCCGCCCCGGCAACGACGGGGTCTGGATCGAGCCCGACGCAGACCTGGCTGCGACGCTCTTCGACGAGCGCCGCGAGCCGGTCCGCGAAAGGGAGCGGCGTCAGCCGCCCTTGACCTTGGATTTCAGGCCGGCGCCAGCCGAGAACTTCGGCACCTTGCCGCCGGCGATGGTGATCCGCTCGCCCGTACGCGGGTTCACGCCCTGGCGCGGGCCGCGCTCGGCGACGCTGAACTTGCCGAAGCCGGTAAAGGCCACGTCGTCCCCGCTCGTCAGCGCGCTGGTGATGCCGTCGAGGACGGCCTCAACCGCATCAGCAGCGGCCTTCTTTGAATCGAAGTCGCCGGCGATCTTTTCGACGAACTCAGCCTTGGTCACAGTCTTTCCTCCTACCTTGGGTCAGGACGGGCGGGAATGTAACAGCGGCCGGGGACGCGCAGCCTGAGAGTTGCTCACGGCGCTCACGAAGCCGTCGATGCGGGAGTTGCGTCCCGCGAGAAAAGCGATCGGCCAGTCCTCCCCCTCGACTACCACCGGGATCTCGCTCAAGCAGCCGCCCGGCACACCCACGTGTCGTCCTGGCTGGCTATGGAGTTAATCGTTGCGCCTATCCTGCCCTCGATGAGCGCTGGGTACGATGCCTTGATCGTCGGCGCCGGCTACGCCGGCGCAATCATGGCCGAGCAGCTGGCCTCCCGCACAGGGCAGCGCGTTCTCGTCGTCGATCGCCGCAACCACATCGCCGGCAACGCTCACGACTACTACGACGAGCATGGGGTCCTCGTCCACAAGTACGGCCCACACATCTTCCACACCAGGTCGCAGAAGGTCGTCGGCTACCTGTCCCGCTTCACCGAGTGGCGCCCGTACGAGCATCGGGTGCTGGCGCGAGTCGACGGCAAACTCCTGCCGATACCGATCAACCGCACCACGATCAACCTCCTCTACGACCTCGAGTTGGCTACCGACGAGGACGTCGAGCGCTTCTTCGAGAAGCGAGCCGAGCCGGTGGAGTACATCCGCACGAGCGAGGACGTCGTCGTCGCCAAGGTCGGGCGCGAGCTGTACGAGAAGTTCTTTCGCGGCTACACGCGCAAGCAGTGGCAACGCGATCCGGCGGAGCTCCACGCGTCGGTCTGCGCCCGGATCCCGATCCGCACCAACACCGACGACCGCTACTTCACCGATCCGTTCCAGAAGATGCCGGCCGACGGCTACACGGCGATGATCGGTCGCATACTCGACCACGAGCTCATCGAGGTCTCACTCGAAACTGACTACGAGGACGTAAAGGACGAGGTCGAGCACGGCCACCTCGTCTACACGGGGCCGATCGACCGTTTCTTCGACTACCGCTTCGGTGCACTGCCCTATCGCTCGCTGGAGTTCGAGCTTCGTAACGAGCCGACCCCGGAGGGTGGATACCTGCTCCCGGCGACCTCCGTCAACGAGCCCAGCGAAGACGTTCCCTACACGCGTACGACCGAGTTCCGCTGGATGACCGGGCAGGAGCGCCATTCTTCCTCCACCGTGGCGATCGAGTATCCCCGCGCCGAGGGCGACCCCTACTACCCCATTCCCCGCGACGACACACGCGAGCTCTATCGACGCTACGAGACCCTGGGCGATGCGCTTCCCGGCGCAACCTTCGTCGGGCGCCTGGCGCGCTACCAATACTTGAACATGGATCAGGTCGTCGGCCAGGCGCTGTCGGCCGCCAACAGACTCATCGAAACACTAGACCCGGTCGCCTAGGTCTAAAACTCCAGGGTCGCTGCGCTTTCGGGGTGATAGCGGTTCTCGAAGAACTCAGTCCGACGGCGAAGCGTGTCACCCCGCGGCCGAACGAATTCGGTCAGCGATCTGGAGAGCCACCATGGACTCGCGAAGCTGATGAAGTGCCGGCGATAGACACGCGAGATTTCTCGGCTCGCGACTGGCGACCTCACGGACAGCCCGCGCGAAAATCCCGCCACGGCATGCGGCATCGCCCTCAAAAGTCTGGGGTCTTCGCGAATCGAATCGCGAACGTGGGCGGCCAAACGCGCCAGCAACGCTCCCGCTGCCTCGCGAGGGCGTAACAGCTTTCCGGCGATGTACCCAAAATTCCGTGCATTGAGCAGGTAACCAGCGACGCGATCGCCCTCACCCTTCATGTGTACCGCAACCACCTCGGGCATGTGGAGATGACGAAACCCACGGTCGAAGAAGCGAAGCATGAACTCGAGCTCGTTCGCCCAGACGAAAATGTTCGGGTCATAACCGCTGAGCTCACCGAGGACCTCGCGACGCATTAGAACCGCGCATCCCCAGAAGCTGAGGAGGCCGGTCGGGTACTTCTTGTCGAAACGATGGTCCGGGTCGTACGCGCTCACCACCCCGAAGGACACCAAGTCGGCACGGTGCTCATGGGCGGCCTTGACGGCACGCTTCAACCCGTCCGGCGGGAGATAACAATCGTCGTCGAGGGCGACAACGAAATCACCGCTGGCGACGGCGAACCCATCGTTGAACCCGCTGACTCCACAATTCTCATTGCGGACGATCAGCCGGACCTCGGGGAACTCCGCCTTGACCATTTCCGCTGAACCGTCCGTCGAAGCGTTGTCGACGACGATGAACTCCAGCAGCTCGGAGTCGTAGTCGATCGCCTGCATGTGGCGCAGGCTCTCGCGCAGATCGTCGCACCGGTTGAATACGAGAGAGACGATGCTCACCGAGGGCGCGCGCTCGCGCTCGTACGACGGGTCGCTTTCCTCCTCGGCTCTGGCGGTTTGCGGCGGCACGATTCCGCCCGCACGTTAGCTAGGTGTTCTCGTCGCGCGACGATCCGGAGGGCGATCGTGGATACGATCCGCGCGCCATGCAAGTCCCACAGGGAGAGCCAACGGCGAAGCCACGCTTGCGATGGTCGGATCGGTATGCCCGCGCCTTCCCGCCTCGGCTTCTGCGCCTCCTCGCGCTCCCCCTGGGCCGCCATCTCAACGCCGATGACGGGCATCGGTGGGAGGCCACTCGGATGCTGAACGCTGCCTTCAATTTCGTCCAACACGAGGGCATAGATGGCGATTACGCCGAGTTTGGCGTCTTCGAGGGGCGGTTAGTCTCGGCGGCGTGGGAAGCAATCCAGCGCTACGGACTCCGAGCGTCGATCCACGCATACGACGGGTTCGAGGGGCTGCCCGCGGCTCAGGGGCTCGACGAAGACGGCCCGTTCAAGCAGGGGCAGTTTCGCAGCCCTAAACGTGTGTTCGAAACTGAGACCCGGAGGATCCCGGCGGACCGCCTGACGGTGACCGAGGGACTCTTCGATGCTTCGCTCCCACGGGCCGAAAAGCACCGCCTCGCCGTCGCCTGGGTGGATTGCGATCTCTATGAGTCCACGGTTCCTGTGCTCGACTTTCTCACGCCGCAGCTCCAAGATGGCTCCGTGCTCGTATTCGACGATTGGTTCTGCTTTCACGGGCGGCCGGACCGGGGAGAGCAGCGCGCCTGCAGCGAATGGCTGGATGCAAATCCCGAGATCAGCTTGATCCCCTACCGGGACTATCACTCGTTTGGGCGCTCGTTCCTGGTCAACATCGATCAGAGATGACCTTCCGGCCATCTCTGCGTCGTTTCGCCCCGCGCCTGTTAGGCATCCGCCCGTGCCGGATCGTCTGCCGCAGATGCGGAGCGACCCTTGGATACGCGCGGCCCACGCTCCAAGACGGCCGCGTTCGCCTTCGCGGCTTCGACGGAACGGTAAGGATTCGGTGGACGGCCGAAGACGAGCTGGCCTTTGAGCACGTTCGCGTCGCCGAGTGTGAACGGCGGTGATCCTCTATGTCCTCCTCACTCACCGGCCGGCGCCGGAGGTCCGGGCATACCTGGACGACTTCGAACGTGTGTTACCGGGCCGCCGCGGCGTCGTCTGCTTCGGTGGCACGCGTGAAGACTTCGGAGGGCTCCGCAGCACACCCGATACGTTCTTCGTCGACGACCCCGCGTTGCGAAGCAAGGCCGGGCAGTCGTACAACGAGGTACTGGGGCTCGTATGGGAGCGCCTCGTTGCGCCCGATCCCTCCTACAGCTGCGTGCACCTCATGGAGTACGACCATGTCGTGCTCTCGTCGCGCTACGAAGCAGAGCTCTTCGAGATCATGGCTGGCGAAGGGGTGGGTCTGCTCGCCCCGAGTTGTGCGGACCACACCCTGGTCAACTGGTGCCACGGAATCGATCTCCTCGACGATCACGAACTGGAGGAGCGCCTCCAGGCGATCTCGGTTCGGGACCAGGAGATTCCCAGCATTTGGGGTGGGCTCGGCAACGGAATGACGATCGGACGAGAGGCACTCGAGGATTTCTGCCGGCGGGCAGGCGACTTGTCTCGGTACATGGAGGCCTATGTACCGACCGTCATCTATCACCTGGGGTATCGGGTGGTGGGCGCTCCGGAGGGTGCGACCCTGTTCGATCACGTGCGCTTTGGGCCGCCGTATGCGCGGGAGGACGCGACGCGACTTGCCCGCAACGGTGCCCTCGCCCTGCACCCAGTCAAGGAACGGGCGACTCAGCAAGAGATCGTGGCCATCGCCGAGTACGATCGCGACGATGCGCGGCCGCAATCTCCGTAGGCGAGCTGCAGCAAGGCTCCGGAGAACCGTCCGGCGAGCGTTTTTCCGAAACGCCATGGTCAGGAGAGCGGTCGCAACCGCACGCTGGCCTGATCTGCGCGACCAAACGGTCCCGGACGCCCTGGGGTCGGAGGAAAGCGCACCCCCCGATATCTCACACCTGGCTATTTTCAGCGAAGTTGCGGACGGGCCGGTTCAACGCGAGGAAGCCCTGTTTCTCTACTCGCTGCTGCGGGTCATTCGGCCTGAGACCGTCGTCGAGATCGGCTTTCTCAACGGTCGTAGCGCGCTCAACTTTCTGTGCGGGCTCGATTCCGACGCCCACCTCTACTCGTTCGATCTAGACAAAGTATGCGCCGCGCGCGCTCGCGACTTGTTTGGCCACGATCCCAGGTTCACGTTTCGCATCCGCTCGCAGGCGGAGTTGACAACTGACGACATCGACGGTCGCGAAGCTGACTTTGTCTTTTTGGATGCTTCCCACGATCTCGACTTGAACCGCGAGACCTTCCGGCGACTGCTGCCGCTGATGGCCCCCGACGCGATCTTGGCAGTGCACGACACCGGCACGGTCCCCCGCCGCTTCGTGCTGCCGGGCCACTACTGGCTCGAGAGCGGCTTCGGCTGGATTGGCGACGAGCGGGAGGTGATGCCCGGCGAGCGAGCCTTCCTGAACTGGCTGCACGACGAGCATCCGGAGTTCTCCCAGGTCCATTTCCATTCGCGGCGGACCGTGCGTTGCGGAGTCACGCTGCTGCAGCGCTCGGGCCTCCTGCCGCGTCCTCCCGTGCCCGACCGAGCCTCGAGCGGCTGACCCGCGTGAGAGTGCTCACGGTGGGAAACCTGTACCCGCCGCACCACTTTGGTGGGTACGAGATCGTGTGGCATGCCGCGGTCGAGCACCTCCGCGCGGGAGGCCATGACGTCCGCGTCCTCACGACCGACACTCACACCCTGGCGCCCGATGCAGAGGACGAGGAGGATGTTCATCGCGAGTTGCGCTGGACGTTGCGCGATGGGCGGTTCGAGCCGGTGGGCCTCCGTGAAAGCCTCGCACTCGCGCGCCACAATCACAGCACTCTTGCACGACACCTGGATGAGTTCCGTCCTCAAGTGGTCAGCCTGTGGGCGATGGGCGGGCTTACATTGGGACTGCTCGACACCGCGCAGCGCCGGGGCCTGCCCGCGGTCGCTTTCGTACACGCCGAGTGGCTCGAATGGGGACGATGGGCCGACCCCTGGTTACACCGCTTTCGCGGTCGCAGATCGCTGCTCGCCCCGGTCGTCGAGACACTGCTTCGCATCCCAGTGAAACCGAACTACGCCACGGCGGCGCGGTATGTGTTCGTCAGCGAGCACACGCACCGGCATGCCCTGTCCCTCGGCCTCGGTTTGCGCGATACGGGAGTCGCACATTCAGGCATTCACGAGGACTTCCTCGACCCGGCGCCAGAGGCCGCTTGGGGATGGCGCCTTCTCTACGTCGGACGGCTCGACCCGAACAAGGGGATCGACACCGCCGTGGAGGCGATGGAGTACCTGCCCGCGAGGGCTCGGTTGGAGGTGATCGGCGGCTTTGACACCTCCGAGGAGGCGCGCCTGCGCAAACTCGCGGCTGATAACGGCGTCAGCGAGCGGGTCCACTTCACCGGCCAGCGTGGGCGAGCCGAGATAGTCGAGGCGTACGGCCGTGCCGACGCGATTGTGTTTCCCGTCCGCTGGGAGGAACCGTGGGGACTCGTTCCCCTCGAAGCCATGGGCCGGGGGCGACCGGTTGTGGCGACGGGCCGGGGAGGGTCGGCCGAGTATTTGCGCGATGAGCACAACTGCCTGCTGTTCGACGCGGATGACGCCGAGGCCCTCGCGGCAGCACTCAGCCGGCTTGCAACCGACGACGCGCTGCGTGATCGCCTTCGTCGTGGCGGCCTCGAGACGGCCCCGAGATACACCGAACAGGTCTTCAACGAGGCTGTGGAGGCGGAGCTGATCCGCGCAGGGGCCGTCACTAAGATCGCCCCGCCGTGACGAGTCGCCTGCGAAACCGAAGCGGACCGCGGCGTCGGCTGGCGGGTCTGCTGGAGCGGATCGCACCGGGTCCAATTCAAGCGGCCCGCAGGCGGGCGCCAGAGTTCCTGGCGAATCTCGGTAACCGGCACGGGTATTCGGTGATCGCTCACTCGGCGGTAAGCCCGGTTCCACTACTACCTGAAGCCGACGACCCAATCTGGTCGCGACGCAGCTCTCTCATCGGCGTCCAGTTCGATCTCGGCTCGCAGCTCACGTTCATCGAGGAGCACCTCTTGGAGTACATCCAGGAATTCGATCGCGATGTCCGGGGACGCGGGGTCGACGTTTGGAACAAGCTCTATAAGGGCGGAGACGCCGAGGTCCTTTACGCGCTCCTGCGCCACCTGCGGCCGAAGCAGGTGCTGGAGATCGGCTCGGGCAACTCGACACTTATCGCAAGCGCAGCGATGGCCGCAAACGGGCGCGATGGATCTCCTGGTGACCTCGTTGCCGTTGATCCGACGCCGACGGTGGCCTTGGACACGGAGCCGACAGTCCGCAAAGAGGGCGGGGCGGCAGGCTGGATCGTCGAGGTTCCCGGACGCGAGCAGTCGATCGACGGCCTTACCCGCATCGATCGCATCGACTGTCGGGAGCTCCCCTTGGATCGCTTCGAGGCGCTTCAAGCCGGAGATGTCCTGTTCATCGACACGAACCACGTGGTCAAGCTCGACAGCGAGGTCAACTGGCTTTTCCTTGAGGTATTTCCGCGCTTGGCTCCCGGTGTCTGGGTCCATCTGCACGACATCCACCTTCCGTACGAGTACCCGCCCTATTACCCCCTGCTCGCCGGATACCTCACGGAGCAGTATCTCCTGCAGGCGTTTCTGACTGGCAGCACATGGCGAGTCGAGGTTGCTCTGGCGGCCCTGTTTCGCGATCGGCACGACGAGCTGGTGGAGCTGATTCCCAGTCTCAAAGAGGATGTGGACCCAGGGGGGCCTCTCTACGGTGTGCCTGAATTCAGCACCTGGATTCCGTCAGCGATGTGGATCCGCCAGCCGGACGAGTAGCTCCTGCAACCTCATACGCTCTCGCCATGCGCGTGCTGCACGTCGGCTCAGGATTTCGCCCGTTGCGAGTGGGCGGGCTCGTTGCCTACATCGAGGAACTCATGCACGAGCAGGTCCGTCGGGACGACGACGTCGCGTACTTCTTCGCCGGGCGCTATTTCCCGTTTCTCGATCGACCTCGCTTGAAGCGGTGGCGCCGTAACGGCGTGACGATGATCGAGGTGGTCAACTCCCCGCTGTACGACCACGGCCGGCAGCCAGAGCTCGAGCTCGACGAGCCGCAAACCGAGCGCCACTTTCAACGCGTCATTGAGGAGGTACGCCCAGACGTCGTCCATTTCCACGAGCTGGCGGGGCTGCCGTCCTCACTGCTCGACCTGGTCCGTCGCACCAATACGCCGTCGGTGATGACACTCGCGGACTACTTCCCCTTGTGCTCAACGTTCAAGCTGCTCGACGCAAACGGGAAGGTCTGCCTGCGGCGCGAGATCGGCGCCGACTGCGTAGCGACGACCACTGCCGACTCCCGCCCACCGGGATTGCTCTACGAAGCCACCGTGCGGCACGAACTCACCACGCGACCCGTCCTCCGACGGCTGCCGTACAGGGCGACGCGCCGGCTCGCGCTCTCGGCTCGATCCCGTGTCGAATCACCCCCGGTCGCCACCCCCCAGGCGTTTCAGAAACGTCGCGAGGTCAATATCGAGCGTCTCAACCGCACCGACCGCCTGATCGCCATGTCGGAACGCGTTGCCGAAATCTACTCCCTGCTGGGCGTCGACAAGAACAGGATGTCCACGATCCATCTGACGCTGAAACGCATCGAGACCCTCCGGCCAAGACGATCGAATGGCAACTGTCCCGTGGTGTTCGCGACCGTCGCGGGGATGTCATCAAACGCGAAGGGTTCGCGGTTGCTAGTGGACGCGACGCGACTCCTTGCCGCATCCGTTCCTGCGGGAAGCTTCCGGCTGATTGCTCTCGGGCCCATCGACGCTGCCGTTGCGCCGGAGGTCGCAGAGCTCGAGGCGATCGAGGTCGGCCCCACCGGGCCGTTCTCCGACGATCAACTCGACGCGGTCTTGGAGGAAGCCGACGTGGGACTCGTCCCCTCGATCTGGGAGGAGGCATACGGCTTCGTCGGGGTCGAGTTCCTCGCGAAGGGGATCCCCGTTATCGCCAACGCGGTTGGCGGCATGCCGGAGTACACACGCGATGGCGAGACGGGCTGGCTGAACCGTTCCTGCTCGGCGACCGAGCTGGCGCGCATCATGCGTGACATCGTCGAGCACCCCGAGCAGGTCACGCAGCTCAACAGACGGATACTCGCGGCACGCGACACCATCATCAAGCCGATGACTCGCCACACAGACGAGATTGATGCTGTGTACCGTGAGCTGAGGGAAAGGGTCTGACCGGTCTCAAGGGACAGCGCTCCGCACCCGCCATAACCCTGCGGGCTCTCGGCGTCGTCGCCGTGGCACGGTTAACGCGCTCAGGGCCTCAGCCCGTTGTCTGCGAAGGTGAGCCGGCATGAGCGCCATGAACCGCTTGCTGCCGTGAGAAGCGCGTACCGCGATGAGACGCTGGCGGCCGAGGACCGGCACTGGTGGTACCGAGGAAGACGCCTTGTCGTGAGAGCGGCGCTCGAATCGCTGCCATTGCCGCACCCGGCGTCGTGCCTCGACGCCGGCTGCGGTGGGGGCGTCAACCTCTCGGAGTTGGCTCGCTTCGGGAGCGTGATCGGCCTTGAGCCCTCGGACGAGGCTCTGGCGGTCGCAGGCGCCCGCGGCATCGGCACCGTGGTCCGAGGGACGCTCGAGGCAATGCCGTTCGAAGATGGTGAATTCGACGTGGCGGCGACGCTCGACGTGATCGAGCATCTCGATGACGACCGGGCAGGGCTGACTGAGCTGCGCCGGGTCGTCAAGCCCGGCGGCTTTCTGGTGGTCACGGTTCCTGCGTATCCGCGGCTATGGGGGCCGCACGACGTTGCCAACGAACACCGGCGCAGGTACCTCCGCCGGACGTTGCTCTCTGCGGCGAAGGAAACAGGCTGGGTACCGCTCACGATCAGCCATTTCAACTCGATACTGCTTCCGGTCGCCGCCGTCAGCCGGTTGAGGGACAGACGACGCGCGACGGATCATGCCTCCCGGGACATTGAATGCCCACCGCCGGTCATCAACACCGCGCTGGAGTGGCCACTTCGAATGGAGGCGAGGATGCTGGCTGCCGGCGTCCGGCTACCAGCTGGACTTTCGATCCTCGCGACCTTCGAGGCGGCCGTCAGCTGAGATCCGCCTGGCGAAACCAGCCGATGGTGTGCTCAAGGCCCTCGACCAGGCTGAATTGTGGGGACCATCCCACCTCGTCCCGAAGGCGGGCAACGTCCGCCACCAGGCACGGCGGATCGTCGGGCGGCGGAATCACCTCGCCAAAGCGGAGAAGATCGGGGCGTCCGACGATCCCTGCCGTCGTTTCAATCAGTTCACGCAATGTCACCTCCTCGCCGGAGCCGACGTTCACCGGACCCAGAAGCTCGGAGTTGAGCACCGCGACGATCGCGTCGGCGATATCCATCGTCGGGAGGTAGTCGCGAATCTGCCGTCCATGCGAGCACGGCGCTTCGTGCCCCGCCAGGAGATTCCGCACGACTGATGCGACAAGACGCTTTGGATGCTCGCCGGGACCGTAGGCAGAGAAGATCCGTGCCCAAGCCACTTCGATCCCCAACGGCGCTGCGCTTGCGTGGGCCATCTGGCCGAGAGCCGCCTTGCAGATCCCATAGAGATTGCTTGGAAGTAGGGGCGTCGCCTCCCCGATCGAGCGCGCGGCGCCCGGCCCGTACTCTGAGAACGACCCGGCCAACACGGCTCTGCTGCCGCCCGCGGCGGCGAACTCTCGCAGAAGCCCAAGACTGGCTTCGACCCAGCGGACGTTTTCGAGCGAGCTCCAGACCTGGCCTGGCTCCAGGTACCACGCCAAGTGGACAAGCCGATCGGGAGACAGATCCGCTATGAGTGCGTCCCGAGCATCACGATCGAGCAGGTCGACCGGGTGCAACTTCGCGCGCTCATCCACCGTATCTCCCCGGCGAGAGGTAACGACGTGTACTTCGCTGTCGCCGGCGCAGAGCAACGGCACGACCTGGCGACCGATGAAACCGGTGCCCCCTGTTACAAGAACCTTCGATCTCTTCATATCCAACGGCACCGCTAACCAGTCCGAAGGTCTGTCCGCCGAGCGGAAGCGTACATGGGCGGAAGTGAGACCGAGGTTCCTTCTCGACTCTGCTGGAATACCTCGCGTGAAGCCGATCCCGAGCCAGGACGAGTCGCGGCCGCTGCGCGCTTTGTCGCTACTCAGCGTGGTAGTACCCGTCCTCAACGAGGTCGACTCGCTGGACGAGCTCTACGGGAGGCTCGTAGCCACCCTGCAACGCGACCCGTTCGAGTTGATTTTTTCGGACAACGCCAGCACTGACGGCACCGTCGAGCGACTCGAGGAGATTGCTCGGGTCGATCCCCGGGTGCGAGTGATCTTCCTCTCGCGCAACTTCGGCCATCAGGCCTCACTCACTGCCGGGTTGGAGCACGCCCGCGGAAACGCTGTGGCCATGCTCGACGGCGACCTCCAAGATCCGCCCGAGTTGCTGCCAGACATGATTGCCCGGTGGCGCGAGGGAGTCGATGTTGTTTACATGGTGCGTGCCGCCAGGGCCGGCGAGTCGCGGTTCAAGCTCGCGACTGCGCGCTGGTTCTACCGCCTCCTGTCCCGGCTGACCGAGTTTGACGTTCCGCAGAACGCTGGGGATTTCCGCCTGCTCGACCGAAGCGCGCTCGACGCGATTCTCGCGATGCCTGAGCGGCGCCGGTTCCTGCGTGGCATGAGCGCTTGGGTTGGCTTCACGCAGATCGGGATCCCCTATAACCGTGACGCCCGCTACGCCGGGAGCACCAAGTACTCGCTGCGCAATCTGGTCAGGTTCTCACTTGATGCGATTGCATCCTTCTCGCACGTGCCCCTGCAGCTGTCCATGGCCGCGGGCTTCATCGTCTCAGGCATCGCCCTCCTCGGGTTGCCGCTCGTCGTGGCCTTGCGTCTTGTCGGTGCCACGGAGCTACCAGGCGTAAGCACGATTCTGTTCGCCGTTCTGTTTCTCGGCGGCGTTCAGCTGATCACCATTGGGATCATCGGGGAGTACCTAGGGCGAATCTACGACGAGGTCAAGCGGCGGCCGCTCTATCTGGTCGCCAAGCGGGTCAATGTCACGGATCCCCAGGCGCCTTCATCGCCCCGCAACCGTGAGCTGGATCGCTGAAGCGCTTGCTCAAGCGGATCGCGCCTCGGGCCGTTCGCTTCGCGCGAGGACGTGCGGGTGACTTCCTACGTTCGCTGACACATGCTGTCTACCGCCAGTTGAGGGCAGCCGTCTGAACTCTCCCGGCGAAAACGGTGAAGTCGGCTCGTCGGATGCCGCGACGCTCGCTTGGGTGGTCGTGAGTGTGTTCGGAGCGCTAGCGCTGGCCTTGGGGCTTGTGCTTGCCCCGACGCTGGGTCAGCTGATGGAGCCCGAGCATCTCGAGACGTGGTCAAACCCGGTCAGCAACCTCTTGTCGCCCGAGCCCACCGAACTCGCACGCTTCGGGATCGCGGCCTTAACGCCTTTGATCGCTGCCGCGGCCCTCGTCTTCGCGGGCGAGCCCAGGAGCGGGCTGTTGAAATCGAGGTTGGTCGGCGCCCTGCCTCTCGTCGCCACCCTGGCTGTTCTCAGCGTCGTCGTGGTCGGATGGTTGACGCGCTCGGAGCCGCTGAGCTTTGGACTCGACCCCGACTACTTTGGCGAGCGCGATCTTGCCATCGCGCTGCTTGTAGCCGCTGCGATCCTCTTCGTCGCCCTTCGCCGCTCCGACGCCTCAACGAGCGCCCGTGTGCGTGCCGAGCTCCTTCGCCCTAATAGCGGCTCGCGGGTGGCTTTTGCGGTGGCTGGTCTTGCCGCAGTCACCGCCACGGTGATCTTCATGCTGCCCGCCATCTACACGGACGCCAGCCTGCCGGATGCACCGGGCTTGGGGCTCTTGCATCTGCCCCGCACCTTCGCTGACTTCGCGGCTTTTGGCAATGGCGCAACCCCACTGGCAGACTTCGCCAGCCAGTACTCGAACCTGCTTCCGTGGCTGAGCCACCCGGTCCTGACGACCTTCGATTACTCGCCTGCCGTGTTCACGGGGGTGATGGCCATCCTCTCGACGGTTTCGCTGCTTGCGCTCTGGCGTGCGCTTGCGCTGACCGTCCGCAACGAGATCGGCGGGCTCTTGCTCTACCTGCCGGTACTCGCGCTCAGCCTTCGCCCCACGATCGAGGTGGGCGACGAGCGTGACTCGAACGCGAGCCTGCTTCAGATCCTGCCCGAGCGATATCTCTTTCCCTGCCTACTCGCTTGGCTGTGTGCACGTCACCTACGTGGGCTCTCACCACGAGCGCCGTTGGCCCTTTTCGTGGTCGGAGGCTTTGCCCTTTTCAACAACCCGGAATTCGGGGGGCCATGCCTGCTGGCGACGTTCTTCGCTCTGCTGATTGGAACGCCCGCGCGGGTATCTCGAGCAGTTGTGATCTCGCTGATCGGACGACTCGTAGCCGGAGTTGGCGCTGCCGCCGCAATCGTGGTCGTGATAACGCTGATTCGTAGTGGGTCGCTCCCGAATCCTGAACTCTTCACCTACTACTCACGTCTGTTCGCCTCGCAGGGCTTCGGCCTGCTGCCGATGCCGACTCTAGGGTTCCATCTCATCGTCTACGCCAGCTTCGCGGGCGCGCTGCTTCTCGCCGCAACTCGCCACCGAGCCGGCGCGGACGATCATGTGCTGTCGGGTCTTCTCGCGTACGCGGGGTGCTTCGGATTGCTCGCGGGTATCTACTACGTGGGCCGCTCGGTCACGGTGTCAATGGTCGCCCTCTTTCCGGTGTGGAGCTTCGCGCTGGCGCTGCTTACTTGGGCGGCATTCCGCGGCCTTTCGGGCACGAGCGGGGGCTGGCGTATCGTCCTCAAACCGGTCGGCGCGCTCGCCACGGCTGTGCTAATCGGTTTCGGCCTCGCCACGACGGCGCTCGTTGACGTGCCGGAACCGTGGACCCAGGCCAAGAGAATTGCCGACAAAAGCGATCGCGTATCGGTGTTCGACCAGCTCCCGGAAGCTGAGCGGTTCGTTGCTGCCGAAACACAAGCGGGCGAACGGGTGTTGATGCTTCGTGAGAACGGCCACCTCCTCGCCAGAGAGGCGGAGGTCAAGAACGTTTCGTTGCTCGGCGATCCGGTGCATGTTCTTTTCCCCGTTCAACTCGACGACATGCTCGAGGACCTTCGAGATGTCGGTGGAAGCGCCGTATTCGTCGGTGACGGACCCCAAATCTTGATCCATCCCGGCCTGCGGGAAGGGCTTCGCGCCAGAGGCTTTCGGCCGTCCGCGACCGACCAGCCCAGCGGCCTCGTCGTGTGGCGGCCTCGCGAGTAAGTTGCGATGATCGTCATCGACCACTTGCTACTGGGAGTCGCCGCCATCGCCGTGGGAGGCGCCTCGTTTCGGCTGGCCTCGAAGTTCGCCCACCGCGGCTTAGAGCGGCTCCTTGTCACCGCGGCGTTCTTCGCGGCGACGATCGTGTTGGAGTCGATGGCATTGGGGCTGCTCGGCCTTGGGGGGAGCCAGATCCCGCTTCTGCTTGCGGCGATCCTGACCGGGTTGGTGACGATCGCTCTGGTTCCCAGATCGAGTGTCACGGTCGGAGAAGAACTCGTCGACTGGCTCGATCGGGCTTCAACGCCTGCGATCGCCGGCGTATCGACGCTGGTCGGAGTTGGGGCGGTCTGGACCGCATGGTCGCTCTGGTCACCCAACGTTGGAGTGGACGGTGTCTACTACCACCTTCCTCAGATCGTCAATTGGTTCCACGACGGGGCGCCGGGATCAGTCGATCAGGTCAGTTACCTGTTTCCAGTCGGCGTCTATCCCCTTACCAACGCCGTCGCACAGGCATGGGGTCTCGGCATCTCGCAGAGCATGGTCATGGTTTCGATCTGGCCGATTTTCAACATGACGGTCTTGCTCCTGGCAGGCTGGGTTGGGCTGAGACGGTCGGCGATTCCGATTCCGATGCGGTTGCTCGCGATCGCCGCGGTAGCCACTACTCCGGTCGTTCTGATCCAGCTTGGTACGCCGCTGAACGACCTACCCGCCCTGTCATGGCTTGCGTGCGGGGCAGCCCTTGTCGCCTGCTCCAAGGACGAGCCGCGCCTTCTGATTCCGGCGACGATCGCGATCGGGCTGGGCATCGGTAGCAAAACGATCGCGCTGCCGCTGGGAATCGTGCTCCTCTGCTTCGCCATCGTCTGGAAGCGACACGAGTTGCGACCGATCGCCAAGCCGCTGGCGATCGCGTTTGGAGTCTTTTTCGTAGTTGGTTGCTTCTGGTACCTCAGGAACTTCATCGACCACGGCTCGCCGTTCTGGCCCTGGTCGACTTCGCCGTGGGGTGATCCCATGCCCGAGTTCCTGCGCCGCTACCAGTCGTTCCTGAGTCATCCGCTCTACACCCTCGATGGACAGGTCGATCGATATCTGACGTTCCTGGGAGGTGCCGGCTTGCTTCTTTTCGCGGCAGTGGCGGTAGCCGCCGCCAGGGCCGATCGAGGCGTCCGGCTGATGGGTGCACTCCTCGTGGGCTTGCTCCTGCTTTGGGCTGCGGCACCGAGCACCGCGAGGGACCCGAACCCGGTCTGGGACGGGTCGGTCTCCCAGACCAGGTATCTGCTGCCGACGATCGGATTCGCCGCGGTCGTGATCTGTTTTGCGAGCCGGAGGCATCGCGTGCTCGAGCGGATCGCGCTCGGCTCGCTCTCGATTGTCTTGGTCTGGAATCTGGCGCAGTTGTTCACGGGGACGTTTCCCACGGCTCCGCGGCATATCGTTACCGGGGCTCTAGTGGGTTTGGCGATCGGGACCGTGATCGCGGCGGCGCTCCGCGATCGGATTCGGTTGCCAGGCCGCTTGGTAGGCGCTGCGATGGCTGCGGCCCTGGCCTGTCTGCTCGCAATCCCCGCTGCCGATTGGGTCAGCCACCACGGCAGTAAGCATCCAGCGAACTTCGACGCAGGACTAGCCAGGTTCCTATCCGCGCGCGAAGACTTCCGTGAGGGGACCGAAAAAGTCTGGATGGCTCCGCTGCTGGCGGGGCCGCTGGCGGGGGATCGGCTCCAACACGAGCTGGGGCTGATCCCCGCCAGGATGCCCTGTCGGGAGGTTGCTCGCCTAAGGGAGGGCGGCTGGGTGATCATCTACGACGATGAGAATTGGGTCGAGGCGAACGGGTACTCGGTCGGAGGATGTCTGCAGCAGGAGCCCCCGCTGACCGTGATCGACGGGTTCCGGATCTACAACCCGCTGCCGGAAGGCGCAGCGAGTTAGTGGAGTAATCAGCCATGCTGCGAAACGGGAAGCTGACCGTGCCGGACGGCCCAGCTGGCTGGCTGGTTCTCGCCAACGCAGTTCCAGCTAAGTCGAACGGAAAATGGGGTCGGGGGCGCGATCAGCCTGGTTTCGCTGGCACTCGTGATCTGGACCGGCCTGAGGCGCACTCGCCCAGCACTGGGCTCGGCGGATACGGCGATCCCCGGGGAGTAGGTTCCCGCCCGTGAAGAATGATGAAGCTGGGCTTCCGTCGAAGGTAGAGCTCGATTTAAAGGCCAAAGCTCGAAAGTTCTGGCTCGCGCGCGCCCAGCAGCACACGACGGACTCTTACGCCGGCCTCCGGATGGAGAAGTTTCCGGAGGATCTGCGAACCTACGAGCACCTGCTCTGGCAGATGCAAGCCGATTTGGTCATCGAGATCGGTACGCGCTTCGGTGGGAGCGCACTTTGGTTTCGCGATCGGCTTCGGACGATGCAAGCCTACGGTCGCGTCACCGCTCCTCGGGTCATTTCGATCGATATCGATCAGAAGGAGGCGGTGGCTGGGGTTCTCGCCGCCGATCCCGACTACGAGGAGACCATCACTTTCGTGGAGGCGGATGTTCGGGATCCGGCCCTGCCGGAGCGTGTTGCACACCAGCTTCCGCAGAGCGCGCGGTGCCTCGTCGTTGAAGATTCCGCCCATGTTTACGAGACGACCTATGCAGCACTGCAAGGCTTCGCGCGTTTCGTTCCGGCAGGCGGCTACTTGGTCGTGGAGGACGGGTGCGTAGATATCGAGGAAATGCGCTTGAACAGCCATTGGCCGCGCGGCGTCCTACCGGCTGTCGCGGATTGGCTCTCCACGCCCGTCGGAGAGGGCTTTCAGGTGCGCCGAGACCTCGAGCTCTATGGGATGTCGTGCCACCCAGGGGGTTACCTCCAGCGAACCTCCTCACCCGATCGGCGCTGAGTTGGCGAGCCCTAGACCATGGCCCGCAGGTTTCTGCCCTGACCTAGTAGCGTCGTTCAATGCTTCGAGCACGGATCGTGGGGAGCGAGATGGGCTCGCATTATCTCGCCAGGCAAACGACGTGAAGGTTCGCGGCGGGAATCTGCGCTCGCGACTAAAGCGCAGACTTCGACCAAGGCGAAGGATGATCGACGCCTCCGCGAAGCTGCGGGCGAAAATGCGCAGCCCACGCGTCATAACGCGGGTGGCCAGGGGCGAGAACATGTTTGCTGGCGGTGAGGATCTGAGCAACTACTTCGAGATCGGCGAGTCGGCCTTGAACCAGATCAAGGCGGGACTCGCGGCTGCGGAGGCGCCTACACCTCGGCACATTCTGGATTTGCCCTCCGGTTATGGCCGCGTCTTACGCCATCTACTGGCGGAATGGCCAGAGGCGACGTTTGCCGCCATGGACATCGACGCCGAAGCCGTTGAATTCTGCGCCAATACATTCGGAGCTCGACCAATCGTCAGCAAGGCGCCCCCGTGGGAGGTCAGCGCCGGCGACGGCTACGACTTGGTCTGGTGCGGGTCTCTGCTGACTCACTTTGATGCGCCCGACTGGGTGCCGACGCTTTCGTACTTCAGAGACCGACTAGTGCCGGGCGGCTTGGCCATCTTCACCACTCATGGTGAGGTTTCGATCAACCATCTGGCGGGTGAGATCATAGGTCCCTGGTCAGGCCACTACGGAATGGGCGAAAAGGCCACTGCTATGGCCGCTACCGCTCGGCGCACGGGATTTGGATTCGGGCACTACGATGACAACGATGATCCGTACGGTCTGAGCATCTCCTCGCCCGAATGGGTCCGAAAAAAGGTCTCTGAAGTTCCCGGCCTAGCTTTCGTGTCGTTCAGCCGGGAGGGTTGGTTTGGACACCACGACGTCTGGACGTATCAAGCCACCGAGGGCTGATCCCGTCGATTCGAGTCGGGCTCAGCGATCCGCCAAGGACGGCGCATCGGCGAACCCGACCTCAGTGCCCGTGAGGCGACCGCGCGCCCGCAGCCACATGTTTCGCGGGTTCCTGCCGTGGAGTCGCACATGGGGCCACGGCGTCGCCCGCCGGTGTCGCCTATAAAGCTCGCGCCACTCCCGCTGGCAGAGATAGTGCCACGGCTTGTAGGGGCCCGGCCCTTCGAAATGCCGGATCGCGGGGTTCCTTATCGCGTCCGCACGAGCTTCGGCCCCCAGCACCTCCGCGCTCCACGGAAATACCAAAAAGCCATTCATGCAGTTCCATCGCGGATGCAACGGAAGGCGACCGGCGCCGAGAACGGCATTCAATGCGTCCTGGTCGCGCCACGCCAGCTCGTCAGCATGCGCTCTTCCGTACTCACACACGGCTCGCGACGAGCCCTCACGCCGCATTAGATCGAGGTTCAGGACCATCACGCCAGCGTTGAAATAGCGCTGACCGGGCGCGAGCCTGAGAGCCGTCGGGCGCTCTACTGACTGCGGATCCAGCACATTGGTAACCGCGGCGATTTGATTCGATGCCATCTCCAGCTCCCAGAGGGGCGCCACGGACTCGAGGACGAGCACGTCGGCGTCCAGGTAGAGGACGCGCGACACGTCTGGCAGCAGCTCCGGGAGGAAGACGCGGTACCAGGTCGCGGTGCGCGTGAATCCCTCGGTCGGCAGGCCGGCGACCCACTCGTCGGGAACTTCTAAGAAGTTCACCTCCCCGCCGCTCCGGAGCACCATTTCCCGGAGCTGGCTTCGCGTGCGCTCCCCAAACCCCGGGCCGTGCAGGTAGTGGATTGTAATCGAGCCCGGGGGGTGACAGGAGAGCACCGAGTGCAGCATCGCCGCGCTATGGATGACGTACTCGCCCTCCGCGGCGCACGAGACATGGAACTTGGTCATGGAACCGCGGCTAGGGTTGACCGCGTGAATGACAGAGCCGTGACCCCGCTAGCGGAGGCGTACGTCGAGCTTCTCAAGCGCGCCGTGCTAGGCGAGACCGCGGGACCGGTGACCGTGTACCAGCCCGAGTCAACCGTGCCCGGCGGCCGCCTGACCAAGCGCCTGCTGAACCGGGTCCTCAGGAAAGAGGACATGGTTCTGGCGAGGCGGACGAGCGTCGATCTTTCCCGAAACGAAGACGGGAGGCTCTCCCTCTTCGACCTGCCACCGTGGCCCCTGACGATGATCGGGTCGCAACGCCTCGACAACGTCGAGGCCTGCGCGCGCAGCGTCCTAGAAGAAGGCATCCCTGGCGACTTCATCGAAACCGGTGTATGGAGGGGCGGCACCACGATCTTCATGCGCGGCATACTCAGAGCGTATGGCGTGACCGATCGCCGGATCTACGTAGCCGACTCCTTTGAAGGCGTACCTCCACCGGACACGACTAGCTACCCCGCTGATCGGGGATCCCCGTTCCATCTTTGGCCCGGTCTCGCGGTCGACCTCCCCGCCGTAAAGGACAACTTCGCTCGCTTTGACCTCCTGGATGATCAGGTCGAGTTCGTCGAGGGCTGGTTCCGCGACACCCTTCCTGCCCTGCGGGGACGCACCTGGGCAATCGTCCGACTCGATGGAGACCTGTACGAGTCGACGATGGACGCGCTGGTGAATCTCTACGACGACCTCTCGGTCGGCGGATGGGTGATCGTCGACGACTACGAAATCGAAGCGTGCAGGAAGGCGGTGACGGACTTCCGGGCCTCGAGAGACGTCACCGATCAGATCCAACCGATAGACGGCTTCGGCGTCTGCTGGCAGAAAGCCGGGTGAAGACGGGCAGTCGCCGCTTGAGTGCCCGACGACGCTGTGTTGGCGGGGGAGTCTGTTTCGTGTCGGGATCTATCTCCGCGAGCCGCCACCAATCGTCGCCCCACTTGGCGGCCATCCCGGCTGCCATGACGGAATCGCCGTGAGTCCCGTATTCGGCCAACCTCTCGCCATACATCGAATTTGCGGTCACCGACTTCTCGTGGTGAAGGTACGAAAGCCGGGTTACCACGACAGAGTCACCGGCGGAGCGAACGCGCAGGCCATAGTCGAAATCGGCGCCATAGCCGACCGGCGCAAACGTCTCGGAATCGAGCATGCCAACAGCCTCGAGCGTGCTCCTTGGGACGAACATGCACGTCCCGTCCACAAAAGGCGCGGTGAAGTGACGCGCTTTGGGCCGATACATACGCACGTCGACAGGCCGCCGCAGTCGCTGGTGGTTCCAATAACAGTCATAAGATGGGCCGACCAGCCCAGCCCTCGTATCCCGCCAGCATCTGACCAGGCCACCGATGAAACCGCTTGCGAGGCGGGTGTCGTTGTTCAGCCATACAACCGCCATATGGCTCGACGCCAACGTCTCCATGGTGCCGTGGTTGGTTCCGCCCGCCCAGCCAAGGTTTTCGTCGGGCCGTAGCACGGCCTCGTCGGCGTGCTGCGCGTAGTCCCCGCGGTTGTCGACCACCGTCACGTCGACCGGCATCGCCTCGCCTCGTAGGTCGTCGAGCAGAGCGTGCGTCAAGGCATGCTCGCCATGTACAGGGATGACGACGAGTACGCGGGGTTCGGGCATGGACTCGATGCTACGGCCATGCCAGCCCGCCGACGCCGATGCCGGCCTGGCGCGGAGCCAGAGACCGGGAGTTAGCATCAGGTCGCGTGCGGCCAAACGCTGGTTCCCCCGAGGTCGACACCCCTTCCTCCGACCCTGACGCCGCACGCCGTCGCCGCTCGGAGATCGGCGAAGGGCCCCTCAGGCATGGCGTTGCCAGGGGCGCGATGATCAATACCGCCTTCCTGGTCACGATCAACGCGCTGACCATCGTCCAGGGTCTCCTCACGGCGCGGCTATTGGGAGCGGCTGAGTACGGCCTGTGGGGGTTGCTCCTGATCATCTTCGGGACGCTGATCTACCTGAGCTCGGTCGGCCTGAACGACAAGTACATCGAGCAGGATCATGCGGATCAGGAGGCGGCGTTTCAGGTCGCCTTCACCCTGCAGGCGCTGTTGGTCGCCGCCTTCGCACTCATCGGTCTCGCCGCCGTCCCGTTGAGTGCCGTTGTCTACGGCGCGCCCGAGATCGTGCTGCCGGGAGTGCTGACGGCCCTCGCGATGCCGTTGCTTGCACTCCAGACCCCCGTCTGGATCTTTTACCGCCGCATGGACTTTGCTCGAACCCGCCTGCTCTCCGCGGTGACTCCGGTTGTGACGTTCTTCGTCACGGTCCCCCTAGTGGCGACGGGATTTGGCTTTTGGTCGCTCGTCGGCGGCAGCATCGCCGGCGTCGTGGCCGGCGCGGTTGCGGCCGTGATCGTCTCCCCGTACAAGCTTCGGTTTCGCTACGAGCGAGGCGCGGTCAGGGAGTACACGAGCTTCTCCTGGCCTATCCTGGCGAACTCGCTGATGATGGTGGTCACCTTTCAGGTGCCGGCCATCATCGCGTCGCGCACGATCGGCCCGGCGGCCATCGGGGCGATCACGCTCACGTCGCAGATCACGCAGTACACGAAGCGCATGGACCAGGTTGTCACGCATGCGCTCTATCCGGCGATCTGCGCGGTGAAAGACCAGCGCGATCTCCTGTACGAGTCGTTCTCTAAGTCCAACCGACTCGCCGTTCTGTGGGGGTTCCCAGTGGGCATCGGGGTCGCGCTGTTCGCGGACGAACTGGTAGCGCTTCTTCTCGGTGAGCAGTGGGAGCTTGCGGTACCGCTGATTCAGGTGCTCGGTCTGGCCGCCGCAGTTGATCAGATCGGCTTCAACTGGACCGCGTTTGCCATGGCGCGCGGTGAAACACGGATCCTTGCGGTGCAGGGCGCGCTCGCCCTGGTCGTAGTCCTCGGTGTCGGCGTGCCCCTGCTCCTCCTCGAGGGGCTGTCCGGCTATGCCTATGGCATCGGGGCGGGGACCGTGGTAGCCCTCGGCGTTCGGTTCGTCTACCTGACCCGTTTGTTTCCGGCTCTCAACGTGCTCAACCACGTGTTGGGCGCCATCACCCCGACCATATTTGCGGCCGGCGCCGTTCTGCTCGCCCGCGCCACACTTCCCTCCGGCGGCGGCGCGCTCCGCACCGGTGCGGAGCTCTCGGCATACGCAGCAATCGCGCTGGCGGCCACGTGGACGACCGAGCGGGTTCTGCTGAAGGAGGCGTTCGGCTACCTACGGCGCGCGGCCCGCCCCGCCACCGCCGCATGATCGCGCACTGAGCGTCATCAACCAACCTGGTAGCGGCTACCGTTCCGGTCGTGTCCCCCCCCGCCCCTGACGTCTCGGTCGTCGTCTCAACCCGCAACCGCACCTCCGACCTCGCGGAGCTCCTCGCGGCGCTCCCAGATCAGACCCTCGCACCTGAGCGGTTCGAGGTGGTCGTGGTCAACGACGGCTCGACGGACGGTACACGGGCACTCCTCGATGAGATTGCCGCGCGCGGCAATGTCGCCCTGCGAGCTATCCATCGTGAACTATCGGGCGGGCCGGCGGTCGGCCGCGATGAGGGGTGGCGAGTCGCACGGGCGCCACTGATCGCCTTCACGGATGACGATTGCGTCCCCGACCCGGAATGGCTCGAACGCGGTCTGCAAGCTTCGTCCGCGCACCCCGGGGCGTTCGTGCAAGGACGCACCGCGCCCCGTCCCGATCAACTCGATCTGATGGGCCCCTGGTCGCGGACCATGGACGTGGCGGAACTCGGGCCGCACTTTCCAGCCACCAACGTCTTCTATCCGAGGAACGTGCTCGAGGCGCTCGACGGATGGGACACAGAGGCCTACGCCGAGGCTGCCGGCGGAGAGGACACCGACCTCGCCTGGCGGGCGATCGAGTCGGGCGTGCGCCCGGTCTACGAGCCCGGTGCGCTGACGCATCACGCCGTCAGCCAGGTTGGCGCGCGCGGCAAGCTCAGGGTCGCCGCCCGTCAGACGGCGGTGCTGCCCTTTGCTCGCCACCCCGGAGCTCGGCGGGATTTTGTCCTCGGGGTGTTCCGCAAGCCGGTCCATCTCTGGCTGACACTTGCAACGATAGGGCTCCTGGTCCCTCGCCGCTGGCGTTGGTTCGGCATCGCACTCTCGGTTCCATATCTCCGCTCGGTGCGTGCGCGCGGCATCGTCGAGGGCGGCGGCCTGCGAGCCGCGCCGTTCTTCGTGCTGCACGACCTGGTCGAGGTCCACGCCACGGTCGCTGTCGCCGTCAGGACTCGACGCCTGATGATTTGATGCGAGCGCTGACCGGGGTTCTCGGCGTCCCTGGGGGAAGGCTCAAGAGTTGAAGCGCTCCCTTGCTTTCGCGGCATTGCTGTCGGTCGCGATCGTCCCAGGATGCGCCGAGGAGGAGTCGTCCCCCGAACCGGCTCTACCTCGGCCGGTCGAGCCGGTCACCCTGTCCGCCGAGGTCTTCGGCGTGAATGGTCACGTGCTCAGGGCACTGTCCGCGGGAGGGGAAACGCTTGCGCTCGACGGGCACCTCGATTCGATCGCAGCGGGCGGCCTGAGCTTTGTGCGCGCAAACGTCGACTGGGGGCAGTTCGAGCCCGAGGCTCCACAGGACGGCGAGCACTCGTTCGATCCGTCGGGCACGGACGCGTGGGTCGAGGCCCTCGCTGAGCACGGGCTTCGCTGGCACGTGATCGGCGTCGGGGCGTCGACCCCGGAGTGGGCGGTCTCGCCCGCTACTGCGTCCGCCTGCGGCGGTCGCGCCCCCCCCAAAGAACCCGGCTACCTCGCCGAAATGATGCAGGGGATCGCCGCGCGCTACGGACAGGGCGGAACGTTCTGGGCCGAGCACCCCGAGTTGCCGTCGCTGCCGATCCAGAACTACGAGGTATGGAACGAACCCAATCACGGTGGGTTCTGGTGTCCCACGCCCAACCCGACGGCATTTGCCGAGTACTTCATGCAGGCAGCCGAGGCGATCCGCCGGGAGGATTCGCGAGCCGACGTCATCGTCGGCGGTCTCGCGCCATTCCACGAAACAACCGCCTCGGCGCCCGGAATCGCAGCGAAGACGGACGTCGAATCCTTCCTCGCGGGGATGATCGAAGCAAGGCCAGACCTGCCGGGCGCGGCCACTGCGATCGGTGTCCACGCCTACGGGTCGCCGGAGCTGATCATCAGCGACGTGCAGTGGTATCGCGCGATCGTCGATTCGCTCGGCATGCGGGGCACCCCGTTGAGCCTGAACGAGATCGGATGGCCGACCGATGGCGATGGCATCGTTCCGGTCGCTGAGGCGGCGCGCACGGATTACATGGCGGAGCTGACCCCGGTCCTGGTGGCTAGCAACTGCGGCGTGGACAGCTATGCCCCGCATACCTGGGTCACGGAAGAGGCCGATCCTGCCGATGCCGAGGAATGGTTCGGGATGGCGGATCCGGAAACCGGGCGGCCATACGCGATCGCAAAGGCCTACTTCGAACTCTCGGAGGAAATACTCGCCGACCGGAGCCTGCCCCAGTCGCAGGTCGCCGGGACGTGCGAGCGCTGAAGCTCAGTGTCGCTTGCAGCTGACGAGCCGATCCCGGCCGCCCCCGTATCGAAGCCCGCTAGCCGGAGGCGGCCGGGACGAGGCCGAGCAAAGCTTCCCGGTCAGCATCGAGATCGGCGTAAGTGAGGTTCGCTACCTCGCTGCCCTCGATCGCAAGGGTTTCGCTGCTCCCACGCCTGACGACGCCGATTCCGAAGTCGGTGTCAAGCACCTCGACCATGAGGTCTGCTCGGGTGGCGCGTAGCACAACCACGGCTTTCCAGACATCCCCGCACCAGGCACGGCGCCCCGCAGCCGCTGCCTCCTCGGGATCGCGTGAGGCGACGGCTTCCGCCTGGGGGTTGCAGTCGTGCATGAGGATCACGCCCCCTTCCGCGAGATGCGCAAGCGAGTTCTCGGTGTCGCGAAGCGCCTGCTCCCAGAGATGAAGGCCATCGACGAAGACGACGTCGAACTTGACGTCCGGGTCGAGCGACGCGAAGAACTCGTCGCTGGGGAGCTCGTGAAAGGAGGCGCGATGCCGCAGCATGTGGCCGAAGCGGCGAATGCGCGAGATGCGGATCCTCGGGTCGACAGCGACCTTCGAGGCGGCGCGCAACGCGAGGAAGACCCGCCCGTCGAAAACGCCGACTTCGAGGTAGCGGGGCGCGTCGAAGCGGTGTAACTCGCGCTGGATAAGCCCCATCCTGGGAGGCGGACCCTGACTCATGTCGGCCCCTTGATCAGCTCGTGCATCCGGTCGAAGTAGTCTGAGTATGTCCATTCGCGCGCACGATTGAGCGCATTGTCCCGAAGTTCACGCCGCCTTGCGGGATCGGCTAGGAGCGCGTCCACCGCCTCGCCGAGGGCAGCCGGGTCACCGGGCGGGACGAGCACCGCTGTCTGGCCGTCGATGACGTACCCGGAAAGCGCTCGGACGGCCGAAGCAACAACCGGGACCCCGTTCTCGACGGCCGCCATCAGCCGAACGTGACCCGCGCTAACGCCTTCTTCCTTCAGGGCCATCACGTACACGGCGCTTCGTGCGAGCAGGTTGTCGTGGTGGGCGCGCGAGACCTCCACAACGAGCTCGGCCCCGACCGTGTTGACCCGGCGCGCACGCCTCTCGTCAAGTGTCGAGCAGGCAACGGTCAGCGTCCACTCGCGCTGGTGCGCCGCAGCGAACAGGGTTTCCCAATCGCAGTGGGCCCGCCCCGACGACATCACCGCGCGCGACTCGGCGCCGACCTGCGCGCGAGGTTGGTCGCCCCAGCGGCACAGCGGCCAACGCACCTCCTCGAACCTCTCCCGCTCTACGCCGTAGAGCCTGGAGTACTCGCCTCCCTCCCAGTCCGTAAGAGTCACGCCGATCAACATGCCTCGGCGAACGGCGGGCACTTCGATCAGGCGGCGCCAAAACTCGTACGCCGCGCCGCGCAGCCTCGTGCTCGAGCCGCGTCTGATGAACTCCAGCACCACGACATTCCTCTGTCGCGAGAGCGCCGCTGAAAAGAAAAGTGCGCTGGTGGTTCCAGGAACGCCCTTGATCACCGCGAGCCGACCGCGCCTCGTCGCCCAGGCGAGAGCCGCGCCGCGGACAAGCGGGCTCCGCCGCGCCACGGCGCGGACCGCTCGGGTGAGCTCTTTGAGGACATCCTCGTGGGAGACCACACCGCGTCCGATGTTCTCGGCGTACCACCCCGGTGCAACGACGATTGTCGAGCCGGGCTCAAGCATCGCGATTGCCGATGGCGGCCTCGAAAAGCGCGTCCAGCTTCCCCACTTCGCGGCGTGGATCTGCGTGCTCGATCACCCAGGCACGTCCTTGCTGCCCGGCACGCGCACGCGCCTCTGGTGAAAGCTCCAGCGTCGCCCTTATCGCGGTGGCAAGCGCGGTCGCATCGCCCGGCGGAACGACGCGACCCCACGGCGGACGTACCACCTCGGGCAGCCCGACGAAATCGCTGGCGACAATCGGAACCTCCATCGCAAGTGCTTCGTAGCTGATCACCGGCAGCGCGTCCCGATCACCGTCCTTTGCCGGGACCGCCGAGATAACCAGCGCGTCCGCGTTCTCGAGGAACGCCGAAACGCCATCGGCGCCCCAGACGTTGCCACGCAGGCGCACGACATCCGTGAGACCAAGTTCCTCGATCTGTCGCTCGAGCTGCGGCCGCAGCGGTCCTTCGCCCGCGATCTCGATGAGCGCGAGCGCATCGTCGCCGCGAAGCAGCGACGCCGCCTCGACGAGCACGGAGAACCCCTTCTTCTCGACGTGTCGGCCTACCGCCACGACGCGGCCGGTCCCGGGGTGCGGATGGGTCCTGCGGAAGCGCTCCGCGTACACGCCAGTCGCCTGCCGGTGAAATTTGGGACGATCTTCGCCGGCCACGGACCGCATGTACTCGAGCGTGTAGTCGCACTCGCCGACCACGAAAGCCGCCTCGGCGAGCTTCTCCTGCAAGTTCCGGGGCTGCTGAAACAGGTCGTAGGCGTGGGCTGTGACGCTGTATGGCAAGTCCAGGAGTCGCGCGATTCGCAGTGCGTGCAGGGCGGCCCCGGCGGCGAAATGTGCGTGCAGGTGGCGTTCGCCGCCGCTTGCGATGCGGCGCGCCGCTGGCGCGATCGCCGCTAGAGACCACGGTCTCTCTTGCTCGCTCCAACGAGCACGATCACGTACGTCCGCTATGCAGCGGAGCGGATGTCGGGTCGTGATCCAAACGAGGTCGACGAGCTTGCGGCGTGGAGCGTCGTCTTCCAGGTAGGAGATGTCGAGGTCGCGCGCCACTGAGCGCTCGATCTTCGCCGGACGCACGCTCGACTCGACTCGAACAGGCCGTCCCCGGCCGCGAAGTTCACGAACCTCGTTGTAGACGAACGTCTCTGATCGCGCGGGAAAGGCGTCGGTGAGCATCGTGATAGGGGCACGGTCGCCACCGCTCTTGCGGCGCACGGCCGGGTGTTTGCCTTCGAGCTTGTTGGATCCCAGGTACCACCCGACCACGTTGCCGGCGATCCCGGCTGCGCCCGTAACGCTGAGCTTCGCCGCGTCGAACCTTCCGCTAAGCGACGCGATCATGGCGGCCGCAATACTGCGGGCGAATCGGCGAACGAGCCTGGGGCGGTCGACGCGGTCGGGAAATCGCCGTCGAAGCCACAATCGTGCCGCGCCCTCTCGCACCGCAAACCTGAATCGGTCTCCGACGGTTTCGTGCTGGCGACGACGCGCCCTTGCGTCCGGGCGAAGTTCGAGCTGCCACCCCGCATCCTGCGCTCGCCAGCAAAGTTCGACGACCTCGCCCCATCGAACGCCCTCCTGAAATCCGCCGAGCGACTCCCACGTCTCACGGCGTACGAGGAGGCATCCGGACGTCTCTAGCACACTCTCGTCGTCTTCGCCCGCGCCCGCACCCGCGATTATTCCCGTGCGCTGACTCGGCAGCTTCCGGAAAAAGGCATCGATCAGCCGGGCATCGGGCTCGGCTTCAGCGTCGACGAACAGCAGCCAGCCGCTAAGGGCCTCCTCGCTGCCGGCGTTGCGGGCAAGGCCCGGTGAGCGCTCGCCGTCCACCACGACGACCCTGTGACGGAGGTCGTCCACGAAGGCTGGCGTGACCGAGTAATCGGCGACGACCAACTCGTCCTCGGGGCGCAGCACGAGGCCTGCGAACCGGCTCCGCAAGTCACTCGCTGCCTCCGCACCTCCCGCAAACGGAACGATCACAGAGACCCCCGGACGATCAAGCTCGACGGCTTGCGGTGCCGACCGTGATCGACTTGACATCGCCCGATCATAGGTACCCTCACGGCCATCGCACGCCGCATCACGCAACCCGTTCCAGCCGGGCCGCCAGCGGGTCCGCTCGGCGCGAAGGCAGGCGACTCCGCCGACCGCAGCCGGCAGAGGCTTCAGGCTTCCGGAGGCGCGGCGACCCTCGCGGTTGCGGGCCTCGCGGTCATTCTGCTTCTCCGCTATGCCGGAGCCCCGTACTGGACGATCGCAGTGCCGTCGGCACTGCTCGGGGCGATGTTCTGCCTCGCGAGGCCAGCCGCCACGATCGCCGTCATCGTTCTCCTCTCCGGCTTCATCGGCACCCTCATCGCCCACGCCGGTATCCCCGCCGAGAGCCTTGCCCAATCCCTCCTCCTCTGCCTCTGGATCGCCGTAGCTATTTGTTATGCAACCGGTCGCGCGAAGGGCCGCCTCTGGTTCTGGCCCGGACTCGCGATTCCGGCGCTGTATCTGCTCGTGACGGCTGTTGGCATCCTCGCAGCGGAGAACACGAGCGCGGCGTTCAGCGGGTTCAAGCTCGGTGGGTGGTACATGTCAGCGTTCCTGCTGCTCGCGATCGCCCCATGGCCGCCGGCGACGCTGCGGCGCGCCGTGAGGGCCATCGTGGTCATCGCCGTCGCGGTCGGGACGTACGCGGTGTTTCGGAAGATCGTTGGCTCCTCGGCCGACGAGCTGCTGCTGGCCCGGCAGTCGACGGGCGTTAGGGCAAGCGAGCAGATCCGCTTCTTCGGCTCGTTCCTGGGACCGCAGCAGCTGGCAGCCTGGGGCGCAGCCGCGCTGCCCTTCCTGCTCGGACTCGGGCTCGGCTGGACCGGCCGGTGGCGCTGGGTGGCGGTGCTCGGCCTGGGCCTTTGTGCCTTCGCGGTGCTCGCGTCGGACATTCGCTCGGGCATGGTCGGCGGCGCGGCGGGGATGGCATTCGTCTTCCTGTTGTTCCAGGTCGCTCGGGCATTCAAGGGCCCGCGACTGGCCATCGGCCTGACCGCGCTCGTCGGAGTGCTCGCCCTGAGTTTGGTCGGGTACTTCGCAACCGTCGCGGACTCGGATTCTTCGACCGCGCGGCTCGAGAATCTGCTCTCCCCGGGGGACGACTACGCCTACCAGGAGCGCACGGCGCGGTGGGAGCAAGCGATCGAGGACATCAACCGAAAGCCACTCGGACACGGGTTGGGAACGGTCGGCACCGCTGGGGTTCTCGAAAACTCGCAGAACCTGGCCGGTCCGGTGAACGTGGACTCCTCTTACCTCAAGGTCGGGCTCGAGCAGGGGTGGCCGATCCTGGGGCTGTTCGTCGCCGGCCTGTTGGCTTTGCTGGGCGGGCTCGCCCGGCGGACGGCAGCAACAGCGGACCCGTGGCGCGCGGCCCTCGGCATCGCCGGTTGCGGCACGCTCGTCTCCCAAATCGTCCTTTACTACGGGTCCACCTACATCGAAGGGATCCCCGCGCTTTTCGCCTGGGTCCTGATCGGGCTCGGGGCCGCACCCTTCGTCTTCGTGTCTGCGGAAAACGACCCCGACTCCGACGCCGCCTGAGCTTGCGCCTTCTGTCCGTGATCCACGGTCCCGCGTTCGGCGGCGCCCACAACCAGGCGCGCGTTCTCGATGGCCCGTTGCGGGCGCACGGAATCGAGACCGTCGTCGCGCTTCCAGAGGAGGCTCATGACGCGGCCGACCGTCTGCGAGCCGCGGGGACCGAGACCGTTCGGGTGCCGCTGCACCGGCTGCGCGCAACGCCCGACCCCCGCACCCAGCTGCGCTTCCTCGCAACCGCTTTGCCTGATGTCCGCAGGCTCGAGCGACTGATCGCCGAGCACGGCATCGACATCGTCCAGTCGCACGGCGCGACCAATCCCCACGGGGCAATCGCTGCGCGTCGATCCGGCGCGGCCTCGGTCTGGCAGCTGTTCGACACACGCGCGCCCATGGCGCTCCGGCGCGCGGTCATGCCAGGGGTGGTGAGGCTCGCCGACGCCATGACTACCTGGGGAGTCGAGCTCGCCCGGGTCCATCCCGGCGCGCAGCGCTTGGGCGAGCGGCTGATCGTCGTCTTTCCACCGGTTGAGCAGGACCGCTTTGAGCCAGATGCAGGACGCCGGGCAGTCGCTCGCCGAGAGCTCCGGGTCGAGCCCAACCAGGTACTGATTGGGAGCATTGGCGTCCTCAACCCTCAGAAGGGCCATGAGTACACCGTGAACGCCGCGAGTCGTATCCATGAAACGCATCCGGACGCCCGCTTCCGGATCCTCGGCGGCAGCAGCCCTGCACACGCCGGGTACGAGGCCGATCTGCGGGCCGAGATCGATCGCCGCGGGCTCACCGATGTCGTATCGGTAGTTGATCCGGGGCCAGATGTCGATCGTTTGATCCAAGCATTCGATCTGCTGCTGATGACGTCGGTTCCTCGCTCCGAGGGCATGCCGACCGTGATCCTCGAGGCGATGACCTGCGAAAAGGCGGTTGTGGCTACCGATGTCGGCGCCGTGCGCGAGCTCGTCGCCGATGGCGTCACCGGTACGATCGTCCCGCCGCTCGACACCGACGCGATCGTCGCCGCGCTCCGCGACCTGGTGGACGACGGCGAACGGCGCGCGGCGTTTGCAGAGAACGGGCGCACGCGGGCTGCGCGCGCCTTCAACCTCGAGCGCCTCGCCGATCTCCATGCGCAGGCCTATTCGATCGCAATCGAGCACAGGGCACGCCAGCGATGACCCGGGAGGACGTTGGGCGACGGGTGCTGATCGTCCTGCACGGGGAGGAGGTCGGGGGCGCCTCGCTTTCGGTGCTGCGCGCGATCCCTTACCTGGAGGAACTTGGCTGGCGGATGACGGTTTGGGCGCCGAGGCCGAGCGAGCTGTACAACGAAGTCAAAGCTCGCGGCTTGGACGGGCATGGTCAGCCGCGCCCGATCGCGGGATACAGCCTCCGTGCGATGCGAATTTCGCCCGGGATAGCGCGGCGCGTCGCACGGGCACCCCGCTATTACCGCGCTCTGGACAATTTGATTCGCGAGATCCGTCCCACGGTGGTCCACTGCAACTCCATGTACACCCTCGACGAGGCCCTGGTCGCCCGCGCCCGCCGTGTTCCGGTGGTGTTCCACGTCCACGAGATGGTCAAGCAAGGCCGAAAGCATCGCTTGGCTCGCAGCCTTATGCACAGGGTGGGACACGAGGTCGTGGGCGTGTCCACAGCCGGAGCATCAGCGCTTTCGATTTCGGGAAGCGCTGCCGCACTCGTGCACGAGTGTGTCCGGCCGTATCCGAGTGTTCCCGCACGTGATCGCCGGTCGGGAGCGGCAAACGTAGGCACGATTGGCGTGATCGCCAGGCGGAAGGGAACTGACCTCTTCGTCGATGTTGCCAGGAGGGCTGGCGAGGCAGCGCTTGACGCGAGGTTTCACATCGTGGGCGCTCCGACAGATCCGCTCGAGGCCGACTGGGCGGAAGCGGTACTCGCCGATGCAAGAGAGGGCGGCGTCTCGTATTCGACCCACGCCGATGTCGAGGAAACCCTCGCTTCGTGGGACATCTTCGTGCTTCCCAGCCGGATCGATCCCTTTCCGATCGTCGTGCTCGAGGCGATGTCCTCGGGGCTGCCAGTGATCGGGACTCATGTTGACGGAATCCCTGAGCAACTCGCCGACGGAAGCGGAATTCTGGTGCCCGCCGACGATCCCACGTCCCTGTTCGCCGCAGTGAGGAATCTCTGCGGCGATCGGCGGCTTCGGGTTTCGCTCGGACAGGCCGCGAGATCGCGGGTAAACGAGCACTTCAACATCGAGCGCCAAGCTCGAAATCTCGCTGCGATCTACGGGCGAATTGGTCGCTGACGCCGGGGTCGCGGGCTATGGGGCCCTCTCAAGCCTCGCTAGGCGGCGCCCACCGGCCCTTCCCGTTCGCGAGCAATCGCTCACCCTCGTTGCGGAGCTCGAACTCAAAGCGCGATGCCTCGAACTGGGCCACGCTGGCTCGAAGCCTGGCGACGTCATATGCCGCGGGATCGAACGACTCCAGTGCTGCCGCGAGCGCTTCGCTGCTTTGCTCGTCGAAGAATTTCCCGTTGACGCCATCCTCGACGATGTCGAGCGCCCCGCCCGCCCGGAGCGCGAGAACCGGCGTACCCGACGCGATTGCCTCCACCGTTGCGATGCCGAAATCCTCGATCTGCGGAGCAACGAGAACCCGCGCGGAACCGACGAGCTCTTCCTTCTCGGCCTCGCTCACCCAGCCACGAAAGTCGATGGTCGGACCTGCAAGCGCCTCGAGCCTCTTGCGATCGGTCCCCTCGCCGACGACTATTAGCGGCAGGCCGAGCCGGTTGCATGCTTCGATCACCACATCGACGCGCTTGTAAGGGAACAGACGTGCCAAGGCGAGCACGTACTCCTTTTGCTCGAAATCGCGATGGAGTCGGCCCACCTCGACCGGCGGATGAATGACTCCGGCCTCACGGCCGTAGTACCTACGGATGCGTTCGGCTACGTGACCCGAGTTGGCAACGAACGAGGTCACACGATCTGCCGCCCGCAGATCGACTCGCCGCAACCAATGCGCAGCGGCCGCCACGAGGCCACGCACTGGCGCCGAGCGCGGTAGCTCGGAGACCGCCGAGTCGCGAAGATCCCAGAGAAAGCGAACCGGGGTGTGGCAATAGCAGAGATGCGGGACTCCCTCCGGCGGGCGAACGCTCTTCGCAAACATCGCCGACGAGCTGACCACGAGGTCGTAACCGCTCAGGTCGAGCGCCCTGAATGCTCGGTCGTAGCAAGGCAGGAAGTAATGGTTGGAGCGATCGAGCAGCGGCGCACGCTGCAGGAACGTGGCTTGCACACTCCCGAACCCATGCCGGGCGACGATCTGAGGGTCGTAGGTACTGGTGTAGAGATCTGCTGACGGCCAGACCTTGCGCATCGCGAGCGCGACCCTTTCGCTGCCGCCGAACTGCCAGAGCTTGTCGTGCACGATCGCTACGCGCACGGGGGCAAACCGCAAGTTCGTCTAGAGCCCGCGACGACCGACGATAAACGGGATCGTGCGCAGCACCAGCCGCACGTCGCCCCACAGGGACCAGTTCGCGACATAGAGGTAATCGAGCTTGACCATCTCAGACAACGGGATTCGCTGGGAGGATCCGAGCACCTGCCAGTGGCCGGTGATCCCCGGTGGCACGTCCAAACGTCGCCGATACCAGCCCTCGATCATCCGATCCTCCTCGGGAATCAGTGGCCGCGGCCCGACAAGGCTCATCCGCCCAACCAACACATTGAGCAGCTGGGGCAACTCGTCGATCTGGTACGCGCGCAGCAGGCGACCAACCCGCGTGATCCTGGGATCCGCCGCGATCTTGAACAGCCCCGCAGCTCCTTCATTCAGGTGCCGGACGTCGCCCTTTCGCTCCTCGGCCTCGAGCACCATGCTCCGGAACTTGAGCATCTTGAACGGATGTCCGTTGCGCCCGATCCGGGTTTGCGAGAAGAAAACCGGGCCGGGCGATTCTAGCTTCACCACCAGCGCCACGAATGCCATGACCGGAGCAAGGAGGATGAGCGCAGTCCCGGATCCGGCAATGTCGAAGGTGCGCTTGATCGCCCGCGAAGACCGTGTGAACTCGAAGCGACGCATCCCCAGGAGCGTCATGCCAGCCAGGTGATCGAGCTCCACCGATGATCCGGCCATTCTGGATGCTTCCGGCAAGACGCTGACCTTCATGCCAAATGCCTTCAGTCGCCGGATGATGAACAGCAGGTCATCCCTCCGTTCCGGCTGGGCCGCGAGGATGACTCTGTCGATTGCGGCAGGCTCGAGAACGGAGCCACCGGTCGCCCAGACCTCGGCGCTCATCGTGCCCACCAAATCCGCCTTTACGGAGTGAGTCAGCGCCAACTGCTCCCGCACGTACTCCCCATCAGCCGGCGTTCCGATGACCAGGCAGCGTTCGGCGGGAGAGATGACATGGGTGATCCACCGCGCAATCGCGCGCAGCGAGATCATCGCCAGCAGCAGAACCGCCCATGCTCCGACCACGCTTACGTTCACCGGCGTGGCGCCCATCAACAGATCGCCGCCCAGGGCAATCGAGAGAGTCGCGAGAGTCGCGACGCTGAAAATCTGAGGGACTTCGTCGAGCGTTGTCCGGTGAAGTAGATGCTGGTCGCGGTCGTAGAGGCCCATCGCCTTCGCGGCGATGATGAATATTGCGATCGCGCCCAACGCTGTGGGTCGCAGAGTTGCTCCACCCGTGAGCGCAGCAGCTGTTCCTAGTGCGAGGCTCAGGGCAAGCGCGTCGGCCAGGGCAAGCGCTCGTCGGCCGAATGAGTCGCGGGCCTGTCTGGCGTCCGACCTTCGGCCCTCCGCCGGTCGCTTGCGATCCGACAAGTCGGCTTCGGCGCGCGGATCCCCAGCGAGCCACGCGTCGAGTGATGGAGCGTCCGAGATAGCGTCTCCGCCTGCGGCTGCGCGCGTTTCAGATGAACCGGTGGTCACTCAAATCGAATCCCCTGGCCTGCTAGCCAGTTTGGAGTTTAGTTGGGGCGCGTAGCGCATGCGCTAGACGTCAGCCAGCGCCAGACGATCGAGCGACCGAGCGCTACTGAGAGGCGCTCTAGAGGTCGCCGAAGTGCGAGTCGACCGCGGAATCGACCCGGAGTCGGTCGCGCACGATGAGGTAGGCGCGAATCGCCATCCCGGCTACCAAGAGTGCGAGCAGCAGGGCGAGCAGCGGAGTGAGCGGATAGCCAGTGAAAGGCAGGTCACCGCCATCGGCGTTGCCGGTACCCCCGCCGCCGCCCACGGGATCGTCGCCGTCGCCGTCGCCGTCGTTCTCGTTCTCGTTGCCGCCGCCGCCGGCGTCGTCTTCCTCACATTGCGGCAAGTCCGGGTACTGCGCGCATATGGCGGGCTGGCCCGCGGCGGCCGAACCGGGAATTGCCAGGACAAATGTGGCAGCCAGCAGGGCAATAGCCGCCGCAACCGGTCCGAGAAATCGCCTGGATGTCAGTGTGAAAGTCATTTTTCTACTTGCTGTTGTCGAAGCTATCGGTTCAATTGACCTCTAGCCGAAGGACCCCGCGCTCGAAAACTATATCGAGGTAGCGGACGGAAGTACGTAGGTTGCGCCACTCGGTGAAGATTCAAGACGATACTGACCCATCCTCGCGTCGGACCTCCCCGGACTCGTGGGGCAACGTAGTCCCGTTCCTCGCCGGAGCGGTGATCCCTTTGTTTGTCGCTTTCAACGGGGGCGGGCTCGACAGCGTCTTCCGCGGACAGGCGACGATTGGGCTGTGGTGGGCACTGGCGCTGGGTGTGGCATTCGGCGTCATCCCCCGCGGCGGCGCGTCCACGCGCAGCCTCCCGCTGGCGGCGTTCGCGGCGCTTGTGGCCTGGACGGCGGCGAGCCTGATCTGGACGGAAAGCGCGGAGCGCACCTTCAGCGAACTAAATCGCGTGCTTGGGTATGGAGGCGTGATCGCCCTAGCGCTTCTGGCCGTGGACCGGCACGGGTGGAGGGCGGCAGCCGCAGGCGTCGCGGCCGGCCTGCTCACGCTACCGGCGCTCGCACTGCTCAGTCGCATCCTCCCCGGCGTACTCGTCAGCGGTCCGTCCTTCGCATCCGACCGGCTCGCCTATCCGCTCGAGTACTGGAACGCCCTCGCCTCCTGGGCTGCGATGGCGGCTGTCCTGGGACTCGTCCTGAGTTCCGAGTTCGAGGGCAGGGCGACCCGGGCAGTCGCCCTTGCGGCCGTGCCGATCGCTGCATGCACTATCTATTTGACCTACTCGCGCGGGGGCTTCCTGGTCTTGGGCGTGGGCATCCTCACGGGTCTGCTCGTGGTGCGTCGCCGAGGGGTATTCGTGGTGCACGCGATCGCGGCGGCGGCGGCTGCCGCCGCAGCGATCATGGTTGTGCGCGGTCACCCCGAAATCGCCCAGGGCATCGGCGACGCCGGCGCCGCATTGGTGGCACTGGCGCTGATGGCAGCCGCTGGGGGATGCGCGTTGCTCAGCGCATGGACCGCAACCCGGCGGCGGAAGATTCCTCGGCCGGGACCGCGACTGACGCAAGCCCTGGCCCTCGCCGGTGCCGTCGGCATCGCAATCACAGGGGTGCTTGTTGTCCCCGGGGTCGCCGACACAGCGGGCGAGCAGCTCACGTCTCCGGGCTATCCCGCGATCGAGGAAGACTCCAGTGCTCGCCTCACCTCTCTCGAGGGATCCCGTGACGAGATCTGGGGCTCCGCGACGCGCGCATTCGGCTCGGAGCCTCTCGTCGGTCGCGGCCCAGGGACGTTCGACCTGTGGTACGCCCGAGACGTTCTCGAAGGCGAGCGCGTCCGGGACGCCCATTCCCTGTACCTAGAGACACTGGCAGAGCTTGGACTGGTGGGGTTGGTGGTGCTGCTGGCGGCGCTGGGCTCGCTGCTCTACGCCGCAATTCGCACTCTCGCCGACTCGCGGTGCGCCGACGATCGAGCCCTGCGGGGGGCGCTCGTCGCCGCTTACGTGGTGTTTCTCTTCCATGCGGGAATCGACTGGATCTGGGAATCCACCGCGACGACGACAGTTGCGCTGCTCGCCGGCTCGGTCGCCGCCGCATCCCCAACCTTTGGCCGCAAGCGGTCAAAGGGGGCCAGGCAGGCCCTGGCACGCACCGCGCTGACAATCACCTGCGTGGCCGCGGGAGCGCTCCAAGTGCCGGCCGTTGTCGCCACCGAGCGCATTCGTGCAAGTCTGGAGTCCCTCGAGATCGGGCAGCTCGGCAAGGCACAGCGTACGGTCGACGAGGCGGTCGACGCCGAGCCCTGGGCTGCTAGTCCATATGCGTTAAGAGCAACGATCTTGCTTGAGCGCGACCGACCGGAGCAAGCCCGACGGGACGCTCGGCGGGCTTTGGCACGCGAGCCGACCAATTGGCTCCATGCCGGGCTGCTCAGCCGATCCTTGAAAGAGTCAGGTGACGACGCTGGCGCCGCTCGTGCGCTCACGCTCGCCGAGCGGCTTCGCACTCAGGCTCCCTGAGTAACGTCACAGCGAGATGACCGAACAAGGACCGCGATTCGCGACAGTCGGCGACTACTTACGGGTGATTCGTAGGCGACGCCTCTTGATTATGATCGTCGTCGGGATCGCGATCGCCGGATCGCTCGCCAGTGCGCTCTCCCAGCCCACCGAATACACCGCCGCGTCGCAGCTCCGCTACCGGGATCCGCTGCAGGACCTTGCGCTGCTGGGGCAAGGCGGCCAGATTTTCCCTGACCTGTCTCCCATCCAGCGATCTACCATCGCGGCCGAGGAGATCACGAGTCCGGCCGTTACTCGCAACGTCCGGCGCGAGCTCGATACGGATCTGACGCCCGCCGAGGTGGAGCGGATGGTGTCGACCAACGTCGACCTCACCACGAACCTCGTCACCGTGTCGGCGGTCTCTGGAGATCCCGAGTTCGCGAGCCAGGTCTCGAACGCCTATTCGCGCGAGTCGGCGCGACTGGCCCTCGCCGACGCCAAGGACAACCTGCAGAACGCCGAGGAGTTCCTGAAGGACGAGCTGCGCGAGGCCAACCGGCAGAAACCGCTTCCGGGCATTCGAATCTCGATCCTCGAAGCGAGCCTGCAACGAATCCAGGGCCTTGAGTCCATTATCGACCCCGTCAGGATCATCGAAGAGGCCCGAGTCCCCGAGGACCCGACGTCCCCGCAGGTGGCGCGCGACGCGATCCTGGGCGGAGTCCTCGGATTGATCGTCGCGATCATCCTCGCCTTCGTCCGCGAGACGCTCGACCGTCGCCTGCACAACGCTCAGGAGGTCCACCAGGAGCTCGATATGGCGATCCTCGGTCGTATCGGCGAGGCGGCCTTCTCGTACACCGGGCTTGCATCCAACGGACAACCGCCGCCGACCGAGAGCCAGTTCGAAGCCTTCCGGGTGCTGCGGGTGAACCTCGGCCACCTGGCCGACGATAAGGCGCCGCGGTCGGTGCTGATCACGAGTCCGCTTCCTCAGGAGGGCAAGTCGACCGTGGCGATCTCGCTTGCGAGCGCCGCCGCGCTAACCGGCGCCCGCGTCCTGCTGGTCGAATGCGATCTGCGAAGGCCCTCGTTCTCGCGGCGACTCGGACTGAAGCGCGCCCCTGGGCTCACCGACTACCTCCAAGGCGACGCGACGCCGTCCGAGATCTTGCAGGTAGTCAATCTGCGACCGCCCCTCACGGTATTCGAGATCGGCAAGCCAACAGGTTCGGACCTGGCCGGCTCGATGGTCGTAATCACGGCAGGAGTCCCCGTCTACAACGCCCCTGAGCTGTTGCAGAGTGAGAGGTTCAACGCCTTCCTCGAGAAGGTCTCGAAGGCCTATGACTTCGTGGTTCTCGACGGGAGCCCGCTGCTCTCGGTAGCTGATCCGCTCGAGCTGGCGTCCGATGCTGAGGCGGTTCTGCTGTGCGTACGCGTACAGCAGACTACGCGCGATCAGGTCCGTGCGGCCAAGGCCGCGTTGAGTCACCTACCGTCGCGGCCTAGCGGCGTGGTGGTGACCGGGCTTCGCCATGGCGACGAGACGTACGAGTACTACTACGGCTACTGACCCGCTATCAGGAGCCAGGATCATCCTGGCGCACGACTTCACCGAGATGTTCGGCGGCGCCGAGCGGATCGCCGCCGCGATGGCGAAGCTATTCCCGGACGCCGAGTTCTGGACGATCCTCGGTCGCACGGATACGGCCGAGCGCATGGGCGTCTCCGATCGCTTCCGGTCGGTTTTGCCGGAGCGGCGTTGGCTGCTCCACAACTACCGCTCGCTCGCTCCTCTCTATCCAGCACTCGTCCGCGCCAAGCGCCTCCCGCGTGCCGATCTGCTGATCACTTCGTCCTACGCTTTCGCACACGGCTTCAGGACCAAGAACCGCGCTCCTCAGCTCTGCTACTGCTATAGCCCGCTCCGGTTCGCTTGGTCGATGACTGAGGAATACTCGGCACGGGTTCCCGGCGGCCGCGCCGGGTCGGCTGCTCTCAAGGTCATGGCAGCGGGCATCCGCCGGGCGGATCGATCCGCGGCCTCACGGGTCACCTCCTACGTAGCGGAATCGCACTACGTGGCCCGGCAGATCGCTGCAAACTATGGCCGCGAGGCCGCCGTGATTTGGCCGCCTGTCGATTGCGATCGGTTCACTCCTTCCGAAAAGGCCGGCCACGACGGGTTCTACCTGTTCAGCAGCCGCATGATCGAGCCGTACAAGCGCCCCACCCTCGCAGTGGACGCCTTTCGTGGCATCAACAAGCGGCTAGTGATGGTCGGCGATGGTCCTGAGCTGGCGAGACTGCGACGTTCGGCGCCTGCGAACGTGGAGTTCACGGGGCACCTTTCGGACGATGAACTGGTGCCGTTGATGCAGCGCGCGGCCGCGGTGGTGTTTCCGAGCCAGGACGACTTCGGACTCGTCCCCGTGGAGGCTATGGCATGTGGGCGACCGGTCATAGCGTTCGCCGGAGGCGGCGCGATGGAAACCGTCGTGCCGGGAGTCACCGGCGAGCTCTTCCGGAGCGCGGATGTCGCGTCACTCCAAAAACTGCTCGATGCCTTTGACCCCGATGCTTACGACAGCGGCGCTGTCCGAGCGCACGCGCTGAAGTGGCGCCGAGCGCGTTTTGAGCGCGAGCTTCGAGCCGCCGCAGCCGCAACAGTTGCTCCTTGACGAGGGCTCGGCGCATTGCTACTTTGCCTCGACTCGCTCAGGGGTCCGGTGCAACCTCCCGCGCTCAGGGAATGGCAACTCAAGCTAGATCGGTACTTTCGACGCTCTGCGTCCTCTTCGGCGTAGTTGCCTTTGGGACCCTGGCCCCAGCCGCCGTCGCCGCGCCGCTCTCTGGCTACAACAACTCTTTCGCTGCGCCTCCCGCTCAGGCGGACGACAACCTAAATCTCCTCGAGGTCGACACGGGGGCTCAGATCGATCGGATCGTCATCTCATGGGCTGACGTCGATCGAGACAGATTGCGGCAGGACTGGAGCGTGTACGACCGCCGCATCGCTTCGATTCAAGCGGCCGGCATGCGACCGCTGATCATTTTACAAGGCTCACCCGCTTGGGCCCGGGGCGGCCTCCCGTGCGATGGTCCGGCGATCTTTTGCCCGCCGGACTCGGCGAACATCGATAAGTGGGAACGCTTCGCCTACCAGGCGACACTTAGGTATCCGGACGCCGTCGCCTTCGAAATCTGGAACGAGCCCAATTGGCGGGGTGCGTTCGCGATCGCCGGCGGCCCGAATCCGGAGCACTACGCAAACATGTTCCGCCACGCCGCAGGTGCAATCCGGTTTGCGAACCCGTCGATACCCATCATTGTCGGGAGTCTCACCTACTCGCAGGTGGACCGTTCCGGAGGCAACATGTCCATGCCGACCTTCATGCGGCGGTTCGCCGCGGCGGGGGGGCTGGACCCGATTCGACCGACCGATGGCATTGGGATTCATCCGTACCCATGGATCGACGAAATGGAAACGCTCGACGGCCAGTTCAAGACGATCATGGACCAGATCCGGAGCATCAGGGATCAGTACCTGCCGGGTCGCATGATCTGGGTTACGGAGACCGGAGCGACCACGACCGGTCCGAACCCCGTGACCGAACGGCAGCAAGCACGCACCCTCATCCACCTGCTCAACACGCTGATGGACGACAGCGATCTCGCTGCGGTTCTGATTCATACGTCGGTTGAGCCAACTGACAACCCGCGCGCTCCCGCGGAGGTCGGCTCGGGCGTGCTCAAGTGGGGCACCCACGTCGCCAAGCTCGCGTACTGCGCGTTGCTGGAGCGAAACGGTCGCGACTCCTCGACGTATCCAGGATGCCCGAGCGATCTGGCCGCTGCACTGGGCATGAGCCCGATGGCGCCATGGGGCGGCGGTTCCGGTGGCGGCGCGGGCGGCGGTTCCGGTGGCGGCGCGGGCGGCGGTTCCGGTGGCGGCGCGGGCGGCGGTTCCGGTGGCGGCGCGGGCGGCGGTTCCGGTGGCGGCGCGGGCGGCGGTTCCGGTGGCGGCGCGGGCGGCGGTTCCGGTGGCGGCGCGGGCGGCGGTTCCGGTGGCGGCGCGGGCGGCGGTTCCGGTGGCGGCGTGGGCGGCGGTTCCGGTGGCGGCGTGGGCGGCGGTTCCCCCAAGGCGAACGAGACCTTCTCCCCCGCTTGCCAGCGTGAGCTCGCGCGGCTCAAGGCGCGCATGAAACGGCTTCGCACCAAGCGCCGCACGCACCGGCCCCATGCCCGCGCCGGCCAAGTCGCGTCCAAGTACGCCATGAAGCGCATATCGAAACGCATATCGAAACGCATATCGCGCACGCGTCGAGAGATTCGAATGACTCGCCGCGCATGCGGCCGTCGCTGAACGGCCTAGGGCGCTACATCCGCTCGGGCGCGCCGACCCCGACGAGCCCAAGCGTGGTCGCAATGATCCGCTTCGCGGCCAGCGAAACCCCGAGGCGCGCCGCCTCAAGACCGACAACGCCGGCTTCGTGGTCCGCGCCAACCACCCGGCAATCGCGGTAGAACGCATGGAAATCCGCTGCCGTCGCGGTCGCAAAAGCGCAGAGCCGGTGCGGGGCGCGGCGGTCGGCTGCAACGGCAACCTCCGCGGGCAGCTCGAGCAGGCGACGGACCAGCGCGCGCTCCGCCGGCTCGCAGGGCTGCTCGAGCGCGGCGAGTGCTCCGGCGGCCGCGACGGCGTCGTCGGCCCCGCGGGCCCGCTCGCGCTCTGCCTTAACGATGATGCCCGTGATCCGGGCGTGGGCGTACTGCACGTAGTAGACCGGGTTCTCCTGCGAAGCCTTGCGCGCGAGGTCGAGGTCGAGGTCGAGCGCGGTGTCGTGGCTGCGGGCGGTCAGGAACCAACGCGCGGCGTCGGCGCCGATGTCGTCGATCAGCTCGTCAAGCGTGACAAAGTCGCCGGCCCGCTTAGACATCCGTGCGCGAACACCGCCCTCGACAATGTTCACCAGCTGCATGATGGGCGCCTCGTAGCGGTCGGGGTCGCCACTGAGTGCCTCAACCGCGGCGCGCATCCGCGGCACGTAGCCGTGGTGATCGGCGCCGAGCGGGACGATCATCAGCTCCGCGCCGCGGGCAAGCTTGTCGCGGTGGTAGGCCACATCCGTAGCGAAGTAGGTGGGCTCGCCGTCGGAGCGGATCAGCACCCGGTCCTTGTCGTCGCCGAGCTCCGTGGTGCGGAACCAGGTCGCGCCGTCGGTCTGGTAAACGTGATCTTCCGACTCGAGATCGCCGATCGTCTCGCGCAGGACGCCGCGCTCGAGCAAGTCGCGCTCGGAGGTCCAGGTGTCGAACCGGACACCGAAGCGCTCGAGCGTAGCGGCGATTCGCGTCCGCATCGCCTCCGTTCCCGCCCGCGCCAGACCGTCGAGATCGTCGCCCAACACCCCCTGCCCGGCGAGCTCCGCGGCAAGCTCTGCGATGTACTCACCGGCATAGCCGTCTTCGGGCAGCTCCTCGCCTCGTATTCGCGCCGCGATCGACGCAGCGAAGTTGCGAATCTGAGTTCCCGCGTCGTTCAGGTAGTACTCGCGGCTCACCTCCGCCCCGGCGGCCTGAAGCACGCGCCCGAGTGAATCCCCGTAGGCGGCCCCTCGCCCACCGGCGGCGGTGAGCGGCCCGGTTGGATTCGCGGAGACGAACTCGAGCAGGATCTTTGCCCCCTCTGGCCGACGACAGCCGAACGAGTCGTCCGCAAGCAGCTCGGCGACGGAACGGCGGTGCCACCCGTCCGACATGAACAGGTTGACGAAGCCCGGACCCGCAACCTCGATGCGGTCGACGTCATCTCCGAGCGCTTTTGGGATCTCTACTGCCAGTCGCTCCGCGATCTCCCGGGGCGCGGCGCCGACGGAAGAAGCGAGCAGCATCGCGGCGTTGGTGGAGTAGTCGCCGAGCTCGGCCTGCGGCGGGCGCTCGAGGGTTGGACGAGGACCTAGCTTGGCGTCGAACGTGGCGACGGCGGTATCGATCGCGGTTCGCAGCCCTGCAATCGGATCGCCCGCCATCGCGGCGAGTGTATGGAGGAATCCCGCGGGGTTTAGTCTTTGCGGCCTTGAGGTGTTTGATCACAGGCGGAGCGGGCTTCATCGGCTCGAATCTGGTGGACGCTCTGGTCGCGCGAGGCGACGACGCGGTGGTCCTCGACGACCTCTCGTCGGGGCGCCGCGACAACCTCGCGGCCGCCTTCGAGGCGGGCGCGGTGCTCGTCGAGGGGGATGTCTCCGATGCGGCCACGGTCGACGCCCTGTTCGAGGAGCACATGCCTGAGCAGGTCTTCCACCTCGCCGCTCAGATCGACGTACGCCGGTCGGTGTCCGACCCCCTGTTCGACCTGAACATCAACGTCGGCGGGACGATCAACCTGCTCGAGGCCGCGGTTCGGTGCGGCACGAAACGCTTCTTGCTCGCATCGACCGGCGGGGCGATCTACGGCGAGGGATCTGGCCGTGAACTGCCGCTGCCCGAGGCGGCAGATTGCCGCCCGGACGCTCCCTACGGTCAGTCGAAGCTGGCGGCCGAGGGCTACCTGAATCTCTATTCGCGGCTGCATGGCCTGGCGAGCGCCGCGCTGCGGCTCGGGAACGTCTACGGACCGCGCCAGGACCCTCACGGCGAGGCCGGGGTTGTGGCGATCTTCTGTGGAGCGCTCATCAACGACGCCACCCCTAAGGTCTTCGGAACCGGCGGGCAAACCCGCGATTACATCTACGTCGGCGACGTGGTGGATGCCTTCCTCGCGGCGTCGGCAAGCGATGCCGGCGGCGCTTTCAACATTGGGACGGGGCGCGAGTGCGACGTGCACGAGCTCGGAAGGACCATTGCCGACTCCCTGGACGCGAGCTTTGAGCCTGAGCTTGCGCCCCACCGCCCCGGCGAGGTCGAACGCATCGCGATCGCCTCGAACCGCGCGACCTCCGAGCTCGGTTGGGAGGCCAAGGTGGATCTGGCTGAAGGGATTCGCCGCACCGCGGACTGGGCCCGATCCGCGCTCGCCCGCTAGCCGGCTGTCGACCCCTCCGGGCTGGCAGGGAGCGTCAGGGTACGCGGCTGGTTCACGTCGAACCGGTAGCCAAAGACGTACGCGGCGGCCCACAAGCCGTCGAGCGCCTTATAAAGACCGCGCCGAGGCTGCAGGCACAGCGGCCAGATAGCTGCTCCGGCAAGCGCCCGAAGAAGCTCGAGCGGGAGCTTTCGCGGCGGGGAGCTCCCGGGGTAGATGGCGTTGAGCCAAGCCTGACCCGGACCGTAACGCCGCGCCTTGCGCAGCATCGTGCGGAGAGTCTCGCAGTGCAAGTGACTCACACGGGCCTGGGGCCAGTACTCGAAGCCCCAGCCCGCACTTTGCGCGCGCCAGCAGAAATCAAGGTCGGCCCCCGACCGCACTTCGGCGAACCCGTTGATGGCCTCCCAGGCCTGGCGCCTGACCAGGAGGTTCGCGGTGATGCCGGCAGGCCCCGGCAGCAGCTCGAGGTGCGGCGCCACCTCGAGGCGGCCTCGACTGCGCTCATAGTCGGCGATCAGGGCGCGTTGATTCGCGGCATCGAGCTCCCCCGCGCGAATCCCGCAGTCTGCGCTTGGGGCAACCTCGAAATAGTCGCGGATCAGGGACGTGTGGAGCAGGCAATCCGAGTCCGTAAACAAAAGCCACTCACCCCTAGCGGCTTCCGCGCCCGCATTTCGCGCGTAGTAAGACGAAGCGAAACGCGGAGCGCGTACAGCACGGACGCGGCCAACGGATCGAATGGTGGCGGTAGGTGAGTTATCGGCGACGATCAGCTCATCGCCCGGTTCGATCTCGAGCGAATGCAGCTGCTTAAGCACTCGTTCAGCATCCGCGCGACTGCCCTTGAAGGGCACGATCACTGATACCGAAGGGCGCATCGCCGCACAACCTAGTGGCGGAGAGCGCCTCTGAGGTCGGTCGACGCCCTAGCGCCGGCCGGCTTCGTAGGCGCGAGCCGACCCGATCCGCTCGAGCGTCGTCGGGTGGGTGCCAAACAGGATCCGGCTCCAGGCCGGAGGATCGGGGTCGGAGAGGTTGGTGCGAGCGAGCCGGGTCTGCAGGTCGATGAGGGCGTCTGGCTCGCCGGTGAGCTCGAGAGCGAACCGGTCGGCGCTGCGCTCGACGGCGCGCGAGAGCTGGTTGGCCGGGATGTTGACGAGAAAGGCAGCAACCGAGAGGGAGAGCAGGAGCGCCGGTACCGAGCCGGGCGCTCCCGGCTCGAAGCTGGCGCGCCGCGAGAGCCCGTTCGCGAGCTCGCGAACGAAGAGCAGGCCGAGCGGCCCAACGATGGCGAGGAACGCGAGACCGCGCGGGATGTCGGAGTTGGCGACATGCGCAAGCTCGTGGGCGACGACGGACTCCAGCTCCGCACGCTCGGCGTCGCTGACGAGCGTGTCGTAGAGGACGACCCGCTTGGTCGGACCGATTCCCGCGACGTAGGCGTTCAGCGTGCTTGACCGGCGGCTCGAATCGACGCTATAGACCTCGCCGATCTCCACGTCGGCCCGCTCGCCAAGGCCGATCACGGCGGCCCGCAGCTCGCTGCCCTTCGGCAACGGCTCGAAGTCGTTGAAGGCCGGAGCGATGAGGACCGGAGTCAGCAGCGAGGTGATCGCCCCGAAGGCCACCACGGCGATGGCGCCCGGCGCCCACCAGCCGCGCGGGAATCTTCGAACCAGCATCGCCAGGACAGCCACAGCCGGAGCGGCGATCGCGGCGGTGATCGCGAGCGAGAGCCCCAGGTCGGAGAGCCAGCCACCCAGTGACTGGGTCGAGAGCCCCGCATCGACAGCCCGCTCGTGTGCGATCAGGGAGGTTGGGAACGACGCGAGCTCGGCAGCCGTGACGACGATCGCCCCGGCGACCGCGGTGCCCAGCACCCTGCGCCCGCCGAGCCGCTGAAGACGGCGGCGTGCAAACGCCGGGCGCCCGACCGCGAGCGCGCCGATCACGAGCGCCTGCGACGCGAGACCGCCAAGCGCGAGCAGGCGCTGGCCCGAGCGAAAGTCATCGGCACGCCGCAGCTCGTCGACCGTGAAGAGGCCGGAGGGATCGAGGTCGGGCGGTGGCGGCGGTAGGTCGGAAGGTGAGAGCAGGAGCGCAGCGCCCTCGGCGACTAAGAGCATCGCGGCCGCCGCAATCCCCAGACGCACCGCCGGCGAACGACTCCAGACATCCCGCACGGACCCGACTCCCATCCCCTCCTACGATACGACTGAACAACGCCGCTACCACCCGGCGAACCTGGTCTCGCGACCGAGTCGCCCGTGAACACATATGCACCTCGCCATCGTCAGCGACATCCATGCGAACCTGCCCGCACTCGAATCGGTTTTGGCCGAGATCGAGCACGTGGGCGTGGACGAGATCTGGAGCCTTGGCGACGTGGTGGGCTACGGCGCGCACCCGAACGAATGCTCGGCGCTGGTACAGGAGCGCTGCGCCGTCTCGCTTGCAGGCAACCACGACCTCGCGGTGCTGGGTGCGCTCGATGTCACGACCTTCTCCCCCGCCGCTGCGGAGGCCGCGCGCTGGACCGACGGGGTGCTTTCCAACGACTCGCGCGACTTCCTGGCGAAGCTCAAGCCCGCCGACGAGAGTCGCGAGGAGGTGGCCATCTACCACGCCTCCCCGCGCGACCACGTTTGGGAATACGTGCTCTGGACCGAACAGGCGGGTGAGTGCCTCGCCGAGCAGGCCGCGCGTGTGAGCCTGATCGGGCACTCGCACGTTGCCCTCTCGTTCCACGCCGAGGAGGGCGACGACCCCGAGGCCACCGACGGGGCCCCGGAGCGCGCCGGTGCCGAGCTCGACCTTTCGTCCTCGCGATGGCTGATCAACCCGGGCAGCGTCGGACAGCCGCGCGACGGCGACGCCCGAGCTGCCTGGATGGAGCTCGACACCACCACCTGGAGCGCCCGATATCACCGCACCGACTACGACATCGACCGCGCAGCCGACGCCATCGCTGCGGCAGATCTGCCCGAACACCTCGGACGACGCCTGTATCTCGGCCAATGACCGCCACCCGCGCCCATAGACTGGCCTGCATGACGGGGTTTCGCTCCATGGCGGGGGCGCTTAGCGTCCTCGCTTGCTCTGTGGCCCTCACGTCGTGCGGGGGATCTGGCGACGACATCACGATCCCGAGAGACCAGGGAGACAGCCTCCTTTCCCAACTCAACACGATCAGCACCGCAGTTGGCGCGGGCGATTGCGACACGGCCTTGAGCGCCGCGCGCTCGTTCTCGCAGACAATCAGCAACCTCGATCCGGAGACGGTCGGGGACGATGTCCGCGGCGCCCTTCTGGACGCGAGCCAGAACCTCGTCGAGCTGGCCGAAGATCAGTGCGAGCCCGACACCGGCGCGAGCGGTGAGGCGGGCACGATCCCGCCCCCGGAGGAACAACCGCTCGAGCCAACGGAGACGGTCGAGCCCGAGATCGTCGAGCCCGAAACCGCGCCTGAGGACACCGAGGAACAGCCCGGTAACTCCGGACAAGGTCAGAGCAACGGCAACTCGGGCAACTCCGGAAACGGCAACTCGGGTGGCGGCGGATCCAAGCCGCCCAGCGGAGGCATAGAAGGATGAGCGCCGGGGTCATCTCGGAGCGCTACGAGCTTGGCGACCGCCTGGGTTCGGGTGGCATGTCCACGGTCTACGGTGCCACCGACCGCGTGCTCGAGCGCACGGTAGCGGTGAAGATCCTGGCCGAGCACCTCTCCGACGACGACAAGTTCGTCGCGCGCTTCCGACGCGAGGCACTGGCGGTGGCCCGGCTGATCCATCCCAACATCGTGCAGGTCTACGACACGGGCGTGGACGACGATCGCCACTACATCGTCATGGAGTATGTCGAGGGCCGCTCGGTGGCGCAGCTGCTGCAGCGTCGCGGTCGCCTCGGGCCTGAGATCGCCGTTTCGATCGGAGTTCAGTCCTGCGCCGGCCTTGAGTACGCGCACCGCCAGGGGATCATCCACCGCGACGTCAAACCGGGAAACCTGATGGTGATCGGCGGCCCCGCCGGACGCCCCAGCGGCAAGGGCTCGCACGAGCCGCCGACCGACGAGATGACGGTGAAACTCACCGACTTCGGGATCGCGAGGGCCGCCGAGCAGACGCGCCTGACTCAGGTGGGTAGCGTCGTCGGCACGGCCGCCTACCTATCGCCCGAGCAGTCCCGTGGCGAGGAGACCACGCCCGCGGCCGACGTCTACGCACTAGGCGTCGTCGTCTACCAGATGCTCACCGCCCGCCTACCCTGGGAGGGTACGACCCTCGCCGAGCTGGCGACCCGCCGCGAGAGCGAGAGTCCACTGCCGCCCAGCTCGTACGACCCCAGCGTCCCGGAGACACTCTCGCGTGCCGTTCTACGCGCGCTCGAAGGTGACGTGAACAGCCGCTATTCCTCGGCCAAGGAGCTCTCCACCGCGCTGCGGGCAGGGATCTCGGGCGACGAGCCTCCGCTACCAAGCGACACCGCCCCGACCCGCGCGATGGCGGCCGGCGCCGCGCTTCCGACCGAGGCGACCCGGGCGATGGCCGACTCGCCCGATATCGCAACCCCGGTTGCCCCCGAGCCCGCCTACGTGCCACCTCCGCCCCGCGCCCGCTCGGCGCCGGCGCGCGATGAGCGCGCGCAAAAGAGTGGCGGCGGATTCCTGAAGTTCCTCGGCGTCTTGCTGCTTATCGGTGTCCTCGCGGCGGTCATCGCCGGCGTGGTCCTGCTCGTCACCGACGCGGGTCAGGACACCGACCTGGGGCGACTGATCTCGGACGAGCTCAGCGCGCAGATCGACAGCCTCGAAGAGTTCATCCGCTCGAACCTGGAGTAGCAACGGCCCAGGGGGCCTTGCCCGCCATCGACGCTTCCCGGTAGGCGTCGAAACGGCCCGCCAGGATCGCCTCACGCGCGCCTGCCATCAGCCGCTCGAGGTAGACGAGGTTGTGCACGGTCAACAAGCGCACCGCCGTCAGCTCCTCCGCACGCGAGAGGTAGTGGATGTAGGCGCGCGTGTGGCGCTGGCAGGCCGGACAGGGGCAGTCGTCCACCAGCGGCCCCTGGTCCTCGGCGAGCTTGGTCGAGCGCATATTCATCCGGAAGCGATCGTCGGGCAGCGGCGCCAGCGCGACGCCGTGACGCCCCAGGCGCGTCGGTACCGCGCAGTCAAAGACGTCTAGCCCCAGCGCGATGCCCGCGAGCAGGTCGTCGGGTTCGCCGATCCCGAGCAGGTGTTTCGGCGCATCGTTCGGAAGCAGCGGAACGGTGAAGTCGAGCACGCCGCGCATCTCGTCCTTGTCGCGGCCGAGCGTGCCACCGATCGAGATCCCATCGATCCCGGCGGCCGCGACCCGCTCGCACGACTCGCGGCGCAGGTCCTCGTGGACGCCCCCCTGGACGATCCCGAAAAGGGCCTGTGCCCCAGGTGCGTTGGCCTCGTTCCAGGCGGTACAGCGGTCGAGCCAGCGGTGGGTCCGCTCGGTCGAACGCGCCGTGTAGTCGCGGTCGGCGTGGTACGGGGTGCACTCGTCGAACGCGAGAGCGATATCCGAGCCGAGGGCCGCCTGAACCGCCATCGACTCTTCCGGCCCCATGAACTGTTCGGTCCCGTCGAGGTAGGAGCGAAACCGCACCCCCTCCTCCGCGATCTCGAGGATCGAGCCGTGGTCGCCCGCGGCGCCGCGACGGCCCTTGATCTCATCGGCGACGTTGCCGTGCGCCAGCGAGAAGACCTGAAAGCCGCCCGAATCGGTGATGATCGCGCGTTCCCAGCGCATAAAGCGGTGAAGGCCGCCCAGTCGGGCGATCCGCTCGGCGCCGGGGCGCAGGAAGAGGTGGAAGGTATTGCCCAGGACCATGTCGTAGCCCAGAGCGGCCACCTCGTCGGTATCGAGGCCGCGGACCGCCGCGGTCGTCGCGAGCGGGATGAAAGCTGGGGTCTCGATCGGCCCGTGGCCGGTTTGCAGGGTGCCCCTCCGGGCGACTCCGTCGCGCGCATGGACCTCGAAGCGAAGACGGTTGGGGTCGGCGCGCACGCGCTAGACCAAGAGCGAGCGGCCGGTCATCTCCGCCGGCTGCTCGATTCCAAGCAGGGCGAGAGCGGTCGGAGCGACGTCGGCGAGGATCCCACCCTCGGCCAGATCCACTCCTCCGGCGGTCACGACGAAAGGAACTGGGTTTGTTGTGTGCGCGGTGTTGGGCGACCCGTCGGGCTCGCGCATGTGCTCGGCGTTGCCGTGGTCGGCGGTGACAATTGCTGCACCGCCGGTCACGCGCACGGCCGCCAGAACCTCCCCAAGGCATGCGTCGACGGTCTCGACAGCTGACACCGCCGCCGGAACGACGCCCGTATGGCCGACCATGTCGGGGTTGGCGAAGTTGATGATCGCGAAGCGCGGAGCCCGCTCGCGCCAGCCAGCGACGAACGCTTCCGCCGCCGCTTGGGCGCTCATCGCCGGCCTTTGGTCGTAGGTCGGCACGTCGCGGGGCGACTCGACCAGGCTGTGCACTTCGCCTGGCCACTCCTCCTCGCGCCCGCCGTTGAAGAAGTAGGTGACGTGGGCGTACTTCTCGGTCTCGGCGACGTGTAGCTGGCGTTCGCCCGCGGCAGCGATCACCTGCGCCAGCGTCACCGCGGGCCGCGCCGGGGGAAAGACAACCGGGTAGGTCCAACCCGACCGGTACTCAGTGAGCGTGGTCAGCTCGGCCCCGGGGTCGGGCCCGCGGGGAAACTCCCCGAAATCGGCCTCGCCGAGCGAACGCACTAGCTGGCGAGCCCGGTCGGGACGGAAGTTGAAGTGGATTGCCACGTCGCCGGGCGCCGTCCCATCGTAGTCGCCAATCACCGCGGGGCGGACGAACTCGTCGGTCTCCCCATGCTCGTGCGAGGCCTCGATGGCCGCTGCAGCCGACTCGGCAGGCACACCCCGAGCGTGGACGATCGCGTCGAACGCGAGCTTGGTGCGCTCCCAGCGCCGGTCGCGGTCCATCGCGTAGTAGCGGCCGGAGACGGTTCCGATCCGGCCGGCCCGGCGCAGCCAGCGCTCCAGCTCCGCGACGTAGCCGGCGCCCGACGTGGGCAGGGTGTCGCGGCCGTCGGTGAACGCGTGGATGACCAGGTCTGGCACGCCCTCGCGCGCCGCCAACTCGACGCAGGCTTCGATGTGCTCCCAGCCCGAATGCACACCGCCGTCGGAGACCAGGCCCATCAGATGGAGCCGGCCCCTCGGAGAAGCACGCGCCGCGGCGCAGGCGGTCAGGAGCGCATCGTTTTCGAAGAAGCTCCCGTCGGCGATCGCTGCGTCGATGCGGGCCAGATCCTGGGGCACTATCGATCCGGCTCCGAGGTTCAGGTGTCCAACCTCCGAATTGCCCATCTGGCCCGGCGGCAGCCCAACGTCGGGACCGCTTGCCGAGAGAGTCGTGTGCGGGCAGGTCTCCCACAGGCGGTCGAACACGGGAGTGTTCGCCTGCTCGACCGCGTTACCGGGCCCGGCTGGCGCCAGGCCCCAGCCGTCGAGAATCACAAGCGCAACGCCGGGGAACGTCGCGTCCGGGCTCATGCCGCCCGGCAGATCGCCAGGAAGTTGGCAGGTTCGAGGGCCGCACCGCCGACGAGGGCGCCGTCGATGTCAGCCTGGCCGAGCAGTTCCACGGCATTGGCAGGTTTGACCGATCCGCCGTACAGGACACGCACCGATGCGGCGGCGGTGGCCTCGCGCTCACCCACCAGGGAACGGATATGCGCGCATGCGGCCTGGGCCTGATCGGAGGTGGCGGTGCGCCCGGTACCGATTGCCCAGATCGGCTCGTAGGCGATGACGACCCGAGCCAGGTGGTCATCGCTGGCACCCTCGAGTGCTGCCCGCACCTGCCGTGCGAGCACCCCCTCGGTCTGGTCGGCGTCGCGCTGCTGCTCGCTCTCCCCAACGCAGAGAATCGGCTCGAGGCCGGCTGCCAGCGCCGCGCCGAGCTTGCGCGCCAGCGCGCCATCGGACTCGGCAAAGTACTGGCGGCGCTCGGAATGGCCCAGCACGACCGCGTCGACGCCGACATCGCTCAGCATCCGCGCCGATACCTCACCCGTATAGGCACCCTCGGCGTCCTGGTGCATGTTCTGGGCGGCCACCCGGACGGCGGTGCCCCGGCAACGCTCGACTGCCGCGCGAAGCGCGGTAAAGGACGGGCAGATCACGATGTCGGCCTCGACACGCTCGACCTCGCCGAGGAAGCCGTCGAAGAATGCCGCCGCCTCGCCAACGGTCTTGTGCATCTTCCAGTTCGCTGCGAGGTACGGACGGCGATCGCTCATGCGCGGGCCTTCTCCGACTCGCGCAGAATCGCCACACCCGGCAGCTCCTTGCCCTCGAGCAGTTCCAGCGACGCGCCACCGCCCGTGGAAACCCAGTCCACCTGTCCGGCGAGCCCGAACTTCGCCATCGCGGCGGCCGAATCGCCGCCGCCAACAACGGTGTGACCGGACGCCGCGGCCACCGCCTCTGCGACGCCGCGCGTTCCGGACGCGAATGGGTCCAGCTCGAATGCGCCCATCGGGCCGTTCCAGAGGACGGTGCCGGCCTGCGCGATCGCCCCGGCGTAGGCCACGACTGTCCGCTGGCCCACATCGAGTCCCATCCAGCCGTCCCCTACCGCCACCCCGCCCGTCGCGCGCCGCTCGGCGTCGGCCGAGAAACTGTCGCCTAGAACCAGGTCGGTTGGCAATTCGATCTTGTCTGCGAAATCGGCCTCGAGCAGTGAGCGCGCCAGGTCAACGCCGTCGTCGTCGACCAGGCTGTCCCCTGTCGCAATCCCCTGGGCGCGGAAGAAGGCGAAACACATGGCGCCGCCGATCAGGATCCGGTCGGCAATCTCACCGAAGCGCTCGAGCACACCGATCTTGTCGGTCACCTTGGAGCCACCAAGGACCACCACCAGCGGACGCGCCGGGTGGTCGCGCACCGCGGTCAGCTCCGTGAGCTCGCGTTCGAGCAGCAGTCCCGCGAAGCCGGGTAGCAGATGCGCCACGCCCTCGGTGCTCGCGTGAGCGCGATGGGCGGCCCCGAACGCATCGTTCACGTACAAATCGCCCAGCGTCGCCAGACGCTCCGCCAGCTCGGGATCGTTCTTCACCTCCCCCACCTCGAAGCGGGTGTTCTCCAAGAGCAGCACCGAGCCAGGCGGGGTCGCCGTCGCGCGGGCGGTCACGTCGTCGCCCACAACGGCCGGCGCCAGCTCCACAGGGGCGTCGATCAGGTCGGCGAGGCGTGCCCGAACGGGCGCCAGGGATAACCCCGGGTCGCGTCCATCCGGCCTGCCGAGGTGCGCAGCGAGAACGATGGCAACGTCGCGTTCGAGTAGGTGCTCGATGGTCGGCACAGCCGCGCGGATCCGGGTGTCGTCGGCAACGCTCCCGTCGGCTAGCGGGACGTTCAGGTCCGCGCGCAGCAGCACGTGCCGGCCCTCGACCGGCGCGTCACGGACGCTTGCAACCCCCGCGCGGGCCATCGGGATCTACGCGCCCGCCGGCAGGACCTGCGCCGCGAGCTCGACAACACGATTGGAGTAGCCCCACTCGTTGTCGTACCAGGAGACGGCCTTGACCATCGTCCCCTCCATGACCATCGTCAGTCCCGCGTCAAAGATCGACGAGTGCGCGTCCTTGACGATGTCGGTCGAGACGATCGAGTCCTCCGTGTAGGCGAGGATCCCGGCGAGAGGCCCGTCTGCGGCCTCCTTGACCGCCGCGTTGATCTCATCGGCGCTGGTCTCACGCGCGACGTCGCAGACCAGGTCGACCACCGAGCCGGTCGCAACCGGGGCCCGCATCGCGAAGCCGTTCAGCTTGCCCTGAAGCTCGGGCAACACAAGGCCGACGGCCTTGGCGGCGCCGGTCGTGGTCGGGATCAGGTTGAGCGCCGCGGCACGGGCCCGGCGCAGGTCCGAGTGAGGCATGTCCTGGAGACGCTGGTCGGCGGTATAGGCGTGGATTGTCGTCATCAGGCCGCGCTCGATCCCGACCGTGTCGTTGATCACCTTTGCGAACGGCGCGAGGCAGTTGGTAGTGCACGACGCGTTCGAGATGATGTGGTGCGCTTCGGGGTCGTAGTCGCGCTCGAAGTTCACGCCAAGCGCCACGGTCACGTCGGGCTCTGTGGCCGGCGCGGAAATGATGACCTTTCGGGCACCTGCGTCGAGGTGCTTGGACGCGTCGGCGCGCTTGGTGAACAAGCCCGTCGACTCGATCACGACGTCAACGCCGAGATCACCCCAAGGCAGTGCCGCCGGATCGCGCTCGGCGAGGACCTTGACCTCCTTGCCGTCGACCGTGATCGACCCGTCGCCCTCGGTCACATCACCGGGGAAGCGTCCCAGGATCGAGTCGTACTTCAAAAGGTGGGAGAGCGTGGGTACATCGGTGATGTCGTTGACAGCGACGATCTCGATCTCGGCGTCGGACTCGTACGCGGCGCGGAACAGGTTGCGACCGATCCGACCGAAACCATTGATGCCGACCTTGACTTGAGCCATACGCGAATCAATCCTCCTTGGGGTCTATCCAGCCTGCGTGCCTGAATCTATCCACCGTGAGGCGGCTAGCCACGCCGGGGAGCCCAGGCGAAGGTGCGCGCAGCGATGGCCAGACCCGCGACGCCCCAGAGCGCGACGACGAGCAGGTGGGCGAACTCGAACCCGGCCCCCTGCGTTGCCGGATCGAACCCGGTCAAAAGTGCCTCGAAGAACGGCCGGATCGGGAACACCGAGGCGACGTCCAGCACCCCATCCGGAATCTCCGTCTCGGGGATAAAGACCCCGGAGAGGAAGTACAGCGGCAACGCGGTGACGTTGGTGATCGGCGGCGCCGCCTCGCGCGTGGGGATCGCGGCAGTCAGCGCGAAGCCGAGACATGAGAACGCTGCAGAGCCGACGAGCAGCGCAACCACGATCGCCGGAATCGTCCGCGTTGGAATCTCGACATCGAAGAGGAAGTGGCCGATCAGGGTCACGATCACGGCCATCAGGAGTGAGGTGACGACGGCGTTTCCCACGCGGCCGGCGACGAACCCCCACACCGGTAACGGTGTCGAGCGCGCGCGCTTCAGGCGCCCCGATTCGCGTGCTTCGGTTAGCCCGATCGCGAGACTGACCATCGTCGCTGAGACGACCGCCAGGGTCATGATCCCGGGTACGTAGTAGGTCGAGACCTTGAGCCCACCACGTTCCTCGATCGTCTCGTTGCCGAAGATCGAGGCGAAGATCAGCAAGAAGATCAGCGGCAGCATCACGGTGAAGAACACCGAGGCCGGGTTGCGCCAGAAGACCCGCTGGTCGAAGCGGAACTGATGCCAGGCGAGACTCACTGCTGCGCTCATTCGCCCACCGCCTCGGACTCAGCCACGAGGCGCAGGTAGGTGTCCTCCAAACTCGGGCGCCGGACCTCCAGCCCGCTCAGCGCCACTCCTTCGCGCAGCGCCCAACCGGTCAGCTCGTGAAGCACGCCGACGGGATCGTCGGTCGTGATCTCGGCTGCCTCGGAGCCGTTTGACGTGATGGTCACCGGCAATCGCCTACGATCGAAGTCGACCGGCAGGGCGAAGGCGATCGTCGTGCCCGCCTCCTGACGCCCGCCGAGCTGGTCAGGCGTCCCCTCCGCGACGATCCGCCCCGCGGCGATGATCGCCACCCGGTCGGCCAGGGCTTGGGCCTCATCCATGTAGTGGGTGGTGAGGAACACGGTCTTGCCCAACTCCTTGAGGCTGGCAAGGACCTCCCACGCCTGCCGGCGGGCGGTTGGGTCAAAGCCGGTTGTCGGCTCGTCGAGGAAGAGAAGCTCGGGGTCGCCGATCAGCGCGATCGCCACGTCGAGCCGCCGCTGCTGGCCGCCGGAGAGCCTGCCAGCCCGGACGTCGGCATTGTCGCCGAGCCCGACCAGTTCGATCGTCTCCACGACGTTACGGGGCGCGCGGTAGTAGCCGGCATAGAGAGACAGCGTCTCGCGAACGGTTAGCGTCGGCTCCATCTGACACTCCTGGAGGACAATCCCGATCCGCTCACGCCACTCGCGCGTCGCTTTCGCCGGATCGATGCCGAGGACGCTCACGGAGCCTCCGTCGCAGGAGCGATAACCCTCCATCACCTCGACGGTGGTGGTCTTCCCGGCCCCGTTCGGACCGAGGAAGGCAAACACCTCGCCGCGCTCGACCGACAGATCGATGCCGCGCACAGCCTCGAAATCGCCGTAGCGCTTGTGCAGGCCCTCGATCTGGATAACGCCGCTCACCGCCTGATTCTGCCCGATGGGCGCTAACCCCCCGTCTTGTTGAGCTGGCGGTGGATGTCGCGCGCCAGCTTGCCCGGGATTCCGGGCACGGCCTCGATCTCCTCGCGGCTCGCGCCCACGACCCGCTCGGGCGAGCCGAAGTGGCTCAGCAGTGCCCGCTTGCGGGCCGGACCGACGCCGCGCAGCTCGTCCAAGAGCGAATGGGTCATCGCCTTGTCGCGACGACTGCGGTGGAAGTCGATCGCGAAACGATGGGCCTCGTCGCGGACTCGCTGCAGCAGTTGTGAGGCGGGCGAGTTGGGCTCGATCTCCAGCGGTGCCGAGCGGCCCGGAACGAACACTTCCTCGAGGCGCTTGGCGAGGCTGATCACGGTCACCCCACGGTCGACCAGCGTTCCCACGGCCTTCATCCCCGCGTTCAGCTGACCCTTCCCACCATCGATCACGACCAGGTCGGGCAGCGCCGCGAAGCTCGCGTCGCGCTCCGCGTCGTGCGGTGAGCGCTCCCCCTGCTCGACGATACGTGTGAGCCGTCGCGAGAGAACCTCCTCCATGGAGGCGAAGTCGTCCGGTCCTGCGGTGCGATCGCCGCGTACCTTGAAGCGGCGGTAGTCGGACTTCTTGGGAACGCCTGCCTCGAAGACGACCATCGAGGCCACGGTGTGGTCGCCCATGATGTTCGAGATGTCGAATCCCTCGATGCGGATCGGCAGGCTCTCGAGCTTGAGCGCGTCGCGCAGCGCGGCCACCGCGTCCACGCGCTCCTGGCGGCGCCGCTCACGCCGGAGCCGATCCTGGGCGAGCGCGAGCCGGGCGTTACGCTCAGCCAACTCTCGCACTCGGCGCAGGTGGCCCCGCTCGGCAACGCGCACCTCCACGGTGCCACCCCGCCGGGTCTGGAGCGCTTGCGAGAGCAGATCGGCACGACCGCGCACTGCCTCGCCGACAACGATCAGGCGCGGCACCGACGGCGCTGCCGAGTAGTACTGCGCGACGAACTCCTCGACCACCTCGCCGTCGTCGCGCTCGGCCTCGTTGGTCATATAGAAGCTCTGGCGCTCGGCGAGGATTCCGTCGCGCACTTGGAAGACCTGAGCGTTCGCTGTCCCGTCCTCGGTCGCGACGGCGATCACGTCGGCGTCGTCGAGCGAATCACCGGCGATGCTGCGGCGCTGCATCAGCCCCCGGACGGCCTCGAGGCGGTCGCGGTAGATCGCCGCCCGCTCGTACTCCTCGGCCCCAGAGGCCTCGGTCATCTTGCGCTCGAGGTCGCGCTCGACGTCGCGATACCTACCTGAGAGGAAGTTGCCGATCGCGTCGATGTTCCGGCGGTACTCGTCGCGGTCGATATAGCCGACGCACGGCGCCTGGCAGCGCTTGATGTAGTAGTCGAGGCACGGCACCCCCGAGCGACGGCCGGGCTCGGCGCCGTCGCAGGTCCGGTACTGGAAGAGCTTCCCCAGCAGCTCAAGCGTCTCTCGCGTTCGCTTGGCGTTCGAATACGGGCCGAAGTAAAGGCGCGCCGACCGGTGGCGCTCGCGGGTGAAGTAGACGCGGGGGAACTCTTCGTCGAGGCTGATCGCGATATAGGGATACGACTTGTCGTCGCGCAGCCGGATGTTGTACTTCGGCCGGTGGCGCTTGATGAACTGCTGCTCGGCCAGCAGAGCGTCGGCCTCGGTTTCGGTGACCATGAACTCGATCGCGGTCACCTGCTCGGTCATCGCTCGGGTACGGGTCTTGCCCGAGAAGTGTCCACCCACCCGCTTGCGGATCGAACGCGCCTTGCCCACGTAGAGAACCTTGCCCTCGCCGTCGCGAAAAATGTAGACGCCGGGCTCGTCGGGAAGCGCACGGCGCTGCTCGGCAACGCTCTCTCCGGTCGCCGTCTCGACGCTCGGTGTCAGCTCCATCTCGGCCACCGATCAAGCCTAGGGCGCGATCGCCATCTAGAATCGCGAGTTCATCGCTTCATCGAAAGGACCATCTTGATTCGCAAGCTCGCACTCGCCCTGTCCCTGCTCGCCCTAGTCCTGTTCGGACTCGCCGCCTGCGGAGGGGACGACGAGGAGGACGCGAGCACCGAGGTCGCTCCAGCCGAGCCAGCTAAACCGGCCGCCGACGCCGATGCTGATGCGGGGGGCAGCTCAGCGATCGAGATCGTGGCCGACCCGAGCGGGTCGCTGGCCTACGAGACGACCGAGGCGGAAACCGCGGCCGGCGCCGTGGACATCACACTGGTTAACGACTCGTCCGTCCCACACGACGTCCAGGTGGAGGGCCCGGATGGCGACCTCGGTGGAACCGAGACCGTTTCGGCGACGACGACCACGGCGAGCGTCAACCTCGCAGCCGGCGACTACACCTTCTACTGCTCGGTCGGCGGCCACCGCGAAGCGGGCATGGAAGGCTCACTGACCGTCAAATAGATCGCGCAGGCCGACGCTAGTCGGTAAGCGCACGGCCGACGGACTCGGCCACGCATACGGGTTTGTCCTGACCCTCGCACTCCAGGGTAAATCGGGTGACGGACTGGCGCCAGCCGCCCTCGAGCTCCTCCAGCGAGATGAGCTCCGCAGTGGCCCGGACGCGCGCTCCGGCCGGCACCGGTGCCGGGAAACGAACCCTATTCCAGCCCATGTTCACCCCGAGCTTCACGCGCTCGACCGCCATCAGCTGAAGCCGAAAACCGTCGATCATCGCCAGGGTCAGGTTGCCATGGGCGATCGTGGTGCCGAACGGGCTCTCCTTCTCCGCGCGCTCGACGTCCACGTGAATCCACTGGTCGTCGCCCGAGAGCTCGGCGAAGGTATCGATGTCGGCCTGCGTGACCTCGCGCCAGGGCGTCGGTCCGATCGGCTCACCGATCAGCGCCTGCATCCCCTCAATGCCGTCAATTCGAACCGGTAGTTCCATCGCGCGAGAGCCTACAAAGACGCTGGCGCCCCTATCGCACCAGCCGCACCCCAAGCTCGGGAGGTGCGATCTCCCCCGCGGCGCCCCGGGCCGACCCTTCGACGGCTGGGTCGTGACGGTGAGCTGCGTTTGCCTATTCCAATGCTCTGGGCGATCGGGAAGATGTTGGGCGCGTTATGAAGAGCTCTTCGTGGGAATAAATGCCGTGACGGGTTAACAGGGCAGGCCCGAAGCGTTCAGCAGCGAGCAGGCGCGAAACCGCCCACCCGGCGTCCTCGAGCCTCTCAACAAAGTCTTCTCCATAGATGCGGACATGATCGTGCTGTCCAAACTCACGGGCACGGTCCTCTGGATCGACGATCGATGGGTCTTCGTGTGTTGTTTGCAGGCTGAGGTTTCGGGGGACCATTAGCAGCGCGAAGCCCTGAGGGTCCAGAACCCTGCGCATCTCGCGCATGGCCACGATGTCATCAGGCACGTGCTCCAATACGTGGCTGCAGACGAGGACGTCGAAGCTTGCATTAGAAAGTCGCATACGAGTGATGTCGAGCTGGAGGTCCGCTTTCGCCTCAAGGTCTGCGCTGACATAGTCAATGTTGGAAAGCCGCCGGAAATTCCTCTCGAGGCAGGCCTCAGGAGCGAAATGGAGCACCCGGTAGCGGCGGTCGGACGAGAGCATGTCGCGGAGGACCAACCAGAGAGCACGGTGACGCTCCAGCGCCCCGCAGCGTGGGCAAACCGCGTTTGGACGATCCCGGAAAACCAGGAACGATCGCCCCCGCCAGCCGCAAGTGGGACAGATCACCGCGCTATCTCTGTTCCGGAGACTTAGCGCTGGCAACCGGAGTCGACGCGCACCGTGATTTATCCGCGAGCGGGCGCTCATAGCCGATCACCAACCTTTGTCGAGCGAGACACGCCGACGCCCAGGCCGAGGATCAGGAGCAGAACGAGCGGCGGGAAGGGTGTCACATTGGGACGACCCTATCGGCCGGTAGGTGGGCAGCGAACGGAACAGGCTCTCCTTCTCAGCGCGCGCGACGTACACGCGGATCCACTGAATCGTCGCCCGAGAGCTTGGCGAACGTGCCGATATCGGCCTGCGAAACCTCGCGCCAAAGCGTCGGCCCGATCGGCTCGCCGACCAGCGCCTGAATCCCCTCGATGCCGTCAATTCGAACTGGAAGCTCCATTGCGCGCGAGCCTAATGGCTCAGCGCAGCAGCCGCACCTCCAGGTGCGGCGGCGCGACCTCTCCCGCCCCGCTGAGCAGCCCGAGGATTCTCGCGACGTACGCCTGGGTTTCCGGATACGGCGGGACGCAGCGGCAACCCGAGACGGCACCAGATCCGGCGTTGTAGGCGGCGAGGGCCAGCTCGGTCGATCCGAACTGGCGGAGCAGGTCGGACATGAGGCGCGCCTGGGTGTCGATCGCCGAGGGCGCGTCGAACGGGTCTCTCAACCCATAGGCCGCCGCGGTGCCAGGCATGAACTGGGCGATCCCGCGCGCGCCTGCAGACGAGACGGCGGACGGGTCGAAGTTCGATTCGGCCATCAGTTGTGCAGCGAGCAGTCCGGCGGGGACGTTGTGACGCGAGGCGGCGCGGGCGATCGGTGCGCGAAAGCGGGCAGGAACGAAGGCGGGGATACCGCCGCCCGCGCTCCCACGCCCGTCACCGGGCCGGGCACGCGACGCGTCCACCCTGTCGCCCGCTGCGGAGCAGGGCTCGGGACCGGCGATAAACCCGAAGTGCCACGGTTCCCATGAGTAGCGCTTGAGGAAGCCGAAGCGCTGTGCGTTTGCTGCGAGCCACGCGTAGGCGCCCGGCGGGCCGAGGTCGAGCTCGGTCGCGCATCGGTGCAGTGAGGTGCCCGGCCGCGCCACCCAGCGCGGGTCGGGGTTGGCCGCGAAGAGCCGGGCCTGTTCGGCGTCTGAGCGAAACGCCGAGGTGATCGTGATCGCCACCCCGACCCGGAACGCAGCCGCCGTCATCCGGTCGAAGGCCATGGCGACGTCTGGGCGCATGCCCTTCCCCTGCCGGGTGGCGAGCGGTCCCGAATACCCGCCGCCGCTGGCGATCGCTGTCGTCTCGGGCGCAGCTGTGGTGCCAACACTCGCCTCGGCTACCGCGACCCGACCCGCCACCTCAACGCGGATCCGCGTGGGCGCGGGACCCGCCGGGATCCGAAGCCGCGATCGCGCCTCGGCGAACCCGTTGCGCGCGATCCCGGCGGATGCAGCCGCGCCAGCGCGGGTCCGGTACTCACGAGCCGAGAGGTGGTCGGGATTCGCTGACCCGTCCGGACCGCGCACGGGCAAGAACAAACGGCTGTGGTCGTCACGCATCGATCGAGCTGCCGAGATCGCCGCGAGGTCGGCCGCTCGCTGTGCCCGGTCGTTGGCGGTGGCTCGAGCGCCGATCAGCGCCAGCGCGACCCCGGCGAGCACGATGAGGGCGGCCAGCGCCAACAGCACCGGCAGCGCCTGCCCGGACTCCCCCGCGCCGAGTGTGCGCTTTCCATCCACAGTGGACGGAAACTGCACGCTGGGCGAGGGGAGGGGCTCGCCGAGCATGCGTGTGAGCTGGCGCACTGCCGCGCGGGCCAGGGCCCCGCCCGGGTCGATACCCGCCAGCGCTCGCCGCGCCGGGACCAGGCCTGGCGCCGGGCGCATCAGTGCAAAGGGAGTGCCCTCGCGGGCGCTCTCGAACGCCAGCAGGGCGGCGAGCGGGCGCTGCGCACCTGGCCGAGCGACGGCGACCGCTGCGGAGATCTCGGCGTCGCCGTCGAGCCACTCGCGCCAGACCTCAGGCGACCCAACCGCCACCGTGACATGGCTTTGTTCCTTCGCCACGCTCGTGCCTTCGCCCTGGACCCAGCACACCGCTCCCCGGGCTGCGGCCGGGAGGCTGCGCTCTCGCAGATCAGCCTCCAGGGCCCGGGCCGTCGGCGACGATACGAGCGTCGGGCGGCGAGGGCGCTCACGGCCCAGCTCACAGAGGGCGACGCGTCCCAACTCGTGACCGTCAGCGTGGCGCCGAGCCGCCACGTAAGCCAGGGCTGCCGCGACCGGCACCGGGTCGGCGGCCTCGTCTATCGACGTCACGAGGATGAGCTCGGGCGAGCCCGTCCTCGCGCTCACCGCGCCGGCCTCGCCCAAGCGTGGGACGTGACCGTCAGGGCGTCGGCCAGCGGCGCGATCGGCGCTGGCGGCTGTAACGTGACTGCTACTGAGCCTCCCGTGGCACGGACCGCCACGCGCTCGCGCGCCCAACCCGGTAGCGCCCCTCGAGCCGCCGGCGCAGGTGGGAGCCCGGCCGAGACCGCCAGCGCTCCCGCCTCAGCCGCCCCGTCAGCGAGGTGCAGCGTGAACCCTGTCAGGCCGAGCTGCAGGGCCACGAGCCCCGCAATCACGAGTAGAGGCACGGCGGCGACGACCTCCACCGATGCCTGCCCGCGCTGATTGCTCATCGCCCGGCCTCAGGCTCGAGCCGGCTCGACGCGCTCACCCGGATCGCGGGCAGGCCCGGCAGCAGCGCCGGCGCATGAACCCCGACCTCGACGACGCCCTCTCCCACCTCGACCTCGGGCCCGAGCGCCCCCGGCGCCGCGTCCAAGGCGACCCGGCGCGCCGAATCGCCAACATGCAGTGCCCGCGCCCCGGCGCGGGCGGCATCACCGGCGCTCCACAGGGCATAGCCGACGAGCGCAAGCTGAGCCAACGCCAGCGCACAGGCAAATGCCACCGGCAGGACCGCCACCAGCTCGGCGGCCGCCTGGCCTCGCTGATCGCCACGGATGCGCACCCCGGCGACGCTAGGCCCACCGGGCGCGCGTAGTACGCGCGGTGTGTGCCGGTTTCAGTGCCTAGTCGCCCCAAACGCGAAGCGGTGAAGCTGGCGTTTACCCGGGGGTGCGGTCTGCTAGATCGAGCGGGCTTCGCCCACGACCCGGACGATCGCGAAGATCGACAGGCCGAGCACGCCGAACCAGACCAGTGTGCCGGGGCCGGTATCGAGCAGCTCGTCGGCACCGGCGATCATCAGTGCGATCGCGCCGAGCGCGCCCAGGATGAAGAGGCGCTGGCGCTCGTCGAGGGTGAGGAACGAGAGGCGGTTCTGGCGATACAGCAGGTACCCGGTCCCTCCGATGAGCGCGAAGAAGGTGACCTGCAGTGCCGCGACGATCGCGTCGGCAAGGTTGCCCCCTCCGGGCACGGCGGTCACGATCAGCGCCAGCAGCGCGATGATCGCGATGTTCCGGGCGGTGCGCACCCGGTCAGGCTATCCCGCCTGATGAAGGTTTGTGGTTGCTATGGCCACCACAAAGCTTCATCAGGGTGTGGCGGTCTGGGTGTGGCGGCTTGTGCGCGGCGGCTAGCCCGAGGCGATCAGGAGGATGCCGGCAGCGACCGCGGCGAAGGTCGCGAGGAGGCCGAAGATCGCCAGCGCGGCGTAGGCCGCCGCGGCGAACGACTTGCCGTCGCGCTGCGCCTCGCTGAACTGGGCGGCTCCGAGGACCGCTAGCGAGAACACGAAGGTCACGCCGATCCCGGCGATGAACGACGCTGCGACGGTCTGCCACAACTCCTTGCCATCGACCACCACGGCAACCACGCTCATGCCCGCGCCCCGATCACGCCGCCGGCACCGGGGTTCCGGCGCGGATTCGCCGCAACAGGACCAACGCGAGGAGTCCCAGGCCAAGCGCAGAGATGACCAGGGGGCCCACTGCGCCAGTGCCGAAGATCCTCGTGATTCCGTAGGTGCCCGCGCCGATCGCCGCTGCGGTTGGGAAGGTCAACAGCCAGGCGACGACGATATTGCCCGCGACGCCCCAGCGGACGGCCGAGAAGCGCTTACCTGCGCCGGCGCCCATCACGCCGCCTGAGATCACGTGCGTCGTCGAGAGCGGGAAGCCAAAGTGCGACGAGGCCAGTACCACGGCCGAGCCCGCCCCCTGAGCCGTAAAGCCCTGTGCGGGATCCATGCGATGGACGCGCGTGCCCATGGTGCGGATGATGCGCCAACCACCGCTGTAGGTGCCGAGCCCGATCGCCGTCGCGGCCGAGATGATCACCCAGGTGGGCACCTCGAAGCCTTCGGTGGGGAGGCTCCCGTTCGCGATCAGGGCGAGGACGATTATCCCCATCGTCTTCTGAGCGTCGTTGGTGCCGTGGGCCAACGCGAACATGCTTGCCGAGATGATCTGGCCGAGCCGGAACCCGCGCGATACCGGTCCAGGACGCTGCTTTCCCACCGTGCGATAGACGATCACGATCGAGATCAGCGCAACTGCGAAAGCGACTGTCGGCGCGATCAGTGCGGGGATCAGGACCTTGCCGAGCACCCCGTCGCCGAACACTGCGTCCGCGCCCGCAGCAGCGAACGCCGAACCCACCACACCGCCGATCAGGGCGTGGGAAGAGCTCGAGGGCAGCCCGAAGTACCAGGTGGCGAGGTTCCACGCGATCGCGCCGACGAGTCCGGCGAACACGATCTGCTGGGTGATCACTCCAGGATCGACGACGTCGCTCGCGACCGTCGCGGCCACCTCCAGCGAAATGAACGCCCCGACGAAATTGAGGACGGCGGCGAGCAGGACCGCCGTTCGCGGCCGCAGCGCCCTGGTCGAGATCGATGTCGCGACCGCGTTCGCGGTGTCGTGGAAGCCGTTGGTGAAGTCAAACGCCAGCGCCGTTGCGACGACGATTCCCAGGAGCAGCTCCGCCTCAGACATCTGTGGCCCCCGCGACGCCGCTCAGGCGTTCTTGATGACGATTCCCTCGATGATGTGGGCAGCGGTCTCACAGGCATCCACGGCGCGCTCGAGGGCGGTGAAAAGGTCCTTCCAGCGGATCACCACCATCGGGTCGATCCCGTTCGCGAACAGCGACGCCACCGCCTCCCGGTAGAGCCTGTCGCCCTCGTTCTCGAGCCGGTGAATCTCGATCAGATAAGTGTCGAGGCTCTTGAATTCGCGCAGCCCCTCGAGCGCCTTGGCGAGCTGCTCGGTCGACTTCACCAGCACGTCGGCCATGCCGAGCGACTGCGCCATCGGGGCCTCAATCTGGTAGAGCCCCATGAAGTCGGCCGTCTCCTCGATGTAGTCGACGACGTCGTCAAGCTGTGTCGCGAGCCGATAAATGTCCTCGCTGTCGAGCGGGGTAACGAAGGTGGAGTTGAGCCGCTGAATGATCGTATGCGTGATCCGGTCGCCCTCCTGCTCGGCGAGGAGGATCTCCCGCATCAGCTCCTTCGACTCGGGCCAGCCCTCGAGCATGTCCTTGAGGAGGGTCGCGGCGCGCACCGAGTTCAGACCCGCCTCGTTGAAAAGGTCGAAGAAGACGCGGTCCTTGGGTACCAACGATGGCAGCGGCATCCGGGCTGACGCTAGCAATCCGCGAGGACCGCGGCGATGCGATCCGCCGTTCTGCCGTCCCAAAGTGGCGGAGTTTCCGGGTTCGTTTCCGCGCCCTCCAGGAGCCCCGGTATATCCCCGATGCGTGCGGGGTCAAGCCCGAGGAGGGTGTTGGTGCCGACTCGCACCGTCACCGGGCGCTCCGTGTTGTCGCGCAGCGTGAAGCACGGGACCCCCAGGTGGGTGGTCTCCTCCTGGATTCCGCCCGAGTCCGTCAGCACCGCCGCCGCGTCGGCCTCGAGCGAGAGGAAGTCGAGGTAGCCCAGTGGGTCGGAGAGGACGATTCCCTCCGCCCCGTTCCAGTCCAGGCTGCTCAGCCTCGCCCGGGTGCGCGGGTGGATCGGGAAGAGCACCGGGAGGTCGCGCGCCACCTCGGCCAGTGCGCCCATAGCGGCACCCAAAAGCGGGCCGTCCACCAGCGCCGGGCGGTGCAGGGTGACCAACAGATAGGAGCCCGGTTCCAGGCCGAGACCACGCGACGCCTGACGAGATCGAACGCGCTCCTCCAAGGCGACCAGGGTGTCGATCATCGTGTTGCCAACGAAGCTGCGGCGCCCCTCCTCCACCCCTTCGGCCTCGAGGTTGTCGATCGCCTCCTCGGAGTGCAGGAAGCACAGGTCGGAGATGTGGTCGACGACGATCCGGTTGATCTCCTCGGGCATCGCCCGGTCGAAGCTGCGCAGACCGGATTCGACGTGGGCGACCCGGTAGCCGGCGCGGTTCGCGCAGAGTGCCGCGGCGAGCGTGGAATTGACGTCGCCCGGCACGAGCACGACGTCGGGCCGCTCTGCCTCGAGCACAGGCCCGAGTCGCTCGATCACCCTCGCCACCTGCTCGGAGTGCGATCCGGAGCCGACGCCCAGCATGTGGTCGGGCGCGGGAACACCAAGCTCCTCGAAGAACACATCGGACATCGCGCGGTCGTAGTGCTGGCCCGTGTGGACGACGACATTGGCGTCGTCGCCGAAGCGCTCGCGCGAGGCCGCGATTACCGGCGCCATCTTGACGAAGTTCGGGCGGGTCCCGAGTACGTGCAGAAGGCGCACCAGGGTGAGGAGCTCAGGCCAGAGCGTCGACGCGCGCGGCGAGCGCGAAGTCGCTCTCGGTCAGCCCGCCCTCGGAGTGGGTTGTGATCGTCACCGTCACGGTCGCCCACGAGATCGCGATGTCCGGGTGGTGGCCCATCTCCTCGGCGGGGCCCACCAGCGCCCGCACGAACTCCACCGACCCGACGAAGTGGCCACGGTCAAATTCCTTGTGGATCCCCTCCCCTTCGAGCTCCCAGCCCTCGAGGTCGGCGAGGGCATCGGTGATCTCCTGCTCGTTTAGGCGGCTCATCGCCGTCAGCCTATCCTCGCCGGCATGAGGATCGCCAGCCTGGTGCCCTCCGCCACCGAGTCGCTCTACGCGCTCGGGCTCGGGGACGACGTGGTCGCGGTCACGCACGAGTGCGATTGGCCAGAGCGGGCCCGCTCGCTTCCCCAGCTCACCCGCAGCGTGATCGAGGAGGGCCTGGCCCCGGCCGAAATCGACGCCGCCGTGCGGGATCTCACTTCGACGGGCGAGGCGATCTACACGCTCGACGAGGCTTCCCTCGCCGCGCTCGAACCCGACTTGATCGTCACCCAGGCACTCTGCGCCGTCTGCGCGGTCTCGTTCGACGACGTCTGCGCGGTCGCCTCTGGTCTTCCCGGCGCTCCAGAAGTGATCTCGCTCGACCCGATGACCCTCGACGCGGTGCTCGACGACCTGCTGCGGCTCGGAGACGCATGTGGGGCCGGGCCCGCAGGCAAGCGCCTGCGAGACGAGCTGCGCCAGCGGCTTGTCGCAGTCGAGCGCTCGGTCGCAGGGAAGGCCCGCCCGCGAGTCCTCGCCCTGGAGTGGCTTGACCCACCGTTCGTCGGTGGACACTGGGTGCCCGAGATGATCGCGCTCGCGGGCGGCACCGACCCCATCGGGGCCGCCGGAGCGAAGTCGGTCACGGCCACCTGGAAGGAGCTGGAGGCGACCAAGCCGGACATCGTCGTAGTGATGCCCTGCGGCATGTACGAGGCCGAGGCGTCCGCCCACGCTCGCGACTACTCCAAGCCGCTGGCCGCCCTCGGCGCGAGCAAGGTCGTCGCGGTGGATGCCGCCGCCTCGTACAGCCGACCCGGCCCGCGCCTCGTGGACGGGGTCGAGCAGCTCGCGGAGATAATCCACGGCGAAGGAAACTGAGTGATGGGCATGCACCATGCCGAGGTCCGACTGGTGGTCGCGGCGCGGCCAGAGCACGTGTACGAGACCATCCTCGACTACGAGACATTTCCCGAGTGGCAGAACGCCGTGCAGGCGATCGAGGTACTCGAGCGCGACTCAGACGGGCGCGGGTCGCTGGTCCGGGTCAGCGCCGACGCGAAGTTCCGCGAGGTCACCTACGTTCTGCGTTACCACTACGAAGCACCATCCGCCACCACGGAAGGTCAGCCCGGAGCTGGCTCCGCCCCTCAGCGGCCGTGGCGCATCTGGTGGGATTTCGTCGAAGGCGACTTCGTCAAGGACATCGAGGGAGAGTTTCTCTTCGAGCCGACCGCAGGCGGCACGCTCGCGACCTACCGGCTTGGCATCGACCCGGGCGTACCCGTTCCCGGGATCGTGGCGCGCAAGCTGAACGGAACGGTGATGAAGCGCTCGGTCGAGGACCTGCGCGACGAAGCCGAACGGCGAATCAGCCGCCCAGCACCTCGCTGAGCTCGGGCGAGAGCGCCACCGCGGCGGCAAAGACGACGACCGCCAGGACGGCGAGCACCACCGCGCCCGCGCGCGCCTCGTCGGAGCGGCCACGCAACCGCTCGATCGCGAGCGTGCCCAGGCCACCGGCGACCAAACCGCCGAGGTGGCCGCCGATGCTGATTCCCGGAATCGAGAATGTAAAGACGAGGTTCAGCACGACGATCAGGCCGATCTGTGACGCGAGCTCCTCCAACCCGCGCTGCCGGGCGACGAGAAATGCGGACGCCATCAGGCCGAAGATCGCGCCGGACGCGCCGACCGCGATCGCGTCCGCCTCGATCACGGTCACGCCCAGCGAACCGCCGACGAGCGAGAGCATGTAGAGGGCGACGAACCGCGGTGTGCCGAGCGCGGGCTCCAGCATGTTGCCGAGGAAGTAGAGGGCGAACATGTTGAGCCCCAGGTGCAGCACCCCATAGTGCAAGAAGCCCGAGGTGACGAGACGCCAGAGCTCACCTTCGGCCACAAGCGGCGGGAACAGGGCGCCATCGTTATAGACGGATCCGGCGCCGCGAAACAGGGTTGCGCCCCCGGCCAGCTCGGCCGCGAACCCGAGCAGGTTGAGGGCGATCAGAACACCGGTGGCGGTCGAGACGCCGCCGGCCATGCCGCTGGGAGCGCGGTGAACCTTGGTCTTCTCGCGCGCGCACTCGGGACAGCGCATCCCGACCGGCGTCGAGGTCATGCAGTCCGGACAGATCGGGCGGCCACAATTGGAGCAGCCAACCTTCGTCTCCCGATCAGGGTGCCGGTAACAGGTAGCCATCGGCCGCGGAGACTAATCAGTCACTGGCTTGGTTCAGGCGGTGGGAGCCTTGAGCACAACGGGCTGGCTGGGCTGCTCGCTGCCGCCCTCTGGCTCACGGGTGACGAAGACGCCGTCGGCGCCCGCCAGAGAGCCGTCGACCGCGACCTCGTTGGTGCCGTCATGGCGGACCACGAACGGAGTCGAAGGCTGCATGTCGCCGTTGCGCCCAATCCAGAGCTGATACACGCGGTTGCGGGGCAGCACCGGCATCTTCTCGACGTGGAGGGTGCCCTTATCCCCGACCCGCTCGAGCGTTGCGACGAAACTACCCTGGGGGCCATTCACCGTCTGCACGGCCTCGGTCAGGGTCGCCCTGGGCTCTGCATCGTCGCCCCGAAGCGCGTAACCGCCGATCACGCCGACGATCAGCACAGCACTCACCGCGATCGCAGTCGCCGGCCGCCAGACCAAGCCCCAGAAAGACCAGCCACCGCGGTCGGCCTGGCGCTCGGCACGCCGAGCGGCCTTGGCCTCGGCGCGCACCGTGGCCATAAGCTCGCGGCGCAAGCTTGGCGGAGGGTCTTCCTGGCCCACGGCCGCGGGCAGCAGGTCGATGGCGGGATGAAGCCAGCGCAGGTAGGCGCGGCAGTCCTTGCAGTGCTCGAGGTGATTCTCAACGGCGACCTGCTCGATCGAATCGAGCGAGCCAAGCGAGTAGGCAGCGAGCTCGTCGCGCTCGACGTCGGTCAGCGGCCCGTCGTGGTCGAAGCGGCTCACGGCAGCGCCTCCGCCGACTCGGTGATGGCCATCGTTTCCGCCAGGTGCAGGCGGACCTTCTCGAGACCAAGGCGCATGCGCCCCTTCACGGTTCCGAGCGGCATGCTCAGCATTTCGGCGATCTCGGCGTGGGTGAAGCCGCCGAAGTAGGCCATGCTGATCACCTGGGACTGCTCGGAGGGGAGCAATTTCAGGGCGCCCCGCACCTTGCGTGAGGTCTCGCGGCGAATCGCCTCGGAGTCGGTGAGCTGCGAGGCGGGCTGGGTCTCCAGCGCGGCGTCATCATCGAGGTCAAGCTTGGGAGCCTTGCCGGCGGAACGCCGCAGGGCGTCGATCGCGCGATTGCGCACCACGCCGAGGGTCCAGCCGCGGACGCTGCCGCGGGTGGGGTCGAACTTGGCGCCGCTGCGCCAGATCGAGAGGAAGGCTTCCTGGCTGACGTCCTGAGCCGACTCGGGGTTGCCGACGATGCGATGCGCAAGCGAGTACGCCGCGCCTCCATGACGGTCGTACAGCACCTCGAACGCGGTCGCGTCCTTGCGCTCAACCAGGGTCATCAGATCCTCGTCGGCGAGCCTGTGGAGAGCTTCCTTCTTCATCGGCCTGTGGATGGTCGCACGCCTATAGCTACGCCACCCGGGCGTGCCTGGATCACGTCCGGGGTGCGGTGGATAGTTCTACTCGTGCGCCCCAACGAGGCAACCTCTGCGCGCCTCTACGCATCGCTGGTCGGTGGGGCTCTCGTTGTGGCCGGGATCGTCGGCTTCTTCTTCAGCGCCGGATTCGACACCGGCGACCGCGTGCTCGCCGATTCCGATGAGTTGTTCGGGATCCTCGCCGTGAACGGCTGGCACAACCTCGTGCATATCGCGACCGGCCTGGTGGGCCTGGCGGTCGCCGGCTTCGCGGCCCGCACCTACGCGCTCGCGCTCGGACTCTTCTACACGCTCGTCGCCATCTGGGGGTTCTTCGAGGTCAGCGACGGGGTTGGCGCCCTGCTCGACGTCGTCCCGGTCAATACCGAGGACAACTTCCTGCACCTCGCGCTCGGCCTCACGGGTCTCGCCGCGGGCGCGGCGACCCCGGTGGGAAGCGCCCGGCCGCGGCACGGCGCTAACGCTTCAGGTTCTCGCCCAGGTCCGTGATCAGGCGCTCGGCGCCCACGCGCAGGCCAGTCGGCTGACGCCGGCGACGCATCCCCACCAGTACGAGAGCTCCAGCGGCGGCGCCGCCGACCGCCATCGCGGCGACCGGGCGGACCCAGTTGCGCGGATCGCGCAGCGAGTCCAGCTCGCTCTCCTCGAGTTCGTCGGCCCAGCTTCCGAGCGCGGCCGCGGCCTGCTCGGCGATCGAGGTGAGCGTGGTCTCCACCCTGCCGACGAAGTCCTCGGGCGGCTCGATCGGCCGCAGCGCGTCGCTCAACAACGCCTCGAGATCCATGCGGCCCGCAGCTTCACTCATCGCCTTCTCCCGTCTCTTCGACCATCCGCTCCTCGAGCTGCTTGAGCGCCCTGTGGATGAGAACCTTGGTCGCTCCGTCCGTGCGACCCAACGCTCGCGCGATCTCGCGGTTCGACATGTCGAGCGCGAACCGCATGATGAGTGCCTCCCGCCGATCGTCGGGCAGCTCCTCGAGCTTGCGCATCACCAGGCGCAGCTCTTCGCGTCCCTCCACGACTCGCTCGGTCGTGTGCGGATGCGATGGCGGCTCGATCGCCTCGATGTTCGACTCGGGGCGGCGTGAGCGGTCGCGGTAGTGGTTCGAGGCGAGGTTGTGGGCGATCCGGATCAGCCAAGGACGCATCGGCCGACCGTCGGATTCTCGTCGTGCCCGCTCGAAGTGGCGATACGCCTGAAGGAAGGTCTGCTCGGTGATGTCCTCGGCATCGTGGTGGTTGCCGATCCGGTAGTACGAGTAGGAGTAGACGTCCCGCAGATGCGCTCGGTACAGCGCCTCGAACTCGCGGTCTAGTTCGGCCTTGCCGGTCGGCGCTGCCGGTGACGGTGTCTCGCTCACCGGGCAAGCCTACGCCGCCTTCCTGGCCCGCTCGGCCCGTCGCAAACCCGCTACCCATTCGCTGGCCTCGATCTCTCCGGCGATCAGAGCCGCGAGTCCCTCCAGCCGCCGCGCCTCGGCCCCGGCACGCAGCACCGTCTCGGCGATCAACGGCACCGAATCGAGTCCCTCGGATGCCTGGCCGATCCTGGCGGGGATCTGTTCTGCAGGGACGCCCTTCCCGAGCAGCTCACCAGCTCGGCGGTTGCGACTACCCGGCGCAAGGACGGTGGCGGTGAGATCGCCGACGCCGGCGAGCCCCGCGAAGGTGTCGATGCGAGCCCCCTTGGAGACCGCGTAGCCGATGCACTCGTCCCAGATTCCGGCTGCGGCGATGCCCGCCGCGTTCAAGCCATGGGGCTCGGCGGCTGCAGCAGCGAGTGCGGCAGCGTTCTTGGCGACGCCCGCCATCTCCACTCCGGCCACGTCGTCGGTCCGCTCGCAGACCAGCCCCGCGCGGTCAAAGACCTCGCCGAGCTGGGCGCGCAGGTCGGCATCGGCGGAGCCCAACACGAGGGCGGCCATTCCGGCGGCGGCCTCACGTGCGTGCGCGGGACCGCCGAGGCAGGCGATCGCCCGGGCGCGGACTCGCTCGGCGACGTATTCGGTCGGCAACAACCCCATTGGCTGGATCAGGCCCTTGGTCAGCAGCAGCACCGACGCGCGCGATCCGATGCGGTCGGCGAACGTGCCGACGGCCTGCGGCATCGCCTTCGACGGCACCGCGAGACAGATCAGGTCGCAGCCCGCCAACTCGATGTCGGCGGCGCGCTTGACCTGAAGATCCTCGGGAAGCTTTACGCCGGGCAGGTAGGCCTCGTTCTCGCGCTTACGCTCGATCTCGGCCGCCTTCTCGTCGGAGCGCGTGCCGAGCTGGACCTCGAGACCGCCGCGCGCGAGCAATACGGCGACCGCGGTGCCCCAGCTGCCGGCCCCGATCACCGCCGCCTTGCGGAGCGGCGGCAGTCCCCCCAGATACTCCCACTGCAGCTCGATGTTCGGCCAGATCCGGTCGGTCACGCTCGCCGCGAGGCTGGGCGACGGCTTCTCGGTTTGCGGGAAGGCCATGGGCGTGCCGGCCCGCAGGCGAACCTTCTTCGGCCTGATCCGCCAGCCGCTGCGGACGTGTTCGCTTCCGATCACGGCGACCGGCAGCACCTGGGCGCCAGTCTCGAGCGCAAGACGTCCGACGCCGCGCTTGGGACGGGCGAGCGCACCCTGCCGGATCCGTGTGCCCTCGGGAAAGATGACCACGGTCCCACCGCGTTCAACCGCGCGCCGCGCGGTCTCCATCGCCATCTCGTCGGACTGGCCGCGGCGGATCGGGAAGGCGCCCAGCCGATTCAAAAACCAGGCCTGCCAGCGGGGTTCGAACAGCTCGACCTTGGCCACGAACTGGATCTGGCGACGCCACGGGAGTAGGGCGCCGATCACGAACGGGTCGAGGAAGCTGCGGTGATTGGACGCAACGACGAGCCCGCCGTCGACCCTGGCGTGCTCTCGGCCCTGGCGGTCGAGCCGGAACCAGATCAAGAAGGCGGGAACGAAGAAGAGCCGGACGACCGTGTAGACGAGCCGGTTGACCCCATGTTCGCGCGCGAAGCGGTGATACGCGTGGAAGCGCTCGTCGCTGATCACGTCATCGGCGCGCGGCGGCGCCGAGGTCCGGGTTCCGTCCTCCATCGAGATGGCTACACGCCTGGCAGCCCGTGGTTACCAGGTGACCCCGAAAGCGAACGTCGCTCGCTACATGCCAGACAGGGCCGCGAGCGACGTTCACATCTACCAGGCGGATTCGATCAGGGCGCGCAACTCGTCACGGTCCGGTGCGTCGGGGGTCATCCCCAGTTCGCCGCGATCGAGGATGCCGTCGAGCGCTGCATCGAGGTCTGCGCGGTCGGCGCCGAGCTCGCCCAACTGCCTGCGACCCCCCGCAAGGTGTTCGATCCGTGTCACCATCTCGCCGCGCTTGGTGCCGAGGGCGCGGGCCAGATCGGTCATCTGCACGGGCACGCGTGGGATCAGCGCCTCGATGGCGCGTGGCAGGATCGCGGCGTTCGTTTCCGCGTGCGGAGTGCACAGCGTCCGCACGAGCGTCTGGCAGATCACATGGTGGAGCGAAAACAGCGCCGAGTCCAGCGCGTAGGAGCAGAGCAGCGAACCGAGAGCCAGCTCCCGGCGGTCGGCGGGAGCCAGCGCGTCGCCGTCGAGTGCGGTGGCGATCAGCTTTGCCCCACGCAGCGCGGCCAGGCGTGAGAGGGGGTTGGCAAGCGGCGTATAGAGCGAGTCGGCCCCGTGAGCCAGGGCGTTCATCGCGCTCGCCCGCAGCGAGTGATCGTCGAGGCCGGTCATCGCCACGGGGTCGGCGAACACGCGCCCGGGACGGACCAGCCGATTCGCGGTGTGGCCCTGGGGCAGGCGATGGATGGCCGTCATCTCGGCCCCCGAGAGGGTTGTCGGCATCGCCGTGACACTGCCCCCCTTCACCGCTGCGATCGCCTTCGCGGTGTCGATCACCCGGCCGCCACCGAGCGCGACGATCCGCTCGCCTTTGACCCGGTCGTAGAGGACGCCTGCCAGCTCGTTGACTGGGCCGGCCTCCACCTCGTGCACGGCGACGGCGTCGTTGATCAGCCCGATGGGAGCGTTGGTCAGCGCCCGCTGGGTGCTCAGCAGCTCGTAGCCGCCCCAGCCGTCGAACGCGAGCGCCTCGGGGGCGTCGAGGATCGCGCCCTCCCGGAAGACGACGGTGCGCTCCCCGTCTCGCCAGGTGAAGTCCTCGGTCGCCTTCGCCAAGAGCCCGGGGCGGGACTTGAACCCGCAGCCTTCTGATTACAAATCAGGTGCTCTGCCAATTGAGCTACCCGGGCGCACAGAAACCCTACGACCCGCCGGGTCGGCTAACGCGCCCTCTCGCCCGACGGCGGCGGACGCGAGGCGGAGCAGCCGGCGGAGTTTGTCCTACAGCAGAACTTCGCGCTCGCCCAAGTGCTGTGCGACCTTGCGCTTGACTCGCTGCAGGGCGTTGTCGACCGTCTTCGTGTCGCATTCCAGGCGCTCGGCGACGACCTCGTAGCTGTAGCCGTCGAGGTAGAGCGACAGGACGCGGCTCTCGAGCTCGGAGAGGACGCTCGACAGGCATGCGACCAGGCTGGAGAGTTCCTCGGTCGCGATCACGCGATCGGCTGGATCGTCGGAGATCGGGCCCGGGAGCACTTCCTCCAGTGTCGTGTCCGACTCGCCCGAGGCGGCCGGCGACTGCGCGAACGACACGTACTGATTCAACGGTGCGTGCTTGTTGCGACTCGCCGTCTTCACCGCGGTGATGATCTGGCGCGTGATGCAGAGCTCGGCGAAGTTGCGAAAGCTCGACTCACGATCGGTGCGATAGTCGCGGATGGCCTTGTAGAGCCCGACCAATCCCTCCTGGATCAGATCCTCGGAGTCGCCTCCGAGCATGAAGTACGACGAGGCCTTCAACCGCACGAAACCGCGGTAGCGCTTGATCAGTCGCTCGTATGCGTCGGCGCTTCCCCGTTTGGCGAGAGCGACGAGATAGTGATCATCAAGCTCGGGTTGAGCCTCAGAGCGACGGCTGCTCATTGCCGCCGCGGCCGGAGTTGCTGTTTGAACTGCTGCTTGGGTAGACATAGCCACGATTCCTTCCTTCGGAAATCCGTGGCGCCGGTTGCCTCCCAGCGGGCGCCCCTCTCTTGACATAAGAGTGATCGGCAGATCGTGCCTCGACCTTTAGTTCACCCTTATGCGAACGCACAATAGCCCCACCGGCGTAGTTCTGTCAACCCGTGACTGGTTATTGCAAGTTCGGTTGCAGGCGGCAACCTCCGTCCGGGGGCGCTGATATTTCGCCGCGTGGAGCTACGCCGGGCGGCGGCGCACGACCTCGAACAGGAGCACGGCGGCTGCGGCGGAGATGTTGAGCGACGAGACGTTGCCCCGCAGCGGGATCGATACGAGTTGGTCGCAGGCTGCGGCGACACGCGGCCGGATCCCCTTCCCCTCGCTGCCCAGCACCAGCACCACGCGCCCTTCCCAGTCGACCTGGGAGTAAGAAGTCGCGGCCTCGCGCTCGGCCCCGTAGATCCACGTGCCCTCGCGCGACTTTGCCCCTGCGAGCCAGTCGGCCAGGTTGCGCACGCGTGCGATCGGGAGATGCTCCACCGCCCCGGCCGAGGCCTTGCACACGGCCGGGGTGACTCCGGCCGCCCGGCGCTCGCAGAGGATCAGACCCGTCGCGCCCGCGGCCTCCGCCGATCGCGCCACTGCGCCAACGTTGTGCGGGTCCTGCACCTCGTCGAGGGCGATGACCAGCGCGTCTTGCGGCTCCAGGAGCCGGCCCGGTTCGGCGTACGGAAACGGATCCACCTCGGCGACGATGCCCTGGTGGTCTGGCGAGCCCGCAAGCTTGGTGAGCGCGTCGGCGTCGAGATCGTCGACTGTGAAGACCCGGCGCACCTGGCGCCTGCCACGCTTGGCCTCGGCCACAGGGCGGCGACCGTAGACGACCTCTCCCCCGTCGGCCACGTCAGCCTTTCGGGACGAGCGTCGCCCCGCCGACCGAGTCGCGTACCTCGTAGCCGAGGGCGGCCAGCTCGTCGCGAATCTCGTCGGCTCGCCCAAAGTCCTTCTCGCGCCGGGCGTGCTCGCGTTCGTCCAGCAGCGCCAGCGCCTGCGGGCTCGGACCCGCGACACCCGCACCCAGCAGACCCTCGAGGCCCAACAACGGCAACATCTCCGCGACCGCTGGGCGCGCGCCCGGCAACGCGCGCCGGTTTGCCTCGGCGATAAGACCAAACATCGCGGCCAGGGCTCGCGGCGTGTTGAAGTCATCGCACAGGGCCGCGAGGAATTCCTCGAGTGCCGCAGCCGCGACCGGGTCGTCCTCTCCCTCCGCAGCGGGAGCCCTCAGGAAGTTTCGAACGCGCTCGACGCGAGCGACCGATTCGGTCAGCGTCCCCTCGGAGAACTCGAGCGGCTGGCGGTAGTGGCCGGAGACGAGGTACGCCACCACCGCGGGCGCCCCGTAGGTCTCCACCGCCTCGGATAGCTGGAAGATGTTGCCGACTGACTTCGACATCTTCTTGTCCGCGATCCGGATCATCCCGTTGTGCATCCAGATCCGGGCCAGCGGCTCACCCCGCGCTGCCTCGCTCTGTGCGATCTCGTTCTCGTGATGGGGAAAGACGAGATCGAAGCCGCCGCCATGGATGAGGAAGTCCGCGCCCAGCAGCTTCTCGGCCATCGCCGAGCACTCGATGTGCCAGCCGGGCCGGCCCTTCCCCCACGGGGAGTCCCACGCCGCATCCTCGCCTGGCTTGCGGGCCTTCCACAGGGCGAAGTCAAGGGGGTCCTCCTTCAGCGCCTGGGTTCCGGCCTCCTCACCCTGGTCCATCTCCTCGGTGTTGCGGTTCGAGAGCTTGCCGTAGCCATCGAAGCTGCGTACGCGAAAGTAGACGTCGCCGCCAGACTCGTAGGCGTGCCCACGCTCGATCAGCGCCTCGATCAGCGCGACGATCTCGGACATAGTCTCGGTTGCGAGCGGCTCGGCGTCGGGACGGCCGATCCCCAGCAGGTCGGTGTCCGCGCGATAGAGGCGCGTCATCTCCGCGGCGTGGGCGACCGACCCGACGCCCGCCTCACGTGCAGCGTCGTAGATCTTGTCGTTGACATCGGTGACGTTGATCACCAGCGTCGCGTCGTAGCCCAGGCGCTCGAGCAGTCGGCGGAAGAGCATGAAGATCACGTACGGCCGGGCGTTGCCGACGTGGATGCGGGAGTAGACGGTCGGCCCGCAGGCATAGATCCCGGCCTTGCCGGGCTCGCGCGGGTCGAGCGTGCGCAGCGCGCCGCTCAGGGTGTCGCGGATCCTCACCTCTCGCACCTGGCCATCCTAGGACGGGGTTGCGCGACGGCGCGGTCGGCGGTACGTTGAGCAGGGGCCTGGAACGACGAAGGGGAGCGCCATGCGAGGCAGCGGCTGGAGACTGGTGACGATTGCGGTGGTGATGGCGACCGCGAGTGCCGTGAGCGCGACGGGCGCCTCGGCGGCGAACCTGAAGGTCAACGCCAAGGGCGACCCTGTCCCAAACGGGTGCACAGCCGCCAATTGCTCGCTGCGCGAGGCGGTCATCCGCGCGAATTCGACGGGCGCCAACGACACGATCAAGCTCAACCGAGGCAGCTACACGCTGGCTCAGGCCGGGGACGATGACGTAGCGGCGGTGGGCGACCTCGACCTCGTCGCCGGCTCCGGCAAGCTCACGATCATCGGCAAGAGCCGCAAGCGCACGACCATCGACGGTAACGACGTGGACCGGATCTTCGAGGTACCCGAGGGCGGCAAGCTCGGGCTGAGCAACCTCACCCTCCGCGACGGCAACACGTCGGGCGGGGGTGGCGCGATCCGCAACGGAGGGCGGCTGAGCATCTCGAACGCGAAGCTGCTGTCGAACTTCGCCGGCAACCAGGGTGGCGCGATCGAGAATCAGGACGCGGGCGTGATGAGCATCAAGCGGGCCAAGCTCGTCGGCAATTTTGCGTCCGCCCGCGGCGGGGCGGTCTACAACCAGAATGAGGCGAGAGCGAACCTGGTCCGCCTGCGCATCACCGGCAACCGGGCCGGGTCTGGAGGCGGCGGGATCTATAACCAGAACGAAGCGATCCTCAGCCTCAAACGCTCCGTCGTCGCCAACAACGCGGCATTCGACGGCGGTGACGGCGGTGGCATCTACAACCAGAACGAGGCGCGAATGACGATCGCGCGCGTGATCGTCGCCAACAACCGCACTGAGGGCGACTTCGCGCGCGGCGGCGGCATCTTCCACCAGAACGACGCGCTCATGTCGATCACCGATTCGACGATCGCGGGTAACCGGACGCCGTCCACGGACTTCTCACACGGCGGCGGGATCTTCCAGCAGAACAACTCGACCCTGAACATCAAGGACACCACGATCAGCGGCAACCGCGCCGGATCGGCGGACCAGGGCGGCGGCGGTATCTATGTCCAGAATGACCCGGTGCTGAACATCACCAACAGCACGATCAGCGGTAACCGCGCACCACGAGGCGGCGGCGTCTACGCGGACTTCTTCGTCGAGCTGCGAATTCGCTTCACGACGATCGCGCGCAACACCGCGGCGATCGAGGGCGGTGGCATCTACGAGGGGACCGACGACTCGATGACGTTCCCACCTCCTCACCTCTTCTTCAAGGGAGCCCTGGTCGCGCAGAACGCCGCCCCGGGACCGAGCGACAACTGTTTCATCAACACTCCGGCATTCGTCGTGACGCTTGGCAACAACCTGGACAGCCAGAACAGCTGTGACTTCACGGCAGGCAGCGACCGGCGCAACGCGAACCCGAAGCTCGGCAAGCTGAAGCGCAACGGCGGTCCGACCAAGACGCACGCGCTGAAGGACGGCTCCAAGGCGATCAACGCCGGCGGCAAGCGCAACCAGGGGTGTCCGGGCCGCGACCAGCGCGGCGTGAAGCGCCCGCAGGGGCGGCGCTGCGACATCGGCTCCTTCGAGCTGAAGCAGTGAGCATGCGGCACGTCCGGGTCTAGACTCTCCGCCATGGCGGAGAGCGAACGCGCCGTTCGGGGCGCGAGCACGAATGGTCACCACACCAACGGGGGCCCGCCCGAGATCTCGCCGCGCCTCGGCGGGGTGGCCGATACCGTCGGCCGCGCGACGGGCGAGGCGATCCGGTTGGGTCAGCGACTTGGTGGCAGCGCAGCAAAGCGCCTCGCTCGCTCGATCCAGCGCCGGCTGACGGCCGACCTCGACGACCGCGACCCGGACTACATCCGCGAGAACCTGCCGCTGAGCTGGCTGGTCGCAAGCATCTGGTACCGCGCCGAGGTCCGCAACCTGCGGCACGTCCCCGAGAAGGGACCGGTGCTGCTGGTCGGTAACCACACCGGGGGCAACCTCTCGCCCGAGACCATCTACTTCACGCTCGCGTTCTCGACCTACTTCGGGGTCGAGCGCCGCTTCCACCAGCTCGCTCACAACCTCGTGCTGGCCTCACCCATGGGACCGTTCCTGCGACGCTTCGGCACCGTGGCAGCCTCCCATGAGAACGCCCTGAAGGCGCTGGAGGCAGGCGCCGCCGTCCTGGTCTTCCCGGGCGGCGACTGGGAGGTGCACCGCCCGAGCTGGCAGAGCTCGAATATCGACTTCGGCGGGCGCAAGGGCTTCGTCCGCCTCGCGATGGCCCAGGACGTGCCGATCGTCCCAGTCGTCACCATCGGTGGCCAGGAGACGGCGCTCTGGCTCGATCGCGGCGCCTGGCTCGCGAAACTCCTGCGACTCGACAAGACCGCCCGCCTCAAGGTCCTGCCGATCCTGATCGCCCCGCCCTGGGGTCTGACCGTCGGCGACTTCCTGCCGAGGATCCCGCTTCCGGCCAAGATGACCAGCGACGTGCTCCCCGCGATCCACCTGCGTGAGACGTTCGGCGAGGAGCCCGACCTCGACGAGGTCTACGAGTACGTGACCACCCGGATGCAACATGCTCTGGACGGGCTCGCGGCCGAGCGCCGCTTCCCGGTGATTGGATGAGCAGCTTCAGAGCACTAGAGCATGCTCGCCTCCCTGGAGGGGCCCCTAGATGCGCCTGAACGAATCGGTAGTTGTCACCGCCCCCCCGGCCGAGGTCTGGAGTTATGTCGCCGACCTCGATCGCTACCCGGAGTTCATGTCCGGGATCACCCGGTGGGAGGCTGAGGGCGGCCTGCACTCGGGCCTCGGCGCCCGTCGGAGGATGCTGTTTAAAGTCGGGTCCGCCGAGGTCGGCGGGCTGATCGAGATTGTCGAGTGGGACGAGCCGAACGACCTGGCGTGGAGTTCGGTCACCGGAATCGATCAGCGCGGACGGCTGCGCCTGCGCGAGGCGGGGATCACCTCGACCCGCGTTGAGCTCCGCTACGCATACGGGGTCGCCGGCGCGGGACTCACCGGGTGGCTCTCCGAGCGCGTTTCGGCACCCACCATCTCGCGCCACCTGAAGCGCTCGTTGCATCAGCTCAAGGAGCAGATCGAGCGCGCCCAGATCCGCACCCACGCCTGAGCTTCAGCGCGGAAGCCGGGCCTCGAGCTCGCGCGCGAGCGGCGCGGCATTGGGCGTCCGCATCCGCAGCGTGACCAGCCCCTCGACGCCGGCCTCCCCGATCCGGTCGTAGTCGATGCGCAACGAGAGCCGGCCCTTTTCATCCACCGACGCCTCGATCGCCTGCAGCCGCCCCGCGGTGAACGGCGAGTCGACGAGCTCCACCCGCCCAGACCGGCTGTAGACCACGACCCGAACCTCGGTGAGGGCGATTGCAAAGCGCTCGCCCGTGACCTTACGGTTGAACCGCTTGCCCGGCGCCCTGTAGCGGTCGTAGCGAATGCTTCCAAGGAGGGCTTCCTCGCTGGCGACCAGGCCCTCCGCCTCGAGCTCGGCGTGGAGCCCGGGCGGGAATTCGCCGCTACCGAGAAGGTTGCCTAGCAACGACCTACTCGTCGTCGTCGGTGAGTTCGCGCTTGAGCACCTTGCCGGTGGCGTTGCGCGGAAGCTCGTCGAGGTACTCCACCTCCCGGGGAACCTTGAAGCCGGCGAGGTTCTCCTTTACGTAGGCCTTCGCGTCGGGCTCCTCGAGCGACTGGCCCTCGTTGAGCACGACGAAGGCCTTCAGGCGCTGCCCGTACTTCTCATCGTCGACCCCGATGATCGCAACCTCCTTGACGGCGTCATGATCGGCCAGCAGATCCTCCACCTCGCGCGGAAAGACGTTCTCCCCGCCGGAGACGATCATCTCGTCGTCGCGGCCATCGATGAACAAGCGTCCCTCGTCATCGAGGTGCCCTACGTCGCCTGACGAGAGCAGGCCGTCGACGATGTCCTTGTTGCCGCCACCGGTGTAGCCCTCGAACTTCATCTCGTTGCCGACGAAGATCCGGCCCGTCTCGCCCTGGGGCAGCTCATTGCCGTCCTCATCGAGGATTCGCAGCACCGTCCCGTGTGGGATGCGCCCAGCGGTACCCGGTGCGGCGCGCAGGTCCTTCGGAGTCGCGATCGTCGCCCAGGCGACCTCGGTTGAGCCGTAGAGGTTGTAGAGGTTGTCACCGGTCGCGTCCATCCACTTGGTGGCGAGCTCACCCGGAAGCGCTGAGCCACTGGCGCAGGTCGCCTTCAAGGACGAGAGGTCGTGACGGGCGATTGTCTCCGTCGGTAGCTCGAGGATCCGCTGCAACATCACCGGGACGACCACGAGCGCGCTCGCGCTGTGCTCGGCAACCGCCTCCAGCGTCCCCTCGGGGTCGAAGCGCCGGCGCAGCACATAGGTGGAGGCCAAAGAGAGGCCGATCGAGAAATGAGCGAATCCCCAGGAGTGGAAGAGTGGCGCCGCGATCATCGTCTTCTCGCGCGCATGTAGCGGGATCTTCGAGAGCAGCGCCGCGATCGGACCGAGGGTGTCGGGCTGGCCGCGCTGGGCGCCCTTCGGCGTCCCGGTCGTGCCCGAGGTGAGCACGATGAACTTGCTGGAGCCTTCCGGCGGGGTCAGGTCGGAGCCATCCGACTCCCCTTCGATCAGGCTCTCGAGCGACGGATCGTCGACCCTGCCGTCCTCGTTCCAGGCGACGAAGCGCTTCAGGTCCACGTGAACGTCGGCGACGACTTCGGCGAATTCCTCGTCGTAGATGACGGCCTTCGGGTCTTCGCGATCGATCACGCCCACGAGCTGAGGGCCCGAGAACATCGTGTTCATGAACAGGGCGTTCGCGCCGAGTTTCGAGAGCGCCAGTACGGACTCGACGAAACCGCGGTGGTTTCTCGCCAGCAGGGCCACGCCGTCGCCGTCGCGGACTCCCTGGGCCGCCAGCGCGCGAGCCAGCTTGTTGGAGCGAGCGTGGACCTCGCCAAAGGTGAGCGTGCCGAGCTCGTCGATCAGCATCGGCTCGTCGCGGTACTGGATCGTCGCGGCAGCGATCCCCGCAGCGGGCGACGCGCCCCAGCGTCGCAGTTCGCGCAGGACCCTAACTATCTGGTCGGGCCGGGTGGGCGGCCTGACCACGCCGGCGTCCCAGAGAACCCTGAGATTGAATGGGACGTCCGGCAGCGTGCCGAGCGAGCCGAGCTTGACGCTCTTCAAGCGGTCGCGAATCACGCGCCTAGGTTATTGGTGAGCGACGTGAGGCGCGAAACAAAACCTTGCCCTGCCGACGGGGACTAGTCGACTTCCACCAACGCCACGGCGATCGCGGCGATTCCCTCGCCGCGGCCGACCCAGCCCATGCCCTCGTTGGTGGTCGCCTTGACGCTCACCGGGGCCCCAACCGCCGCGCCCAGACGCCGTTCCATATCCATCCGATACTCGGCAAGTCGAGGCGCCTCGCAGATCACCGTGGTGTCCACGTTTATCACCCGCCCGGTGACCATCCCGGTCGCGGTACGCAGGAGGTCGATGGAGTCGGCATCGCGCCACTGCGCGTCGGTGGGCGGGAAGTGCGCTCCGATGTCGCCAAGGCCTACCGCGCCGAGGATCGCATCGGTCACGGCATGGGCGAGCGCGTCGGCGTCGGAGTGACCCTCGAGACCCTGGTCATGTTCGATCAGGACGCCACCGAGCACCAGCGGACCGCTGCCCCCGAAGCGGTGACTGTCGTAGCCGTTGCCGATCCGGAGGCTCATCAGACACTCGCTCCCAGCGGCTCGATCCGACGCTCACGGCCCTCGAACACCGCGAGCTCATCCACTCCCCAACGCTCCAACGCCGCGAGCGCTGCGTCGTAGCCATAGCCAACGTCCTCGGGCACGTGCGCGTCGGAGGAGAGGGCGAATGTGGCGCCCGCCTCCACACACATCTCAGCGAAGTCGGTCGCAGGGTAGATCTCGCCGATCGGCTTACGCAGACCAGCAGTCGAGATCTCCACGGCTACACCGGTCTCGGCGATCGCCTCGATGGCGGGCTCATAATGGAAGCGCGGGTCGCGTGCTGGCACGGGTCGGCGCCCGCCCCAGTACTTGATGAGGTCGGGGTGGGCGAGGATGTCGTAGAGGCCTGATCGTGCAGCCTCGGCGAGCATCTCGAAGTACCGCGCCCAGAGGCGATCGGGGTCGGACACGCCGCGCCAGACGTCGAAGCGCTCGTCGTCGACCGCTCCCTCCCCAACGAAGTGGACAGAGCCGACCACGTAATCAAAGGGGTGCGCGTCCAGCACGCGGGCGATGCGATCCTCGCGACCGGGCACGAAGTCCATCTCGATCCCCAGTCGCAGCGGCGTGGTGCCGACGAAATCGGCATAGGCGGTGAGGTCGTCGCGCGCCTGCTCCTGCCAGAACGGATGGTCCCAGATCGCGAGCGCATCGGTGAAGCGGTGGATGTGCTCCGAAACGCCGAGCTCGGTGATGCCCGCCTCGGCCGCGGCCTCGACGTAGAGGCCCACGTTTGCCTGCGTGAAATGGTCCTCGGCGGTCGCCTCGAGGCTGTCAGGACGCAGGTGCACGTGGTAGTCGGTCAGCACCGCAGGTACGGTAGCCGCATGGTGCACCTGCGCATCGTCGCCCCGAGCGATCGCTCGGGGCGCGTTCTCGACTTGCTCCAGGCGACGCCCTCGGTCTGCAACCTGATCTTTCTCGAAGGGGCAGCGCAGCGCCCCGCGGGCGACGTGGTCCTCTGCGACGTCGCCCGCGAGGACGCCAGCGTGGTCGTCTCCGACCTGCGCGAACTGGAGGTGGACCAGCTGGGCTCGATCGCGATGGAGGACATCGACTCCCAGATCTCGGAGGTCGCGCGCCGGGCGGAGAAGGCCGCCGCCGGACTGCCATCCGACGCAGTGGTCTGGGAGGAGGTCGAGTCGCGAACCTCCGAGAACGTGGAGCTTTCGGCCAGCTACCTGGCCTTCATGGTGCTGGCGACACTGATCGCCGCGGTCGGCATTCTCACCGATCAGCTGATCCTGATCATCGGGGCGATGGTTGTGGGACCGGAGTTCGGGCCCCTGGCGGGGCTATGCGTCGCAATCGTTCACCGTCGCGGCGATCTCGCCTGGCGCTCGGTGAAGGCGCTGGCAATCGGCTTTCCGCTGGCGATGGCGGCGTGCCTGCTGATGACGCTCGCGCTCGACGTAACCGATCTGGTGCCGGCCGACTTCTCCCAGGACGACCACCCGTTTACGGAGTTCATCTCGAACCCCGACTACTTCAGCGTGATCGTTGCCGCGATCGCGGGCATCGTCGGCGTCCTCTCCCTGACCTCGGCCAAGTCGGGGGCGCTCGTCGGGGTGCTGATCTCGGTGACGACGATCCCGGCGGCCGCGAATGTCGGCGTGGCAATTGCGCTCGGCGACAGTGAGTGGACCGGGGCTCTAACACAGCTCGGGATCAACCTCGGGACGATCGTCGTGACCGGGATCGGAACGCTCTACCTGCAACGACGCAACTACATGCGCCGCCGCCGTGAGCACCTCAGCCAGTCCTCACGCAAAGCGGCCGGCCTGCCGCTGGGTCACAGCAGCGAGGGCAGCTCCACGGATCGACGGGCTACGGAGCCTGGCCCGTAGCCAACTCCGAGCAGCGCGCAAGGTCATCCGCTCGACCCCCTAAGAATCATGGCAGCGACCGCCGCATCGGACGCAGTGGTCACCTTGAGGTTGGGCCGCGTCGAGGCCTCGATCAGGACGGTGCCGCCCGCCCGCTCGACGAGCATCGCGTCGTCGGTGGCCGATTCGAGTTCGGCATCGGATACGTCGAGCGCGGCGCGCAGCGCATCCGTCCTGAACGCCTGAGGTGTCTGGATCATCCACACGTCGTCCCGGTTGAGCGACTCAGTGACGACCGGCGGCTCCCCCGCGGCCCGCTTGAGGGTGTCGGCCGCGGGCGCCGCTGCGATCACTCCCGCCGCGTACTCGGCACCTGCCAGCGTGGCGACGACGCGGTCGAACAGCTCCGCAGTCGCCAGCGGGCGCGCGGCGTCGTGGATCACCACCAGCTCGGTCTCGACGCAGGCAAGCGCGCTCGCGACCGAGGCCGAGCGGGATGCCCCGCCGGTGACAACGATGGCGTCTCCGGCGATCGCTTCCAGATCGGGCTCGTGACCAACTGGGGCCGCGACCACCACTCCGCCGATCGCCTCTGCGGCCGCGAGAGCCTCGAGCGACCAGGTCACCAGCGGCTTGCCCGCGACCTGAACAAAGGCCTTCGGGCCGCCGGCCCCGAGACGAGATCCGGAGCCGGCGGCCGCGATCACGGCCGTTGCTTTGCTGGAATCAGGCAGTCGCCGGAACGGCGTCGCCAAAGCGCTCTGCGAGCAGGCCGTCGAGGTACTCCTCGGCGCCTTCCTCGTCCTTGTCGAGCGCGTACATGAACTCCGACGCGAGGATCTTCTTTGCCCGCGTGTACATCTGCTTCTCGCCGGTGGAGAGACCCTTCTCCCACTCGCGGATTGCGAGGTTGCGGACCACCTCGGCGATTTCGAACACGTCGCCGGTCTTGATCTTTTCGCGGTTGAACTTGAACCGACGGTTCCAGTTCTTCGGCATCTCGGACAGCTCGCCCGTGAGCACGCCGATCACCTTCTCGACCTCCTCAGGGCCGATCACGCGGCGCAGGCCTGCGCGGTGCGCGTTCTCGCACGGAACCATCACTGTCATGTCGTTGTGGAGGATCTTGATCGTGAGGTACTCACGTGTCTCCCCCAGGAGATCCTTTGCCTCCTTACGGACGACCACTCCTGCCCCGTGGTGCGGATAGACGACGTTGTCGCCGGTCTGGTAGTCGCACTCAACGGGGCCGAGCTCTTCGCCTTCGAGCTCTTCTGTGGATTCCTCCATTGCTAGTTCAGGAATGAGCGTCCTCCTTCGTGTCGGCGACCGCCTCCGGCGACCGCCTGTTTGCTTGCCTAACGGTCGACAACGTCGACCTCCTGGATTCGGCGCAGGCCCTCACGAATCTCAATCGCACGAGCCTCTCCCACCCCCTCGATCTCCTCGAGGTCGCCGGCGGTTGCGCCGAGAAGGGCGTCCAGATCGCCCAGATGGTCCACGACCTTCTGGGCGACGAGGCGCGGGAGCCGTGGCACGCGATTAAGCGCGCGGAAGCCCCTCGGCGTTACTGGGAAGTCAAGGGTGTTGGTCTTGCGGTCGTACCCGAGCAACTCGGCCATGCGCCCGAAGTCGAGCAGCTCCTGATGGTCGAGGCTGCCGAGCTCAGCCGCCGTCTGCTCAAGCTGGTGTTCGTCGGTGAAGGCCGCGTAGTCGCGGATCAATGCGGCGCGACCGGACATGACGCCCACGACCGTCTCCTCTAGCTGCATCTCGATCAGCCTGCCCTCGGTGCCGAGCTCGATGATGTAGCGCTCGACCTCACCCGACATCCGGGTCACCAGCTCCGCTCGTTGAAGCGCGGAGAGGACGTCGTAGAGGGTGGCGCCGCCGCCGAACTCCAACGCGGTGAGGCGGTCGGCGACCTGGTCGAGGCGGGCGCGGTATTTCTCGAGCGTCGCCAGCCCTTGATTGGCCTTGGTGAGAATCGTCGAGATCTCCTCGAGGATGTACTTGATGCCCTCGATGTAGACGGAGACGACGTCCCGGCGCTGCGAGACGGCGATGACCAGTGCCTTGGTTTGCTTCGAAACGCGCTCGGCGGTGCGGTGCCGGGTGCCGGTTTCCATCGAGAGAATCGTCGGGTCCGGCATCAGCTGGACGTTCGCCCAGCAGATCCGGTTCGACTCGGGCTCGAGCACGATCGCCCCGTCCATCTTTGCGAGCTGGTACAGCAGTGCCGGTGAGTAGTCCACATCGAGGCGGATGCCGCCCGAGAACATGAACGAGACCTCGTCGGCCTCCGCGATCAGGATCAGTCCGCCGGTCCGGGCGTGAATGATGTTGTCGATCCCCTCACGCAGCGGGGTACCCGGTGCGACGGAGTCGAGCGCGCGAAGTAGGCGAGGGTCCTGACGCGCTTCCAAGTCGGTGAGTTCATCGCCTGTAGGAAGCGCCACGGTTCCTCAAGGATGACAGAAAGCCCCTGCAACCTGCGCAGCACTCAATCCCGTGTGGACAGGTCGGAAAGGGCTTTGTCAAGCCGAACGTGCGCTTCAGGCCGCCGCCCGCCCGGAACCGGCACCCAGCGCGGCTCCGAGTGCCCTGCGCAGGGTCGGTTGTGCCGCTAGGCCGGGGGTGGGCTCCTGTGCGGGAGGCGCGAGAACGGGGCCCAATCCAAACTTGCGGGCCTCGCCCAGGCGACGGTCCGGGTGGCCGACGCTACGCAGCTCACCGGTGAGCCCTATCTCGCCGAAGCAGGCGAGCGGTCGGCCCTCCGAGTCGGCGAGCGTCTCGCCCTTGTGCGCTGAGGCAATCGCGAGCGCGACCGCGAGGTCGGCACCGGGCTCCTCGATTCGCACGCCGCCCGCGACGTTCACGAACACGTCCGCGGCGGCCAGACCCGGTCCGCCGTTGCGCGCGAGGACGGCGAGAATCATCGCCAGGCGGTTGCGATCAACCCCGTTGGCGACGCGACGCGGCGGGACGATCTCAGTTGGCGCCACGAGCGCCTGAACCTCCACCAGCAGCGGCCTCGTGCCCTCCATCGAGCACAGCACACAGGCGCCGGGGGCGCTGCTCGCCTCGGCGACGAAACGCGCCGACGGGTCCTCGACCTCGACCAGGCCCCCACCCCGCATCTCGAACACACCGACCTCGCTGGTGGCGCCAAAACGGTTCTTCAACGCGCGTAACGTGCGGAAGCTGCGCTCGCGCTCGCCCTCGAATAGGAGAACGGCGTCGACGAGATGCTCGAGCACGCGCGGACCTGCCACCGCGCCGTCCTTGGTCACGTGGCCGACCAGGATCACCGAGCAGTCGATGCCCTTGGCCACCTCGAGGATCGCGTTGGCCGCCTCGCGCACCTGGCCGACGGAGCCGGGCGCGCCTGTCATGCCCTCGGCGTTCATCGTCTGGACCGAATCGATCACGCAGGCCTGCGGACGCTCTGCCTCGAGGGTCGCGAGCACGGCCTCCAGCGAGGTCTCGGTGATCACGGGAACCGAGAGGGCAGCGTCGCCGAGCCGGGCTGCGCGCATCCGTACCTGGGCAGCGGACTCCTCGCCCGATACGTAGAGCACCTTGGCGCCCGCGGCGGTGAGGTTGCCAAGAGCCATGCCGGTCAGCGTGGATTTGCCGATCCCCGGTGAGCCTCCCAGCAGCACGATCGAGCCCGGCACCAGTCCACCGCCGAGCACCCGATCGAGCTCGTCGATCCCGGTCAGCAGTCGTTCGTGGGCCGGGGTTGAGACGTCGCGCAGCGCGACCGGCTTTGCCGCCCGGCCGGACCGGGCACGCTTGCCGCCGCGCGCAGCAGGCGCCGCGGCCTCGGGCTTGGGCGCTTCGACGAGGGTGTTCCACTCGCCACAGCCCGAGCACTGGCCGGCCCAGCGCAGCGCCTCATGCCCACACGCGTTGCAGAAGTACGAGGTCTTCGCGGCCACCGCCCCAATCTAGGCGCGAGAGTGGACGCATTCGCCCTCCTCGACCGGCGCGCTGGCGAAAGGGCTGCACTACCGTCTCGCTTCGTGATCCAACTCCTGAAGAGAATCGCGGTGCTCGCGGTGCTCGCGGTGCTCGCCGTTCCGGCGGGCGCGAGCGCGTTTGACCCGGGGCTCGAAGCCAAGAACTTCGCCAAGATCCTCGAGCGCAACCAGCACATCGTCTACACGCCTGAGTTTCAGGCGCGCCTACTCGAGCAGGACGTTCAGGACACGGTCGACCAGGGGCAGATTCTCACCGATGAGCTGGAGGTGGACTCCGCCGACCGCCGCCTCTTCCTACCGGCGAATCTCTGCGGCCAGCGCAAACAGCAGTGCGCCGGCGACGTACGCTTTTACGATTGGGCCGGCACCGCGGGCATCCGTGAGCCCCTGCTCTTCACCACGCGCAGCGGCGCCACGATCTCGGGACACGTCTGGCGCACGGCCGGCGGACCCGCGAAGCGGCCCGGCATCGTGATCACCACCGGGTCGGTCCAGGCTCCCGAAACCCTTTACTGGGGCTTCGCAGCGACGCTGGCCAAGGCCGGGTACGTGGTCCTCACCTACGACGTCCAGGGTCAGGGGCGCTCAGACACCTATGGTGAGGGCGACGACGAGCAGGAGGGCGTCCCCTTCCAACAGCCCGCCAACTTCGTCGATGGGGCCGAGAACTCGCTCGACTTCTTCCTTTCGACCCCAAGCGATCCGTTTGAGCCCCAAGCGAGCTGTGGAACCGACACAAGCCACGCCGACAAACACCAGCGCCGCGTCGACGCCGGGCTGAACGCCGCCTTCAATCCCTTCTGGGAATACGTGGACCAGGAGCGGATCGGCGTCGCCGGGCAGTCGCTCGGCGCGGCCGCCGTCTCGTATTACGGGCAGGTCGATCAGCGGGTGGACGCGATCGTCGCCTGGGACAACCTGCGAGGCGCGGGCGAATCACCGTCCGAATGCGCCTCGTCGCCGCGACCGGACTCGACGATCACAAAACCGGCGCTCGGTGTATCCAACGATTACGGGATCACCCAGACGCCGTTCACGGCAGACCCGGACCCCGAGGGCAAGACCGCCGCCTTTCAGGACTACAAGGCCACGAGCGTCGACTCAATGCAGGTGAACGTGCGCGGCGGCACCCATTTCGAGGCGGCGTTTATTCCGGGCAGCTTCACCCCGGTCCCGCTTGGCAGCGCGACCCTGCGCGGCTACGACCTCGCGTCGTGGTATACGACCGCGTGGTTCGACAAGTACGTTCGCTGCCCCGGCGAGGCAGATCCGGCCGCGTGCGAGGCCGACGCCGACGAGCGTTTGCTGTCCGACCGCTGGCGCGACGACGCCCCGGGCAAGGCCGTCGACGCAAACAGCGATGCCAACGTTTTCTCCTTCTACTTCCGCTCGCGCTTTGACTTCGTCGACGCCGGTGGCAGCGAGCGGATCTGCGACGACATGCGGTCCGGTTGCCCGACGATGGGGCCCGACTCGAAGCCCATGCCGTTCTCGATCGTCGCCGACGCCTACCGTGCCGACCCGGACCCCGGGCCCGGACCAGGCCAAACCAGCCCCCCCTGCGCGCTGCCGCAACGCGGCAGTGACCGGGCTGACTCGCCCCGGACACTCGTACCGACCGAGGCCGGCGACGCCATCCGTGGCGGCAGGGGGCCCGACCGGCTCCAGGGTAGGGGCGGGCGCGACTGTCTCTACGGTCAGCGCGGACGCGACAAGCTAAACGGAGGCGCCGACTCCGACCGGCTCTTCGGAGGACGAGGAGGCGACGTCATCCGCGCGGTGGACGGGTCCGCCGACCGTGTCTCGTGCGGCCGCGGGCGCGACCGAGCCGTTGTCGACCAGCGCGACCGCACCGGTCGGTTCTGCGAACGCGTGCGCCGCGTCAGGCACTGACTCCTAACTTAGGAGTTGTGGTTTGCGTTTCAGGATGTAGCCGCTTAGAATTCAAAGCCATGACGAAGACTCGAAGCTACGGGGAGGGCTGTGCTGCCGCCCATGCCCTCGATCTGGTCGGTGAGCGCTGGGCGTTGCTGGTCGTCCGCGAGCTGCTACTCGGACCCAAACGCTTCACCGACATCCGGGCCGGCATCCCCCACGCCAGCCCCAACGTCCTCTCCCAGCGCCTGCGCGACCTCGAGGATGCCCTCGTGGTGACGCGGCGCAAACTCCCTCCGCCCGCCAGCGTCAAGGTTTACGAGCTCACGGATTGGGGGCGCGACCTCGAGCCTGTGATCATCGCCCTCGGTTCCTGGGGCGTCCACTCCCCCGCCTTCCCACGCGACGCAGGAATCGGTACCACCTCGATCGTGCTCGCGCTGCGTACGATGTACGACCCGTCGAAGCTGAAGGGCTTCGAGGGCCGCTTCGAGTTGCGCATCGGCGAGGACCGCTTCCGCCTCGCCGTGACCGATGGCAAGTTCGAGGCGATGCGCGGCGAGCAGTCCGATGCCGACGCGGTCCTGACGACGAACCCGGACACGCTCGCATCCCTCATGGGCGGACGTCCGTTGAGCGACGCGATCGCTGCCGGTGAGATCGAGATTGAAGGCCCGGTCAAGAAGGTCGAGCGACTGATCTCGCTGTTCCCGCTGCCCGAGCCGGTGGCGGCCTAGCCGCGGGGCCTAATTGTCTGAGTCGGCGTCGTCGGCCGTGGCCACGGGGGCCTCGTCGGCCGCGGGTTCGTCGCCGCGGCCGCCCACGCCGGCCGGCTGCTTCTTTCGAGCCGCCTTCTTGCGTGGCTTGACCAGCTTCAGTTTCAGCGGGCGATCCTCATCGTCGCCGGACTCGTCGCGGTCGACGACGACGGTCGTGCCGGGCGTGATCTCGCCGGCGCGCAGCACCTCGTCGGCCAGCGGATCCTCGATGTAGCGCTGGATCGCGCGACGCAGCGGTCGAGCGCCCATGGAGGGGTCCCAGCCGCGCTCGGCCAGCAGTTCCTTGGCGTCTTCGGTCAGCTCGAGCTGGAGCTCGTGCTCGGCCACCTGGGCCCTCACCCTCGTGATCAGGAGGTCGACGATCTCCTTGATCTCATCGCGGGCGAGTTTGTGGAAGACGATGACCTCGTCGATCCGGTTGAGGAACTCTGGGCGAAACACCTTCTTGAGGTCGCCCATGATCTTGCGCTTCATGTCGTCGTAGGAGGTGCCCGACTCGTCGTCGTTGGCCGCGAACCCGAACGAAACGTTCCTGGCGATGTCCTGGGCGCCGATGTTCGAGGTCATGATCACGATCGTGTTGCGGAAGTCGACCGTGCGCCCCTGGGCATCGGTAAGGCGACCGTCCTCGAGGATCTGGAGCAGGATGTTGAAGACGTCCGGATGGGCCTTCTCGATCTCGTCTAGCAGCAGCACCGAATAGGGCTTGCGCCGCACGGCCTCGGTGAGCTGGCCGCCCTCGTCGTAGCCGACGTAGCCGGGCGGCGAGCCGACCAGGCGCGAGACAGCGTGCTTTTCCATGTACTCGGACATGTCGATGCGGATCATCGATTCCTCGTCGCCGAACAGGAACTCGGCGAGCGTGCGCGCGAGCTCGGTCTTACCGACGCCTGAGGGGCCCAGGAAGATGAACGATCCGGCCGGCCGCTTCGGATCCTTGATGCCGGCGCGTGAGCGGCGGATCGCCTTCGAGACGGCCTCGATGGCTACGTGCTGACCGATCACGCGCTTGTGGAGCTCGTCCTCCATGCGCAGGAGCTTCTTCGTCTCAGCCTCGGTGAGCTTGAAGACCGGGATCCCGGTCCACATCGAAACGATGTCGGCGATCTCCTCCTCACCGACCTGCGGGCGCTCACCATCCTCGGACTCAGACCACTCGTCCTGCATCTCACGCTTTTTGTTGGTGAGCTGGCGCTCGGAGTCGCGAAGGCTCGCGGCCTTCTCGAACTCCTGCGCCTCGATCGCGTCCTCCTTGGCGCGGCGGGTCTCCTCGATCTCCTCCTCGAGATCGCGGTAGACCGGCGGCGAGGACATCGACTTGATGCGCAGCCGCGAGGCGGCCTCGTCGATCAGGTCGATCGCCTTGTCGGGCAGGAAACGGTCGGAGATGTAGCGGTCGGCCAGCTCGGCGGAGGCGCGCAGCGCCGCGTCGGTGATCTCGACCCGGTGGTGGTCCTCGTAGCGCTCGCGCAGGCCCTCGAGGATCTTGACCGTATCGGGGATCGAGGGCGGATCGACCTTGATCTGCTGAAAGCGTCGTTCGAGCGCAGAGTCGCGCTCGAGGTACTTGCGGTACTCGTCGAGCGTGGTCGCTCCAATCGTCTGCAACTCACCGCGGGCCAGCGCGGGCTTGAGGATCGAGGCGGCGTCGATCGCGCCCTCGGCGGCGCCGGCGCCGACGAGATTGTGGAGCTCGTCGATGAACAGCACGATGTCGCCGCGCTGCGTGATCTCCTTCATCACCTTCTTCAGGCGCTCCTCGAACTCGCCGCGGTATTTGGAGCCGGCGACGAGTGCGGCCAAATCGAGCGTGTAGATCTGCTTGTCCTTGAGCAGCTCGGGCACCTCGCCGTTGTGGATCTTGGAGGCGAGGCCCTCGACGATCGCTGTCTTGCCTACGCCGGGCTCGCCGAGCAGAACGGGGTTGTTCTTCTGGCGCCGGGAGAGGATCTGCATGATCCGCTCGATCTCGGTCTCGCGACCGATCACGGGATCAAGCTTGCCGTCGGCGGCGAGCTTGGTCAGGTTGCGACCGAACTGGTCGAGCAGCTTCGAGGACTTCTTGCCCTCGCCGGAGGCGCCGCCGCTCTGGCCCTGGCGGCGACCGCCGGGGCCGGAGAGCATGCGGATGACCTCGTTTCGGATCTTCTCGGAGTCGGCGTCGAAGTCGAGCAGGATGCGGGCAGCCACGCCTTCGTTCTCGCGCACCAGCCCGAGCAGGATGTGCTCCGTACCGATGTAGTTGTGGCCGAGCGAGAGCGCCTCGCGGAGCGCCAGCTCGAGCACCTTCTTCGCGCGAGGGGTGAAGGGGATCTGGCCGGAGGTGACCTCCTCACCGGAGCCGACGATGCGAACCACCTGGGCGCGCACTCGCTCGACCGTGATGTCGAGCGACTCGAGCACGCGTGCGGCGAGACCTTCCTCCTCGCGGAGAAGGCCGAGCAGGATGTGCTCGGTGCCGATGTAGTTGTGCTTGAGCGTGCGGGCTTCCTCCTGCGCGAGGACGACCACCTGCCTGGCCCTCTCAGTGAATCGCTCAAACACCTGTCAACCGCCTCTGCCTTTGATCTTTCTTTCTTTGCTTTCTGTTCGGTGGGGAAGTTCTAACCGTCTCGTGGGACGCGACAGCGCCGGTGGCTCCATCCACTTCTTCGGCGGCGCTTTGCCGTGGGATTAGAACCTCCGGTTGTTGGACTACAGCGAGGCCTCGAGTATACGGTCCGCTCAACGGGGACTGATCGCAACCGAGTCTGCCTGGATCTGCCGCTGGCCGAACGAGCCGGGGAAGACAGGACCGGCGCCGCTGATCAGGTCGCCGGGGCCGGGTAACGGCTTCGGGCGCAGCTCGGGCGCCACGTCGATGATCGAGATTCCGGGTCCGCTCACTCCGCCGTCGAGGTCGAGGATTACGAAGTGCGCATCGCCGTCGCCATCGGGATCCACGCGCTCGACATAGAGGATGCGCCCCGTAGCGCTGCGGCAATTCGCGACGCCCTGGGAACACCGCGCGGGCTCGATCTCCGCCACCGAACGTCGCTCGTTGCCGTCCATAGGGCGCAGCGAGCGACGTTCACCTTCGTTGGGCGGCGGTTCGGGCTCCTCGCCGCCGCAACCAATGAGCGCGACGGAGGCGGCCGCCAGCGCCGCTAGTCGCGCATTGCGGGGAATAACACGACCTCCCGCAGGCTCCGCGCGCCGGTCAGCATCATCACCAGCCGGTCGATGCCGAGGCCGACGCCCCCGGTGGGTGGCATTCCCGACTCGAGCGCCTCGATGTAGTTGACGTCCATCGGCTGCGCTTCCGCATCGCCGCGGCTCAGTTCGTCGGCCTGGGCCTCGAAGCGCCGGCGCTGCTCGTCGGGATCGTTCAATTCGGTGAAGGCGTTGGCGATCTCCACGCCGCCCACGAATGCCTCCCACCGTTCGACCAAGCCCTCGGTCTCGCGGTGGGACTTGGCGAACGGCGAGAGCTCGACCGGGTAGTCGAGGAGGAAAGTTGGCTGCACCAGACCGGGCTCGACCAGCTTCGAGACGATCGCGTCGATCAGCTTTCCCCAACCTTCGTCGACGGCGGGCTCGCGGCCCAGGGCACGGGCCAGCTCCTCGCGCGACGGTTTGGCGAGCACGTCGATGCCGGTCTGCTCGCGGACGGCATCGCGCAGGGTGATGCGCCGCCACGGCGGCGCGAAATCGATCTCGGCACCGTCGCGATCGACCTTCGTGGTCCCTAGCACGGCCTCGGCGACGTGGGCCACCAGCTGCTCGAGCCGCTCGGCCTCGTCGTTGTAGTCGGCGTATGCCTCGTACCACTCGAGCATCGTGAACTCCGGGTTGTGCTTGGGCGAAATCCCCTCGTTGCGAAAGTCCTTGCCCAGCTCGTAGACACGCTCGATACCGCCGACGATGCAGCGTTTGAGGTAGAGCTCGGTCGCGATCCTCAGGTAGAAGTCGCGGTCGAGCGCGTTGTGGTGCGTGGTGAAGGGTCGGGCGAGAGCGCCGCCGTAGAGCGGCTGCAGCACGGGAGTCTCGACCTCCACGAAGCCGCGCTCATCGAGCCAGCGTCGGACCCCGGAGACAACGCGGGCGCGCTGAAGGAAGCGCTCGCGCACCTCGGGGTTGGCGATCAGGTCCTGCTCGCGGTGGCGGTAACGGGTCTCGGTGTCCTCGAGGCCGTGGAACTTGTCGGGCGGCGGGCGCAGCGACTTCGCGAGCAACTGCCACTCGGAAACTCGGAGGGTCAGCTCACCGCGCCGCGTGGCGAAAGCCGTGCCGTCGACGCCGACGATGTCGCCGAGGTCGAGTGCGACCAGCGCATCGTGACCGTCGCCGAGGTCGTCGGCCCGGGACTGGAGCTGGATCCGGCCCGAGGCGTCGGCAACGTCGAGGAAGGCGGTCTTGCCCATGTCGCGCCGGGCGGTGATGCGCCCCGCAACGCGGTGGGACGCCTCCGTCTCGGCTCCCGCCTCGAGTCCCTCGTGCTCGCCGCGCACGTCGCCGATCTCCTCGCGGCCGACGAACGAATGCGGGAAGGGCTCGACTCCCGACTCGCGCAGTCGCGCCAGCTTCACTCGGCGCTCAGCGATGATCGCCGGCTCATCGCGCTCGGGGTTGGAAGGGTCGGGCACGCGCGAGAAACTACCGGCGCCGCGGGCGCAGGGTGGATCCTGTGGGCGTCAGGCTGTTTCGATCTTGGTGATCTTCAGCTTGCGCTTGGGGCCGCGAGGGACGTCGATCGTGACGACCTCGCCGCGCTTGTGTCCCAGCAGGGCCTTGCCGATCGGCGACTCGTTGGAGAGCTTTTGCTCTCCAGGATTCGCCTCGGCCGGCCCGACGATCTGAAACTTCTGGGACTTGTTCGACTTCTGATCCTTGACGTGAACCAGGGCGCCGACGGACACGCTGCCGGTGTCGATCGCTTTCTCGTCGATCAGGGTCGCCAGCCGGAGCCGCTCCTCAAGCTTGGCGATGCGCGTCTCGAGCAAGGCCTGCTCGTTCTTCGCGTCGTCGTACTCCGAATTCTCGGCGATGTCGCCGAACTCACGCGCTTCCTTGATGCGCTCCGCCACCTCTCGCCGCTTCTCCGTCGAAAGGGTTGCAATCTCTGCCTCGAGCTTCTTCAGCCCGTCCTTGGTCATCGGGATCTCGCGTGCCAAACCGCCGCCTCGCTCCTTTACGAAAAAGACGCCCGAAACGCATGCGATTCGCCGCATACGGGTCGGGCAGGGCGCGCAAGTATAGCGATGGCCGCGGGGCGCCTAGATGGGCGCTGAGAGCTCTTCAGGACGGGTCTCGACCGCCCCCAGAAGTGCCCTCGCTTCGTCCAGCGTTGAGGTGCGCTGAAAGGCGTCGGACTGGGTGCGCTCGAGCTCGAGCGCCGAGGTGTACCACGGGTAGAACTTGCGCAGGTTTCTCGCCGCCCGGCGCTCCCCCCAGTGCTCAGCGCCACGATCCAACACCCAGTGCAGCTCGGCGACGATCTCCTCGCGGCTGGGCGGCCCCTCCCGTTCGCCCGTGAGTTCGCCGAAAATCCAGGGATGGCCGAGGCCGCCGCGGGCGACCATCAGGGCGTCCGCGCCCGAAGCTTCGTAGGCGTGACGCGCCGTGGCGGCGTCCGCCAGCCCGCCGGAGATGACGACGGGTGTGTCAAGTCCGCGGTCGCGCAGGGTCTCGATTAGCTGCACGCAGAGGGCGTAGTCCGCGCGCCCTTTGTGATGCACCGCGGCCGAACGGGGATGAAATCCGATCGAGGCAACACCGGCCTCGTCGGCAAGACGCAGAGCGAGCTCGGAGCCGGCGCGGTCGCCCGGCCGCAGGTCCGAGCGCAACTTGACGCTCACTGGGAGGCCTGAAGCCTCGCGGGCAGCTACGGCGACGGCCACAGCGCGGTCTGGCTCGGCGAGCAGGGCGGCGCCGGCACCCGTCTTCAGGACTTTGCGCACCGGGCAGCCCATGTTGAGGTCGATCAGGTCGGCGCCCGCCTCGGCTACCTGGGCGGCGGCGCTACGCATCGGCTCGGGGTCCGGGCCGAAGAGCTGAATCGAGACCGGGTGCTCGTCGCGGTGGATCCGCAACATCTCCGTGGACGTGCGCTCGTTGCCGTAGTGCAGCGCATAGCTGGAGACCATCTCCGAGTAGGCGAGCCCAGCGCCGTAGCGGCGCGCCTGCAGGCGCACGAACCAGTTGCCGATTCCGGCGAGCGGCGCGAGCAACACGCGGTTGGCGATCTCGACACCACCGATCGTGATTGGTTCCGTGAGCGAAGCCACGCCAAGAATGTAAACGGGGCCGGACCCGTTACTCGTTGCGCTCGTGAATGAGGCGAAGCCCGGTGAGTGTGAGCAGCTCGTCGACCTCATCGATCGAATCGCAGAACGGCACGATCGCCGAGGCTAAACCGCCCGTGGCGATAAACGGGGCCTCGACGCCGAGCTCGGCCTTGATCCGTCCGGCGACGCCGTCGATCAGGCCGGCGAAGCCGTAGACGACGCCAGATTCCATTGCGCCGCGGGTGGACTTGCCGATCGCCGATTGAGGTTGGGTCAGATCGATCTGTGGGATGCGCGCGCCGCGCTGGGTAAGCGCGGTCAGTGAGATCTCGACTCCGGGCGCGATCGCGCCGCCCAGGTATTCCCCGGACCCGGAAACCGCATCGAAGTTGATGCCGGTGCCGAAGTCCACGACGATGCAGGCCGTGCCAAAGCGGTCGTATGCCGCCACCGCGTTGACGAGCCGGTCGGCACCCACCTCGTGCGGATTGTCGATCCGGATCGGCATGCCGGTCTTGATTTCCGGACCGACCACGAGGCACCGCGCTCCGTCGAGATAACGCTCGGCCAGTTGCTCGTACTGATTGGCGAGCGGGGGAACCACGGACGAAACGATCAGAGCATCGACCTCGCTGAAAACGAGGCCCGTGAGGTCGAACAGGCCGGTGATCCGCTCCGCGACTTCGTCGCCGGTCATCCCGGCACGAGTCTGAAAACGCCAGCTCTCGACCATGTCGGGGCCGTCGAAGGCGCCGAGGTGCGTCTGTGTGTTGCCCACGTCGATGGCGAGAAGCACTGCCGCAGTATGCGAAATAGACTGGCCCCATGGCCTGCGCAACCCTTTACGTGATTCCCGGCTCGCACCCCGCGATCGCAGCCGCCCGCATGCTCGAGCACAAGGGCATCGCCTACAAGCGCCGCGACTTGTTGCCCGTCCTCAGCCGCGCGCTGCTGAAGGCGATGCGCTTTCCGGGCATCACGGTCCCCGCGCTGCGCATCGACGGCCGCAAGATCACCGGTTCGCGCGAGATCTCGAAGGCGCTCGACGAAATCCAGCCCGACCCACCCCTCTTCCCGGCCGAGCCCGAGGGCCGGGTGGCGGTCGAGGACGCCGAGCGCTGGGGGGAGGAGGTTGTCGCCGACGGCACCCGCCGGATCCTTTGGAACGCGATGAAGCGCGACAGGGGGCCTTTGCGCAGCTATCTGGGTGACGCCAGAATCGGAGTCCCGCACGGGCTCGCCGTCGCGACCGCAGCGCCGATCATCGCAGCCGAGGTGAAGATCAACGACGTCACCGACGCCGCCGTGCGTGCCGACCTGGCGGCAGTTCCCGCCTGGCTCGACCGGATCGACGGCTGGATTGCCGACGGATTGCTCGGCAGCGGGCAGCCCAACGCGGCCGATTTCCAGATCGCCGCCGGCACCGGCCTGCTGATGACCCTCCAGGACCTGCGCCCCGCGATCACGTCCCGCCCCGCAGGCGCGCACGCCAGGCGCTTCGCACCGAACTTCCCCGGGGACGCGCCGCCGGTGCTCCCCGCCGAGTGGCTCGAACCGCTCACGGCGACGGCGCCGGCCTGACCCGCTGACCGGGGGGCAGTGCCTCCAAGCGTTCGGCGAGCCGGGTGCCGTCGGGCAGCGCCAGCTCGGGATCGAGCTCCAGCAGGGGGACGAGGACGAAGCGGCGGTCGGCGAGGTCGCGGTGCGGAAGCGTCAGTCGCTCATGTTCGAGTTCGATGTCGCTCAGTAGCAGCAGGTCTACGTCGATCGGGCGAGGGCCGTGGCGAGGGCCGCCCGGCTCGCGCCCCAGCTCGGCTTCAACGGCCTTGCAGACGTCGAGCAGGTCCAGCGGCTCGAGCGCGGTACGGACTTTGGCGGCTGCGTTCAGAAAGTCGGGCTGGCGGACCTCGCCCACCGGCTCGGTCTCGTAGTTCGACGAGACGGCCTGCACCCCCACCCCCCGTGCGCGCAGGAGATCGAGGGCGGAGCTGAGGTTGGCGGCACGGTCGCCCCGATTGGAGCCTAGACCGAGGTAGCCAACCCGCATTCAGTCCTCGTCATCGGAATCGTCGTCGAAGCGCGCGTCGTGGATGACCTCGACAGCGACCTGATCAATCGAGAGCGGCAGCGGCGGCTCAGGCTTGGCGGCGCGCACCCGCACGAATTGACACCCGAAACGCTCGACCAGCCGCTCGCCAATCACCTTGCTGAGACGTTCGAGCGTGCGATAGCTGCGCTCGGTCGCAGCGAGGACGATGATGTCGGCAACCTCGCCGTAGTCGATCGTGTCCTCGATGCGATCGGTCAGCAGCGCATCGCAATCGGGCACGTCGAAGCTGACGTCGAGCTCGAGGCGCTGGCCCACCTCCTGCTCGGCGTCGGTGACACCGTGGTGGGTGTAGATCGAGAGGCCGCGCAGCTCGACCTCAACGGTCGAGTCGGCTCCGTCGCGGTCGGCTTCCATGGGCTCAAGGTAGACAACCGCGACCCTGGCGCACACCCGCCCGGCTCGCGTGAGAGGCTTCCTCCGTGGTCGAGACGCTGGTGATCGACAAGCGCTTCTGCGGTCCGCCCGGCAGTGCCAACGGCGGCTACGCGTGCGGCGTCGCTGCGGAGCTGCTCGATCCCGGCGACCGCGCAGTCGAGGCGACGCTGCGAGTTCCGCCGCCGCTCGACCGCCGGATGACCGGCTCGATCGCCAGCGATGGTCGCGCCGAGGTGACCGATGGGGAAACGCTGGTGGCGGAGGCGCGCATAGTCGATCGGCTTCAGCTCGAGCTGCCTGATCCTCCCAGTCTGGAGCAGGCGGAGAAGGCGGGGCGAGAGTGCCCGTGGGCTCGCGAGCACCCCTACGGAACCTGCTTCGCGTGCGGACCCGGTCGCGAGTATCCCGACGGCCTACACCTACTGACCGGGCCCGTGGGCGAGCGCGAGTTGATCGCCGACGTCTGGACGCCCGACCCGATCGACGCGAATGCATCGGGGCAGATCGACCCGCTCGTGCTGTGGGCGGCCCTCGACTGCCCGAGTGGCAACGCCGCGCTCTACTTCCAGCCGTTCGGGGAGCCGTCCATGCTGGGGCGGCTGACCGCGAAGCTGATCGAGCCCGTCATGGCGGGCGTGGATTACATCGTCGTCGGCTGGCCCGTGGACTGGGAGGGACGCAAGCACAGAGGCGGTTCCGCGATCTTCCGCGCCGCCGACGGCAAGGTGGTCGGCGCAGCGCTGGGCGTCTGGATCGAGCTGAAACCGGAATGAGCTGGCCCGTGCAGGCGGCCCGCGACGTCGCCGCGGTCGCGATCGAGCACGCCGAGGTCTCCGAGCGCGCCTGCACCCTGGCGCCGGCGGTCGCCGAAGCGCTGGCGGCCTCCCCGCTTCCCTCAATGCTGGTCCCCAAGGCGCTCGGCGGCGGCGAGCGCGCGCCGGCGGACATGCTGGCCGCCCTGGAGGAACTGGCGGTGGGCGATGGATCCGCGGCTTGGTGCGCGATGGTCGCTGCCACCAGCGGCCTCGTCGCCGCATACGTCGAGCCGGAGTTCGCGCGCAACGCGTTCTCGCCGCCCGCGATCGCGGGCGGCGTATACGCCCCGATGGGTCGCGCCGAGCGCGACGGCGACGACTACGTGCTGAGTGGGCGCTGGCCGTTCACAAGCGGTTCTCGCCACGCGACGACGCTGATGGGAGGCGCGGTGGTTGACGGCGGGCCCGCCGTCCGAGCGATGGTGTTCCCCGCGTCGGCCGCGACGATCCACGAGACCTGGGACGTGACCGGCCTGCGCGGAACCGGTAGCCACGACACCGAGGTCTCGGGCCTGAGGGTGCCCGCCGGACACACAGCTGCGCTGGGGGTGGACCGGCCGCGCCACGACGGACCGCTGTACGCGTTCCCGCCGTTCGGCCTCCTGGCCCTCGGGATCGCGGCAGTTGCCCTCGGGATTGCCCGTGGAGCGATCGCGGATCTGGTCGAACTCGCGACCGCGAAACGTCCCGGCGGCTCAAAGCGGATGTTGGCCGAACGGGCACCGGTGCAGGCCGACGTTGCCCGCGCCGAAGCCCTGGTTACGTCGGGGCGCGCGTTCGCCGAGCACGCAGTTGGACAGGCCTGGGAGGCGGCCGAAGGCGATGGCGAGCTGGGCACCGAGGAGCGGGCCGGTTTGCGCCTGGCGGCCACGCACGCGACCCGCAGCGCGGCAGACGCCGTCGATCTTATGTACGAGGCGGGCGGCGGGACGGCGATCTATGCGCGCAGCCCGCTACAGCGTCGCTTCCGGGACGTCCACACCGCGACCGCGCACATGATGGTCTCGACGGCGAGCCTCGAGCTGGTCGGGCGGATCAGCCTTGGCCTCAAGACAGATACGGCCCAGCTCTAGCCACGGAACTGCTCGACCGCCGTGGCGCAGCGGTCGAGGCGCAACTGGTGCTCGTCGGCGGTTGCCGGCGGTAGATAAAAGAGGCAGCGGGTGGCGCCGGCCGCCCCCCACGACTCGAACGCCGCTGGGTTGCGCGGTACGCCGTAGATCGTGACCGGGATGCGCCCGCGCCCGGCCTCGGCGGCCTTCTTCTGCAGGGTCTCGATCCGGCCGGTGAGCTTCTCGACATCGCCTAGGTAGTTCGGGATCCAGGCGTCACCGAGGGCGATTACGCGGTCGTAGACGGTGCGCCCGTTGCCGCCAACGAGAATCGGCGGGTGCGGCATCTGCACCGGCTTGGGCCAAGCCGTGATCCGGTCGAACGAGACGTGCTTGCCCTGATAGCTGGCCTCGTCCTCGGTCCAGATCGTCCGCATCGCCTCGACCCGCTCGCGCATCACGCCAAAGCGCCGTTCGGGGTCGGTGCCGTGGTTTCGCATCTCCTCGAGGTTCCACCCTGCCCCCACGCCGAACTCGACGCGCCCGCCGCTCACCAGGTCGAGCGAGGCGACCTCCTTCGCCGTGGCGATGGGGTCGCGCTCGATCACCAGGCAAAGCCCGGTTCCGAGGCGCAGGGTCGGGGCGGCGACCCCGGCCGCGGTCAAGGCGACGAACGGATCGAGGATGCGCGCGTACTCACGCGGGAGGTCGCCGCCGGGCGGATACGGGGTCTCGCGGCTGGCTGGGATGTGCGTGTGCTCGGGGACGAACAGCGACTCGAAGCCGCGATGCTCGACCCACTGCGCCATCTCCGCCGGGCCGGGCGACTCGTCGGTGAGAAAGGTCGCGATCCCGAAGTCCATCAGCGTTTCGCCGCACCCGCGCCGAAGCGCTCGTCCACTCCCCAGTCGCGGCGGCCGAGCATCGCCTCGGCAGCGCGAAGGGCCTCGCGGACCGGCGCGACATCGTGCACGCGGAAGATCTCGGCGCCGGCGCGCAAGGCGAGCACGTTCGACGCGATCGTCCCCCCGAGACGCGCGCTCACGTCACGTCCTGTGAGGGTGCCGAGAAACGACTTGCGCGAGGTGCCGACCACTATCGGGCGTCCAAGCTCACCGAGCTCCCCGAGCCGGCGCAGCAGCGCCAGGTTGTGCTCGGACGTCTTGCCGAAGCCGATCCCGGGATCGACCCAGATCCGCGCTTCATCGATCCCGGCTCCGACAGCCACCTCGATCCGCTCGGCCAGGTGCGCCCGAACGTCGTCCACGACGTCGCCGTAGCGTGGGTCGTCCTGCATCGTCCGCGGCGTTCCCGGCATGTGCATCAGCACGACGCCGCAGTCACGGTCGGCACACAGGCTCGGCATCTCCGGATCGCCCTGGAGCGCGGTTACGTCGTTGACGATCGTGGCCCCTGCGTCGAGCGCGGCCCCCGCGACCGCGGCCTTCGAGGTGTCGATCGAAACGGTTGCGCCCGCTGTGGCCAGCTCGCGCACAACGCGTTCGGTCCGGTGCAGCTCCTCGTCGACGGGTACGGCCTTTGCCCCCGGACGAGTGGACTCACCGCCGACGTCGAGGATGTCCGCTCCCTCTGCCAGCAGCTCGCGGCCGTGCGCAATCGCCGCCTCGGAGTCGAGGTAAAGCCCGCCGTCGGAGAACGAGTCGGGGGTGGCGTTGACAATGCCCATGACGCGCATGGCCTCACCCTAGAGGCCGCAAAAGTGGGGTGGCACGTTTGCCCGACCCTGCGGATGGGTCAGGCGTGCCACCCGGTGGAAGCGGCGCCTCGCCTCTACTCGTCGGCGCGCATCTCCGCCGAGCCGCCGGCGAAGCCGGGCCGCGGCGGCGTGGTGGTGCGGGGACCTTCGCGGGCCGCCTTCTTCTCGGCCTCGGGCGGCGCCTCAGGGGCCGCCGGGGCGTCGGCCTCCTCGTCGGAGCCGAAGACATCCTCCTCGGAGGCGCCCTCGAGCAGGGACGCGAACTCCTTCGCGTCGATGGTCTCGCGGTGCAGGAGGATGTTGGAGATCTTGTCCAGCTCGTCGCGCTTGTCGGCGAGGATGTCCCGGGCCGACTGATGGGCCTCCTCGACGATGCGGCGGATCTCGTCGTCGATCTCGCGGGCGATCTCGTCCGAGTAGTCGGGCTCGGAGGAGAACTCGCGGCCGAGGAACGGCTGGCCGCGATCATGCCCGAAGACTCGCGGGCCGAGGCGCTCGGACATCCCGAAGCGCATGACCATTTGCTTCGCCGTCGCCGTGACCTTCTCGAGGTCATTCGAAGCTCCGGTGGTGATCTCGCTGAAGACGAGCTCCTCCGCGGCGCGACCACCGAGGGTCATCGCCATCGTGTCGGTCAACTCGGCGCGGGTGGTTAGGAACTTGTCCTCGCCCGGCAACGAGATCGTGTAGCCGAGCGCCTGGCCGCGGCCAATGATCGAAACCTTGTGGACTGGGTCGCAGTTCGGCAGCACGTGGCCGACGATCGCGTGGCCCATCTCGTGAAAAGCCGTGACCAGACGCTCCTTCTCGGACATCACGCGCGTCTTCTTCTCGGGTCCGGCGATCACGCGCATGATCCCTTCCTCGAGCTCGTGCATCGTGATCTCGCGTTTGCCGGTGCGGGCGGTCAGCAGCGCGGACTCGTTGATGAGGTTGGCGAGGTCGGCTCCTGTAAAGCCGGGGGTCTGTCCGGCCAGGGCGTCGAGGTCGATCTCCTTCGCCAGCGGCTTGCCGCGGGTGTGGACCTCGAGGATCTTCTTGCGGCCCTTGCGATCCGGGCGATCGACCACGACCTGGCGGTCGAAGCGGCCCGGGCGAAGCAGGGCCGGGTCGAGAATGTCGGGCCGGTTGGTGGCCGCGATCAGAATGATGTTGTCCTTCATCTCGAAGCCGTCCATCTCGACGAGGAGCTGGTTCAGCGTCTGCTCACGCTCGTCGTGACCGCCGCCCATGCCGGCGCCGCGATGGCGGCCGACCGCGTCGATCTCGTCCATGAAGATGATGCAGGGGGAATTCTGCTTGGCCTGCTCGAAAAGATCGCGCACGCGGCTGGCGCCGACGCCGACGAACATCTCGACGAAGTCAGACCCGGAGATGGAAAAGAACGGGACGCCCGCTTCACCGGCGACGGCGCGAGCGAGCAGGGTTTTACCGGTGCCGGGAGGGCCGTAGAGCAGGACGCCCTTGGGGATCCGCGCGCCAAGCGCCTGGAACTTCTTGGGGTTCTCGAGAAATTCCTTGATCTCGTGGAGCTCCTGCACAGCCTCGTCGACGCCGGCGACGTCGCGAAAGGTGATCTTGGGCGCGTCGACCGACATGCGCTTGGCCTTCGACTTGCCGAAGCTCATCACGCGGGAGCCGCCGCCCTGCATCTGGTTCATCAGGAAGATCCAGAACCCAAAGAAGAGGAGGAACGGAAGGATGTAGGTCAACGCGCCGAGGAAACCGCCACCGCGGACCGGATCGATCGTGGTCTTGATCTCATTGCGCTCGAGCAGATTGACGAGGGTGTCCTCCTGCTCGGGCAGGTAACCGGTCTCGTACTCCTTGCCCTCCTCCTCCCCGCTCCCCGGGACTTCCTTGACTACGAGCGTGTTGTCCTTCTGCTCGAAGGTCACGCTTTCGATCGTGTCGGGCTGCGACTCGACCTGCTCGCGGAACTCGCCGAATGTGGGCGGCTCTTCCTGGTTGCCCTGATTGATCAACCGCTGGGCAAAGAAAGCCAAGACGACGACCACGAGGATCGGAAAGAGGGCGCTTCTGAAGAACCTGCTCATGGGGAGGAATCCCTTACCAGGGGGGCAAATCTGGTTTCGCGACGGAGTCGCTCACAACACATAAAACCGGCATGGGAAAGACGTTTATCTACAGTCCCGCGCCGCAAATCAGCGTAGCACTCAGACTCAGGCTTCCTCTTCGTTCAGCGCGGCCACGAATCCGAGGTTGCGGTAGCGCTGGCCGTGGTCGAGTCCGTACCCGATCGCAAACGTGTTGGCGATCTCGAACCCGACATATCGAATCGGCAGATCGACACGCCTGCGCTCGGGCTTGGTCAGCAGTGCACAAACCTCAACCGACCGCGGATTTCGTGCCTTCAGGTTGCGCATCAGGTAGTGGAGGGTGAGACCTGAGTCGATGATGTCCTCCACGATCAGCACGTCGCGACCCTGGATCGGCGCGTCAAGATCCTTGAGGATCCGAACAACACCCGACGAGTCCTTGTCCGACCCGTACGAAGAAACCGCCATGAAGTCCACCTCACAAGGCACGGTCAGCTCGCGCATGAGGTCGGCGATGAACAGGATCGCGCCCTTCAGCACGCCGACCATCACCAGGTCGCGCCCCTCGTAGTCGCGGCTGAGCTCGGCGCCGAGCTCGCGCACCCGCGACTGCAACTCCTCGCTCGCAACGAGAACCTCGCCGATTGCAGGGTCGTTCACGATCGAGGACGATAGACGGCCGCGGGTCCCGAGTCGAGACCCGCTGTAGGCGCTAGCCGCGGTTGGCGGTGAGGACCGCCGCGTTACCCGAGGTTGCGTCGAGCCGGAAGTCGTCGGCGACCGCGACGCCCGGCACCCATGCAACCTGCCCGGCGGCCAAGACGATCGGCACGTTACCCCGCTCCGAGCGCGGAACACGGTTGTCGGCGAAGAGGTCTCCGAGGGTCTTCGTTCCCGTCATGCCGAGCGGACGAATGCGGTCGCCCTGGCGCCAGGTGCGGACCTCCATGGGACCAGCCAGCGCGGCGGCATCGAGGGTTGCAAGGTCGGGTCCGGAAGGCAAGGCTGGCGCGGGGGTCACCTTGGCGGTCAACTCCCAACCGCCGAGCCGGCAGCGCCCTGGCAGCGAGAGGGTGACCGGTTCGGGCACCGGGGCTGCGTCGAGAGTCGCGGCGGCGAAGCGGATCAGCCCGGATTCGCAGATGGCACGGACGCCGCCACCGAGATGTATCTCGCCACCCTCAGGATGAGCCGCGATCCGCGTGATGTCCGATGCGCGCTCGCGGCCGAGCGCGACCTGCCGGCCGGCCGCACGCTCGGCGAGTGCACGAAGGGCGAGACGGCGAAGGGCAGGGTGCCAGGTGGTGAGGACGTCGGCTGCGACAACGGTGTCGCCGGCGCCCGCTCCCGCAGACTCCAGAGCTTCGAGCGCGAGCCGCTCCAACAGCACCGCCTCCTCGGCAAGTTCGGCCCTGGTCTCGGCGATATTGCGCTCGGCGACACCGCTCAGCTCGGTGAGCTCGGGCAGCAGCCGCTCGCGGATTCGGACCCGGGCGAATGCGGGATCGGCGTTGGTGGGGTCGTCGGCGAACGGCAGGCCGGTGGCGGTCGCCAACTCTCGCGTCTCGACGCGGGTCAGCGCGAGCAGAGGCCGGACGATCCGCCCAGAGCGCGGCGGCATCGCCAGTAGCGCCCGCGACCCGGGCGAGGTCGCAAGACGGTAGATCACCGTTTCGGCGACGTCGGATCGGGTGTGGCCGGTGGCGATCCAGCCCGCACCGGTGCGGGCGCGAAGGCGCTCCGCCGCGGCGTAGCGGGCGGCCCGGGCGGCGGCCTGAAGGTTGCCCTTGAGCTGATTCGGACCGAGCCGCTCGACGTGGAGGTCGAGACGAAGCAAGGCACAGAGGTCCCGGGCGACACGTTCGTCACGGTCGGCGGTGTCGCGCAGGCCGTAGTTGACGTGCAGCGCGTGGACCCGGTGAGGGCCGACGAAACCCGCGAGCGCAGCAGCCGCGCAGGCGGAGTCAGGGCCCCCGGAGATCATGACGACACCGTCGCTGCGCTCGTCAATCAGGCCGCTCGACTCAGCGACAGCCGCTAGCTGCTCGAGGGCGTCCTGCTTCCCCACACCGGAAGGTTACGACGCGCGTCGGCCGATTCCTGCCGTCAGCGGCGGAACGACCCCTCGTCGTTTACACGTTCCCGTGCGCGGTTCTAGAGCGGGGGCCTGGCGCGCACGATGAATAGGTCGACCGGCTCGGGAAACCCCTTCAGGCCGACCTTGCCGATCGGGTCGAACTCCAGGTACTGCGAGGAGCCGATCGCGTCGACCACCCCGATCGTTGCCAGCACCTCCCCGCCGAGCGCTCGGGCGACGACGCGATGGGTGAGGTTGATGTCGCCACCGAAGTAGTCGCCGTCCCGGTAGACAGCCCGGCCGTAGTGCAGGCCAACCCGGGGCTGCGGTCGCTCGCCGAATAGCGTGAGGAAACCAACCGACCACTCGGTGAGCATCACCGGGTCCGGCGAGACGATCATCACCTCGTCGCCGATGGTCTTCACGATCGTCGCCTCGCTCGGAAGCGTGGCCTCGACCGTCTCGACAAACCGCTCCACGAGGTCGAGCGCCTCCTCGTCGCCCTCCTCCTCCGTGTATCTGGTGAAGCCGGTGAGATCGACGAAGCAGAACGCCATCTGCACCCGGCCCAGCTGCTTGGCACCGACCAGTTCCGTTTCCATGTGCCCGACCACGTCCTGCTCGGTGTAGAAGCGCAGGTAGCGATTGTGGATGTAATCCATGAGCGGCGCTGACAGCGGGAAGAGGTCGCGGGCCAGCCCCTCCATCTCCTCCGCCATCGCCAGTGCGTCAACGCCCTCCCGGATCAGCGGCTCGTGGACGAAGAGATGGAAGAGGCGCACCTCGGCCTCCGCGATCTTGCGGATGGACTGGGCGTAGACGCGGACCAGCTGGAGCACCGCGACCAACGGGAGCCCGGCCTCGAGCACCGCGGCGAGCCGTTGCATCGCCTCGACGTCCTGCTCGGTCAGGGTCCCTTCGAGTGCGGTCGGCGTCCCGAGCAGGGCCATGATCCGCTCGATCAGCTCCTCCTCGAGCCCCGCGAGCTTCGCCGCCTCGGCCCGGGTGTAGCTGCGCTCCGAGCGCGGGATCAGGTCCTCCACATAGCCGAAGGCGAGTCGGCCCTCGCGGGCAGCCCGCCTCAGATCGTCGAGCGAATGTCCCCGCTCGCGCATTCGCGAGACGACGCGGGCCTGCGCGGCGGCCGGGCGCGTCCAGCGCTCGCCCTTCACTGGGATGATCTTCGCCTTTGCCCATCGTTTGAGTGTCGAGCCGGGAACCCCGGAGATCTTCACCGCTTCGCTGAGAGAGATGCGCTCGTCCGCCATCCCGACCCTTATATAGGGACGACGGGGTCGAAGCCCCGTCGTCCGCGGGCTCTACGGCCCGCTGGGTCGGCCGCCTCGGCGGGCCACCGCGTCCGCTCCAGTCGCCGGGAGCCTCGACGGCATCGGCCCAGTGCGGCCTCTTGCCTTGTTGATCAACCCAGGCTACGCCCGTAGGGCGGCCGAGTCAATGGCCGATTCGAAACCGCGTCAGCCCGCGAGGGCGAGATGCGGGTGGCGCTCGCGAACGAGGCGGCGGTAGGGCTCGCAGATCAGCCGCAGGGCGGGCACGTAGAGCAGAGCGAAACGCGACTCGCCGTTGCACTTGACACGGCCGCGTGCGATCCCGACGGCGAGACTCTGCTCGCCCTGCAGATAAGCGTTCGCCGTCTCGGAGTCCATCTCCAATTCGAGCTTCGCCGGGGCGCCGGCCGCTTCGCCGAATGCCCAGATCAGGTGATGCGCCGGATCCTCGGATGCCTCGACGCGCACATCGAGGCCCACGTCGGTCAGTCGCAACCGCACCGCGATGCCGCTGGCGCGGAGCAGCGGCCCGGTGCGATCATCCGTGTCGACCGCCTCAAGCGCCCCGTCGAGGAGCTCGGTGAACTCCGCCGCGCTGGCGCCAGACCGCTCCGCAATGCCGCTCCCAGCTTCCATCTCCCGGCTGGAGCGTATCGCTACAAGCTTCTACAGGAATGCCGATCCGCGCTTGACGAGGTTCTCGTAGAGCTTGCCCTGAATCGTCTCGCGTACCTGCTCGGAGATGTCGAGCACGAGTGCCCGGTCCTCGGCCGCGTCCGGGCCGTGATGCGAGAGGTCGATCGGTTCGCAGAACTCGATCCGCCACTTCGACGGCAGGGGCACCAGCCCGAGTGGGCCAAGCCACGGGAAGGTGGGAGTGATCGGGACGAACGGCGCACCGATCGCGCGAGCGAGAGCCGGCGCGTCCGCGACCTTCGGGTAGATCTCCTCAGAGCCGACAACGGCGACCGGGACGATCGGGGCACCGGTTCGCAGCGCAATCTCGACGAATCCGCCCCGTCCAAAGCGCTGGAGGCGGTAGCGCTCGCTGAACGGCTTGCCCGTTCCTTTGGCGCCCTCGGGAAAGACCATCACCAGCTCGTCGGACTCAAGCAGGGCGGTCGCGTTGTGCGGGCTCGCCGGGATTCCGCCGACCCGGCGCATGAAGCTGGAGAGAAATGGAAGGGTGAACGCCCAGTCGAGCACCATGAACCGGGGCCAGCGGGGCAGCGGATGCCCCTTCATCAGCGCCATCGTCATCATCGAAGCATCGAACGGGAACAACGACCCCGCGTGGTTGGCCACCAGGAGCGCACGCCCATGCGCGGGAACATTGCGGTGCCCCTCCGCCTCGACCCTCCACCAAACCTCGTAGAGCAGGTCGAAGAGCGGAAAGACCGCCTCGGCGAAATCCTCGTCGAATCCCCACCTGTCCTCGGGGTACTCGCCACGAAGGCGGCGGACGATCCGCTCCACCGTGCCATCCTCGATGCCAACACGGACCCGTCGCAGGAACTCGGCCAAAACCCGCGCGTCGCCCCCACCGAGCGCTGAGGCCTCTAAATCGATCACTCGCCGTGGCTCGCTCACACCCGCTCCCGAGCCGCGGCGTCGAACCAGTTGCCTGGATGCAGGCGCAACCCAACACGCCGCGAGCCGTCCTTGGCCCCAAAGTCGCGGATCGCACCGACCGCGTCGAACCGGGGCTCGTATCCGAGCTCCTCGCGCATCCGGCGGGTGTCCACGCCACGGCCGTAGCGCAAAAAGCGCACGGCGTCGCCAGCCAGCAGTCCCGTGCCGAGCCCGCCGCCCAACCGGCTCATACCCGGCGCGAACAAAGGGGGTAGCACCGGGATCGACGGCCTGCGCAGCAACCGCAGAGCCCGGCTGAGCGTGATCGCCCCGGGGCCCGCCACGTTGATCGCCCCGTTGACGTCGCTTCGGGCAACCGCCTCGAGCGCGCCGTGGGCGTCGTCTTCGTGCAGCAACTGGAGACGCGGGTCAAATCCGAGCTGGGTGGGCACCGCCGGCAGTCGCAGGTACCTGGCGATTGGGGCATCGAGCCCGGGACCGATCTCGGGCTGGAGCCGCAACACGCAGCACGAGATCTCGGGGTGGCGGCGGGCGAAGTTCTCGAAGTAGCCCTCGAGCTCGGAGACGTCGCGCTGGAACCTGGTTCTCATCGGCATCCGGCGAGCGAGATCCTCGGTGAAGAAGAGCGGCGCAGCGCCCTCGCAGCCGTAGATCGCCGCAGAGCTGCGCACAACCACGCGGCGAAGGGTCTCGGTGCGCTCGCAGGCGGCGAGGAGCTGCAGGGTGCCGATCACGTTGATGTCGTGGAGTGCCCGTGCCGGCTTGCCGGGCTCCGGGTACCAGAGGATCCCGCAGTGCACGACGGTGTCGGCCCCGGTCGTCGGCAGCAACCTGGAGATGACCGTGCTACGGATGTCGGCTTCGATGAAGTCCGTGCGGGCCAGGTCCTCGGCCGGCGGCTCGGTATCGATGCCCGCGATGTACTCGATCGACGGGTCGCTTTCGAGTCGGCGGGCGAGCGCGGCGCCCCAGCGGTTCGCGATCCCCGTGATCACGATGCGGCGACCCGGCGCCACGCCTATCTAACCCTCTTGTTTAGGTTGAGAGTCGTCTGCTTGAGGGTCGGTTTGGCGCAGTTTCTCCTCGAGCGAGGCGAGCCGGCGTTCGAGGCCCTCCACCTGCTTCGCGATCTCCGCGCCGGCGGCCTGCCCACGCCTGAGGAGCTCTTCTTGGGCTTCCTGTCCACGCTCGACGAGCTCGGATCCGGCCTCACGCCCCCGGCGAGCGATCTCGTCGAACAACTCACCCGCCCGCTCACGCGTCTGCGACGCCGCAGGGGCCGTGGCCGCGAGCGTGCGCTCGACCGCGTCGCGCAACGCGTCGGCCACGCCCGGGTCATTCTTGGAACTACCCTCGGCCATCGCATGGAAGCTTACGGGGAGACACATCTGCGACCCACGGCGCCGATCGCGCCCGATGCAGTCCTTACAAGCGACCCGAAGCGGGCCATGGACCTCGCCGCACGCCTGATGGAGCGACCGCGGATGAGCAACCTCAGCCTCGGGCTGTGGGGTTACCACGGCGAGCGCGCCGATGGACGGGAGCTGACGGTCCAGTCGATCGGCATCGGCGGGCCCAGTGCGGCAGTCGTACTCGGCGATCTCGCCGCACTCGGCGTGACCCGGGCGATCCACGCGGGCACCGCGCAGGGCCTTGACGGGAGCATGCTCGGCGAGCGGGTCGTAGTCACCCGCGCGCTCGCGGGTGACGGCGTCAGCACCGCACTGGGAGCGGCCGATCCAAGCGCCTCCCTCACCCGGGCCCTGGCGGGCTCTTGCATCCCGGCGCGCGTTGGGGTGATCGCCACCGTCGACCTGCACCAACCGGGCGATTTCCGGCGCGGGGACTGGCTCCGAGCCGGCGCGTGCGCGGTGGACCTCTGCAGCTCCGCGCTCTTCAGTCTCGGGGCAACGCTCGGCGTTGCTATCGCCAGCGTCGTGCTGGTTACCAGCGTGCCGGGTGATGCCCTTGACCAGAAAGGAGCGGAGAAAGCCGGCCTGGAGCTCGGCGAAGCCGCAGCGGCAGCGCTTGGAGAGCCGGGCTAGCCGTCGCTCGACTTCGCGGCCCGAAGCTGGGCCGAGAGATCGTCCAGCGAATCCTCAAGCGTCTCAATGCGCGCCGAGAGCGAGCGCAGGCGCGTTTCAAGGCGCTGCAGATCGGCTGCGGACGCAAGGCCGGCGGCGCCCAGGGCCTGGCGCTGGGCCGTCGCCGCGCGTTCGCCGACGCCCAGGGCCCGGCCGAGCGTGCTGCTGAAAAGCGGGTTGTCGAGCAGCGCCTGGGCGAGTTCGCCGATCGCCTCTTCGCCGCGCTCGCGGATGCTTCCGGACTCGTCGTGCTCAGCCGTCATCGTTCGCCCGATCGTAGTCGTCGTCGCGGGCTTCAAGCGTTCGGCTCTGCCTGCCGATGGGAAACCACGTGTTCATGAGCGAACACCTGCATCGTCGGACTGACGGCTCGTGTAGGTTTCAAGCCGCGGTTGTTCGTTGCAAAACGACCACGCAGCGGGTAGCGTTCGCGCCGCCCGGTTGCAGGTTGAAACGAAGCGAGGATGGAGACGCTTCGGGTGCGGCGAGCAGTCAGGCACAACAGGGATGAAAAGGCAGCTTCAACTTGTACTCGCGCTCGCGGTCCTAGGGGCCTGCGTCGTGGCGGCTTCAGCAGGTGCCGGCGGAATCAAGCTTGGCCTCGGCCAGGGCGAGGTCTCGATCGACCTCCCAGGCGGCACCGAACTCGAGCCGCTCGGATCATTGCCGGCCTGCGTAAACCTCAAGGACGACGACCGCGACGGTCTCACCGACCTCGCCGATCCGGGCTGCTCGGGTCCCGCCGACGGCGACGAGTACAACGCGCCTCCCGAGGCACCGGCCCCCCCTGAGGAGCCGACCGGCCCAGGTGGCGGCAACGGCGGATCTGGAGGCGGCAACGGTGGCGGTAGCTCAGGGCCCGCTAATGGCGGCGCCGGCACCGGCAGGGTTGACAACGAGATGTCGAAGGCCGAGATGGCCAAGAACCGCAAACCGCTCGAGCCCGCCCCCGACCGCAGGCCAGACGGCACCCCGACGCGCTCGAACCCCACCGCCACCTTCGCCGACTTCGGTGCAGCGCCAATCGGCGTTCCCAACTTCGTCATCGACAACTTCTCGATCCCGCCGTTCCTGCTGCCGATCTATCAAGCCTGCGGAACGGAGTACGGCATCCCCTGGGAGGTGCTCGCCTCGATCAACCGGATCGAGACCGCGTTTGGCACCAACCTCAACGTCTCCTCCGCCGGCGCCCTCGGCTGGATGCAGTTCATTCCGTCTAGCTGGGAGGCATACGGCGTCGATGCGAACAGCGATGGACGCAAGGATCCGTACAACCCGGTCGACGCCATCTGCGCCGCCGGGCGCTACCTCAAGGCCGCCGGCGGGCAGGAGGATCTCTCCCGTGCGATCTTTGCCTATAACCACGCCGACTGGTACGTGGACGAGGTTCTGCTCTACGCGAAGCAGTACGGCAAGATCCCTGACGACCTCGTCGGATCGCTGACCGGTCTCACCGAGGGCGCTCGCTTCCCGATCGCCGCCGCCGCCCGCTACGCCGACGACATCTCCGAGCGCGAGGCGCTGCGCCGGGCGAAGCCGCGCAAGGGCCACTCCGGCAACGTCGCTGACGTTGTCTCAAGCTCACCCACAGCTCGAGGGATCAACATCTACTCGCGGAAGGGCGCACCGATCGTCGCCGTGAACGACGGCGTCGTCAGAAAGATCGGCAAGTCGAAGGAGCTCGGCCGATACATCGTCCTCGAGGACTCCTACGGCAACCGCTTCACCTACGCGCAGCTCGGCTCGGTCGCCGAGGTCTACCCCGTGCCGAAGCGCGATCGCCTCACCGCCGCCGACTTTAAGCTGGTAACTCCCGGCGATGACGCGGAGCCGACCAAGCCTGCCTCCGCGGGCGGCACGAAGCTGGCCGCCGCCAAGACGGCTCCGGAGAAGGAGTCGGGCCCGGTCAACACTGAGGATTCCCGCGACCGCCTCTATGCGTTCCCCGAGCGCAAGGCGAACATTGGCCGCGCCGACCTGACCGGCCAGCTCAACGATCTTCTCGCCGACCGCTTCCCCGGCTACGAAGGCTTCAAGGCCGCCTTCTCCGGGATCCTGCGCTTCGATCGCCGCAAGATGGACCTGGAGGCGCTGCACGAGGGTTCCAAGGTCGTCGCGGGCACCGTGCTGGGGAAGGTCGGTGCAACCGACGAGCTGGCCCCGCACCTGCACTTCGCGATCAAGCCAACGGGCCGCGGCGCCCCTTCAATCGATCCGAAGCCGATCCTCGACGGCTGGAAGCTGCTCGAGGCGACCGCGATCTATCGCGCGGCAGGTCGCAACCCCTTCGAGGGCTCCGGCGCCACGGTCGGCCAGATCCTGCTGATGAGCAAGGAGCAGCTAATCCGCCGCGTCCTCTCCGACGCCCGGATCGAGATCTACGACTGCGGCCGACAGGACATCCAGTCGGGTGTCATCGACCGCCGTGTGCTGGCGATGCTTGAGTTCCTGGCCGAGCAGGGCTTCCGCCCAACGGTTACCTCGCTCAACTGTGGCCACTCGGTCTACACCGCCTCCGGCAACGTTTCGCAGCATTCGACCGGCGGCGCGGTGGACATCGCCCAGATCAACGGCCTGCCGATCCTCGGTAACCAGGGCCCGGGCTCGATCACCGAGGCCGTGATCCGCGACCTCCTTACGCTGCAGGGCACGATGGTGCCAAACCAGATCATCTCCCTGATGGAAATGGGTGGCCCGACCTTCGCGATGGGCGACCACGCCGACCACATCCACGTCGGCTACGCGCCGCAGGGCGGGGCTACGACCAAGCCTTCAAAGCAGTTCGTCGCGATCCTCGAGGGCGACCAGTGGGAGCGCCTGATCGACCGCATCGGGTCGATCGACAACCCCGAGGTTCCCACCTCGCCCTCGCGCTACTCACTGCCCGCCGGCAAGAAGGGCGACAAGGGCCGTCGCTCCTCCAGCGCCCACGTCGGCGAGTAATCACCCGGTAATAGCCGTGGGCTCCGGCCGATGAGCCGCTTCGCCTTCGTCCAGTTCGAGCTACCCGGCACCACCGGGATCGACGACGGGCGCTACCCGGTCCGGACGTTCGGCGCCGACAAGCCCCAGGCCGTACTGATCGTCCGCAGCTTCGGGGCCTCTCCCCCGCCCCGCCGCCGCATACGCCGGCCGAGACCAAAACCCGCCAAGCACAACGAGGAGCGCGTGGTGCCCGTGACCGAGCTGACGGTGGTCGAAGCCGTCCAGCTCGACGGGGACGGCGTGGCGTGGCTGACCGCGCTGCGCGACGACGAGGAACGGCGCGACGAGTTGGTCGCGGAGGCGATCGTCCGGGCAACCGGCGCGATCGCATCGCGACGCGTGGCGGCCGCCGACGCTTCGCTGGCCGACCCTGCACTCGAGTCCGCCTTGGCGTCGCGCATCGGCTTCGGCGACGGGGAACGGCTGGTGGACGGCGACTGGGAGGAGGCGATCGAACTTCCCAACGAGCAGCCGCGCCAGAGTCGCGCCGCGGCGTTGCGACCGCAGGAGCGCTTCGCTGCCCTGATGAGCGGGCGTGAGCGGCCACTCGCCTGCGAGGAGCTACTGCTGCGCGGGCGTACCGACGTCAACGCCGGGCGCGATCGGGAGGCCGCCTTGCAGCTGCGGGTTGCGCTCGAGGCTCTCCTGGCAGAGACCCCAGCCCTCCAGCAGGAAGGGCAGGAGGAGGATCTCGCCTACCTTGAGGAAATGCGCCCAGCCACCGGCGACGGTGCCAACGAGGCCCTGTGCGGCCCGCTGACGCCCGAACGTGCAGCCGAGGTGGCCGAGACGCTCGCCGTGTGTGAGCGCGTCCTGCGCCGCCGCACGGCCTTCAGCTGAATGTAGAAGGGCCTGACCCCGAACTACAGAGCTGCGAGCACGCCTTCGAGCTCCGTGACCACGTCGCCGTCAAGCTTGACTGTCGCATCGGGGTCGTAGGGCGTCGGGCCCTGGGTGACGATCGCGAGCTTGCCGCCGCGGTTCAGCACCGCGCTAGGCAACCCTGCCACCGGATAGACCTCGAGCGAGGAGCCGATGCAGAGGACGAGATCGGCACGTTCGCAGAGCGCCTGCGCCTCTGCCATCGCCATCTCTGGCAGAAACTCACCGAACAGGACCACGTCCGGCTTGACCTTGCCCATGCAGCCGTCGCAGCTCGCCACGCCGTCCTCGTCAAACAGGGCGGAAACGCGCTCCAGCTCGTAGGTACAACCACAGCTGGTACAGCTCGATGTTGCGATCGATCCGTGCACCTCAACCACGCGCTCGGATCCGGCCGCGGTATGCAAGCGGTCGATGTTCTGTGTGATCACGGCGTCGAGGCGGCCCCGGCGTTCGAGCTCGGCCAGGACCTCGTGGGCGCGATTGGGGCGTTTGGCCGCCAGGTCCTCGAAGCGCGGCCGGTAGAAGCTCCAGAAGCGAGCGGTGTCACCGTGGAAGGCGTCGATGTGCGCCACCTCCATCGGATCGACGTTCTCCCACAGCCCGGTGCCGGGCGTGCGGAAGTCGGGAATCCCCGACGGGACGGAGATCCCCGCCCCGGTCAGGGCGACGACGCTACCGGCGTCGCGGATGAGGCCCGCCAGCCGCTGCTGCGCGGCCTCGGGCGTGGCGACGGTCGTCATCAGCGGCCCTGCCAGTTGGCCTTGCGCTTGCCGAGGAAGGCGGAGATGCCCTCCTTGGCGTCCTCGGTCGTAAACGCGGCGGCAAACCCGGCCTTTTCGGCGTCGATGCCATCGTCGATGTCGCCCTGGTGCGACACGCGCTTGATCTGCTCGACGGCCAGGGGCGCCTGCTGGGCGAGCTTGCGCGCCCAGGCCGTGGCCTCGTCGAAGAGCTCGTGGTCGGGCACGATCCGGCTCACGAGTCCGAACTCGAACGCGTCGGCCGCGGAGATCGCGTCACCGACCAGGTTCATCTCCAGCGCGCGATGCGGGCCGACCAAGCGGGGCAGGCGCTGGGTGCCGCCGAACCCAGGGATGATCCCGAGCTTGATCTCCGGCTGGCCGAAAATCGCCGACTGCGCCGCAATCCGGAAGTCGCATGCCATCGCCAGCTCGCAGCCGCCGCCGAACGCGATCGAGTTGACCGCCGCGATCGTCGCCACGCGGGACTTGCCGAAGTCGCGCAGGAGTCCGTGTCCAGAGTCGATCAGCTCGGCGCCGCTGGACTCGTCCATCTGGGTGAACGCCTTGATGTCGGCGCCCGCCGAGTAGACGACCGGAATCGACGAGGCGATCACGAGCGCGCCGATGTCGCCGGCGGCTGTGACCCGCTCCCACACGGTCCCGAGATCCTTCACCACCTGCGGCGAGACCGCGTTCATCGGCGGGTTCGCCAGCCACGCGATCGCATAGCCGTCACGGGTCTCGAGCTTGACGGTGTCCGTCTGCTCGCCCTCGTCGGCCTGCGGGTACGCGTAGAAGCCCTGGCCGCTCGCCTGACCCGTGCGGCCCTGGGCGACCAGGCGCCTCAGGGTCACGGGCGGCGCGAAGCGCTCACCGTGCTCGGCCTCCGCCGCCTCGAGCTTCTCCAGCACCACGTTCAGGCCGGTCGCGTCGGCCCGCATGAACGGCGGGAAGATGCCGCGGCGCGGATCCATGCCGGCGCCGGCCATCATCCCGAGGTCGATCTCGCGGACCGTGCAGACGCCCTCCTCGAGCACGAGGCACGACTCCACCAGCGCCTTCAGCGACATCAGCTCGGCCAGCGCCTCACCATCGGGCTCACCATCGCCCTCGATCTGCGGTTCGCCGTTTTCGTAGAAGCCGCTGCCGCCGCTCTTTGCTCCCAGCTTGCCGTCAGCAACGAGCTGCTTGTGGCCCTGGTGGACGTAGAAGCTGTCCCCGTAGGACTCATTCAGGTGCTCTGCAACGTGCAGCACGGTGTCGAGACCCAGCAGATCCACGAGGAAGAACGGACCCATCGGCGCAACGTTCTGGGCGCCCACCGCCTCGTCGATCTTTTTGATCGAGAGCCCTCGCTCCTCCTGAGCGCGCCAGATCTCACCGACCGCGGAGTTCAGGATCCGGTTGACGACGAAGCCAGGGACCTCACCGCAGGTGATCGGCTGCTTGCGGATGGTCTGCGCGAAGTTGAGCGCGACCTGAAGCGTCTCCTCGTCCGTGTCCTCACCGGCGACGATCTCGACGAGCGGCATTACCGAGGCTGGGTAGAAGAAGTGGAACCCGACGACCTTGTGGGGGCGCAATGTCGCGTCGCCCATCTCGGTGATCGAAAGCGACGAGGTATTGGAGGCCAGGATGGCGTGGCCAGGGGTCACCGCATCGAGCTCGCCGAAGACCGCCTGCTTGATCTCCATTCGTTCGGGCGCGGCCTCGATCACGAAGTCCACGTCGCCGAAGCCCTCGTAGCTCGTGGTGCCGTGGATTCGGGCCATTAACGCCTCGACCTGTTCGTCGGCCTGGTCCTGGGTGATCTTCTCCTTCTTCACGAGGCGGGCAACCTGGCCCTCGGTCACCTCGCGCGCCTTCTCCAGACCGGCGTCGACGAACTCCTGCTTGATGTCCTTCAGGACGACCGGGATATCCGCTGCGGCAATCGCCTGAGCGATCTCGCCACCCATGGTTCCGGCACCGACGACTGCGGCCTTGAAGACGAACATGTGACTCCGATCTGAGCGTGAGGATTACGGAAAACGGCGGGCCGCAATCTACTGGCTCGTACCAGCTACTCGAGGGCCTCGGCCTCATTCTTGAACGCGACCAGAGAACGATGCATCGAAGCGCGGAGCTGGGACTTGACAAAGAAGACCGACGCCAGCCACGACAGCGGGCCTCGCTCACTCAGTCGATAGTCGAGCTTTTGCTCGACCACCGTGCCTTCGCCTGCGATAGAGAAGGTGGTCACCAACTCCCCTCCAGTCGCCGGATCGGTGAACGCGATGAGGTGGCGGCGGCGGTGCTCGTGTTCGAGTACGCGCTCGCTCACTTCTCCGCGTCCCGCCGGGATCGACTGCCAGCGCAGCGTGCCGCCTTCCTCGGGATAGCCCTCGTCGGCGACCACCTTCGCGAACCCGTCCACCCAGGATGGCCAGCGAACCTGGTCGAAGAACACGTCCCAGGTCTCCGCGAGCGACAGGTCCACCTCGACGGAGGCCTCGACGACGGCCACGGCTCTAGTTCCCGTCCGGGTAGATCTCGGATTTGATCAGGCTGACCGAGCGGATCACGGAGTCGAGGAAGGGCTCAAGTTCCGCGCGGAGGCGCTTGTGCTCGCGTTTGCCGGCCGCGGTGATCGCGTAGAAACGGCGGGTGCGGCGATCCGGATGCTCCCACTCCCCGCGAATCATGCCACGCTCTTCGAGGTCGCGCAGCAGCGGGTAGATGGTGTTCGGGTTGACCGAGATCGCGCCCTCGGTGATCGCCTCGATGCGCTCGATCAGGAGGTTGCCGTATGCCCGCTCGCTCGTGATCAGGTGAAGAACCAGCAGCGGGAAGACGTCCCGCCTGCGCAACGCGCCGCCGAAGACATCGAGCGAGCGGCCCGCACCACGGCTGGGTGGATCGGACTCAGGCCTGCGCGCGCGCGCGACGGCGTCCGAGACGGGTTTCGAGAGCTTCTCCGGCACGGGCACGCGGACTATAGGCCCGTTACGTGACGCGGCTCACCGAATATGGAGCCCGGGGCGTACCCAGGTCACAGTTCCTGCGGTCCCTGTGCTCGAAAGTACGTGCTGCGGACGGGGGGCCGCCGTAAGCGGGGGGTAGACGGGAGAGGGGTCAGGGGGAGCCCCTCTCCCCGTCCGTTTCACCGATCGCTCGACCCGGAGGCCGAGCCGGTTGGCGCCCTGCTTCAGACCGCGGCTGCGGCCGTCTCGGATTCCTTGGCCGCTGCCGCGGTTTGCGCGGCGACGGCCTCGGGGAGGGGCTCGTTGACGTTGCGGCCCATCAGCACTTCCTTCGCGATCACGAGGCGCTGGATCTGGGAGGTTCCTTCGTAGAGCTGCATGATCTTCGCGTCGCGCATCAACTTCTCGACCGGGTAGTCCTTGATGAAGCCGTAGCCGCCGTAGACCTGAACCGCGTCAACGGTGATCTCCATCGCCGAGTCGGCCGCGAAGCGCTTGGCGTGCGAGCACGCGAGGGTGTTCCGGATCCCGTTGTCGAGCAGGGCCGCGGACTGCCAGGTGAGCAGGCGCCCGGCCTCGACCTTGGTCGCCATGTCGGCGATCATGAACGAGACGGCCTGGTGCATCGCGATCGGGACGCCGAACTGGACGCGCTCCTTGGAGTAGTCGCACGCGAACTCAAACGCGGCGCGACCAATGCCGACGGCCATCGCCGCGACGCCCGGACGGGTTCGGTCGAGGGTCATCATCGCGAGCTTGAAGCCCTTGTTCTCCTCACCGAGGAGGTTGGCCGCGGGAATCTCGGTCTCGTTGAAAACCACGGTGGCGGTGTTGGACGCGCGCTGACCGAGCTTGTCCTCCTTCTTGTCGATCGTGACGGTGTCGTCCCGAGGCACGACGAAGGCGGTGATACCGCGGTGGCCGGCGTCCTTGTCGGTCTTCGCGTAGACCGTGAACCAGTCGGCGTGCGAGCCGTTGGTGATAAAGCACTTGGAGCCGTTCAGCACCCACTTATCGCCGACCTTCTTCGCGGTCGTCTTCATGCCGGACACATCGGAGCCCGCGTCGGGCTCGGTCAGGCAGAATGAGGCGAGCTTGGGGCCCTCCGTGAGCATCCCGAGGTACTCCTTCTTGATCTCGTCGGAGCCGCCGAGCGCGACCGGCGTCATCGCCAGGCCGTTGGCGGCGAGCGAGGTGCCGACGCCGGAGCATCCCCAGCCGAACTCCTCCTCGATCAGGCAGCCGGAAAGGAAGTCGAGGCCCGGCCCGCCGTACTCCTCGGACACGTGCGTGTTCATCAAGCCGACCTCCCAGGCCTTCTCGATGATCTCCTGCGGCCAGGTGCCTTCCTTGTCGAGCTCCCAGGCGACCGGGCGAATCTCCTTCTCGGCGAAGTTGTGGGCCAGCTCGCGAAGGTCCTTCTGCTCATCGGTGAGGGTGAAATCCACTTTTCTGAAAGCTCCTTGTCGAGTGGGTGATTGACTGGTCAGTCAACCGGCTAGGACGTCGCAAGGATAGCGCCCGTAACCTGTCTTTGGTGGACCTATTGGCGATCTCGAATGGAGAGGTGATCCTCCTCGTCACGCTGGTCGCCTTCCCCGTCGTCGTCTTCAGCTTTCTGGGCGCGGGGGCGGTGTTCAAGCAGATCGGGAAGGGGCCACTCTCACTTGAGCAGGACTTCCCGCAGAAGGTGGCCGGCGTCGCCACGCAGCCAATCTCCGAGGAACAGCGAGAGGCCGAGATCCGGCAGTTTCTGGAGGGCAAGGCCTATCGCCAGCGTAAGCGCGGAGAGAAGCCGATCGAGATCGAGGTTGAACTGCAGCGCCTGCTCGCCTCAGAACAGGCGAGCGCGGGAGCGGCGCTGGGCTCCGATGCGCAACTCGTAGTCGAGATACGCGACCTGGTGAAGGCGTCCAACGAACGCCGGGTCAGGATGGGACGCGAGCCGCTGGACGTGGACGCCGAGGTCCAGCGTCAGCTCGGCGAGCTGGAAAGTCTCGGTCAGTAGTACCGTCCGTCATCGAATGCCTGAGACACGTGAGGAGATAGTCGAGCTGGACGACCTGGTCGTGCGACCGGGGACGTACTTCAATCCTCAGACCGAGGTGGTCGTGATCGTCGACGACTCGACCACCATCGATCAGGAGGTCTTCGACCTGGACGCATACGAGGGCACCGACTGGGTTCGGGTCTCGGACGAGATCCCGGTTGACGAGGACGCTCTCGGGAAGACCCTCGAAGAGTTTCAGACCCACTACCACCCGGCCACCTCCGCTTCGGTCTCAGAGACCGCGCTCGAGCAGACCCACGACGACGAGGTCGATGCAGAAGAGCAAGGCCCGGAGCCGGATCCAGAGCCCGAGGACTGATGGCCGGCTACACGATCGCCACCCGCGAGCAGGCCTCCGACTGGATGGCCGAATACGACGGCTTTGGCGAAATGCGCTGGTATTCGGAGGCGCTCGACACCGAGCAGGTCTCTTTCAGCTGGCGGTTGATGCCGGCCGGAACCGGCGGGCGCGGCAGCTACGGCCACCGCCATCCCGGCCAGGAGGAGATTTATCTCGTGGTCGCGGGCACACTGACGTTCAAGGTCGGCGACGACGTCTTCGAAGCGGGCCCGCAGACGGCGGTGCGGATGACCGGCGAAGAGCACTACTCGGTCCACAACGACACCGATACCGACGCGGAGGTCGTGATCTTCTCGACCCGCCTGGACGACCCACCGGGCGAACAGCAGGACGACTTCTGGCCTGAGTAGCGGCGTCCGCCCTAGCGCGCGACGTCGATCAGACTGGCGGCCGCTAGGAACAAGCGGCGCCCTTCATCCGTCTCCGCCGAATGGGCGGAGCCGGCACCTCCTGGCGCATAAACCCGCGCGAATGGCTTGCGGGTCATCCTGCGCCGTCGCAGGTAGGCCGCAGCCTCGTCGGCATATCCGGAGACGCGCTCGACGACAAAGCGATGCGGCTTCTGCATCACGCCGCCTCCCGCTCAGAGGCATGGGGCGGGGCAATCAGCAGGCCGCGCAGCGCGGCGCGCAGGTCGGCTAGCACCAGGGACGCGAGTGTGAAACGGTCGGTCACGGCGACCATCGCGAGACCGGCCAGCCGAACGACGTATACCTCGCCCTCCTCGGTCGCGACGTGGGCGTTGCTCGCGATGCCGCCCGCCGCCGCGTCGGCGGCCTCGAGCAGCTCGGCCGCCGCCGCGCTCCACCGCTCGCCGTCACCGGTGGCGGCCAACAGCCCAGCAGGGCCCAGGACCGCGCAACCTCGGATCTCGGCTGAGGCGTCGCGAAACCGGGCCACGGCCAGCTGGGCCGTGGCGGAATCGGGCGCCGCGGAAGCGCTCGTCGAGGGGTGGTTCGACGTAGCGCCGGTCACTCGGCAAAAATACCTAGCGTGACTCCGGCAAGGATCTCATGGTCGATCGTCGTCGGCCTCTGTGCGCTGGCGGCCGTGCTGCTGGGCCTCGAGGGTTATGAGGGCTATTCCGTGACCCTGGGTGCCGTCGGCGTCGCGGCGGCGGTCAACCTGCTGCCGAATTAGCGACTCCGGGGCTGGCCGCTGCGAAGCGGGGAATCGGGCAACTCACGCGCCGAGCTCTCGGGCTCGACGTGGATCAGCACGTCCGCCCCGCGAAACTCAGCACCGATCGCGTCGCGAAGCTCGTGCGCCGCCTGGTGTGCGCGCTCGAGCGACGTACCGTCGCGGAACTGAACGTGCAGGTCAATCCAGCGCCGTGGCCCCGCCCTGCGGGCCCGCAGCTTGTGATATCCAGCCATCTCGGGGATCGCGGCGGTTGCGATGGTGCTCTCGATCCGGTCCAGCTCCGATGCTGGAAGCGTCTCGTCGAGCAGCGCCCGGCCGGATCGGCGCATGATCCTCACACCTGCGACAACGATCGCCACCGCCACGACCAGCGCTGCGATCGCGTCGAACGCGGCCTCGTCGGTGACCTCGACCAACGCCAGGCCGCCCAGCACTCCGAGCGAAGTGAGCGCGTCGGCGCTGAGATGGGCCGCGTCGGCCTCGAGCGCCGGCGAATCGTGCTGACGGGCTCGGCGGCGCAGAAACGCCGACACGCCGAAGTTCGCCGCCGCCGAGAACGCGATAACGGCGATACCAACTCCGAGATTGTCCACCGCCGACCCGCTGACGAGCCTGCGGGTCGCTTCGAAGAAGATGATCCCGGCACCGACAAGGATCAACATGCCCTCGATCGTCGCCGCGAGGTTTTCGACCTTCTCATGGCCGTATGGGTGATCCTCGTCAGGAGGCTCGTCCGCCCTCCGCACCGAGATCAACGCAATCACCGATGCCATCAGGTCGATCATCGAGTGGATTGCCTCGGTGATGATTGCGATCGAACCCGTAATTGCGCCGGCCGCGAGCTTGAGCGCGATCAGGATCGAGTTGGAGACGATCGAGAGGGTCGCTGCTCCGGCCTTCGACGCGATCACGACAATCGCCCCAGCTCGGCCACCAGCGCCCGGCCGGCCGCGCCGCGGTGGCTGATCTCGTGCTTCTCGGCCGGATCGAGCTCCGCCATCGTCCTCTCGTCTTCTGGGCCCGTCGCTGTGGGGACGAACGCCGGGTCATAGCCGAAGCCGCCGTCGCCGCGGGGCTCGAGGACCAACTCGCCCTCGCACCGCCCTTCGACGACCAACTCCTGGCCGTCGACGCCACACCATGCCATCGCGCAGACGTAGGCGACTCGACGGTCGCGATGGGGGGAAAGCTCGGAGATCAGGAGCGCGAGGTTCTGCTCGTCGCTCGCCTCCTCGCCTGCGTAGCGCGCCGAGCGCACCCCGGGGCGCCCGTCCAGCGCCGCCGCCTCGATTCCACTGTCGTCGGCGATCGACGCCTTCCCGGTAGCGGCAACCGCTGCGCGCGCCTTGGCGATGGCGTTCTCACCAAAGGTCTCGCCGTCCTCGGGCGGCAGCTCCACCTCGGGCGGCAGGGACACGAGTTCGACGCCGTCGATGATCTCGGCGAGCTCGCGCAGCTTGTGGTCGTTGCGTGTGGCGACGACGAGGCGCACGTCCGAAGCTGCCCTCTCAGGCGCCGTCGCGAGCCGTGGACTGGGCGGCGGCCAGCGTGGCCGTGGCGGGCTCGGCCAGTGCGAGCAGCTCGTCCAGACGGGCGCGAGAAACCGGGGTCTGCTCGGCGGTTGCCTGCACCTCGACCAGTCCGCCGCTTCCCGACATGACGATGTTCGCGTCCACCTCGGCCCGGGAGTCCTCCGCGTAATCGAGGTCGCAAAGCGCTTCGCCATCCACAATCCCGCACGAGATGGCCGCCAGGGAGTCGGTGAGGGGATCGCGCTCGATCTCCCCCTCCTCCAGCAGCGCATCGAGCGCGAGCCGCAGCGCCAGCCAGCCTCCCGTGATCGAGGCGCAGCGGGTGCCGCCGTCAGCCTGGAGCACGTCGCAGTCCACGTAGACGCTGCGTTCGCCGAGCGCTTCAAGATCGACAACCGCGCGTAACGAGCGACCGATCAGGCGCTGGATCTCCACCCCGCGGCCGTCCTGCTTTCCACGCTTGCCGTCACGTTCCTTGCGCTCACCCGTCGAGGCAGGAAGCATCGCGTACTCGGCCGTCACCCAGCCACGTCCACGGCCCTCCATCCAGCGTGGCACCGAGCCGCTGACCGAGGCAGTGCAGATGATTCGCGTCTCGCCCTGTGAATACAGCGCCGAGCCAGACGCGGTGCGCACGAACCCCGGCTCGATCTCGATCGGCCGGATGTCGGCGGCGGTGCGGTCGTAGCTGCGCTCGGCCATCGCGGCGGCAGTCTCGCAGACCGCACCACCCCGCCGCCGCCGCTTACTTGAACGTGATCGCGTTTACCGCGGACTTGATCTTCGCAACGATCACCTCCGCGATCTCCAGACCCTGCTCGCCCTGGAACCCCTTCATCGCCGCCACCATCCCGACCATCAGCAACGAGACCAGCAGGATCAGACCGACGTACTCCACCGTGCCCTGACCGCGCTCGTTTCCCAGCATCGCACTCACCATTTGCTCCTCTCGATCGTTGAGGTTCTGATGCTGGACCGAAAGTTGTGTCGGGACAAGACTGGGCCGCGACGAGACGGCCGTGGAACGTCGTCGCAACGGCATTTCGTAAAGTGATGCTTTCGTGGCAAGAAGCCGATTCAGCATCCGCAGGCGCAAGGACGCAACCCCGGAGGAAGCTCCCGCGTCGGACCAGGCCGAAAACGACGGCGTGCCTAATGGTGCGGCGACGCCCCCTGAGCCGAAGACGGAGGTGCAGCCTGCCACCCCGGCCAAGCGTGACGAATCCGCTGCGAACGACGCTTCGAAGAGCACACCCCCGCCGGCCAAACCCACCACACCGGCCACACCGGGAGACGACTTCGTTCCCGCCGACATGGGGGCGGCCACCGGCCTGTTCGACCACGAGTCGGACACCCCCGACTTCACCCCGCCGCCCGAGTCGGTCCCGCCGTCGGTGCCGACCGACGACACCGACGACTTCGTAACGCTCGCGCAGTCCGCTTCGCCAACCCCGCCGCCCGACCCCGAGCCGGAAAGCGATTCACCTGCGACCTCCGAGTGGGTGGCGCTTGACGCCGACGCGCCTGCCGGCCAGTCAGACGACAAGCCGAAGCCCGAGCCATCGAAGCCGGCAGCGTTCGGCGGAGCGGCCGCCAAGCGCTCGGCGCCGAAGACTGCCGAGCCTGCGAGGGCGAGGGCCGAGGAACCGCCCGAGGCCGCGAAGGAGACGAAGACTCCGTTGCCCCCCACGACTCCGGAGCCGCCCGCTGAGTCGTTCGTCCCGCAGTCCCTCGCCACGCCCCCTGCAAAAACCGGTCCCGACACCTCGGAGAAGATCCGGGTCGCCGCCGAAAAGGCAGCCGAGCAGGCCGAGCAACGCTCGATCAGCGAGATCCTCGCTCTCGAGGAGGACCTCGAGCGGGCCAAGCGCGAGTCCAGCGGGAAGGTCGAGGCGCTCGAAGTCCGCCTCGCCGAAGCCGAACGCCGCGCGGCCGAGGCCGAGGAGGCCGCCAGAAAGTCGGCCGCCCCGCCCGAACCCCCCGCCGAAGAGTTGCGAGCCGCCGCCGCGAGCGATCACGAGGCGCGCCTCGGTGCCGCCAAGTGGTTGCGAGCGCAGGTCAAGCAGATCCAGCGTGAGGCCGACAAGCAGCGCGCCGCCGAGGTTGAGGCTGCAAAGCGCGAGACCGAGGAAAAGCTGAAGGGCAAGCTCGCGGACAAGGCATCCAAGGGCAACGCAGCGGACGCAGCCGACGTCGAAAAGCGCATCGCGGCCGAGGTGGAACGAGTCCGCAAGGAGGCTGAGACGAAGGTCAAGGCCGCCGAGACGGAGGCCGCTGCAGCCAAGGAACGGGCAGCGAATGCACCGGCGCCGACCAAACCCTCGGCCGGCGCCGAGTCCTCACCGGGCCCGGACACCGCCGTCCAGGAGGCGCTGACGCAGGCTCAGGAGGCCGAGGCTCGAGCGACCGCCGCCAAGCGCGCCCAGGCCGAGGCCGAGAAGGCACTCCGCGAGGAGGCCGACCGCCAGGTCAAGGCGAGGACGGCGGAGGTCCGTGCCGAGCTGAAGTCGCTGCGCTCGACGCTCGACGAGCGCATCCGCGAAGCCGAGGAGCGCGTCCGCGTGGAGGTCGAGGCAGATGCGAAGACCAAGGCCGACGAGCGCGCAAAGGTCGCCACCGAGGCGGCCCGCCGCAAGGTCGAGGAGATGGCCCTCCAGTCAACAGAGACCACCCGCAAGCAGATCGAGCAGGAGGCGAAGACCGACGCCCAGGCGGCAGTCGCCGCGGAGCTCGAGCGGATCCGCGACGAAGCCGACGAGCGATCCCGGGTCGAGGTGGAGGCCGCGCGCAAGGCGGCGCTCGAGCGCTACGCGGCCGAGCTTGCAAAGCGCGACGAGGAGCTTGCCGGCGAGCGCGAGGAAAAGATCCGAGTGATCGAGAGTTCCGACAAGCGCCTGCGCGAGATCGAGCAGCGCGCGCTTGCTGCAGCCGAGCGCGTGACGGCAGCCGAGGAGGAACTCTCGAAGGAGGCCGAGCGGCTCCGAGCCAACGCCGAGAAGCGGGTGACCGAGGAGTCCGAGAAGGCGCGCGCCGAGGCAACCCGCGCCGCCGACGAGCGGGTGCGGGCACGCGAGGAGGAACTCGAGGCAGCAAAGGCCAAGGCCGCAGCCGACAGCAAGGCCGCCGGGGAGCGCATCGCCGCTGCTGAAAAGCAGGCGGCCGACGAGATCGAGCAGATGCGAACCGATGCCGACGCGCGGGTCACGAATACTGCCGCCGCGGCCAAGCGCGAGACCGAGGCGCGCGTTCGCCGTGAGGAACAGGAGCGGCTTGAGGCCGAAACCAAGCGCCTGCTGGCCGAGGCCGCAGCCGAGCGGGAGAAGGCCGTTGCCGAGGCGCGGGCGGCCGCAGAGGCCGAGCGCGACGAGAAGGTCACCCTCACCTCGAAGGAGCTAAACGCCGTCAAGGCCGAGCGCGCAAAGGCCCTGTCAGCCTCGGAGCGCGGCTTGCAGGAGGCCGAGGAGCGGGCCCGGGCCGCAGAGGCCCGATCGGCGAAGGCGGAGGTTGAGGCGCGAAACGCGGCTTCCGCGTGGCTGCGCAGCCAGACCGACGCAATCCGCAAGGAGGGCGAACGCGCCGCGGCCGCTCGCAACCGCGAGACGATCGACGTGGCGGTCGCGAAGGCCGTAGCCGACGCACAGGCCACCGCCAAGCAGCAGGCCGACGCGCTGCGCTCAGAGCTCGAATCCGAGCGCACGCGGGCCGTCGCCGCCGCCCGTACGGAGGCCGATGAGGCCGCTCAGAAGTCGATGCGAAGCCGCGAAGATGAGCTGATCCGGGCCCGGGCGGCGATCGAAGGCGAACTCGCAGCGACACGCAGACAACTTGAGGAGGCGCACGAGCGCTCCGCCGCGGCGGAGCGTCGCGCGACCGAGATCGAAATCGAGGCGCGGCGCCAGGTCGACCTCGACCGCGAACAGCGCTTCAGCAAGGTCGAACAGGAGATCGACGGGGTTGTCGAGCAGGCCGGCGGCGCAGCGGTTCGCGCCCGAGCGACCGACGTCGCAGGCAAGGAGTCCACGCCCGAGCGCGTGGTCGAGCCGGAACCGACGCCCGAGCCACAGACGACGCCGGCGCCCGAACCCACTCCTGCGCCGGAGCCCACGCCCTCCGCCTCGATCGGCACGGCCAAGGAACTCGAGCCCCCACAGTGGGTAATGGACTCGCCCGAATCCGGCGAGGCGGCGCCCGAGGCCGCTCCGGCACCGGAAGCCGAGAAGCCCAAGCGCAGGCTGCGGCGTACCGCCAAACCAAAGGCCGCGAAGCCGAAGCCGAAGCCGAAGAAGGCGAAGCCGGTGCCGAAGGCCAAGGCGAAGCCGAAGCCAAAGAAGGCGAAGGCGAAGGCAGCACCAAAGTCAAAGGCCGCTAAGCCGCCCGAGCCCGTTGCCCCGCCGGAACCAGAGCCCGTTCCCGAACCCGCACCGACACCCGTTCCCGAACCGGCCCCGACGATCAGCCGCGGCCCCACCCCCGAGGGGATGCTCAGCCTCTCCGACGCCTCATTCGAAGAGCTCCGCGACCTCGGTATGTCCGTCACCCAGGCCAAACGGGTCATCCGCTTTCGAGACGAGCGCGGCGACTTCCAGTCCGTCGATCAGCTCGACGAAGTGCCGGGCTTCCCCCAGCTGTTCCTCGACCGCATCAAGGACACCCTCGTTCCCTAACTGCGCCGCGCCCCCTTACCGCGACACCTCGATCAACCCGGTCGCACCGTGGCAATCGCGGATTCGGTGCGGCGATAGCTACACCCCGAGTTCAACCATGGTGCGCACCACTGACGCCGCCAGGGCGTCCGGGTCGTAACCACCCTCCAGGCAAACCAGGACCGGAGCGTCGAGCTCCGCCGCCACGTCGCGCAGAGCCGCGGTCATCCGGCCGTAGCCGTCCTCGTCGACGAGGCAGCTTCCGAGCGGGTCGTCGCGGTGGGCGTCGTAGCCCGCGGAGATCGCGATGAGGCCCGGGCGGAACTCTCGTGCGGCGGGAACGATCACGTCCTCGACCAGCGAGGCAAACCGCTCACTGTCGGAGCCGGCGGGAACCGGCAGGTTGAGCGTGTAGCCCTCCCCCGGCCCGGTGCCGCGCATATCGGCAGCGCCGGTGCCGGGATAGAGCGGCCATTGATGGATGCTGGAGTACAGGACATCGCTCGACGCCGCGAAGATCTCCTCGGTCCCGTTGCCGTGGTGCACATCCCAGTCGCAGATAAGCACCCGCTCCGCCCCGGTCGCCTGGATGGCGTGCTCGGCTGCCACGGCGATTGTGTTGAACAGACAGAAACCCATCGCCTTGTCGCGCTCGGCGTGGTGGCCCGGTGGTCGCAGGCCACAGAACGCCGCGCGGTCCTCACCGGCGCGGACGCGCTCAACGGCCTCGCAAGCTGCACCGGCGGCCCGGAGCGCGGCGTCCCAAGAGTGCTCGACGGCCACGGTGTCCAAGTCGATCATGCCGCCGCCATCCGCGCAGAAGCGCTCCATCTCGTCGACGTGCCGCGCGGTGTGCGCACGCTCGAGCTGCTCGCGGGTCGCACGGGGAGCCTCGCAAATCTCGGCGCGCAACCAGTCGCGCTCCTCCAGGGCCGCTTCGATCGACCTGATGCGGTCGGCGTTCTCGGGGTGCGCACCCGTGTCGTGCGCGAACGACGACGGGTGCCGATAGTAGAGGGTCATCCGGGTACGGTACTCCGCTCTTGGCGCCCCGCTCCGACAGCCCAAGCGTTCTCGTGGTCGGAGGCGGCGCGGCTGGACTGCACGCCGCGGCCCGCGCCGCTGAGGCGGGAGCCAACGTCTCCCTCGTCGCTCGAAAGCAGCTCGTCGACAGCGCCTCGTACTGGGCTCAGGGCGGCCTCGCCGCGGCGCTGGCCCTCGACGACTCGCCCGCCCGCCACGCGACCGACACTCTCGCGGCCGGACGCGGCCTCTGCCTGCCCGCCGCCGTGGACGTGCTGGTCGCCGAGGCCCCCGCGGCAGTCGAGTGGTTGCTCGGGCACGGCGTCGAGTTCGACCGCGACCCCAGCGGCGCGCTGGCGCTCGGCTTGGAGGGCGGCCACACCGCTCGGCGCATCGTCCACGCCGGCGGAAGCGAAACGGGCCGCGCGATCACGGGCGCCCTTGCCTCGCTGGTGGCGACCGACGATCGAATCGAGGTTCATGAGGGCGCCTCGGCGCAGGCACTTTGGAGCGACGGCGAGCGCTGCTACGGAGTGATCACCGACCGTGGTTCGATTCAGGCCGACGCGACCATCCTTGCCACCGGCGGGGGCGCGGCGCTCTGGCGACGCACCACGAACCCGTGGGGCGCGATCGGTGCCGGCGCAGTCCTGGCCCACGCCGCCGGCGCCGAGCTGGCCGACCTGGAGTTCTGCCAGTTTCATCCGACCGCACTGGTCCAGGCCGGCACCAGGTTCGACGGCGCCCTGATCACCGAGGCGATTCGCGGCGAGGGGGCCATCTTGCTCGACGCATCGGGCCGGCGCTTTACCGACGAGCTGGCGCCGCGCGATCAGGTCGCGGCCGCGATCCTGGACCGCATGGATGCCGATGGCGCCGACCACGCGCTGATCGACCTACGCAAGACCGACCCCGAGCGGTTCCCCAACGTGTTCGCGACGCTCGCGCAAGCGGGGCTGGACCCGCGCACCGAGTTGATTCCGGTCGCTCCAGCCGCGCACTACCTGATGGGTGGGATCCGGACCGACCTGGACGGTGCCTCCTCACTGCCGGGCCTCTTCGCCGTCGGTGAATGTGCATGCACGGGGCTGCACGGAGCCAACCGGCTGGCATCCAACTCGCTGAGCGAGTGCTTCGTCTTCGGCTCAAGGGCGGCCGACCGCGCGAGCACGGGGGCCGGCGCTGCAGACAGTCCGCCCGAGCCGGGCGATTGGCGATTCAGCCCCCCCACCGAGGCAACCCGAGACGCGGTCTGGCGGCTGGCCGGGCCGAGGCGCTCACCACAGGAGCTGGAAGAGCTCCGGCACGACCCCTATCCGCTGGCGGCATTGATCGCAAGGGCCGCGCTTGAGCGGCGTGAGACCCGCGGCTCCCACGCCCGCGCCGACCGCCGCATGCCGGATCGCGCCCTTGACGGGGTGCACCTGACTCTGGCGGGCTCGGAACTGCGCTCCGAGCGCTGGACGTGAGGAACCCGCATCCACAAAGCGATTCGCCAGGTTCTCCTCCGATCGGTGGACGAATATCCCATCCGATCGGTTAATGCGCCCTTAACGATCCAACCTTGTTGCTTCACAAGGCTGTGCCACCATCGGTTCACTTCCCAGCATGAACGGCATGCAGGCCGTCGGGAAGCGACCGGGTAGGAGACACAAGGAGGGTACGAAAGGATATGTACCGCTTCAGCAGATCGATCTATCGTGAACTCGCACCGCGGGTAATCGAAGACGGTCACGACGAAACGGGTTGCAGCAACAGGCAGGCAGTACTGGATGCGTGTGAGAGCGCCGTCCGGCGACTGATGACGGACCGCCGCTATTTCGCGCGGCCGGCACGTTCGTTGTTCACCGAGGTGCGGATGCACTTCTCGATGGCCGACCAGGCACGCGTCCGCCAGGTGATCGAGCGCAACATCAACCTCGCGATACAGCTGCTCGAGACGAGTCCTGAGGTCCTCGACCTCGGTGGGGAGCCCCGCGACTGCCGGGCGCACACGCGCAAGGGAACACCGTGCCAGCGCGAGCCGCTGCCCGCGCGTGACTACTGCCCCTCGCACAAGCATCTGGAAGAAGAAACATTCGAGGCCGCCGAAATCGAGCCCCCAGTGCCCGACCGAGAGCTGTTGGGGGTCTAGGCAGGTACTCCGGGCTTCATCGGCCGGGCCCTTCCCACGCCTTGGCACGAGCCCCAGGCTTTAGGTTGGGCGGGTGCTGCTGGGAGTTGACGTCGGCGGGACCTTCACCGATGCGGTCGTCTTCGACGGCCGAGAACTGCACACCGCGAAGCGGCCGACGACCCCGGGCGACGAGGCGTCCGGCGTCATGGCAGCCGTCGAGGCGGCGCTGGAACGGGCGGGGGCTGAGGCCGGCGAGATCGCGCGCTTCGTCCACGGAACGACGGTGGGCACCAACGCGCTGCTGACCGAACGGGGTGCCAGAACCGCCTTGATCGCCACCGCGGGCTTTGAGGATCTCCTCGAGATCGCCCGGCAGGACCGTCCATCACTACACCACCTGTGCGAGGCGCGACCGGTGCCGCTCGTCGCACCGGACGACCGGCTCGGCGCCGTCGAGCGAACCGGACCCGAGGGTGTGGTGGAGCCGCTGAGATCCGGCGAGGCCGAGCGATTGGCCGCCGCGCTCGCCGAGCTCGGGGCGGAGTCGGTCGCGATCTGCCTGCTGTTCGCGCACGCCGACGAGACCCATGAACGCACGATCGCCGAAGCTATCCGATCGCGCCTACCCGCAATCCACGTCTCGGCGTCGCACGAGGTACTCCCCCGCTTCCGCGAGTACGAGCGCTGCTCGACAACGACAATCGATGCCTACCTAGCACCTCTGCTGGGCCGCTACCTGAGAGCTCTCGCGTCGGCGTGCGAGGCGGGAGGACTGCCGGCGCCCGACGTGATGCGCTCGTCGGGTGGGGTTGCGCCGTGGGAGGAGGCCACGCGGGGCGGGGCGTGGAGCGTCCTCTCGGGGCCGGCAGGGGGCGCCGTTGGCGCAAGCTTACTGGCGAGCCTGTCAGGCAACGGCGATGCACTCGCGCTCGACATGGGCGGCACGTCGTGCGACGTATGCGTCACGCAGGGCGGCGAGGTGAGCCTGGCCGAGAGCCGGACCATTGGCGGGCGAGTGGTGCAGTTGCCCACAGTCGACGTGCAGACCGTCGGCGCGGGTGGTGGCTCGATCGCATGGCTCGACCACGGCGGTGCCCTGCGCGTCGGCCCGCGCTCAGCTGGCGCGGAACCCGGCCCCGCTTGCTACGGGCGCGGTGGGACCGAGCCCACCGTGACCGATGCAAACCTGGTGCTGGGGCGGCTCGCGCCGGACTCGGAGCTAGCGGGTGGCGTGGCCCTGGACGCCGAGGCCGCTAGCTCGGCGATCGCCGGTCTGTCCCGGCACCTCGGGTTGGACGAGACGGCGACGGCCGAGGGAATCGTCCGGCTGGCGAACGAAGGGATGCTCGGGGCACTTCGCGTCGTCACGGTCGAGCGTGGAATCGACCCGCGCAGCTTCGCCCTAATGCCGTTCGGCGGGGCAGGGCCGATGCACGCGGCCGAAATCGCCGAGCAACTCGGTATTTCCCGCATCCTCTGCCCGCGCGCCGGCGGAGTCCTCTCGGCGCTGGGTCTGCTCGCTTCTTCGCGTCGGCGCGACACGGCCCGGACGGTAATGGTCAATCTCGACGAACTCGACACGAGCCAAATCGCAGCGGCGGTCGACTCCGTGCGCGGCCGGATCGCAGCCGGTATGGACGACGCCGAGATCAGCGTGTCGTACGAGCTGCGCTACAAGGGCCAGGGGTTCGAGCTCTCGATTCCCGGTTCCCCCGACGCCGACCCAGAGCGCCTGCGCGTCGCTTTCGAGGAGCAGCACCAAAGCCGCTACGGGTTTCGCCACGACGCTGGTGTTGAGCTGGTCACCATCGCCGTGGCACTCTCACACGAGCGCCCGGACGTGGAACCACTCGCGGCCACGGACGAGCAGCCGGTGCGGGCCGTCAGGCAGGTTTGGCTCGGTGGCGAGTGGCGTGAAGCGGTGGTGCTGCGCGGAGAGCTTTCGGCGGGAATCGAGGTGGACGGCCCAGCGGTGCTCGAGCTGCCCGAGACGACGCTCGTGCTCCCCGCGGGATGGAGCGCAACGGTGGACGAGCACGGCACCGTGCGGGCCGAGCGAGGGTGAGCGCGATGGACCCGATCACCCGACAGGTCCTCGCCGGGGCGCTGCGGTCGATTTGCGACGAGATGGGCGCCGTGCTGGTTCGCGCCGCACACTCACCGAATATCAAGGAGCGCCGAGACTGCTCGACGGCCCTTTTCGATCCCGCCGGCGAACTGGTGATGCAGGCCGAGCACATTCCAGTCCACCTCGGCTCGATGCCGTCCGCAGTCGCCGCGGTGCTCGGCCGCGAGCTCCCGGCCGGTGGGTCATGGGTTTTGAACGACCCATACGAGGGCGGAACGCACCTGCCCGACATCACCTTGATCACCCCGGTTCACGGCCCCGGCGGCGCTCCCCTCATCGGCTACGCGGCAACCCGCGCCCACCACGCCGACGTGGGCGGCCGTACACCGGGATCGATGCCGCCAGACTCACGACTACTCGACGAGGAAGGCGTGGTCATCCCACCCACCCCGTTCACCGCCATAGCCGACCTCGGGTCACTCGTCGGAGCAATGCGTAACCCGGGCCAGCGCCTTGCCGACCTTCGAGCCCAGTGGGCCGCCAACGAGCTGGGGGCGGAGCGGCTGGCCGGAATGCTCGAGCAGTACGGAGTCGATGGGCTGGCCACCGGCATGTCGGCGGCGCTCGACTACGCCGAGCGGCGAACCCGCGCCCGCCTGGCCGAGCTGCCCGACGGCAGCTGGCAGGCAGACGACGTGCTCGAGGGAGGACCTGACGGCCTCGAGGACATCCGGTTGCACCTCGTCGCGCAGATCCACGGCGACTCGCTGACCCTGGACTTCAGCGGCAGCTCGTCCCAGGTGGGGGGCAATCTGAACTGCCCGCTCACAGTCACCCGCGCCGCGTCGCTCTTCGCGGTACGAGCCCTCATCGACCCCGACGCGCCTCCGTCGGCCGGAGGCCACCGACCGGTCGACGTAATCGCGCCGCGTGGATCGATCCTCAATGCACGTTCCCCGGCCGCGGTGGTCGCGGGCAATGTGGAGACCTCGAGCCGAATCGCGGATCTCGTGCTCGAGGCCCTGGGTGAACCGGCGGGCGGCCCGGCCCAGGGTCAGGGCACGATGAACAATCTGACCCTCGGCAACGAGGACTTCACCTACTACGAGACGCTCGCCGGCGGCCAGGGAGCCTGCGCGGATGCGGAGGGGCCCAGCGCGGTTCACGTAACCATGTCGAACACCCTGAACACCCCGGTCGAGGCGCTGGAGGCGGAGCTGCCGCTGCGAGTGCGCGAGCTATCGGTGCGCCGCGGAAGCGGGGGCGATGGGCGACATCGCGGCGGCGACGGCATCGTGCGCGAGCTCGTGGCGCTGGCCCCGATGAGTTTCAGCCTGATTACCGAGCGACGCAGGCACGCTCCCCGGGGGCGGGCGGGCGGCGCCGATGGCGCGATGGGGTGCAATATCTTGAACGGTGAGCCGATCGCAGCGAAGGTCTCCGGCGAGCTGCAGCCAGGCGACCGGCTGCGCATGGAGACACCCGGCGGCGGCGGCTTCGGCGCCTGAGGCGTTTCGCAACATCTCTCACAAAGTTGGCATTCCCGGCACAATTTCGTATCCTCAGCGACCGCTTCACGTCCGTCCACCTGATCTGAACTGACTACCTAGATATGCCGATCGCCTTCAAAGAATGGGCCGTAACCGTGCGTGCGCTCGCCGAGGGCGAGCAGCTCGTCACCCTGCGCAAGGGCGGTATCCGCGAGGAGAACAAGCACTTCGAGCTCGAGCACGATCGGTTCTTCCTCTACCCCACCTTCGACCACCAGCGCAACGATCTGGTGCGCGAGTCGCACCACCCTGAGCTAAGGCGCGCGCTCGAGGAGGGCGTCTGGCCCGACGACGAGCCTGCCCCGCGCGCCTTGCTGCAGGACGGCGGCATCGCCCAACCGGACCGGGTGCGAATTCGCTCCTGGGCCCAGGTCGTCGATCATTGGACTACTGAGGATCCGCGGATCGTCGATGGCCTCTCCCCCTTTCACGTGTGGACCCACGACTACGCGCTGAAGCGCCTGCAGTGGAAGCGGCGTCACCCACTCCACGTGCTGCTGCTGCGAGTTCACCGCATTCCGCGACCCGTGACCGTGCGGGTTCGCGACGAGTACCACGGCTGCCGCTCGTGGGTCGAGATCGACCGTGAGCTGCCCTTCGAGGGCACACCCGTGATGGCAGACGAGGAGTTCGGCCGCGCGGCCGAAGAGATCCGCTCGATCCTCGGCGAACCCGAGCCGGCTCTCGTCTAGCTTCCTGAGCATCGACGCCGGGCGGATGCTGGTGATCGGCATTGGCGGCGGCGGCGACGCCGTCGGCTGCGTGGGAGTCCGCACGTACCTGCGCTCAATCGGGATCGAATCGGTCGTGGGCGGTGTCGCCTGGGAGCGATTCGCGGTGGATCCCGTCCCCGGTCCCCGCAGCCTGGCCGAGCTCGACGGTATTGAGCCGCTCGGGCCGGGCGGCGCGCTGATCGACCCCAGCGTGGGCGCCCGCACGCCTGAGGGCGTGGAACTATGCGAGTCCCGTGTGGCCGATTATCTCGGCGAGCGGACGGCGCTCGTGGACGTCACCGCAGGCCCGGACGTCGCCGCGGCTGGTATCGAGGCGCTCGCCGAGGCGACGGGCTGCGACCTCGTGCTGCTGGTGGACATCGGCGGCGACGCGGTCGCGAACGGAGACGAAGCGGGCCTCGCCAGCCCGCTTTGCGATGCGGTGATGATCGCGGCTGGCGCGGAGCTTGATCTCCCATGCGTCCTTGGCGTGCTGGGTGCAGGCTGCGACGGCGAGTTGCGACCCGCTGAGGTTCTCCAGCGCGTAGCAGCGCTGGCGGGCGCAGGGTCTTGGCAGGGATCGTTCTCGATCGGCCCCGAAGCGGCTACCGAGATCGAGGCCACGTGCGAGGTCGCCGTGACCGAGGCGAGCGCGATGGTGGCGCGATGCGCGCGCGGCCAGGTGGGCGAGGTCGAGATCCGGGGCGGGCTGCGCACCGTCGAGGTCGGCCCCACGGGGGCGATCTGCTTCTACTTCGACCTCGAGCTGGCGCTGCCGCAGCTACCTCTGGCCCGCGCGGTCGCCGGAGCCGATTCGATCCGTGCCGCCAGCGACGCCCTGAATGCGATCGGCGTATCGACCGAACTCGACTACGAGGACCGCAGAGCTGGCGGCGGATAGCGCGCCGACCCCCGCCGCGCGCTAGTCGCGGCTAGTGGTCGTGAGCCATGGCTCGCTAGCGACCCGACTGGTACTGAACCGCCTGCTGGAAGGTCGGGCGGTTGATCCAGTGGAACTGGTTCACGGCGGCGACCGTGACATCCTGTGGATTCACCGCGTCGCGGCACATCTGGGCGCTAGCCGCGGTGCCGTTGTTCAGGGTGCATCCGCCATTCGGGTACTGGGCCTCGAACGCGGTGGCGGCTGCCTGCTTGAGGGTCTTTCGCAACATGCTGCGGCACCGGCCGATCTTCCCCTTGCCGCAATACACGCGCGAGTAGGCGCCCTTGACCTTCTTGCCAAGCGCTGAGCGCAGATCTTTCTGGACGTAGCCGTAGGTGTCGTTGTTGAAAGCCGATCCGATCGCGCCGGGTGCGTCGTGGATGGCGCCGCCCGAGCCAATGAACGTGCCGAGCAGGTCTTCCCCCAGCACCGGCTTGAACTGGCCTTCGACCCAGAGGGGCCACCAGGCGTCCATGATCCGCACGGCGTCGGCGTGGTCGTAGTTGCCGTCGCTGTCGAGGTCGCGGCGATGGGCTCCGGATCGCGCCCACGCGCGCATGGTCTTCGACGCCACCTTGGTCGCTCCCTTCGGCCCCTTGCCGCGGTTGACGACCTTCAGGGCCCAGGGCACGACGTCGTCGCCGCGCAAGTCGACGGTGCCCGCGTCCTCCATCGCCTTGATCAGCTCGACCAGGCTCATCCGCTTTGCACCGCGGGTGCCCTGTTTGATCCGGTTATCGAGCGGTTTCGAGCGGTAGGTCGCGCTGTAGCACTTGACGCCGTCGCAGCGATAGCCGAACGCCGGCTTGTTATTCCACGAGGTGAGGAAACGCTGGTTGATCACCTGCGCGTGACGACCGATCGGCTCGCGCTTGAACGTGTTGAGCTCAGCGTTGTAGTTGCGCCACATGAACCGTGGCCTCGCCTTCACGGGGAAGTTCGTCGGGGTGCGCTTGCCGCGGACCGGGTTGGCGCCGGTGTTGAAGTAGGCGATCTCCTCGTCGTCTGCGTAGAACCAGTTGAAGGTGAGGTCGTTCTTGTAGCCCGCCTTGATCCACGACCGGGCGTCGGTGACGACGTCGGGGCTGTTCCAGTCCGCAAACGACGAGGCTGAATCGACCTCGCGCTTGTATGTGGCGCGCAATCTCGTGTAGGCCACAGGCTTGCCCTTGATCGTCGCCCGGTGCGAGATCAGGCCCGCGTTTGTACGGAACGCCTGCAGGGTCTCGCTGCCCGGAGGCGTCGAGTCGGCCGCGTTGGGTGTCCACGAGTTTTCACGCTCCAGGACCTCGATCGGAAGGCACGCGCCGTTCCAGCGGTAACCCATCGAGTCGATCGTTGGAGTTCCACCACCCGTCTCGCACAGATCCACCGCGAACGTGTCGATGATGTCCTGACCCGCCGAGGTCGCGGAGAACGAATAATCCACCCCGCGGCCGAGCTGTACGTAGAGGTTCGTGCCAACGAAGGCAACACCGCGGGCGTCGATCGCGGGGCCAAATTCGGCAGTCGCGGGAGCGTGCGCGTCCTGTTCCATCAACAGCTGCGGCGCGAAGTAGCCGGTCTGCGGACCAAATACAGCGACGGGCTTACCGCCCTGCGACTCGCGGCCGGAAACGACGAGCGCGTTCGACGCAGCCTCGCTCTCCGAGAGCGGCTTGAGGATCTCCGAGAAGTCTGGGTAGTTTTTGCTGGGCGCCGATTGCTCGGCGCTCGCCGTGCTGGCCTGAACCGTCTCCACCCGCTGAACGGACCCCGGGTCCGGCATCGCGATCCCGCGCCTGCCCTTCGATACGCGGTACGGAAAGCGCTTGCGCCGGACCGTCCGTGGCGCTTCCGGATCGTCGGCGGAACGGAAGTCCCGCCACACCTTAGTGCCCTTCTTGCGACCGAGGACCTTGCGGGCCTCCTGGAAGGCCAGGGTCGAGCCGATCTCGCCTCCGCCGCCCTTTCCGAAGATGCCCGCTACGAGCGCCCCGGTCGCGATCACGTCGGTGACGCTCCAGGCCTTGGGCCCATCCGGGTGTCCGGTCGCGGCGTAGAGCGCGTCGAGCTTGTTGAGCGGATCCACCTTGGTCTCCGCGATCCACTGGTTGACGCCGTCCACGTAGCTTCGCACGTCCTGTTGGACCAGCACTCCGCTCTCCCCGTAGAGGTCGTCGGCCTGGTCGAACTGGAGCTGGTACTCGGCCTCGCTCCGGTAAGGCGCCGCGGCAAAGGTGTCTGCGTCCTGAGCCCGGTTTCCCGCGGCGCCGCCGACGAACGAGGAGATCTGGCCACGGCCACCGTTTCGCAGCACGTCGGCCAGGAAGAGGCGATCCATGCCGGTGATGTAGCCGAGCCCGAACATCAGGGCGGCGCGGTTCTGCCCATACACATGGGGCACGCCGAACTTGTCACGCTGGATCGTCACGTCGTCGCAGTGCTGCGAGTTCGGTGAGGGCAGCACGACCACGGCGCATGCGGGGTTGGTAGTCCCCTCGGCGTTGCCGTGCGCCACGCCAAAGCTCGCGTCCTTGTAGAAGTCGAGGATCTGCGACTTCTGCAGGTTCGGCGCCTCGTAGACCAGATTCGCGTACATGTCGTTCTGGTCGTACTGGTGCGGCGGGCGGCTCCCGTCGAGCAGGAACGCCGCGGCGTCGGCCGCGGTGGTCAGCCCGTTCTGGCCGGGACCGACGATGTTGTAGGCCTCCCCGCCGGCAAAGTCGTTCTCCCGGTAGTCACCGGGGCCCGGAGGCGCCGCTTGGACGAGACTGGGGACCACGAGCGCTACCAGCGCCGCGAGCCCAGCCGCCAATGCCCCCGATTCGTGCGTGGCGCGAGTTCGCATGCGCGGGCGAGTCTAAGCGGGGCCCCCGAACCGCGCGCCGGTTGCCGCCCCCGCACTACCCTCAGCGCGCATGTGGGTCGAGACCGAATCGCTCAGCTTCACAGCCCGCCACGAGGAGGCCGACGAGGACTCCGCGCAGCGCACGCTCGACGCGCTCGAGGATCAGCGCCTGCGCCTCGAGGAACGATTCGATCGAGCTCCGGGCGACATCACGGTCGTCATCCATCCCACGCCTGCGTGGCTGGCAGCCGCCCACCCGTTTCTGCCCGCCGCTCGTCTCGCTGCCGCTCCCGCTTCTCGGCGCTACCTCGCCGGCTGGGCGATGGCGAGCGAGATGCACGTATTGAACGACGACTACCTGGATCGCCGCGCAGCGGGCGAGGACTCCCTGGGCGCGCTGCGTGGCACCGCGGAGCGGCTTTACGCCCAGATCGTGATCGGGGCCAACAACCCTGCGCTGCCGCCGCCCTGGGGGCCTCGACGCTTCGAGCGCTACTTGCGCTGGGCGTGGCTTGTGGAGGGCGGGTCCCAGTACTTCGCAGGCCAGGTCCCGCTTTTTCGCGGCGCGGTGCAGACCCGCATGCGAACCGGCAAGCCGCCCTCCTTCCCTCCGACGGTCCGCGACGCGTCGATCCTCGGCGGCACGGTGTTCGACCTGCTCGAGCGCTCTCGCGGACCCGAGGCGTGCGGGCTACTCGTCTCACGCATCCGCCGCGATGGGGCCGATCGGGCGATCGAGATCGCGTTCGGCGAGAAGGCTCGCGACGTCGAGGGCGAGTGGCGCCGCTACCTGCGCGAGGACATCGCCCGCGCAGGCGCCGACGAACTCGAGCCGCTCCGCTGGGACTAGCCCGAAACTCGATCCACGAGGAACACGAGCGCGCCCACGGCCACCGTCGCGCCCACCACGACCGCCGCGAGCTTCGACGGCGCGGTGGGCTGGAAGGCGCCCTCGGGGGCCGGCCCCGGCAGACCCTGCGCCTCGGAGTCGAGCAGCAGGGTTCTTGCGGCCTCGTAGGCGGCGGTGGGGACGAGAACGTCTCGCGGGCCGGCGGCTAGGAAGTCGGGAACGTCGAAGCCTCGCGCTCGTTGTTGGGTGCTCGGGATCCCCTCCTCGAGCAGTAACCCCATGATCAGCTCGGTCTCGGCGAGGTTGCGCCCGCCCGCAATTCGCACCAGCTCGCCACCGAGGTACTTGGGGTTCACCTTGCGTGCTCGCTCGTGCGCCTCGGTGATCGGCTCGGTGTCGCCGCTGCCGGCATAGACGAGCGGCATCCCACACTCGGGACAGAAACGCTCGCTCAGGTCGTGCTTGGTCGCACAGCGCGTGCAGGCGAGCGGACCGTCACTCAACGACCAGTTCCACTTCTTCGACTGACCCGTCGCGGATCTTCCAGGCGCGGACCTGGGGCGAGTTTGAATCAGCGACGCCACAGATCAGGTAGAGCGGATCGGGCCAGTTGACCGCGAGGTTGATGTCTGTCTGGGAGGGCTCGGGCGCACTACGAGTGTGCGAGTGGTAGATGCCGGCAAGCTCGTCCCCGGCCTCGTCGATCTCCTCGGTGATCCGCAGGAGGTCCTGCGGGTGGACGTCGTAGGCCAGGGGGCTGGCCATCTGGTTGCGAGCGCGGAACACCTTGGTCGCCCTTCCCTCGGTCCCGGCGACGATGCCGCAGCACTCGTCCGGCGAGTCCTCGAGCGCGTGGGCGACGATCTCGTCGAGCATGTCCCTGGCGATCCGCACGCTCTGAAACTACCAATGGCAATGTTCGGTGAACTACTTGACTAGTCCACTAGTTGTGTGGTACACCACGTGGCATGAAGGCTTTCGAGGAGCCCCTCCCGGTCGACCGCGATGGCGAGCTACCGGTCGGGGTGCAGGTGGCCTGGGGACTTCGCTCCCAGATCGCAAGCGGCAAGCTCGGCCCCGGCGACCAACTGCCCAGCGTGCGCCAGCTCGCCGAGCTGACCGGGGTGAACGCGAACACCGCGCGTGCGATCTACGGCCGCCTCGAACGCGAGGGGTTCCTGATCTCCAGGCAGGGCCTCGGCACCTTCGTCTCCGGCGACGCGCGCCCATCGGCCGACGTGGAACGGATCGCCGCGGAGGCCGTCGCCGAAGCCCGGCTCGCGGGCGTTGCCCCCAGTGACGTCGCCCGCTCGATCTACGCGGCCGAATGGGCGGGCGACGACCACGCGGTAGGCGGCGGCGGGCTAGATGTCGGCACCGAGGCCGACGAGGCGGCCGCGCGGCGGGAGCTGCGGCGCCAGATCGCGCGCCTCGAGGCCGAGCTGGCTGCCTATCCGGGTGCCCGAAAGCAGGAGAAGACTCATCCCGCGCTGCTGCCGAAGGGCCATGTGGCGAGCTTTGAGGAGCTCTCGACCGTACGCGACGAGCTGATCGAACGGCTTCGCGGAGCCCGCGAGCAAGCGGAGCGCCGGGGCGCGAGCGAGTCACGGGCACGGGGCCGGCGCGAACGCCTGATCGGGGACCCGGATTCCCACCGCTGGCAGCGCGTCGGCAACGACGACTGCGGCGACCCCGGGTGCGGCGAGACCCGGGTGATCCCGAGGTGGGGCCCGGTCGGCGCGATCGCCGGCTGGTGGCGGATCAAGATCTCCTCCGGCTGCCCATAGCTGTGGTCAGGGCAGCCACAGACAGGGCATTCCTGCCGGCCAAGGGCCTGTTTGAACAGGTCGGGAACATGATGATCCTGACTGGGAAGACGGTCACGGCGACAGTGCGCCCACCGTTCCCCTACGGCGGCGAGTTCATCTCGCAGTTCCTCTTCGCCCTCCAGCTCTGCTGGTTCCCGATGATGATCTCGACGATCGCCTTCGGGTTCGGAGCTCCTGGCCTTCAGGCCGCGAACTTCCTCTCGCTGTTCGGCGCGCTCGACCGCCTCGGCGGCTTCTTCATCCTCGCCTCGGTCCGCGAGTTCGCCCCGTTCGTGACGGCGGTCGTCGTCGCCGGCGTCGCCGGCACCGCGATCACCGCCGACCTCGGCGCCCGCAAGATCCGCGAGGAGCTCGACGCCCTCCAGGTCCTCGGCGTCGATCCGATCAAGAACCTCGTCGTCCCCCGCTTCCTGGCCCTGATGCTGATCACCGGGCTGATGGACATCTACGCCCTGCTGTTCGGGATCACCGGCGGGATCTTCGCCGAGATCGCCTACGGCCAGCCGCTCGGAGGCTTCTTCGCGACCCTGTTTAGCAATGCCTCGGTGACCGACCTCTGGGGATCGGTGCTCAAGTGCACCATCTTCGGAGCGGTGATAGCCGTGGTCTGTTCCTACAAAGGGATGAATGCGTCCGGAGGCGCCGAGGGCGTGGGCCGCGCCGTCAACGAGGCTGTCGTGATCGCCTTCCTCGGGGTCTTCGCGGTCAACTACGTCTTCACCCAGACCCTGCTGGCGACGAGTCCTGAGCTGTCGGTGATCAAGTGACGCAGGGTTTGCCGCTGCTCGGCGTCGGCATGGATGGCAAACTCGTCTTCAGAGGAGCTCGCCCAGGTGCACCTATCGATGGATAGAACCACACCCGTTCGCGCCTTCCTGGTGGCGCTGATGGTCGGCGGCTGCCTTGTGCTCTGGATCGGCGCCCCAGTTGGCGCACTCTGGGTGGCGAGCACCCTCACCGACTCTCCGGCCACACATTTCGTCATCGGCCTCCCCATGGTGCTCGCCTCAATGGCCGTGTTCGCGCGGGCGCTGTTTTGGGTCAACCGGCTCTATGTGCGCGCCACGTTTGGACGAGCAGCCGTTGAGCAGAACGAGGACGACGAGTGGACCCCGCGCTGGATCCACGGCCCGCTCGAGCCGCTCCTCGTCTGTACGCTCGCGCTGGCTATCGCCCTGATGTGCGTGTGGTTTTTCTTTCTGGCCGAGAACCCGGGGCCGGCGACACCGATCTGAGCCACTGGGCGGCTACCACCAAACGGTGGAATCAATGCCCTCGAGTTCCTCGATCGACTTGGTGTAGACGCCGGAGGAAAGGTACTTCCAGCCGTCATCGGGTACGAGGAAAACGATGTTGCCCTCGTCCATCTCGCCGGCAATCCGTGCGCAGACGGCGGCGATGGCGCCTGAGGAGACGCCCGCGAACAGGCCCTCTTCGGCCAGTAGGCGCTTTGTCCAGACGATGGCGTCGCGGTTGGAGACCATGATCTTCCGGTCCAGAATCGAGAGGTCGATGATCGGCGGGATGAAGCCGTCGGCCAGCGAGCGCAGCCCTTGGACCAGCTCGCCCTGCATCGGCTCCGCCGCGATGATGCTCGTCTCCGAGTCGTGCTCCTTGAGGCGGCGGCCGACACCCATCAGGGTCCCACCTGTGCCAAGGCCGGCGATAAAGGCACTGATGTCGTCGAGCTCTTCGAGGATCTCAACGGCGGTGCCGCTGTAGTGCGCCGCAGGATTGGCGGGGTTCCCGTACTGGTAGGGCATGTAGAGCGACGAATCCTTTTCGGCAAGCTCGAGTGCCAGCTCGACCGACCCGTTCGAGCCCTTGGCGCCCTCGGAGTAGATGATCTCCGCGCCGAACATCCGCAGCAGCTGAGAGCGCTCGCCGGTGACGTTGTCGGGCATGACTGCGCGCAGCTTGTAACCCTTGAGCTTCGCGATCATCGCAAGCGAGATTCCCGTGTTCCCGGAAGTGGGCTCGATGATCGTTTGCCCGGGCTCGATCGCGCCCTCGAACTCGGCGGTCTCGATCATCGACTTGGCGACGCGGTCCTTGACCGAGCCGGTGGGGTTGCGCCCTTCGAGCTTCGCGTAGACCCGCACCGTGTCCGGGGTGGGCGAGACCGAGCGCAATTCGACCAGGGGTGTGTTGCCGACTTCCTCGACCAGATTCGAGTATTGCCCGCCGCAGGGCCGGTTGAGCGTCGGCTCGACCATCGCTTCAATAAGTATAGTGCCAGACCACGCTCGGCCGGCGAGCGGCCTCACCTAGGATCGGACGGGGCATGACCGCTCAGCATCCTCAGCGAAGCGGCGGACGCGGCTGAACTCCTTGTCTCACTCGTCGATGGACTCTGCACCCGCTGGCTCGCCGGTGCCATCCGGCGCAAGCGCGCTTGTGAGCTGATTCCGCCCGCTGTCAGAATGGCTCTTCGTTAGTGTCGTTCAGACCAACGGCAGCGGCTAGCTGGCGGGAAACGAACTTAAGGAGTGCAGGCAGGATGAGAGGAACTCGCGTGTGGTTCGCGATCGCGATGCTAACGGCCCTATTCGCGACCTCGGTCGTTGCCGGTTGCGGCGACGACGAGGACGGGGCCACGACCGAAGAGAGCTCGGATGGGACCGGGAACGGGGCCGCGGCTGCGCTGGATACGGTCGAAGAAGGCACGCTCACCGTCGGTACCGACGCGCCGTACGCGCCGTTCGAGGTCGGCAACCCGAAGGACCCCGACTTTGCGGGTTACGACATCGAGGTGATGAACGCCATCGGTGAGCAGCTGGGTCTAGAGGTTGCGTATGTGGACACCGGCTTCGGAACGATTTTCCGCGACACGGCGAACGGCCAATTCGACACCGCAGCCGCCGCCTCGGACATCGACGCAAAGCGTGAACAGGTCGTGGACTTCACCGACCCGTACTACCTGAGCTCGACCGCTTTGGTCGTGCCGGAGGACTCGGACATCGCGTCCGTGGAAGACCTGAGCGGCGCCATCGTCGGCGCCCAGGACGGAACGAGCCAGCAGGAGTACGCGGAGAATGAGACCGAGGCGAGCGACGTCCGGGGCTTCCCCGAGGGCCCGAACGCGATCTCGGCGATGATCACCGGCCAGGTCGAGGCGGTTTTGACCGACCAGGCGACCGGTGTCCTTGCCGTTGAGGAAAACGACGGCATCGAGATCGTCGAGGAGATCACAACCGACGTGTTCTTCGGGTTCGCGGTCGCACCGGACAATGACGGACTGCGCGAGGCGATGAACGAGGCCCTCGCGACGCTCAAGGAGGACGGGACGATCACAGATCTCTACGCCAAGTACTTCGACGGCGCCGAGCCACCGGCCGCGGTGCTCGACGGGACGAACGAGCTGCTCACCAACGACTAGGCAGCGAGCCCAGATCGATTCGCCGAAGGGGCGCCCTCATTGGCGCCCCTTCCCATTGTCCGGTTTAGGAGCAGCGCCAGCCATCGGAGGACACCGAAATGGATTTCATCCTCGACTACTACTTCAATTTCGACATCATGCGCGACAACTTCGACTTCATCGTCGATGGGTTCGTCGCCACGATGAAGCTCTCGGTGGTGAGCGGCGTCCTCTCCCTCGTTCTCGGTTTCTTCCTCGCGATGCTTCGGCAACTGCCCGGCAGGGCCTTCGCCCCGATCAGGTGGCTGACGATCGCCTACATCGACATCTTCCGCGGGATTCCGGCGCTGCTTGTCCTCTTCCTTGTGTCGGGTTTTCTCGCCGCCGGGCAGCAGGACGGCCTGATCCCGGAGTCGATCGGGATCCCAACCTGGCTGGGTCAGCCCTCCTGGTTCTGGTACGGCGTCATCGGCTTGACCCTCACCTACGGCGCGTATATGGCCGAGGTCTACCGGGCGGGAATCGAGGCCGTTCCCTCAGGCCAGATGGAGGCGGCGCGTTCGCTCGGGATGAGCCACGGGCAATCAATGCGGTTCGTGATCGTCCCCCAAGCGCTCTCGAAGGTCATTCCGCCCCTGTTGAACGACTTCATCGCCTTGATGAAGGACACGTCGTTGGTCTTTGCCATCGGCGGTTCGGAGCTGATCGACGCAGGCTTCGATGTTCAATCCGACAACTTCAACGGATCCGCGCTGACCCTCGGCGCGCTGTTCTACCTCATCGTCACGATCCCACTCGCGCGATTGGTCGACCACCTGATCGCCCGTCAGCAGAAGCGCACTCAGCGCGGGGGCACCACGCCCGCGGCCCCGGCTGGCGCTGAACAGACCGGAATCGCGGGTGCCTGACATGACCGAGGCACCGTCGACCGCACTGCCCGGCGACCCTGGCGGCCCGATGCTCAGCCTCGAAGGTGTCCACAAGAGCTTCGGCGATCTGCGTGTGCTCGCGGGGGTCGACATGGAGGTGCCGCGGGGCAGCGTCACCTGTTTGATCGGGCCGAGCGGATCGGGCAAATCGACGCTCCTGCGCTGCGTAAACCTGCTGGAGCCGCCGGATGAGGGCAGAATCATGCTCGAGGGGCGCGAGATCACGGGGTCCGGTTCGAACACGGCGGAGCAGCGAGACTTCGTGCGCCGGCGCGTGGGGATGGTGTTCCAGCAGTTCAACCTGTTCCCACACAAAAGCGCACTCCACAACGTTGCGCTCGCGCAGCAGAAGGTGCTCGGGCACAGCGCGGCCGAAGCCCGGGCCAGGGCTGAGTCGCTGCTCACCCGGGTCGGCCTGAGCGACAAGCTCGACGAGTACCCCGACCGGCTCTCGGGCGGTCAGCAGCAACGGGTTGCGATCGCGCGGGCGCTGGCGATGGAGCCACACGTGATGCTCTTTGACGAAGTCACCAGCGCGCTCGACCCCGAGCTCGTCAAGGAAGTACTCGACGTGCTGCGCGAACTCGCATCCGAGGGGATGACCATGGTCGTAGTCACCCACGAGATCGGCTTCGCCCGCGAGATGGCGGACCGGGTCGTCTTCATCGATGGCGGCGTCTTCGTCGAACAGGGAAGGCCCGAGGACGTGCTCGACAACCCGAAGGAGGAGCGCACGAAGCGCTTCCTCGGTTTGGTGCTGGAAACCTAGCCACGAGCCCGCCCAACCGCATGGTGGTCGACTTTTCCCGCCGCTGAGGCGGGAAAAGTCGACCACCAGCCAAAGGACGTCGTCAGCGGACGCCGAGAAGCTTCTTGACCTCGCGAGCAACCTCCGTCGGCTGACCGACCACGTCGTGCCAGGCGTAGCGGAGGATCCGGTACCCGGCCAGGACGAGGCGGCGCGAGCGCTCGTTGTCGCGGCGGAGGTCCCGGGGAAGACGATGAAACTGATACCCGTCCAGCTCGACAAGTGCGCGGCGGCGATCCCAGACCGCGTCAACCTTCAACGCGGCGACATCTTGGTTGCACTCGGGTCGCTCGATTCCGTAGTCACGACAGAGCTCGAGAAAGCGAAGTTCGAGCTCGGATAGAGCGTGCATCTCGGCCGTGATGTCGCGCTGGATGATCTGGCGCAGTGGGCGAACCCCCCGTCGCCCGTTACTGCGATCGAGCAAGGCGGAAACCTGTTCGATGTCGAATTCCGGAAGCCGAGCCGCCCTGATCACCACCCGCTCTGCGGACCGGCGCGAGAGCATCCCGGTGAGATGCAGCATCGTCAGCGAGAGCGAGGTGACCGGTATGCCGTCTCTCAGAACGATGTCATCCGGCGCGATGTTCCGCATGCGGTGGGTTGTGATGCCCTCCTGTCCGCGGAGGGCGGGTCCTTCCGTCACGACGTGCGCCCTCACCAGGCCATCCCTGAACACGGTCCAGTGACCGCCCGCGCTGAAGTGACTGAGCGCGGCGAACGGACCCGAAGCGATGACCGCTGCCATCAACCTCCCATCGCGGGAAATTTTGGAGTAGCCCACCGAGTACGCGCCGCGGTACACACGGTGCAGGCGATGGCGCTTAACCCGCAGCTCGATCGCGTCGTATCCGACGCCGAGCGCCCAGAGCTGCCAGCTCGCCACGACGCCGTGCTGTCGGCCCGCGAGCTCGGCGATGAGGCCATCAATCTCCTTCCTCCCCACCGGTGGTCGACTTTTTCCGCCGCTGAGGCGGGAAATGTCGACCACCCGGTGCATTGGGGGGAGCGTCGCGTGCTTGGCTTCACGCGGGGCGCGGGAACTGCGCCGAGTGTGCGGCGGGCTAGTGCCGAGGGTGTGCCGGGCTCGGCGCTAGCGGGTGCCGCCGGCCATCGCCGGCAGAATCACGACGGTGTCACCGTCGGCGACCGTGGTGTCGAGGCCGCCGAGGACGCGCACGTCTTCGTCATTGAGGTAGACGTTGACGTAGCGGTTGAGCTCGCCCTCAGCGGAGAAGAGCTGCCGGCGGGTGTCCTCATGGGCGCTCACAAGCGCCTGGAGCACCTCCCCGACCGTGCTGCCCGAAGCTTCGACGACGGACTCGCCGCCGGTCTGCGCCCGCAGGACGGGTGGGATCTTGACGCTCGCCATGGGCGGAAAACCTAGCTTGTCCGCGGTCGCGCTACGCGACCGCTTCCTCGGGTGATTGCTCGCGTGCGGGGGCGCCGCAGAAGAGCTCGTAGTCGGGGAACTGGCCCATCTCCGACTCGGGGATCTCGGGCGCGTCCTCACCGCAGATCGGGCAGTGCGGATCGCGGCGGACCTTCAGTTCGGTGAAGGCAGTCGCGAGCGAGTCGTAGAGCAGCAGACGCCCGACGAGCGGCTCGCCGATACCCGCGACCAGCTTCACGACCTCGTTGGCCTGAAGCATCCCCATCAGGCCGGCCATCACGCCGAGCACGCCGTTGGCGCCGCAGGACGGCGCGAGCTCAGGCGGCGGGGGCGTCGGGTACAGGCAGCGATAGCAGGGGCCATCGAACGGGACGAAGGTGGAGGCCTGGCCCTCGAAACCGAGGATGGAGGCGGAGACGACCGGCTTGCGCAGCCTTACTGAGGCGTCGTTCAGCAGGTAGCGGGTGGGGAAGTTGTCGGCGCCGTCGACGATCACGTCGTACGGCTCGATGATCTCCAGGATGTTCTCGGCGTCCAGGCGGGTCTGATGCTCGATCACCTTCACGTCGGGGTTTAGGGCCCCGATCGCCGCCGCGGCCGAGCCGGTCTTCGACTGGCCGACGCGGTCGGTCGTGTGGATCACCTGGCGCTGGAGGTTCGAGGAATCGACCACGTCGTCGTCGACGATGCCGATCGTGCCGACGCCGGCGGCGGCGAGGTAGAGCGCGGCTGGCGATCCGAGGCCGCCGGCGCCGAGCAGAAGCACCTTCGAGTGCAAAAGCTTCAGCTGTCCCTCGACCCCGACCTCAGGCAGCAGGGTGTGGCGCGAATAGCGGATGCGCTGGTCGCGGGTCAGGGCGCCCGACTCGACGAGCGGGTAATGGGCGGCGTCCCATGCGGTGATACCGCCCTCGACCACCGCGACATCCTCGTAGCCGAAATCCTGGAGCGCATCGGCGACGCGGGCGGAGCGGTTGTCGGTGCGGCACTGCAGCAGCAGGCGCTCGGAGCGGTCGGGCACGAGCTCGTCGATTCGCTCGATCACCTCGGCCTGCGGGACGTGGACGGCCTGCTCGATGTGGGACTCGTCCCATTCGTCCTGCTCGCGAACGTCGATCAACGTGGCGCCGGCCTCGATTTCGTCGCGCGCGTCCGAGATCGGGATCAACGTGACCCGCTCCTTGATCTGCTCGACCGACTCCATCACCGCCACGCTAATCAGCCCCTTACCAGGAAGGCAGATCTGCTTTCGCGCCTTGCGTCGCTCATCAGATAATCCACCTAATCCCTATCCGGATTTACACCTTACTTCAGAAAGTGTAGCGCGGCAGGGCACGCGACTCCGCCGCTAGACCAGCGACGGGCGCATCTGGCGCAGGCGCCGTACGCGCTCCTCGATCGGAGGGTGCGTGCTGAACAGCTTGGCCATGCCGCCACCAGAGAATGGCTTGACGATGTACATCGCCTCGGTCGCCTGGTTGACCTCCATGGGGATCTCCTTGGCGCTCTCCTCCAGGCGCAGCAGCGCACTGGCAAGCGACTCGGGGTTGCCGCAGATCGCGGCGCCCGTAGCGTCGGCTGAGTACTCGCGCTGGCGCGAGACGGCCATCTGGATCAGGCCGGCCGCGAGCGGGGCGAGCAGCACCATCGCGAAAGCGCCGATGAAGGCGAGCGGGCTCTCGTCCTCGCCGCCGAACCACATCAGCATGTAGGCGAGGTAGGTGATCGCGCCCCCGATGGTCGCGGCGATCGACTGGATCAGAACGTCGCGGTTGCGGATGTGGGCCAGCTCGTGGGCGACCACGCCGCGCAGCTCGTCCTCCGAGAGGCGCTTCATAATCCCGGCGGTGACGGCGACCGCGGAGTTCTTCGGGTTGCGGCCCGTCGCGAAGGCGTTGGGCTGCTCTTGCGGGATCACGTAGAGCGAGGGCATCGGCAGGTCCGCCCGGGTGCAGAGCTCACGGACCATCTGGTAGAGGCCTGGGGCCTGCTCCTCGGTGACCGGCTGCGCGCCACTCATGCGCAGCGCCAGCTTGTCGCTGAAGAACCAGGCGCCCATGTTGAAGATGGCCGCGAGGAACAGGAACGTCAGCGCCATCTGCGAGCCGCCAATGATTGCGCCGATCCCGACCAGCAGGCCGGTGAGGGTCGCCATCAGCAGCGTGGTGCGCAGGGCGGCTGAGAGGTTGGAGCTGCGAGTGGTGGTCATGTTCTTTCCTTCTTCTGGGTGTCTCGATGCCTACGTACATTCTCGCAGGCCCACTGCGCGGGATCATGGGTGCCAGTACCTATAAGCACTGGGGTCTGGACCTGCGGACCGCTGATGGACGCACCGCGATAATGGATGCGGAATGAGGCGCTCGAACAACCTGATGAGCCAGGTGCTCGCGGTGAACCTGCTGCTGATCGTCGCCGCCGTGGTCGCCGCCGTAGTCGCGACCAACCCCGACGTCGATTTCGGAGCCACGCCGGAGGCGGGCTTCGTCCTGGGCTTGGCGGTCGCCCTGACCGTCCTCGTCAACGTCTTCCTGCTGCAGAGGCGCTTTCGCCCGCTCGAGCGGCTGGTCGAGGAGATGGAGCGCGCCGACCTCTCACGGCCCGGGGCAAACCTGTCCCAGCCGGGCGACTTCGGCGGGCCCGAGGAGGTAGAGCGCCTCCACTCGACGTTCCGCCGCATGCTTGAACGCCTCGAATCCGAGCGCCGTCGAGCCTCGAGCGCAGCTCTCACCGCCCAGGAGCAGGAGCGCTCCCGTGTGGCCCGCGACCTCCACGACGAGGTGAACCAATCACTGACGGGCCTGCTGCTCCGTCTCGAGACGGTGCGCAAAAACGCGCCGTACGAGCTGGCCCGTGAGATCGACGAGACCAAGGCCCTCGCAAACCAGGCGATGCAGGAACTGCTCACCCTCGCGCGCCAGCTACGGCCCACCGCGCTCGACGATCTCGGGCTGAAGGCGGCGCTCGCCGGCAATGTGGAGGAGCTGACGCGCCGTGGCCAGATAAAGGCCTCGTTCGAGGCCGATGGCGTCTTCACGGACCTGCCCGCCGACGTTCAGCTCGTCGTCTACAGGGTCGCCCAGGAGGCGCTTTCAAACGCAACCCAGCACGCGCGCGCTTCGACCGTGCTCGTGCGGCTGAGCCGAAGTCCGATCGCAGTTGAGCTGAGCGTGAGCGACGACGGACGCGGATTTACCTTCGATCAGGCGGGTAGAGGCTTGGGTCTCGGCGGCATGCGCGAACGGGCCCTTCTCGTGGGTGGCGACCTGCGAATCGAGTCCCGGCCACAAGTCGGCACAAGGGTTCGGCTCGTCGTGCCGATAGAGGTAGATGATGGAGTTGACAGCCAGACCGCACCCCTTGGCCGGCCCGGCCAGCGAGCAGGAACCGGACGTTGATCACTTGCGCATAGTGATCGCCGACGACCACGGCATCGTGCGCTCCGGCGTGCGAATGCTGCTCGAACAGCAGTCCGACCTCGAGGTGGTCGGCGAGGCCTCTGACGGCGCCGAGGCGCGCGACCTGGTGATCCGCGAAAAGCCCGACCTCGCGATCCTCGACGTGAAGATGCCGAAGCTGACCGGCCTGCAGGCGACCCGGGAGATCAAAGAGCAGCAGCCCGACGTCGCCGTCCTCATCCTGTCGATGTACGACGACGAGCGCTATCTGTTCGAAGCCCTGAAGGCGGGCGCGTCGGGCTACGTGTTGAAGGCACAGGCCGACTCAGACCTGCTCGCGGCCGTCCGCGCGGTCCAGAAGGGCGAGCCGTTCCTCACCCCCGCGGCCCAGCGGGCGCTGATCAAGGACGTACTGGGCGACGGCGCGCCGCGCACGGACGAGCTGACCCCGCGCGAGCAGGAGGTAGTGAAGCTGGTGGCCGAGGCTCACACGAACAAGGAGATCGCCGAGATCCTCCACCTCTCTGAGAAGACGGTCGAAAACCATCGCTCGAACGCGATGCGAAAGCTCGGCATGCGCGACCGTGTCGAGCTCGTGCGCTACGCGATCCGCCGCGGGCTGATCGACCCGTAGATCCCCGCCGCCCCTCACAGTAGATTGGCCGCAAAGTCACCGAAGAACGGGGGAACTCATGGGACTCATGGACAGGTTTGGCGGCGCGGCGAAGGCGGCGGCCGAATATGTGTTGCCGGTGTTCGCGCCGAAGGAGGACCTGAGGGCCTACGCGGAGCAACATGGGCTGACCCCGCATGGCCGGATGGCTCCAAAGGGCTATGCCGACTTCATCGACGCCGACACCCTCTACAACATGGTCGAGGGAGTGCTGCCGGGGGGGCGCTACGGGCTTGCCTTCCACGATCACTTCGAGGAGACCTATACCGGTGACGACCACTCGTCCAGCCGCGTAGGCCTCACCCGTGTCCTGATCCCGGTCGCCGCTGGCTCGGGCTCGGTTCAGCGCATGCGGATCACGCGCGACGGTCTGGCCAGCACCCAGCAGGGCTGGGCGCTCGTGCCGCCCGAGCCCTACGGGATCGAGCGGCGTGAGCTTCTCTTTGGCGCCAACGCCGAACGTCCTGTGATCGATGCAGTGCTCAAGGCCGCTGCGGCGTGGCTCGCCACGGCCGAACGCCCGAAGGCGAGGTATGAATGCGATTTCCGGTTCGACTACGGCGTGCTCGCACTGTCGACCAACGGATACCTCAACGGTGCGGCGCTCGACGCGGCGTGCCAGAGCGCGTGCGCCGTGGCGACGGCATTGCACGATTCGAGCGTCGCCGCGCATCCGCCGCGCCCGTTCAGCGACGTGCTCGACGGACCCTTCTGGGCCTCGGGCGACGAGGGTAAGGCGCCCGCGCCCGCGAACGAGGTTTTGATCCCGGGCTCGCAGGGCCTGGATGGCCCGGGGTCGCAGTTCTGGACAGAGGTTTTGATGCAGGCGTTCAAGCTGATGCCGACGCTGGACAAGATCGAGGACGGCCTGCTGTTCCATCGGGCGTTTCCGTGGCTGCCGGCGCCGGGTCACACCGCCACGGCGGTCCTGCACGGGACGGCACCTGGCACCCAGTCCCGTGCACGACTGGCGATCCTGACCGACATTGCGCACGACACGTCGCACCAGGCCGCGCCGCCGGCCTTCAGCTTCGGCCGAGGCGGGGTCAAGGCGATGGATGGGGCGAGCCTGTACGCGCGCAACTCCGGAGTGAACGCGCTGATGATCGAAGTCAAAGCGGATGCGGATGCACAGGAGCCGTTCGAGTACGGCACTGACCTCCAGGTTGCGATCCGTAACGGAGTGGCCACGTTCTGGCGCTCGCGCGGCGGCGACGTCATCACCGGCGGCCTGCCTGACTTCGTCGAGGCCTCCGTCCAGCACTCGAAACAGCGCGGCTGGATTGACTAGCCACGGTCAACGCTCACACGCGCCTACCCGCACCGGATGTAGCATCCTCGCCTGATCAAGGGGGCGCGGGGCGCGCCGTCGCGAGGGGAGACTGACGCAAATGGGGTTCTTGGACGGCGCAAAGAAGGCGGCGAAGCTGGCGATCCCGGGGGCGGCGCTCCTCGACATTGCCCGCAAGCCGAGTTGTGAGCTGCGCACCTACGCGGAGCAGCGAGGGCTCACCCATCACGGGTCGCAGGGCCCTCCTGGCATGTGGGTCGTCGTCGGCTCGCCCGGGGACCGGGTCGACCAGATCTTCAACTGCGTCGAGGGCGTGCTGCCAGGCGGTCGCTACGGAGTCGCGCTCCACGCCTACGAGCTCGAGGACGACCGCCACGGCTTCCAAAGCCGTCGTGCGCACCACGGCATGACCAAGATCGGCGTCCCGGTGCCCGCCGGAGTGGGCTCGATCCAGCGTATGTCCCTACGCAAGTACCCCTTCGAGGACCACGATCTTCAACAGGTGGGCCTCGGCTGGGCACAGGTGCCGCCCGATCGCTACGGGATCCAGAACCGGAGCCTCTACTTCGGAGCGAACGCCGACCGCCCGGCGATCGACGCAGTGCTGCACGCCGCCGCGCCGTGGCTCGCCGCGTCCGAGAGTGCCGGGCCGTTCGCCACCCCGGACGTGGCGTTCACCTTCGGCGTCCTGTGGCTCGCGACGAAGGGCTACCTCGAGGACGCCGCCTTGGACGCGGCCTGCCAGTCGCTCTGCGGGATCGCTGATGCGCTCGAGCAGGCGAGCGCGAAGCTGCACCCGCCCAAGCCGTTCACCGAGCACCTGCTCAAGCCGCTGTGGATCAACGAGGAGGAGGGCCGTGCCGCACAGCCTGCGAACCCGGTTCAGATGAACGGATCCCAAGGACTTGAGTCGGCGCCGTCGCAGTTATGGCTTCAGTCCTGGCAGCGCTGCTGGCAATCCACCGGCATGGACACGGTGGAGGACGCGCTCGAGTTCCATCGTGCCTTTCCATCGCTTCCTGCACCCGGTCAGGCAATCTTCGTCTTCGGCGGGACGGTGCCGGGAACCGAGACCGACGGTCGGCTCGTGCTATTGACCGACCGCGCACACGACAGCGGTAGCGTCGCCACGGGCGCTGCGCAGATGGCGGTCCAGGCCGCGCTCACCGGATCGGGGATCGTCAACTCGGGCGTGACCGCGCTGATGCTGCCGGTCGCCGACGGAGCAACGACGAACGAGCCCTACGAATACGGGGCCGATTCCCAGATGCGCATAGCGATCCGCGACGGCGTCGCCACCTTCTGGACACCGCGCGCGATCCAAAATGCCGATCCTCTCGACGGCCTTGACGGCTTCATCGCGGCCGCGGTAGGACACGCCAAGCAGCGCGGATTTATTCCGTAGCCGACAGGCGTTCGGCAAGTCCAGATCCTCGCTTCGGTTGACATGAGGCTTCAAAACCGACCCGTTCGCTAGGGTTTAGATATGGCATTGCCATTGGGGCCCAGCTCAATTCGCGACTTCGTCGCTCACAAGATCTAGATGCTGTTCTCGACCAAAGCGGAGTACGGCGTGCGCCTGATGGTCGAGCTCGGGCGCCACGCGGACGGCGCCGGGCCGGACGCCACCACGCCGGTATCGCTGACCGCTGTCGCGGAGGCCGAGGCGCTCCCCCTCTCCTACATGGAGCACCTCGTCGCGAAGCTGCGCGAGGCGGGAATAGTCACCTCCGTCCGCGGCGCGCACGGTGGCTACAAGCTCGCGAAGCCAGCCGGCGAGATCGCGATGCTTGACGTAGTACAAGCGCTCGAGGGCCCGATCGCGCCGATGGAATGCTTTCACCCTGACAGCGAGGGGCGCGTCCTCTGCTCGCACGAGTCTGACGGCGACAGCGCCTGCGCGACGAAACTGCTCTGGACCCGGGTGCAGGGCGGCGTCAACAAGGCGCTCGCCGGCACAACCTTGGCCGAGCTGGTCGAGTTCGCATCCGCGAGTGGCGACCGGCCACTCGCCCCCGCCTGACCGACCACCGACTGAAGGGACCCAATGGCTGACCTCGAGATCCGCAACCTGCACGTCTCTGCCGAGGGCAAACAGATCCTCAAGGGCCTCGATCTCGAGGTCTCGAAGGGCGAGATCCATGCGCTAATGGGCCCGAACGGCTCGGGCAAGTCGACGCTCGCCAACGTCGTGATGGGCCATCCAGACCTGGAGGTCACCGAGGGATCGATCCACTTCAAGGGTGAGGAGGTCACCGAGGCCGACCCCGAGGAGCGTTCGCGGATGGGCCTGTTCATGGCGTTCCAGTATCCGGTTGCGATCCCGGGCGTCACCGTTGCCAAGTACCTGCGGATGACGGTCAACGCCCACCGCGAGGCGCGAGGCGAGCCGGAGATCAAGCTCAAGGACTTCCGCAAGGACACAGAGGCGGCGATGGAGCTGGTGAACATCCCGCGCGAGTTTTCCTCCCGATACCTGAACGACGGCTTCTCGGGCGGCGAGAAGAAGCGAATGGAGGTACTACAGCTCGCGATGCTCCAACCTCAGATGGCGATCCTCGACGAAACCGACTCTGGCCTGGACATCGACGCGCTCCAGGTCGTCGCCGAGGGCGTCAACCGCTTCGCGGGCCCTGAGATGGGCGCCCTGATCATCACCCACTACCAGCGCATCCTCCACATGATCAAGCCGGACAAGGTTCACGTGATGTTCGAAGGCCGCATCGTCAAGGAGGGCGGGCCCGAACTGGTTGGCGAGCTCGAGGCGAAGGGCTACGGCTGGATCGCCGACGAGGTGGCTGCGACCGCGTGACCGTTAGTGCCGAGCAAGCCAGCTTCCCGCTGGAGAAGGTCCGAGCGGCCTTCCCGGCGCTGGCGCGCGAGGTCAACGGCAAGCCGGTCGCGTATCTCGACTCGGGCGCGAGCGCCCAGCGGGTGCTCGCCTCGATCCAGGCGGTCGATCGCTACGAGCGGCGCCACCACTCCAACGTCCACCGCGGCTCGCACACACTTTCGGCTGAGGCAACAGCTGCATTCGAGGGCGCGCGGGCAACAGTTGCCGACCACATCGGCGCAGCCGACCTGCGCGAGGTCGTCTTCGTCCGCAATGCGACCGAGGCGATCAACCTGGTCGCCCGCGCCTGGGGCGACGCCAACGTCGGCGCCGGCGACCGGATCGTGCTCACCGAGATGGAGCACCACTCGAACATCGTGCCCTGGCAGCAGCTCGCGGAGCGCGTCGGAGCCGAGATCGACTGGGTGCCGATCGACGCCGACGGCGCCTTGCGCATGGATGCCTTGGCCGAGCTGCTCGAGCGCGGGCCGAAGCTCGTCGCCGTGGCCCACATCTCGAATGTCCTCGGAACGCTGAACCCGTTGTCTGAGATCAGCCGCATGGCGCATGGCGCCGGGGCCCTCGTTGTCGCCGACGGAGCCCAAGCAGCACCGAAGCTGGCACTGGACATGGCCGAGCTGGGGGTGGACTTCTACGCCATCACCGGCCACAAGCTCTACGGCCCGACCGGCATCGGGGCGCTCTGGGGACGGCTCGACCTGCTGCGCGGGATGCCCCCGTTTCTCGGCGGCGGCTCGATGATCCGCAAGGTCACAACCGACGGCACCACATGGGCCGACCCGCCCGCCCGCTTCGAGGCGGGAACGCCCGCAATCACCCAGGCGATCGGGATGGCGGCGGCGCTGCGCTGGCTCGACGCCCTGGGCATGGACGCCGTGACAGCGCACGAGCGCGACGTCACCGCCTACGCCCTCGAGCGTCTTGCCGAGGTTCCGGGTCTGACCGTCTTCGGCCCGCCCCACTCGCCCGACCGCGTGGGTCCGGTGTCGTTCGAACTCGAAGGCGTCCACGGCCACGACGTCGCCGAGATCCTCGACCGCCACGGCGTCGCCGTGCGCGCGGGCCACCACTGCGCGCAGCCGCTGATGGACAGGCTCGGCGTCGCAGCGACCGCCCGCGCCTCCTTCGGCGTTTACACGACGCACGAGGAGATCGATCGCCTGGTCCTGGGCATCACGGACGCGCGCGCGGTCTTTGGGCTCTAGGGCCTGACTACTTGAGGATCGTGCCTCGATCACACCGAGTGGCCGGTCGACACGCGCACGACGAGGCCAACCATTTGAACCATGGCCTCCTCGACGCGGCGTGTCTTCCGGACCAGCTAGTCGGTGCCTATCTGCGCAGGCAGCGTGCGATCGCGCGAAGCGGGAAATCGCTCGCCTCGTCGCTGGCGCCAACCACGCCGTAACAAGCGATGCCCAGGCGGCTGCGGCCGCGATTCCCCTACCAACCGATCGGACCTTAGCTTCACGCGCCCGCCGCTCCGTTTACTCTCTCAGGAGGTGACGGGGATCGATCGCCAACAGCTGATCCGGAACGGTTACGACGCATGGAACGCTGGCGATCGCAGCTGGGTGCTCGAACACCTTTCCGAGGACGTCGAGTGGATCACGCCACCTGACGATCCCGACCAGGGTCGCTACCGCGGCCACGACGCGGTGATCTTCTTCTGGGACCAGTGGCGCGCCGCGGTTGGGCAGCTCAACTTCGAGGTCCAGGAGATGATCGAGCGCCCGCCCCACGTGCTAGTGATCACCAAGCGTTCGGGCACCGGAGCCCACAGCGGCCTCGCGGTCTCGGACGAGGTCTGTCAGGTCTTCTCCTTCGACGGCGATACGTGTGTGCGCGTGCAGGAGTTCTACGACCGCGCCGCGGCCGAGGAGGCGTCCCAGCGCGTGGAGGCACGCGGCCCCGGCTAGAAGCTGGATCGTGGACGGGAGCGCACTCACTCACGAGGAGCTGCGACTACAGCGCCTGCTCCAGTTCCTCGCGCCGGTGTTCGCCCTCCTCGCGGGCTCCTACATCTTGCAGGGCACGCTGGCCGACCCGAAGGCCGAGTTTCCGTTCGTCGCCAACTCCGCCGCCAAGGACGGGACGTTCGCGGCGCTGTGCCTGGTCGCCGCGGCCGACATCCGCCGCCATTCGTGGGCGGTGCAGGTCGTCGTCGGCGCCCACCTCATCCTGATCTCGATCATCGTCGTCTCGCTCGTGGTCGGCAACACGAACGACGTCTCAGGCTCGTTCCAGGCACCGTTCGGGTGGGCACTCCCCGCCGCCACGACCCTGGCCTGGATCTGGCTCACCCTTGCGACCACAGTCACCGCCGCGCTCATTTGGTGCCAGCGCTCCGCGGCGCGAGCTCGGTTCGAACTGCGCTACCTGGCTCCTCACCAACACCGCACTTTGATGGCGCTCGCCGAGGTGCTGGTGATGGGCCGCAAGGAGCGCCTCAGCGCCGCCGACGTGGCCGCCAACGTCGACGAGTATCTCTGGTCCTTCCCGGCCGATGAGAAACGCAAGACGAAGCTCGCGCTGACTGCACTCTGCATTTACCCGATGGCTCGCCTGCGCCCGCCCTTCCCGGTGATGTCGGCGGAGCGACGGATCGAATTCATCGAGCGCTGCTTTATCGCCGACGTTGCCGAGCGCCGACTCCCCGGCTTTCTTCGCCGCCCGATCCAGGGAATGCTCTTTGCCGCCCAGCAGCTGACCTTCATCGGCTACTACGCGGACCCGCGGACCGCCGAGAGCACCGGCTACGTACCGTTCTCCGAGCGCCCCGAGGGCGGGCCCCTGCCAGAACTCGCGATCCGCGCACACGAGCCCCTGCGCGTGCGCGCCCCACGGGAGGTGGACGGCGAGACGGTCAGTGCGGACGTCGTAATCGTGGGCACCGGCGCGGCCGGCTCCATCCTCGCCAACCGGCTGGCGGAGCGCGGGCGCGAGGTGCTGATGCTCGAGCGCGGCAGGCACGTCGATCCGGCCGACTTCGGCGAGGACGAGCGCGCGCAGTTCGCGAACCTCTACGCGGACGGCGGCATGCAGATGTCCACCGACGCCCGCTTCCAGGTGCTGCAGGGCCGTTGCGTGGGCGGGACGACGGTCGTCAACAACGCCGTCTGCTTCGACCTCCCCGAGCATGTGCTCGAGCGCTGGAACGACGGCAACGGCTTGGACGCCGGGCTCGACGAGGACGAGCTGGCGGCGGCGTTCGGGCGACTGCGGGAGTTCGTCCCGGTGAACCGCCAGACGTCCCGGCGAACCCTCGCAGGCGGCGCGCGGAAGTTCCGCGAGGGAATCGAGGCGCTCGGCCTCGACCGCTCGGGCGACTTCGACGTGGTCGAGGCGAACATCGCGGACTGCCTCGGGTGCGGGTACTGCAACATCGGCTGCCCGTTCGGCCGCAAGCTCTCCGCCCTCGACCATGCCCTGCCGCTGGCCCAGGAGCGCTTCGGCGACGGCGTCCAGATCTACAGCGAGTGCGAGGTGCGGAAGGTGACGCCCAGCAACGGCAGCGCCGCCGGGCTCGAATGCCGCCTATCCGATGGGAGCACGCTCAGGGTTAGCGCCAACGCCGTGGTCCTCTCGGCCGGAGCGCTCGCATCGAGCCTGATCCTCCAGCGCTCCGTGATCGGCGGCGACAACGCCGGCCGCGGCCTCTCGTGGAACCTCGGCGCCCCGATGAGCGCGGACTACGACGAGAAGCTCGACTCCTATGCCGGCCTGCAGATATCCCACTACCTGCGCACGCCCGGCGACGATGGGTTGATCCTCGAGACCTGGTTCAACCCAGTGGGCGCGCAGGCGCTCTTCATGCCCGGCTGGTTTCGCGACCACTACCGGAACATGCGTCGCTATGACCACATGGCGTGCACCGGCTCGGTCGTGGGCACCCGGCCCAACGCGAGCGTCAGCCTCGACTGGCGCGGGCGGATGAAACTGAGCTACGAACCCCATCCCGACGATCTCAAGCGCCTCGTCGCGGGGCTCAAGCTGGCCGGCCGCATCCACCTCGCCGCGGGCGCGCGCAAGGTGATGGCCACGACGTTCCGCTACCTCCCCTACTCAACCCCGGAGGCGCTCGACGACCTCGACGGCCAGATCCGCGACAACACCGACGTCCAACTCCACACCTCACACCCCCAGGGCGGCAACGCAATCAGCGCGAACGCAGCCCAGGGCGTGGTTGACCCTGATTTTGCGGTTCGGGGAGCGCCCTCGGTCTACGTCTGCGACGCGAGCGTGTTCCCGGCGGCGATCACGGTCAACCCGCAGCTAACGGTGATGGCGCTGGCGGAGTACGCGGCCGACCGCATTGGCTGAGCCGGGTACCGTTTGCCCCTGTGGACGAGCTCTACCGTGAGAACATCCTCGAGCACTACAAGCGACCACGGAACTTCGGCCGCCTGGAGGAGTTCGACCTCGACTACGAAGACGTCAACCCTTTCTGCGGCGACGAGCAGCACGTGTTCATCAAGCTGGGCGAGGACGGGCGGGTGAGCGAAGTCAGCTTCGAGGGCAAGGGCTGCGCGATCTCCACCGCGGCGACCTCGATGCTGATGGAAGAGCTCGAGGGCAAGACCCGCGACGAGTTGCTCACGATGCCGAAGGAGAAGGTGCTCGACCTGCTCGGCATCGACATCTCCGCGACGCGCATGAAGTGCGCGATGCTCGGCCTCAAGATCGTCAAATCCGCCAGCCTCGGCGCCTCCGCCGACTGGGAGGACGAGGGCGAGCGCGGCGATCCAGCGCAAGCAGAAAAGTTCTGACGCGCGCCTGGCCCACGCCGTGCCAACGGCTAGAATCCCTACTTCGCAACTAGGAATATTGGCGATGCCTGAACTCACCGTTTGCAAGACCGAAGAGCTGCCCGAGGGCGGAATGCGTCTTGTGACGACCGAGGACGGGCGCAAGATCGGCGTCTTTCATTGCCCCGGCGGTGAGCTTTTCGCGATCGAGGATCGCTGCTCGCACGACGACGGGCCGCTCGCGGAGGGGGAGTTCGACGCGGCCTCCTGTACCGTGGAATGTCCGCGTCACGGCTCGCTCTTCGACCTGCGGACGGGCCGCCCCAAGTCGCTGCCGGCATATACGCCGGTCGACACGTTCCAGGCAAGGGTCGATGGCGACGACGTCAAACTGGAGGTTTGAACGCGAGATGACCACACCCCCCGAGACAATCGAGTCGACCAAGGTCCTCACCAACGAGGAGGCAGGGCTCAAGGACATCGGCTCCGAGTACGCCGAGAAGTTCGGTTTCCACGACCCCGAAACCGGCTACTCCTACAAGGCGCCGAAGGGCCTCTCTCGCCAGCTGGTGGAGTCGATCTCGGAGTACAAGAACGAGCCCCAGTGGATGCGCGACTTCCGGCTGAAGTCCCTGGAGCACTTTTATAGCCGGCCGATGCCCGACTGGGGTGGCGACCTCGGCCAGATCGACTTCGAGGACATCCACTACTTCGTCCGGGCCTCCGACAAGGTCGGGCGTACCTGGGAAGAGGTCCCTGAGGACATCAAGAACACCTTCGACCGCCTGGGCATCCCCGAGGCCGAGCGCAAGTTCCTCGCCGGCGTCGGCGCGCAGTACGAGTCCGAGTCCGTCTACCACCAGGTCAACGAGAAGCTCGAGGCCCAGGGCGTGATCTTTACCGACATGGACACCGCGCTGCGCGAGCACGAGGACCTAGTGCGCGAGTACTGGGCGACGATCATCCCGCCGAACGACAACAAGCTTGCGGCCCTGAACTCGGCCGTGTGGTCGGGCGGTTCGTTCGTCTACGTCCCAAAGGGCGTCAAGGTCGCGATGCCGCTGCAGGCCTACTTCCGGATCAACACCGAGAACATGGGCCAGTTCGAGCGCACGCTGATCATCGCCGAGGACGGTGCCGACGTCACCTACATCGAGGGCTGCACCGCGCCCGTCTACTCGTCCGACTCGCTGCATTCGGCCGTGGTCGAGATCGCCTGCAAGGCGAACTCGCGCGTCCGCTACACGACCGTGCAGAACTGGTCGTCGAACGTCTTCAACCTCGTCACCAAGCGCGCGATCGCCGAGGAGAACGCGACGATGGAATGGGTCGACTGCAACCTCGGCTCGAAGCTGACGATGAAGTACCCGAGCATCTACCTGCTCGGCGAGCGGGCGCACGGCGAGATCCTCTCGATCGCGTTCGCCGGAAAGGGCCAGCACCAGGACGCCGGCGGCAAGATCATTCACGCGGCGCCGAAGACGACGTCATCGATCTTCTCCAAGTCGATCTCCAAGGACGGCGGCCGCGCGACCTACCGCGGGCTGCTCGAGGTCGCCAAGGGCGCTACCGAGACCAAGTCCAAGGTCGTTTGCGACGCGCTGCTGCTCGACCCGGACTCGCGGTCGGACACCTACCCGACCATCCGCATCGACGAGGCCGACGCCAACGTCGGGCACGAGGCCTCCGTATCGAAGGTCGGTGAGGATCAGCTCTTCTACCTGCAGTCCCATGGGCTCGACGAGGAAGAGGCCTCCAAGATGATCGTGAACGGCTTCATTGAGCCGATCGCGAAGGAGTTGCCGATGGAGTACTCGGTCGAGATGAACCGCCTGATCGAGCTACAGATGGAAGGCTCGATTGGCTAGGGCGCTCCCAGGGCCCAAGGAGAAGGGCTGGGAGTTCACCGATCTGAGCGACCTCGACCTCGACGCGTTCACGGCGGGTCGAGCCCAGCTCACGGGATTGGTTGCGGGCAACGGCGACGGTCCTATCGTGATGCCGCTAGCCGAGGCAGCCGACGCGCACCCAGAGCTGATCCGCGACCGGCTGGGATCGATCGTACCCGCCGCCGACGCCTTCACCGAACGCAACGCCGAGAACTGGCGCGACGGCGTGCTGATCTACGTGCCCCCGGGCCAGCGGCTCGAGGAGCCCCTGCAGCTTGACGTTGGCGGCGCCGCCGGCGACGAGGTCGCCTGGCGCACGCTGGTGGTTCTCGGCGAAGGGGCCGAAGCAGAGCTTTGGGAGCGCTACTCGGGTGAGACCGGCCTCTTCAACGGGGTCGTCGAACTGGTCGTGGGCGACAGCGCCAACCTGCGCTACATCTGCCAGCAGGATCTCTCCGACGAGAGCTGGGTGTTCGCCACGCAGCGCGCCGAGATCGGACGTGATTCGTCGCTGGAGTGGGTAGCGCTCGGCTTCGGCTCCGCCCGCGGCAAGGTGCGAATGGAGACCAAGCTCGCGGGCCAGGGATCATCGGCCAAGGTCACCGGCGTTTACGCCGGACTGGGGTCGCAGCACCTCGATTACGACACAACCCAGGAGCACGCTGCGCCCGATACCAACTCCGACCTGGCATTCCGCGGGATCCTGGCCGGCGCCGCGACCGCGGTTTGGCGCGGGATGATCCGGGTCGATCCGCCAGCGCAGCGCACCGACGCCTTTCAGGAAAGCCGTAACCTGCTGCTCTCCGATCGGGCCCATGCGGACGCGATTCCGGGACTCGAGATCGAGGCCGACGACGTCCGCTGCACCCATGCCGCGGCCGTTGCCCAGGTGGATGCCGGACAGCTCTATTACCTACGCTCACGCGGACTGGGCGAGGCCGACGCGAAGCGACTCGTGATCGACGGCTTCATGCAGGAATTGGTCGAACGAACCGCCGAGGGCCCGATTCGCGATTCCCTCGCCGAGCAGCTCGAGCGGCGTTTGGCAGAGCTGCTCGCAACCACCTGACTCCGGCCTGATGAAGGGTTGTGTGCGCCATAGCCACCACAAACCTTCAGCAGCCGCATTGGCGGTGGCGCTTGCGGTTGCGGTGGGTTGCGGTGGTGAGCGCACCTTCAGCGGCGAGGAGCTCGTTGCCGAGCTGAACACCAGTGGCGCCGAGGTCGCGCTGGGGGAGCCACTTGCCTCGAGCCAGGAGTCGATCGAGGTCTATGGGCTGACCTTTGCCGAGCCCTCCTCGGCCACCGAGCCCGGCGAACAGCACGGGGGCGGCTCGCTGACGGTCACCGACGACGTGGAGGCGGCGCGCGCCGAGTTCGCGCAGTGCGAGGGGGCCGTCACGCTCCTCTGCTATCGAGCGGCGAACGTGGTAATCGTGCTCGAGGACAGCGCCACGAAGGCCGATACCTCGCGGCTAGAAGGCGCGATCAGGAATCTGGAGGCGTCGGACTAGCCGCCTCGCGTGCGGATCGCCGCTCCCGCCGCGTGGTGACCACCGCGGTCACGAGCACGACCACGAGCGGCACCGCGTAGAGCACGTAGAGAGCCCAGTGGCCCGCGTGCGCAACCACAAAGCCACCCATATGACCAAGGCTACCCGCGGCAGCGCTTCCTGGCCTTGGGCGTTGCCGGTCGGCCCTTGACGACGATCCGCTTGACCTTCGTCTCGAATCCCGACGTGACGCGCAGCCTTGCGCGCCCCGGGCAGCGGGCCCTGAACAGCCCGTCCGTGGTCTGGGTGCGCGCATTGCGGCGCGGGTCGTCCGTGCGCGACGCGATCGGCTTCAGAATCCCGGGGTTCGAACTCGTCCAGACACGAGACGGATTCGGCAGCGACTCAACCGGCGTGGAGGTCGGTTCGCTCTGCTGGGCGGCGGACACGCCCGCAACCGCGAGGCCGGCCGCGCAGGCGAACACCGGTACGGCGATGCGCACCCGCTGCGTACGCGCGACGAGGGCCAGGCTCAGAAGCAGCGCCGGAGCAAAGAAGAGCAGCGCCGGCGGGACAACGAAACCGGCATCTGCGGTGGCCGAGCGCGGGGTCGGATCGGGGTCGCGCAACTCCAGCGCGTCAACCTTGGCCGGGTCGATGACGACGGGCTGGCGGCCGAAGGCGAGGAACTCGCGTCGGTCACCCACCGTCATGCGCCGGCTGCCCGGAATCCTGATCGAACCGCGAACAAAGATCGGAACGGCGTCGGTGCGAATCCGGCCGCGCCGCAGCGCGATCGTCCGGTAACCGTGCCAGTAGCCGTGATCGGTGCCGACCGGACCCTCCGTGTAGAGCTCGCCGCCGGCCCCGCCGTCGATGAAGTACGGAACGCCGCCTTGACCCGCGTAGAGGAATTGACCCTTGATGTGCCCGACGAAGACGCCATCGACGCCCGATTCCGCCGCGGCCTGCTCGAACATCGTGTTGTCGAGCGTGCCCAGCGGGCCTTTGCCCATCGTGTGCTGGAGGCTCGTCGGCTCCGCATACAACTGGTCGCGCGGATCCCGGGTCGGCATGTGCATGACCACGAAGGTGCGCTTGCCCTGACTGCCGGCCTGCGTCGCAACCCGCTCGAGAAAGTCGTACTGGCCCTCGTCGCCACCGGCGTTCTGCCCCGACGGGTTCTGCCGCTCGTCGCAGAGGACGATGGAGAAACAGGAGTTGTCGATGAAGATCCAGCGGGCGCCCTTGACGTCCGCGTAGTAATGGGAGGCGGCCCCGGCCGGATCGGCCTTGCGCCCTCCGGCCCGGATGCCCCGGTAGGGCTTCGCGTCACCCATCGGATACGGCCGTCCGGCGAAGTACTCCTGATACGTCGTCAGGTCGGCCAGGGGGAATGTCCCGCCTGGAAACCCGGACGGAACGGTCCTGTCGTGGTTGCCGACCCCGGCCAGCCACGGCACCCCACGGCGGTCGTAGATATCCATCACGGTCGCCCAGAGGTCGAACTGATCCGCCTGGCCATCGTTGGCCTTGTCGCCCGACATCGTCACCAGGTCGGGGCGGTAACGCGAAGATGAGCGCACGACCTTTGTCAGCAGCCGCTTGCCGTCATCATCGTTTACGTGCTCCTCACCGAAATGCACGAAGAAGGCGCCGGTGCGCGGATCGGGTGGCCAGGGCTTCACCTGCTTGGCCTCCACCGCTCCGGCCAACCACAGGCAGGCGAGCACGGCGCCGAAAAAGGAACGAGAGAGCATCGGGGAATTGTGACCGAGGAGGCGCTGCGGCATCTGCCCCCATTGTGAACGCCGGATGCGCTCCCCGCGCCGCTACCCGTTGGCGAACGACAGCAGGATCAGGCCAAGCACGGTGAACGAAATCATCAGGGCGAGCATCCAATACTGGGAGCGCGTCGCCTTGCGCACGTCGTCGAAGACGGCCAGCGCCTTGTCGTGGCCCATCGCGAGCGCGGCCACGTGCCCGATCACGAGCGACGCGACCTGCACGTACCAGACCGCCTCGGCCCCGATCAGGCCGTAGTTGATGCGGTTGTCGGCGGTCCCGAAGTAGTTCGAACCGTCGCCGAGGGGATCGGAGAGGAGATAGGTGAACTGGGCCTGCTCCTGGAAGAGGGCGAGCGTGAAGTAGTGAGCGAAGAGATAGGCGAGCCCGATCGGAATGAAGCTGTGGGCGAATACGCGCCCGAGCTTGCGCACCACCGTCTCGGCGTCCTCCGATGCCATGCCTCGAACCCCCACCCAGTAGATGCCCGCGACGACAGCGATCGTGGCGGCGAGAAAGGCCGAGCTCGCCAGCCTGAGCGAGGCGACTGGGCCAATCCCGACGTCCTCGAAGAACACCTCGAACAGCGATCGGATCGGTGCGCTTAGCAGACCCTCCTGGGCGCCGTCGTAGGTCGTCCCGGCGATGGTGAAGAGGATCAGGGCGACCGAGCCTGGGAGGATGCCCCAGTCGGTTGCTCCCGACAGCCAAGGGCGGCGGCCAAGCACACCATCGCGCGCCTCGAGCGGAGAGAGCCGCGCGAACATGCCGAAGTAGACGGAGAACGTCTCGCCGCGCTCGAGCCACTTCTCGATCCCGAACATGGCCATACCGACGAACGTGTAGGCCGTGTAGGCGAGGCTGGCAATCGCAACCGTGCGCGGGGTCAGGCCAACCGTGGCGAAGCCGCTCTGGCCGTAAACGAGCTCGAGCCAGATAAATGCAAGCAACCCGATCGCGGCCGGCCAGCGGCCGAGCTTCTCTGGATACGGAAGCGCCGGAGGCGGGTCCTGACCCGCGACCCGGCGGAAGGCTCCCGACACGACCCGGGCTATGGCCCGCCATGGATTGAAGGCCCGGAAGATGTCGCCGAGCAGCACGCTCCCCACCACGAGGCCGAGCCAGAACGTGACGAAGACGAAGGTCACCGAGAAGTTCCGGTCCGGAGCCTCGGTGCCGTGCAGCCCCGACCAGATGGTGACGGCGAGCAGCACGACGGCGAACAGGCCTGCCGAAATCTCGGTCGCAGGGTTCAGCAATGCGCGTGAGATCCACGGTCGCACGGGTTTCCATGCCGATGTCTCGAAGCGGGTCTCGCGCCATGCCGCTGAGAGGGCAATGAACGAGACGATGAGGACCAGGGAGGCGCCCCAGGCAAAGAGCCACTCGGGGATCGGCAAGTCCTGCTTGCCGGCGAGCGCGTGCGCCGATGCCGGTGCGGGAAAGGCGAGCGCAGCACAGGTGGCCCCTGCCGCGGCCGCGATTCGCCGCATGCTAGGCGGGGACCACCGAGATCTCGGCCAAGACCACGCCGGTGGTGTGCGACTCGAGCTCGAAGCGCCCCTCGATGTCCGCCGGGACCTCCAGCGTCGCGGGCCTGCTTGCCTTCAGGTCGAGATAGACGTCGTAGCCGTGCAGGTGGAGCTCGTCGTCGACGTCGGACGTGACCTCGACGAGGATCTCGCTACCGCTATCGAACTCTAGTTTTTGCACGCCTCCAACCGGTTCCGCGTCCTCGACCTCAATCGCCGCGATATCGGGCTTCTCACGCTTGGGCTTGGGCTTGGGCTTCTTCGGCTCATCGTTCGAGTCCTGGGCCACCGCAGCGACCTCTGCCGGCTCGCGGCCGCCGTCGCCGTCGTTGTCGCGAAGGACGACGAAGAGGACGATCGCGAGGACGATCCCGCCCACCGCGAGTAACCCTGGAAGCTTTCGGGATTCCATGCCGCGCGAGTCTACGAAGCAGCCTTAACGAGGTGTAAACGGTGCCTCCTCTAGTCCGAATGCACTCCCCGCACAGTGAGCCAGGAGTCCCAGGTGATCTTGAGGATGACCCCGGTGATCCCGAGGGCGATCACGGCATCGCCGGTCTCGAACCCCAGGCTGACGGCGATCGCACTGGCAATCACAGCCAAACTGACATAGGCGTCGGCGCGGGCGTGATTGCCGTCCGCGACCAGCGCGGGGCTGTCGAGTCGTAGCCCGGCGCGGGTCCTGACCCCGGCGGCAGCCCAGTTGCCGACGAATCCGAGTGCGCCGGCCACAGCCAGGGCTACCAGGTGATCAGGAGCCTCGGGGTTCAGGAGCCTCCCGATTGCCTCGTATCCCGCGACGCAGGCGGAGAAGAAGATCGCGGCGACGACGGCGAGTCCGGCACAGCGCTCGGCGCGGGCTGAGCGCAGGAGAAACGCGATCCCCAGGGGAAACGCCGTTGCAGCATCGCCGAAGTTGTGGATCAGGTCGGCGAGTAGCGCGATGCTGCCGGTCGCGAGAAAGATCGCGGTCTGGGCGGCCGCGGTAACGGCCAATATCGCGAGTGAAACGCCCACCGCCCGCAGTCCGTCGCGGGAGCGCTTGATGCTCTCATCGACCAGACCATGCGAGTGGCCCGAGCGGTGGCGGTGCTCGCTCACTCAGCGACGCACGGCCGGGTTAGGGCGCGGACTGGCGCTCGTGCTCGACGGCCGTGCCGCCGCGATCGAGTTCGGCTGAGTCGATCGTCTCCTCGCTGAAGACGAACACGAAGATCGCGACGATCGCGATCCCCAGGATCAGGCCCAGTACCAGGCCCGTGATGCGGTCGCCCCAGGACACGTCCACAGGATAACCCCGGGCAGACCCGCTCGCCGCCTACGATCCCTCGCCGATGCGCCCCGCCACCCCCGATATCGCCGCCCCGGAGCTCCCGGGCCGGATCCGCTGGCTCGGCTCTGGAGGTGAGGCGCCAGTGATGGCGCAGCTGACCGCAGCCGGGCCCGTGCTCGTCCACTTCTTCGACTTCGCGCAGCTGAACAGCGTGCGCGCCCTACCCTACGTCCTCGCCTGGCGCGAGCGCTACGAACAACACGGCCTGCAGGTGATGGGCGTACACACACCGCGCTTTGCGTTCACGGCTGAGCACGATGCGATGGCCGCGGGAATCGCCGCCCTCGGCGTCGACCACCTCGTCGGCGACGACTCCCGCTACGCCATGTGGCGCGATTACGGCTGCAAGGGCTGGCCGTCTCTGTTCCTCTGGGCCAAGGGCGGCGCGCTTGCGTGGGCTCATTTCGGCGAGGGCGAATATGTCGCGACGGAGCGGGCGATTCAGGACGAGCTTCGAAGCTCCGACGTGACCAGAGCGCTACCGGAACCGCTCGAGCCGCTACGCGCGTCCGATGTGCCCGGCGCCCTGGTTGTCCCGCCCACTGCGGAGCTTCTCCCCGGGGGCTCGGAAAGCGACCCCTGGCAGCCCAAAGGGCCAGCCGACGCAATCGAGGTGAACTACGAGGCCGGCGGTGCGTTCGTGGTCGCCGACGGCGGCGGATCGATCCGTGCTTCGTTGGACGGAGCCGAAGCGATCGCCCACCCCGTAACCGCGGCAGCGCTCATGGCTCTGGCCGAGCACCCCTGCCACGAGGCACATTCGCTGCGCATCGAAGCCGACCCGGGCGTTCGGGTCTGGTCGGTCAGCTTCTCGCCAGACCTGCCGCGCTAGGAGCGAGCGGCCAACTCGGTTCGAATCGTCTTCGGGAGCATGAAACGCACGTCCTCATCGACGGTGCGCAGCTCCGATACGTCGTCGGCGCCGCGGGCGCGGAAGAACTCGACCAGCTCCGCCACCAGCTCCTCCGGGGCGCTGGCGCCGGAGGTGATCCCGACCGTCTCCACGCCTTCGAGCCACTCCTCCTGGACCTGGGAGGCGTTGTCGATCAAATGCGAGCCGGCACCGTGCTCGCGCGCCACCTCAACCAGCCGGTTGGAATTCGACGAGTTGGTCGACCCGATCACCAGCACCAGATCGCTCTCGGCAGCCAGCTGCTTGACGGCGATCTGACGGTTGGTCGTGGCGTAACAGATGTCGTCGGATTTCGAGCTGACGATCTTCGGGAATCGCTCCCGCAGGCGGGCAATGATGTCGTCGGTCTCGTCGACCGAGAGAGTCGTCTGGGTGATGAAGGCGACGTGGTCGGGGTCGGGTACCGCAACAGCCTCGGCGTCGGCGATCGTCTCGACGAGGGTGATCGAGTCCGGAGCCTCGCCGGTGGTGCCCTCGACCTCCTCGTGGCCGGCATGGCCGATCAGGATGATCGAGTAGCCCTGCTCGGCAAACCTGCGCGCGGAGACGTGGACCTTGGTCACCAGCGGACATGTCGCATCGATCGTGCGCAGGTTGCGGGCGGCCGCGTTGTCGTGCACCGCGGGCGCGACACCGTGTGCGGAGAACACAACGAGCGCGCCCTCGGGCACCTCGGTCTCCTCCTCGACGAAGATCGCGCCGCGCTCGACAAGCTGTTCGACCACGTGTTTGTTGTGGACGATCTCCTTGCGCACGTAGACGGGAGGGCCATACATGTCGAGCGCCTTCTCGACCGTCTCGACGGCCCGATCGACACCCGCGCAATAGCCGCGGGGCGCGGCCAAGAGGACGCGCTTCGGCGCGTTGGTGGCGGTGGCGCTCATGTCCCCAAGGGTACTCGCCGCGCCTGCCGCCATCGGCGCGATTCAACCCAACCCCCCCGGGGTATGCTAGCCTGCCTTCCTCGTACCCCCACCCCCTATATAGGAGACGAACGCTTTGGATGCACACGCCCACCACCACGAGATGCCGACGGAGGGGCGTGAGCTCACCGGCCTCGCGGTCAGCGCCACCCTCCATTGCCTCACGGGCTGTGCGATCGGCGAGGTCACGGGAATGGCGGTGGGCACGGCGCTCGGCTTCTCGAACCTCGGCACGATCGCATTGGCCGTCGGGCTTGCGTTCCTGTTTGGATACGCCCTAACTAGCCTCCCACTGTTGCGAGCGGGCTTGGCATTTGGGGTTGTGATCCCGATCGCACTCGCCTCCGACACGCTTTCGATCGCAACGATGGAGATCGTCGACAACGCGATCATGCTCATCGTCCCCGGTGCAATGGAGTCCGGGCTTGGGGACGTCCTTTTCTGGGGGGCCTTGTCGTTTGCCCTCGCGATCGCGTTCGTCGTGACGGTGCCAGTAAACCGCTGGCTCCTTGCCCGCGGGAAGGGCCACACCGCGGTGCACGAGACCGGAATTCACGGTGGGCCCCCGACGCGCGTGGTTGGAGCGGCAACGGCCCTCGCCTTCGCCTTCGGCGCGATCGTCCTGGCCGGCGAAGCGCTGGGCGAGGACGAGCCCGCGCACGGAGCCCCGCACGAAACCGAAATGCCGATGACAACCGAAGCGGCCCATCGGGGCGGCGAGGAGGATCCGATGACCACACAGGTAGACCAGGTGCGCGGCACCGAGATCGCAGCCGGCGATTTACGGTTAAAGCTCGAAAGCAGCGACGCCCCTTCGAACGAGACCACCGTCCTGGGGTTCACGATCTCAGACCGGATCGGGACGCCCATTGAGGAGTTCGACGTCGAGCACGAGAGGCGAATGCATTTGATCATTGCGAGACGAGACCTCACGGGCTTTCAGCACCTGCATCCCGAGATGGACGCCGAGGGTCGCTGGTCCGTGCCCGTCCGGTTCCGAGACGCGGGCTCCTATCGGGTGTTCGCGGACTTCAACCACAACGGCGAGAGCCTGACCCTGGGTGCCGATCTGAATGTCGACGGCTCGGTCTCCTGGCGCGAGCTGCCCGACCCGGAGGCGCTCTCGGCAGCGGGTGACGGCTACGAGGTGAACGTTGCCCGGGGCGGGTCGAAGCCAGGCGTCCCATCCGCCCTCGAGTTCGAGGTCACCAGGGCCGGCAAGGCGGTCAAGGTCGAGCCCTACCTGGGCGCCAACGGACATCTGGTGGCTCTGCGCGAAGGCGACCTCGCCTTCCTGCACGTACACCCGGCTGGGCATGGATCCAGTGAGTCGGAGGAGAGCGCGATTCGTTTCGAGGCAACCTTTCCGACCGAAGGCCGGTACCGGCTCTTCCTGCAGTTCAAGCACGGCGGCCAGGTGCGTACGGCCGAGTTCACGAAGGTGGTCGCCGAATGAGCGAGGATCGAGGGTACACCGCGAGAAAGGACGCCGTCGGCAAGCGCCTGCGGCGAATCGAGGGCCAGGTCCGGGGCGTCGAGGGGATGGTCGCGGACGACCGCTACTGCATCGACGTACTGACCCAGATCACGGCGATCCAGGCCGCCCTCGACAAGGTCGCTCTCGAGTTGCTCTCCGATCACGCGAAGCACTGCGTTGCCGGTGGCGCCGACGGGAGCCAGGAAGAGATGACTGAGGAGATGATGGGCGCCGTTCGGCGACTGATGCGCCATGGCTGAGCTGGCGCTGGCCCTGTACGCCGTCTACGGATTCACGGCCTTCGGGGTGCGCAGCTTCGTGCAGTGGCGGCGAACCGGCTCGACCGGCTTCAAGGGCATCGGCGGACGCCCAGGCTCCATCGAGTGGGCGGCCGGCGCCGGATTCGCGCTTGCGATCGCCACCGGTGTGGCGGCACCCGTCCTGGCGCTGGGCGGCGCAGTGGCTCCGATCGGGTGGCTCGACGGCGCGTTCGGGCACGCCGCCGGGGTGGCGCTCGCCGCCGCCGGCATCGGTCTCACCCTCCTGGCCCAGATGGCCATGGGCGACTCGTGGCGGATCGGCGTTGACCATTCCGAGCGCACCGCGCTGGTGGTCCACGGACCGTTTGGACTTGTGCGCAATCCCATCTTCAGCGCCATGATTCCGACCGCGCTCGGCCTCGCGCTGATGGTGCCGAGCGTTGTCGCTCTTGCGGGTGTGATCGCCCTGATCGCCGCGCTCGAGTTACAGGTGCGCGCCGTCGAGGAGCCCTACTTGCAGCGTGTGCACGGCGACGACTACGCCACGTATTCGCGAAGCACCGGACGATTCTTTCCGGCGATGGGGCTACTCCCCTAGACCCGTCACGGAAGGCGGGGCAGCGCGACCACGGCGGTCTCACCGACCACGTCCAGGCTCTCCGAACAGACTTTGTCGAAGGTGTCGTGCTCGGTGTGCCAGTACTCGCCGGGCGGCTCGCCCGGCCCGAAGGCAAAGTCGATCACATCGACCGCCGGAATCGCCGCCTGTGCAAACGGGATGTGGTCGTCTTGGACTCCGGGTGCGACGCCGGTGAACGGCCCCGCTGAGCCGCCGACCTCCACCGCCGCCTCGGCAAAGGCGTCGTAGAGCGCGGCGTCAGAGTTCTCCTCGCGTGGCAGTTGCAACTCGCAGTCGCCGACCAGGTCGAACAGGACCATCGCGCGCAGATCGCCCACGGGCGGCGTGCCGTCGCCTCCGCCGGCGACGGCCTGAGCCAGATACTGACGGCTGCCACGGGCGCCATCCAGGGTGAACGGCCGGTCGCCCCGCGCCTCCTCGCCGTCGAAGAACGCGAACTCGATGGACGATCCCCGTATCGGCGCGTCGATCGCAAGCGCGCGAGCGAGCTCGAGCACCACGGCGACACCCGACGCGCCGTCGTTCGCCCCTTCGAACGGTGAGGGGATGTCGTCCTTGGTGTCGTGGTGGGCGCCGACCACGATCGAGCCCTCGCCCGAGCCGGGGATGCGGGCCACGACGTTCTGCCAGGGCGCCTGGACGGCGATCCCCTCCACCCCGCTGATTGCCCGCAGGCGTCTGGTGATGAGCTCGACCTCCTCGATCCCGCCCGTCGAACCGGAATGGCGCGGGCCGATCGCCGCCTGGGCACGCACGTCGCGCATCGCTCGCTCCGCGTCGAAACGGTCGACTTTGGGCGCGAACGGCTCGGATGCATCCTCCGCCGCGCATCCCGTAAGAGCGAGCAGGACGGTCAGGGCTAGCACTACCAACGGCATAGGAGATAGTTTGTCCATATGGCCCAAGGTCATATGGACAGGCTGAGCGCGCTGGACGTCTCGTTCCTGACCAATGAGTCCTCTTCGGCCCACATGCACGTGGGTGGCGTGACGATCTTCGAGGGACCGCCGCCGGCCTACGAGGATCTGCTCGAGCACGTGCGCAACCGGCTGCATCTCGTACCGCGCTTCCGCCAGAAGCTCGCGAACCCACCAATCGAGACCGGCCGCCCCTTCTGGGTGGACGACCCCACTTTCAACCTCGAATACCACGTCCGCCACTCCGCCCTGCCCTCCCCCGGCTCCGAGGAGCAGCTGCGAAACATGGCTGCGCGGATCTTCAGCCAGCAGCTCGACAAGACAAAGCCGCTCTGGGAGCTGTGGCTCGTCCAGGGCCTCACCCGGAAGCGATTTTCGGTCATCTCGAAGACCCACCATGCACTTGTCGACGGCGTCTCCGGCGTGGACATCGCGACCGTTTTGTTCGACCTCAAGCCGGTGCCCGAGCCCGTCCAGGCCGAGCACGAATGGATCGCCAGCCCCGAGCCTTCGTCGGCCGAGCTGGCCGCCCGGGGCATGCAGGGTCTAGCGAAGATCCCGCTCGCGCTGGCTCGCCGAGCCGAGCGCGCCGTCGAGAAGCCGCGCACCACGGCGCGCCGGGCGGCCGAAATGGCCGGTGCCGTCGGCGAGGTGGCATGGACATTCGCCAACCCCGCACCCGAGGTACCGCTGAACGTAGAGATCGGCTCGCACCGGCGGTACGTATGGGTCCGAAGCGACCTCGCGCAGTTCAAGCGGATCAAGGACGCGCTCGGGGGGACGATCAACGACGTCGTGCTCGCGGTGGTCGGTGGTGGTGTGCGCGAGTGGCTGCACGCGCGCGGCGTACGCACAGAGGGGCTCGAGGTCCGCGCGCAGGTCCCGGTGTCCGTTCGCAACTCCGAGGAGAGCGGTCAGCTCGGGAACAAGATCACCGCGATGCGGGCATCGCTACCTGTCTACATCGAGGATCCCGTAGCGCGACTCGGCAAGGTGCGCGAGCAGATGAGCGACCTAAAGGATTCCCGCCAGGCGCTGGGAGCCGAGGCGATCTCGCGCCTGAACGACTTCGCACCGCCGACGCTGCTGGCCCAGGCCGCGCGGATCAACTTCTCAACGCGCCTTTTCAACCTGGTGGTCACCAACGTGCCGGGACCGCAGCAGCCGATCTACCTGCTCGGCCGCGAGCTCCAGGACGTCTTCCCGGTCGGCTTCTTGCCACCCAACCAGGCCCTTTTCGTCGCGATCATGTCCTACAACGGGCAGATCAACTTCGGGCTGCTTGCTGATTACGACTCGATGGCAGACGTGCAGCTGGTCGCCGACGGGATCGAACGCGCCCTGGCCGAGCTGGTCAGCGCCGCCGACGAGGCCGTCGCGGCCACCGAGGCCGCCTCCCCCGCCTGACCACCAGCTTCGCCCGCCGCGTAACATTCTCGTATGGAGGACGGACCCTTCCGCTACCACCTCGAGCTCACGCCCGAGCAGTTGAAGATCACCCACACGGCACTACGCTCGTTGCTCGACGACTTCGGGCACGACCAGCCGGAGATCCACGCGATCATCCACGAGGTACTCGCAAAGCTGCCCGACGTGCACGCGATGCGCGCCGTCCGCATCGGCGACGAGCCGAAGGTCGAACTCGAGGCCGTGCCCGACGACGAGCCCGACGGTGGCGGCAGCGCGGCCTAGCCCGCTCCGCCCCCACCGCGCCTTCTCATGTCCGCGTCCGTCCAGATCGGCCTGCTGCTCTCGCTCGCGACCGCGATGGCCTCGGTCCTTGGATTCCTCTACAAGCACCGAGGCGCCGTCGCCTCGCCCGAGGTGGACATGCGCCATCCGCTCCGCACCTCATTCGCGCTGTTTCGCAACCCCTGGTACACGCTGGGAATCGTCATCGCGATGGTCGGCTGGAGCTTCCACGTCGGCGCCCTCGCCCTGGCACCCATCTCACTCGTCCAGGCCACGATCGCCGGTGGGCTCGTCCTGCTCACCGTTACCGCCGACCGGCTCTTCGCCCACGAGGTGACCCGGCGCGAGTGGATCGGGGTGGCGCTGGCGGCGCTCGGCCTCGCCTTTCTGGCGGCGACGCTCGGCGACACCGCCGACGACAAGCACTCCGACTACGAGGTCGTGCGGCTCGTCCTCTACGTGGTGATCGTCACCGGAGCCGCCTGCGTGGTCGCCTGGATCGCATCCGGGAACCCCCGGGAAGGGGTCCTGTTCGGCGCCTCGGCCGGCCTGTTCTGGGCGGCGTCGGACACCTCGATCAAGGCGCTATCTGGGAACCTCGGTGAGGAGTCGGCGGTTGCCATCATCGTCCACCCGCTCGCCGCAGTGATCGCCCTCGCTTCGATCGCGGGGCTGGTCGTCTCGGCCCGGAGCCTGCAGATCGGCAAGGCCGTGCCGGTGATCGCCGTGACGTCCGTCGCCGCGAACGCACTCACCATTGCCGCCGGCCCGATCGTCTTCGCCGAGCCGCTTCCCGACGACACCCTCGGCACGGTTGCCCGGCTCGCCGCTTTCGTCCTGGTGATCTCGGCGGCGGCCCTGACCCCGGCGCCGGTCAGCGCCGCCGAGGCCGTCGAAGCGCGCTAGTAACCCGGCGCTCGCAGCCCTCGGCCGTCGAGACCGCTTTGCCGATTTGCCGCGATCCGGCCGTTTGACAGCCACGCATTCCGGTGCGAAGATGCCTGCCGACTCAGCGGTCTACGAAGGGACTACGCATGCGCCGTACGCTTCTTGGGGTCTTGGCGATATTGGGGGTGGCGGGGTCCGGACTGGCGGTGGCCCACAACGCGTCGGCACCGACCGATTTGGGTTTCCGGACCTCCGTGGGAACCCAGGAGAGCAACGCGTTGGTTGGTGTACTCGATTCGGAAGTCGCCAAGTGCGTGCGCGGCCGCACGGTCGTCCTGTGGCGTGTCGAGTCCGACAACACCCGAACCCGGCTCGACGTGGACAAGACCAGCAGCGGCGGAGCCTGGGCGGTGGTGGGCGACTTCAGCGGCGCCATCGACGGTCGCGTGAAAGTGCTGCCGAAGAACATCGGGAGCGGCACCCACCGGCACATCTGCGCGGGCCAAGTCTTCGGCGCGGTCGACTAAGGCCCGGGCGCCAAGTGTCCTCACGCTCGGTCGAGTTGGCGCGCGAGTCCGACCCCGCCGATTCGTCGAGTAGCGCCGCAGGCGCCCGCGCGGACCGCCGGAGGCGAGATCGGCTCCCCGCGTCTTAGAGAGTCTTAGAGAGTCTTAGAACGACGGCTCCTGGACGCAGGCCACCGACCCAGGGACCCGTATATCCATGCGCGCTAGTACCCCAGCGCGAACTTCGCGTCCTCGGACATCATCTCCGGGGACCAGGGGGGGTCGAAGACCATCTTCGGGTTCACGGCCTCGACGCCCTCGAGATCACCCACGAACTCCTGCATCTGCTCGGAGACCTGGGGGCCGATCGGGCAGGCGGGGGTCGTGAGCGTGAAGGTGATGTTGACCGCGGGCTCGGCCACGTCGACGTCGTAGACGAGCCCGAGCGAGACGAAGTCGAGTCCCAGCTCAGGATCGATGACCTCTTCGAGTGCTTCGTACACATCTTCCTCGGTGACCATGCACTGAAGTCTAGGAGGCGGCCGAATCGGGTGCATCGAAGCTGCGCTGGGGCGGCCGGCCGCCCCCGAGCGCTCGCCCGAGATGAGCCTCTAGGCTGAGGGAGCGATGCCCCTTCTCGTCCTTCTTTTCATCGTCCTTCCGATCACGGAGCTGTACGTGATCATCCAGGTAGGCGGAGCGATCGGGATCCTCCCCACACTTGCCCTCCTGATCGTCGGCAGCCTGGTCGGGGCAGCGCTCACCCGGTCGCAGAGCCGCACCGCGTGGGAGCGCTTCAACCGGGCGCTTGCCGAGGGCCGCGTGCCGGGCCGGGAGGTGTTCGACGGCGCGATGATCATCGTCGGCGGAGCGTTGTTGCTGACGCCCGGATTTATCACCGACGCGCTCGGCCTGGCGCTGCTGCTGCCGCCGACACGGGCGCTGCTCCGCAAGTTCCTCATCCGCACCGCCGGGCGGCGAACGCAGACGGTCTGGCGGGTGATGCCGTTCGGCTCACCCTCACGCCCTGGTCAGCGGGCGCCGGGCCGAACCCACGACTGGGAGGGGACCGCTCGCGAGGTCCGGGAGCCCGCGGCGGAGATCGACACCGGACCCTCTGAGCGGCCGTGACGCCTGAGCTGCGGCTGGTTCCGCGTCCCGGCGTCGCGGTGGTCTGGGACGCCGCGTCCCTCGGCAGCTACCTCGACGTTGCCGAGCCAGAGCGGGCGTGGCGCCTCGACGGCGAACTGCCCCCGGGGGCCGCCCTCCGGATCCTCGGTGCCGCTCTCGAGGACGGCTCGCTGATCCTTGCGGCCGCAGTGCGAGAGGCGGGCGCCAACGGGCATGCCGACGACACGATCGAGGTGCTGATGACCGGCGACGAAGACGCCCGCCGCGCCGAGGAGACGCTGCTCTCGACCGAGTACGACGCCGCCGGGAGGATCAGGCGACTGGGGATGGAGATCTACCCCGAGGGCGAGGACTACCCCGTGCGACTTGCGGCTGACGCGGCGGGCGATTCGAGCGATAGGCGCGCAACGATGCGGGTTCGATCCGACGGACAGGCCGGGATCGGGCTCTACGAGATCGTGCGGGCGGATTGAGCCGCTTACGGGCCGTCATCTCCGATTTCGGCGGCGTGTTGACGACGCCGCTGCTCGGATCATTCATGGCCTTCCAGGACAAGACCGGGATCAAACCCGAGTCGCTGGGGAGCGCGATGCAGCGCATCTACGAGCGCGACGGCACGCACCCGCTCTACGAGCTGGAGAAGGGTCACGTGACCGAGGACTCGTTCCTGGCGACCCTCCGGGCCGAGCTGGCGGTGGAGCTCGGACACGAGCCGGAGATGCACAACTTCAAGGAGCTCTACTTCGAGGCTCTCGACCCCAACGAGGCGATGATCGAGCGCATGCGCGAGCTCAAGGCCGCCGGGCTCCGCATGGCCCTGCTGACGAACAACGTGCGCGAATGGGAGCCTCTGTGGCGGACGATGCTGCCGGTGGACGAGATCTTCGAGCTGGTAGTGGACTCCGCGTTCGTCGGGATGAGAAAGCCCGAGCCCGAGATCTACACACTCACCCTCGAACGGCTGCGCGAGCACGACCCCGAGGCGCTTGGCGACCTTGAGTTCACCGAGTGCGTCTTCGTCGACGACATCGAGGTGAACGCTGTCGCGGCGCGCGAGCTGGGCATGCAGGTCGTCCACTTCCGCGACAACGACCAGGCGCTGACCGAGCTGTCACGCGTGGCTCCGGCCTAGTTGTCGGAGCCGGCGCGGTCCCAGACGTAGAGCTCGACCGCTTCCATGGTCAGCTCCATCAGGCGAGGGCCAGAAAGCCAGTCGAGCACCGTGTCGAGTGCTCGCTCCTCGGTTACCCCGCGGTCCACAGCCTCCTCACCGCGAAATCCGGCGGCGAGCTTCAGCGCCTCGCGCCGGTGCTCGCCGAGGCCGGTGAACGAACGCATGAGAAAGTCCCGGTTGGGCACCGGATGGCCAATGTCCATCGAGGCGTGCCACGCGGCGAGCATCGAGATGTCGTGATCGTCGAGTTCTGCGATCGCGCGGGCGTAGTGCGACTCGAGCTCGTCCTCGGGAATCTCGTCGACCCAGGCGCGGACGGCCTCGCCAAGGAGCTGACGACGAGCCTCACGGCCGACCGAGTCGGCGATGGCGCGAATCGCGTCCGCTGGATCGATAAAGCAGAGTGACACCGCTCGGCAAAGGTAGACGCGGCGTCGGACGTCAGGGATTGGGCTCTGCCCCGACTCTTATGCTCGAAACGGATGCCCCACCGGAGCGAGACTTGAGCCTTGACCTGATCGTCGGCCCGCCCAACTCGGGCCGCGCCGGGATGGTGCTCGAGCGACTGCGCGCGGCGCTCGCCGACGATCCCGTCCTGATCGTCCCGACAGGCGACGACGCCGCACGCTTCGAGCGCGACCTCGGGGCTAACGGACACCCGGCGATCGGCGCCTCGATCCGCACCTTCGCCTCGCTCGTGGCCGATATCGCCGCCGCGTCGGCAGCGCCGCCGCAGCTATCGGCGGCCCAGCGGCTGGCGCTTGTCCGCGCCGCGATTGGCGCATCCCCGCTACGCGTCCTCGGCCGTTCGGCCCGCTCGATCGGATTCCCCGGCGCCCTCGACGCCCTGATCGCCGAGCTTCAGGGCGCCCTCATCTCACCGGGGAACCTCGCCCGCGCCGCTGAGGCGATGGATGACGGCTCCGCCGTAACCGAGATCGCGTCCCTCTACGGGGCGTACTGCGAGCTGCGCGACCGCGCCGAGCGCTCCGATGCGGGTTCGCTCACGGCAGCGGCGGCAGCCGCCCTGCGTGCCGAGCCGGCGGGCTGGCGGTCGCGACCCGTCTTCATCTATGGGTTCGACGACCTCACCGAGGCGCAGCTCGAGCTGGTCGGCCTGCTTGCCGCGACGGCCGAGGTGACCGTCGCCGTCAACTACGCGGACCGGCGGGCGCTGACCGCTCGCGCCGGGCTGCTCGCACGCCTCCTCGAGGACCACGAGCCCGACGTCGAGGAGCTGCCGTTCGATCCCGATTACACCACGCGCGAGAGCCTGCGCCACCTCGACCGGGAACTGTTCGAGCCGGAGGCCGGAACCGTGCCGGTCGACGAGGGCCTGATGCTGCTCGAATGCGCGGGCCAGCGTGGCGAGGCCGAGTCCGTGGGCCTCGAGATCGCGCGACTGCTCGACGCCGGCGCCGAGCCCGGCGAGATCGTGGTGGCCCTTCGCCGTCCGGCCGTGGACGGACCGCTGCTGGCGTCGGTCCTGCGACAGATGGACATCCCGGTGGCCCTGGAGGCTGAACTGCCGCTGGGCGCGACGGCGGTCGGCCGTGCGCTCACCAAGCTCTGCGAGGCCGTGGTCGAGGACAGCGCCAAGGCACTACTTGCCCACTTGCGAGCCGATCCCTCGTTCCGTGGCGAAACCGCGGACTGGGCCGAGCGCGCGATCTCCCGGGGCGAGGCCGAGACCCCGGACGATGTCTTCGTGGGCTGGAAGCACCCGCCGGTTCACCTCTCGCGGATTCGCGAGGCCCGCGGCCCGAAGGCGCAGTTGCTCGCCCTGGCCGTCAGCGCCCGTGAGCTCGCCGAACGGCCGCATCGCGCGCGCGCTCCGCTCGCGGGCGAGCACAGCGAAGGCACGCCGTTCGACCCGATCGAGCTACGAGCCGGCATCGCTGCAGCGGAGTTGCTGACCGAGCTCGCTGCCGTGGGAGACCTGCCCGGGTGCGAGCAGGCGGGACTGCCCGACGCGGTCGAGGCCGTCGAATCCGGCGGGGTCCGAGCGTGGCGCGGGTCCACCCAGGGCCGGGTGAGGATCGCCAGCCCGTACCGGGTGCGAAGCGCGCGCGCCCGCTTCTTGTTCTGCTGTGGCCTTAACGAGGGTGTATTCCCGGGGCGAGGGGGAATCGACCCGCTGCTCGGCGAGGGGGCACGCTCCGAGCTTGGGATCGCGGCGTTGCGCCGGGCCGAACAGGGCGACGAGGAGCGGTATCTGTTCCACGCCTGCGTCTCGCGGCCCACCGAACGCCTGTACCTGAGCTGGCGCGCGAGCGACGACGAGGGCCACCCTGCCCCCCGCTCACCGTTTGTGGACGAGGTTCTCGACCTGATTGGCGACGACCCGGCTCAAGCCGAGGAGCGACTCGTCCGCACGCGCGGGCTCGCCGCGGTCGTACCTGCGCCGGCCGAGGCGCCCACGGCCAGGCTCCTGGCGCGAGGGCTCGCGCTCACCGGGGGAGCGGAATTGGACGCGCACCGCAGCGCCCTGGCTGAGCTCGACGTCGACATGGCAGCCTCCGGCGACGCGCTGGAGCTGTTGGCCTCGATACCGGCGCCTGGGTGGTTGCCGGGACCCCTCCAGCACCCGCTGGTGCTGGGCGCGCTGAGCTCGCGCGAGTACCTGAGCGCGAACTCGCTCGAACAGTGGCTCGCCTGCTCGTACCAGTGGTTCGTCTCGCACGAGCTCTCGCCCCAGCGCCTGGAGCCCTCCCCGGATCCGCTCTGGCTGGGCGGGGTGGTTCATGAGGCCCTCGACCGGCTCTACCGCGCGCGTCCCGGCGACTCACCGATGCCCACCAACGAGAACCTGGCGCGCTGGCAGAAACGCTTTGGCGAGCTGCTCGACGAGGTGGCCGCCAACCCCGAGGGCCGATCGCATACGCCGGCCCGCGAGGTCTCGCTGGCCCGCTCCAAGATCCAGGTCGAGGACTTCCTCGAGGCCGAGGCGAAGAGTCCCTCGCCCCTGCGTCCGTCCTTGCTCGAGCGCAGCTTTGGATTTCCCGATGAGGAAAACGATCCGGGCGCGCTGCCGCTCGGCGAGGGCTTTGCACTGCGTGGGCGGATCGATCGCATCGACGTCGTGCCTGGCACCAAGACAGCTTTGTTACGCGACTACAAGGTCTCTAAGCGGGCTGCAGGGCAGGGCAGCCTCGAGAAGGAGGGCAAGCTCCAGCTCCAGCTCTACCTGCTGGTCGTGCGGGAGATCCTGAAGCTCGACCCGATCGGCGGCCTCTACCACCCGCTCGCCGCCACGGGCGATCGGCGGGGCCGCGGTCTCCTGCGCAAGGGCGAGGCGCTGCTCGACGACCTCAAGGACCGGGTCTCCGCCCGCGGTGACGCGCTCGATCAAAAGGAGTTCGACGAGGTGCTGGAAGCGGCACGCCGCACCGCGACCGAGCAGGGAGGGCGCATGCGCCGCGGCGACATCGAACGCGACCCGCTGAACGGCGAATGCTCGCGCTACTGCACGTTCCAGCCGATCTGCCGCCTCGAGCGCGCCGTCGGCCACGACGAGGACCCAGGAGACTGATCGTGGACGGCCGACCGCCACCCACCGAGGAGCAAGCGCGCGCGATCGGCTCGCGCGATCGCAACGTCTTCTGCGAGGCGGGCGCGGGAAGCGGCAAGACGCGAGTGCTGGTGGACCGCTACTGCGACGCCGTCACCGAGGATGGGGTCGCTCTCGACGCAATCCTCGCGTTCACCTTCACCGAACGCGCCGCGGCCGAGTTACGCAGCCGAATCCGCGGCGAGCTCACCCGCAGGGCGCGATTGGCCACCGACGCCGGTGCCACGGGACGCGCCGGCGAGCTACGGGGCTTTGCGCGCGACACCGAGGGAGCGTGGGTCACGACGATCCACGGGTTCTGTCGACGGTTACTGGGCACCCACGCCGTCGCCGCCGGGCTCGACCCGCGCTTCCGGGTGCTCGACGCACCGGAGGCACAGCGGCTACGTGAACAGGCGGCCCGGGAGGCGCTGGACGCGCTGCTCGTGGCGGGCGACCAGTCCGTAGCTCGTACGGCGGCGGCCTACGACGGTTGGCGCGTAACCGAGATCGCCCTGATCGCGCACGAACGGCTGCGAAACCAGGGGATGACCCGACCGGAGTTGCCCACCGCGCCCGAGCCGATCCGCTCCGGCGGAGACGACCCGGTGCTAACGCCCGCGGAGAAGCGCCAGGTACTTGACTCGCACGCGGCGCTGCAGTCCTTGCTGGGCGAGCTGAGCGAGCGCTACGACGCACTGAAGGGCACCCGCTCGGGCCTCGACTTCGCCGATCTCGAGTTGCGCGCCGTCGCCCTGCTGCTCTCATCATCCGCGGTGGCCGCCGCCTGGCAGGGGCGCTTCCGGCACGTGCTCGTCGACGAGTTCCAGGACACCAACCGCGTCCAGCTCGACCTCATTGGACTCCTACGCGGCCCCGAGACAAGGCTGTTCACCGTCGGCGACGAGAACCAATCCGTCTATCGGTTCCGGAATGCCGACCTCGAGGTCTTCCGCGCCCAACGAGAGCTCGCCCGCGAGGGCGCAGCGGACGTGTTGGCGCTCACCGGCAACTTTCGCTCGCGGCCGGAGGCGCTGGCTGCCGCGAACGCCGTCGGCTCAGCCCTGATCGAGGACTTTCCGGCCCTGAGCGCGGGCCGCGAGCCGGGTGGGGAGCCGAGGGCAGAACTCTTGCTCACCTACCAGGAGGGACGTGGAAAGAAGCACCTCAAGTGGAAGGACCACGCCGAGGCGCTCCAGCGCGATCCGGCCGATGAGGCGCCCCGGCGCCCGCAGCCGCCGCGCAGTCCGGAGATCGTGGCCGAGGCACGGGCGCTGGCCGAGCGCCTGCGTGAGCTGGTCGTTGCCGGCGAGGCGTGCCCGGGCGAGATCGTGGTTCTGCTGCGTGCGTTCACCCATGTCGACACCTTCGAGGAGGCGCTGCGGCGCTTCGGGCTCGACCCGTACGTGGTCGGCGGCCGCGGCTATTGGTCGCAACAGCAGGTCGAGGACCTGTTGCGGCTGCTCGAGACAGTCGCCAACCCGCTCGACGACGAGATGCTCTTCGGCGCGCTCGCCGGCCCGGGGTGCCAGGTCAGCCCTGACGCGCTGTGGCTGCTGCGCCGCGCTGCGGGCCGAGGTCACGTCTGGCCGGTGATAGCCAACGACGCGCCCGCGGACTTCGCCGAACGGGAGGACGCGGAACGCGCCGGGGAGGCATTCGCCGCCATCCCGGCCGACGACCGCGAGCGCATCGCGGCGTTTCGCGAAACGCTCGCTGAACTTCGGTCCAAAGCGCCCGTCCTCACCCTCGACACGCTCGTCGAGCGCACGATGAACGCCTTCGGCTACGACCTGGCATTGTTGGCCAAGCCGCAGGGCGCAGGGCGGATGGCCAACGTGCGCAAGCTGATGCGGCTGGCGTCCGAGTTCGAGCGAAACGAAGGCCGCGATCTGCGCGGATTCTTGCGCCAGGCCGCGGCGTCGACCAAGCGCGACGAACGGGAGGGCCTCGCTCCCGTCCAGCCCGAGGACCACGACGGCGTCCGTCTGATGACCGTCCACGGCGCCAAGGGGCTCGAGTTTCCCGTGGTAGCCGTGCCCGCACTCGGGCGGGAGCTGGCGGCGGGCCACAGCTGGGGCAACATCTGGATCGGCGACCTCGATGACGATGGAAACGCCCGCATGGGCCTGCGCGTGGCTTCGACGACGAAGGAGACGCTGAAGGTCTGGGAGCTCGAGGAGCTGGAGGCCGAGGAGAAGGCCGCCGAGGCCGAGGAGACCGCGCGCCTCGTCTATGTGGCAGCGACGCGTGCCTCGGAGCGGCTGATCCTGAGCGGCATCTACCGCCCCGGCGACCTCGAGCCGCTTGACGACCTCGAACCCCGCGACACGCCGCTCCGCCGCTTCCTGCCGACCCTCTGCGCCGCCGGTTGGTCGGGGTCCGAGGCCTCGCTTGCCCTGCCGGCCCCAGCGCGAGTCGACACGGGCGAACCGGCGTCCTCACCGCTCCTGGAGATCCGCGTCAGTAGCCCCAGCGACGAGCGCGCCGCCGAACTGCGAGCCGTCCACCCCTCGCTCGCGACCAGCGCCCGCCCGGAACCGTCGAGCGCGAGCCCCCCGATCCTCTCCGGGCGCCCCTCGCCGGTTCCGCTCGGCCACCTCTCATACTCGGCGCTCGATTCCTACAAGCGCTGCGGCTACCGCTTCTACGCCGAGCGCGTGCTCGGACTGGGCGCGCCACCGCAACCGGCCGCCGAGACCGACGGCGGCGAACCGCCCGAGGCCGAGCCCAGAGCGGCAGACGAGCTCTCCGACCCCGACACGCCGGATCCAGGCGTGCCCAGCGCCCTCGGCCTCGGCAACGCCGTCCACGCGGCGCTGGAGTGGAGCGCCCGCAACAGCTGGGCCGATCCCGGCTCCGATCGCCTCGATGCCCTCCTGAGCGTCGAGGGGGTCGATTCGGCTGGCGCCGTCGTACGCGCAGGCAGGCTCGTTGCCGGCTGGCTCGAGAGCGACCTGTTGCGCTCGCTCGAGGGCGCGACGCTGCGGCCAGAGGCGCCGTTCGTGCTGCCCCTCGGGCCAACGATGCTGCGCGGCAGCATCGACCTGCTGGCAACTGGGGCGGAGACCTGGGTGGTGGACTTCAAGTCGGATCGGATCCCGGCCGGCGGCGTACCCGAGCTGGGCGAGCGCTACGCGACCCAGCGCGCGGTGTACGCGCTGGCTGCCGCGGGCGTCGTCACGCCCGGGCCGATACACACCGCCCACGTCTTCTTGGAGCGGGCCTCAGAGCCCGTACTCGAGACCTTCGACGACGACGCTCTCGAGCGCGCTCGGAGCGGCCTGGTGGCGCTGGTGGAACGGATCTCCGCCGGCCATTTCGAGGTCACGCCCGAGCCCTACGCCGCACTCTGCTTCGGCTGCCCGGCGGCCGCACGGCTGTGCCCCCATCCCAAGTGGCGGCCGCGGGCGGCCGCGTGAGCGACGTCGGGATCTTTGGCTACGGCTCGCTCGTCGCCCGCGAGAGCATCGCCGCCACGCTGGGACGCGAGGTCGCGCCACTGATCCCGGCGACACTCATCGGCTGGCGCAGGCGCTGGTCGCTGGTACGCGACAACACCCGCTCCGAGAAGGGCTTCGCGCCCACCGACCCCACCACAGAGCCGTTCGACTGGTGCCTGGGCCTCAACCTCGAGCCCGTCGACGGCGAGTGGGTGAACGGTGCCCTGATTGCCCTCGAAGAGGGCGAGTTGGCACTCCTCGACCAACGCGAGGTGCGCTACGACCGCGTCGAAGTCACCGCCCACCTTTCGCGAACGTCTCCCACCGAACGCGATAACGCCCGACTCAGGGCTTTCGCGGAGGTGGTTGCCTACGTGGCCCGGAACGAGCACTTCGCGCCGATTCCGCCGCCGCGCTCCGTGGTGGTGGCGAGTTACCTCGCGGCCTGTGAGGCGGCGTTCGCGGCGCTCGGCGCCGACGAGCTCGAGCGATTTCGCGAAAGCACCGGGCCGCCCCCGGCGCCGGTCGTCGAGGCGACTCTGGTGCGCGACGAGATCCCGCCGGGCAACCCGCGCGACTGGTAAGACCCGCAACTGGCCGCCCGGCCAACGGTTGCCGCTTGCGGCCATCCCATGGGTGGCAGTAAATTGTCCCCGGTCTCCATGGATGAGGAAAAGCCTCGCTCTAACGCCGCCAGGATTGGGGTGGTTGTGGCACTCGTTGCCTGCGTCGTCGCGCTGTTCGTTGCAACGCGCGGTGACGGCGGCTACCAGGTGACGGCCGAGTTCACCACCGCGAGCCAGCTCGTGAAGGGCAATCTCGTCGCAATCGGCGGTGTGTCGGCCGGCAAGGTCGACCGGATTCAGCTCGGTCCCCAGGGCCAGGCGCTGGTCACGTTCTCGGTCAATGAGGAGCACACACCCCTGCACCGCGGGACCACGGCCACCGTCCGCTCGACCTCACTGTCGAGCATCGCCGGCCGGCAGATCCAGCTCGTGCCGCCGCCCGACGCGATCGCGGGCGAAGAGATCCCCGACGGCGGCACGCTGGCCGAGGCCGAGACCGTCTCCACGGTTGACATCGACCAAATTTTCAACACGCTCGACGAAGAGACGGTGCGGGACTTCAAGCGCGTGATCCAGGGCTTCGAGCGCTCGTACGAGGGAGTGGCTCCCCAGGCGAACCGCGGGCTCAAGTACTTGAACCCGCTGCTCTCGAGCGCACGCCGGCTCTTCGACGAGCTCAGCACCGACGATCGCGCCCTGCAGCAGCTTCTCGTCGACGGCGCGCGGTTCTCGGGCGCGCTGGCCGAGCGCTCGACCGACGTCACGGGGCTGATCGGAAACCTCAACCGGATGATGAACGCGATCGGCAACCGAAAGGCCGAGCTCTCGCGCTCGGTCGCGTTGCTGCCCGGATTCATGCGCAACGCCAACACGACGTTCGTCAACCTTCGCGCAACCCTGGATGACGTCGATCCGCTCGTGACCGCCTCGAAGCCAGCGGTGGCAGAGCTCGGCCCGTTCCTCGACGAGCTGCGCGTCGCGAGCGCCGACGCCGTGCCCACGGTGAGCGACCTGAGCGCGATCATCGAGCGCCCAGGCAAGAACAACGACCTGATCGAGCTGAACCGAGCCCAGGTTCCGCTGGCCAAGGTCGCGGTCGGCACAGGCAAGCCCGACTGCGGAGCCGGACCCGAGAACCCCGCCGATCTCCAGGTCGTCGCCGACGACGATTACACGCAGGGAAGCTTCGGCGAGTCGGCCTGCTCACTCACGAACGGCGAGGCGTCGCTCGAGTTCTTGCGCGCCTACACCCCGGAGCTGGTCGGTTGGTTCGACGGCTTCAGCCATTCCGGCTATGCCGACGCTCTCACCGGCATGGCGCGTGTGTCCACGACCTTCAACACCTTCAGCCCGTCCGCCCCGGTCCCCAACCTGCTCGAGCTGGATACCGCTACCGAACAGTTTTCGGCACTCTCGCTCGACAACCGCAGCCGCTGCCCGGGCGCCAACGAGCGACCGCTGGCCGGCGATCCATCCGTGCCGTTCACCGACGACGGCCACCTGACCGACGGCTTGCTCGGCGACTGTGACCCGACCCAGGTACAGCCGGGGCAGTAGCGGTGAAGCGGATCGCCACAGCCCTTGTTTGCCTGGCGCTCGGCGCAGGCGCCCTTTCGGCCGCGGCGTCGGCTGACGGTATGCGGACCTACGAGATCGAGATGTACAACGCGTTCGGGATCGTCGAAGGCTCCGAGGTGCGTGTCGCGGGCGTCAACGCGGGCGTCGTCGAGACCCTGGACATCACCCCGGAGAAGCGAGCGGTTGTGACGGTTGAGCTCGACACGTCGATCGGCGAACTGGGCGACGAGACGACCTGCTCGAGCGAGCCCCAGTCGCTGATCGCCGAATACTTCATCGACTGCGATCCGGCCGGGGCCCCGCTGCCCGACGGCGGCGGGATCCCCGCCGAGCGGGTCTCCCAGACAGTCCAGCCCGATCTCGTTCAGAACACCTTGCGCGAACCGTTCAAGCAGCGCTTCCGGCTGCTGATCAACGAGTTCGGCACCGCCCTCGCCGGCAACCCCGAGGCACTGAACGAGGCCATCCGGCTCGGCGCCCCGGCCCTCACCCAGCTTCAGGGCGTCTCAGAGATCCTCGCCGATCAGCGCAACCTGATCCGCAAGCTGAACACCGACTCCGACGTGATCATCGGCGAGTTGGCACGCCAGCGCCGGGGCGTCGTGCGCTTCATCGACGAGGCGGAGGACATCTCGGCCCTCTCCGCGAGCCGCCGCGAGGACTTGTCGCGCAACTTCGAGATCCTCGACGACTTCCTCGCCGAGTTCAAGCCCACCCTGGTCGAGCTGGGGGCGATGGCGAGGGAGCAGGAGCCGCTGCTCACCGACCTGCGCGCCGCTGGCCCCGGGCTGGGCAAGCTGACCGCCGCCCTGCCTGCCTTCAACCGGGCCTCGGAGGATTCATTCACGACCCTGGGCGACGCGGCCGTCGTCGGCGACCGGGCGCTGACCCGCGGCCGCGACGAGATAGACCTGCTGCGTCAGGCCGGGCTCAAAGCCCCCTACACGTCCGAGGTTCTCGCCGATCTGCTGAGCGACCTCGACGACCCCAGGCGCGCGGTCGAGATCAACGACCTCGTCGCCGGGGCGGCAGGGCGCACCAGCGTGGAGCCGGGCCGGCGCGACACCATGGGGTACACCGGCTTCGAGGGGCTGCTGAACTACGCGTACTACCAGGCGCTCTCAATCAACCAATTCGACAAGGCGAGCCACCTGCTGCACTTCGGCCTCTATGAGGCCAACACCGGGCCGTGCGGGGCCTTCCATTCCGGGCACAACACCGCCACCGGAGACCCCGGCGTCCCCGCCGAGGGCGGCGGCACGACGACGGACGTGACCGAGGCGATTGGCTGCGTCGGCTGGCTCGGACCGAACCAGCCCGGAATCAACGAGGACCTGAATTTGCCTAAGTACCACCCGAGTGTGTGCCCGAACGGCACCGCTCCGGAGCGGGCGCGCATCGAGCTCTGCGACCCGAACGACCCGGCCAGCGCCCAGCAGCGGGCGACCGCGCGATCCACGGCCGGCAAGGCGGGCAACGACGACAAGCACGAGGGCGGCGAGGACCAGGCGCCTGGCGCCGGCCAGGGCCCGCTGCCCCCACTCGACGACCTTCCGGGCGGCGCCAACGCTGACGACCTGCTCGAGGACGTGCTCGGGCTCGGCGGCCGCGAGGGACGCGGTGGCTCGCTCGACCTCAGCGACCGCGATCGCGGCGACCGCCGTGGTCGAGGCGGGCGCGGCGGGCGCGGCAGCGACGACCAGGCAGCAGAGATGCTCCTCGACTTCCTGCTGGGGAACTGACGATGAGTCGCCGCAGCCCAATCGCCGCACTCGCCACCTCGCCGACGCTTGTCGGCGCGGTCACGGTCCTGATCTCGATCGTCGCCGTCTTCCTCGCCTACAACGCGAATAACGGACTGCCGTTCGTGCCGGTGTATCGGGTCTCGGTAGAGATCCCGAACGCGGCCCGGGTCACCAACAACAACGAGATCCGGATCGGCGGCAACCGGGTCGGCGTGGTCGAGTCGCTCGAAGTGCTCCAGAAGGAGACCCAGACGGCCCAGGTGGGCGACGCCCCGGCCGACCCCCCGTCCAGCCATGCGCGGCTGAACCTGAAGCTCGACAAGGACGCCCAGCCCCTCCCGAAGGATTCGGTGTTCAGGATCCGCTACCGATCCTCGTTCGGCCTCAAGTACGTGGATATCGTGCGCGGCACCGGCCCACCGGCGCCAGAGGGGTTCGTCTTCGACGGCACCGACGACGGCGCCGTCTGCGACCTTCCGATCGACGTCGAAAACTACTCCGAGGAGGTCCCGGCTTCGGCCGGCAACGGCTGCTTCCAGCAGCAGACGGAATTCGACGACATCAACAACACCTTCGACAGGCCCACTCGCGACAACAGCCGCGCCAACCTGACCGGCTACGGCACCGCATTCGCCGCACGCGGCACCTCGCTCAACGACACGATCAGCAAACTCGAGCCGCTGTTCCGCGGTCTCAAGCCCGTGTCGAAGACCCTGACCAAGCCGTCGACCAGGTTCCGCAGGTTCTTTCCCGCCCTGGCCCAGGCTGCCGACGAGGCGTTCCCGGTCGCCCGAGAGCAGGCCGACGGCTTCACCCTCGGTGGCGTCGCGTTCGGGGCGATCACCCGCGATCCCCCCGCCTTCCAGGACACGATCTCGGAGGGCCCGCCCACCCTGGAGGCAGGAATCAGGCACTTCCCGGCCCAGCGCGCCTTCCTGCGCGACTTCACGACTTTCTCGCGCGAGTTGCGCCCCGGCGTGGCCGACCTGCGCTCGACGCTTCCGGTGCTAAACGAAGCGATCGACGCCGGAACCCCGGTGCTGGCGCGCTCGCCCGAGGTGAACAGGCGCCTGCGTGCCGCCCTGCTCGAGCTTGACCGGCTGGTCGCCCAACCGGAAACGCGGGTCACCCTTACCCGCCTGGTCGACACCTTCGACCTGGCGGCGCCGCTGTTCGGCTACGTCGCCCCAGCCCAGACCGTCTGTAACTACTTCAACTACTGGTTCACGTTCCTGCCGGGCGGGCTCACCGACCGCGACCAGGTGGGCTACGCGCTGCGCCAGTCCCTGACTCGAATGCCCGCCGCACCCGCAGCGGCCGAGAGCGGGTTGGCCGGCTATTCGGGGATCGGCGCGAACGGCAAGACCGGCACCTCCGGCGGCCAGCAGTTCCGCCCGTACGAGAGCCCGATCACGAACACCCACCCCTACGGGCCGACCGGCCAGCGCAACGCCGACTGCCAGGCCGGTCAGACCGGTTATGAGTTGGGGCGCATACCGGTTGACGGGCAGGCGCCCTCGGACCCGGCGAACCGCTTCTCCGACCTCCCGGGCTCGCGCGGACCCACAACCGTGTTCTTCGACGCCGATCGCAAGCGGACGCTGGCCGACACCCGGGTGGCATCGCGCGCACCTGAAGGCTGGCGGCGTCTATTGCCCGGAGGCGGCCAATGAGGGGCCACGGAGAGGGACGCGTCGCGAACTGGATCGTGGGCCTGGTCATGGCCATCGTGATCGCGATCGGCTCCTACCTGGCGTACACCAAGGAACTGCCCTGGTCGAGCGGCTTCGAAGTGCAGGCGACGTTCGCGACCGGCCAGAATGTCCGCGCGACCACGCCGGTCCGGATCGCCGGCGTCAACGTGGGCGAGGTGACCGCTGTCGAGAGCACCGCCAAGAGCGAAGACGACGGCGCGAGCGCCCTGATCACGATGCAGCTAAACGAAGACGCGCTACCCCTGCGCGAGGACTCCCTATTCAAGATCCGCCCGCGCCTGTTCCTGGAGGGCAACTACTTCATCGACGTGCAGTCAGGGAGCCCCAGCTCGCCGGCGGTCGGCGACGGGCACTCCTTCCCCGTCAACCAGACCTCTAACACGGTCGGGCTCGATCAGGTGCTGACCACATTGCAGACGGACGTGAGGGCCGACCTGCAGACCCTGCTCGACCAGTTCGGCAACGCCCTGATCCGCTACAAGGGCGCCGAGGGCTTCCGTGAGCTTTACCGGACGTCGCCGGTCGCAAACCGCTACAACGCGGTCGTCAGCGAGGCCCTCCTCGGCACCGAGGAGGGAGACCTCAGCGGCACCCTGCGCGGGCTCAGCCGCATCCTGCGCGGGCTCAGCCGCAACGAGGAGACGCTGAAGAGCTTCGTCACGAACTTCCGGGTCTTCTCCGGCTCGTTCGCCGCCCAGGACCAGGCTCTCTCGTTGGCAATCGAGCGACTGCCGGGCGTGCTCGAGCAGGCGGACCCCGTGCTGACGAACCTCAACGCCTCCTTCCCCGGCCTGCGGGCATTCTCCCGTGAGGCACTCCCCGGCGTGCGCTCGAGCCCGGAGGCGCTCCGCGTCGCGACGCCGTTCATCAGGCAGATCCGCCTGCTCGTCTCGCGCGCTGAACTGCGGGGCCTGGTCGCGCGCCTGCGCCCGACCGTGCCGCGTCTGGCCCAGCTCGCGAATCGAAACCGTGCCTTCCTGAGCCAGACACGTGCCCTCTCATCGTGCTTCAACGAGGTGGTCGTCCCCTGGTCGAACAGCACCGTCAACCCGGTCGATCCGCTCAACGTCTACCCGCACGATCCGACCGGCCGCACCTTCGAAGAGAGCGCCTACGGGCTAAATGGTTCGGCCGGCGAGAGCCGCTCGGGCGACGCCAACGGCCAGACCCTGCGGGTGATGGCGGGCAGCGGAGCGAACATAGTGCGCACGCCGGGCCCCGAAGGCCTCTCGGACACGGTGATCGGGCTGACGCCGTTCCCGCTGGAGGGAGCGATGCCCCGTCTCGGCGACTCCGCGAAGACTAAGTACCGGCCGAACGAGCCCTGCGAGGAGCAGGACCCGCCGAACCTGTCCGCAGGAACGGCGCCCCCGCCCGCGGACCAGCAGCCCACGGCGATGGGCGGTATCGACGAGTTGAGCGGACCGGGCGCCCGCAAGCTTCGCGAATCGGCCGAGTTGCTGAACAGCCTCGAGAAGATCGACACCCTGCCCGCCGACGAGGCCGACGAGCTTGCCCGCGCCGCCCAGCGCACCCTGAACACCCTGGGCCTCACCGGCCCCGAGGTCAACGACTACCTCTCCGGCTACATGCGAAAGAAGGGGCGCTGAGCAGATGGCGACCTTGATCCGCAAGCAGTTGCGCAACTTCGTCGCGATCGTGGCCCTGGCCGTCGTCGCCATGGCCACGACGTACTACATCCTTCAGGAGCAGCGCCTGCGCATCCCGGTGCTCGAGGAAAAGCCCTTCGAGCTGAAGGCCGAGTTCGAGACCGCGCAGGCCGTCGTTCCGGGTCAGGGGCAGACCATCCGGGTGGCGGGCGTACGGGTCGGTGACGTCGAGAAGGTGGATCTGGTCGACGGGGCCGGGATCGTGACCTTTGCGGTCGACCGCAAGTACCTGCCGATCTACAAGGATGCGACGATCCTCATGCGCCCGACGACGGGCCTGAAAGACATGTTCTTCGACATGGATCCGGGCAGCCCGAACGCCGGCGACTACGCCGAGGGCAGCGTCGTGCCGATGGCAAACACCGCGCCCGACGTGAACCTCGACGAGATCCTCGCTTTTCTCGACTCCGACACGCAGGCCTACCTGCGCCTGCTCCTGGTGGGCGCCGGCGAGGGCCTGCGCGACCGCGATCGGGACCTCGGCAAGCTGCTCGGCAGCTTCGGGCCCCTGAATCGAGACTTCGGCAAGCTGAACCGCGAGGTCGCCTCGCGCCGCGCCGCGCTCGCGCGCCTGATCCATTCCTTCAACGTCCTGACCACCGAGGTCGGCCGCTCCGAGCAGGAGCTGACTAGGCTCGTGTCTGCCTCCGACGTGGCCCTCGGCGCCATCGCCGAGCAGGACCCCAGCGTCCAGCGGACGATCGCCCTGCTGCCGAGCACCCTCGCCGAGGCGCAGCGCACACTGACCGACATGGAGGGTTTCGCCAAGGTTCTCGGCCCGGCGTTCAACGAGCTGCGCCCGTTCGCCCGCAACCTGCCTGAGCTCAACGAATCGACCAAGCAGCTCGCCACCGCGGTAACGCCCGTACTCGAGGACGAGATTCGCCCATTCGTCCGCACCGCTCGCGACATAACGCCTGATCTGCGACGCGGAGCGACGTCGTTTGTGAAGGCAACCCCGCGCCTGACCGTGGTCGGCAAGAAGCTGAACAGGCTCTTCAACCTCGCTTCGTACAACCCCGGCGGCGCCGAGGACCTGGACGAGCCGGGACGCGACGAGGGCTACCTGTACTGGGTGAGCTGGCTTGGCCACAACTCAGCGAGCGCCTTCTCGGCTGGCGACGGCAACGGGTTCTACCGGCGCGTCTACATGACCTTGGGCTGCGAGAACATCGCTGCGCTGATCAGCGACCCCGCGCCGCAGATCGAAGCCCTCACCCAGCTCATAACCGGATTCACCGACCCCGTCATCGCCGCGGCCTGCCCCAACTAGACGAATGCAAAAACAAGCTCCTTCAATCTCCCGCATCCTCGTCGCCGCCGGCTTTACGCTGAGCTGCTTCGGCCTGCTGCTGTTCCTGTGGATCGTGTTCGGCGGCCCGGTGCCGCTCAAGTCGAAGGCCTACCGGGTCACCGCGTACTTCCCGGAGGCATTCCAACTCGCGCCCGAGTCCGACGTGCGGATCGGCGGCGTATCCGTGGGCAAGGTCAAGGAGATCACCCTGGCGCCGCCCGAGATGAAGGTCAACGGCAAGGACACGACCGAGACCGTGATCGAGATCCGGCCCGAGTTCGCACCCCTGCACAGGGACTCGGAGGCGATCCTGCGCAACAAGACCCTGCTCGGCGAGACCTACGTCGAGCTAACGTCCGGCACCGAGGAGGGGGGCAAGGCCGCGCCGGTCTCGCTGGGCGCCGACGCAGTCGTCACCGACGCCCAGGCAAACGCGGCGGAACAGCTCCCCGAGGACGCCACGCTGGGCATCGGTCAGACCGAAGAGGCCACCCAGATCGATGAGATCTTCAACGCCCTCGACGAGGAGACTCGCACGTCGTTTCAGCGCTGGCAGGCGAGCTCCGCGGTGGCGATCCGCGACCGTGGTCTCGACCTAAACGACGCCTTCGGCAACCTCGCCCCGTTTATCACCGACGCGACTGATGTCGTCGAAATCCTCGACCGCCAACAGGTCGCGCTCGAAGGAATCGTGCGCGATACGGGCACCACTTTCGAAGCGCTGTCGGCGCGAGAGGGCGATCTGCGTGGGACGATTGTCGGCACGAAGAACACGTTCGAAGGGCTGGCGGCCGAGGAGGAGGCCCTGGCCGACACGTTCGCGATCTTCCCAACGTTCGAGCGCGAATCGCGTCTGGTCATCGAGCGCCTCGACGAGTTTCAGCTGAACGCCCGGCCCCTGATTCAAGACCTGATTCCGATCGCCAAGGACCTCAGCCCGACGCTTCGAAACGTACGCGAGCTCTCCCCGGAGCTGCGCGACCTGTTCTTCGACCTGGGCGACCTCGAGCGCGCCTCGCTACGCGGCCTCCCCGCGCTCGAGGCGTTCCTGCGCGAGCTGCGGCCCGTGATCAAGCGACTCGACCCGTTCCTTTCGAACATCAACCCGCTCCTGCGCTACCTCGAGTATCAAAAGCCCACCGTCGCCGACTTCCTGACCGGCCCTGGAGTCTCGCTCTCCGGCCTCGCGGAAGGCCTGCCGAGCGACGTGGCCCCCCGTCACATCTCACGGCAGATCTCGATCAACAGCACCGAGACGCTGTCGATCGCCCTCAACCGACTGAACACCAACCGCGGCCACGGCTACCTCGCCGACGGCGTCCTGAACGACGCGAACACGGCCGGCGCCGGGATCTTCCCGAACTTCGACTGCAAGAACACCGACTACGTCGGCGTCGCCGGTGGCGACCCCGACGAGGACTTCTTGCGTCGCGACACCGGCGCCAACCCGGCGATCAACGGAGGCAATCCCGCCGGACCGACATTCGCCCCGTGCCACATCACCGGGGCGTTCCCGGAATCGCGCTTTGGCAGCTTCGGCAACGGCCGGGCGCCGCAGCTCTTCCACGACCCCTAGGGAGAACCGGGGCGGCTTACGCCCGACCAGCGCTGCGCCCAGCGCTCGAGCTCCGCCAGCGCCGGCGCCAGGCCAGTGCCCTTGGCTGTCAGTTCGTAGCTGACGCGTGGGGGTGTCCCAGCGTGGACCTTGCGCTCGACGATGTCCTCCGCCTCAAGCTCGCGAAGTCGCCGCGAGAGCAGCCGGTCCGAAAGGCCGGGAACGACCTGGGCTATCTCGCCGAAGTAGCGAGGCCCCGCAACCAGCGACCAGACAATCGCACCCGCCCAGCGCCTGCCGACCAGCTCGATTGCGGCATGGAAATCGGGGCAGACGGTGTCGTGCGCTCCCATGGGTTCAGCCTAGACGTCGCGAAACTTCGGCTAGGCGGCGCAGGGGCCGGTATCGACGGACTCGAGGCGGCCTTCGAGCGCGCGCAACGTGATCTCGTTTGGCACCGCCAGCCCGCTCGGCGGGCCGCCCCCCAGGGAAGCGGCGAACACGGTGGCTAGGACCCGGCCCCCGCCGTCTAGCACCGGCCCGCCGGAACTGCCGCCGCGAACGACGCCGCGGAACGGGGTCATCCGCCGCTGGACGGGCCCGCGCCCGTAGGAATCGTCACTGGCGACCGTCCCCGTGCGGCCGATGCGCACCGGGCTGAGGTTGAGCGGGCCGCCACCCGGATAACCCACCGCGGCGCCAGCCGTGCCGCGGACGGGATCCCGCTCGATCCGTAGAGGGGAGCCGGTCAGCCCGGCCACCGACAGTACGGCCAGGTCGTTGCGAGGCTCGTAGTGGACGGCGGTCGCACCCAATTCCTCACCTTCTCCCGTGACCACCACCGTGTCGTCCTGGCCGGCCACGACATGGGCGTTGGTGACAACGATCCCCGAGCCTCCGATCCAACCCGAGCCCTCGACGCCGAGCCCGCAGGCGGATCCTCGTACCCGGACGACCGACCCGGAAGCCGCGCGAAGCTCGGCCGAGTCGAGCACCGCCCGGTCGGGAGGGCGCACGTCGGCCTCCGGCCCCCGCACGCTCGGCGTCGGGTCGATCCGGCGCAGCGTGTTCAGCAGAGGACCGGACGGCGGGAACGCTTCGTTCAGGGCCGCCAGGACCGCGGAGCGCTGAACGGTCTCGCGCAGGTCGCGGTTGCTCCCAGGCGCGTGGAGTGCCACAGCTCCGAAGACCCAGGCCGCCGTCAGAGCGAGTGCCGCAAGCAAGATCGCACCGCCCGCCCCGTCGACGGCCCGCGACCCACCGGTCGCGGCCAGACGCTCGCTCAAGCCTGTTCCGACCCCCTCCAGAGCAACCCCGATGAAAACGCCCAGCAGGATGCCCGCCGCAGCCGCGACCGCAGGCGCGTAGGCGGACTCGGCGCCCCCCGCCAGCAAAGCGGGGCCAAGCCTCGCTCCGACCGCTACCCCGCCGATGAAGCCGACGAGCGGCAGGGCTGAGCGCATCAGTCCGCGCTCCCAGCCAATCGCGGCCATGGACAGGGCGAAAACGACGATGACGATGTCCACCACGCTCATCGCGGGCGGTTCCTCTCATTCGGGGCATTCAGGAGGAGCGCAGGGTGCAAGCCACTAATTTTCCCGGATGGTGCGGACTGTCAACGAGAGCGAGCGTAGGCGGAAGCTCTTCACGCGCGCCTCACCGATCGCCGTGCTCGGGGCGGTGGCATTCCTGAGCGGACTGGTGCTCGGGGCGAGCGCCGGTGGGAACGAGGCGCCGCGGCGCTTTGCCGACGCCTGGGAAAGACAGGACTTCTCGGCCATGCACGCCGAGCTGACGCCGGCCGCGAAGACCGCTCATCCGATTGACGAGTTCACCCAGCTCTACGTCGACGCCCAGTCCACTTCGACCGCGGCCCAGGTCGTTACCGACGAGGTCGAGGAGATCGAGCTTGCCTCTGGTGATGGCGCGGCAATCGGGACCACCGTCGACACCTACGCCTTCGGGCAGGTCGCGGGTCGCGTTGAGCTGGGGCTCGACGAGGGCCGGATCGACTGGAAGCCGCACATGGTTTTCCCCGGCCTCACTCCTGGCGAGGTGCTCACCCGGCAGACCCGTGCCGGCGAGCGCGCCGCGATCCTGGCGCGCGACGGAACCGCGCTGGCGGAGGGCCCTGCCTCGGCGCGGTCGTCGCCGCTTGGCACGCCAGCCCTCTCCATTGCCGGATCGCTCGGGTCGCCATCACGCAAGCAAGAGGAGGAGCTGACCGCTCGCGGCTTTCCCCCCGCGACGACCGCGGGCACGAGCGGCCTCGAGCTGGCCTTCAACGCCCGCCTCGCGGGCCAACCGAGCGGAGAGTTGCTGGCAACGCCTGCCGAGGACTCGGGCTCGGAGAACCGGATCCTCGCTAGCGGCAACCCGACCGACGGGCAGAACGTGAAGACCACGATCGACCCAGAGCTACAGGAGTCGGCCGTGCTCGCGCTGGGCTCGATCTATGGCGGGGTCGCAGTCCTCGACGCACGCAACGGCGACGTCCTCGGTGTCGCCGGGCTCGCCTTCTCGGCGCCGCAACCCCCGGGGTCGACGTTCAAGATCGTTACGGCGACGGCGGCACTGGAGGCGGGCGTGGTCAAGACCACGGACGAGTTCCCCATCGAGACCTCCAACTCCGACATCGGCAGGGAGATCTCGAACGCCGGCGACTCGGCGTGCGGGGGCACGTTCGTCCAGAGTTTCGCCAACTCCTGCAACACCGTGTTCGCACCCCTTGGAGTCGCGGTCGGACCCCAGAAGCTCGTCGAAACAGCGGAGCTGTTCGGCTTCAACGCCACCCCTGCGCTCGCCAATGACGAGGCGACCGAGGCGCTGGCCCCGCCCGCGCCGAGTTTGCCGGACCGGATTGACGGCGACGTGGCCTTGGGCGAGACCGCGATCGGACAGGGCGAGGTTCTCGCAACGCCACTGCAGATGGCCTCGGTGGCGCAAACGATCGCCGGAGGCGGTGTGCGCTCCCCCACCTCGATCGTTAAGACGCCCGAGTTGCGGCCGACCGCCGAGTCCGTTCAGGTCGCATCCAAGGAGACGGCCGACACCATTCGGAGGCTGATGCTCGAGGTTGTGAACAGCGGCACCGGCACAGCGGCCCAGGTGCCCGGAGTTCAAGTTGCCGGTAAGACCGGCACCGCCGAACTGGGGCCGAAGGCGCTCGAGCCCGGGCAAGTCCTGGCTCCGGGCGAGGATCCGCCTCAGATGGAGGATGCGTGGTTCACCTCGTTTGCCCCGGCCAACAAGCCAAAGCTCGCGGTCTCCGTGCTGGTCGTCAACGCGCCTCCAGGCGGCGGCGGCGCCAACGCCGCGCCGATAGCGCAGCAAATCCTCGCCTCTGCGCTGGGCTGACCAGCGAACGAGCGAACCCCCGTGCGGGCTAATCGCGCCGCACGCACACGCGTTCCAGGTTGTCGAAGCACCTCCCCCAGCCGCCCTCGTGCGAACGCACGGCCTCCTCGTCCCAGAGGCCGGTCTGGGTGAAGGTCATGATCGTGACGGCATCGCTCTCCTCGAAGTCGATCTCGATCAGCTGCTCCCGGTCGGGCTCGTCGTCCCAGATCCAGGTGAACGCGAGGCGCTCGGATGGCGAGATGTCCGTGTAGCTACCGCCCCCGCCATACTCGACTTCTTCGTGAGGGTTTCGCATGACGACACGGAGCAGACCCCCGATCCGCAGGTCGACGCGAGCCTCAGTGGTGTCCCAGTCGTGCTCGGCATGAAACCAGCGGCGCAGCACCTCGGCGCTCGTCCACGCTTCGAATACGGCGCTCGCCGGCGCCTCGAAGGTGCGCTGCATCCTCAGCTTCAGACCCCCGCTCATCCATCAAGGCCGGATTGGCGCCCCACCCGCACGATTATCCATGCGTGCGCCAGGAGTAGGACCGCCACCCCTCCGCTCGCCGGCGGCAGCAGTTCCTCCAGCGGGACGCCGCCGATATGGGCGATCACGGGGCATCCCCGTACGCGTTGTTGTAATTCCACCACCCGTACGGCGGCGTCTGCGGATAGCCCTCAGGCGAGTCCTCCCAGACCTCCTGGCGGCCGAGGGCCGTGACGTCGAGATAGCTCCAGGTGCTCCCCATCTGCTCGTCGCCGCGACCATCGACGAAATAGGTGCGGTAGATCTCACCGTCTTCGCGGATGAAGGCGTTCGTTCCGTGCCACTGGTCGACGTCGAAATCCTGGTCGAACCCGTCGGTGATCTCGTACCAAGGAATGTGCCCCCAGCCCATCCGGCGCTTCAGTCCCTCGATCTCGGCCTGGGGTGCGCGCGAAACGAACGCGAGCGCGGTGTCACGACCGCCCAGGTGCGCCGGATGGGCGACCTGGTCGGCGACGAATGAGCAGCCGACGCAGGCGCGATCGGGGTAGGCGCCGTCGCCGGCGTAGGTCGTGACCTCGGGGCCGTAGAACGCCCGGTAGACGACGAGCTGGCGTCGCCCGCCGAAGAGCTCGGCCAGACCCACCGAACCGTCCGGTCCGACAAAGCGGTAGTCCGCCTCAACGGCCATCCATGGCATCCTGCGGCGTTCGGCTGCGAGCGAGTCGCGAACCCGGGTGACCTGCTTTTCGCGAACGAGCAACTTCTCGCGCGCGGCGTTCCATGCCTCTCGGGTCGTGATCGGGGGTGTGTTCATTGGCCTTCCGTCTCCTTGAGGTAGTCGTCCACTACGTCGAACATGCGCGTCCAAGCGGCACGCTGGCGCTCCATCCAGACGATCGCCTCGCCCAATGAATCGGGCTCGAGCGAGAGCCGGTGCGACCTGCCCTCGATCGTTCGGGTTACGACTCCGGCCTGCTCGAGCAGCCTCACGTGCTTGGTGATCGCTGGCTTCGACACCTCGAAACCCGCCGTGACCTCGCCGATCGTCGAGGGTCCCCGAGTGAGGTTCTCGACGATTGCACGGCGAATCGGGTGAGCGAGAGCTCTGAACGGATCATTCACCTTATGGTTAACAATACCAACCGCCGGCGGTGAGGAAATCCGGGTCACACACTTCGACGTGATGCCCGAACTGACCGGTCCGGTCAGGGCAGCAGGACCAGATCCTCGGCGACTGCGAGCTTGAACCGGGCCATGACGACAGCCTGATCCTGCCCGCCGTAGTTGTCGTCGCCACCGACGTGACTGAAGACGTAAACCGTGCCGTCCCCGGCCTGCAGGCTCATTGGGTAGTAGTTCGAGCTGAACTCGCCGTCGGCGCTAAGCGCGACGGGACCCCAGGTTTTGCCACCGTCGGCGGTGTAGTGAGTACCGGTGGTGGCGAAGTTCAGAATCAGTCCCTCGCTTGTGGCCAGCAACTCCGGGTGCCCGGAATGCGGGAACGGCGTCGGCGCGGGCATCCCCATCACCCATCCCGATCCCTGCTGCGTCAGCAGCGCCTGACGGCGGACCTGCTGAGTTCGGTCCGCCGGGTCGCGGGTGCGCATCATCGCCAGAAGATCGCCGCTGGGAAGCTCGGCGACATCCCACTCGTTCGGGTGCATCCGGTGTTCCGGCGGCACCGTGAGTGCCTCCCGCCAGGTCCGGCCCTCATCCTCGGAGACCATCAGCAGCCATCCCTGCAGCTCAGGCGGCACGGAGGTCGACTTGCCGACGCGCTGACCGGCCGGCACATCCCAGTAGTTGCCGGTTGCGATCAGACGGCCGTCACGCAGATACTGGATGCGCGTCAGGTTGTAGGTGTAGCGCGAGGGGTCGAGTAGTACCTGCGGCGGACTCCACTCCTGCCCACCCGGCTCGAGGCGCTGCAGGAAAGCCGTCTCCGGATAGTCGGCATCGTCTTCGGCCGGCCCACTCTCGCCTGGTGGGGGTGGATCGGCAGGTGGTGCCGGGTCCACTCCGGCGAGGTAGTGGCCATTGACCTCGGACGCGCTCAGCGCCGACCCGTAGACGGCAACCTCGTCGATCTCGCCAAGAGCGGCATTCGTCGTCTCCGTACGGCCAATGTCGCCATCGAGCCGGGCGGGAGCATCGGCTGGGAGGTTGCCCGCCTCCGCGATTCTGGCTCCGTTGCGGTAGAGGCTCAGCGCCGCGCCCTGGCGCACCAGCGCCCAGTGCACCCAGGAGCCGACGTTCGGCTGACTCGCCCCGGTGAGCTTGTACTCGGTGCCGTTCAGCCAAACTCCGGCGTAGTAGCCGTTCGGACGAGGCATCAGGCGCATTGCCCCGAACGACCCGTAGAGCGTGTTGTTCGAGCTGGCTTCGGGTGCCATCCGCATCCAGCCCTCGACCGTGAAGTCGGTGCTGGTCGGCATCGAGGGCACGTCGATCCGGCCACCCGAGAAGCTGGCGGCGGTATCGGTGTCACCACGGAGGGCACCCTCGGCGCCCTGGGTGATCGCCCCCAGGTACGCGCCGTCCCGATCCTGGGCCGCATCGACGGCCGTGCCGGCGCCGGCCTCCCCCAGGCGCCAGTAGGAGATGAGGCCCTGGCGGCCGAGAACCCGCAGCGAGTAGGGATCGTCCCCCGGCTCCGGATCGGGCGGAGGGGGAGGACGACGCAGGTCCTCGCCGTTTACCCGTCGCAGCAGGGATCCATCTCTGAGACCGGTGACGGCCTGGCCGCTGTAGGCGTGCGGTGGGCCCTCGAACGGGTCGGAGCGATGCCCTTCCCAGGTCGCTCCCCCGTCGCCGGAACGCAACACGATCGAATTGCCGTCCAGGCGCCACCAGTCCCGATCAGGCGCTGCGAGGACCGGCCCTGTCATTTGCGGGAAGGAGGTGAGCAGACTTCCGTCTGGCGCCGTCCATGCTCCGACCCACGCGGTATAGCCGGGCGTCTGCGGCGAGTGGTAGATGGGACGTCTCTCGAAGTCCACTCCTGAGACAGGAGGTTCCGGAGGCTCTTCCGGAGGCTCTTCCGGAGGTGGCGGAGGTGGCGGTGACACGGACGCGGAGCGGTAATCGCCGTTGACCTCGGCCGCGCTCAGCGCTCGCGAGTAGATCGCCAGATCATCTAGCTCACCCTTGGTCGGATAGCTGGAGCCGATGCGGCCGATGGTGCCGTCGAGCCGAGCGGTGACGCTCTCCGGGAGATCTGTCCGTTCGGCAACCCGCATTCCGTTTCTGTACAGCGTGAGCACCGCTCCGTCGCGTACCAAAGCCCAATGGACCCAGCCACTCGTGTTCGTGGGGGTCGCGACCGCGAGCTGGTATTCGACACCGTCTACACGAACGCCGGCAAAGAAGCCGTTGGGGCGGCCGACCACTCGCACGGCACCGGGAGAGCCGTAGAGCCCGTTGGTCTTCGCTGACCCTGCGCGGAGCCTCATCCAGCCCTCCACCGCGAAGTCGATGCTGGCCGGCATTCCCGGCAGGTCAACACGCCCACCGGCGAAGCTCGCGGCCGTATCGGGATCCCCATTCAGGGCGCCGCCGGCACCTCGAGTGACGTTGCCGGCGTAGGTGCCGTCGCGATCATGGGCCGAATCTACGGCCGAGGTCCCGGCCTCGGCCGCATCCCCGAGGCGCCAGTAGGCAACCAGACCTTCGCGCGCGAGGACACGATTCGCATACGGCTCAGCAGGCTCCTCGGAGCCCGTTGCAGATCCCGTCCACAACCCCGTGGTAGCGAAGGTGCCCGCAAGGACGATCGAGGCCAGACGGACCCTGGCTGCGAGGTTACGAAGAGGAGCCACCGTCCCACCTCCATCGGTCCAAACCGGCGACTGCGTGAGCGTTGCGGCTCATTGCGATCTACCCTCTAGTACAACCGTCCACCCGAGACTCCTCTCCGGCTGGGAGCACGAAGTGTTGCAGCTACCCCGCGGAAACTGGCGCGACAAGCACCGCCGAGTCGTTCCCAAGCCCAGTCAACGCCCGGCCCGGCGGTCGCACACATTGGCGCGGGCTGCGAGGCTAGAGCGATGGGTCAGCAGCATGACGCGCTCAAGCTCGAGCGCCTGCGCCGCCAGCACACCGCTGATGCGATCAGTGAGCGCCTGGACGGGCCCAGCAACCGCTACCTGCGTGACTTCATCTACGGCGCGATCGACGGGATCGTCACCACTTTCGCGGTCGTCGCCGGCGCCGCCGGCGCAGGGCTTTCCTCTCGCGTGGTGATCATCCTCGGCGTGGCCAACCTCGTCGCCGATGGCTTCAGCATGTCGGTCAGCAACTACTCGGGTGCCCGGGCTGAGCGCCAGCAGCGCGACCGGGCCCGCCGCGAGGAGGAGGAACAGATCGCGCTGGTACCCGAGGGCGAGCGCGAGGAGGTCCGCCAGATCTTCGCCGCCAAGGGCCTGGGCGGCGACGCTCTCGAGGCGGTTGTCGAGGCGATCACTGCCGACCACGACCGCTGGCTCGACACGATGCTGACCGAAGAACTGGGCTACGCCCGCAACAGCGGCTCGCCGCTGCGCGCGGCGGCGATGACGTTCGTCGCCTTCGTCGCGCTCGGCTCGTTGCCGCTTGTGATCTTCATCTTCCAGTCAGTGAGCGGGGTCGACGTGCCTCTGCCCTTCACCTGGAGCGCGGTCCTCGCCGGCGTCGCGTTCTTTGCTGTGGGAACGTTGAAGGCGCGTTTCGTCGACCAGGTCTGGTGGCGAGCGGGTGGCGAGACGCTGCTGATGGGCGGTACTGCGGCCTTGCTCGCCTTCGTGGTCGGTGTTCTCCTTCAAAGCGCCTGAGGGCGCATCAACGCTAGACCCGTGAGGGCCTACCTGATCGGATCGACCGGATCCAACGCCATCGGCTCGCCATGCCATTCGGTCGGCAGCGCTACCGCGATGTCCACGCAGTCGCCTGCAGAATCCGATCGGAAATGGCCGAGGTCTCCGGTGAGGTACGGAGCGAGGTACTTACCCGCGACCTTGTGCGCGGGCAACCAGAGGTGCTCGGACCCTGCACCGCCCTCGCCGCCACCTCCGGCGATCGGAGCCGAGAGGAACATGGAGTCGAGATCCGTGAAGAGCTTTCCCCTCAGGATCGGTCGAAACGGCTGCGGCTCCACGGGCGCCCCCGTCCTCTCCGCGATGCGTTCCGCGATCGCGTCCGCCTGCTGTGTCCCAAGGCCGCCTTGCTTGATCGGGAAGTTGGTGCAGTCGCCCGCCGCGTATACGTCCTTCGTTCCCGTCACCGCTCCGAAGTCGTCGACCGGGATGAATCCATCTTTGTCGGCGGGAAGGCCGGAAATACTCGGACCCTCGATCAGGGGCAGCGCGACGACCGCGCCCGCATCCAGCGGCTCACCCCTAGGGTGTGCCACGAGCCCTCCTTGCACTTCTCCGACGGCCGTGTCGCCGACGAACTCGATTCCCCGTGAGGACAAGAGGTCAGCCACGGCTTTCGATCCGTTGGCGCCGAAGATCGCAAGTGGACGTGTTTCGGGCGAGACGATGACGACATCCAGGTCAAGACCACGATCGGCGGCCCGCCTGTTCGTCAGAATCGCGAGTTCGTACAGCGGCAGTCCCCAGCCAACCCCTGGCGGGATCACGAATGCGAGCTTCTTGCTCGTGTGCTGGGCAGCCCTGTCGATTGCCCCGTCAATATCCGGCGGTTCGGCCCAGGAGCGCAGCGTGGTGGCGACCTCACTCTCAAACGCCGGTCGCGACTTGGCACCCGTGCAAACGACGCATGAGTCGTAGGCGAGCTCGCCCCCGTCGGTCGTGAACGCGCGGTGTTCAGAGGGGTCCAGACGCGAGAGCCCGGAGCGGATCAGATCGGCGCCTAGGTCCTGCGCAATGGCGTCCAGCTCATGGCGGGCCGCGGGCTCGCCGGAAAATGGCTCGTCGACAAGGAGTGGCCGGTAAACGAAATCGGGCTCCGGCGCCAGCAGGGATAGCTTGACCCGCTCGCCGGCGAGGTCGTGCAAGGCAAGCATTGCCTCGAGCCCCGCAATCCCTCCGCCGACGATCAGCACCTCGGCCGGGGAGACGTCATCAGCAGAGCCCATCGTTCGCTCCCCCGGACGCGTAGAGGGCCCCGGCTCCAGGCGGGCCGATTCCCTTCCCTCGCAGCACAACCATCACGGCAAAGTGAGCGTAGTGAAAAGACGCGGGCGGCGCCGCGGAACCGTCTCCAACAGCGGCCCCCGGCGTTAGACTGGTAGCGCCAATGAGGCGGCGCTTGAGGGAACGGGGCAGGACGGTGTTGGCGACGGCGTGCGCCCTGCTCGTCGTGCTCGCGGCGAGCGCCCTTGGGGCCACCGGCGACACGATCCTCGTCAGTCGCGAGGATGGGCCGGCGGGCAACGTAGCCCCGGGGGCGATCCCGAAGGTCTCGGGCAACGGAAACGTGGTCGCCTACGGGTCCGGCGAACGGGTCTACGTTCGCGACATCGCGGCCGGCACCACCACAATCGCGAGCCGGGCGAGCGGCGCCGTCGGCGCCGAGGCCGACGGCTTCGCCTTCAACCACGACATCTCCGAGGACGGACGCTACGTCGTCTTCGAGAGCGACGCCGACAACCTGAGCTCCGAGGACGTGGACGATCCCGACAACGACGGAGAGTCGGTTCGCGACATCTTCATCCGCGACCTGCAGGCCAACACCACCGAGCTCGTCAGCCGCGGGACGGGCGCCAACGGGGACCCCTCGGAGGAGAACTCGATCACGCCGTCGATCTCGGGGAACGGGCGCTTCGTTTCCTTCAGCTCGCGCGGGAACAGCCTCAGCGGCGACGACGACAACTCCCTCTCAAACGCGTTCGTCCGCGACCTCCAGACGGACACGACCGAGTTCGTCGGCCGCGACGATGGCGCCAACGGCGACGGGGCAAACGCGACCAACTCCGCGGACGACCTCTCCGACGACGGCCGTTACGTCCTTTTCTACTCCGACGCGACGAACCTGCCCGGCAACGGCGCAGGCGCGGGCAACTTTTTCCTGCGGGACCGACAGGCAGGGACTACCGAGTTGGTCTCCAGACGGGAGAACGGCGACCCCGTGGGCAGCGTCTTCGGAGCGGACATCTCGGGCGACGGGACAGTCGTGTACTTCGTCTCATCGACCAATGGCGTCACGAGCGACGACCCCGACGGCCAGCAGGATCTCTTTATCCGCGACCTCGGCGCCGATTCGACGGTCCTCGGCAGCCGCGCCTCCGGCGGAGCTCCGGCCAATAGCTTCACCGAGTTCGTCGCCGCGCTCTCCGACGACGGACGCTACGTGGCCTTCGCGTCGGACGCGACGAACCTCAGCACGGACGACGAGGACGGGGCCACGGACATCTTCGTCCGCGACCTCGACGAGGGGACGACGACCTTCGTGAGCCGGGCCTCGGGCGAGAGCGGTGCGCCCGGCAACGCCAGCTCTCAGCAACCCGATCTCTCATCCACCGCACGATTCGTCGTTTGGGACTCCTCCGCCGCGAACCTGACCGAAGAGGGCAACGGGGGTCAGGAACGCCAGCAGGTGTACAGACGCGACCTCTCCACCGGAGACGGCGGCGGCGGCGGTGACGGCATGGAAGCCGACCTCGGAATCCGAAAGTCCGACGATCCCGACCCGGTCGAAGTGGGTGAGCGGCTGCGCTACCGCCTCGTCGTCGGCAACCAGGGCCCGGACCTCGCACCCAGCGTCCGGGTCGTGGACGAACTGCCGGGCGGCGTCGAGCTGGTGCACGTCGAGCCGACGCAGGGAACCTGTTCCGAGGGCGAGGAGGTCGTCACGTGCAACATCGGCGGCATCGGGGTCGGCTCCGAGGAGGCGGTGAAGATCGTCGTCCGACCCCAGGAGACGGGAGTCCTCCATAACGTGGCACGCGTGCGCAGCAAGCGCGACGACCCAGACCCCACCGACAACGAGGTCACGGAGAGAACGACGGTGGAAAGCGCCGAGGTCGAGGGCACAGATATCCGCGGGCCGAGCGTCGTCGGCGGCGTCGGCGGAACTGGACGAATACCCTTCACCGGCCTCGACGTCGGCGCGCTCCTGGCGCTCGGCTTGCTAATTGCCAGCTCGGGTGTAGCGCTACGGGTCGGACTCGCCCTGAGGAGCCGAGCCGGAGGCGCGTGAGCTCGAATCATCTCCAGCGGGGGTGACCTTGAGCTATGAGGTCGAGCGCGGGCGGTCCACGGGATAGCCGATCGTGCACGCGATCACGACCAGCGCGCCACCCGTGATCGCGATTAGGCCGCCAACCGTGTCCGACAGCTCGGCCAAGCCGGCGCCAACGGCGCTCAGCAGTGCCCCGGCGCCCAGCAGGAGCCACCAGCCGCCGCCCTCGCGCCTGCGCTCGGTGATCGTCAGGGCGGCGACCGCGACGATCGCGCCGACGCAGGCGTAACGCACCACCTCGGGCAGGATCCCGGCGAGAACGATCACCGCACAGACGGTCGCCGTGACCAGGGCGAAGCGCAGCAGGGGGGCCGGGAGGCCGTCGGCCATCCGGCTCTAGATGTCGAGCTCGACGACGCCGTCGCCGACATCGGACTGGATATCGAGTTCGAGCGGACGGTTCTCGGAGATTCCGTCCTCGACGAGATAGAGGAGCAAAGCTCCCTGGATCGCGCCTTCGGACGCGGTGGTGTCGGGCGCCGGCAGCTCACCTTCGGCGTCGATCTCGGCGCCAGGCTCGAGCGCATACGTATTGCCCTCGAGCTCGATCGGCTTGTAAGCGTTCGATTCGCTGTCCACCACGGTGTAGTCGGTGGCGGTCGGCGTGGCTTCCTCGCCCTCATTGACGATCTGGATGAAGACCCCGAGGTAACTCTCGCCAACCGGCTCCTCCGGAGCTCCCACCAGGTATTCGGAGTCGGAGACATCGTCCGGGTTCAAGAAACGGGTGATGAGCACGTTGTAGCGGACCTCGCCGATCTCGAGCGGCTCACCCTCAACGACGGGCTCGTCGGCCTCCCTCTCTCCGCAGCCGACGCTCAGCGCGCCTGCAACCAGGAAGGTGACCAACCCAAGTGCTGTGAATAGCTTTGATTGCACGGCGCGTGAGTCTATGCGCTCGGGACGCGAACAGGCAGCGCTAGATGCGGTCGGCGCCCGCCAGCGCAAGGCGCTCGGGTGGGGCGGTTTGCTCGGCGATCTCCCGCACGCGCTCCAATGCCCGGCGCCAGCCGCGTTGCACCTTGCGCTCAGAGCTGCGCAGGTCTTGCAGACGGTCGAATGGGTGGGACGGCTCGGTCCAAAACGTCACCGAAAGCTCGCAGCCGCTGCGACCCGCGGTCTCGGCCAGGCACCATTCGGTTACGACCGGGACGCGATTCAGACGGCCGCCTCGCCCGCGTTCAACGATGCGGTGTGGCGGCTCCGCCTCGTCGATCACGGTGTCGAAATATGCCTTGGCGGCGGGAAGCTGATAGCGGGCTCCTGCCCCAACCCCGATCGCGTCGATGCGAAGCAGGTGGTACGAATCAATGAAGTGGTCGGTAAACGATAGGCGCAGGGAGAGGTCTGCGAGCAGCGCGTAGACGCGCTCTCGGGGAGCGTCGATCGTGATCTCGGCAGAGACGGGGCGCATACGAAGCAGTCTATTTCCACGCAACGAGCGGGGCACAACCGAAGTTCTCTGCAATTTCGGTGGGAAATCCTGCTGTGCGTGTTTATGATCGGTGCTGTTTCGGGTAGCAGTCCCGTCACGGCACGGAAACGACAGGAGGTCAGCCGATGATGACGACGATCGCAAACGGTTCCGAGGACTTGACTGCCCTGGATGCCGGGCGGATCACCTGCACGGAGTGCGACTACGCGATCTCCCTCGTCGCCAGCGACGCCCTCCCCCGCTGCCCCGCATGCGGCGGCTCGAGCTTCCGCCGCGCCTCCCTGTTCGACCGTGCGACCGTAGCCGTCGACGCCGTCGACGCAAAGCCCGAGCCCACGGCGGTCGCGGGCTTGCGCTCGGCGCTCTCCGAGCACCACGCCGCCACCCTCGCCTGGCAGGAAGCCGGCAACGTACACAGCTTCGAGCTCGCCGAGGGCTGGACCAGGATCGGTCGCTCCGGGTCGGCAGACCTCCAGTTCGACGACCCAACAGTGTCGCGCCGCCACGCGCTGGTGGTTCTGACCGAGAACGGAGACATCCGCGCGATGGACGATCGCAGCCTGAACGGGCTCTTCGTCAACGGCGTCCGCAGTGAGTGGGCCGAGCTAAGCGACGGCGACGAGCTCGAGATCGGCCGCTATCGCCTCTACCTGCTGGCCTAGCGCCCCGGCGTGCTCGAGGTGAGCATCCCAAAGCCTGAGGTACAGCAACCGAAGCGGATCGAGATTGGGGCCGGCGCAATAGCGAGAAGCGCTACCGAACGGTAGATCGGCCGTCCCCGTCACCGGCTATTACCAACGCCCGCCGCGGCAATGCCGGTGGCGGGCGCATATATTCGCCCTGTGGCGACGACAATCGCAGTTCTCTCGCAAAAGGGCGGCACCGGCAAGACAACGATGGTGCGGACCCTCGCCGACGTGCTTGACCGGCTCGGTCTCGATGTGCTCGCGATCGATGCCGACCCCCAGGGAAACCTCTCGGACTACTTCGACACGGCGCCCGACGCCACCCCCACCCTGGCCGAAGTCCTGCTTGGTCAGGAGCGAGCTGCCGACGCCGTCCACGGTCACGTGATTCCCGCCAACCTGCGGCTTGCCGAGGCCGAGCTGGCGCTGGCCGGCAAGATCGGCAGGGAGGTGACGTTGCGCAGTGCGCTGCTTGACCTCAAGCGCTCGAAGGACGTGATCCTGATCGACTGCCCACCCACGCTCGGCCTACTCACCGTCAACGCGCTGGTGGCGGCGGACTACGCGCTGCTCTCCACCCAGTCCCAGTATTTCTCGCTGCAGGGCGTCGAGCAGGCGATGGAGGTGGTCGCGCTTGCTCGCGAGACACTCAACCCCGAGCTCGAGCTGCTCGGCATCGTCCTCAATATCGCGAACATGCGGACCAAACATGCACGCCACACGCTCGAGTCGCTGCACGAGCGCTTCGGCGAGAAGGTGTTTCGCAGCGTGATCAGACAGTCGATCGCCTATGCGGAGTCGGCCGAGCGTGGGGTTCCGATTCTCGACCACCAGCCACGGCGGGGGCAGGACTATCTCTCGCTCGCCGGCGAAATCCTGCGCCGGATCGGCTCGCCCGAGCTGCTCGAGCCGCTCGACGCGCTCAGCACCGAGCTGGTGCCCGCCGGCGCGCGGGCGTAGTCCGTCTCAAAGCTCCGGGACGTCGGCGCCGAGCGGCGAGAACGGGACGCGGCGTACCTCGGCCCAATCTCCAACCTCGGCGCTCAGGGCGGCCGTGACCTTGCCGGTGTCCTGCCAGAAGCACCACACGAGTACCGTCGGCCCCGCCCCTGAGATCGTTGCTCCGATGGCGCCCAGCCCGCTCGCGCGCTCGACCAGATCCATCGATCGCTCGTACAGCGGCCGGCGATGCGGCTGGTGCAGGCGATCGGCGAGGCCGCGGCCGATCAGTGAAATGTCGGCGCGCTCGATACCGAGCACGAGTTGAGAAGCTGCGGCGACGTTGTCCACTGCGTCGCCCAGGCTCACATGGGGAGGCAGCGCCTCGCGAGCTCCGGCGGTCGGGACGTCTTGGGCCGGGATCACGACGATTGCCTCGATGCCCTCCGGCGGATCGAGGCGCATCGGCGCCGGGAGAAGCTCGCCCTCGGGCCGTGGGCAGACCACGAACCCGCCGTAGAGGGCGGCTGCGACGTTGTCGGGGTGGCCTTCCATCGCGGCGGCGCGGCGGTAGATGTCGTCCTTGGAGAGCCCAAGCTCGTACAGGTGGTCGGCGGCCATCATCCCGGCGACGATTGCGGCGGCGCTCGACCCGAGGCCGCGGGCGAGCGGGATCTCGTTGCGGATCTCAAAGCGAATGCCATCGGTTGCGTGCAGATCGGCGAAGGCGCGTACGCAGAGGTTCGACTCGTCCTCCGGTAGCGGATCGCCACCGACGTCGACCGAGAAGGAGTCCACCTCGCAGACCTCCAGCTCCAGCTCCAGCTGAAGCGCCGCGGCGAGGACGTCGAAGCCCGGGCCGAGGTTCGCCGACGACGCCGGCACCCGGACGATCCGCCGCCGGTACGTCAACCGGCGAGGCTCCCCGAACGGCCCGCGATAGCTCCCACGAGGTAGCAGCCTGCAGGCACCTCGGCGCCAGGGAGCAGCACCGACGACTTCACCCGCGCACCATCGCCGACAACCGCACCGTCGCCGATCGCGACAGGGCCGTCAAAGCGCACGCCGGTGCCGACGCTCACGCCATCGCCGACGAGAACACGGCCATCCACCTCGGTGCCCGCGGGCAGCCCACCGCGCGCCTCGGGCAATCCGTTTGCCCCCGGCTGGTCGGGATCGGCCTCCCCCTCCACGAGCTCGCCCGCGGGCTCAACCTGCACAAGCCCCTGAACCACGTCCAGATTGCCCTGGAGGTATTCGGGCGGCGACCCGACGTCGTTCCAGTAGCCGTCGGTCTCGTGGACGTAGAACGGGACATCGGCCTCCAGCAGGGCCGGGAACACGTCGAGCGCGAAGTCGATCACCTTCTCGTCGGGAAAGTGGTCGAAGACCACCGGATCGAAGGCGTAGATCATGCAGTTGGCAAGATCAGAGAGCGCCTCGGCCGGCTCGGGCTTCTCCTGAAAGCCCTCGATCCGCCCATCCGGGCCGGTCACGATCACCCCGTACTCGCGGGTGTTGGCAACCCGCTTGACCGCGAGGGTCGCGACGCCGTCGTTCGCCTCGTGGGCGGCGGCCAGCGCGGCCAGATCGATGTCGGTCAGGGCGTCTCCGGCCATGACGACAAACGGCCCGTCGCCGAAGAACTCGCGTACCCCCCGCACGCCGCCCGCGGTCCCCAGTAGCTCCGATTCGTGCTCGAAAGTGAGGTCGACGCCGAGCTGGGAGCCGTCGCCCAGCCGCCCGGTGATCGTCTCGGGAAACCAGTGAAGGTTCGATACGACCTGGCCGAAGCCATGGGAGGCCAGCGAACGCAGGATTAGCTCGATCACCGGACGGTTCCCGACCGGTACCATCGGCTTCGGAACTTCGTACGTCAGCGGTCGCAAGCGGGTTCCCAGACCCGCTGCCATGACCATCGCCCTCATAGCGGGGGCAGGCTATCCAGTCTTGACTGAACACCCGACCTAGGAGCACGATGACTACCGCCACCGCCCAGGATCACAAGGTCGCCGATATTGGCCTCGCCGAATTCGGCCGCAAGGAGATCAGCCTCGCCGAGCACGAGATGCCCGGCCTGATGCGCACCCGTGAGGAATACGCGGCCTCGCAGCCGCTCAAGGGCGCACGCATCACCGGCTCACTGCACATGACGGTCCAGACCGCGGTGCTCATCGAGACCCTCACAGCCCTCGGCGCCGAGGTGCGCTGGGCTTCCTGCAACATCTTCTCCACCCAGGACCACGCCGCGGCCGCAATTGCGGCTACCGGCGTCCCGGTCTTTGCCTGGAAGGGCGAGACGCTCGAGGAGTACTGGTGGTGTACCGAGCAGGCCCTGATGTGGCCCGACGGCGCTGGACCGAACATGATCCTCGACGACGGCGGCGACGCAACGCTGCTCGTCCACAAGGGAGTTGAGTACGAGAAGGCTGGCGCCGTTCCGGATCCCGCTTCGGCCGACTCCGAGGAGTTCCGAATGATCCTCGAGACGCTCACCCGTTCGCTCGAGGAGGATCCGCAGCGCTGGACCAACGTCGCGGCTGGCATCCAGGGCGTGACCGAGGAGACCACCACCGGCGTCCTGCGTCTCAACCAGATGGCGGAGACCGGCGACCTGCTGTTCCCGGCGATCAACGTCAACGACTCGGTTACGAAGTCCAAGTTCGACAACCTCTACGGCTGCCGTCACTCGCTCGTGGACGGCATCAACCGCGCCACCGACGTGATGATCGGCGGCAAGGTCACCGTGATCTGCGGGTTCGGCGACGTCGGCAAGGGCTGCGCCGACTCGCTCCGCGGCCAGGGCGCCCGGGTGATCATCACCGAGATCGACCCGATCTGCGCGCTGCAGGCCTCGATGGAGGGTTACGAGGTGCGGACACTCGACGAGGTCGTCGAGTCGGCTGACATCTTCATCACCGCCACCGGGAACAAGGACGTGATCACCGCCGATCAGATGGCCCGGATGAAGCACCAGGCGATCGTCGGCAACATCGGCCACTTCGACAACGAGATCGACATGGCCGGCCTCGAGTCCACCCAGGGCGTCGAGCGGATCACGATCAAGCCGCAGGTGGACGAGTGGAAGTTCTCGGATGGGCACTCGATCATCGTCCTCAGCGAGGGCCGGCTCTTGAACCTCGGCAACGCGACGGGACATCCCTCGTTCGTGATGTCGAACTCCTTCACCAACCAGACCATCGCCCAGGTGGAGCTGTTCACGAAGAACGACGAGTACTCCAAGCGCGTCTACGTCCTGCCGAAGTACCTGGACGAGAAGGTCGCGCGTCTGCACCTCGACGCGCTCGGCGTCAGCCTCACCGAGCTGACGCCCGAGCAAGCCGCCTACATCGGCGTCCAGGTCGACGGCCCGTACAAGTCGGACCAGTACCGCTACTAGGCAAAGGCGGGCGTTGGCGAGTTATGGGTGCATAGCGCCGATAACCCGCCAACGGGAGCGTTGGCGTGATGCGAGCCGGACCGGTTGACATCCCGCTGGCCGAGGTAGAGCTGCGTGCGAGCCGCTCCTCCGGGCCGGGCGGACAGCACGCGAACGTCACCGCGTCGCGGATCGAAGCCGTCTTCGAGATCGAGGCATCGGCGACGCTCACGCGCGAGCAGAAGGACCGCCTGGAGCACCGGTACGGCCGGCGCGTCACCGCGGTCGCCCAGGACGCGCGCTCGCAGGCGCGGAACCGCGAGCTGGCGCTGGAACGCCTGGCAACGCGGATCGCAGCCGGCCTGAAGCGCAATCGCCCACGCCGGGCCACGCGGGCATCACGCGCGTCACGAGAGCGTCGGCTGGCCGCCAAGCGCCGGCAGTCGCAGCGCAAGTCTGAGCGCCGCCGTCCCGGTTCCGACGACTGACGCTCGCACGCCTACTCGTAGCTGATCGCGCGGATCACGTCCAGCCTCGCGGCGCGACGGGCGGGGAGGATCGACGCGAGCAGGCCCAGCACGACGCCGGCGACGGCGACGGCCCCCATCGCTGCGAACGGCGGTCGGTACTGGACGCCCGGCACGCCCGCCGCGAGCCCCTGGAGCAGCGCCCAGCCCAGCCCGGCACCCACGGCGATGCCGAGCAACGCTCCCACCGCGCCGATGACGACGCTCTCGTTCGCCACCTGGCGGCGGATCTGCCAGCGCGACGCGCCGAGCGCGCGCAGAACACCGATCTCTCGCGTGCGCTCCAACACCGACATCGTGAGCGTGTTCACGATCCCGAAGAGACTCGCGAAGATCGCAACTCCGACGATCGCATAGAAGATCCCAAACTGCTGATTCACCTGGTCTTCGACGTTGGCCTTGAGCTCGTCGTTGGAGAGGACCGCGAGGTTCGGGTAGTCCTCGCGCACGATGCGCCTCACCTCACGCTCGAGCTGCGGCCGGGCCGCCTCCGAGGTCGCCTTGAGCGCCAGCTCCGAATCAGCGCGCACACCGTAGACGTCGCGCATCGTTTCGAGCGACATGCCCACCGTCTGACCCCCGAACAGTGCGGTTTCGACGATGCCCGCGACCTTGGCACGCTTGCTACCCGACGGGCCGTCCAGGGTCACCGCATCGCCCACCTCGAGGTTCTCTTCTTCCGCGAAGCCCTTACCCACCGAAACCGCGCCACGACCGATCCGGCGGAACGCGGCGTCACGCGGCGCCCCGGCGACCTCGGTCGTGTCCACCCGCTCGTACTCGGGCGGATCGAACCCGAAGAGCAGACCGTCGCTCTTGGTCTTTCCCTTCGGCCCCGGCAGGTCGCTTGTGAAGACGAAGCGTTCGCGAGCGACCACCGCGGCCTGCGGGATCTTCTGCAGGCGCTTGCGCAGGCTCGCCGCGATCGTCTGCTGAGGTCCCTGCCCCGGCGAGAGGCCTGCGGGCTGGACTGTCAGGTCGCGAGCGAATGCCTGGTCAAACTCATCGGAGATCGTTTTCAGAAAGCTCGAGCCGAGGCTGTTCACTGCCACCACCAGCGCGAGCCCGATCAGCAGCGCCGTGGCTGTGGACGCGGTCCGGCCCGGGTCCGACCGCGCGGCGTCGGCGGCAAGCCGCCCTTCCACCGGGAACAGCTTTCGTGATGGCCACGAGAGCACACGCACAAGCGGACGCACGACGAATGGAGCGATCGTCGCGATGCCGAAGAAGATCGCAATCGTGCCGGCCATTCCCGCGGCGGCGACAACGGTCGTGGTCTCGTCGGCGGCGCCAAGCCAGAACGCGCCGCCAAGGCCGAGCAGGATCAGTGCGAGCCCCAGTGCTGCCCGACGAGGGTCGAGCCGGCTGCGGGTTCCGCCGCCACCCAGCACTGCCCTGATCGGTGAGGTCCGGCCTGCCCGACGCGCCGGGATCAGTGCGCCGAAAACCGCCGTCAGAAGGCCGGTCACGACGGCCGCAACCGGTGCCCACCAGGTCAGAACCAGTTTTCCGACCGGAAAGTCGAGTGCGCGTACCAGCTCGGTCAGCGCCCAGGCGAGCGCCAGGCCAAGCGCGAGCCCGAGCACGGCGCCGGCCAGCCCGAGAATCGCAGCTTCGCGAAGCACCGAGCTGGTGATCGCGCTGCGCGGCGTCCCAAGCGTCCGCAACATCCCGATCTCCCGGGTCCGCTGAAGGACCGTCATGTTGAAGGCGTTGAAGATCAGAAAGCCGCCGACGAACAGCGCCATCGCGGCAAAGAAGTAGAGAATCGCGTTGAAGGCTTGGAGCTGGGACTCGACGTCGTCGCTCTTGGTCTGGGGAGTCGCCACCTCGACGCCCTTGGGCAGTTCTCGGTCGAGGCGGCGCTCGACCGTTGCGATCGAGGTCTCCCCACCATCGACCACAACGTCGATCTCATCCCAGGAGCGCCTGCGATCCATGACCTTTCGCGCCGACGCGAGCGGCATGACCCCGAAGCCCTCCCCTCCGAACTCGAACCCGGACTGGAACTTGAACAGGCCGACCACCTCGAAACGGCGCTCGCCGTCGGGGGTCGCCAGCGAGATGCGGTCCGAGACGTCAATGTCGTTTGCGCGCGCCCAGCTGTCCTGCACCGAGACCTCGAGACCGGAGCGGGGATCGCGACCGTCGGTGAGGGTCGAATCGGTGAGGTTCTCGGAGTTCGGATCCTGGCCCGCCACGTTGAGCTGTCGCTCCGCGTCGTTCGGCGCTGTGCCGTCATCGTCGACCAGGGTGAAGATGCTGAGAATTCGGCCGGTTGCGTCGCTGACCCCCGCCGTGCCCTGCACCTCGGCCAGGGTGGGGCCGCGCAGAGAATCCTCACCCGAGCCGGAAACGACAAGGTCAGTCTTGCCGTACACCGACGCGTAGAGATCGGAGAAGGTGCGATTGATCGTTGCCGCGAGCAGCAGGACGCCGAGGATCATTCCTACGCCGAGCACGATGCCCGCTGCGGTCAGTAGCGCGCGGGCGCGCCGGGAGCGAACCTGACGGAGGGCGAGGGAGCCGAAGGAGCGCATGAGCGGAGCCCGGGTGCAGCTAGCGCTCGAGCGCCGCGAACGCCTCGGAGACGCGCACCCTGGAGCCTCCGGGGACCTCGCCGGCCACACGGCCGTCGCGCAGAAAGATGATGCGGTCGGCGATCGAGGCCGCGCCCGGATCATGCGTCACCATCACCAGCGTCTGGCGCTCGTTGTTGGCCAGCGCGCGCATCAGGTCCAACACCTCGGAACTGGAGCGGGAGTCGAGGTTGCCCGTGGGTTCGTCGGCCAGGACCACCTCGGGGTTGCGCAGCAGCGCGCGCGCAATCGAGACGCGCTGTTGCTCGCCACCTGACATCTCGGAGGGCAGATGCTCCAGCCTGTGGCCGAGCCCTACCCGGTCGAGCATGTCACGGGCGCGAGAGCGCATGGCCTCGCCACGGTCGCCGGCGATCAGCGCCGGAAGCAGCACGTTCTCCTCGGCGCTGAGCGACGGCAGCAGGTTGAAGAACTGGAAGACGAAGCCGATCCGGTCACGTCGGATTCTGGTGAGCCCGGCGTCGTCGAGCCCGTCGTAGCGTTCGCCGCCCAGGCTGATCTCACCTGAGCTGGGCGTCTCGAGCGCACCGAGCAGGTGAAGCATCGTGCTCTTACCGGAGCCCGACGGGCCCATGATCGCGACCATCTCACCCTGCAAGACCTCCAGCGAGGCGCCGTCGAGGGCGCGCACGGCAGTGCCACCCTCGCCGTAGTGTTTGGCGAGGTCGCGTGCAACGAGCACCTTTGGCGGGGGTGGTGGGGCCGGCACCGCGACCCGCTCCAGCTCCGCGACACCATTCACGGACCCCTCGGACCCCTCTCCGTTGCGGCCGATCGCGACAAGTCCCTCCCCGGCGCGAAGGACACCGCCACGAATCAGGCCGGCGATGTCGTCGAGCAGCGCCACGAAGCGGAAAGGGTACTGACCAAAGAGTCAGTTACGAGATGGGGTTTCGAACTTGGCGTCCGCTCCCGTGCCTAGGGTTCGTTGATGCCCGTGAGCTGGCTTCGGCGCCGCAAACGAGCGGATCAGCATGTCCACGCCCTGGCGAGCGAGGAACGTCTGCTCCTGCTCGCCCGCGAGATCCGGCGAGAGATGATTGATGCGCTCGCCCAGGAGCGCGAGGCGCTGGTCGCGGCCACCGTCAAGCGTGAGGTGATGGCTGTGAGCGAGCGAATAGCGCTGCTGATGATCGTCCAGGAGCAGCGCGGTCAGGCCCACCTCGCCGACGAGCTGAAAACCCTGGAGGAACGCCTACGCGGCGAGATCGCGCGGAGCAGGCTCGACGAGGACGCCGAGCCCGATTCGCTCTTCCAGAAGACGACGACCCAGGCCGAGGATCCGCCTGACGTCGAGCAGCCCCAAGCCGAAGCAGCCTGAGCCCTACGGGCGTCCGAGCCGGTCCTTCAGCTCCTCGATCACGGCGACGGGCGACGGGTCGATGGCTGCTCTTGCCGCGAGATCGAGCGAGGCAATGTCGCCGAGCAACACCGACCACAGCATCCGGGCGGTGCGGCTGTCGCCCTCCGTCTCGATCATCTCCACGGTGTGGGCCCCGGGCGCGATCAGCTCGGCGGTCAGTTCCATGCGCTCGCGCTGGCGCGGATGCTGATCGACGTCGGCTAGGAAGATCGCCGAGAAGTGCTCGGCGCCGTTGCCCGGGTGCCAGCCGACGATCTCGTTGTGGTTCATCTCCGGCATCTCGTGCCAGATTGCGGGCAGCTTCGAGTTCTCGTTGAATTGGGTTTTCCAGCGGTAGGCCACGGGGGCGGTGAGATCCGCTCCGTACACGACCGGGAACGAGCCCTCGATCGCGTCGGCGAGGCCGACCGCGCGCTCGATGATGCCGTCCAACGCGCCACGCAACGCCGCCGCCGCCGAGTCGATCTCCATCCGCATGCCGGGCGTCGCTCCAGCCAGAGCCGCGACCTGGGCGGCCGCCACAACCATGTAGCCGACGGCCGCGCGCGGCTGGAGAGCGGCTGGAATCGGAATCACCGGCGCCTCTGCTTTGCGCGCCGCCTCGCCCAGAGCGCCACCGGTGGTAGTCACGATCCGCTTTGCCCCGATCGCCTCGGCGGCCTCGAAACACGCCAGCGTCTCCTCGGTGTTGCCCGAGTAGCTCGCGCAGAGAACGACGCGATCGGGTGGAGTCCAGGGCGCGAGCGCGTAATCGCGCGTTGTGGTGAGAGGCAGCGAGAGCCTGTCGCCGATCGCGGCGCGTGCCAACTCGCCTCCGATCCCCGAGCCCCCCATCCCGCAGACCACGAGGCCGCTCGACTGCATCTCCCCCAGCCGGGCGGACTCGACCCGGAACAGGGCGTCGGACAGGTGCGCCGGCATCTCCAGCACGTCGTCGAGCTGGCCCTGGGAGTCAATGGCCCGGATCGCTTCGATGCGCTCGTGCACCGTCATGCCGCCACGCCTCCAGGCTCCAGCTTCGTCTCGGGCTCCAGCACAACTCCGGCCTCGATGCGAGCGCCCTCGCCGATCACCGAGCCCTCGGCGACGGCGGCTTCGGCGCCGACCTCCACCCCGGCGGCAAGGATCGAGCCCTCCACGCGCGCGCCGGCGCCGATCCGGCACCCGGCGTGCAGCACGCTTCCGGCAACCAGTGCCGCGGCGCCGACTTCACAGTCGCGCCCAACCACCGCGCGTGGGCCAATCGCCGCCATCTCGGCGATCATCGCGCCGGAGTCGACCAGAACTGGCGCCTCCACGGTTGCTCCTCCGTCCACGTCGGCGTGCTCGTCGATGCCCAGTCCCGAGCCGTCGGTGCGCGCTGCGACCTCCGTCTTCACAGCTCCGCCCAGGATGTCCCAGCTCGCCTGCAGGTAGCGCGCGGGCGTTCCGATATCCATCCAATAGCCCTCGAGGGCTAGCCCGTAGAGCCCCTGTCGCACTAGGCGCGGAAACACCTCGCGCTCGATTGAAACGGCCCGCCCGGGAGCGATCAGGTCCACGGCCGCGCGATCGAGGACATAGGCGCCCGCGTTGACGAGGTTGGTGTCGATCTCAGCGGGGTCCGGCTTCTCGACGAATGCCTGCACAGCACCGTCGTCGGCGAGCCGCACCAGCCCGTAGGCCGACGGGTCCTTGACGGCGTACAGCGCCAGCGACGCGACCGCATCGCGCTCGACATGGGCGGCCAGATGTGCCGTCAGGTCGAGGTCCGAGAGGACATCGCCGTTCAACACCAAAAACCGGTCCGCGAGCAGGCCCTGATCGGCGGCGAGCCTGATCGGCCCCGCGGTGCCGAGAGGCTCACGCTCCTCAAGGTAGGCAATCTCCGGGCCGCCCGGGACGGAGTCGCCCAGCGCGGAGCGCAGGTCGTCGGCGCGGAAGCCGCAAGCGAGCACCACACTCTCGACGCTGTGGCGCCCCAACCACTCGAGCATGAAGCGAATGAACGGCCGGTCGACGAGCGGGATCGCCGGCTTCGGCTGGGTCAGCGTCAGAGGCCGAAGGCGGGTGCCCTCGCCGCCGACCAAAACAAGCGCCTGCATCAGACCGGTCCATCTGAGCCAGCACGGCCGATGCCCTCGTAGGCGAATCCGGCCTCGCGCATCGCGTCTGGATCCAGAAAGTTGCGGCCGTCCACCACGACCGGCTGCGCCATGCGCTGCCTGACGGCTGCCCAGTCGAGCTTGGCGAACTCCGGCCACTCGGTGACGAGCACCGCCGCGTCGGCGCCCTCCAACGCATGCTCGGCGGAGTCGGCCATCTCCACGTTCGGTAGCAGCTCTGTTGCGGTGGCCGTGGCAACCGGGTCGTACGCGGCGACCGTCGCCCCCTCGCCCTGGAGCCGCGCTGAGAGCACGAGGCTTGTCGCCTCGCGCATATCGTCCGTGTTCGGCTTGAATGCGAGCCCGAGCACCGCGATCCGCTTGTCGGCGAGCGAGCCGAGATGCTTCTCGAGCTTGGCGATCACCCGCCGCTTCTGCAGCTCGTTTACCTCGATCACCGCGTTCAGCAGCTGAAAGTGGTAGCCGGAGTTGCCGGCGAGCTGCTTGAGAGCGTTGACGTCTTTTGGAAAGCACGAACCGCCGAAGCCTAGGCCGGCGTTTAGGAAGCTCGGGCCGATCCGCTCGTCGAGCCCCATCCCGCGCGCGACCTCGATCACGTCCGCACCGGTCTCCTCGCAGACATTCGCGATCTCGTTGATAAAGGAGATTTTGGTCGCGAGGAACGCGTTTGAGGCGAGCTTGATCATCTCCGCCGAGGCCACGTCCGTGCGCACGAGCTGACCCGGCAGGGCCGAGTAGATCGCCTCCACGTCCTCCGCCGCCCATTCCGAGCCGGCGTCGGCGCCCACCACGACCCGATCAGGCCGCATGAAGTCGTCGAGCGCCGAACCTTCCTTGAGGAACTCGGGGCAGCTCACGTAGGCGAGGTCGGGAACCTCGCGTCGGATCGCGGCGCCGGTACCCGACGGCACGGTGCTCTTCATCACCAGCGCGTGCTCGCCCCCGGACGGCATCTTCTCGACCACAGCCCGGACCCGGGAGAGGTCGGCGTCGCCTGAATACGTCGGCGGCGTGTCCACGCAGCAGAACAGGATCTTTGACGCGGTCAGAACGGCGTCCATCGAGGTTGTGAAGGTCAGCCGCTCGGCGTTTCGCGCCAACACCTCCGGAAGGCCCGGCTCGTGCATGGTCACCTCGCCGCGGCCCAGGGCCTCAACCTTCGCCTCGTCGATGTCCAGGGCGACGACGTCGTGCCCGAGCTCGGCGAAGCAGGTGGCCGAAACGAGGCCGACCCAGCCGATCCCGATCACGCCAATGGGCTGCTTTGGCTCGCTCACGCGCGGGAGGCTAGTCGTCTAGCCGACGTAATCGCGGACGCCGGTGGCGATCTCGAGCATCTCCGCCTCGGAGAGCGACTGGGTGAGGGTGTTGTTGACCCAGTAGGAGCCCTTCTCGGTCTTCCAGCCGACCAGGCGCAGCTTGTCGGCCTGGTAGAAGAGCAGGTAGTTGCGGCCTTCGACGTTCCTTGTCTCGCTGGGGTTGTCAAGGATCGGCGCATCGAGCCAGTTCACTCCGCTCACCCCGTAGTAGGAGCTGAAGCCGGACTCGGGATAGGACATCACGAACTTGTAGCCGCGGTAGACCCCCCTGTTGTCGAACCCGGCCACCTCGAAGACGCGCGAGTCGTCGAGAATCTCCGACTGACTGAGGATCGCCGTCGGTTGGTAGACGGGCAGCTTCGCCTTGCGGCGTTTGAGGATTCTCGTGAACTCGGCGGAATAGGTCTGGGCGGCGCCGGTCGAGTCGATCACGCTTGGGGCGGCATCGGCCCCCTGCTTCGGCTTGTCCTTCCTCTTCTCGCGCTTGGCCGGCTTTTCCGGAGCAACTGGATCGGCACTCGCGGCGTCCGGATCGATGTCCGTACCGAGGAACATGTCGACCGAGGCCTCGACCTGCTCGTTAGTTGCCTCGACCCCGCCGTCGGGGACGATCTCGCCCAGGTCCACCTGGCGCACTTCCGCGTTGCGAACCGAGATGAACGTCTCGAGCATGTCGATGATGGTCGCGACGTCGTCGATATCGGATGTCGTGTAGTCCTTGAAGATCTCGATCAGTTCGTTGCCTTCGCCAAAGACCGGCAGGAGCTTGCGCGGGGGGATCCGCTGGCGCGCCTCGCGGACGAAGTCCTGCTGCCGGGCGCCGCGGACGAGGTCGTTGTCCTCATGGCGATAGCGCACGAACTGGAGCGCGGTGTACCCGCAGAGCTTCGAGTATCCGGCGGGAACGTCGATCTCGGCGTAGAGCTGGTCACCGAAGAGGCCTTCGTTCGAATGGAAGTACTCCCGGTCCACGTCTATGTAGACGCAGTCGATCGCATTGACAGCCTCATAGAAACCGGTGAAGTCCACGTTGACAACGTGGTTGATCGGGATTCCAAGCAGGTCCTTGACGGTCTTGAGCGTCAGCTCCGGCCCACCGTTCTTCTTCGCCTGTTCGCCGTAGGAGTAGGCGGCGTTCAGCTTGTCCGTGCCGTAACCGGGGATCGTGACCTTGAGGTCGCGGGGCAGTGAGAGGAGCGCGAGAAGCCCCTTGTCGGGATCCACGCGAAGCAGCAGGGTGGTGTCGGAACGACCCGGGTCGCCCGGGGTGCCGCTGCGCTTGTCGGAGCCGAGGATCATGATCGTCTGCGGCTCGCCGGGCTCCACGTTCTCGAGCGCGCCCTTCACGTCGTTGAACGCCCCGCTGTCGCCGAGGCCGTCGGCGATATCGGACAAAAACAGCAGGAAGGAGACCGACGTAGCGGCCGCCATCGAGGCGATGATTACGAAGGTCGCGGCAACGAAGCGCCACCAGACCCGGGCCGGGGGCGCATCCCCCGTGCCATCGCCCTGCGTGGAGGCGGTTGCGACGGAGGCCACCGGCGGCACCACGGCCTCGCCGGTCGGGACAGTCAACCCTCGCCGGGCGGCCTCAGTGGCGGTACGGGCCCTCAGGCCCGCATGTGCGGCCTCGCGGGCTGCCTCCTCGTCGGAGATTGCGAGGGTGTCCGCCTCGGTCGTGGCGCCGACCGGAGGCGTCGCCGCGGCAGCCTCCTCGGCCGGCTCCTCGTCCTCCTCCTCAACCGCTTCCTCTCCATCCTCGTCGTCCTCGAACTCGAACTCGTCGGGCGGATCCTCGGCGAGGTCCGCGTCGTCCACCTCCGGCTCGTCGGCGTCGTCGACCTCCGGCTCGTCCTCGTCGCCGACCTCCGGCTCGTCCTCGTCGCCCGCAAGCTCCGCGGCCAGCTCGGTCTCGAGGCTGTCGAACTCCGCGGTGAGACCGCTGGGGTCCTCCAACTCTGCCTCTGGCTCGACCCCGCCGCTGCGCTTGCGGCCGGCCCACGTAGAGGGAGGCGGCACTTCGGGTTGCGAGTCCTCGCCCTCGACCGGCGTGTCGTTGCGCTCTTCGTCGTGCGTCTCGTCGCTCACGACTCCCCCTCCCCGTTCCCGACAGCCAGGGAACGGACGAAGTCGCCGATCGTGCGCCGGTAGCTAGCGAGTGACTCGATCGAGACCCACTCCTCGGGGCCATGGTGGCCGGCGCCGAGCGGGCCGAACTCAACCGCCGGGATTCCTGCCCGCAGGAACGAAACCGCGTCGGAGGCGCCGTGCCTGCCGACAGTGGTCACCGCATCGGGATGGTGAGGCGAGGCCGCCGCGCAGAGTGCACGCACGAACTTTGAGCTGGGGTCGATCAACACGGGGGGGCGGCGGAAGGTCGAAATCACGTCGGCGCCGTCCACGGTGCGCACCTCGTCGAGGATCGCCTCGGGATCCTGCTCGGGCAGGTATCGAACGTCCACGTCAATGACACAAGCGTCTGGCACCTTGTTGAGAGCGTCGCCCCCAAGGATCCGGCCGAGATTGATCGATGGCCGGTCATAGAGGCTGGATGAGCGTTGGGCAAACGGTAGCGACTCGATAGCCCGGAAAACCTCGATCGCGCGCAGGATCGCGTTTTGACCCAGCCACGGGGTGGCGCCGTGTGCAGCTCGGCCCTCGACCCGGATCCTCATCGCCAGCACACCCTTCGCTGCGATCCCGATCAGCATGTCGGTCGGCTCGCCGGTGATCGCAAAGTCGCCTGCAAAGCCCTCGTCCACGAGGGTGTCGCCGCCGCGCTCGTCCTCTTCCTCGGATTCCTCGTCGGAGACGATCCCAAGGCGCACCGCGACGCCCTCGACGTCGCGCAGGTCGGCCAGCGCCAGCATCAGCCCCGCCAAGCCACCCTTCATGTCGTAGGCACCGCGGCCAAAGAGGCGGTCGCCCTCGACCCGCGGCTCGAACTGCTCGGGACGCCCGGGCACGACGTCCAGGTGGCCGTGGAGCAGGAGCGTGGTCTCCGCATTGTCGGGACCCACACGCGCCTGGAGAACCGGCAGTCCCCGGCACGAGGACTCGCGCACGGCGATATCGCGCGCCTCGAGCCAGCCGCGCACAAACCCCGCACACAGCTTTACCCCCTCCCGCCCGGAGGTATCGACGCCGATCAGCTTCTCCGTGAGCAACCGCTCATCCATGAGCGATCAGCCTATTGGCAGGGTCAGGCTCGCTCGGCGATCTCGATGAAGGCTTGAGCGCGGGCTCTGTCGCGCTCGGCCTGCTCGGCCGCCGCGGAGCCGTCCTCGGCCTCGGAGAGGCGCTGCTCGGCCTCCTCCAGGCGCTGCTTCAGCTCGCCGGAGTCGAGTTGGTCGGGCGCGACTGCCTCGGCGATCAACACGCGGGCGCGGTTGGCGAATACCTCGAGCCAGCCCTCACCCTGCGCATAGCGCTCGACGTCAGTCTCGGAGTCCGAGGTCCACAGGCGCAACTCGTTCGGCACCAGGCGCGCGACCAGCGGCGCGTGGCGGGCCCGGATCCCGACCTCGCCCACTGAGGTGCGAGTCGAGAGCTGGAAGAGCTCGCCGCGAAAGACCTCCCCTTCGGGGGTGAGGACCTCGGCTTCGAATCGGTGCTCGTCGGCCATCAGCTCTCGCCGTTACCGCCCTCGGCCTCCTCGGCCTCCTTCTCCTTGCGCTCCTCGGCCTCGGCCTGCTCGCGCTCGACACCCTCGTCGTTGGAGCCCTTCTCCTCGGTGCCGGTCACCTGGTCGATGCCACCCTTCATATAGAAGGCGCCCTCGGGCAGATCGTCGTGCTGGCCGTCAAGGATCTCACGGAATCCACGGACCGTGTCGGCGACGGAGACAAATTCGCCGGAGCGGCCGGTGAAGGCCTCCGCGACGAAGAACGGCTGCGAGAGGAAGCGCTCGATCTTGCGCGCCCTGTTCACGGACTGCTTGTCGTCGTCCGACAGCTCGTCGATGCCGAGAATGGCGATGATGTCCTGCAGCTCCCGGTAGCGCTGGAGCGTTTCCTGCACGTCGGTGGCCGTCTTGTAGTGCTCCTCGCCGAGGATGTCCGGCTTGAGAATCGTCGAGGTCGAGTCGAGCGGGTCCACCGCGGGGTAGATGCCCTTCTCCGAAATCGACCGCGACAACGTGGTGGTCGCGTTCAGGTGGGCGAAGACGGATGCCGGCGCCGGGTCGGTCAGGTCGTCCGCGGGGACGTAGACGGCCTGGATCGAGGTGACCGACCCCTTCTGGGTGGAGGAAATCCGCTCCTGCAACTCTCCCATCTCGGTCTCGAGCGTGGGCTGGTAGCCCACCGCTGAAGGCATACGTCCGAGCAGCGCCGACACCTCGGAGCCCGCCTGGACGAACCGGAAGATGTTGTCGATGAACAGCAGCACGTCCTGACCGCCCTGCTCGCGGAAATACTCCGCCATCGTCAGGCCGGACAGGGCGACGCGCAGGCGCGCACCGGGCGGCTCGTTCATCTGGCCGAAGACGAGCATCGTCTTGTCGATAACGCCCGACTCCTTCATCTCGAGCCAGAGGTCGTTGCCCTCGCGCGAGCGTTCGCCGACGCCGCAGAAGGCCGACAGGCCCTCATGCTCCTCGGCGATCGAGCGGATCAGCTCCTGGATGAGGACCGTCTTGCCGACGCCCGCGCCACCGAACAGGCCGACCTTGCCGCCCTTGGCGTACGGCGCCAGCAGATCGATGACCTTGATCCCCGTCTCGAGGATCTCCTGCGCAGGGGCGAGGTCCTCGACCGAAGGGGCCGGACGATGGATCGGCCAGCGTTCGTCGAACTTCACTTCCCCGCCGTTGTCGATCGGCTCGCCGAGCAGGTTGAAGATGCGGCCCAGCGTGCCTTCGCCAACGGGCACGGAGATGGGGCCGCCGGTGTCGGTCACCTCGTCGCCACGCTGCAGGCCGTCGGTGGCGTCCATGGCGACGGCGCGCACACGGTCGTCGCCGAGGTGCTGCTGGACCTCCAGCGTGAGGTCCATGGCGGGCCGGCCGCCGGACTCCTCGACCTCGATCTTGAGCGCTGAGTAGATCTCGGGCAGCTCATCGGGGAAGGCGACGTCCACGACGACGCCGAGCACCTGCTCGACCGCGCCGACGTTGGTTCCGTTGCGAGTTTCAGTGGCTTCCATGTCTCTCCTTAACCGAGCGCCTCGGCGCCCGCGACTACTTCAAGAATTTCCTGCGTGATCTCGGACTGCCGCACCCGGTTCATCTCCCGGGTGAGGTCGTCGATCATCGTTTCCGCGTTCTCGGAGGCGCTCCGCATCGCCGTCATGCGTGCTCCCAGCTCCGACGCCGACGACTCGAGCAACGCACGGTAGACCGACAGGTCCACGTATTCCTCGATCAGCATCGGCAGCAGCGTCTCCGCGTCGGGCTCGTGGATCATGTCCGACTTCTGGTGCGCGTCGGCCAACTCCTCGTCGGCCGGACCCTGCTCCTCGGGGATGCCCTCGCCGAAGACCTCGGCGTCGGACATCGGCAGCAGCGTCTGGCGCCGCACGTACTGGGTGAGCGGCGAGACGTAGCGGTTGTATACGAGGTCCACGCGATCAACGTCCTCGTCGCGGAACGACGCTGTGAGGTCTCGCGAGATCTTGCGCGCGTCAGTGAACGCGGGGCGTTCGGTGAAGCCCGTGTAGGACTCCTCGACGTTCTCGCCTCGGAAGGTCATGGTTGAGGAGCCGCGTCGCCCGACCAGCCTGAAGATCACCTCTGCGTTCTCCTCGCGTTGGTACTCACGCTTGAGCCGCGTGCCCTCGCGAATGATCTGCGAGTTGAAGGCGCCGGCGAGACCGCGGTCGCCCGTCACGAGCAGGATCCCGACCCGCTTGACCTCGCGCGTCTCCATCAGCGGAACGCGCGACGCCATCGTCTCGTCGGTCTCGGCGACTTCTCTGGTCAGCTTGCGGATCGCCTGCGCGTAGGGGCGCATGGCCTCGATGCGCTGCTCGGCACGCCGCAGGCGCGCCGCCGCCACCATCTCCATGGCGCGCGTGATCTTGCGGATGTTCTTGACCGAACTGATCCGCGCCGTGACTTCCTTGCGCGTGGCCATGGGTTAGGCGGGAACCTCTTGCTTGGCGCCGTCCGTGGGGTCAGTTTCCTCGGAGTCAGACCCCGAGTCGCCCCCCTCCGACGCCGTGCGGCCTGGCGCCGAGCGCTCCTCCGAGCGAATGCGGTCGGACTCGCCCTCGTCGAGCGGCTGCCCGTCCTCGTCGAGATCAGGTCCGTAGTCGTCGACTGCCTCGGCGAGCGCGTCGCCCAATTCCTTCTCCTCCTCGTCGCCCCAGTCGCCCTGGTCGAGGCGGCCCAGCAGGTCCTTGTACTCCGACTTGAGGCGGCTGATCGCAGCCTCGAGAAACCCATGCACACGATCGACATTCAGACGATCGAGGTAACCGCCGGTGCCGGCATAGATCGAGGCCACCTGCTCGCCGACCGAAAGCGGCTGACGCTCGTTCTGGTTGAGCATCTCGACGAGTCGCTCTCCGCGGGCGAGCGACTTCTGGGTTTCGGGGTCGAGCTCGGAGCCGAACTGCGCGAACGCCTCGAGGTCACGGAACTGCGAGAGCTCCAGGCGCAGCTTGCCCGCAACCTTCTTCATCGCCTTCGTCTGCGCGTTGCCACCCACCCGGGAGACCGACACACCAACGTTGATGGCGGGTCGGACGCCCGAGTAGAAGAGATCTGACTCGAGGAAGATCTGCCCGTCGGTGATCGAGATGACGTTGGTCGGGATGTAGGCCGACACATCGTTCGCCTGCGTCTCGATGATCGGCAGGGCAGTGTGCGACCCACCACCGAGCTCGTCGTTCAGTTTCACCGACCGTTCGAGCAGGCGCGAGTGCAGGTAGAAGACGTCGCCCGGATACGCCTCGCGGCCCGGCGGACGACGCAGTAGAAGACTCATCTGCCGATATGCAAATGCGTGCTTTGTGAGGTCGTCGTAGATGCAGAGCGCGTGTCCCCCGTTGTAGAGGAAGTGCTCACCCATCGCGCAACCCGCATACGGAGCGATGAACTTGATCGGCGCCGCCTCGTCGGCGGGCGCGGCAACGATGATCGTGTTGTCCATCGCGCCGGCGTCTTCGAGCATCTTCTGGAACTGCACCACCGTGGACATGCGCTGGCCGATCGCGACGTAGATACAGACCACGCCGGAGTCCTTGTTGTTGATGATCGTGTCGATCGCAACGGCGGTCTTTCCGGTCTGTCGGTCGCCGATGATCAGCTCACGCTGTCCCCGGCCGATCGGAATCATCCCGTCGATTGCCTTCAACCCGGTTTGAAGAGGCTCTTCCACCGGCTGGCGCTCCACGACTCCGGGGGCCTTGAACTCGGCCGGACGGGATTCGCTGGCGTTGATCTCGCCCTTGCCGTCGAGCGGGCGGCCGAGCGGGTCCACCACGCGGCCGAGCAGCTCGTCGCCGACCGGGATTCTGAGGAGCTGACCGGTGCGCTTGACCTGGTCGCCCTCGACCACCTGATCCCACTCGCCGAACAGCACGGCGCCGACGTTGTCCTGCTCGAGGTTGAGCGCGAGCCCGGTGACCCCGTGCGGCAGCTCGAGCATCTCGAGAGCCATGCAGTTCTCGAGCCCATGGATACGGGCGATGCCGTCTGCCACCTGAAGGACCGTGCCGACCTCCGAGAGCTGCGCCTCGTCGACGTCAGCGCCGGAGATCCGGTCGCGAAGGATGTTGCCGATTTCGTCTGGACGAATCTCCACTTGCGTTCAGCTCCTAATCAATGCGTTGCCACTGGGGCAATGCCGCTTTCGCGACTCGCGTCGCTCATCAAATACATCAAGCCGCCGAAGCGACTTCCTTTCTCAGTTTCTCCAGCTTTGCTCGCAGGCTCGCGTCGAGGACCATGTTGCCTACCCGAAGTACGAGGCCGCCGAGGATGTCCTCGTCGACGTCGCTGCGGATGTCAATCTTGCGATCGGTCTGGCGCTCGATCTCGGCGCCGACGCGATCGACGATGCTCCCGTCGAGTGGCACGGCGCTCGTGACGCTGACCTCGAGGCGCTTGTTCTCCTCGGCCCAGAGATCCTCGTAATAGCTGCGGATACGAAAGATCGCGGGCATCCGGTGCTTTTCGGCCAGCAACTCGAGGAAGTTGACGGTCGCCTCGCTACCCCCGGAGAGGACCCGGGCGATCCCCTCCTTCTTCTCCTTCGATGAGAAGTAGGGACTGAAGAAGAAGATCTGCAACTCGCGGTTCTCGTTCATGGCGTCGGCAAACGCGACCAGCTCATCACGAACCTGGTCGACATTTCCCTCTTCCTTGGCGACCCCGAACAGGGCGTCGCCGTACACGCGAGCCAGCTCTTCCACTACGACTTGCGCCCCCCGGAACTCAGAGCCGAGAAGTCAACCTCGGCCAGCGCCTCCTCGACGAGCTTCTGATGATCGTCGCCGGACAGGGACTTGCGGGTGATTCGCTCGGTGGCGAGAACCGTTAGATCCGCCACCTCCTTGCGCAGCTGGTCGAGCGAGCGCTTCGTCTCGTTCTCGATGTCCTTGCGCGCGGCGGCGACCAGTTCCTCGCGCTTCGCCTTACCCTCCGAGGTCGCGTCGGCAACCGCCGAGTCCGCGGCCTTGCGGGCGCGGGCGGCGATGTCGTCGGCCTGCTCGCGGGCCTCCTTCAACCGCGCCCGGTACTCGGCCAGCAGCTCGTCCGCCTCCTCGCGCTGGCGCTCGGACGCCTCGATGTTTTCCCGGATGGCGTTGGCGCGCTTCTCAAGCGCCTCGCCGATCCGGGGGAACGCTGCGCGTTTGAGCACGAACATGGTGACTCCAAACGCGAGTAGCGTCCAGATCATCAGGCCCAGGCCTGGCGAGACGAGGAAGCTGCCACCCTCCTCCTCGGCACCACTCTCGGTGGTGGCGAGCAGGAGGAAGCCTCCGATGTCGCTTGCGAACTCCACTGCGGTTACCTGCTCCCTCGGCCTAGAGGAAGAAGGCGATCAGGCCGAAGATGAACGTGTAGAAGGCAACGGCCTCCGTCAACGCGAACCCCAGCCAGCGGATCGACTGCAGCTCGTCACGCATCTCGGGCTGGCGGGCGACCGACTCGATCTCCTTGCCGAAAATGATGCCGATGCCGATGCCGGCCCCGATCGAGCCGAGACCTGCGCCGACGCCGAGCGCGATCGACTTCAGGCCGTCGTCGGTAACGCCCTCTGCCGCCTGCGCCAGGGGAATCAATACGTCCATTTTGGTGCTCCTTGTTCGTTGGACATACAAGCTGTATGTATCTTAGTAACTTTCACGCACAAACTCAAGTCATTCTCCGTTGTCACTAATGGCTGTCGGCGGTCGCGCCGCCGATGTAGATCGCGGTCAGGGTCGAGAAGATGAAGGCCTGGAGCGTCGCGACCAGACCGATCTCGAAGACGAAAAAGGCGAACGCCATCGGGAACGTGAGCGCGCCCAGGGCCGCGAGCCCCAGCAGAACCGCCAGCCCACCGCCCATGAAGAGAATCAGCAGGTGCCCGGCCAGGATGTTGGCGAATAGCCGTACCGACAACGAGATCGGGCGCACCAGGTGCGAGATCGCCTCGATTGAGAAGATCGCGATCTTGCCGCCGATGTTCATGTCCTCGAGTCCCGAGGGCAGCCAGCTCGCGAAGTACTTGATCACGCCCTTCTTGCGAATTCCCTCGAAGTGGTAGGCGAAGGTCGAGATCAGGGCGAGAACGATCGGAATAGAGATGTTGGCTGTGGCCGCATAGATCGCAAACGTCGGCACCTCGAGCCCGAAGATGTCCACCTTGTGTTCGGTGTTCGTCGGCAGCGGCAGGTAACCAAGCATGTTCGAGAACCAGATGAAGAAGAACAGCGTGGCGAGATAGGGGAACCAGCGCCGGGCCAGGTCCTCGTCGGGGATGTTGCCCTTCGTGATGTTGTTGCGGGTCAGATCGAACGCCAGCTCGACGGCCATCTGAACACGATTCGGCTCGCGAGTCATCCGGCGGGCGATGAAGACCATCGCTCCGATCGTCGCCGCGCTCGCGAGTACGAGATAGAGAACGGCCTTGGTGATGGAAATGTCCACGCCGCCGATCGCGATGTCGATCCACGGCTCGAGCTTGAATTCGTTTTGCGGCTGGAACCCCTCGTTCTTGCCATCGCTGCCGACGATGACGAGTAGCAGGATCGTTATCCCGAAGTAGATGCCCAGGGCGAGGAAGACCTTTGCCCTACGACTCACGTGGCGTCCTCGCTGATCGCCCGCGAGATCGCGGTGCCGACGAACTCGGCGGTGAACAGGGCGGCGGCCAGGATGGCGGCGGCGAGGCCGTCCTCCCGGTCGCCGATCACTCCCACGGCCAGAACGGCTCCGGCGACGAGCCACACGCGACCCATGGTCGAGAACGCCTTGAACGCCATGGCGCTTCGGCGCTCACCGGACGCGAGCTTCTCGAGCATCCGCCGCTCGGCCCAGTGCATGGCACCACGAGCGGCCAGCCAAACCGTCGCCGCGACTGCGAGGCCCAGCATCGGAAGTTCCGCGACGATGAAGATCGGAAGCGCCATCGCGAGCAGCGCCAGATCCAGGTAGCGAAGAGGCGACCGCGAGGCGCCGGCGGGCGCGCTCACGGGCTCAGATCCGCCTAAAGCGAGCGTAGACAAGGGCAAGTCCCGCGCCGAGGCCGACGAACAGGCCGATCAATCCGAGTGGAACCGCCGCCCCGATGAGCGAGCCGACCCCGTAGCCCACTGCGGCCACGGCCACCATCGTCCCCACCAGATGCATGCCGGCGGTGGCGGCATCGATCCTGCTCGGGCGAGCCGGAGTCGTCGGAATCTCGGAACCGGGGGGCGTGCAAGGGGTTTCGTCGCTGCGAATGTTGGTCTTGGCGCCAAAGGAAGAGCAAGCCGCATCGGGAGACGCGCAGTCCCGTGCGGCAGGGCGAATATATCCGATACTCGAGGGGTTACCGAGGCTTCCCTAAGTGTCTATCGCCTCGAACTCGCCCGTCTCCGGATCGATCACCTCGAAGCTGCCGGTCTCGAGTTCGCGGGCGACCCCGGCATCCACGTCGCCGGGCGCCGAGCCAGGCCTCGCCTCAGCGAGCTGACGGCGCCGAATCCCTCTCAACTTGAGGATCTCGAGCACCACCACCAGGTACGCGCTCGCCGCCAGCGCCAGCAGCAGACAGGCCAGGATCACCGCGGTCCACACCGGGTCGAAGTTGCCGCGATCATCCGAGTAGGGCACGAAGCGCAGCGCGAGCGCGAGGCTGGCCATTATCAGCGCCCAGGCATACAGGTAGGCGAGTGTCCGTCTCTGGCTGAACCCCAGGTTCGCCATCCGGTGGTGGAAGTGCCAGCGGTCGGCCTCGTAGATCGGGCGCCGGTACTTGATGCGCTTGGCAATCACGAAGCCCGTGTCGAGGATTGGAACCGCGAGCACGATCAGCGGCAAGAACAGGGCGACGACGGCGTTCGTCTTCAGCGCCCCCTGGATCGCAATGCACCCGAGCAGAAATCCGAGGAGGTTCGAGCCCGTATCGCCCATGAAGCTCGAGGCGGGGGGAAAACCGTGGCGCAGAAACCCGAGCGCTGCGCCGGCGGTCACGGCCGCCAGCACGCCCGCCGCGTTGCGGTCGAGCGAGAGGGCGATGATCGCCAGCGAGACCGCCGAGATCACGCATACCCCGGCAGCCAGGCCGTCTACTCCGTCGGTCAGGTTGATCACGTTCACGATCGCGACGATCCCGAAGACGGTCATCACCTCACCGAGGTCGATGTTGCCGATCAGCTCGACCGTCTGGGGTTCGACGCCCCCCACAAAGGGGAGCGTGAAGCCGGAGACGACGACCCCAGAGCTGACCGGGATGATCGCCGCTGCGATCTGTCCCGCGAGCTTGGCCGCGGCATGCAGGTCGAAAATGTCGTCGAGCACCCCAACCAGCGCGATCACCGCGGCGCCGGCGAGGATCGAGCGGGTCTCCTCGCCCTCGGGCAAAAAGAGCAAGCCGGCGACCAGGACGCCCACCAGGATCGCCAATCCGCCGAGCTTCGGCGTCGGCGTCGTGTGCAGGCTGCGCTCGTTGGGGGTGTCGATCGCGCCCACGCGGCGAGCGAAGCGCTCTGCAACCGGCACGAGGATCAGCGCAAGGAGCGCCGCCAACGCGAACGCGTAGACCGCGTCAATCGTCTCGGGGATTGCGTCTACGAGCATCGGTCAGCCTGCCGCGCCGAGGATGCCGTCCACCAGAAAGCCCGCATCACGGGGATTCTGCACCCCCGAAGGTCGATCGCGCCTTCGCAGCTGCAGTCCGGCGATCTCATGAGGGTGCAGTGGCAGCAGCAGGCCCTCACGCTCGAGCCGCTCGTCCACAGCCCCCATCTTGCCGGCGAAGATGGTCCGCACGGGGGTGCCGAGCGCCACGGCCTCTCGGTTCATCGTGCCTCCAGCGCTGACCACGAGGTCCGCGTAGGCGATCAGGCTCTGGGCGTCGATCACCCGATCGGGCACAACGACGGGCTCGCCTCGCGCAGCTCGGCCGCGGGCGACGGCACCCTGGCCGACGGTGCGAGGAATAACGACCGCGGTCACGTCGTCGCGCGTGGCCAGGGCGTCGAGAACGGCGTCGTAAACGCTGTTGGGCGCATGATAGGCCGAGGTCTCAGGCGGCGGGCGGACGACCACCACAAGTCTCTCGCGATCGAGGCCCAGCTGCTCGAGGACGATGGGATCAGGCTGAAAGTCGGCTAGGTAGTAGTCCTCCTTCAGTCCTGGGTAACGCACGAGCTTGTGCTCGGCTGCGCCTGCCTTGCGCATCGCCTCCACCGGAATCGCATCGGGAACCAGGACTCGCTTGGCAACACGGAAGGCGAGCTGACGCTGAAGGCCGGCATGCTCGTAGTCCTGCATCTGGGCGGAGGGGATACGCAGCGCGGCCGAGACCATCGCCAGGTCGACGGAGCCGTGACCCGCGGCGAGGTCAAACTCGCGTCCGTGTGCCCAGCGGATCAGCGCGCGGCTGCGGCCCGCGAGGGCCCGTGCCTTGCCGGCGGTTGACGCCCCACCGTGGGAGCCGACAACCGTATGGGCCAGGTCGAGGCGCTCGAGGATCCCGACCGTCTGGCCGTAGTCGCGAGTTGTGATTTCGACAGCGTGGCCGTGCTCGCGCAGGCGCTCGATCACCGGTCTGAGCACGAGCGGATGCGCGGCGGCGGTGCAGTCGACCCAGACGCGCATCCCCCGAGGCTAGATGGCGCCTAGGTCAGAGCGGGCGAAAGCTGCGGATAGAGCGGGTGCTTTGCCATCAGCGCCTTGGTGCGCTCCGCAAGCGAATCACGCTCGACTTCAAAGCGGTCCGAGAGCGCGACGGCGATCACGTCGGCGATCTCGCGCATGTCTTCCTCGCCCAGCCCGCGGGTTGTCAGCGCGGGGGTGCCGATGCGAAGGCCGGAGGGGTTCATCGGCGGGCGCTCGTCGAACGGGATCGCGTTGCGATTGACGGTGATCCCCACCTCGTCAAGGCGGCGCTCGCCCTCCTTGCCGTCCAGGCTCGCGGGTCCGAGATCAACGAGCACGAGGTGGGTGTCGGTGCCGCCGGTAAGGACGCTGACTCCCCCTGCAATCAGGCCCTCGGCGAGAGCGCGAGCGTTCGCAAGCGTCTGGCGCTGGCGGGCGCGGAAGGGCTCCGAGGCAGCGATTTTCAGCGCCACCGCCTTGCCCGCGATCACGTGCATCAGCGGGCCGCCCTGCTGGCCGGGGAAGATCGACCGGTCGATGTCTTTCTGCAGCTCCTCCCGACAGAGGATGAGGCCGCTGCGCGGGCCGGCGAGGGTCTTGTGGATGGTGGTGGTGACGACGTCGGCGTGTTCCACCGGATTCGGGTGCTCTCCCGCGGCGACGAGACCGGCGAAGTGGGCCATGTCCACCATCAGCTTCGCGCCAACGGAGTCCGCAATCTCCCTGAAGGCGGCGAAGTCCAGCTGCCGCGGGTAGGCCGACCAGCCGGCGATGATCAGCTTCGGCCTGTGCTCCGTGGCGAGGCGCTCGACCTCCTCCATATCCACGTGAAAGTCCTCGCGCCGCACGTGGTAGGGCACGACCTCGTAGAGCTTGCCCGAGACGTTCAGCTTCATCCCGTGGGTGAGGTGCCCACCGTGGTCGAGCGCGAGGCCCATGATCGTGTCGCCGGGCTCGAGCAGCGCCATGAAGGCAGCGTTGTTGGCCTGCGCGCCCGCGTGCGGCTGGACATTCGCGTGCTCAGCGCCGAACAGAGACTTGGCGCGGTCGATGGCGAGCTTCTCGGCGACGTCGACCTCCTCACAGCCCCCGTAGTAGCGGCGGCCCGGATAGCCCTCGGCGTACTTGTTTGTGAGCACCGAGCCGACCGCCTCGAGCACCGCCTGGGGCACGAAGTTCTCCGAGGCGATCATCTCCAGCGTGTCCTGCTGACGCGCCAGCTCGCGGTCGAGGACCCTCGCTATGTCGGGATCGACCTCGGCGAGGGGGGCGATCTGGAAGTCGTCGGGGAGGTCGGTCACGGCCCTAGGTTGACACACGCACCCGACCGTCCGGGGCGTCGGTGCAACTTCCGGGGTTGTACCGGGACGATGGCCGCCCTCCCCCGCCGAAGTAGCGATTTCCCCCTTACCGGGGGGACGATCGCGAGGTCGCAGGGGACGGCGGCGCATACCCCTGCCGAAATCGCGATTTCCTCCTCGGTGAGGGGAGAATCGCGCACTCGGCGGAAGGGGAGGTGGCTGGCCGTCGCCGCTCTCGCCGAGAGTCAGAGCGGCCAGATCGCACGGGCGCAGCTGCTCGCGCTGGGCGTACCGCAGGGAACGGTGGACACCTGGCTCGAAACCGGTCTGCTGCGCACGGTGGTGCCGGGCGTGTATCGCGTCGGACACGGCGCCGCCGTGCGGCATGCCGACCAGTGGGCGGCGGTCCTCGCTTGTCATCCCAACGCATGGATCTCTCATCGCAGCGGCGTCGAGCTGCTCCGGATGATCGAGTGGCGCGCGGGCTTCGCACTGCAGGTCACGATTCTGGATCGCCGATGCCGCGGCCCCCGACTAATCCGCACTCACGTGACCGACCGGCTCGTAGCCGGCGAGCGGACAACGCATCAGGGCGTGCCGGTGACCTCGCCGCTGCGCTCCGTACTCGATTTCGCTTCGCAAGCACCCTTCTGGGAGCTGAAGCGGGCTTACGACGAAGGACTCGTGCGGCGCCTATACACACGCGAGGAGATGATGCGCTACCTCTGGAGCCACCGCGGTCGCCGGGGAGTGCGCGGGATCTGGAGGCTGATCGACCGCGACGAGCCGCCCTCGGCGACGGTGGAGGAGGCGCACAGACGCTTGCTCGAGCTGATCCGCTCCTCGCCACTGCCACATCCGGTAACCGAAGCACCAATCGGCCCGTACTCTGCCGACATCCTCTTCGAGGAGGCGAAACTCGTCGTCGAGATGGACAGCCTTGCTTTCCACTCCACCCCGGCAAAGATCGAACACGACAAGCTCCGAGACAGCCGCCTGGTCGCCTGGGGCTACGCCGTTATTCGAGTCACGTGGAATCAACTCACGAAGCACCCGTCGGATGTTGTCAAGCGCATCGCCGACGCGCTCGAATTCCGCCGCTCCCCCGCCGCTCCCCCGCCGAAGTAGCGATATTCACCTCACCGGAGGGGCGATCACGAGGTCGGCGGGGTGGGACGACTTGACATTTGTTGGTCGAGCGGTTAAGAATTGCGACGAACGACCGAGGAGGAACGCGTGAGCGAGAACGGTGCAGGTACGAACGGCGCGGGTACGACAGACCTGGTGGCGGAGGACGAGGCGCTCCAGGTTCTCCTCGACGGCGATATCGACAAGGTGATGTCGGGGCTCGACCGGATCATCGAGGCGGCCCCCTCCTACGAAAAGCTCTTCATGCGCTGGCAGCGCCAGCACTGGTCGACCGAGGACTTCGATTTCACCGAGGACGCCCGCCAGTGGGCCGACCCGGACATGTTCACCGATGAGGAGCGCAAGTTCCTCGCTTTCGGCTTCTCGGAGTTCTTCATCGCCGAGGACAGGGTCACGGTCGAGCTCTTGCCGTTCGCCCTGGCCGCCCCCCAGAAGGAGGCACAGCTCTTCCTGACGACCCAGATCTCTGACGAGGCGAAGCACGTGGTCTTCTGGGACCGCTTCTACCGCGAGGTGTTCAACTCCGACGCAGCCGGCATCGCCGAGCAGCTGGACCAGCATCGCTACGTCGTCAACAAGGACTGGGAGACGATGTTCGACGGCATCCTCCACGACTGCGCCGAGCGCCTACGCGAGGATCCCAGCAACTTCTCCGCGCTGGTTCGCGGCGTCACCGTCTACATGGTGGTGATCGAGGGGATGCTCGCCCTCACCGCCGCACGGTTCATGATCCGCTCGCTCAAGGAGCGCGGCTGGTTCCCCGGCTTCGTGCAGGGGTTCACGGCCGTGAACCGCGACGAGTCTCGCCACGTCGGCTTCGGGGTGAAGTTCCTCGCCGACGCGATCAAGGCCGATCCGGCCAACGCAAAGATCGTCGAGGCGACGCTGAAGGAGTGCCTCCCGGTTGCGCCGCTCGTATTCGTGCCGCCCTGGGTGGACGACCCGTATGACTTCCAGACGCCGTTCTACCACTCGTCCGAGATCTTCGAGTACGCCGCGAAAGCGCTCTCGAAGAAGCTCGCCGCGATGGGCCTCGACCCGGCGCTGCTTGCCGCTTGAGTGAGGCGCCCGCCTCACGCGCGCGCCCGGGGCGCCCCGACTCGGGCGCGCGCGAACGCATCCTCGAGGCCTGCCTCGAGGTTTTGAAGGCGGATGGCTACGCGGGATTGACGATCGCCAAGGTGGCCGCGCGCGCTGGCGAGAACAAGGCGCTGATCTCGTATCACTTCGGCTCAAAGCAGGGCGTCGTAACCGCGGCCGCGCGAGAGCTTGGCGAGATGATCACGCGCGACGTCCTTGCCGGTGTTGAAGGAGCGAACACCATCGAGGACGTCCTCCGGGGCACCGCCGACGGCATCTGGACCATCCTCGAGCGCGACGTGCGCCTATCCCGCGCCTACTTTGACCTGAACGCCGTCTCTGTGGTCGAAGACGAGATCAGCTCCGCCCTTCGCCAGATCAAGACGCGCTGGCGCGAGGTGCTCTCCCAACTACTGCTTGACGCCGGCGTCGGTCGCGCCCGGGTCCCGGCCGCGACCACGTTCGTCGTGGTGGCGATGGAGGGCTTCTGCCTGGAGTGGATCGAGCGCGGCGATACGGCCGAGCTACGCCTGGCACGTGACCTCTTCGTCACCGCCGGCGCCGCAGCCCTGGCCTAGCGCCTCACCACTCGAAGACGAGGCGAAGCTCGGCGTCCTGCCAGACCTCGACCAGCGACCCTGCCATCCGAGGATGCTCACGCCAGAGGTGGCTCGCGCCCGCGATCACGACCGTGGATACGTCGTTTCGCAGATCAGGGTCCCTTAGCACGTCGCGGAGAGCGTCCCAGTTGCGGCCAAACCAGTCCGGCAGCCCGAGAGCCTCGGAAAGCATGTCCATCAGGTCGTCGCGCTCGGTCAACTCGCCACCGGCGATCCTGGCCACGCCGGGGCGATTCGCATCGGGTCCCGCATCGGTGAATCGCACCGTCACGGCGTGAAGTCCTCCGGCTCGATCCGCTCAAAGGAGGCGTAGTGGTCGCGCGTGTAGTACGTCTCGCCGCCCTCGCCGATCACGAGCCGCCGGGCTCCGCGGTCGGGCGAGGCGGGCGTCGGCACCGTGTACTCGCGGTAGTAGCCGAACTCCTCGTCGGGCAGTAGACCCTCGCGGTTCTCGAACGTCCCCCCGTCCTGCGGATAGGCCAGCTGCTCGCCGGACTCGATCGCGGCCAGGACCCGTGCGACCTCGCCACGCTCATCACGCGGGACGAGTCGCTCAGTCGACTCGGTCGCTGGGGGTGCAACCGGTGTATAGAAGGACTCGGGCGCCTCGTCGCCACCGTCACCGCAGCCGCCCAGCAGCGCCGCTGCGGCGGCCAGCGCAACCAGCCCGCGCTTCAACTTCGTTCGACAGCAGTGATCTGGTCCACGCGGCGCTGGTGTCGTCCGCCCTCGAACTCGGTGGCGAGGAACCGCTCAACAATCGACCCGGCCTGCTTGGCGCTGAGGCGCCTTCCCGCGAGAGTGAGCACATTGGCGTCGTTGTGACGACGGCTCATTTCCGCCTCGTCGACGTCGTGGGCGTTGACGGCCCGCACACCGTCGACCTTGTTGGCGACGATCGAGACCCCCACGCCCGAGCCACACACCAGCACAGCCCGATCGGCGTCACCGCTGGCGACGAGCTTCGCTGCCGCCTCGGCGTGGAGCGGGTAGTCGGTCGACTCCTCGGAGTCCGTGCCGACATCGACGACCTCATGCTTGCCCTCGAGCACGGCGCGAACGAGTTCCTTGAGCTCGAAGCCCGCGTGGTCAGAGCCAACCGCAATCCGCATCGGTGCGACGATAGCGCCGGAAATGGCGGAGCAGGACATTCAGACCCTCGAGAAGGCCCTCGGGATCCTCTACGAGGATGGCTACGAGGCCGTAATGCCCTACGTCCACCCCGAGTTCCGCATGGAGACACTGCCCGGCCTCGCTGCTGAACCGCAGCTCTACCAGGGGCGCGAAGGCCTGCGCCACTGGTGGGAGTCCTTCTACGAGGTGATGGACGAGATCCGCTTCGAGCCGATTCGCTTCCACCCCGGCTCCGAGCGCCGGGTGGCCGTGGAGTTCCGGCTCCATGCGCGCGGCCAGTCGAGCGGGGTCGAGACGACCCAGGAGGCCGTCGCCGTCGCCACGATGCGCGACGGGATGCTCGAGCGCTTCGACTTCTCGTTCTCGCTCGAAGAGGCGCTCGAAGCGATCAATGCTTGACCAGAGCTTCAGCCCCGCGCAACCCCGGCGAGCGCGCTCTCGACCTCCGCGGCGCGCAGGGCGCCCTCGCGCAGGAGCGACCAGCCACCCTCAAGCTCAAGCCCCGTAACGTCCACAACCGTCGAGGGCACGCCGGTCAACGCGCCGCCGTCGATCGCCAGATCAACGCCTTCCAAAACGCCGGTCGGCACGTCGATGAACGCGCCGGGGGCGGCAACTCCGCTGCGGTTGGCCGACGTCTGAAAGAGGGGTGCCGCGAGACCCGCCAAGGGCCCGCCAATCAGGCGCAGCCCGAGGCGCTTCGGATCCTCCCGGCAGGCGAGCGGATAGCGGCGGTCCGGGTTATGGACGACTACCGTCACCGGTCCGGGTAAAAGCGCGGCAATCGCCTCGCGGGTGCGCTCGCCGAGGCTGCCGAACAGCTCGCGCATCACGAGCTGGTCGAAATACAGGACCGCCGCGGGCTTGCCGTCGTCCCGGCCCTTGATCGCGTGGATTCGCCCGATCGCTGCCGCGTTCAACGGGTCGCAGGCGAGGCCGTAGAGCCCGTCGGCAGGGAACACCGCAACGCCGCCTCCGGCGATGGTGCGCGTGAGCTCGCTGCGAGCGAGCTCCGGACCGTCACGCTCGATCGAGATCATCCGGCTCAAGCCGGGGCCCCCACGACGACGCGTTCGATGCCCGCGAGGTCAGGCCGGATCTCGACCCGCTCCCAGCCTGCGCGACGCACCAGCTCCGAGACCGCGCCCGCCTGCCCCTCCCCCACCTCAAGCCCGATCGCTGTCGCAGCGACGCGGCTGGAGACCGACAGCTCGGCGAGCAGGGTCTCGATCGCCTCCAGCCCAGTCACACCCGGAACCAGCGAGCCACGAGGCTCGAAGTCGCGCACGTCGGGCGTCAGCTCCATCCACTCCAGCGCCGTGACGTACGGCAGGTTGGCGAGCAGCAGGTCAAACCGGCCTCCCGCCGCGGGGAGCGTGCCTGCCTCGAAGCTAACCCGATCCGCCAATCCGAGTCGCCGCGCGTTGCCGCAGGCGACGTCGAGCGCCTCCGGGTAGAGGTCGGTTGCGATGACGCTCGCACCGGGCAGCTCGTGGGCGACGGCGAGCGCGATCGCCCCCGAGCCGGTCCCGACATCTAGCACCGACGTCGCCTTGCGCTCGAGCGCAAGGTCGACGAGCAGTTCCGTCTCGGGTCGGGGAATCAATACCCGCGGGTCCACCGCCAGCTCGATCCGCCTGAACCCCTGACTGCCGACGATGTAGGCAATCGGCTCGCGTCTCAGCCGGCGGCGCACCAACTCGGCGAAATGGCGGGCGGCGCCGGGGTCGAGCGGCGCATCAGCGGCCATCTGGGCCGGCGTCAGACCGCTCGCCTTCGCAAGCAACAGCTCGGCGTCGAGCCGCGGGCTGTCCGAACCAGCGGCACCGATGGCGTCGGATGCTGCCGCCAGCGCGCCTACGGCCCCCGAGGCGAAGGTCAAGCGCCCGCTGCCTGCATCTCGAGCAGGGCGCGCTTCTCCTCCGCGGCGAGGGCGTCTGTGAACTCGCGCAGATTGCCGTCGAGGATCTCGTCGAGGTTGTGCGCGGTGACCTTGACGCGGTGGTCGGTCACGCGGCCCTGCGGGTAGTTGTATGTGCGGATCTTCTCCGAGCGCTCGCCGGAGCCCACCTGGGAGCGGCGCTCCGCTGCTATCTCGGCGTTCTGCTCAGCCACCTTGCGCTCGTAGAGGCGTGCACGCAGCACGCGCATCGCCTTCTCCCGGTTCTGGAGCTGCGACTTCTCGTCCTGCATCGCGACCACAATTCCTGTCGGCTCATGGGTGATCCGCACGGCCGAGTCGGTGGTGTTCACCGATTGCCCGCCCGGCCCCGACGACCGGTAGACGTCGACCTGCAGATCATTGGGGTCGATGTCGACCTCCACCTCCTCGGCCTCGGGAAGCACCGCAACGGTCGCCGTGGAGGTGTGGATCCGCCCCTGCGACTCGGTCTTGGGAACGCGCTGGACCCGGTGCGTGCCGCCCTCGAACTTGAAGACCGAATACGCGCCGTCGCCCTTGATCGCGAAGGTAGCGTCTTTGAAGCCGCCCATGTCCGCGGGTGAGAGCGAGAGGTCCTCGGTCTTGAACCCGCGCTGCTCGGCGTAGCGGGTAAGCATCTTGTAGAGGTCGCCTGCGAACAGGGACGCCTCGTCGCCGCCGGCGCCGCCACGGATCTCGACCAGAACGTTCTTGTCGTCGTTGGGGTCGGGCTCGACCATCGCGAGACGGATCGCCTCCTCAAGCTCCTCGATCCGAGCGGGTGCCTCAGACATGACCCTGCGCAGCTCCTCATCCTCCCCGTCCTCGTCGAGCAGCTCGCGCGCACCCTCCAGGTCGTCGCGCACGGTTCGCCACTCGCTGGCGAGGGAACGCGCGTCCTGAAGGTGGCGGTATTCCCGCCCGACCTCGGCGTAGCGGCCTTGATCGGCGATCACTGCCGGATCCGACATCTGGCGCTCCAGCTCGGCGAACCGTCCTTCGATCTGTTCCACCAAGCGCTCGATCATCCTCGGCTGAGGCTAACGCGGCACGCGACCGCAGCTCAGACAGGCAGGACTCACAACCCGACCAATGGGCTCGGGAGAAAGCGAAGGGGCTAGGACTGCTGGCTGCGCGCGGCGCGGCGGCGGAAGCGCTCGACCCGGCCGCCGGTGTCCACCAGCTTCTGCTTGCCGGTGTAGAACGGATGGCACTCCGAGCAGATCTCGACGTGGAGGTCGGCCTTGGTCGATCGGGTGATGAAGTCGTTGCCGCACGAACAGTGGACGTGGGCGACGACGTACTCGGGGTGGATCTCGGTCTTCATGCTGCGCAGATTCTAGCCGCCGGGTTTAGACTCTCCGGCAACTCGGGCGGGGTGTATCCGTCCCTACGAGGATCGAAGGGGTACAGATGAATTCGAAGCGAATGGGGGCGCTCGCGCTCACCGCTGTGGCGGCCGTGGCGATGGGAGGCCTTGTCTCCAGCGGGGCGAATGCGCGCGTTGTGAGCGAGACCAAACTCGGGATCGCGCGCAGCCTGCCCCTGTATCACGGCAAGGTCAAGTCGACCTTCGGCGAGTGCAAGCCAAACCGTAAGGTCCGGCTCTACCGGAAACTCGCCGGAAAAGACAAGAGGCTCGGAACCGACATGACCAACAGCGCCGGCAAGTGGACTATCAACATCGAACGCCGGCTCAAGCCACAGGCGAAGTACTACGCGAAGACCAAGGCGGTCGGGGTCAGCTCGAAGGGCACTGGCCTCTCGTGCTCGCGCGCAAAGTCGCGCGTCCGGCAGTACAACCCGGACCTCTAGGCCCGGGTTTGCATGGCTCGCAGCTCGGTGGTGTCGTGCGCGCAGAACAGGCGCACGACATCGCCGCGCCGGGCCGCCAACTCACGCAGCCGCTCCTGGTTTGAGCGCCGTGCCTTCTGGTTGTAGCCGACCAGGTTCTGGAATACGCGCAGGCCCGGTGGACAGGACGGCGGCGTCTTCATCTCGTTGCGATGAAAGTAGGCGTCGCCGCAGTGGAGGAGCCACCCGTCGCCGTCGCGCACCGCAACCGCGCAGTGGCCGCGGCTGTGGCCCGGTAGCGGGACGAGCACGATCTCGGGCTCGAGCCCCGGGATGACGCGCACAGCCTCGAACCCCATCCATTCGTCGCCGCTCACCTCGTGCGGGTGCCAGTCGGGGCCGTGGGCAAACTGCCCCTGGATGTAGCGGAGCTTCTCGCGAAGGGACGGTGCCGTCGCCGCCTCCATCTCGGGGCGGAACACATGCACCTCGGCACCCGGGAAGTCGGGAAGGCCGCCGGCGTGATCGACATCGAGGTGGGTCGGTACGACGTATTGCACGTCGGCAGGGTCGAGGCCCAGCGCCCGGATCTGGGCGTGGGCGGTGTCCTCAACCGAGAGGACTGGACGGATCGAGGCGCGAAATGGCTGGCCCAGGCGCTTGGGATTCGCGACGTCGTCGCGGCCGAACCCGGTGTCCACGAGAACCAGCGCATCGCTCGTCTCAACCAGCAGGACGTGGGCGCAAAGTTCGGTCGTCTCGAGCAGCCCCCCTTCCCCCTCCAACAGCTTCGCGCCTCGGGGGCACATCGTCGCGCAACTCAGGTGGTGGATCTTCATCGTCGCCACCCTATTGCGGCTGGTGCTCCGACCCGCTCGCGGGAGTGGTTAGCTCGAAGTCGCCTGCGGCCACCGCTCGCAGCACGCCCGTCATGTGCTCGCCAATGCCCTCGTCGGGTAGCGCCACCTCGACCACTATCGAGGGACCTTCGGTCGCGGTGCGGCGAACCGGCCCAAGCGAGGTGAGCAGCGCCATCATCGCGGTGTTCTCCGCCAGCAGGGTGGCCTCGAACACCTCGATGCCCATCTCGCGGGCGCGTTGAGCCAGCAGCCGGCATAGTGCCTTACCAAGGCCGTTGCCCTGCCAGTCGTCGACCACGATCACGGCGGCCTCGGCCGCCCGCGGGCGATCGTCGAGACGCACGAAGCGGCCCACTGCCACGGCCTCCCCGGCATCTTCGTCCACCACCATCAACGCCTCGTGGTCGCGGTGGTCGATCTCGAGCAGGTACCGCAGTTGCGACTCCGAGAGCCGCTCCACCGGCGTCAGAAAGCGCTTGTAGAGGGAATCGGGACTTGTCTTCTCGAGGGCCGCGAGATAGCGGGCGCGATCGTCGGGGTGGAGCGGGGCGACCAGCACCACGCGGCCGTCCCGCAGCTCGACCCGGTCGGTGTGTGGCGAGCCGGCCTCCACGGCCCGGTCGCGCTCAGGTCTCCTGATACAGGGGGCCGTCGCCGCCTTCGGGCATGGTCAGGCGGCCGCCCTTGGCGTTGATGGCACCGCACTGCACGCAATTCGATGCGGTCACGTGGACGTCCACGGTGGCCGCGTTCGACTCGAGATCGGACTCGGGGATCTCGTAGACCTGCGCCGGGCAGAGGTTGACCCACGTCTTCGCCAACTCGCGCGGCACGTGGTTCTGGATGCGCACGTGGTTGGGCGCATCGTCGCGGGTCGCGTTGCCGGAGAGAAAAACGGAGTCGAGCTTGTTGAAGGTCACCTCGTTGTCGGGATCGGGGTACGTCTTCGAGGCGCCGTAATCGTCCATGGCGATCTCGGTGTCGTGCTCGTAATCCCATTTGCCACCCGGGAAGGCACCCTGGGTGATCGTCATCGCGCTGGCAATTGCACCGCCGACGAAGAAGCCCTTCGAGAACGGCGCGCGCATGTTGCGCGACTGGAACAGGTCCTTGCCGATCTCAGAGCGGTGGACAGCGTCGTGGTACGAGCTGAAACTGATGTCGTCGCGCTTCAGGCCGTCGATGATCGACTCGGCCGCCAGCATGCCGGCGCGGATCGAGTAGTGGACACCCTTCAGCGTCGGCACGTTGACCATGTTCGCCGCGTCGCCGGCGATCACCATGCCGGGCACCGCCAGGCTGCGCGGCATCGAAAAGTAGCCGCCGGAGGGAATCGTCTTCGCGCCCCATGCAACGCGCTTGCCGCCCTTCAGCAGCTTGTTCACGAACGGGTGAGTCTTGAGCTCCTGGAGCAGGTCGTGGACTGACAGGGTGGAGTCGGTGTAGTCGAGGCCGACAACAAGGCCTACGCAGAGCTTGTCCTCGCCCATCGGGTAGATAAAGCTGCCGCCGAACTCGTTCAGCTTCGCGCGCTTTCGCAACGGCCAGCCCATCGTGTGAATCACCTTGTCGAGGGGCTCGGAGATCTCCCAGACCTCCTTGACGCCAAGCTCCCAGCGAACCGGCAGGGAGCCGCCGAGGTCGAAGTACTCCGAGGCGCTCTGGGTTAGGTGGCCTAGGGTGCCCTCGGCGAGCACGGTCGCCTTCGCGACGACGTCGGAGCCGGGCTCGAAGTTGCCGAGCGGATTGCCATCCTTGCCGCGGCCTCGATCGCCGGAGCGCAGGCCCTTGACGATGCGATCCTCGACGAGCAGGCCGTCGGCGACCGTCTCGGTGAGGATGTACGCGCCCTTCTCCTCAGCCTTCTCAGCGAGGAAGCGGGCCAGCTTGGACACGGAGATGACGTAGTTGCCGTGATTGCGGAAGTTGGGCGGCATCGGCACCAGGGGCAGCGCCGCCTTCTTCGTCAGCAGGTAGACGGCGTCCTTGGTGACCTCCTGGTAGGCGAAGGGCCAGTCCTCGGGCTTGAGGTCCGGGAACAGGTCGAGCATCGGGCCCGGGACCATGTTGGCCCCGGATAGCTCGTGCGCACCTGCGACCTTGCCCTTCTCGAGCACAGCGACCGGGACTTCACCCAGCCGCTCGGTCAGCTCCGGCTCGTCCTCGAGAAGGTCGAGCAGACGGTTGGCGCATGCCAGGCCGGCCGGGCCGCCACCCGCGATCGCGATGCCGACCTCGATCCGTTCATCTTCGGGATCGGTCGGCGCGACGATGAGGTCACGCTCGTCAAACGGCGGCGGGAACTCCGCGGGCTCTACAGCGGCCCCGGCCATGGCTGGGTCAGCCGCCCTTCTTCGCCTTGATCGCCTCGGTCAGCTTCGGGAGGATCTTGTGCAGGTCCCCGACGACCCCGAGGTCTGAGTACTCGAAGATCGGAGCGTTTGGATCCTTGTTGATCGCAAGGATGTTCTCCGAGTTCTGCATCCCCACCTTGTGCTGGATCGCGCCGGAAACACCGGCACCGAGGTACAGCTTCGGCGCAACCGTCTTGCCGGTCTGGCCGATCTGAGTCGCGTATGGGATCCAGCCGGCGTCCACGATCGCGCGGGTCGCTGCGACCTCGCCGCCGAGGGCTTCAGCCAGCTCACGGGCGACGGTGAGGTTCTCCTCGCCGCCGAAACCGCGGCCGCTGCCGACCAGGATGTCGGCTTCGGTGATGTCAACCCCACCCGAATCGCCAGACTCGCCGCGATTGACCATCGTGGCCTTGGTGGACCAGTCGGAGAGCTCGACCTCGATGTCCACGACCTCCGCGTCACCGGAGCCGTTCTCGCTCTTGTCGAAAGCGTTCAGGCGGCCGATGATCACGGCGGGCTCAGAGACGTAGCCGACGTCGACGATCGCCGAGTCCTGGAGGACCGGACGCTCGGCGACCAGCTTGCCGCCGTCGGCCTTCACCGCGGTGACCTCCATCGTCACGCCGGCGCCGAGGCGGGCGGTCAGGCCCGCACCGATCTCGAATCCGAGCAGGCCGCCGCCGAACAGGGCGTAGCCGTAGTCGTTCTCGGTGATGACCTTGGCCATCGCGTCAACGATCGGCTGCGCAAGGCCCTCGGGCACGGACTTGGCCCGGTAGACCTTCGCCGCGCCGTATTTGCCGAGCGCGGCGCAGGCCGCGTCGTCGATCTCGCCGGCGACCAGCGCCGCCGCCTCGCCGCCGATCTCGCCAGCCAGCTTCGAGGCCTCGGAGATCGCGCCGAGCGAGTTGTCGTTGAAGACGCCGTCATCGGAATGGAGCGCGTAAACCAGGATCCCACTCATGCGAGCAACTTCCTTTCATCCAGCCACGCGACGATCTTCTCGACCGTCTCGTTCGTGTCCTCGTCCTCGATGATCTCGCCGGCCTGCTTGTCGGGCGGCGGGTTGATCGCCAGGACCTGGGTCTTGGAGCCGGACTCGCCGACCCTGTCGGCTTCGATGCCGACGTCGCCGTTGGCCTTGGTATCGAGCGGCTTCTTCTTCGCGCCCATGATCGCCTTGAGCGAGGGATAGCGCGGCTCGTTGATCGCGTCACCGACGCTGATTACAGCCGGAAGCTGCACCTCCACCGTGTCGTAGCCGTACTCGGCCTGACGCTGGCAGGTGAGCTTGCCCTCGGCGATGTCCATCTTGATCACCTGGGTGAGTGATGGCATCTTCAGATGGTCGGCCACGACTGCGCCGATCGTGTAGCACTCGCCGTCGTCAGACTGCTGGCCCAGCAGGACCAGATCCGGCGCCTCGGACTCGAGCACCTTGGCGAGGGCGTACCCCGTCGCGCAGACGTCGGAGCCCTCGAGGGCCGTGTCGCTCAGGTGCACCGAGCGATCGGCGCCGAGCGCGACGGCCTTGTGTAGTGCGCGAACGGCGCTGTCGGGACCCATCGTCACCGCGACGATCTCGTCGACCTCAGCAACCCCGCCTTCGCGGATCTGCATGGCGGCCTCGATGCCGTGGGTGTCGAAGGGATTGAGATTCTTCTCGCCGGAACGGTCCAGACGCTTGGTGTTCGAATCGATCCGCTTCTGGACCGCAGCGTCGGGGACTTCCTTGACAAGACAACAGATCTTCAAGTCGGAGCCTCCTTGGAAAGTGGCATCCCGTGGGTGGGGTGCGCGCGGCATCTTAGCGGTCGCCCGAGCCGATTGACTGGTCAGTCAATGGCGCGCCTAGCTACTTCTGGGTAGGATTTGCGTATGGGGAAGGTGGGGATCAGAAGTGTGCTGGCAGTCGGCGCGATCGTGTCTGCGCTGGCGCCCGCCGCTGCCAGCGGAAGGACCTTCGAGGTGACAAAGCGCGGCGACCCGGCGCCGGGCGCATGCACCCGCTCGGACTGCTAGCTGCGCGAGGCGGTTCTCGCGGCGAACGCACGGCCCGGCGGCGACCGCATCGTCCTGCCGACCAGGCGTACCTACCAGCTCAGCATTATCGGCGACGACGACGGTGGCATGGCCGGCGACCTCGACGTAACCAACGATCCGCTGCGGATCTTCCACCGGGGCAAGGGGCGCCCGCGGATTGATTTCAACCCTCCCACCGACCCGTATCCGGACCCGCTCGACCGGATCTTCGAGGTGTTCTCGGCGCTGCGGCTAGAGCGGGTGGTCCTCACCGACGGCGGCGACCCGGCGAACGCGATGGGAAAGGGGGGCGCGATCCGCGCGCTAGGAGACCTCGACGTCGTGTCCAGCGCGATCTCCGGCAACGAGTCGCCGAGCTACGGCGGCGCGATTCAGGTAGAGGGGCCGCAGGCGAGCGCGACGATCACGAGGTCGGTGGTTTCGGGGAACTCCGCGAGCTCGTGCGGTGGCGGCATCCACACGGAGGACGGCGCCCGACTGACCCTCCGCAGGACGAAGGTGAACGGGAACCGCGCGAGTTTCTCGGGCGGGGGCGTGAGCGCGAGCTGCTTTGACAACGCCGGGCCGCTGCGCATGTCGCGCAGCTCGATCAGCCGCAACGTCAGCGAGAACAACGCGCTCGGAGGGGGCATCTATCTCCAGACGAACGCGGGAGTCGCGTCCACGATCGACGACAGCGTGTTCGAGCGCAACCGCGGCGGAGGCGGTGGCGGCATCTACACGGACCTCGGCACGCTGAGGCTCACTGACTCGTCGATCACCGGCAACCGGTCCGCCGATTTCGGGGGCGGGATCGAAGTCGACGGCACCGACCCGTTGACCATCATCAACTCGACGATCACGCGCAACCGGGCGGAGTCGAACGGCGGCGGCATCAGGCTCGACACCGGGCGGGTGATCGCTCGCTCGATCACGGTCGCGCGCAACCTCGGCAACTCCGATGGGCTGCTGAACGAGGCCGGCGGAGGGATCTACACCTCCGGCGACCCGTTCGAGATCGAGAACTCCCTGATCGCTCTCAACCGACTGACCGAGATCGGCGGCGGCGGGACGGTGGCCAACGACTGCGCGGGCTCCGCCCCGTTTATCTCGCAGGGACACAACCTGCTCTCAACCGCATTCCTTTGCGACGGCTTCACCGCGCCCGGCGACCGCGTCCGTTCGCGCGTGAAGCTCGGCCAACTCAAGCGAAACGGCGGCCCGACCAAGACGATCGCGCTGAAGAAGGGCAGCCCGGCGATCGGCAAGGCGGATCGCCAGAAGCGCGCCCGGACGCGACCAGCGAGGGCGCAAGCGGGACAACAAGCCGGACATCGGTGCCTTCGAGCGATAGTCCCGACGAGCGGATCTCGTTCGCGGAGTTCGGCTGTTGCTGGCCCCACTCACAGCTGATGGGGCGATAGATTGGTGATTCAACAACAAACAAGGGGCAGGGGATCAATGAGAAACGTGACGAGGGGACGGGCCATCGCCGCGATCGCAGCGGCCGTCGTGTTCGGCGCGTGCGCGGCCGCGCACGCCAAGACATTCGAAGTGACGCGATCGGACGACCCAGCGCCGGGCAAGTGCAAGCCGCGCGACTGCTCCCTTCGCGAAGCGGTGATCGCCGCCAACGGCCGCGCAGGTGCGGATGCCATCGTCCTGCCCGGGCGCAAGTACCAGCTTGAGCGCGTCAACTCGAACGCCCAGTTCGGCGAGCAGGCGGCTCTCGAGGGGGATCTCGACCTCGAGGGGACCGTGCGGATCACCCATCCCGGCCGCGGTCGCGCATCGATCGACGCCAACCGGCTCGATCGCGTCTTCGAAGTCCTGCGCGGCAGCCGGGCAACCCTGACCAAGCTCGTGATCCGCGGCGGTGAGGCGACGAAGAACACGGGTGACGAGGAGGAGCTGGGAGGCGGAATCGCAGCGGCCGGGGCCCTGACGGTTCGCAAGTCGAAGGTGGTGGCCAACCACGCGGGGCGGCGCGGCGGCGGCATTTCAACCAGCTCGGGCTGCTGTCTAACCCCCGATCCCGACCCCGACGGAACGCTCAAGTTGATTCGCAGCGTCGTCGCCCGTAATGTCGCTGCCGGCGAGGGCGGGGGCAGTGGCGGAGGCATTAGCTGTGGCGGCAAGACCACCATTTCGAAGAGCCGGATTTCGTCCAACCGAGCCTTGAGCGACGTGAAGCTCGGCGATGGGTTTGAGGGGGAGGGTGGTGGACTCTCCTGCTCCGCCGCAAGCGACGTCGTGGTCAGACGGTCAACCGTCGCAGGCAATCGGGCCGCGACCGGAGGCGGCATGCGACTGCGCGGTGGCGGGGAGATGCGGATCGAGCGTTCGACGCTCTCGGGCAACCGGGCGACCGATCCTGACGCTTTCGGGGTCGGCAGTGCCGGGATCGAAGTGAGCGACGACCTGGACCTTCGCATCGTCGGCTCGACGATCTCGGGCAACAGCACCGCTCAGTCCGGCGGCGCAATCGGCGTGTTCAACAACGCTCGAGTGGTGATCGTGAACTCGACGCTGGCCGGAAATCGCGCGGACATCCACGGCGGCGCGATCTCCTCCGAGCTAACCACGGGCAACGAGGTCGCCCTGCTCGCGTCGACGATCACAGCCAACCGCGCGGACGCCGACAACAACGGCAGTGGCCTCGCGGGTGGCGTCCTGATCGCCGCCGGCGTCCAGGCCGCGTCCACCTTCAACACGCTGCTCGCCGGCAATCGCGCCGGATCGGCGCGCGACGATTGCCGCGGGTCCTTCGATTCGGACGGCGGCAACCTGCTCGGCGAAACGGACGATTGCAGCGGCTTCGAGCTCGGCTTCGGCGACTTCCTCTCTACGTATCCGAAACTCGGCAAGCTGAAGGACAACGGCGGCCCGACGAGGACCGTCGCGCTTCGCAAGGGCAGCCCGGCGATCGGCAAGGCGATAAAGCAGGACGCGCCGAAGCGCGACCAGCGAGGGCGCAAGCGCGACAGCAAGCCCGACATCGGTGCCTTCGAGCGATAACGCCGACGAGCGGATCTCCCACGAGGAGTTCGGCGCCCGCTTCTTCGAGCACGCGGTGAGCGATACCCGGATCCTCGGAGCGCTGGAGGGCCTGACCGGTGACGAGTTCGAGTTCGGCCCGATCGGCGCGGGACCCGCGAAGGTGGCCAAGGTGAGCGCCAAGGGAGTGTTCGGGACGCCGTCGGCCACTCGGCGCGAGTGCGAGGAGATCTCGTTCCGGCTCACGATTCCCGTCGAGCTGGACCTGCACGTGGACCTGGGCGTGGACCACCATCACTTCGCGACTGCCGGAATCGATCGCGAGGTCGGGCGATTTGTCGCGAAGTACGTGAAGCGCGAGGTCGACAAGCCCGGGATCCGCGCAGCCCGCGACACCGACGTCGCGTCGCGAGTCGACCGCGCCTGGAAGACGTGGGTGCGACCCGCGATAGGGTTGCGACCGCAGGAAACGATCAAGGGGTGTGAAGTGAGGATGAGGACAGGCGGGGGCAAGGTCGTGGCGGTCGCGTGCCTGGTCGCGGCGATGGCGGCTGCAGAGCCGGCGGGCGCGGCGCCCAAGGTGAGCTACGTCAAGAAGACTTTCAGCCTCGCGCCTGAAGACGAGAAGTTCAAGACCGCCAAGTGCAGGGGCGGCAAGAGCGTGATCGGCGGCGGCTTCGACGGCGGGCCGGGCGACGACCGGCTCTCGTATCTGATGTCGTCGAGACCGGTGGATGGACGCGATCGCGGGAAGGAGCCCGATGACGGCTGGCGAGTTGGCGTTCGCAGCTTCAACCAGACGGTCCAGGGCTCTGTGTTCGCCGCCTGCGCGAAGACGAACCCCCGCTACGACTCGAGCAAGGCTTTCGGTGGCGACGCCGGGCCCGGGGAGATCTCGGGCGGCGCGGCGTCCTGTGCGCGGCCGTTGGGCGGCGGGATCTCGATCCCGGAAAGGGCAATAGGCGCCGTGAGCGAGAACTACAGCGCCCAGTTCAGCCCCCAGGACTTCGGCTGGTCGGCCGCGGTGGACATCTTCGTGGGCACCTTCACGCCTCGCATCTGGCTGGTCTGCGGCCCGCCTGGAACGAGGACCCGCGAGAGAACCGTCATTTCCGAGGAGAACACCCAGCACCTCCGGGAGACCGCGGTCGAGGTTTCCTGCCCCGCCAGGACGCGGGTCAGCTCGGTCGGCGGCCTCGGGTACAACCTCGATCCCGGCGAAAACTTCATCACCGAACTGAACGTCACCTCCAACGGGAGGGGCGCGCGCGCCGCGGTCGCGGGGCCCACCGGCACGAGGGGTGGCTTCTCGGCCCTCTGCGTGAAGCGGCTGCCGCGGCGCTGAGCTAGGCCGGTGTGCGCTCGGCCGCTGCCGAGCGGATGAAATCGACGATCGCGTCGGTGGGCGCGCCGGGCGTGAAGACCTCGGCGACGCCGAGCTTCTTTAGCTCGGGCACGTCCTCGGCGGGGATCGTCCCCCCCACGGTCACAATCACGTCGTCGACCCCCTGATCGCCGAGCAGGGCGACGACCTTCGGAACCAGCGTCATGTGGGCGCCGGAGAGGATCGAGAGCCCGACTGCGTCGGCGTCCTCCTGGATCACAGTGGCGACGATCTGCTCGGGCGTCTGGTGCAGGCCCGTGTAGATCACCTCCATCCCCGCGTCGCGGAGCGCGCGGGCGATGATCTTCGCGCCGCGATCGTGCCCGTCGAGGCCGGGTTTGGCAACGACGACCCGGATCGTGCGCTCGGTGGTCCCCTCGCTCATTGCCCGGAGAGCGTATTAGAGCGCGCCAGCCCTAGAACTGAGGGTGCTCGGTGTACGTGCCGAAGACGCTCTGGAGCGCCTCGACCATCTCGCCCTCACTAACCCGCGCCCGGGCGCAATCGACGATCAGCGGCATCAGGTTCGCCTCGCCCCGAGCCGCCTCGGTCAAAGCGACCAGGGAGCGCTCTACGACCTCGTCGTTCCGTGCGGCCTGGGTGCGCTCGAGGCGCTCGCGCTGACGACCCTCTGCGGTGGGGTCGGCGCGGTGGATCGGTGGGTTCGACTCATCGTCGAGAACGTAATCGTTGACGCCCACCACGATCCGCTCCTTGCGCTCGATCTCCTGCTGGTAGGCGAATGCGGCGTCGGCGATCTCGCGCTGCGGAAAGCCGCGCTCGATCGCGGGCACCATGCCGCCCAGTTCGTCGATGCGGGCGAAGTACTCGTACGCGGCGCGCTCCATCTCATCGGTGAGGGTCTCGACGAAATAGGAGCCGCCAAGCGGGTCGATCGTGTTCGTCACCCCCGTCTCGTGGGCGATCACCTGCTGGGTGCGGAGCGCGACCCGAACCGCCTCCTCCGTGGGCAAGGCGAGCGCCTCGTCGAATGAGTTGGTGTGTAGCGACTGGGTGCCGCCGAGCACACCCGCGAGCGCCTCGATCGCGGTCCGCACGATGTTCAGCAAGGGCTGCTGGGCGGTGAGCGAAACTCCCGCGGTCTGGGTGTGAAAGCGCATCAGCAGCGAGCGCTCGTCCTTGGCTCCGAACGTCTCCTTCAGCTCGCGCGCCCAGATCCGGCGGGCGGCGCGGTACTTCGCGATCTCCTCGAAGAAGTCGAGGTGGGCGTTGAAGAAGAAGCTGAGGCGCGGCGCGAAGTCGTCGACGTCGAGGCCGCGCTCAACCGCTCGCTCAACGTAGGTCAGTCCGTCCTTCAGCGTGAAAGCCAATTCCTGCTGCGCCGTCGAACCGGCCTCGCGGATGTGGTAGCCGGAGATCGAGATCGGGTGCCAGCGCGGCATCTCCGTGGTGCACCATTCGACCATGTCGGTGACCAGGCGCATCGCCGGCTCGATCGGGAAGCACCACTCCTTCTGGGCGATGTACTCCTTGAGGATGTCGGTCTGGATCGTGCCGCCGAGGCGGTCGGGCGTGATGCCCTTCTCCTCGGCCGCGACCACGTAGAAGGCGAGCATGATCGCGGCGGGCGCGTTGATCGTCATCGACACCGTGACCTCGTCGAGCGGGATCCCGTCGAAGAGCGTCTCCATGTCGTCCACGGTGTCCACCGCCACGCCCTCCACGCCCACCTCGCCCAGGCTGCGCCCGTGGTCGGAGTCGAGCCCCATCAGGGTGGGCATGTCGAAGGCCGTCGAGAGCCCGGTCTGGCCGTGGTCGAGCAGATAGCGGAAGCGCTTGTTGGTCTCCTCGACCGTGCCGAACCCCGCGAATTGGCGCATCGTCCAGAGCCGCCCCCGGTACATCGACGGATAGGGCCCCCGCGTGTACGGGTACTCGCCCGGCAGCCCGATCTCGCCCTCGGCGTCTGAGCCCTCGCGATCTTCCTCCGTATACAGGGGGCGGATCGTGTGCCCGGAAATCGTCTCGAAGAGCGCCTCGCGCTCGGGGTTGCGCGAGTAGACCTCGTCGAGCCACTGGTGGGCGCGGCGCTTAGCGTCGGGCTCGATCGCCATAGGGCGGATTGTATGGGCGAGCCGCCCCGCCGAGGTCGCGATAGTCCCCGCGGTGAGGTGGCGATCGCGCGTTCGGCGGGATGGGGACCGTTCAGGGCTTAAGCAGGACCTTCACCTGGTCGGTGCCCGGGCGCAGGAGCTCGGCGAACATCTCCTCGGCTCGCTCGAGAGGCTCACGCGATGTGATCAGGCGCTCCGCGGGCACCGCTCCCCCGGCGATCATCGCCACCGCCTCGTCGAAACTCGCGGGCCGGTACGCGAACGATGCGCGGACCTGCGCCTCTTTGAGCATCAGGTTCATCTGTGAGATCTCGACCGGCTCCTCGAGCACGCCGAGCAGCCCGATCACGCCGGAGGATGCGACCAGCTCGGTTGCCAGGGGCAGCGCGGTCGGGTGGCCCGCGCATTCGAGAACGACCGCTGGCGGCTCGCCGAGCGCCTCGACCACCGCCGCGTGCACGCCCTCCAGCCCGACGGCAGCGAGGGCTCCGAACTCCGAGGCGAGCGCTCGCCGTGATTCATTCGGCTCGACCACCACGACGCTCTCGACCCCGCGGGCCAACAAGGCCACGAGAGTCATCACCCCAATCGGCCCCGCGCCCAGGACGGCGACGGTCTGGCCCGGCTCGACCCCGGCCACGTCCAGGCCGTGCAGGGCGACGGCGAGCGGCTCGACCAGGGCGCCGTGTTCGAGCTCGAGCTCGTCGGGAAGGCGCCACAGGCACTCCGCCTCGCAGACCACCGCCTCGGCGTAGCCGCCCGGGAGCGCCCCCAACCCGATGCCGGCGTCGAGCTGGGCAACGATGTCGTGCCGGTCGAGCGGCCGTCCAGGGAAGATGCAGACGCGGTCCCCCTCGGACCAGCCCTCCACCCCGTCACCAACCACGTCGAGCGTGCCCGAGAACTCGTGGCCCATGATCGTCCCGGCGGCGAGCACGCCTTCGTTCGGGCGCATGTGCAGGTCCGAGCCACAGATTCCGCAGGCCTCGACCCGAACCCGCACCTGGCCGGAGCCGGGACTCGGGTCGTCGACCTCGCGCACGACGAGGCTGCGATCCGGCTCGATTACGACCGCGCGCAGATCAGCACTTTCCGCCGAGCAACTTGACGAACTCCCTCGCCGGGTTCAGCCTCAGCTTCTGGCGGTCGGAGTTCTTCGCCTTCTTGCGGTTGTAAGGCGGCTGCGGGACCTCGCCCAGAGCCGTGCCTGCCTCCACGATCTTGTTCTTGGGATCGGCCGTGTTGACCAGGCAGTACTCCCCCTTGGGAAGACCGTTGATCCTCAGGGACTGTCCCTGGGTCCCAATGCCGTAGTGGTCGCCGTAGCCGACCGAGATTCCCATCGTCGTGTGGGGCGGGTCGGCGTCGCAGTAGCCGCCGTAGGGCCCCCCGTCGTCCACCACCCCCGGGAGGCCGGGGTAGACGAAGTCCGTATCGATGACGCAGAAGCTCACCTTCTTCGAGATCGAGACCCGTTTGCCGGTCTTGCCCTTCTTGTTGATCCGCTTCAGCGTGAACCGCGCGAAGTCCTTGTAGTGGTAATGCCCATGAGGCTGGTGATAGACGATGCAGGAGGCCCGTTTGTCAATGTCCTGGGCATTGGTCTCGGGATCGCCCTCGGACTCGGGTTCGAACAACCCGTTGCCGTTGATGTCGTTGTAGACGATCTGCGGCGCGTAGAAGCCGGTCGCGTTGAAGTTGCCGGCGACGGGACAGTTCACCTGCTTTTCGAACGCCCTGATCTCGAGCGGACCGAGTCCGCGGTTGGCGACGATAGTGCCGAAGTTCAGCCGCTTCTTCGTGGCCTCGATAGCGGTCGGCGGTCGCACCGTCAGGTCAGGCAGCAGGTAGCTCTCGCCCGCGGGCGCCGCCGCCGGCACGCTCAAAAACGTCGCCATCACCATTCCCGCCACAACCGATCCCACCGTCGTTCGTGCCCGCATCACTACCCCTCGTTCGGAGAACCCCTTCCGCGGCGAACCCTACCGCGAGTAGCGGCGCACGGCCAGTCTCCCCGCGCCACCGACGGCGAGGGCCGTGGCGGTCGCGCCGGCGATGACCAGCTTGCGGCCGAGCTTCTCGAATCGGAGCTCGCGCCAGCGCTCCTCACGGGCGACCGCCAGCAGCTCGGTGTCTGGGTTGACGACAACCGGGTTGCCCACCGCGCGAAGCATCGGCAGGTCCGAGGCGGAGTCCGAGTAGGCCCACGAGGACGCGAGGTCGATCGCGTGCGAATCGGCAAACGCGCGCATGCCCTCGAGCTTGCCCTTCCCGTACATGAACGGGCCGTCGAGCTCGCCGCTGAACAAACCGTCTTCGGTGATCTCGTAGCGGGTCCCCACCCCACCCTCCATCCCCAGCACCCGGGCGACAAGCTCGACCAGGTCGTTACCGGCGGCGCTCACGATGAACGTCGGGCGGCCCTCGTCCTGGTGCGAATGGACCTCGTCAAGCATCTGCGGATAGATCCGCGGGAGCACTCCGGCGAGGACGGACGGCCCCAGGCGTTCGAGCTGCCGCGCCGACGTGCCCGTCAACACTTCCCGGATCTTCGCCATCGCGTCGCGCGTAGTTTCATCGGTGGAGCCGCGTAAGCGAAAGACGAGCCCGTCGCGCACCCAACGCGCCATCTGGCCGCGGGTGATCAACCCAGCCTCGTAACTGGCGCGCACCCACGCCATGCCGGACGATCCGGCCATCAGCGTGCGATCCAGGTCGAAGAAGGCTGCGGCCCGACCGGCCGCGCCCGGGTCAGCCGGCGACTTCGAGGACGATGGCATCTCCCTGCCCGCCCCCGGAGCAGATCGCGGCGCAGCCAAGGCCGCCGCCGCGGCGGCGCAGCTCGTGCACCAGCGCGCCGACGATCCGGGCGCCCGAAGCCCCGATCGGATGGCCGAGCGCGATCGCGCCGCCATTCACGTTCACGTTGTCCTCTTCGACGCCGAGCATGTGCAGTGAGTTCAGGGCGACCGAGGCGAACGCCTCGTTGATCTCCCAGAGGTCGACGTCGGCGGCGGACTTGCCGATCTTCGCCAGCGCAGCCTCCGCGGCCTTCGCCGGCGTCTTCGCGAGGTAGGGAAAGTCGTCGGCGATCTGACCGTACGAGACGATGGTCGCAAGCGCCACCTTGCCGTTGGCCTGTGCCCATTCGTCCGATGCCACCACGACGGCGGCGGCGCCGTCATTCACGCCGGGCGCGTTCCCGGCCGTGTGGGTCGCGTCCGGCCCCCCGATCGCCTTGAGTCCGGCCAGCGACTCCTGGGTGGTGTCGGGTCGGATCGCCTCGTCGACGACCACCTCTGTCTCGGCCTTGCGCGACTTGACGGTGATCCCGACGATCTCGTCGGCCAGGCGCCCTTCGTCGGTCGCCTTCGCCGCGAGCTGGTGCGAGCGGGCCGCGAAGCGGTCCATGTCGGGGCGACTGATCTCGAGCTCATTCGACACCTCGGACGCCTCGTTGATCATCTGCTTGTCCGTAAAGGGGTTCGTGAGGCCGTCGTGCGTCATCGCGTCGACGGCCGTGACGTCGCCCATCCGGAAGCCGAAGCGGGCGCCCGGCAGGAGGTACGGCGCGTTCGACATCGATTCCATTCCGCCCGCAACCCCGAGCTCGAGCTCGCCCGCACGGACCGAGAGGTCCGCGAGGCCAATCGAGCGCATTCCGGACGCACAGACCTTGTTGATCGTCTCCGAGGGGACCTCCTTCGGGATTCCCGCCTCGATCTGCGCCTGGCGCGAGGGGATCTGCCCCTGGCCGGCCTGCAGAACCTGGCCGAAGACAACCTGCTCGACCTGCGAGGGCTCAACGCTCGAGCGCTCGAGCGCCGCAGCCATCGCGCGGCCGCCCAGTTCAATGGCGCCCTTCGAGGCGAGAGCCCCGCCCATCTTGGTGAATGGGGTGCGGGCGGTGCCGAGGATGACGGTCTGTGCCATTTGGGAAAGCCTTTCGGGAGGGAGAGCCTGAGCCCGCCGAAGGGTAGTGGCTCGATAGGCCCATCTACACTCGCGAGCGATGCACGCCCAAGCCGTCGCGACCCCTCTCACCGAGCTCGAGGCCGACCTGCACGTCCTCGCCCTCACCGAGGGCGACACCCTCCCCGGCGCACTGGCGGATGCGCCCGGCGCGGCCGACGCGAAATCCGGCTTCAAAAAGCTCGCGATGCTACGCCCGGGCACCCCGAAACGGGTGCTGGTGATCGGCGCCGGCAAGCCCGACGAGCTGGACACCGAGCGCGTTCGGGTGCTCGGTGCGCTCGCGGCCAAGCAGGCCGCGTCGCACAGCGCGACCCGGATCGCGTGGTCGCTTCCCGCTGGCCCGCCACCGGACGGTGCGGCCGCGGCACTCGTCGAGGGAACCACGCTGGCCGCGTACCGCTTTGACCGGTTTCACAGCGCTGATCCGGACGACCCGCCGCCACCCGCGATCGAGTCGCTCGAGATCTCGGCGCCCGAGGGCGCCGACGAGCTCGCCGGCGCGGTGCGCACCGCCAGCGTTACGTCTGTGGCGGCGAACCGCGCTCGCGAGCTGCAGAACCTCCCCGCGAACGTCGCCACTCCCAGCTTCCTTGCGGACCGCGCGCGCGAGATGGCGGCCGAGTTCGAAGCGCTCACCGTAAAGGTGCTCGGGCGGCAGGAGGCCGAGGCAGAGGGGCTGGGCGGGCTCGTTGCCGTGGCCGCCGGCACCGCCCAGGAGCCGAAGCTGATCACGATGCGCTACTCCGGCCGCGGCTCGGGCGAGGTACTCGGCCTAATCGGCAAGGCGGTCACATTCGATAGCGGCGGCATCTCGATCAAGCCCTCGGCCGGGATGGAAGAGATGAAGATGGACATGTCGGGCGGGGCGGCCGTGATTGAAGCGATGGCGGCGATCGCCGAGCTGGGTCTGGAGATTGACGTCGTGGCGACTATCCCCTCAACGGAGAACATGCCCTCGGGCACCGCAACCCGACCCGGCGACGTGATCACCCAGCTGAACGGTAAGACGGTCGAGGTGAACAACACCGATGCCGAGGGCCGGCTGATCCTGGCCGACGCCCTCACGTGGTGCGTGCGCGAGCAGGGCGCCGATCGCCTGGTGGACCTCGCGACCCTCACCGGCGCGGTGCTCGTCGCGCTGGGCTCGACCTACGCCGCCCTGATCTCGAACGACGACGAGTGGGCCGGCAAGGTGAACACCGCCTTCGATTCCGTCGGCGAACTCGCCTGGCGCCTACCGCTGCACCCGGAGTACAAGGAGATCACCAAGGGCGAGGTGGCCGATCTTTCCAACGCCTCGGCCAAGCGCAAGGCGGGAACCATCTACGCGGGCTCATTCCTCGAGGAATTCACCGACGACTTGCCCTGGGCACATCTGGACATCGCCGGCACCGCGTGGGACACGGGCCGGGAGTACTGGGGCAGCGGCGCGACCGGATTCGGCGTGCGCTCGCTGGTCGCACTCGCGCAATCGCTACAGCTCGATCAGGCGCAGTAGCGAGCGGGCGAGGCCGGTCGGCCCCTGCATCGTCAGGCGGCCGCGAGCGAGGCCTGTAAGCGCCGCCCGCCCGCGGCGGTGGCGAATGCTCGGGAAGCCGCCCCACAGCGGCGCCATCGAAAAGTTCACGACATCCACCATGCGGCCGGTGATCAGCAGGTCGGGATCCGCCAGCGGGCCGTCCTCGACCGTAATCCTGGCGCCCTCGAGCACAATCGCCAAAGGCGAGTGATCGTCGGTGAACTCGATCGCCACCCGGCCGTGGACTCGCCGCGCGAGTCGCGGGCGGCGGAGTACCCCCTTCGCCATCAGCCCGTACAGACTCGATGCGATCCCGTCGGTCTCGGTGCGCCCGAGATGCACGGGCGGCGCTGGACGCCGCAGGCGCCGGGGCGGTGCCTCAATCGGCTCATCGATGGGGACGGGCACCGGCCTGCGGGGCGTGGAGCGGGTCGCACGGGGCACGGTCGGATCGTAAGCGCCATGGCCGAGGCCACCGCAGCATAAGATCCCGCGCCGCATGGATTTCGACCTCAGCGATGAGCAGCGCCTTCTGCGCGACACCGTCCGCGACTTCGCCGTGCGCGAGGTCAAGCCGGTCGCCGAAGAGCTCGACCGGACCAAGGCCTTCCCCTACGAGATCGTCGCCAAGCTCGGCGAGCTCGGGCTCATGGGAATCCCCTTCCCCGAGGAATACGGCGGTGGTGGTGCCGACACCCTCTCCTATGCCCTCGCGGTGGAGGAGCTGGCGCGAATCGACTCTTCGGTCTGCATCACGATGGCAGCTCACACGTCGCTGGGCACGATGCCCATCTACCTCTGGGGAAGCGACGAGCAGCGCGCCGACTGGCTGCCCGACCTCTGCTCGGGGCGCAAACTCGCAGCGTTTGGATTGACCGAGCCCGAAGCCGGCTCCGACGCGGGCAACACCCGGACCAGGGCAGTGCTCGAGGACGGCGAGTGGGTCGTCGACGGCGCCAAGCAGTTCATCACCAATGCCGGAACCGAGATCTCCGGTTGCGTCACGATCACCGCGGTCACGGGCGGCGACGGCACAAAGGAGATCTCAAACCTGATCGTGCCCAACGGCACCCCTGGGTACGAGCCGGGCGAGCCCTACCGCAAGATGGGCTGGAACGCCTCGGACACGCGGCCGCTCAGCTTCGACGCTGCCCGGTTGCCCGAATCGAGCCTGCTGGGCCGCCGCGGCGACGGGTTCAAGAACTTCCTCCACATCCTTGACGGCGGCCGCATCGGTGTGGCGGCGATGGCCGTAGGGCTTGCCCAGGGAGCCCTCGACGAAGCGATCTCGTACGCCAACGAGCGCAAGGCGTTCGGCAAGACGATCGGAAAGTTCCAGGCGATCCAGGCGAAGATCGCCGACATCTCGTCGCAGCTCGAGGCCGCCAGACTGCTGACCTACCGCGCCGCGATCCAGAAGGACCGCGGCGAGTCGTTCACGTTGACGGCGGCACAGGCCAAGCTGATCACGGGCCGCCTTGCCGTCCGCGCATGTGAGGAGGCGGTGCAGATCCACGGTGGGTACGGCTTTATCGAGGAGTACCCCGTCTGCCGCTTCTACCGAGACGCGAAGATCCTCACCATCGGCGAGGGGACCGACGAGGTCCAGCAGATGGTGATTGCCCGTCAGCTCGGCTGCTGAGACGAACGAGAGGTCGGGCTAAGCCGGGCGCGCGGTGACGGCGCTGGGGCCGCGCTGTGAGATCGCGGCGCCACGACCGGCCTCGGTGGTCCCAATGCCGTAATGCTCGAGCAGACCCTGTTCGGCCCCACGCTCGAGCGGCTTCGACGGCTCGATCCGCGGCGCCTTGCGAATCAGGTCGCGCGAGTAGGGCACCCACACGTGACCGGCGGCCGCAACCGCGTCGCGAGCGGGCACGAGGCAGTGGTGGCCGAAACGGCCCATTCGGGACAACAGCCACTCGGGCTCGCCCGAGCTGTCGTCCACGTAGACGCCCTCAACCTTCCCAACAGTCTGGCCTCCCTGCTCGTCGAGCTTCGCACCCTTCCACGAGTTGACCTCGTCGAGAGTGGGCGGGTCAAGATCCGCGCCCACGGGGCCAGTCTCCTTTGCGGCGTCTTGCTTTGCTGCTTCGTCCTCAGCCATCGGACTCAATCTTCTAGCAGCTTGCGGGCCGCAGTCGCAGGATCGGTCTGTCGGCGTACCACGCCCTTCAGCAGCTCTGCCCAGGTCGGATCCTGCTCGATCCGTTGCTCGAGATCGCGACGCAGACGGGCGGCCGCAATACCGATCACCTCGGCGCGGAGGTTGCGGGCCCGGCGCTCGTCGAGCGACCCCTCCTCCTCAATGTGAGCACGGTGCGCCGTGACCGTCTCCAGGAGTTTGTCGATTCCCTCCGAGCGCGCGGCCTCCGTCTTGACCACCGGCACCCGCCAGGATCGCTGCGGCCCAAGGGCGAGCACGGCCCGAACCTCCCGCAGCATGGTGTCCGCGAGGGGGTGATCGCTCTTGTTGACGACGATGATGTCCGGGATCTCCATCACACCTGCCTTCAACGCCTGGATCGAATCGCCCGACCCCGGCATCAAGGCCAGAATCACGGTGTCGGCATGGTCCACCACGTCGATCTCGCCCTGGCCGACGCCCACGGTCTCGAGCAGCACGTCGTCCTTGCCGGCCGCGTCCATCAGCAGGGCGGCCTGAAGCGCGGCTTCGGCGAGACCGCCAAGGGCGCCACGTGAAGCCATCGAGCGGATGAACACGCCCTCGTCGAGGAAGTGCTCGCTGAGGCGGATCCGGTCGCCGAGAACCGCGCCACGGGTGAACGGGCTCGAGGGATCCACGGAGAGAACTCCGACGGTGCGCCCGGCCTCGCGCAGCTCCGCCGTCATCGCACCGATCAGGGTGGACTTGCCAACTCCTGGCGGCCCGGTGATCCCCACGACCCTCGCCCCGCCCGTCTTCGGAAATAGCTCGGCGACAAGTCGGTCGCCCTCCGGATCGCGATTCTCGACCAGGCTGATCGCGCGCGCGAGTGCTCGGCGATCACCTGCGACGACTCGCTCGGCGAGGGTCTGTGTAGCTTCCGCCATCGCGGGCGAGTTTAGGATGCCGCTGCCCATGCGCCCAATACATTTTCTTCGCTTCGCCCATCGCAACGGCATGCTGAACCGCAAGTACGCACGGCTGCTGTGGCGGTATCTGTGGCGGCGCTACCTCACGACTGCAGGCTGGCGCTGGGAGACGGACGGGCCGGTGTTCTTCGGACGCGATCTAGAGCTCGAGATCGGGCGGAAGGGCACGATCCGGTTCGGGCGCTTCGCCTGGATCGGCGACGGCACCAAGATCCGCTGCCACGAGGGCATCGTCGAGGTCGGCGCCAAGACCGTGATGGGCCAGGAGTGCACCATCTCCGCCTATCAGCGCGTTCGGATCGGCGAACAGTGCGTAATCGCGGATCGCGCGATGTTCATCGACTTCGACCACGGCATCGTCGAGGTGGAGCGTCCGATCCGGGTCCAGGGCATCTACAAGCGCGACGTTCGGGTGGGCTCGAACGTCTGGATCGGCTACGGGGTCTGCGTGCTGCGCGGTGTCCAGGTGGGCGACAACGCCGTCGTCGGCACCAGTTCGGTTGTGGCGCGCAATGTGCCCGCGAACGCGGTGGTGGCCGGGGCTCCGGCGCGGGTGCTGCGGATGCGTGACGCGCCCAAGAAATTGCTGTGGCCGGATCCCGTCGAGCCCAGCGGCGGCTCGGGCTAGCGACGCCCGACGCCTGCGAGTTCGTCGTAGAGCGCCACGGTTCGCTCGGCCACGTCGGCCCAGTCGAACGAGCGAATGTGCTCGAGGCCCTCGGCGACGAGCCGGTCACCGAGCTCGTCGTCGCGCAGCACCCGGACGGCCACTTCGGCCAACGCCTCGGGGTCGCGCGCCGCGAAACGGAGCCCGGCGCCGTCGTCGGGCACCACTTCGCGCAGCCCCCCGGTGTCGGCGACGATACATGGGCACCCAGATGCCATCGACTCCAGCGCGACAAGCCCGAACGGCTCGTAGATCGAAGGCACGACGCAGAGGTCGGCGATCCGGTAGAGCGAATGCAGAACGTCGTCGCCGATCCAGCCGAGAAATGTTCCGTGCTCGAGCAGTCCCAGTTCCTTCGCCTGCTTTCTCAGTTCTTCCTCGTGGGTACCGGATCCGGCGACCAGGAAGCGCGTGCCTGGGGCCTGCTCGATCATGGTGGGCATTGCCTCCAGCGCGAGCTGGAAGCCCTTCTCGTAGACGAGCCTGCCGATCAGCAGGACCAGCCTCTGATCGGGCTCTGCGAACTCGGAGCGCAGGCGGCGCAGTTCGGCCTCGTCCTGTGGGCGGAGATCGTCGGGGTCGATCCCATTTGGGATCACCTCGATCCGCTCCTCATCGACCCCGAATATGTCGGCGACCTGCTCGCGCATGTAGACGGAGCAGGCGATCACGCGATCGGCGCGGTTCGTGATCCAGCGCTCGACGCCGTGGATGTGGGACTGCGGGTGCTTGTCCACCCAGCCCTGGTGGCGGCCGTGCTCGGTCGCGTGAATCGTCATCACCAGGGGCGCGTCGAAGCGGCGAGCGAGGTGGTCGCACGCCATCGCGACAAGCCAGTCGTGGCCGTGGACGAGGTCGAAGTCGATGCGGTCGCCCAGCTCCACTCCGGCGGCGAGCATGTCTGCGTTCATCCGCTCGATCCAGGCGACGAACTCACTGAGGTCCGTCGGGCGCTTGGGCTCGATCACGCGGTGGATGTGAACGCCTCCAGCCACCTGCTCGGCATCGGCTTCCTCGCCGCCGCGGGTAAGCACGTGGACCTCGACGCCGCGCTCGACCATTCCCTCGGAGAGCTTGCGGACGTGCCGGGCCAGGCCGCCCTCGATCAGCGGTGGGTACTCCCAGGAGAGGATGAGGACTCGGGTCATGCCAGTGGTCGCTAGGGCTGCAGCAGGGTTTCCAGGGCGAGATCGGGCGCCAGGTGGCGCAGGTTCGGGCTGGTTCGCCGGCCGGAGTGTATGGCCTCATAGAGGCCCTCGGAGTGATCGATAACCCGCTGGTATGGGTAATCGCCGGCCTGCCCACGCTTGTCGAGGAACGCCCAGTCGCTCGCCTGGGCCGCCAGCAGCTCGCGAGCCGCACGCTCTGCCGAGTCGCGCTCCAGCCTGCCGGTCGCCAGCTCGCGCATCAGGCCAAGCTCCAGCCGGCGTGCTCCCCACGCGAGGTCGGAAACCTCGGGTGAGTCCCAGGTGGAGAGGTCCTTGTGCTCGCCCCAGCTCGCGCGACGCAGCTCGCGGTGCTCGGGCTCGACCACTGCCAACGCCTCGGGCACGGTGACCATCTCCACCCCCTGATCGCCGGCGCAATCGATCACCTCCGCGAGCCAGTCGGGGCCCTCCCACCACCAATGGCCGAGCAACTCGGTGTCGATTGCGAAGACGACCAGGCCGGGAGTGCCCTCGCGGTCGCGGTGCGCATCCAGCCTCTTCGCGAGGCGTGCGACGAACTCGTGTGCCTGCTGGCGAGCCCGGGTCGACGCCGCCTCCGGGTCGCGCGGATGCCCCTCGATCGACCAGGCCCGGGAGCCTCGCAGAGACTCACGGTGAAAGTCGGTGTGGACCGGGTCGGATGGATAGCCGTCGAGCGACCACAGCCACGCCACGGCCTCCCAGTCGATCGGCAACGCCACCGGGCCCGCCTCGGTGGCGATCGGGCGCAGCGCCGCCGCCGCTGGCTCGTGCGCGCTCTGGTCCACGCAGAAAGCCTCAACGCCCAGATCGGCGAGGTCGCGCTCGAGTCCGGGCTCGTACGCGCACTCGGGCAGCCACATCCCGTCCGGCTCGCCGAAGCGACGGCGGTGGGAGCGAAGACCGGTCGCTAGCTGCAGGCGCACGCCCCCCTCACTGGCCAACAAAGGCAGCACCGCGTGCGTGGCCGCCGAGCACATCAACGCCACCCTCCCCTCGAGTTTGGCCTGGGCGAACAGCTCCAGCGGTCTGCGGTCGAACTCTTCGAGGCGAGCGATCGCGCGGCGGTAGCGCTCTGCGTCGGCGAGACACGCCGGCCGATACTCCGGCTCCATCTCGGCCGCCTCGATCTCCGACGAGCCGAGCCTGAAGTCGGTGGCGAATCGGTGCAGGCGCTCACCCACGCCCGGCGCCTCGAGCTGGTCGGCCAGAACCGGAGTCACCGTCATCGTCAGCCGATCGGCCACCTCGAGCACCGGCAGGTAGGAGCGAAGGACGGCGTCGAAGAGCCATTCCTCGCCGAAGGGGTAGGTGCCGTAGCCCTCTACGTAGGGCATGTGCGAATGGAGGACGAGCGCCAGGTAACCCGCCGGCTCGCGCCTCACCTTCGGCACACGGCCACGAAGTCGAGCGCTCCTTCGAGATCACCTTCGACGCGCAATCCGAAATCCGATGCGACGATCGCCGGTGTGAAGCGGTCGTAGAAGGGCTTGGTGATGTGAAGCGCTTTGTGGACACGGTCCCACCCGAGCTTGAGAGCCAGCTCGTGCGCACGCAGCTTGCGGGCGTGGAACAGGCCGTGGAGGGTGACCTCAGAGAAGTGCGGCTGAAGTAACTCGCGGTACTCCTCGGCGGTGTATTCGCGCAGGTGCCAGGGGTTCTCGGACTTCTCGGCGCCCTCGGGCGCAAGCGTGAGGCGGTTCGGCGTCGAGACGTAGGCAACCGGCGCGGTCGCCGCGATCTGGGCGAGCAACGCGGCCGGGTCCTGGATGTGCTCGATCGTCTGCAGGAACACGATCGCGTCGCAGGGCTGGTCGAACGACTCCACCAGGCCGCGCACGTAGCGCAGGTTGGTCCGCTGGTAGCGCAGGCGAGCGTGCTCGTGAGCCTCGGGGTTTGCGTCGACGGCGACCACGGAGTCCGCGGCGTCGGCGAGAACCGCCGACCCGTAGCCTTCGCCGCAGGCCAGGTCGGCGACGCTGAGGCCGCCCACCTGGTCGCGGATCCATTCGTAGACGACGAGGTGGCGGCGGTACCAGTAGTTCTCCTCGGGGACGTCCGGGAGCGTGCGCTCGCCGGTCAGCTCCAGCGGTGGAACCCCCTCCGGTTGGTTTGCCTGCATGTGTTGCACCGGCCGAGAGTGTGGCGAGTCCCACTATCGTTTCCGAGCCGATGCCGGCCTCGCCCACAGCAACTCCGGAGCACATCCGCGACGTAAACCAGCGCTACCACGACGCCGCTGCGTCCGAGTACGACGCCAAGTGGGGAATCGACTTCGGCCCGGTCGGCCGCGACCAGACGCGCCAGAAGCTGGTCAAGGCGCTCGGCGAGTGGCCCCCTGTGCCCTTTGGCCGGGCCCTGGAGATCGGTTCCGGGACCGGCTACTTCTCGCTCAACCTGATGCAGGAAGGCGCGATCTCCGGGCTCGTCGCCACCGACATCTCAGCGGGCATGCTGGACACCCTTGGCGAGACCGCCGATCGGCTGGGCGTCGGGGAGCGCGTCACCACCAAGCGCGTTGACGCAGAACGCATTCCCTTCGAGGACGATTCGTTCGACCTGGTCCTTGGCCACGCCGTCCTCCACCACATCCCCGACCTCGACCAGGCCTTCTCCGAGTTCCACCGCGTGCTGCGGCCGGGCGGCGCGATCGCATTCTGCGGCGAGCCCTCGCGAAACGGTGATCGCCTCGCCACCATCCCCAAGCGGGCCGGTGTGCTCACCGCGCCCGCGTGGCGGCGGCTGGTCGGCGCCAGTGCGTGCAGCGCCCACTCGACGCACCGCAGCTCACTCGCTGGCGGAACCGGACAGGCGTCCTGCGACCACGAGCTAGAGAGTGAGGTTGACGTCCACGCCTTCGACCCCGCCGAACTCTCCGCACGGCTGGCCACGGCCGGCTTCGACACCGTGCGCGTGCGAGGCGAAGAGCTGCTGGCAAACGTGTACGGCTGGTGGCTGCGCTCACTCGAATCGAGCGCCGAGCCCGATCAGATCCCGCTGCGCTGGCGCAATTTTGCCTTCCGCAGCTATATGGCGCTGCAACGTGTGGACGTCGCCCTGCTCGAGCCCCGCCTGCCAGCGTCCCTCTTCTACAACCTCGTGCTGAGCGCTCGGCGCTAGCGCCGAGCTCGCCGGACGACGCACTAGCCGAACGTAAAGGCGTAGCCCGAGATGCCCGGGGCGAACCGGAGCGTCAGGGTGTGCTGGCCAGCGCCTGGCAGGTCGACGACGCGATAAAGGCGCTGCTCGTCCACGACCACGCCGCCGCCGCGGACGTCTTCGCCCGCCGCGGCGGCGGGGATCCGCTCGCCGTCGAGCTCGACGCGGACCCGAGCTGGGCCGTCCTCGGCGCCGAGGACCAGGAACGCCTTGCTCGCCTGGAAACGCAGCGAGATCGTGGAGTCGGCGGTGAGCGACGTCCCCGACTCTTCGTCAACGGACCAGCCGCCTCCGAAGGCGAACTGATTGAGGTTGAGGCGTTCCGGCTCCACGCTGCCGTACCTGTGAGCGCCCGGATATGGACCGTCGATCCAGCCCTGGGCGCGCAGGCCGCCCAGATATGTCTCCGGTGTGCCGAGGCCGGGATCGATGCTCTCACCGTTGACCCCCCGCGCCTCGCCGCCTAGCGACCGATCGCCCGCTTCGGCGAGCAGCGAGCGGATCGCCTTCTCGGTCTCTCCATAGGCGCCCTCACCGAAGTGGGTAAAGCGGATCTGGCCGTCGGACCCGATCAGGTACTTCGCCGGCCAGTACTGGTTCGCGAACGCGGTCCAGGTCCCCAACTCGTTGTCCTGAACCACCGGGTACTCGATCCCGTTGTCGGCAATCGCGTCGGCCACATTGCCGGAGTCCTTCTCGAACGCGAACTCGGGTGAATGCACGCCGACGATCGTCAGGCCGTCGTCGCGGTAGCGCTCGTCCCACTCGGTTAGGTACGGCAGGGTCCGGATGCAGTTGATGCAGGTGTAGGTCCAGAAGTCGATCAGCACCACGCGACCCTCCGCGGCCAGGGCTTCGACCGAGAGTTCCTGTCCGCCCGGCGTGTTGAACCACTCCTGCGTATCGACGAAGTCCGGAGCGGCTCCCAGGCGCGGGAGCTCCTCTCCCGCGGCGACCTCCTCCACCCCGCCCTCCTCGGCGCCCTCACCTCCGCGCACGTCGTCGAGATCGCCGGCGACAGCATCGCTCTCCTCGAGGCCTCCGGTCGGGTTGACGAGGAACGACGGGAGCTCGTCGGCGATGGCGGTCTGAAAGCGGATGTCGAGGTCGGCCGCGATCGCCAGTGCGGTCGCGCACATCAGCGCACCGACCGCTGGCTGGATCCACGCCCGCCACGATCTGACTCGGTCGACCAGTCGGCGGCCGCCGATCATGAACGCATAGAGAACGGCGCCTGAGCCGATCGCGTAGGAGAGCGCGACGGCGAGCTTGCCGACGGTGAAGTCCTGGGACGCGGACACCGTGATCACGCCAGCGAGGATCGGTCCGGCACACGGTGCGTAGACGAGCCCGAGGCTCAGCCCAAGCAGGAACCCGGCACCAAACCCCTCGCCTCCGGTGCGCGCCGGACCGGGGACCATCCGGCTCACCCACGCCTCGACTCGTGCGGCGAGCCCCGGCACGACCAGGACCAACCCGAACGCGAGCAGTGTCGCCACGGCGAACCAGCGCACCGTGTCGTCGGGTAGGCCCAGGGCATCGATGATGTAGACAAGCGCGACCGTGGCAAAGGTGAACGAGGCGACGATCCCGGTCACCACTCCGAGCGGGCGTCGCCTACCGCCCGTCACCCCCGCGCCGAGGACCGCGGGGAGCACGGGTAGCACGCAAGGCGACAGGGCCGTGCCGGCGCCCGCCAGCAGGGCGAAGAGCATCAAGAGGGTCATGCCTTGTGGGGTCTAGTCACTCACTGAGGCATTACGCACGCGGAACAACTTCGTCTCACCGTCGATGCCCTTCAGGTGCTTGGCCCCTGCAAACGAGAACTCGTAGCGGCCCTCGGGCGCGGCCTCCTGCAGGCCGACCGCACAGAGCACGCTCCCCGGCCGGGCGATCGCGGTGATCCGGCTCGCGAGGTTTACCGGCCTGCCGTAGAAGTCGCCAGCGCGCGGAACCGCCGGCCCAAACGCAGCGCCCGCGCGGAGCAGCGGGAAACCCTCCCCTTCGCGCTCCGAGGCCGCGACAAGCTCCAGCGCAGCATCGAGCAGCGCTTCTGGATCCCCCGAGGTCATCATCGCCGCGTCGCCGATCATCTTCACCAGGCGCACGGGGCCCGTTGCAACATCGCCGGCCAGCTCCCCAAGGCGACTGGTCATGTTGCCTATCTGCTCGGGATCGAGCCGCTCGCCCAGCTTCGTGAAGCCAACGAGGTCGGCGAACGCGACCGCCACGTCCACCCCGCTCCCGACCCCGTCTGAGACGATGTCCGAGCCGAAAGCATCGTGGCGCACCTGCTCGCGCATGTGGAGCTGGAGCACGTACTCCAGCGTCGGCGTGAGCAGCGCGGGCAGCCCACGCGTCATCGCCGCGAACCGCTCGGCAACCTCGAGTTCCGTGTCGTCCTCCGAGCGAAACACCCGCGCTCCCAGCCCCCGATTAGCCGCAGCGAGCTGGGACATGCTGATCCCGATGACCCTGGAGACCTGAAGGATCTCGTCATCGGGGATCCCGAGCTCGCGGAACTGCTTGACGACCTTGGCGGCTTCGACGTCGCGTTCGGTGAAGATCGCCTGGTCTGGCTCGGGCTCGGACATCCCGATCGCCCGCCACTGCGTTCGTAGGATCTCGAGCTCCAGCCCTGATTTCTCGGCGACCTCGTCGCGCGTGTAACAAGGACCATCTCCGCCGAGGACGAGTTCCAGCGGGACCAGCGCGAGCCGATCCCCGGCAACCGCCTCGCGCAGCTCCTCGAGCCCAACCCCGTCGGCATAGAGCTTGTCGAGCAGCTCCCGCCGCCCCTCAAGCGCCCTGCCCTCGATCCCGTCGAGCATCCCTTCCTTCTGCCAGTCCACTTCGCCCACCCGTGCATTGTTCCTCAGCAAGCCGACGACCTAAACTCGGAAGCGTGGCCGACGCAGGGGCCTTCAGGGACCTCCCGATCTTCGAGCTGCCCGCCGTGTTGCTGCCGGGCGAGTTGATGCCGCTCCAAATCTTCGAGGATCGCTACAAGCGAATGATCGGGGACTGCCTGGAGCGCGAGGAGCCTTTCGGCATCGTCTTCCGCGACGATGACGGCGGCGCTCGTCGCGTCGGTTGCACGGCACGCATCGCCGAGGTGATCGAGCGCTTCGACGACGGCCGGCTAAACATCGTCGTCACGGGCGAGGATCCGTTCCAGGTCGAGGATCGCTTCGAGGAGGCGGATTACCCGGCTGGAACCGTGAGCCCGGTGGAGCGCACCGACTCGCTGGTGCCCGACGACGCCGACCAAGCCGAGGCCACCCGCGAAGCGTTCGAGGAGCTGGTCCGAAGGGTCTCCGGATCCGAACCCGACGACGACGTCACCGAGGACGACAGCTACGCGATCGCCGCCCGGGTCGAGCTGCCGGCCGAGACCAAGCAGGCCCTGCTCGAACAGCGCTCCGAGGCCGAGCGCATGCGCATCCTGGGCAACGCCCTGCGCTCGCTGCTCTCCACCCTCGCCCGATCGCGCGAAGTGGCTGAGCGGGCGCGGATGAACGGCAAGGTCGTGTTTGAGTGAGCGCCACGCCAGCGGATTTGTCTGCGTAACCGTGCCGATCGGTTCAGGCGTACGCGACGGCGCCGGCACGACGCGGGTCGCCACCGCCGATGAGATCGCCATCCGCACTACGCGAGACGGCCTGGACGCCGCCGAAGAATAGATTGGGCTCGCTCCAGCGCTCGACCCGCCCACCGGCCGCCTCGACCGCCGTCAGTGCCTCTGCGTCGATACCCGGCTCCGCATGCACGATGCCGGGCTCGAAGTGCAGCCGAGCCGCGTCGATCGCCTGCTGGGCGCCTTCGCCGTTGTCCACGAGGCGGAGGATGGTCTGCAAGACGGCCGAGCGGATCCGGTTCGAGCCTGCGCTCCCCAGGCCCGCCTCGAACTCGCCGTCCCGAAGGATCACCGTCGGCGACATCATCGAGGGGAGTCTGGTCTCGGGCGGGTTGCCGTGAAAGCCGCCCGGGTTCAAGTCCTCCTCGCCGAGCATGTTGTTCACATGGACGCCCGTGCCCGGCACCACCAAGCCCGAGCCCGTCCCGTTCGAGCAGGTGACCGAAGCGCAGCGACCCTCGCCGTCCACTGCGGTGATGTGGGTCGTCGAGCCCAGACGATCGGCAATCTCGCCGAGCCGAGCCCGCGCGAGGTGGGCCTGTTCCATGACCTCGATCACCTGCATCGCGGACGACCCGCCGGCGCGCTCGAGCAGCTCCAGGGCATAGGCGATCAGCGTTCCCCCGGCCGACGGGAGCGGGTTCGTCAGCACCTCGCGGCCGCGGAATCCGGCCCGCACCGGCTGCCGGAGCACGGGCGCATAAGCGGCCAGATCCTCACGTGAGAGCGTCCCGCCCCGATCGGTGACGAACGCCGACACCCGCTCTGCCACCTCACCGGTAACAAACGGCTCCGCGCCGCGTTCAGCGAAGAGCTCGAGCGCGTCGCCGAGGGCGGGCCAGCGAAACGTCTCGCCCTCGGCCAGGGTCCTACCCCCAGGTGCGTAGAGCTCGCGCGCCTCGTCGTCTCGATCGTGAATCGGCTTGAGGATCCGCAGCAGGTAGGCCTGCATTGCATTGAGCTCTACTCCGTCGCGCGCCGTTGCTATCGCGGTGTCGGCGAGCTCGCCGATTCGTTTCGATCCGAACTCATCAAGTGCGAGCTCCAGCCCGGCGGCCATACCCGGCACCCCGCAGGACGCGGCACCGACGTTGAAGACCTGAGGCACTTCGTCGGTGAAGTAGACCGGCACCGGAACAAGCTCCGCCTGTCGCTCAACTCCGCCGAGCCCCGGGGTGGCGACAAAGAAGTCGAGGACAGCGGTGCGATCAGCATCGTGGACGAGCATGTAGCCGCCGGCGCCAAGCCCGGTCAACGGGCTCTCAGCGGCGAAAGACGTCATCACGGCAGCCACGGCAGCATCGACAGCGTTGCCGCCTTCGCGTAGTGCTTGCGCGCCCGCCTTCGCCGTGGCGGGGTGTCCGGCCGCGACTACTCCGCGAGCGCTCATGTCTCGGAGGTTAGGTGCCGGTCAGGTCATTTGCCCGGGACGAACTCGGGCACGTCGAGCTCGAAATCGCGCGGTCGCGATTCGAAGCTCTTGGCTGTGCCGGCGCGACGGTCGGCCGGACGGCGCGCGGCAGTCGTCGTGGTACCGGCTGCGCGGCGCTCCTCGGTCCCGGAGCCGTCGGCCCGGCGCCCACGCCCGTCGAAGCGGGTTGCGATAACCGTGATCCACACCTGATCGGTGAGCGACTCGTCGATGTTCGCTCCGAAGATGATGTTGGCGTCCGGATGAGCCGCCTCCTGGACGATCTTCGCGGACTCGCTCACCTCGAGCAGGCCGAGGTCGGGGCCGCCGGTGATCGAAAGCAGAATCGACTTGGCACCGTTCACCGAGGTCTCGAGGAGCGGCGACGAAACCGCTCGCTCGGCGGCAGCCGCGGCGCGATTGTCGCCCGCGCCCATGCCGATCCCGAGCAGGGCCTGCCCAGCGTCTCGCATGGTCGTGCGCACGTCGGCGAAGTCGAGGTTGATGAGGCCCGGAAGCGTGATCAGCTCCGAGATGCCCTGCACGCCCTGGCGCAACACGTCGTCGGCGACCTGGAACGCCTCGATCATGGTCGTGTTGGTGGCGAGCACGGAGAGCAGCCGCTCGTTTGGCACGACGATCAATGTGTCGACTTCGGCCGCCAGCGCATCGACACCGTTGTCGGCCTGCTTGGCCCGACGCGAGCCTTCGAATCGGAACGGCTTGGTGATGATGCCGACGGTCAGCGAGCCGACGTCGCGGGCGAGCCGCGCTACCACGGGAGCGGCGCCGGTTCCGGTGCCACCGCCTGCCCCGGCGGTGACGAAGACCATGTCGGAGCCTTTCAGCAGGCGCTTGATCTTGTCCTGCTCCTCGAACGCGGCACGGTAGCCCAGCTCGGGGTTCGATCCGGCACCGAGACCGCGGTGGACGCCGGCACCGAGGTGGACCGTCACGTCGGCCATCGATGTCTGCAGGGACTGAAGGTCGGTGTTGATCGCCATGAACTCGACACCAGGGATCCCCGCCTCGACCATGCGGTTGACGGCGTTGACGCCGGCTCCGCCAACGCCGACGACCCGTATCACGGGCGCATGCGGGCGCGCTGGGTCACTCGGCGCGGCGTAGTCAGGCTCCTCGCGTCCGTAGAGGGCGCCCGAGGGCTCGGGGTCCTCGGCGAAGATCCGGGAAAGACGGTCGCGCGCGGGCGGGGCCTCGGGCGCCGAGGTCTGGTCGTAGAAGTCAGACTCCGGCTCGTGGGCAAAGGGCTCGGGAGTGACCGGCTCGGCGGACAGCTCGGGCTCCGGAGCAACGGGCTCGGGCTCGGGCTCGGGCTCGCCCAGAACGCTCGTCTCGGGCTCGTGGTCCGGCTCCGGCGGGGGGTCGGAGCGGCGCGGCGGGATCGGTGGAGGCTCGGGTGGATCCTCGGGCTGCTCGGTCGACCTGAACAGGTCGGCCAGAGGCCCCTCTCGCATGCTGGCCCGCTTACGACGCGCCATGAGTCAATACCTCCTTGGCGAGCTCCCGGTAGCAATCCGCGGCGTTCGACTTGGAATCGTACTTCAGGACGCTCGCACCCCTCACCGGCGCCTCTGCGAACTTGATCGCCTTGCGGATGCGGGTCTTGAAGACCAGCTCACCGAAGTTCTCCTCGAGGATCTCCACGGCTTCCTTTGCGTGGACGGTCCGCGAGTCAAGCATCGTCGGCAGGATGCCCTCGATCTGGACCCGCGGATTGAGGTTTTCGCGGATCATCTCGAGGGTGTTCTGCAGCTGCATCAGGCCGCGCATCGACAGATACTCGCACTGAACGGGCACGATCACCTTGTCGGAGGCGGTCAGGGCGTTGACCGTCAGCAAACCAAGGCTTGGCGGCGTATCGATGCAGATGAAGTCGTAGTCGCCCGCGACAACCGACAGCGCCTTCTCGAGCGAGCGCTCGCGCCCGATCTGGGTCGACATCGCAATCTCGGCGCCGGCCAGATCGATCGAGGCCACGGCGATGTCGATCTCGCGCTTGTTGATCACTTCCTTGATCGGGATGTGATGCACGAGCACGTCGTACATCGACTTCGTGACCTTGTCTGGGTCGATGCCCTGGCTCATCGTCAGGTTGCCCTGGGGATCAAGGTCCACGCAGAGCACCCTGTGCCCCGACTCCGACAGCGCGACCGCGAGATTGAGGGTCGTAGTCGTCTTGGCGACACCGCCCTTCTGGTTGGCGAATGAGATCACCTTGGCCTGACCGGTCGGCTTGGTCGCAACCTCGTCGTCCGGGTTCGCGTCGCCAGCGGCGCGAGCGCGCGAGGGTGAGAGCGCGTCGGCGACCGAGATCCGGCCTGCGTCAGGATCCTCGTCCTCGGGCTCCGTGGGGGCAACGTGGACCTCGTCGGTCTCCATCGCCTCCTCGACCTCCTCGAGCTCCTCCGAGAGGGGCGCGGGCTCTGGCGCCGCATCTGGCTCCGGCGAAGCCTCGGATTCGAGTACCACCTCCGGCTCAGGCGGAGCTGTGGTCTCGGGACTGGACGTATCGGGAGCAACCATCGTGTCGGGCTCCTTCCATGTCGCCGCGAGCTCGTACTCGGGGCGCGCGTCGTCGTCGCGGGCGCCATTGCGCTCGGCGCCCCTGTCATTTCGAGATGCGCGGCTGAAAAGACCCATACGCTCGCGATTATTCGCACGCGCTCAAGGGTTTCCTCCCTGTCTTCCCATCGCAAAGCGGTTTGCGATGAATCGCCCGGGTTCTTGCAAGCCCGGCCTGAAAGGATCAGGGGCATGAACGATCCCCCGCCAGGGAGGGCGAACCTGGATTCGCGACTCGCGTCGCTCACATGAGCCCAGAGCTGCTTGACAAGCGCCTGGTCATCGTGACCGGCAAGGGCGGCGTGGGCAAGTCGACGGTCGCATTCGCGCTCGGGCTCGCCGCGGCGGCGCAGGGCAAGCGCACGATCGTGTGCGAGGTCTCGGCGCAGGAGCGGCTCTCGCGCACCTTCAACCGGGCCGAGGTGGGCTTCCACGAAGTCGAGATGGGCAAGAACCTGTGGGGGATCTCGATCGATCCAGACGAGTCGATGCGCGAGTATGTGCTGCTCCAGCTCAGGGTTCGCGCGATGCGCGACATGCTCTTCCGATCGAAGATCTTCACCTACCTAGCCGCGGCCACCCCGGGCCTGCGCGAGCTGGTCACCATCGGCAAGATCTGGGAGCTCGCCCAGGACGAGCGCAAGGTCAAGAAGGCGAATACCTACGACCTGGTGATCGTCGACGCTCCGGCGACCGGCCACGGTGTCGGCTTCCTGCAGACGCCGCGCACGTTCGCCAACGTCGCCCGCGTCGGCCCGATCGCCTCCCAGGCCCAGACACTCGATCGCTTCATCACCGACAAGCGCAAGACGGGAGTCGCGATCGTCGCCCTCCCGGAGGAGATGCCGGTCAACGAGACGGCGAACCTGGAGCGTGACCTCACGACCGATGTCGGCGTATCGGTCGACCGCATCCTCTGCAACGGCCTTTACCCGGAGCGATTCTCCGAGGCCGACGAGCGGGTGATCGAGTCCGCCTGGAAGAGCACCCGAAACGGTGCCCGCCCCGCACTGCGCGCCGCGCTGTCGGTGCGACGGCGCGCCGTCGCCCAGCGCGAGCAGCTCGCCCGGCTCGAGGAGATGGCGCACGCCCCCGTGAGCACCCTGCCGTTCGTGTTCGAACCGGATCTCGGGATCGAGCACCTCAACCGGTTGGCGGAGGCGATCTGATGGGCTCCATCGCCGAGATCCTCGAGGGCAAGAAGGTCTGTATCTGCGCGGGCTCGGGCGGGGTCGGCAAGACGACCACCTCCGCCGCGATCGCAGCGGGGATGGCAGCGCGAGGGCTCAAGGTCGCGGTGCTGACGATCGATCCGGCCAAGCGCCTCGCCGACTCGCTCGGCCTCCCGGAACTCGGCAACGAGGAGCGTCAGGTGGACCCGGCGCTGTTCACGGAGGCGGGGGTCGAGCCGGGGGACGGCGAGCTGTGGGCGATGATGCTCGACCCGAAGGCCACCTTCGACGAGGTCGTGCGAAAGCACGCGCCCGACGAGGAGACGCGCGAGCGGATCCTCTCGAACCGGATCTACCAGCAGCTCTCCAACGCGCTCGCCGGCTCTCAGGAATACATGGCGATGGAGAAGCTCTTCGAGATCTGGGCCGAGGACCGCTACGACCTGCTCGTGCTCGACACTCCGCCTTCGCGTAACGCGCTGGACTTCCTCGACGCGCCCAAGCGCCTCACTCAGTTCATCGAGGGCCGGGCGCTGCGCGTCTTCATGGCACCTACCGGGTTCGCTGCCAAGGTCGCGGGTCGCGGTACCTCCGCGGTTTTCTCGATCCTGAAGCGAATTACGGGCGTAGACCTGCTACAGGACCTCGCGGAGTTCTTCCAGGCGATGAGCGGGATGGTCAGCGGCTTCCGTGAGCGCGCCCGCCGGGTGAACGAACTGCTCGCCGACAAGGAGAGCTCGTTTCTGGTCGTCTGCGGGCCGCAGGGAGAGCCAATCGACGAGGCCGTGTACTTCCACCGCAAGCTGGTCGAGGCGAAGCTCCCGTTCGGCGGCGTGATCGTCAACAAGGTGCACTACGGCGACGGCTCCGACGCCGACTCGGCGGACGGGCTCGCTGATGCGCTGGGCGATAACGAACTGGCTGCGCGGGTCGCCGACAATTACTCCGACTACCGTGCGCTGGCCGAGCGCGACCGCCTCAACGTCGAGCATCTGGCCGGCGAGATGCGCACGCGGACCGTGATCCAGGTGCCCTACCTCGACTTCGACGTCCACGACCTCGCCGGGCTGATGGAGATCAACCGCTACCTCTTCGCCACCGGTGCCGACGAGCGGGCAGAGATCGCAGCTTCCGCTTGAGGTGGACGGCCGATCAGATCCCTGACCTGAGCGGCCACGTAGTGGTCGTCACCGGCGCCAACAGCGGTCTCGGGCTGGTCAGCGCGCGAGAGCTGGCGCGGGCGGGCGCGACCGTCGTGATGGGCTGCCGCCACGAGACTCGCGGCGAGGTTGCCCGCAGGGACGTCGCCGCGGTCGCAGCGACCGAGCCCGAGCTCGAGCGCCTCGACCTGGCGTCGCTCGAATCGGTCCGAGCGTTCGCCAGCAACGTCGCCGCGCGCCATCCCAAGCTCGATGTGCTGATGAACAACGCGGGCATCATGGCCCCGCCGCGATCCGAGACACCCGACGGTTTCGAGCTTCAGTTCGGCACCAACCACCTCGGGCACTTCGCCCTCACCGGACTGTTGCTCGATCCGGTGCTAGCCGCCGATGCGGGACGCGTGGTCACGCTCTCGAGCACGGCGCACTGGGTGGGGCGCATCGACTTGGACGACCTTCAATCGGAGCGCCATTACTGGCGCTGGACCGCCTACGGGCAGTCGAAGCTCGCGAATCTCCTGTTCGCCCGGGAGCTGCAGGTGCGCGCCGGCGACAAGCTGCTCAGCGTGGCCGCGCACCCCGGCTACGCCGCAACCCGCCTGCAGACAAGCGGGCCGGGCGCAGGCGGCGGCCCGTTCGCGTCGGCGCGCAAGCTCGGCATGCGAGCGCTGAACGCCGTCGTCGCCCAGAGCGACGAGATGGGCGCCCTCCCCCAGCTCTATGCCGCCGTTGAGGAGGTGCCGCCCGGCTCGTTCGTGGGACCGTCGGGCCGCGACCAGATGCGCGGCCACCCCAAGCTCGTCGGCTCGACCAAGGCCGGCACCGACATGGACGTGGCGAGCCGGTTGTGGGAGGTCTCGGCGGAGCTCACGGGCGTGGGTTTCGACGCGCTGCGGCCCTAGAAAGGCCAAAGCCACCGAGCGTCATGCTCGGTGGCCGGCCCGCTCTTCCTTGGGTGATCGGAGGAAGTTGGTTGTGAAGCCCTGGACGCCGTCAGCCGGCGTGCGGAACGGGGTCGTCGATCTTCGCGCGACGCTTGCGGTCGTAGCCGACCTCGGCGACGCTCCATTCGGTCGTCTCGGGGCGCGGGAAGAGAAATGAGACCCGGTCGGCGACGTCACGACGATGTGCGTCGGAGTCGGCGATCAGCCTGGCGACCGGGCCGTCCTCCAAATCTGGCCGGATCGCGTGCACGTTTGACTCCGGCTGGGTGACCGGCTCGCGCTCGGACGGAAGCTCGCGCTCGTCGGAGACGGAGATCTCGTCGTCCCAATCGAACTCGTCCAACCCGCCATCCGCTACCGCGGGGGCCCAGTGAGTTTCGCGATCTCGTCGCTCATCCGATACCTGCTCCACGGGCGTGGCATCGGGCATGTCGTGCAGCTTGTTCTGGGCTCGGGCGATCACGATCTCCTCCTGGTGGATGGGCTCGGGCTCGGGGTCGATCGGCTCAGGCTCGGGGCCGGGGTCGGCGGGCTCATCGAGCTCGTCTGGGTGCGCCTGGCTGCTCGCGCCACCCCACTCGGCGGTCTCGCCGCGGTTGGCCGGCGAACCCTCGCCGACGGCCATCCCGTCGCCGAGCAGAACCTCGTCGGCGGTGGTGCGCAGGTCGTTTCCGAGGTGCCCGCATGCGGCGTCCTTGAGTATCGCGCGGAGCAGGTCCTCGACCTTCGCCGCGACCTCGGCCGGGGGCACTGAGGTCGGGGCGGGCTCGCCGCTCCAAAGCTCGCGCTCGAGCGCCAGGGCGCGATCGACCGTGTTCTTCACGTCCGTACGGCGATCGGGCTCGGCGCAGAGCGCCGCCACCCGCATCGGCATCCCGAGCGAAGCGGGGCCTCCACCCTCGAGCAAAAACCGTAGGGCGAGGATGTAGTCGTTGAGCGCCTCGAGCACGACGGTGCGCTCCATCCCCGCCTCGAAACGGGAGATGGCGCGAGCGAGCGCCGCGGCGAAGCCTTCGCGCTGTTCAGAGGCACGGGCAAAGGGTGTGGTGGGCTCAGCCAGGGCGCGGGCAAAGCCGGAGAGCTGGCCCAGGTCGCTGTCGGCCAGGCGGTAGCCGCCGGGGCGAGGCCTGCCCGAGCCGGTGGCGATGCGACGCCAGCGGTCGCCGCCGGACCGAACCCAAGCATGGGCACCGAGGGAGACGCCTCCGGTCTTGAACAGGCGAAGCGTGGTGACGGTGCGCTTGAACACCGCGACCGCGCGGATACCGAGATCGGCATCGCCGTCGATGGCCGCCTCGTCGTGCAGACGCGCGACCGCCAGAAAGCTGTGCTGAAAACCGGCGTTGCCCATGCCCTCTCCGCCGCGCGCCTCGGCGGGCACATCAACGGTGTCGGCGCGGACGATCGAACACTCGGCGAGGTCGAGTCGCTCGATCTCCATCTGTAGCCCACGCAGTGGCACGACGATCTCGATCTCGCCCTGCGCCGCCTCGCCGAGTGCCACCACCTCCTCGATGGTGGCCTCGAGGCGCTCGTCGTCGAGGCTCAGATCGGTGCTGCCGCGCCAGAGGCGGCAGAGGAAGACGATTGCGGCCAGCTCGGAGCTGGCGCGAGCGTCCGGGGGCGCGGTGACGCCGAGGGACTGCAGGTAGGGATCGACCAGGCCGGTGGACTGCAGCGCGGCACACGCCGATCCGAAGGAGTCGAGATCCCGCAGCGCGTTCGCGTTGTCACGAATGAAGCGAGAGGTCTTCGGCACGTACTGGGCGAGCGGCGAGCCATCGCCAGGCTCGTGGACCTCGTAGGGGATCTCGGCACCGGACGCGAGCAGTTCGCGCAGTCGCAGGGCGGCATCGCCGGCAACGGCGCTGAGGGCTTCGGAGACCACCAAATCACGCATGCGGCAGGCTTCCCCGTCACCCGGGGCGTTCCTGCGATGCAACGGAGCTTGCACAGACCCGCCAAGCGTCCGTCAGGCACCGTGTGGCGATGGCTCGCGGACGTTCGAGGTTTGGTCGGCTAGACAGCGACGGTGGCGTGAGCGCGGTCGCGCTCTTCGGCTGCCACGGGCGCGCCGTCGAGCCAGTGGCGACCGTAGCTGCGCATGTCCTCGATCAGCGGCACCAAGGCCTTGCCCTTGACCGTTAGCGCGTACTCGACGCGGGGCGGGACCTCCGGGAAGGTGTGACGGGCGACGATGTCGTGCTCTTCGAGTGCGCGCAGTCGCAGCGAGAGGGTTCGCGGACTGATTCCCTCCAGCGAGCGCTCGAGCTCGCAAAAGCGCTTCGAAGAGTCGGCGAGGTCGCGGATCACGAGAAGTGTCCACTTGCCCGAGATGATCTCGGCGGTCCTACAGACGGGGCATGTGCGATCCATCGGTTACCGGGCCGGTAGCGGGTCTCTCCAACCCGGCCCGTGGAGCCGAGTATACCCAATGCTTTACCTAATGAAGTGACTATCGCAAGAGCTCGGCGGCGTTCTCGTCGCGGTCGCCCATCAACTGCTCGATGCCACTGGCGCGCTGGCCCTGAGCCTCCAGCATCAGCTTGAAGTCGTGTGGGCTCGAGGCCATATCCATCGCGGCAACCTCGTCGACATTGCCCGCCATCACATGCTTGAGCAGAGCCTGATCGAACGTCTGCATCCCGTAGTACTCGCCCTCGGCGATCACCTCGGTGATGCGGCCGGTTTCGTTCGGGTTGAGAATCAGGTCCTGGACGCGGCCGGTCACCACCATCACCTCGCAGACGGCAACGCGGCCCTCACCGCCGGCCCTGGGCATGAGTCGCTGCCCGACGACGCCGCGCAGGGTCGAGGCGAGCATCACCCGCGCCTGCTGCTGGAGGTGGGGCGGGAAGAAGTCGATGATGCGGTTGATCGTCTCGGTCGCGTCCAGGGTGTGGAGCGTCGAGAGAACGAGGTGGCCGGTCTCGGCCGCCGAGAGCGCCGTGCGGACCGTCTCCTCGTCGCGCATCTCGCCGATCAGGATCACGTCGGGGTCCTGGCGCAGGACGCGGCGCATGGCGCGGGCGAAGCTCTCGGTGTCCTGCCCGACCTCGCGCTGGTTGATGATTGAGAGCTTGTCGCGATGCAGGTACTCGATCGGGTCCTCGAGGGTGACGATGTGCTTCGCGGTCCGCGAGTTGATCTGGTCGAGCATGGCCGCCAGGGTCGTCGACTTGCCCGACCCGGTCGTGCCCGTGAGCAGGATGATCCCGCGTTGCTCGCCCGCGAGCTCGCCGATCACCGGAGGCAGCCCAAGGTCGTCGATCGTGCGCACCTGGAAGGGAATCGCACGGCAGGCGATCGAGACGTAGCCGCGCTGGCGGAACGCGTTTACCCGGAACCGCGAGACGCCCGGCAGGTCGTAGGAGAAGTCCGCTTCACCGACCTTCGAGAACTCCTCGAGCAGGCTCGGGTCATGACAGATGTGCGCGAGCGCCGCGTCGGTGTCTTCTTCCGAGAGCGGCTCGGCGCCCGCCAGCGGGCGCAGCTCGCCATGGATGCGGGCCATCGGCGGCGCCGGCACCTTGATGTGCAGGTCCGACCCCTCGCGCTCGACCACGTAACGCAGCGCTGCATCGATGTCGAAAGCCATCACTAGGGCTATCGGGCGCCGACGCCCAACGCTTGAGCGCGGTGGACGCCGCGCTGGGGCTCGGCAGAAAGCCCAGTGATCGCGCCGCTCCGCGTCTAGCTACACCACCAGCGCCTAGTGAAGGGTTGTGGTGGCCGAGACCACCACTACCCTTCATCTGCTGGCTAGGCGCCGGAACCGGGCGTGAAGCTCACGAGCGCTTCACGCCCCTCGCCGCCGGAGTGCTTGAGCGCAAGCACCAGGCCCACACCCTCGGCGTAGAACTTGTGCTCGGAGACCTTGGGCTCGGTGGGCACCAGGTCCTTGGTCATCAGGGTCTCGGGGTAGTAGCCCGTGGGCGACTCGGCCTTCTCGTCGAGGCTGAGCACGACGGCCTCGTCCTCGGCCTCGCCCTCGTAGTACTCCTGACGGTAGGCCATGCCAACCTGCGGATTCCCGAGCATCGCAATTCCGGCCTCGGCACCGTCCACGCCGGCCTCGAACGAGCCCTTGCGCGTACTGATCTTGCCGTTCTCGTACTCGGCCGTGTCCTCGCCGAGATACCAGACGTTGCCCTCGGCGTCCTGGGCGTACCAGTCGTCGGTTACCTCGACCGGTTTGCCGCCCTCGGTAACGGTGTCGCGAACGACAACGGCCTCCACCCCGTTCGCAATCGTCTTGGTCTGATCGGTCACCTCGACGACTACCTCCTGATCGGGCTCGCCGTCGGCGGTCTCTCTGTAGACCCAGCGGCTCCCGACCGCTAGCGGCAGGTAGGGGTTGTCGATCTCGGTCGTGAACTCGGCCGGATCGAGCTGGGCGGGCTCACTGCCCTGGGGTAGCCCGGCGCTTGGGTCGGGTGGCGCCGCCGCGACGTCGTTCTCGTCGCCACCACAGGCGCCGACCAGCAGCGCGAGCGCTGCTGCGACGGCCAGGGACACGACGGACCGGAACTTGCGTGTGTGAACTGTTCGCATCGGAAACTCCTCGGTTCGTTGACGCAGCTGTTATCGCGCGGCGACGATGAAAGATTCGTGAAACAGGTCGAACGCCTTTCATCTTGCTTTCATTCGGGCAGGAGAGGCTCCATTTGATGAGGATCTTGCTTGCCGAGGACGAGCGCAAGCTCGCCGCATTGCTGAAGCGCGGCTTCGAGCGCGAGGGTATGGCCGTGGACGTCGTCGGCGACGGCGAGTCCGCATTGTCGCGCGGGCAGGCCACCGAGTACGACGCAATCGTGCTCGACGTGATGCTGCCCAAGCTCGACGGCTTCAGGGTATGCCGACAGCTTCGCGAGGCCGGAACCTGGTCGCCCGTGCTGATGCTGACCGCACGCGACGCGGTGCCCGATCGGATCGCAGGCCTCGACGCGGGCGCCGACGACTACATGACCAAGCCCTTCTCATACGCGGAGCTGCTGGCCCGCATCCGAGCGCTGGTCCGGCGCGGCGGGCCGGAGCGACCGACCGAACTCCGTGCCGGCGACCTGAGACTGGACCCCGCCACGCACCGTGCCTGGCGAGGCGAAGACGAGATCGAGCTCTCGGCCAAGGAGCACTCGCTCCTGGCCACCTTCATGCGCCGACCCGGCGAGGTGCTCTCGCGGTTCGAGCTGCTCGAACACGCCTGGGACTACGAGTACGAGAATCGCTCGAACGTCGTCGATTCCTACGTGCGCTTCCTGCGGGCGAAGGTCGACAAGCCCTTCGGAGTGCGGTCGATCGAAACGGTAAGGGGCGCCGGCTACCGGCTGCGTGCCGACGGAGGCAGCGACGGCTCGTGATGGCGCGCCTGCCGATTCGCGTCCGGGTGACGCTGGCGTTCACGGCGGCGGTCGCGCTCGTGCTGGCGGGATTCGGAACTTTCGTCTACCTGCGCACTGCCGAACAGCTCGACGAGTCGATCACCGACACCCTCGAGGTGCGGGTCGCCGACGTCGCCGCACGTCCCGCCTCCAGCGGAGTTCTCGATCAGCCGCTCGATCCGGAGGACAGCTTCGTCCAAGTGATCGGAGTCGACGGAGCCCTGGATCTGACTACCGACCAGCTCGACGCGCCTGTGCTCGGCGCCGGTGAGTCGGGCACCCGGGTTCTTGAACGTCTCGACGGGCTCGATGGCCGGGTCCGGGTGCTCGCCCGCCCGATAGGGGGTGGCCGGGTCGCCGTCGCGGGCGCGACCCTCGAGGACCGTGACGACTCGCTGGCAAACCTTGCCCTTCTGCTCACGCTTGGTGGCCCGGCTGCGCTGGCACTGGCTGCCGCGGCCGGCTACTGGGCGGCGGGCCGGGCGCTCCGACCGGTCGAGCGGATGCGCAGCCAGGCGTCCGCGATCGGCCGTGGGCGTCGCGGTGAGCGCCTCGTCCTTCCCACTCCCGACGACGAGCTGCGGCGCCTCGGCGCGACACTGAACGAGATGCTCGATCGCCTCGAGGGGGCAGTCGAGCGCGAGCGTCGTTTCGTCGACGACGCGAGCCATGAGCTGCGCACCCCCCTTGCCCTGCACAAGACGGAGTTGGAGGTCGCCCAGCGCTACGCCGCCGACGAGTCAGAGCTTCGAGCCGCGATCGCCTCCGGGATCGCCGAGGTCGACCGACTGGCGCAGTTGGCCGACGATCTGCTGGTGGTCGCGCGGTCCGATGGTGGCGCGATCGCGCTTGATTGCACCGAGCTCGACGCGCGCGAGCTGCTGGAAGGGGTGGCGACGCGTCACGCGGAACGGGTGAGTGGCGTCAAGCGCCGCCTGGCGGTGGACATTCCCGAATCCGTCGCCGTGACGGGCGACAGGCTGCGCATCGAGCAGGCCCTGACGAACCTCGTCGAGAACGCGCTTCGCCACGGCGGCGGGACGATCACCCTCGCCGCCCGACCTGCCGACGACGGCAGCGCAATCCTGTGTGTCGGCGACGAGGGGTCCGGCTTCCCCGACGGCTTCCTGCCGCGCGCGTTCGAGCGCTTCAGCCGCGGCGACGAGGCGCGCGGACGAGGCGGATCCGGCCTCGGACTCGCGATCGTTGCCGCGATCGCCGAGGCACACGCCGGCCGGGCGGCGGCGCGCAACCGACCCGATGGTGGCGCCGAGGTGTGGCTCGAATTGCCGTCCCTGCGTTTTTCATCGTGATTTCACAGGCCACGGGGAAACTAGCGACAACCCAGTCATCGAACAGGAGACCGAAATGAACAAGAGGACCAAGGCAGGAGTCGCGATCGCGTCGGTCGTGGCAGCAGGCGCAGGCGCGGTGGCGATCGCCACCGCGGGTGGCGAGTCCGACCGCGAGGCGCCGATCAAGGGGTCAACCCTCGAAGCGGCGTCGGCTGCTGCGCTCGCCGAAACCGGCGGCGGCACGGTGACCGACACCGAGGTCGGCGACGAGGAGAGTCGCTACGAGGTGGAGGTCACGCTCGAGCGCGGTGATCAAGTCGACGTGCAGCTCGACTCCGATTTGAACGTGGTTGGCTCGGAGACGGACGCCGCGGGCGAGGACGAGTCGGGCCCCGACGACGACTAGACGCGGAAGGGCCTAGGCCCTGAGCTTGTAGCCGTTTCGAAACAACTGCAGGTTCACCGCGAACAGAACGGCAGTGGCGAGCGTGAGCGCTCCGAGCGAGAGCGCCACGCTCGCTTCGGCGTAGCCCAGAAACCCGTACCGCACCAGGGCGATCATGTAGTAGACGGGGTTGAAGTGGGTCAGGGTCTGGAACGGCTCCGGCAACAGCGACGCCGAGTAGAAGACGCCACCGAGGAAGATCAGCGGCTGCAGGACGAAGGTCTGGGCCAGCGCCACGTCGTCGAACTGCTCCGCGCGCACCCCGATCAACACCCCCAGCTGCGAGAAGAAGAACCCGACCAGGATCAGACTCGGGATCAGGACTAGGACGTGCTCGATCGGGAGGTCGACGAGGAACGCCGATGCGGTCACGGTCAGCATCGCGACCACAAGCCCTCGGGTAAAGCCGCCGAGCGAGAACGCCATCAAGAGCTCCAGCGGCGACGCCGGCGAGGAGAGCTGGTCTTGGATCGCACCCTGAAACTTCTGCTGGAGGATCGACGAGGCGTTGTTCGAGAACGCGTTGATTGCCCAGGCCATCATCACCAGGCCTGGGATCACGAAGACGACGTAGTCGAATCCCTCGAGCTCGTTGATGCGCGTTCCCAGCGCGGCCCCGAAGACCGAGATGTAGAGGAAGGTCTCCAGGAGCGGTGCGCCGATCGTCTGCCGCTTGATCTTCAGGAAGCGATTGAGCTCGCGGCGCCAGAGGCTGAGAAAGCGGATCTGGGTGGCGGTCAGCGGGATCACCCGGCGATCTCCTCGACCGGAACGTGCGACCGGGACAGCTCGTTGCGCCCGACCAGCTCCAGGTACGCATCCTCGAGGGAGGCGACGCCGTAGCGCGACGCGAGCTCGTCGGTCGAGCCAGTCGCGGCGATCTGTCCCTCGCTGATGAAGGCGATGCGGTCGCAGAGGCGCTCGGCCTCCTCGAGGTAGTGGGTGGTGAGCAAAATCGTCGTGCCCTCCGCGTTGATCTGCTGCACGTACCGCCAGAGCTCGAGCCGCAGCTCGATATCGACACCAGCGGTCGGCTCATCGAGGATCAACAGGCGGGGGCGATGCATTAGCGCGCGGGCGAGGACGAGGCGCCGTTTCATCCCGCCCGAGAGGGTGCGGGTGCGCTCCTTGCGCTTGTCGGTCAGCGAGAACGTGTCGAGCAGCTCCGCCGCGCGCTCGCGGCGCTCGCGCTTTGGCATTCCGAAGTAGCCGGCGTGGTAGTCGAGCGTCTCCTCGAGTGTAAGAAACCAATCGAGGTTGATCTCCTGAGGTGCGAGACCGACCGCTAGCCGCGCCTCGCCGTAGTGCTCGATCGCATCGTGGCCGAAGATCCGGATCGCCCCGCCCGTGGGCCGCGCCAGCCCGGTCGCGCAATGAATCAGGGTCGACTTGCCGGCACCATTGGGGCCGAGCAGGCCGAAGAACTCGCCCTCGGCAATCTCAAGAGAAACCCCGCGCAGGGCCTCCACCCCCGTGGGGTAGCGCTTGTGCAGCTCGGCGACCTCGAGCGCGGGACGGGAGCTCAAGCGACGTCGCGGAGCTTCTGCGCCTCCGCGAGCGACTGCAGCTTCTTGAGCGACTGGTTCTCGATCTGGCGAATGCGCTCGCGCGTGACGTTGAAGGTGCGACCGACCTCGTCGAGGGTGCGGGGGTGTTCGCCGCCGAGGCCGTAACGAAGTTCGAGCACGCGGCGTTCACGATAAGAGAGGTTCTCGAGGGCCTCGCGCAGTGCCTCCTGGGTCAGGAGGTCGGCAGCGCGATCGAACGGCGACTCCGCCTTCTCGTCGGCGATGAACTGACCGAACTCGGATTCCTCCTCGTCGCCAACCGGCTTCTCGAGCGACACTGGCGCCTGGGCCGAGCGCTTGATCTGATCGACCTCTTCGGGATCGATTCCGGTTACGTCGGCGATCTCGTCGGGGGTGGGCTCACGGCCGAGCTCGGTTACGAGCTTGCGCTCAGCCCGGCCAATCTTGTTGAGCTTTTCGACGACGTGCACGGGGATGCGGATCGTCCGTGCCTTGTCGGCGAGGGCGCGCGCGATCGCCTGGCGAATCCACCAGGTCGCGTAGGTGGAGAACTTGAAGCCCTTGCGGTAATCAAACTTTTCAGCGGCGCGGACGAGACCGAGCGTGCCCTCCTGAATCAGGTCGAGGAACGGGAGACCCTGGTTGCGGTAGTTCTTGGCGATCGAGACGACGAGACGGAGGTTGGATTCGACCATCTTCTGCTTCGCGTCGAGGTCGCCGCGCTCGATGCGCTTCGCGAGGTCGACCTCCTCCTGGGCCGTGAGCAGGCGGACCTTGCCGATGTCCTTGAGGAACAGCTGGAGGCTGTCGGTGGTCATGTCGGCCTTCAGGTCGAGGGCCGGTGCCTTCCGGCGGCGGCGCTTGCCCTCGGCACGCTGTGCGGCCTCGGGACTCTGCTTCTGGGCGGGGTCGACGTCGTCGACAAGCTCGACGCCCTGGCTCTCGATGAAGCCGTAGAGCTCCTCGATATCCCCCTCGTCCACATCCACCTCACGGAGCGCGGTGGCGACGTCCCCGTAGGCGATTACCCCCTCTGCCTGACCCTTCGTAAGGAGGTTCTTAACCTCCTCCAGTTCCTGAAGTTCCGCGACTAGCATCCGCTACCTGTTCGCCTCTCTCGTTGCCCTCGACGCCGAGGGTAGCCGTTTCATTTCGTAACTCAGCGGAGGAAACCTGCCGAACGCGCTCCCTGCAAAAAACGGGTCGCCGCCCGCGGGCCAGGGTACCCTCCGACCTGCGTGGAAGAGCCAACCGACGGAGTCTTCGGCAACCTCCCGGCGTCGAGGCCGGGCACCCGCAGTCCAAGGCGGAAAGGCGGGGACGAGACCCCTGCCTCGATCGAGCCAAAGGCGGCCGAGAACAAGGCGGCTGCCAAGCCTCCGCCGCCGCCTCCTCCGCCTCCACCTCCGCAGCCCCGGGAAGCAGACCGGGAGGCACCGCCGCCACAACCGAGCGTCGGCGATCGCATCGGCGGCGTCGAGGATCTCGCCTGGGCCGGGGTCACCGTTGCCGCCCAGGCGGCGACGGTGGGTGTGAAGCTCGCGAGCCGCGCTCTCGAGGCGGCGCGCAAGCAGGTCGAGAGGCCGCCACGGCCGTGAGGTGGCTGAAGGCGTTCTGGCAGCGCGCCTACACGGAAAACATCACGGGAATGGCGGGGATGGTCGCCTACAACCTTTCGCTGGCGGTCTTCCCATTCGCCCTGCTGGTGCTCTTCATCTTCGGAAAGCTGATCGGTACCGGGGAGATCCAGGAGAGCGTCATCAACGACCTCCAGGCGCTATTCCCGGCGGTTGAGCAGGGTCAGCTGACACGAGCGGTCGAGAAGATTCGCGACAGCTCGACAACGATCGGGGTGGCGGCCGCGCTGGGAGCGATCTGGATCGGCGCCTCTTTTTGGGGCGCGATGGACACGGCCTTTTGCCGCATCTACCACGTCGAGTGCCGTGGCTGGGTCGAGCAGAAACGCTTCGCCCTGGTGATGCTCCTGGTCGTCGTCATGTTCATGGCCGCCAGCGTGGTCATCCCCGTGGCCGAGAACCTGCTCGTATCGAGCGCCGACGACCTGCCGTTCGGACTCGACCGTATTCAAGGCATTACCAGCCTCGCCCTGCTCCTGGCGGCGATGACGCTCACCTTCAGCCTGCTGAGCCTCATCTACTACGTGGTCCCCAAGGGCCATGTGCCCTGGCACGGGGTCTGGCCAGGCGCGCTCTTCGTCACGCTGACGACCACCCTCGGGAACGCCGTCTTCCCCCTCTACCTGACGGGGATCTCCGATCTCGACCGCATCGGTGGTGCGCTCGGCTTCATCCTGATCGCCCTCGTCTGGTTCTACCTCGTCGCCCTGGCTCTGCTCGCGGGCGGCGTAATCAATGCGCTTCGCCATGAGTTGCACGACACCGGGCGGCTTGAGCTTCCGGGGTTTCAAAGCGAGACCGCGGGTACCCAGCCTTCGTGAGACCGCAGGCCCGGGTAACGCTCTTGCCCGACCCAGAGACAGGGCCCCTGTCGACGAGCGGCGCAACCCGCTCGATCCAGGAAGCAGAGATCAAGGCGCCGGTGAACGTCTTCGACGAGATGTGGAAACCGGAATATCTCGAGCGGCTGGCGCGCGCCTATTGGGCGTATCTCGGAAGGATCTCACTCGGACTGATCCGCGTCCTCTACGAGCCCAGCGCTCGCACCGTCGTCTTCGTTTCGCGGCGGCTGCCCTTGCTCCGCTTCCGCAAGCCCCAGTACGTCATCGGCCCCGGTTTCGGGCAGGTGACCTGGCAGATCGAGCGCGGACTGCTGGTCGCACCATTGGGCCGCGGCCAGGGAATGCTGAGGATCCGCGTGAGCGCGAGCGCGCGCGAGGAGGACGCCACCGAAGCGACCGTCAAAGTGCGGACCGAGGTCGCGAACTTCTACCCCCTGCTTCGCGGCTGGGGCTGGTTCGCCCGAATCGGCGTCCGCTTTTACAACGTGACCCAGGTGCGAATTCATGCCTGGGTGACCCACGGTTTCCTCCGCTCACTCGCCCGCCTCGAGCTCCCTCCGTCACGGGTGGGAGCGCTGGTGACCGAAGACGTGAAGCAGGCCGAGGGCTAGTCGTCTTCTTCGAGCGCGGCGCTCAGCGCCGGGGCGATTCCCATCGGCTCGAAGTCGAAGAGCGCCATGCCGGAGGGATCCTGGACGATCGTCTCGACCCCGAGGCCGCCGATCAGGGGACGGGCGACACCGGCGTCCACGGGCGTGATCAGTCCGACCCACAATGAGGAAAGGTAAGGAGTCAGCATCGGGACGCCCACGCGCGGCCTCGGGCTACGACCCATCGCCTTCGCCATCGCGTCCATCATGCCGCCATAGGTCGTCACGTCGGCTCCGCCGATCTCGATGTCGCGGCCGCGAGCGGCGTCGATCGTCGGAGCATCGGCGAGGTAACGGACCACATCGGCGATCGCGACGGGCTGCGTTTTCGTGTTTACCCAGCGCGGGGTGATCATGGCCGGCAGGTTCTTGACGAGGTGATAGACGAGCAAGAACGACTCGCTCCCGGCGCCCACCACGGCTGCGGCCCGCACGTACGTGACGGGCAGGCCGGTCTCGCGCAGGATCTCGGCCGTCTCGTGGCGGCTGGCGAGATGCTCAGATCCACCTTCGCTGAGGCCGCCGAGGTAGACGATCTCCCCGACGCCTGCGGTGCGGGCAGCCGCGCCGAAGTTGCGGGCGCCGATCTTGTCGCGTTCGGCGAAGTCGCCGTCGGAGCCGCGCCCCATCGAGTGGACGAGGTAGTAGGCGACCTTCACCCCCGCCAACGCCTCGGGCAAAGGCCCGGGCTCGAGCACGTCGGCCTCGATCACCTCTGCCCCGGCATCGGCAAGATCGGATGCCTTCTCCGGCGTGCGCGCGAGCGCGCGCACCGGCTCGCCGCGCTCCAGCAGGGCGCGCGTCAGCTTGCCGCCGACGTATCCGGTCGCGCCGACGACCGCGATGGGTGCCTTGGACTCAGCCATAGCGGCCGCCCGTGATCTCGCGCAGCTTCGCCTGGTCGTGTCGGGCCTGCACGGTGCGTACGGTGCTCGATCGCGAGCGGGTCACGAGCGACTCGGTCGAAGCCTGACCGGACGACGGGTAGCGGACGCCCTGGAGCAACTCACCATCGGTTACCCCTGTAGCGGCGAAGAACACGTCGTCCCCGGAAACGAGCCGATCGACGTCAAGCACCTCGTCGAGGTCGTAGTCGGCGTCGAGCGCAGCCTGACGCTCGTCGTCGTCCCTCGGCCACAGGCGGCCCAGCATCTGGCCGCCGAGACACTTGATCGCGGCGGCGGAGATGACACCCTCGGGTGTACCCCCGATCCCCCACAACAGGTCAACGGTGGTCGAGTCGCGCACGGCGAAGAGCGCCGCCGAGACGTCGCCGTCCGTGATGTAGCGAATGCGTGCGCCCGCCTCGCGGATCTCGGCCGCCCTGTCCTCGTGACGGGAACGGTCGAGCATCATCACGGTCACGTTTCCGCGGTCCTTGCCGCGGCGCTCGGCCACCTTCGCGATCACGTCGGCGAGCGGCTCGTCGAGTGAGAGCAGGTCGGCGATGTCGCTGCCGCCGGCAAGCTTCTCCATGTAGACGCAGGGGCCGGGGTCGAACATTGTCCCCCGCTCCGAGAGGGCGATAACGGCCAGGGCCGAGGGCATCCCTCGCGCGCAGAGCGTCGTGCCTTCGAGCGGGTCCACGGCAATGTCCACCTCTGGCGGACTGCCGTCGCCGATGCGCTCGCCGTTGTAGAGCATCGGCGCTTCGTCCTTCTCGCCCTCGCCGATGACGACGAGGCCATCCATCGGCACGGTGTCCAGCAGGAGGCGCATCGCATCGACCGCGGCCTGGTCGGCCGCTTCCTTGTCGCCCTTGCCGACCCAGCGCGCCGCCGCCAGCGCCGCCGCCTCGGTCACGCGCACGAGCTCGAGCGCGAGGTTGCGATCGGGCTTGGTCGAGTCCCGCGGATCCTGGGAAATCACACCCATACGGCGCGGAGGCTATCTAGCCCGACGGCCCCGGACGCGAAGCGGAGGAGCCGGCGGGCCAGCTCGGTGGGGGCGAGCTGATTATCAGACGGTGCCGGGAGCTTTGCGCTGTTGTCGGCCGCCCGATTCGAGCGACCGCTGGAACCCGACCATTCCGATCGTGATCGCAGCGACGAGTGCGATCCAGTAGCCGTAATCGAGGCTGATGCCGGTCTCTGCAACCGTCTTGCCGGGCTTGTCGATGATTCCGTTGTAGGTGATCAGGACCGTGGCGGTGAAACCGGCGAGCATCGTCATCTCCCCGGGGGGATACGACGTCTTGTGCCCGCGGATCAGGATGTAGGCAAGGATGGCCGGCGCGAGAGCGGCGAGGATCAGAAGCCAGCGCAGAATGGGGAAGGTCTCGAAGCCGGTGCAGGACAGCTCGCCTACGCCGCAAATGAACGCGTCCGCATTGAAGTCGGGCGATCCCTCGGCGCGCTGCGGGTTGCTGGCGACGGAGTACCAGGGCAGAAAGAGCAGCGAGAGGATCAGCAGGCCAGATGCGGCGAACGCGGCGATCGTCCGCTGACGATTGAGACGGGAAAGATCCAAGGCCGGACGAGCCTATACGAACCCAGGCCCTGGGGAGGTAGGTTTCGCCCGTGGATCGCTGGGGCCTCACGCTGCCGTTGCCAATGACCCCGCTTGCGGATCACGCTGGACTCACCAAACGCGCCGAATCGGCCGGCTACACGGATCTGTGGTCGGGCGAGACCAACGGCCCCGACGGCTTCACCCCCCTGGCGCTCGCGGCAGGCCAGACGAAGACGGCCCGACTGGGCACGGGTGTGGTAGGCGTCTTCCAACGCGGACCGGCGCTGCTCGCCCAGCAGGCCGCGGCAATGGCCGATGGCTCGGGTGGTCGCTTCGCGCTTGGGATCGGCGCCTCCTCCGACCGGATCGTCGAGGGATGGAACGACATCCCGTTCGAGCGACCACTCGCCAAGGTCTCCGACACGGTGGATTTCCTGCGCACGGCGCTGGCCGGCGAGCGAACCGGGAACGGCTTCAAGCTCGAGACCGCGCCGGCCGAGCCGGTGCCGATCGTGCTCGCTGCGCTGCGCGGCAAGATGCTGCGCCTCGCCGTAGAGAAGGCCGATGGCGCGTTTACCAACTTCCTGCCGCTATCGGGACTTCCCCAGGTGGTGGAGGGCATCGAAGGAGCGCCCGAGGACTTCGAGTTGCTCTGCCGCTTCTTCTGTCTACCCGGCCCACGCGAGCAGGTGGAGCCGATCGCACGGTTCATGTTCTCGTCCTACATAACCGTGCCCGTGTACGCCGCCTTCTACCGCTGGCTCGGTCACACGGAGACAATCGCGCCGATGTGCAAGGCCTGGGACGCGGGCGATCGCCAGGCGGCCGCCGCCGCGGCGCCGTGGGAGCTGATCGAGGACATGTTCATCCTCGGCGAGCCCGAGGAGATGCGCGAGCGCCTCGGGCAGTTCGTAGCCGGCGGCATCACGCTGCCGATCCTGACCCCGATCACAACACCCGACAACCTGGGCGAGCTGATCGAGGCGCTCGCCCCCGCGTGAGCGATGCGCCAATCGAGCTGGCGTTCCACCCGCGCTGGCCTCGCAATCCCTACCAGGAGATGCTCTACGGGCGCTGCGCCTATGCGGGGATCGCCGTGCGCGGCCTCAAGCAGCTGGACGAGCTTGGCCCTCCCGATCAAACGGCGCGGGCGTCGTTCATCCACCTGCATTGGACCGACCCGGTCCTAGCGTCCGCCCGTCGCAAGGTGGACGCGGAGGCCGCCGTAGCCGAATTTACAAACGCACTCGAGAACGCGATCTCCCGGGGTTGGTCTTTGATTTGGACTCAGCACAACGTAATTCCCCACGACTGCCGTTATCCCGACCTCGAGGCCCGGGTCTGCACTGCGATCGCAAGCCGCGCGGTGGCGATCCACCTGATGTGCGCTCGAGGTGCGGAGATTGCCGCGCGGTACTACGAGATCCCACCCCAACGCACTGCGGTGATCCCACACTCGTCCTATATCGGCGTCCACCCGGACCATCTGACAGCCGAAGAAGCCCGAGCGCGACTCGGATTGGAGCCGGATCACACGGTCGTCACGGCGTTCGGCGGGATCCGCCGGTACAAGGGAACAACGGTGCTGCTGGACGCCTTTGAGGCCGCCGCGTCGTCGGATCCGAGCCTGAGACTCGTGATCGCCGGGAAGCCGATGCACCTGGGAGACCTCGACGCCTTCGATGCCCGTTGTGAGTCCAGCCCGGCGATCGTCGCGAGGCTCGAGCGCATTCCTGCGGACCAGATCCAGATCTACCTCAAGGCTGCCGACGCACTTGTCCTCGCCCACACCAGTGCACTCAACTCGGGCCTCCCCGGCCTGGCCTACGCCTTCGCTCGCCCCGTGATCGCACCCGACACCGGTTGCATCGCCGGTCAAGTCCCCCTCGGGTGCGGCGTCACCTACGCTGCGGGGGATGCCGGCGCACTGGCCGCGACGTTGGCGGGTGCGGGCGAACTGCGTGATCGACGTTTTCGGGAATCTGCGCTGGCGCAGGCTCGCGCGTATCCACCCGAGGCGATGGCGCGCGACTTCGCCGCGCTCGTCGGTCAGCTGGCGGTTGACCGCGCGAGCGAGAGTCCGTAGAGACCCTCGGCGTCCGTCCACCACCCGGCCAAATCGAGCCCGGCCTCGCGGTAGATCCCCTCAAGGCCCTCGCGAGCGAACTTGGTCGAAATCTCGGTACGCATCTCCTCGCCGCGCTCGAACGGGACGGTCAGATCCAGGTCGGCCACATGAACGAGCTGGCGCCGCAGCGAACGCAGGCGGATATCCACGAAGAGGTTCTCGTCGTCCCAGAAGGCGGAATGCTCGAAGGCGTCGGGATCGAAGTTGGCACCGAGACGGTCGTTGAGGACCCGCAGGCAGTTCTTGTTGAACTCGGCGGTCACGCCCTGGGGGTCGTCGTAGGCCGCCTCAAGCGTGGAGCGGTCCTTGATCAGGTCGGTACCGAGCAGGAAGTGGTCCTTCGGTCCGAGGAGGTTTGCGATGCGGGCGAGGAAGCTTGCTCGCTGCTGAGGCTCGAAGTTCCCGATTGTGCCGCCCAGCAGGGCGATCACGCGCGGCCCCTCCAGCGGAATGCGCTCGACATCGCGCTCGAAGTCGCAGACGAGGCCGTGCACGATGATCCCGTACTCCTCGGCAATGCGGGCCGCGGTGTCACGGGTGATCTCCTCGGAGATGTCCACCGGGGCGTAGGCGCGCAGGCAACCGGCCTCGCGCATCGCGTTGAGCAGCACTCGCGTCTTCGCCGCCGAGCCCGAGCCGAGTTCGATCAGGGTCGCCGGCGAGCCCGCTGCAGCGACGATCGCGGCCGATTCGGCCTTCAGGATCGAACGCTCGACTCGCGTCGGGTAATACTCGGACAGCTCGGTGATCCGCTCGAACAGCCCCGAGCCACGCTCGTCGTAGAAGTAGCGCGGCGAGAGTTCCTTGAATGGCTTCGTCAGCCCGATGCGCACGTCGGCGGCCATGCCCGAGAGGGGGCCGCCGGGCGGCAGGTGCACCTCCACGCGCACGCTGGATGTTCCAATCGCCGGCATTAAACGTCCCTTACGCAGCGCAGACCGGAAAAGATCTGCCTCCGCTCGGGTAGATCCCAGTTTCGGAACGAGGTGCGCAAGACGCTGCGCCGCGATGCCCATGATCCGCCGCGCAGCACGCGGTGCTCGGGACCGAAGAATACCTTCGAGTACTCCTCGTACGGAAACGCAGCGAAGCCTGGATAGCCCTTGAAGTGTGAGCTCGTCCACTCCCAGATGTCGCCGAGCATCTGCACGGCTCCCGCCTGCGATGGAGCGTCGGCGTAGGCGCCGGCCGGCGCCGTCCCAAAGCCCAGCAGGTCGAGGTTGGCCCGCTCGCTATCGGCACCCGCGGCGGCCGCCTCCCACTCGACCTCGGTCGGCAGCCGCTTGCCTGCCCAGCGTGCGAATCGCTCGGCGCCCGTGAAGTCCACATGGACCACGGGGTGAGCACGATCGAGTTCCCGGGCGGCTCCCATCGCAGTTCGAACCCAGCCGCCCTCACCGTCCCGCTCCCAGTACAGCGGCGGGTCGGCGCCCGTCTCCTCGACAAAGCTGGCGTAGTCGCCGTTGGTCACGGGGGTGCGATCGACCTCGAACGGCGCCAGCTCGACCGTGTGACGCGGACGCTCGTTGTCGTAGGCGAACCCGGACGGACCAGCGCCGATCTCGTGTGCGCCGCCATCGACGCGCACGGTCTCCGGGCCGTCTGCCACCGGCTCGGCCGTAACCGCCGGATCGACAACGACGGGCTCGTAGCGGTCGACCATCTGCAGGAGTTGGAGCATCGTCTCGTTGTGCTGGTGCTCGTGGGCGAGGATCAGTTCATAGACGAAACCGCCGCGCAGGAGCTCGTCGTCGGTGTCGCCGAGCTCGAGGCCCTCCAGAACCTCCAGCATGCGCTGGCGCACCTCCTCCATGTAGACGCGCAGCTCGTCGCCGCGCAGGATCGGCAGCTCGTTGCGAGTCGCCCGCGGGTTCTCGATCGCGTCGTAGAAGCGGCCGAGATCGCCAGACATCGGTTCGCGACCGCCGATGCGCTGGACCAGCCACAGCTCCTCGAAGTTCGCGATGTGGCCGAGATCCCAGGCCAATGGGCTGAGGATGTCCGAGTAGACGGTGTTCAGCTGATCGTCGGTAAGGGGCTCGACGAGGCGCAGCGTCATCGCGCGTGCCTCGGCGAAGCGCCCGGCGATGTCCTGTTTGGATGTCGTGCTGGCGGAGGCGGTCGCGATGGTGAAACCCTAGTGCCGCGTGGCGGGCATTCGTTACGCGCCCGTTGCCCGCTGCTTCGGCTCGCCAATCCCGTAGGCTGCCGCGCGCAATGCAGGTGGAGGGCGCAAGCGCACTAGTCAACGGCGGGGCCTCGGGCCTCGGCGAGGCAACCGCGCGTGAGCTGCACGCCGCAGGGGCAACCGTGACCGTTGCCGACTTGAACGCCGAGAAGGGCGAGGCGCTGGTCGCCGATCTGGGCGACCGCGCGGCATTCGTCGAGGCGAACGTGCTGGAGGCCCACCAGGTCCAGGCGGCGGTGGACGCCGCCCACGCCCACGAAGGTGGGCTTCGGATCTCGGTCTGCTGCGCGGGGATCGGTTGGGCCCAGCGGGTCTCCTCCAAGAACGGCCCGCACGACCTTGAACTCTTCTCCAACGTCGTCAAGGTGAATCTGATCGGCACGTTTAACGTGCTGCGGCTCGCCGCCACCGCGATGTCTGAGAACGAGCCCGGGCCCGACGATGAGCGGGGCGTATGCGTAAACACGGCGTCGATCGCCGCCTACGACGGGCAGATCGGCCAGGCCGCCTACGCGGCATCGAAGGGCGGAGTGGTGAGCCTCACCCTGCCTGCCGCGCGCGACCTCTCGGGCCGCGGGATTCGCGTCTGCACGATCGCACCAGGACTCTTCGACACACCGCTCTTGGCAGCGCTGCCCGAAGAGGCTCGCGCCGCTCTTGGTGCCGGAGTGCCATTTCCAAAGCGCCTTGGTGCGCCGCCCGAGTACGCGCAGCTCGCACGCCAGATCGTCGAGAACCCGGTCCTCAACGGCGAGACGATCCGGCTCGACGGCGCTCTGCGCATGCCGCCCAAGTAGTCCGCTAGGTCAACGCCGCACGGAGCAGAGGCGCCGTCCGTGATCCAGCCGTTTCGAGCTCGTCGAGCGCGGCGAGATAGTGGTCGGTGAGGCTCGCTTGCTCGCCATCGTCCAAGCCCTCGCGCCAGCGCTCACGGTGTGCGCGCCGCGGATTCATCTTCGCGTCGAAGTAGCGGTGGATGCGCGGCTTGTCCGGCAGGTCGAGAAACCGCAGCAGCCCGGCGTAGAGCTCGTCGCGGGCGTCGCCGACCAGGAGATCGAGCACCACGACGTGGACGCGACCGGGCGGGATCGCCGCCAGGCCTGCTTCAACCCGCCTCATCCGCTCGAGCCACCAGTCCACACCGGAGAACGCCTCGGTCGGATGGTGCGAGCGCTGGCGGCGGGCGACCTTCGACGACCCGGCATCGCGACCGTCACGAACGGTCAACACGAACTTCGCCTCGGGAAAGAGCCGACTCAGTGTCGCGCCCTGGATCACGTTGTCGGTCGTCATCTCAACCAGCCCCGGACGACCCGGCTCGGCGGCGATCGGCCACAGCAACTCCAGAAACAGCGCGCGACAGGCGGCCGCAGCGTCGTCGGCGTAGGCGGCCTCGAACCGATCCACAGCGGCGTCGAAGCGGTCCTTATTCATCAGGCGATGGAGGCCGCGATCGCCGCGCCCCAGCGGAGTCCGTGGCATCAGCGCGGGCATGAACGATCCGGCTGGGATCCGTTGCCACCAGAAGTTGCGCAGCTTGTGGACGAACTCGTCGCGACTCACCTCCCCCGCTAGCAGATCCGGGAACCCGCGCGGCTTGGCGTGGAAGCGCGCCTCAATCGGCACGGCCTCGTACCGCGGATGCCGATCAAGCAGTTCGGAGATCGCATGCGTGCCGCTGCGGCCGGAGCCGCCAATCAGTACGAGTGGTGGTGACTTGCCAAGGTCGGACCTGGGGTCGGTGAGGGCGTCCGTCATCGGGCGCGTAAGTAAACAGGCCGCGACCGCGGCGAGGACTTCCCTAGCCGGCGTTGGCCAGCGCCGGCTCGGGCTCGGGAGTGGGCGCCACCTGCTCGAACTCGTACTCCGACTCGTCGATGCGGCGGGTCGCGCGATAAAACCTGAAGCTCTCGCCGGGCCAGAGCGTGATGTTGCGGCCGTTCGCGTCGAGGTACCAGCTCTTGCAGCTGCGCGACCACACCGCCTCGTTGAGCTCGCCCTGGATGTGGTCGTTGTAAGAGTTCTGCGCGGCCTCGGTCGGGGCCACGGTGGCGCCCCTGACACGCGCCGCATCCATTGCCTGCAACGTGAGCCGGATCTGGCACTCGATCATGAAGACGACCGAGTTGTGGCCCAGGCCGGTGTTGGGGCCGAGAAGGAGGAAGAGGTTCGGAAAGCCGCTCATCATCAGGCCCCTGTGGGCCTGGATCCCGGTTTTGTGCCAATGCTCGTCGAGGTTGACCCCTCCCTCACCGGTGATCTCGACGGCCCTCGCCACCGCCTGGGGGTCGAATCCGGTGCCGAAGATGATCACGTCGGCCTCGCGGGTAACGCCGTCGGCCGCCGTGATCGAACGAGGGCCGACCTGCGCGATCTCGTCGGTGATTACGGCGGCGTTGTCGCGGCCCAGCGCCGGGTAATACGTATTCGACATCAGCAGGCGTTTGCAGCCGAACTCGTAATGCGGCATCAGCTTCTCGCGCTTGGCGGGATCGGCGACGTGGCGACGGAGGTTGCGCCGGCCGGCGGCCTCGAAGAGCTTGCCGAACCGGCGGCTGTTGACGCCGCGCACGATGATCGTCTCGAGGAACGCGTAGATGCCGCGGCGGTAGGCGCGCTGGAGAGCCGGGAAGCGGCGGTAAATCGAGCGTTCGAAACGCGAGATCGCACGGTCGAGCTTGGGCAGGACCCATGGCGCGGTCCGCTGATAGAGGTCAAGCTGCGCGACGTCACCGGCAATTTCGGGGACGAACTGGATCGCGCTCGCTCCGGTGCCGACGACGGCGACTCGCTTGCCCGCCAGGTTCACCTCGTGGTCCCACTCGGCCGAGTGAAACACCGGCCCCTCGAAGCTCTCGAGACCGTCGAGCATGGGCTTGGACGGGACATGAAGCCCACCGATGCCGGACACCGCAAACCGCGCAGTCATCTCGACGCGCCCGTCAGGGCCCTCACCGACGCAGCGCCACAGGCCGGCTTCCTCATCCCAGGTCGCGCTGACCGCGCTGGTGTTGAGGCGCAGGTGGGAGCGAAGCCCGTACTTATCGGCGCAGTGCTCGAGATAGGAGCGGATCTCCTGCTGGGGGGCGTACATCCGGGTCCACTCCGGGCTCTGCTCGAAGGAGAAGGAGTACATGTGCGAGGGCACGTCGCAGGCGCAACCCGGGTAGGTGTTCTCGCGCCAGGTGCCCGCCACCGACTCGGCCTTCTCGATGATGATGAAGTCGTGGTTGCCCGCCTCCTTCAGCTTGATCCCCATGCCGAGACCGCTGAACCCTGTACCGACGATGATCACGTCGTAATCGGGCACCGACGGGGCGCTGGTTGTAGCGGTGATGCTTGTCATTGTGCTTACACTACTGTAAGTTACGTTACTGTAGCAAGCCTCATCCGATGACGACTGCAGCTTCCACGAAAAGCCTTCGCATGACCGGCCCCGAACGCCGGGAGCAGATCCTGGACACGACGAAGACGCTCGTTGGCGAGCGCGGCTTCCACGGAATCTCGATCGATCTCGTCGCCCGGGAATCGGGTATCAGCCGGCCGGTGGTCTACAGGCACTTCGACGATCTCACGGGCCTTTTGCACGCGCTCGTCGAACGCGAAGGAGCGCGAGCCGTGGAGCAGCTCATGGCTCTGCTGCCGAAGCGCGGCGAAGGGAAGCCGCGTCAGATCCTGCTCGACGGGCTGCGCGCATTTCTCGAGGCGGTGCGCGACGAACCCGTGACCTGGCGCCTGGTCCTGGTGCCCCCCGAGGGCACCCCCGAGGTGCTGCGCGAGCGGGCGGTACTGGTGCGACGCGGCGTCACCGATCAACTTGCCGCGCTGGCGCCCGAGATTCTCGGCAGTGGCGATGAGTTGCCCGACCCGGAGTTGACCGCGCTGACGATGCAGGCCACATCCGAGGACGGCGCCCGGCTGATCCTCGACGACCCCGAGCGCTACCCGATCGAACGGATCGTCGCGCACGCCGACTGGATGCTCGGCCGCCTGGGGCTCTAGCCCCGTTGGCGAGTTATGGGTGCGATGTACACGAAAGGTGCCAACGGGCTCAGGTTCGGCGGGACTCGGGGTCACGAAAGACCTCCTTGTCCCAGGGCGGCGTGACCTCGAACTCGTAGTCGTCCCACGCGTCGCGCAGGGACGAGAGCGGGATCACCCGGATCGCCGCCGCCTCGGTCCAGCGCGGGGGCCCGCTTGGGAGCGAGCTGGGTCGCCGGACCGGGGCGCCGGGCGGCGCTCCCACCCGGCCTGCGTGACTGCCACCCGAGATCGAGTAACGGCCGGTCGCGTCCGACCAGCCGCTCTGCTTCGGTGTGAAGGCGATGTCGTTGATCGGGTCCGCCGAGTGGCCGTTGTAGCCGTTGTGCGAACTGGCCCTGGCCTCGACCCCATCCGGGCCGACCCTGACTTGGAGCGACTCGAAATCGTCCGCGTGGTGGCCCGCCTCGCCCCAGAACGAGGTGTGGCTGCCGGGGTAGTAGAGCCAGTACTGCAGGTACACCTTCCCGAGGCGCTCGCCGTCGCAGCCGAAGCCGTCGCGTTCAGCCGCGGCGGGCCGCCGACAATCGATCACGTGAGTAAAGACCGTGACGGGCTCGCCTGCCAGCGATGCTTGCACCGCGCCCCGCTGGCCGCCCTCGGCGCAGCCGTCATCGCGGCAGGAGCGGAAGTCAACCGGAAGGGCGCGCATCCCCTCCTCGTAGTCGAGGCGGGGCAGGTGTTCGCCGACCAGCGCCGCCAGCTCAGGCCCGTAGGCCAGCACGAGGTCCGACGCCTCGCCCCCACACCCCTCGCCCAGGCTCGCCGCGCAGGCGATCTTCTTCGCGATCGCCACGGCGAGCGCCGTGCCCGGCACGCGGGCGCCGGCAACCTGCAGGCTGGCGAATGCGAGCACGACGACCAGCACCAACCCCACCCACTCCGAGCTCACCTGGCCGCGAGAGTCGCGAATCCGCCGCATACCCGGGCCGACCCCGCAGAACGTGACGGGTCAACCACGACGTATGCGGGTACGGTCTCACCATGGACACGAACCCCACCGCCCAGAGCAAGGATGGTCCCGGCTGGAAGCGCTACGCGCTCGGATTCACGGCGCTGGTGATGGCGATCCTGATCCTCCAGAACCTGCAGGAGGTCGAGGTCCGCTTCCTATTCGTCAACACGACGATCCCGCTGATCTTCGCTCTGCTGATCGTCGGAGCCCTGGGCGGCATCGTCGGCTGGGCGACGCCGCGCGTGCGTCGCGGTGGGCCCGACCGAAGCGCCTGACCGCGAACAGGCGCTACAGATTGCCGATTTCGGTCGCGATCTCGTTGGCGACCTGTTTGGCGTCGCCGAAGAGCATGTCGGTGTTCTCGAGGTAGAAGAGGTCGTTGTCGATGCCCGCGAACCCCGGGCTCATCGATCGCTTGATCACGATCACCTGCTGGGCCTCGTTGACCTCGATGATCGGCATTCCCGCGATCGGAGAGTCGGGGTCGTTCTTGGCGGCGGGGTTGGTCACGTCGTTGGCGCCGATCACCACGGCTACATCGGTGCGCGGCAGCTCGGGATTGATGTCCTCCATCTCGCGCAGCTTTTCGTAGGGCACGTCGGCCTCCGCGAGCAGCACGTTCATATGTCCCGGCATCCGTCCCGCGACGGGGTGAATCGCGTAGTTGACGGTGACACCGCGGCTCTCGAGCGCGTTCGCCATCTCTTTGACGGCGTGCTGGGCCTGGGCGACCGCCAACCCGTAGCCGGGCACGATCACTACCGAGTCCGCGTAGGCGAGCTTGATCGCCGCGTCCTGGGCGCCGATCGAGGTGTGTGGGCGCTCCTCGCCCGGCGCGCCGGCCCCGCCCGCGGGCGCCCCACCGAATCCGGCGAAGAGGATGTTGGCGACCGAGCGGTTCATGGCGGTCGCCATCTCGAGCGTAAGCAGGGTTCCCGATGAGCCGACGAGGGTGCCGGCGACGATCAGAGCGACGTTGTCGAGCGAGAACCCAGCGGCGGCGGCGGAAAGGCCGGTGAATGCGTTCAAAAGGGAGATCACGACCGGCATGTCGGCCCCGCCGATTGGAAGGACGACCAGGTTGCCGAGCAATGCCGCGCCGATCAGAACGGCGACGAAGATGCCCTCCGAGGGGTCGTCCGAAGACGCTAGGACGACACAAGCCGTGATCAGCCCGATCAGCAACAGTCCGTTGATGACCTGCTGGCCGGGAACAGCGAGCGGGCGGGTCGGAATCAGGTCCTGAAGCTTCGCGAAGGCGATGTTCGATCCCCAGAACGAGACTGAGCCGATCACCGCAGCGAACAGGATCGGGATGAACTCATCGAGCGGGAAGTCGGAGGGCGCATGGCGGAACTCCGACCAGGCGATCAGGGCGACGGCACCGCCGCCGACGCCGTTGTACAGCGCGACCATCTGCGGCATCTCGGTCATCTGAACGCGCAGCGACGCGACAACCCCGACCGCTGTGCCGACGGCGAGGCCACCGATGATCACACCCCAGTTGCCGGTGCCGTCGAGCAGGAGCGTGGTGACCACGGCAACCGCCATACCTCCGGCGGCGATGAGGTTGCCCGTCTTGGCCGTGGTCGGGTGGGTGCCCTGCATCAAGCCGTAGATGAAGAGCGAGAACGCCAGGACATAGAGCAGGACCGAGAGTTCCCCCCCGGCCTCGATCACCCCGGCGATCACTTGGATGCCTTCTCGCTATCGGCGGGTGGCTTCGGCTTGCGGACGAACATTCCGAGCATCCGGTCGGTGACCATGAAGCCACCGACGATGTTGATCGCCCCGAACGCGATCGCGACGAAGGCGAGTGTGAGCTCGAGTGCGCCGTCAGCCGTGCCGGCGACGATCAGACCCCCGAGCATGACGATGCCGTGGATCGCGTTCGTCTGGCTCATCAGCGGAGTGTGGAGCGTCGTCGGGACCTTCGAGATCACCGTGAAGCCGACGAATGCCGCCAACACGAAGATCGTCAGTTCGGTGACGAGATCCATCAGGAACCCTCGCGCCCCGCGGTCCGCTCGCCGCGGATCTCGCCCTCGTGAGTGATACAGGCGCCGGCGACCACCTCATCGTCGAAGTCGAGGTTCAGCTCGCCCTCCTCGGACACCAGCAGCCCCAAGAGGTTCTCGATGTTCTTGGCGTAGAGCTGTGAGGCGTGCGCGGCCATATCGCTGGGCAGGTTGTCGGGCGCGATGACCTTCACGCCGTTGTCGGAAACCACCGTGCTGCGCGCCTCGGTCAACTCGCAGTTGCCCCCGCTGTCGCCCGCAAGGTCGATGATCACCGACCCTGGCGCCATGTTCGCGACGGCCTGCTTGGTGAGCAGAATCGGCGCGTCCCGGCCGGGAATCTGAGCAGTGGTGATGATCACGTCCTGGCGTCCGGCATTCTCGGCCAGCGCCTCGCGAACCTGCTCGTTCTCCTCCTCGGTGAGAGGACGCGCGTAGCCGCCCTCGTCCTCCGCGTCAGGGATGAAGTCGAGTTCGAGCGGACGGCCACCCAACGAAGCGATCTGCTCCCACGCGGCACGGCGGATGTCGAAGCCGGAGACGACCGCGCCGAGGCGCTTGGCGGTGGCGATCGCCTGCAGGCCGGCCACGCCGGCGCCCAGCACCATCACCTTCGCCGGGGCAACGGTGCCGGCGGCCGTGGTCATCATCGGGAAGAAGCGCCCCGCCTCGCGGGCTGCGAGCAGGGTCGCTGCGTAGCCGGCGACGTTGGCCTGCGAGGACAGCGCGTCCATCGCCTGTGCACGGGTGATACGCGGCACCGCCTCCATCGCAAAGCCGGTGACTCCTGCGCTCGCGAGTGCCCTGTTCGAGTCGGCTGCGGTGAGTGGGGCGAGGTGCCCGATCAGGATCTGGCCCGAGCGAAGCTTGCCGATTTCATCCGCGCTGGGAACCGCCACATGCGTGATGATGTCGGCGCCCCAGGCATCGCCGATCTCAGCGCCGGCGTCGCTGTACTCCGAATCGGGATGGCCCGCCCCGTCGCCGGCTCCGGACTCGACGACGACTTCGAGGTCCTTCGCCTTCAGCGAGGCGATGACATCGGGAATGAGGGCGACGCGGCTCTCGCCCTCTTTGGTCTCTTTCGGTACGCCGATCTTCATGAGGTTCACGCGAGCCGTCTATGTATGGAGACGCCGCACGGGCGGTCGGGGAGCCTATCCGAACCCGATTTCGACTCGACGCGATCCGCGCGGGTGTAATGTCACGCAACCGCAAACCAACCAGAGGGAGTTCCAGATGAGGGGAAGATTCGTAAGGGCTGCAGTTGTCGCCTCGGCGGGGGCCGCGATCGCGTTCAGCGGCGTGGCCACGGCCGGCGGCGGGGCGAGGACCACGGTCACCATCCAAGGCGGCGGCAGCGTCTCAGGCTATGTCAAGAGCAGCAAGCTCAAGTGCAAGAACGAGCGCAAGGTCAAGGTCTACCGCAAGGTCGGCGCCGTCGGTGGTGGCGACGATCAGAAGATCGGATCCGACACCAGCTCGCCGAACGGAACCCGCTACCAGTGGTCGATCGGGAACCCGGGCGCGACAGGCAAGATCTACGCGAAGACTGGGTCAAAGCCTGGCTGCCGCAACGACACCAGCAAGGTCATCCCGGCAAGCGGCTAATCCCGCACTCGGCGACGCCGGCCTCCAGGGCCTCGACGCCGAACGCTTCGACCGGACCGAGTCCACCGGCGGCCAATGCGCCGCCGGTGGCGATCCGGTTGCCGGTCCAGGCGAGGCTCTCGCCGGTGAACGTGTAACCGTTCACGCCCTCAAGTCGGATCTCGGCCAGCACCACGCCTGAGCCCGAGACCGCCTCGGCCACAAACCGCGATCCGGTAGCGGCGCGGGCCTGCGCGTCGGGGCCGCCCGTGGAGGTCTTGACGAATCGAGCCGCCGCGGCCGCCATGCCCGCCCGCGCACCCGGCACCTTGGCGATTCCCGCGCCGAACAGCGAGAACGCCTGCATCGGGCGACTGCCGCCGCCGAACCAGCCCAGGAAGACCTCGACATCCTGCACATTGGGGAAAGCTCGCGACAGCGAGAACGCCTCGGAGGTGCCGACCGAGATCCCCGGCCGGTCCTTCCCGTTCCATTCGAACTCGTGAACCCGCCGGGCGCCACGCTCGGTGACGATGCGAGCGCCGCGGTAGGCGAAGCTCGGCTCGATCAGGGCGCCGACGGCCGAGGCGCGGGTGCCACCGCTCATTCCCCCGAGGCCGCCCCCCGAGGTGAAGTAGCCGATCCGCACCCGCCGGGCGGCGTCGCCTGCCTCGGTGAGCGCGATGCCGCCGGCCAGGTTGCCCGGCGTCCAGTCGTACCCCATCGCGGTGAGCAGGAGGGAACCGGATGCGAGCGCGCGTGGGCCGGCCTGTTCGAAAACCTTGCGTACGAAGCCGGGCTCGCCCGTGGAGTCGACGTAGTGGGCACCGGTGTCGATGGCAGCGTCGAGCGCGGCGTCGCCCCAGCGACTGAAGGGCCCAACCGTCGTAATAAGCACGTCGCCCCGCTCGACGAGGGCACGGACGCTCGCGGGGTCTGCGACGTCGGCGGTGGCCGTCTCGAACCCGCCGCCCAAGGCGTTCGACAGCTCGGCGAGCTTCTCGGCGGTGCGACCCGCGAGCACCGGGCGCAGCCCGCGCTTGACCATGGCGCGGGCGGTCAGTTCACCCGTGTATCCGGTGGCCCCGAAGAGGACGATCCGGCCGGTGGGTGTATTCGGCTGGTCGCCCACCCGTGTGCCTAGGCGGCGGCAGGCTCAACGGCACCGACGATTGCGGCGAGCCGCTCGATCGTGTGCAGGCGCTCGGCCTTGTCCACCTGGACGGGCGAGCAGATCAGGCGGTCGATCCCCGCCTCGGCGAAGCGGCCGACCTTGGCCGCCACCTGCTCCTCGGAACCGATCAGGGACGTCGCCTCGACCAGCTCGTCGGGGATCGCCTCGAAAGCCTCATGGCGCTTGCCGTCGAGAAAGAGGCTTTGAACCTCGTCGGCGACCTCGCCGAACCCGAAGCGGTGGGTGAGGTCCACGTAGAAGTTGGTCTCGCGGCTGCCCATGCCGCCGAGGTAGAGCAGGAGGCCTGTGCGAACGACGTTGCGCGCGGTCTCAATGTCGCCGTCGATCGCCACCTGCACCGAGGGCGAGATCTCAAGGTCCGAGCGCGTACGACCGCCCTTGACGAAGCCCGTCTCGAGATTCTCGCCCCACGTCTCCTCGAACTTGTCGACCGAAAAGAAGATCGGGATCCAGCCGTCGCACATCTCTGCGGCCATCTCAACGGACTTGCGGCCGATCGCGCCGACGAAGACCGGGATCTCGTTGCGCAACGGGTGGAAGTTCAGCTTCAGCGCCTTGCCCTGGCCGCTTGATCCGTCGGCCAGGGGCAGCGAGTAGTGGGTGCCCTGGTGGTCGAGCGGCCCCTCGCGGGCGATGATCTTGCGCACGACCTCGATGTACTCGCGGGTGCGGCCCCAGGGCTTGGCGTAATCCACGCCGTACCAGCCCTCCGAGACCTGCGGGCCCGACGGGCCGAAGCCGAACATGAACCGGCCGCCCGAGAGGGCATCGATGGTGGCACCGGCCATCGCGGCGGCGGCGGGTGGGCGGGCGGGCACCTGCATGATCGCGGCCCCGAGCTTGATCGTCGTTGTCTGCGGAGCGAGCCAGGCGAGAATCGAGACGACGTCGGAGCCGTAGGACTCCGCCGCCCAGACCGAGTCGAAGCCGGCCGCCTCAGCGGCGCGAACCAACTCAACCGCCTCCTCGCGCTGCGGGCCGATTCCCCAGTAGCCGAGGTTGAGTCCTAATGCAGGTGCCATCGGCACGGCACCCTACCGCGGCTCAGCGAAACGGGCCGACCTCGATCACATCGCCGCCCTTGCCGCCGGTCACCCACATCTGCCCGGTCGTCTCGGAGGCGGCGATCGTCTCCACCGATGAGCCGAGTGGCAGCACGGCCTCTCGCCTGCCCTTCAGTGAGAGCTTCACCAACTGCCCCTCATCGGTGTTACCCCCGCCGCAGGCGATCCAGGCCGCGTCGAAGATCACCCGTACGTCGCGCGGCTCTTCGCACGCCTCAAACTCTGCCAACCTCGCGCCGGCGTCGTCGGTGGGAAACCGCTGCACGGTGCCTTTGCTCGTGTTTGCCACCCATAGATCCCCGTCCTTCGCCGCCATGCCGTTCGGCTCGCCGCCGAGTTCGACGGGCTCGCTCACCGGCTCGCCGGTGCTGATGTCGAATGCCTGCACTGCCCCGGCGTCGCGAAACGCCACCCACATCCGCTCGCCATCGCGAACGAGGCGACGCGGGAGGTCGCGCACACCCGGCGTGGGATCGACCGGGACCGTGGAGGTGGTGCGCGTCGCCAGATCGAGCCGAGTAAGGGTGTCGTCGTCGCGGTCGGACACCCACACCGCCGTGTCGGTCGTAAGCACGTCGTGGGGCGCCTCCCCCGTCGGGAACGCGTCAACCGGCTCGAGCGAGTTCGCGTCCAACTCGAACAATTGGTTGCCGGCGGCGTCGGCGGCCCAGACGACGTCTTCGCCGGGGATGGCGAAATCGATCTCGGCGCCCGCGATCGTCACCTCGGCAAGTTGCTTGGTGATGTCGTCCTCGTCGAGCGCCACGACCTTCCCGTCATCGCGGCTGGCGATGACCAGCCTGCCGAGCGGGTCCACGGTCGCGCCAACCGGGAACGAACCAGCCTTGGCGCGAGCCAGCACCTCCAGCCCACCAGGACCGATGCCCGAGTTGCCGTCGCGATTCGCCGCGCTCGAGCCGGTGGCCTGATCTTCGGTGCCGGGATCGTCACCGCCGGCGAGGACGAACAGGCCCGCCGCCGCAGCAACGAGCGCCAAACCCGCGACCGCTCCGAGCGCGCGACGTTCGCCCCGGGAGCGCCCGGGCTCACGCTCGGCCGTCGTTGGCACGGCGCCGGGGGGCTCGGGCCGGTCTGAGGCCACTGCCGGCTCGGGCGTCGGCATCGCGACGGTCGGCTCCGCCTCCTCGGCCTCGACGGTCGCCTCGGGCTCGACGGTCGCCTCGGGCTCGTTGGTCGGCTCGGGCTCGTCGGTCGGCTCGGGCTCGTTGGTCTCGTCGGTCGGCTCGGGAGGCAGCGCGGCCGCCGCGGTCGTGGTCGCCTCAACGCCTGCGTCGCTGGCGGCCGCGGCGAGTGCCATGGCCATCTCGCCGGCACTGTCGTAGCGCTCGATTGGATCCTTGGCCATTGCGCGCGCGATCACGTCGTCGAGGGCTGGCGGCAGCGTGCCGACCCGGTCGCGCAAGCTTGGCACCGGGTCGTTTAGGTGCGCGTACATCTTCGCAACGTCCTCGGTGACGTGGCCGAACGGCGCCGAGCCGGTCAGGGCGGCATAGGTGACACCGCCGAGCGCGTAGACGTCGGTGCGGGCGTCGAGGTCGCGGCCCCTGATCTGTTCGGGCGCCATGTACTCAATCGTCCCGATGAAGGCACCGGACGCGGTCAGCTCGGTCGCTCCGGACATTCGCTTGGTCAGCCCGAAATCGGTGAGGTAGACGTGCTCGCGGTCGGCGCGCTGTTCGATCAGCACGTTTCCCGGCTTGACGTCGCGATGCACGAGCCCGCGCTCGTGTGCGGCGTCCAGCGCGGCACCGAGCTGGGCGACCAGCGCCGCGGCCCGGCCGGGCGAGAGCGGTCCGTCGGCGTTAAGGAGACCGCGCAGGTCCACCCCGTCGACATAGTCCATGGTTACGAACAGGGTTCCGCCCTCCTCGCCCGCGTGCCGAACCTGCACCACGTTCGGGTGGCGAATGGTCACGGCCAGTCGGCTCTCGCGGACGAATCGGTCGCGGAAGCGCGCATCGCTCGCCAGTTCGGACGCGATCACCTTCAGCGCGACGGTGTGGTCGAGCGCCAGGTGCGTCGCCTTGTAGACGACTCCCATTCCTCCCCGACCGGCCACGCCCTCGATGCGGTGGCCGGCGAAGACGGCTCCTTCGGTCAGGTCCGCCATGCCTCATTCATACACGGCGCAACACAAAGCGGGGCCCCGCGATGAGGCGGCACGCCTGACCCGCCCCAGGGGTGGGTCACCCGTGCCGCCAGACCAGTGCGCCGCAGCACGAGCCAGGTGGCACGCCTGACCTGCCCGTCGGGCAGGTCAGGCGTGCCGCTTCGCGGTCTCTGCGCGCGAGCGCATCGTGCGCACCGCGTCCAGAACCCACTGCGGACGAGTCCTCACCATGTTGTACGTCACCCGGATCACCTCTAATCCCGCCAGACGGAGCTTCGCGGTCTTCGTGTCGTCACGCTCGGCCTCGAAAGGATTGCTGTGAAAGGAGCGGCTATCAAGTTCGACGATCAGCCCGACATCGGCCCAGTACGCGTCGACCTCCTCCCCCGCGACTTGCGCATTTGGCTCGAACATGGGGATCTCACTCGCGCGGATCAGGTCGGCGAACATCAATTCCAGTTCCGACTTCGCTCGCTTCGCGGGACCGGGGTCATAGTCGAGGAGCCGTCGCAACTTGCGCGCACCTTTCTTCCCTCGGCTGCGGCTCAGCAATTCGGCGAGCGCCGCGAGATCGAGAATGCCCAAGCGAGCGGCCTGCTCGAACGCCCGCTGGAGCATGCGCGGGCTGACCACGCCGGCGAGATCGAGGAGCGTCCGCGCGACGGACGTGACGGGAATTCCGCTGTGGATCGTCGTATCCCGTGATGCGAGCGCCCGTGCTCCGTGTCGTCGGATCCCCACGGGGCCACTCCGAGACGTGCCCTGAACAGTCACGTCGATCAGGGCGTTGGTCAGGTCGAGCACGCCCCACAGCGCCGCCGCATCGCGATAGCTCAACACGGCCCCACTCCCACACGCGAGAACGGCCGCCGACCATTCGCCCAGGCGGGAAATCGGCGCGGCGCCGAGCGAGTAGACGCCCGGATAGCGGCGGGTGAGCCAGCCGTTCTGAACCCGGCGCCGGATCGCCCCCTCCCCGATGCCGAGCCGTAGGAGCTGACTTGTGGTCAGCTGCCCATGCTGCCTCTGCGCCAGTCTCGTGACTCGCCGTTCGCGGACTCGCCGCGCCTCTCTTCCAGGTGGCACGTTCGACCGACCCCACGGGCGGGTTGGCCGTGCCACCCGCTGGTTCTGCCCGGACGGCCCGCTCCATCGTCGATTCGGGCGGGTTCGGCGTGTCGCCCGGAGCTTCATCCGGCACGACATTGGCGGTCGCGAAGCGCCGGGTCTGGCCTCCCGTGTGCCGAGTGGCGTACGGAGTCGCCACTAACGCGAAACGGCCGCCCGGAGGCGGCCGCTTCGCACGTGTTGCTTCCAGCCGGAGCGGGACTACTCGATGTAGCCGCCGGCCGTCAGGTAGTCGGCGGCGACTTCGGCGGGGTCCTCCTTGTCGACGTCGACCCTGGCGTTCAGCTCCTGCATCACCTCGAGGGTGAGCTGCTCCTGAACGGCCTCGACAGTCGTACCGAAGTCCTCACCGGCCTTCTCCACGGCCTCCTCGCTGGCGACGAAGAGCACGTTGCCGGCCGGCAAGACGCCCTGATCGTCCTCGAGAATCGTGTAGGAGTCTGGGTCGGTGAACAGCTGCGCATCGGTCGTAAACAGGATCGACAGGTCCGCATCGCCCTTGTCCAAGACCTCGTAGCGAAGCCCGATGTCCACCGGTGTGAACTTGCCGAACTCGAGCCCGTAGTTCTTTTGCAGGCCAAGCAGGCAGTCGATGCGCTGACGACACTCCGGCGAACCGGCAAGGGTCAGGTCCTTGGTCTGTCCCTCGAGATCGGAGATAGTCGAGACACCGAGCTCGTCGGCCTTCTCGGCCAACAGCCCGACCGCGTTTGCGCTGGAGAACGGCGTTGGCGGATAAGCCTTCAAGCCAAGATCGGCGAAGTCGCCCTCGGTCTGCTCAAACGCCTCCTGGCCGTCACCGGGGACCTCCTCCGGCGCCAGCTCGAAGAACGAGGTCAGCGCGGTCGAGGTGTACTCCGGATACGCGTCAACCTCGCCGTCCTGCAGCGCCTTGAGGGCGATCTGCTCGGAGCCGAGATTTAGGTCCTTCTTGATCGTGTAGCCCGCAGCTTCGAGCGCCTGGGCATAGATCTCGCCGAGGATGAACTGTTCGGTGAAGTTCTTTGAGCCGATTGTCAGCTCGATCCCCTTGTTGTCGGGGTTGGCCTCGATCAGATTCGTGCTCTCCTCGGTCGCGGTATCACCACCGTCGCCCGAGTCCTCGTCATCGTCGCCGCAGGCAGCAACGCCCAGGGCCAAGATTGCGGTGATCGCGAGCGCGAGCAGCGCACGCAGACTCCAGTTGGTGCTCATCGCGGGTCTCCCTCTCTCGTAGCGGATGCCATCGACCGTTACGCGGTCGTGGCGATCCTATCCCTGCTTCTATGCGGCTGCAGCCCGCTGCAGCTTCAGGCCGCGCGGGGTAAGCCGCCGCTGGAGGGCCGCGAGCCCAAGCTCGACCGTGAGCGCCAGCAGTGCGACGAGGATCGCTCCGGCGAGCACGCCCTCGTCGCCGTAGACGTTGCGGGAGATGATGAAGTCGCCGAGGGTGAGCGTGCCCGCGAGCGGGGCGATCGTGGCCGTCGCGATCACATTGATCGCGCCCGTGCGCACCCCGGTCATGATCGTCGGCGCCGCCAGCGGCAGCTCGACGCGCAGGGCGATCTCGCGCTCGCTCATGCCAATCCCCCGCGCGGCCTCGACCGCGGTGCGGTCCACCTGCCTGACGCCGACGAAGGTGTTCGTGAGGATCGGCGGGATCGCGAGGATCGACAGGGCGATCGTGAGGTTGAGGAACCCCGTCCCGACGAAGGCGATCAGGAAGGCGATCAACACCAGCTCGGGAATCGCCCGACCCGCATTGCCGGCCGCGACCGCGAACAGCTCGCCCCGCCCTCGATGTCCGAGGTAGAGGCCCATGGGCAGCGCGACCGCGAGTCCTACCGCAAGCGCCGCGGCGCTCAGCTCGATGTGCGTCAGCAACAGCTCGCCCACCTGGTCGAGGCCTCCGACCTGGGTGCCACCGCCGAAGGACTCGCGCTGGTTGAAGATGAAGTCGAACGCCCCCGAGAAGGAGCCGAGAAACGCGATCGAAAGGTCGGGCGTCACTGGCCTGTCCACGCTGGGCGCCGTCGCAGGAACTCGCCCCGGCGGCTCGCCCCACGGCCCCCGTGGTCACCGCGCGCGCCCTGCCAGCGCGCGAGCCGGCGCTGCGCCAGCAGCAGCAGCACGTCGAACATCACCGCCATCAGGATTGTGATCGTCCCCGCTACGAGCACGCCGGTGCGGAACGTGATGTCGGTGAGGATCTCGGAGCCCAACCCGCCCCCGCCAGCGAACACGGCCAGGGTCGCGATCGCGACCGTCGAGACCGTGGCGATGCGCAGCCCGGCCACGATCTCGGGCAGCGCCAGTGGCAGCTCGACCTTCCACAGCAGCTGGCGGTCGGTCATTCCCATGCCGCGGCCGGCGTCCTTCGCGTCGGCGGGGACGTTCGCCAGGCCGGCGACGATGTTGCGGTAGATGATCTGGAGCGTGTAGGCGGTAAGGGCGATGATCGCGGTATCCGTGCCGCGGCCGGTCACGGGCAACAGGAGAAAGAAGAACGCAAGGCTGGGAATCGTGTAAAGCACGCCGGTTGCGCCGATGAACGGCGGCACGAGCCAGCGCCGACGGTGGGAGAGCAGCGCCATGCCGAACGCGATCGCGAATCCGATCGCAACCGAGACCACGACCAGCACGAGATGCTCCAGCGTTGGGGTGAAGTAGCGGTCGTAGTTGTCGGCCAGCCAGTCCGGGCAGAAAAGCCCGTTTCGCTGCACACAGCTTTCGCCCTGACCAGGCTCTCGGATCTCGAGCTGAGCCAGCGGCAGCGCGAGGTCGGCGAAGGTCATCTCAGCCAGCCAGCGGGCGCTCGACGGCGGCCTGTTCCTCGGTCAATGCCTCGTCCGAGGTGAGGAAGTCCTGCACGATCTCCACCGACAGGACGCCGGCGATCCGCCCGTCCCCGTCGACCACCGGCGCGTAGTGGCTCTCGGCCTGCATTAGGTCCGAGAGGGCGTCGCGCATCACGTCGGAGAGATCGAGTAGCGGCTCCGGAGAGCTGTTCGGAGCCTGTGGCACGATCTCCGCGCGCAGGTCGGCCTCCGAGAGCCATCCAATGGGCCTGCGCTCGGAATCCACCAACAGCGCATGCGGTACCTCGGCACCCACCAGCTTCGCTCGCACGTCGGCGCTGGCCTGCCCCACGAAGGCCAGCGGGGCCTGCCAGAGGTCGACGTCACCAACCCGCATCAGCGAGAGGCGCTTGAGCGCCCGGTCGGCGCCGACGAAGTCCTCGACGAACGGATCTGCGGGAGCCATCAGTAGCTCCGCCGGGGTCGCGTACTGGGCCAGCAGGCCGCCCTCTCGCAGCACCGCGATCCGGTCGCCCATCTTGATCGCCTCGTCGATGTCGTGGGTGACGAACAGGATCGTCTTGCGCACCTCGGCCTGCAGGCGCAAGAACTCGTTCTGCAAACGCTCGCGATTGATCGGGTCCACCGCTCCGAAGGGTTCGTCCATCAGCATCACCCCTGGATTTGCCGCGAGCGCCCGCGCAACACCCACGCGCTGCTGCTGCCCGCCGGAGAGCTGGCTCGGATAACGGTTACGCACGTCCGGGTCGAGCCCGATCAGGGCGATCAGCTCGTCCACCCGCTCAGCCGCACGCCGCTTGTCCCAGCCCAGCATCCCCGGCACCGTGGCGATGTTCTCGCCGATCGTGCGATGTGGAAAGAGTCCGATCTGCTGAATCACGTAGCCGATCTCTCGCCGGAGCTCGGCCGGTTCGCGGTCACGAACCGAGTGGTCGCCGATCAGGATGTCGCCACCCGAGATCTCGACCATGCGATTGGCCATCCGCATCGCAGTCGTCTTCCCGCAACCCGAGGGACCGACCAGGACGCAGATCTCTCCGGCTGCCACCTCGAGGTCCAAACCGTCGACCGCGGGTCGCTCGGCGCCGGGGTAGGTCTTGGTTGCGCCGCGATACGTAACCGCAACCGCCTCGCCTCCCGCGCTCCCGTTCGTCTCGCTCAGTTTGGCCACGCGCGGCGATCGTATCCACGAAGGCCGGTCAGGTCCGGACCGCGTCGCTGTTATGTAATGAGCTGATGGAGGCGTCACACCCACAGGGGCTTTCGGGCGGCGAGGCGGCCCGGCGGCTGGAGCAGCTGGGCGAACCGCCCGAGGCCAGCAGCCGCTCGACAGCCTCGATCGTCGCCGCGAACGTGTTCACGCTGTTCAACCTGATCATCGGGGTGTTCTTCATCCTGATCCTGTCCCTGCAGCTCTGGGCGGACGCGATCTTCGGCTTCATCGCGGCGCTGAACTCCTACATCGGGATCCGCCAAGAGATGAAGGCCAAGGAGACTCTCGACGCGCTGGCGCTGCTCGTCGCACCCCAGGCCCAGGCGATCCGCGACGGCCGCCCCGTGGATCTGCGCGCCGACGAGGTCGTCCCCGGCGACGTGATCCGGGTCGAGCCGGGTGACCAGCTCGTGGCCGACGGCGCCGTGATCGCCTCCCGCGGGCTGACGGTTGACGAGTCGATGCTCACCGGCGAGTCCGACGGCATCCGCAAGCAGGCGAACGACCGGTTGCTCTCCGGGTCGTTCGTGCTCAACGGTTCCGGCTACTACGAGCTCGATGCCGTGCGAGAGGACTCACACGCCGAGAAGGTCGCCGGAGAGGCGCGGACCTTCCGCCACCCGCCCTCGCCCCTCCAGGAGGAGGTCAACCGGGTGATCTGGGCGACCACGGCCGTGCTCGTCCCGCTCGGGATCGTGGTGCTGTTGGCGCTGAACGCGCGCAACACTCCGTTCGAGGAGGCCGCGCAAACGGCGACGGCTGGTCTCGTGACTCTCATCCCCGAGGGGCTGGTGCTGTTGATGAGCGTCACTCTCGCCGTCGCCGCGGTGCGGCTGGCGAAACAGAACACCCTCGTGCAACAGATGGCGGCAACCGAGGCCCTGGCAGCGGTCGACACCATCTGCGTGGACAAGACGGGAACGCTCACCGACGGCGAGCTTGAGCTGGTCGCCGTAATCCCGGCCGACGGGGCCCAGGCCGCGGGCGCCGAGCGGGCGCTCGGCCGCTTCGCCAACTCGGCGGGCGAGCGCAACAAGACTTTGCAGGTCATCGCCGACCGCTTCCGCTCCACGCCCGAAGAGGTCGTGGCCGAGGTGCCCTTTTCCTCCCAGTGGAAATGGAGCGGCATCACCCTGAATGGAGGTGCCGGACAATCCAGCTTCGTGATGGGCGCCCCTGACATCCTCGCGGATGCGGGCGCCCTGGAGCTGCCGCCGGGCCTTGCACGGACGCTCGAAGAGCACACGGCGGCCGGCCGGCGCGTCGTCGCGTTCGGTGAAGCGCGGGGTGCGCTGCCATCGGATCCCTCCAGCCAGCCGCCGCCCCGGCTGACGCCACATGCCCTGGTCGTCCTCTCCGAGCGCCTGCGTCCCGACGCGGCCGAGACGATCGAGTTCATGCGCGCCCAGGAGGTCGACCTGAAGCTGATCTCGGGCGACGCCGCCTCCACGGTCACGGCAGTTGCCTACGCGGTCGGTGTCCCGCGCGACGCCGGGGTAATCGAGGGACCCAACCTGCCCGACGACCGGGCCGGCCTCGCCCGCGCCGCCGAGGAACACACGATCTTCTGCCGGATCGCCCCCGAGCAGAAGAAGGCGCTGGTCCTCGCCCTGGCCGACCGCGGCAGGTTTACGGCGATGATCGGCGACGGCGTGAACGACGTGCCGGCGCTGAAGAGCGCGCGCATGGCCGTGGCGATGGGCTCGGGCAGCCAAATCACCAAGGGCGTGGCCGACATCGTGCTCTTGAAGGACCAGTTCTCGATGCTGCCGCGCGCGATCGGCGAAGGGCGGCGGATCGCTCGCAACATCCACCGCCTCGGGCGCCTCTATCTCACCAAGTCCGTGTACGCGGCGGTCCTCATCGGCCTCACTTCGGTGCTGGGCCTCACGTTCCCATTCCTGCCGCGCCACCTCACGGTCGCGGCCTTCCTCACGATCGGCATCCCCTCCTTCGTACTTGCCCTCGCGCCCAGTGAGGGACCGCTCTACCGCGGCAGACTGCTGCGAGCGCTCGCGTCGTTCGCGGTGCCTGCTGGCGTCGGGATCGCCGTGGGCTCGATGCTCTCGTTCTTCTTTGTGGACTCGCTCGCGGGCGGCACGATCGAGGAGGGCCGCACGGCCGCGACAACGACCCTGATCGTCCTCGGACTCTGCTTCATCCTGCTACTCGAGCGAGGACCAGGCCGCGAGCACATCACGATCCAGACCTACATGCTCACGATGATCGCGACCCTCGGAGCGCTGCTTGCGGCGGTTTTCGCGATCGGCCCGGTGCGCGAGTTCTTCGAGCTGGAACTGCTCAGCGCCGGTCAATGGTTCCTCTCACTTCTGGCAGTCGCCGCCGGCCTGTTGGTCGCCGCGTTCGGATGGCGCCTGCCTTATATCCAGCACCTGGAGGTGCCCGAGGGAGAGGGGCCGGTTGACGATGGCGTGCCCGAACCGACGCACAGGCGGCTGACGGGTGAGTTCGCCGAGCTTCCGGAACGCCGACCGCCCCCGCCGCCCGAGCCCGTCGATCAACCCGCAGGGCCTCGCGAGCCTCCGACCCGGATACTGCCTCCAGAATGAGCGAGCGACGCCGAACCAAGATCGTCACCACGATCGGGCCCGCCACCCGGACGGTCGCGGTAATGGGCGAGTTGATCGAGGCGGGAGCCGATGTCTTTCGGCTGAACTTCTCCCACGGCACGCGCGAAGAGCACGTCCAGAACGTGACGATGGCCCGCACCGCCGCCAAGGAGACCGGCAAGGAGGTCGGCATCCTCGGCGACCTCCCGGGGCCGAAGCTGCGGCTGGGTGAGCTGGCGGGGGGCGTCGTCCACCTCGAGGAGGGCGAGGGTGTGACGATCACGACCGACGACGTCGAGGGCAGCGCCAAGCTGCTGCCCGTCTCCTGGCAGGGGCTGCCGAAAGCTGTGCAGGAGGGCGGCGAGGTCTACCTGGCCGATGGGCGGATCCGCCTCCGGGTCGAGGAACGTGGCGAGCACACGGTCCGGTGCGAGGTCGAGGTGGGGGGTCCAGTCGCTTCGCACCAGGGCCTCAACCTGCCCGGCGCCGAGGTCACCCTGCCGTCGGCCGGCCGCGAGGATCTGGCCTGGGTGGACTTCGCGATCGAGCAGAAAGTGGACCTGCTGGCCGTCTCGTTCGTGCGCCGAGCCGAGGACCTGGAGCCGGTCGAGCGGCGGGTCCGCACCGGCGGCTCGGACATCCCGGTGCTGGCGAAGATCGAGAAGCCGCAGGCAGCCGAACGCGCCGAGGCGATCATCAAAGCCACGACCGCCGGGATCATGGTGGCCCGCGGCGACCTGGGAATCGAGCTGCCGCTGGCGCAGGTACCCAGCGTCCAGCGCCGCCTGCTGGCGCTGGCGGGCAAGCACTCGCGCGCGTCGATCACCGCGACGCAGATGCTCGCATCGATGGTCTCCTCCCCCCGTCCCACCCGGGCTGAGGTGAGCGATGTGGCCAACGCGATCTACCAAGGCACCGACGCCGTGATGCTCTCCGAGGAGACGGCGGTGGGGGAGCACCCGATCGAGGCGGTGCGGGTGATGCACCAGATCGCCCTGGCGACCGAACCGGAGTTGCCCTATGGCGATTGGGTCTTCAACCGCGCCGACACCGAGGGCGACGTGGCCGGATCCGTCGCGCGTGCGGCCGTCGGCTCGACCTACACCCTCGGCCTCGCGGCCCTGATCGTGCCCACGCGAAGCGGGCGCACGGCGCGCCTGGTCTCAGCGCACCGCCCGCGGGTTCCGGTGCTCGCGGTCTCGCCCCGAATCGAAACCGTGCGGCGCCTCAATCTCCTGTTCGGGGTCAGCTGCGTGATCGCCGACGAGTGGACCGGAATCTCACAGTTGCTTGCGGACTGCTCCCGCCTTGCCCGCGAGTGCGGCGTGGCAAACTCGGGCGACCTGATCGGGATCACGGCCGGCCTGCCCGACCAGAAGCTGGGCACCAACCTCTTCGAAATCCACCGGGTCCCCTGAGCGCGCGGGCCACCCTGTCTCGAACGCCAGCGCCACTGGCGCTGATGGCGCTGATCTTCTGGGCCTCGGCCCAGCCCGGCGGCGCCGCCGATATTCCCGAGGCGGGGCGCATCCTTGCCCACCTGACCGAGTACGCAGTGCTCACCGCGCTCTGGGCGTGGGCGCTCGCGCCCGTGGCCGGCCGCCGCGCGCTCGGGCTCGCCATGGCGATCGCCTTTGCGTACGCGATCACAGACGAGTTCCACCAGAGCTTTGTGGAAGGCCGGAATGCGGGCCCCTTCGACGTGTTCGTCGACACCGCGGGAATTGCCCTCGCCGCCGCCCTGCTGACTCGTCAGTCCTGGTCGACAGCGCGGAGCTGAAGCCGGTCGCCACCGCCCACCTCGAAGAGCGCGACGGCATTCGCCCCGGCGCGGAAGCCGCTCGGTGGAACGAGCAGCGCGGTACGGACCCCGCCGAATACTGAGTCGTAGGACTGCCCTACCGCTGCGATGCGTCCGTTCACGGCGACGGCGAGCGCGGTGCCGGCTTCGACTCCCTTGAGCGTGCCGGTCACGAGCGACGGGACGAACGCTCCGTCCGGATCGACATCGTCGAGCTGGTCGGCGTCGCTCTGGGCAAAGCTGCCCTCACCGGCAGTTCTCGGCAGGCGCGCGACCGAGCGACCGATCAGCTCATCGTTGGGGCCCATGCGCCAGACGGGCTGCCACCCGGTGCCGAACAGGTCGGAAACGCCCTCGGCGGCGAGGTCGCGCTGCCGCCTCACCTCCTCGAGATCGAACTCGAGCGCCTTGTTGCCGTCGTGGCGCAGGACCGTGATGGTGTCGGCCTCTGGCACCTCCGACGCCGGCCGCCCCTCGACCTCGAACGGGATCTCTATGCCGAGCAGGTCAGCGATCGTGGGCAGGATGTCGATCGTCGTCACCGGCCGCTCGTCAACCTGCCCGTGGGGCTGACCGGGAGCCTTGACGAACAGCGGTATCGGCGCGATCTCGCCGACATTGCCGGCCTCGGTGTTGCGGCGGGAGTCGCCGGGCGTGAACGCCACGCCGTGGTCGGCAAGGACCACGACCAATGCGTCATCGAAGATGCCCGACTCACGCAACCGCTCGATGACCCGCCCGAGGATGCGATCGGCGTAGCCAGCCTGGAGCAGGTGAGCGCGCTGACCCTGGCGGGGAACCCAGTCATTACCGGCGGGCCAAACCTCCTGGTCCTCGTCGAACTCGCGCCAGACGTCACCCCGCCCGTAGCTCTGCCCGTTGGGGAGGTACTGCCAGGGAACGTGCGGGAGCGACATGTGGATGTAGTGGAGGGAGCGCGGATCGCGCTCGATCCCGGCGAGGAACGCGTCGATCGCGCCCTTGTCGATCCCGGTGAACGTAAGGTCGCCTTCGCTTCCGCCGCTGGCGCCACCGAAATTCCCGAACCCCTCGTCAACCGGCGGCAGGCCGCCCGTCAAACCCGGGGGCAGCAAGAGGTAGGCCGAGATGACGCTCAGGTCCTCGACCAGCGCCCGCATCCGGCTTCGAAACGAGCCCGCCCGGGACTCGCAGAACGCCTCCGGGCAGAGGCGCGCCGTGTACTCGTGCACGTTGAGCCGTCCCTCTCCCGCGAAGAGCGTGAACATGTTCTCCGGGTAGTCGCTCGCGAGGGGATCGAGCTTGCGATCGGGCCTGCTGCCCGTGAGGATCGCCGGCAACGACTCGGTCGTGTGGTCGGCGACGGTGGTCGCGCTTCGGTACCAGGTCGAGGCCGCTGCCAGCTCCGCGAAGTTAGGAAACCGGCGGCGGTCGATGCCGCCGCGCCCGTTGCCGAGCGACGCGGTCGCGAGCTCGTCGAACTGGACGAAGACGACAGGGGTGCCGCCGGAGCCAGCGCCCAGCGCCTCCGCCTCATCCTGGGGCAGGACGACCTTGGAGGCATCCGAGGCCAGCAGGAACAGCGAGAGAAAGACGAGTGGCGCCGGCGCGAGATAGCTGACAAGCGCACGGGTCGGCTCGCTCCGCGCATACCGGACCGCGGCCGCCACGCCGAGGACGAGAGCGCCAAAGACCAATACGCCGGCCGGAACATCGAAGACGCTGTCCAGCAGCTGGAGCGCAAACGCTCCGAAGAGAGCTCCCACCAGCCCGACATGAACCCACCACTCGCCCCGCCGCGACGAGAGGCCAACCGCAGCCTCGAGGCCAACCAGCACAAGTGGGGGCAGCAGGGTCAACCCGATGCTGAAGATCAGGACGTCGCCCGCGCCGTTGCCCCGCGCGATGAAGAACTCGGCGTTCTTGCCAAGCAGGTCGAGCAGTGGCTGCACCACGGCGAATGCCCAGAGCACGGCAAGGTGTGCCCCACGCCACGGCCAGGAAACGGTCGGACTGCCCACCCGCGATATCCTGACGCGTCGCGCGGCCGGGCAGGGTCGCCCCAGCGTCCACACGAGAGAGGAACTACATGGAGGTCGTATTCGCGTACCTCGATCCCGGCACCGGGAGCGTGATCTTGCAGGCGCTCCTCGGCGGCGTCGCCGGCCTGATCCTGACAATGAAGCTGTTCGGCCGACGCTTCCTGTCGTTCTTCCGAATCGGCCGCAAATCCGATACCCCCTCTGAGGCCGCGCCTGAGCACGACGCCGGCTGAGAGCGTTGCCGCCGATCCCGGCTCGTTCCGGGATCCGGCGAGCCGCGTCTTCGTCGGTGACGGCGAGGTCTACAGGGCGCTGAGCGCGACGGGTCTGCAGGACTGGCGGGCGCTGGTTGCCTCGCCCACCTTCGAGCGCTTCCGTGATGCGGGGTCGCTGGTCGCCACCGAGGAGTGCGCGCCGGGCGACGTCCCGCCCGCACTCGCCGACGGATCCGGGACCGCCGCGATCGAAGGCGGTGTGGCAGGGGTCCTCCGGCACGAGCGGATCCCCTTCGTCTCCTATCCGTACGAGTGGAGCTTCGCGATGCTGCGCGACGCCGCCCTGCTCCAGCTCGAACTGCTGCTCTCGGCGCTCGACGACGGCCTGATCTGCAAGGACGCCTCCTCCTACAACGTCCAATGGCAGGGGTCGCAGCCCGTCTTCGTCGATATCGGTTCGTTCGAGCGGCTCGCCGAAGGCTCGCCCTGGGTGGGCTACCGCCAATTCTGCGCCCTGTTTCTGAATCCACTGCTGCTGCAGGCATATCGCGGGATCCCACTGCAGCGGTTGCTGCGGAGCTCCGTGAATGGCGTCTCGCCGGCCGAGGCCGACGCCCACCTCTCGGCCCGGGACCACCTGCGTCGGGGCGTGCTGACCCACGTCCACCTCCACGCTCGCCTCGAGGCGCGAAACGCCGCGCGAGAAGGCGCCGCCGCCAAGCGCGAGCTGAAGGAGGCGGGGTTCAACGCGGACCTGATCCGCGCCAACGTCAAGGGCCTGCGAAAGCTGATCGGCCGATTGGAGTGGGACGCGGGGGCAACCGCTTGGAACGGCTACCGCGGCGCCAACACCTACAACGAGACGACCGCGAGCGCGAAGGGCGCATTCGTCGCCGAGGCCGTTCGTTCGACCGCTCCCAAGCTCGTCTGGGACATCGGCGCCAACGACGGGGCCTATTCGCGGATCGCGGCCGGCGGCGGGGCGCGAGTCGTCGCGCTCGACAGCGACCATGCCACCATCGACGCCCTCTACCGGGCGCTCGCGGCCGAGGGCGACACCCGGATCCTGCCGCTTGTTGCCGACCTGACCGACCCCTCCCCCGGCCTCGGCTGGCGTGGACGCGAGCGCCGGACGCTGGAGGACCGGGGCAAGCCCGACCTGGCGCTGTGCCTGGCGGTGGTCCACCACCTCGCGATCACCGGCAACCTGCCGCTGGCCGAGGTCGTGGACTGGATCCGCTCGCTGGATGCGAGCGTGGTGGTGGAGTTCCCGCCGCGCGACGACGAGATGGTCAGGCGCCTGCTCTCCGGCAGGGGCGAGGACGCCAGCCCCGACTACCGACTCGACAACTTCGAGCGCCTGCTCGGCGAGCGCTTCCGGATCGGGCGCCGCGAGCAGCTCTCAGAGGGCGGGCGCGTCCTCTTCTTCGCTCACCCCGCCTAGCGTTCACCCTTTGAAGGTCGACAGTCCGTGGTCGCCGAAGGGCTCGTCGCGGTCGCGCACGGCCTCGCGGAATCCCGCCTCGGCGGCGCGCTGCTGGAACGCAAACCCCTCCGGCGTGTGGCGGGCGATACCGTCGAAGAAGGTGCCGAGCACCTGGGTCGCGTGCAAGCCCTGGGCGTAGAGCGCCTGGTTGACCAGCAGCTTGTGCATCACGAGCTGGTTGATCGGTACCCGGGCCACCCGTTCGAGCAGGATCTCGAAGCGCTCATCCAGCTCGGCCGCTGACGCGGACTCGACGGCCAGCCCCCAATCCTCGGCCTCGGAGCCAGAGAGCGTGTCGCCGGTCAGCAGCAAGCGCTTGGCGCGCGCCGGGCCGATGCGGTGGGCCCACATGGCCGTCGTCGGCACGCCCCACACACGGGCGGGCGGGTAGCCGATCTTTGCCGTGTCCTCGATCACCAACAGGTCGGAGCAGAGCGCCATGTCGGTGCCACCGGCGACGCAATAGCCGTGGACCTTGCAGAGCGTCGGCTTCTCCGAGTGAAAGAGGCTCATGAAGCCGCGCAGGTTCCGCCACATCATCTGGAAGTCCGTGACCGGGTCCCACTGCCCGTTCGGGTCGTGGTTGCGCGCCATCGTCATCGGCTGCGTTGGCGCACCTTCGGGCAGGGTGTCGTTGCCGTCCTCGTCCAGCCCCATCCCCTCGGCGCTCTCGACCAGGTCGTAACCGCCGCAGAAACCGGTGCCGTTGCCCGCCACGGCGATCACATGGATCTCTGGGTCGAGGTTCGCGCGCTCCACGCACGCGGCCAGCTCGCGGGGCATCTCCAGGGTGATCCCGTTCCCGCGCTCGGGTCGGTCGAGCGTGATCCGTGCGATCCGCCCCTCGGTTTCGTAGTTCATCGTGGTCAGTTCCGGCACGGGCGGCCTCCAGGTTGTGACATCATGATTGCTACCATACTGTCATATGAAACAGGTGACCCTTAGGCTCCCCGACGAGCTCGCGGCTGATTTGCGCCGCGAGGCCACCCACGTGCGACGCAGCGTGAACGCGTTGGTGACCGATGTCCTGCGCGCGCGGCTCGACCCGGATGCCGAGGGTGAGGAGATCGAGCGTTTGCGCGCAAAGCTGCGGCGGGCGGGTCTGCTCGCCGAGTTCGAGCCGACGGACGCCGAGCCCCCGACCGAGGCCGAGCTTGCGGATGCTCGTCGAACGATGAGCGGGGGAAAGCAACTCTCGGACTACGTCAGCGAGGGGCGGGGCCCGCGCTGAGGGCTTTCGCCGATTCCTCCGCGCTTGTCAAGCTCTACGTGCCCGAGCCGGGTAGTGAGCTGGTCGCCACCCTGGACTCGCTCACCGTCTCGGCGCTTGCCCGGGTCGAGGTGCCCTCCGCCCTCTGGCGCAAGGCGCGAGCAGAGCAACTCGATCCCACGGCAGCCGAACGCGTCCTGCGCGCCTTCGTCATCGATCTGATGGGGCGCGGAGACCACGCGCCCCGATTCGGGGCAGTCGGGCTGGACCAAGCGATTCTTGATCGCGCCGCCGCCGCGGTTGCCGACCACCGGCTGCGCGCCTACGACGCGGTCCAGCTTGCCACCGCGATCAGGGCGCGAGACGCAGACCCCGAATGCCGCACGTTCGCCTGCTTCGACGGTGACCTTCGCACCGCCGCTTCCGCGAGCGGCTTCGAACTGGTTCCATAGCCGCAAGCTACCCGCGTTAATCCCTGACAGTGAACTCGAACCGGGCTGGCGTCGGGTCGGTCAGGCCGCCGGCGACCGCCCTGACCTTGAAGGTGTGGTCGCCGTGTCGGACCTTGTACTTTCGCGGCGAGTCGCAGGCCTTGAAGCCGTCGCCGTCGAGGTTGCATTGGAAGTCTGAGCCGGACTCGTTCGACTTGAACCTGAACAGAACCTCGACCTTGCGCACGCCGACGAAGGCGATGATCCCCAGGCCCGGGGCGACCCAGCCCGGGTCGAAGCCGAGGTGCTGCACGCAGAAACCCTGGGCGACGAGACCGCCAACCAGGGCGGAGGCGGCGGTGATCAGGCTCTGCAGGAAGTAGGCGTTGCCCACGGTTAGAGCGACGATCGGCCGCGCCGCCGGCCGCCAGGTAGGTCGCGAACCCAACCGAGACCACGGGCCCGATCGCGAGCGCCTGCGCGACGGCTTCGGGGGTCCCGAGCTCGCGCTCCCCCAGTCGCTTCACGGCCCGACCGTACACCATCTGACGGCCCCCATCGGTAACCAGAGCGGCGCGGTGTTTCGACATCGCGCTACTGGTCGAGCTGGTCCATTCTGCAGTCGGAGGCATCCTTGTCGTCGCGCCACCGCTGGATCTTGGCCCCGTGGCGGATGCGCCCGGCGGAGACGTGGTCGAACGTCACCTCCACCACCAGCTCGGGGCGCAGCGAGATCCATCCGAGGTCGCGGTCGGCAGCCCAACGGCTCGGGTCAGCGGAGCCGCGCTCGCCCGTCTCGTACGGTGCCAGCTCCGCGATCAGCTCGCGCTTGCGCTTGGCGGTGAGCCCGGAGGTGTGGCCGATCACCCGGAGGTCTTTGTCGTCGTAGAGCCCCAGCATCAGCGACCCGACGGTGTTCTCCTCCTTGCCCGGACGCCAGCCGGCCACGACGCAATCGGCCGTGCGCACCCGCTTGACCTTGACCATGCCTTTGCGCTCGCCGGGCCGGTAGGGCGCGTCCAGTTCCTTCGCGATCACTCCCTCGCCGCCCTCGAGCCACGGCTCCGCCTTCGCCGGATCCTCGCTCAGCGGCGTCAGCTCAACCGATCCGGGATTGCGGCCGAATGAGGAGATCAGCTTCTCCAGAGCCATCCGCCGATCGCGCAGCGGCGAAGCGAGTGCCGACTTGCCCCCAACGGCCAGCAGGTCGAAAGCCCGGAAGATCGCCGGCGTCTCCTCCGCCAAGCGATTGATCCGGGACTCCGCGGGGTGGATGCGGTTCTGCAGCGCGTCGAACTCTTCGCACCCGTCCTCGTCGAGGATCACCAGCTCGCCGTCGAGAACGTACTCCCCCGCCGGGAAGTCGAGCTCGGGGAAGTAGCGGTGCAGTGGCTTGCCGTTGCGGCTCTGCACGAACACCTCGCCGCCGTCGACGAATGCGAGCGCTCGAAAGCCGTCCCATTTCGGCTCGTACGCCCACTTCTCGCCCTCGGGCAGCGCCTTGCGCGAGAGCGCGAGCTGTGGTTGAACGGGCGGCTTCAGCGGCAGAGGCACTACCGCGATGCTACGAAACGCCTGAGATCCCTCAGCTCGGCGACCGCCGGATCCACGGCAGGCCCGTCTTCCCAGCGCAGCGGCAGCGGGCGCAGCTGGGTCTCCAGCGCCGCGTCGCCGTCGCGCTCCACACTGAACACGCGGGCGCCGCGAGCGCCCGCGAACGCTTCCACCGGCCTGGAGTCCTCGAAGAGCAGCCCGGCGCCGTCGTCGAGCGCGAAGCCGGCGGGCGCCTCACCCGAAGCGATCGACTCGAGGTAGGCCTCGCGACGGTGGGGGTCGCGCGCGTAATGCACGCAGAGGCTTCCCTTCAGCAGGCCGAGGCCCTGCGACAAACGCGGCACCCCGGTTGAGGCCGTGATCCCGTGCTCGAACCAGCACATCGCCCCTGCGCTCTGTCCCGCCAGCAGAACGCCCGAACGCCACGCCTCCTCCATCACCTCGGCCAGCCCGTGGGCCCGCCAAATCGCAACGAGGTTCACGAGCGAGCCGCCGGCGACATAGATCAGGTCCTGGGCGAGTAGGTGCTCGCGTAGGTCGATGCGCTCGCGCTCGAGGCGGAAGAGCGAGATGTGCGACGCCTCGCACTCGTAGCGGTCCATCGCCGAGTAAAAGCCGGCGATGCCGTCCCGCGGATCGCCGCTGGCCGTGGGCAGCAGGCAGACGCGCGGGCGCTCGGCGCCAGTCAGCGCGAGCAGGTAACGGCAGATCGCCTGGTCGTGCGGGCGCGAGCTGAACTCGTGGCCGCCCAGCGCAATGATGCGCGAGGCGCGGGCGTGACGCGGGTTCACGCCTCGGCAGGGGCGAGTTCGGCGGGCTCCCCCAGGTAATCCGCCTCGATCCGCTCCTCCAGGATCTCGCCCTCGCGCTTTCGCACGATGTAGCCGGCCTTGCCGGGCCGGGACGAGACCACGCGGTGGAGACGATTGTCGACGAAGTGAAGGGCGGCGCCGTCGTCGGCTGCGAATCCCGGGCACATTCCGGCGCGGAGCTGACGGTGGAACTCCTCGCGGCGCTCGGGCTCGGAGTCGTAGTGAGCGGTGAAGCTCCACGGCAGCATCGCGAGCCCACCCACCCGCTGCGGCGGCCCGTAGTACGCGGTCAGCGCCGTCTCGAACCAGCAGAGCGCCCCCGCGCTGAGCCCGCACAGCACCGTGCCGTTGTGCCACGCCTCACGGAGGATCACGTCGATCCCGTGACCGCGCCAGACGCCGAGCAGGCTCACCAGGCTGCCACCCCCCACGTAGATCAGGTCCTGCGAGAGCAGGTGTGCGCGCACGTCGTCCACCCCCCTGCGGCGGCGATAGAGCGCCAGGTGCGAGGCCTCGGCGCGCACGCCCGCGAACTCGCGGTAGAAGCGCACGACGTAGTCGTCGGCGTCACCGCTGGCGGTGCCGAGGAAGCACACCCGGGGACGCTCGGAGCCCGTGAGTGAGAGCACGTAGTCGTCGACCAGGGGGTTGCCGGCCTCCATCGAGAAGCCGCCCCCTCCGAACGCGACGATCTGCCGGGGAGTAATCATCACGACGGAATGTTCGTTGCGTGCGCCCAGGACAGGTATGTCCCGTTGTCGAAAGTTGCCTGCGAATGATTGGCCCAGCCGACCAGCTCCCGAGCACGAGCCCGCCGCCCGAATGCGACGTGGTCGTGGTCGGCGCGGGGATCGTCGGCCTCGCTGTCGCGCGGGAACTCGCCAAGCGCCACGACGGCATCCGCATCGCGGTGATCGAGCGCGAACGCGAGGCGGCCACCCACCAGACGGGGCGCTCCAGCGGCGTCATCCACGCCGGCATCTATTACGCCCCCGGTTCGCTCAAGGCGCGCATTTGCGTTGCGGGCGCGCGTGAGCTGTACGCCTACTGTGCCGAGCATGGCATTCCGGCACGACGCGGCGGCAAGCTGATCGTTGCGACCCGTGAAGACGAGCTGCCCCGCCTGGACGAGCTCGAGCGCCGCGGCGTGCTGAACGAGGTCGATGGGCTGAGCCGCGTGGACGCAGCCGGGATCCGCGAGATCGAGCCACACGCGGTCGGGATCGCCGGCCTGCACTCCCCCGCGACCGGAGTGGTCGACTTCCGCGCGGTCGCTGCGTCATATGCCGACGAATTGCGCGAGCGCGGTGGCACGGTGAGCCTCGGCTGCGAGGTAATCGCAATCGACGACGCCGACGGCGGAGTTTTCGTGCGACACGCGACCGGCACCACCGCGGCCCAGGCCCTGGTGAGCTGCGCCGGAGCCTGGTCGGATCGCCTCGCCGTTGCCTCCGGCGCACCGGCGGATCCGCGCATCGTCCCCTTCCGAGGCGGGTATCTGCGCCTGCGTCCCGAGCGGGCGTCGCTGGTGCGATCGAACGTCTACCCCGTTCCCGACCCCGACCTCCCGTTCCTCGGCGCCCACCTCACCCGCGGCCACGACGGCGAGGTACTGCTCGGCCCGACGGCGTTGATGGTCGGGGCGCGCGACGCGTATCGCCCCTCCCGGGTCCGCGGGCGCGACCTCTGGCAGACGTTGAGCTGGCCCGGCACCTGGCGGATGGCCGCGCGCAACTGGCGCGCCGGGGCGACGGAGCTGAAGCATGCGATCGCACCTCGCACCCTCGTCGCCGAGGCGCAGCGCTTCGTGCCCGAACTGACGCGGGCCGATTTCGTGCCCGGACCGTCAGGGATCCGGGCGCAGGCCCTCGCCCGCGACGGCACGCTCGTCGACGACTTCGTCCTCTCGGTCACGGGGCGCTGCGTGCACGTGCGCAACGCGCCGTCGCCCGCGGCAACCTCGTCGCTGGCCATCGCACGGCTGATCGCCGACGAGCTTACGCTCGACTGAACGTCGTCGCGGGCCGCCGGGCCGCGCCGAAGTCGTGTTCGACCCGCTGAGGCCGGGTGGATCACGACCTCGAGGGAGGGGGTCGATCCAAGTCGTGATCTACCCGGTGGGGCCGGGTGGATCACGACTTCGACGGAGGGGACCCTTGGCGGCGCCCGGCCGGCTAAGCAAGGCTGGGAGCGGGTAGGGTGCGTTCCGTGGAGGCAGCTACCACCGCAGCGGTCGAAGGAAAGCCGGAGCGCGCGGTCTCCTCGTTTGCCAAGTCCCTCTTCCTCGGCGAGATCCACGAAGACCTCGTGCTGCCCTGGCCCCAACCCGACGCCGAAGAGCAGGAACGGGTCCGCGGCCTGATCAAGGCTGCCCGAGATATCTGCGCGCGCTATGACCCGAACGAGTGGGAGGAGAAGCGCTGGATTCCCGACGAGGTGATCCGCGAGCTCGGCGAGGCGGGGCTGCTCGGCCTCTACGTGGATCAGAAGTACGGAGGCCAGGGGTTGAGCCAGACGGGCTACGCCCGGGTCTTCGAGACGTTCACCCATATCGACGCGACCCTCTCGATCGTCCTCGGCGTCCACCAGTCGATCGGCTACAAGGCCATCGCCCTCTTCGGCAACGAGGAACAGAAGGAGCGCTTTCTGCCCGACCTCGCGGCGGGTCGCAAGCTCGCAGCGTTCGCGCTGACGGAGCCGGGCGCCGGCTCCGATGCGAACGGCATCGAATCGCGCGCGGTCGAGCAAGCCGACGGGTCGTGGGTGTTGAACGGCGAGAAGCGCTACATCGGCAACGGCTCGCGTGCCGATGTACTGACTGTGTTCGCGCGTTGCGAGATGGACGGCAAGGACCGCCACATCGCGCTGATCCTCGAGAAGGGCACGAAGGGGTTCGAGGTGGGCGACCGCTACGACACGCTCGGCCTGCGCGCGAACGATCTTCGGCGTCTGCGCTTCAACGAGGTGAAGATCCCCGCCGAGAACGTGATCGGCGAACCGGGCGAGGGCTTCAAGATCGCGATGGAGGTCCTCAACAACGGGCGGATCGGCCTCGGAACAGGCTCCGTCGGCGCCGCCAAGAACCTGCTCGACCTCACGATCGACCACGTCAAGGAGCGGCGCCAGTTCGGTCGCACCCTGGCCGAGTTCGAGCTGGTGCAGGACAAGGTCGGCTGGATGGTCTCCTATCTGTTCGGCCTCGAGTCGATGGCCTACCTGACCTGCGGCCTGGTTGACGCGGGGGTTGACGACTACTCGCTCGAGTCGGCGATGTGCAAGATCTCGGGAACCGAGTTTCTCTGGTACTCCGCAAACCGCGCGCTGCAGCTACGCGGCGGCGAGGGTTATATGCGCACCGATCCCTACGAGAAGGTGTTGCGGGACATCAGGATCTTCCCGATCTTCGAAGGGGCCAACGACGTGCTGCGGGCGTTCGTCGCCCTCTCCGGACTGAAGCCGCTCGGCGAGGAGCTCTCCGGGCTCGGCGAGATCGGGCTGAACGATCCGATCGGCTCGATCGGGGTTCTCGTCGACTATGTCGGCGGCCGGATCCAGCGCGAGGTCAGACCCGACCGGCTCAGTGGCGCCCATTCGGAGCTGAAGTCTCACGCCGACGCCGTCGCCGAGCAGGTCAAGGAGCTGCGCTCGGTCTCCGAGGGGCTGTTGCAAAAGCACAAGAAGGGCATCGTCGAGGCCCAGTTCCAGCAGAAGCGCATATCCGACGCAGCCTCCGACATCTTCGCCCAGGTCGCCGTGATCTCACGGGTCAGCTCGATTTTCGACGACCAGGGCGTCGAGCCGTCGGGGCAGGAGCGCTACATCGCCGAGACCTTCTGCGAGCGAGCCGCATCACGCGTGCGCTCGAACTTCCGCCAGCTCGAGCGCAACGACGACGAGCGGATGAGCGCAATTGCCAAGCTCGCCTACAAGCGCGGCGAGTATGGCTACGCGCTCTTCGAGGACTGAGGAGCGGCCGCCGCTAGGGCGGCTAGAAGCAGCCGAACGGGTCGCTCGTGACGGGGCCGGGCGAGATGTCCTTCAAGAGCCGGGTGTGGGAGGCCTTGCCGTCGCTGCGCCACAGCTCGTAGCCGGCGTTGCCGCCGTCGGTTGCGGCGAAGATCGCGCGCTTGCCGACCCTGGTGATGCGGCATGGGCGCGAACCGCCGTCGCCCGGCCGGATCTCTTTGACCAGCTTCGTGCCGCGGCGAGTGCCGTCGGTCCGGTAGAGCTCGGAATTGCTTGCGTCGCGCGGATTGGCGGCCTGAAAGAGCGCCAGCTCGCCCACTCGCGCAAACCCATACGGAGATGAAGAATCGACCGGATCGATGTTCTTCAGCCGCTTCGTCCCTCTCCTGGTGCCGTCGCTGACCCACGGCTCGCGATCGAGATACCCCTGTACCGCGGAGAAGACGACTCGCTTGCCGAGCCGAACTAGGTGGGTCGCATGGGCCCCGTCGGGTCCGGGCACGATCTCCCGGACCAGCCTCGTCCCTCGCCGGCTGCCATCGGTGCGGTAGAGCTCGAAGTTGCTAGCACCGTCGGACGCGGCGGAGAACAGCAAGCGGCTGCCAACCCGGAGCAGTTCCCGAGGCGATGAACCGAGAGGCCCCGGCGCGATGTCCGAGAGCCGCTTGGTCGAGCCGCGAGTGCCCCTGGTCGACCAGAGCTCCGAGCCCTTGGCGCCGTCGCTCGCGTGAAACAACAGCTGCTTGCCCAACCGTGCGAAGTTGGACGGGACCGATCCGTAGCTGCCGGGCTCGATGTCCTTCACGAGCCTGGTGCCGCGGGCGGTTCCATCGGTTCGCCACAGCTCCTCGCCGGTGGACCCGGTGGTGGCCTGGAAGTAGATCTTGCCCCTGAAGTGAAACAGGTGCGCGGGACCGGAGGAGGCGCCGCCGGGCGCGATGTTCTTGATCCGCCTCGTGCCCGCCGCGGTCCCGTCGGTGCGCCACAACTCCCTACCGGACAAGCCGTCGTCCGCGGCGAAGATCAGAAACTTTCCGAGGCGGGTCAGTCCACTGGGATCCGAGTGGCTGGTCCCCGCAAAGATATCCGCGACGCGCTTAGTCGTAGGTCCTGTGCCCCTGGTCTTGTAGAGCTCAAGCCCGGAGCCCTGGTGCGTGGCGGTGAAAAACACCTGCTTTCCGACCCGGACGAATCTGGCGGCGGTGTAGCCCCCGGGCGATGAGTCCGCGCCCCCCGGGTTGATGTTCCTGACCAGCTTCGTGCCGCCGGTCTTGCCATTCGTACGCCACAGCTCACTACCGGTGGACGGCGTCGAGGCCGAGAAGAAGATCGAGCCGTTCAGGCTCGGGATCGGCGCCGGCGGGGGACCGCCTGCGTTGGCCGGTGGCGCAACGAGGGCGCAGAGCGATGCGGCAGCCGTCACCAAGAGTCCAACCCTGCTCTTGCGCAGTCCCCATTGCACGGGCGGCACCGTATCACCCTCAGGCGGGTTTGTCGCCTACCGGTTCGTCGCCTTCCGGCGGCTGGGTCTTCTTCGCGTTGGCCACCGCCTGGCGCATCTTCTCGGTGGCCTCCTCGGCCGACATGCCTGATTCGCGGGCGGCCGCGGCGAGTTGTCGCACGCCCAGTTCAATCTGGCGATCGGACAACTCGTCGAGCGGGATCCCGATGTTCGAGTAGTGGGCGCGGATCTTTGCGATCAGCTCTTTGCGGGCCTCGAGCCGGGTCATCAGCGGCCACAGACTAGCCGGGTTGATCAGGCGGCGGCAAGGCCCTCGATCAAAGCCGTGAGGGCGGGCTCGACCTCGCGGCGGGCGGCCGCGGGGTCGGCTGCCGTGGCCACCATGATCGCCGCTTCACCCAGCGCGGCGAGCAGAAGGTGCGCGAGCGGCTCGACGGGGCGCTTGGGCATCCGGCCCGCGTCGATGGCCCCTTGAAGCACGGCAATCGCCAGGCCGAGGCCGTAGCGAGTGTCGATCTCCCGCCACTGCGCCCAGCCCAGAACCGACGGCGCATCGATCAAGGTGATCCGCGCCACGCCCGGATCGAGCGCGAGGTCGAGAACCGCGCCGGCGGCGACGTTGAGGGCAGCGATCGGGTCCGCCTGCGGCGATTCCTCCAACGCGAGCCCGACTCGCGCGACGAGGCGTTGCTCGAGCTCCTCGTGCACCGCGCGGAAAAGGTCCTGCTTATCGGAGAAGTGGTGATAGAGGGCCCCGCGCGTGAGCTTGGCGCGCTTGACGATCTCCTCGGTCCCGACGCCGGCGTACCCATGGGCTGCGAACAGTTCGAGGGCAACCTCGACCAGCTTCGCGCGCGTCGCTTCGGAGCGGGCGGCCTGGCGGCTCATCGCGCCCGGCCCTCCTCTGCAGCCCGGCTCATGGCATACATACCGGTTGTATGTTAGCCTCGGTTCGGTTGCATACAGGTTGCATGTAAATCGAGGAGGTACCGGGAATGGCGGACAACACCTTCTGGCGCGACCCCGCGCTGGGCGAGACACAGGAGATCAGCACCAGCGGCGGCACGATGCGCGCCTTCGTCGCCGGGACCGGCGAGCCCATCGTCTTCATCCATGGCGCCTTGGTGAACGCGAACCTCTGGCGCAAGGTTGTGCCGCGGCTCGCTCCCGACTTCCAGTGCGTGACCCTCGAGCTGCCGCTCGGCTCGCACGAGCTGGCGATGCCCGGCGCCGACCTCTCCCCCGTCGGACTCGCCGACCTGATCGTCGAGGCGATCGGCGCGCTCGGCCTGGTCGAGCCGACGATCGTTGCCAACGACTCTGGCGGTGGCCTCGCCCAGATCGCGCTCAGTCGCAACCCCGACCTCGCCGGACGACTGGTGCTCACCTCGTGCGATGCCTACGAGAACTTCCCCCCGCGGTTCTTCCGGGTACTGCTGTGGCCGACGCGTTTCCCGGCGCTGGCGCGGGTGTTGTTCGCCTCGCTGAGGATCCGCGCGCTGCGCGGCACGCCACTTGCGTTTGGGTGGCTGATGCACTCGAAGCTGGAAAAAGAGGTGGGCGACTCCTACCTGCGCCCGTTGCTCACCCGACCCGAGTCCGGCGCCGACTTCGCCCGCTTCATCCGGACGGTCCATCCGCGCTACACGATGGAAGCGATCGAAAAACTGCGTGACTACGACCGGCCGACCCTGATCGCTTGGTCGCGCGACGACCGCTTCTTCCCACCCGGCGACGCCGAACGCCTGGCTGCCGACATCCCGGGCGCCCGCATCGAGTGGATCGAGAACGCCCGCACCTTCTCAATGGAGGATCAACCGGAACACTTCGCCGACCTGATCGCCGGGTTCGTCCGCGAGCCCGTCGAGGCAGCGGCTTGAGCCCGCCCCGGAGACTCTGGATCAACTGGCTGCTCGCGGCGTGCACAGGCGCTGGCGCGTTCGGTCTCGCGATGGTTCTGCTGCCGGGCCCGGTCGAGTCGTTCTTCAACTGGATGGTCTTCGGCTCGACTGAAACGCCAGCGGCGTTTAGCAGCGAGGCTGCCGAATACAGTCGCTTCGTCTACGGCGTACTGGGCGCGGTGATGGCGGGCTGGATGGCGCTCATTGCGGCCGTGGTCACGGGCCCGCTGCGTGCGGGCGAGCGCTGGGCATGGCTGGCCGTCGCCGCCTCGCTAGGAGGTTGGTTCGTCGTCGACACCGCCCACTCACTCGTCACGGGCTTTCCCGAAAACGCGATTTTCAACGTGCTGTTCGCGCTAGCGCTGGCGCCACCGCTCGTTGCCACCCGGCCCCGCCAGACCCCGGCTTCCTAGCTCAAGCGCTCAACGACCATTGCCTCGCCCTGGCCGCCAGCGACGCACATGGTCTCGATGCCGACCTCATGGTCGTCGGTCTCCATCACGTTCAGGAGCGTGGTCATGATTCGCGCGCCGGTCATGCCGAAGGGGTGACCCAGAGCGATCGCGCCGCCGTGGGTGTTCATCTTCTCGAGTGGGATGTTGCACTCGTCCATGATCGGGATTACCTGGGCTGCGAACGCTTCGTTGAGCTCGACGACGCCGATGTCGTCGATCGTCATCCCGGCGCGGTCGAGGACCTTGCCGATCGCGCCAATTGGGGCAACGCCCATGTACTCCGGCTCGTTGCCCCAGGTCGCCGCCGTCACGAGGCGGGCGCGGGGGGTAAGCCCGAGTTCCTTCGCCCTCGTGTCGGACATGACCAGCACCGCGGCCGCTCCGTCGTTGAGCGGGCAGGAGTTGCCGGCGGTCACGCCGCCCCCGCCGTCGAACGCCTCGTCGAGCGAAGCGAGCTTCTCGAGCGTGGACGAGGCGCGTGGGCCGTCGTCCTTCGCAACTTCGTTGCCGTCCTGATCGCACACCGGCACGATCTCGCGGTCAAAGAAGCCGGACTCCTGCGAAGCGACGGCCAGCTCCTGTGAGCGCTGTGCGTACTTGTCCATGTCCGAGCGCGACACTTCATAGTGCTTGGCGACGTTGACCGCCGTCAGCCCCATCTCGATGTAGGCGTTCGGCTGTCCGTTCTCGCCGATCAGGTTCGGGTTACGGTCATCGACGCGGATCGGCTCGCAGGCCTCGTTGAACTTCGAGACGAATTCGACGCCGGCCGCGATATAGGCGTCGCCCTCGCCGGCCTTGACCGCGTTCGCGGCGTGGCGGATCGCATCGAGCGAGGAGGCGCAATAGCGGGAGATCGTGGTCCCCGTGGTCTCCTGGGTCAGCTTCTCGGAGAGCATGACGATGATGCGGGCGACGTTGAAGGCCTGCAGGCCCTGTGGCATCCCGCAGCCGCAGTAGACATCCTCGACGAGCTTCGGATCAACCCCGGGGTTGCGCTCGAGCAGCTGGTCGACCACATACGCGGCGGTCTCCTCGGGCCGCAACTGTGAGAGCGAACCCTTGAAGGCGCGCCCAATCGGGCTGCGGACGGCGTCGACGATCACGGCTTCGGGCATGCGGAGATCTCCTTGTGGTTGGGCGCGCCCGGATGGCGCGCCGGAAGAGCGAACGGGACGTTAGCCGAGCGACCGCGCAAATACACTCTCCGCCGATGGCCGACGAGACCCCTGCGACACCTGTCACCTCCGAGTTCGAGCTGACCCCAGGCCGGATAGCCGAGCTCATCGAGAGCGGCGAAGCAGAGCTAATCGACGTGCGCCGCGAGTACGAGCACGAGGCGGGCCATATCGCCGGCTCCCAAAGGATCGAGATGAACGACCTCACGGCGAACGCCGAAAGCCTGCCCAAGGACCGAACAATCGTCTTCTACTGCCGGACGGGCAACCGCTCCTCGATGGCCGCGGAGGCGTTTGCTCAGGCTGGATACGACGCCCACAACATGGCCGGCGGGCTGACCGCCTGGGCCGAGGCAGGGCTACCGCTCGAACCGGCCAACGGCGAGGTCGCCGCGGTGCGCCCCGTCTGATGGCAACGCCCGAGCAACCGAAGGCACCCGCGCCCACCCAGCCGACACCCGAGGCCGAGGCCGAAAGCATCGACGGCCTGCGTGCCTGGATCGCCCAGACGGATCGCAAGCTCGGGGTCCGCAGCTACGCGGGCGGCGCCGCGATCGTGCTCGCGCTCGCGGCCGGCATCGTGGCGATCGTGCTCACGCTCGGACTCAAGGAGGATTCGGCCACCACCGGAGACCTTCAGCGCCTGCGCGGCGAGGTCGCCGGAGTCGAGGAATCCGCCACCCAGGCGGCGCAGGACGACGTGTCCGCGCTGAACGACCGGGTCGAGGAGCTCGAGGGCCAGCTTGGCGGCCTGCGTTCCGGCCAGAGCTCGTCCGAGAGCGAGATTTCGGTGCTCCAGGACGACATCGCCGATCTTCGCGACGACATCTCGGCCCTCGAGAGCTCGGGCAGCGGGCCCAACAACTAGCCGAACGCGCGGGGCGCTACATCCGCGCGCGTCCGCCCTTGGTTCCGCGCATGATCCGGCCCGAGCCCGTACCCGTCTCCTGGCCCTCGGCCAGCGCCGCGCCGGTCTGCAGGTCGGCCTCGAGCTCGTCGATCGCGCTGCGCAGCTTGAGCAGGCGGTCGGCCACGGAGATGCCGTCGGCATCGCCCGCCTCGAACGCGGCCAGCCGCTCCTCGCGAACCTCCTGGCGCTCGGCCGCGTGAACCTCCTCCATCGAGTTGATGATGATCGCGATCAGGATGTTGATCACGAGGAACGAGGCGAGCAACACGTAGCTGACGAAGAAGATCCACGACCAGGGGTGGATGTCGAGACCGATCTCCAGATAGGTCGGCCAGTTCTCGAGCGTCAGCATCGTGAACGTGGTCAGCATCGCCTGCCCGATGTCGCCCCAGTTCTCGGGATCCTGTTCGTGGAAGAGGATCCAGCCGATCATGCCGTAGACGTACATCAGCATCAGGGTGAGGACGACGAGACTGGCGATTGGCGGGATCGAACGGACGAGCCCACGGACGAGGACCCGCAGGTCGGGAAGGATCGTGACCAGCCGCACCACCCGCAGCAGCCGCACCAGGCGCAGCAGGGTCGCGTTCTCGCGCAGCCCGGGCGCGAACGCCGCGCCAACGACGACGAAGTCGAAGAGATTCCAGCCGTCGCGGAAGAACTCGCCCGGTCTCGAACCGAAGGCCGTCAGCCGGATCGCGATCTCGACCACGAAGATGCCCAGGAAGGCGTCGTCGAGCACCGTCAGGATCCTCGAGAGATCGCCGGAGATGTCGTAGGTCTGGACCCCGAGCGTGACGGCGTTCAGGATGATGACGACCATGATGAAGCCCTGAAAGGCTCCCGAGTCAGCGATCCTCTTGCAGCGCTCGGCCATCGCGGCGGCCAATATGGCACGAGTGCTTGATAAGGCGCTTCGTGCTGATCCGCACTAGATCTCCGCGTTCGCGTCCGGCGAGGGGTCTACGTTCGCTCCAGTGCGACCCTCCCGAAAGGAGTGACCAGATGCCTGAGGGCTACTGCGTCAAGGAACGCAAGAAGGTCGAGATCAAGGACGCCCAGCAGATCACGATGAAGAACGGGCGGCCGGCAATCCAGGGCACGTGCCCGGACTGCGGCACCAAGATCTTCAAGATCGGCAAGATGGAGTAACGGGGCGGCCGCCAGGCGCGGCCCACCCGCTTCAACCCAGGGTTCGTCCGCTACACCGCTGTCAGACCCGACTGGCGGCGACCGTAGAGGTAGCCCACCAGCGCCTCGATCACGCTCGGGTCGAACTGTGATCCGGCATTGCTGGTGAGCTCGTTCATCGCGTCCTGGTGGGACATCGCCTTGCGGTAAGGGCGATCGGAGACCATCGCGTGGTACGCGTCGCAGGCGAGGATGATCCGCGCGCCCGCGGGGATGTCAGCGCCGGCCAAACCGTCCGGATAGCCACCGCCGTCCCAGCGCTCGTGCTCGTGGCGCACAATCCGCGCGACCGCGCCCATGCCGGGGATCGCACGCAGGATGCGCTCGCCGATCGCGGGGTGCTGGCGCATGATCTGCCACTCGCTTTCGTCCAACGGGCCGGGCTTGTGGAGGATTTCGTCTGGGATACCGACCTTGCCGATGTCGTGAAGCAGAGCGGCGCTGCGTATCGACTTCATCCGCTCGACGTCGATCGCGAGCTCCTCGGCCACCCTCGCCACCAGGTCCACGACGGACTCCGAGTGCTCGCCGGTGTACCGGTCGCGCTCCTCGAGCGCCTGGGCAAGAGCAGCCACGACGTCGACGTTCGCTCCGGCGAGGTCCTCGGGCGCGCCGAGGGCCTCCGCGCTCGCGACCGCCACTCTCCCGCCACCCTCGGTGCGCGCTTGGTCGAGGGCTCGGGTAGCGTGAGCCAGGATCGTGTCCGCGGTCCCCTGCGGAGCGAGCACGGCGAGACCGGCGGAGACCGAGACCCCGCGCTGGCCGCCGACGTCGAGGTTTTCCAGCTCGATGAGAACCCGCTCCACAAGGCCACGAGCTTCCTCGGCACTCGTCTCGGGCAGCATCACCGCGAACTCGTCGGCGCCACAGCGGCAGGCGAGGTCGTGGGCCCTGGTGCGCTGGGCCAGCAGCGACCCCACGGCCGCCAACGCGGCATCGCCAGCGGTGTAACCACGCGTCATGTTCAGGTAGCGAAAGCGGTCGATGTCGAGGACCGCGACGGTCAGCGGCCGCCCATGGCGGTGGGCACGGCTGACATCCATGTCGAGCTGTACCCGGAACGCGGCCAAAGTGAGCAGCCTTGTTACGAGCGGGTCTCGCGCCCGCAGGCGCGCATTCTCGGCCGTCAGCTCGGTGATCCTGCGATTCGCTGCTTCGAGCTGGGCCGCGGCTTGTCCGCGTTCCCTTGAAAGCACCTCTTCAGCTGGATCGGCAAACGCGCAGGGTTACTTGAACCGTGGTATCGCCGCTATCCGTCCTCGAACCGCGTGATTCCCCCGAGTACACCCACGTACGCGGTACCGCCGGGCCCGATTGAGACAGGTGAGAAGTTGTTGTTGAAACCGAATCCGGTTCCCGCAAGCCGTCGCCAGCGCGTCTTTCCATTGTCGAAGTCGATCGCGGTCAGGTACCAGGCGTCGGCGCTGTCGTCGCGCGGTGGCTTCGTGTAGGTGTAGACGAGTCCGGCTCCGAGCGAGAGCTTCGGGACCGCCGACGGAGCGATCTCCTGACTGCGCCAGCGCCGCTTGCATCCGCGCCCGTCGCGATCGAGGTCGACACGCTCGAGACCGGGCGTCGTCGTGGCGCCGTTCAGCGTCGCCGCAACGCCGTTGTATCCGAAGTTGTTCTCGACCACGATTGAACGATGGGCGCCGATCAGGGACTGGTCGGTCGCGCTGGCGCCCTGCTCGAGGACGGGTTTGCGGCACACCAAGCGCCTGCCGGCCGCTCGCCGGCCGCGCCGATAGACGCGAATCGCCATCGGGTCGGCATTGTCAGTGATCGCCACGAGGCCGCCGCCGCGGGAACTCGCCCGGCCGATCAGCGTGGGCGTGGTCCCGGAGCCGGCCTGGGTCTGTCCGGACTTGACGAACCCAACGTTCGGATAGCTTCGTTTCCAGGCCGCCCGGACCTTGCGCCTGCGTGCCTCGAAGCGATACATGGCCGCGTCGGTGACGATGAAAACGCCGCCAGACTCATCAACTGCGAACGAGTTGCCGATCGGCTCGCCCGTCTCGAGCGACTCCACCCTCCTGCCATTGCGGCTCACGAAACCGACGGTGCCCTTAACGGTCGCGAACCAGATGCGGCCTCCCCAATCCGGCATCAGGGCGATGATCGCGTCGCCCTGGGCGACGTCGGCTCGCAGGTCGATCCGCCGCGTCTCCGTCAGGCCGCCACCGTCGTCAACGCTGATGGTCACGATTTCGCGGTCAGCCGTGGGAACAACGGCACGGTCGCGATGGTCGAGGTAGAAGTACCCGCCGCCGGCGAAACTCGTGAACGGGTTGGCCCCCGCGTTTTGCCGAATCGGCAGGTCATAGGTGCCGAGCACCCCGAGCGTGACAGGGTCGAGCACCGCCAGAACCGGATGGTCGAGGCCGACGCAGATCGAGACGATGCGCCCGCGCGAGTCGAAGGTGACCGACGCGCATTCGCGAGCAAACATCGACGACGACGCGACGGTGTCATCTCCGAGCGGCCCTGCCCGGTTGTAGGTGTCGGACTGATAGGCGTCGTTGTGAATGTTCGACGCGCCATTGCGGGCCATGAACGGGTGACGCGGGACGCGTAGCCGGCGGCGCGGGTCGGCCGCTACCGGGCCCCCGGTAAACGCCTCGACGTCGACGGCCAGGGGATTGTTCAGAATCGGCGTCACCGGCGCGCCGGCCACCTGGGCCGAAGCGCCTGGCGCAACTAGCGAGAGCGCGCAGGTCGCAAGCAGAAGCGGGCGTCGCATCGTGCAGGAGGCTAGCCGCTCGGCGCATACAGCGTGCCGATTCGCGCGCAGTGATGAAATGATGGAACTTCCGAATATGGACAGCACCCAAAGACCTCTCGAGCTGATTTTGGCCCGCAACCTGCTGACCAGCATTTCGACCCCCTCGTTTCTGGTTGACGGCGAGGGCACGATGGTCTTCTACAACGAGGCCTGCGCGGCGATGGTCGGGCGCTCGTTCGAGGAGACCGGACAGCTCACGGCCGAGGCATGGACCAGCACCTTCGGCCCCTTCGACGACGAGGGCGAGGCGCTCACGTTCGACGACCTCTCACTGACGAAGGCAGTCGTCAGCGGCCGCCCCGCCCACGGGGAGTTCTGCATCAAGACCAGGGACAACGCCCTCAAGCCGATCGAGGCGGCTGCATTCCCGCTGGTGGCCAATGAGCAGGGCGCCTCGGGCGCAATGATCCTGTTCTGGCCGCGCGCTTTGAACGGGGCCGACGCAGAATGAAGGTCCGGGTCTGGGGGGCGCGCGGTTCGGTCCCGGCTCCGGGCCCCGAGATGAACCGCTATGGCGGCAACACGTCATGTGCCCAGGTGACATTCCGCGACGGCACCTCGCTGATCCTCGATGCCGGTACCGGCATTCGCACCCTCGGTCTTCAGCTCACCGACGCTCCCAAGGTGGGCATCCTGCTCACCCACCTGCATCTCGACCACATCCAGGGCCTGATGTTCTTCCCACCCTGCTTCCGCTCGGATGCGGAGATCACGATCTGGGGCCCGGCTTCCCCCGAGGCCTCGCTCGAGGACCGGGTTGCGCGCTACATCTCAGCCCCGCTCTCGCCGGTTGAGGTGCGCGAGCTTCCATGCTCTGTCGCGTTCCGTGACGCACCCGCCAGCGAATGGCAGGTCGGCGACGTGACGATTCGTGCCGAGGCGGTGACCCATCGAGGTCCAACGCTCGGTTTCCGGCTCACCGACGGCGATACGACCGTTTGCTACATCCCCGACCACGAGCCCGCGCTCGGCGCCTCGCTCGACGGGCTCGATCCCGAATGGATCTCCGGGTACGACCTTGCACGCGACGCCGATCTGCTGATCCACGATTGCCAGTACACCGACGAGGAGTACCCGAGCCACGTCGGCTGGGGGCACTCCGCTCTCGGCGACACGCTCACCTTCGCGAACCTCGTGGGCGCTAGGCGCGCCCTGCTCTTCCATCACGACCCCCTGCACGAGGATGAGTTCCTCGACCGCATGGAGGCGACAGCGCGCGAGCGCTGGGCGAGCTTCGGCCACGACCCGGAAACGATCGGATTGGCTCATGAGGGGGATGAGCTGGACGTCGTCGGTGAACCGCATGGGAATGCGGAAAGCACGGCTCTTGAAGCCGCAAGTACAAGCGCCGGCCCTTAACTTTCGACGCGCGGATAAACAACGCCCCCCTATCCGCACCTACCTTGAATCGCGATTGGTGAGAAATCGCGAAACCGCGGCGGCATGAAGCCCTCGCGGCCAAGGAGGTAGCGCGAATGAAAAACAGGCTAGGCCTCGGTGCCATATTGGCACTGGGGGCCGCTCTCGCTGTTCCGGGAGTGGCCTCCGCTCAGGGCATCAACGCAGTCAAGGGCGAATTGGACATCACATGGGTGATGATCGCTGCTGTTCTCGTTCTGCTCATGCAGGCTGGGTTCCTTCTGCTCGAGATCGGTTTCTCGCGCCAGAAGAACGTGGGTGCAGGAGTAGCGAAGATCTTCGTAAACCTCGGCATCGCAACGCTCGCTTGGTGGTCCGTCGGGTACGGGATCGCATCGCTGACCGGGAACAAGGTTTTCGGTACGGACGGGTTCTTCTTCCACAACGGACAGACCATCGGCGAGGGCGCTGAGGCGATCGTCGTCGGAGGCGCCGACTCGGCGCTGATGCTGTTCGGGATGCTGTTCTGCGCCGTCTCCCTGGCGATTGTCTGGGGTACGACGCTCGAGCGCATCAAGTTCGGTGCCTATGTGATCTACGCGATCGTCTTCGCGGCCGTCATTTACCCCCTCGTGGCGCACGGCGTCTACGGAGGCGGACTGCTAGCCGACGTCGGCGGCAGGCCGGTGATGGACTTCGCCGGTTCGTCGGTGGTGCACCTCACGGGTGCCGTCGGTGGATTCGCGGCGTTGCTGCTGCTCGGAGCCAGAGCGGGCAAGTACGGGCCCGACGGTTCACCGCGAGCCATCCCGGGCCACTCGATGCCGCTCGTCGGCCTCGGTGTGTTGCTCCTGTGGGTCGGCTGGTACGGCTTCAACGCCGGTTCCACGTTCGGCACCTCGGACAACTTCTTCGCCCAGGTGGCGTTGAACACCCAGCTCGCTGCTGCAGCCGGTGCGCTGGTGGCGCTGGCGGTGATCTACCTGAAGACCAAGTCCATCGACGTCGGCATGGCCGGCAACGGTGCGATCGCCGGCCTCGTCGGCATCACCGCTCCGTCCGGCTACGTCGAGTTCTGGGCTGCGCCGATCATCGGCGCGGTCGCCGGAGTCGTCGTCGTATACGGCGTTCTGATCATCGAGAAGTACCTCGACGATCCGGTTGGCGCCCTATCGGCACACGGACTCGCCGGTATCTGGGGAACACTGTCGATCGGGCTGTTCGGCTCGCCGCGGCTGATCCTGGACGGTGCGGCTCCTGGCGTGTACTACGGGGTCACCGATGGCGACCTCGGCGCAACCGTTGGCCAGCTAGGAGTGCAGGCCGTCGGCGTAGCGGCGACGTTCGCCCTGGTGTTCATCCTCTCCTACGCCACGTTCTTCCTGATCAAGCAGACGATCGGGTTGCGTGTAAGCGAAGATGAGGAACGTGCCGGCCTCGACATCTCATCGCACGGGATGTACGGGTACCCCGAGGCGTTCATCCCCCAGGAGGAGTACCCAACCGAAACGCCGAGTCCGCACGTCGCGGGCACGCCCATCGCCGCGGCGATGTCGGCGCCAACCCCGACCGAGCGCCCGATGAGCGCTTAGAGGGAGGTGAGCTAGTTGAAGAAGATCGAGGCATACATCCGCCATGAAGCGTTCGAGCCGATCCGGGCCGAGCTGCTCGACAAGGGATTCCCATCACTGTCGATCGGCGAGGTCAAGGGCTCAGGTCGCCAGAAGGGCATTGTCGAGCACTACCGGGGATCGACGCTGACGGTCAACGTACGGCCGAAGCTGAAGATCGAGGTAGTGGTTGAGGACAAGGACAAGACCATCGTGGTCGAGACCATTCTCAAGCACGCCAGGACCGGTGACGTCGGCGACGGGAAGATCTTCGTGATCCCCGTCGAAGAGGCGATCCGGATCAGGACCGGCGAGGACGGTGATTCCGTTCTCCAGGCCCACTCCGAGGCAGAGTTGCCGGCCTAGGGGCCAGCGAATCGGTCGCGAACCGCGCCCCGTCCGCCGACCGGCGGGCGGGGCGTTTCGCATATCCGACCGTCGCGCCCCCACCGAAACCCGCGCTGGCGGATGCTTGGTCAGCTGCCGAGCGCCCGGCGGCGAGCCTGGTCGGCTGCGGCCTTGGCCCGAGCCTCCGCCTCGGCGCGAAGGCGGTCGCCCGCCTCTGCCGAGCGCTGCTGCGCCTCGCGCTTGGCGTCGGCCGCTGCCTGTCGCGCCTCCACGGCGATCTGCTTTCGCAGCTTTGCTTCAAGCGCCTCCAGCCGGGTCTCCGCCTCGGCCATCGCCTTCTCTTCGGCTTGCTTGCGAACCGCATCTTGCTCGGTGGCGAGACGACCCTCGAGGTCGGCGAAGACCCGGCGCTCGGCATCCTCCTGGGCGCGATCGGCGTCCTCGACGGCCTTGCGCTCGAGCTCGGCCAGCTCGGCGTCCAGCTTCGCCTTGGCCTCCTCGCGCGCTCGGGCCTCGGCTTCACGCGCGAGTTTTTCGACCAAACCCGAGAGCCGTCGCTGGGTGCGTTCGAGCTCGACGGCGATCTTGGCATGAGCGGCCTCGGCGTCGGCGGCGCGCTTCTCGGCCTGCTTGATCGCGGCAGCCGCCTGCCTGTCCGCCTGTTCGACAGCGAGTTTTGCGTCGCGCTCTGCCTTGGCGGCGCGCTCGGTGGCGGTGGCCTCCGCGGCCTTGACCTTCAATTCCGCCGACGAGATCGTCTGCTCGTGAGCGTTGGCGGCGGCCTTTCGGGCCATCTCACCCGCCCGCACCTCGGCCTGTTGCTTGAGCCGGGAGGCGGCCGAGCGAAGCTTCTCCTCGGCGCGCGCACGCAGCTGGTCCCGCGTATGGGCGATGCGCTGCTCGAACTCCTCCTGCTGGCTCTGGGCAATCGCTGCGACGCGCTCGGAAATCGCGTCCTCCGCGGCCGCCGCGCGCTCCTGCGCGCCTGTGGCGGCCTCCCCGATCAGGCGGGTCTTCTCATCCTCGAAATCTTCAAGCGCGGCTTCGGCCGCTGCTGCCCTGGCCTCGGCCTCGGCCCGGGCGCGCTCGGCGTCGGCGTACCTGCGCTTGGCGACCGCGCGAACGTCACCTACCGTCGCCGCTTCGTCGAGCGCGTCGTCGCGCTCCTGTCGCGCGACGGCCAGCTCGGAGCGCAGGCGCCTCACATCCTCCGCCAGCGAACTGACGTTGTCGGCGTGGGCCTGCTCGGCGACCGCGGTCACATCCTCGGCGGCCGCGCGTGCCTCCGCAAGTGCGCTCTCCGCGTCGGGCGCTGAGACAGCGCGCAACCGGGGCTTGGCGGGCCCATTCTCAGCCGGCATCTATGGGTCTCCTTGGGGGGTTGTGGTCAGACATGACCGAAGTCGCGGGGTACGGCCTCTCCCGCCAAGAGGACGCTCCGAGACACCGCAAAGCTAGCGCAGGCAACTCACTGGTGCTGGCCGTTTGCTGTCAACCCTCTGCCAGGGGCGGCGGCGGATCGATGTCGTAGCGGCGCATGCCCTCCTCGATGCGCTCGATCACCGTCTCGATCACGCTCACTCGGGCGAACCGCTTCGACTCGGCCGCGATCAGGTCCCATGGGGCGTGGGGCTGGTCGGTGCGGGCGACCATGTCCTCGACGGCCTCCTCGTACTCGTCGCGCTTCTCGCGGTTGCGCCAATCCTCGTCGGTCAGCTTCCAGGACTTCAGCGGCTCACGCGAGCGCCGCTCGAAGCGCTCGAGCTGTTCTGCGTCGGAGATATGCAGCCAGAGCTTGATCAAAACCATCCCTTCGTCCACGAGGCTGCGCTCGAACGAGTTGATCTCGTCGTAGGCGCGAAGCCACTGCTCTCGCTCGGCGAAGCCTTCAACCCGCTCGACGAGCACCCGTCCGTACCACGAGCGGTCGAGTACGGCCATGCCCCCCCAGCCGGGCAGCGCGGGCCAGAACCGCCATAGGAAGTGGTGGCGGAGCTCGTCGGGTGTCGGCGCCGCGAACTGCACTACCCGCGCGTGGCGAGGGTCGATCTGGGCGACCAAACGTTTGATCGCCCCACCCTTGCCGGCCGCGTCCCACCCCTCGAACAGGACGCAGACCGGCGGCCCCAGGTTTCTCTCACCGATTTGACCGCCAAGCGTGAGCCGTAGCTGGGCGAGCCTCCCCCATGCCTGCTCGAGGCGCTTGGCCTCCTCCTTGCGGCTCAGCTTCTGCGAAAGGTCGAGCTCGTCGAGTCTCCCCACGCAGGGATCCTCTCAGGTTGGGTTCAGCCCGGCAGTCCCGGAATGCCCGTGCTCCCCGAGCTGTTGTCGAGGATGAACCCGACAACGGCGATCAGAATCAGGAGGATGCCGCCGATCACGGCGATCGCCGAGCGCGCCGAGCCGCCCCAGGCGCCGAGCAGGAAGCCCGCCGCCATGACCACCAAGAACGGCGTCAGGTCGGAGAGGGTCCGTGCTGCGGCGATCAGCGCTGGGTCGACGGCTTCGGGCACGCGGGCCATTGTGCCGCACACCCATATCCTCTTGGGCCATGCAGACCGTCGCCGAGACAAAGCAGGCGCTGGCCGACGCGAGCTACCTCGCCGACGAGTCGGCTGCGCTCGTCTCGTTTCTCGCCCAGCGGCTCGGCAAGCCGATCCTGGTCGAGGGACCCGCCGGGGTCGGCAAGACCGAGCTGGCAAAAGCGATCTCACGCGCGACCGGCCGCGACCTGATTCGCCTGCAGTGCTACGAGGGTCTCGACGAGGCCAAGGCGCTGTACGAGTGGAACTACCGTAAACAGCTACTTCATATCCAGGCGCGGGCTGCGGTCGCAGACCCCGACGCCCCCGGCCGGGAACCGGAAGACGCGGCGCGACCCGGGGGTGGAGGCCCCGGGGGTATCGACGACATCTTCACCGGCGACTACCTGCTCACCCGCCCGCTGATGGCGGCCATCGCCTCGCCCGACCCGGTTGTGCTGTTGATCGACGAGATCGACAAAACGGACCAGGAGTTCGAGGCAATGCTGCTCGAGGTCCTATCCGACTTCCAGATTTCGATTCCCGAGCTGGGCGTGATCGAGTCCACGACCCACCCGATCGTCCTGCTGACGTCGAACAACTCGCGCGAACTGACCGAGGCGCTCAAGCGCCGCTGCCTGTACCTGTGGCTGGACTACCCCGAGGTCGAGCGCGAGATCGAGATCGTCCGCCTCCATGCGCCCGAGCTGGACGCGGCGCTGGCTCGCAGGCTCGTTGAGGTCGTGCACATGGTTCGTGCGCTCGACATGAAAAAACCTCCGTCGATCGCCGAGTCGATCGATTGGGCGCGGGCGCTGCTGCTGCTCGGCGCCGACGACATCGACCAATCGGTATTCGCCCAGACGATGTCGATCATCGTCAAGCACCGCACGGACATCGACCTCGTCGCAGAACGCGTGGGCGTGCGCCTGGGTAACCCGACCGGCCAGGCCGAAGCGACTGGCTGAGCTCCAGTTGCCGGAGCCCCACGCCAGCCTCGCGCCCCGGCTGATCGTGTTCTGCGAGGAGTTGCGCGGTGAGGGGATGGCGGTCGGAACGGCTGAGATCCTCGACGCGTTCGAGGCGCTGCGGGAGGTGCCTTGGACGGTGCCGACCGACTTCCGTGAGGCGCTTGCAGCGACCGTCGCGAAGTCCCAGGAGGACCGCCGGATCTTCGACCTGGTCTTCGACCGCTGGTTCTTCCGCGCCGCCGAGGCGGAGGCTGTGGATCGTGAGCTACGTGAGCAGCCACACGATGCCGACGGCTCGGACCGGATCGACATCGACCAGTTGCGCGAGGCAATCCGCTCGGCGATCGCCGAAGGGAGAGAGAGCGAGATGCGCGACCTCGCGCGCCTGGCGATCGCCGCATTCGGTCGCCAGGGCGAGGGCTCGGGCGTCGTTGGGGTAGACGTCCAGCGCATCCGCCGCACGCTCGAGCTGCAGCCGTCTGGCCCCGGCCATCGAGACGCAACCGACGGCCCCGCGATCGACCGCGGGCAGATCAACCGCTTCGAAAAGCACCTGCGCCGCGAACTCGAGCGCGACCTGATCGAGCGCACGGAGAAGCTCCCCCCGTCGCGCCCCCTGGCCGAGCTCGATCGCACCCTGCCCTCCAGCCCGGCGCAGGACCTCGCCTCGGTTCATCGCGCCGTCACCCAGCTCAAGCGCCGACTGGCAACACTCGGGCACGAGACCCGAGGGCGCAAGCGGCATTCGGCCGTCGACGTACGGCGCACGATGCGGGCATCGCTCGAGACGGGCGGGGTTCCACTTCGCCTGCGCTACAAGCCCAAGCGCCCACGCCGGCCGGAGATCATCGTGCTCTGCGACGTCTCGACCTCGGTGACGTCGGCGAGCGTGTTTTTCCTTTCGGTCCTGCACGCGCTGCACGACTCGTTTCGCAAACTCCGCAGTTTCGTGTTCATCGAACGGATTTCCGAGGTGACCGAGGTGTTCGACCGCGAGCGTGACTTCCGCCGGATCTCCGAGCGGATCAGCCGCGAGGGCGGCGTCGCCGACATCTCCGGCTACACGGACTACGGCCGCGTCTGGCGCGAGTTCGCCGACGAGGTGGCCGACGATCTCCACCCCCGATCCACCGTGATCGTGCTCGGCGATGCGCGCACCAACGGCCGCGAGCCGCGAGCCGACCTTTTCGCCGAGGTGACCGAGCGCGCCGGTCGGACGTTCTGGCTAAACCCCGAGCCGAAGCTGTACTGGAACTACGGCGACTCGGTGATGTCCGCCTACGAGCGCCACTGCACCGCCGCCTTCGAGTGTTGGACGACCAAGCACCTCGAGGAGTTCGTGAACGTGATCGCCGGCGGCCGAGTGCCGACCGAGTAGGAGGCACGCGGACCAGCGGGCCGCCATCGTGGCGGTTCGGCTCTAGACTCACGCCCGACGAACAGGGGGGCTCGCACCGAGCGGGCTGAGATAGCAGCTACGGGCCGCTGACCCTTTGAACCTGTGCGGTAATGCGCGCGGAGGGAGACTTGACGGACACGATCGAGCTTGCAGGCCTGGGTCACCGCTTCGGCGAGCTCGAGGTGCTGGCGGGCATGGACCTGGCGGTCGCCGAGCACGAGGTGGTCGGCCTGGTCGGGCCGTCGGGGTGTGGCAAGTCCACCCTGTTGGAACTGGTCGCAGGTCTGACCGAGCCCGCGCAGGGCGATGTTCGCGTGGGCGACGAGATCAGTGGGAGCGGTCGCCTCAACCGCTGCGCCTACATGCCCCAGGGCGATGTGCTGCTCCCCTGGCTATCCGCCCTCGACAACGCCTGCCTGGCGCCGCGCAACCGCGGCGAGGCGCGTTGGCGCGCACGCGCACGGGCGATGCCAATGCTTCGGCGCTTCGACCTGGGCGAGTTCGCCGATGCGATGCCGGATGAGCTCTCGGGAGGAATGCGACAACGCGTCGCCTTCTGCCGAACCCTGCTCGCGGACAAACAGGTGCTTCTGCTCGACGAGCCGTTCGCCTCGCTTGACGCCATCACCAGGGCGGAGATGCAGGCCTGGCTGGCGAGCGCGCTCGGCGAGGCGCCGCGAACGACGTTGCTGGTCACCCACGACGTTGAGGAGGCGTTGTATCTCTGCGACCGGGTGATCGTGCTCTCGGAGCGGCCGGCGCGAGGGGTGGCCGAGCTGCGCCCCAAGGCACCGCGAGCGGGCGATCGCACCGCCACCGTCACCGCCCCGGCTTTCTCGTTGCTGCGCGAGCGTGCGCTGCACTCGCTTGGTGGAGGTGTGACGTGATCGGCCGCTGGGCACCTCCCCTGCTCGCGCTCATAGGCTTTTTCGGGCTCTGGGAGCTGCTGGCTCAGACGGGCGCGCTCGCCGACCTGCTGTCGATCGACGAGGCGGCGGGGTCGCTTCTGGTGCCGGCCCCGAGCGAAGTTGCGGCGGCGCTCTGGACGGACCGCTCCCTGCTGATCGACAACGGCTGGGTAACCCTGCGCGAGGTTGTGGCCGGGTTTGCCCTCTCGGTCGTGCTGGGTGGCTCGTTCGCAGCGGCGATGCACCTCTCGCCCGCCCTCAGCCGCGCTCTCTATCCGCTGCTGGTCGCCTCGCAGACGGTCCCGATCGTCGCGATCGCCCCGGTGCTTGTGATCTGGCTGGGATTCGGGATCGGTCCTACCCTGGCGATCATCGCGCTGATCTGCTTTTTCCCGATCACGGTCAACACCCTCGACGGTCTGCGCTCCGTCGATCCGGGGGCGATCCGGATGATGCGCACACTCGATGCCGGGCGCCTGACGACATTGCGCCGGCTCGAGGCCCGCGCCGCCCTGCCCTACTTCTTCAGTGGCGCCAAGATCGCCGTCGCCGTTGCCGTGATCGGCGCGGTGTTCGGGGAGTGGGCGGGTGCCGGCGAGGGTCTGGGGCATCTGATCCTCGTCTCGCAGGGCCAGCTGCTGACTGACCGGGTTCTGGCCGCCGTCGTCGTCCTTTCGATCTTCGCGATCGCGCTGTTCGGCGCGCTGGCACTGCTCGAACGACGCCTGGCCTGGTGGGGGCGAAAGAGTTGAGTTGGTCCAATGACGAAAGGAAACATTGAGCTCGAAGATCAGGACCCTGGGAGCGGCACTCGTCGCTACCGCGCTGGTCGCCGTCGCGGCCGGATGCGGTGAGAAGGAAGAATCGGCAGGAGGCAAGCCAGCGGCTGAGCCCTTCGATCTTGCGCTCGACTTCTTCGTAAACCCCGACCACGCCGGGATCTACACGGCGCTCGAGCAGGGGCACTTCGCCGAGGCGGGGCTCGACGTTCGGCCAAGGGTGCCGTCCGACCCATCGGCCCCGATCAAGCAGGTCGCCGCGGGCAGCGCCGATCTGGCGATCTCCTATGAGCCCGAGGTCCTACTCGCCCGCGACCAGGGGTTGCCCGTCGTCGCCGTGGGCGCGCTCGTCGGCCAGCCGCTGACCTCGTTGATCTCCCTGCCCAAGGCGAAAATCGACGGCGTCGCCGACCTGCGGGGCGCGACGATCGCCACCGCCGGCATCCCGTACCAAAGGGCGTTCCTCGACGCGATCCTCCGCGAGGAGGGCATTCCCCGCTCCGACGTCGAGCAGGTCGACGTGGGGCTCGGGCTGCAGCCTGCCCTGCTCTCGGGCCGAGCCGACGCGGTCCTGGGCGCCTTTCTCAACATCGAAGGAGTGGATCTGGCCGAACGCGGGCTCAACCCGCGGATCTCGCCCGTGGACGAGCTTGGTATCCCGACCTATGACGAGCTCGTCCTCGTCGCCGGCGAACAGCGCAGCGAGGAGCAGGACAAACTGATCTCGCTGTTCATCGCTGCGCTCGAGCGGGGAACCGACGACGCCATCGCCGACCCCGGCGCCGCGGCCGACGCGGTCCTGGAGGCGGGCGACGGGCTCGACCCAAAGCTCACCGCCGCCGAGATCGAGCGCACCCTGCCGTTACTGGCCGCCCGCAAGGGCGAGGCGTTCGGCGAGATGAGCGAACGCGAGTGGGAGCGCTTCGCGGGCTTCCTGGCCGACGAAGGCATGATCGAAGCGCGGCCCAAGCTGGGCGAAGGCCTGACGAACGACCTGCTGCCACCGCGCTAACCGTGGGGCTCAGGCCGCGTCGGCGTATGCGTCCGGGGGCAGCGGCAGGCCTCGGGCCAGGCTCGAGATGCCGCGGGCGTTGCTGAGGGAGAAGATGCCCGCCAGGCCCCTGTAGGGCTCGTAGCGAGCGTAGAAGTCCTCGATCTCGGGCACCATCGCGCGGCGGCCGAGGCCGGCGGCGACCCCCACATACTTGACGTAGGCGAGGTCGCCCGCCGGTAGCGAGTCGGCCTCGCCGCGGCCGAACAGCCCCAGACACTGCAGGGTCCACGCACCGATCTCGTTGATCCGCCCGAAGCGGGCGTCGGCGTCGGGCTCCGCCGGATCGGCGCGGCCGGCGCCCACCTCGCGAGCGCATTTGATCAGCGCCACCGAGCGAGCAGGTGAGAGGTCGCATGAGGCGAGCTGTGCCGGCGCGAGGGCGGCGATCGCCTCCGCGCTCGGCACATCGCGCAGCGGCCTGCGCTCGGCGCCCCGGCCGGTCCAATCGCAACCGCGACCCCAGCGCCGCACGAGGCGGCGCTGGATCTCGGCGGCGCGCGAGGACTCGATCAGTTGTTCGGTGACCGCCCACGCGAGCGCCTCCCAGGCAAACGGGCGGCGCTTGGGGCGAAGCCACGGCCGGCGCCGGATCGCCGGGCCTAGCAGCGGGTCGCGCTTGAACGCAGCGTAGAAGGGGCGCAGGTCGTCGTCGACGGCGATCGCAAAACGCATCCGCTCGATTGCCCGCTCGAGCGCCTCACTCAACCCCCCATCCGTTGGCACCTTTCGGTCCCTATGAGCGCCCAACCCGACAACGGGTGGGTGAGCGCGGAGCGCGACCGCGCCGTCGCGGCGCTGCCAGGCGTGGACCACGACCGGCTCGCCGGCGATGTGCAAGAGCCGGGTGAGGACGCCGCCCTGGAGGCGCATAACGCCATCCATCCGTCCGTGGGTCGGCAGCCGGTAGGGACACGGCGGCCGGACCTCGATCTCGAGCGTCACGCCGCTGGATCTCAGCGGCCGCCGAGCAGGTGCACGTCCACAAGGAACGAGCGGCTCGCGACCACGTCCTGGCGCTTGTCGCGGCGACCGAGCAAACGGCGCGAGCGCTTGGCGGGAGCGCGGGTCGCAGCCTTCACGACCGCGACGGTGGCGGCGCCGGCGACGATCCCCCCCGCGGCCGCGATGGCGACGGTCTTGGCCCCGTCGCCGAACGGAGAGACCTCGGAGCCCGACCTGGCAACTGGAAGTGCGCGAACGGTGGCCGCGGGAACGGCTTCATCCGCCTCCTCGATCACCTCGGCTTCAAGTAGCTCCTCGGGCACTTCGCCGCAGTCTAGACCCACCCGGGGTCAGACCCCGGTCACGGACTACAGCGACCTCGCGTAGAGCCGGTAACGCTGGATGATGGAGCCGCCCATGCCCTCCATGGCCCGGTTCATCGCCTTGTTCGACTCGAGGATCCAGCCCATGTGCCCGCCCTCGGGCCCTGGATCGGAAGCCTTCTCGACGTGCCGCTCGTACAGCGCCGCAGCCACACCGAGGTGCTGGTGCTCCGGGATGACGCCCAGGGCGAAGACCCGGAGTTGATCGATGTAGGTCTTGCGGCGCAGAAAGTGGATCCAGCCGATCGGGAGCACCCGCCCGTTCATCCGCTTGAGCGCCTGGTCCACGTCAGGCAGGGTCAGGGCAGCGCCCACCACCTCGCCGTCCTTCTCGGCGATCATCGCCCAGTTCTCGTCGAGTACCGGCTTCAGGTTGCGGGCCTGAAATGCGACCTCGGCGTCCGTGATCGGCACGAAGCCCCAGTTCCGCCCCCAGGCGACGTTGTAGACGCCCATGAAGCGCTGCACCTCCGCCTCCATATCGCGGCGGCGCATGTGGCGGACCACGACGCCCTGCTCGCGCGAGTGCTTGGCAGCGGCGTGGATCATCGGGTGGAAGGAGTCACCCTCCTTCAGCTCGCCGAGATAGAGCTTCCACATCAGGAGATCCTGGGTCTTGGTCAGTCCGAGCGGCTCCGACTCGAGTAGGGCGCGGTAATACGGGGGGTGCCAGGGCTCGAGGATCATCGAGGGCTCGTCGTAGCCCTCGATCAGCAGCCCGCACTCGTCGTTGGTGGTGAAGTCCATCGGGCCGATGAGACGCGCGCGCCCACGGTCGCGCACCCACGACGACGCAGCCTCGAGCAGCGCCGCCGCAATCTCGGGGTCGTCCTCCGCGTCGAAGAAACCGAACATGCCGTCGCTGCCGCCCTGGAACTCGTCCCAGCGCTGGTCGATCTGGGCCGTGATGCGGCCCACCACCTTGCCGTCGCGCTCGGCCAGGAAGTACTCGGCCTCGGCGTGCTCGAAGTATGGATTGCGCTTGCGATCGAGGAACTGGCGGCGCTCGAATACCAGTGGCGGAACCCACTGCGGATCGTTCGCGCGCAGGCGGTAGGGCAGCTTGATGAAGCTCCTGAGGTCGCCCTTGCGGGTGACGGGTCTGACCTGGACGGGGGCCATGAGGCGGCGCAAGCTTGCCACACTCCCCGGGATGGACGAGACCCGCCAAGCCCCCGTAGACGTCTTCGACCGTGCCCGCAACCACGACCGGCGCGAACAGCTCGACGCGGCCCGCGAGGCCGACCTGCTGCCCTACTTCCGCCTGCTCGATGGCGAGGCCGGCCCGGTCGTCGAGATGGAGGGGCGGGAGACCATCATGCTCGGCTCCAACAACTACCTCGGCCTCACCGGCGACGAGCGCGTCAAGCAGGCGGCACGCGACGCCCTGGAGACGTACGGCACCGGCCTCACCGGTTCACGACTGCTGAACGGCACCACACCGCTGCACACCGAGCTCGAGTCCGAGCTGGCTGACTGGATGCAGACCGACGAGGTGATCGTCTTCAGCACCGGCTACCAGTCGAACGTCGGCTGTATCGGCACCATCCTCGGGCCGGGCGACACCGTCATCTGCGACTCGGGCGACCACGCCTCGATCCTCGACGGCTGCAAGCTCTCCGGCGCAAAGCTCCGCCCGTTCCGCCACAACCAGATGGACAAGCTGGAGAAGATGCTCGACCGCGCCCGCGGCGACGGCGGCGGCGTCCTCGTGGTCGTGGACGGCGTCTACTCGATGGAGGGCGACCTGTGCGACCTGCCGCCGATTGCCGAGCTCTGCGGCCGCTACGGCGCCCGGCTGATGGTCGATGAGGCGCATGGGGTTGGCGTTCTCGGAGCCCGTGGCGCGGGCGCCTGCGAGCTGTTCGGCCTCGAGGAGCAGATCGATCTGCGGATGGGCACGTTTTCCAAGAGCCTGGCTTCGTGCGGAGGGTTCATCGCCGGCCCAGCGGATGTGATCGACTTCCTGCGTGTCTCGAGCCGCGCCTTCATCTTCAGTGCGTCGGCGGTGCCCGCGGCGGTGGGGGCCGCGCTCGGCGCCCTGCGCGTGATCCGCTCCGAAGGTCCGGAGCTGATGTCGAAGCTGCTCGACAACGCCAGCTACCTACGGGCGGGCTTTCTCGACCTCGGGCTGGATGTGGTCGAGCCGGGCACCCTGCCCGATGGCACCGAGGCCAGCACGCCGGTCGTCCCCGTCATCGTCGGTGAGGATTGGCAGGCCGTGCTGTTGTGGAAGGCGCTCTTCGACGCCGGCGTGTACACCAACGTCGCGATCCACCCTGCGGTACCCCCGGGCGGCGCGCTTCTTCGCACTTCGCTGATGGCGACGCACGAGCGCGGCCAACTCGACCGAGCCCTCGCGATCTTCGAGAAGGCGATCAAGCAATTCCCGGATCTAACAAGCCGCTAGCGCCGAGCGCTCGCCAGATCTAACCCGCAATGGGTAGATATCGCTTGTCCAGATGTGAACAAGTCGTTAGCGCGCAAAAAAAAGCTGCTCATAGCGAACGACTTGTCCGCCCAGGCGGGTTGTGACGTTGACGCTCGCGGATGCGCTCCCATAGTTTCCCTCTTGCGCCGGACGTGTCCCGGGGCAGGGAGCGGCCACCGGAGAGCCACACCTCTCGGTCGGCCCCGACCCTGGGCGGCAGCACGCCGCTGAGTGGACGCGACGAGCGCACCTAATCCCCACACCGATGAATTTCGCTCAGGAGGAGAGTGTCGATGGAAGCTGCGACGATTGCCCCCGCACAGGCGCCCCAGCACATGCTGGCGCTGGCCGAGGCAAACCGAGTACGGCTCGCACGAGCCGCGTTGAAGAGGGGGGTCGAGGCCGGCAACGTTGACGCCGCCGAGGTCGTCCGCGAATGCCCCTGGGAGGTCGAGACCATGACCGTCGGCGAGCTGCTTCGCAGCCAGCGCCGCTGGGGCCGCACCCGCGCGCGTAAGTTTCTCAGCATGCTTGCGATGAACGAGAACCGCGAGCTCGGCCGGATGACACTCCGCCAGCGCAGCCTGCTGGCCGCCGAGCTCGACGCCAAGCGCGGCATCCCCGCGTCCTAGTCGGCCCCGCCGATCTAGCGCAGCTTGATCGACACTCCTGCTCGTCGCCTGAACGCGGCGACGAGCAGGAAGAAGGTCATCGCGAAGATCGCAACGCCGATCGCCAGCCGAGCGATTGGCGGCAGCGAGTCCGGCCCGGCGTAGAAGAGCACCCCCAGGGTCACGGCAGCAGGCACGCCGGCCAGCAGCGCCGAGTGGGAGCGATACCCGGAGAAGTGCTCGCGCACGGCGAGTTCCAGGCCTCCGAGGGATCCCAGGCCAAGGCCGAACGCAAACAGCAGCTGACCCCGTGCGCTGTCAAGCCCGGTGACGACCCCGACGACGAGCATCACCAGGCCAACGAACACCGCGATCTCGACCAGCGGGAATGAGCCCCACGGCGCGTCGGGCCGGTCGTCAGCTGCCTTGCGCCTGCGAGGTGACGCGCGCCTCACCGAGGCCAGTTCCGCCGGAGCCGCGGTGGGCTCCTCGCGGGCCCTTGCGGCAGCGGCCTGCCTGGAGGCAGCGGCTCGCCGCTTGCGCTTGTTGCGTTTTGTGTTAGCCACCTATGGCCGGAGCGGGTTGGTGCGGGGTCGGCCGGGGCCGCGCCCCTCGGCTAAGGGGCAACCGCTAGAGAGCTTGACCCGCCACCAGCCCATCAGCATCCCAAGGATGCCGAGCCGGGGACGCGAGTGCCAGTGCAGGCAGCCCTGCTCGCCGAGGTCGTCGTTGGCAATCCGAAGCCAGCGAAACCGCCCCGGCTCGGAGATCATCCGCTCGAGCAGGCTGCGGTTCTGGTTCTGCACGTCGGCGCGGCGGGCGATCTCCACCTGCGCCTCGCGAACGCGCACGGCGAGGGCGTCGCGCACCCGCTCGAGTTCAGCCGTCTCGAGAACCCTGGGGCCGCCGAGCGCTCCGACGCGCCACTCGATGCCCTGCTTGGGCCTGGCCGTGGCCCACAGCTCTGCGAGGCGGCGTTCGAGCCGGCCGATCTGCCGGCGCAGCTCGGTCCGAACGTCGCGCTCGAGCAGTGCGGCACTGCGAGCGTCGAAATCGGGTTCGTGGTGCGCTAGCAACTCAGCCATGGTCTCGTCCTGTCGTAATCGCCTCCCGGTGGATTCTAACTGCGAAGCACCCCTGCTGCGAGCCACAACGCCTCCTCGACCGCAATCTCAGGAACGCCCTTCACCTGGATCGAGCACAACATGGTCCGCTTCGTTTTTGGATGGACCCCACGGCCCGCCGCGATCGCACCGAACAGCAGACTTATCGGCCGCGCTTCGTCGGCGATCACCAGGGTCCCCGAGGGCAGTTCCCCGGGCCGCCCCTCCAGCGACTCCCCCGGCGCGCTGGTCCGGATGCCCGGACGACCCGTTAACCGGTCGGCGTCGAACGCGCGCAGCGCCACACCGGACTCGGCGATCGCGATCGTCAGCGCATCGTCGAGAAGATTCCTGCTGGGAAACCCGCCCTTGCTCATCCGCATGAGCGCGACCTCCTCCACCGGGGTGCGCTGCTCGTCGGGGTCGAGCCCGATGTGGCGAAAGAACACCCTGTAGGCCCATGGGATCGGCTGATGACGGAGGTTGATCGCGGTCGCGCCCGTGTACCGACCGGCCAGGGTCTTCAACCGCTCCTTGACCGGGCGCGGGCTGCGGCCGGAGCCTCGCTCGACCAACAGGTAGCGCACTCCCAAGCCCGGGAACTCCGCCTCCAGCTCAGGCACAAGCCAGCCCGCCTCCGGGACCGCTTCGTCGCCCACCTCAACCGTCATCGGACGGCCTCCCGCTCGCGAGATTCGGCGATCAACTCTTCGAGCGCTGCGCTGAGCTGGGGATCGGTCAGCTCACCGATCTGCCCCGACTGCAGAATTCCCCCCGGGTAGGCAAGAGCGATCGTCGGGCACACTCCGACCCGATAGATGTTCGACACGGCGCCGTCGCGATCCCAGCCGACGGGGACGCTCCAGCCGCGCTCGGCCACGATCTCGCGCACCCTCTCGATGTCGTCGCGCACATTCACCGAGAGGAAGTTCACCTGATCGCCGTACTCGCCGGCCGCAGCGTTGAAGCGGTCCTGGGCGGGCAGACAATCGCCGCCACGTGTAAACCAGAACGAGATCGCCAGCGGTTTGTCGAAGAGATCGCAGACCTTGATCGCATCCGGCTCCTGGATCTGGCAGGCGGGAGTGCGCTGCGCGTCCGCCGGACAGGGGTTCTCTGCGGTTTCGCAATCGTCCTGGGCGATATTGGCGTCACCCTGCAGCTCGCCGCGCGCGTCCGGAACGGCGAACTCCTGCAGCGGCAAGCCCCGTTCGGTGTCCTCGGTGCCGAGCACGCCACCGTCGTCGCTCTGAATCGTGTTGAAAGTCGCGTAGCCGATCAAGGCCACGAAGGCCACCCCGACCCACAACGAGTACCGAGACATCAGGCGTTGGCCCGCGCCGGCCCCCGGAGACGTCCGCGCATGCGCTCGCCCAGCGCCAAGGCGGTTTCGCCCTCAGCCCAGACGAGTACGGCAGGGAGGACGAAGAGCACACCTGCGAGCGCGACCATGAGGTCGATGACGGCCACGAGTCCGAACTCGGTGAGCATCCGGATCGCGTCGCCCCCGAACAGAGCCTGGATCGGAGCCGCCAGGGCGAGCACCGCGAAGCCTGCGATCGCAGTCGCCGCCGAGGCCATCACCGCAGCCCCGGTGCGCGAGTAGGTGAGGCGCAGCGCCTCGCCGACCGAAGCGCCCGACTCCCGTTCCGAGTGGTAGCGGGCCGAGAGCAGCACGCTGAACTCGGTCGAGATCGCGATCACCAGTGCGCCGAGCGTGGCCGACATCGGATTCAGAGGCACGTCGGCCGCCTCCAGCACGAGTGCTGACCAGCCCGGGGCGAGCACGACCGGGACGAGCGGGATCACCGTGCGGCTGACTGAGCGATACACCGCGAACAGCGCCAGAGCAACAGCCAGAAGCCCGGCGATCGTGAGCAGGTAGCGGTTGGACGACAGCGATGCGTTCGCGTCGGCGACGAGCACCGGTAGCCCGACGACCTCGGCGTCAACCCCCGGCGGGGCGTCACTTGTGGCTCCGGGCGGGTCGATCTTGTCGCGAATCCCGTCGATCAGCTCCTTTTGTTCGTCGAACGGCATCACGGGGATGCCGAACGAGAGCACGGCCGTATTGCCGATCTCACCCGAAACGGGATCAGTCTCGACGACGGCCTGCGCGAAGTAGGGGGGCAGCAGCTCGAGCAACGCCCGGATCCGCTCCTGGTCAGGTATCGCCTCTCCAGTGCCAAACAGGTCGGGCAGCGAGATCGCCGGGCAGACGTCGCTCTCGGGGTCGCGGCAGGACGGAAACTGCTCGTCGGCGCCCTGGGCCAGCACCCGTGAGCGCAGATCAGCCATCCACGCCACAACCGCCGGATCGGTGATGTCGTCTGCAGTAACGCTCACGTCGAGCTGGCCGGATACGCCCGTCTCCTCCTCGAGTGCGTCCACATCCTGGAGCGCCGGAAGACTTGCCGGTACGAGTTGGCGGAAGTCGGAGACGATCTCCGTGCGGGTGCCGGCTATCCAACCGGCCAGGGCCAGTACCGTCGCCGCGACGAGCACGCGTCCAGGAATCGCGATCGCGGTGGCCAGCGCGCGCTCCCCCAGGGTCGTCATCGCCGCCCGAACCCGCTGCGAGATCGAGCTCGTGCGCCGCAACATCCCCTCGAACGGTGCGCTTGCGCGCCTTAGGCCCGCGAGTGCACCGCTCGACCGGGACGTGGTGTGGCCCGAGCCCTCGCGGGTCGTCATCGACAGCAGGGCCAGGCCCGCCGTCAGGGCCAGTACGAGCGCGACAACCACGCCGACCACGAGCAACATCCCGAACGAGCGCACCATCGGAATCGGCGAGAGCAACAGCACCGTGAAGCCCGCCGCGCTGGCGAGGCAGGCGGTGGCGATCACGGGCCCCCCCTTCGCCGCCGCCTCTCCCGCCGCTCGAACCGGCGATGCCCCGGAACTTCGGGCCTCTCCGAACCGGGCCTGCAGCTGGATCGCGTAGTCCACCGCCAACCCGATCAGAACCGGGAGGCCGGCGATCGATGCCATCGTCAGCGAGCCCCCAAAGAGCGCCAGCAGGCCGAAGGCGATCGCGCCGGCCGCGAGGGCGATGGCGAGCGGCAGGAGGCGCATCGGGGGGGCGAAGACGAGGGAGAGGACCAGCGCCATCACGATCACCGCAGCGATCAGCAACAACACGATCTCTCCGGTCAGTTCGTCGGTGAGCCCGTCGACCACGACCGGCACGCCGCTGACGAGGAACGACCCGCCGCGCGGGCGGAACGCCGGGTCGAACACCGCCGCGCGAATGAGGTCGATCGCATCGGCGCGCTCGGACTCGCTGAGATCCGAGCGCAGGCGCACCGAGACGAGCGCCGAATCCTCACTGGGCCAAAGGTAGGCGAACTTCGACTTCGGGACGCCGTCGCCCTTCGAGTTGTCGAAAATTACGTTGGCGACGAAGGTCGGGTCGTCGATTCGGGGGATGCCCGTGAGCCCGTACTGCGACGCCAGCCCGAGCGCCTGGTTTGAAAAGTCTGAGAGCACCACCTGGGCGGCCTGCTCGCCCAGTAGTTTGGCCTCCTCCTCCGAGAGGCCACGCTGCAGCGCGTCACGGACGGCGCGCCGGTTCGCTACTCGTGCCTGCACCACCGCCGCCTGGCTGCTCTCCCCCAACAGCCGCTCGGCCTGCTGGGCGAACTGGTTGAGAAACGTTGCCGGGCCGTAGACCACCTTCGCCGGCCGCTCCTGGGCGAGATCGCTGCATGCCTGCGGAGTCGGGATGCCCTCAGCGATCTCATCGGTGCTGACCGTCCCCGCGAGGCAGCTCTCGAGCAGCAGGATCTTGCCGAGCTCCTCGGTGAGCATCAGCCGCTCGAGGTCGCCGCGGACCAGCACGACGACGGCGTCGTCGCCGAACTTCTCCTTCAGCTCCTCTGTTGCCTGAAACGTTTCCGAGCCACGGTCGACGAGCGTCTCTGCCTCGCCGTCGGGCTCCAGCGAAAGCGCACCGACGCCGCCGACGATTGTCAGCAGCACGACCAGGGCGATCACCGGCGCCGGTCGCTCGACGCACCAAGCACCGACCCGCGCGAAGAGGTCTCTCATCCGCGCTTCAGGTTAGGGACGGGAACTAAACGCAGCGCCAATAGGCGCGGCGGTCAATCCATTGCGAGCGGGCCAATCGTCTCCGCGTTGAGGAACTGCGAGACGAACTCGTTCTGCGAGTCGAACAGCTCCGAGGAGGGTCCGGACTCGACGATGCGGCCCTTCCAGAGCACCGCGATGAAATCGGCGATCCGGCGCGCGGTCCCGAGGTCGTGGCTGATCACCATGTAGCAGCCACCGTTTTCCTCGTGGATCTCGCGGATCAGTTCGCAAAGCAGCGCGGTACGGACCGGATCGAGACCCGAGTCCGGCTCGTCGAAGAACACGATCGAGGGGTCCAGCACCAGCGCCCGCGCGAACCCCGCGCGCTTGCGCATGCCGCCCGAGAGCTCGTTCGGCATCTTGTCCATCGCCTGCTGGAGGCCCACCTCACGCAGCCGCTGATTGACGATCTCACCGATCTCGCTCTCGCTCTTGTCCGTGTGCTGGCGCAGCGGAAAGGCGGTGTTGTCGAAGATGTTCATCGATCCGAACAGCGCGCCGTCCTGGAAGAGCAGGCCGAACTTCTTGCGCATCTCGAACAGTTCGTCGTCGCTCATGCTCGGCACCGACTCGCCGTGCACCAGGATGTCGCCGGAGTCGGGGTAGAGCAACCCGACCACGAGCTTGATGAAGACGCTCTTCCCGGTACCGGAAGGACCCAGCAGCATCGAGATCATGTCGTCGGGGACGCCGAGATTTAGGCCGTTTTGGATGCGCATTCGGCCGAACTGCTTGACGACGTCGATCGCTTCGATCGCATCCTCGCCGCCGTGGTCGCGCTTCTCGCCGGTGTGCCACTTGTACGGGTCTTGTTCGCCGGCAGCCACACCCGGGAGGATGTAGTCCTTGTGGAGCGCACCCATCTCGGGGTTCGACTCGACGTAGGTGTTCTCTTCCTCGAACGGGGCCTGCGCCGATTCCTGATTTGGGTCGTCTGCCAACGGTTTCTCCTTATCCACCTAGAAAAGCGTTACCACTCGGATGAGTCTGCTTTCGCGACACGTCGCTCACCCACCTATCGGCGCTCTCGGGTTTGCGCCCCAGAAGACCAAGGTTCCCATCATCCCGATGATGTGTACGAGCACGATGTTCAAGACCATGGACTTCGCCGTCGCCGTTCCCACGCCGACTGGTCCGCCCGAAGCGGTATAGCCGTAGTAGCACCCGACGAGCACGATGGTCGTTGCCATCACCATTGCCTTGGTCAGGCTGAATATGAGGTCGGGCGGGTTCTGGAACATCCAGAAGATCAGGAAGTAGCCGCCGGCCGAGACCTCGCCGATCTGCTCGACCACCGCTAGATACGAGGCGAAGAAGCCCACCCCGATCCCGGCGAGGTACATGAAGGGCAGGGTGATCCATGCGCCCAAAAGGCGCGTGCCGCAGAGAAAGATCATCGGGTTGACGCCCATGACCTCGAGGGCATCTACCTCGTCGGAAATCCGCATCGCACCGATCTCGGCGACGATTCCGGTCCCGACCTTGGCGGCCATCATGTAGCCGAAGGCGTAGGGAATCACCTCACGTAGGTCACACCAGGCGGCGAAGACGCCGGCGTAGGCGGGCGCGCCCACCGAGCGGTTGAAGTACGCGCCCTCGATGCCGCACGTCAAGCCGAGGATGAAGATCAGGCCCCAGATGACGATGGTCGAGCCCAGGATCAGGATTCCGGCCTGACGCAGGGACTCGCCGAAGTAGCGCATCACCCGTCCGGAGTAGACGATGCCCATAACCCGGCCGCTGAAGCGGGCGATGTCGCCGAGCGAGGCGAGCCAGTCCCGGGGTATCGCCAGCCAACCCATAGCTACTTGATCACCGACAGCTCAGGACTCGTCGCCAGCAGGGTCTGGGTGAAGACGTAGTTGACCGCGAAGACCCCGAGGAAGGCGATCACGACAGCCTCGTTGACGGCGCGGCCCACGCCCTCGGCGCCTCCGGACGCATTCATCCCTTTGTAGGAACAGACCACGGCTATCACCGCTCCGAAGATGGTGCACTTGAGCACCGATCCCCAGAGGTCGGTCACCGAGGCATTGCTAAACAGGGTCGCGAAGAAGCCTCCGAGCGGCTGGCCGTAGGCGATCTCGGCGAAGATCCCGCCGGTGATCCCGAACAGCAGGGCGTAGATGTCCATCAGCCCGGTGATCAGCATCAGGGCCAGGAAGCGGGGGACGACGAGGTTCTTGATCGGATCGACGCCGAGGACCTGGAGGGCGTCGAGCTCCTCGCGGATCTTGCGGGCGCCGAGGTCGGCGGTGATCGCGGTGCCGGCGACGCCGGCGACGACGACCGCCGTCACGAACGGGGCGAACTCGCGGACCGAGGCGAGGATGAAGAAGCCGCCGAGGCGGTCGAGCGCGCCGAACAGCGAGAGGAAGTTCGCGGCCTGAAGGCCAGGAGCTCCGAACCCGAAGGCGATCGTCGAGATCATCATCGGGAACCAGCAGAGCTGGAGGGCGAAGAGGAACTGCGAGATGAACTCGCCGCCGTAGGGGAACGGTGGGCGCACTGTCGCCGTGACCGTCTTCCCAGTCAGGATCATCATGTTCCCGACCTGTTCAAACAGGCCCTTGGCCGGCAGGAATGCCCTGTCTGCAGCGGATCTAACCATCAGTTCTCCCGGAGCCGGGGTACCCGCCCGCTCCGTTGGCCACACAGTATTCCATCAACGCCCCCCAGCTCAACCCACAACCTTCGTGCGAGTCGGGTGGTATGTTCCCCGCGCCTTGGGGGAGCCAGGTACAAGCCCCCGCAAAAAGCGGGCCCAGCGCCACCCAGCCCTAGCCGCTGGAGTCGCAGCTGCGTGCTCGATTCTCCTGCTGGGCGCCTGCGGCGAGAAGGAGCGCCAGGACGAGAACGAGGTCGCCGGTGAGTTTTCAGTCGAGGTGTCGCAGGCAAAGTTCCCGCCGCGACAGCGCCTTGCCGAGACCGTTGATCTATCACTCGAGGTCACCAACACCGGGGGCGAAAGCGTTCCCGACCTGGCGATCACCATCTACACGGGCGACGCCGAGACCAAGGCGGACGGCTCATTCAACATCCGCTCAGACCAGGCGGGCCTCGCCGACCCGAACCGCCCGGTATGGATTCTCGAGAACGACTACCCGAAGATCCTCGAGGACGGCGTCAACCCCTCTAAGCTCGACGACCAGCCCACGGCCGGCGCAGAGACGGCGGCAACGGACACCTACTCCTTCGGCGCGCTCGGCCCGAACGAGTCCAAGACGATCTTCTGGCGAGTCACCCCGGTGACCTCGGGCACCTACACGGTCCATTACGAGCTCGCCGGAGGACTCGACGGCAAGGCCAAGATCGTCACGGCCGACGGCAGCCCGGTCGAGGGCGAGTTCGTCCCAACCATCACCGACAAGCCGCCGCAGACTCGCGTGACCGATGGCGGTCGCGTCGAGGTCGCCCGCTGAGCGGGTCGCGGCGACACGCCCTTACCTCCGCCCTGGTCGCGGTCGCGCTCGTTGCGGGTTGCGGCGAAAAGGCCGAGCCGCCCGTCACCCCCACCGAGCCGTCCTCCGGCGGCCAGCCCGGCAACGCGGGCAACGGTCGCGGCGGCGTCCGGCTCGAAGAGCTCGGCGAGTTCGACTCGCCGGTCTTCCTCGCGCAACCCGATGGCGATAAAGCCCTCTACATCGTCGAGCAGACGGGGCGCATCGTTCGCCTTGCACCCGACGGTAGCCGCAGCACCTTCCTCGACCTCTCGCGGAAGATCTCCTGTTGCGGTGAGCAGGGCTTGCTCTCGATCGCCTTCTCGCCTACCTATGAGCGCTCCGGCCGCTTCTACGTCGACTACACGAACCCGGCCGGCGACACGCGAGTGGTCGAGTACCGGCGCCGCGGCAACAAGGGCGACCCCCGCAGCGCCCGTCCCCTAATCGCCGTGGCGCAGCCGTTTTCGAACCACAACGGCGGCCTGTTGATCTTCGGCCCTGACCGGCGCCTCTACATCGGGCTGGGCGACGGCGGATCTGCCGGGGACCCCGAGCGAAACGGTCAGGACCTCCGCTCGCTGCTGGGGAAGATCCTGCGGATCGACCCGGCACGTACGCGCAAGGACGCCTACACGATCCCGCGCGACAACCCATTCTCCGACCGCCGCAACGCTCGCCCCGAAATCGCCGTGTACGGACTGCGAAACCCGTGGCGCTTTTCATTCGACCGTCGCAGCGGCGACCTGTGGATCGGCGACGTGGGGCAGAACTCACTCGAGGAGATCGACCTTGTGACCGATCCGACCGGCGGCGTCAACCTCGGCTGGTCGGCGTTCGAGGGCGCCGAACGGTTCAACTCCGACCAGCGCGCACCCGACGCGCTCGACCCGGTGCTGGCCTACGGGCGCGACCTCGGCTGCTCGGTCACCGGCGGCTACGTGGTTCGCGACCCGGAGCTGCCGACGCTGTGGGGTCGCTACCTCTACGCCGATTTCTGCCAGGGCCAGCTGCGCAGCTTCACCGCGGGCCGGTCGGCCGACGACGACCGGCCCCTCGGGCTCCAGGTCCCGTCGATCTCCTCGTTTGCCGAAGACGCGAGCGGCCGGCTCTACGCGATCTCGCTCGACGGCCCGGTCTACAGGCTCGCGTCCCAGTAGCCGGCGGCGCCGGCGGTGGCGCAACTCCCGCACAGGCCGGCTGTTGAAGGTCTCGTAGCCTTCGACGCAGGAATGGATGGACAGGTGTATTTCGTGGCCCCCTTCGGCGGAAATCCGTGCCGGTCTCCGTATGGGTAGGGCTCGGGTCGCGCTCGGCCTCGTTCTGGCTGTGGGCGGCATCGTCCTGCTCGCGGGCAGCGCATCGGGCGGGGCGCCGACCGGCGACGGCGACGGCGGCGTCACGCTCATGGCGCTCGACGGTGGCAACTTCGACAGGCCGGTTTACACGGCCTTCGCGCCTGGCGATGCCGACAAGGTCTACGTGGTCGAACAGCGGGGCACGGTCCAGCTTCTCGACGGCGTGAACCCGCGCACCGAGTACCTCGACATCCGAAACCTCACCGACGGCTTCGGCGAGCAGGGACTCCTCTCGATCGCCTTCCATCCCGGCTTCCAGTCGAACGGGCTGCTCTACGCGTACTACACCGACGAGCGCAACGGCGACATCGTCGTTTCGGAGTTCGAGGCGAGCGCACCGGATGCCACCAATGTGGACGAGTCGACCCGGCGCCAAGTGATCCGCATCCGCCACCGCTTCGCCCCCAACCACAACGGCGGCACCGCGCTCTTTGGGCCCGACGGGTTTCTCTATATCGGCACCGGCGACGGCGGCGGCGCCGGCGATCCGCGCGAGAATTCGCAGGATCGGGGTTCGCTCCTCGGCAAGCTCCTGCGCATCGACCCGCGCCGAAGCGGCTCGAAGCGCTACCGCTCCCCACCCGGCAACCCGTTCAAACGGCGCAAGGGCCGCGACGAGATCTACGCCGTCGGCCTTCGCAACCCGTACCGCTTCAGCTTCGACACGAACGCGCGCATCCTGATCGGCGATGTTGGCCAGAACCGCTTCGAGGAAGTCGACTACGAGCGACCGACGGGTCTACGCGCTGCCAACTTCGGCTGGGATCGCTACGAGGGCAGGCGCCGCTACCGCGACAGCGCCGACAACGAGTCGAGGCGCCCGAGGGCCAGGCACCACGACAAGCCGGTCTTCGCCTACTCCCACGCACAGGACGGGTCCTCCTGCGCGATCATCGGCGGGGTCGTGGTTCGCGACGAGAGCCTGGCCAACCTCCACGGCCGATACCTATACGCCGACGCGTGCGCCGGCACTTTGCGCTCGATCATCCCAACGAGAGGGAGCCGCGACAACAAGCTGCTGGAAACCGAGATCTCGAATCCGTCCTCGATAACGGCAAACCCCCAGACTTCAAACGTTTACGCGACATCGCTCGCGGGCAACGTCTTCAGGCTGGATCCCTAGGCGGTAGAGTCCGGTCAGGTCATGGAGCCGACCGCCACCACCACCGCGCAGCCACCCGCCAGCGCCGAGACAAACGGCGCCGGCGCATCAGTCGAGACGTTCGACGTCGTCCGGCCGGCCGACGGCAGCGTCATTCAGAGCGTGTCGATTGATTCACCCGAGCGGGTCGCCGAAGTGGTTGCCCGCGTCCGCTCGGCCCAGCCCGCCTGGGAGGCACTCGGATTCGAGGGGCGCTATCGCTGGCTAGGAAAGCTGCGCGACTGGATCATTCACAACGAACAGCACCTGGCCGACGTGATGCAGGCCGAGACCGGCAAGGTGCGTGCCGACGCCGAGATGGAGGCTCCATTCATCTGCGACGCGATCAACTTCTGGGGCAAGCACGCCGAGGGTTTCCTCGCCGACGAGACCCTCCCCGCGCCGAACCCGATGTTCAAGGTCAAGCGCCTGCAGATCACCTACCGTCCCTACCCGGTCCTCGGCGTCATCAGCCCCTGGAACTTTCCGCTGATCCTGGCTTTCGACGATGCGATCCCCGCCTTGATGGCGGGCGCCGCCGCGGTGGTCAAGCCCTCCGAAGTGACGCCGCTGGTCGCGATGGAGATCGCGCGAGGGTGGAAGGAGATCGGCGCGCCCGACGTGCTCGAGGTCGTGAACGGAACCGCCGACACGGGTGGCGCGTTGATCGACAATGTCGATTTCGTGCAGTTCACCGGCTCCGACCGCACGGGCAAGATCGTGATGAAGCGAGCCGCCGACACGCTCACTCCGGTGAGCCTGGAACTGGGCGGCAAGGATCCGATGATCGTCCTGCGCGATGCGAACATGGAGCGCGCCGTCAACGCCGCCGCTTTCGGCGGCTTGGCCAACGCCGGCCAGATCTGCATGTCGATCGAGCGGGTCTACGTCGAGGAGCCGATCTACGAGGAGTTCGTAACGAAGCTCGCCGCCCGCGTGCGGGAGCTTCGCCAGGGCAGGGATGACGCTTCCTTCTCCCAGGACGTCGGCGCAATGACGTTCCCGCCGCAGCTCGACACCGTCGCTGACCACGTCGAGGACGCCCGCTCCAAGGGCGCACGGATCCTCACCGGCGGCAAGCGCAAGGATGGGCCGGGCGACTTCTACGAGCCAACCGTGATCGCCGACGCGGACCACTCGATGAAGGTGATGGTCGACGAGACCTTCGGCCCCGTGCTCGGGGTGATGAAGGTCCGCGACGCAGACGAAGCGGTCGAGAAGGCCAACGACACTCGTTACGGGCTGTCCGCGTCGGTGATGTCGCGCGACACGGCTCGCGCCGAGGAGGTGGCCCGCAGGCTCGAGGTCGGCGCGGCGAACATCGACGACGTCCTCACGAATTACTTCCTGCACAACTTGCCCATGGGCGGCTGGAAGGAGTCCGGCATCGGGTTCCGTCACGGCGCCTACGGGATCAAGCGCTTCTGCCGCACCGAGTCGATCGTCTCGCCGCGGGTGCCACAAGGTAAACGCGACCCGCTCTGGTTCCCGCACCGAAAGCGCGAGCGGCGCGCCGTGAACGGCGTGCTTCGGTTCATCAACGCTCGCGGGCTTCGCAACCGACTGGGGCTGGGCGGCAAGCGCTGAGCGGGCGGTGGCGGCAGGGGCTGGGGGTCGCTGGGCTCGTGCTCGCGCTGATCGCCGGGATCATCGCCGCGGGAGGATCAACGTCGACCGCGGCCGAACGTGGCGGCCTCGGACTCAACCGGATCGGCAGCTTCAACCAGCCGCTCTACGTACACGGGCCGAAAGGCGCGCCCGGCATGCTTTTCGTCGTCGAGCGAGAGGGCGAGGTGCAGGTGCTCAAGAACGGGCGCGAGCGTGGCACCTTCCTCGACATCAAGGGCATGGTCCGATGCTGCGACGGCGAGCGCGGCATGTTCTCGATCGCCTTCGCGCCGTGGAAGACCCGGCGCTTCTACGTGTACTTCACCGACGAACAGGGAGACATCCGCGTGGTCGAGTTCAAACGCAGGAAGGGCAACCCGCTGCGCGCCGATCGCAAGTCGAAGCGCAACATCATCGAGGTCCGCCACCGCGCGGCCGACAACCACAACGGCGGACAGCTTCAGTGGGGTCCGGACAACCTTCTCTACCTGGCCACCGGCGACGGTGGCGGCAGTGGCGACCCGCAGGAGAACGCCCAGGACAAGACGAGCCTGCTCGGCAAGCTGCTTCGCATCAAGCCGAGGAGCGGACGTAAGGGCAAGCGCAACTACGCGATCCCGAAGAGCAACCCCTATGCCGGCAAGCGTCGCCGCGGTGACGGTGAGATCTACGCCCGCGGACTACGCAATCCGTATCGCTTCTCGTTCGCGGGCAGGCGGATCGTGATCGGCGACGTCGGCCAGGATCGCTTCGAGGAAGTCGACTACGAGACGTTGCGAGGCACGCGCGGAGCCAACTTCGGCTGGGACGTGTTCGAGGGCAATGCCTCGTTCGAGGGCGGCCGCGCTCCGCGACACGAGCGCCCGATTCACGTCTACTCCCACTCCGGCGGCCGCTGCTCGATCACCGGCGGTTACGTGGTGCGCGACCCGGATCTGCCCGGCCTGCGTGGCCGCTACCTGTACGGCGACCTCTGCACCGGTGAGATCCGCAGCCTGAAACCACGTCTGGGCGGCGCCAGAAACGACAGCGCCACCGGACTGCCGGCTTCGGGCGGTCTCGTCTCGTTTGGCGAGGACTCCCGGCGCAACATCTACGTGATCGCCGGCGGCGAGGTCTCCCGGATCGTCCCAAACTAAACGTCCAGGGCGGCTGAAACCCTCTGGGCCGTGAGGGAACGTCGGCTCGACCTGGGCGGCATCGAAACCAGGGCGCTTGAGCTCGAGGGCAGTCGCGGCCTCGACCCCGTTGTGCTCTTCCACGGCTTCTCGGATTCGGCCGACACCTGGCGCCCCCTGCTAGACCACCTGGCGCAGGCGGGCCGGGCTGCGCTGGCCGTGGACCTGCCCGGCTTTGGCCGCGCCGATCGCCTCGCTCGCGACCGGCCGATTCTTCCCCAGCTCGACCGCTTCGCCCGCGCAGCGATCGAGCACGCGGCCGAGGCGAGTCCCACCGGTCGGGTGGTGGTGGTCGGTAACTCGCTCGGGGGGAGTATCTCGCTACGCGCGGCCCAGCGTCGCGAGGCGCCGATCGCCGGAATCGTCCCGATCGCACCTGCTGGACTCGACATGGCCACGTGGATCTCGATCATCGAGGGCGCCTGGGCCGTACAGGCCGTGCTGCGCAGCCCGCTCCCCCTCCCGGGGTTCGCGATCCGAGAGCTGGTCGGCCGTACCTACCGCACCCTCGCCACGAATCACCCTGGCGATCTCGAGCCGGAGTCCGTCGCCGCCTTCACGTCACATTTCGAGTCGAAACGAGATGTCGTGCGCATCCTCGGAACGGGTCGACGACTCAAGCCCGAACTGCGCGAGCCCTACAACCTCGGCTGGATCACCTGCCCCGTGCTGGTGGTGTGGGGCGACCGCGACCGGATGGTCAACCCCTCCGGGGCGCGCCGGATCCTCCGGGAGGTCGCTAACGCCCGATCCGTGCTGATCCGCGGCTGCGGCCACTGCCCGCAGATCGAGCGCCCGGAGCGCGTCGCGGAACTGCTGGCCGAGTTCCCCTAGATCAGGCCGGCGCGGGCTCGCTCTCGCTGGCCTCCGCCTCGATCGTGCCGTCGCCGCCGGGGTCGTCATCGGGTGGCAGCTCGCCGCCGCGCTCGGTGCCCGCGATCAGCTCATCGGTCTTCGGCTCAGCGGGGATGAAGCCCGATTTCATGCCGAAGTAAACGGCCTGCGGATGGTGGGCGATTATCGCCACAGTGGACTGTTCGGGCTCGACGGCGTAGCCGCCCGAGAGGCTCATGCCGATCTCCTCGAGCGCCAGCAAGCGCCAGACCTTTTCGTGCTCGGACTGGTCGGGGCAGGCCGGATAGCCCCAGGAGTAGCGACGGCCCTGACCTGCATTGATCCCGAGCGCGTCGCGGACCTTCGCGTGGTTCCACTCCGCCAGTCCCTCTGCGGCCTGAACGCCGAGGCCGTGCACGAACAGCTGCTCGGCGAACTCACCGTCGCGCTCGAGCTGCCCGATCAGCTTCGTCACCTCCTCGCCGACGGTGACGGCCTGCAGGGCGACCACGTCGCGCTCGCCGCCCTCGGCGAGCGGACGGTAGAAGTCCGCAAGGCAGATGCGGTGGTGCTTGGGCTGGCGCGGGAACGCCAGACGCTCGACTTCGCGGTCGTGGTCCTCGGGGTCGAAGATCACTAGCTCGTTCCCGTCCGCATTGCACGGGAAGTAGCCGACCTTGACCCTGGGGCGCAGATAGTCCTGTTCTCGCCACATGCGCTCGAGCTTGGGCGCAAAGCCCTCCTCACCATCGTGGCCCTCGACGATCCGGCGCCACGCCTCGCCCTTGTTACCACGACCGCCCCAGTGCAACTTGAACAGGACGTGGCGGTCGAGGTAGGGGTAGACCTCGTCGAGATCAGCCTCGACCTCGCGCACGCCCCAGAATGGGGGCGCGGGAATCGCGGCGTCGTCGGCCGCATCGGAGCGCACGCTGTCGTCGGTCGTCGGCGGCGAATCGTCGACCTCTACCGGCTTCTCGCGCAGGGTCTTCGCTTCGTCGCGAATCTTCTCCACGAGGGCTTCGCGCGCTGCGTCATCCACCAGCGCGTCAACCGTGTCGAGCCCGGCGAAGGCATCCTTGCAGTAGAAAACGCCTGGGGCGTAGGTCTCGTTGGATTCCTTGCCGTGCGGATAGAGAACGCGGCGGCCGAAGTCGCGGTTGATCGCAGCGCCCCCGATCAGCACCGGGAACTCGAGGCCGCGGCTGTGGAGCTCCTGGATGCAGGCGGGCATCTGCTTCGAGGTCGAGACGAGCAGGGCCGAGAGGCCGATGGCGTCGGCCTTGTGCTCAATCGCGGCGTCGATGATCGTGTCGATCGGGACCTGCTTGCCGAGATCCACAACCGTGTAGCCGTTGTTCGTGAGGATGGTGTTGACCAGCGACTTGCCGATGTCGTGCACGTCGCCGAACACGGTCGCGATCACGACCCTGCCCTTCGTATGGCCCTCGATGCGGTCGAGGTAGTTCTCGAGCTGGGCAACGGCACGCTTCATCACCTCCGCCGACTGCAGAACGAACGGCAGGATCAGCTCACCGGCGCCGAACTTGTCGCCGACCTCCTTCATCGCGGGCAGCAGGACCTGATTCAGGGTCGGGACGGCGCCGATCTTTTCGACCGAACGGTCGATCCACTCCTCCACCCCGTCCTTCTTGCGGCGCAGGATATGCCAGTGCAGCGCGTCCTCGGGCTCCATGTCCGAGGTCGGATCCTCCGCCTCGGCCTCGTCCTCGGGGCCCTTCGACTCGAAGTGCTCGATAAAGCGTTCGAGCGCGTCCTCGCGGCGGTCGAACACGAGATCGTCGGCAAGCTCACGCTCCTCCTCGGAGATCTCCCCGTAGGGCGTGATGTGGTTCGGGTTGACCATCGCCAGATCCAGCCCGGCCTCGACGCAGTGGTGCAGGAAGACGGAGTTGAGGACGGCGCGGGCGGGCTGTCCGACGCCGAAGGAGACGTTGGAAACGCCCAGCGAGGTCTTGACCCCGGGGAGACCCTTCTTGATCGCCGCGATTCCCTCGATCGTGGCCACCGCGGAGGGCCTCCACTCTTCGTCGCCGGTGGTCAGCGTGAAGGTGAGCGCGTCAAAAATCAGCGCATCCGTAGGAAGGCCGTGCTCATCGCAGGCGATCTCCTTGATTCGCTTCGCGATCTCGAGCTTGCGCTCGGCCGTCTTCGCCATACCGACCTCGTCGATCGTGAGCGCGATCAAAGCTGCGCCGTGGGCCTTCGCCAGGGGGATCACCCGATCGGCCTTGTCGCGACCGGCCTCGAGGTTGATGGAGTTGACGATCGCCCTGCCCGGAATCGCCTCCAGCGCAGCCTCGATCACCTCGGGCTCCGTCGAGTCGATTTGGATCGGGGCGGGCTGCGTGAGCGAGATCCGCTGGACAACCTCGCGCATCTGGACGTCCTCGTCCTGGCGCTCGGTCAGGGCTACGCAGATGTCAAGCACGTGGGCGCCACCTGTCACCTGGTCCTCAGCGACCTGGACGAGGCCGTCGTAATCGTTGGCGAGCAGCAACTCCTTCGCCTTGCGCGAGCCCTGCGAGTTGACCCGCTCGCCGACCAGGGTCGGGCGCGGCTCCTGCACCAAGTCGGTCGCGGTCATCATCGAACTGAGCCAAAGGCGAGGACCCGGCGTTGTTGAGCCGGCTTGTTTGGCCAGGGGCGGGCTTTCCGTCGGGCGCTCGCTGGGCTTGTGGTCCGCGACCCGTTCGGCGATCGCGCGGATGTGATCGGGAGTCGTGCCGCAGCAGCCACCCACGATGCCGACGTTATGGCGCTCGACGAACTCGCCGAGCACCTTCGAGATCTGCTCCGGCGTCTCGGGGAAGATCGTTTCGCCGTCGGGCCCCTGCAGCGGCAGGCCGGCGTTGGGGATGCAGTGCACCGGCAACGGCGAGTGCTCCCCCAGGTATCGGATCGCGTCGCGCATGTCCTCGGGCCCGGTTGAACAGTTGAGCCCGATCACGTCGACGTCAAGTGCGTGCAACGTCGTGAGCACGGCGGCGATATCAGTCCCCAGCAGCATCTTGCCGCCCTGGGGAAGGAGCGAGACCGAGGTCTGGATCGGCAGCGTGCGACCGACCTCCCTGAACGCCTGGCGCGCGCCGAAGATGGACGCCTTGACCTCCAGGATGTCCTGAGCCGTCTCGATGATGATCAGGTCGGCGCCGCCCTCGACGAGGCCCTTCGCCTGCTCGGCGAAGACGTCCACCAGCGCCCGAAACGAGATATCGCCGAGGGTCGGATCGTCTGAGGCGGGCAGGAATCCGGTCGGGCCGATCGAGCCGGCAACGAACCGGTCGGGCCCGACGGCCTTGCGGGCGATCTCGGCGGCCCTGCGGTTGATCTCGGGCGTGTGCTCGCCAAGCCCCCATTCGTCGAGCTTCAGCCGCGAGGCCTGGAAGGTGTCGGTCTCGACCACCTCGGCGCCGGCCTCGACCATCGAGGTGTGGACGCCCTCGATCACATCTGGGCGGTTCAAGATCAGTGCCTCGTGGCACTTGCCTTGGAGCCCGCCGTAGTCCTCGGATGTGAGTTCGAACTGCTCCAGGGTCGCGCCCATGCCCCCGTCGAAGACGACGATCCGGTCCCGCACCGCGGCGAGGAAATCTCTTTCTCCGTTACGCGCCAAGCTTTCGAGTCACCTCCTCCATCGTGTTTCCCGGCTGTCGCACCGTAGTCAGCCTCTGAAGGCCGCATCGGTTGCGGCGGCGTCACTGGTCCGGGTCCCTCAGCCGCTCTTGATGGTCTGGCTCAGGATAGCGCCAGGGGGCCGCAGCGGGCGAACCCGCTCCGGCCCTCTTGCGCGTCGACTAGCAGACGTATACCACCGCCAGTTCGTCCGGAAAGTCTCCGGAATCGGTGAAGTCGAGTGCCGAGGTGATCACGGTGCCGCCCGCTCCATCGTCGTACTCGTAGCCGTCGTATGACGTGATCGGCACGAGCGTCTCACAGTTGTAGTAGTCGTTCGCGAGCGCGTTATGCGCACCGATTAGCTGGTTCAGCTTGCGCTTCACGCAGTTCAGCTTGCACCGAGCTCGGGCAGCGGCACGCGCGATATCCACGGCCGCCTGGGGCTGCGACTTCGCCTTCTCTGCCGGCGGCGGCGTCGACACGGGCGCGCGCTGAGCGGACTCACCTCCAATCGCAACGCCACCAACACCGAGTAGCAGGGCAATCGCAACGACCACACCCGCAACCAGTCGGTTGCGGCGCTTGCTTTCGTCCATGGGACGGAACCTCCATGCGGTTGTTTCAAGCACCCGGCTATCCCAGGCGCACATGGTCGGTCCGTCCGATCGGCGCTAACCTGACGCGGCTGCGTCGCGCGCCTACTAGAGCGGGTCGGTTGCGCCGTCGCCGGCTCGGGGGCGCAGGCGCACCTGTGAACTCGACAACGCCCGCATCCGCATATCTGACCAGGTCAGCCCCTCGCGGACGAGGGCCGGCAGGCCGAGCGCGACCGCGGTCGCGATCTCGACTGCCTGCAGGATCACCCCGTAGGCGAGCGCATTCGCGGCGCTAACGCCGAAGCCGGTGGTCAGCACGCTGATCACAGCAAGCTGGAAAACGCCGATGTTCGAGGGAGTCGCGGGCACGACGGCAGTCACGTTGACGGCGAACAGCACCGCCGCCGCCGCGCCGATCCCGATCTGCGGGTTGCTGTCGAGGCCGAGGGCTGTGAAGAGCGTGAAGCAGGCGAGCAGTTGCAGGCCCCAGGCCGTCATCTGAGCCAGCGCTGCGACGGGGCCGCGACGGCGATCGCGGAAAACGACCAGCCCGCGGCGCACCGCGAGCAACGCCGAGCGGATCGCCGCCATCCACCGCGCGACACGACCGCTCCCGTTCTCGCGCACGATCGAGGGCGCCACGACGACCGCCAACAGGATTGCGAGCGGCGCCAGACTGACCAGGAAGAGGCGTTCGGTCTTCGACGAGAAGAGGTCGGTCGAGCCGACGATGATCGCGCCGAGAATCAGCAGCGCGACGATGTTGAGCGCGGTCTGCGAGACCAGGGTGCCCAGCAGTACCGGGAAGTTCTCGCGAATCCGGCCCGTCCTTCGCGCCAGCACCATCGCTCGCGCCGGCTCGCCGAGGCGGGCGGGCAACGTGGCCGACATCAGCACCCCGATCATGGTTGCCGAGGTCACGTCGCGCCCGCGGAGTGGACTTCGCGGAAGTGCGGAGCGCGCGATCGCATGCCAGGACACGGCGCGCATGAAGAGGGAGGCAACCATCAGGGCGGTTGCCGCCAGCAGCCAGCTCGCGTCGGAGCGGACGATCGATTCGACCACGTTGTGCAGCCCGATGCGGTTCGCGGCGAGCGCGGTCAAGCCCACGCCCAGCGCTGCGGCGATCGCCATCCCGATCCGCTTGGCCACCCGTGCGCGCCCCGCGCCATGAACAGGGGCCGGATCGAGCGAAGGCAGCCGACGCGCACGCGCGGTCGGGTGCCCATCGGCGGGGACAAACCCAAAGCGCCGGCACACCCGCTGGCGGCCGCCGGCGGGGTCTGGAACCGCCACGGCCTCCTCGTAGACACTCTCCACCTGCTGGGCGACTCGGGGCCAGGCGTAGCGTTTCGCGGACACCAGCGCCGCGGCGCCCATCGCCCGGCGGCGTTCCGGCTCGTGATGCATCGCCTGCAGCTCCTCGGCCAGTCGCTGTGCGTCGGCGGGGGGGACGAGGACGCCGTCCACTCCGTCGGACACGACGTCCGCGTAGCCGGCGATATTGGAGGCGATTACCGGCGTGCCCGCGGCGAACGCCTCGGTGAGGATCATTCCGAAGCTCTCGCCGGAGAGCGAGGGTGCGCAGAGCACGTCCGCCTCGTGCAGACGACGCCACAACTCGGAGTGGGGCACCCGCCCCATCGCGTTCACACGGCCCTCGACCGCAGGATCGTCGAGATAACGGGATGCCTCCTGCTCGGTCACACCGACGATGTCCAGACGGGCCGGGACGTGCTCGACCAGCGCGCCGAATGCCTGTAGGAGCACCGGCAGACCCTTGCGCTCCTCGGCGCGACCGACGAACAGCACTCGAAGCTCATCGTTATCGGGCTTAGGGGCCGACGACGAGGCGTCGATATCCACCCCGTTCGGGACGATCGTGTAGTTGCCGCCGAACCAGCGCTTGCAGGTCCAAGCCGCGGCCTCGGAGACAGCGATCCGCGCGTTCAGCTGGTTGAACTTTCGCCGCGCGCCACAGGCGCTCGCGAAGTGATTCGGAATCGCCTTCGTCGAATAGGCGTGAAAGGTCGAAACGACGGGGGCGGCGTGATACGAGCAGGCCTCCCAGCCGATGAATCCGGCCAGCGGCTCGTGCACATGCACCACTTCCGGCGCGAACGCGTCGAGCTCGCGGCGCAGCGAGGAGACTCCACCCGGAAACGGCGAGTTGTTCGAAACGGAGCCGTTGGCGCCAAAACCGAACGTACGGCCGAGCTTGCGCAGATACACCGGCGGGTCGCCCGACTCCGGGACAGCGCGATGCAACACCTGGCTCAGGCGGTCGGGCGGGTCCCAGGGCGCCAGCACGCGTACCTCGTGGCCGCGAGCGATCAGCTCCTCGGCCAGCGACTCCACATGTCTGACTACGCCCCCGGGATAGGTCCAGGAATAGGGCGAGACGATGGCGATGCGCACCGATCTGATGGTACGCGAAATGGCCCCGTACCCCATACGAAAGCCGCAGCAGCACCCAAATAGATCGTTCCGATCACCAGCAGGACCGAGCCCGAATCATTTGCAATCGTGCCGATGAGCACACCGGACAGGGCGCCGAGCGCTCCGCAGCGGGCGGGCCAAGCCTCGCCGAACCACCCCAGCACGCGCTCGCGACGGACGTAGGCCGCCGCCAACAGGGCCGCGGTCGCGATCAGAAGCTCGGGATACACGGGGCTCGTGAAGGTTCTGACCATGAGCCGGATTCGGCGCTCGAGCACATCCGCCAGGTCGCCCGCCTCGCCGGCTCCGAGAACCGTTCGGCTGAGGTGTGCGCCGCCCAGCGCCAGGTCGATGAGCAGTAGCGCGCCGAGTGCCAGCACGCCGCCGCCGGTGACCAGGAGGACCGCCCGGCGACGCTCGATCCCGAGCGCCAACACGGCCGCGGTCGCACCGCCGGACCCGAGCACGATGGCGGCGCCCACATCGGCGCCGAAGCGCCCGGGCGCGAAGCAAAGGGTTGCGATCGCCGCGACTACGAGGAAGCCCGCCGCCGCCCGCCGCGGCGTGATCCCGTCGAGAAGGGTGAGCGCAGCGCCCGCCCCGACCAAGGTGAGCGTGGTCAGGATCGCCTCGAGTTCGTTGCCGATCCCGAAGAAGCGAACGCCCCCGCCCGGGTTCGGGCCAAGTACCGAGAGCGCGGTGTAGGGCGACCCGGCGACCACGTCGACTGCGTGCGCCCCGACAGTGATCCCGCAGGCGAGCGCGAGCCCGCCGTAGCCCGGAACCACCCGGCTGGTTGTCAGCGCCGCCGCCACCGAGCCGAGCCCCATGAGCAGAGCGGACGCGAGCTCGCCTAGATCGAGGGCGGCTGCCACGAGGAGCATGAACGGCGCCCAAGCGCAGGCCAGCCCGAACACGACAAAAGCGCCTCGCCCGGCCGACCCGCCGGCGAAGCGGGCCACAAAGCCTGCCGCGAGCAGCCAGACGAGCAGCGGCAGCAGCGCCACCGTGTCACGGCTAGGCCGGTCGGCTAGCCGCTCCTGGAGATCGGCGACCCCGGCCGCGTCCTTGTCCCCCTCGGCACGAATCGCGCTGCCGTTCATCTCACCGGGGACCTCCGCCCCCAGGCGCTCGAGAATGGTCGGGGCGATGTCCGTGGTCGTCACGACGCCGCCGGTCCTGGTCGAGTCCGAGGTGAGGTTGCCCTCGCCGTAGCCCGATCCGGCGAGCCCAAGGGACCAGAGCGGCTGCTCGCTACGAAAGCCGGCACCGAACGCGATCAGCAGGTCGTCTTGGTCGAGCGTCTTCACCAGCGATTCGAGTTCACCGGACTCGGCCCGAACAACGGTGACGCCCTCCGGACACCCAAAGGCGCATTGCGGCGCCAGTTCGATCTCTCCCTCGCGATCGGCCGCCAGCAGCGGCGCGAGGCCGTCGGCAACCTCCGAGCGCACCGAGACGCCGGCTGCCTCGATCGTCGTCGTGAGCAACCCGGGACTCACCCTGGCCGGCGCGTCCTCCGCACGCTGAAGCACCTCGTCCCAAAGTCCACCCTCGATGGCGCCGTCGCGCACGTAGACCGGCGGCAGGTCAGTGTCGTAGAGGCGCTGGTTGACCCGGTTGCCCTGGCCGATATCGAGGATGCTCTGCGCGGGCGGAACCGAGCCGAGGCCAGCGCTCATGATCCCCGGCGAGACGCCCGCCACGGCGCCGATCTGTTCGACCGTCGTGGCGTACGGAAGGACGGCGATGACCACACGGCCGTCGGGTTCGGCGGGGTCCGACTGCGCGTGCCCAGGCGTCGCGAACAAGCAGGCGGCAACGCCAACGCTCGTTAGCATCAAGCTCAAGAGACACCCCCTTACCAGGGAGGCCGCCCTGCTTTCGCGACAGAGTCGCTCATTAGACAAACCCGATCGCACCTTCGCGAAGTTCACGTTCTTCAAGCTCGATCCCGCATGGCAGCGCCGCGAGGCCGCAGCACGGGCTGAGGATAAACGTGAGTTCCTCGCCGCATGCGAGGACTACGCGCTCGACCGCTCCCTGCGCGCCTACTCGACGGTCGGCACGCGGGGCGACACGGACCTCGTGCTGCTCTGCCAGTCCCCCGTGCTTGAGGACGTCCACAACTTCCACGTCGTGCTCTCCCAGAGCGGTCTCGCGAAGTGGATGTCGATCCCCCACTCCTACTTGGCGATGACCAAGCCGTCGCCCTACTCGGACGCCGACGCCCGGCCGGAGATCTGCCAATCGGAGCGTAAGTATTTGTTTGTCTACCCCCTTGACAAGCGCCGAGACTGGTATCGCCTGTCGCTCGAGGAGCGCCGCCGGGTGATGACCGAGCACATCGAGATCGGCCGCACCTACCCCGACATCACGATCAACACGGCGTACTCGTTCGGCATCGACGATCAGGAGTTCGTCGTCTCGTTCGAGGCCGACGACCCGGGTCGCTTCCTCGACCTCGTGCAGGAGCTGCGCGGCTCGGAGTCCAGCGAGTACACGCTGCGCGACATTCCCATCTTCACCTGCGTCGCGATGTCGGTCGGTCGCGCACTCGACGCGCTCGACGGCACCGCCGCCTCGGCTCACGCCGGGGCCACCGCGCAGGCATGACATGAGCGCTCCTGGGAGTTCCGAGAACCCGCTACGGGTTGCAATCGTCGGCTCCGGTCCGGCTGGCTTCTACACGGCCGAGCACCTGCTCAAGAACAACCCCGACCCCGCTGGCCCAGAGGGGGCGGAGGACCAGCCAAGTGGGGGCGGGCTGTCTATCTCGGTCGACATGTTCGATCGGCTGCCAACGCCGTTCGGCCTGGTGCGCGCCGGAGTGGCGCCTGACCACCCGAAAATCAAGTCCGTGATCCGCATGTACGAGAAGACGGCCGCCCGGGAGGGATTTCGCTTCCATGGCGGCGTCGAGATCGGCACCGATATCGCCCCGGCGGAACTACACGACCGCTACCACGCGGTTATCTACGCCTACGGCACCTCCACCGATCGCTGGCTCGGGATCCCCGGTGAGAACCTCCGCGGCAGCCATCCCGCCACCGAGTTCGTCGCCTGGTACAACGCCCACCCGGACTACGCCGACCGTGAGTTCGACCTCTCCTGCGAACGGGTCGTGGTGATCGGCAACGGCAACGTCGCCGCCGACGTCGCCCGGATGCTCGCCCTCACGCGGTCCGAGCTGGAGGAGACCGACACGGCCGATCACGCGATCGACACTCTCGCCGAGTCCGGCGTAAAGGAGATAGTCGTGCTGGGCCGCCGCGGGCCCGCACAGGCCGCCTTCACCAACCCCGAGGTGCGCGAGCTCGGCGAGATGATGGACGCCGACGTGATCGTCGACCCCGCCGACGCCGCCCTCGACGAGGTTTCTCGTGAATGGCTGAACTCGGACGAGGCTGGCCCCACGAACCGGCGCAACGTCGAGCTCTTCGCCGGCTTCAGCAAGCTCGAGCCCGAGGGCAAGCGCCGCCGGATCGTGCTGCGGTTCGGATGCTCACCAGTCGAGATCAGGGGCAACGGGCGCGTCGAGTCCCTTGTGATCGGCCGCAACGAGCTGGTCCGGGACGACTCCGGCTCGATCCGAGCCGTCGACACCGGCGAGCGCGAGGAGATCGAATGCGGATTGGTCCTGCGCTCGATCGGGTATCGCGGCGTCGAGCTGGAGGGACTGCCATTCGACGCCGGCCGCGGCGTCGTCCCGAACGACCACGGCCGTGCCGTCGATCCCGAAACGGGTGAGCAGCTGCCCCGGATCTACGTGGTCGGCTGGATCAAGCGAGGGCCGAGCGGCGTGATCGGGACGAACAAGAAGGACGCGCTCGACACGGTCACCGCGCTGCTCTCCGACGTCAAGGCCGGTGAGGTCGCCGACCCGCCTGACCTGGCCACGGGCGACGCGGTGAACGAGTGGGTACGGGAGCGCGTTCCCGCCGCCGTCGAGTTCGCGGGCTGGAAGGCAATCGACGCGGCCGAGGTGGCCGCGGGAGAAGCACACGGCCGCCCGCGGGTGAAGTTCGTGCGCATACCAGACATGCACGAGATCGCCCGCGGCCGGCGATCTGATTGAGTGGGCGCATGGCCGACCTCGACGAGATCAAAAGCATGATCGAGGCGGCGCTGCCCGGCGCAACGGTCGAGGTGCTCGACGAGGGCGGCGGCGACCATCTGCGTGCGGTCGTAGCGGCCTCCGAATTCGAGGGCCTCAGCAGAATCGACCAGCACCGGCTGGTGCGTGCGGCGGTGCGCGAGCGCTTCGACGACGGGGCAATCCACGCCCTGTCGATTCAGACCTCCGTCCCGGGCTAACGCGAACGTGCACAAGACCCCGACATGGCGAGGCTTCACATGCGTTCTGGCTGGTGGGACGCGGTGGGGCGCGGACGCTACCCTCGGTGCATGGCCGCTGATCCCGAGCTGAAGACCAAGGTCTCGGAACTCGTTGCAGAGCACCCGGTGCTGCTCTTCATGAAGGGCACTCCAGAGGCTCCGCGCTGCGGGTTCTCGATGCGGGTCGTCCAGGTGCTCGACACACTGGGCATCGAGTACGGGGCGATCGACGTTTTGCCGGCTCTGCAGCCGCTCCGCGAGGCGACGACCGAGCTGTACGAGTGGCAGACGTTCCCCCAGCTCTACGTCAAGGGTGAGCTGGTCGGGGGCTGCGACATCGTCGAGGAGATGCTCGAATCCGGCGAGCTCGCCGAGCTGCTGGGCGCCGAGCAGCCCGAGGGTGAGATTCCGGAGTCCGAGCGGATCCTCCCGGGAGGCTCGCAAACGAGTCCCCCGATGCAGCTCGGCTAGAACCGCACCGAGGGGCCAGGGCGTCTGCGCCTCGCCCAGAACCTAATCGGGATCTGACCCCGTTTAGGGTTCGCGCCCGATGCGAAGCTTTGACCAGGACACTGCGCTCGAGCCCGCAGGCGAGGCCGTTTGGTCCGGCGAGGTCGCGAATGGCTGGACCACACCGCGCGGCCCGCTGGGTGGCTACGTCATGGCGATCGTCTTGCGTGGGATGGCCCTGGCGGTGGCCGACCGGAAACGGTCTCCACGCTCGGTGACTATGCACTTCCTGCGCGTTCCCGAGGTCGGGCCCGTCGAGGTAGAGACGCACATCGAACGAGCGGGGCGCTCGCTCAGCACCGTGACGGCGCGACTGACCCAGGGCGGGGAGCTGCTCGGACTGGCGGTGGGCGCGTACTCGAAGGCCTGGCCCGGGACGGAGCTGCCCGATGCGCCCGCACCGGAGGTCACCGGGCCCGAGGGCCGCGAGCCAGTCCAGGACCTTGGCCGCGGCGAACCGCCCGCCTTCACCCAACGCCTGACCATGCAGCATCGGTTTGGTGAACCGCCGTTCAGCAAGGCAAGCGAAGGCCTTACCGGCGGCTGGCTTGGCCTGCGCGAGGAGCGCCCGGTCGACGAGCTGGCGATCGCGGTTCTCGCCGATGCCTGGTTCCCTGCCCCGTGGCCTCGACTCGATGCCCTTCACCCGGCGCCGACGATCGACCTCACGATCCACTTCCGTAGCGCGCTGCCGCTTCCCGACTCGCTGCTGCTCGGGCGGTTCACCAGCCGGCTCGTGCGCGACGGATTCTTCGACGAGGATGGGGAGCTCTGGACGCCCGACGGGACCCTCGTCGCGCAATCGCGCCAGCTGGCGCTGCTGCTCGCACCCCGCTAGGCGGGCTCCCAGCGCTCGTAGAGTTCCTCGAGCCGGCGCTTCGCATCCTCATGGCGGCGCGCGGACTCCTTGCCCTCGCGCCCGGTCCAGGCGGCCGGGTCCGCCAGCTCCTGCTCGAGCTCCCGCAGCGCGATCTCGGCCGCTTCGATCTCGCGTTCGAGCTTGCGCGAGACCGCAACCGCCGCTCGCTCGCGGGCTCGCCGCCGGCGCGCCTCTTTGCCCCTGCTCGCGTCAGCCTCCTTCGGCCCCGCCGAGCCGCTGCCCTGCCCGGTATCCGCGGCTTCACGCCGGGCCTCGCGGTACTCGGTCCAGCCGCCGGGATAGTTGCGAAGCACCCCCTCCTCGAATGCGACCGTGCGGGTGCCGACCGCCTCGAGCAGCGCGCGGTCGTGTGAGACGAGCAGCATCGAGCCGTCGTATCGGGCGAGCGCGTCCTCCAGGGCTTCGCGGCTCTCGACGTCGAGGTGATTGGTCGGCTCGTCGAGGATCAGCAGGTTCGCTCCGGCCGAGACGAGAATCGCAAGGCCGAGACGCTGGGCCTCGCCGCCCGAGAGCGCCGTGACCGCCTTCAGCGCATCATCGCCCGAGAACAGGAAGCGCCCCAGCAACCCCCGGGTCTTTGCCTCCGAGAGTCCGGTCGACCGCTGCGCGTGGGACAGCGCGGTGATCTGGTCGTCGTCGGGTAGCTCCGCGTGCTGGGAGAGGTAGCCGAGCTCGACGTTGTGGCCGACCGAGAGCCGGCCACCGTCGAGCTCGCGGCGCCCCGCCAATGCCTGCACGAGCGTGGACTTGCCCGAGCCGTTCGGGCCGATCAGGCAGACGTGCTCGCCGCGCTCGACCCACAACTCGCCGTCGCGCAGCAGCTCCCGCTCGCCGGCTACCAGCCGCGCATCCTTCACCTCCAGGGCAACGCGTCCGGAGCGCTCGGCCGCGCCGAAGCTAAACGCGAGCGAGCCCTGGGAAGCGCCCCCCTTCGCGGGCGCGCCCTCGCGCAGTCGCTCGATCGACTTCAGCTTCGACTGTGCCTGGCGCGCCTTGCTCGCCTTGGCCCGGAAGCGATCGACGAATCGCTCCATGCGCGCGATCTCGGCCTCGCGGCGCTCGGCATCGCGACCCAGCGAGAGTTCTCGCGCGGCCTTTTCCGCCCGCCATGCGTGCCAGGGGCCACTGAAGTAGCGGCCGCGACCGCCCTCCAGTTCGAGGACTGACGTGCCGACCGACTCGAGGAACCAGCGATCGTGAGCGACCAGCACCACGGCCGCATCGACATCGCCCAGATAGTCCTCGAGCCATTCGAGCGAGCTGATGTCAAGGTGGTTGGTGGGCTCGTCCAGCAGCAGCAGATCGGGCTGCGAGGCCAGCGCACGAGCCAGCGAGGCGCGGGTCAGCTCACCGCCCGAGAAACTCCCGAGACCGCGGCCCATCTCGGCCTCGCCGAAACCGAGTCCGCGCACGGTGGCGTGAGCACGATCGCGCCACCGGTAGCCACCGGCATGCTCGAGGCGCGCCTGTGCGTCGGCGTAGGCCGAGAGCGTCGCTTCGCCCGAGTCGGCCGCCATGCGGGTCTCCAGCTCGCTGAGCTCCCGCTCGATGTCGGCCACCCAATCGAGCCCCGACATCACATACTCCTCGAGCGTCACACCTTGCTCGCGAGGCGGGCTCTGGTCGTGCAGCGCGACGCGCACCCCCTTGCCCAGCACGACTCGCCCGACGTCGGCACGATCGCCCGCGAGGATGCGCAGCAAGGTCGTTTTTCCGGAGCCGTTGACGCCCGACAGCGTCATCCGGTCGCGGCGCTCGAGCTTGAACGAGACGTCGCTGAAAAGCCGCCGTTCGCCAACGTGCTTGGCGAGGCCGGAGACGGTGACCGTAGCTATACGGCTGCGGGCGCGCCCGGTGCGTCTTCCTTCACCTGGAAGGAAGAGCCGCAGCCGCAGGCGGCGACAACGTTCGGGTTGTTGACGGTGAAGCCGGCGCCTTGGAGGCCTTCGACGTAGTCGACCTCAGAGCCGAACACGAACTGCATCGAAACCTTGTCGACGACCACTGAGACGCCCTTGTGTTCGAAGACGTGGTCCTCATCCTTCGCGCTGTCGAGGGCAAGCGCATACTGAAAACCCGAGCACCCGCCGCCGCGTACAGCGACGCGCAGCACCTGCTCGTCGGGGTTTGCCTCGGTCAGGGCCTTGATCTTGTCGGCCGCGATATCGGAGAGGCTGATCGCATCGTTTGGGGTGTCCATCGCTTTACATTGTATAGCCCGCGGCCGTCATCCGCCGGGAGTCTGCGATTTCTTCCAATCCAAGTATTCGATGATCCGCTTCGAGTCGTGGACGATCTCGTCCCCGTCCAGAAGCACGGGCACCCGGCGCTGCGAGGTGAGCTCGACGATCTCGGGCCGCGACGACTTGCGATACGGAACCCGCTCCGTCCGGTACTCAACCCCGCTCCTGCGCAGGCGGCGAGCCGCAGCCCCACACGGACAGAGGAAGTTCGTCGGGGTCGGGCAGCGATAGAGAATGACTTCGGAGCGCTCGTCGTTCATCGATTGCGCACCCGCTCCCCAACGCGAAGCGCCCGTCCAAGCGCGGTGATCGCCAGCTGCTCGAGACCGGCGCCGCCACCTCCCACCCGGTCGCCGAGAATGTCCGACTGCCACTGGACAGCCGCTTCGAGCGTTTCTTCGTGCGGGCGTGCTTTGAAGCCCAACTCGCGCTTGGCCTTCGTGTTGCGGTATGTCCACCAGAGCATCGCCGAGCGGACCTCGTCCGGGGCGGTGGGCAACGGCAGCCGGGCGCGGGAACCTGCCTCCAGGATCCTCAGCAGCACAGGGCCCGGCAGCTTCAGCTCGGGCGCGGGCACGCCCGAGATCCGCGACAGGTCGGCGAACAAACGGTCCAGGGTGAAGTTGCGGCCCGAGAGGATGTAGCGCTCGCCCGTCTTGCCCTTCCGGTCGGCCTGAAGGTGGCCCTTGGCCACGTCGCGCACGTCCACCACGTTCAGCGCCCCGTTGACATAGGCGGGGATCCGCCGCTCGAGGAACCGTTTGACCAGCCCCATCGAGGTGCCGCCGGGGGCGTCGGGCCCCAACACGAAGGACGGGTTGACCATCACGACATCAAGACCACGGGCGACCGCCCGCAACGCCTCCAGCTCAGCTTCGTGCTTGGAGTTGACGTAGGTGATCCCGAGGTGGCCGATATCGAAGCTCGCGGTCTCGTCGATCGTGCCCTCGGGCTTCGCCACCCCGATCGCTCCGACCGTCGACGTGTGAACGACCCGTTCGACCCCAGCCGCCAGCGCCGCCTCCAAGACGTTGCGCGTTCCCTTCACGTTCGTCTCAAAAACACTCGCTCGATCCTGGGAGCGAAGCGAGGTCCTGCCCGCGACGTGAAAGACCCGGTCGACGCCCTCCATCGCTCGCCGCACCGCCCGGCGATCGGTGACGTCCCCTCGCACCCGCTCGAAATCCAAATCCTCGAGCGGATCCAGATCGGAGCTGCGGCGAACCAGCAGGCGGAGCTCGTCCCCCCGCTTGGCCAGTGCCCGGGCAACGTGGGAGCCGATGAAGCCTGTGGCGCCTGTAACCAGGGTCTTGGCCATCGCGAGCGATCGTAACCGGGCCCGGCCGTTCGCCCGCAACCTGATAGGAAGGTGACGGTGAGCACGGACGCGAAGACCGCGGTTGTCGTCGACACGACGGCGTATCTGACCGACGAGGACGTCGCGTCGCACGGCATCCACAGAGTCAGCCTGTACGTCACGCTCGACGGCGAACAGAGGCGAGAGAGCGAGATCGGCGCCGACGAGTACGACAGCTTCTACGCACGCCTGAGCCGCAGCAAGGAAGGCGCCACAACGTCCCAGCCCTCGGTGGGCGACTTCGCCGAGGTCTACGAGCCCCTGCTCGCCGACGGCAAGGAAATCGTCTCCATCCACCTCTCGGCCGGCATCTCCGGCACGTGCGAGTCGGCTCTCCAGACCAAGGCAAAGCTGACCGACGAGGGCAAGGGCGGGGAGCGGATTCAGGTACTCGACAGTCGCTCGGCCTGCGGCGGCACCGCGCTGATGGCCATGGCCGCAGCGCGGGCCGCTACGCGCGGGGAGGCCGGCGACGGTGTCCTGGCCGCCGCCGAGCGCCTACGCGCGGTGTTGAAGATGTGGTTCGCGATCGACACGCTCGAGTACCTGCGCAAGGGTGGGCGGATCGGGTCGGCGCAAGCATGGCTCGGCTCGGCGCTGCAGATCAAGCCGATACTCACGCTCGAGGAAGAGATCACGCCGGTCGAACGGGTCCGAACCCGGCGTCGCGCATTCGAGCGCATGGTCGAGTTCGCCCGGGAGCGCAAGGAGGCCGGCGCCACCTCGTGGGTGGTCCAGCACATCCACGATCCCGAAACCGCGCGTCACCTCGTCGAGGAGGGGCGTCAGATCTTCGGCTCGGACCCGGTCTTCGTCTCAGAGGTCGGGCCCGTGATCGGCGCGCACATCGGTCCAGGTCTGTTGGGCATCGGCGGCGTGCCGCCCGACGCGCTGGGCTAACCCGGCTAGCGGCGGCGCAGGGCGAGCAGGCCGCCGACCGCGAAACCGACGACGGCCGCGCCGATCGCCAGTTCGCGCTTGTGCTCGCGTACCTGGCGGCGCCAGTTGGTCAGCTCGCCGACGCGGCCCCGAAGCGCGTCCACGGAGCGTCCCAGCTCCTCGCGCTCCCGAACGATGTCGTTGCGGATCTGCTCGGCGGAGCGGGTACCCGGCGCCGGCCGGATCGGACGGTCGACGCCGCCCGACGTGCCGCGGACGATCTCGCCGTCAGCCATCGCTGCCTGCCCCAAGCGTGTCGCGAATCTCTCTTGCCTCCTCGATCGCCATCGCAGGCGCTGGGGGCGCACCTGCCTTCAACGATCGGTAGGCGAACAGTCCGGCGCCGGCCGCGACGGCGAACCACAGAAGGGCCTCCACCAGGAAGCCGAGCCAGACCGTGTCGCCGAAAAATAGGTCATTCAGCAGCCAGGCGAAGGCATGCATCAGCATGATGAATCCGAGGAATGCGAGCACGCCGGCGATGATCCCGACGACCGAACCCTTGACCAGCTTGGTGACCTTCTCGGTCACCTCCGTCTTCGCGAGCTCGATCTCCTCGCGGATCAAAAGCGACGTGCGCTCGGAGACGTCGAGAACCATCTCCCCCAGGCTGCGCTGCTCCTCGGGAGTGGGCGGGCCCGCGGCCCCGTTGCTCATTCCGGCGGCTCCTCGCCGAAGGCTCGAAGGTAGATAGCGCTCGCGATGCGATGCGCTGCAACGCTTGCGAGAGCGCCGGTACCGGCCAGCAGGCCGGTCCAGATGAGTCGGCGGACGATGTCGTTATCCACGGGCGCCAGTAAATCAGGAACGACTCTCGAGCCCGCCGCAGACGGTCTCGACCACCATGGTTCTTGCACGCGCGAACGACTCGTCGCCGGCCGGGATCAGCTCGAACACCCAGGCCGAGAGCAGCTGCTCGATCGCGCCGTAGAACCACATCGAGGCGAGCTGAGGGTCGATGTCATCACGGAACGCACCGCTCGCCTGGGCGTCCGAGACGATCTTTGCGATCGACTCGTAGGCGCGGTTGATCTCGGGCAGATGGGTGCGCCCGAACGAGTTGGCGGCACGGGTGACCTCCACGATGATCACCTGCATCAGCTCGGGGTCGTGACGGTAGGAGTCGATGATGAAACCGGCGACCGCGTCGAGCTTCTCGCGGGCGGGGGCGTTGCGGCCGTCGACCTCGTCGATCGCGGCGAGGAGCAGCAACCAGCGCTCGGTGAAGAGCTCGCTCATCACGTCGTCCTTGGAAGGAAAGTAGTGGTAGACGAGGCCGTAGGCGACGCCCGCCTCGTCCGCGATGTCCGAGACGCGGCACGAGTGGAAGCCCTGGCGGGCGAAGACGCGAATCGCAGCGTCGAGGATCTGGCGGCGGCGGTCGACCGGCGGGGCCTTGGCCATCAGGCACCCACCTCCGCGGGCCACCGGTACGCGGCCGGCACGCGGTTCGCGAGGGCCGGCAGCGACTCCCGCACCCGCGCGAGCTCAGCCAGATCCAGATCGGCGCACACGTGGGTGGCACCGTCGCCGACCTCTGCCAACACGTCTCCCCACGGCCCGACGATGGCGGAGTGCCCATGCGAGTCGTGCTGCGGAGCCGCCCGGCCGAACTGGTTGGCGGCCAGCACGAATACGGCATTCTCGATCGCCCTGGCCCGCAGCAGCACGCTCCAATGGGCGCGACCGGTGGTCGCGGTGAACGCCGAGGGGATCGAGATCGCGTCCGCTCCCCCGAGGGCGAGGATCCGGTAGAGCTCCGGAAAGCGCAGGTCGTAACAAACGGTCATACCGAGCTCGAGCCCGGCAAGCGACGCGGCCGCGAGATCCTCACCGTGCCGCTCGTGGTCGGACTCGCGATAGGCGACGTCGGCGACATCCACGTCGAAGAGATGGATCTTGCGATACACGGCCTCGACGTCACCGCTCGGCGAGATCGCGACCGACGTGTTGTAGGGCTTGCCCCCGTCGTCCGCACGCTCGGTGACCGAGCCGGCCACGAGGGCGCACCCGAGTTCCCGCGCCCACCCGCGTGCGGCATTGATGCTCGGGCCGTCAAGGCGCTCGGCGCCAGCGGCCATCTCCTCGCCCGAGGCGAGCAGGTTCCACTTCTCGGGCAGGACGATCAGCTCGGCGCCGTCTCCTGCGGCGGCCCTGATCCCTGCTTCGGCGAGCTCGGTATTGCGAGCTCGATCGGCGTTCGAGTTGAGCTGTACTACTGCGGCGCGCATCGTGCGGGAAACTCCTCCGGACCGGCGTTGACTGACCAGTCAATCGGGGAGCATAGCTTCAGACACCGTGGCACCCGGCCGCCGCCGCAGCTACTGTTACCCGACCGTAGCAATGGCTGGAGCAGGCGGACAGGCGGCGAAGGCGGAAACCCCGAGGCGGGAGCGCGCCGCGCACCTGGGACCGGAACGTCGCCGCCCGCTGATCCTCGACGCAGCGCGCCGCCTATTCGTCGAGCACGGCTATCGCGGCACCTCAATGGAGGGGATCGCGGATGCGGCAGGCGTCACGAAGCCGGTCGTCTACCGCTGCTACCCGAACAAGCAGGAGCTCTTTCGCGCATTACTCGAGCGTGAGGAGCGCGCGCTTCTCGAGAAGGTGGCGTCCGCGCTGCCGAGCGAACTCGACCCCCGCGACCTCGAAGGGGTGTTGCAAGCAGCGTTTACCGCGCTGCTCCAGGCTGCCGGCAGCGAGCCCGATTCGTGGCGAATCGTTTTCCTCTCCGAGCATGGGTCCGAGCCGGTGATTGCCCGGAGGGTCCACCGCGCGCGTTCGGCCATCGTCGAACGCATCACGACGATGGCCGAGCCGCTGCTGAGCCAGATGGGAGTCGCCGACGCCCCCCGTAAGGCGCCCGTCCTCTCGGAGCTGACGGCTTCGATCGCCGAGGCCGGCGTACGGATTCTCCTTTCGGGCGACGCGGGATGGACGGCCGACGATCTGGGCGCGTATTTGGGCAGCGTCGTCGCGCGCGGCCCCGCTGCCGCCTAGTCCTACCCGCCGGAGAGAAGCCACAAGCCCACCGTGGCGACGACCATCCCCGCTTCGATCGCGGCGATCAGCCCCGCCGCTCCGAGCAGGGTTCCGGTGTCGAAGCCGGCCGCGAACGCGAGCGCAAGCACCGCTATCGCGACTCCCCCCCATGCGACCAGCGAGAGCTCCCAGCGCTTGTCTCGATCCGGATATCGGGTTCGCAGGCGCAGCTCGAGGCCAAATGGCATGGCCACGAGCCCTGCGAGCAGCCCGGCGGCGAACACGACGATCCAGGGATTCACCCCGTCCGCAGAGAGGTAGGGCTCGCCGGCCGCGCCTGCCAGGACGAGGCTGAGTACGGCTGTCAGCGTTCCGCCCGCGGCGAGTACGCCGGCCACCCGGCCCCCGACGTCGCGGTCGTCCCATCCGTTCGCCATAACTCGATCGTATGCGCAGCGGTGATTAGTCGCGGTTCGCGCGCTGGCGCTCGAGCTCTGCCGTCAGGGCTTTCGCATGCAGCGCGCCGATCAGATCCGGAAACGGGCTGAGTCCACCCTCCATCAGCTCCTCGGCCCGCTCGGGGTCGAGCGCCGCGAAGCGCTCCGACATCAGCTCGAGCTCGTCGGCCACGACCGGCGCGAGCGCCTCCATCAGGCGCGCAACGTCGCGCGCTCCGAAGCCCGTCTTCTCGTTCCAGCCCTCGGCCCGGAAGCGCGCGATCACCTCAATCACGCCCACGTCAGTCTGTGAATATCCGCTTGCGTCGGGGCTCAGGACGCCGACCTCGGCCAGCCGCGTGAGCGCTCGAGCCGGAACGTCGTATCGCTCCAGGACCTCCGCCTCGGACATCCGTTCTGCCAACAGCGCATCGCGGATCACACGCAGCGGCATGAAGCGCTCCTCCTGGAGCCGCTTGATCAGGCGGATCCGGTCGATGAACTCCGGCGAGTAGTACGCCATGTTCTTCGACGTCTTGACCGGCTCGGGCAACAGCCCCTCGCGGAGATAGTGGCGCACTGTCGCGACCGGCACTTCTGCGCGCTCGGCCAGCTCCGAGATCTTGAGCAGCTCCTGCGCCGGGGCGCTCATGACATGAACGAACCGGTTGCTGTGGCGCTCGGCCCGGCGGCGGCGCCGGACTCGAGCAGCGCCTGCAACTTTTCATCGTCGATCCCGGCGGCGGTCAACACCTCCTCGGTGTGCTCGCCGAGCGCGGGCGCGGGCCGGGTCGGATCGCCCGGGGCGGAGCTGAACTTCACGGGCATCCCGAGCAGGCGCACCGGTCCGATCTCGGGCTGCTCGACCTCGACAACCATCTCGCGCTCGCGGGTGAGCTGGGAGCCGAGCGCCTCGTCGAGGTCGAGCACCGGCTCGATGCAGCAGTCGAACTCGTCGTTGAACACGGCCCATTCGGCCTTTGTCTTCGTCCGGAATACCTCGGCGATCAGCGCGTGCCCCTCCGAACCCGGCTTCGCGAACTGATGGTCGAGCAGGTCGTCACGCTCGATGCCGCGACAGAACCCCTGCCAGAACTTCGGCTCGAGCGCGCCGCAGCTGACCCATCCGTCCGCGACCTCATACGGGAGGTAACAAGCAACGCCGCCGTTCAGCATCTCCTCGCCACGCTTGGGCACGTGGCCGTCGCAGAGAAAGGCGCCGGCCACCATTCCCAGCCAGGACTGGGCACCGTCGGTCATTGAAACGTCCACCAGTTGTCCCTCGCCCGTTCGCTGCTTGTGCAGCAGCGCGGCGAGGATGCCGAACACGCCCATCAATCCGCCGCCGCCAAGGTCGGCGATCTGCCCGGCAGCTTGGACCGGCGGGCCGCCCGAGGCGCCGGTCAACCCCAGCAGACCACCGAGGGCGAGATAGTTCGTGTCGTGCCCGGCGCGCGCGGTGTTCGGGCCGTCGAGCCCGTAGCCCGTGATCGCGCAATAGACGATGCCCGGGTTCGCGGCCTTCATCGCCTCGTAACCGCAACCGAGCCGGTCGAGCACGCCCGGGCGAAAGCTCTCCAGAACCACGTCGGCTTCGCGCACCAGGCGCAGCAGGGTGTCGCGGCCCGCGTCCTGTTTGAGGTCGAGCCGGACCGATCGCTTGCCGCGGTTGAGCGCCAGATACAGCGATGAGCGGGTGCCGAGCCCCTGCTGTTCGTCGGTGCCGTAGTACGGCGGCGCCCAGCGCACGTAGTCGCCCATGCCCGTGTCCTCGATCTTGACCACGTCGGCCCCGGCGTCGGCGAGCAGCAGCGAGCAGTAGCCGCCGGGCAACAGCCGGCTGAGATCGAGGACCTTGACGCCCTCCAGAGTGCCGGGCGCGATCACGGCGCGACCGCCGCGTTGAGCGCCTGGGATCGCTCCTTCAGCCCCAGCAACTCGCGGGCCTCAGCGACGCTCGCCGCCCGGCGTCCCACGTCCTCGGCCATCTGCCTCGCCTTGCCGATCAGATCGCCGTTCGAGCGCGCCATCTCGCCGTTCGGGAGATAGAGATTGTCCTCCAGGCCGGCGCGGACGTTGCCTCCCAACGTGAGCGAGGTGGCAAGCAGATGCCACTGCGCGCGCGAGACGCCGATCACCTGCCAGTTTGCCCCGCGGTCGGGGCCGCCCGGGATCTGCTCGGCCATCAGCCCGACGTTGCGCGCGTTTGGGCGGATACCGCCGGTAACACCCATCACGAGCGAGATCTGGTGCGGCTCGTCCACCAGTCCCATCGCGATCAGCGGGTCGAGGTTGGCGACATGACCAGCGTCGAAGCACTCGTGCTCGGGCTTGATCCCGAGCACGCGGAACTCGGCGAGGAAGTCCATGATCGTGTCGAACGAGTTCTCGAACACCGCCTTGAAGACGAAGTCGTTACGGCGCTTCGAAAACTTCGCGTAGTTCATCGAGCTCATGTTCAGCGCCGCGACGTCGGGGGTGAGCGCGCGCAGGTACTCCAGGCGCTTCTCCATCGAGACACCGATCGCGCCGGTCGAGTAGTTGATGATCACGTCGCCGACCTCTCCGAGGATCGCCTCGGTGATGGCTCGAAAGTCCTCAATCTCGTAGGAGGGAACGCCATCCGGCGTGCGGGCGTGGATGTGGATCTGAGACGCCCCCTCGTCGACCGCGCGCCGAGCCTCAGCGGCGTACTCCTCGGGCGTGTACGGGATTGCGGGGCACTGGTCGCGGTTGGCGATCGCGCCACTGATCGAGCAGCTGATTATCACCGGGTCGTCGAAGGCACTCATATCTCTCCCTTCTCGGCCGCGGCAGTTGCGGCCTCAACGTCGAGGAACGACCGAAAGCGAACCGCGAGGCCGTCGCGAATGGTGCTGCAGAACGCGAACGGCTGGTCGATCTCGATTCCGCTGTCGTAGCCCTTCGCGTGGACCCGACCGACGACGAGGATCCGATCTCCGAAGTCCCGCATCTCCTCGGCGGTGAACTGAAACTCGTCGAAGGCCTCGATGTAGTCCCTGAACCAGGCGCGAACCCCGTCGTGGCCCCGATAGGGGTCGCCAACGATCGTCCCGGTGATCACGGGCAGCATCACGCAGTCGGGCGCACACAGCTCGACCGCCGCTCCCGCATCACCCGTGTTCCACGCCGCGATCGCGCGCGTGGTCAGTTCCTCATTCGGGGTCAGGTCCCTCATCCGACGCACACGCGTGGCGAGCTCATACGGGCATCACTCCGTGCTTTCGCCAGGGTCGGTCGACCTTCTTGTCCTTGGCCATCCGCAAGGCCTTGATGATCCGCGGGCGGGTCTCACGCGGGTCGATGACGTCGTCGATCATCGCGTTGCCCGCGGCGATGTAGACGTCGATCTGCTCGCGCACCGCCTCGACCATCGCCTCGCGAGTCGCGTCCGGGTCGTCAGAGGCTTCGATGGCCGAGCGGCCAATGATGTTCACCGCGCCCTCAGCACCCATCACCGAGATCTCCGCCGATGGCCAGGCGTAGATCTGGTCGGGCTCATACGCCTTGCCGTTCATCACGTAGTAGCCGGCCCCGTAGGCCTTACGAATCACCACCGTCACCTTCGGCACCGTCGCACGCGAGATCGCGTAGAGCATCTTCGCGCCGTGGCGGATGATCCCGGCGTGCTCGACCTTCGAGCCGACCATGAACCCGGGTACGTCCTGAAGAAAGACGAGCGGGATCGAAAAGGCGTCGCAGAGGTTTACGAACCGCGCTGCCTTGTCGGCCGAGTCGTTTTCGAGGATGCCGCCGAGCTGCTTTGGCTGACTGGCGACGATTCCCACCGGCTGTCCGCCGAAGCGCGCCAGGCAGGTGATGATCGTCTTTGCGAACTTCGGCTTGATGTCGAAGTACTCGCCGTCGTCGACGATCTCGCCGATGATCTCGTACATGTCGTAGGGCTGGCGGTTGGACTCGGGGACGATCTCCATCAGCCGCTCGGACATCCGGTCGACCGGGTCGGTGGTCTCGCGCACCGGCGGACGCTGCTCGCAGTTCGAGGGAAAGAACGAAAGGTAGGACTTGACGGCCTCGATGCACTCCGCATCGTCCTTGACCTCGAGGTCTCCCACCCCCGACTTGCGGCAGTGCACCTTGGCGCCGCCGAGCTCTTCCATCGAGATGTCCTCGCCGGTGACGGCCTTGGTCAGGTGGGGTCCGGCCAGAGCCATCGCGCCCTGCCCGACGACCATCGGCACGAAGTCCGAGAGACCGGGGATGTAGGCGGTGCCCGCGGCGCAGGGGCCCATCATCGCGGCCACCATCGGGATCACGCCCGACATCGTCACCTCCTCGCGAAAGAGGTGGCCGGAGCCGGCGAAAAGCGAGCCTGCGGCCTCCTGGATGCGCGCACCGGCGGAGTCGAGCAGCCAGATCAGCGGCATCCGCTGCTGGAGGGCGATCTCGCGCAGGCGGCCCATCTTGATCTCGCCGGTCATGCCCATCGAGCCGGCCATCACGGTGAAGTCGTAGGCGGCGATCGCAACGGTGCGGCCGTCGACCTCGCCCCAGCCGGTGATCACCCCGTCGGCAGGTGCGTCCTTCCCCTCCATCGAGCGCTGGGAGAAATGCGGACGGCCGTGCATGCCGATCTCGACAAACGTTCCCTCATCGATCAGCAGGTCGATCCGCTCGCGGGCGGTGAGCTTGCCACGCTCGTGCTGCTTGGCGATCTTCTCCTCGCCGCCGCCGAGCCTCACGCGCTCGCGGCGGGCGTGAAGCTCGTCCGTCTGTTCGTTGAGAGTCAACGTCCCCTCCAGACCGGGTCGCGTTTTTCGAAGAACGCGGTGACGCCCTCGATCGCGTCCTCGGTCGACAGCTCGATCGTCAGCTGCGAGCGCAGGAAGTCGAGGGCGTCCGCGAGCGGCATGTCCATTTGCCGCCACATCGCGTCCTTGCCGAGCCTCATCACCAGCGGCGACTTCGAGGCCAGCTTGCCGGCCCATTCGGCCACGGCGGCGTCGAACTCCTCGGCCGGAACGACCTTGTTCACGATCCCCGCCTCGCGCGCCTCCTCGGCGGTGAGGCGCTCGCCGAGAAGCAACATCTCCGTCGTCTTCTTGCGCGGAACGTTGCGGTAGATCAGGGCCATGATCATGAACGGGAACAGCCCGACGTTGATCTCGGGCGTCCCGAATCCGGCTGTGTCCTTGGCGATGATCAGGTCGCAGGCAAGGGCGACGCCGAGTGAACCCGCCAAAACGTGCCCGTTGGCGGCGACGATCGATGGCTTGCCGAGCTCACCGAGCGCCTGGAAGACGTCGATGAACGACTGCACACCCAGATACTTGTGGGCGGTCGGCACGTCGGCTGCGAAGCCGCCCAGGTTGCCGCCTGCCGAGAAGACCTTCTCGTGGGTGGAGGTGAGCACGAGCACCCGCGCGTCGGGATCGGCCTTGACGAGCCTGATCGCCTCGACCAACTCGCCCAGCAGTTCCTCGGAGAGAGCGTTGCGGGTGTCGGGGTCGTCGAAAGCGATTGTGGCGACGCCCTCGTCGACCGCATAGGTGAGCTTGGAAAAGTCAGTCATAAGTAGGAAGTACTACTCTACACTTTCTGCGGATCGACGCCTGAAAGGAACCTCTTGGCCACAGCCACCGTGATCAAACCCGAGCACGACGCGGGCAGCTCGCACTTCATCTTCACCGACGAGCACCTCGACCTGCGCGAGTCGATGAAGGCCTGGGTGCTCAAGGAGATGCACCCCCACCGCAACGAGTGGGAGGACACCTATTGGCCCACCGAGGTGATGAAGCGCGCCGGTGATCTTGGCTACCTCGGGCTCTGCTTCCCGGAGGAGTACGGCGGGCAGGGTGGCGACTACTTCTACTCGTTGATTCGCGCTGAGTGCCTGTCCTACTCCGGTTCGGGCGGGACCAACATGGGCTTCGCGGTGCAGACCGACATGGTCCTCCCCCCGGTCCACCTGCTCGGCACCGAGGAGCAAAAGCAGCGCTACCTCGTGCCCGGCATCAAGGGTGAGAAGGTCGGCAGCCTCGGGATCACCGAGCCGGGCGCCGGCTCCGATGTCGCCGGCATCCGCACCACCGCGATCCGCGACGGCGACGAGTACGTCATCAACGGCTCCAAGACGTTCATCACGAACGGGCCACGAGCCGACTTCTGTGTCCTGGTGACGAAGACCGACCCCGACGGTGGTCATGGCGGGATCACCCTGATGCTCGTCGATCTGCGCGACGAGAAGGGAAACCCGCTGCCCGGATTCTCCGTCTCACGCGAGCTGGAGAAGATGGGGATGCACGCCTCCGACACCGGCGAGCTGGCGTTCGAGGATTTCCGCGTGCCTGCCGATTCCGTGCTGGGCGAGGAGGGCAAGGGCTTCTACCACATCTCCTGGGAGCTGCAGGGCGAGCGTCTGGTCGGTGCCGCCGGGTGCTACTCGGGCGCCGAGCGCATGTTCGAACGCACCCTTGAGTACGCCAAGGAGCGGGAGGCATTCGGGCGGCCGATCGGCCGGTTTCAGGCGATCCGCCACAAGTTCGCCGACATGGCGACGAAGATCGAGGCGGCCAAGCAGCTAACCCACACCGTGGCCTGGCGCTTCGCTCAGGGCGAATACCCCGTGCGCGAGATCTCGATGGCGAAGCTCTACGCCGCGCGGGTCTGCGACGAGGTCGCCGACGAGTGCATCCAGATCATGGGCGGTTACGGCTACATGAAGGAGTACGAGATCGAGCGCGCCTACCGCGACCAGCGCCTGAATCGGATCGGTGCGGGCACGGACGAAGTGATGCTCGAGGTAATCGGCCGTTCCTACGGCCTCTAGGAAAGGCCTCAGATGACGCTCGCGCCGACCAAGACGGACTCCATCCCGACGTTCCCCCTCGTCGCCACCGACGAGGAGGTAGAGATCCGCAACGCCGTTCGCGGCATCTGCGAGAGCTTCGGCGGGCCCGCCTACCACCGGCGCATCATCGAGGCGGACGAGCCGCCGACCGAGCTCTGGAACGCGCTCGCCGGGAAGGGCTACCTCGGCGTCAACCTCCCCGAGCGATACGGCGGCGGCGGGCTGGGGATGCACGCCCTGCAGGCAGTGGGCGAGGAGATCTCGGCGGCGGGCTGCTCCCTGCTGCTGATCGTGGTCTCCCCCGCGATCGTCGGCTCGATCATCACCAAGCACGGCACCGAGCGCCAGCGGGAGGACTGGCTGCCGGGGATCGCTGCGGGCACCACGAAGGTGGCGTTCGCGATCACCGAGCCCGACGCGGGCACCAACTCGCACAACCTGTCCACGGCCGCCAAGCGCGAGGGCGACGTCTACAGGCTGCGGGGCACCAAGACCTACATCTCGGGCGTCGAGGACGCCGAGGCGATCCTGGTGATCGCGCGCAAGCGCGAGGAGGACGGGTCGCTCGGACTGCCGCTGCTGATGCTGGTGGACGTCGACTCGGCCGGCCTCGAGAAGCAGTTCATACCGGTCGCACTGAAGGCCTCCGACAAGCAGTGGACCCTTTTCTTCGACGACGTCGAGGTGCCCGCCGACCGGGTGATCGGCGAGTCGGAAACCGCCGGTCTCAAGGCTGCGTTCGACGGCCTCAACCCCGAGCGCATCATGGGCGCCGCGGTCGCCAACGGCGTCGGGCGGCGAGCACTGGCGATGGCCGCCGAGTACGCGAACGAGCGCAAGGTCTGGAACGACGCTCCGATCGGCTCGCACCAGGGCCTCTCGCACCCGCTCGCACAGGCGAAGATCGAGCTCGAACTCGCGCGCCTGATGACCCAGAAAGCTGCTGCCCTCTACGACGCGGGCGCGCCCGCCGGCGAGCCATCGAACATGGCCAAGTACGCCGCCGCCGAGGCGTCGATCCATTGCGTCGACCAGGCGATCCAGACCCACGGCGGCAACGGCTTCGCCCTGGAGTACGGGCTCACCGACATGTACTGGGGCGCTCGTCTCACCCGGACCGCACCGGTCTCGCGCGAGATGATCCTCAACTACGTGGCCGAGCACTCGCTGGGCCTGCCGCGCAGCTACTGATACCGTATACAGCGTGATATTGTATACGGTATGAACGACGCTGGCGCGGCGATCAGAAAGGCGCGCCTTCGCTCGGGCTTGAGCCAGCGCGAGGTCGCGATCCGCGCCGGCACGAGCCAGGCCGCGATCAGCAGGATTGAGCGCGGGATCGAAGGGCTGACCATGGAGCGCCTGGAGCAGATCCTCGCCGGGCTCGGCTGGAAGCCACGGCTCGAGCTCGAGCCGATCGCCGAGCACGACGCGGACACGCGGCGGCTGCACGAGGATGCGGACGGCGACCCGGGCGTGCGACTCGAGGGTGGCCTGCGCTGGATCGAGTTCGCTGCCGAGCTCGCGGGTACCACAGATGGACGGTGATCAGCTTGGCCGCCCGCCCGCCGACCCACGCGCGATGCTCGGCGTCCTCGCAGAGCATGAGGTCGAGCATCTACTGATCGGGGGACTCGCCGTCATCGCGCATGGGTACGGGCGGCTAACCCTCGATGTCGACATCCTGCCGGATCCGAGCGCTGCCAACATGCGGCGACTGGCCGCGGCGCTCGCCGAGCTGGAGGCTACGGCCGTCGGCGCGAAGGGCGAGCCCCTACCACTCCCCCTCGACCATCCCGAGAGCCTGGCACTCGGCAACTACTTTCTCGTGACCAAGTACGGGGCGCTCGACCTGGTCAACGGATCCCGCCCGGACCTGAAGCGATACCGCGCGCTGGCGGGTGGGGCAGTCGAGCGCGATGTCGCCGGTCTGCAGCTCCGCGTCATCGCCAAGGACGACCTGATCGCGATGAAGCGCGAAGCCGGCCGGCCGAAGGATCTCGCCGACATCGCCGCGCTGACCGAGGTTGAGCGAAACGCCTAGTCAGCCATCACGTACGCGCCCGCCAGCGCGCGTACCTCGCCGTCGACCCGCTCGGCGCGATCAGGGTCGATCTCAGGCTTGCGAACGTTCTCGACGGCCCACCGCTGCTGCTCGGGGGTGGAGGACGCCTTGCCGTGAAGCTCCACGACCGTCGTGCTGAAATCGCGAACCAGCGTCTCGAACACCAGATCGACGATGTCGGTAGGCGTGTCATCGATCCCCGCCTGCTCCAAAATCAGCTGTCCGTAGGGAATCAGCGTGAAGAGCTGCGCCAGCGACTGCTGGAAGTCGAGATCGTCGTTCATCTGCTCGGGCGTCAGCGGAGCGTCTTGGAGCAGGGCCACGAGTGCGTCTGCCTGTTCGCGAAAGCGCGCGACGTTGGGGACCGACGCGAACTCGTCGAATTTCGGGCGCCAGTCGGGAAAGGTGATCCGGCCGAGGCCGCGCGTCGGCCCCTGCGCGAACAGGAACGTGTCGTCGCCGGCGTCCCGGCAGCTGGGCGGCGCCTCAATCGGCTCCGTGCCGAACAGATAGTTCGGCAGGAACTTGAGGGTCAACGCCCGGTTCACGTGGACGGTTCCCTCCAGCTTGGGCAGGCCGTCGATGATGTTTTTCGCGCTGTCGAAGTAGGAATCGCGCTCGAAGCCCTTGGCGGAGATCACCTCACCCAGAAGCCTCACGATCCGCTCGCCTTCGGTCGTAACCTGCATCTTGTTGATCGGCGTATAGAGCAGGTAGCGGCGATCGTCGCGACTGGCCGTGCGGACGTAGTCGACGGCCCGCGCGCCATAGAGTTTGGCGCCGAGCAGCCGGGAGTAGGCCTCCGAGAGGATGCGCCTCACCTGGCCGAACTCGGTTACGCGCTTGCCGAACAGGACGCGGTTCTCGGCCTGCGTGACGGTTTCGTAGAAGCAGTGCTCGGCCATCCCGATCGAGCAGAAGCCCAGGTTGAACTTGCCGACGTTGATCGTGTTGAGCGCTGCCTCGAACGCCTCGACGCCCGTATGCAGGATGTCGTCCGGCTCAACCGGATAGTCCTCCAGATCGAACGCGCTCACGTACATCTGGCCATGCACGACGTTGCCCGCCAGCCGGTAGGCGGAGTGGGAGCTTGATGCGGCGAAGAAGACATAGCCGTCGGGACCATCCACATCGGCGCGGCGGCCGAAGACGCTGACCATGCCAGCGACGTTGCCGTTGCCGATGTAGTACTTGCCGCCATTCGCGGTGAAACCGCCACCCTCCGTCGGCGTCAGCACCATGTCGGTCGAGTAGATGTCGGCACCGTGATCGCGCTCGGACAGACCAAACGCGAAGACCGCCCCGTCGTCCAGGAGCTTTGCCGCGCGCCGGCGCGCGGCGTCGTTATCGCTTTGCCAGATCGGCCCGAGGCCCAGGATGGTGACCTGCCACGCGTACCAGTAGGGCAACCCATAGAAGCCGAGGATCTCGTTGAAGCGAGCGTTGCGGGCGGTGTCCCAGCGCTTGTCAGCGTCGTCTCCTGCATCCCGCACTGGCGTGAGCAGGGTCGCGAACGCCCTCTCGCGCGCAAGAAACTCGATGAAGTCCGAGTACCAGGAGTCGGATCGCGCTTCGGCGGCGATTCGGGCGTTGCCCTTCTCCTCGAAAAACTCGATCGTCGCGCGGAACAGCCGCGCCGTCGCGGGGTCGAACTCCGAGGCGTCGTAGGCGGACGGGTTCAGGAGGCGCACGGTGGCAGTGGCTTGAGTCATGGCACCAGCCTGCCACATGCGAGCAGCCCGGCGATCTGATCGATCCGCGCATCCCAGGAGTAGGCGGCGACCGGAGTCGGGCGCTCGCCTCGCGCCTCGCGCTCCAGGATCTCGATCACCCCCGCCCCGATCGCTGCGCGGTCGTTCGCCACCACGACGCCGTGACCGCTTCGCAGCAGGAGCTCCGCCGCCGGGTCGTCGGCCAGCTCGGCGACGCAGAGCGCCCAGGTCTCGGTGCAAGCGATCTCGAATGCCTTGCTCGGGAGCTGCGCGACGTTGTCGTTGCCGAGAACGAGCGCGGCCGACGCGGAGGCCGTAAGGTCGAGGGCCTCAGCGTGGGACAGCATCGGCAGGTGCGGGTGCGGGAGGTGGTCGAACTCCGGGTGCCAGCCCGAGGAGTGAGAGCGAAACTCGATGGCGTCCGCGGCATCGAGGCCCGCCAACACCTCGTACACGGGGCGTGGGTCGACGCGAGTGCCGTTGATCACCCCCAGGTGGACGACGAGCGGCAGCGTGTGCGCGCCCGTGCGCTCGCGCAGTTCGCCTCCGTTGGGGGCCACAAGGATCCGTGCCCCTTCGGGCAGGTGCTCGCGGAGCTGCTCGCCGAGCGGCTCCGTCGTGGTCACGAGCGCCGCTGCACCGGCGAGTGCAACAGTTCGCTCGCGCCGGCCGGCCTCGTCCTCGGCGGTCCACGGATCGCCGAGATCGGCGATCAGCCTCGCCCCGGTGATCATCGCGATGCGTTCGCCGACCACGATCGAGCCAACCGGAACGCCGATTGCATAGACGACGTCCGCCGGGGGTTGGTCCGCGAGCGTTCGCAGGGCGGCTTCGCCCCAGGCCACCAACCCGCCGGGTTCAAAGGGGTCGCCGCCGTGGACCGCCAGAACGCGGGCGGTGCCGATGCTGCGGGGAGGTTCTGCCTGGCCCGACCAGAACGTGAGCACCTCGACCTCAAAGCCACGCTGCGCGAGCCCGGTGGCTAGGCGCCGCGCGCGGATCGAGCGCGGGTTCGGTTCGCCATACAGCAGGTTCGGAGCGACGATCAGAACGCGAGGCACCCGACGATCATCACAGGGGATACGTTGTCGCCGATGAGCACCGTCGTCAAGGACTCGGGCGCGCGCGCGATCCTTCCCCCGTTCTCCCAGGAGCACGAGGACCTGCGCGAGACGATCCACCGTTTCGTCGCCAGTGAGATCGCACCGCACGTGGACGAGTGGGATGAGGCGAAGGAGTTCCCGCGCGAGCTCTACGAGCGATGCGCGGAGCTGGGATTCCTCGGTCTCAAGTACCCCGAATCGCTCGGAGGGCAGGGTGGCGATTACGTCCACGACGCAGTCTGGGCCGAGGAGATGGCCGCAGCTGGAGCCGGCGGCGGCGTCGGCGCGGGCCTCGGCGCGCACACCGGCATCGCCACGCCACCGATCTACAAGTTCGGCACGCCCGACCAGCACGAGCGCTTCCTGCGCCCCGCGATCGCCGGCAAGAAGATCGGCGCCCTCGGGATCACCGAGCCCGGTGCCGGCTCGGATGTCGCCTCGATCCGCACGACCGCGCGGAAGGTGGACGGCGGTTACGTCGTCGACGGCGCCAAGACCTTCATCACCAACGGCGCGCGCTGCGACTTTCTAGTCTGCGCTGTCAAGACAACCCCCGACGGCGGTCACCATGGCATCTCGTTTCTGGTCATCGAGCGGGATATGCCTGGTTTCGAGTTGGTCTCCAAGCTCGAGAAGCTCGGCTGGCACGCGTCGGACACGGCCGAACTCTCATTCTCCGGCGTCGAGGTGCCCGACGAGAACCTGCTCGGCCCCGAGAACGGCGGCTTCTATTTGATCATGGCCAACTTCCAGTGGGAGCGGCTCTTGATGGCGCTCGGCGCCGTGGGCGCGATGCGGCGCCTGCTCGAGCTGACGACCGCCTACGCGCTGGAGCGCGAAGCGTTCGGGCGGCCGATCGGACGCTTTCAGGTGATCCGCCACAAGATCGCCGAGATCGGGCTCAAACTCGAAACCTCGCGAGCCCTCACGTATCACGCCCTTCGCGAGTTCGTCGCCCCCGAGGCCGAGCGCGTCGAAGCGATCGCCAAGCGGGACTGGGGCCATCCCTCGATCGCAGCGGGCCTACAGGACGTGACCAAGGCGAAGCTGCTCAGCCAGCGCGCCGCCTTCGAGGTCGCCGACGAGTGCCTGCAGATCCACGGCGGCTACGGCTACATGCGCGAGTACGGGATCGAACGGGCGGTGCGCGACCTGCGCCTCGGCCCGATCGGAGGCGGCACGGACGAGGTCATGAAGGAGATCCTGGGCCGCCAGCTCGGGCTGTAGGACGGCTCGGGCTCGCTGGCGCCTAGTCGTCCAGGATCGCCCGCGGCAGCTCGCCCCCGCCCCCGGCGCTCTCGATCACCGCGCCCTGTTTCGGGCGCAACTGTGGCACCCCGAGTCGCAGGGACGAGTTACCGTAGGTGAAGACCGCGTCGCCTAGCGCACCGGCCGAGCCTCCGACGCTCGTAGGGCCGCCAAGGCCGGGAACGGTGGGGTCGATGCTCGCAACGTCAGCGGGATCGACGCGGACCAGGGAAAAGTCGTTGTACTCGCAGGGGTTCTCGCGCGTCTCACCGTTGGACTGCATCGTCAGCCAGGAGCTGTAGGCGAGCGTCCCGGGACGGGTCGCGCCGGCGATGTCCACCCGGGTGGATGGGCGCTGCATTGTGATCGGCTCCGGCCAGTGCCGGAGCCGCCGAAGAGATTGCGGGCAGGGCCAGGGCCCCGCGGAGTGCGGTGCGAATCATCGGCGCGTCGGTACCCGCGGCAAACGGACCCCAAACCAGACGTCATCCAATACCGTTGCCGCGAACTTCGAGAACAGACGAGAGGAAGAAACACACAAATGGGACTGCTTGACGGCAAGAGCGCGATCATCACGGGATCGGCTCGCGGCATTGGAAGGGCCACGGCTGAGCTTTTCGTAAGCGAGGGCGCCAAGGTTCTGATCAACGACATCGACGGCGACGTCGCCGAGCAGGCCGCGGGTGAGATCGACGGCGAGACCGCGGTCTTCAGCGGGGACCTCACGGACCCCAGCGTCCCAGACGCACTCGTCAAGAAGGCGATCGACGAGTTCGGCAGCGTCGACATCCTCGTCAACAACGCGGGCTACACCTGGGACGGCGTCGCTCACAAGATGAGCGACGAGCAGTTCCAGGCGATGTTGGACATCCACACGATCGCCCCGTTCCGGGTGATCCGCGCACTCGCCCCGTCGTGGCGCGAGGCGGCCAAGGGCGAGCGCGAGGCCGGCAACGAGGTGTTCCGCAAGATCGTGAACGTCTCCTCCATCTCCGGCACCATGGGCAACGCTGGCCAGGTCAACTACTCGGCGGGCAAGTCCGCGGTGGTCGGCCTCACCAAGACGCTGGCCAAAGAGTGGGGGCAGTTCAAGATCAACGTCAACGCGGTCGCGTTCGGTTTCGTGGAGACCCGACTCACCCAGGCCAGGGAAAAGGGCGAGACGATGGAGAAGGACGGCGAGTCAATCGAGCTTGGCATCCCCGAGCAGATGCGCTCGATGGCCGCGATGGTGATCCCGCTCGGTCGCCCGGCCCAGCCCGAGGAGGCTGCGGCCCCGGTGCTGTTTCTCTGCTCGGGGCTCTCCAACTTCGTCCATGGCCAAACGCTGAACGTGACCGGCGGTCAGTGGAGCGGGATGACCACTTGAGGGGCTGGCTGGATTCGCAGCCCTCGCAGCCACGCTCGTCGCGGCGGCAAGGACCGCATCTACGGCGACAAGGGGGATGATCTCCTGCTTGGCGGCAAGAACACCGACAAGCTCGACGAACGCTCCGGCAACGCCCAGATGAACGCGGAGAGCGGCCGCAAGGAACTGTGCTCGGGCGGGGGGGGCGACGGCCTGGCAGCCAGGGTCGGCTGCGAGCGCCTCAGGGGCGCGCAGGGCGTCTGACCGTTACCGCTCGCCTTCTCGCCACAGTCCTTGCCGGAACCGCCACGCTTGCGGTGGGTTGTGGCGACGAGCCAAGCAGCGAGGGGTCGCTGAAGGCGCGGGAGTCACCACCCGGGCTCGCCGGCGGCGAGCTGACCCTCGTCGCCGCGCTCGGCGACTCGATCGTCGCCGGCTCGCCCGGCTACGACCCGGATCCGAACCGGCGCGCGGAGCTCGGCTTCGGCAACGACGAGCGCAGCCAGTTCTCGTACTGGGCCGAGCGATCCGACCCGGCCCTGGAGTTCCGCAACTGCGGGGCCTTCGGTGAGCGGACCGACGAGATCGCGCTGCGCCTGGACGAGTGCGCTGAGGGCGCGGGCGTCCTGCTGGTCCAGGGCGGGATCAACGACATCGCCCAAGCGCTTGCCAGCGGGCCACAGGCCGCCGTCGATGCTGCCGAACAGGCGGCGCCCGAGATCGGCGGGATGCTCGAGCGCGGCGCCGAACTGGACCTGGACCTTGCGGTGACCGAGGTGCTGCCGTGGACCAACGGGCATCCGCAGGCCGACCACGCGATCGCGATTCTGAACCGGCGGATCGCACGACTGGCGAAGCAGCACGACGCCAAGCTGCTGCGCTGGCACGACGCCCTCGCGGACACCAATGTGCAGGGCACCTTCGCCCCCGGCCTGACCGACGACGGCGACCACCCGTCGATCGAGGGCTACCGCATCCTCGGTGAAGTGACCGCCGACGCACTCCGCTAAGCCGGTTACTTCGGCTTGCGCTCCTCCGCAGGAACGGTGCCCTCGCCCGGAGAGCCCCCGTACATGCCGGGCGGCCACGGTCCGAACCAGTTGTCGCGGGCGGCGTCCATCGTGATCGTCGTCCCCGAGAAGAAGTTGCCCGCATCAGAGGAGAGGTAGGCGACCAGCCAGGCCCACTCCTCCTCGGTGCCGAGCCGCTGGAGCGGTACGGTCGCCGCCACGTTGTCGACCACGACCTGCGGGTATTTCGTGCGCAGGGTCTCCGTGTCGAACTGCCCCGCGGCGAGCGCGCATAGCAGCACTCCATGGCGCGACCACTCGATCGAGAGCGTCTTCATCATGTTCTCAACCGCGGCTCGTGCCGCGCCGGAGTGGACCATCCCCGGCATCCCGTTGTGGGGGGAGAGCGTGACGCTCAGGACCTTGCCGCCACCGGCGGGGATCATCGCCTTGGTCGCCGCGGCGTGGGTCATCAGCCAGGTGCCCACCACGTTCAGCTCGATCACCGTGCGAAAGCCCTTGGGCGTTATCGCCTCGGCCGGGCTGAGGAACTGCCCGCCCGCATTGTTGACCAGCACGTCCACCCTGCCGTGACGATCCATGATCCGATCGAACAGCCCGTCCACGGCCTCCTCGTCGCGGATATCCATCGCCTCCGCCTCACCGGCGCCACCGAGCGCGGCGATCCGCGCCGCCGTCTCGGCGATCGGCTCGGGCCTGCGCCCGCATCCGATCACGGTCGCACCCAGGCGTGCCAGCTCGAGTGCGCTTGCCCGACCCAGGCCCGAGCCGGCGCCCGAGACCACGCACACGCGACCGTCGAGCAGACCGGGAGCGAAGATCCGGGAGGCTTCTGGCACGGGCGGCAGCCTAGTCGCGTGGGCCCGTCCAGCGCCGCTAGGGTGACTTGGATCCCATGAGCGCCGCAAGGCGCGAGACCATGTTCACCTCCCTAATAAGGGCTGCTTGTTGAAGATCAAGGCCACACCGCGCCCACTGACCCAGCCGCTGCCCGGCTCCGCGGCCGACGCGACGGTCGCCGTCGAGCCGATGGCGGCGGGGCACGTCAGTGCTCCCAGCGCCTTTTTCGAACGCGCCGGGAACCGAACGGCGCAGCTGCGGATGCTTGGGCTCGGCACGCCCAGGTCGCGGTGGTGGACGGTCCCCTGCCCCTCGTACCTGATCCACCACCCGACGGCGGGACCGTTCTTGGTGGACACGGGCCTGCACCCGTCGGTCACCGCCAAGCCCGCGGCCAACCTCGGGCGCATCACTTCGGGCTACGCCAAGCCGACGCTTGCCGCCGGTGAGGATGTGCCCGCCCGGCTGCGAGCGAAGGGCCTCGACGCCAAGGCGATCCGCTTCGTGGTGATGACTCACATGCACTTCGACCACTCGTCGGGCATGGCCGAGTTCCCGAACGCGGCGTTCGTCGTATCCGAGCCGGAATGGGCCTCCGCTACCACTGAGCCGCGGCCCTTTCTACACGGCTATCGCCGGGCGCACTTCGACTACGCATTCGACTACCGGACCGTTTCGTTCGACGGCCCCACGGTGACCTCCTACGCGAGCTTTGGGCGCACCTTCGACCTTTTTGGCGACGGCAGCGTTCGCCTCGCCTTCACGCCCGGCCATTCCGCCGGCCACATGGCCGTGATCTGCCGCCTGCGCGACCGCGACCTGGTGATCGCCGGCGACTCCGTCTACACGCTCGCCCAGCTCGGCGACGCGGCGCCGCCCCCGCGCCCCTACGACGCCCACAATTGGCGCCGCACGCTGCAGGAGCTGAAGCTCTTTGCCAGCACCTACCCGCAGGCCGTGATCGTGCCGAGCCACGACCCCGCGGTGTGGGAATCGATCGAAGCGCGCTACGAGTAGCGCGGCGGAGTTCCAGTCACTGTTTCCGAGCGCCGCTGCAAGTCCTTCGGAGTTCGATTAGGGTTTTGCGCAAGGGTCCACGGAATAGGGGAGCGGAACTTGGAGAGTTACGGACCGGGGCGATTGATTCTTGGCTCGACCGCTCGCATCGCGGCGGCAGCGGTCGGCGTCGCATTGGTGCTCGCACCGACTGCCGACGCGAAGACCTACGAGGTGACCCGGGAAAACGACCCGAAGCCCGGCAGGTGCAAGCCCAATGACTGCTCGCTGCGTGAAGCCGTCAGGGCGGCGAACCACAACAACGGCGCCGACACGATCCTCCTGCCAACCAGGGGCGACTACGAGCTGACTCGACAGAACGCGCTCCCCGACGGCGAGAACAAGTCGTTGACCGGCGACCTCGACATCAAGGACAAGCTCGCGATCAGGCACCCGGGCAGGGGCCGCGCCGCGATCGACGGCAACGGCAACGACCGCGTCCTGGATGTGGGCGAGGCGGCGCCGACCACCCTCGGCAAGCTGACGATTCGCGGTGGCAGGGCGTCGGGTGCCGATCCAAGCGGCGGCGGGATCCTTTCCGATTCGGCCTTGCGGATCGCGCGGAGCGCGATTACCCGAAATCGGGCGACCTACGGCGCGGGGATCGACGCCGGGTACTACAGCAACGTGACCCTGGTCCGGTCGCGCGTCCAGGGTAACGTCGCCGAGACCGGCCCCGGGGGCATAGGCGCCTACGGCGACAAGACCGTGAAGATCATCCGCAGCAGAATCGCCAACAACGAGGCCCCGGTCCATGGCGGCTTCAGCTTCTCCGGCGGAAAGTTTCTGATGAAGCGCAGCTCGGTGACCGGCAACAGGGGCACCATCGTGAATGGCGGGGGCGAGCTCAACCAGGTCGACGCCTTGATCCGCGACAGCACGATCGCGGGAAACATGACCGACAGCGGCGGCGGCGGCCTATCGATCACGTTTTTCGCGGAAGTCAGGATCCGGAACTCGTCGATCAGCGGCAACTCCGGGGGCAAGGGCGGCGGAATGTTCGTCCAGCAGGGACCGAGCGTGGTGGTCACTAACTCAACGATCTCCGGCAACCACGCGGACAGGGGCGGCGGGATCGCGACCAGCTTCGGCGACGAAGAGGTTGCCCTGATCTCGACCACCGTCGCCAGGAACGACGCGACCCTGGGCACCGGTGGCCTGCATTCCCAGGATTCAGACATCGGCGTCGTCAACTCGATCGTGTCCCTGAACCGCGGCCCCGCCTCGGCGCCAGACGACTGCGACGGGTCGTTCGACTCCGACGGCGGCAACCTATTCACCGACCTCGGCGGCTGCACGGGCTTCGACACTGGGGACGGGGACTTCCTGACCGCCGACCCGAAACTTCGCCAGCTCGCCAGGAACGGCGGCCCAACCAGGACGATCGCGCTCAGGCCGGGCAGCCCGGCGGTCGGCAACGCGGTCAAAGCGGCTGCGCCGCCGCGCGACCAGCGCGGCGAGAAGCGCGACGGGCAACCGGATATCGGGGCGTTCGAGCGCTAGCCGGCCTGCTGCTTGCGAGCTCGCCGTTTGTAGCTAGTTCAGATCCAGCGCGGCGTACATCGCCCGCACCCCGCCGAAGATTGCCTCCGAGACCTCGAGCTGGCGCTCGCGCGATGGCGCCTCCTCGCGACTCGAAGCTGACCGCTTGGCCTGACGGGAGCGAGGCGCCAGGCCTGCCCCTCGTTGGCGTAGGCCTGGGGCCGGAGCTCGCTCACTTGCCGCTGCGGGCCCAGCCGCGTGATCGCTCGACCGCGCGCGCCCAGTCGGCCATCAGCGACTTGCGCTCGTCCGCCGACATCCGCGGCTCGTAGCGCGCCGCCTCGCGCCAGCGAGCGCTCACCTCCTCCCGCCCCCAGACGCCGGTCGCGATCCCGGCCAGGTACGCAGCACCGAGAGCGGTCGTCTCGCTCACCTCGGGCACGACGACGGGGACGCCGAGGACATCTGCCTGGAACTGCATCAGCCAGGCGTTCGCCACGGCCCCGCCGTCGGCCTTCAACTCGCGCAGAGCCTTGCCGGCGGCGCTCTCCTGGGCGCGAACGGCGTCAACCGTCTGGTAGGCGATCGCCTCGAGCGTCGCCCGGGCGACGTGCGCCCGACCGCTGCCGCGAGTGAGCCCGACAATCGTGCCGCGTGCATAGGGATCCCAGTACGGGGATCCGAGGCCGGTGAGCGCGGGGACGAAGTAGACGCCGTCGTTACCGGGCAACGAAGCCGCGAGGTCCTCCGTTTCCGCGGCCGCCGAAATGATTCCTAGGCCGTCACGAAGCCACTGCACGCCGGCTCCGGTGACGAATATCGCCGCCTCGAGCGCATAGTCCACTTCGTCGCCGATGCCCCATGCGACGGTGGTCAGCAACCCCTCCCCGGGGTCGGGCGCCTCGCTGCCGGAGCACATCAGCACGAACGAGCCCGTGCCGTATGTGTTCTTGCCATCGCCGGCCTTGTGAGCCGCCTGCCCGAACAGAGCGGCCTGCTGATCGCCTGCGATACCCGCCACGGGGATCTTGGGGCCAAACTCGGTGGTGGTGCCGTAGACGTGCGCGGAGGGGAGCGCCTCCGGAAGCCGCTCGGGGTGCACGCCCAACAGCTCGCAGAGCTCCGGGTCCCATCGCAGCCGGTGGATGTCGAACAGCAGCGTTCGTGAAGCGTTCGAGTAATCAGTGACGTGGCGGCCGGTCAGCTTGAACACGAGCCACGAATCGATCGTCCCGAAGACCGCGTCCTTCGCTGCATCGACGTTGCGCACCAGCCACTCGATCTTCGTCCCCGAAAAGTATGGATCCAGCACCAGCCCGGTCCGCTCGCGAAAGAGCGGCTCGTGACCTGCCTCGCGCAGCTCATCGCAGCGGGAGGCGGTGCGACGGTCCTGCCAGACGAGCGCGTTGTGGACGGGCTCGCCAGTTGCCGGGTCCCACGCCACCACCGTCTCGCGTTGGTTGGTGATGCCAATGCCCGCCAGTTCCTTCGCCTCCACCCCGGCGGCAGCTATCGCCTCTTCCGCAACGCGACGGGTGACGTCCCAGATCTCGTTCGCGTCGTGCTCGACCCATCCGGCCTGCGGAAAGTGCTGGCCGAACTCGCTGTAGGCGCGCCCGGTAATGGTCCCCGCGGCGTCGAAGACGAGGCAGGTCGTGCCGGTCGTGCCCTGGTCTATCGCGAGGATCATCTGTGCTGCCTGCCTCTATAGGTGCGCCGGAAGTCGCGCAATTGCCGTGCCCGGTGGATAAATCCGCCGAGCGTGCGTCCGGTTGCGCGATGGGCGAGGTCGAGCTCAACCTCGCGGACGGTCAGTCGCGCCCGGACGACGTCAACCGTCATCCCGATCTCCATCCCGTAGCCCTGGGCGAACGGAAAAGCCGCTCGCATCGCCGCCGCGCTGAGGGCGCGTTGCCCGGAGATCGGGGCGGTCGAGTCGTATCCACTGAGCCGCAGGATCGCATTGTGGGCGTAGCCGAGGGCGAACCCGAACCCGCCGCCCAACCGGCGGTGAAACGCGGCGATCGCAAGGTCGCACTCCCCGGCCGCGACCGGGCCGAGCAGGGCCACCAAGCGCCCCGCACTCTCGCCCAGGTCGCCGTCGCACACCAGGAACAGCGGCGGATCGGGCGCGCTGGCACGGTCGATCACCGTCGCCACGGCGGCCGTCATGTTCCCACCCTTGCCGAGCGGCCGCTCGCGGCTCACCACATGCCCGCCGTGAGCTCGCGCCACCTTGGCGGTTGAGTCCTCGGACGCATCATCGGCGACGATCAGCTCCGCCCCGGGCAGCGCCCGCGCGAGGGAAGCGAGAGTGGCCCCGATCCGGTCGGCCTCGTTGCGCGCCGCGACGATCACGATGGTCGCGGGGGCGGCTGCAGCCGTGAGAGGTTCCGGTGTCACGGCGCTCTATTGTGGCGGCCCGGCTACAAACAGGAGGCTCACTTGGCGGAGATCGAGGCGCACATCACCGGCACGGTCTGGAAGATCGAGGTCGCCGTGGGTGACACGGTCGAGGACGGCGACACCGTCGTCATCCTCGAGTCGATGAAGATGGAGATGCCCGTCGAGTCCGAAGACGACGGCACCGTGTCCGAGATCCGCTGCTCCGAGGGCGAGTCGGTCCAGGAGGGCCAGATCCTGGTCGTCTTGGATGAATGAGGAGCTTGCGCACGGTCGCTTGGTGCTCGACCGTCCCTCCGAGGCCGTCGCCAGACTCCGGCTGAACAACCCCGAGAAGCGGAACCCCCTTGACCACCCCACGCTCGACGCGATCGCCGAGGTTTTGCCGACGCTGGACCACGGGATCGAGACGCGTTGCGTCGTCATCACCGGAACCGGGCAGGCCTTCTCGGCCGGGTACGACATCGGCTCGATCCCCCGTGAGAGCTTCGAGCGCGACGCAGAGGCCCTGGTGGCCCACCCCTTCACCGCGGCGATGGACGCGATCAGCGCCCACCCCTATCCCGTCGTCGCCGCGATCAACGGCCACTGCCTCGGAGGCGGGCTTGAGCTGGCGGTGCGCTGCGATCTGCGGATCTGCGCGGCCGGGGCCAAGCTCGGCATGCCACCGGCCAAACTCGGCCTGATCTACGGCCACACCGGCCTCGAGCGCTTCATCGATGTCGTCGGGGTGGCCAACACGCGCGAGCTGTTTCTGACCGGCAGGGTGCTCGCCGCTGAACGCGGCCTGGCGATGGGCCTGGTCGGCGAGGTGGTGCCAGACGAGGATCTGGAGCGCGCCGCGCTCGCCCTCGCGGCAGAGATCGCCGCGAACGCGCCGCTATCGACGACCGGGAACAAGCGCGCGATCGAGACGCTGGCCCGTTTCCCGCGCCTCACGCCCGCCCAGGAGCGCGAGCTGGTGGAGCTGCGCGAATCGTGCTTCGCCTCTGAGGACTTCCTCGAGGGCGTTACCGCCTTCGCCGAGAAGCGTCCTCCGAAGTGGCAGGGCAAGTGACCCGTTGACCGGTGAGACCACCCCGATGGCGCACCTCGCCGGCGCCGACAGGGTGATGGCGGGCCTGATCGCGCGGATCGGCCCGATGTCGATCTCCAAGCGCAGGCGCGGGCGCCCGCAGGGCGACGCCTACGGGGCGCTGCTGCGCGCGGTCGTCGGCCAACAGCTATCAGTCAAGGCCGCGGCGACAATCTTCGACCGGGTGCTCGCGATCTTCGCGGGTGAGATGCCGAGCGCCGAGCAGCTCGCGAACGCGGACGTCGCGGAGCTCCGCGCCGCTGGGCTATCCGGACGCAAGGTCGAGTACCTGCAGGATCTCGCCGGCCACGTTCTTTCCGGCGAGCTCGAGGTTGATCGGCTGCCGGGGTTGAGCGACGAGGAGGTAATCGCCGAGGTGACCGCCGTCCGCGGCCTCGGTGTCTGGACCGCGCACATGTTCTGCATGTTCCATCTAGGCCGTCAGGACATCCTGCCTGTCGGCGACCTCGGCATCCGCAATGCGGTTCGGACCGAGTACCAGCTCGCAGAGCTGCCCACGCCCGAGGAGATGGAGCGGATCGCCGAACCATGGCGCCCGCACCGCACGCTCGCGTGCATATACCTCTGGGAATCGCTCGAGAACGCCGCCGCCTAACGGCGCCGAAGAACACCGTCCGGGGCGGAGCCTAGTTTTCGGGACGAATGGCGTCGCTGATTTCGTTCGACGAGGCCCTCGCGCTGGGGGAGCTGGACTCCCAGGAAGAAATAATGGCGCTCGTCGAGCGCGCATGGGAGGTTCGGAAGGACCGCTTCGGTGATTCCACGGACCTGTGCTCGCTCGTCAACGCCAAGTCGGGTGGCTGCGCGGAGGACTGCGGCTTTTGCGCCCAGTCGCGCTACGCGGAGGCCGACACACCGATGCACGCAATGCTCGAGCCCGAACAGATCCTCGAGCATGCCCGAGCGGCCGAGGCCGCCGGCGCACACCGGTTCTGCATGGTCACCCAGGGCCAGGGGCTCTCCAAGCGCGACTTCGAGAAGATCGTGGAAGGCGCGAAGCTCGTCTCCGAGCAGACGAACCTGAAGCGCTGCGTCTCGATCGGTCACCTCTCCCCCACGCGGGCAAAGACGCTCAAGGAGGCCGGGGTGCAGCGGGTTCACCACAACGTCGAGTCGGCTCGCTCCTACTATCCCGAGGTCTCCACCACCGTTCGCTACGAGGGGCGGCTGCGCACGATCGACGCGATGCGCGAGGCTGGCTTGGAGAGCTGTGTGGGCGGCATCCTCAACCTGGGCGAGTCGCCGCGCCAGAGAGTGGAAATGGCGTTCGAGCTCTCGGAGATCGATCCGACCTCGGTGCCGATCAACCTCCTCAACCCGCGCGAGGGGACAAAGTTCGGCGACCGCGAACTGATGAACCCGTGGGACGTCGTCAAGTGGGTCGCGATTTTCCGCCTGATCATCCCGGGGGCGCTCTTCCGCCTCTGCGGCGGACGCGTCGAGAACCTGGGCGAGCTCCAGCCGCTGGCCGTCAAGGCGGGGCTGAACGGCGTGATGATGGGCAACTTCCTCACCACGCTCGGGGCCGAACCGGCGGACGATCGGGCGATGTTCGAGGAGCTCGGGCTAAACGTCGCCCGCCAGTCCGACAACGGCGCCAACCCCCGACCCGACAACCGCGACGGCTGGCTCGACGGCAACACCCCAGCCACCCCGATCGACGATCTGATCGACTCGCAGGCCGAGGCGAACTTTTGGGACCCCTCCACCCAACTACGGGTGATCCGCAAGAAGGGCAAGCCCCCCGCCTACCCGGAGCGACCTTCCGACCAGGCCACCGCGGGCTGGGGCGACTGAAGAGCGCCGGGGCGGTCGCCGTGGACGAGATCGCGCGCCGGATGCAGGAGCTCGAGCGGGCCGGGCTACGCCGCGAGCTGCGGACGATCGAGGGGCCGCAGGGCCCTCGGGTGCTTCTCGACGGCTCCGAGGTCCTGCTGCTCTGCTCGAACAATTACCTGGGCCTGGCCGACCACCCCCGGGTCCGGCAGGCCGCCGCCGACGCCGCCGAGCGCTGGGGAGCGGGCTCGGGCGCATCCCGGTTGATCTCCGGCAACATGGACATCCACGCGAAGCTCGAGTCGCGGCTGGCTGCCTTCAAGGGCACCGAGGCCGCGCTGCTCTTCGGGTCGGGCTACCTCGCGAACACAGGCACGATCGCCGCTCTGGCGGGAGCGGGCGGGGTGGTCTGCTCCGACGAGCTGAACCACGCCAGCATCGTCGACGGCTGTCGCCTCGCGCGAGCCGAGACCTTCGTCTACCGGCACCGCGACCTCGAGCACCTCACCTGGGGCTTGCGCGAGGCGGCCGGCCGGCCGACGCTCGTGGTCACCGACAGCGTCTTCTCGATGGACGGCGACGTCGCCCCGCTGGTCGAGCTGGTCGAGCTCACCCGCTCACGCGGCGCGCGGCTGATGGTCGACGACGCGCACGGCACGGGAACCCTCGGCCCGAACGGATCCGGCGCCGTCGCTGCCGCTGGCGTGACCGACGAGGTGGATGTAGTCGTCGGAACCCTCGGCAAGGCACTTGGTAGCTATGGAGCGTTCGTCTGCTGTTCTGCGCAGCTTCGTGAGCTGCTGGTCAACACCGCTCGCCCGTTCATCTTCTCCACCGCCCTCCCTCCGCCCGCTGTTGGTGCGGCGCTGGCATCGCTGGCTTTACTCGCATCGCGCCCGGGCCTGGTCGAGGCGCTGCGGCGCAACGCGGCCATACTGCGCCAAGCCCTCGTCGAGGAGCGGCTCGATGCAGGCCCCGGGCGCACGCACATCGTGCCTGTGGTCGTGGGCGATGCCCGGCGCGCTATGGCGCTGTGCGAGCGGGCGCTCGACGCGGGGGTGTTCGCCCAGGCCATCAGGCCTCCAACGGTGCCCGACGGCACCTCACGTTTGCGGCTGACGGTGATGGCCAACCACAGCGCCGACGACCTGCGTCGCGCCGCACGCGTCATTGGCCGCGCCGCGCGCGAGCTCGGTCTCTCCGAGCAGGCCCCGCAGCTTCGCCGCGCGGCCTGAGCCCGGCGATGAAGGGGGTCTTCGTGACCGGCACGGGGACCGAGGTCGGCAAGACGGTCGTGGCCGCCGTAATCGCGCGAACCGCTGCTTCCGGGGGGGCAAGCGTTGGCGTCTTCAAGCCCGCGGTGAGCGGGCTCGACGACTACGCTGGCGGGCGCGAGCTGCCCGACCACGAGCTCCTGCAGCTCGCCTCAGGCTCGGACCAGACCGCGGACGAGATCGCGCCCTACCGCTACGCGCCCCCGGTCTCGCCGCACCTGGCGGCGGAGCTGGCGGGCGAGGCAATCGACCCCGCGCGCCTCGTAGCGGCCGCTCGGGCGGCCGGCGCGGACGGGCGCTACCTCGTTTGCGAGGGGGTCGGCGGCATCCTGGTGCCGCTAACGAGCAACTTTGCCGAGCGTGCAAAAAGCGATCACGGCGCTCGCAAAGCGCACACTCGGCGGTACCTGGTGCGCGACTTGGCTCGGGAGCTGGGCCTACCAGTGGTGGTAGTGGCCTCCCCGGGTCTCGGAACCATCAACCACACGCTGCTCACCCTGGAGGCGGTGCGGGCCGCGGGCCTCGCGGTCGCAGCCGTCGCGCTCACGCCGTGGCCCGGCGAGCCGAGCCCGATGGAGCGCTCGAACCGCGAAACCATCGAGCGGCTCGGTGAGGTCACCGTCCTCACCCTGGAGCACGTGGACGTCGCCGCTCCCGAAACCTGGCCGCCGCTCAGCGTCCAGCGCTAGACCGACCGCCCGGTGGCTGGGCAAGCGCAGGCGTTCCGCCGACGCTCGTCGTAGTGTCGCTGGCGAGCGATGCCGAACCCCGTTTCAGACGCTGATACCTCCCACCTATGGCATCCGTTCACCCAGCAGCTCTCCTGGTGCGAGGAGGACGCGCCGGTCATCGTCCGCGCCGAGGGCACGGACCTGATCGACAGCACCGGCCGCCGCTACATCGACGGGACCTCGTCGCTGTGGTGCAACGTCCACGGCCACCGGCACCCCGGCATCGACAAGGCGATCCGCGATCAGCTCGACCGGGTGGCCCACTCCACGATGCTCGGGCTCACCCATCCGGCAGCGGCCGAGCTGGCCGCCCGCCTGGTCGAGATCGCGCCGCCGGGTCTCAACCGCGTCTTTTACTCGGACTCCGGATCAACCGCAACCGAGATCGCCCTCAAGATGGCCTTCCAGTATTGGCGGCAGCAGGGCGGTGCGCACACCCGGCGAAGCCAGTACGTCTCGCTGACCGAGGCCTATCACGGTGACACGGTGGGGGCGGTATCGGTCGGCGGCATAGACCTCTTCCACTCCTGCTATGAGCCGCTGCTCTTCGACTCCCATCAGGTCGCCCCCGGCGATGCCGACGAGCTCGAGTGCATCCTGGACTTCCACAAGGGCGAGATTGCCGCCGTGATCGTCGAGCCACTCGTTCAGGGCGCGGCGGGCATCAGGGTCCAGCCCCCCGGCTACCTACGGAAGGTCAGAGAGCTCTGCGACGAGCACGACACGCTCCTGATCTGCGACGAGGTCGCAACCGGCTTTGGCCGCACCGGCACGATGTTCGCCTGCGAGCAGGAGCGAGTCGCACCCGACCTGATGTGCATCGCGAAGGGGCTCACCGGCGGCTACATGCCCTTGGCGGCGACGCTGGCCACCGAGCGGATCTACGAGGGATTTCTCGGCCAGCACGAGGACTTCCGAACCTTCTTTCACGGCCACACCTACACGGGCAACCCGCTCGCCTGCGCCGCCGCGCTGGCGAACCTCGACGCGTTCGACAGCGAGGGCACGCTGCTGCGCCTCCAGCCGAAGATCAGGCTCCTCGGCGAGCTGCTGCGGCAGGTTGGCGAGTCGCCGAGGGTGAGCGAGGTCCGTGGCCGCGGGTTCATGGCCGGAATCGACCTGGGCGAGCACGATTCGGCCATGCGCATGGGTCATCGGGTGACCCTGGCCGCCCGTGAACGGGGCGCGATCGTGCGGCCGCTCGGCGACACGGTCGTGTTGATGCCACCACTGGCGATCAGCAAGGCGGAGCTTCGGCGACTCGTCGGGATCGTCGCCCAGTCGATCGACGCTGCATACGACAGCGTCTACGGCGCCGAGCCGGCGCGTCTCCAACCGGCGGCCCAGGCGCCGGTTGAGATCACGCGCGCCGCGTAGCTCTCATCGCAGCGACGGAGCGCTCGGCCTGGCGGCGGCCGTAGCGACCCTCGGACCGGCCGATCAGCTCGTAGTTGCGCTCGCAGGGCCCCCGGCGGAGGCTGCGCGGCACGAGCGGCCGCGCGGTTCGATGCGCCCGGGCGGTCGCGGCGAAGGCCGCGGCGTGAGCGGGCGTCCACCGAAGTCCATACATCTTCCGCAGGCGCCGCGGAAGCGATCCGATGATCATGAGGTTCGCCAGCTGGAGCGGCGCGCGGGCGTAGGGTGGCGCCGGCAGCTCCAGCGCGACCATGCGCCCAATGTCGCGGGCATGCTCGGTCAGATACATCTCCTGACCGGCCAGACGCCCGTCGAACCACGAGCGGAATTCCGAGTAGGTGGAGGGCATCGTCTCGGCGGAAAGCCCGAACAGACCACCCCAGAGCACGTAGTCGCGCCAGTAGTCCTCGCGCTCAGCCGGAGTTGTCTCGCGCACCAACAGCTCGTAGAAGTAAAGCGCCGAGTCGGCGATGCAGCCGAGCGTCCAAAGCATCTGGTTGGGCTCGTAGGCGTCATAGCGGGTCCCGGCCGCGGCAGGACCTGCGTCAAAGCTCAGCTCGCCGTTGACGCGGGAGTGCAGACTGTGAACACGCTCGAGCACCGCGTCGGCCTCGATCTTGCTGCCGAGGTTGATCGCCTCGAAGATCTTCGCCGTACGAACCAGCCGTTCAAACGGCGCGGGGGCGCCCTTCGAAGTCTCGAATGTCCCGGTCACGACGACGGGATCGGCGGCGCCGACCATCAGCCCGCGCTGGCCATAGAGCAGCCCGACGGCGCGCTGTTCGTGCACCTCGCGGAGCATCGAGTTACCTCGCGGGAAGTAGCCGTCGGTGGCCCCCATCGCCGCCACCATACACCAACTGACCGGACGGTCAGTTATCGCCGTCCTACTCGTCGTAGTGCTCGAAGTCGCTCTTGCGGGCGCCGCAGACCGGGCAAAACCAGCTGTCGGGCACATCCTCGAAGGCTGTCCCGGGAGGGATACCACCATCGGGATCGCCCTCGGCGGGGTCGTAAATGAACCCGCAGGAGGTGCAAATCCAAAGCTGTTTCGTCTCGGTCTCAGCGCTCACGCCCCGGCAATTTAGCCCAGCGCCCGGACCGCGCGCGATCTCCGTCCGCTGTGGAGCGAAAGTGCGCGCACGGCGAAATGGGGTCTGCGAGGATTCGCGCGATGACGGAGCTTCCCGCCGACGCCGCCGGAGCACGCAACCCGCTTGAGCCGGGATTTCAGCCCGCCCCGACACGCCCCGCCGCCACGATCATCCTGCTGCGCCGCGGGGGCAAGCACGCCCAACGCGAGCTCGAGGTGCTGATGGTCAAGCGCAACCCGGAGATGCGATTCATGCCGGGCGCGTGGGTATTCCCGGGCGGGGCGGTCGAGGCCGAGGAGCTGATCACGGGCGTCGCCGGAGCCGAGACCGACCTCGGCGCCGACGAGCTTGCCCACCGCGCGGCCGCCATCCGCGAGCTAGGCGAGGAGGCGGGCATCGAGCTGGCCCTGGACTCCGAGCTGGTGCTCTGGTCACGCTGGATCACCCCTGAGCCGGTTCCCGTTCGCTTCGACACCCGCTTCTACATGGCGCTCGCCCCAGCCCACAGCCCACCCGAGCCCGACGGCCACGAGATCGTCGATGCCGAATGGATGAACCCGGCCGCAGCGCTACGCCGCGGCGAGGAGGGCGAGCTGGAACTCGTCTTTCCGACCATCAAGCAGCTCGAATCGCTACTCCCCTACGAAACCTCCGACGAAGCGATGGAGGTTGCCCGGGCACTCACCGTCGAGGCCGTCATGCCGAACGTCGTCGAGGACTCCGCCTCGGACAGCGGCTGGAAGATGCTGTTGCCGGGCGACGCTGGATACGTCGCGCCCGCCGTCTGAGCACTAGGCCGTCGGGAAGGGTTCGAGGCCCGCATGCCACGGGCCGGCCTGGTAGGTGTTGATGCCGTGCTCCTCCATCTCTGAGCGGATCCGGCGAAAGAGCTCCGCGGCATTCTCCAGTGCCGTTGCATACTCGTCCGCGTCTCGCTTGCCCAGGCGCCAGAGGAAGTACAGCTGGCGCTCCGAGATGCCGAAGTCCACGTCGGCGTCGATACCGGCGACCCAGTCGAGGAACCCGGGGCTAAACGTCTCACGCAGCGCGATCGGGTCGTAGTCGCTCGGCACGGTGGCAATAAAGCGCTCGTTGAAGTCGATCGACTCGAACTGCACTCGCCGACGGGAGAGGCGGCTTTCGATTCTGTCCTCGGCCCCGTCGAGCGACTCGACGTTGAACGTGGGCATCACCGCTGCGAGATCGGGCATGTGGGCTTTCGCCAGCACGGCGCCAGGCAACACGGCCTTGCGCATGAACGAGCCCTCCTCGCGCTCGAGCGCATCGCACGACGCGCCCCAGAACCCCTCGCCGAGCTGCCCCGTGAGGCGATTGGAGCCGCCGGGGCAGAGGGTCGCCGGACCGCCGCGCGGATTGAGCGCCCCGACCGGCTCATAGCGAACGCCTAGCTTCTCGCCGAGGCCTCGAACAGCCTCCACCCACGCGCTCGCTTCCTCGGCCGCACTCATCCCGAAAGGCTTCTATCAGAGGGGATGCGCGGCCTAGGGGTCGGCGAAGAGGTTCGGCGCGCGCAGGCCACCGAATTCAGGCGCGAAGTTGCCCTGGATGAAGCAGCCGGCGAAGGTATTGGACTGAGCCGGGACGCCACCGGCAGCCGGAGCGTCCTTGTCTAGCTCGTCCTCGTCGGGGTCCCCGCCCGTACCGCCCGGGGCGTAGTCGAGGTTCTTGCAATCGAAGTTGGCCGGGATCCCGCGCGTGCTCAGAAGCGGCTCCTGCAGATAGAGCGGGTTCGGGTAGCCGTTGCCCCGGTTGCTCGCGATGCGGTTCGGATAGACCGAGAGCGACTCGGACGAGGTGTATCCGAACTGGGCCAGGAAATGCCGGGCTGCGGGTTGCCCCGCCTGTGGGTCGAGCGTTCGCGAGGTCCCGACGCCCGGAGTTGCGAGGAAGTCGGTCACGGTTGCGCGGTAGGCGGAGAGCATCCGTACCGCGGGGTTGATGTTCGCAAGGAACGGATCAAAAGCATCGAGCACCGGCCGCAGGCCCTCGGCGCCAAGGAAGCGCTCGAGCGCTGGAAGTCCCCTGCGGCTGGCCTTGATCAGCGGCCCGAGGTTGCGGAAAAGGCTCTCGAGGTTGGGCGAGAGTTCGCGCACCGACTGCAGCGTCGGGCTGATGTCGTTGGCCACAGGCAAAAGTTCCTGGACCAGCGGGCGGGTGTCCGCCTGGAAGCGATCGAGGCGCGCCAGGGTGGCCCTCGTCTCGCGCTGGAAGGTGGGGAAGACCTGAATCGCGTCGGCCAGTGCCTCGTCCGCGTCGGCCAGCGCGCCGAATGTAGCCTCGGAGCCGGTGATCGCCCCGGCCAGCTCCTGATCGCGGCTCGACAGCGCTGCGAACGTGGTGCCGGTGTCACGGATGAGGCCCTTGACCGCGGCGCTCTGGCCCTCGACCACCTCAAGGATCGAGGAGGCGTCGGTGACGAACGGGCCGAGGTTGCCCAGGGTGTCGTTTAGGTCCACACCACGCCCCTGGATCGCAACCGCGGCGTTGGCCTGCCAGCGCTGGAAGGCGCCACGGGTCTCGGCGTCGAGGGCGTTGAAGATCTCGTCGATCTGCGTTGCGTTCTCGGTGCGCGCGACCGGCAGCGTGCCGTCCTCGGGGATCGCCTCGACCGCGTCTGCCTCCGCGTCGGTGACGTTGGCGGCGGCGCCGAGCGCGATCGGCGCTTCCTCAGAGCCGGGCTCCGTGCCCGAGGTCAGCTCGACGTAGGTTTCGCCAAGCAGCGTCTTTTGGCGCAGGATCGCGTTCGCGTCGGTGGAGATCGGCGCGAACTGCGGCTCGATCTCGATCTCGGCCTCGGTCGTATCGAGTCCGTCGACGCGCTCAGAGACGGGTGCCAATTCCATCGACTTGACCTTGCCGACCGAGACGCCGCCGATGCGCACGTCAGATTCGACCGCGAGCTGGGTCGCCTCGGGGAAGTACGCGGAGATCCGGTAGCTCTTCGACGCGAGCGGGGTCGGACCACCGAAGGCCACCCACAGGAAGAGGATCAATCCGAAGCACGAGAGCGTGAAGCCCGCGGCGACGAGGATGCGACCGGCTGAAGGGGCCTGCTTTTGCATCAGCCGCACGCCCCCTCGTCCTCGAAGACCGGGCCGAGCCCGGTCACGATCGCGGTGACCAGCGGGCCTGCCGGGCCACCCGCCAGGAGACTGGCCAGATTCGAACAGCTGGCGGTGAAGTAGAGGCGGCGGTAGAGGCCGTTGCCGTCCTGGCTTGCGAAGGTGGAGGTTCCGTTGTGGCCGAGCCAGGCGCCCCAGTAGAGGTAACCCTCGTCGCGCCCCGCCACGCCGGGCTCCTCGGCACCGCGCGGGTTGTACCCGGCCATATTGCCAAGCTCGTTCAGCTTCTTGCCGACGCGGGTCAGCTTCGGAGCCGCCTTGGAAAACCTGTTCGCAGCCCGGCGCAGGTCAGGCACGACCGGGCGCGCGGCGCGCACCAACGGGCGAATCTGATTCGCGAGCACCGGCGTCGTGCGCTCGCCGAGGCTACGCAGGGCGATATTCATGTCAGTCAGATTGCGCGCGAACGGTCGTAGAGCCTCGAGGCTGCCACCCAGTTCGTTGCCGAACTCGTCAGCCACCGACAGCGCGTCGCGGGTCGCGCCCAGGGCGTCCGGCAACACGTCCGTAGCCCGCTGAACGTCGGGGTCCTGCTCGGCGATCGCGCCCAGGGTCGAGTTCGAGGCGCTGATCAGGGTCGCGATGTCCTCGTCCTGTTGGCCGACACCCTTGGTGAGGATGTTCAGGTTGTGGATCAGGCGCGCGAGGTTGTCGTCGCGCTTGGCGACCTCGGTCGAGAGCTGGTCGAGGTCGCGGTTGATCGGGCCGAGCGCCGCCAGCACCTTGCCAAGGTCACGGTCGCGGCCCTCAAGCCCGCGGCCGAGGCCGACCACCAGGGTGCGCAGGTAGGACTGGCTGTCGCCGTCTAGCGCAGCGAGAATCTCGTCGAGATTGACGTCTGGCGCCGTGTTCGCCACCGGCAAGGTGTCGCCCTCGTCGAACTCACCCGCGGCCCTCGTGCCGGGGTCGAGCTGGAAGAACATGTCCTTCAGACCCGTCTGCGGACGCAGGAGCATCGTCGAGTCGCGATAGATCGGCAGGTACTCGCGGTCGATCGCGAACGTGACCACCGCGCGGCCGTCGACCAGCTCCACCTGGGCGACGTCGCCGACACGCACTCCCGCTACCCGAATCGTCTGGCCCTGCCCGGCGACCACGCCCTGTGCCGTCTCGAACTCGGCCTTGAGCTCGAACGGCTTCTCCTCGAGCACCGGGATGCGCAACCGCTGTTCTTGGAGGATGTAGTAGCTCACCGCCGATGCGATAACCACGAGCGCGAGAACGGCGATGAAGTCACGGAGGCTCTTGCGGATTGCGACGATCACTTGGAATCACCCTCCGGGAGCAGGTCGAGCAGGGACTCGAACCCGTAGGCCTGGGCGAGGAGTCGCTGATAGTCGTCGCTACTTTCGGTTCGCACCTCGTCGGCGGCGAGCGCTCGCGCCCTCGAGATGTCTGGCTTGGAGAGGGTCTTGAGGGCGTCCGCCATTGCCTCCTGGAGCTCGGTCGCCCGGGCCAGGGTGGCGCCGTCGGCCTGGGGCGCGGCCTGCGGGCTTTGGGACTGCATCGGCGGGGCACCAGCCGCACCGGAGTCCAGATTCGGCGGCTCGTTTGTCTCACAGGCCACGTCGGGCCGGAACGGCGTCTTCAGCGAGGACTGGATCGCCGGACGGGCACCCTCAATCGGCAGCAGGGTCGTGCCGACGCCGTCCACCGGGCCGCCCTCGTTGAACTGATCGGGAAAGACCACCGTGTTCAGGCCACCGGCGCCGAGGACGCGGATGTAGGAGCCGTTCCCGTCGCCCGAGCGACTCTCGCCCGAGATCCCGACGAGCCCGTACCCCAGCTCTTCGAAGACCTTGCCGGAGGCCGGAATGTCCGGATCGGGCACGGTGTCCTGCGACCACGGGATCACCACCTCGTTGAAACAGCTCGACAACGCCCTGCCCTGACGCAGGAACGGGATCGTCCTGCGGGTGAGCTTTGTCAGCTTCGGGATCGTCGGGCGCAGGTCGCCAACCAGACCGCGCAGCTCGGGCCGCGACACGAGCCCGCGCACCTGGCCGAGGAAGGGGGTCAGCGCGTCGAGCGTGGCCGGGGTGGACAGCGTGCCGGGCAGCGCCTCGCGAGCGAACGCTCGCACCGACGGGAACGCCCTGTTTAGGCTGGCCAACGCCGGCTCTCCCTCGCGCAGAACGTCCGGGAGGATCCCGATCGCGCGCTCCAGCTCGGCGTCCTGCGCGGCGAATGACCCGGTGACGATCCGCAGGTTCGTGACCAAATCCTGCAGCGCGCCCTCGTCGCGACCCAGGGCGTCCACCGTGGAGTCGAGGTTGACGATCAGGTCGGAGAGGTCATTCGGAGACGTCCCCAGCAGGGCCTGGTTGACCTGGGAGGTGTAGCGGAACGCACCGGGCGAGCTGCGGTAGAGCTCGCGGAAGCCTTTCGCGCCGCCGTACTTGGTCAGGGCATTGCCGAACTGGTCAAGCAGGATCTGCAGATCGCTGCGGACATCGGACTGGAGCGTGGTGAGCACCTGGTCCAGCTGGACCGCGATCGAGGTCTGACTGGCCGGGAAGGTGTAGTCCTGGTCGACGGTCTCGGCATTCGGGCTGCCGGGCTTCACGTCGACGAAGAGGTTGCCCTCCAAGAACAAGCGCGGGCGCAGCTTCATCGTCGCGTCCGTGCGCAGCGGGAGCGCGGAATCCTCAAGTTGCATGGTCACGACCGAGGCCGTCTCGGGCACAAAGTCCGTGGCGGGTGGGTCGTCGCCAGCCTGCACTTGGAGCAGGTCCGGCGAAGCCCCGGAGTCGAGGTGCTCGACGCCCGTGACCTTGCCGACATTGACGCCGGCGATGCGCACAGGCGAATCGACACGGATGTTCCCGGCCGACTCGAACACCGCCTGCACCTCGTACTTCGCCGCCCACGGAATCTCTTTGGTGAACGCGAGGTACGACGCGATCGCGAGCACCACCACCATGACCAGCCCGATCACGGAGTTGGGCAGTCGTTGTCGGTTGCCAACCCTCATCAGTCCGGCTGCCTCGAGTTGACACGGGTGTCGCGAAGCACGCGCGCCCCGTCGGAGTTGAAGTAGAGGTCGGTGACGCCGCGCGAGCCGGGAATGTCAGAGACGCCTACCGCCGGGTTGCTGGCGGGCTGGCTCGGAACCGACAGGCCGGGCCCGGTTCCGAGGATGTAGCCGGTCTGCCCGGGCTGGCAGTCGTCGCCGTCCTGACCGGTCGGCGCGTAGGGGTTGCCGTGAAGGATCGGCAGTTCCTTCGGCTTGAACACACCGGTCTGAAGCGGGTTCGGCAACGGGCCCGAGATTGCCGAAGCGTTGTTGCCCGCGTACGCGTTGACCGGATTGTCTCCGAACTCGGCATTGGGAGCGTTGACGAGCGTCTGGCGGAAGTTGAAGCCAACCTGATCGCGGTCTGAGAGCGACTCGGGCAGGTAGGTGAACCAGTAGTTGAAGTAGTTGCAGACCGTCTGAGCGGGGACAACCCATTCAAGCAGCGGATTGGCCTCGTCGAACGTCTCGCGCAGACGGACCAGTGAGAGCTTCGTCGTCGGCTGGTCGATCAGGCGGCGCAGCTCGATGAAGACGCCTCGCAGGTCCCGCGCGGCTCGCACGCTGCGGTTCAGGACCGGCGTGCCGACGCGGATCGCGCTGTTTAGGCTGGGCAGGGCGACCTGGAGGTCCCGAACGCCGGGTCGCAACCGGCTGGCGAGCTCGGCGAACTCGGCGAGGAAGATGCGCTGGCGCGGCAGCGTGTCGATCAATGTGCGCAGTGTCTCCGGGCCCTCGGAGATCGTCTCCTGAAGGGCCAGGGGATCGCGGGAGAGCGCCGCGAAGGCAACCGCGGCGTTGGCGAAGAACTGTGCCTGTTGCTCGGAGACCGGAGCGACGATGCGAGCCGTGTCCGCCAACTCGGCGAAGAAACGGCGTAGACCCGTGTCGGGGTCGGCGAGCAACCGCGAGACGGGGCGCAGGTTGGTGAAGAGCGGGTTCAGACCCTCGATCGCATCGTTTAGCGACATTCCGCGCCCGGCGAATGCGTTACCGAAGCCGACGAGGTTGCGGCGACCGGCCTCGCGCGTCTTCGCGTCGAAGGTGTTGGAGATCGCGTCGAACTCCGTCTGCGACTGGAAGCAGCCGTCCTGCGCCTCCGACGGCAGCGATTCCGCCGAACCTTCGGCGCCGACCGGCGACTTGCAGGAGACGAAGTCGGTCCCGGGCGGGGCGTCGTTGTTGCCATCGAAGACGAAGCCCTCGGGAGCATCGTCGCCCACGCCGCGGACGATCTCCAGGTACTTCAGGCCGAACGAGGAGCGGTAGCGGACGCGGAAGACCGAGTCCTTCGGCAACGGCTGAGCCGTCTTGTCGAGCTTCAGGTTCAGCCGGGCGCCCACCGGTGCGACGTTCGCGGCTGCCGGCGCGGCCGGCTCCTCGCCCGTTGTCTGCGCGGTTTGCGTCTGCTCGGAGAGCGCGATCGGCTCGATCGACTCGACCACGCCCACCCGGGAGCCGCCGATCCGGATCTCGTTGTTGTTTCCGAGGCGAGCCGCGTCGGGGACTTCGACCGAGACGCGATAGACGGGCACGAACGGCAAACCGTTGTTCGCGTTGTATGCGAGAAACACGGCGACGATCACGATCAGCGTCGTGATCGCCCCGACCATCGTCGGGGAGGCTGCGAGCGCTGCTATCGGGCTACGTCGTCTCATGATCCAAAGAGGAAGTCGAGTAGGTCTTCTGCCGCCTGGTCGGCTCCCACCGTCGGGTCGCCACCACCGTTGCGACCGCCACCGTCCCTGCGACCACCCTTGCCACGCCTGTCGTTGCGACCACTGCCGAGCAGACCGTTGGCCGAAGCGCCAGGAACGTCGAGGAGGTCCTGGATCTGGTCGCGGACGTCATCGGGATCGGCGGGCAGTCCCGGCGGAAGGCCTGGCAGCTGTGGGCCGGCACCCTCACCCGAACCCTGTCCCTCGGCCGGTGGCGCGGCACCCGCGGCGGCGCGGGCCCCGGCGCGAGTCTGGGTGGCCTGGGCGGAAAACTCGGCCGGGAGGTTCGGGTCGCAGATGTCCAGGTGAGTCGAGCCGTCCGGGCAGACGGAACCGTCATAGCGCCCAAAGCGAAGGTCGGGATCGTTCGACTGGTCCTCGTTGATGCCGGGCTGCTGGTTGCCGAGCCAGCCGACGCAGTTCTCGGCGTCGAGCAAGTTCGTGGTGGTACCGCCGCCCTCGGCCGGAACGGCGCCCGGGTCCGGGTTGAAGGCACCGCAGGGACCCTCAAAGATGTCGTAGAAGCTGAAGTGCAGCAGGTGGCCCTGCGCGTCGAACTGGTTGAGCGAACCCGCCTGGTAGTAGAAGTAGTTGAGGATGCCCTCCATGCCGGTGTAACCAACCCGGCCGGAGGAGTGGTCGGCGTCGGTGCGTCCGGTCGAGTAGCACGGACGGGTCGCGTCGTCACAGGTGCGCTCGGCGCGCCTGTCTTCCTCGACCGAGCGGCGCTGATCGGAGATGTCGGAGAGCAGATCCGCGACCAGCTCAGCGACCCGGGGGGCGCCGACGCCGGCGTCGGCCAGTGCCTTCAGCTCGTCGCGGCCACGCGCCAGGGCCTTCCGGCCCGGCTTGGAGGCGCGGCCGAGGGCAACCAGCGAACGCTCCGTGGCGTTGGCGAAGTCGGGAGTGTTGAGCGCGAGCGTGTTCAGCTGCGGCGCCGAGCGGCGCAGGTCGGCAAGCAGCGGCGTCGACTCGCGCGCGACCCTCGCCAGCTCGACCATCGTGGGCTCGAGCTCGACCAGGGCGTCGTCGAGCAGGTCGAAGTCGGTCGAGAGATCGTCGCGGCGCTCGGCGGACGCGGCCGCTGCGTCGCCTGCGGTCTCGACGAAGTCGACAACGTCACCGGTACGGGCGGCGAGGTCACCGATGATCTCGTCCGAGTCAACGTTCAATTGGGCGATGGTCTTGTTCTGGTTTGCAAGCAGGCGCAGGGCCTTGTGCAGATCGACCAGCGCCGGAGCACCAGCCTCAATCGCGGCGTTCAGATTCTCAGGGTTTCCGGCCAGCGCAGTCCCGAACTCGTTGATCAGGAGTTGGAAGCGCTGCTTGAACGGCATTCGCAACGTGTTGAAGACCAAATCGTTTTGAACCGTCTGCGCGACGGGCTTGGCGAGCGTGGCGCTCTCGGCGAGCGGCGGGCCGGCGGGCTGGCAATTGACGAAATACTCGGCGATCAGTGACTGCGGCTCCGCGCTGCATTCGCTGTCGGACCCGAGTACCGACTGCGGGCCGACCAGCTCAACCGTGAGCACAGCCTGCTTGTCCTCGTTGATCGCGAGGTCGGTCACCGTGCCGGCGGGAACGTTCGCGATCTTGATCTCAGAGCCCTCGACCAGACCGAAGGCGTTGAAGATCACCAGCTTGTAGGTATGGGCGTCGTCACCCGCCGCCGTGGTCGCGAGAATTGCCGCGGTCGAACCGATCAGCGCCAGGAATGTCGCGATCCGCCTCATGTCAACCGCCCACCGGGATGTCGTTCGGGTTGCAATTGAGCTGGCCGCCATCGGTGAACGGGGTCGAACCGTCGCCGGGGTCGCGCTCAAGCGCGCCAGGGCAGCGGGCGTCGTTGCCGGTATCGATGGACGGCGTTGCGGGGTTGTTGTCGAAGAGCTGACTGAGCGGGATCGGCGAAAACAGGTCCGGCAAGCCGCCGGGGGAGATCGTGAAGGTGTTGAAGGTCGCCGCCACGCGCCCGATGCCGCCGCTGGCATCGGTGAGGCCGGGCTTGGAAAAGCCGTCGAACCAACCGAGCAGCTCAGGCGTGTAGGCGCGCAGGCTCGAGAGCTGCGGCAGGCCGTTGCGAAGCGCGCATGCCGCCTCACCGAGGCTGCCCTGGGTGAAGTCGTCGTCCGCGGCGGAGGCGAAGTCCACGTTGGGGTCCGAGCCGCAGTCAGGAGCGCCCGAGCCAACCCCAACCCTGGCCAGGGGCACGCCCGCGCGGGTCAGCTCGACGAGGTCGTTGCCCTTGCCCGGGCGACGGACGATCGCGTCGAGATCGCGAATCGTCGGCACCGCGTCGGCGGCAGCCTGTCGGAAGATCGCGAAGAAGGGGCCGAGGCGCTGGGCGACCGGAATCGAGGCCGAGACCAGCGGGTCGAGATCATCGAGCGAGGCGCGCAGGTTGACGAAGGTGGTGTTGGCCTGGCGCATGAAGCTGGGCAGGCGCAGGATCGCCTCGGTCAGATCGGCTCGGCGGTTGCCAATCGCGGTCATGGTCCGGTTGGCATTTCCGACGAGCTGGGAGATGTCCGCCTCGCGCGCGGCCAGGGCGCCGGAGAGCGAGGCGGTATCGACGAGCAGCTGTTCGAAAGCGCGGGTGTCGCGGGTCAGCTCGCCGAAGACCCTCCGTGAGGAGCTGAGGAACGGGTTGGCGTAACGAAGGCCCTTGTTGGCCTGCTTGGCGACGCCCTCATAGGAGTCGCGAAAGCCGAGGATCACGCGCTTAAAGTCGTCGACGGTCTCGGTGTCGAGGGTGTTGAAGACCTCGTCGAGGTCGACCGCGGAGACGGTCTCGGACTGGTCCAGGAGCCCGCCGGAGGGGATCTCCTCGCCGGCCGTGCCCTCGGGCGGCAGGGTGAGCTGGAGCCGGCGGCCGGCGATCGAGGACAACGAGCCCTGGCGCACGGTCGCGGTCGTGCCCCGGGCCAGCGGGGCGAACTGCTCGTCGACGGTGAAGGTGACCAGGGCCTGGCCGGAGTCGCCGAGCTCGATCGACTTGACCGAGCCGGCGGCGAGACCGCCGACGACGACCTCGTTGCCGGGCACCAGCTGCGAGGCGTTCGTGAACTCGCCCGTAACCTCGTACTCCTCGTCGCCGCCCGAAAAGAGCATCACGACAGCGACGACCGCCACGGCCAGCGCGACGATCGCTGCGATCCGGCCAATCGCCGCCGAACCTCTCAAACAGGCTTCCTATAAATCTTGATCTCTCGCATCCCCTAGCGGCGTGAACGGCCTACCCGAACACACACCCAGCGAAGCTACCAGCCGCCGCGGAGGGGTGTCAAAGTGGAACCAGGCCCGTAAATGGCTCTACGACGCGGATTTCGCCGCCCCTTCTTTGAGTTGGCGTTAAGCATCACCGGGCGGGCTTCCCGGGGGCGCCAACCGGCGCGATCGGGCGAGCGCGCTGTTATCGTCGCGCGGGATGCAAACTGCCCCTTCGCGCCGCCGCCTGCCCCTGCTCATCGCGAGCGCCGCCCTCTCGGCGCTCGCCCTACCGGCGCTCGCCTTTGCGCACCTCGAGCGGCCCTCGTACTGGCCCGACCCCACGCCCGATACCTCGGTCACGCCGGCAGCGGGCGGCAAGGTTCCGAGCGCGCGCTCCTTCGGATCGGCGCTCACCGGTAGGGGGCCGGGAAGGGTGCGGGTCGTTTGCCAGGGCGCGGGCGGCCGCAAGTCGCTGGCGCTGCTGAAGCGCTCCGTGCGCAGCGCGACCAAGCGGGGGTTCCGGATCCGGCCCAGCCAGCCGAAGATTCGCTACTCGGCAAACAAGGCCCGGAAGATGATCAGGGCGAACCGGGCCCTGGCGCGCAAGTGCCGGTTCAGCTCGATCCAGAAAGCCGTCAACCGCTCCCGCAACAACGACCGGGTCGTGATCATGCCCGGTCGATACACCGAGCCCAAGTCACGAAAGGCGCCGACCAACGATCCGCGCTGCAACCCGTCACTGCTCCAGCAGGACGAGGAGGCCTCCGACGCCAACGCGCCGGCGAACACTCCCAGCTACGAGTACCAGGCGACCTGTCCCAACGACCAGAACCTGGTCTACGTCCAGGGACGGGCGACCAAGGGCGACCCACTTGCCAGCCCCGAGCCCGACCGCCACGGAATTCCTGAGCAGGAACTGGGGCGCTGCGTGCGCTGCAACCTGCAGATCGAGGGCTCGGGTGTGAAGGCCGAGGACGTGATCCTCGACGCCGGCAAGCGCTACGCGGGCAAGGCCAGGCAGTTTGGCGCCGAGCCCGGCAAGAACGTCGACGACTGCTCGGCCGACCGCGACACCGGCATCAGCCCCTGCTACGCGAAGCACGTCGTGCTTCGCACCGATCGCTCCGATGGCTTCGTCGGGCGCAACTTCACGATGCGCGGCGCGCTCGAGCACGGCTTCTACACCGAGGAGACCGACGGGGTCCTGCTCGACAAGGTCAAGTTCTTCTGGGCCGCCGACTACGGCCACCTCAGCTTCACGACCGACCACAACATGATCCAGAACTGCGACGGCTACGGCTCGGGCGACGCGGTGGTCTACCCTGGCGCCTCGCCGCAGACGGGCGAGTTCCGCGACGAGAGCTTCTATCCCGACCAGCGCATCAACACGACCGTTCGCCGCTGCGACCTGCACGGATCGACGCTGGCCTACTCCGGCTCGATGGGCAACTCCGTCCGGATGACGCGCAATCACATCTACGGGAACACGAACGGAATCTCCTCCGACACCCTCTCAGCGCCCGGGCACCCCGGCTACCCGGCGGACGGGATGCAGATCGACAACAACTACATCTACTCGAACAACCTCAACCTCTACATCGAGGATCCGCCCGTCAAGCCGCTGGTCCCGATGCCGATTGGCACCGCGATCGTCTGGCCCGGCATGAACGACGGCCGCGTCCACGACAACTGGATCTTTGACAACTGGCGCCACGGCGCGTTGCTGGCGTCGGTGCCGGACGCCGTGGCCGGCGACCCCGACGGCAACGTCGACTCCGCTTTCCACTGCGAAGCGGCGCTACCGGATCTGACGGGCTCGACCTCATGCGACAACCGCTACTTCAACAACAAGATGGGTCAGGTCCCGCCCGGATTTAGCAAGCACCCAGGACTGGGCAAGTTCGGCAACAAGACCGCGCTCGGCGGCAGTCCAGAGACCCTGCCCAACGGCGTCGATTTCTGGTGGGACGAGTTCCCGCTGAACGACGGCAACTGCTGGTACGGCAACGAGGGACCCGACGGCACCGCCGGCAGCATCACGAGCCAAGGCGCCGGTACCGGCGGCACTCCACCGAACGTGCTCCCCGACTGTGCGAACGGCACCAACCCGGCGCTCAGCGTCGGGAACGGCGACTCGCAGAAGGAGGCCGCTCTGCTCGACTGCTCGATGTGGAGCAAGAGCGACCCCACCGGCGATCCGGGCCTCGGCAACTGCTACTGGTTTGACATGCCCGCCCGGCCGGGCACCTCACAGGCTCGGGCGCAGGCACGTGAGCTCGATGCCCGCCATCGGGCGGCGGCGCGCTCCCCGATGGGCCGCGCGATCGCAGACAGGCTCGAGGAGATCCTCGAGAGCGGTGCAACCCGGTAGCGGAACGATCCGGGGGCTAGCTACCTCCCTGCTGGTCGGCCTGGCACTCTTCCACGCAGGCTGTGGCAACGAGGCCGCGGGCGACGAGGCGGCGGCCGACGCCCTGGGCGGCGAGAAGGCAGGCTCGGTCTCTTCGGGGGTGCAGTGCAGCGACTGGGTTGAAGGCACCGACGACGAGAAGCTGGCGACGATCGCCGACCTCCGCGGCCAGCTCAACCGCCAAGACTCCGCGGTGAGCGCTCCGGCGCTGAGCGACGAGGAGGCCATGGAGACCTTCGAGGGCGCCTGCTCTGAGCCCTACGCGGCGTCGTTCAAGCTCTACGTCCTCTACGCTCGCGCCGCCGCGTTCGCGCCCCTCACCAGAGACCTCCCGCAGTAGGCTTGCGGCGTGGAGGATTCGTACGACTGGCTCGTGATCGGGTCGGGCTTCGGGGGCTCAGTCTCGGCGCTGCGCCTTGCCGAAAAGGGCTATTCCGTGGGCGTTCTGGAGAGCGGCCGCCGCTACGAGGATGCAGACTTCGCGAAGTCCACATGGCACCTTCGCCGCTACTACTGGATGCCGCGGATCGGCCTGCGCGGCATCTTCCGGATGACGGTCTTCAAGGACGTGTTCATCGTTTCCGGCAGCGGAGTCGGCGGCGGCAGCCTCGGGTTCGCCAACACCCTGTACCGCGCCCGCCCGAGCTTCTTCAACCACGCCCAGTGGGATGGCCTGGCCGAGGACTGGGCGGCGGAGCTGACGCCCCACTACGAGACGGCCGAGCACATGCTCGGCGTCACCACCTACGAGGGCAAGGGCCCCGCCGACGAACTGCTCCAGCAGTTCGCAGAGGAGACGGGCGTTGGCGAGACCTGGAAGAACACGCGAGTCGGCGTTTTCTTCGGCCCCTCGGGCGAGGAAGTGGCCGACCCCTACTTCGGCGGTGAGGGGCCGGCCCGGACCGGCTGCGTGCGCTGCGGCCAGTGCATGATCGGCTGCCGCTATGGAGCCAAGAACACGCTGCGAAAGAACTACCTGTGGTTCGCGGAGAAGCTCGGCGTCCGGGTCCACTCGGAGCGCGAAGTGATCGATATCCGTCCGCTTGGCGGCGACGGGTCGGAGGGCTACGAGGTCATCACCCAGCGCTCAGGTGCGCTGCTGCGGCGCCAGCGCCGCAGCCATCGCGCCAGCGGTGTGATCCTCGCGGCGGGGGCTCTGGGCACCAACGAGCTGCTGCGCGAGTGCAAGGAGAGCGGATCGCTCTCGAGGCTCTCGGATCGGCTCGGCGAGCTGGTTCGGACCAACTCCGAGTCGGTGATGGCGATGACGGCGCCGGATGACAGCCGCGACTTCTCCGACTCGATCGCCATCACCTCCAGCATCTACCCGGATCCCGACACGCATGTGGAGGTCGTTACCTACGGCAAGGGCGCCGACTCCATGAGTGCGCTCTTCACCCTGATGACCGGCGAGGGCACCCGCATGACCCGTCCGGTCCTCTGGCTCCGCCAGGTCGCACGGCACCCGGTCAAGTTCCTGCGCACCCTGTGGCCATTTGGCTGGTCACGGCGCACCGTGATCCTGCTGATCATGCAGACGCTCGACAACGCGATCAGACTGGTCCCGAAGCGACGCTGGTTCGGACTGAGCCGACGGGTCAAGCTGCAGACCGAGCAGGACCCGGAACGGCCCAACCCCACCTTCATTCCAGTCGCCAACCAGGTCGCCGACTGGTTCGCGGAGCAGACCGGGGGCTTTGCCCAGGGTGGCTTGACGGAATCGCTGCTCGACATCCCCACCACCGCGCACATCCTTGGCGGGGCCGTGATCGGGTCGGGGCCCGACACCGGGGTGATCGACCCGAGGCATCGCGTATTCGGCTACCAGAACCTGCTGATCTGCGACGGCTCAGCGGTGCCCGCCAATCCGGGAGTGAACCCGTCGCTGACGATCACAGCCATGGCCGAACGTGCACTTGCGCTAATTCCGCCGAAGGACGAACAAAAACCTCTCGCCGAGCTGCCCGCAACCGTGAGAGCCGCGGCTTAACCGGCCGTGCCGAAGCGGCTGGCGACCTCGTCCCAATTGACGACGTTCCAGAACGCATCGAGATAGTCCGGGCGCTTGTTCTGGTACTTCAGGTAGTAGGCGTGCTCCCAAACGTCTGCCCCCAGCAGCGGGGTCTGGCCGTCCGAGACGGGCGAATCCTGGTTCGCGGTTGAGGTGACCTTGAGGCCGGAGCCGTCGTGCACGAGCCAGGCCCAACCGGAGCCGAACTGGCCGATGCCGGCGTTCTTGAACTCCTCCTTGAAGGCGTCGAACGAGCCGAAGGCATCGTCGATCGCCGCGGCGAGGTCGCCGCTTGGCGCACCGCCGCCGTCGGGGCTCATGATCTGCCAGAAGAACGTGTGGTTGGCGTGCCCACCCGCGTTGTTGCGTACCGGCCCCTGCTTGTCGGCGGGTAGGGAATCGAGGTTGCGCAGCACCTCGTCGACGTCCTTGTCCGCCCACTCGGTTCCGTCGAGTGCGGCGTTCGCCTTGTCCACGTAGGCCTGGTGGTGCTTGTCGTGGTGCACCTTCATCGTCGCCTCGTCGATGTGGGGCTCGAGGGCGTTGTAGTCGTAGGGAAGATCGGGGACTTCGTAGGGCATCGTGGGCTCCTTTTCTTGCTTGATTCCTCGCTCGCTCGAGCTTACCCCGGTGAGTCCGCCAACTCGGCGAACCCCTCGCGCCAGGTCGGGCGCAGCGGCCGCCAGCCCAGCTCGGCTCGCGCGCGGGCGTTGCTCGCGCCACGCAGCGTCACCGCCATGTCGGCGACCAAGCGTCCTGCTGCGATCGCCGCGAGCCAGCGCGGAATCCGCAGCGGCCTCGGGGCGCCGATCGCCTTCGCGTAGCCGGGAATCCAGTCATGCATCGGCGCGGGCTCGTCGTCGGTGACGTTGAAGACGCCGCTCGCATCAGGCGCCTCGATGGCTGCAACGGTGGCCTCGGCGGCGTCCTCGACGTGGATGAACGAGAACCGTCCAGTCCCCCTTCCCACCACGGGTAGCCGGCGGCGTGCTGCCTCCCGCGCGAAGTGGCCGTCGGGTGCGTAGAAGGTCCCGGGGCCGTAGAAGTTCCCGTAGCGCAGAACCACCCCACCGGCGCCCAGCGTGTCCCCCTCCAACCTCCCAAGCGCCTTCACCGCCCCGGCAAACGGACCCACCGCCTTACGCATCAGAGGGGCGTTCTCGCCCTTGACCCAATCGCCCTCGGGCTCATATGCGAAGGCGATGCTCTGGGCGACGAAACGGGTGGCTCCAGCGGCGTCAGCGGCCGCCAACAGGTTCGCAGAACCCTCGGTGCGAAGCCGGTTCGTCTCCTCGTAGAGATCCGCGCGACGCATATCGAGTACGGCCGGCAGCGCGGTGAGCTGGTGCACCACCGCATCGGCGCCTGCCGACACAACCGAGTCACGCACCGCGTCCGCGTCGTAGACGTCGCAGAGCGCGGGTCGTCCCCCCACCGCTCGTAGCTCTTCGCCCCGCTCCGCCGAGCGGGTCATCCCCGTCACTTCGTGTCCAGCTGCGATCAGCTTGCGAACGAGCGGTCGCCCGATCGCACCAGTCGCGCCGGCGACAAAGACCTTCACCCAGCGGAAGCTAGTGAAGCGTCCTCGGGTTCGTCACGACGTCGTGCGCGCCCGCGCGGGAAACGGGCGTCGGGGGTTATGTCCTCGTAGGTGCGCTTGCCGTCGGGCGACTCGTCTCCCTGGACGGCCTCGAGCATCTTGGCGAGTGCGCGGCGTACGATTCGCGACACCTGCATCTGGGAAACGCCGAGGCGCTCGCCGATCTCAGACTGGGTGAGATCCTCGGAGAACCGCATCTCTAGGACTGCACGCTCGCGGTCGGTCAGGTCGGAGCACAGCTCCACCGCGAGCTGCGACTCGACGTCGTCGTAACCGGGGTCCACCGCGCCCACCGTCTCCAACATCGGCATTGCCTCTGCGTCCTCGCGGGACACCGGCGCATCAAGCGACATCGCGCGCTGCGATGCACGCGCGTGCATCGCGTCGAGCACCTCTTCCTGCGACGCTCCCAGGCGCTCGCTGATCTGGGCCACGCTTGGAGAGCTGCCGAATTCGTCGGTCAGCTCACCGGCGGCCCGCTCCACCGCGAGCATCCGCTCCTGCAGGCTGCGAGGCATGTGCAAGCGCCACGAGCGATCCCGGAAGTGGCGCCTGAGCTCGCCCAGGATGGTTGGCGCCGCGAAAGCGGCGAACCGGCGACCGCGTTCGGGGTCGTAGCGACGCAACGCCTTGACCAAGGCGAGACTCGCGACTTGGATCAAGTCGTCGTTCGGCTCGGAACCGCCTCGATAACGAAGCGCCAGCGAACGGGCGAGTGGCATGAACCTGCGAACGAGCTCCTCCTCGAGGGCGGGCTTCGGCTCTCGCACGTAGTCGAGCAGCAGCTGCTCTTCCGGCGCGACATGGATGGGCGCATCACTCATGGCCTCATCCGTACCCCCGTCTTCAAATTTTGAAACTACGTCAGTTCGCCCGCAGGGCGAAGAGAGCGAGGTCGTCGCGTGGTCTGCCCTCGACGAAATTTACGATCTCGGCCTCGAGCCGCTCGATCAACAACTCGGCCGGCAACGAGGCAAGCTTGCCCAACAAACGCTCGAGCCGAACGTCGCCGAAGACCTCCGTGCCGTGGCGAGCCTCGGGTATTCCGTCCGAGCACATGAACAGGAGGTCGCCTTGGGCTAGGTCGAGTTCCTGCGCCTCGAAGCACGGAGCGTCGAAGGCGCCGACAAGCGGACCCGTGACGTCGAGGCGGCGCACGCCGCCGGCCCTGGTAACGACCCTCGGCTCCGGGTGACCGGCGGTCACAACCTTCGCCCTCAGGCCGTTGCCGTGGGCCTCGATCTCGGCACAGCAAAGCGTGCAGTAGGTGGTCTCTCCTGACGTCTTGATCGCCTCGTGCACCCGTTGCACGGCCTCCGGCGCACCCTCGCCGGCGGTCGCCCGCAAGGTGTGGCGTACCAGCGCGGTCATCGCGGCCGCCTCGGGGCCCTTGCCGCAGACATCGCCGACAACGGCCATCCAGTGGCCGTTTACCTGGAACAGGTCGTAGAAATCGCCGCCCATCTCGGCCCATGCCAGCCCGGGCCGGTGGCTCGCGGCCACTTCCGCCCCCTCCACACGCGGCAGCGACCTCGGAAGCAATGCTCTCTGAAGAACCTGGGCGATGCCCAGTTGCTGCTCGTAGAGCCGCGCGTTGTCGAGCGCTACCGCGGCATGGGACGCCACCTCCGTCGCGAAGGCGAGGTCTTCCCGGCTGAATGCGTCACGCCCAGTTGAGTGCAGCACGCTGAGCGAGAGCGTCCCCAGCACCTGCTCCCTTGCGACCAGCGGCACGATCATGTTCGACCGGACCCCGGTGATTCCGGCGACGGTGGGCGGTGTGTCCATGCCGCCCCCGGCAAAGCGGGTGTAGAGCACCGGCTCGCCGCTCTCGATCGCCGCGTAGACCGGGCTGGTCAATGGCACCGCAGCCAGGTCTCTCAGCTCTTGTTCCACACCGGGATCGACGGCGGCCACTCCCGCCCGTCGCACGGCGCCGGACGCGGTCACCGCGTGCACTACGCAGACGTCGCCAACCGCCGGCACCATGGTTCGGGCCAGGGCGCCAAGCCGCTCCTCGAAGCCCACCTCCACCTCCACCTTCTCGGCGATCCGGGTCATCAGCGAGTCGCGGGCTGCGCGCCGCTCGGCGTCGGCCCGGCGTCGGGCGAGGTCACGCTCCCGCCGTCCCGCCGCCCACAGCAGCCCGGAGGCCAGCAGGGTGATCGCAATGCCGCCCGCGCCGAACGCCAACGCGCTTGCCGGGCTCGGCTCGCTAGCTCGCGGACTCGAGACCGTCCAGCGCCTGCCCAACACCGCGATCGTGAAGCTGACGGCATCGTCCAGCCCGGGCTCAGCGACGATGATCCGACTGCCGTCCGTGATCGAGACCGGACCCTGGACCCCGGCCTGTGTGCGCACAGCACGCGCGATGGCATCTCCCGAAATGCCAGCGACAAGAACTCCGATCAGCGCGGCGCGGCGCTGGTCAGGCCTCCGCGTGGGTGCTCCCCGGTCGTACAACGGATCCACCACCGCTGCACCGCTCTCACGCTCGAGCAGGGTGCGCAGCGGTGGGCTGAGTGCGGGGTCCCCGATCTCGAGCGCCGCCTCGAGCGCCTCCGCGCGCTCGCGGGTGGAGAGCAGGTCGTAACCGAGGGCGAACGAGCGGCGGGCGCTCGGCGGCTCGATCAACTCGATCGGCAGGTAGCGCTTTGCATCCTGGCGCGGACCAAGCCGGTCCGCATTCTTGAACTCCTGAATCTCGTTGCCGGCGCGCCGCTCGTAAGCAGCGCGGTCGGCGCCATCCACATGCGGGGCCCAAGCGAGCGCCGGAAAGGACGACCGCCGCAGCACCTCCCGCGTAAAGGCTCCAAACCGATCCGGCGGCATGCGCCCGTTGTCATCAACGATTGCTTCACCAGCCCGCATGGTGTCGGTGATCTGCACCACAGCGGCGCGGGCGCCGGCGGCGACGACTCCAGCCTGCTCACGGTTCTTTCGATCAGCACGATCGACCTGAGAGTCCCAGGCAAAGGCGGCCGCGACGGCACTACCCCCCGCCAGGGCCGCTACGAACACGATCGAAAGAGTCCGGCGTCCCCGCATCCAGCACCGATCTTAGGCCGGTGCCTGATCGGCGGTGACGGTGGGTCGAAGGCAATCGGGGCGCCCGGATTCGAACCGGGGACCTCACCGACCCGAACGGTGCGCGCTACCAGGCTGCGCCACGCCCCGAGGCGGCCGCAAGTATCGCAGGCGACGCTTTTTCGCCCAGCGGGTTACGCGGCGTTACCGCCGGGTAGCCGGGGCGGCGATGGAATCCACCGGCGCGGCCAAACCTGTCGTAGACCTTCCCCCTACCCGTGACGATGACGTCTTTCGCCTGCTCGTAATCGCAGCCGACGAGCACGTCGGAGGCCCGGTGCGCGAGGAGATCAAGGCCCGGGCCGACGGCCGCAACCACGAGGTACGCGTGGTGGCGCCGGCCCTGGCGGAGTCCGGACTCAAGCACGCGATGGGCGACGTCGACGAGGCGCGAGAGGGGGCTGAGCAGAGGCTCGGCTCGTCACTCGACGACATCGGTGAGGGTGGCCCGGCGATAGATGGCCGCATCGGCGACTCCGACCCTGTCCTCGCGATCGAGGATGCGCTAAGAGAGTTTCCGGCCGACGAGATCCTGATCGTCACCCACCCGGAAGACGAGGGCCGGTGGCTCGAAGGTGATCTGTTCGACCGCGCCAGGCAGCGCTTCGCGCGACCGATCCTGCACGTAACGATCGACCCGGAGGGGGACTCGATCGATGCCGAGCGCTCTGACGGCGAGCCCGATCCAGCCTCGGACGCGGAGATCGAGCCATCGAAGAACATGCCTCGCTTCTCCGTGCGAGACCTGGCCGGGATCGCGGTGGCGATCATCGGGACGATCGTGATGTTCGCGCTCGCCGCGGGCGACTCGCCCGGCGTATCCGAGAGCAGCCGCGATCCGAACTCGAACACCGCCGAGCTGCTGATCGCCGGCGCGATGGCACTGATCAACGTGGCCCACGTCGTCGCTCTGACCCTGTTCCAGAGCGTCGGCTATCGCGGCGGCTGGGACCGATTCTTTGCCCGCTTCTCGCTGGTGGGCACCCTGATCGCGATTATCGCGATCATCGTCATCTGACCCGGCGGTCGTCTGAGAGTCACCGCCAAGCGGAGCCTGACGGACGTTTGGGCTGGCCATACTGGCCAGGTGAAGGCGATCGCGCTCACCCTCGCCGGGATCGCTGCCCTGGCCGCGCTCGTGCTGGCGATCGACCCACTGCGCGACGCCGTGGGCGACGCGCTCTCTGGTGACACCGGCGCCCTGCGCGAGGACCTCCGTGGTCTGGGGGTGGAAGGCGCCCTGATCCTCGGTGTGCTGATCCTCGTTCACACATTCGTCTGGTACCCCACGGAGATCGTCAACGCGGCTGCGGGCTTCGTCTACGGCTTCTGGCTAGCGCTGGCGCTGGGGATGGTCGGCTGGACGCTGCAGGGAATGCTCGCCTACGTCATCGGCCGCAAGGCGGCGCGTCCGTTGCTCTATAGCTTCATTGGCGAGAGGCGGTTCGTCCGAGTCGAGCGCGGCATCGCAACCGGAGGGGTGAGTCTGCTGCTTGCTGCCAGGCTGGTGCCGATCGTGCCGTTCAGCCTATTTTCCTACGTCGCGGGAGCCACGCGTGTGCCGTTCGGGCGCTTCGCCTGGACGACAGCAATCGGCTATATCCCGATCACCGCGCTCTTCGTGTACTTCGGGACTCGCCTGGAGGGAATCGAGCTGACCGATCCCGTGGTGATCGTCGTGATCGGGGGCTGCCTGGCGCTCCTCGCGCTCACTCATCGCCTCCGTGGCCTCTTCGGAGATCCGCAACGCGAGAGCGTCTAAAGCGCCGCCTCGATCGCCGCCCGCGCCTCCTCGAGGCTCGGCTCGTCCTCCAGTGTGTCGCTGCCGCCCGGTCCGGTTACGGCCAGTGCAGGCTGCGCGGGCAACCGCAACTCGGTGGCAAGCTCACCGTCGGCGGCGGGCGCCTCCCTGGCTTCGGGTGAGTTGAAGGCACGCTCCCACTCCTCCACCTCGAAGTCGCGGGTGGTGCCGCGCAGGGCGTCGGCGATCTCAAGCAGGAACTCGTCGTTTACGTCGCTGGGCCCGGCACGATCGAGATTTCGCAGCACAAGGTCGGCGAATTGCCACTGACGCCCCTGCTCACCGGCTGCGGTTGCCGCCACGGCCGGCAGGGTGATCTCCGAGCCTGCAACCGAACGGTGTCGCATGTCGATCTGGACCCGACCGTCGCGCACGTACTCTTCGACCAGGGCGTCAACCACCTCGCGCTGAAACTCGGCGCTCTGGGTCGAGCGAAGGTCGGTGAAGAGCTCTACCTGGACCGGGGCGTCGGGGTCGCCAAGCCGGGCTTCGTCCTGACGCAGAGCGGCATAGAAGGTCACGACGTCGTTGACGGCCTCCACCTCGATCGCCTCGGGCCCGCCGTCGCCGACGGAGATCGAGATGATCGAGCCCACGACGACGGCGAACACGACGCCGAGGAAGACCCGCGGCCACCAGGGGCTCTGGCGAACGACTTGTCCCGAAAGCGGGTTCACCGGAGCGACAACGACGAAGTCAACCGGCTACGGCCTTGTAATAGCGCACGGCGAGGCCCGTCAAAAGCGTCTCGAAGACTTCTTCGATCGGCCGCCCGGACTCGGCGGCGAACGCCTCCAGCCCGGCGCTCTCGATCTCGCCGGTGCGGGCCACCACCTCGTCGACCAGTTCAGGGTGGGCGTCGCAGAAGTACGCACCGATCGAGTACAGCTCGGTGTCCATCAGCGAACGGAGGAAGGTCTCGGACATTCGGCCTAATGTAGGCGACTGCGCCATGGCATCACGCGACGAGATCATCTCCTTCTGCGACGAGCTGCTCGACGTCAGCGCGTGGCCCGACTACGGCCCCAACGGCCTGCAGGTTCCCGGCTCGGCCGAGGTGACCAAGGTCGTGACCGGCGTCTCCGCTCACCTCGAGCTGCTGGAACGCGCCGTCGCCGCCGGCGCGCAGCTCGTGATCGTGCACCACGGCCTGTTCTGGGATTTCCACCCACGCTCGCTTTCGGAGCCCATGGCGGCACGGCTGCGGCTGGCGCTGGGATCGAACCTCTCTGTCGCCGGCTACCACCTCCCCCTCGATGCCCACCGCGAGATCGGCAACAACGCCCTGATCGCCTCAGCACTGGAGCTGAACCTCGAGAACGGCGACCTTGGGATGGCCAAGGGCCGCGCGGTGGGAGTGGTGGCGCGAGCGCCGCGGCCGCTGGGCGCGGAAGAGCTGGTTACGCGCCTTGGCGCCCTGACCGGCCGGGAGCCACTGGTGCAGGGCGCCGGACCGTCGTCCGTCGTCCGGGTCGGCATCGTCTCCGGCGCCGCCGCGTCGTCGCTTGGGGACGCCATCGCTCAGGGCCTGGACGCCTTCATCACGGGCGAGCCCGCGGAGCATGCGATGGCGGAGGCCTCCGAGGGCGCCATCCACTTCATCGCCGCCGGGCACTACGCGACCGAGACGTTTGGCGTGCGGCGCCTGGGCGATTTGGTGGCGGCTCATTTCCGCATCGAGCACGAGTTCATCGAAGTGCCAAATCCGGTTTGACACGTCCGGTCCCAGCGATAAGACTGGTCGCAGGGAGCACGACAACCAGAGGAGAGAGTTGTGGCAAACCACTTGACGCCCACCGAGCTCGCTGACGAGGTCGACATGAAGCGTCGCGAGGTCATCGCGAAGTGCATGGAAATGGGTGTCCCGATCTTCAATGGTCGGATCGACAAGACCCTCTTCGTATCGAACCTCAGGCAGCTGGCCGACAGCGCCAAACGCACGCACGCAGCGGCTTAGAACCCAACCCCAATAGAGTCACGCCCGTGGAAGTCGCGAGCATCGCGAAAAATTCGGGCAGCGCGGTCGGATCGACCACGATCGCCGACCTGCTGCCGAAGGCCGTCGCCGAGTACGGCGACCAGCGAGCAGTCATGTTCAAGGACGAGACCGGGCATTGGGCCGAGCGCTCCTTCGCCCAACTGGGAGACCGCGTCCGCGATCTGGCGCTTGGCCTGATCGACCTCGGAATTGCGAAGGGCGACAAGGTGTCGATCCTCGGCAACACCCGGCTCGAGTGGACCGAGGGCGACTTCGCCGCGCTCACCGCCGGCGCCACGGTCGTCCCGATCTACCAGACCAACTCGCCCGAGGAATGCCAGTACGTGCTGGAGAACTCCGACGCGGTCGCGGTGATCGTTGAGGACGAGGAGCAGCTCGAGAAGGTGCGTCAGGTGCGAGCGGAGTGTCCGAAGCTCGAACATGTGATCCGGATGACCGGCACCGGCGGCGGCGCGATCTCCTTCGACGAGCTGGCCGAGCGCGGCGCGGCCCGAGACGCCGCCGAATGGGATGAGCGCTGGCAATCGGTCACCCCTGACGACATCTGCACCTTCATCTACACGTCGGGCACCACCGGCCCACCGAAGGGCTGCGTGATCTCGCACGGCAACTACCGCGCGATGCTCGACATGGTCGTCGAGAACAACGTGCTCGGCGGCGAGGACGACCTCACCTACCTGTTCCTCCCCCTCGCTCACTCGTTCGCATTGCTGATCCAGCTCGGCTCGATCGAGCTGGGCGCCTCACTGGCCTACTGGGAGCGCGACCCGCTGCGAATCGTTCCCAACCTCGCCGAGGTGAAGCCCACCTACTTCCCGTCGGTACCGCGGATCTTCGAGAAGATCTACACCGCCGCCACCGCGGGGGTCGAGAAGGAGGGCGGGCTGAAAAAGACGCTTTTCAACTGGGCCGTGGGCGTGGGCAAGAAGGTGCGTGAAGCCGAGCGATCCGGCCGCAGCGTTAATCCGATCCTGAAGCTGCAGCACTCACTCGCCGACCGCCTGGTGCTCTCGAAGATCCGCAACATCTTCGGGGGCAGCCTGCGCGTTGCCGTGACCGGTGCGGCCCCGATCAACCCGGACATCCTGCGCTTCTTCGACGCCGCCGGCGTGCTGGTGCTCGAGGGCTGGGGAATGACCGAAACCTCCACCGCGGCGACGATCGCCACGCCCGAGGCTTTCAAGTTCGGCACGGTCGGACGCCCGTTCCCCGGCGTCGAGATCAAGATCGCCGACGACGGCGAGATCCTCGTCAAGGGCCCCAACATCTTCCAGGGCTACTACAAGAACGACGAGGCCACAAGCGAGACGATCGTCGATGGCTGGCTGCACACCGGCGACATCGGCGAGTTCGACTCCGACGGCTATCTGAAGATCACAGGCCGCAAGAAGGACATCATCATCACGGCGGGCGGCAAGAACATCACCCCCGCCAACCTCGAGGCGGAGATCAAACAGCATCCGATGCTCTCCCAGTGCGTCGTCATCGGCGACCGGCGCCCCTACCTCGTCGCGCTCGTCACCCTCGACCCCGAGGAGGCCACGAAGTTCGCCGAGGAGAAGGGCATCGCCCCGGACCTGGCCGCGCTTGCCGCCAACGAGGAAATCCGATCCTCGATCCAGGTCCATCTCGACCAGATCAACGAGAAATTTGCCCGCGTCGAGCAGGTCAAGAAGTTCCACGTCCTGCCGGCCGACCTCTCACAGGAGGGCGGCGAGCTGACGCCGACCATGAAGGTCAAGCGCAACGTCGTCGCCGACAAGTACTCGGGCGACGTCGATTCCCTCTACGGCTGAGCGGCGCTAGCTCAGGTCCACGGCGTCGTCGGCCGCTTGCTCAGCGCCGGTCTTGACGGGTTCGACCGGCTGCTCCTGTGAGCGGTTCGGAAGGCGCACCAGGGCCGACGTGGTCTGCTCCAGCACCCGCCGCCATGCCGCGGGCTTCTCGCGTGCACGCTCGACCTGGTCGAGCACGTGGCGCACCCGGCGCGCGGAGATCTCGATGCCGTGGCGCTGGGCGATCTCCTTGTAGCGGTCGTAGTCGCGGGCCAGCTTCAAGGTCACCGACTCGAATCCGTGTTTGGCGATCTCGAGGCGTGCCTTGTAGTCGAGGATCGAGGTCCCGAACATGAGGGCATCGTCGAGCTCGGGCTCGATCAGGATGATGTCGACACCCGGGTACCGCTCCTCCCAAATCTCGACTGCGCGGTGCAGCCGGTCGTGGGACATCATCCGGAAGACCTGGTTGCCGATCCCCGTCATTCCCATGTCGGAGACGCGCTGGACGCGTGAGCCAGTCATCGTCGGGATCCGGTGCGAGAAGTCGTTGACGTACGGAACCAACGGGTTGATCACGACGACAAAGCGAGCGCCGCGCTCGATCGCCACGTCGATGTTGGTCGTGGAAAGGATGCCTCCGTCGATGAACTCCCGGCCCCTGATCTCCACGGGGTCGTAGATCAGCGGCAGCGCGCCCGACGCAGCGACCGCCTTGGAGATGGGCACGTCGGCCCACTCGCCCTCGCCGAGGATCACCCGCTCGGTGGTGTCAAGGTCGGTCGCGGTGAGATACAGCTCAGAGGTGAGGTGGCGAAAATCGTTCGTGCGGTCGGGATCGGAGAGGACCTGATCCACGTAGCGCTCGATGCCCGTGCCTTTGTAGACGCCGCCCGGCAACGCCCCGGCCAGACCCGTGGCGAGGTCCACAGCCGAGGACTCGCCGAAGTTCTGGACCAGCTCGCGGACGACGCCGGCCACCTTGAATGGCAAGGCCAGCGACCCGCGCAGGAAGCCCCCGTAATTGGGGCGCAGGAGCATCGACAGGTCGATATCGGGAATCGGCGAGCGCAGCTCCCGGTTGAGGACCCGCATCATCTCCTCGGGCGTGACCCCGTTCGCAGTCAGGCTGGCGATGAACGAGCCGGCGCTGGTGCCCACATAGACGTCAAACTCGTTGACCGTCTGGTTCACGGCCAGGAGGTCGAGCGCGCGCAGCGCGCCGATCTCGTAGACGCCGCCCGTGAAGCCGCCGCCTCCGAGAACGAGGGCGGTCTTCGACGGACGCTTGCGGCCGCGCCGGGCGGCCCGAGAGCCGCGGGGTTCTGTGCCCGACGTGTCGAGCTCGACGACATTCCCCATCAGACGATGGATTATCGCAGGGTGCCCAGCGCTAATCTGGCGGTGTGAGATTCACGCTCGCTGCAGGGGCGATCGTGCTGTCGTGCCTGGCATTGGGAGTGCCGTTCGCCGCAGCCACGCCGAACCAGGCGCGCGAAGGCGCGGGGCCGGCCGCCGAGTGGGCGCCTACGCCGGTCGCCCGCCCAGGCACCACGCTGGCCGCTCGTGAGGCCATGTCGAAATCGCGCCTGCGACGAACGCTCGCGCGCCAGATGCGGCGGGTCGGCGGCGGCAGCGGCGCCTGGGTCGGACGGCTCACCGCGCGCGGCGCACGGGGTGTCTTCGCCGATTCCGGGTCGAAACGCCGGATCATCGCCTCGAACTCCAAGCTGTTCGCTACGGCGGCATTTCTTGATCGCTTTGGCGCCGAGGGCGAGCTCACCACCCGGGTCTTCGCCCGCGGCAAGCGCCGCGGTACCGGCGAACGCGTGCTCAGCGGAAACCTCTACCTGGTGGGAGATGGCGACCCCGCGCTCGGCAAATCGGGAATCGGGCGCCTCGCCCGGGCGGTGCAGGCAGCGGGCATTCGCAAAGTCGCGGGTGGGATTCGCGCCGACGACTCGATCTTCGACCGGCGGCGCTCGGTGCCCCAGCCCGGAATCACGGGTGGACCGTTCCTGACGACGCTCTCGGGTCTGTCCTTTGAGCAAGGCCGCGGCCCGGGCGACCCAGCGCGGGCGGCCGCGGAGGAGCTGCGCCGGAAGCTGAAGCGAAGGGGGATCAGGGTGCGAGGCGGGATCAAGGTGGCGGACGCGCCTGCGAACGTGCTCAACGGCGATCCGCTGGGTGGGAGTGCCTCACCGCGGGCTCAGAGCCTGATCGCCCAGACGAACACGCCGTCCGACAACTTCTACGCCGAGATGCTGCTGAAGCGGTTGGCCGCGAACGGCAGGCGGCAGGGCACGACCAAGCGCGGGGCGAGGCTGGCCAGGCGGTTCGCTCGCGGGCTGGGGAGCGAGGTCAGGCTCGATAACGGGTCCGGACTCTCGCGGCGAAACATCGCCTCGCCCAAGAGCGTCGCCCGGCTGCTCGCGGGCGTGGCAGCCAGTAGTTCGAATTCGGCGCCGTTCGCCCAGTCGCTCGCGGTCGCCGGGCGGACCGGGACGCTGGCATCCCGGATGCGCGGCACCGCAGCCGAGGGCCGCTGCCGGGCGAAGACCGGCACCCTCGACGGAGTCAGCGCGCTGTCCGGCTACTGTGGCAGGGGCCCCAAGCGCCGGGTGTTTTCGATCCTCATGAACGGGGTCAATCTGGACACTGCGCGCAACGCTCAGGACGCGATGGTCGCCGCCATCGCCCGCTACCGGCCCTAGCCGGCCAACCTTCGAAGACCGCCCTCGTCAAGCACCTCTGTCCCGAGCTCCTCCGCCTTGGCGAGTTTCGAGCCGGGAGTGTCTCCCGCGACCACGTAGTCGGTCTTCTTCGAGACCGACCCGGTCACCTTGCCCCCCGCCCGCTTGATCATCGCGCTCGCCTCGTCCCGGGATAGCTCCGGAAGGGTGCCGGTTAAGACGAAGGTCTTGCCCACCAGCGGACCGCCCGTGGTTCGCCGCTCGGACTCGTCGAGCTCGAAACGCAGCCCCCGTTCGCGCAGGCGCTCGACCAGGGCCTGGGTCGGCTCCTCGGACAACTCCTCGGCGATCTGGGCAGCGGTGATCGGTCCGACGCCCTCGACCTGCTCGATCTGCCCCGGATCAGCCGCCAAGAGGCCCTGCAGCGTTCCGAAGTGCTCGGCGAGCGCCTGCGCCGTCACGTAGCCGATCCCCGGCAGGCCAAGCGCGAAGAGCACGATCGAGAACGGCTGTGTCTTGGAAGCCTGGATCGCCTCGACCAGGTTGCGGGCGGAGATCTCTCCGAACCCCTCCAGCTCGCCCAGGCGCTCCGAGGTCAGGTCGTACAGGTCTGCCTGATCGCGCGCCAAACCCTCGTCGAGAAAACGCCACGAGAGCTTCTCCCCCAGCCCCTCGATGTCCATCACAGCGGCGAAGTGCTTCATCTGCTGGAACGCCTGGCCCGGACAGCCGCGGCGGTTCGGGCAGATCGTGAAGACGGCGTCGTCGGGCTTGATGGTCGGCGTCCCGCAGGCCGGGCACTCCTTCGGCGGCCGAGCCTTGCGAAGCCGCTTGCCCTTGCGGTGCTGGATGAGGGGGGAGATCACCTGCGGGATCACGTCGCCGGCGCGGGTCACGACCACTTGGTCGCCCTCGCGGACGTCCTTGCGCGCCAGATCCTCCTCGTTGTGCAGAGTCGCCTGGCTCACCGTAACCCCGCTCACCTGCACCGGTTCCAGCTGCGCGAAGGGGATCATGTTGCCGACGCGGCCGACGTTCCACACGACCTTGCGCAGCTCGGTGGTGGCGGTCATCGGCGGAAACTTCCAGGCAATCGCCCAGCGCGGCTCACGCCCGACGACACCCAGCTCGCGCCAGAGCGGGCGCTCGTTCACCTTCACAACCACGCCGTCGATCTCGTAGTCAAGGCCCTCGCGGCGCTCCTCCCACCACTGGCAGCGCTCGACGACACCCTCCACCCCATCGTGCTCGGCGATCTCGCCCTCGACGGGGAAGCCGCTCACCCGCAGCCATTCGAGCTCGTCGGCGTGTGTGGCGTGGTCGATGCCCTCGCGCGCACCGATCCCGTAGGCCCACAGAGAGAGCGGGCGCTCGGCTGCAATCTGGGGGTCGAGCTGGCGGATCGTACCCGCGGCGGCGTTGCGCGGGTTGGCGAAGGCAGGCTCGCCGGCGGCGGTGCGCTGCTCGTTCAGCCGCGCAAAGCCGCTGCGGGGAAAGTAGACCTCGCCGCGCACCTCAATTAGCGAGGGAGGTGCGCTGGTTGCGGTCAGCTGCTTCGGCACCTGGTCCATGGTGCGCAGGTTGTGGGTGACGTCCTCGCCGATCCGCCCGTCGCCACGGGTCGCGCCCCGCACCAGCCTGCCGTCCTCGTAGAGCAGGGAGATGGCGAGGCCGTCGATCTTCGGCTCGGTCACGTACGAGAACTCCGAGGCGGCAATGTCGAAGCGCCTCAAGAGGTTCGCGATCCGGTTCTCCCAGGCGCGCAGCTCCTCCTCGTTGCGCGCGTTGCCCAGGGAAAGCATCTGCTCCGGGTGTTCGACCTGTACGAACTTGGAGAGCGGAGGCGCGCCGATGCGCTGGGTGGGCGAGTCCGCGCTCAGCAGCTCGGGGTGCTCCGCCTCGAGCTTGCGCAGCTCGTTCAGCAGCGCGTCGTAGGCGTCGTCCCCGATCTCCGGCTCATCCTCGGCGTAGTAGAGGCGGTTGTGCCGTTCGATCTCGTCGCGCAACTCGTTGACGCGAGCGCCAGGGTCGTCAGGCATTCGCCGCCCTCTTCACTGCCGAGCTGAGCAGCGCCGTGGCGTCCCACTCGCCCAGGCCGGCCAGGCCGTCGTGGTGGGTCAGGTCGAAGTGCAGCGGGGTTAACGCGACCTTGCCGCGCGCGACGGCAGCGAGATCGGTGCCAGGCTCGTCCTCGAACGAGGGCTCGAAGCCGTAGATCTCGTAGCGCCGGCGGCCGGCGGCATCTTCCTCCACCACCTTCAACTCGTCGTTGTAGAGGCGCTTGCCCAAGCGGGTGATGTCGATCCCCGTGGGCTCACCGGCGGGGCAGTTGACGTTCAGCAGGGTGCCCACCGGCAGGGGCTCATCCCGCAGCCGCGCCACCAGCCCGGCGGCCAACTCTGCCGCGATCGAAAAGTCGAAGCTGCGCCCGAATCGAAAGCCCATCTCCCGGGCGGAGGACTGCTGGGAAATCGCGAGCGATGGGATCCCCAGCACGATGCCCTCGAGCGCTGCGGCCACCGTCCCGGAGTAGGTGATGTCGTCACCGAGATTCGCGCCGTGGTTGATGCCGGAGACGATCAGGTCGGGCCGGTCGCCGAGCAGGCCCAGGTCAGCAAAGCGCACGCAGTCCACCGGTGTGCCCTCGGTCGCAAATCCGCGGGCCCCGTCGTCGAACTCCACCTCCTCCACCCAGATCGGCGAGCGCGTGGTGATGCTCCGCGCGGTCGCGCTGCGGTTGGAGTCGGGCGCGACCACGTGCACGTCGATTCCCTCGAGCGCCTGGAGCGCACCCCGAAGCGCCTGCAGGCCGTCCGCGTTGATGCCGTCGTCGTTGGTGACCAGGACCAGCACGGATGGCGATTCTACGAGCGCGGTCGGTGCCTCCGGGCGAACGGGCGCCGAACGCGCTAGGCTCGTGGCAACTTATTAGGGTCACCTAACTTCAAGGAGAGAAATGAACCCAGACCAGGTCAGATTCCCGCGCAGTGCCCGTGGCGCGACCGTGTTCGCCTGTGCGGCCGCTGCCCTCGGACTGACGGCCTGTGGTGACGACCAGGGCAGCTCGGCGGAGCAGTCGGCGGCGGAGCCGACGAGCCTGACGGTGTATTCAGGCCGCGACGAGGAGCTGGTCGAGCCGCTGCTCGACCAGTACGAGCGAGAAAGCGGCAACGAGCTCGAGGTGCGCTACGGAGAGTCCGCGGAGCTGGCCGCAACCATCGTCGAGGAGGGCGAGAACAGCCCCGCCGACGTTTTCTTCAGCCAGGACGCCGGCTCCCTGGGTGCGCTGGAGAGCGAGGGACTTCTCGCGACTCTTCCGGAAGGGGTCACGAGCCGGATCGAGGATCGGTTCCGCTCTGCCGAGGATGCCTGGGTCGGCACCTCGGGGCGCGCCCGGGTGCTCGCTTACAACAAGGAGGCCGTCAAGGAAGATGACCTCCCTGATTCCGTGGTCGAGCTGACCGAGCCGGAGTGGAAGGGTCGCGTCGGATGGGCGCCCACGAACGGGTCGTTCCAGGCTTTCGTAACCGCAATGCGAGCCACCGAGGGTGAAGACGCCACACGCGAGTGGCTCGAGGGCATGGTGGCGAACGACCCCGTCGACCTGCCCGACAACGAGGCGGCTCGCGACGCCGTCGCAGCAGGCGAGATCGACGTGGCGCTGATCAATCACTACTACGTAGAGCAGGCGCGTGACGAGGAGGGTGAGGACTACCCGGTCGACGTCTACTTCACGCCCGGTGGCGATGTGGGAGCGTTGGTCAACGTCGCCGGCGCCGGCGTGCTCGCGAGCTCCGGGGAATCGGAAGCGGCCACTGAACTGGTTGAGTTCCTGCTGTCCGAGGAGTCCCAGAAGTTCTTCTCGGACGAGACCAAGGAGTACCCGCTGGTCACCGGCGTCGAGGCCGATCCCGACCTCGTTGCACTAGCCGAGATCGAGCAGCCGGATGTCGACCTCTCCGACCTCGAGGACCTGCAGGGCACGCTGACCCTGATCGAGGAATCGGGGGCGCTGTAGAGGCGGGCCGCCTACCCCTCGGCCGTCTGCTCGGAGACGGGCGGGCACGCCGTCGCCCGCCCACCTTCCTGCTTATTGCGGGAGTGCTGCTTGCCGCAGCAGCGACGCTTCCCCTGGCCTATCTCGGGATCGTCATCGCTGGCGACCTGGGCGACGCGGCCGGCGCGGTCTGGCGTGGGCGCACTGGGGAGCTCGTCCTTCGCAGCGTCGGGCTGACCGCCGCGGTCACGACTTCCGCTGTGGCCGTAGCGGTCCCGCTGGCATGGCTCACCGTGCGTACCGACCTTCCCGGACGCCGGGCGTGGGCCGTGGCAGCCGCGCTGCCGCTCGTCATTCCGAGCTATATCGGCGCCTATGCGATCCTCTCCGCGCTTGGCCCGCGCGGGCTCCTCGCCGACGCCCTCGGCAACGGCGCCGTTCCGTCCATCACCGGCTTCGCCGGCGCCTGGATGACCCTGACCCTGTTTACGTACCCCTTCGTCCTGCTGCCTGTGCGCTCGGCCCTGCGACGACTCGACCCTCAGCTCGAGGAGGCTGCGCTGGGCATGGGCCGGACCCGGCGCACCGTCTTTCGCACCGTCGTGGCACCCCAGCTGCGACCGGCGATCGGGGCCGGCGCCCTGCTCGTGGCCCTCTATACGCTGAGCGACTTCGGGGCCGTCTCGATCATGCGCTTCGACTCGTTTACGACGGCCATCTACACCTCGTATCAGGCGAGTTTCGACCGCACGTCCGCGGCCGCGCTCGCCGCACTGCTCGTGGTGCTCATGGCGGTCTTGCTTTGGCTGGAGGGGCGCTCTCGGCGCGCCGAGAGCCTGTACCGGAGTGGCCCCGGCGTCCAGCGCTCGGTGCGCGTGGTAGCGCTGGGTCACTGGCGCTGGCCGGCGCTCGGGTTCTGTGGCTTGGTCGCCGGGCTGGCGCTTGTACTGCCGGTAGGCGTGCTGATCTACTGGTCTGGACAGAGCTTCGCCGGTGAGGTGCAGTGGGGCCAGGTGGCGGCCGCGGCTGGCAACTCACTGCTCGTGTCGGGCCTCTGCGCCGTGGTGGCGGCCACATGCGCGATTCCGATCGCGGTTTTGTCGGTTCGCTTCAGCGGCCGCTTCTCTCGCTCGGTAGAGCGGCTCAGCTACACCGGCCATGCCCTGCCCGGCGTGGTGGTCGCTCTCGCCCTCGTCTTCTTCGGCACTCGTGTCGCCATCGGGCTCTACCAGACATTGGCGATGCTGGTGTTTGCGTTCGTCGTCCTGTTCCTTCCACTCGCGGTTGGAATCACGCGCGCCGCCCTGCTGCAGGTCTCGCCCCGAGTCGAGGAGGCCGCTCGCAGCACCGGACGGTCTCCGCTGGCCGTGATGCGAACGGTTACGGCGCCGCTGATGGCGAGCGGGGTTCTGGCGGGCGCGGCGCTGGTCTTCTTGACCGCGATCAAGGAGCTGCCCGCCACGCTCATCCTCAGTCCAACGGGATTTGACACCCTCGCAACAGAGATCTGGAAAGCGACGAGCGTTGGCTTTTTCGAGCGCGGCGCGGTTCCCTCGCTCGTGCTACTGGCGGTATCCGCCGTGCCGCTCTACCTCCTGGTCGGGCGCGATACGCCGCAGACCAGCCAAGATTGACCGCATGAGCGTGATCCGGTGCAGAGATCTGAGCAAGTCCTTCGGGAACGTGCGCGCGGTAGACGGTCTCTCGCTCGAGATCGAGAGCGGAACCATCACCGCGCTGCTCGGCGCCAGCGGCTGCGGCAAGACGACCACCCTGCGACTGATCGCCGGCTTCGAGCGACCCGACTCGGGTTCGATCTCGGTCGGCGGGCGGGTGCTGGCAGACGATCGAACGATGGTCGCACCCGAGGATCGCCGGATCGGCATCGTCTTCCAGGACTTCGCGCTGTTCCCCCACCTCGACGTGGCCGGGAACGTTGCCTACGCCCTGAAAGGCAAGCGGGGCGACCCGAGGGTCGCCGAGGTGCTTTCGCTTGTCGGGCTCAGCTCCGAGGCGAACCGCTCGGTCCACGAGCTCTCGGGGGGGCAGCAGCAACGGGTCGCCCTGGCCCGCGCCTTGGCGCCACGGCCCGACCTCATCCTGCTCGACGAGCCGTTCTCAAACCTCGACGCCTCGCTGCGCGAACGGCTGCGGGAGGAGGTTCGCCAGATCCTCGTGGATTCAGATGTGACGGCGATCTTCGTCACCCACGACCAGGAAGAGGCGCTGAGCCTCGCCGACAGAGTCGCCGTACTGCGTGACGGTGCGGTCGAGCAGATCGGCAGCCCGGAGGAGATCTATTCCCGTCCCGCGAATCGATGGATGGCCGAGTTCCTTGGCGAAATCGAGGTCTTGCCAGGCCGGGCCCAGGGCGGCCGCGCGCAGTGCGAGCTGGGCGCCTTCAAGGCCGACGGCGCGCTGACGGGGCAGGTGGAGGTCCTGATCCGCCCCGAATCCGTCGCCATCGGGCTGCAGGGACCCGAGAAGGCGACCGAGGCCGAGGTGGTCTCGCGCCAGTTCTACGGTCACGACCAGCTGGTCGAGGTGCGCCTGCCCTCCGGGCAGCTTCTGCGCTCCCGCCGGCTCGGGTTTCCCCAGTGGCACCCCGGCGACCGGGTTCGGGTCTGGGCCGACGGCCCCGCGGACGTCTTGCCCTGCGGCTGAATCCGCGCTAGTCTCGCGCCCGGAACGGTCACTGGGGAGGACGATGTGAGCGGAACAATCAGGAACGGGGTTGTGTTGGCGCTCGCCATGGCACTCCTGGGAACCGCCGGCGCCGACGCGAGGACGTTCGAGGTCACGCGCCTTGGAGATCCCACGCCCGGGGACTGCCGGCCGAACGACTGCTCGCTGCGAGAGGCGGTGCTGGCCGCGAATGAGCGGGTGGGAGCGGACAAGGTAGTTCTCCCGAGCCGCAAGAAGGCATACAGGCTTACGATCCCGAACGAACTCGGCGTGCCCGAGGACGGCGGGATGACGGGCGACCTGGACGTCTCCAACGACCGACTGGCGATCTTCCACCCCGGCAGGGGCAGAGCCACCGTCGGGGGGAGCGCCGGACTCGACGACCGGCTTCTCGAGGTCTTTCAGGGCGCACCGCTTCGCATCACCAAGCTGCGACTGACCGGCGGCGAAGCGCCAAACGGCACCTTCGGCGGTGGCGCGATCACCGCCGGAGGGGGCCTGCGGATCGAGCGATCCGTGCTCGTCGCCAACGAGGCTGCCGGCGTCGGCGGCGCCATCGACATGAGCGCGGACGCACCGCTGCGCGTTCTCCGATCCGCCGTGACCGGTAACGAGGCGGGAAACACCGCCGGCGCGATCCGCAGCGGCGAGGGCCCGATCACGATTACGCGCAGCCGCCTGACCGGAAACATCGCATCATCCAGGGGCGGCGCGATGCGGCTTTCCAGCAACGGGCCGGTCTCGATCACGGATTCGACGATCGCAGGCAACCGCGCGGGCGACTACGGGGGCGGAATCCAGAACGACGCCGAAGAATCGCTGTCGATCAGGGATTCGACGATTTCCGGCAACTTCTCCGCGCTCGACGGCGGGGGCCTGCAGGTCGGCAGCGACGCCTTCACCACACGGATCTTCAACACGACGATCTCCGGCAACCGGACGAACGGATTCGGCGGTGGCATCTACGTAACCGGCGCCGCGCCCGTGATCCTGAACGCGGTTACCGTCGCGCGAAACCGGGCGGCCGCCGACGACCCCGGCAATCCGACCACGATCGGTGGCGGCCTCTACACCGAGTCAAGCGAGGACCTTTCAATCCGTAATTCACTGGTCACCCTGAACAGGGCCGGTGCCGACGGCGTCCGCAACGACTGCGGTCACAACCCCGCGGCGGATTACAACTCGCTCGGCAACAACCTCTACACGAACGCATTCGCATGCGACGCCTTCGACGGGCCCGGCGATCGCCTCCGCGCCAAACCAAGGATCGGCACGCTAAAGCGAAACGGCGGCCCAACGAAGACGATCGCCCTGAAGCAGCGCAGCCCCGCGATCGGTAGAGCCCACGGTCCGAGCGCACCGAGCCGCGACCAGCGCGGACGCAAGCGCGACAGCAAGCCGGACATCGGCGCCTACGAACGTTGACACCGGGAGCGCGGCGCTACGGCACGCGCACGTACGCCGGACCGTCACCGTAGGTGACACCTGTGAAGTAGAGGCCGTGAGCGGGGGCGGTCTCGCCGGCGCGCTCGCGCGGCGCGCCGTCCAACAGGGCCCGGAACGCGTCGAGTGGGCGCCTGTCCGCGCCGACCTCGAGCATCGTGCCGACGAGAACCCGGATCATGTTGCGCATGAACGCGTCGGCCTCGATCTCAAAGGTGAGGATGTCACCGTCGGCCATCCATCGCGCCGCCTTGACGACGCGCTCGAAGCGCACGTGCTCGGTCTGGGTCGGGGTGAAGGCGGTGAAGTCGTGCTCGCCCACGATTGCCGCGGCGCAGCGCTCGAGCGCGACCCGATCGATCGGATGCGGCCACCACACTGCTCTGCCCTCTTCGAAGGGGCTGCGCTCGGGCGCCGTGAACAGCCTGTACGAGTAGCGGCGCGATGTGGCCCACCGGCGGGCGTCGAACCCGTCCGGCGCCCGCTCCGCGGCAAGGACGGAGACGTCCGTGGCAACCACCGCGTTGACGCGTTGGGCGAAGCGGTCCGGCACCTCACCATCGTGCGAGAAGCTCGCGACCTGGCCGGTCGCGTGGACGCCCGCGTCGGTGCGTCCGGCGACCTTTAGCTCGACCGGGACCTCGCCGAGGATGCGGCCGACCCCGCGCTCGAGCTCGCCCTGGACAGTCCTCAATCCGGGCTGGCGCGCCCAGCCCGCAAAGCGCGAGCCGTTGTAGGCGATCGTGAGCTTCCAGTTGGCCATCAAGCGCTCGCTGGCGAACGCTAGCGCCCGGGCACCGTCAGCGTTTAGGATTGCTCGGTCGAACCGACTCGGGAGGGGTACACCTTGAAGGGACGTATCTGGCTTTGGCTCGTCGCCGCCTTCGCCGTCGCGTTGGCGACCGCACCTCTGGCCTCCGCGAGGCTCTATAAGGTGACGCGATCGGGCGACCCCAGCCCCGGGGCCTGCAAGCGCGACGACTGCTCGCTGCGCGAGGCGATCCGAGCGGCAAGCGCCACGCCCGCGACCCCTGACAAGGTCGTGCTGCCCAATGCTCGCAGGGACTACAGGCTGGCGATCCCCAACGCGAACCCAACGATGAACGAGGACGCGGGGCTGACCGGCGACCTCGATGCGAGCAACGTGACGATCTTCCACCGGGGACAGGGTCGGGCGACAGTCAGCCAGCAGGTGCCGGATCGAGTGATTGAGGGCCTTGGCCGCGTCGGCCTCCAGCGCGTCAGGATCATCGGCGGCAACAGCGACGGCCTGGCGTCCGACAACGACAACGGCGGCGGCATTCGGGCCCACGCTGCACTGCGCGTGAAGAGCTCCCATGTGGCCGACAACCTCGGCGACCACGGTGGTGGGATCGCCGTCGAGGAAGCGGGATCGCTGCGGCTGATCGGATCGCGCGTCGCCGGGAACCGCGACTCCGACTCCGGCGCCGGCGTGTGGCTAAGCGACGCCCTGCCGAGCGCGATCGTCCGCAGTGAAATAGTCGGCAACGAGATGATCAACGACAACGAGGGCGGCGGAGTCACGGTCGGCAGCACGCGGCTGCGGATCACCGCCAGCACGATCGCCGGCAACCGCTCGGAGCGGGAAGCGGGCGGGGTCAACGCCTTCGACGCGGAACTGACGATCAAGGATTCGACGATCGCGCGAAACAGCGCCCCCGAGTCGGGCGGCGGTCTCTACCTGTACGCGGGCGAGACGAAGATCGTCAACTCGACGATCGCCGGGAACCGAACGGGCGAGGAGGGCGGAGGCATCACGCTGCTCAATGGCGCAAACCTCTCCGTGAATGCCGTGACGATCGCGCGAAACGTGGCCAACACAGACGACACGCTCTCGGAGACGGGCGGCGGACTCGCGATCGACCCGCCGAGCACCGCCTCGGTACGCAACTCGCTGATCGCGCTGAACAGGCTGGGACCGGGGCCGCGCAACGACTGCTCCGGTACGCCGGTCGCATCGGGTGGCGGCAACCTGATCTCGACGCTCGGGCCGTCATCGGCCTGTCAGGGCTTCACCGGCCCTCAGGACGTGGTTCGCGCGAACGCGAGGCTCGGGGCCCTGCGCTACAACGGCGGCCCGACGAAGACCGTCTCGTTGAAGCGCGGCAGCAAGGCGATCGGTAACGCCCGCAGACAGAGTGCGCCAGGTCGCGACCAGCGCGGTCGAAAGCGGGACCGCCACCCCGACAGCGGCGCCTTCGAGCGCTAGACCAGCTCGAGAAAGACCATCTCGGTCGAGTCAGAGCGCCTCGGACCGAGCTTGACGATGCGGGTGTAGCCGCCGGGGCGCTCCGCATAGCGCGGGCCGATCTCCTCGAAGAGCTTGTGGACCAGGAACTTGTCCTGGCCGAGCTCCGAGAGGGCCTGCCGGCGGGCGTGCAGATCCGTCCGCTTACCGAGCGTGATCAGCTTCTCGACCTGCGGCTTGACGGCCTTGGCCTTCGCCTGGGACGTCTTGATCCGCTCGTGGTCGATCAGCTCGCGGCAAAGATTGCGCATCATCGCCTTGCGATGGGCGCTGTCGCGGCTGAGCTTCCCCTTTTGGCGTGCGTGACGCATGATCGGAACGCCGGAGAGGCTACTCCCCGCGAAGCGACAGGCCGAGCTGGTGCAGGGACTCGATGACCTCTTCGGTCGAACGTCGGCCGAAGTTCGGGATCGCGTTCAGCTCGGACTCCGAACGGATGACGAGCTCTCCCACGGTCTGGATGCCGGCGCGCTTCAGACAGTTGTACGCCCGCACACCGATCTCCAACTCCTCGATTAGCCGATCGTCCCCGTCAGTGGCCGGAGCGCCTGTGAGCGCATCCGGGCCACCGAACTGCTCGAGCCCGTCACGGGCGGTGAGCTCCTCGACGCGGTCGGCATCGGTGAAGATCGCAAGCGACTTGATCAGGATCTCGGCCGCCTCGCGAAGGGCGGAACCCGGCTCGACGGACCCATCGGTCTCGATCTCTAGCGCGAGCTTGTCGAAGTCCGTGCGCTGACCAACTCGGGCCGAGTCGACCGAGTAGGCAGCACGGCGAATCGGCGAGAAGATCGAGTCGATCGGAACCACACCGATGGGCTGGTCCTCCGACTTGTTCTCCTCGGCCGGCGAGTAACCACGGCCACGGCCGATCGTGAGGTAGATCTCGAGCTTGGTCTTCTTCTCGAGCGTTGCAATCGGCGCGTCGGGGTTGAGGATCTCGACGCCCGCAGGCAGGTCGATGTCCTTGGCCGTGACCTCTCCGGGGCCCGTTGCCACCAATGGGGCCTCGATCTCGTCGGCCTCGGTGTGCATGCGGATGACGATGTCCTTGAGGTTGAGGACGATGTCGGTTACGTCCTCCTTGACGCCGGCGACAGTCGAGAACTCGTGCGCGACACCCTCGATTCGGACGCTCTTGATTGCCGCGCCGTCGAGAGACGAGAGCAACACCCGGCGAAGGCTGTTGCCGAAGGTGTAGCCGAAGCCCTTGTCGAGGGGCTCGATGGTGAAGGTCCCCTTGTTGTCGGCGATGTCTTCCTTGCTGATCTTTGGAATCTGGAACTCAGGCAGGGTGGTCATGGATTGCTCTCCGGTCTGTCGAGGGGTACGGAGGCTCTACTTGCTGTAGAGCTCGACGATCAACTGCTCCTGCACGGGGGTCTCGATCTCGGCCCTATCGGGGAGACGGAGAACCTTCGCGGTCAAGGAGTCGTGATCGGCCTGGAGCCACGGCGGTACGGCCGCCGTGAGCTCGGTCGCGGCGCGAACTACGTCCGCCGCTTTTGCTTCCGGCTTGATCGACACGACGTCGTCAGGCCGAACTTGGTAGCTGGGGATATCGACCCTGCGGCCGTTCACCAGCCAGTGGCCGTGTCCGATCAGCTGCCGCGCCTGACGGCGCGAGGCGGCGAATCCGAGACGAACCAAGACGTTGTCGAAGCGGCGCTCCAGCAGGCGCAGGAGGTTCTCGCCGGTCACGCCCTCCTGGCGGGCAGCCTTGTCGTAGTAGGAGCGGAACTGCTTCTCGAGGAGGCCGTAGTAGCGGCGCGTCTTCTGCTTCTCGCGCAGCTGGTTGCGGTACTCCGAGGCGCGCACGCGGGCGCGGCCATGCTCGCCGGGCGGATAGGAGCGTCGCTCGACGCCGCATTTGTCGGTGAGGCAACGCTCGCCCTTCAAAAACAGCTTTTGGCCCTCGCGGCGGCACTGTTTGCACTGCGCGCCAGTATCCCTCGCCATTCCTAGACCCTTCGCCGCTTCTTCGGGCGGCAACCGTTGTGGGCCTGGGGCGAGACGTCCTTCACGGTCGTCACCTGGAGTCCGGCGGCCTGCAGCGAGCGGATCGCGGTGTCGCGTCCGGAGCCGGCGCCCTTGGCGTGAACCTCTACCCGCTCGAGGCCGTGCTCCATGCCCTTGCGGGCGGCGGCGTCGGCGGTTACCTGGGCGGCGAACGGCGTCGACTTGCGAGAGTCCTTGAACCCAGCCGAACCGGCAGACTCCCAGCAGACCACGTTTCCCTCTGGGTCGGTGATCGTGACGATCGTGTTGTTAAACGAAGTCTTGATGTGCGCGATGCCATAGGGCACGTTCTTACGTACTTTGCGGCCTCGGCGGCCCTTGCGTGGTTGCGGCACTAGAAACCCTCTCCCACCGCAGGGGCGAATTTGCTTTCCGGCCGTGTATCGCTCATCAAATCCCTGATCACTTTGGCGTCGGCGCCTTCTTACGGCCGGTGACGCTCATCCGGCGCGGGCCCTTGCGGCCACGGGCGTTGGTCTTGGTGCGCTGTCCGCGCACCGGGAGGCCACGCCGGTGGCGGAGGCCGCGGTAGGCGCCGATTTCCGAGAGGCGCTTGATGTTCTGCGAGCGGTCCCGGCGCAGGTCACCTTCGACCTCGCCTGCCTCCACCGCCTCGCGCAGCTTGATCGTCTCGTCTTCGGTGAGGTCCTTGACGTAGGTGTTCGGATCCACCTTGGTCTTTGCCAGGATCTCGTTCGCGGTCGAGCGCCCGACTCCATGGACGTACGTGAGCCCGATCTCGATCCGTTTGTTGAGCGGCAGGTTCACTCCTGCGATTCTCGCCATCAAGAACCCCTTACCAGGAAGGCCGTACTGCATTCGCACCTTGCGTCGCTCATCAGATCTATCCCTGCCTCTGCTTATGACGAGGATTGGTGCAGATCACCAGCACGACGCCGCGCCGCCGGATGATCCGGCACCGCTCACACATGGGCTTTACTGACGCTCTGACCTTCACGCGATTTCGCGCGTCCCTTCTCGTATCTTGCAGAAGGCCCGAAAAGCCCCATGAATCGGGCAATCGGGCGCTAACGAACAGCCTTTCGGCCAGCGGCCAAGGTTAGCAAGGCGCCAGCCGCAAGAAAGGCTCCGCCGAGCATGGCCAGCGGGACAGCCTCGAGGCCGCCGAACGGCACCCGCTCACGCACTCGAGCTCGCTTCTCACGAGGCGGCGAGGTGATGCCGCGGTCACCCAAACCGCCCGGGTCGGGGACGCCGATCGCGCCCGGCGCCAGCCTGAGCCCGACGAGCAGGACCTCGTCGCCTGCCGCCCCGCTTCCAATGCAGGCGTGCGGGTTGGACGCGCAGTAGAAGTTGCGCATCGCTAGTAGAAACCGGCACTCCGGCGAATTGGCACCGAGCTCGGAGCAGGGACTTTTGCCGGCGGTCAGGGATGCTGCGCACGCAGGCGAGCGGGGAGCTTCCACGCACGGGTGCTGGCGGGCCTCGTCGTGGCAGGCGTCGGGGTCGGGGCGTCCTGCACACGACTCGTTGGCAAGCGTGACGCCGTTGCGACAGAATCGCCGCGCTGCCCCGTTCGGATACTCGCCACACAGCTCCCCCACCGTCACGGGAATCCGCCGATGCATGCGCGTCGCCCCGAGCCCCGGCACAGGTGACGCAGGCGCGCGCTGCGTCGTCTCCACCCCGAGCCCGCCGGAAGGGGGACTCGGGGGCGAAGCGGGGGATGTTCGCGCGACGGGGGGCTGGGCGCCCGGGGGTCCCGCGTTGGTGGCGCCCTCGGGATCGCTCGTGGTTTGCGGGGCCGAGGTCGCTCCCAGGGTTGTGGGCTCTACGGGACGCGCCTCGCCCGCCGCTGCGCCGGCGGGCGCAGGCAACGCGGCGCAGGCGAGCGCGGCGGTCAGGACGATGCGAGCGGCGCTCAATGTCGTGAGGACTGACGCGCCAGGGCACCGGCAGCGAGTAGCAGCAAACCACCCGCGATCAGAAGCCATGTATCCAAACCAGTGAACGGGATCTCGTCGGGTGAAGGCGGCCGACCCGCCGTGGGAGGACGGGTTGCGATCCCCGCGTCGCCGCGAGCGCCTGGGTCGGCGACACCCACTCCGCCGTCGCCGGATCCGCGTTCGGGGAGGCTGACGAGCGTCTCAGCCCCACCCTTGCCGGCGAGGCCGGCCCGCAGCGGCTCGTTGCCAGACGGACCGGGGTCCTGGCACAGCGTCTGCTCGAGATAGCGAGAGCAGAAGAGATTCACCATCGCCGCACGCAGCACGCAATCGAAGCTGTCGTTGTTCGCGCAGCCAACTCGAAAGATGACCTGCCGGCATCCGGCACTGAAGCGCCTCGTGACGCATGGATGCAGGCGCGCATCGTCGAAGCAGCGCCCTGGAGCCGCCTGTTGCGGACAAAGGTCGTTCAAGAGGTCTACGCCCGCCTCGCAGTAGGCCTGACGCAGAAAGCTGCCATTGGCCTCGAGGTCCTGGCAGAACTCGCCGTAGGTCACGGGCTCCCCTGGTCCGGGGGCTCCGCCGCGGCGCGGGGAGCTCTTCTGATCCCGCGCGCTCCACGCCGAACGTTGGCCGGGGCTCGTCTTGATAACTGAGCCCTGGGTTGCCTCGGAATTCTCGTCTGCGATCGGCTCCTCGGCGGCGGGCGGGACGAACGCAGGCTCCGCTGCGGTCGGAGCGAGCGCCGGTTCCGGTTCGCCGGGCTCCGCAGCGGCTGGCTGCTCCGTCGGCGTGGTCTCTTCCTCCGACGGTGATTCAACTGGCGCGGGCCCGACGGCTTCCACGGCCGAAGCCGGCTGCGCTGCAACCGCATCCGAGGCCGTCGTGTCCTCTTCAGCCCCCGACGAGGGTGCTGCCATCACGAGCACTGCCAGCAGCGCCGCAAACGACGCCACTAACTCGATGCCCCTTCTCAGATCACGCAACGGTTTGCCCCCTGATGTTGAGGTCCGGACCGGGCCCCACCCATTCAGGGTAGACCAGATGGGGCTTCGCCATGAGTGTTGTGGATCACTCGCCGGGGGCGAGCGGCACGATCGTCCCTGCACCGAAGTTCGCAACCCACACGGTGCCGCCGCCGATCGCCAGCGAGGCTGCGCCGTCTCCTGCTGCGATTGGAGCGCCAACGATCCGCGCGCCCGCCGGGTCGATCCGGCTGACCGAGTTTCCGTCGCTGTTGGCAACCCAGACCGAGCCGAGTCCGACGACCACGTCGTCCGGGCGCTCGTCGACGTCGACGACCGACGGCCCCTGGGTCTCGTTGGGATCTACCCGGGTGACCTGATCCTGGGTCAGATGCGCAATCCAGACGAACCCCTCGCCCACGGCGATGCTCTCGGGTCGGTTGCCGACGGTACTCGTGCGAGTTCCACCGGCGGGATTGATTCGCGAAAGCGTGTCCTCCTCGACGTTCGTGACCCAAACGGCGCCCTCACCAGCGGCGACGTCGGTTGGACCGTCACCGACGCGGACCGTGCCACGTGGCTTGCCGCTGGATTGATCGACCCGATAGACCGCGTCGGACTCATAGCTCGCGACCCATGCCGATCCGTACCCGAGCGCCACGTCGTACGCGCCACCTCCCACCGGGATCGGATCGCCGATCGGCTTCAGCGTTCGTGCGTCGTATCGCGCGAGGGTGCCATCCCGGAATGCAACCACCCAGACGACACCGTCTCCGACAGCCACGCCGAACGGCTCCCGCCCGACCTTCGTCTTGACGATCTCCTCGGTGGCGGGGTCGTAGCGGATCAGGCGATTCTCGGCGCTGTCCACCGTCCAGACCGCCTCGGCGTCGGCGGCGATCGCACCGAGGGCCGCCCCGAGCGGCACGGCCTCTCCGGCGACATAGGGGAGTTCGGCTGCGGGCGACTCGGCGTTCTCTCCGCCGGTCAGCACGATCGCCCCCGCTGCAACGGCGGTAGCCGCCACCAGCCCTACCGCCAGGAGCTGCCAGCGGCGGCGGCCGCTCGGTACATCACTCGCTGTCGGTGGCGTGAGCGGGCCCTTGATCCCGCGGGCGGCCTCCCCGATCGCGACCGTGCCCGCCGTCGCGGGCTCGGGGCCGCCGGTGGCGGCCGCGAGGGCAGCCTGTCCCAGGTCTCCCGCCGACGGGTAGCGCTCGTTGGGCTCCTTCGCCATCGCGCGCTGAACCACCGTGTCCAGATCCGGCGGCAGGCCCCCAGCGAACGCAGACGGTGTGGGGGGAGGCTCATTGAGGTGCGCCCACATCTTCGAGACCTCGGACTTGCCGGGGAACGGCGCCTGGCCGGTCAGGGCGTGGAAGAGGACGCAGCCGAGCGAGTAGACGTCAGCGCGAGCGTCGATCGTCCGGCCCTCGATCGTCTCGGGAGCCATGTAGTCCACCGTGCCGACCCAGGCACCGGTCCGGGTGAGACCCTCCCCGGCGGCGACGGGCCTGGCGATGCCGAAGTCGGAGAGGTAGGCATGCTCGTCACCGTCCGGGTCGGCGATCAGGATGTTCGCGGGCTTGACGTCGCGGTGAACGAGGCCCTTCGCGTGAGCCGCGTCGAGGGCGGTCCCAATCTGGGCGACGATCCGCGCCGCCCGCCCGGGCCCGAGCGGGCCATCACCCAGCCGCTGGAGGTCGGTGCCCTCGATATAGCGCATCGCAATAAACAGGCGGCCTTCGTGCTCGTCCACCGCGTAGACCGGCACCACGTTCGGATGCTCGATCGACGCGGCCAGCTCCGACTCCCTGCGAAAACGCTCCCGGTACTCGGGGCTCGCCGACAGCTCAGGGGCAAGGACCTTTAGTGCGACCGGGCGTCGAGGACGTCGCTGCTCCGCGCGAAAGACGACTCCCATTCCCCCGCGAGCCACCGAGGAGAGAATCCGAAACCCTGCGAACTCCTCACCGACCTCGGGATAGCCCGGCTCGCTGTGGACCTGGGTCGGTCGCGAGCCTGGGGTCGCGTCCTCGTCCATCGCGCTACTCCTCGATCGGCGGGGCGGCCTTCGCGGCGGCGATCGCTGCCTCGCGGTCGCCGAAGACCTCGAATCGGACCGCCTTGCCCTTGCGAAGCGTCCAGACATGGGCCACCCGCTCGGTGACCTCCACGCCGCTGCCCTTCCCACGGCTCTGTGAGCTGACAATCGCCACAACGCAGTCGCCGGCATCGATTAGCTCCTCGGGGATCTCGCGCAGGTGATCCCAGACCTCGAAGCGGGTCGAGAAGTAACTCTCGACTCCATCGTGGCCGGAACGGGTCTCCGGGTCGATTCCCTCAACGTCCGGCTTCCACTCGATCTCGCGATCGAGCGCGTCGAAGAACGTGCGCATCTCGCCGCGGTTGAAGGCGTCGTACGCCGTCTTCACGAGTTCAACGTTGCGCTCACTCATGGCCGGGAACCCCAGGAACCCACCCGCGGAGCTTACGCCCAGTCTCAGGGAGCGGTCAGGCGCACCCGTCGAACCAGTCGCTGCTTGCCCCCGAAAGCGTCTCTCGCCCGCACCACGATGCGCGCCGGCCCCGCCTTGCGGTCGGTGCGGGCGGGAAGCTCCAGGCGGAACGTGCGGGGCTTGCCGTCGCGTAGGTCACTTCTTGCGCCCTGGGCCCTGTACGCACGTCCGTCGGCGCGACCGGTGGCACTCACGCGCACGTCGCACGCCCGGCTGCAACGAACTCCAAGTACGAGCTTCGGGCCGGGCTGGCGCTTGGGCGCGCGCAGCTGGTCGACGATCGGCACCGCAGTTCGGCGCAGAGCAGTGATGGTGCCCGCATCCGTGATCGCATAGAGGTGGCGATCATTCGGGCTGATCGCCAGGGCCCCAACTCCGTCGAGGCGCGCGCGGCGCGAATCGCGCGCGACATGGATCTCGTGGACCTGCCCGCTGCGGTCGTTCAGGGAGTAAGAGGAGATGGCGTGGTCGCGCGATGCGGCAACGTGAGCGGTGGTGCCGTCAGACGCGATCACCACGTCGGCGGCGCCGCCAAGACCCTGAATCCCCTGCTTGCCATCCTGCGCGAAGTCGGCGAAGGACAGGGCACCCGTAAGGGGGCTGAGGCGGTTCGCCGCAAGTGCTTCGCTGAAGATCGAGGCAACGTAGGCGAAGCGACCGTCGGGCGTGAGGGCAAGCGCCGAGGCGCCCAGGAAGGCGTCGGCGCCGGAGGTTGCTCCGTCCACGAAGTTGACCTCTTCGAGCAAACCGGTCGCCGTGTCACGCGAGAACGCGGTCACGGCGTCATCGAGCGAGACCACGTAGACCGCCCGCCGATCCGGGCGCACAGCGAGTGAGAGCGCTCCGTCCAGGCGCTGAAAATCGTCCCCGATCTCGGGCTCCGTGTAGGACGCCTCGAGCACGAGGGCCCCCGTCCCCCCGTCGCGCGAGAAGACCGTCACAGAGCTGTCTTCGACAGAGGCGACGTAGACGTGAGCGCCGTCGGGTGAGACCACCACGCCGTGAGCGCCGTCAAGCGACACCACCCCGCCCACCTCGTCGCGCTCGGCCTCCACGAATGTCAGCTCACCCGTGGACCGATCCCGGTCGAATGCCGTGACGGCATCGTCGGCGACGGCCGCCACGTAAACGGTTTGGCCGTCGGGCGAGATCGCAACCCCGCTTGCCTGGGCGAGCGCCGTCGCGCCGGCCTCTCCGTCGGAGATCGAGGCCACGAAGTCAAGCCTGCCACTGGAAACGCGCTCGAATGCGGTAACCGCTCCGTCGCCGGCCGCGGCGACGTAGACGTGGCCGCCATCCGGAGCCACGGCCACGTCGGAGGCACCCCCAATGCCGGCCGAGCCGCCACCGAGTGACTGGATCGGCGTCAAGTCGCCCGGTCCGGCCAGCGCGCACGAGGGCCAAGCGGCAAGCGCCATCGCCGTCATACACCACGTCCCCCTGGAGCGGCCGCTCATCGGGCCGACAGTAGCGCAGGTGGCGAGTTCAGTCGCCGAGTGGCTCGTGCCAAGGCGTGAGGATGCGGGGGCCCTCTCCGGTCACCGCGACGGTGAATTCGAAGTGGGCCGTGAGCGAGTTGTCGGCCGCGTAGATGGCCCAGCCGTCGTCGCCGGAGACGATCTCGTGGGTACCGATCGCCGTCATCGGCTCGATCGCCACCACCATGCCGGGCTCCAACTCGGGGCCGCGGCCCGGGTGGCCGAAGTTGGGAAGCTGCGGGTCCTCATGCATGTCGCGGCCGACGCCGTGGCCGACGAGGCTGCGGATCACCTCGAAGCCGGCCTGCTCGACCTCGGTCTGGACGGCATGGGAGATATCCGAGAGCCGGCCGCCCGGCTGCGCGGCGGCGACGCCCTTGTGCAGCGAGCGCTCGGTGGCGTCGAGCAGCGCGACGGCGTCGGGCGAGACCTCACCGATCGGCACCGTGATCGCGCCATCGGCGACCCACCCGTCCTTGGTCACGCCGACGTCGATCGAGAGCACGTCGCCGGACTCCAGCGCGTAGGCATCGGGAATGCCGTGAACGACCATCGCGTTCGGCGACGCACAGATCGAGCCGGGAAAGCCGCGGTAGCCCTTGAACGTAGGCGTTGCACCCTGCGATCGGATGAACTTCTCCGCCGTCTCGTCGAGCTGCGAGGTGGTGACGCCCGGGCGGCACTTGGCCCGAAGCATCTGCAGGCAGCGAGCGTGAATGCGGCCGGCAACCGCCATCGCGTCGAGCTGCTCGGGGCTCTTCAGCAGGATGCCACCGCGGTACATCAGGCTTCTTCCTCCATCCGAAGGGTGGCGAGCAGCGCCCGGATCTCCTCGTATACCTCGTCGGGCGCGTTCTCGGCCTTCACCCGCTCGAGCAGGCCGCGGTCGTCGTAGTAGCCGACGAGCGGCTCGGTCTTGGAGCGGTAGGTCTCGAGGCGGTGGGCGATCACATCGGGCTTGTCGTCGTCGCGGACGATCAGCTTCTCACCGCACACGTCGCATACGCCCTCTTCCTTCGGCGGATCGAACTCGACGTGGAAAACGTGGCCGTTGGGGCACTGGCGACGTCCGCCGAGCCTGCGCTGGATCTCCTCGTCGGAGACGTCGACAAGGATCGCGGCGGTCACGCTGCGGCCCAGCTCCTCGAGCTTTGCCTCCAGCGCCTCGCCCTGCCCGATCGTCCGCGGGAAACCGTCGAGGATGAACCCGTCCTCGGCCTCGTGGCCGGCCACGCGCTCGGCGATGACGCCGATGATCACTTCGTCGGGAACGAGGTCACCTCGGTCCATGTACTGCCTCGCCTCACGGCCGAGCTCGGTCTCGTCACGCACGGCGGCGCGCAAGATGTCGCCGGTGGCGTAGTACGGCAGCTCCAGATCCTCCTGGAGGCGTTCACCCTGTGTTCCCTTGCCCGACCCAGGTGGGCCGAGGAGAATTAGGTTGAGCTCGGACACAGCATCAACCGGGCTACTTGAGGAAGCCCTCGTAGTTGCGCATCATCAACTGTGATTCGAGTTGCTTGACGGTGTCCAGCGCCACGCCGACCACGATTAGGATCGAGGTTCCACCGAAGAAGAAGTTGGCTGACGTCTGTGAGATCAAGATCGTTGGCAGTGCAGCGACCGCGCCCAGGTACAGGGCGCCCGGGAAGGTCAGCCTGGAGAGAATCCGGTCCAGGTATTCGGCGGTAGGTCGCCCCGGTCTCACCCCTGGGATGAAGCCGCCGTACTTCTTGAGGTTGTCGGCCTGGTCGACGGGGTTGAAGGTGACGGCCGTATAGAAGTACGTGAAGATCACGATGAAGAACACCTCACCGACCACATAGGCCCAGCCATCGGGGCTGAAGAAGGTCGCGAAGTCGGTCCAGAGATTGTCCTCGTTGCCGCCCAAAAGCTGGCCAATCGTCGGCGGGAAAGCCATGATTGACGCGGCGAAGATGACGGGAATGACGCCGGCCATGTTCACGCGCAGCGGCAGGTAGGTCGATCCACCGGTGGTCATCCGCCGCCCGACCACACGCTTCGCGTATTGGACGGGAATGCGGCGCTGGCCCTCCTGGACGTAGACGATCCCGACGATCACCGCTAGCGCTACGAAGGGCATCATCACGACGAAGACCTGGTCGGGGTTGGTCCACCACGCAGAGATTCCGCCCGGGATCGAGGCCGCGATCGAGGCGAAGATCATCAGCGAGATGCCATTGCCGATCCCGCGCTGGGTGATCAGCTCGCCCATCCACATCAGCAGCGTGCAGCCCGCGGTAAGCGAGACCACGATCACGAACAGCGTGCCGAAGGTCAGCTCGCCTTCGATGATCCCGCCGCCACCGAAGCTCTGAGAGTTGAAGAGAAAGACGTAGCCGATCGCCTGTGCGGCCGCGAGACCGACGGTCAGGTAGCGCGTGTACTGGGTGATCTTCTGCTGGCCGACCTCGCCCTCCTTCTGCAGGCGTTCCAGCGCAGGCATGACCACGGTGAGGAGCTGGAGGATGATCGATGCCGTGATGTAGGGCATGATCCCCAGCGCGAAGAGGGAGAGCCGCGAGAGCGAGCCGCCAGAAAAAAGGTTGAGGAACCCCAGGATGTTCCCGCCGAACTGGTCGCTGGCGTTCTGGACCGCGTCGATATCGACCCCTGGCGCGGGGATGTATGCGCCGAGCCGGTAGAGCAGCAGGATCGCCGCCGTGAAGGCGAGCTTCCGGCGGATCTCCGGAACGCTGAATGCGTTGGCAATCGTCTGAAGCATCGGTACTAATCCGTTGGCATTGGGCCGAGATGGGTTTCGCGACGTACGCCGCTCATCCGACTTCTAGCCCTCAATCACTTCACACGAGCCGCCGGCGGCCTCGATCTTCTCCTTGGCCGAGGCGCTGAAAGCGTGGGCGCTGACGGTCAGCTTCTTCGAGATCTCGCCGGTTCCGAGGACCTTCACGGGGTCCTTCCGAGTGGCGAGGCCCGCGGCACGCAGCGAATTCGGCGTGACCTCGGCGCCAGCGTCGAAACGCTCCTCGAGGTCGGCGACGTTCACCGGCTGCGAGTAGGTACGAAACGGCTCGAAGGGCATCGACTTCTTCATGTGCGGACCGCGCAGCTTGCGCATCCGCATGTGGATCGGGTTCTGCCCGCCCTCGTAGCCATAGCGGCGCTTCGAGCCGGCGCGGGCTCCCGCGCCCTTGTGACCGCGACCCGAGGTCTTGCCCCAGCCGCTGCCCTTGCCGCGCCCGATTCGCTTACGCGGCCGGCGGGAACCGGGCTTGGGGCGCAACGTGTCGATGCGAACGTCCTCGGGCGCGAGTCTGGGCATCAGGCCGCCTCCCCGTCATCGACCACGATCAGGTGCTCGACCACGCGCAGCATTCCCCGCAGTTGCGGGGTATCCGTCATCGCGCTCTCCGAGCCGATCCGACCGAGCTTCAGCGAGCGCAGGGTGTCCCGTTGCGCGGGATTGGCGCCGATCGGGGAGCGGACCTGCTTGAGCTTGAGGTCGGGCATCAGACACCTCCGCCGGAAGGCTCGGCTTCGCCTGCGCTTGCGCCGGGCGCGGGCTCCGAACCTGACCCGGCGGGCTCAGCCGCAGGATCGGCGACTTCGCCGCTAGGGCCAGCTGCGACCCCTACCGGGGTGGGTGTGACGTCGATGTCATCGGCGCCTAGCGCCGCAAGCTTCTTCTGATCCGCGATTAGGTCGAGCCCGAGAACCTGGTTGACGGAAAGGCCGCGAAGCTTTGCGACGTCCTCCGGGCGGCGCAGCTGAAGCAGGCCGTCCATGGTCGCCTTCACGAGGTTGATGGGGTTCTGGGTGCCAATCGACTTCGAAAGCACATCGCGGATGCCCGCGAGCTCGAGCACGGCGCGCACGCCGCCTCCGGCGATCACCCCGGTACCCGGGCTTGCCGGGCGCAGCACGACGTGTCCGGACCCGTAGCGGCCGATGATCCTGTGCGGGATCGTCTGCCCGTACATCGGGACTTTGATCAGGTCCTTGCGAGCGTTCTCGACAGCCTTCTGGATCGCCAGCGGGACCTCGCGGGCCTTGCCGTAGCCGATCCCGACCACCGAGTCCTCGTCTCCGACCGCAACCAACGCGGTGAACGAGAAGCGCCGGCCGCCCTTGACGACCTTGGCGACACGGTTGATCTCGATGACCCGCTCCTGCAGGTCGAGCCCCTGCGGGCTCACGGTCTTGTACTCGCGGTCACGTCCCATTCGAACAGTCCAGGGTAGAGCCCTAGAACTCCAGCCCGCCCTCGCGGGCACCGTCGGCGAGCGCACGGACGCGTCCGTGGTAGCGGTAACCCCCGCGATCGAAGACACACGTCGAGACCCCGGCACCCTTGGCGCGTTCAGCCAGCAGCTCGCCCGCGCGCTTTGCCTGGTCCATCGGGCCGAGCTTGCGCAGGTCGTCCTCGATCCAGCGTGCGGCCGCGATTGTGCGGCCGGAGCCGTCGTCGATCAGCTGGGCGCTGATGCCCCGGTTGGAGCGGAAGACCGAGAGGCGCGGGCGCTCTGCGGTGCCTCGCACCTTGGCGCGGACACGGCGCCGTCGACGCAGGCGCTGCTGTTGTTTGGTCGCAACCGCCATCGCGCTAGGCCCGCTTTCCGACCTTGCGGCGAACCAGCTCGCCCTCGTAGCGGATGCCCTTGCCCTTGTATGGCTCCGGCGGGCGGACCCGGCGGATGCGGGCGGCCATCTCGCCGACGAGCTGCTTGTCGATGCCGTTGATCACGACCTCTGTCTGCTGCGGGACCTCGAACTCGATTCCCTCGGGCGCCTGAATCGCCACCGGGTGCGAGTAGCCGACGCTCAGCTCGAGCGCCTTGCCCTGCAGCCGCGCGCGATAGCCCACGCCCTGGATCTCCAAACGCTTGGTGTAGCCATTGGTCACTCCCTCAACCATGTTCGCGATCAGGCTTCGGGTGAGCCCGTGCAGGGCACGATGCTCGCCGCGGTCGGTCGGCCGGGCAACCTCGAGTGCACCGTCGTTCTGTGAGATCTGCATCTCGAGATCCACCGTCTGGCTCAGCTCGCCTTTCGGACCCTTGACCGAGACCACGCCGGTGCCAACGTCAACGGTGACGCCGTCGGGCACGGGAATGGGCATCTTTCCGATTCGGGACATCTACGCCCTCACCAGGATGGCCGTGTGGTTTTCGCGCCTTTGGTCGTCCATGAAACTCATCACCAAACGTAGGCGACTACCTCGCCGCCGACTCCCTTTGCCTTCGCCTCATGGCCGGTCATCACACCCGACGAGGTGGAAACGATCGCGGTGCCCATGCCCCCCATCACGCGCGGGATGGTCGCCTTGTCCGTGTAACGGCGGCGCCCCGGACGCGAGATGCGGTCGATGCCGGTGATCACCGGCTTTCGGTCCTTCGTGTAGCGCAGCTGGATCCGGATCACCTCGCCGACGGCGGTGGGCTCGACCTCGTAGTCACTGATGTATCCCTGCTCCTTGAGGATCCGCGTTACCTCCTTCTTCAGGCGGGATGCGGGCACCTCGACATCTTGGTGCTCGGCGGCAAGCGCGTTGCGCACGCGCGTCAGGTAATCGGAGATCGGGTCAGTCAGCATGCAGCTACCAGCTCGACTTCGTCATTCCGGGGACGTAACCGCGGTGGGCGGCCTCGCGCAGGCAGATCCGGCAGAGGCCGAACTTGCGGTAGTACGCCCGCGAGCGCCCGCACCGCCTGCAGCGGTTCTTTGCTCGAGTCTTGTACTTGGGTATGCGGCCCTGGCGGACCATCTTCGAAGTCTTAGCCATCGTTCTCCTCTTCTGAAGTCTTCTCGGAGTCGCCGCCCTCGGCGGGCGCCTCGCCCTCTTCGCCTTCCTCCTCGGCGGCCTGGGGCTTCTCGTACGCCTCGGGGTTCTCTTCCTTGAGTTGCTCGAGCGCGGCGGCCTCGGCCTCGGCGCGCTGGCGAGCCTCCTCGTGACGACGCTCCTCCTCCTCCTGCGCGGCCGTGTCCTCCTGGCCCGGACGGCCATCCTCGGCGAACGGCATGCCGAGCGCGAGGAGCAACTCGAAGCCCTCTTCGTCGGTGCCGGCGGTGGTCGTGATCGTCACGTCCAAGCCGCGCACCTCGTCGACCGAGTCGTAATCGATCTCGGGGAAGATCAGCTGCTCGCGAACGCCCATTGAGTAGTTGCCCCTGCCGTCGAACGAGCGCGCGTTCAGGCCGCGGAAGTCACGGATGCGGGGGATCGCAATCGAAACGAGGCGATCGAAGAACTCCCACATACGGGCGCCTCGCAGGGTCACGGCAACACCGACCGGCATGCCGTCACGCAGCTTGAAGTTGGCAATCGACTTGCGTGCCCGGCGCACGTTCGGTTGCTGACCGGCGATCGTCGCAAGCTGCTCGATGGCCGCTTCGAGGATCGGCGTCGACTGCTTGGCGTCGCCCACGCCCATGTTGAGGGTGATCTTGGTCAGCGTCGGTGCCTGCATCGGGCTCGAGTAGCCGAACTTCGAGATCAGCGCAGGGGCGATCTCGCTGTTGTAGCGCTCGTGCAGACGCGGCGGCGGGGCCGCCTGCTGCGTCTTCTCTGCTGTCGCTGCTTCCATCAAGATAATTCCGTTGCCTTAGTCCAGTCCGTTTCCGGTGCGCTTCGCGAAGCGCTGACGCTTGCCGTCGTCCGTGAGCCGCACGCCAACGCGGGTGGGCTTGTTGTCCTGCGGGTCGAGGAGCATCACGTTGGAGACGTGGATCGCCGCCTCCTGCTCGACGATTCCGCCGGCGTCGCCCTTCTGTGCGTCCTTTACCGAACGCGCACGCGAGTGCTTCTTCACCACGTTGAGGCCTTCGACGACGACACGACGCTTCTCCGGCAGGGTGCGAAGCACCTTGCCGCTCTTACCGCGATCCTTGCCGGACGTGACGATAACGGTGTCGTCCTTGCGAATTCGCATGCCCTTGGCCATCAGATCAAAGTACCTCTGGGGCGAGCGAGACAATCTTCATGAAGTTCCTCTCGCGCAGCTCACGGGCGACGGGGCCGAAGATGCGGGTGCCGCGCGGATTGTTCTGCGGGTCGATCAGCACCGCCGCGTTCTCGTCGAACGCGATGTAGGTCCCGTCGTTGCGCCCCAGTGACTTGCGCGTTCGCACCACGACGGCCTGGACGACCTCGCCCTTGCGCACGGCGCCGTTCGGCGTTGCCGCCTTCACCGTCGCGGTGATGACATCGCCGACGCCTGCGTAGCGACGGTGCGAGCCGCCCTTGACGCGAATGCACAGGATCTCCCGCGCGCCTGAGTTGTCGGCCACCTTGAGCCTTGACTCCTGCTGGATCATCGGGCCTTCTCAACCACTTCCACGAGCCGCCAGCGCTTGCTCTTCGACATCGGGCGGGACTCGATCACCCGCACGGTGTCACCCGCAGCAGCCTCGTTGGCCTCGTCATGGGCATGCAGGGTCGATGAGCTTCGGATGACCTTCTCGTAGCGGCGATGGCGATTCACCTGCTCGATACGGACGGTGATCGTCTTATCGGCCTTGTCCGAGACAACGGTGCCGACCTGAAGCTTCTTGGTCCCGGCTACGCGCTCTGCCGGCGGCGTGCCCTGGCCGGGCTCGCCCTTCTTGCCACGCTCTGAGGCGCGACGGCGGCCGCGACTCGCCGACTTTGTGGCGCGGGCCTCCGCACGCTCGCTCGCGCGTGCGTCGGCGTCGCGCGCCGGGAGCACATCGCCGGTGTGGACCGACCGCCGCTGTTTGCGCAGCTGCTTGCGCGTGAGCGTCTCGGCCGGCTCCTGGTCCTCAGCGGGCGCGTCGGGGGCCGCCTGAGCCTCCGGCGCCGGCTCCTCCTCGGCCGAAGCTTCCTCCTCGGCGGCCGGAGCTTCCTCCTCGGCCGGAGCTTCTTCAGCCTCAGGGGCAGCATCCTCCTCGGTGGTAGCTTCGGTTTCCGGCGCAGCCTCTTCCGTGGCGGCCTCCTCTACGGGAGCCTCCTCAGCGGGTGCTTCAGTCTCGGGCTCGGTGCCCTCGACCTGGTCGTTCTTTTCTTCCTCAGCCATCCGTCCTGTTCCTCAGTTCCTTCTCGAAATCGATGCCGCGTTGGTTCGCGATCGTGAGCAGCCGGGCGTACTCGCGCCGCGAGGCACCAAGCCCGGAGGTGTTCTCCAGTTCGCCGGTGGCGTGCCGAAGGCGTAGCGCGAACGAATCCTCGCGCGCGTTGCCAAGCGCCTCGACCAGATCTTGGTCGGACAGCGCGTGTACGTCTGAGGCGCGCACTCAGTCACCCACGCCTTCACGGGTCACGAACTTGGTCTTGATGGGCAGCTTGTGCCCCGCGAGGCGCATCGCCTCCTTGGCGAGATCCTCCGGAACGCCGGCGAGTTCGAACATCACCCGTCCCGGCTTGATCACGGCGACCCAGCCTTCGGGGTTGCCCTTTCCCGATCCCATCCGGGTCTCGGCGGGCTTGCTCGTGTAGGGCTTATCCGGGAAGACGTTGATCCAAACCTTGCCGCCACGCTTGATCTTGCGGGTCATCGCAACGCGGGCGGCCTCGATCTGGCGGTTGGTGATCCAGCCGCGCTCGAGCGCCTTCAGTCCGTACTCGCCGAAGTTCACATCGCTGCCGCCCTTGGCGTAGCCGCGACGCTTGCCGCGCATCTGCTTCCGGTACTTGACGCGCTTGGGAGACAGCACTAGGACGCACCGCCTTCCGGGGCTGCGGGCGCAGCGGGGGCAGCCGGCGCGTCGGCGGACGGGGTGGCGGGGGCAGCGGGCTTGGGCTGGGCCGCCTGGGGCTTGGGCTGCTCGGGCTTGGGCTGGCGCGGGCGGGGCGCGCGCGGGCGGTCGTCACGGCCGCGGCGGCGATTGCGTGGTTGGAGCTCGTCCAGCTCGTCGCCACCGCCCTGGCGATACCCCTCCGGCATTACCTCACCCTTGTTGATCCAGCACTTCACGCCGATCCTGCCGGTCGTGGTCTTGGCCTCGACGAAGCCGTAGTCGATGTCCGCGCGCAGTGTGTGGAGCGGGACGCGGCCGTCGGAGTAACCCTCGGTGCGAGCCATCTCGGCGCCGCCCAGGCGCCCGGAGACCTGCACCTTCACGCCCTTGGCCCCGGAGCGCATGGCGGAGGTGAGCGCCCGCTTCATCGCGCGGCGGAAGGCAACCCGGTTCTGCAGCTGTTCGGCGATCGACTGGGCCACGAGCTTCGCGTCGAGCTCGGGGCGCTTGATCTCCTTGATGTTGACCTTGACCGGCTTCGAGGTCAGCTTGTGAAGGTCACGGCGCAGGGCGTCCACCTCGGAGCCCGACTTTCCGATCACGATGCCCGGGCGGGCCGTCTGGATATCGACGGTGATCTCGCCGCGCTGCTTCACGATCGTGATGTCCGAAAGGCCCGCGTGGGCGAGGCGACCCTCGATGTGGTCGCGGATCGCCAAATCCTCGAGCAAGTAGTCGGCGAAATGGCGCTCGTTGAACCAGTTCGACTTCCAGTCGTGGATGTAGCCGACCCTGAAGCCCTCGGGATGAATCTTCTGGCCCATCAGTTCTCCTCAGTTGGCCTCAACGCGACGCTGAGGTGGCTCGTTCGCTTGTCGATCCGGGTGGCGCGACCGCGTGCGCGGGCGCGCCAGCGCTTCAGCGTCGGGCCCTCGTCGACCCTGATGTCGGCGATCTCCATGTCGTCAGCGACGAGCTCGTGGTTGTTCTCGGCGTTGGCAGCCGCCGAATCGATCAGCTTGCGGATGTCGCGGGCGGCACCGCGAGGGGAGAAGTCGAGAAGCTGCTGAGCCTCGAGCACGGGCATGCCGCGCACCTGGTCGGCAACCAGACGCGCCTTGCGCGGCGCGACCATCACGAATCGTGCCTTCGCACGCACGAGAGGAACCTCAGAAGCTTGCTTCGGAGCAGCCATCAGCGCTCGGCCTTATTGGTGCCGCTATGGCCCCGGAAGGTTCGCGTCGGCGCGAACTCGCCGAGCTTGTGACCGACCATCGACTCCGAGATGAACACCGGTACGTGCTTGCGGCCATCGTGGACGGCGATCGTGTGGCCGACCATCTCCGGAAACACCGTCGAGGTCCGCGACCAGGTCTTGATCATTTGCTTCTGGTTCTGCTCGTTCATCGAGTTGATCCGCGCCATCAGGCGCTCCTCGACGAACGGACCCTTCTTTGTCGAACGTCCCATCTAGCGCTTCTTCTTTCCGCGCCGGCGCCCGCGAACGATCATCGCGTCCGAGGCCTTGCGCTTCTTGCGGGTGCGGTAGCCGAGCGTCGGCTTGCCCCACGGGGTCTTCGGGTGGCCACCCGGAGTCTTGTGAGCCTCGCCGCCACCGTGCGGATGGTCGACGGGGTTCATCGCGATACCGCGCGTCTGCGGGCGCTTGCCCTTGTGGCGGCTGCGGCCGGCCTTGCCGATCTTGACGTTCTGGTGCTCCGAGTTCGAGAGGCTGCCGATCGTGGCGCGGCAATCGGCACGGACCAGGCGCATCTCCGAGGAGGGGAGTCGAAGGGTGACCATCGGGCCCTCCTTGGCGACCACCTGGATCGCGGTGCCGGCGGCGCGGCCGAGGCGGCCGCCCTGACCGGGGATCAGCTCGACGTTGTGGACGACGGTTCCCGTCGGGACCGCGCGAAGCGGGAGCGCGTTGCCGGGGCGAATGTCCGAGCCCTCGCCCGACTGCACCGTCGCGCCGACGCCGAGACCCTGCGGGGCGAGGATGTAGCTCTTGGCGCCGTCCGCGTAGTGCAGCAGCGCGATATAGGTGGTCCGGTTCGGGTCGTATTCGATCGTCGCGACCTTGGCCGGCACGCCGTCCTTGGTGCGCCTGAAGTCGATCTGACGGTAGCGCCGCTTGGCGCCACCGCCGCGATGACGCGCCGTGACGCGACCGTAGGCGTTGCGGCCGCCGGTGGAGCGCTTGCCCTTGGTGAGTGACTTCTCCGGCTTGGAAGCGGTCACGTCCTCGCGCATTTGGTAGGTCGCGAAGCGGCGTCCCGGGCTCGTCGGCTTTGTCCTGCGCATTGCCATCAGAAACCAGCCCCAACCGGGGTATCTGCGTTCGCTTCGCGTCTTGGGGCGCTGACCAACATCACTCGGCCACCGCCGCGCCTTCGAACAGCTCGATGCGGTCTCCCGGCGAGAGCTGGACGATCGCCTTCTTCCAGGAACGGGTCTTGCCGCGATGCAGGCCGCGGCGCTTCGGCTTCGATCGCACCTTGGCGGTGCGCACGGCCACCACGCCAACGTCGAACACCTCTTCGATCGCCGCTGCGATCTGGGTCTTGTGGGCTCGATCGTCGACCCGGAATGTGTACTTGCCGTCGGCCATCAGGGCGTACGACTTCTCCGAGACGACTGGTTCGATGATGATTGAGCGGGCGTCCATGTCACTCGGTCTCCTTGGCGGCGCCGCGCGTGACGTCGGCGGCTCGCGCCTCGAGCACCGGCACCGCGGCTTCAGAGACAACCAGGGAGCGATGAGCGATCAAATCGGCCACTCCCACGACGCTGGCGCCGAGCACGGTGACCTTTTGGAGGTTGCGAAAGCTGAGCGCCGCGTTGAGCTCGTCCTCGCCCGCCACCACGACGAGAACTGGTCGCCCGGTCTCCCACTTGGCGAGTAGCCCCGCGGCGGTCTTGGTCGAAGGAGCGTCGAAGCTGGCACCGTCGAGAACCGCGACGCTGCCGCGGGCGGCGTGGACGGATAGCGCAGCGCGAAGCGCCTTGCGGCGTGCTTTGCGATTGACCTTGAAGGTGTACGCGCGCGGCTTCGGGCCGAACGCAGCGCCACCACCGCGGCGGTGCGGCACGCTGAGCGCGCCAACGCGAGCACGACCGGTGCCCTTCTGGCGCCAGGCCTTCGCGGTAGTCATCGAGACCTCGCCGCGCCCGAGCGTTGAGGCCGTGCCGCGGCGACGTGCGGCCGACTCGGCCCGTGCCGCGTCATGGACGAGGGACTCGTGAAAGCTCTCTGCGAACAGGGCCTCGGGCAGATCGGACTTCGCCTGCTTGCCGAGGGTCGTGGCCTTGACGCTAGCCATCGGTTCTCACCTCGACGGTGCCATTGCTCGGCCCGGGGACGGCGCCCCGCAGCATCAGAAGGTTGCGCTCGGCGTCGACCTCGACGACCTCGAGCCCGCGCTGCGTGATGCGCTTGTTGCCCATCTGGCCCGGCATGCGAACACCCTTGAAGACGCGCGCCGGGTCGGCGCTGGCGCCGATCGAGCCCGGAGCGCGCACGTTGTGCGATCCATGGCTGACCGGGCCGCGGCCAAAGCCGTGTCGCTTGATGGTTCCCTGGAAGCCCTTGCCCTTGCTGACGCCGGCGACCTTGACGCGCTGTCCGGCCTCGAACTGCTCCACGGTGGCTGCGTCGCCAATCTTGGGACCGTCCTCGGAGCCGAGGCTCTCGTCGCGAAACTCAACCAGGGTGCGCACCGGAGCCGCGCTGGCCGCCTTCAGGTGGCCCAACTCGGCCGCCGAGAGCTTACGATCTGCGACTTCGTCGAAGCCAAGCTGCACGGCCGCGTAGCCGTCGCGCTCGGCATCTCGAACGGCGGTGACCGGGCAGGGACCGGCCTCGATCACGGTCACTGGGATGACCGTGCCGTCGTCGCGGAAAAGCTGGGTCATCCCGACCTTCCTGCCGATGATCGCCGCCACGCCGGATCCACCTAGCCGAGCTTGATCTCGATGTCGACGCCCGCGGGCAGCGCATCGAGGCGCTGGAGCGAGTCGATCGTCTTCGGGGTCGGCTGCTGGATATCGATCAGGCGCTTGTGGGTGCGGATTTCGAAGTGCTCACGCGAGTCCTTGTCCTTAAACGGGGACTTGATCACGCAGTAGACGTTCTTCTCCGTCGGCAGCGGCACCGGCCCGGAGACCGTCGCGCCGGTTCGGTTCGCCGTGTCAACGATCTCGCGCGCCGCGCGATCGATCGCCTCGTGGTCGTAGGCCTTGAGCCTGATCCGGATTTTGTTGGTGGCGAGTGTTGCCATCTGCCGTGCTTGCTCTCGAACTCTTTCTCTCGCGCAACCGGGGCGCCGCTCTAACGGAGCGCCGCCCCTTGGTAGTCGCTTTATGTCCTTGACACGCGGCCCTAGCCAGAACCGCGAAAAAGGGACCGGCCGACGGCCGATCCCCGGTACTGGTCCTACTCGACGACTTCGGAAACTACCCCGGAGCCGACGGTGCGGCCGCCCTCGCGAATTGCGAAGCGCAGGCCCTTGTCCATGGCGATCGGCTGAATGAGCTCGATCGTCATCTCAACGTTGTCGCCCGGCATCACCATCTCCGTGCCGTCGGGCAAGTTGGCGATGCCCGTCACGTCGGTGGTCCGGAAGTAGAACTGGGGCCGGTAGCCGGAGAAGAAGGGAGTGTGGCGTCCACCTTCGTCCTTCTTCAGGCAGTAGACCTCGGCCTTGAACTTCGTGTGTGGGGTGATCGAGCCCGGCTTGCAGAGAACCTGCCCGCGCTCGATCTCCTCGCGCTTGGTGCCTCGCAGGAGGCAGCCGGCGTTGTCGCCGGCCTGGCCCTGGTCCAGATCCTTGTGGAACATCTGGACACCGGTGACGACGGTCTTCGTGGTGTTGTGTATGCCCACTACCTCGACCTCGTCGCCCGTATTGACGATGCCCTGCTCGATGCGGCCCGTCGCGACGGTGCCGCGGCCGGTGATCGTCATGACGTCCTCGACCGGCATCAGGAACGGCTGGTCGAGCGCCCGCTCGGGCTCCGGGATGTACGAGTCGAGCGTGGAGGCCAGCTCGAGGATCGCGGCGGTCGCACCCTCGTCGCCCTCCAGCGCCTTCAGCGCTGAGCCACGGATGATCGGGGTGTCGTCGCCCGGAAAGTCGTACTCGTTGAGCAGGTCCTTGACCTCCTCTTCGACGAGCTCGATCAGCTCGTCGTCGTCGACCGCATCCGTCTTGTTGAGGAAGACGACTACGTAGGGCACGTTCACCTGGCGCGCGAGCAGGATGTGCTCGCGCGTCTGGGGCATGGGGCCATCGACGGCGGAGACCACGAGGATCGCGCCGTCCATCTGGGCGGCGCCCGTGATCATGTTCTTGACGTAGTCGGCGTGACCGGGGCAGTCCACGTGTGCGTAGTGCCGGTTCTCGGTCTCGTACTCGACGTGCGACGTGGCAATCGTGATCCCGCGCTCCTTCTCCTCGGGCGCGTTGTCGATCTCTTCGAAGCTCTTCGCCTCGCCGCCACCCTGCTCTGAGAGCACCTTCGTGATCGCTGCGGTCAGCGTCGTCTTGCCGTGGTCGATGTGACCGATCGTGCCGACGTTGACGTGTGGCTTGCTGCGGTCGAACTTCTCTGCCATTCGGTGCTTCTCCAGTCCTTAAGGGGTTTCAGTGGAAAGTTTTCGTGAGTAATCGAGTTCGCGGACGAACCCGAGGAATATAGCTAGGACGCGCTAGGACGCCCCCGCGCCGACAGGCTCGCCGGAGCGTGATTCGACAATCTCCTCCGCGATGTTGTTCGGCACCTCTTCGTAGCGCTCGAACTGCATCGAGTAGTTGGCCCGGCCCTGGGTGGAGGAGCGCAGGTCCGTCGCGTATCCGAACATCTCGCTCAACGGCACGAAAGCAGCCACGGCAAGCGCGTTGCCGCGCTGGTCCTGGCCCTGCACCTTGCCGCGGCGACGCGAGAGGTCGCCGATCACGTCGCCGAGGAAGTCCTCTGGAGTGACGACCTCGACCGACATCACGGGTTCGAGCAAAACGGGCTTCGCCTTGCGGGCTGCTTCCTGCACGGCCATTGAGCCGGCGATCTTGAAGGCCATCTCCGATGAGTCCACGTCGTGGTAGGAGCCATCGACCAGCTCGACCCGGACGTCGACCATCGGATAGCCGGCCTTGACGCCGGAACCCAGGGCCTCTTCGATGCCCTGCTCGACGGCAGGGATGAACTCGCTTGGAATCGAGCCGCCCTTGATCTTGTTGACGAAGTCGAAGCCCTGCTCAGGAGCGGGCTCGACGTTGATCACGACGTGGCCGAACTGGCCGCGGCCGCCGGTCTGGCGGACAAACCGGCCAACGACCTTCTCGGTGCGCTGGCGGATCGTCTCGCGGTAGGCGACCTGGGGACGGCCCACGTTCGCCTCGACCGAGAACTCGCGCAGCAGCCGGTCGACGAGAACCTCGAGATGGAGCTCTCCCATGCCGTGGATGACGGTCTGCCCGGTCTCCTCGTCGGTCTCGATCTGGAAGGTGGGGTCCTCCTCCGCGAGGCGCGCGAGGCCAGAACCGAGCTTCTCCTGGTCCGACTTGGTCTTCGGCTCGATCGCGACGGCAATCACCGGCTCGGGAAACACGATCTGCTCGAGCACCACGGGGGCGTCGGGGGCGGCGAGGGTGTCGCCAGTTGAGGTCTGCTTCAGGCCGACGCCGGCGAGGATGTCGCCCGCGTAGCACTCCTCGATCTCCTCGCGATGGTTCGCGTGCATCATCAGCAGTCGGCCGATCCGCTCGGTCTTGCCGTTGGTGGCGTTCAGCACCCGGCTGCCCGACGCGAGCTTGCCCGAGTAGACCCGGAAGTAGGTGAGCTTGCCGACGTACGGATCGGACATGACCTTGAAGGCCAGGGCCGCGAAGGGAGCCGAATCGTCGGGCGGGCGATCGGTCGACTCGCCCTCGGATCCGTCCTTGTTCGGGACGTAGCCTTCGAGTGGCGGAACCTCGAGCGGCGAGGGCAGGAGCTCGACGATCGCATCGAGCAGGGGCTGGACGCCCTTGTTCTTGAAGGCGGATCCGCAGAGGACGGGAGTGACCTTGAGATCGAGAGTCGCGCGATGCAGCGATTTGACGATCCGCTCGTGCGGGATCTCCTGCTCTTCGAGATACATCTCGGCAAGCTCGTCGTCGTAGTCGGCGCAGGCGGCGATCAGCGCGTCGCGCGCCTCATGCACCTCGTCGAGCATGTCCTCGGGAACGTCCTCGTACTCGAAGTCCGTGCCGAGCTCGTCCTTCCAGACGAGCGCCTTGTTCTCGATCAGGTCGACGACGCCCTTGAGGTGCTCCTCGGCGCCGATCGGGAGCTGGATCGGTAGCGGGTTGGCACCCAGGCGGTCGCGCATGGTCTTCACGGAGTTGCCGAAATCGGCCCCGATCCGGTCCATCTTGTTGATGAAGGCGATGCGCGGCACGCCGTACTTGTCGGCCTGGCGCCAGACGGTCTCGGACTGGGGCTCGACACCGGCGACTGAGTCGAAGACGGCGATCGCGCCGTCGAGCACGCGGAGTGAGCGCTCCACCTCCACGGTGAAGTCGACGTGGCCCGGCGTGTCGATGATGTTGATGCGGTGGTCCTTCCACTCGCATGCCGTCGCGGCCGAGGTGATGGTGATGCCGCGCTCCTGCTCCTGCTCCATCCAATCCATCACCGCGGCGCCTTCATGGACCTCGCCCATCTTGTGAGTTCGGCCGGTGTAGTAGAGGATGCGCTCGGTCGTCGTCGTCTTACCGGCGTCGATGTGCGCCATGATCCCGATGTTGCGTGTCTTGTCGAGTGGAAAGTTGCGTGGCATGGTTGTCCTAGAGTGTGGGGCTGAGGTTGTGTGACGAGCGGACACTGATCCGCTCCTGCAAGGAGGAGAAGTCAGGTACGCGCTCGCCGAGCGCTCAAAGAAAAAGGCCCTTGCGGGCCCAGGCGCGAGCGACGCATGACTATAGCAGAGGCATGAGGCCTTTCGGGACCCCCAGATGCGCATGAACAAGCCCTTGGAGAGGGTCAAGAAGCTTGCCCCGAAGCGGGTTCCGCGTGGCCTCCCGACGGGGCTGCGCAGGACGCTGTTCGAGCTTTGGGCGCTCCTCCGCGAAATGGTGCGCATCCCCGCGCAGCTGTTCATGCGGCTCGCCGAGCTGGCCGGTGGGATCGTCCTCGCGGGCTGGCTGGTTGTCTGGCCCCTGTTGGTGCGGTTTTGGCGAGCTGCCGGGGTGGCGCGCATCATCGCCCAGAACATCATCACGCCCGCCCGAGCCGCTCTGGTTGTGGCGGCTGCGGCGTCGATCGGTTTGGTCGCGTCTCAGTTCGCCGATTACAGCTCGATCTCGATCAGCACCGATAGCTATGCGGGAGTCGAGGCTGTCGCCGCCGCTCCGCAGGTCGAGTCGTCGAGCGCGGGGAGCGCCCATCTTTGGATCGGCATACCCCTGGGCGTGCTCGCCCTGGCCGTGGTTGCAGCCTCGGTACGGCGCTGGCAGGCAGCGCGGCTTCTTCCCTCGATCGGAATCGCGGTAGTGGCTGTCAGCCTGCTCGTGGACCGCCCCAAGGGGCTCGATGAGGGCACCGCCGCAATTGCCTACGAAGGCGTTCAGGCGTCGCTACTCGGCGGCTTTTGGGCCCAGCTCGTCTGTGGCGTGGTCCTGATCGTCTCCGCACCCCTGATCACCCGGCACATGCGCGCATACCGCAGTGGCGAACGTCGACCGGTCGATGGCGCGCGCCGGAGCTTGCGCCTCAGGCCGCCTCCCTGGCGGACGTCGAGGGCGGGAACGTGAGGGCCGAGCGTCTGCTCCCCTGGGCGTGCCTCGCCGCCGCGGTGTTGCTCATCGGCTCGGAGCTGCTGACGATGTTCGAGTTCGTCAACTCCGGCGGCGAGCCGCTGGACTCACAGGGCGCTGGCGACCGTCACGGCAACGCGATGTTCGTGATCGCCGCCTTCGCGATTGGCTCCACGTTCTTCGCGGTCTGGGCCGCCTCGCGTCCGGCGGCCATTGGCGTCGCGACAATGGGGGCGATCGCCCTCCTCGTCTTCTTGCTCGTGGACCTGCCGGACGCCGGCCAGGTCGGGACCCTCGATGACGCCAGACAGTCCTTCCTCAACGCCGAAACGGTGCCCCAGGCCGGCTTCTGGCTCGAGATGGTCGGCGCGCTCGCGCTCGCGATCAGCGGCGTCGCGCTGGCGACAATGACCGAGGAGCAGCTGGCCGGCCTGCGCCCGAGCGGCGAGGCGGCGGGCGGGCCCGTGGCTGCGAGCGTCGGCGAAGCCGGTCGGGCGGCCGAGGCCGGCGACAACGGCGCCGCTACTAGCAGTCGCGAAGCCGAGCAAACCTCCGGCTAGATCCGCGCAGGACCTACCAGCGGTAGTGGGCGAAGGCCTTGTTGGCCTGCGCCATGCGGAAGATGTCGTCCTTCCGCTTCCAAGCGGCGCCCTGCTGCTGGGTCGCCTCGAGGATTTCGCTTGCGAGCCGGTCGGCCATCGACTTCTCGCGGCGGTTGCGAGCGAAGGAGACGAGCCAGCGCACCGCAAGCGTGCGTGCCCGGCGGGCGGGCACCTCGACGGGCACCTGGTAGGTCGCACCGCCGACTCGCCGGGAGCGGACCTCGAGCGTCGGGGTCAGTTCCTTGACGGCCTCGTCGAGGACCTCGACGGGGGGACGCCCGGTGCGCTCGCCAATGATCGCCAGAGCGTCGTAAGTGATCTGTTCTGCACGCGCCTTCTTGCCGTGCAGCATCACCTTGTTGATGAGTTGCTGGACGAGTCGGCTGCGGTGCTGAGCGTCCGGCTCAACTGGCCGGATGGTTGCGCGCGCCCTGCGGGGCATTACTTCTTGACCCCGTAGGCGGAGCGCGACTGCTTGCGCTCGGAGACGCCGGAGGCGTCGAGGGTGCCGCGAATCACCTTGTAGCGCACCCCGGGAAGATCCTTTACGCGCCCACCGCGTACGAGCACGACCGAGTGCTCCTGCAGGTTGTGACCCTCGCCCGGGATGTAACAGGTGACCTCCATCCCGTTGGTCAACCGAACGCGGGCGACCTTGCGCAAAGCGGAGTTCGGCTTCTTCGGCGTTGCCGTGTAGACGCGGGTACAGACGCCGCGGCGCTGCGGCGCGGCGATGCGCTGCTTGCGCCCCTGGCCGGATTTCAACCCGGGCGTGGAGACCTTCTTCGAAGGGCTCTTGCGGCCCTTGCGGATCAGCTGATTCGTGCTTGGCACAGCGAGGGATCGTAGCGGAGCGCCGCCAGTACTCTGCCCTTTTCATGCCTCAGAGACCGATCCTCGCAGTGGACGTCGACGGCGTCATCAGCCTCTTTGGCTTCGACGGGCCCCTGGACGAGTTGCCCGGCCAGTTCCACGTGATCGACGGCATCCCGCACTGCATCTCCGACGGTGTGGGCGAACGGCTGTTGCGCCTCAGCGAGCATTTCGACCTCGTCTGGGCCACGGGCTGGGAGGATCGGGCGAACGACCACCTTCCGCTGCTGCTCGGTCTTCCCCAGCTGCATTTCCTCACCTTTGGCGGTCGCGCGCGCTTTGGCACCGCGCATTGGAAGCTCGAGGCTCTCGAGGAGTTCGGGCGAGGCAAGCCGCTCGCGTGGGTGGACGACAACCTCGACGATAATTGTCATGCCTGGGCCGCCGACCGGGAATGGCCAACCCTGCTTGTGCCCACGGATTCGCACGTTGGGCTGACTGATGGTCACGTCGAGGCGATGATCGCCTGGGCGGACGGGCTGTCGGCAGCGTAGACTGACCTCTCGTGGATGGCTGGGTGCCCATCTTCTTTTTGATGGTGGTCTTGAAGATCCCCGTCGGGCTGCTGCTCTACATCGTGTGGTGGGCACTCCACGCGCATACCCTGCCCGAGGAGGCGCCTGCCGACGAGGACGGCGACCACCGCCATCGCCGTTTCCGGCGCAGCCCGACGCGTCCGCGCGGCCCCCGTCGCGGACCGCACGCGCCCGCCGCGCTACCAGTTCCTGCCACGCGCAATCGCGAGCGGGCGATCGCCGTCCACGGTGGACGCAAGGCGCACGCTCGGCGCTCGTGACGTCGGGTCCCTGTCGCTAGCTAGCTGCTTGAGCCGGTGCTGCCGCTCGCCGAGCCGGCACCGTCGGTGCCGCCCTCGATCTCCTGTGCGAGCTCCTCGAGCTCCTCGGCGAACGACGGGCCAAAGCCCTCGACGTTCGCCTCCTCGCCGTTCTCGCCCAGGCCCAGCTCGGCCGCGAGTTCATCCGCGTCGAGCAGGTCCTCGTCGGGGCGCTGGGCGGGCTCGACCGGCTCGATCTGGAGCGAGCGGTAGTGCCGCAGCCCGGTCGCTGCCGGGATCAGCTTGCCGATGATGACGTTCTCCTTGAGACCCACGAGGCGATCGCGCTTGCCCTCCAGGGCAGCGTCGGTGAGCACCTTCGTCGTCTCCTGGAACGACGCCGCGGAGAGGAAGGACTCGGTCGCGAGCGAGGCCTTGGTGATCCCGAGGATCCTCTCCTTGCCCTTGGCCGGAGTGCCGCCGGCTTCCTTGACCTTCTTGTTCTCCTTCTGCAGGCGCGAGCGGTCCTCGAGCGAGCCGGGGAGCAGAGTGGTTGATCCCTTCGACTCGACCTCGACCTTCTTCAGCATCTGGCGAACGATCAGTTCGATGTGCTTGTCGTTGATGTCAACGCCCTGGGACTTATAGACCCGCTGCACCTCGGAGACGATGTACTGCTCCGTCTCGGTGCGACCCTGAACCTCCAGCACCTCCGCCGGGTAGAGCGAGCCCTCGTTCAGCTGGGTGCCCCTCTCGATCCGCTCGCCGTTCTTTACGTACAGGCGTGAGCGCGGGGGCAGCTTGTAGTCCTCCGTCTCGCCCTTGGCGTCGGTGATCGTGATCGTCACGGCCTTGTCGGTCTCTTCGACCGTGACCTTGCCGTCGGCGTGGGCGATCTGCGCGAGACCCTTTGGCTTGCGCGCCTCGAACAACTCGACAACGCGCGGGAGGCCCTGGGTGATGTCGAGCCCGGCCACACCACCGGTGTGGAAGGTGCGCATCGTCAGCTGGGTCCCGGGCTCGCCGATGGACTGTGCGGCGATGATGCCGACAGCGTCGCCCATCTCGACCGTCGAACCGGTCGCAAGTGCCCGGCCGTAACACGTCTGGCACACGCCCGAATCGAGCTCGCACTTGAGCGGCGAGCGCACCGAGATGGTCGCGCCCTCCTCTTCGCCCAGCGCCTCGTCGATCTCAGCCAGCTCGGCCCAGTCGATCTCCTGGTTCTTCTTCAGCAGCTCACGGCCGCGCTTAGTGGCGATCTTCTTCGCCGCGTTGCGGCCGAGAAGGTTCGGGTTAACCTCGTTGTCGAGCCGGACCGGCATCTCGATGCAGACCTTGGTCTTGCAGTCCGCTGCGCGCACGATGACGTCCTGCGCGACGTCCACCAGGCGCCTGGTGAGGTACCCGGAGTCGGCGGTGCGCAGCGCGGTATCGGCCAGGCCCTTGCGGGCGCCGTGGGTGGAGATGAAGTACTCCAGCACCGTCAGGCCTTCCATGAAGTTCGCCTTGATGGGACGCTCGATGATCTCGCCCTTCGGATTGGCCATCAGGCCTCGCATCCCGGCGAGCTGGCGAATCTGCTTGAACGAACCGCGTGCACCGGAGTTGGCCATCATGAAAATGGGGTTCAACTCGTGGAGGTTGTCCTGCATCGCCTGGGCGACCTCGTCGGTCGCGGCGTTCCAGAGCTGGGTGACCCGCTCCTTGCGCTCGTCGGCGGTGATGTAGCCGTCCTCGTACTCGGTGAGGATCTGGCCGGCCTGCTTCTCGTAGCCCTCCAGGATCTTCTCCTTGCTGGGCGGCGAAACGACGTCGTTCTTCGAGATCGTGATCCCCGCCTGCGAGGCGAAGTGGAACCCGAGCTCCTTGAACGCGTCCAGGGCCTGCGCGATCGCGCCGGCCCCGTAGGACTCGACCAAGTCGGCGACCATCTGGTTGATGTCCTTCTTGACCAGCGAGTGGTTGACGAACTCGTACTTCTCAGGATCCCACTCGTCGTCCAGCGCGTCCGCGAGGGCGCGCTCGACCCGGTCGTTGAAGATGATTCGCCCGACCGTGGTCAGGAAGTGCTCGTGCCCGGCGCGCCGGTACTCGGCGTAGTCGCGCAGCCCGACGAGCCCGCTCTCGTAGGCCAGCTCGGCCTCCTGAGCGGTCCTGAACGGATGCGGCTTCTTCTTCAGCTTCGAGGCATCGAGCGTGGCGACATCGTCCTCTGAGTACGTGAGGTAGTAGATGCCCAGCACCATGTCCTGCGACGGGGTCGCCAGGGGCGCTCCGTTCGCCGGCGACAGGATGTTGTTCGAGGAGAGCATCAGAACCCGCGCTTCGGCCTGCGACTCCGCGGACAGGGGAACGTGGACGGCCATCTGGTCGCCGTCGAAGTCTGCGTTGAAGGCGTGGCAGACGAGCGGGTGGACCTGGATCGCCTTGCCCTCGATCAGGACCGGCTCGAACGCCTGGATTCCCAGGCGGTGGAGCGTCGGCGCGCGGTTGAGCAGCACCGGATGCTCGTGGATGACCTCCTCGAGCACGTCCCAGACCTCGGGGACCATCGAGTCGACCATCTTCTTTGCCGCCTTGATGTTCTGCACGGCCTTGCGCTCGACGAGGCGGGCCATGATGAACGGCTTGAACAGCTCCAGGGCCATCAGCTTCGGCAGGCCGCACTGGTGCAGCCGCAGCGACGGGCCCGAGACGATCACCGAACGCCCTGAGTAATCCACGCGCTTACCGAGCAGGTTCTGGCGGAACCGACCCTGCTTGCCCTTGAGCATGTCGGAGAGCGACTTCAGGGCACGGTTGCCCGGGCCCGTGACGGGCCGGCCGCGGCGGCCGTTGTCGAACAGGGCGTCGACGGCCTCCTGCAGCATGCGCTTCTCGTTGTTGACGATGATCTCGGGGGCGCCGAGGTCGAGCAGTCGCTTGAGACGGTTGTTGCGGTTGATGACGCGGCGATAGAGGTCGTTCAGGTCCGACGTCGCGAACCTGCCGCCGTCGAGCTGGACCATCGGCCGCAGCTCCGGCGGGATCACCGGCACCGAGTCGAGGACCATCCACTCCGGCCTGTTGTCGGAGTTCAGGAACGCCGACGCGACCTTCAGCCGCTTGACTGCGCGCGCCTGCTTCTGCCCCTTCGACGTGTTGATCATGACCTCGAGCTCTTCGCAGTCGGACTCGAGGTTGACCTGCTCGAGCAGTTCGCGGATGGACTCTGCGCCCATGCCGCCGCGGAAGTATTCACCCCAGCCAAACGGGGAGCCGAAGCGCTCCTTCAGCTCACGGAAGACGGCCTCGTCGTTGATGACGTCCTTGACCTTCATGTTCTGGAACGTGTCCCAGACCTGGTCCATGCGGTCGATCGCGTCGTCGATGTACGCCTCGGTGTCACTGATCTCCGACTCCATGGACTTGCGAATGTCCTTGATCGCCTTGGTGCGCTCGGCGGCATCGAGCTTCTTCGGGTTGGTGAAGCCGAGGTTCTCGAGCCACAGCTCATCCTCGCCGTCGAAAGCGTCCTTGGTGCCCTCGCCCTCGAGCCAGGCAACGCGGCGGTCCAGCGACTCGCGCAGCTGCTGGGTGCGCTGCTCACGCTCGGCGCGGTAGGCGTCGAGAACCTTGTTGACTTCCTTCTCGAGCTTGGTCAGGTCCTTCGTGCGGGCCTCCTCGTCGACGGACGTGACGATCGAAGCGGCGAAATAGAGGACCTTCTCGAGCTCCTTGGGGGCCATGTCGATCAGGTAGCCGATCCGGCTGGGAACGCCCTTGAAGAACCAGATGTGGGAAACGGGCGCGGCCAGATCGATGTGACCCATCCGCTCGCGGCGGACCTTGGAACGGGTGACCTCGACGCCACAACGCTCACAGACGATGCCCTTGTAGCGGACCCGCTTGTACTTACCGCAGTAGCACTCCCAGTCCTTGGTCGGACCGAAAATGCGCTCGCAGAAGAGCCCGTCCTTCTCGGGTTTCAGGGTGCGGTAGTTGATGGTCTCGGGCTTGGTGACCTCACCGTGGCTCCAGCTCCTGACCTTCTTCGAGGATGCGAGCCCGATCTCGATTGCGTCGAAATTGTTGATGTCCATGCTCAGTCCTCGACCTTCGTAGCTTCCTCTGCCTTGGCACCGTTGGTGCCACCGTCGCCCTCTGCGACGACCTGCTCCTCCTGCTCGTCGGCGGCGCCGTCTCCGGCGCCCTCCGCGCGCACTCCGGAGAGGTCAATCCCCAACTCCTCCGCGGCGCGGAGCAGCTCGTCGTCCTCTTCGCCGAGTTCGACCTCGCCATCCTCGGCCACGAGCTGGGCATCGAGCGAAAGGGCCTGGATCTCCTTCAGAAGCACCTTGAACGACTCCGGCACCGACGGCTCGGGAATGTTCTCGGACTTGACGATGGCCTCGTAGGCCTTGACGCGGCCCAGGGTGTCGTCGGACTTGACGGTGAGCATCTCCTGGAGCGTGTACGCGGCTCCGTAAGCCTCCAGCGCCCACACCTCCATCTCTCCGAAGCGCTGACCGCCGAACTGCGCCTTGCCGCCCAGCGGCTGCTGGGTGACGAGCGAGTAGGGGCCGGTCGAGCGCGCGTGGATCTTGTCGTCCACGAGGTGGAGCAGTTTCAGGATGTACATGTGGCCGATGGTCACGTGGCCCTCGTACGGCTCGCCGGTGCGTCCGTTGTAGAGCTGCGCCTTGCCGGCAGCCTGTGAGCCGGGGCGGGCCTTCTTATCGACGCCGAGGTCGATGCCGCGCTCGGCGTACTGATCCTGCCAGCGCACCATGGCCTCGTCGACATCCTCCACCTTCGCTCCGTCGAAGACCGGGGTAGCCACGTAGACGCGGCCGTCGCGGTCGAGCGACTGCTTGTAGGCCTCGGAGCCGTCGTCGTACCAGCCGTTCGCCGCGACCCACCCGAGGTGCGTCTCGAGGATCTGGCCGATGTTCATCCGGCTTGGAACGCCAAGCGGGTTGAGGATCACGTCGACGGGCGTTCCATCCGCGAGGAACGGCATGTCGGCCTCGGGCACGATCTTCGAGATCACGCCCTTGTTGCCGTGACGCCCCGCGAGCTTGTCGCCCTCGGCGATCTTGCGCTTGGTCGCAACGAATACGCGCACCAGGCTGTTGACACCGGGGGCGAGGTCGTCGCCCTCGTCGCGGTCGAAGGTGATGACGTCGATCACGACGCCGCCCTCGCCGTGCGGAACCTTCAGCGAGGTGTCGCGAACCTCGCGCGCCTTCTCCTTGAAGATCGCGCGGATCAGCTTCTCCTCAGCGGTCAGCTCGGTCTCACCCTTCGGCGTGACCTTGCCGACGAGCAGGTCACCGGCGCTCACCTCGGCACCGATGCGGACGATGCCGCGTTCGTCGAGGTTGCGCAGCGACTCCTCCGAGCGGTTCGGGATGTCGCGGGTGATCTCTTCGTCGCCGAGCTTGGTCGTGCGGGCGTCGATCTCGTACTCCTCGATGTGGATCGAGGTGAGCTCGTCGTCCTTGGTCAGGCGCTCCGAGAGGATGATCGCGTCCTCGAAGTTGTAGCCCTCCCAGGACATGAACGCGACCAGACAGTTCTTGCCCAGCGCGATTTCGCCGCCGGCGGTCGACGAGCCGTCGGCCAACACGTCGCCGGCCTTGATCTTGTCGCCGACCGAGACGATCGGTGTCTGGTGGATCAGGGTTCCCTGGTTCGAGCGGCGAAACTTGTCCAGCTCGTAGGAGTCCTTGCCGACCACGATCTTCTCGGCGTCGACGTAGGAAACCTCGCCGGCGCCCGTGGCAACGGTCACGTCGCCCGAGTCGACGGCCGCGCGACGCTCCATGCCGGTGCCGATCAGCGGCGCCTCCCGCTTGAGAAGCGGCACGGCCTGGCGCTGCATGTTCGAGCCCATGAGCGCGCGATTGGCGTCGTCGTGCTCGAGGAACGGGATCAGCGCGGTTGCGACCGACCAGATCTGGGTGGGTGAGACGTCCATCAGCTCGACTTGGCGAGGGGCCATCAGCCCGACCTCGCCCTCGCCGATCCGGCACATCGCCTGCGGGCCCTTGAGCTTGCCGCTCTTCGGGTCCACCTCGGCGTTGGCCTGGGCGATGATCTTGTCCTCCTCCTGGGTGGCGTCCAGGTGGACGATCTCGTCGGTCACAACGCCGTCCTTCACCACCTTGTAGGGGGTAGTGACGAATCCGTGCTCGGAAACCTCCGCGTAGGAGGAGAGGGAACCGATCAGGCCGATGTTCGGACCCTCCGGCGTCTCGATCGGACACATCCGGCCGTAATGGGTCGGGTGCACGTCGCGGACCTCGATCGGGGCGCGCTCGCGGGTGAGCCCTCCGGCGCCGAGCGCTGAGAGGCGGCGGCGGTGCGTGAGGCCGTCCAGCGAGTTCGTCTGGCTCATGAACTGCGAGAGCTGCGACGAGCCGAAGAACTCCTTCATCGCGGCCACGACGGGCCGAATGTTGATGATCGTCTGCGGCGTGATCGCGTCCGCGTCCTCGGTGGTGAGGCGTTCGCGGACGACCCGCTCCATCCGGTACAGACCGACCCGGAAGGCATCCTGAATCAGCTCGCCGACGGTGCGCAGACGGCGGTTTCCAAAGTGCTCGTACTCGTCGAGATGGTCCTTGATCGGCTCGCGCGAGTATGTGAGCGACTCGGCCGCGTAGTCCTTGATCGGGTTCTCCTCGTCGATCTCCTCCGGAACACCAAGGATCCGCGGCAGGCTGACCAGCTCGCGAATCAGCGCGACGATGTCCTCCTTGGTGAGGGTGCGGGTCTCGAGGTCGACGTCGAGATCAAGTCGGGCATTTAGCTTGTAGCGGCCGACCCGCGTGAGGTCGTAGCGCTTGGGATCGAAAAACAGCTGCTCGAGCAGCGCGTTCGCGGCATCAACCGACGGCGGCTCGCCCGGGCGCTGCTTCTTGAACAGCTCGATCAGGGCGCCCTCGTTGGTTCGCGTCGGCTCGGTGTCCGAGTCGATCGTATGGCGGATGTAGACCGAGTTGTTGAAGAGCTTGAGGATCTCCTCGTCCGTCTCGAAGCCCATCGCGCGCAGGAGCACCGTGACCGGCAACTTGCGCTTGCGGTCGATGCGGGCGTAGACGCGCCCCTTCTTGTCGATCTCGAGCTCAAGCCAGGAGCCGCGGGAGGGCATCAGGTTGGCGATGAAGACCTGCTTCTCGCGGTCTTTCGGCTCCATCACGTAGGCGCCGGGGGAACGGACGAGCTGGGTCACGACGACACGCTCGGTGCCGTTGATGATGAAGGTGCCGCGCTCGGTCATCCACGGGAAATCGCCCATGAAGACGGTCTGCTCGCGGATCTCACCCGTGTCGCGGTTCTGGAAGGCAACGGTGACGTTCAGCGGTCGTGAGTAGGTGACGTCCTTCTCGCGGCACTCATCGACGGTGTGCCCGGGGTCGCCGAACTCGAACCCCCCGAAAACGATTGCGAGGTTTCCCGTGTAGTCCTCGATCGGCGAGATGTCATTGATGGTCTCGCGCAGCATTCCGCTCTTCGGGTCCGTGAGGGACTCAAAGGAACGGCGCTGGATATCGATCAGGTGGGGAACGTCGAAGGGGACCGGAAGTCGGGAAAAGGACCTCCGCGTGACAGGGGCAGCGTGAACTCTGGCCAACTGGGCGACTCCTCAGGTGGTCGTTATGGGCAGCGGATCGGCGCAGATCCACAGGAAAAAGGGCCAACGGCGCGCGACCCGTGAATATACAACATCGCCCGCGCTCAATTCAAGCGCAGTCGATGTGGCAGGGTTTCCCCCTGCCCGGAAAGTGAAGTTACTTCAGCTCGACGGTGCCGCCGGCCTCTTCGATGTCGGCCTTGAGCTTCTCCGCCTCGTCGCGTTCGATGCCCTCCTTGACGGGGCTCGGTGCGCCGTCGACGAGTGCCTTGGCCTCCTTGAGACCGAGGCCGGTCGCAGCTCGAACGGCCTTGATCACGGGGACCTTCTTTTCGCCGGCGGCGGTCAGAACCACGTCGACGGTCGAGGACTCCTCAGCTCCGGCGTCGCCGCCGCCGTCGCCACCGCCCGCAGCGGGGGCAGCCGCCGCGACGGCCGTTGCCGATACGCCGAACTCTTCCTCGAGCGCCTTGATGCGCTCAGAGAGTTCGAGCACGGAAATGCCCTTGAGCTCGTCGATCCAATCAGCAGTGCTGGTTGCCATGTCTTATTCCTCCTCGGGAGTTTCGTCTTCGGAATCCGCTGCCTCGGAGTCATCGCCTTCCGGCGCGGATTCCTCAGACGGCTCCTCTTGTTTCTCGGTTGTCTCTTCGGCCTCAGTGGCCTCTGAAGTCTCTTCGGCGGCTTCGGCAGCGGGCGCCTCATCGGCCGGGGCGGCCGGCGCCTCCTCGGCCGGAGCCTCGCCCGCGACGAGGCCCAGCTCGGCGATCTGGGCCAGCTGACGCCCGAGCCCGGAGATCAGGTTGCTGAGGCCGGCCGCCAGGCCGGTGAGCGGGCTGGCCGTGAGGCCCACCAGCTGGCCGTAGAGCACGTCGCGGCCCGGCAGCTTCGAGATCGCCATAAAGCTCTCTGAATCGAGCGGCTCGCCGTCCATGATCCCGCCGCGGTACACCAGGATCTCGTGCTCCTTGGTGAAGTCGGAGATCGTCTTCGCAGCGGTAACGGCGTCGCCCTGGATCAGGGTGAGCGCGATCGGCCCGTTGAGGAGGTCGTCAAGCCCCTCGGTTCCGGCCTTGGTGGCGGCGAGCTTGGCGAGGCGGTTCTTGACGACCTTGAAGCTCGCGTCGGATTCGCGCAGTTTGGTGCGCAGCTCGGCCGCCTGGGGGACGCTGATGCCGCGGTACTCCACGGCAAAGATCGCCTCCGCCTGCTGGAGGCTCTCGGCCAGCTCGTCGACCACCGCTGTCTTTTCGTCTCGGTTCATTTGGTAAGTCCGGGTAGGCCCAAAGAAAAAGCCCACGCAAGGGTGGGCTCGAAGACGAATGCTCTTCGGGCGCCACCTGCACTGGAATTACGGGAGGGCCCCGGCCAGTGGTCTTCGGCAGGCGAAGTTTCGGCCGCGCAGTGTAGCCAATCGCACACAACGCCCGGGGTGGAAGGGCTAGGGTCGCGCCAACCCGCACTACCCGACCCGAGGGGGATCAATGGCGAACATGTCGATGGGCGATCGCAACTCGTTCGAACGCGCGACGATCGGGACCGAAACGCTGATCAAGCAGACCGCCGCCGGGAGGCGCTGGTCGGTCGGCTTCGTGCTGGTCGGACTGGGCGTGCTCGCCGCGCTCAGCTGGGCGATGGTGGAGGCGATCCACGGCTGGGATCACATCATCGTGATCGCCGACATCGTGATCGTCGTCGGCGCGCTGGCGGCCTTCCTGTACCGGCCCGGGCGAGACGAAGAGCTGCTGGGCTAGGCGGGCTCTGGGACGGGCTCGGCGTCGGGCGTCGGAGCTTCCTCCGCCGCGGACTCGCCGCCGAGGATCTCGGATTCGCGGGTCAGCCCGGCGTCGACGTGGACCCCGGGGCCCATCGTGGTCGTCAGGGTGACGGAGAGTAGGTAGCGCCCCTTCGCAGCGGCGGGCTTGGCGCGGATGATCTCGTCGATCACGGCCGCGTAGTTTTCGAGCAGGGCTCGCTCCGTGAAGCTGGCCTTACCGATCGTCAGGTGAACGATCGCCTGACGGTCGGTGCGGTACTCGACCTTGCCGGCCTTCGCCTCGGCGACGGCCTTGGCGACGTCGTCGGTGACGGTTCCGACCTTCGGGTTCGGCATCTTGCCCTGGGGCCCGAGCACGCGCCCGAGCTTCGAAACGATCGGGCCCATGGCCGCGGGCGTGGAGATCGCAACGTCGAAGTCGGTCCAGCCCTCCTCCACCTTGGTCGCGAGGTCGGCGGCACCGACGAAGTCGGCCCCGGCCTCGGTGGCGGCCCGAGCGGCGTCGCCCTCGGCGAAGACGGCGACGGTGACGTCCTTGCCGAGGCCGTTCGGCAGAGCCAGGGTGCCGCGAAGCTGCTCATCAGCGTGGCGGACGTTGACGCCCAGGCGCATGTGCAGCTCGACCGACTCGTCGAACTTGGCGGGCTGAGCGCCCTTGATCAGTGCGATCGCCTCTACCGGCGGGTACTGGTGCGTTCTGTCGATCGCGTCCAGCGCCTCGCGGTAGCGCTTTGAGCGGGGGCGGGCCATCAGTCGATCACGTCCACGCCCATCGACCGGGCGGTGCCGGCGATGATCTTCGACGCCGCGTCGAGGTCGTTGGCGTTCAGGTCGGGCATCTTGCGCTCGGCGATCTCACGGACCTGGGCAGCGCTGATCTTGCCGACCTTCTCGCGGTTCGGCTCGCCGGAGCCCTTGGCGATCCCGAGCGCCTCGCGGATCAGCACCGCCGCTGGCGGGGTCTTCGTGATGAAGGTGAAGGAGCGGTCCTCGAAGACGGTGATCTCGACGGGGATGATCGTTCCGGTGTCTTGCTGCGTCTGGGCGTTGAACGCCTTGCAGAAGTCCATGATGTTGACCCCGTGCTGGCCGAGGGCAGGGCCGACCGGAGGTGCCGGGTTGGCCGCGCCCGCCGGGATCTGCAACTTGATGAGTGTGAGGACCTTCTTCGCCATTGCCTTTGAGCCTAGTGAGGGCTAAGCGACCTTCTTGACCTGGTCGTAGCCGACCTCGACCGGGGTCTCCCGGCCGAAGATCGAGACGAGGATCTTGAGGCGCTGAGCGTCTTCGTTGATCTCGGCGATCTCGCCGGAGAAGTCGGACATCGGCCCGGAGATGACCTTGACGGACTCGCCGATGTCGAACTGCGCCTGCGCGCGCGGCCGCTCGGCCGTCTCGCGATGCATGAGCCGGTCGACCTCGGGCTGGGAAAGCGGAATCGGCTTGTTGCGCGAGCCGACGAAGCCGGTGACGCCGGGGGTGTTCTTGACGAGGTTCCAGGCGTCGTCGGTCATGTCCATGTTGACCAGGACGTAGCCCGGCATGGTGCGCTTCTCGACCATCTCGCGCTTGCCGTCCTTGAGCTCGGCGACCTGCTCAGTCGGGACGACGACCTGCCGCACGCGCTGACGCGCGTCCATCGTCTCGACCCGGTGCTCGAGGTTGGACTTGACCTTCTTCTCGTGCCCGGAGTAGGTGTTGATCACGTACCAGCGAAACATCGAATCCCTCAGAGCACCAGTTGGACGACTTCGCTGAAGATCGCATCGAGGACGCCGAGGTACGCCGCCGCGACGGCGATGAAGATGAGGGTGACCGCGGAGGCCTGGATCAGGGTGTCGCGGGTGGGCCACTGCACGCGCTTGAGCTCGTGCCAGCAGGAGATGAAGAAGGCGATGACTCGGCCACGCTCGCGCTCGACCGGCTCGTCGCGCGGCTTGCGGCGCTCCTCGGAGGCCTTGGCACGATCGCGGGCCTCGCGCTCTTGGCGCTTGCGCTCGCGGCGTGTGATCTTGTCGTCGGTGGGCGCGGTCTCGCCCCGCGAAGGGGCGGGGGCCGCTGGCCCGGGCGCGATCTCGCTGCCCTTCAGCTCGTCGAGGTTTGCCCCGCGCTCGGCGAGGTGCGCCTCGGCGACGTCGGCCGACTCCGGTACCTGCGTGTCGTGCTGGGCCTCGGCGTCGCTCGGGGGCACGGCTCCGCCGGCGGCCTGCTGGGCCGCCCGCCGCCGTTGCTCGGCCTTGCGCTGTGCTCTCGACTTCGCCACGAGTCAGTGACCGCTCAGCGCGTTTCCTTGTGGGCCGTGTGCTGCTTGCACCAGCGGCAGTACTTGCGCATCCCGATTCGGTCCGGCGTGTTGCGCCGCGACTTGTTGGTTTGGTAGTTGCGCCGCTTGCACTCTTCGCATGCCAGCGTCACCGCGATTCGAACATCTCCGCGAGCCATAAGCTCTTACACCTAGTCCTCTTGAGGGGGCCAACTGGCCCCGGACGAAAAAAAGACCTCTGCGCCGAGGCGCTCGAGGTGGCCACAGGATAGCGCGAAGCGGCCCGGCGCCCGCTTGGGGCACCGGGCCGCGCCGGCCCGGAAGGAAACGAGCCTCAGCTCACTTCCGCTTCTTCCTCTTGATCTTCACCCTGTCGGTGACCGTCTCGTTGTCGAGGGTCGCGCTGACCGTGGTGCGACCGCTGTCCTTGCCACCCGCCTTCAGGATGCTGTTCGCAACGCAGTTGGCGGTGTCGCTGGTGGCGGTCGGACGGATCCGGCCCTTTGTGGTGGCGAACGCAATCGCCGTGTCGTCGGGGAACGCGCAGGGCGTGCCGCCAACGATGGTCGCCCTGATCGGCTTGCGCTTGCCGGCCTTGATCCGGGCCGGAGCATTCAGCCTCAGCCTCAGGAACCCGGCCGCGTCGACGCCGGTGGAGTTGGCACCGGCGATCGGGTCGCAGTCGGGGCCGGTCGTGCCCTCGTTGCAGCCCCACCAGTTGTCCTCCGCGGACACCGTCGCGTCGGCGTCGTCGAGAATGACCCCGGCGGTATTGCCGGCGATGCGGTTACCCCTCGCCGTGACGACGCCTAGGTGGCTGTCCACGTTGACGTTGATCGCCGCATCGTTGTCGAGCATCGTGTTGCCGACGACGCTGACACCGGTGTTCTCTCCGGTCTCACCGAAATCGGTGATCCGGACAGCCGCGAAGCCGCCGTCGGTCATCGAGTTGCCGGCGACCAGGGTGTCGGTGTTGCCATCGGCGAGCTGGACAGCGTTGTTCGCCACATCGGTGAACGTGTTGCCGCCGATCAGGGCGCCGTCCGTGAAGAGCAGCAGGACTCGCAGCTCGTTCTGGAAGGCGGAACCTGCCGTGGCCTCGAATGTGTTGTCGGTGATCTCGACGCCCTCGCTGGTCGAATCGGTCTCGGTCAGCAGGATCGCCGTATTCGTCTGATCGGTGAAGTAGTTCCCATCGATCGTCAGGTCGTCGATGTTGCCATCACCGTAGATCCCGTTGCCGGCAGCCGCTCCGGGAACGTTGTTGTTCGAGATCTTGTTGTCAGCGATCATGCTCGGAGTTCCGCCCGCTGAATTGGCGGAGATGCCGATCGTGTTTTCGCGGACGATGTTGTTGACGACGGTGTGGCCACTCTCGGCCCCCGCCATCGCGATGCCCGCCCCGATCGCCGGATCGGCGGCGTTCACGACAGCGAAGCCGTCGAACGTGATGTCGCTGTCGTTGAGGCCGACACCCCCGTCGGGACCGCCCGAACCGGTGATCAGCGACTCGCGCTGGGCGCTCGGCCCGCCACGCGTCTTCGCGTCGATGCCGGCCTGTGCGCCCCGCAGAGCGAGCTGCTTGTCCACGTTGACCGACTCGATGTATGTGCCGGCGCAAACGAAAATGTTGTCACCCGCCACCGCGCTGTTGATCGCGTCCTGGATCGAGGCCTCGTCCGGGCTGGCGCACGTGGCGCCCGCCGGGCCCGGGCCCGCGGTGTCGTCGTTGACGGTGAGGTCATCCGCCATCGCGGATGCGGGAATGGCGAGCAATGAGACGAGCGCCAGCGTGAATGCGCTCGTCCGCCGTCCTATACCTTTCTTGGTATGTGAGAACACTGTTCCTCCTCGATCTTGTTGGCTGGTCACCAACGTGGTCGGGAGACCCCCGGCGTTTCTGACACGCCACCGTCAACCCTAGCTCCATTGCCACCTGGAGCGCTACCCAGACCGCCGCGCAGGGGTGGGCCGAGAGCCCGGAGCCGGACTCGAACCGGCGACCCCCTCCTTACCATGGAGGTGCTCTACCAACTGAGCTATCCGGGCGCGGCCGTCAACTGTAGAGGTCGGCCGACTAGGGGTGAAGCTCGAGGCGGGAGCCGTTCATCTTCGCGGCGGCGTCGGAGAGGAGATAGGTGATTGCAGCCGCGATCTCCTCGACCGACGTGAAGCTGGGGAACGGGTTATCGGGCTCCTCGGAGCGCATAGCGGGGGTGACGATGGCGTTGACGACGATGATGTTTGCGGTTGCGCCCGAAGGGGCGAGCGAAGCGGCGAGGGCGAGCGTCCAGGCTTCGGCTGCGGCCTTGGTTGCTCCGTAGGAGGCGTTGGTGGCCTCGGGAGCGCAGGCCTGGGTCGACGAGACGAGCACGAAGCGGCCGCCGGGGTGGGCGATGTGGTCGTGAAAAGCGCGGCTTGTGTGCTGGAGGGTGCGGACGAGGAGGTCGTGGAGCCACTCGTAGTCGTCGAGCGACGCGGTCGCGATCGGCTCGCCGCCGCGCCAGCCGCCGACCAGGTGCAGCACGCCGTCGACGCGGCCGAAGCGCTCGACAAGGGCGTCGGCCCATTCACGGCTGGCGTCGGCTGAGAGAAGATCGACCGTCCGGCCGTCCCAGCGCTCCTCGGGAAGGGCGAGCTCCGACGCCAGCTCGTCGAGGCGGGCCTGATCGCGGTCGGCGGCGGCGAGAGTCGCGCCGGCGTCGACGAGCGCGCGGGCGACCGCGGGTCCGAGGCCGCCGGTGGCGCCGGCGATCGCCACCACCTTGCCTTCGAGTGAGTTCAGCGACATTCGCGGCACGCTATCGGCACGAGCCGGTTGACACGCGTGCGCGTTGAGAACATATGTTCGTAGCGATGGAGCGCGAGCGACTCATCAACCGTCGTCAGCAAGGCGACCTGGGGGAGGCGTCCGCGATCGAGTGGCTGACTCGCGCTGGTGGCCTGGTCTCGGTGCCATTCGGCCATAGCCCGAATTACGACGTACTCGCCGACTTCGCGGGGCAGATCCTCCGCGTCCAGGTTAAGACCAGCGTCTGCCAGGGCAGCACTCCGGGTGGGCATGCGAGGTGGAGCGTCGGCATCGCAACGCGCGGCGGAAACCAAAGTTGGTCAGTGATGTCGAGCCACCTTGATCCTGAGCAGTTCGACTGGCTGTTCGTGCTGGTCGGAGACGGGCGCAGATGGTTCATCCCAGCGGCGGCGATCGATGCTGGATGTGCTCTGCAACTCGGGGCAAAGAAGTACGCGCGCTACGAGATCGACGCAGGCGACGCAATCAACAACCTCGTATACGGGCCACCGACCGATGGCCCTAAGATGCTCGCTTCGACCCTTGGGGGTGTATCCAAGCGGTCAACGGACGGCGCCTGTAAAGCGTCAGGCTCAGCCTTCGCAGGTTCGAATCCTGCCGCCCCCACTCTCGCCTCTTCGCAGCCGATCAGGCCCACGAGGTACGAGCGCAAGCTCGGCCAGGCGGGGCAGGCGGTGATCAATCAGAAGCGGCGGGTGACAATTCCGCAAAGGGCATTCTTTGAGGCCGGGCTTGCGAATGGTGCTCGCCTGTGCGTGCGCGCGGTCGCCCCGGGCAAGCTGCTGCTGCAGCAGATCGAACTTCCCGATTGGGCGCGCTGATGGCCGCCGCAGCGGCCGGGCCGCCCCCCGACAGCGGGGCGGCCCGGCCACACTTGCGTCTAGCGATTCAAACGATCGCGAACGCCGTCGATGGCGTCCTCGGCCTTGTCCTTTGCCGAGTCGGCGATGTCCTTCGCCTTACCGGCAGCCTGGTCGGTCTTGCCCTCCTGCTTGAGATCGTCGTCGCCGGTCAGGTTGCCGGCGGCTTCCTTGACGCGACCCTTCGCGTCGTCCATGTTCTCGGGTGCGTTATCGGACACGTTTGTTCCCTTCGTAGCTGTCTCGATACCGCTACCCGCTCCCCACCAATTCACACTGGCGAAAGGGCAAAGAGAACGGGCCGCCCCGGGGGGTGGGGCGGCCCGATCTCCTGCGCCTTTGGAAAAGCAGACGGGCCGCCCGGGGGGACTGGCGGCCCGTCTTGGCTTTAGACGGGGTGCTCAGGGAGTTCCCGCCGAGGGTTTCGCAAAAAGCGTTCCCCTCGCCCATTTATATGCCCACGCCCGCTGCGCCTAAACCTTAAGGTTTCCTAAATATGGCGCGTCGGAAACGGCGCTGAAAATCAGGCCAGTTCGCGCAGGCCCTGAGCCTCGGGCAGCGCCTTCAGCTTGCGCAGGGTGTTGGTCTCGATCTGGCGGATCCGCTCACGCGTGACCCCAAAAGCACGCCCGACCTCTTCGAGGGTCAGCGGATCGTGGCCGCGGAGCCCGTAGCGGAGCTCGATCACCTGCCGCTCCCGCTCCGGCAGCACGTTGAGGGCGCGCTGGATGTCCTCGCGCTGGATGTTCTCCGTAGCCGTCTCGAATGGCTCCTCAACCGTGTCGTCGGCGACGAAGTCGCCCAACTCGGACTCGTCCTCGTCGCCCACCGGCTTCTCGAGCGAAACCGGCGACTGGGCGACCCGGAGAATGTCGCGCACGTCTTGAATCGTCACCTGCAGCTCCGCCGCGATCTCCGCGGGCTCGGGCTCACGGCCCAGGCGCTGCACGAGCTGGCGCTCGACCTGGGTGACGCGGTTCAGCTTCTCGACCATGTGGACGGGGATCCGAATCGTCCTGGCCTTGTCGGCGATGGCGCGCGTCACCGCCTGGCGGATCCACCAGGTGGCATAGGTGGAAAACTTGAAACCGCGGCGATAGTCGAACTTCTCAACCGCGCGGATCAGGCCGAGCGAGCCCTCCTGGATCAGATCGAGGAAACCCAGGCCGCGTCCGAGATAGCCCTTCGCGATCGAAACCACCAGCCGCAGATTCGCCTCGACCATGTGGCGCTTAGCGTCCATATCGCCGCGCTCGATCTGCTTCGCCAGCACGATCTCCTGGTCGGCCGTGAGCAACTCCACCCGGCCGATCGAGCGCAGGTAGAGCCGCAACGAGTCGAGGCTCGGCTCGACCGTGAGGTCCAGCCCGGCGTTCTTCTCCTCGGCCTTGGCCTCCTTGGCCGGTGGGGTGGTATCGGCGGACACGACGTCGACCCCGTGCTCCACGAGATATGCGTGAAGGTCACGGACCTGCTCCTTGGTGACGTCCACCTCTTCGAGGGTGGCCGAGATCTCCTCGAACGTGAGGAAGCCGCGCTCGCGACCCGTCGCGATCAGCCCCCGCAGCTCTTCGGAGTCAGGCATCGGCCGGGGCTCGCGCTGAAGCGGATCAGCCCCGTTGCTCGTCGCCTGTCCCCGGTCCTCTTCGGTCAGCAGTGCCTGATCGGCCAAGTGCTCCCGCTCCTCTCCTCCGGTGCGAAGTATAAGGATCGCACAGGCTCGGAGGCCTGCCCCTATCGCGGGCCCACTCGGGGACACCGGTAACCTCGCCTCATGGCTGAAACGGCCATCCCAAGCGCCGATTCGCGCGACGTTCAGGCCGGTGTTCCGGCTACTCGTCTGAGTCTGACGCGCGTTGGCGTGCGCGGGGTCGAGAAGGTCATCCACGTGGGCGATGGGATCTACTTCGCCGAGCTCGAAGCGTTCGTCGACCTCAAGCCCGACCAGGCGGGAGTCCACATGTCCCGTTTCGAGGAGATCGTCAACGAGGAGATCGATTCCGCGGTGCTATCCGAGTCGCTGCGCGCCGAGCAACTCGCCGGGCGCATCGCCGAGCAGGTGCGCCAGCGCCAGAACGGGCTGCGCGCCGAAGTGCGCATCGAGGCCCGCTACCCCGAGACCGTCAAGACTCCCGAGTCCGGGATCGACACCCAGGAGATCTACAAACTGCACGGCACCGCCGTCGCGTCCGAACAGGGCACCCGGACGCTGACCGGCGTGGAGGCCCAGGGAATGACCGCCTGTCCGTGCGCCCAGGGACTGCTCACCGATCGGGCACACGAGCGGCTGCTGGCCGACGGATTCAGTGAGGACGAGATCGCGCGTGTCTTCGATGCGGTTCCCGTCGCCACCCACAACCAGCGCGGGATCGGGGAACTTCACCTCGGCCGGCCCGAGGGCACCGAGACCGACATCGACGCGCGCGACCTGCTTCACATCGTCGAGCAGTCGATGAGCTCCGAGATCTACGAGCTGATGAAACGCTCGGACGAGGCGACCGTGGTCGAAAAGGCCCACCGCAACCCTCGCTTCGTCGAGGACGTCGTGCGCGAGATGGTGCGCCGCGTCGCCGAGGCGTATCCGGGGCTGCGCGATGGCGGCTTCCTGCTCGCCCGCCAGGAGAACCTCGAAACGATCCACCGCCACACCGTCGTGGCCGAGCGCTCCGGCGGCTTCGCCGAAGTCCTCGACGAGATCGAAACCGGCCGCCATTCACAGCGCCATCTGAGTGCTCGCGAGTGGCTCGAGGCCGGCACCGAAGCCGGCGCCTAAACGGGCTCGGTGTTCGCGCTCGCCGGCTCGGGGATCTCTTCGAGGCGCCGGCGCAGGCCGAAGAAGTAATCCACGCCCGAGATGACCGTCATGGCCACCGCGGCATAGACGAGTAGGTCCACCCCGATCGGCGTGGGCTCGAACGCGATCAGCCCGAAGATTGCCACCACCTGCAGCCCGGTCTTCGCCTTGCCGAGCCAGCTTGCCGCGATCACGGCCCCCCGCTCCGCGGCGACGGAGCGCAGCCCCGTAACGGCGAACTCGCGGGCGATGATCACCATCGCGACCCACGCGGCCAGCCGGTCGAGCGAGACCAGTGAGACGAGCGCAGCCGTGACCAAAAGCTTGTCGGCGAGCGGATCCATGAGCTTGCCGAAGGTGGTGACCTCCCGCCGCCGACGGGCGATGTAGCCGTCGAGTCCGTCGGTGAGCGCCGCCAGGGCGAAGACCGCCGCCGCGATCACGTCACCCTCGGGTGTCTCCTCCAACAGGGCGACGACCACGACCGGCACGGCGACGATCCGCAGGAGGGTCAGGATGTTCGGCGTGTTCATCGGGACCAATGTCCGACCAACCTTAGAACTCCCCTTGCGCAGTCGGGGTATGGTCGCGCCGTGGCAGTCGATTACGTATACCGCCTCGAGCAGCCCCACGTGCCCGGGCAGCTGGCCCGCGTGTGTGCCTGCATCGCGGAGGCCAGTGGCCTGATCGGCGACATCGCGACGATCAAGATCGGCCGCGATCGCTCGATCCGCGAGATCTCGGTCGAGGTCCGCGACCACGATCAGGCGAAGCGCGTGGCGGGCGAACTGGCAGGGGTTGAGGGCGTGCGCGTCATCTCCTACTGGGACCGCGCTCTGCACGCTCACGAGGGCGGCAAGCTGTCGATCGAGCCGAGTCGCCGGATGCGAACCCTGCAGGACATGCGCGACGTCTACACACCGGGCGTCGCGAGGGTCTGCACTGCGATCGCCGAGGAGCCCGCCCTGGCCCGCCGCTACACGATGATCGGTCGAACGGTCGCGATCTGCACGAACGGCACGCGTGTGCTGGGACTGGGTGACATCGGTGCCGTCGCATCGATGCCCGTGATGGAGGGCAAGGCGATGTTCTACCGCCAACTCACCGGAATCTCCGCCATCCCGATCCTGATCGAGGCGACCGAACCCGACGAGTTCATCGCCACGGTGCGCAACATCGCGGGCGGCTTCGGGGGCATTCACCTCGAGGACATCCGCGCCCCCGACTGTTTCGAGATCGAGGCACGGCTGATCTCGGAGCTCGACATCCCGGTCATGCACGACGACGTCCACGGCACCGCCGTCGCCACGCTGGGGGCGGTGCTCGTCGCCTGCGCGCAGACGGGAATCGAGCTCGGCGAGGCGACCGTCGGGCAGCTCGGCCTCGGCGCGGCCGGGTTCGGCATCGCGGATCTGATCAAGCAGGCTGGCGCCCGGGAGGTGATCGCCTCCGACCCTTTCGAGGCGTCGCACGAGCGGGCCCGGGCCGCCGGGATCGAGGTCGCCGAGTTCGGCGAGGTGATGGAGCGCGCGACGATCGTCGTGGCGACGACCGGCAAGCCGGGGCTGATCGAGCCCGAGATGATTCGCCCCGGCCAGGTGATTTTCGCCCTCACCAACCCCGAACCCGAGATCGCGCCGCGCGCGGCCGAAGCGGCGGGCGCGGCGTTCGGAGCCGACGGGACGATGGTCAACAACGTGCTCGGCTTCCCGGGCATCTTCCGCGGCGCCCTCACGGCCGGAGCGGATCAAATCTCCGTCGGGATGAAGCTCGCGGCCGCCCGGGCGATCGCCTCGCTCACCGAGGAGAGCGAACTCGTCCCCGACGCGCTGGACCCCGCCGTCCACGCCGAGGTCGCCAAGGCGGTCGAGGACGCCGCCCACGCGGAGGGCCTCGCGCACCCCGAGCGCGCGCCCGCAGGCCTCTAAAACAATCGAACGTCGCTCGTTGCGCCCTATAGGAGGCCACGAGCGACGTTCACCGGGTGAGGTGGCGCGCCTTCGTGAACACTGCGTCGAGCATCGGTTCGGTCAGCTTGCCGGTGAAGGTGTTCTGCTGGCTTGGATGGAAGCTGCCCAGCAGGGCGTAGGGACCAACCTCGGCTTCGGCCAGATGGCCGAAGCCTGGCTTTGGCCTCGGCGTCGCGTGGCCCAGGGCACGGAGCGCGCGCAGGGTCCCGTCCCATGCGAACGCACCGAGACAGACCACCACGCGCGCTCGATCCAATGCCTCGATCTCGCGCTCGAGGTACGGCAGGCAGCGGTCGCGTTCGTCGGTGTCCGGCTTGTTCGCCGGAGGAGCACAGCGCACCACGGCGCTGATCCAGGCGTCGTCGAGGCGCAGACCGTCGCTGCGGCCGACGCTCTGCGGCCGGTTCGCATAGCCCGCGCGGTGCAGCGCCCGGTAGAGCCACTCGCCGGAGCGGTCGCCGGTGAACATCCGTCCCGTCCGGTTCGCGCCGTGGGCCGCGGGGGCAAGCCCCACGACCACCACCCTCGCCTCCGGATCGCCGAATCCGGGCAGGGGGCGCGCCCAGTAGCCCTCGCCGGCGTAGCGTCGCGGCGGGTCGACGGCGACCTCCTCGCGCCACGCAACGAGGCGCGGACAGGCGCGACATCGCACCACGTCGCGCTCGATCGCTTCCAGATCACCGGCCATCGCAGGTAAGTTCCCAGACCGCGATGTACGACCACCCCATCTCCCGCCGCCATCTCCTCGCCGTTTCCGGCGCCGGCTCGGCTGCACTCGCGCTCTCTGCCTGCGGCGCGGCGGCCACCGGCGATCCCGAGGAAACCGAGCCCGAGCGGGAGGCGGAGGTGCTAGGCGAAGTGCTCGCAGCCCAGCTGGCCGTGGTCGAGGCGGGACGGCTGGCAATCGGCAACGCGCCGGAGGGGCTGGATTCCGCGATCGAATCGCTGTCCGATGCACGCAAGGCATCGGCCGAAGATCTCGGAGCGGCGGTGACAAAGCTCGGCGGATCGCCCTCCGACGCTCCAGCCGACAACGTGGCCGCGGAGAGCCCTGTCGAAGCGCTCGCCGGTCAGCTCGACGCCGCGATCGCAACCTCCCTCGACGCGATCGCGGAGATCACCACCGATGCCTACCGACAGCTCGTCCACCGCGGCGTCACCGAGGACGCCGCCTACCGTGCCTTGATTGCAGACACGCTCGGCGAGGAGCCTGCCGCCGAGGCTTTCGTCGGCGCAGGCAAGGAGACCGCGTCGTGAGCGGCACAACCCGGCGCCAGCTCCTCGCCCGCGGCGCTGCTCTCACGGCTGCCGGCGCCGTTCCGGCGGGCCTGCTCGCCACCCCCGCTCTGGCCCAGGCCGACGACCAGACGGAGGCGCTGGAGCGACTGATCGAGCTCGAGCAGGCCGCCGAGCTGGCTTACTCGCTCACCGAACAGGACAAGGGCATCACCGGGAATATCTCGAAGCTCGCTGAGGCATTCCGCACGCAGGAGAGCGCCCACGCCAAGGCATTCTCGTCCGCGGTCGATCAGCTCGGCGTGGAGGCCGCCGAGGGCTCCGACGACCCCGCGTCCTACGACTCGCTCGACGGCCTCGAGGCCGCCAGATCTGCCGACGCGCGACTGGACTTCTTGATCGGGCTGGAGGAGGGGCTGGTGAGCGCCTACGAGGACGAGACCATCAACCTCGAGGCAACCGACCTCTTCCGGACAGCCGCACAGGTGGCCGCCAACCACGCCCAGCACCTCGTCGCCCTGCGCCTTGCCCGCGGTGACGCCCCGGCCAGCGCGGCGCGGCTGCCCGCCGCCTCGACGTCGGCGCCCGCCGACAAGGCCCCCCGGACCTCGACCGAGGAGTAACGCGTGGAGCCCAGATCCCCGGCCGACTCACGCTCGACGCTGGTGCGCTGGATGGGTGTCGAGGACACCAACCACTCCGGAATGGTTCACGGCGGAATGGTCATGAAGCTCTGCGACGAGGTCGCCGCCATCGCCGCCACCCGGCACTCCAGCCACCGCTCCGTCACCGCCGCGATGGACCGGATGACCTTTCTCAGCCCCGTCCACATCGGCGAGCTGATGACGTTCAGGGCGACCGTGAACGCCGCCTGGCACACCTCGATGGAGGTCGGCGTACGGGTCGAGGCCGAGAACACCCGCACGCGTGAGGTCCGGCACACCTCCACGGCCTACCTGACGATGGTCGCGCTCGACGACGACGCCAGGCCGGTCGCGATTCCACCCCTCGAGGTCGAGTCCGACGTACAGCGCCGCCGCCAGCGCGAGGCGGAGCTGCGGCGCCGCAACCGGCTGGCCGAGCGCGACGAAATCGTCGGTGGGCGCCGCGGGGCGCGAAGCTAGATTTGCGCCCACCGGCAGGGGATCATCGCCCTCGTAGCGGCGGGCGCCGGTAGCCTCGGGCGGGCTCAGATGTCCGCCGAGGCCACCCTCCGCAAGCTAGCGATCGTTCCCGCCTATAACGAGGCCGGGATGATCGGCCGCGTGGTGCGCGATATCCGCCGCGCGGCCCCCGACTTCGACATCGTCGTGATCGACGATGGCTCGACCGACACCACGGCCGCCCACGCGGCCGCTCAGGGCGCCGTTGTCCTGCGACACCCGTTCAACCTCGGTATCGGCGGCGCGATGCAGTCCGGCTACAAGTACGCATTGCGCGAGGGCTACGACGTCGCCGTCCAGGTGGACGGCGACGGCCAGCACAAACCCGCCTACCTGCACGATCTCCTCGAGGCACTCCAGACCGAGGGCGAGGAGGCCGACATGGTCACCGGCAGCCGTTTCCGCGGCGACCCCGGCTACCGCGTCCCGATCGGCCGCCGGATCGGGAATCTCATCTTCGCCGTAGTCCTCAGCGTGATCACGCGCCAGCGCATCACCGACCCGACGTCGGGATTTCGCATGACGAACCGCCGCGGCATCGAGCTGTTTGCCCGCGACTACCCGCACGACTACCCCGAGGTCGAGGCGATCCTGATGCTGAACGCCCACAAGCTCCGGCTGCACGAGGTGCACGTGCGGATGAACGCCCGCGGCTTCGGTCGCAGCTCGATCGACTACCCCCGCTCGGCCTACTACATGGCCAAGGTGCTGCTGGCGATCTTCATCGGCCTCTTCCGTCGCCGTCCCACGCCGATCGGCACCGACCGCCGGGATGAGCTTCTCATCGGACCTCCTCCCGACACCGGCGAGCTGACCGCGCTCGCGGAACGGGACCGGGGATGAGGCGCCGCCTGCTCACCGTTGCCTGCGTGCTGGCGCTGACCGCGGCGCAGGGTGCGGCGGCGGCCGAGATCGAGGTCGCAGGAGGCGGGCCGAGCCTGGGCGAAGCGATCCTCCTCGCCGAGCCCGGTGACACGATCGTCCTTCCCCCGGGCCGATTCGTCCTCACCCAGGGCGAGGTGCTGGAGGAGAAGGATCTGACCCTGCGAGGAGCGGGCGAAACCGAGACGACCGTCATCCCGGGTGGCGGCGGCGAGGCGCTCGAGGATCCCGGGGTGAGCTATGAAGAGCTGCGGGTGGGCCCCGCCCAGCAACCGCTCACCGAGGATGCCGGCGAGGAGGAAAGCAACGGTGGGATCTCCGGCAAGGCCCAGGTGATCGCCCTGCTGGTGACCGGTGCGATCTTCCTCTTCATCCTCGACCTCGTGCGACGCCGCCGGCTGGCCGAGCGCTACGCACTGCTTTGGATGAGCGCCGGCCTGGCGCTTCTCGTGCTCTCGATCTGGACCGACGGCCTCAACGTCCTCGCCGACGCGATGGGCGTCCAGGAGCCGGCCAACGCGATCTTCATCCTCGCTTTCGCGGTGGGATTCCTGCTGTTGCTGAACTTCTCCGTCGCGTCTTCGCGCCTCAGTGAGGAGACGAAGATCCTCGCCCAGGAGGTGGCCCGGCTCGGCGAGGAGCTAAGCCGCGATCATCCGGAGGGGTCAGCTACGAGGGCGACCGAGCAGGGCGACGACGACTCGCCAGTAACCGCGCAGAGCGGCTCCGAGGACGCGTGAGCGGCTCGCGACGCCGAGGTAGGTGCTGTCGAGCTGGGGCGTCAGCGCCGCCGCGAACCGCGCCGCGCTGACCACGCGCTCACGCTGGATCGCCCGTCGCTCGCGCACGAGCCTCGGCAGCGAGCCGATCACGTCGCGCCACGCACCCAGCTTCTGGAGCCACCAGCCGCCGACGATCGCGGCCGGAACCAACGCGAGCTCGGTCACGAGCAGCGCCGGCGCAACCAGCGCCAGCAGGGCGAGCGGGTAGGTGCGCAGGATCGTCGCCCAGCGGTTGCGCTCGAGGTGGCGCCACTTCGCCGCCCCCTTGTCGAAGTCGTAGTCGTGGTCCACGCGAGCCGCCGCCGCAACGCCCACCGTGCCGCCGGTCAGCCGCACCCGCAGCGAGAGGTCGACATCCTCGTGATAGAGGAAGAACTCCGGGCTGAATCCCCCCAGTGCCGCGAACCGCTCGCGGCCGATCGCGAGGCACGCCCCCGAGGCGAATCCCGTCTCGCCATCGGCCGTGCCGGCCGGTACGGGCTCACCCGCGCCGCCGGCCCAGGCGATCGCGGTGAAATGCACCACCCCGCCGCGCGTGTTGACCACCGTTCCGCCCTGCGCGGTCACCAGCGCCTGCCACGCATGCCAATCCGAGCCGTTGGTGTGCGGGGCCGCGATCGCCCCGCGCCAGCCGGCGGCCGGTACGGAGTCGGGGTTTAGGAAGACGAGCAGGTCACCCCTGGCGCGCTCGGCCCCGAGGTTGCAGGCGGCGGGGAAGCCCGAGTTCTCCGGATGCCGGATCAGGGTTGCATCGGGGGCGGTATCGGCGACCACCTCCGCGGTGTCGTCGCCCGACGCGTTGTCGACCACGATCAGCTCGTCGCCTTCGCGCAGCTGGTCCGCCAGCGCTGCGAGCAGGGGTCGCACCTGGTCGCCCTGCCGGTAGGTGACGGTGACGACCGACAGCGTCGGCGGCTGGCTCTCAGGGACTGACATGGACGGTCGATTGTGGCGGGGTGCGGTTTAAAGTGCGATTCGTGAATCCCCTGCTGGCGCCGATCGAGATCCCGACCCGGCTGGCCGGGCGCGTGATGCGCGACCTCGACGCGATCGCCGAGGTCGCCCGTTCGGTCCCGCGGGTACTGACGCTGCTGGAGAATCTCGACCGCCGAGCGGAGCAGATCCTGGTGCTGGGCGAGCGGATCGACTCACGCGCCGCCGCGATTCTCGAGCTGGGCGGGCGAATCGACGAACGCGGCGGCGAGCTGGTCGCCCTGGGCGACCGCTTCAACGTGATCGGCGAGCAGATGCTCGGCGAGGCTCGCCTCGTTCACGAGCGCGCGGCGGAGGTCGTGACCCAGGCGAGCGCGATGGTCGCCGTGCTCCCCTCGGTGCGCAGAGCGGTCGAGATCGGCGAGCCGCTGGAGGGCGCGATCGAGCGCTTCGCGCGCGTGGTTGACCGCCTACCGGGCGCCCCGACGAGGCGTCCGGACGAGCCGAACATCCCCCAGTAAGCGCTATGCGAGGTGTCAGGGACGTTCACGGGGTGAGAGCCGGCGAGCGGATTTGAACCGCTGACCCCTTCATTACGAGTGAAGTGCTCTACCAACTGAGCTACGCCGGCGCGCGCTCAGATTAGCGACGCGCCAGCGTGCCCAGCGCTAACCGCGCTTGACCTTCACCCGGGCGACAGCGACGTCGCGTACCTCGACGGTGCCAGCGCTCAGCTTGCACGCGCGTCGGCGTTTCTATTCCTCGTTTCCCTCCGCGAGGCGGTAGCCGACCCCGCGCACCGTGAGCACCAGCTCCGGATCCTGCGGGTCGCTCTCTACCTTCTGGCGCAGGTTCGAGATGTGGACGTCGCAGGCGCGCACATCGCCCGAGAACTCCGACTGCCAGAGCTCCTCCATGATCTCGAGACGGCTGAAGACCTTGCCGGGGCTCTCAGCCAGCAGCCGCAGCACCTGGAACTCGGAGCGGGTGAGGTTGACCGGACGTCCACGGACCGTCACCACGTGGCGGGCAAGGTCGATTCGCACCGAACCGGCGTCGATCGTCTTGCCACCCCCGTCCACGGAGCTGCGATCGAGCTCGCGGCGGCGCAGCTGTGCCCGCACGCGACCGATCAGTTCGCGAACGGAGAACGGCTTCGTCACGTAGTCGTCGGCGCCGACCTCGAGCCCGACCACCTTGTCCACTTCGGCGTCCTTCGCGGTCAACAGGATGATCGGTACGGCGCTCTGGGCGCGCACCTCCCTGCAGACGTCGAGGCCGCTCTTGCCGGGCATCATGATGTCGAGGATCAGAAGGTCGAAACGACCCTCGTCCTCGGCGAACTTCGCCTCGGCGTCCTCGCCATCGTCAGCGATCACCACGTCGAAGCCTTCCTGCCCAAGCGCGTAGCCGACCGACTCGCGGACCGACGGCTCGTCATCGGCGACAAGGATCCGGCGGTTCATCACGCCACCGGGGTTGCGGCTGGCTTCGCCGCCGGTAGCCGCACCCGGAAGTCGCTGCCCACGCCCGGAGTGGACTTCACGCTTAGCTCGCCGCCCATGACGTCGACCATCCGGCGCGCGATCGAGAGGCCGAGGCCGAAGCCCTCCTTCTCGAGCGAACCGGCGCCGCGGTAGAACCGCTCGAAGATCCGGTCGATCTCGTCGGCGGGGATGCCGTTGCCTGTGTCGGTGACTTCGATCAAGATGTCCGCCTCGCTACTGCGATGCGCGCGAAGCGTAACTGCGCCCGGCGCGGGCGTGTTCTTGAAGGCGTTGGTGAGCAGGCCGATCAGCACCTGACGGAGCAGCACACGGTCACCCTGAGCGGCGAGATCAGCTTCGAGTTCGAGCTTGAATTCGATGCCGTCGGGCTGGGTGACCGCCTGCGCGGCCTCCTCCGCGGTGATGCCCACGTCGAGCGCTTCGGTTCCCCCTTCGCCGACGGACTCCATCCGCGCGAGCGTCAGCAGGCTCTCGGTCAACCGGGTGATGCGCTCGGTGTCCTGACTGAGACGGCGTAGGAAGTGCTCGCGGGCGTCGGGGTCGTCCTTGGCGCCGGAGCGAAGGACCTCCACCGCTCCCGAGATCCCAGCGATCGGGTTGCGCAGCTCGTGAGCGGCGTTCGAAACGAACTCCCGCTCGGCGAGCTCGCGGCGCAGCTCGCCGGTCCGGTCGCGGACCACGGCGAGCACGGCGCCCTCCGCCGGGATCTCCCGGGCTTGGAGCGAATAGACGCGCTCACCGATTCGCAGCGAGTCGTGTTCGGCCGAGCCGCTCCGCGTCGCCCGGCGAAGCCACGGGATCAGGGTCGCGGCTACCTTCCCGTCGGCGTAGATGAGCGGCCGCGCGGCCGGGTTCGAAAAACGCACCGCGCCGTCGGGGCCAACGACCATGACGGCTTCCTGTAGTGCGTCGAAAATCGCGGACAACCGGTCGCGCTCAGAGCGCAGCGCCTCGAAGGTCTGGCGCAGGGCGGCGCGCATCGTCTCGAGCGCCTGGCCTAGATCGGTGATCTCGTCGCGCCCACCCGTCCCCTCGAGCGGCTCGTCCAGCTCTCCCGCGCTGATCCGCGCCGCACTGTCGGCGAGTCGCTTGACCCGCGACGTGATCGCGCTGGCGATCAGGAACGAGATCGCAACCGCGACCGTGAGGGCGACGAGCAGGGCCGTCAGCCGGTCGCCGCGGACGGCGTCGATCGCTTCCTGGAGCTCAGGCGGGCGGTCGGCGCGCGCGAGCAGGGCGCCGTCGATGGCGCCGTCGCGGAAGATCGGCGAGGCAACTACCGTGTTGCCGCCGGGAAGGGCCTGCACGAAGGAGTTGCCGTCAAGCGCGGTACGCACACCGGCCCGGCCGCGTTCCACCTCGCCGACGTTGACGCTCTGCGACACATCGGTGGTCAGCAGCTTGGCGTCCGAATCGAATGCCCAGGCGGAGAACCCCTCCTCGGTGGCCACGTCGATTGCGGCCTGGGAGCGATCCTCGGGCCGATCGCCGACCTCGTCGGCAAGTCGGAAGGTGCGGCCCTGGGCGATCTCGTCGAGCTGCTGGTCGGCCTCCTCCTGGCCCGTTTCGCTCGATACCAACAGGTACGCGAGTCCGGCCGTGATCAGGGCGACGCCGGCAAAAGCGAAGGCGAGATAGAGCCGAACCCCGAATGGTCGGCTGCGCCGCAGTTGTGCTCTCCTCGGAACGGTAGGCATTGCGATCCGCCCCCAATGTACGTTGAAACCAGGTCTTTCAGCGACCCTGCAACGCGCGCTCCACGCGGAAGCAGAGCGCTTCGAGCGCCAACTCCTCGCTCACGTTCACGGTCAGCCGCCGCCTCGTGTCCATCACCAGCTCGGCTGCAGCGCGCGCTGCGCGGGGGTCGATGCCCTCCGCGTCTGAGCGCAGGGCGTCGGAACGGTCGACATTGAACGCCAGCTCCGCGGCGCCGTCGCCGACCGCCGCGACGTCGCGCATCCAGGCGGCGAACAGCGACAGGCCGAGGTCCAGGGCCTCGGTTCGCCCGCGGCGCGCCACCCGCTTTTGCGCTTCGCCGGCCTCCTTTCGCAGGCGGCGCTCGCCCGCCTTGTCGGCGGAGTCGCGAGCCTGATCGGCGAGCGCCTCTAGCTCGCCGCGGGCCAGCTCGCCCAGCTCGGCTCCGCGCTCCTCGGCGGCATCCAGCAGCCCTCGCCACGGTGCGTCGTCCAGCTCCGCGGCGCGGCAGGCACGTGCGACGCGCTCGGCCTGGATGCGGAGGGCGCGCCCGCGCTCCGACACAAGCAGGCCCGCCAACCCGAGATCGCCGGTGGCGAGCCTCGAAGCCGCCCGTCGCTCATCCTCGGCGACGCCGGGCGTAGCCGCTTCGAGCTTTAGGGCGACCACCTCCGGCGCCAGAGCCACGAACCGCACGGGGATGCAGCGTGACCGAACGGTCTCGAGCAGGGCGGCGGGCTGGCCGCAGACCAGGATCATGTGCGCGTGCGGAGCGGGCTCTTCGAGCGTCTTCAGCAGGGCGTTTTGCGATTCTTCGGCCATCGCCTCGGCGGCCTCGACCACGAACACCCGGCGATCCCCCTCGTAGGGGCGATACGGGGCCGCCTCGATCACCCGCTCGCGCACCTCGCTGACGAGGTGCTGGTTGCCCGGCGGTCGCAGCCAGGCGAGATCGGGGTGCGGCGAAGGGTCCGCCAGCGCCCGGCGGCGCGCCGAGTCAGCATCCGGCGCACCCTCGGCCAGCAGCTCAGCAGCGAAGGCGCGCGCAGCGACCGCCTTCCCCGCCCCCGGTGGCCCGGCGAAGAGATAGGCGTGCGAGGGCAGCCGAATCGCTCCAGCCAGCGCCACGCGCGCCGCCGGCTGGTCACGGGTCGCGGCCGCGACCGACTCGGGAAGCTCAGGCGCCGCCACGTCGCTCATCAACCACCCGCATCACTCGCTCATGCACATCCTCGATCTCGCCGACCGCGTCGAGCACAACGATCCGACCGGCGTGCCGCCCGGCGATCGCGTCGTAGGCGGCCGCAACCCGACGCTGGAAGTCGATTCCCTCCGCCTCGAAACGGTCGGTCCCGTCCTCCGCCCCAGCGGCAAGGCGCTGCTGCCCGCGAGCCTCGGCTGTGCCGGGGTCGACCCGCAGCAGGATCGTCAGGTCGGGCTCACAGTCGCCCACCACCAGCGCGTTCAGCCGCTCGACGACGTCCACCCCGAGTTCCCGCGCGACCCCCTGATAGGCCGTCGTTGAGTCGATGAACCGGTCGCAAACGACGTCCTGACCCGCGGCTCTGGCCGGTGCCACAACCTCGGCCACCAGCTGGGCGCGCGCCGCCCCGAAGAGCAGCAGCTCACCGCGGGGATCGAGCTCCAATGCCGGGTCCTTCAGCAGTTCGCGAACGCGCTCTCCGACCGCAGTACCGCCCGGTTCGCGCAGCAATACGGTCTCGCGCCCGAGCGCCCGGGCGAGCAGTGCGGCCTGGGTCGACTTGCCGGAGCGGTCGATGCCTTCAAGGGTGATGAACACGCCGCGGCCACGGTAGCGGCCGCGCTATTCAGAACGGGTGCGAGAGCCCGCCTTTTTGGTGCGGGCGGTGCCGGGCGACGGTGTCTTGCGGCGGCGCGTCGTGCCGCGCTTGCCGTTGCCCGACGTCGCGGCCTTGACGGCGGTGGACGAGTCGGCCTTCGAGCCGTTGGCGTCGCTCGCCGCCTTGGCTGCTTCGCGCGCCTCCTTGGCGGCGAGCCGCTCGGCGCGCTTCTCGCGCATCTCGACCATCGTCGGACAGTCGTCGTTCAGGCAGAGCTTCCAGGGGCGGCCGCGGAACCCCTTCACGGTTAGGCGCGGCGCCTTCTCGCAGACCGAGCAGCTCTCCTCGAGCCGCCAGAGCTCGTAACCCCGGCCCGGCAGCGGGCCGGAGTTGCGGCAGCTGTCGGCCGCCTCGGGATCGTCGCGGTCGTACCCCTCGCAGCCCCAGAAGCGCTTGCCGCCCTTGAGGTCGATCACGCGCAACCGGTTGGGCGAACCGTCCTCATGGGCGCGGCCGGCCTCCTGGCAGACCAGGCAGGGGCCAAGGAACTTGTCCTCGTCCATCCCGGCCCAGATCACCTTTGCCAGGTCCTCGCTCTTGCCCTGCATGTCGGTGGTGGTGCCATGCAGCATCTCGCGCGAGATCCGCAAGACGTCGTCCTTCGACGTTTCGCCCGCAGCGATCAAATCCATGTCGCGCTCGAGCTCGGCCGTCATCTCGGGCGTCGCCATCCGCGGAACGTGCTCCTTGAACGCCTTGTACATCGCAATCCCGGTCTCCGAGGGCTCGGGCGGGTTGTTGAAGACGTAGCCCCGGTCGTAGAGCTTCTGGATGATGTCCGCGCGGGTCGCCTTGGTCCCGAGGCCGCGCTCCTCCATCAGCTCGATCAGCTTGCCCTGCGAGATCCGCGACGGCGGCTGGGTCTCCTTGCCGACCGACCACGGCTCGCCGTCGAGGGCCAGCTCCTGGCCTTCCTCGAGCTTGGGGATCTCGTTGTCGGAGGAGCGGGCATATGTGTAGATGCGGGCGTAGCCCGGATCGATGACCACCGACCCGCGCACGAAGTAGCTCTCGCTGCCGGCTGCGATGTCGGCGCGGGTCGACTCACTGACCATCGGCGGGCCGAAGGTCGCGATGAACCGGCGCACGACGAGCTCGTACACGCGGCGCTTGGGGCCGTCGCCGAGCGCGTTCGGATGCACGGCCTGCGTGGGATGGATCGGCGGATGGTCGGTGGTCTCCTTCTTGCCCCTGGTGGCCTGCATCGGGCCGTCGAGGACGAAGGCACCGGCCTCGAACTCCGGGATGCGAACCATCTGCTGCACGAGCTCACGGGTGTTGAGCGAAGGCGGGTACACCGTGTTGTCGGTGCGCGGGTAGGAGATGAAGCCGTCCATGTAGAGGTCCTCGGCGAGCCGCATCGCGCTCGCGGGGGTGATGCCGAGTCGGCTCGAGGCGTCCGTCGTGAAGGCTGTCGTGTTGAGCGGCGTGGGCGGCTTGCGGGAGGAGCGGCGGGCGCTGACCTCCTTGACGACGCCGGGGTTCTTTGTGCCGGCGAGCGCGGCCTCGGCCTCCTTCTCATCCCAGAACTTGTCGGTCGAGTGGTGAGCCTCGAATGATCCGTCGGGATGCTCGAAGCGGGCGAAGACCTCCCAGAACGGCTTCGGCACATGGGCTCGGCGCTCGAGCTCGCGCTCGACGACAAGCCCCAGCGTGGGGCTCTGGACGCGGCCGACCGAGAGGAAGTTCGAGCCGAAGCGGCGCGTCGCCAGGGACACAGCGCGGGTGAGCGTGGCTCCCCAGATCAGGTCGATGTCCTGGCGGGTGGCGCCCGCATAAGCGAGGTCGTAGGAGAGGTCGTCGAGCTCGTTGAAGGCGCGTTCGATCTCGTCCTTGGTAAGCGCCGAGTAGCGAGCACGCTTGACGGGCGGGCGCTCGCTGGAGAGAAAGCCGGCAATCCCGTCAGCCTCCGTGTTGGAGCCGACGACGGCGGGGTTGGACTCGAGCACCTGCTGGAGCGCCTCGAGGCCGATCAGCTCCCCCTCACGGTCGTAGTCGGTCGCGATCACGACCTCGTCGGCGCCCTCGGCGAGCTTGCGGATGGCCTTGACGACGTTCTTGTCGGTGGGCTCCGGGATCAGCTCGGCGTCGATCAGATCGTGAAGGTCGGTCTGCTGCCAGTTCGAGTACTCGTCGGGAAACGCGACGCCCATCACGTGGCCCTTGAGTCCCACTGTCATGTGCTCGCCCTCGGCGTCGCTCCATGTATAGAAGGGAACCTTGAAGGACGCGCTGTCCTTCGCCGAGCCGGCGCTGAGGATGTCGGCGATCTTCGTCGCTGAGTTGTTTTTCTCGGTGATGATCAGGCGCATGTTCTGGACCGTGGTGAGGTGGTCTGGATTCTGGCCAGGAGCCGGAAAGCCTTTTGCCGCCGCCGGATGGCGAGAGTAGCAAGCGTTCTCGGCGCCCAAAGCAGCCTCTCTGGCCGGCCCGTAGGGCCGCACTAACCTTCACACCATGCCCGCCCAGGCCTACGCCGGCAAGGAATGTGTCTGCCAGCTCCGCAAGGGGATCTGCGACCAGGAGTGCGTCCGCGACATGCTGGCGACGCCCTTCTACATCGCCTGCCTCAAGCTCACCGGCAGGCGCTGCCTCGTCGTCGGCGGCGGCGAGATCGGCCTCGAAAAGGTCGAGGGTCTGCTCGCCTGCGGCGGCGACGTCGTGCTGGTCGCACCGAAGGCGATCGAGGCGCTTAGGGAGCTGGCGGCAGAGGGCTCGATCGCATGGGAGCAGCGCGCCTACGAGCCGACCGACCTGGAGGGAAAGTTCATGGCCATCGCCGCGACCGACGACAGCGAGGTCAATATCGGCGTCTACGAGGACGCCGAGCTCCGCGCGATGCTCGTCAACGTGGTCGACGTCCCTCCGCTCTGCAACTTCATCCTCCCGGCGATCGTCCGCACCGGCCCGCTGGCGATCGCGATCTCCACGGCCGGAGCCTCCCCGGCCCTGGCCAAGCGAATGAAGCGGGAGATCTCCGAGCTCTTCGGCGAGCACTACGCACGGCTCGCCGTGATGCTCAACGACGCGCGCGGCTGGGCGAAGTCGAACCTGCCCACCTACGCCGATCGCAGGGACTTCTTCGAGGGCATCGTCAACGGCGACCCTGACCCCGTCGTCTTGGTACGTGACGGTCGCGAGGCCGAGGTGCTTGAGTTGATCGAGGCCGCCAAGACGCGCGCCGGCGCGAGCCTGGCCTCGGGCTGAGGAACCGTGCAGCTCGGGGGCGACACGGAGATAGTGCTCCTGCTCGCCGGCTTGATTTTTTTGTGGGCGCTGTTGCTCGGCGTGTGGAAGTTCCGGCAGATGGCGGCGTCGCCCGACGGCCTCGCCCACCCCTACGTGGACACCGCCCACCGCGCCGCGCTCCTCTACTCGTTCGCGACGCTCCTGCTGGCCGTGTTCGTCGAGCTCAGCGGTTGGTCGGAGACGGTGGACCTCCTCGCTGCGCTAGCGGTGGTCGTCTTCTTCGCCGGTGCGATCACGGGTTACGTGATCCGGGGACTGCGCCGCGACACGGACAACCAGTTCCGCGACGACGTAATGCCGGGACTCCACGGGTTCATGTGGGCCCTGATCGTCGTCGAGATCGGGGGCTTCACGGTGCTCCTGGCGGGGTTTGTAGACGCGCGCTTCTAGCCCGCGGCGGGCAGCGCGAAGAACGCGACGGCGGCGAAGTGCGTCGCAGCGGCGGCGATGACCAGCACGTGGAAGATCTCGTGGTAGCCGAAAACCGTGGGCGAGGGATCGGGCTTCTGCAGGGCGTAGATGACGGCGCCGGCGCCGTAGAGGACCCCGCCGCCGGCAATCAGGAGGCCGGCGCCGATCCCTGCCTCGACCGTGATCGCCGGAAACCCCGCGGCCCCGATCAGACCAACGACGACGTAGACGATCGATGAAACCCACTTGGGCGAGTCGAGCCAGACCAGCTCCACAACGGTCCCCGCGAGAGCGCCGCCCCAGACCGCGACCAGTAGCGCGGTGGCGAACGGGCCGTCCATGACCAGCAGGGCAAACGGGGTCAAGGTGCCGGCGATGAGGAAGAAGATCATCGTGTGGTCGAGCCGGCGCATCCACTTGCGCGCTGCGGGCTGCCAGTTGTGCACGTGGTAGAGGGCGCTGACCCCGAACAATGCCGAGAGGCTGACAGCGTAGATCGCAAGCGCGACCCTTGCCTCTGAACCCTCGGCGAGGATGATCAGCACCGCGCCCAGAACCAGCGAGACGAAGAACGCGTACTCGTGCGAGACGCCGCGCAGGCGGGGCTTGACCTTTGCGATGGCTTCGGCGGCCTTGCCCATGGCAGCGTCGCGGCGTTCGCCCATGGCCTCGATCGCGGCGTCGCGGCGCTCGCCCATCGCCTCGCGGGCGACCTCCACGCGCTCGCCCATCGCCTCGCGGGCATCAGTAAGTCGCTCCGCTGCCTCTTCGAGGCGCTCTTTGCCCCCGCGCCCGGCTTCCATCCCCCGAAAATCTACCCCGGAACGACCTGCCTACACGCGCACCCCATATCTAGCGTCCTCGGGAGGAAGGAAATACACCACCACTAGTAGAATTGGAGGGTAGTGAACTGCCCACGCTGCATGTCCGGCACCCGTGTCGTCGAGTCGCGCCACTCCTCGGGAGGCACCGAGGTGCGCCGGCGTCGCGAGTGCCCGGCATGCGGCAGGCGATTCACGACCTTCGAGCGCATCCAGGCGGGGCCGGCCCATGTGGTCAAGCGCGACGGCGAGCGTGAGCCGTTCGACCGCGACAAGCTCCGCCGCGCGCTCACGGGAGCTGCGCACAAGCGGCCCGTGGCGCGCCCGAAGATCGAGTCCATCGTCGACCGGATCGAAGCCAGGGCCGGCGTCGACGGCGAACTCGGCGCCAGCGAGATCGGCAAGCTCGCGCTGGCCGAGCTACACGGGCTCGATTACGGCGCCTACCTCCAATTCGCCGGCACCTTGCCAGATGTGAACCCCGAATTTGCGCGCTTGCCGGAGGCGGTTTCCGTCCGGCTCGGAGAGGATGGTTCGCCGTTCCCCCCAGGACCGCCACGAGGAGAGAATTGATGAGCGAAGCAGCCGCAGTCAGCACCACCGGGATCACCGTCGAGCGCCGCCATACGACGCCGGGTGTCCATCCATTCGACCAGATCGAATGGGAGCTTCGCGACGCCGTCATCGGCGACCCCGACAACCCCGCTTTCGAACAGCGCGGCGTCGAGTTTCCCCTGTCCTGGTCGCAAAACGCGACGAACATCGTCGCGCAGAAGTACTTCCGCGGCCGGGCCGGCACGCCCGAGCGTGAGTCCTCGGTCAAGCAGATGATCGGGCGTGTGGCGGGGACGATCGCGGGCTGGGGCCGCGCCGGGGACTACTTCGCCACCGACGAGGACGCCAACGCGTTCGAGATGGAGTTGACCCACATCCTGCTCCACCAGAAGGCAGCGTTCAATAGCCCGGTCTGGTTCAACGTCGGCTTCGAGGAGCACCCGCAGTGCTCCGCCTGCTTCATCCTCAGCGTCGAGGACACGATGGAGTCGATCCTCGACTGGAACACCAAGGAGGGTCAGATCTTCCGCGGCGGCTCCGGCTCCGGGATCAACCTCTCGAACATCCGCGGCTCGGTCGAGCACCTCGCCAAGGGCGGCCTCGCCTCCGGCCCCGTCTCGTTCATGCGCGGTGCCGACGCCTGGGCCGGCACGATCAAGTCCGGCGGCAAGACCCGGCGCGCCGCGAAGATGGTCGTCCTCGACGTCGACCATCCGGATATCGAGCACTTCATCTGGTGCAAGGCCGACGAGGAGAAGAAGGCGGCCGCGCTGCGCGACGCCGGCTTCGACATGTCGATCGATGGCGAGGGCTTCACCTCGATCCAGTACCAGAACGCCAACAACTCGGTCCGCGTGACCGAGGAGTTCATGCAGGCCGTCGAGGCAGGCGAGGACTGGGATTTGATCGCCCGCAAGGACGGTGCCGCGACCAAGACGATGGCCGCCCGCGATCTGATGGAGCAGATCTCCGAGGCCGCCTGGCAATGCGCCGACCCGGGCGTTCAGTACGACACCGAGATCAACCGCTGGCACACCTGCCCGAACTCGGGCCGGATCAACGCGTCGAACCCGTGCAGCGAGTACATGCACGTGGACGACTCGGCCTGCAATCTGGCCTCGCTCAACCTGATGCGCTTCCGCCGCGCCGACGGCAGCTTCGACGTCGGGGACTTCGAGCACGCGGTCGACACGGTTTTCCTCGCCCAGGAGATCGTCGTCTCGCCCTCGAGTTACCCGACCGAGCAGATCGGCCGGAACGCTCGCGCATTTCGCCAGCTCGGCCTGGGCTATGCCAACCTCGGCGCGTACCTGATGGCGAACGGGATGGCCTACGACTCCGACGAGGGCCGCACCTTCGCGGCCGCCGTCACGGCGCTGATGACCGGCCGCGGCTACCGCAAGTCGGCCGAGATCGCCGCCTCGGTGGGGCCGTACGAGGCATACGAGCCAAACCGCGAGCCGCACAACAACGTGATGCGAATGCATCGCGAAGCTTCGTACGAGATCGACGACGAGACGAGCCGCGACGAGGAGTTGCTCACCGCCTCACGGCGCAGCTGGGACGAGGCGGTCGAACTCGGCGACGAGCACGGCTACCGCAACGCCCAGGCAACGGTGCTCGCGCCCACCGGCACGATCTCGTTCCTGATGGACTGCGACACGACGGGCATCGAGCCCGACTTCTCGCTGGTCAAGTTCAAGGAGCTGGTCGGCGGCGGCTCGATGACGATCGTCAACCGCTCCGTGCCGCTCGCGCTCCAGAACCTCGGCTACACCGAGACCGAGATCGAGCAGATCGAGGCGCACATCAACGAGCACTCGACGATCGTGGGGGCCCCGGCCCTCAAGGACGAACACCTCGAGGTGTTCGACGTGGCGGTCGGCGAGCGCGCGATCTCGCACATGGGCCACATCAAGATGATGGCCGCGGCACAGCCGTTCCTGTCGGGGGCGATCTCGAAGACGGTCAACCTGCCCGAGACCGCGAGCGTTGGCGATATCGCCGAGGCCTACACCGAGGGTTGGAGGCTCGGCCTCAAGGCACTGGCGATCTACCGCGACGGGTCGAAGACGGCGCAAGCGCTGCGCACCGACGCGGGCGACAAGGCGGGCGACGTGATCGCCGCCGAGGAAGCGCCTCCGGTCCCGGCTCGGCACAAGATGCCGGTCGAGCGCGAGTCGATCACCCACAAGTTCTCGATCGGCGGCCACGAGGGCTACATCACGGCCGGCAAATATGAGGATGGCTCGGTCGGGGAGATCTTCCTCACCGACATCGGCAAGGAGGGCTCGACGATCAAGGGCCTGATGAATGCCTTCGCGACGGCGGTGTCGATCGGGCTTCAGTACGGGGTGCCGCTCGAGACACTGGTCGAGAAGTTCTCCTACGTGCGCTTCGAGCCCGAAGGGATCACGAAGAACCCGGAGATCCCGTTCGCGAAGTCGCTGCCGGACTACATCATGCGCTGGCTGGCCTCGAGGTTCCTCGACGCCGACTACCACGAGGAGCTCGGCATCCTTTCGCCGGAGGTCCGCGCCCGCAAGGAGGCGCAGCAGACCCTGTTCGTCAACGAGGGGCCGGCCTCGTCGGCCGATGAGGCCGGCGCCAGCAAGCCGAGGGCCGGCAATGGCAACGGGTCCTCAACAGCGCCAGCCCCCGCGGCGGCGACGAGCGCGCTGACCGACACGCCACCGGTCCGCCCGGCGAAGATGCAGGGCCTCGAGCTGGGGCCCGCGTGCGAGCAGTGCGGAGGCATGATGCAGCGGACGGGCTCGTGCTACACGTGCAGTAGCTGCGGAAACAACACCGGCTGCGGCTGATCTGAGCCGAGACCGGCCCGTTTGACGGCGAACGGCCGGTGAACGCTCGCTACCCTGCCCCGCTCAAGATGGCGGAGAACCTGATCAGCGCCGAGGGCCTTGCCCGGGCCGAGGCCGAGTTGACCGAGCTTCGCGACAACCGCCGGCCGGCGATCGTCGCCGCGATCAAGGCGGCCCGCGAGGAGGGCGATCTCTCCGAGAACGCCGAATACCACGCGGCTCGCGAAGAACAGGGCATGAACGAAGCGCGGATCCGCTCGCTCGAGGAGCAGATCGCAAACGCGGTCGTGAGCGAGGGGACGACCGGCGAAAAGGCCGGGGTGGGCTCCACGGTCAGCTTCCGCGACGAGGGGTCGGGCAAGGTCACCAACGCGACGCTCGTGCATCCGCTGGAAGCCGCGCCCGCCGAGGGAAGGGTCTCGGTGGAAAGCCCCGTGGGCAAGGCACTGCTGGGCGGCGCCAAGGGCGCGAAGGTCACCTTCGAGACGCCCGGTGGCACCAAGCAGCTCGAGATCCTGGAAGTCGGCTGACGACTAGCGTTTCGCGGCGCGGGCGAGCTTCACGCGCTCGGTCGCGGTGAGTTCCACCTTGCGCAGGCGCACCGACTCGGGGGTGACCTCCACGCACTCGTCCTCCCCGATGAACTCCAGCGCCTGGTCGAGCGAGAATCGGTGGTGGGGGACCAGCTTGATCGCTTCGTCGGCGCCCGCGGAGCGGATGTTCGTCTGCTGCTTTTCCTTGGTCGGGTTGACGTTGAGATCATCGGAGCGCGCGTTCTCGCCGACGATCCCGCCCTCGTAGACCGCCTCGCCCGGACCGACGAACAGGCGGCCTCGCTCCTGGAGCCCCATCAGGGCGAACGCCGCGGTAGTCCCTCGCCGGTCTGCCACCAATGATCCGCTCGGCCTGGTCTTGATCTCCCCCGCCCATGGCTCGTAGCGCTCGAAAACGGAGTGCAGGATGCCGGTGCCGCGCGTTTCGGTGAGGAACTCCGAGCGCAGTCCGATCAGGCCTCGCGCAGGCACCAGGTACTCGAGCCGGATCCAGCCCGTACCGTGGTTGACCATGTGCTCGAGGCGGCCCTTGCGCAGGGCGAGGAGCTGGGTCAGAACGCCCATGTAGTCCTCGGGAATGTCGACCGAGAGCCGCTCGAGGGGTTCGTGGAGCTTGCCGTCCACCTCCCGGGTCATCACTCGCGGCTTGCCCACCGTCAGCTCGAACCCCTCGCGGCGCATCGTCTCCACCAGGACGGCGAGCTGCAGCTCGCCGCGGCCCTGGACCTCCCACGCATCCGGCCGCTCGGTCGCACTCACGCGCACGCTCACGTTGCCCACCAGCTCCGCCTGCAATCGCTCCTCGATCTGACGCCCGGTGAGCCGGTTCCCCGATTCGCCTGCCAGCGGTGACGTGTTGACGCCGATGGTCATCGAAAGGGCCGGCTCGTCCACCGCCAGAAGCGGCAGCGCCTCAGGCGCATCGACGTCGGCAATCGTCTCGCCGATGGTGATCTCATCGATGCCCGCGATCACGATGATCTCGCCCGCTTCCGCGCCGTCCGCCTCGATCCGGTCGAGCCCCTCGCTGACGTACAGGGCGGTCACCTTCGCTCGCCGGACGTCGCCTGAGCGACGGCACCACGCGACTTCTTGCCCCTGGGCGATCCGCCCGCGCTCGATTCGGCAGACGGCGAGGCGCCCGTGGTAGGGAGAGGCCGCGAGGTTGGTCACCAGCGCCTGCAACGGCGCCGACGGATCCGCGGGAGGCGCCGGGATGTGCTCCAGGATCGCCTCGAAGAGCGGCGTCAGATCGGTGCCGACCGTGCCTTCCTCGGCGGTGGCCCAACCCTCGCGCGCAGCGGCGTAGAGGATCGGGAAATCGATCTGCTGGTCACTGGCGTCGAGGTCCATGAACAGCTCGTAGACCGATTCGGTCACCTCACCGACCCGGGCGTCGTCGCGGTCGACCTTGTTGACGACCAGGATCACCGGCAGACCCTGTTCCAGCGCCTTGCGCAGAACGAACCGCGTCTGCGGCAGCGGCCCCTCGGAAGCATCGACCAAAAGAAGGACCCCGTCCACCATGGCCAGGCCGCGCTCGACCTCGCCGCCGAAGTCGGCGTGGCCCGGAGTATCGACGACGTTCACCTTCACCTCGGCGCCCGCGCTGGAGCGATAGCGCAGGGCGGCGTTCTTGGCGAGGATCGTGATTCCGCGCTCGCGCTCCTGCTCGCCGGAATCCATCACGCGATCCACAAGCTGTTCGTGCGCGGCGAAGGCGCCCGACTGGCGCAGCATGGCGTCGACCAGGGTGGTCTTACCGTGGTCGACGTGGGAGACGATCGCGATGTTGCGAAGTTCGGGCACGGCCGCGGAGGCTACGAGGCCGGAATGCCCTGATCGTTGGGCCTAGGCCGCGAAGGCAGCTTGGGCGGCCTCCATCCGCAGGCGTTCGAGCAGGTCGCGCTGTTGCTCGGCCCGGGCCGCGAGGCCCGGCACGTCGAAGCTTTCGAGCTCTGGCAAGCCCAGCGCCTCAAGCACGCGCCACAGGCCGAGCTTCCCGGTTACGCCCAGCTTCAGCGTCTCGGTCTCGATCAGGCGGCTAAGCGGCGAGTACCCGGTGAGCTGATCGTTGGGTTTGAGGCGAGAGATTCTCTCCCCGACCCAGGCAATGCCCTGCTTGGCCGGGTTCTCAGGAGTGCCGAGGGCGTCCATCATCTTTTTGAGCGTCTCCCGCTCCTCGACGATCTCTTCGGCGAGTCGCTCGAGATCGCCGGCGAACGGCATGTCGGCGTTGCTGTCTCGCAGGCGCTTCGCCAACTCCATGCCTCCCGTCGATCCAGCCAGATGGTCGTTCATGTAGATGCGTAGGTGATCGGTTTGCATGCAGCCCGGTTACCCAGCCGGAATCGGAGTAGACCCGGACGCGCGCGCGTCCACCAGGAGCGTCTGCGCCGCTCGTCCGATCGGACCGCGCTCGTCGGCCAAGAGGGTGTCCGCCAGCCCGATGCCATCACGCTCGGGGCGGGTCACGGCGTCCAGGCAGACCCACTCGCCGGCCGGATAGCGGTGCAGGTGCACGCTCAGGTCCACGTTGATGAACAGATAGCGGCGCCAGTCGAGCGTGGCCGACACGCCGTTCCCGGAGTCGGCAACCACCAGCACCCTCTGGAGCGGCGTGATCTCCTCTCCCGCGACGAGCGGCACCAGCGTTCGCATCCAGACCACGGCCGGGCCCGGCTCCAGGAACTGGCCCTCGACGAAGCGGTACTCGACGGCCTTGTGGTAGCCGACCTCGCTGCCGGTGGGAAAGAACGGGGCACCCGCGTCGTCGGGGGGCAACGGCGGCGGGAGCGGATCCTGCGGCTGCTCGGGGAAGTCCAGGTCGGCAACTCGCAGCCGCCACGCAGTCGCCCGCATGACCTCCTGATCCCCGGCAAACAGCACTGCTCGGGCGTGCTGGACGCGGCGACCGTCACGGACCAACTCGGCCTCGACGCGAAGGGGGGCAATCGGCACCGGCCGCAGCACCTCGTAGGTGATCCGGCCGATCCGCATCGCGGACCCCTCGGGCGCTGGGAGCCGCTCGACCGCGCGGCCCAGCAGCGCAGCAGGAGGTCCCGCGTGCTGGGCGCCCGGATCCCAGGGCCCGCGCGTTAGCGCCGACGGGTGGGCCAAATCGCCGTCGGTCTCGTAGAACGACTCAGGCGGCATCGACGCGGATACTAGGCGCGTAACGGTTCGATGATCAAACTGACCAACGGACATGGACATCGAGAGGAGCGAGATGGAGAAGGTGGAGAAAACCGAGGCGGAGTGGCGCGAGGAGCTTTCACCCGAGGAGTACCACGTGCTGCGCGAACAGGGCACCGAGCCTGCCTTCACCGGCGGCTACCACGACACCAAGGAGGAGGGCGTGTACCGCTGCAGGGGTTGCGGCGCTGAGCTGTTTTCCTCCGACACGAAGTTCGACTCGGGTACCGGTTGGCCAAGCTTCTTCGACCCAATGGAATCGGACGCTGTGGAAACACGATCCGACAACAGCCTCTTCATGCGCCGCACCGAGGTCGTGTGCAGTCGCTGCGGCGGTCACCTCGGCCACGTCTTCGACGACGGCCCCAATCCGACCGGCCTGCGCTACTGCATCAACTCCTGTTCGCTGGATCTGGACGCGAACTCAAAGGGCGACTAGGCAGAGGCCGGAATCTGCGGCGGGGCCCCGGCCTCGATCAGGGCCCTGGGCAGGGCGACGCTCCCGTCGGCCTGCTGCCCGTTCTCGATCAGGGCGACCAGGGTTCGCCCGACCGCGACCGCGGTGCCGTTCAGGGTGTGGACCGGCTCGGGCGCGGCCTCGGCCTCGGGACGGAATCGCGCGCCGAGGCGGCGCGCCTGGTAATCGGTCGTGTTCGAACAGGAGGTGAGCTCGCGGTAGCGCTCCTGGCTGGGGATCCATGCCTCGCAGTCGAACTTGCGAGCGGCGGGGGCGCCGAGGTCGCCCACCGCGATGTCCACCACTCGGTAGGGAAGTTCGAGCGCCTGCAGGATCGACTCCTCGATCGCAAGGATCCGCTCGTGCTCTGCCTGTGATTCGCCCGGCCGCACGAACGAGAACATCTCGACCTTGTCGAACTGATGGACCCGGAAGATCCCGCGCGTGTCCTTGCCCGCGGCCCCCGCCTCGCGCCGGAAGCATGTGGAGATGCCGGCGTAGCGAATCGGCAGCCGCTCTGAGTCGACGATGTCGCCCGCGTGGAGCCCCGCAAGCGGCACCTCGGAGGTGCCGACCAAAAACAGCTCGTCGCGGTCCACCTCGTAGATCATCTCCCGCTCCCCGGGGAAGAAGCCGGAGCCGTGCAGCGTCTCTTCTCGGACCAAAACCGGCGGCACCACGGGCTCGAAGCCCTCGGCGCGCACCTTCTCGACCGCGAATCGCACGAGCGCCAGCTCGACCATCACGAGGTCGCCGAGCAGGTAGGCGAACCTGGAGCCCGACGCCACCGCGGCCTTCTCCATCTCGATCCAGCCGTGCTCGGTACCGAGGTCGAGATGGTCGCGCACCTCGAACGAAAACACGGGGCGCTTGCCCACCTCGCGCACGGTGCGGGCGTCGTCGGGACCGCCGTCGGGCGCGGCGGGGTCGGGGACATTCGGAAGCTCCGCTCCCAGCTTCGTCAGCTCGGCCTCGACCTGCTCAACCTCGGACTCGAGCGCTTTCAGCTCGCCGCCCAGCTCGCGCATCTCTGCGATCCGCCCCGATGCGTCCTCCCCATCGCGCTTGGCAACAGCGATCTCGTCGGACACCCGGTTGCGCCGGGCGCGGCCGTCCTCCAAGCGTGGCAGCAACTCACGCCGGCTCGCGTCCAGCTCCAGCAACCGGTCAAGCGCCGCGGCTGCGCCCCGGCGCGCGAGGGCGGCGCGCGCCTCCGCGGGAGCCTCACGAATGCGCTTCAGGTCGAGCACGCCGACCGGACCTGCCGCGCCGCTACTCGGAAGCTTCGGAGCCGGAGTACTCGGCCACGTAGTCCGCGACTCTCTCGGCCTCTTCGCCGACGACGATGTTCTGAGGCATGATCGCGCCGCTGAACCCGCCGTTACGGATGGCGTAGATGGCGTCCTCGTAGCTGACGAGACGCTGGTCGAGGTTGGGCCCCTGGTTGCGAAGCGCCTTGTTCGCCGATCCGAGGGCTCCGGCCGACTTCATGGTGTGGCAGCCCGAGCAGCGCTGCGCGAAGAGCTCGGCACCGCGACGGAACTCGCTATCGGCATCGACCTCGATGCCCTGGCTGCCGCAAGCGGTGAGTGAGGCGCCGGCCAGGCAGGAAACGGCGACTGTGAGCAGGCGGTGCATCGCGGCGGCATCATAGTTTGTCTATGAACGACGGGATGACTGCTCCGACTGGCGCCGAGCTCCGCGACGCGATGGCGCTGGTGCCCACCGCGGTCACGGTCGTGACCGCTCCGGGGCCCGACGCCCCGGCCGGAGCGACGGCGAACGCGGTTGCATCCCTCTCGCTCGATCCGCCGCTCATGCTCGTCTGCCTCGACCGCGCCTCCCGGACTCTCGAGGCGGTCCGGTCGGCTGGGCGCTTCGCGGTGAACGTGCTCGGGGCCGGCAGCGAGCAACACGCCCGAGCATTTGCATCCACGGCCCCGCACGCCGAGAAATGGGAAGGCATCGGCCACGTCCAGCGGGCCGGCGTACCCGTGCTCGACGAGGCGATCGTCTGGGTCGCCTGCGAGCTCCGCGACCTGCTCGACGGCGGCGACCACGTGATCGTCACCGGTTCCGTGACCGCGCTCGAGCAGCGCGGCGGCGAGGCACTTCTCTTCACCGCGGGCACCTACCGAACCCTCTAGCCCGTCGAACGTACGCCCGCCTCGCCTGTCGAGGTCTCCCGTACGTTCGCGGCTGGCTAGAACAGCGCCCCGGTTGTGCCCGCAGCCCGCATCGCCAGGCCGAACACCACGAGCGCGGAGACGGCCATGATCCCGGTCTCGCGGCGAAAGATCGCCAGCGCGACGAGGCGCTGACGGTCGGCGGGGAGCGCCTCGAAGTCGATGCCCTCCAACTCGCGCTGGCTGGCCCCGGCGCGCGCTCCCTCGGCGAGCATCGCCACCAGCAGCGGCAACAGGCCGTAGACGTAGTGGAGGCCGTCGGCGGCGGCGCGGCCGCCGAGGATCAGCAGGGCGCCGAGGGTGGCTTGCGCGACCACGGCGACCTGAGCGGCGCGCAGGACATACCAAAACCCCGCCGATGGCTGCTGTCGGTACCAGGCCCATCCGCCCCAGAGGCCGGCGGCGAGGTTGGTCACCAAGACGGTGACGCCGGTGATGAGGTGAAGCGTGTCCATATATCGTTCGCGCTGTGCTCCGGAGCTATCTACCAGTCCTTGTCTTCGCCGGCCTCGGACTTGCGGTCGGAGGTCTGCTGATAACCATCAACAGCCTGCTCGGGCCGAGCCGCCCCAGCAAGGTCAAGAGCGACCCGTACGAGTGTGGCCTTCCGAGCGAGGTCTCGCGGACGTTCCGCTTCGGAGTCTCCTTCTACATGGTCGCGATGCTGTTCATCCTGTTCGACATCGAAGTCGTCTTCCTGTATCCGGTCGGAGCCATTCTGCAGTCGGCCGACTCGGTCTTCGTGCTCGTCGAGATTCTGCTCTTCGTCGCGCTGCTGTTCGTGGCGCTCGTATACGTCTGGCGCCGGGGTGCGCTCGATTGGAAGTAAGGAGGGAGAAGATCCGCTCGTCTTTGCCCCTGGACGAGCCGAAGCCGCTTGACGACCTTCGGGTTCGCCAGCATCGGGCGAGGGACCTTCTGCGTGGCGACATCTCGTTGCTCGACCTGGAGCAGCACGTCGCCGAATCCGTCTTGACGACGAGGCTCGACAAGGTCCTCAACTGGGGCCGGGCGAACGCGATCTTTCCCGCCACGTTCGGCCTCGCGTGCTGCGCGATCGAGATGATGAGCGTGGTCAGTCCGCGCTACGACATCGCCCGCTTCGGCGCCGAGGCGATGCGTGCCTCGCCGCGACAGGCGGACATGTTGATCCTCTCCGGCCGCGTCTCGATCAAGATGGCCCCGGTCGTCCGGCGCCTCTACGACCAGATGCTGGAACCGAAGTGGGTCGTCTCGATGGGCGCCTGCTCGTCATCGGGCGGGATGTTCGCCAACTACGCGGTGATCCAGGGCGCCGACAAGTTCCTGCCGGTGGACATCCACGTCCCGGGCTGCCCGCCGCGACCCGAGGCGCTGCTGTTCGGCTTCAACAAGCTCCAGCGCCTGATCATGGGCAACCCCGACCCGGGCTGGCGAACCCGCTACAGCGCCCACGGCACCGAGGAATGGGCCGACGAATTAGGGGCTCTCACGGTGGATGCGAAGGCTGCCTACCGAACGGCCCGACAGGCAGCCGCCGAGGCTAGCAACGACGTCGCGGATCCCGCTGCCAGGCCCGCCGGGTCAGGCGACGAGCCCTCGGCCGACGAAACCGGAGGCGAAGCGGAGGATCCGGTCGCAGTCGTCAAGCGCGACCGCGGGCGGTTCATCTAGTGCCTGACGCAGTCGGCCTCGAGTTGATCGCGGGCGAGCTGGGCGATGCGCTGCCCGGAGCGGTCGTGGACACCTACCACGAGCACGGCCAGGCCTGCCTGATCGTCGACCCGGAACAGGCACCCGAGGTGCTCCGCTGGCTTCGAGACACACCGGGGCAGGAGTATGGGTTCCTCGCCAGCGTCCACGGCGCCGACTACTTGCCGGCCGAGCCGCGATTCGGCGTCCACTACGAGCTGCTCTGCATGGCGCGCGTGGAGCGGATCAGGGTGCGGGCCGCCTTGGCCGACCCCGGCGGCGACGAGCTCCCCGAGATTCCGAGCGTGGTCGAGGACTGGCCGACCGCCGAGTTCCAGGAGCGCGAGGTCTACGACTTTTTCGGCATCGTCTTCCGCGGGCACCCGGACCTGCGCAGGATCCTGATGCCCGAGGAGTACCAGGGGTGGCCCCAGCGCCGCGACTTCCCGATCGGCGGCGAACCCGTGATCTTCACCAACACCGAGAAGGAAGTGCCCGGGTGGTACGCGTGAGCGAGAACGGACACGGCATGCGCCGCTCTTCGCCCGCGACGGGCCGCGACGTGGTCGCCGCCTCGACCGCGGAGGTCATCGGGACGTCGCTGATCGAGGAGACGTCGGCCGGCGAGTCGCTCGAGCCCGAGCAGGAGCTGATGACGATCAACCTGGGTCCGCATCACCCGGCGACGCACGGGGTGCTGCGGCTGCTGGTCTCGCTCCAGGGAGAGACCGTGATCGACCTCAAGCCGATTATGGGCTATGTCCACACCGGGATCGAGAAGAACTGCGAGGACAAGTCCTATTGGAAGGCGATCCCATTCGTGGAGCGGATGGACTACCTCTCCTACTTCTTCAACATGCAGGCCTACGTCGGTTGCGTCGAGAACCTGCTCGAACTCGAGATCCCCGACCGCGCGAAGTACCTGCGCGTGCTCCACATGGAGCTGAACAGGCTCCACAGCCATTTGGTCTGGCTCGGCACCTCGGCCCTCGACCTCGGCGCGATGTCGATGTTCTTCTACTGCTTCCGCGACCGCGACCGGATCCTCGACCTGTTCGAGATGTCCACGGGCCAGCGCATGCATACCCGCTACTTCCAGGTCGGCGGGGTCTTCGAGGACATTCCCGTCGGGTTCGAGCGCAAGCTGCGCGCCTTCACCGATGAGTTCCCGAGCAGGATCGACCAGTTCGAGGCGCTGCTGACCCAGAACGAGATTTTCCTCCAGCGCACGAAGGGGGTCGGCATCGTCCCGCGCGAGCGACTGCTCGCGCTCGGAGTCACCGGGCCTCTGCTTCGCGCGGCGGGCGAGCCGTGGGACTTGCGCAAGACCGACCCCTATCTCTCGTACAACGACTTCGAATTCAGCGTCCCGATCGGAACCGTCGGCGACGGCTGGGATCGATTCCGCTGCCGGATCCAGGAAATGCGGGAGTCGGTGCGGATCATCGAACAGGCCCTCGACGGGTTGCCCGAGGGACCGATCCTGGCCGATGACCGCAAGATCGTGCTGCCGCCCCGCCACGAGCTGGGCACCTCGATGGAGGCGCTCATCCACCACTTCAAGCTCGTCACCGAAGGGTTCCGGGTGGCGCCCGGCGAGGCCTACAACGCGATCGAGTCGCCGCGCGGCGAGCTCGGGTGCTTCATCGTCGCCGATGGCTCGGCCAAGCCTGCGCGCGTGCATTTCCGCGACCCCTCGTTCGTGAATCTCCAGTGCCTGCGCGACATGTGCGTGGGCGAGTACATCGCCGACATGATCCAGAACCTGGCGATGCTCGACCCCGTGCTCGGAGGGATCGACCGATGAGCGGGGCGAATGGCGAGACGCCCATGCGCCCCACGGACCTGCTCACCGCCGAGGAGCGCGCCGAGCTGATCGGCACGATGAAGCCGGAGGACGCAGAGCGGGTTCCCGAGCTGCACGAGGTTGACGTTCCCGCCGAGCTGAAAGCGCAGATCGAGGATGCGATGGGCCGCTACCCGCAGCTTCGCTCGGCCTCGATCCCGGCGCTCTGGGCCGTGCAGCGCCACTACGGCTGGTGCACTCCCGACGGCATCCGCCAGGCCGCGGCCGTGATGGGGCTAACCCCCGGCTACCTGCAATCGGTGGCGAGCTTCTACGACCTCTTCCGGCTCGAGCCGACCGCCAAGCACCGGGTGCTCGTCTGCCACAACATCTCCTGCTGGATGCGCGGCGCCGACGATCTGCTGGTGGCGCTCTGCGAGGCCACGGGCTGCAACCACCACGAGGCCGAGCACGACGGCGCCAACTCGCCCGACGGCGAGTTTTTCATCAAGGGCTTCGAGTGCCTGGGGGCGTGCGACATCGCCCCGATGGTCTCGGTGGACGAGCACTACTACGGCCCGCTGGAGACCGGCGACGCCACGACGCTCGTCGAACAGCTGCGCTCCGGCGCTGAGCCCCTCCCCGGCAAGGATCTGCGCAAGCGCCCGATGGCAGGTGACCTTGGTGCCTGAAGTCAGGGTCCTGTTTGAGAACCTCGACGAGCCCGGCCTGACGGGGATCGACGTCTACCGGGCCCGCGGTGGCTACGAGGCGCTCGAGAAGGCCTTCCGCCACCGCGACCCCGACGAGCTGCTGCAGGAGATCGAGGCGTCCGGGCTGCGCGGACGTGGCGGCGCCGGATTCTCGATGGGCAAGAAGGGCTCGTTTTTGCCCCGCGGCGACATGGCGAAGTACCTGTGCTGCAACGCCGACGAGTCCGAGCCCGGGACGTTCAAGGACCGCGAGCTGATGTACAAGAATCCACACGCTCTGATCGAGGGGATCGCGATCTCCGCGCACGCCGTGGACGCGACATATGCGTTCATCTTCATCCGCGGCGAGTACTGGGACGTGGCCGACGTGCTCGAGGCCGCCGTCAACGAGGCCTACGATGCGGGCTACCTCGGCGAGAACATCCTGGGCACCGGATCGCGGGTCGAAATCGTCGTCCATCGTGGCGCCGGCGCCTACATTTGCGGCGAGGAAACGGCTCTGCTCGACTCGCTCGAGGGCAAGCGCGGCAACCCGCGCCTGAAGCCACCGTTCCCCGCGATCCAGGGCCTCTATGGCGGGCCGACCCTGATCAACAACGTCGAGACGCTGATGAACGTGCCGTTGATCGTCAACCGAGGTTCGGATTGGTTCAAGTCGATGGGGACCGAGCAGTCCACCGGCACCAAGGTCATCTCCGTCTCTGGCTGCGTTCAACGCCCGGGTAACTACGAGATCGAGCTGGGCATTCCCTCGCGCGAGATCATCTACGGCCTCGCGGGCGGGCCGGCCGAGGGCCGCCGCGTGAAGGTGTGGTTTCCGGGTGGATCCTCGGCGCCGGTGCTCGGCGAGGAAGAGCTCGACCTCCCGTACTCCTTCGAGGCCCTGGCCGAAGCGGGCTCGATGCTGGGTTCCGGCGCGATCATCGTCGGCGACGACACGGTTTCGGTGCCGTCCCTCGCCCTGCGAACGGCGCGCTTTTACCACCACGAGTCGTGCGGGAAGTGCACGCCCTGCCGCGAGGGCACCAACTGGACAGTGAAGATGCTCGAGCGGGTGGTGCGCGGCGAGGCGACCCCGATGGACCTGGACATCATCAGCTCGGTCCAGGAGAACATCATCGGCAACTGCCTCTGCGTCCTCGGTGATGCGATGGCGATGCCGGTCGGCTCCATGGTCAAGCGTTATCGCGAGGAGTTCGAAGAGGTAATCGAGCGGGCTCGCATGGCGCCGGTGGCGGCATGAGCGAGCGCCCTGAGATCACCGTCGTCGTCGATGGCCTCGAGATCACCGCCCCCGAGGGCGCGATGCTCGTCGACGCCGCCAAGGGTGGCGACATCGAGATCCCTGTCTTCTGTTACGAGCCCAAGCTGGGCGAGCCCGTGGGGGCGTGCAGGATGTGCCTCGTCGAGGTCGAGGGAATCCCGAAGCTGCAAACCGCGTGCTCCACGCCGGTGCGCGACGGCATGGTCGTCTACACCCAGACCGAGCGCGTGCGCGAGGCGCAGAACGCGGTGGTCGAGTTCCTCCTGGTCAACCACCCGCTCGACTGCCCGGTCTGCGACAAAGGCGGCGAGTGTCCGCTCCAGGACATCGCGATGGGCTGGGGCGACGGGCGCAGCCGCATGACGGACCCAAAGCGCCACTTCCGCAAGCCGGTGCCCCTCTCGCCACTGGTGCGGATCGACCGCGAGCGCTGCATCCTCTGCTACCGCTGCGTGCGCTTCAGCCAGGAGGTCGCCGAGGACGAGCAGCTGCAGCTGCTCGAGCGCGGGTCGCGCACATTCGTCGGCACCTTCGACGACCGTCCCTACATCGCCCCGTTTCACGGCAACATCATCGAACTCTGCCCGGTGGGTGCACTGACCTCCGAGGCCTACCGGTTCCGGGCCCGCCCCTGGGACATCGAGGACGCGGGCTCGGTCTGCACGCTCTGCCCGTCGCAGTGCAACGTGAAGTTCACCGTCCGCGACGAGCAGGTCCAGCGGGTTCTGGCCCGTGACAACAAGGCCGTCGACGACGGCTGGCTTTGTGACAAGGGCCGCTTCGGATTCCAGATGTTCCATTCCGAGGACCGGATCACCCGGCCGATGATGCGTACGGGCGGAGCGCTCGGCGGCGCAAGCTGGGACGCGGCGCTGGAGCGCGCGGCCGCCGGCCTGAAGGAAGCCGGCGCCCGCACCGCGGTGCTCGTCGGCGGCTCTGCCTCCAACGAGGAGGGCTACCTGCTCCAGCGGATCGCCCGCCAGGCGCTCGGCTCTCCCCATGTGGACTCGCGGCGCGGGCAGCCGCTGCGGCGCGAGACCGCGCTCGCGCTATCGCGGCCCGAATCGGGAGCGGCGATGGCGGACATCGATCGTGCCGACTCCGTGCTCGTGATCGGCACCGACCCGCTGCACTCGATGCCGATTCTCGACCTGCGCCTGCGCAAGGCCATGCGCCGGTCGGGGATCCGCGTGGTCGTCGCCTCGGAGCGCCCCACCGCGCTCGACGGCGGGGCCGAGGAAACCGCGCGCTACGCGCCGGGCGAGGCCGCAGAGCTCCTCGCCGCGCTCGCGAAGGAGCTCGACGACGCGCCGGAGGGATCGGGTAACGCCGACGCCGAGCGACTTTCGGGTGAGCTTCGGCCCGGCTCGACGGTCGTCATCTGGGGCGAGGGCATCGGGCATGGCCCGGACGGGGAGGCTGCCCTGCGCGCCCTGGCGGCGATCGCCGGGCACCTACGCCTGGGCGAGGACGGCGCCGGACTGCTCGAGGTGCCGGGCGAGGCCAACGCCCGAGGCCTGCGCGAGGTCGGCTGCCTGCCGCTCGCCGGTCCCGGTTTCTCCGAGGTCGGCGCCGGGATGAACGCAACCGAGATCCGGGACGCGCTCGAAACCGGCGAGCTGGACGCACTGATTCTCTGGGGCGTCGATCCGATCCGCGACCTGCCGGACCCTGGCCGCTGGAAGACCGCGCTGGGCGCCGCCGACTTCGTGCTCGAGGTGGGGCTCTTCGGCAACGCGTCAGGCGGCCAGGCCGACGTGTTCCTCCCCGACCAGACCCACGCCGAGAAGGAGGGCACGGTCACCCACCCGGACGGCCGCGTCCAGCGGCTGCGCCCGTCGATCTCCCAGCCGGACGAGACCCGCCACGGCTGGCAGTGGCTGGCCGAGCTGTCCGCGCGGCTCGGCCACGAGACCGGCGTCGATTCCTCGCCGGAGGCCCTGACGGCGCTCGCCAGCGAGGTGGAAATCTACGCCGGCCTCACACACGAGGAGATCGGCGGCGGTGGAGTGCGCTGGCAGGAGCGCGAAGCCGCGGCCTCCCTCCCAGGTGGCACGCTTGACCCACCCCACGGACGCGTCGAGCGTGTCACCCCGAGTGGGAACGGCGGGCTCAGGCTCGGGACGTACCGCGACCTGTGGGCGCATGAGGTAACCGAGCGCTCACCCGCACTTCGGTTCCTCATGCCTGGGCAGACGATCGAGCTGGCGCTTAGCGATGCCGAGCGGCTCGGCCTCTCGCCCGGGGACGACGTCGACGTGCGCTCCAACGGTCACAGCGTCCGCGCCAAGGTCGCGGTCCGTGCGCGGGTGCGACCCGGAGCCGCCTTCCTGATCGACGGCCTGGTCGAACAGAGCGCGAACACCCTGGCAGGCGCGACCGAGGTCGAGGTAGTACGAGTTGGTGGCAACCCTGCCGGCCCCGGACGCGAAGCGGACGAGCCGGCTGGCGGCCGTACATGAGCCTTCCCGTCGCAGAGGTAGGGTTCGCCGAGGCGAGCTGGGTGCTGATCGTGAAGTCGATCATCATCTTCGCGCTCGTCTTCGCCGTCGTTCCCGTACTCACCGTGGTCGAGCGCAAGATCCTCGGGCGCTTCCAGGCCCGGTACGGCCCCAACAGGGTGGGCCCGTTCGGTCTCGCCCAGCCGCTTGCAGATGCGCTGAAACTGGTCGGCAAGGAGGCGTACAAGCCGTCCAACGCAACTGGGTTTCTCTGGGCAATCGCGCCGGCGATCGTGGTCTTCACAGGCGTTGCCACGCTGGCGATCCTGCCCTGGGGCGACACCCAGGCCGTCGGCAGCGGCGACGTCGGGCTCTACGGGATCGACGTCTCGATTGGCGTCCTCTACTTCTTCGCCTTCGGCTCGATCGCGTTCTACGGGCTGCTGCTCGGCGGCTGGGCGAGCGGCTCGAAGTATTCGTTCCTTGGTGCCATGCGCTCGGCCGCTCAGCTGATTTCGTATGAGATCTCGATGGGCCTGGCGCTGCTCGGCGGGGTGATGATGGCCGGATCACTATCCCTCACCGAGATCGTCCACGCCCAGGGCGAGGTCTGGTACATCGTGCCCCAGTTCGTCGGCTTTCTGGCCTTCATGGTTGCGGGATTCGCCGAGACCAGCCGCGCCCCATTCGACCTGCCCGAGGCCGACGCCGAGCTCGTCGCCGGCTACCAGACCGAGTACGGCGGGATGCGGTGGGGCACGTTCATGATGGCCGAGTACATCGAGATGTTCGTCGTCTCGGGGATCGCCGCCACCTTCTTCCTCGGCGGCTGGATGGGGCCCGGACCGGGTTTCCTCGACCCGATCTGGATGCTGACCAAGATTCTCGCGCTGATGTTCGTCTTCTTCTGGATTCGGGCTACGCTGCCCCGTGTGCGCTACGACCAACTCATGAGCCTCGGCTGGAAGGTGATGCTCCCGATCACGACGCTGAACGTGTTGGTGACCGCGGTCTTGGTGACAGTGATCTGATGAGCGACGTAGGACGCGAAAGCAAGATTGCCTCCCTGGCAAGGGAATATCGATGAGCGACGAGATCCCCGAGAAGTTTCCGTACCTGAGCGACGACTCCGTGATCGCGGTTCAGCGCGGACCGGAACCGGGCGGCGCGAAGGGCGCCTACCGCGTCTTCGGGGAGACGCTGCGCGGGCTGAAGACAACGATGGCGCGCATGATGGAGGGCCCGAAGACAATCCAGTACCCGGAGGAGAAGACTCCGGTCTATCCCCGCTTCCGCGGCCGGCACAAGCTCCACCGCTTCGAGGACACGGACCTCGAGAAATGCGTTGGTTGTTCGCTTTGTGCCGCCGCCTGTCCTGCCGACTGCATCCGGGTCGTGGCCGCCGAGAACGACCCGGCCGACCGTGTCTCGGCGGGCGAGCGCTACGCCGCCGTCTACGAGATCAACCTCGCGCGCTGCATCTTCTGCGGCTACTGCGAGGTGGCGTGTCCATTCGACGCGATCACGATGGGCCACGACTACGAGATGGCCGACTACAACCGCAGCGACCTGATCTTTACCAAGGAGATGCTGCTCGCCGAGCCGCTCGAGCGGACTCCTTTGCGCTCCGAGGGCGAGTGAGGCACCCACCCGCTTAGTTCCGGCGCGTACGCCTGGCCTTCCGGGGACTGGCCAGGATGGGCGAGTGCTCGGCTACTCGAGCTGACCCGGCGTTGGTTCGGATAACCACAAACAGTCAGACCTGTATGTAGTATCCGCGGCTGATGGCCAAGGCAGCCCCCATCCGGCCGCGACGTACCCAGGCTGAGCGCAGACAGACCACCCGCGCGGCACTGCTGGACGCGACCATCGACTGCCTCGTCGAGTTCGGCTACGCCGGCACCACGACGACGCGCGTGGTCGAGCGGGCGGGCCTGTCGCGCGGCGCTCAGGTCCACCACTTCCACACCAAGGCCGAGCTGGTCGCCGAGGCGGTGCGCCATCTTGCGGCGAAGCGGGTGACGGAGCTCCGGCACGAGACCGCAAAGCTTCCGGACGACGGGGAGAAGATGCGCGCTGCCCTCGACCTGGTCTGGCGCACCCATTCGGGGCCGATGTTCGCCGCGTCGCTGGAGCTGTGGATCGCCGCGCGCACCGACTCGGAGCTCCGCGCGAGCCTGTTACCGGTCGAGCGCGAGGTGATCGCCTCGATCCGCGAGCTGATGGCCGGCGTTGCCACAGTTCGCGGACGGGAGGTCAGCGACGAGACCCTGAACGTCCTGGTGACGCTGGTGCTCGGCGTCGGGCTGCAGACGACGCTGCTCTCGACCCGCAAGGCGGCAAACGCGGCCTGGGAGGCTGCGCGAGACCAGCTCATCCAGATAATCAGCTCGCCCCCACCGGGCTGGTCCGACGGCCCCTCCGCTTCGCGTTCTGAGCCGTCTGTACCCAAGACAAACAGGAGGTAACGAATGGCAACAATCAGCAAGACCGTCGACGTTGGCGCGAGTCCCGAGGACTCCTGGGCGCTACTCAGCGACCTCGAGCGCGCGGGCGAATGGAACACGGTCCACGTGGATCACGTCGGGGACGTGCCGGTGGTAGCCGAGGGCGCCACCTTCAAGGAGAAGGTCACCGTCATGGGAATGCCCGCCGAGGTCGACTGGACGATCAAATCAGTCGAGCCGCCGAGCGCGCTCGAGATGACCGGGATCGGTCCGATGGGGACCACGCTGCGCGCCGCTATCGCCGTCGCCGCGAACGGGGAAGGCTCGACGATCACCTACGAGTCGGAGTTCGGCGGTCCCGCGCTCGCCGCGATGGAGGGCCCGCTGACCAGCGCTTCCGAGCAGGCGGCCGATGCCTCGCTGGCAAAAGTGAAGGAGATACTTGGCTAGGCGGGTTCGCCGAGCTTCCGCTTCACAACCTTGCCCGTGGCGTTGCGGGGCAACTCCTCGATGAAGGTCACGTCTCGGGGCACCTTGTAGCGAGCGAGACTTCTCTTTACGTAACCCTTCAGCTCGTCCTCGCCGACGGCCGCGCCTTCGGCCCGAACCACGTACGCGGCCAACCGCTTGCCGAAATCCGCGTCGTCGACGCCGATCACCGCGGCGTCGGCGACGGAGTCGTGCTCCATCAGCAGCTCCTCGACTTCTTGGGGGAACACGTTCTCGCCGCCGGAGACGATCATGTCGTCGTCACGCCCGTCGATGTGGAGGCGTCCCGCCTCATCGAAATGGCCGACATCGCCCGACGACATCACGCCATCGATGACCTCCTTGGTCTCACCATCGGTGTAGCCGCCGAACTCGATCCCGTTGGAGACGAAGATCCGCCCGGTCTTGCCGCGGGGCACGTCGTGCCCGCGCTCGTCCAGGAGGCGAACCTTCGTCCCGATGCAGACCTTGCCGACGCTGTGCGGTGCCGCCCGATGGTCCGCGGGAGTGGAGATCGAGGCGTAGGCCACCTCGGTTGAGCCGTAGAGCACGTAGAGAACGTCGCCGAAGGTGTCCATGGTCTCGGTGGCTACTGCGCCAGGCAGCTGCGAGCCGCCGCAAAAGATGATCCGCAGCGACGATGTGTCGTGCCGCGCGATCTCCTCGGGGCCCAGTTCGAGCACGCGCTGGAGCATCGCCGGTACCACGATCACGGCAGTGGCCCGGTTCGCGGCCAGCTCCGAGAGGAAGCCGGCGGCGTTAAAGCGGCGGCGGGTGACGACACGCGAGCCGAGGCTGATCCCCAAGTGCAGGTGGGCGAACCCGAGTGCGTGGAACATGGGCGGTGCGATGTAGGTGCACTCCCCGGTGCGGAAGGGCACCCGGTCGAACATCGCGCCCAGTGTCACCAGCGTCCCGGCCTCCTGACGCGGTGCTCCCTTTGGAGTGCCCGTGGTACCGCTGGTGAGCATCACCATCGTCGGCATCTCGCTGGGGGGCGCGAGGCCCTCGCTCGAGTTCGCCGCGATCAGCTGCTCGAGCGTGCCGGCGGCGTTCCCGGGGCTGCCGTCCTCGGCCCAGGCACGCAGGTGGCGATCGGCCCAGATCGGGGCGCGGTCGTCGTACTCCTCATCAAAGATCAGGGTGCTGACTTTCTCGCGCCTGCAGACGTCCTCGATCTGCGGGCCCGCGAACTCCGTGTTCATGAACACGGAGCGCATCCCCACCTTCGCGGCGGCGTAGGTGGCGTCGAGGAAGCCCCGGTGGTTGCGACACAGGATCGCCACCCCGTCCCCGGGCTTAACGCCGTCGGCGATCAGGCCGCGGGCGAGCGCGTTCGAGCGCTCGTCGATCTCGCGGGCGCTTAGGGTGCCCAGTTCGTCGCTGAAGATCGGACGCTCGCCCCAGCGGATCGCGGCACCTGCCACCGCTCCACCGAGTGGGCCGCGGCGGGCGACCTCCAGCCCGATTCGAACGAGCTTGTCGGGCCGCTCGGGGCCAAGCAGGCCGGTCCGCGCCACCGCCGTCGTTGCCTTCGCAGCAGCGGCGGCTCGATCCAGCACTCCGCCAAGCACGCTCACCAGATGGCCCCCGCCCAGCTGAGCCGACGGCTCCTCCGCCTCGGGTCAAGGGCCAGCGGCATCAGCCTAGGCGATCGTGCGCTCGGGCTCGACGCTCGTGAGCTTCTCTACGGTCCAGTTGCCGAGGGCATCGACCTTGAAGTTCGTGGAGCTCGTAGTCATTCGGGGATCCTCCAGCTTGGGGTGGGGAGAGTAACAAACCGTCAGGCCTGTATGCAAATGACCATGCGGTCGCGTAGCATTCCGCGCCCGATGGCCCCCGACCCGAGGAAACTTGTGGCCCGTCTGCCCCTTGGTGGCCCAGCGCGAGCGGTCAACGACTTCCTGAACCGGCCGACCGGAATCTCCGGGCGCCACCGTCCCTTCTATTTCCTCAATCTGATCGAGCGGGCGCGCGGCACCCGGTCGCTTGAGGACGCGGTGGGCGGACGGGTGGTGGTGATCACCGGAGCCTCCTCCGGCATCGGCGAGGCCGCCGCCCTGGCCGTCGGCGGCGCGGGAGCCGAGGTGGTGCTCGTCGCCCGCCGTCGCGAGGAGCTCGAGCGCGTGGCCGACGAGATCACCGAACTCGGCGGCTACCCCCACGTGCATCCCGCCGATCTGGCCGACCCGGCCGACATCGAGAGGATCACCGACGAGATCCTCGCCCAGCACGGGCGCGTGGACGTGCTCGTCAACAACGCGGGACGCTCGATTCGCCGGTCGATTCACCTCTCCACCGAGCGCTTCCACGACTACGAGCGCACGATCCAACTGAACTACCTGGCGCCGGTCCGGCTTATCCTCGCCTTCCTGCCGGGGATGCGCGAGCACGCGATGGGACACGTGGTGAACGTCTCGACGCAGGGCGTGGGCGTGCGCCCGCCCCGCTTCTCGGGGTACCTGGCCTCCAAGGCCGCACTCGAGGCCTTCACCGACTGCGCCGCGGCCGAGCTCGGCGACGATGGCGTCCGGTTTACCTCGATCCACATGCCGCTCGTACGCACGCCGATGATCGAGCCCACCGCCGCCTACCGCGGGATGCGCGCGCTCTCGCCGACGCTGGCAGCGGAGCGGATCACCCAGGCGATCATTCACCGCCCCCGGCGCATCGGCACGCCGCTCAGCGAGGCGATGACGGTGGCTGATGCGCTCAGCCCGGCCTCGACGGGCGCGATGCGGAGCGCCGGCTACCGCCTCACCCGCGACTCCCGCGCGGCCGGCGAGTAGCTCCTAGGCAAACATCCGCTCGAGGGCGGCGCGGTGGTACTCCCACTGCTCGTCACCCACACTTCGTCCTGAGGGGTCGAACGCGCGCATAAGGCCAAGGCCGGCGACGGTGTTCATCGCAACCGTGAGGTAGCGGTCGAAGCCCGGGCGGGTGGCGAGCTCGCCGGCCACCTCCGCCGCCATGGCCGCAACGTTCGCGTAGATCCGGCGCTCGACGGGGACGAGCCGCTTGCGCAGCTCATCGTCGTCGGCAGCGGCGACCCAGAGCTTGGCGGCGACGTTGAACAAGGGACTCGAGAAATCGTCCCAGAGCAGATCGAGAACGCCGCGCAGGCGCTCGGCCGGGTCGTTGGAGAGCTCGTCGGCGCGGGCCCTGTAGCGCTCCATCCGCTGTTCGGCGAGGTGGGCAAACGCGCTCGCGACCAGGTCCACACGATGCGGGAAGTGATGCGCCTGGGCGCCCTGGGAGACGCCGGCCAGCTCAGTCACCCGGCGGGTGGTGGTGGCGGTGTAGCCGACCTCGATCAGGCTCTCGATCGTCGCGTCGAGAAGGCGACTGCGGGTCTCCGCGCTGCGCTCCCCCTGGGTGCGACGCCCACCGGCCCGGCCACCCGTGCGCGCGTCTTTCGAGCCAGCCTCCACCGGAGCGAATGTAACAAACCGGGCGGCCGTTCGGTATGTTTCAGCCGTGTGCCGCAGCGCGGCGTCAACGCTTCACCTCCTCAACCGAAAGGCACCCCAGATGAGCAGCAACGGCAGCAACCGCACCTTCGTGATCGGCGTCGGCATGACCAAGTTCGACAAGCCCGGCACGAAGGACGGCGACTACCCCGACTGGGCCAAGGAGGCCGGCGAGATGGCGATCGCCGACGCCGGTATCGATTACGACGAGGTCGAGCAGGCCTTCGCCGGCTACTGCTACGGCGAGTCCACCTCGGGCCAGCGCGCGCTCTACCAGCTCGGCCTCACCGGGATCCCAGTCGTCAATGTCAACAACAACTGTTCGACGGGCTCGTCGGCGCTCTACATGGCGCGTCAGGCGGTCAAGGGGGGCCTGGCCGACTGCGCACTGGCGCTCGGCTTCGAGAAGATGGAGAAGGGCTCGCTGGGGGTTAAGTACACCGACCGCACGAACCCGATGGACAGGCACGCGATGCGGATGTTCGAGATCCGCGACCCCGAGGCCTCCCCCGCCGCACCACAGATGTTCGGCAACGCGGGGCGCGACCACATGGACAAGTACGGCTCGAACCCTGACCACTTCGCGTGGATCGGCTGGAAGAACCACAAGCACTCGGTTAACAATCCCTACGCCCAGTTCCAGGACGAGTACTCGATCGAGGACATCAAGTCCGCGAAGATGATCCACGACCCGTTGACCAAGCTGCAGTGCTCCCCCACATCGGATGGCTCAGGTTGCGCAATCGTCGCGTCGGAGCGTTTCGTCGACGACAACGACCTCTGGGATCAGGCGATCGAGATCGCCGGGCAGGCCATGGTGACCGATATGGGCTCGACGTTCGACGATGAGACCGACTGCATCAAGATCGTCGGCTACGACATGTCGAAGGAGGCGGCCAACCGCGCCTACGAGGAGGCCGAGATCACCGGCACTGACGCGGACGTGTGCGAGCTGCACGATTGTTTCTCGGCCAACGAGCTGATCACCTACGAGGCGCTCGGGTTCGCTGCCGAGGGCGAGGGCCACAAGCTGGTCGATGCCGAGGCGACGACCTACGGCGGCGATGGCCCGGTCGTGAACCCCTCGGGCGGCCTGATCTCGAAGGGCCATCCGCTCGGCGCGACCGGACTGGCGCAGTGCGCCGAACTGTCCTGGCAGCTACGCGGCAAGGCTGACAAGCGCCAGGTCGATGGCGCCAAGGTCGCCGTACAGCACAACATCGGGCTCGGTGGCGCCGCGGTCGTGTCCGTCTACAAGCCGGCATCCGCCTAGCGCAAAGGAGCACCTGAGATGACGACCGCAATCGCGGGGGCGCTGCCCTCGGCGTCACTTTTCACCGACGAGCAGAACGCGTTCCGCGAAGCGATCCGGGATTTCGCCGAGCGCGAGTGCGGAACCCAGGAGCAGCGCGAGAAGCTGACCAACGGCTACACCGACGCCCAGAACATGGACACGTACCGCAAGCTGGCCGAACTCGGCTGGCTCGGTGTCGCGATCCCCGAGGAGTACGGGGGCGCGGGTGGCGGCGCGGTGGACATGTGCATCCTGCTCGAGGAGATTGCCCGCGGGCAGATCCCGGCCGGCGAGTTCGGGATCAGCGCGATCGTGGCAGGCGCCTACGAGCGCTTCGGCACCGAGGAACAAAAGCAGAAAATGCTGAGCGGGATCGCCGGCGGCAACGTCGAGTCGATCGCGATGTCGGAGCCCGAGGCCGGCTCCGACGTGGGCAACCTGTCCTGCAAGGCAGAGCGCCAGAACGGTCACTTCGTGGTCAACGGTCAGAAAACCTGGATCTCCGGTGCGCACAACGCAACAAACATCCTGTTGATCGCCCGGAGCGACCGCTCCGGCTCCAAGCACGAGGGCCTGACCATGATCTCGGTGCCCACCGACGCCGAAGGCTTGGAGATCCGTCCGATCGAGACGATGGGCGGACGCGAGGTCAACGACCTCTTCTTCACCGACTGCGAGATCCCGGCCGAGAATGTGCTCGGGCAGGAGGGCCAGGCGTGGATCCAGCTGATGGCCGGGCTGAACGTCGAGCGCCTGATCCTCGCGGGGATCATGCTCGGCATCGGGCAACGCGCGTTCGACGACGCACTCGCCTACATCAAGGAGCGCAAGCAGTTCGACCGGCCGATCGGATCGTTCCAGGCGATCAAGCACCGCGTCGCCGACCTCGCGACCGAGCTCGAGTGCTGTCGGCTGCTCGTCTACGACGTCGCCCGCAAAGTCGACGAGGACCCGAGCCAGATGCTTCCGCGTGAGGCGTCGATGGCGAAGCTCAAGGTCACCGAGACCGCGAAGAAGATCGCGCTGGAGGGCATGCAGATGATGGGCGGCTATGGGTACGCCTCGGAGTACGACATGGAGCGCCATGTCCGGGCCACGCTCGTCTCCACGATCTACGGCGGTACGAGCGAGATCCAACGCGAGATCGTTGCCAAGACCTACGGGTTGTAATCAGTACGAGCGGGGGGATCGCTGACGGCGGGAGGCCGACGTGATCCGAGCACAACTGAAGCTGTACGTGCGGCTCTGGCGGCTGGATCCTCCGCGCACGCTCATGGTCCGGGTCGCGCGCTGGATCGGCGCCGCCGTCTCGCGCGAGTTCGCCTGGCAGATCTCGATCGTGCTCGGGCTGGCGATCGCGCTGGCGATCACCCTCAACGCCTCGGGCAGTGTGGCTGGCGTCTTACTGATCGTCGTCCTCGGCGCCTACTTCCTGTTCGAGCTGCGACTCGGCTGGGATAGCGCCCGCAGCGCCAGCGTTGTCGACGATGCACTCGAGGACGTACCCGGCGAGCCCGCCGCCAGCCGCTTCCCACGCAGCCACCTTGTTTTCCCCCTGCTGATGCTCGCCCCGCGTGGGGTGCGCAAGCGGCGTGGCATCGTCTTTCACCAGGAGGGAAAGGTGCGGCTGCGCCTCGACGTCTATAGCCCGCGCGCCGCCGCTCTCGAGGGTGAGCTAAGACCGGCCGTGGTGCAGGTCCACGGTGGTGGCTGGATCGCGGGCAGTCGCATCGAACAGGGCATCCCCCTGCTGAACCACCTCGCATCGAATGGGTGGGTGGGCTTCAACGTGGATTACCGCCTCAGCCCCCACGCGACGCTGCCCGACCACGTGATCGATGTGAAGCGGGCGATCGCCTGGGTGCGCGAGCACGCCGCTGAGTACGGCGTCGATCCGCAGCGGATCTGCCTCACGGGGGGCTCGGCCGGCGGCCATCTCACCGCGCTGGCAGCACTCACCTCGGACGACGGCTCGCTGCAACCGGGCTTCGAGGAGGCCGACACGTCCGTCGCGGCGGCGGTTCCCTTCTACGGCGTCTACGACCTCGCCGATCTGGGCGGGCACTACTACCCCGAGCTGCGTGACTGGCTCTTCGCCCGCCACGTGATCAAGCGCCGGTACGAGGACGATCCCGAGGCCTACGAGCGGGTCTCCCCGACGCACCGGGTCCATTCCGGCGCGCCTCCTTTCCTGGTCTTCCATGGCGACCGCGACACGCTCGTGCCGGTCGGCGACGCGCGCGAGTTCGCCCAACGGCTGGAGGAAACTTCAAACAACGAGGTCATCTACGTCGAGCTCCCGGGTGCAGAGCACGCCTTCGACCTGGCGCCGTCCATGCGCACCGCTCGCGTGGTCGAGGGCATCGAGCGGTTCCTGCGCACCGTGGTCGAACCGCCGCAGGGTAAAGGCGCGGCCGGTGAGGATCGCGCCCCGGCGCTGGCCGAATAGCGTGAGGCGCTCCGCCAGGTCACGGGCCACCGCACGAGGAGCGCCTCCGGCCAGGTGGCACGCTCAACCCGCCCTGTGGGACAACCAGGCGTGTCACCTGGGGATGTCGGCGGCGCCCCATTCAGGTGGCACGCTCAACCCGCCCTGTGGGACAACCAGGCGTGTCACCTGGGCGGTGGGCGATGGCCCGCGCCGGGTAGCGTGCGGTATTCGATGAGCAGGGGTCGTCGCAAGCGCACATTCGCCAGCCCGCCAGGCGGCCGGTCGAGATGACGCCCGCGATCAGGCTCGGCGACACAGGCGAGCCGCGCGCAGCTACGCCCGCCGCGGAGCCGATCAACCGTCTTCGACGAAGCCGGGTGGTCGTTGGTGGCGTCCCCACCCGAGCGGTGTGGGCGAACGGCGAAGGCCACCCCACGGTTCTCCTGCACGGGTGGCTCGACAATGCGGACACCTGGCTCGAGGTCCTCGACCTTCTGGCTGCGCAGCGCCTCCCCGCGATCGCCTACGACCAGCCGGGGTTCGGCGTCGCACCTCCCCTCGATCCGGATCGCGACGTGCTCGAGCAGCTCGTGGACTTCGGCGCGCGTGCCGTGCTGCGCGCGGCCGAGCGGGCCGACGGCCCGGTCGTAGTGGCCGGCAACTCGCTGGGGGGGTGGACGGCTCTGCGTCTGGCCGAGCGAGACGAGCTGCCCATCGCCGGCGTGGTACCGATCGGCCCCGCCGGGATCAAGATGGCGCCCGCGTTCTTTGCCGTCGACCGGATCCCCGCCGTCTCACAGATCATCGGCATGCGCGGCGCACCCGTGCCGGCGGGCGTGATCCGCGGCGTCGCCGGCAATCTCTACCGGCGCCTCGCGTTCGGTCAGCCTGCCGCGGTCGAGCAGGCGGTCGTCAACCGCTTCACACGCTTCACCGCCGACCGCAGCGTTATCCGCACCCGGATCGACTACGCCAAACGCCTCCGGCCCGGACTCGTTGATCCGTTCGACCCGAAGAAGATCCACGCTCCCGTGACCGTGCTCTGGGGCGACCGTGACCGCCTCTGCATGCCCGCCGGTGCGGCTGAGCTACAGGAGATGCTCCCCCACGCCCGGATCGAGATGCTCGAGGGCGTCGGCCATACACCGCAGATCGAGTGCCCCGAGCGCGTCGTGGACGCGATCGCGGCGTTTGCGCGCTGACCCTCGACAGGTGCCTCGCGAATAGGATGCGGCGCGATGGAAGAGGTCGCGTTTTTTGCCGGTGCGATCGGCGCTTTGGGTGGGGCGGTCGCCGTCGTCGCGCTTCGCAATCCGTTCTACAGCGTGCTCGCACTGGTCGTCCACCTCGTCGCGCTCGCTGGACTCTTCCTGATGTTGCATGCCGAGTTCATAGCGGCGGCCCAGGTGGTCGTATATGCGGGCGCCGTGATGGTGCTCTACGTGTTCGTCGCCGCGTATGTCGGCGGGGTCTCCGAGCCTGAGTTCGAGCCGATCCCCGGCCAGCGGTTTCTCGGTCCGGTCTTGGCGGGTGCGCTCTTCATCGAACTATCGATCGCCCTGCTCGGCACCTCGCTCGCCTCGCTCGGGAGCGACGGGCCCACGATCCCACTGGGCTTTGGCTCGCCCGAGTCGATCGGCGAGTTGATGCTCGAGCGCTTTCTCGTCGCGTTCGAAGCCGCGTCGATCCTGCTTCTGATCGCAGCGGTCGGCGCCGTCGTGCTCGCCGGCAAGCGGAAGGCGGAACCGCCGATCGTGGTCGAGGAGGGCTGATGGCGATCGAGTGGTACCTCGTTCTCTCCGCTCTCCTCTTCGCGGTTGGCGCGGGCGGCGTCCTACTGCGGCGCAGTCCGCTGGTGGTTTTGCTCTGCCTCGAACTGATGCTGAACGCGGGCAACCTCGCGCTGATCGCCTTCGCCCGCGCCAACGGCAACGAAGACGGGCACGTCTTCGCGCTCGTGGTGATGGTCGTCGCCGCCTGCGAGGTGGTCGTCGGCTTGGGCCTGATCGTCGCGATGTTCCGCCGCCGTTTGCCGCTGAACGTCGACGAGTTGCGCGGATTGCGGGGCTGAGCCGATGGACGCGACCGTTTACGGCTGGCTGATCCTCGCCTTCCCTCTCGCGGGCTCGCTGGTGATCGCGTTCGGCTGGCGCGCCCTGCCGGGCCGCACCGCGGGCTGGATCGGCACCGCGGCGATCGCCGCCGCGTTCCTCTCGGCGCTGGGCGCCTTCGCGATGTTGCTCGACCAGCCCGCCGAGGAGCGCCAGCTCACCTCGGCGCTGTGGGACTACGCGACCGCGGCCGGTCTCGACATCGACCTCGGAATTCTCGTCGACCCGCTTTCGGTCGTCATGTGCCTGGTGGTGACCGGCGTCTCGACCCTGATCCACCTCTACTCGGTCTCCTACCTCGTCTCCGACCAGGGCTACCGGCGCTTCTTCGCGCTGCTGAACTTCTTTGTCTTTTCGATGCTGGTCCTGATCCTGGCGGGCAACTTCGTGCTGCTCACCGTCGGCTGGGCGTTCGTCGGCTTCGCCTCATACGCACTGATCTCGTTCTGGTACCGGCGCGGCACGGCGACCAAGGCGGGGATGAAGGCTTTCGTGATCAACGTCCTCGGCGACGTGGGGCTGGTGCTGGCCGCCTTCCTGATCTTTCAGGAGCTGGGGACGTTCCAGTACCTCGACGCCTTCGAGGCGGCGCCCGAGGCATTCGGCACGAACGACGGCGCGATCGTGGCGATCTGCCTCCTCTTGTGCCTGGGTGCGTTCGCGAAGTCGGCCCAGCTACCGCTCCATACCTGGCTCCCGGACGCGATGGAGGGGCCCACCCCGGTTTCGGCCCTGATCCATGCGGCGACGATGGTGACCGCCGGCGTTTACCTGATCGCGCGTGCCCACCCGTTCTTCGAGCTGGCACCGACGGCAGCCGACATCGCCGCCTTCGTCGGCCTCGCCACCCTGATCATGGCCGCCACCATCGCCCTCGTCGTCACCGACCTGAAGCGGATCATCGCCTACTCGACGATGAGCCAGATCGGCTACATGATCGTCGGCGTCTCGATCGGGGCCTACACGGCGGGGATCTTCCACCTGATGACGCACGCCTTCTTCAAGGCGCTGCTCTTCATGGCGGCCGGCTCGATCATCGGCGCGATGGCGGCCCGACAAAACATCGACGAGATGTCAGGGTTCCGGCGCGCGATGCCGTTCACATCGCTGCTCCTGATCATCGGCGCCCTTGCGCTGGCGGGCTTCCCTGGCACCTCCGGCTTCTTCTCCAAGGACGAGATCCTCGTGTTCGCCGCTGAGCGCGGCGGGATGTACTGGATCTTCGTGATCGGCGGGTATTTGGCCGCCTTCCTCACCGCCTTCTATTCGTTTCGGATCGGCTTCAGGGTGGTCACCGGTGAGCCGTGTGCGGAGGCCAGGGAACTCGAGGGCGGACACCTGCGCCACGCCGAGGAGCACCGCAACCCGGCCACGGGCGAGGTCGAGGACACCGACGTCGGTTTTCCCGGCCCCGATCATCACATCGCGGAGCGCTCCCTGTCGATGCGAATCGCGATGGGCACCCTGGGCTTCCTGGCCCTCAGCGCCGGCGTATTGCAGATCCCCGGAGTTACCGCCGCGATGGAGCACTTCCTCGAGGGCACGTTCGAGGAGTCGGCGCTGTTCCACGTCCACCCCTCCGAGGGCGCCGCATACCTCGGCTTGCTGGTCGGCGGATTGGTGGCCTTCGCCGGGATCGCCCTGGCCTATTTCTGCTACGTCGCGCGTCCCGGCGTCACGCTGCGCCTCCGCGACCGGATGCGCCCGGTCCACGACTTCCTGGAGAACAAGTGGTACTTCGACGAGCTGATCGACGCCGTGGTCTACCGCCCCGTGATCCGCCTCGGCCGCTTCGCGAACGACACGATCGAGCGGGTCGTCGTCAACGGCTTGGTGAACACCACGGTGGGCGTCGTTCGTGAGGTCGGCGTGTTGGTACGCGGCGCACAGTCCGGTTTCGTTCGGGCTTACGCGCTACTCGTGATCGGCGGCTTCGCCGCCCTGGCCCTCTATTTCTTGGTGGTCAGCAGCTGATGCTCAATGTGATCCTGTGGCTGCCGCTGGCCGTCGCCGTGCTGGTCGCGATCGCGCCGAGCCGGGCGGCGGCGCCAATCTCGCTCACCGGCTCGCTGGGGACGCTTGGGCTGGCGATCGCGCTGATCGTCGACTTCGACGCCGGTGTTCCCGGCCTGCAGCATGCGGTCGACGAGGCCTGGATCTCCGAACTCGGAGTGCGCTACCAGCTTGGCATCGACGGGATCAGCCTCTTCCTCGTCGCCGTCACCGCGCTGCTGTGGGCAGCCTGCTTCGCGTGGGCGGCGACCCGCCAGCCCGACCGACCGAAGAACTTCTTCCTGATGCTGGGAATCGGCGAGTTCGCCGTGCTCGGCGCGTTTCTCGCCCAGGATCTGTTGCTCTTTGTTCTCTTCTTCGACCTGATGCTGGTGCCGTTCTTCTTCATGATCGGCGCGTACGGCAGCGGCAGCCGGGTTCCGGCGACGATCAAGATGATGGTCTACACCCTGATCGGCTCACTGCTGATGCTTGTCGGGGCGATCGCCACTGCAGTCCTGGCGGCCGATGGGGGCCAGATCACCTTCTCGATCGCCGAGCTGCGAACGAGCCCGCTCGGCGAGGGCAGCCAGGACTGGATTTTCTGCTTCTTTGCCGCGGCGTTCCTGGTCAAGATGCCCACCTTCCCACTGCACGGTTGGATGCCCGACGCATATCGCGCCGCCCCCCTGCCGGTCCTGGCGTTGCTCTCCGGCGTGCTTTCGAAGGTCGCCATCTACGGCTTTTTGCGAGTCGTGCTGCCGATCTTCCCCGACGCCACCCTCCAATTCCAGGAGCTGATCCTGGTGATCGCAACCGCCTCGATCCTCTACGGATCCGTCATGGCCTTCTCCCAGACGAACGTGCGGCTCATCGCCGGCTACTCGTCGATCGCCCAGCTCGGGTTCATCACGCTTGGGGTCTTCGCGCTCACACCCGACGGCGCCGATGGCGCGGTGCTGCAGTCGGTCAACCACGCGCTCGTGGCGGTGCCGATGTTCTTCGTCATCGCGCTCCTGGCCGAGCGCTACGGCACCGAGGATCTGCGCGAGATGGGCGGTGGGGCGATGTGCGCTCCCGTACTGGCGGGCCTGTTCCTGGTCGTGACCCTGGCGACCCTGGCGATGCCGGGAACGGCCAACTTCATCGGCGAGTTCTACATCTTGAACGGGCTCTTCGATGAGTACCCGGTGTACGTCGTGGTCGCGATGGCGGGCGTGGTGATGGCGGCCTTCTACGCCCTGCGCCTCTACCAACGCTCGATGCACAACCGGCTACCGGCGGGCAAGGTCTCGCGTGAAATCTCCCTGCGCGATGGCGCGGTGCTGGCGCCGCTGGTCGCAGTAATTGTCGCTCTCGCCCTCTGGCCGGGTCTGATCCTGGAGCGCGGCGAGGCCTCGGTGCAGGACAAGATCGGCGCGGTGGCTCCTGCGCAGGAGGGGTCCGAGCTGCCGTGACCTTCGAAGCTCCCGATATCGACTACGCCGGCCTCTCGCCGATCATCGCGCTGACCGCGGGGCTGGTGCTCGTGTTGCTGAGCGGCCTGATCGGCCGAGCGCAGCGCGCGACCGTCTCGCTGTTTAGCTTCGCCACCCTGGGCGCCACGGCCGGCCTGTTGATCTGGCAGTTTGGCGAGGACAAGGAGCTGGTGAGCGGCGCCCTTCGATTGGACGAGCTCGCTGTCGTCGCGTCGCTGATCGCGGTCGGGTGTGCGGCGTTCACGATCCCGCTGAGCTGGCGCGAGGAGGCCGCCGACAATGCGGCCGGGCCAGCCGGGCACGGCGAGTTCCAGGGCCTTTTGATCGCCACGGTGCTCGGCATGACCATGCTGGCGATGGCGCAGAACCTCGTGATCTTCTTCGTCGCGCTCGAGCTGCTGTCGATTCCGCTCTACGTGCTGTGTGGCTCGGCGCTGCGCCGCCCGCAGTCACTTGAGGCCGGCCTCAAGTACCTCATCGTCGGCTCGCTGGGCTCGGCCACCCTGCTCTACGGGCTGGCCTTCATCTACGGCGGCTCGGGCTCGACCGACTTCGCCGAGATCGCGAGTGGGATCGGCGCCGGGCTGGCCGACGATCCGCTAGTGCTCGTTGGGATCGCCCTGGCCGCCACCGGACTCGCGTTCAAGCTCTCGATCGCGCCGTTTCACCAGTGGACCCCGGACGTCTACCAAGGCGCGCCCACCCCGATCACAGGCTTCATGGCCGTGGCGACCAAGGCGGCGGCGTTCGCCGTGCTCGCCCGCTTCTTCGAGGTTGCCCTGGGGCCCGCCGTCGACGACTGGCAGCCGGCGCTGGCGGCGCTGGCGGCCGTCTCGATCATCGTCGGAAACGTCGGCGCCCTCACGCAGTCCTCGCTCAAGCGCATGCTCGGCTACTCCGGCGTCGCGCAGGCTGGCTACATGCTGGTCGGCATCGTCGCAGCGAACGAAGCCGGTGTCGAGGCGCTGTTCTTCTATCTGGCCGCCTACGCCTTCATGAACCTCGCCGCGTTCGCAGTCATCACGATCCGGGAGCGCGAGACCGGGCTTGGCGACGACATCCGCGCCGTACAGGGTCTTGGCCGTGACCGGCCGGAACTGGCGTGGCCGTTGACCATCGCCATGCTGGGGCTCGCGGGCCTCCCGGGAACCGCCGGGTTCATCGGCAAGCTGTACCTGATCGAGGCGGCAGTGGAGGGTGCCTATACCTGGCTCGCTGTGCTGATCGCGGTCGGCACGATGATTTCGCTCGCGTACTACCTACGGGTTATCGCAGCCGTGTGGATGCGTCCTGCGTACCACTCCGACCCCACCCCCGAACAGGGTCACAAGATCCTGCCGGCGATGGCGGGCGGCTCCCCCGAGGCCGACGCGGTCGCGACCGAGGGACCACGTATCGGCGGCATCCACTGCCCAGTGATCATCGGCCTGACGCTCCTCGCCGCGGCCGCCACGGTCTTCTTCGGCTTCATTCCCGCCCCCCTTGTTGAGTTCGTGTCGGGAATCGGCGAGACGATCAGCCGATAGAGAGGAGCGGTGCCGTCGCTCCACCATGCGACCCTCGAAACCGCAGCGGCCGATGTCGAGCGGTCGCTCGAGTTCTGGGACCTGCTGGGATTCCGGCGCGTCGAGGCGCCCGCGGAGGTCGCGGGTTACGTGTACTGGGCCGAGCGCGACGGCTCCCAGATTCATCTGATCGTGGTGCCTGAGCCCACCGTTCCTTCACTCGGGCACGTCGCGGTGATTACGCCTGAGCTGCACGCCGTGATGAGCGCTCTTGGCGCTGCCGGTTTCGGGGTTGAGCTCACCCGCGAACTCTGGGGCGAACCGCGGGCCATCACGACTGCGCCAGGCGGTCATCGAGTCGAGTTGATGGCGGCGCCACCGCCGCCTGCCCTCTAGCTGCGCAAGTCTTCGAGAGCCCGCTCGAGCTCCGCGGAAGTCGGATCCGGATCAAGCGTCTCCCCGCGCCTGATGCGGCCCGCGAGACCGACTGCCTCGGCGGCGAACTCCCGGTATTGGCGCTCACGACTCTCGAGCGTTGCACGCAGGTATCCGACGGTCGCAGCGGCTATCAGCAATGCGGGGATCGCGACGAGGATGTGATGAGCCTGCTCGCGAAAGGTGCCCTCGGCGTAGACGAGAGGCGCCAGCAATGCGACCATCAGCACCGTGGCGTACACAACCATGGCCCTGACATCACGCAACGCATAGGCGGCGTAGATGGCAACGAGCACGTAATAGAAGGCGTAGTCGTCGCTAAAGACCGCCACGCCGCAGGCGATCGCGACCGTGCCGAACAGGGGCACCAAATGCAGCCACCAATCCTGCATCCGCTCCCAGGGGGCCCGGTAGAACATCAACCCAGTCGCGATCCCGGCGCCTGCGATCAAGTGGTCCTCAAGCGGGTGCGCGGGAGCGAGGACGAGGCCCGCGGGGAGCGAGAGCACCGAGCCAAAGATCATCAGGGCGGCGCCGAGGCGACCGAGCCGACGGCGTTCTGCGTCGCCAAGAGGCCCGAAGGCCGATCCGCCGGTGTCCCTGCCGCCCACCCGTCGAGTATCCCGGTTCTGCGCCTTGCGCGAGCCGCCGAGGGCGTGGCTAGGATGGCCAACCCGTCCTCATGAGATACCCCGTCGAGTCCTTCACCCCAGCCGAGCAAGAACTGCTCGCGCCCCACTTCACGAACGTCGACCGTCCGGTCTTCTGCCTCACGAACCTTCCCGAGACCGTCAAGGGTGCGCTGTTCGCCCGGTATTCGCGGTACGGCGGCGGACTGCGCCGCCTCTACCTCGACGAGTTCGCGGAGGAGTCCGGCGACACCCCTCGCCCGTTCGACGGTGACGAGGGCGAGCGCGCGGCCGGGCTCTACGAGCGGGTCTTCGTGGGTTATGGCGACGACTCGATCGCCCAGGTGGGCGGTGCGCACCTGGCCTGCGAGTACGTCTCGAACGTCCTCACGAAGGTTCTCCAGCGCGGTCGGCTGGCCGCTTACCTCGAGCAGTCCACGCGCTACATCCCCTACGACCAGCCCATGCCCGACGGGGGCTACCGCTACTACGCCGACGACACGCTGGGCCCTGAGTACCGGGCAGCCCAGGACGCAATCTTCGCGGAGTACTCCGCGGGCCTGGAGCGAACGATCGCGTGGGCCGCGGAACGCTGGCCGCGCGGCGACGAGCCCGAGGGCGCATGGCGTGGCTCGATCCGGGCCAAGGCACTCGACCTGATGCGTGGCGTCCTACCGGCGGCCACCCTCAGCCATGTCGGCATCTTCGCTTCGGGCCAGGCTTACGAGCAGCTGCTGCTGCGGCTGTTCGCTTCTCCCCTACCCGAGGCCCGCGGCTTTGGCGAAATGATCCTGGGCGAGCTGGGAAAGGTGATCCCAAGCTTCGTGTCTCGCGTCGACCGCCCCGAGCGCGGCGGCGAGTGGATCGAGTACCTACGTCAGCGCCGCGAGGCGACCGAGAGCGCGGTCGCGCGATTGGGGCTTGATCGCCGCGAGGCGGCGGCGACGCCTTCCGTCGAACTCACCCATGTGGACGGCACCGAGGCGGATCTTCTCTCGTCGTCGCTGTACGAGTCCTCGGGCGCTTCGGAAGCGTCGATCCGGGCGCGGGTCGATGCAATGGATCCGATCGAGCGCGCCGAGCTGATCGCCGAGCTCGCGGGCGAGCGCGCCAATCGCCGCCATCGTCCCGGCCGCGGCTGGGAGGCGATTCGATACCGCTTTGAGATCGTCTCCGACTACGGTGGCTTCCGCGACCTGCAGCGACACCGAATGCTCACCTGCCAGTGGCAGCGCCTCGGCCCCGATCTGGGGGCGGGCGTTCCCGAGGAGGTCGAAGAGGCGGGCGTCGGCGACGGGTACCGTCGCGCGCTCGACGTCTCCCGGACGGAGTTCGACCGGCTCGAGGCCGCCGGGTTGTACGACGCGGCCCCCTACGCCCTGTGCCTCGGCTACCGGATCCGCTACGTGCTCGACATGAACGCCCGCGAGGCGATGCACCTCTGCGAGTTGCGCTCAGGTCGGGAAGGCCATCCGACGTACCGCGCGGTCGCGCAGGCGATGCACGAGCGAATCGCGGCGGTCCACCCGGCGGTCGCAACCGTGATGAAGCATGTGGACTCGACCACCGAGCCACGCCTCGAGCGGATCCTCAGCGAGATCCGCGCCCATCGCAAGCGGCTGACAGCGGCCTAGGACGCGGTCCCGCGGTCGCTCAGCGGCGCTTGCGCTTGCGCTTCTTGCCGCGCTGAGACTTATAGAGATCGGCGACGGTGTCGCCGAAGTAGGGACCGAAGAGCTTGCCTGCTTCCGGGTTGCTACAGGGGAGCGGGATGATGACGCCGACGCATTCGTAGCCGTAGCTCACGACCGAGTTCACGGCCCGGTCGTTGATCACCCAGCCACCACCGCTCGAGCCCGCCGTCATGTCACAGGCGATGCGGCTGGGGGCGGGCTGGCCCATGCCCGAGTCGGTGCCCTGGTACTGCGAGTCGCAGCGGTAGAGCTGCTCGCCGTTGAAGGCCCCTGTCGCCGGATAGCCGTAGGCCTGAAAGAACTGGCTGCGCTCGCGGTTGAGCGCGATCGCGCGGCCCCCGACGACATTCTGGAGCCGCTCGCCGCTGCGGGCACGGATCTTTGCGATGCCGACGTCGTACCGAAGATCCTCGCCGTCGGCCCACTGGCGGGTGGTCGCAAGCCGCCGTGCGGTCCATTCGCCAAACGGCTTGGAGCCGTTGTCGTAGGCGGGGACGAACATGAAGTTCGTGGCGAAGCCGGCGCCGAATTCGTGCACGCAGTGCCCCGCGGTGAGCACGAGTCGCCTGATGAACGATCGGATCACGGTGCCCGAGCACACATAGTCGGTGCCGCCGAGGGTGAGGAAGACCTTGCCGTGGGTGCGTACCTTGCGGGCGCTCTCGTTGCCGATCGCGGTCGCACGCGGATTGCGCTCAGCGGCGGCGCCTCCAAGGACGCCCTCGAGCCCTGCCTGTAGATCGGGGAAGATCGTGTCGGCGACCAGTTCCGAGGCGGGCTTGGCCGCGTCCATTCGCGCCTGGGTCCAATAGTCGGTGACCGAATCGGTGCTCTGAGCGACCCGGGCCGAGACCTCCGACGCGCTCGCCTCGGACGCCACCAGGCCCAGCACGAGCGCACACGCAGCGAGCGTGCCCAGGCGTCGTGATGCTGCTCTGCGACTGTCCCTGCGTCCTAGCACTGCCATCTAGCGTACGACAAAGGCCTTTCGCGGGCGCCGATCAGGAGCGCGAGGCGATCACAGAATCCGCCCGGCGCTTCGCGGCCTCGGTGACGAGCTTACCGAGCAGGGTGCGGTGCTCGGCCACCCACCGATACGAGCTCTCGACGACGCCAGGGAATCTCCGTCCGGCCCGGGCCAACAGCGCGCCGCCCGGGAGCACTGCGGCGGTCGGGACGGCGGCGGCTCCGGCCGATATCACGTCGCCGTCCGGGCCGACCATGTGCGATGAGGCGAGGCGCTCGTCCTCCGGAACCCCGGCGAGAAGGGTCTGCCCCTCTGCATCCTGAATCGCCACGGGCCGTAGCCTCCGGCCTCGATCCCACCGCAGCACCCACGCCAGCGACCAGCGGCAGAAGCCGCAGTCGCGGTCGTAGAGCACGACGTGGTCTGGCTCGCGGCCTTCGTGGGTTGCCATCACTCACATAGGATCGTGACGGGTCGACCCGAGGAGGGAGTGACGTGGCGGAATCCGAGCTAGACGTACTGCTGAAGACCGAGCAGACCTTCCCGCCTCCCGATGAGTTTGCGGCCGAGGCCAACATCTCCGACCCTGGGGTCTACGAGCGCGCTGCCGCCGATCCCGAGGCCTGGTGGGCGAGCTGGGCCGAGAAGCTCGAGTGGTACAAGCCCTGGGACGAGGTGCTCGACTGGTCGGATCCGCCCCACGCGAAGTGGTTCGAAGGCGGGGCGCTGAACGCGTCGGTCAACTGCCTCGACAGGCATGTCGCAGCAGGGCTGGGCGACAGGGTTGCGTTCCACTGGGAGGCGGAGGACGCCGACGAGCTCGGCGACGAGGGCCGCAAGGCGATCACCTATGCGTGGCTGTTGGATCAGACCCAGCGGCTCGGCAACGCCCTGCGTTCGCTCGGCGTCGGCAAGGGCGATGTGGTCGGGGTCTACATGCCGATGATCCCGGAGGCGGTCGTCACGATGCTTGCCTGCGCGCGGATCGGGGCGCTCCACAACGTCGTCTTCGGAGGATTCTCGCCCGAATCAGTCCGTGAGCGGATGGAGTTCTCTGACGCGAAGGCGCTCGTGACCGCCGACGCCACCCTGCGCCGCGGCAAGCCGCTGCCGATGAAGGCGAGCGTCGACGAGATCGTGAAGACGCTGCCGGAGCTGGAGCATGTCGTGGTCGTCGACCGCTGCGGAACGGGGCCTCCGATGACCGAAGGCCGAGACCACTACTGGCACGACCTGGTGGAAGCAGCGGACGCGCAGTGCGAGCCCGAGCGAATGGGGGCCGAGGATCCGCTCTTCATCCTCTATACGTCGGGCTCGACGGGCAAGCCGAAGGGGATCCTCCACACCACGGGCGGCTACCTCACCCACGTGAGCGCGACCCACAAGATGGTCTTCGATCTCAAGGACGAGACCGACGTCTTCTGGTGCTCGGCTGACATCGGCTGGGTTACCGGCCACTCCTACATCGTCTACGGGCCGCTCGCCAACGGGGCTACGTCCGTGCTCTACGAGGGTGCGCCCAATTATCCGAGGGAAGACCGCTGGTGGGAGATCTGCGAGCGCTACGGGGTGACGATCTTCTACACGGCCCCCACCGCGATCCGCGCCTGCATGAAGTGGGGCGCCAAGCATCCCGGCGCCCACGACCTCTCGAAGCTACGGCTGCTGGGCTCCGTGGGCGAGCCGATCAACCCGCGCGCCTGGCTCTGGTATCACGACACGATCGGCGGCGGGCGCTGCCCGATCGTCGACACCTGGTGGCAGACCGAGACCGGCGGGATCATGATCGCGCCGTTGCCGGGACTTACAACGACCAAGCCCGGCTCGGCCACGATCCCCCTCCCGGGGGTGCAGGCGGCGATCCTCGGCTCCGAGGGCAACGAAATCTCCGAAGGGGGCGGCACGCTGGTCGTGCGGACGCCGTGGCCGGGGATGGCGCGCACACTGTTTCGCGAACCGGAGCGCTACCTCGAGACCTACTGGGAGCGATACGGCCGCGACACCTACCTGGTCGGCGACGCGGCACGTCGCGACGAGGACGGTTATTTCTGGGTGGTCGGCCGCATCGACGACGTCATCAACGTCTCCGGCCATCGCCTCTCCACCATGGAGGTGGAGTCGGCCCTGGTCTCGAACCCGAGGGTCGCCGAGGCAGCGGTGATCGCAGTGCCCGACGAGGACACCGGCCAGGCCATCGTGGCGTTCGTTACCCCTGAGGGCGAGGAGAAGGGGGACGACGAGATGGCGGCAAGCCTGCGCGAGCACGTGGCCGAGAAGATCGGCAAGCTCGCACGACCGAAGGCGATCCACTTCGCCGACGACCTGCCGAAGACCCGATCCGGCAAGATCATGCGCCGCCTGCTGCGAGACATCGCCCAGGGCAAGGAGCTCGGCGACGTGACCACCCTGCGCGACCCCTCGATCGTCGAGGAGCTGCAACGGCGAGTAGCGGCGAAGCGCTAGGCGAGCTCGTCACCGCGGGTGCTCGCCCAGAGCGCCCAGCCCGGGAGCAGCACCGTCACGGCAAGGGTGAGCGCGTTGGCGATCGCGTCGCCCGTCGAGTACGGGTCGAGGTTGAACAGGTGCCAGGTCGTGTGGGGCACGCTGAAGAACATGAACGAGGCGAGCGCCACCTGCACGAGGGTCTTCTCGTAGCGGACAGCCGCGGCGCCAAGAACCAGGGCGGTGCCCAGCCAGAGGCCCCCGAGGTCGCGGATGAGGTGCTCGTTGTAGGCGGGTAGGAGCTCCACCCAGCCCCGGCCGAGAGGAAAGTCCTCGTAGAAGGAAAGCGGAAAGAAAAGGGCATACAGGCCGAGAAGGAGCTGGATGACGGCGAGCTGGAAGAGCACCAGCCGGATCGCACTACGGTGCCGACTCATCACGCTGCTGAGCTCAGCGTCGGCGCTTCCGCTTGCGCTTCTTGGCCCGCTCGCGGCGCGCGGCGTTCGGGTTCTCGCCGACGCCAGGGATCTCGGTCGCGTCGCCGTCGATCATCGCTGGCGGTGGTGGCTCCGGTGCCTCCTCGCCCGGGGCGAGCCAGGGCACGGCCCGACCGACGTCCCAAGCCGGCGGCCGACCGCGCGGGGCGCGGTCGGCGACGATGAGTGCCAGGAAGGCAAACCAGAGCATCAGCCCGGGCAATGCGACCTGGGCGAGGGGCGGGAAGAGCAGACAGGCGCCGAGCGCCATCCCCATCGTTCCGAAGAAGCGGGTGAGCAGACCCGTTCGAACCGCCCAGAGCGAACTGTAAACCATGGCAAAGATCAGCGACAGGGCGCCACCGGCACCTACTCCGGCGGCCAGTTGGCGGACCGACGAGTCCTCGTAGAGATCCTCGCTGAGCGTGTAGATGTCGCCAATCCCGACCGACTGGGTCACGAAGTCCTGGGCAACGTTGACCTGTGCGAAGGCCTGCAGCAGCGTCTGGGCGCCGACGAGGACCGGGCCGATGATGCAAAAACCGATGAAGGGACGGAGCATTCGGTCCGAGCGCGCCGACGCAGCTTGGTAGAGGTAGGTGAGCGGCACCGCGATCGCCGCAAGTCCGACCGCCTGGAGCACGCCGCTGGCCAGCCACGCGCCCGAGCTCGCGTCGATCGCCCGGAAGAACGAAACGAACAGGTTGTCCGAGCCGAGGTCGACGTTCGCGCGGGCAAACACCGACGCGATGAACAGCGCCAGCGGCAGCACGCTCACGGTGGCGATCCACGGCGCCAGCCTGCGCTCGCGCTCGATCAGTCGGCGGGCATCCACGGGCGATGATCCTATTGTCCAGCGCTAGCTGGACTCGTCGCGCATGCGCGCGTCGCTTGCTTCCGCGGAAGGAGCTACGACCAGCTCGAGCCGCTCACCGGCTGGGCGGATCGGGTAGTACTCGTCAGCGGGACCCACGGCGCGCGAGACACGATCGCCCGCTGCCAGCAGCAGGTCCAGCGCTGGCGCCATGAGTCCAATCAGCGCCTCGAAACGATCACGGGTACGTATTTGGTCGGAACTCGGGTTGGCCATTCCCGGAAAGCTAGCTGCCGCACCCATGGATAGCTAGATTCAGCCATATGAAGGCGGGTATCGAGCGTTGCACGATCCGGGTCGGCTTCCAGCCCTACAGGTGAGGCGGTTCGCGTGAGCGGCGTTGTCGGAAGGCCAGACTCGCGCTGCCCGCTCTGCGAGGGACCTGCTTTCGCCTGGGTGGTATTGCCAGCACCTTCGACGGGTGCCACGGTTGGAATGCTCTCCCCGGTCGCTGCGGGGGAGGCAGTCGCCGCGGGCGGGCGGCTGATCGACCGTTGCGACAATTGCGGTGCCGGGGTCGAGCGGGGAGCCAGGGTGGATCTGGCCAGCGAGCTGGAGTTGGCCACCCACGACCGGAACGGCGACGAGCGCGTTATCGCCGTGCCCAACCGGGCGAGCTGGCAGGCGGCGATCGGTAACGACGGCTGGAGTGCCCTCGCCGAGTGGCCCGGCCACCTCCTTCTGACCCCGAAGGCGCTTCCCCTGCTGGCCGAGCGAAACGGACTCGTGGCCGACGATCCGGCGTTCCCGCCCGCCGGACCGTCTCAGCGCTGGATGTGGCAGACGCTCCTCAACGGACTCACCCTCCACACGGACTTCGCCTCGAACGTCTTGGCAGGGCGGCTGCAGGTGGGCAACTCGCGTGGTCGGCTGGCCTTCACGGTCGACGCCATCGCCAGCGTTCTGGCCGCGCCGCTCGTGGCCCTCGTGTCGTTTCCGCTCGAGGCGATCGCTGCACTGAGCGGCCGCGGCGGCCGCATCGTCTCCAGGTTGCGGCCCGCGCGGGCCGACCGCAGCTAGAGCGCCTGGCGCCAGGCGCGCTTGGCGAGCGGCAGGATGACCGCGCGCGGAGTGTGCTGCGCGGCGATCGCACCCGCCCGGTTGGCGATACCCGGGACGACGACCCGCCGACCCTTCTCGACACCCTCCACCGCGTCCTTGGCCACGTCCTCAACATCGGTCCAAAAGAACTCGGGAACCTTGTCCTCGGCACCGCCGACACCGGCCGTTTCGGCGAACTCGGTCTTGACCGGGCCCGGGCACACAGCCGTGAGCGTGACTCCCTTGGGCGATAGCTCCCAGTGGGAGGCCTCGGAAAGGCTCAGCACGAACGCCTTGGTGGCCGCGTAGGTCGCGGTGCCCGGAATCGGCTGGTAGGAAGCCGTCGACGCGATGTTGATGATCGCTCCCTGCCCCCGCTCGGCCATCTGGGTGCTGTAGTGAGCCTGTAGGTGCACCAGCGCCTCGCAGTTGAGCCGGACCATGCCGGTTAGCTTCGCCGGGTCGGATCGGTGGACGTCACCGGTGCCGCCGAAGCCGGCGTTGTTGACCAGCACCTCGACCTCGAGGCCAAGGGCATCGATCTTCGCGAACAGCTCCTCGCGCGCCGGGGCCGAATCGAGGTCCGCACCGACCGCATCGGCGCGAACGCCGTGGGTATCGGTCAGCTCCGTGGCGAGCGCCTGGAGTCGGTCCTCACGGCGGGCGACGAGGACCACTCCGTGGCCGCGCTCGGCCAGGAGGCGGGCGATGTGCTCCCCGATTCCCGACGAGGCGCCGGTGATCAGGGCCGCTGAGCCTGGGAGTGGTTCGGGAAGTGCCATACCGGGCAATCTATCCTCTGGTTCGAGCTTTCAATGGATGACGAGCAGTTCAATCCCTTCGGAGACCCTGAGGAGTTGCGTCGGCAGCTCGGCGCTTTCGCCGAGCAGATGCAGGGCGCCCAGCAGGTCTCCTTTGCCGACAGCGCGATCAGGCTCGCCGTCGAGATGACGGTCGCCTCGATCCAGCGCCTGAACCTGCAGGGATCCAGCGACGAGCAGGCAATGCAGGTTCGCGACGCGATCCGCATCGTCTTCCCCGAGGCAGTCACCCTCGTGCGCGAAGCGCGCCAGGGTCTTTCCTGACTCGACTCGGAGGCTGTGCCCCTCTTTACACCCCCGTGCCTAGCGTGGGTTCGTGTCATCCCATCACAGCCAACGCGGCGCGGCGAGCGTCGAGCACACCGGACTCGTCGTGCTGCTCGCCCTGCTTCTCGCCGCCGCGATCACTGCGGTCGCCGCCGAGCCTCCAGATCGTGCCGGTCGTGACCTCGCGACTGCAATCGCCCGGAAGATCCGCTGCGCGCCGCGCCTGCCGGGCCCGTGCTGGCGCGACCCGCTGACCGAGGCCTACGGTCGAACGATCGCGGGCGCTGTTCGTGCGCTGGCGCCCACCCCGCTGGTCGAGCGCGGCCTGCTGCCGGTGGACTTTCGCTACTGCCGGAGCGTGAACTGCGCACTGCCGGGCTCGGCACTCGGGCTGACCGCCTCGAAGCGCCGCGTCACTGCCTTCGTCTCGGTTGATCCCGGAGCCGCGGCGACGACAATCGCCTACTGGCACTACCGACCGACGCTCGGTTGGGCGCGGGCGGTGCGCTATGCATCGCCTGAGGAAGTGAGTCGCTTCGCGAGCACGCCACTGCTGGAAAGCGACGTGCCGCGCCTCGTCGCCCTGGAGACCCTGCCGGGCCGCAACCACTACCGCTTTTCACCCAGCGAGGAGCCGCCGTGGCGATGGCGGATTCCTGCGAGCGCCGCGGAGTGAGCGCCGCGAGGTACCGCGCGCGCCGTTTCACCAGACAGCGTCGTGGTGCTCCATGACGCCGAGGCCGCGCTCGAGTTCGATCCCGCCCGGAAGCGATCCGGTAAAAGTGCCGAAGGGCTGGCGGTAGGTCGAGCGGACGACGAATCGCTTCTCATCCCGCGCACGCACGGCCTCACCCGTGAAGGCGAGTCGTTCGCCGCCCGGAAATGAGATCGCGTCGAGGCCCTCGAACGAACTGGCGGGCGGCTCGAACGGATCGCCGTCGACCCAGATGGTGCGCTCGGAGCGCTCAGGCGGGTCGTTGACTCCCTGCACGAGGTTCCATCCGACCGATCGGCCGTCGCGCGCGACACCGACGCCTGCCGACCAGCTCCACACCGTGTGGTGGGCGTGGTAGCCGGCCGACTCGTCCTCGATACCCCGCGCCTCGAACTCGAAGTGCCGTTCGCCCAATCGCAGCTCGCATTGGACCGGTGTATCGGCGCGCTTTCGCGTCCAGACGAACCCGCCCTCGCCATTCGGGCAGACGCTCTCGGCCCAGCGGCCTGGGCCTGCCTGCAGGAACGCGCGCACCTGCCCGCGCTCGGGGTGTCTGGCTTCGATCCGCACGGTGCAGCCCGTGTCGGGGGCGCTGTCGATCATTCCGCGCTCCTCGGTCTCGGTCCAGACCTCGCCTCGCGCGCCGGGCGGCCGGGCCACGGTGCGTTCCCACAACTCACCGCGATCGCGATCCCACACAGCCCAGAAAGTCTGGGCGAACAGGCCGACCTGAACCCGGGCAGCACAGATCATGAACTCTTCCGAGTACGCGCCCAGATAGCGCCAGCGCTTGCGCCACCCGCCGCGGTAGCGCAGCGGCAGGGACCCCGGGGGCAACGGCAGATCCTCTGGCCTGCCCGGACCGGGACCGCGCCACGGCAGCGCCTCGACCCCCGCGCCGCTCACGGTCACCCGCCCCCTATTCCGGCGACTCGATCACGGCCAGCACGTCGCCGGCGTTCACCGCGGCGCCCTCGGTGACCTTGACCTCGGTGACCTTGCCGGCGCGATGCGCGGTGATCTCGTTCTCCATCTTCATCGCCTCGATCACGAACATCAGATCGCCCTCAGCAACTTCCTGGCCCGTTTCGACGACCACCTTGAAGATGCTGCCCTGTAGCGGGGCAGCGAGCTCAGGACCGGAAGCGCCGCCGCCGCCCCGGGAGCGCTCACCGCGGACCGGGCGCTTCGCGGTGGCCGCCGCGCCGCCACCCGCCGGCGCCGCTGCGCCGATCACCTTCACGGCATGGAGGCGACCATTGACCTCCACCTTGTACTCGCGCTCGTGCGTCTCCTCGGGCTCCTCACCCTCGGCGGGCTTGGGTGGCGCCTCCGGCGCGAGCGTCTTCAACCACTTTTTGTCGGCGATCTTCTCGCGGAAGGTCGACGCCTCGGCCCACTCCGGAGAGGCCATCACCGCCTGGTGGAACGGAATCAGGGTCGTGAGCGGCTCGACCCGGTACTCGCCCAGAGCCCGGAGCATCCGCTTCGTGGCGGATTCCCGGTCGACATCCCAGACGACGAGCTTGGCGACCATCGGGTCGTACAGAGGAGTCACCTCCAGGCCTGCTTCGAGGCCGGAATCCACCCGTACCCCGGGGCCCGACGGCTCGACGTAGACGTCGATCGGACCCGGTGCCGGGGCGAAGTTCTTGTGGGCGGCCTCGGCGTTGATGCGGCACTCGATCGAGTGGCCCCTGATCTCGACGTCGCCCTGGGCGATCGAGAGCGGCTCCCCGGCCGCCACCCGCACCTGCTCGCGAACGATGTCCACGCCGGTGACCATCTCGGTCACGCAATGCTCGACCTGCACACGGGTGTTCATCTCGAGGAAGAAGTACTCGTCGCCCACCTGCATGCCCTCGATCGTGCCGGCACCGCGGTAGTCCACGGCCGCGGCCGCTTCGGTGGCGATCTTGCCGATGCGTTGGCGCATCTCCTCATCGACGAGCGGGCCCGGCGCCTCCTCGATCAACTTCTGATGGCGTCGCTGAATCGAGCAGTCACGCTCGCCGAGGTGAATAACGCTGCCCTGCGAATCGGCCAGCACCTGGACCTCGACGTGGCGGGGATCCTCGAGGTAGCGCTCGAGGTAGACCCGGTCGTCGGAGAAGAACTTCTCCCCCTCGCGAGCGGCGCCTTCGAACGCATCGGCCAGCTCGCCCTCGCTCATCGCGACGCGGAAGCCCTTGCCGCCGCCGCCGCCTGCCGCCTTGCACGCGACCGGATAGCCGATCTCGGCTGCGGTCTTCTTCGCCGCCTTCACGTCCGGTGAGGGCTCGGTCGCGCCGGGCACGATCGGGACGCCGGCCGCCTGCATGATCTCGCGGGCTCGTGTTTTCGAGCCCATCGCTTCGATTGCCGAAGCCGGCGGACCGATGAAAACGATGCCCGCCTCCTCGAGCGCCTCCGCGAACGCTGCGTTCTCTGCGAGGAACCCGTAGCCGGGATGGACCGCCTCGGCCCCGGACTCGTTTGCCGCGGCGATGATCTTCTCGATGTTCAGATAGCTCTCAGCCGGGGTGGGCGGGCCAAGTAGATACGCCTCGTCGGCGAAGCGAACTGCGGGCGTCTCGCGGTCGGCCTCCGAGTAGACGGCGACAGAGGCGATTCCCATCTCCCGCAGCGTCCGCATCACCCGGATCGCGATTTCGCCGCGATTTGCGACCAGCACCTTCTCGAACATGGCCGCGGCAGTCTATTTGGGGCTCAGGCGCTGCGCTGTAGACCCGACCGGCGCGGGCCTACTTACGGCAGATTGCGTACCCGGCGATGTCGCCCGACGGCGTATCGAGATAGCCATCTCTGCCGGCGAAGCTGTAGCCCCGGCCCTGCGGCGCGATGGTCCTCCAGCGCGGATCGAAGCCTCCGGTCACCTGGAAGCCGCCTGCGGTCGGGCGGCTCCGCGGCGCGCATTGAGCGTCGAAGGCAAAGGGGAAGATGGTGGACAACCCGCCCCTCGCCCGGCGGCGAGCCTCCAATGCCGATTTCCTGATCACCCGGTACTCGGAGCCCGCACGCTCGTCGCAGACTGCGGATGACGTGAGGCGGTGGACGCCGTCGCCGCGCAGCGTCGCCCGGACGCGCCAGGAGCGCTTTGCGGGCCTGCTCTCTTGCACGTACGAGTCCGCTGTGAGCGGCGAGCCCAGGGAGAAGCCGCCGCCGGCGAGCTTGGTCCCGCGAGGACACCTGGCCCTGACCACTCGGTCCGCGGCGCGGGTAGAGGCGTCCAGTTCGACGATGGTGGTCTTTCTGACCCGCCGCAGCGGGTTCTTGCCCGCACAGAGCGTCGAGGCACGACCGGCTTGCTGGCTGTTGGCGTCGTTGCGAAGCGTGGTGCGGAATCCGCGACCGGACGGGCCGAGCCCGCGCATCGTCCATGAGGTCGTCGCGTCGCTTTCGTAGCCGCCGCCGGTCGCGAGCTTGCCGTTCGCGCAATCCGGCCTGGCGCCACCCAGAGCATCCTCGGGGACGGTGAAGTTCTCGCTCACCGCAGCGGCGACACTCGCGCACGCCAGCAGCAGCGCTCCCCCGAGAGCGGCGATTCGCCTGATCGGTGTTGCCATCTGCGTCCCCTCCATCCCCTTAGCCTCGGTGCAGCCTACATCAGATCCGGAGCGCTCAGTCGCGAACGACCATCTGCTCGCGGCCGGGTCCCACGCCGACGAGCCTGACCGGCACGCCGGTGCGCTGTTCGATGAAGGAGATGTAATCGCGGGCGGCCCGTGGTAGGTCCTCCTCGGTTCGGCACCCGGTGATGTCCTCGTCAAAGCCCGGCAACTCCTCGTACTCCGCCGTGGCGCCATGCAAAACCGTCTGGTGGAAGGGAAACGACTCCAGCACAGCGCCCTCCGAGCTGCGGTAGCGCACGGCGACCCGGATCGGGTCGAGGCCGGCGAGCACGTCGAGCTTCGTGATCGCGAGCGCCGAGAGACCGTTCAGCCTCGATGCATAGCGCAGGCCCACGATGTCGAGCCATCCGCAGCGACGCTCGCGCCCGGTCGTCGTACCGAACTCATGCCCCTTGTCGCGCAGGTGCTCGCCTACCTCGTCCTCCAGCTCGGTAGGAAAGGGACCCGCGCCGACGCGGGTCGCATAGGCCTTGCAAACGCCCCAAACCTCATCGATGTCCGTGGGGCCGACGCCTGCCCCGATACAGGCTGCGCCCGCGACGGGGTTCGACGACGTTACAAACGGATAGGTGCCGTGGTCGAGGTCGAGAAGCGCGGCCTGTGCGCCCTCGAACAGAACATGCTTTCCGGAGTCCAGGGCGTCCCAGCAGATCTTCGCGGTGTCGGCGATGTGCGGTTCGAGGCGGTGGCCAAAGCGCTGGTACTCCTCCGTCATCGCGTGCAGGTCGAGGCGGGGATCACGTTCAAACGGGCGAAGCATCTGGCGCTTGGGCTCCATCGCGGCGAAGATCTTCTTGCGCAGGATCTTCGGGTCGAGCATGTCCTGGACCCGGATGCCGAGCCGCGCGGCCTTGTCGGTGTAGCAGGGGCCGATACCACGCTTGGTCGTGCCGATCTCGAGCTTGCCGAGCTTCGCTTCACCCGCCGTGTCGAGCATCACGTGGTACGGCATGATCAGGTGGGCGTTGGCCGAGACCTTGAGGCCGCTTACGTCGACGCGGCGCCGGCGCAACCCGTCGAGCTCGCCGATCAGGACGTCGGGGTCCACGACCACGCCATTGCCGATCGCTGAGATCTTGCCCGCGTACAGGATCCCCGAAGGAATCAGGTGGAACTTGAACTCCTCACCGTCGCGGACGATCGTGTGACCCGCGTTGTTACCGCCCTGGAAGCGGACGATCACGTCGGCGTTCGCCGCGAGCATGTCGACAACCTTGCCCTTGCCCTCGTCGCCCCATTGGGCGCCGACGATCACCGTTCCCTTGCCGGAGGAAGTCATTGTGCGCTGATTATGGCCTGAGCGTGGGTCGGCTCAGGCGGTGAAGCGGTTGCGCATGTCGTCGCCGTGCAAAGGCAGCTCCTCGCACATCTCCGTGAGTCGCGAGACCACGCGCGACCCGATCTGCTCGGAGAGCTCCTCGTAGGAGACGTTCGACGTTACGATCACCGCGCGCTGCGCCTGGTAGCGCTCGTCGACGATCGCGTAGAGCTGCTCGAGCACCCAGTCGGTGCGGTTCTCGGCGCCCAGGTCGTCGATCTGGAGCAGGTCGACCGAGGCGAGCCGCTCGAAGAACGCCGAGTAGGTGTCCTCCCCGGGGACGCCGTCGTAGGTGCGGCGGATGCTGGCGAGCAGCCGCGGCAGCGAGTAGATCGCGACACTGCGTCCCGCGCTGGCCGCCGCCTTCGAGACGAGCATCGCCAGCGTCGTCTTGCCGGTCCCGACCCCGCCCATGAGCCACAGTCCCCGGCCCTCCGCGAGGCGGGCGTCGAGGTTGTCCACGTAATCGCGCACGACACCCACCACGGCTCGCGTCTCCGGGGCTCGGGCCATGTCGGAGACGGGAGGGGCGTCGAAGGAGACGCTGCGGTAGCGCGGCGGGATCGCCGAGGCGAGGCCGCGGGTGCGCTTGCGCCGCAGAGCGCGGCACTCGCATGGAGCGGCGACCCGATCCTCGACCTCGATCCAGCCGCTGCCGTCGCACTTCGCGAGTGGGCAAGGAGCGGACTCGTCGCCGGCGCGAAGCGGGACGACGTTAGAACTCATCATCGAGGTCGTCCCCGAACGCGCCGTCCTCGTCACGCGCGATGTCGGCGGGCGAGGGTGGAGGCGGAGCGGCGACGCGATCACTCGCCGCGTAGTTCATGAACATCGGGTACCTGGCGGCAAACGCCAGCTCCACGTTGCCGACGGGCCCGTTGCGGTGCTTGGCGACGATCAGCTCTCCCTTGTCGCGCACCTCATCGTTCTCGGGTTCGTAGTACTCCTGGCGAAACAGGAATGCGACAACGTCGGCGTCCTGCTCGAGGTTCCCCGACTCGCGCAGGTCCGAAAGGATCGGCCGCTTGTCGGGCCGCTGCTCGGGTGCTCGCGAGAGCTGCGAGAGCCCGATTACAGGCACACCCAACTCGCCGGCCAGGAGCTTCAGCCCACGCGAGATGGCGCCGACCTGCTCCACGCGACTCTGCCGTGGGTCGTCAGCGCGCATCAGCTGGATGTAGTCGACGATCACGAGCCCGAGCCCCTGCTCGCGCGAGTAGAGGCGGCGCGTCTTGGCGCGGAGCTCCATCACGCTGAGATCCGACGACGTGTCGATCCAGATCGGAGCGTTCTCGAGCTGGTTCGAGGCCTTCAGGACCTTCGGCCACAGGCTCTTGACCCGTCCCTCCCGCAGCTTCTTACCCTCGATCCGCGCCCGACAGGACAGAAAGCGATGCGCCAGCTCCGTCTCCGACATCTCAAGCGAGAAGAACGCGACCGGGAGCTTCTTCTCAACCGCGACGAAGTCGGCGATGTTGGCGACGATCGCGCTCTTGCCCATCGCCGGCCTCGCGGCCATGATGATCAGGTTGCCTGGTTGGAAGCCGCCGGTGATCTTGTCGAGGTCGATGAAGCCGGAGGGCGTGCCCGTCAGGTCGCGGCGGCCCTCGGCCAGCTCCTCGAGGCGCGTCGTCTCGCGCTCGAGGATGTCCGAGAGCGCGGCGAAGTCTTGTGCCGAGGTGTCGTGTGCGACCTCGAACATCCACTTCTCCGCCTGCTCGACCAACTCGCGTGGCTCGTCGGCGCGATCATGGACGGACTTCTGAATCCGCTGCGAGGTGCGCAGCAGGTTCCGCAGCATCGCGTTCGCCTTGACGATGCGCGCGTAGTGCTCGGCGTTGCCGGGGACCGGCGTGGTCTCGGGCAGGCTCTGCACCAAATCCTTGCCGCCTGCCTCCTCCAACTCGCCGAGCTGTGTCAGCTGCTCGACCACCGAAAGTGAGTCCACCGGGTGATTGCGGCCGTTGAGAGCGAGGATCGCCTTGTAGATGACGCCGTGGCCGTGGCGGTAGAAGTCCTCGGGCCGCAGGTGGACATCGACAATCACCGCGGAGAGGGCAGCGTCGGAGACCATCATCGCGCCCAGCACCGACTCCTCGGCTTCGAGGTTCTGGGGCGGGACGTAGGGATCGGTGGTTGCCATGAGTGAAGGTCGCTCTGAAGTTAGAAGGGCTGACGGCGGCGGACATCGCCCCGCTGGACTGCCCCGGTACCCCTTTTCTTTTCCAGGGGGGCAAACCTGGATTCGCCACTTCGTCGCTCACGACACAACCAATCAGAAGCCGCGCGCGACCGGAAGGCGGGAATGGGGATTTTGCGGCGATGGATTCGCCGCGGGTGGGGTCGCAACGAGCGACACGGCCGCTGAGCCAGGTCGCCTCCTGGCAGGAGCTTCGCTCGCGCTAGTGAGCTTCGGCAACGATGGTCTTGACGCGGGCGGTCTGGCCGCCACCGACCTCGACCTCGACCATGAAGGTGCCAATCTCGCGGATCGGCTCGTCGAGCTTGACCTTCTTGCGGTCGATTCGCAGCCCGCGGGCCTCGGTGATCGCTTCGGCGATCTCGGCGTTCGTCACCGAGCCGAAGAGCTTGCCGTCCTCACCCGCGCGGTGCTGGATGGTGAGCACCGTCTTGGCCAGCAGGGCCGCCGTCTCGCCCGCACGCTCCTCCGCCTCGGCAGCCGCCTTCTCGGCAGCCTCGCGGCGACGCTGTGCCTCTTCGAGCGCACCCCGGGTGGCGGGCTGGGCAAGCTTCCGGGGAATGAGGAAGTTGCGCAGATAACCCGGTGACACATCGATCGCGTCGCCGGCGGTGCCGAGATCCTCGACGTCCTTGAGCAGGATGGCCTGGGCCATGGCCAGTCGCTCAGCGGTCGCCGACGTAGGGCAGAAGGGCCAACTCGCGCGCCCGCTTGACCGCGACGCCCAGCTCGCGCTGGTGGCGGCGGCTCAGGCCGGTGACGCGGCGCGAGCGAACCTTGCCGCGGTCCGAAATGAAGCGGCGCAGGATCGCTAGATCCTTGTAGTCGACCGTCTCCGAGTTGATCTTCGTGTACTTGCGCGGGCGGATCCGCTCACCGCGCCGGCCACCGGGGCCACCGCGACGCGGGCCCGAGCCGGAGCTCGATGAACCGCTGGAGGAGCCGCCGGGGGTGGGGCGCTGTGCCTTGCGGGCCATCTAGGCGTGCCTCGTTGTCTTCTCGATCAGGTTCATCTCACGCATCGCGCCGCCTGGACGGGCGGCGGCGCGGAAGCGGGAATGTTAGCTAGGCCCGCTGAGACCCCGCCGCCCCCGGACGGTGAATGGAGGAGGTGGCGGGCCCGGCGCTGGGGCCGGATGTACCTAAAAGGGGATGTCGTCGTCGGCGGCCGAAGCGCCCACGCCTGCCGGCGCGCCACTCTCGAAGTCCGACGTGTCGGCGGGGAGGTCGGAGCCGCCGGTGAAACCGCCTCCGTTACCGCCATTGCCACCGTTTCCGTTGCCACCGGCGCCGTCGCGGCTGCCGAGGAACTGGACTGTGTTGGCGATGATCTCGACCGACTGGCGGTTGTTGCCGTCCTTGTCCTGCCACTCGCGCCACTCCAGGCGACCGTCGACAGCGACCGGCCGGCCCTTCTGGAGGTAGTTCGCGCAGTTCTCACCCTGTGCGCCCCAGACGGTCACGTCGAAGTAATTCGGCTTGTCCTCCCAGGTGCCGTCCTGGCCCTTGCGGCGAGTGTTCACCGCGATTCTGAGCTTGCACACCGAGGTGCCGCTGCCGAGCTGTCGCAGCTCGGGATCGCGGGTGAGGTTTCCGGTTACTACGACTACGTTTACGTTGCTGGCCGCCATCGATCAGCCCTTTCCAAGATTGTTTGCTCTGCCATCCAGTCTAAGGAGGGCATCGGCGTGTTCTCGCCCCCCGAAGAACCGAAGGCGCGGGAAAGCCGCAGTTAGCGGGATCAGCCTTCGTCGGTTTCAGCGGGCTGGTCCGCCGCGGGCTCCGCGGGAGCTTCGGCGGGCGCTTCGGCCTCGGCGGCGGGCGCCGTTTCCGCCGGAGCCTCGGGCGCGACGGCCTCGGCGGCGGGCGTCGCAGCGGGTGCCTCGGGAGCGGCCGGAGCCTCTGGCGTCGCAGCGGGTGCCTCGGGAGCGGCCGGAGCCTCTGGCGGTGCAGCTTCGGCCGGCGGAGCCGGGGTCTCGGCAGGCGGTGCGGCAGCCGCTGGCGCGGCGGGCGGAACATCGGGTGCGCGGGGCGGACGGTCGTCGCGGCGGCCGCGACCGGGGCGCTCGGCGGCGGCGGCTGCCAGCGACATCGGTGGCGGGGGATCGATCACCGGGGCAGCCGGGTCGACCTTGAAGATGCGAAACCGCAGGACGCCGTCGGCGATCTTGAGGTTGTGATTGAGATCGTCGAGTACCGCACTGCTCTGCTCGAAGCGGAAAAAGCGGTAGTCGGCCTCGTTGCGACGCTCGATCTCGTATGCCATCTTGCGCAGCCCCCACGCGCGCTCCTGCTTGAGCGCGGTGCCTGACTCGATGCGCTGGCGCGCGCTCGCAGCGATCTCGTCGCGACGCTCGTCCGGGACCTCCGGATCGAGCATCAGGATCAGCTCATATTCGGGTGCTGGCTTGGCCAAATCGGCCCGGAGTGTAGCGGCGAGTGAAGGCCCCGCCGCCGCGGTACGGAGCAGCGAACAGCATCGCATCTGTCCGGGCTCACGTCCGACGTCCGGACGTAGAGGCGGACTGATGGGGCCGAACAGAAGTAGGAGGGGGCGGCGTCTCCGGCCCCGGGGTTGTCGGTTGGCATGGGTGGGCGGCTACGCATCCGATGGACCAGCGCGGCGCAGCGTGTGGCGCTCGCCGCGCTTGGGATCGGTTCGCTGGCACTGCTATTGAGAGCGGTGGAGCCGCCCGAACCTCCTCCCCTGCCACCCGATCTGGGCCTCGGGCCCACGGCGTCCTCGCCGGTCGCGTCCCCGGCGACCGGCGAGCGCCGCATCGGGGCGAAGGCCCGCCAGCCACAACAGCGAACCGCGCCGCCGCTCGACCCACGCGGGTCGGGTGAGCCACCGAGCCGCGAGTCCCAGCCAAAGCCCGCTGCCGAGCTTCTGGCCGCTGCCACCGAGCCGCCTCCGGCTCCCGCCCCCACGCCCGCCGCGCCCCCCATCGCCGCTCAGGAACCGCCTTTGGCCGCGACCACTGCTTCGCCCGTCGATCCACCGCACCCGCACGGCGGCTCCGAGTTCGGATTCGAGCGATGAGGGACCACACCGACCGAGAGGAGCACCGCTTGTCCGCCGTCCGTCTTCACCGCCTGATTCTGCCCCTGATCGTCGCCGCGACCCTGGCCGTGCTGCTTGTGATCCCGCGCGACGCCGACGCGGGCAGTTACCGCGCGGTGCAATGCCACCGCGAGCTTGGAGCCCACCACGCCGACGCGTCGTGGAACACGAACTCGGGCCGCTACGCCCGCTCCAGCGACTGCTCGGCCGCCGGACTGACCGTCACGCACGAGCCGCGCGGAGCCGTGACCGGCAACGGCCGCTTCGGGGCGTGGACGCTCACCGCCCCGGCGGGCACGCAGATCGCCCGGATCGGCGCCGGCGTGGCAGCTCGGGCGCAGGCAGGGCATGTCCCGCAGATGCTGGTGACGCTTGTCAGCGGCGCCACCCGTGCGGTCGCAGGGGTTCCCGGCACCTCTCACCGCGTCGGGTGGGTCGGCAGCGGCGGACGTTCGCTGATCGCCCGGTTGATCTGCAATCGCCAGCGGGGCTGCGGAGCGGGGCGAGAGGCTCGCCTGGCCGTGCGCCGAATCTCGCTGACCCTCCGCGATCTCGCCGAGCCCGTCATCGGCCTCGCCGGAGGCCTGCTCGCCCAAGGTTCGCACCGTGGCACCCAGGCGCTCGAGGTGAACGCAAGCGACGCGGGCTCGGGCGTGCGCTCGATCACGGCCGAGGTCAACGGCGACCCGGTCACCGCCAACGCCCAGGCCTGCGCGCTCGCCGACGGCGTGGCAGTGCGCCTCCGCCCGTGCCCCGCGGCCGTATCCGCTCGAATCGAGCTCGACACGACAGCCACCGCATTCCGGCAGGGCCCGAACGTCGTGCGAGTGTGCGCCGCCGATTACGCGACCACCCAGGCTCCAGGCCTCGACTGCGAGTCGCGGAGCGTGCGAGTGGACAACCTCTGTCCCGTATCGAAGATCCAGGGCGCCGTGCTGGAGGCCCGCTTCGCCGGGGGTTCGACCCGCAGCGAGAGCGCGAGTAATCGCACGACACTTCTGAGCGGGAGGATCCTCGACGCCGCGGGCCGGCCGCTGCCGGGGGCCCGGGTGTGCATCGCGAGCAGGGTCCGGGCCGACGGAGCACCCGAGCGAATCGTCGCGACCCCGACCACCGGCGGCGGCGGCCGCTTCAGCCTCACACTTTCCGCCGGGCCGAGCCGCGAGGTACGCGTCGCGCACTGGGCCGGGCCCGAGCACGTCAGGGAGCAGTTTCTCGATCTCCGCTCGCGCGCCGTCCCGAAGCTAGAGGTGAAACCACGCCGCCTGCGAAACGGCTCGCGTGCTCGCTTTAACGTCCGGCTCCCCGGGCCGGCGGCAGCCGGGCGCAGGGTGGTAGTTCAGGCTCGCAGCGCCGGACGCTGGATCAGCGTGGACGAGGGCGCAACCGGCAGGGCCGGGACCTGGCGCGGCTCCTACCGCTTCCGCTCAACGACGGGAACGCAGCGGTACTCGTTTCGCGCCGTGGTGCCACGTCAGTCCGGCTACTCCTATTTGAAGGGTCGCTCGCGAACCCGAAGCGTGACCGTTTCGGGCTAGGCGTCGCCGCTCTTGGCGCGGATGTCCGCGAGCTGCTCGGAGATCCACACATCGGGGTCGCGGTCGCGCACGATCTCGCGCAGCCGTGAGGCGCGCAGCCGCCGCTCCTCCGGGTCCATGGTCAGCGCCCGATGAATGGTGTCCGCCTGCTCCTGGATATCGAACGGGTTGACGGTGAGGGTGCAGTCGCCCAGCTCCTCGTGCGAGCCAGTGTTCTCGGAGAGCATCACCACGCCATCTCGGGTCGAGACCGCGGGCGCTTCCTTCGCGACCAGGTTCATGCCGTCGAAGATCGAGTTCACGATCAATAGGTCGAACTGCTTATACCGGGCGACCGCCTCGGGAAAGTTTTCATAGATCCGCAGGTCGATCGGCATCCAGTCGGTCGTGCCATGGCGGTGGTTGACGACCGCCACCAGGGCCTCGATTCGCTCCAGGTATTCCTGGTACTCGGGCACGTCCTGGCGCGAAGGCTGCAGGTGCGCGATGAAGGTCACCTGCTCGCGGAACTCGGGATGCTCCTGCAGGAAAACGTCGAACGCGGTGAATCCGCGCAGGACGTTCTTGGACAGATCGGCCCGGTCCACCCGGATGATCAAGTGATCACGGCGGCGGCGCAGGAGCTCGCGCTCGTACTCCTTCACCTCCTCGGAATCGGCCGCCCGGTCGAGCCGCGCCGCGTCGATCGCCAAGGGATAGGCTCGCACCCAGGTCTCACGCCCGGAGTGGATCACGCGGCAACCCTCGTGATCCACCTCGACCTCCATCAGCTCCTGGCAGCAGTGGAGGAAGTTGCGGCAGTAGGCCGTGGTGTGAAAGCCGATGATGTCGTTGGCCAGCAGGCCGTTGAAGATGTCGTCGCGCATCCGGGCTGGAAGCACGCGCCATGCGTCCGGCTGACTCCACGGAATGTGGACGAAGTGGTGGAGGAAGGCGTCAGGCCGCGCCTCGCGGATCACCGTCGGGCAGGTGTAGAGGTGGTAGTCGTGGAGCATCACCAGGGGATCGGTGTCGCCTTCGATCGTGCGAAGCACTGCCGCCGCGATGTCGTCGTTCACCACCTTGTAGCCGTGATCCCAGGCATAGGCCTCCTCACGGCGGATGTCCGGCGCGTTGGAGAGATCCCACAGGTAGTGCTGGATGAACCACAGGATCGGGTTGGCGATCACGTTGTAGAAGCGGTCGTACGCGTCCGGATCGGACTCGACGAGCAGCACGTCGTAGGAGACGTCGTCGAGCTCCACGCTCAGCGGCTCACCGCCCAGTTCGCGCTCGACCGCCGTGTCCTCCTCCGTCATCGCCGACGCGATCCAGAGCGCGCCGCGATTTGCGACCAGCCCGGTGAGGGCCGTGACCAGGCCGCCGCCGCCACGCTGGACCGTTCGCTCGCCGTTGGCATCGAGCTCGAACTGGGCCGGACCGCGGTTCGAAACGATCACGAGCCGTTCTGACATCCCGGCCCTAGACCTGCTGGTCGGTGAAGATCTGGAGCCAATCGCGCAGGAGGCGCGGCGAGAGAAAGTTCTTGCGTGCGTGCTCCTTGCCCGCCTTGCCCAGGCGCTTGGCCAGCTCTGGGTCGCGCAGGATCTCGAGCGTGCGGGCGGCCGCCTCCTCCGGAGAGCTCACCAGATAGCCGGTCTCCCCGTTGCTGATCTGCAGCGGGATGCCCCCAACGTCGCCGCCGATCGTCGGGCGACCCTTCCACAGGGCTTCGGTGACGGTCAGGCCGAAACCCTCACGGGTGGACTTCTGCATGCACACGTCAGCCTGGGACTGGAAGGCGTTGACCTCGATCGCCCCGACGTTGTTGAGGTTGTTGAGGATCTTGATGTCCGGGTCGTCGCCGGCATGGGCAACGGTGCGGTTGAAGAAGTCCCAGCCTTCCGGGTCGTCCGTGGCCATCGAGCCGACCAGGGCCAGCTGGGCCTCGGGGATCTCCTCGGTGACCATCCGGTAGGCGTCGATCACGCCCATCGGGTCCTTCCAGGGGTCGAAGCGCGAGACCTGGCAGATCAGCGGGCGCTCCGGGTCGATCCCGAACTGCTCGCTCACAAAACCAGCGTCCTCGGGCGAGAAGGCCATGTTCTTGGGCGAAAGCGGATCGATCGCGGGCGGCACGATCTTGACGTTGCCGTCCATGCCTTCCGGGACGTACTGCGGTAGGTGCCAGACGCTTGCCTCGTAATCGTGGATCAGCGGCAGGAGCCGCTCGATCGTGTGCTGGTTTGGCGTCGAGAGGTCGATATGGCAGCGCCAGATCCAGTGCTTTGAGCGCTCCGGGACGTTCCCGTAGAGGCCGGCGGGCTGTGGGTCGTGGACGATGATCACGTCCCAGTCGCCCTCGAGGCTCTGAGCGTTCATCAGGTTGTAGGCCTCGAACACCTCCCACTCCTGGTCGGATATCTCCTGGGGGTCGCCCTGCAGCGAGTTGTGCATCAGCTTGGTGACGTTGAAGAACTCTTCGCGTCCGAGAATCACCTGCCAGTGCGCGTCGAGCCCGATGTCACGCATCAGTGGAACGATCGTGTAGAGAATCTCCGAGACGCCGCCGCCGTACGCGGTCGCGCTGACGTGCAAGACCTTCTTGCCTTCGAGCCGACCGGCGAGCTCGCGGATTTCCTCGATGAGCTCCTTGCCGGCGATGTGCGTGTAGTCGGCCAGCCCTCGCTGGCCCAGTGCGACCTCTTGAAGCATCGAAGAAACCTACAGGCGCGCACTCGGCAGCCGGCCCGAGCGTCCCAGTCGCCGGTATCCGCACCGGCGATGCCCTACGAGCGCTCTCTGAGAAGGCGCTCGATCCCGTCGTCGAGCGAACGGAGGATTCGATCGTGCAGCTCGACGTTCGCGGAGGCGACGCACGACATCTGGAAGTCCACGCCGGAGCCCAGCAGCGGCCGGTCGGCAAGCGGCTTGCCGTAGGCGTCGCTGACGAGCACCCCCGCGCATTCGCAGATCAGCGCCGCCGCCGCGAGGTCGTAGGGGGAGTTATTGAGCACGGCGCCACTACCGACCCGCTCGAACTCCTCCTGCATGCCCGGAACGTCGGCGACGATCCGTGGCCCGGGCTCGATGTAGGCGTCGAGCTGGCCGGTGAGCACCCTGGTCATGTCGTAGGTGGCCGATCCGAGATCGAAGGTGCCGCCGCCCACCGACGACGAGTCGATCAGCTCCTCCAGCACCGTCGCGGTCGCAACGGCGGGGCGGCCGCGCAGGCCATACGTCCAGAACATCCGGTCGAGGGCGGTATTTGCCGATAGCGAGGGCGTGGGCTCAACCTCGCCATCGCGCTCGGCGAAGAAGAGTGAGCCCGACTTGATCTCCACGACTGCCCCGGCAACCACGTCGCCCATCGTCGGCTCGCCGTCGCCGAATCTCGCCGCCGCGACCGAGACACAGGCCGCCTCGAACCCAGCCATGGCGGGCCGGGTGCCGTCGATCGGGTCCACGATCAGCACCCACTCCGCGTCGCCGGACGGATCCACCATCCCGCGATCCTCGGAATAGAACGCCACAGCCGGCGCGTGCTCGGCCAGGTACTCCTCAAGGAACGACTCGGCGACCTCGTCGATCGCGAACGTGACGTCGCCCCCGGCGCCTGGTTCGGAGTGCGCCCGGCCCGAATGACTGCCAAGCTCCGGCAGTACCCGCTCGCGCAGGGCGAGTCCGAGATCGCGTACGAGGCCTGTCTCAGCCGTCATCCGGCCGCAACCCGGGTACCTGCTGAAGCTGGTCCGGGCGCTCGCCGAAGGTGACTTCAAGTTCTTCGCGCTTGCCGTCGCGAACAACCTCGAGGGTGACGGTCTCGCCGGGCGCGTAGCGATTGACGATCACCGGGAGGTCGGCACCGTCGGTGAGCTCCTCGCCGTCGATCGCAACGATCACATCCCCGCCGGCGCGGTACGTGGACCCCTGGAACCGAAGGCGCTCGCTGCCCTCCTGGAGACCAGCCTCCTCCGCCGGGCTGTCGGGTTGGATCGAATCGACGATTGAACCCACCTCTGCGTCGATGCCGAGCTTCTCGGCGAGCTGCGGGTACAGCCGGACGGTCGTGACCCCAAGATAGGCATAGCGGGCCTCGCCCTCTTCACGCAGCTGGTCGAGCGAGCGGGTCGCAAGATCGATCGGAACGGCGAAGCCAACGCCCTGGTTGCCGCCGGTGGTGGTGTCGATCTGCTGGTTGAGGCCAATCACACGGCCGTCGGCATCGAGCAGCGGGCCACCCGAGTTACCGGGATTGATCGAGGCGTCGGTCTGGATCGCGCCGTCGATCTGAAACTGGGTGAGGGAGGCGATCGAACGGTCGGTCGCCGACACGATGCCGGTGGAGAGTGATTGCCGCTCGCCGAAGGGGCTGCCAATCGCGGCTACAGGCTCGCCGATCTCGACCGACTCGATGTCGCCGAGCTCGATCGGGTTGAGGTCGAGACCGTCAGGGTCCACCTTCAACAGCGCGACGTCGGCGAATGGGTCGAAGCCGATCACCTTCGCCTCGACCTGGTTTTGGTCGGAGAACGCGACGTAGACCTCGTCGGCCTGATTGATTGGCCCCGAGCCCGCGGCCTGCGCGTCGGTCACCACGTGGGCGTTGGTCGCGATCTCCCCCTCGTCGTTGAGGACGAAACCGGAACCCTGGCCGGCCTGTGCCCCTTCGAGCAAGGAGCCGTCCTCGCCCTCGAAGATCGAGCTGACCGTGACCACGCCGGGGCCGGCCGACTCGAAGACGGCCTGGGCGCTGAAGGCCCCGTTCTCGGCCTCGATCGCAGTCTTGTCCCTGCTATCGCCCTCCCGCGATTCTGCGGTCGCCGCGGCCCCGGACTCGCCGGAGTCGTCGCCACAGCCGACGGCGCCCAGCCCCAGAACCAAAAGCGCCACGGCGAGAGTGCATCGCAAACGGGTCATGCCCTGGATTCGATCCGAGCGGACGCGGGAAGGGTCAACGCGAACTCGTTGGCGCCGCGGCGCGGGTTGAGCGAGATGTCGCCGCCCATCAGCCGGGCGAGCTCGCGCGCGATCGCCAGCCCGAGGCCCGATCCGCTGGTCTCGTCGCCCGTGAAGAAGCGCTCGAAGACCTGCTCGCGGTCGCGAGCGTCGATGCCGGGTCCGTTGTCGCGGACGCTCAGCGTTGCCTTTCCCTGCGCGGTCTTCGTCGTCACGGTGATCTCGGTTCCCCCGGGCGTGTGCCCAAGGGCGTTGTCGATGAGGATACGGAGGATCTGAACGACCCTGTCCGGGTCGGCCGAAGCGAGTGCTCCGTCCTCGAGCTCGAGGACGATCCGCGACCCGTGCGCCTCGGCCCTGGGCGCGAACTCCGCCGCGACTCCGCGCGCGACCTGACCCAGGGGTACGGCCTCGGTTCCGACGCTCATGGCGTCGGCGTCTAGCTTCGAGAGGTCAAGCAGGTCGGCGGTGAGCTTGGTGAGCCTGGCGATCTGCTCGCGCATTGTGGCGACGAACTCTGCGCGGGCCTCAGGATCAGGGTCCTCCTCATCGAGCAATTCGACGAACCCCCCGAGGGAGAAGATCGGCGTGCGCAGCTCGTGCGACGCGTTGGCGATGAACTCCTTGCGCGCCGAGTCGAGCCGCTCGAGACGGGCCCGCATCTCGTCAAGCGTGCTCGCAAGCTGACCCACCTCGTCACCCGAGTCGACGGGGATCGGGGTGGAGAAGTCTCCGTCGGCGACCAGCTCCGCCGCGTGCTCGAGCCGAAGTAGTCGGCGCGAGTGGGCGCCCGCCGCGAGCGAGCCTGCGGCTAGCGCCGCGGCGAGTGCGATCGCGCCGGCGATGACGATCTGACGCCGGATCAGCGCGACATTGTCGTCCACCTCGCCAAGGGGCGCCGAGAGCACCATCACCCAGTCTGGGGAGTCGGCCGGCAGCGGCACTGCTGTCTGCCCCACCCTGCCGTCACCGACCCGCTCGACGGCAGTGGTTGGGGCGCCGGTCTCGATCGCGGTCGCCGCCGAGGGATACGCCGGGACGAGCGCGGAACGCTCGACCTCAGAATCGGCCACCACGAAAGCGGCGCGGGGACCCTGTTCTCCGCGTCGCACGCCGAGCAGGGTCACCGGAGCCGAGACCCGCTGCGAGATGCGGCCCACCGCGCGTCGCACCTCGCGCTGGCTCTGACCGTCAAGGAGGATTGCCTCAAGGGCTCGTCCCGGCTCGCGGGCGTCCGCCTCCAGACGGCGAAGCTTCTCGGCGGTGAGACTCGAATTGAGCTGGGGAACGACGTAGAGGTAGACGAATCCGATCGCCGCCGCTGTGATCACGAAGAAGAGCAGAACCAGCCGGCTGCGAACTGAGCCGAACAGAAGGCGGGACCTCACCAGCCCGTCACCCGCCTCAGCCTTCCGAGTCGCGGAAGCGGTAGCCGACGCCGCGGACCGTGAACAGGTATTCGGGTTTGCTCGGATCGCGCTCGAGCTTCTCGCGCAGATGACGCACGTGGACGTCGATGGTGCGTGGATCGCGATAGGCGGAATCGCCCCAGACCCGGCCGAGCAGCTCCTGGCGGCTGAACACCCGCCCGGGTGCGCCGACCAGTGCCGTCAGCAGCTCGAACTCGACGTAGGTAAGGCTCCGCTCCTCGCCGCGAATCGTCACGGCACGGCGCTCAAGGTCGATCACCAGGTCGCCGGCCACCAGCGACTCGCCCTGACCCTGCGGCCCGCCCATCTCCGCGCGCCGGAGGGTCGCCCTCACCCTGCTTCGGAACTCACGCAGCGAGAAGGGCTTGGTGATGTAGTCATCAGCTCCCATCTCGAGACCGAGAACCTTGTCGATCTCGTCGTCCTTGGCGGTGAGCATGATGATCGGTACCTGGCTGCGAGTGCGCAGCCGCCGGCAAACCTCGATGCCATCGAGCTTCGGAAGCATGATGTCGAGCACCACTAGGTCGAAGCGCCCCTCGGCAAAGCGGTCGAGGGCTTCGCGCCCGTCGTGCGCCGACACCACCTCGTAGCCGTCCTTGCGCAGTGGATAGGCCAGAAGTGTCTGCACCGACCGCTCGTCGTCGACGAGGAGGATGCGTGGTGAGCCTTCGCCGTTCATCGAGCCCCAACCCCCGAAGGACCTTGGGGTTTCTAGGGTAGAGCGACCTTGCCCGACCGCAGGACCTACAGGCTCGCCCTCGCAGCAATCCTCGCAGCGCTCGTGGTCGTCGCGTTCTCCGTGCAGGGCGTGCCTGCGCCACTCGACCCCGGGCCCGTCGCAACCGAGTTCGACCAAACTCGGGCGATCGCGAACACCAAGTCGCTGCTCGCCGCCGCCCCGGAGCGAGCGCCAGGGAGCGAGGGCGACCGTTCTGCGGCCGACCTTGTGGCGGATCAGTTCTCCCAGAACCGCATCGGAGAGGTGGCCGAACAGGAGTTCACGGCGAAGGTGGGGGGCGAGGAGCGGGATCTGCGCAATGTCGTGCTCACGCTCCCGGGTGCCGTCGAAGAGGCCATCCTGTTGATCGCATCGCGCGATGAGGACGACGGAGTAGGTGCCACGACCTCCGCGGCGGCCACCGGCGTGCTCCTCGAGCTGGCTGCCCAGCTCGGCATCGCCGACCGCGACCACACCCTCGTTCTCGCCTCGACAGCCGGGGGCGGCGCCGGGGCGAGAGCGGTGATCGAGAAATTGGGCGGTGTCGACGCGGTTCGTGCCGCAATCGTGATCGTCCAGCCCGGAGTCTCCGAGCCACGCCCCCCGCATCTGCTCGCCGGGTCGTCCGACGTGTCGAGCGCCAGCATCGGACTGGTCGAAACGGCCGCCGCGCTCCTCGATGAGCGCGGCGAGCTCTCCGCGGGGACGCCGGGAGCAGTGGGTCAGCTCGCCCGGCTCGCGATCCCGGCGGCGGCGTTCGAGCACGCAGCCCTCATCGCCGACGGGGTCGACGCGATCTCCCTGTCGGGTTCGGGCGAGGCCCCCGTGGACGACGCCGGCGCGGGCAAGGAGGAGGTCAGCGCCGAATCCCTCGGGCGGATCGGGGCCGCCGCGATCGCCGTCACCGCCGCACTAGACGTGGACGAGTCCGCACTCGAACACGGTCCCGCCGCGTACGTCCGGGTCGGTGACAATCTCGTCCCCGGCTGGGCGATCGCCGTTCTCGCGCTCGCCCTGCTGACGCCCGCCGGAGCAGCCTCCCTGTCACGGCTGGCGCTCGCGCATCGGCGCGACGATTCGGCGAGGTCCGCGGCGAGCTGGGCCTTGGGCTGGGCGCTGCCACCACTCGCCGCGCTGCTTGCCCTCTACAGCCTGTCCGTGATCGGGCTCATCCCATCGCCGGACTCCCCCTTTGAGCCGTCCGGTTTCGATTTCGGCCCGGCCGAGGTCGTGGCCCTCCTCTTCTGTGCCGCCACCGGCTTCGGCTTGTGGTGGGCGTTGGGCGTTCGGATCCTTCCGGCACAGCGAGACTGCGCGACTCTTCTCGCCGCGACCAGCCTTGGGAGTGTCCTCGCCTGCCTGGTTGTCTGGGCGGTCAACCCGTTCCTCGCGCTGCTCCTCGCCCCCCTGACGCACCTCCTGGTGCTGGGATGGCTCAATCCACCGGCCCGGCGCCTGCTCTCGCTGCCACTTACCGTCGGGCTCGCCCTGCCTCTACTGATCGCGGTTGCGATCGTCGGATCCACGCTCGATTGGGGAGCCAGCGCTCCGTGGCAACTGGCGCTTCTGGTCTCCGGCAACGGCCTTTCAGTAGTCGCGGTCACGGGCGGGGCGGCGCTAGGCGGCCTCGTCGCATGCGCGCTCTGGGCGGCGCTCGCAGGCGAGGCCCCGCCGGCCCGCGAGGGCAGCCCCCCAACCGGCGCCTAGGGTCCAAACCCCACACGTGCCGGGTTTGGACGGCTGTTCGATACTGGTCGCCCCGAGGCCGGTCGATGGCCCCATGGAAGGATCCGCGCCGACGTGGAAATCTCGACGCCCACCACAGGACTTCGGAGCCAGAGACGACAAGCGAGACGTGCCGACTATGCCCAACCTGCAGCAGCAAATCGCTTCCCGGCACTATGTGGTCAACCCCGAACTGGTCGCCGAGGAGATCATCCGCAAGCTTCGGCTCGTCAAGTGGGCTCGCCGTGAACTCGTGAGTGAACCTGATCGAACCCCCCCACGTCCAGTTCACGACCGCTGAGGTTGCGCAGCACCAGGCCCTCCCCGGACTCGACCCGGCCGATGACCGCCGGCTCGAGTCCAATCCTTCGTAGCGTGGCGAGCACAGGTTCGGCGCTGGTCGCCTCGACGGCAGCCAGCAACTCGTAGTCCTCACCCCCGCCCGCGATGAGCTCAGCGACCTCGTGGCCTGATTCGGCGGCGAGGAACGCCACGCCACGTGCGACAGGGACCTGGACCAGCTCGATCTCGAGCTTCACCCGAGAAGCAGAGGCGACGTGTCCGGCGTCCTGAGCAAGGCCGTCCGAGATGTCGATCATCGCGTGGGCGCCCGCATGGGCGAGCGCCAGGCCTGCCTCAAGGCGCTGGGCAGGGCGACGCTGGCGTGCTCTCAAGGCCTCCGCCGTCTCCAAATCAAGCGCCTCGGCCAGTTCCGGACGCTCGAGCAGCGCCAGCCCCGCGGCGGCGCCACCGAGCGGCCCGGTGAGGACCAGGGCGTCGCCCTCCCTTGCTCCTGATCGCGTCACGAGCGAGTTGGCCTCGGGAGCGTGACCGACCACGGTCACCGCGAGAAACAGGATCGGAGCGCTCACTACATCGCCGCCCGCGATCGCGACCCCGGCCTCGGCGGCGATCGCACCGATGCCGTCGGCGATCGCGCCGAGGTCGTCCTCCCCCAGATCGCTTGGAACGCCCACCTGCACATAAGCCTCACCCGGCGCGGCCCCCATCGCGGCAAGGTCGGAAAGGGCGCCGGCCAGGGCCTTGTGCCCGATGTCGGCCGCGGCGAAGGTCGCGCGGCGAAAGTGAACCCCGTCCACGATCGAATCCACGGAGGTGGCCGTCGCTCCATCCGGAGCGGTCACCGCTGCGTCATCGCCACTGCCGAGCACCACCCGGTCGCCGGCCGTCACACCGGCTGCGTCCAGACGCTCGCGCATCAGGTCGATCAGCTCGAACTCGCCACGCACCCGGTTGACGATAGGCAACAACTACGTTGACATCATTGGCCGACCCTGGACGCCGTCAAGGACAGCCATTCACGGTTCCGGCGCAGATACCTAGGGCGCGACGCCGCCGCCGGGGGCGCCGTTGCCCCGACCGCCGCCGCGGTTGCCGCGGTCGGCTGGGTTGGTGTTGCCGTCGACACCGGGTGCGTAGAGATCGTCCGGAGCTCCGTCACCGTCGGCGTCACCGGATTCGACATCACTGTCGATGTCATCGGCGTCGTCCGGATTGAGCGGCTCGGAGGTCGGCGCCTCCTGACCGTAGTCGGAGGAGACCGTGTGATCCCCGAAGAACGAGGAGAGGTCCGCGGGTTCGGTTGGCGCTGGGAAGTCCTCGCACGGCTGGGTCGCCGCGGTGAGCATGTAGTCCCGCCAGATCGGCGCCGCCAGATCGGCGCCGTAGCCGGGCATCGCCGTCCGGTCGTTGGGGTTGCCCATCCACACCGCGGTCGATACCTGTGGCGTATAGCCGACAAACCACACGTCTGCCTGGGCCTCGGTAGTTCCGGTCTTTCCGGACGCGGGACAGCCGATGCCGAGGCCTGCGGCGGTGCCGTACTCGAGTGCGCCCTTCATCACGTCGGCCACCTCGTAGGCGACGCCGTCTGTCAACACCCGCGTGCCCTGCGGCTTCTCGGGCGTGTCGACCTTTCCGTCCGGAAACTCGACGCGACGGACGGCCGTGGGCTTGTGATGGACCCCGCCGTTGGCGAAACTCGCATACGCGTTCGACATTTCGAGTACCGAGACACCCTGCTCGAGACCACCCAGCACCTCCGCCGGGTAGTCGTTCAGCTTGGCGGTGATGCCGAGGCTACGGGCCATGTCGTTCATCGCCTCAGGACCGATGTCGAGCACGAGCTGCGCGAAGACCGTATTGATCGAGTTCGCCGTCGCCTGGCGAAGGCTCATCGAGGCGCCGCCGCCGCCGCTCACTGTCCACGGAGGCGCACCGATCCCCATGTCAAGAGTGATCGTGGAGGGTGCCGAGTAATAGGTCGAGTCAGGGTCTGCTCCCTGATCGATCGCCGCAGCCAGGGCAAACGGTTTGAATGCCGAGCCCGGCTGGCGCTGGCCTTGGGCAGCGAGGTTGAACTGACTCACGTCGTAGGTGGCGGATGACGCCATGGCCTTGATCTCGCCCGTGGCGGTGTCAGTGGAAACGAGTGCCGTAGCGGCACCCGAGGGCACATAGTTACCGGCGATTGCCGAGCGCGCCACAGCCTGGAGCTTCGGCTCGATCGTCGTGTACACCTTGAGGCCACCCAGGCGCACCTTCTGCACGCCATAGCGCTTGATCAACTCCTCCTGGACGTAGTCGAAGAAGTACTGCTCCTCGATCTCCTCGTAGCGGTAGCCGCGCTTGAGGCCGAGGCCGGCGCCGGCCCATTTCGCGTACTCGCCCTGGCTCAAAAAGCCCTGATCGGCCATCGCCTTGAGAACGAGGTTGCGGCGGGTAGTCGCGCGGTCGGGATTCGAAAAGGGGTTGTACTCGGAGGGGGCCTGGGGCAGGCCGGCGAGCAGCGCCGCCTCACCAACGTTGAGTTGCGAGACGTCCTTGTTGAAGAAGACCTCCGAGGCGGACTTGACGCCGACGGCGGTGCGGCCAGCGTTGGTGCCATAGGAGGCGGTATTGAGGTAGCGCTCGAGGATCTCGTCCTTCGTGTAGCGCTCCTCGTAGTCCATCGCCATCTGTGCCTCGATGATCTTGCGCTCGATCGTGTCCTCGGGCTTGGCGATATAGAGATTGCGCACGAGCTGCTGGGTGATCGTGGACGCGCCCTGGCGGACTTCACCGGCCTCGAAGTTCTCGACGCCGGCGCGCACGATCGCCTCGACGTCCACCCCGTCGTGCTCGTAGAACTTTTCGTCCTCGATCGCGATCGTGGCGCGCTGGAGGGTTTCAGGGATCTCCTTGATCTCGACCGGCTCGCGAAGGATCTCCGCCTGGATGAAGCCCAGACGGGAGCCGTCGGCCGCAAAGACCTCGGAGTTGGCGCCGCTGTCGATCGGCTTGAGGGTGTCGATCGACGGCGCGGAGCGGGCGATATCGAGGACCCAAAGCGCCGCGCTGCCGAGCGCGATGCCGACCACGGCGAAAACGACGCCGAAGCCGAGTAGGACCTTCTTACCGACCGAACCCCGCGAGCGGTTGTGCCTGTTTCGTGCTCGCGCCGACATATTCGAACCTCAGGAAAGGGTAACGAGCAGGATCGCCCGGCGGATCAGATTCGGCCCCGCCAGGAGGCAAAGTTGCATGCTCGACTTCGGTCGCTGTCACAACCCTTGCTACTGCTCAGCAGCCGTGAGGCCGGCCGCCACGAGGGCACCGTGGGCGCGCTCGCGCAGGGCGGCCTCCTCGCCGGCGACCGCCGTCCGGTCAGCGGCGGCGCTGCCGTGGACGACCAGGCGAACGCCGTCGGAGGTGACCTCGGCCACCTCGACCTCGTCAGCGCCGGCTCCCTCCAGCGCACGGCGCGCGGCGGCCAGGTCGGCATCCGGAGCGATCCACACCGACGCGGCGGCCGGTGCCGTGCGATCCCCTGTGGACCGGTTGAAGACCACGCTCGTGACCACCCGCTCGTTGGGCACGATCATCAGGCGGCCGTCGCCGGTGTCGATGAAGGTGTAGGAAAGCGTGATGTCGTCGACGCGACCGGTCTCACCGTCGAGAGTGACCGAGTCGCCGATTCGGATCGGTTGAGTGAAGGCGAGCAGGAGGCCCGCCAACGGGTTTGCGAGCACCTGGCGCGCGGCGAGCCCGAGCACGATCCCCAGCACCGCGCTGGAGGCAAGCAGGCCGGTCGCGAGCTTGTTCAGCTTCGTGAACTCGCCGAGCGCAAGAGCCGCGCCGATCAGCACAATCACCACGAACACCAGGCGACGCACGACGCGCAGCCGCGTTTTCGCAGCGCGCGAGACGCCGCTCTCACCCACGCGCCCCGCCACCGCGCTCGCCTTGCCCAGAACGAAGCGGTCCACCAGATAAGCGACGGCGAGGGTGATCGCCATCGTGGTGAGGGCGCCGATCACGTCGTCGTACTCGGAGAAGAAGCCCTGATCCATCTGCACGTGATCCTGCCAAGCTTGCCCGTCTGATGGCTGCCGCAGGCAATACCCCGGGCGCTCCCACCCGCGCCGTGCTGCTCGACGCGCTGGGCACGCTCGTCGAGCTCGAGCCACCCTGGATCCACCTCGCGACCGAGCTCGACATCGAAGCCGACGACCGGCTCGTGGCCGCCGTTCGTAGGGAGATGGCCTTCTACGCCGAGCACGCCCACGAGGGTCGCGACGAGGACTCGCTTGCCGCCCTGCGCGCGCGCTGCGCGGACATCCTCTCCTGGGAGCTCGATCGCGAGATCCCGGTGGACACGATGATGGCCTCGATCCGCTTCCGGGCGTACCCGGATACGTCGCCGGCACTGAAAGCGCTGCATGCACGAGGCCTGCGTTTGGTTTGTGTCTCCAATTGGGACATCTCGCTCTCGGAGGTGCTCGAGCGCTGCGGCATCGGGAGTTCGCTGGACGGGATCGTGACCTCAGCCTCCGAGGGCGTGAGAAAGCCCGAGCCGGCGATCTTCGAAGCCGCGCTGCGGCTCGCGGGGTGTGCCGCCGACGAGGCGCTGCACGTTGGAGACACCCCAGAGGAGGACGTCGCGGGCGCTGCCGCGGCGGGGATCCGGGCAGTCCTGCTCGACCGCGAAGGCGGCGGGGACATCGCCTCGCTCGCCGAGCTCAGCTCGTCCGTGGTGGGCGTGTGAGCCCGGCCTACGCGGGGCTTGGGCGCCGACTGGCGGCTGGACTCCTCGACACACTCCTGGGCTGGGTCATCCTCTCGATCGCGGCCTATGTCGCGGTACCCGAGGTGGCCGACGGCACAACGCTGACCACCGATCAAGAAGAGTCCATCGCGTACGCAACGCTGGTGGGCCTCAGCGTCTGGATCAATCTGCTCATCATCGGCGAATGGCGCTGGGGGCGGACTCCCGGCAAGGCGATCGTGGGCATCACCGTCGCCACCGAGGACGGCAGCGCACTGAGCTGGAACCGGGCGCTGATGCGAAACCTGCTGCGCCTGCCGGACCTGGTCGCGATCTTCTTCACGGTGCCGGAGTCCGAACGCCGCCAGCGCCTGGGCGACCGCGCGGCGCGGACGATCGTGCTCCGCGGACGGGCCGGCCACTCTCCGCTCCCGCTGGGGGGAACGCTCGAGACCAGCGCCGCGCCACCCGGCGCAGCGCCCCTGCCCGCGGAGTCGCCCGGTCTGCCCGGCGGATCCTGGGGTCCGGTCCGGGTGGTCGGCGGGCTCGGGGTGCTGCTCGGCATCACCCTCCTGGCGGCCGTCGTGGTCTCGGCATTCGACCGCGACCTGGAGTCGCTCGGTTCCACACTCGCGTTGCAGAGCGTGCTCGTTGCATCCCTGATCGGTGTGTCGTTCGCGATGGCCCGGCCCGGCGGGACCGCCGACCGGCGCGAGCTGGGCCTTGGCGCGTCGTCGCGGTCACCGTGGTGGCCCGCGGTCGGGTCGTACCTCGGATACATCGGCTGCGCCCTGATCCTCTCCCTGCTGCTCTCGCCCGAGCAGGAGGACATCACGAGGGAGCTCGGTTACGGCGAGAGCTTCCTGGGCGACTTCGCCGCGGCTTTCCTGATCATCGCCGCCGCGCCCATTGCCGAGGAGATCTTCTTCCGCGGGTTCATGTTCGCGGGGATTCGCGCAAAGGCGCCCTTCGCCGTGGCCGCCATCGTTTCCTCGGGAATCTGGGGGCTCTTCCACTACACGGGCTCGGACAGCTGGCCGGTGATCCTCCAGCTGACGATCTTCGGGTTGATCCTCTCATGGCTCTACGAGCGGACGGGGTCGATCCGCGCTCCGATTGCACTTCACGTCATCAACAACGCAATCGCGTTCATCGTCGTCACGGCGGGCTGACCCCGTCTGGCGCATTCCGCGTGCAGGGCTTGCCACAATGATCGCGTGAATTCAACCCGCCTCGTTCCCTCCCTCGCCCTGACCAGCTTTCTAGCCCTCGCGGTGCCGGTACTCGCCTCCGCGCAAGAGGTAGGAAATGAGGTGATGGACAAACCGGCCCCCACGACGCTCGAGGCGGTTGAACCGGAGGTCGCCCAGCGTGGCCCGACACCGGCGAACGCTTCGGTGACTCTGACGCTCAAGGGCGGGCGCGATGGCAAGGTCACGGTGGGTACACCCCTCGGCGCGCAGGGCCGCGTTCACCCCTTCGTCCCGGGTCAGAGGGTCCGCGTGGTCGGCTACCGGGGGCAGCGCACGATCGAGCGCAAGACCGTGCCGGTACGACCGATCCAGGGCACCGACTCGGGCGGCTTTGCGATCAACCTGGGCCGCCTGATCAAGTCCGGCAAGTACCGGATCGCCGCCACGAAGATCGTCTCGCCCGAGCAGGAAGGCGCCTCGGCGCGGACCCGCCCGGTGCGTGTGACCTACCCAGACCTCGACCCCGGCCAACGCGGCGACTCGGTCCGCCTGTTCAACAAGCTGCTCGCGAGAAAGGCCTACTACACGGCTAAGGGAGCGAAGTACGGCGACGCCACGGGCCGCGCGGTGCTCGCCTTCCGCAAGGTCAACAACATGTCGCGGTCAACCCAGGCGACCCCCGGAATCTTCCGCGACCTCGCCAACGGGAAGGGTGGCTTCAGGCTGAAGTGGCCGGGTGGCGGGAAGCACATCGAGACCGACCTCTCGCGGCAGGTGATGGTGCTGGCGAAGAACGGCAAGCCGAAGCACATCTTCCACATCTCTTCGGGAGCGCCGGCGACGCCGACGATCCGCGGCAAGTTCCCGACCTACCGCAAGGACTATGGGACGAACTCGCTCGGGATGATCCACTCGGTCTACTTCATCCGCGGCTACGCGACCCACGGTTACCACTCGGTGCCGAACTACCCCGCCAGCCACGGGTGCCTGCGCAACCCACCGCCGAACTCGAACTTCATCTACAAGTGGATCGACATCGGCGACGTTTTCTACGTCTACCGCTGACCCCGCCCATGAGGCGCCGCGCGTGAGCACCGACCTCAACGCCGCGCGCGCGGCGCTTCTCTCCGAACTCCGCGAGCACGCCCTCGTGCTCGGCGAGGTAACCCTTTCGTCCGGCGCGTCGGCCTCCTACTACGTCGATGCCCGCCGCGCGCTTATGCGCCCGGCCGGCTTCCGCGCCGCCGGTGAGCTACTCGCCGACGCCGCCGTGCAGGCGAAGGCCAGCGCGGTCGGTGGCCCGGTGATGGCCGCGATACCACTCGCGTGCGCGGCGATCGCCGTTCCGGACGGTGCGGGACTCGTCGGATTCTTCGTGCGCAAGGAGCGCAAGCAGCACGGCCTCCAGCGGATGGTCGAGGGGCCTGTCGAGGCGGGGGCGCGCGTGCTGGTGGTCGAGGACACGGTCACGACGGGCGACTCCACCGTCGCCGCGATCGAGCTGATCCGCTCCCACGGCCTCGAGATCGCCGGCTGCGTGTGCGTGGTCGATCGCCTGGCAGGGGGCGGCGACGCGATCGCCGAGGCGGCGGGCGCGCCATTCAGAGCCCTCACCACCATCGACGACGTATACCCGGACCGCCCAGACGCCTAGGCCAACGCTTTCGCTAGAGCGGGCGGCTCCTGAGCGTTCGGACGGCCTCGACGGCCTGCGCCACTTCCGCCCTGGCGCCCTCGTCCGAGTTCTCTGCAATGACCGCGGTCAGCACCACCACGCCCTTTCGCGCCAAGGCGACGACGCGGATGCGCTGGCGCACGCCGGAGTCGGTGGCCACGCCCTCGCCGGTCACCTCGAAGCCGTCGTACGGGTGGCGGAAGCGTTTCGGGTCGGAGGGCTCAGGCCGACCCTCATATCCGGGAAGCTCGGTGAAGGTGTCCACCGCGAACCGCTCGAGGTCCGTGCCGAGCGCCTGGGAAGTCCGGTCGGCGGAGATCGTCAGCGCCACCAGGCGGTCGGGAGCGAGCATCAAGGTGGCCGTACCCTCCTCACTCGCCTCCCAGCCGGGCGGGCGCCCGAGCGCAAATCCGGCAACCGGGGAGACGTACTCGGCGTATCCGCGTTGGAGCTTGGGCAGCGGGTCCGTGGCCTCGACCGGCCGCGGGCTGATAGACCCCGCTGAATCGTCGCTGTCATCTGACCCGCAACCGCCTCCCACGAGCAGCAGGGCGAGCGCGGCTGCGGCTGCCAATCGACCCATACGCCCGGACCAGGACTCGAACCTGGGGCCTACTCCTTAGGAGGGAGTCGCTCTATCCACCTGAGCTATCCGGGCTCGAAGGCGGAGTCTAGGCCCGGAGCGGCTGCTAGCCGACGCCCGGGATGGCGCTGGCAGGGGAGTCGTCTTCCTCTTCGTCTTCGCTGCCCTCGTCGTAGAGGCTCTCGGAAGCGATCTGGCGCAAGCGGCGATCCCAGAGCTTCACGGTGAGGAAATGGTCGTCGCCGAAACCGCGGACGGCGTCGACGGCGACGAGCGAGAACCGGCCGTCTTGGATCGGCGCCTGATCGACAACCTCGCCGTCGAGCTCGGCGGTGGCTGCGACGGCTCCGCGCACGAGTGGAAGGCCCCAGATGAGCGTGACATCGCCCCCGCGCCCACCCTCGGAGCGCCAGGCACCGATGACATCGTCGGAGAGGTCCACCTGCCACTCAGGGCTCATGTCGGCGGTTACGTCGGTGAAGTCGGCATTTGCGCGCAGGTCGCTGGGGTCGTCGCCCTCGCCCGGAACGTGCGAGACCCAGCCGTAGTACTCGACCAGCACGGGCTCGGCGCCGTCGGGCGACCCCTTCGGGACGGATTCCTCGCGCGCTTCTCCGGTGCACGGGTGGTAGGTGCGCCCGCCCCATGTTCGGTCGGGGAACCAGCGGATCGACTCGGGGTCGAGTGCCGACCCGGCTTCGCCAGAGTGGCCTTCGCAGGCCTTGACGAACTCGGCCGCGAGACGCTCCTCGAAACGGCCGGTGGGCCTGCCCTCCTGGGCGGCATCGGCGAGGTAGCGGGGGAATGGACGAGCTGTGGGCGGCGGCATGGCGCCTCAGAGTAGTCACTAGGTTGCAGCAAAACGACTGAGGGGAACCGATGGGTACGCGCAGAATTACCGCAGCTCTTCTGATTGCCGCCGGCTTGACGGCGGCCGGCCCCGCCCAGGGTGGCGAGGTGGAACGATTCAAGACCAGGGTGACGATCAGCGACCGCTGCACGGACTATTCAAACCAGCCGGTCTTCAACTGCCGGAGCGCACCGCGCGCGCAGCGCAACTACCGAGCCGTCTTCTCTGGGAGGGTCAAGTCACGGGAGTCGAAGTGTGAGCGCCGGCGCAAGCTGGTGCTGTTCCGCCAGGACGGGAAGGCCCCCACATACAGCCAGCACTCCACGGTGAAGAGCAAGCCGAACGGCAGCTACAAATTCGTAATCGACAACAAGCCCGGGTTCGTCAAGTACTTCGTCCGCGCCAAAGGCGTTCGCAAGGGCGACATCGTCTGCAAGGGCGACAGCTCGAGGCTCGAGCAGCACGGAGGGCCGTGATCTAGCCGAGCGCCTCACGCAGGTCCGACGCGGCCCGCTCGGGCGCGTAAACGCTCACCTCCACCCCGGTGCCGAGCTCAAATCCGGCCCGGACCGTCAGCCTGGGCACGATGTCGATGTGCCAGCAGAACTCCTCGGTTCCGCGGGGCGCCGTGCGGACCCAAAGGTTGAGCTGGGGTAGTGCCCCGAAGACTCCGGCGAGCGCTCGCAGCGCGGTGCCGAGCATGGCCGCCCCACCCTGGCCTTCGGCCTCGAAAGATGGCGAAGGCGTGCGGGGGACGATGCGCAACTCGAATGGGGAGCGGGCGGCCCAGGGACAAATCAGGATCGCCTCGTCGTCGGCGGCTACGAACCGCTCGCGCCGCCGGACCTCCTCGGTGGCAACGTCGGCCAGCAGGTGGCTGCCCATCGTGCGCTGGTGGTAGGCCGTTGCGCGCTCGCGTTCCCGCGCCACCTCCGCGGGAACGAAGCGAAGGCCGTAGAGCTGGGCGTGGGAGTGCTCCAGCGACGCGCCCGCGAGCGGTCCCTCATTCACGATCAGATGCGCGTAGGAGGCGTCGGGGGCGACGCGACCCATGCGCTCGCGCCAACCCGCCACCGCCACCTTCAGCTCCTGCTCTGAGAGCGCGTGGAGCGTGGTCTCGTGGCGCGGGTTGCTGACGATCACCTCGTGCGTCCCGTCGGCGGGCTGGGAGCCGAAGAGCCCGGACTCGGCGCCGCGCCGCGAGTCGGCCATCGGGTCGACGGAACTGGCCATTGCCGTCTCGGCATCCGTCGCCGCCGCCTCGCCTCCAAGCAGCGGATAGAGATTAGGGACCGAGCGAACCTGCCAGCCCGGCGTATCGATGCCCCCGTCACCTGAGCGGTCCGCCCAGATCTCGGGCGGGGTCCGATCCTCGCGCCCCTCGCAGAAGGGACAGGTCTCGGCAGCGTCGGGTCGGGACTCGGCGGGAGCCGGCGAGAACACGTCAGGACGCTCGGCGCGACCGGGAGCGAGAACGCTCCGCAGCCCCGTGAGCTGATCTATGCGTATCTCCGGGGCGGTCAGCGCGGCTGGTCCGTAGGCACGAACGCCTTCAGGAGGTCGATCGGCAGCGGGAAGACGATCGTCGTGTTCTGGTTCACGCCCATCTCCAGCAGCGTCTGTAGATAGCGCAGCTGGAGCGTCGCCGGGTTGCGGCTGATCACATCCGCCGCCTGACTCAACTTCTCGGAAGCCTGGAACTCGCCGTCGGCCGCGATCACCTTTGCGCGACGCTCACGCTCGGCCTCGGCCTGGCGGGCGATCACACGCTGCATCTCCTGCGGGATCTCGACGTCCTTGACCTCAACCGTGGTGACCTTCACGCCCCACGGCTCGGTCTGCTCGTCGATGATCCGCTGCAGCTCGACGTTCAGCCGCTCACGCTCGGCCAGCAACGAGTCGAGCTCGGCCTTGCCGAGAACGGAGCGAAGCGTCGTCTGGGCGATCTGGGATGTGGCGAGAAGGTAGTTCTCGACATCGGTGATCGCCTTGTTGGGGTCGATCACCCGGAAGTAGCAAACGGCGTTGACCCGGGCTGTCACGTTGTCCTTGGTGATGATCTCCTGGGGCGGGACGTTCAGGGTCACCGTCCGCAGGTCGACCCGCACCATCTGGTCGACGACCGGAATCAGGATGATCAGCCCTGGGCCCTTCTGGGCAATCATGCGGCCGAGCCGGAAGATCACGCCGCGCTCGTACTCGCGCAGGATCCGCACCGCGCTGGCGATAAGAAGCAAAAGGAGAATGCCGAGAACGGCAACGACTGCGAGTGCTGCGTTCATTGGCTGGTCGATCCTTCCTGCGTAGCTTCGTCGGACTGGCCGGTGATCGATCGCACCATCAAGGTGAGTCCGTCGACCGACTCGACTCGCACTCTAGCGCCGGGCGCGATCGGGCCCTCCTCGGCCTCGGCACGCCAGAGAGCGCCACGGATGAACGCCTGCCCGACCGGGTCGATCGCCATCCGCACCTCGCCTTCCGCTCCCACAAGCTCCTCGTGCCCTGTGTGAACCGGGTTACGCCTTGCCGCGATCACTTTCGCGCCGACGGCGGCGAGCCCGCCGCCTAGGGCCAGCCCCACCCCGATCACCAGCGGCTCGGAGATCCCGAACCCCTCAGTGTCCGTGTCGAACAGAAGTAGCCCGGAGATCGCGAGTGCAATCGCGCCGACCACGCCGAGAACCCCGTTCGCGGCGACGTGTGCCTCGGCCACGACGAGGGCGAACCCGAGAACGAGCAGCAGCACTCCAACCGCGGTCACCGGCAACTGCGCCGTGCCATATAGCCCCACGAGGAAGGAAACGAGTCCGAAGGCGCCGGGGAAGATCAGACCTGGGCTGAAGATCTCGATCGCAAGCCCGACGACGCCGGCGAGAATCAGGATGAACGCGACGTTGGGATTGACCAGCAGCTGGAGTACGTCGTACTGGAACGGCATGTCGCGCCGCTCGACCCGCAGGCCGTCGGTGTCGAGCGTGCCCGCCTTCGGGCCCTGGATCTCGAACCCGTCGAGATCGGCCAGCAGCTCGTCCTCGCTGGTTGCGATCACGTCGATCAGGCCCACGTCGAGCGCCTCCGCGGCCGTGACGTTTGTCGCCTCTCGCACCATCTCCTCCGCGAGGTCGGGGTTGCGTCCGTGCTCGGAGGCGAGCGCCCGTACGTAGGCGGCTGCATCGTTCTCGATCTTGCGGCCCAGCACCTCGTCGGTCTCGCCGAAGCCGATCGAGATCGGGCTCGCCGATCCGATGTTCGTCTGAGGCGCCATCGCCGCGACGTCGGCCGCCTGGGTGACGAACAGCCCAGCGGACGCTGCGCGCGCCCCGTCGGGCGAGACGTAAACCGCCACGGGCATTGGTGCGGCGATCACCTCCTGGACGATCGAGCGCAGCGACGAGTCGAGCCCGCCGGGTGTGTCGAGCCGAACGATCACGAGCTCAGCCCCATCGGCAGCAGCGTCGGAGAGCGACCGCTCGAGCCAGCGATCGGTCGCCGGGTCGATCGACCCGGTCAGCTCGATGGAGACGGCCAGGCGCTCCTCCTGCGCGGCGGCGGACCCGACCGCCAACGCCAGCCCCGCCGCTAGACAGACAAGCCAGGCGCGACGCAGAAGATCGCCCCTCCGCTCAGACCTGAGGGACGCCGGGGTTGCCGAACATGAGGAACCAGCCCGTGCAAATGACCCCGACGAGGATCGTCGCCGTCATCACCAGGTCCTCGATGGGATGTGTCTCGGGACCCTGACGGCGTTCGGCGGACAGGCTTCGGTTCCAGTCGTGGCGAATCGGGCCGCCCTCGTCATGGGTGACGACGGCTTTGATCCAGGCGAGCAGAAACGCCATCAGGGTGTATGACGCCACGATGCCGACCAGGGCCACGCCGAGCCCGGACAGCGACGGTGCCGTACCGCCCTGCAACTGCGATCCGACCCAGACCCAGGCGTAGGGAACGCCCGCGCCGAAGGCAATAATCGCTGCCGCCGACAAGGGCCAGCGAACGATCGACCATGCGAAGTTCCGTGTGCGGCGTGCAGCGTCCAACGATCAGCCCTTGCCCGACGAATTCAACTTGGTTTGCGAGGTGCGTTGCTCGGGAGACATACCTCCTGATTGTTACACGCACCGAAAGCTTTGTTACGGCACCGTAGGTATTTGGCCGGTCAGCCGAGGTAGCGGTCGATGTCGGCGGCCAGCGCCGCCTCGTCGATGTACGGGCCGAGCTTCGTGTGGACCACCTCGCCGGCTGCGTCGATGAAGAGCGTCGAGGGGAACTCACGTCCCGCATCGATCTCGAAAGCGATCTCCTGATCGGAGTCGAGGTAGCTGGGATATGGCAGTGGTAGCTGTGAGAGAAACTCAGAGCCGGTCTGTTCACCGTCATTGGAGAGCAGCCCGATGAATGCGATTTCATCGCCCCGTTTCAGCGCCTGAGCCTGGAAGTACGGAAATTCCTCCCGGCACGGCCCGCACCACGAGGCCCATTTGTTGACGACTACGGGCGTGCCCTCCAGCGCTCCGAGGCGAGCTTCGAATGCGCCCAGGCCTCCGCCGAGAACCTGGTTGGCCTCCGCGCGCAAGCTCGTCAGCGCGGGCGACGCGCCGTTCAATGGGGCCGACGCCTTGGCAACGCTCAGTTCGCTGTCCGGGTTGCCTGCCCCGGAATCGCCGGAGTCACCTGAACCACAGGCCGCAAAGAACGTTGCCGCAGCGATGCTCAGGGCCGCCGCCCAGGCACGAAATCCGCCGCTATGTCCGCCTGTTCCAGCCATTCGTCCCGCCCGGGTGCTACTTTTCCCCTGGATCCCGCGTAGGGATTCGCGGGGCGTCGGCCAAGCTGAGGGGAAGCTGCGTCGACCGTCCCAACCGAGCTTACTGCGCTCGTGCCCGCGCCCCAGCGGTCGCACTGGCGCCCAAAGAAAGCCCTTTTGATGGCCAAAGCCACCGACGTTGCCGCGAGCGCGGTACGCAACCCGAAACAAGCCGACCTGGAACGGGTTCGGGAGTTCACCCGTGAGCCGATTCTCCTCGAGGGAGAGAAGCTCACCGACCTGGCCGGCGCGCGCCTGAGCGCATTCAACGGCGCCGTCGCCGAGCTCGGCGGTGGCGCCGAGTCGCCCTCGGCCGAATGGCGCCGCGAGTACTCGCTGGTGCTCGGCCTGGAGCGCCTCCTGGCCGACGAGCCGCCCACCCTGCTCGACGGCGCCCAGTTGAACGAGCACCAGGTGGACGCCCTGTCGGGCACCCTCGCGGCGCTGATCGCGGAAGTCGAAAAGACCGCTGCGGGCACGAACGGAAACGGCGCCGCCGCCGAGGCCGCCGCGGATGACCCGTCCGAGACCAACGGTGCACGTCCGAACGGCGCCGATGAGGACGCCGAGGCAGAGGACGAGCTCTTGGAGGCTGACGAGGAGGAGCCACTCGACTGGGTGGACGAACCGGATCCCGACTCCGACGAGGAGGCCACGCCGGAGGTACTCAACGACCCGGGAGCCAGCCGCCGCTTCTGGTTCGAGCACGCGACGGGTGCTGGCAAGACGGTCGCCGCCGTCGGCTTCGTCGAGGCCTCCCGTACCGGCGGCATCCTGATCCTCACCCACCGGCGCAACCTGGTGGACCAGTTCATCGGTGAGATCTCCGACCGTGGCTACAAGGATCGGCTCTCGCCCCCGCTCCTCGACGGCGCGGACCACCCGTACGGTCCGGTGACGGTCGAGACCTACCAATGGTTCGTCCGCAACTCCAGCCGCGTCTCCGACGCGTACTCGATCGTAATCTGCGACGAGGCCCACACAGCGCTTGGCGAGAAGACGAGCTCGTGCATTCGCGAGATGCAGGGCGCTGTTTTCATCGGAATGACCGCGACGGGCGCCCTGATCGCGCGCCATGTGGCCGACCTCTTCCCCACCCAGACCTCGCGCTTCGACCTGGCCCAGGCCGCGCGGCGCGGTGTGATCGCACCGCTGCGCTGCCTGCGCATCCCCCCGGGGCCAGGCGTCCGCTCGCTCACCAACGTGCCGTTGCGGCGCGGCGAGGTGGATCAGGACTTCGACCAGGACGAGCTTGCGAAGCTGCTGGACCAGGGCCCGTTCAACGTCGCGATCGCCGACCTCTACCGCTCACGGTTTCGCAACGTGCCCGGGGTCCTCTACACGGCCGGCGTCAAGCACGCGGTGAACGTGGCGAGCGCGCTGCGCGACGCCGGTATCAACGCCCGAGCCGTTTCCGGCGAGACGCCAAAGCGCGAGCTTGCAGAGATCCTCGCCGGTTTCGAGCGCGGCGAGGTGGACGTGCTCTGCAACGCGATGCTGCTCGCCGAAGGCTGGAACTCGCCACGCGCGACGATCTGCATGCACCTCGCCCCGACCGCCTCGCGTCGGGTCTACCAGCAGCGGGTGGGCCGCGTGACCCGGCGCGCCAACGGCAAGGAGGCGGGGCTTGTAATCGACCTCGTCCACCCGGCCACGACCTCGGACGAGGCCATCGTGACCCTGCACAGCCTGCTCGATCGCGACGTCTACCGCGGCGGCGCGATCGTCGTCGGACCGGTGCGTCGCGGGCGCGGGCGTCGCGTCCGCGTCGAACGCCGGGTGGTGCCGGTCGCCGCCGACCCCGAGCGACGCCTCGCGGTGCTCGAACGGGAACTCTGGCGCATCGCGGTTGAGAACCTGAACTACACCGAGCAGCACGCCTGGGCAGCGCTCGCCGGATCCCGCGTGACGGCGAACCAGTGGCGCCGGGCGAAAGCGATGATTCAGCACGACGAGGCCAAGGAACTGCGCCGCCGCTTCCTGCTCACCTGCGTGCAGCGCAACCGCAACCAGCAGCTCCGCCTGAAAGCGCTGACCGAGGTCGCGGCCACGCGCGACGCGGAGGCTTTCGACGATTGCTGCGACATCGTCGCCGCCTGGCCGCGAGACGAACGTCGCGCCGGCGCGAAGGCACTTCTTGATGCGCTCGCCGAGCGACGCATCGGACGGCGTGACCAGGCTCAGGCGTGGGTGTGGCGACTCGCCGAGGCGACTCGCGAGCTGCACGAGCAGTACGCGGTGCAGCGCTGGCCGGAGACCAAGCGCCTGCTTGGCCTGTTCGTCAACTCCTCAGGACGCGCGCATGGGCGCAACGCCCGCCGCCTCGTAACCGCGGCGCGGCAGCAGGACCGCCGACTGTCCGTGGCGCTCCTGGCCGCCGCCGTCGCTCATACCCCGGAGGCCGAGGAGGTGCTGCGAGGCGCCCGGATGCGAATGGCCCGGAAGCCCTCGGCCGTGGCCCGCGAGCTGCTCCGCAACTTCCCGAAGGGCGGTTCGGGCAAGCGCCGCCGCCGAAGCAAGGGCAAAGGCAAGGGCAAGGGCCGCGATGCCAACGGCAAGCCCGAAGGCGCAAAGAAGCCCGCGCGCGAGAAGCTCAGCGAGGAATCCTCAGACTGACCTCGCCGGAGCCGAGCGCGTGCTCGACGCCGTCCGCATCGCGGGCCAACAGGTTGCCGCGATCATCGATGCCGGCTGCGGCACCGGAGCCGCCGCCCGCGCCCTCCCAGATGATCGCGCGGCCTTGCAACGCGTCACGTCGGCGAAACTCGCCGAGGATCTCGTCTGGGGCGGCATTCGCCCACTCACCCAGTGCCGTTCGCAGGGCCTCCAGTGCTTCGCTGGCACCGACGCCGCCTCCGAGCGAGGTCGCTGGCCAGCGCAGGTCGGCCGGGAACTCATCGTCGGCAACCGCGAGGTTAAGACCGACGCCGATCACGGCCCAATCCGGCGGCCGTGCCTCGACCAGGACGCCGGCGAGCTTGCGCTCGTGCAGCCAAACGTCGTTCGGCCACTTCACCTGACATTCGACGCCGGCGAGCTTCTCCGCAGCCGCACAGACGGCCAATGGAACCGCCAGCGGCAGAAGGGCATGGGAGGCGTCCAGGGGCCGCAGGATCAGTGAGCAGAGCAGCGCCGCGCCTGGCGGTGCCGACCAGCGCCGGCCGCGCCGGCCGCGCCCAGCCGTTTGCTCCGTCGCGGTCACCGCGGTCCCCGACGGCGCCCCGGCGATCGCGAGCTCGCGTGCCCGATCATTCGTCGAGTCGGTCCGTCGGTGGTGGTGGTGCGGCCCGTCCATCAGGCGCTCCCCAACCCGTCACGGCGCTCATTGGTCGGGGCAGCATCTGATGAAGGGTTGTGGTTGTTCTGGCCACCTGAACCCTTCAGCAGGCGGCTGTGGGCGTCGATCATCTCGCAGCGTCGGCGACCAGTGCCTCGACCAGGCCGGCGGGGTCGTGACGTGAGGCCTCGACGTGAACCTCGAGTCCGGCCTCCCGCGCTGTCTCACTGGTCACAGGGCCGATCGAGACGACCCGCGCTCCATCTGGCACGCTGCCCCCGGTCACCTCGAGAAAGTTGCGCACCGTGGATGAGGAGGTGAACGTGAGGTAGTCGGCTTCCATGGCCGCCGCGATTGCCTCTGGGCCCGGTTGCTCGCGCACCGTCTCGTAGACCGCCACAACGTCCACGTCGGCGCCGCGATCACGCAGGGCGTCGGGCAGGACCTCGCGCGCCTCGGCGGCACGGGCGACCAGCACGGGCTTGCCCTGGACGTCGAGCGGCTCGAGCGCCTCCACCAGCGCTTCGGCGACGAAGCGTTCCGGCACCACGTCGGCGACGACACCTCGCTGACGGAGGACACGGGCCGTGCCGGGCCCGATGGCCGCCACCTGCGCCGCCGCCAGCGCCCGCGCGTCGACGCCGCGATCGGCCATAGCGTCGAAGAGAAGGCGGACCCCGTTCGGGCTGGTGAAGCAGACGAGCGCGTAGGTGTGCAGCGCCTCGATCGCGGCCGCGACCTCGGCCGAGCCGGTTCGCGCCTCGATCCGGATCGCGGGAAGCTGAACGACCTCGGCGCCGAGATCTGAGAGGGCGCCGGCCAGCCCACTGGCCTGGGCGCGCGCCCTGGTAACGACGACCCGCAGGCCGTGCAGCGGCCGGGCTTCCAGCCAGGCGATCTCCTCGCGCCTCGCGGCCACGGGGCCGAAAAGCAGGATCGACGGCGGGCGCAGGTCGGCCTTCTCGACCTCCTCGGCGAGCGTCGCCAGGGTCGCCGCGACCACGCGCTGCCTCGGATAGGTGCCCCGCTCGACCGCAGCCGCTGGCTCGTTCGGGTCACGCCCCGCGGCGGCGAGGCGCCGGGCGATGTCCGGCAGGTTCTTTACGCCCATGTAGAGGACGAGCGTTCCCGGGAAGGCCGCGAGCGCATTCCAATCGAGAGCGGTCTCAGGCTTGCCCGGATCCTCGTGTCCGGTGACGAAGGCAACGGCCGACGAGTCGTCACGGTGGGTGACAGGGATCCCCGCATAGGCCGGAGCGGCGACGCCCGCCGTCACGCCGGGCACGATCTCGAACGGGAGGCCCGCTGCCGCCAACGCCTCAGCCTCCTCTCCGCCGCGGCCGAAGACGAACGGGTCACCGCCCTTCAACCGGACGACGCTCTTGCCGTCCCGAGCACGCGCCACGAGTTCCTCGCCGATCCGCTCCTGCTCCATCGCGACCTCGCCGGGCTGCTTGCCGACGTACACGAGCTCGGCGTCATCGCGCGCGCCGTCGAGGGCTCCCGCCGGGATCAAACGGTCGTAGAGGATCACGTCGGCGGTGGCGATGAGCGCCAGCGAGCGAGCCGTCATCAGCCCGGGATCCCCGGGACCCGCTCCGACGAGGTAGGCGACGCCCGCTCGCGCGCTCATCCAGACGCCCGCTCGAGGATGTCGCCGGCGCCAGCGGCCAGCAGCCGTTCCGCGATCGCCTCGCCCAGCGCGGCCGGTTGCTCCGGGTCGCCGCGCAGGGCGTCGCGCACCCACTCGCTGCCGTCGGGAAGCCCGGCGTAGCCGGCCACCGCCAGGGTGCCTTCGAGATGGCGCGCGCAGATCCCAACCGGGGTCTCGCACGTTGCGCCTAACACACCCACCGCGGCTCGCTCGGCCGTGAACTCGATCAACGCCTCGCGGTCGCTGACTGCTGCCGCGGCGGCACGGGCGGCGGCGTCGTCGGAGCGGGTCTGCAGCGCGAGGGCACCCTGGCCCGGCGCTGGCACCATCTCGTCAGCCCCAAACCGGAAGGCGATCTCATCCTCGCGGCCCAGGCGCTTCAGGCCGGCAACGGCCAGCACCAGGCCGTCCACCTCCCCGGCGGCGAGCTTGCGCAGCCGGGTGTCCACGTTGCCGCGCACCTCGACCACTTGGAGGTCGTCGCGGAGCGCCAGCAGCTGGGATCTGCGGCGCAGGCTGGCCGTGCCGATGCGAGCGCCCTCGGGCACGTCAGCCAACGCGGCGGCGTCGCCCACATAGGCGTCGGCTGGATCCTCTCGCGCCGGCACGCCTGCGAGGGCAAGCTCATCGGGCATCACGCCCGGCAGGTCCTTCGCAGAGTGCACGCCGAGCTCCGCGTTGCCGTCGAGCAGGGCACGCTCGACACTGCGTACGAAGCGCGCCTTGTCGCCTGGGTCGCCATCGAGGTTGGCCACACGCACCAGCTCGACCGCTCCGATTGCAGCGCCGACGGCCTCGGCCTGGGCGAGCGCCAGGGCGCTGCCGCGAGTTGCGATCCGCACGGCCCGGCTCAGCCGCGCTTGGCGCGGCGGCGCTCGTCGAGCTCGGTCACGTCCGCGTCCGCGTCGGCGTGCGGCTCGGTCTCACCGTCGAGGCCGAACAGATCTCGTAGCGCGTGCACATGGCCGGCCGCGGCCTCACCGTCGGCAGCATCGCGCTTGAGCCGCAGGGTCGGCTCGTGCAGGATCCGGTTCGCGATCGCGAAGGCCATCGTCTTCAACCGCTCGCGGTCGGCGTCGCTAAGGTCCTCCCAGCGACCATCGTTCTCGGCAAGGGTCCGCTCGACGACCTCGGTTGCGCGCTCGCGCAGGGCGGCGATGGTGGGCGTCACCTCCTGGGAGGCGAGCCAGCGCTCAAAGCGCCCCAGCTCCGAGCGCAGGATCTGCTCGGCACGCTTTGCCTCCGCTTCGCGCCCCGAGGCGTTGCGCTCCACCAGCGATTGGAGGTCGTCCATGTCGTGCACGCTCACGCCCGCAAGCTCGCGGCATCCGGGCGCGATGTCGCGGGGGACGGCCAGGTCGATCAGCAGCAGCGGTCGTCCGGCGCGAACCTCCATCACCTCGGAGAGACCCTCGCGCTCGATCACGTGGTGTGGCGAGGACGTAGAGGAGACGACAATGTCGGCTCCGGCAAGCAGGGTGGGCAGCTCCTCGAAGCGCACCGCGCTACCACCGAAGCGCTGGGCCAGGCCGATCGCGCGATCGTAATGGCGGTTGGCGATGAAGACCGCATTCACCCCGCGCGCCGCCAGTGCGCGAGCGGTCAGCTCGGCGGTCTCGCCGGCGCCGACCACGAGGACGCTGCGGTCCTCGAGGTCGCCGAGGTTGCGCTGGGCGAGCTCGACCGCGACCTGCGGGACGGAAAGCGCCCGCTCGGACAGCGCGGTCTCACTCCGGGCTCGCTTGCCTGCCGCCAGCGCGCCGCGAAAGAGGCGGTTGAGCACCGGGCCGCTGGCGCTCTCCACGAGGGCCAGCTCGTAGGCGCGCTTGACCTGGCCCTGCACCTCGGTTTCCCCGACGATCATCGAGTCGAGCCCGGCCGTGACCCGGAAGAGATGGTTCGCCGCCTCCGAGCCGCGCATCGAGTAGAGGTGGCTGACCAGCTCGGTCAGCCGGATCTCGGCGACCCGGGCCAGCACGCTGAGCGCAAGCGACTCGGCGCCCACGGGGTCGGCGGCGTGGATGTAGAGCTCGGTGCGGTTGCAGGTGGAGATCGCCGCGGCCTCGACGATCTCGTCGGCTACAAGCAGCTCGCCGAGGACACCGACCGCGCGCCCCTCGGGCAGCGCCAGTCGCTCGCGCAGCTCGAGCGGAGCGGTCTTGTGCGAGACCCCGAGGCAGAGCAGGTCAGCCATTCCCGCTCCGCCGTTCGGCGAGGTCCGCGAGGTCCGCGAGGTCGCGCTGCATCCGGTCGAGCTTGACGGCCATGATCGCGACGTACACGAGCACCAGCGCCAAAAAGACGAGATACGCCCCGGCGACGTACTTGCCTGCTTCGTCGAGTGGTAGTGCCGGCATCAGGAGGTCTGGGGCACGGTGGGCGCGATTCGCGACGCACCGGGTTCGGGGCCCTCTGAATCGAGCGCTCTACGCAGGCGCGAGAGCTGGGCCTTGGTCGACTTCGCCGCGAGCTCGAAGCGCACGAGCGTCCAGAACAGCAGCCCCATGCCCACGAGCGCGATCAAGACCGTCAGCGCCATCGAGCCGGGCAAGCCTCCGTCGGCGGTGGCGAATACCCGTGGATGCACCAGCGACTCGGCCATGCGCACGGCCATGAAGTTGAGCGGCACGAACGCACCAGCGGTGATGGCGAACACCGAGGCATAGCGAGCCTGGCGCTCGCGGTCGGCAATCGCGTATCGCAGCGGGTAGTACGTGGCGTAGAGAAGGAAGACGATCAGGAAGGAGACCAGCGTCGGCTCCTCCCAGACCCACCACTTGCCCCAGGCCGCGCGGGCCCAGATCGAGCCGGTGATGAGCGCGCCAACACCGAAGATCACGCCCGTGTGGATTGACACGTAAGAGCGGACATCGTGGATCGGGTCGCCTGATCGCAGGTGGCGGATCGCGTGGAAAGCGCCGACCACGAACCCGATCAGCGCGCAGATCGCGATCGGGACGTGCACGTAGAAGATCTTCTGCACGAAGCCTTGGTCCGCGTCCAGCGGGGCGTAGAAGAAGACCATCGCGAACGCCGCCACGAGAACGGTCACGGTGGCCAGCGCAAGGGCTCTGGTGCTTGGCGATCTCATCGTTTGGAGGTCAATCCTCGAGCAGGAAGTCATAGACGGCGTAGCCCAGCGCGAGGAACACCAGATCGTAGAGAGCGAGCGTCGCCAGCCACTCCCCGGCGCCATCCCAGGATGCTCCGCTTGCGGCGAGCTGGGGCTCAGCCGCGCCGGCGGCGGCAATCATCAGCGGTACCGAGAGCGGCAGCAGGATCAGCGGGGTCAGCAGATCGCGCGCTCGCGAGTTTGCGCCGATCGTCGAGACAACCGTGCCGACCGCCGCCAAGCCGAGGTTCGTGAGCAGCAGGACCAGCGCGAGCCCCGGCAGGGCTCCGAAGCCGTCGAGAAAGAATGCGGCAAAGGTGACCAGCGCGACCGCCTCCAGTATCGCGAGATAGATCACCAGGGCCGCCACCTTTGCCGCGAACAGGGACGTGCCATCGACCGGGGCCAGCCGGATGGCGTCGAACCCGCCCTCGTCGCGCTCGGCGACGAACAGGCGGCTGATCGCGAGCATCGCCGCGAAGAGAACCGTAACCAGCAGGACGCCTGCCGCAAGACTGCCATCGAGAGAGGTCCGGTCGAGCCCGAAGCGAAAGATCACGAACGTGGTGATGGCAAACAGCGCCATCGCCGGCAGCGACTGCAGCGTGCGCAGCTCGATCCGCAGGTCCTTGGCGAGGATCGCTCTAAACGCGGAGCTCATACGTAGACCTGGCGCGCTTGGGCGGGCGTGATCCCGTCGGCGGGACCCTCGTATGCGACCGTACCGTTGGCCTCCAGCACCAGCGCCCGGTCGGCCTCGCCAAGGCCGCGATCCACGTCGTGGGTCACCACAACACGCGTCCGTCCCTCCCCGGGACCGATCAGGGGCGCGACGGTCTCGAGGCCCGCCGGATCGAGGTTTGAACCCGGCTCGTCGAGCAGGAGGAGATCGGGACCGTGCAGGACGCAGCGGCATACGGCCAGCCGCTGCAACTGTCCGGCCGAGAGCGTGCGGACCAGCTGGCCTGCCTTACGAGCCAGCCCGACGGCTCCAAGCAGCTCGGCCACACGCTCGCCCGGCGCCTCGATCTCGTGCAGGCGCGCGTGGAACCCCAGGGCCTCGGCGGCCGTCAGGTCGCGGTAGAGGAGAGGATCGTGACCCAGATAACCGATCCGGCCGCGTGCCTTCCAGCTCTCCCGCGGCAGCTCGGCGCCGTGGAGGACGATCTCACCACCGCTCGGGCGCAGCAGCGTCGCCAGCATCCGCAGCAGCGTGGACTTGCCGGCACCGTTCGGGCCCAGCACGACCAGGCTGTACCCGGACTCGAGCCGGAACGACACATCCCGCAGGACCGGGACGTCACCGAAGTCGCGGCGCAGGGCGCGCGCTTCGATCGCGTGCGACTGGACAGCGGTTTCGGAGCGCACTACCCTGATTCTCACAGCAGACGGGGGAACTTGAACGGGGAGGCGCAGCTATGAAGGACATCGTTCGGATCGGGGCGACGACGATTGCGGCAGCGTCCGTGCTCGTGGCGATAGCGCAGGCAGGGGTCAACCCCAACCCCGAGATCAACTTCGACAACAGTTCGTTCACACCGCGCAAGGCGAACGCGGTCGTATCTGCGGGGAGCACCGAAGGCGTCTGGATCGCTGATCCCAATCCGCCCGCGCTTTCCCACAACATCCGCCAGGACAAGCGCCTGTTTCGCACGGGCCCGCCCAACCAGATGCCGGAGAAGCAGCTGCACGTCTCGGCTGGCACCTACCACTACTACTGCGAGGTTCACGGCTCGCGCGCCGGCGGCATGGACGGGTTCCTCCGTGTCCGTCCCACGATCAGCGCGGGACTCGGCGACACGGCCGTGATCACCTGGGCCGACGAGGAGGCCGAGACCAACCATCGCTTCGCGGTTCAGTACCGCCTCCAGGGCAAGCGCTGGAAGGACTGGAAGCGACGGACCCGCAGAACCAACGGCGTGTTCGGGGGTAACAACAAGCCGATCAACGCCAACCCGAACCGCACCTACCAGGTCCGGGTAAGGACGTTCGTCAAGCCGAAGCCGGGGCGCAAGCCGAAGCGCTCGAGCAGGTGGTCGCCGCCGATCCCGTTCCAGGTGGGCGTCTAGCGCGCTAGCGGCCCTTGCGCAGGGTGCGAGCGCCGACCTTGAGCAGAGGCGCGGCGCCCTCGCGCAGGCCGCGCAGGCGCGAGCCCCTCGCTCCGTAGAGCAGGCGGGCGGAGGAACGTAGGGCGTCGCCGAGCGCCTCGTCGTAGGGCTGCCACCAGAAGTTTCGGGTGAGCCCGGGCTCCCAGGCGATGTGCTTGACGTTCACGCACTCATAGAACCCGAACTTCGAGTGCGACCGGCCGAGCCCGGAGTCCTTGACGCCTCCCCACGAGCACTGGCAGGCGCCGTGCGAGTAGGAGTGGTCGTTGATCCAGACCATCCCCGATTCGATCTGACGCGCCATTCGCTCGCCCTTGGCACGGTCGCGGGTCCAGACCGAGGCGCCGAGGCCGAACTCCGAGTCGTTGGCGCGCTCGACCGCCTCGGCCTCGCTGTCGACCACCAGAATCGGCGCGACGGGCCCGAAGATCTCCTCGCGCATGATCCGCATGTCGTCGCGAAGGCCGGTGAGAACGGTCGGCGCGATGAAGCGGCCCTCGTGGCCCGGAACCTCCTGCGGACCGCCGGTCAGGCGCTCGGCCCCCGAGGCGAGCGCATCGTCGATCAGCTCGGTCACCAAGTCAGCCTGGTCGGCCGAGACCATCGGACCGATTTCGGTTTCCCACTGGGACGGATCGCCGATGGAAAGGCGCTCCGTCTCGCGCACAACACCCGCCAGGAACTCGTCGGCGACCTCCCTCAGCACATAGGTGCGCTCGATCCCCGAACAGGTCTGCCCCGCGTTTGCGAACGCGCCCCAGACGCAACCCGAGATCGCATTCTCGAGGTCGGCGTCGGCGCAAACGATCTGCGGGTCCTTGCCACCCAGCTCGAGCACCGACCCCTTCATCCGGGTCGCGCAGATCTCGCCCACCTTGCGCCCGACCTCGACCGAGCCGGTGAAGAAGACCTTGCCCACTCCGTCGCACTCGCAAATCGCCTGGCCCACCGCGCCGCCGCCGTGGACGGCCCGCACGAGGCCCTCCGGCACGCCGCCGCGCTCGAACGCGCGCTGGATCCGATCGCCGAGGAGCGGCGTGAGGCTCGCGGGCTTCAGAATCACGCCGTTGCCGGCCATCAGCGCGATCGCGACCTCACCGAGCGGGATCGACCACGGATAGTTCCACGGAGCGATCACGCCAACAACCCCGATCGGCTCGTAGCTGAAGTGGCTGCGCTTGAGCTTCCAGAATGGCTGCGGGTATCCGATCGGCTCGTCGGCGAGGATCGCCGGCCCCTCCTCGGCACACCACTGCAGCGCGTCGATCGTCGGCAGCAACTCCATCGTGTAGCTCTCTGCAATCGGTTTGCCCTGCTCGGCCGTCAGCAGTGCCGCGACCTCATCGAGGTCGTCGACGAGCGCCTCTGCCGCGCGCTTCAGATAGCGGCCGCGGTCCTCAGGACGAAGCTGTGCCCAGAACGGCTGCACCTCGGTGATCTCGGCAACGACGCCATCCACCTGTTTCGGCTCGATCGTGGCGACCGAACCGACGAGCGCGCCAGTTGCGGGGTTGTACGAGTCGAGTTGCCCCATCCAGGGCAGTCTATGAACGGGCGCACGACGAATTGCCCATCAGGGCCATTCGCCAGGCGCGAAGCGAAATCTCCAGCGCCGTTGGCTCGGCTTATCTAGTCGCGGTCAGCTGCGAAGCGCCGAGCGCCGGCGCCGACGCCGACGAGCATGGCTCCGGCAAGCACGAGCGCGCCCACGGCGAGGCCCGTGCTGGGCAGCGGGGCGCCACCGTCGCCGACGGCGACGAGGTCCTTGGCGGAACCGCCGTAGACCGAGAGCGACGACTCCGCCGCAAACGCAGCGGGCGACAGGACGAGCAGTAGCGCTGCGCACAGCACCGCGGAAGTGAGAAGAAGCTTTTTAGTCATCATCAATTTCAAGGTCGGGATCATTCCAGTCTCGAGGGGGGCATTGTAACCACTGCGTTGCCCGTACGCGCACAAACCTTCAGCAGGCCGGAGCCGCTGGTACGGGTAAGCATACCTTCGCCACCAGTTGCTCGCGTACCTCCTCTGCGCCGAGGGGTTCTCCTGCCTGCAAGCGCTCAATCAGAACCTGCGTGGTTTCCTCGAGTGGATTCAGCTCGAGCGCGCGCTCGAGGCTGCGGAGCGCGGCCTGCGCCTGTCCGTCCAGCCCGAGCTCGAGCCCGAGCTGCTGTTGGGCGAACCATCCGTCCGGGTTGCGCTCGACGGCACCGGCGAAGGCGCGGCGAGCACGGCGCCGGTTCTCGATCTCGATTGCAATCGCGCCGGCGACCAGGTCGGGCTGGTCGCTGAGCGGGTTGAGCTCGCGGGCGCGCTCGAGCCGGTCGAACGCCAGCGCCGGGCTCTCCCGCCATCCTGCCTTGGCGGCATCTACCTCAATCGCCGCCAACCACGGGGGGACGGCGCTCGCCAGCGCCGTGAGCGTCAGCACCGCGAGCACGCCGAGTGCCGCCGCGAACCAGCGCGGCGCAAACGCGGGCGAGAAGCCACGGTCGCGGTGGTGGTCGGACTCCTCGTGGTGGCGCGCGCCGCTGGTCCCGATCGAAGCGGCGAGTCCGAGCGATGCGAACGCGGCCCCACTCAGTGCCGGCAGGGCCCAGTGCCAGTCCCCGGCGGCGTGCAGAAACCAATAAGCGAACGACACGACCGCGACCGCGGCGAGCCCGCGCCGGATCGGGGTAAGTCTCCGCGCGCGCCATGCGGCCAGCAGCGCGGTGCCGAAGAACCCGAACATCAACAGGCCGCCGACCACACCGGTCTGGCTGACCACCTCGACCGGGAAGCTGTGCGCGAACAACGGCTCCTCCGAGGAGCGGGTCCGCTCGCGGGCGTAGGCCACGCTGAAGTTGCCCGCCCCCATGCCGGTCAGCGGCCGGTCGCCCAACTCGCCGAGCGCCTCTTCCCAGAACTCGCTCCGATAGCTGCCGAGGCCGGATTCGAAGCGTGACTCGCCGAACTCCTTGGGCTGACCCGACGTGAACTCGTCCCAGCGCTCCTCGAGCTCGGTCACCGGGTTGCCGAACGCAACCACCCCGGCCACCACAGCGGCGACGCCGCTCAGCACTACGAGCGCCGCGCCACCCCTGCCGGCCGCCCTGCGCAACGCCGGGGCGGCCTCGAAATAGGTGTCGAACAGCCCCCAGATAAACCCGGCTATCGCGAGGCCGGCAAACGAGGCCGTCATCGCCTCGGCGGATCGTGCCAGCGCTGCGCCGACGTCACCCTGCTGATCGGCAACGCTGAACACGTCGAGGTGCGCGTCGAGCCCCAGCAGTGTGCCCCCGGCGACGGCGGCGACCGCCACCAGCAGACGGGCCCGGCCCGGCACAAGCGCGAAGAACAGCACCAGGGCCAGCACGCCGGCGAAGATCGCCCCACGGCTTTGGGCGAGAATCGCCAGCTGGACGAGCACGCCCGCCGCTCCCAGGCACAGACCGCGCGCGGGCCACGGCGCCTCGGGCCGGGCGGCCAGGAAGGCGACCGGCCACGCGGCGGCGAGGAACAGCGCCGCGTTCCCGTTCGGGTAGCCCACCGGCTCGGCGAATCGGCTCTTGATCAGGTAGCTGAACGGATCGGGAGAGCCGCTCGCCGTCCAAACCACGATCAGGCCCACCACGGCGACGCCGACCCCGAGCACGCCGAGCGTCACCGCCGCCGCCCAGCTGCGCCACGGCCAAAGGGCGAAGATCGCGAACAAGGCGAAGTACAGCAGCGAGCGGTTCGCGGACTCCCAGGCCACGCCGCTGACATCGGCCCAGGTGATCGAAAGGAAGCTCCAGAGCACGAAGGCCGCGCCGAGAGCCAGGGCGACCAGGACCACGCGGGGCGTGGCCGCGAGCGCGGGAAGCCGCCCCGCAACGACCGCCGCCAGCAGGAGGACGCAGAGGACGAGCGCCGGATACCAGGTCACGGGCAGATACCCGCCCTCGGCCGAGGCGAATGCGACCAGGAGCAGGGCGACGATCAGACCCGGGGCGACCGCGACCGCGAGCCTCGCCGCATCGCCCGTGGTGGGAACGGTGCGCGCGAGCAAGGCACGCAGGGCGTACCGGACCTGCGCGCCCGATCTCACGTGAATTCTCCGACCGAATCGAGCCCCTGCTCGCGATGGTGGGTGATCACATCGGCGAGGATCGCATCGAGGTCGCGGGTGGGCCGCCAACCCAGCAACGCCTCGATTTTCGACGTGTTGGGCACCCGCCGCTGCATGTCCTCGAATCCCTCCTCATAGGCCTCGTCGTAGGGAACGAAAACGATCTCCGAACTCGAGTCGCAGGCGCCGCGGACGCGCTCCGCGAGTGCCGCAATCGTCGTCTCCTCGGCGCTGCCGATGTTGAACACCTCGCCGTAGACGTCATCCCGGGTCATCAGGTCGGCGATCCCTTTCACGACGTCGGCCACGTGACAGAAGCAGCGGCGCTGTGACCCGTCGCCGAACACCGTCAGCGGCTTGTCGGCAAGCGCCTGCCCGGCAAGACTCGGGATGACCATGCCGTAGCGGCCGGTCTGGCGCGGGCCGACGGTGTTGAACAGGCGGCCTACCACGGTCGGCAGGCGGCGCTCCTTCCAGTAAGCGATCGCGAGGAACTCGTCGAGCGCCTTCGAGCACGCGTACGCCCAGCGGCCCTTGGTCGTCGGCCCGAGCAGCAGGTCGCCGGTCTCGGTGAACGGCAACTCCTTGCCCTTCCCGTACACCTCGCTGGTCGACGCCAGGAATACCGGCCTCTGCTTCTTGTTCGCGGCCGCGAGCACGACCTCCGTGCAGTGGACGTTGGTCTCGATCGTGCGCACCGGACTGCCGACGATCAGATCGACACCGACAGCTGCGGCGAGGTGGTAGACGACGTCGGCCTCGTCGACCAGCTCGGCGACCAGCCCGGGACTCGCGGCGGTGTCGATCGTGTAGTCGAACCCTGGACGGCTCCGCAGGTGTCGGATGTTCTCGATGGCGCCGGTCGAGAGGTCGTCCAGCACGTGCACGCGCTCGCCGCGATCGAGCAGAAGCTCGCACAGGTGTGAGCCGACAAAACCGGCTCCTCCGGTAACTAGGTGCCGCAAGTGATTTCCTCCGCGTTTCCGGTCGGCCGAGTGGTCCTCGGCCGACGAGCGACAAAGTTACAGGCGGCACCGGGTGTGCCGCGCGGTGTAGAGCCCCTTAGAGCCCGTCGTAGGCGGCGAGCAGGCTGCGCTCCGAGTGCTCCCAGGTGAGCTTGCGGACGCGGTCTCGCGCGCGCGTGCCCAGCTCGCGGCGCCGGTCTGGATCGGCAGCAAGCGCGGCAACCGCGGCGGCGAACGCATCCTCGTCACCGGGCGGGACTAGAACTCCCGCGTCACCGAGCGTGCGTCGCGTCTCGAGCAGGTCGTAGGCGACCACGGGTCGGCCGAGCGCCATGTACTCGGCGATCTTGATCATCGTCGAGCGATGGTTGATTGCGCTCGCCGGCGCGGGGTCGACGCAGACGTCGGCGCTGGCGATCAGCTCAGGCACACGCTCAAGATCGAGCCAGCCCGTGATCTCGGCTAGGTCCGCGACACCCGCTCGATCCAGCGCGCCCTCCAGTTCGACCCGCGCCGAGCCATCGCCGACGACGGTGAGCCGGGTGCCTACCAGCCGATGACGTCCGCTGAGCGCGGCGAGCACGGGGACCAGCCCGGCGACCCCGTCTTGTTCGGCAATCGCCCCGGCATAGAGCAGACGGGGATCGTCGAGCGTTCCGGGGCGCTCGCTCGCGGCCCGCGCTAGCCACTCCTCGGGTGGGCCGTTTCTGACCACGGTGATCACCGCTTCGGTTTTGCGGCCCCGCTCGCGAGCCACCTCGGCGCCCGACTCGTTCGCCGCCAGCACGGCGGTCGCGCTGCGAAACGTGAGGCGCTCGGCGAGCAGCGCGATCCGGACGAGGGTGCCCGGGCCGTAGCGGGCCTCAATCAGCTCGGGGAAGAGGTCGTGATGGTCGAATACGACGCGCCGGCGCAGGGCGCGCGCCAGGAAAGCGGCGGGGAACAGGGTGTCGGGAGGGTTGTGGAGGTGCAGGACGTGGGCACCCGCGAGCAGCTCGCGGATCGCGATCGCGTTCAGCACCAGCGACCCGACGAGGTATTCGAGAGCGAACGACGCCCGCCCACCTCGCGCCTCGGGCAGGTGAAACCGTCGAACCTCCACGGCGCCGACCCGCTCGCGCCTCGGCTGGCCCGCGCGGCGCGGCGCGATTACTCGGACCGAGTGACCCGCACGAGCCAGGGATTCGGCCTCACGGCGAACCCGCACGTCCCCCGGGTAGGGGTTGTTCTCGAGCAGCATCGCGATCCGATGCCGCCCCGGGGTGGCCGCTATCGTGCCGACGCCCGCCCCACCGGCGCGCTCGAGGATGTCCTTGAAAGTTCTCTTCATCACCAACATGTGGCCGGACGAGGTACGTCCGTGGCACGGCCCGTACGTCAAGCGTCAGGCTGATTCTCTCGAAGCTGCGGGGGTGCGTGTCGACGTGCACGCGATCCGGGGTTACGCCGATCGCTGGGCCTATGGCACTAGTGCCCGCCGGATCGCCGGGCTCAATCGTGGCTGCGACTACGACGTGATTCACGCACATTACGGCCATGCGGGCGTTATCGCCCGCCTTCAGGTGCAGGCGCCGATCGTGGTGACCTACTGGGGGAGCGACCTGCTCGGCAAGCGCACGCCGTCGGACTCGATCACCGTGAAGAGCCGGATCGAGGCGGCGGTCTTCCGGCAGCTCGCCCGGGTCGCATCCGCGACGATCACGCAGTCGCAGCAGATGGAGGAGGTGCTGCCGGCGGCGTGCCGTGGGCGCAACCACGTGCTGCCGGCGGGCATCGACCTCGAACGGTTTCGACCGCTTCCCCGCGAACAGGCCCGCCGCCGGCTCGACTGGCCGCTGCAGGAGCAGGTGGTGCTCTTCGCCGGCAATCCCGAGCTCGCCGTGAAGAACCACCCGCTGGCTGAGGCTACGCTGGCCCGCCTCGCGCGGGATCGCCCCGGTGTTCGCCTGCGAGTCGCCTGGGGCAACCCCCCCGATGAGATGCCGCTCTTCATGAGCGCCGCAGACGCGCTGCTGCTCCCATCGCGCTCAGAGGGCTCGCCGAACGTCGTCAAGGAGGCGATGGCGGCCGAGCTCCCGGTCGTTGCCACCCCAGTCGGCGATGTGTCCGAGCTGCTGGCCGGGGTGCCGGGCTGCAGCGTCTGTCCAGCCGATCCCGCCGAGCTGGCTGTCGGCCTCGCTGCGGCCCTCGACCATGGCCGGACGCCGGACGCGCGTGTTGCCGTCGCGCCACTCGACATCGCGGAGATTGCGCGCCGGACGATCGAGGTCTACGAGCGCGTGCGCTCGGAGCGCTGACCGCCGAGCCATTCGCGCCAGCGGGACGGCGCCTGTGCGAACGCGACCACACCGAAGGGAACGGTCCTCAGGGCCCGTGCGAGGGCAACGGGGCGGCGGCCCTCCGCAGCGGCGCGCCTGGCAAGCGCATACTCGCGAAGCGCCCGGTTGTGACGGATTCGTGCCCGGAGCGCGCGGCGCTGGCGCCCCGTGATCGCTCCCCGTGCCAGGGCCCGGCGGTGGCTCGCCACCGCGCCCTCGGCCATCATCAGCGGGTCGGCCGATTGCGCCGCCTCGTGGATCCGGTAGACGGCAATCGGTTCCAGAACCGGGACGACCTCATATCCGGCCTCGATCATTCGCAACCACATGTCGTAGTCGTCGTAGCCGGGGCACTGCGAGGAGAAGCCGCCTACCTCGTCGTATGCGGCTCGCGAGAAGACGGCCCGGGCGCAGATGCAGTTGCGCGTGATCATCGCGTCGTAGTCGACCGGGTCGGCCCACCCGAAGCGTTCGGCGAAAGTCTGGCCGCTTGGCGCGCCCGGCGCCTCGATCAGCGCGTTGGGGGCGACAATTCCCACCCGGGTGCCGGATCCGGCGCGCCGGTCGAAGGCCGCCAGCGAGCGCTCCAGGTAGTCGGGCAGCAGGCGATCGTCGTGATCGAGCAACGCCACAAGCTCGGAGCGCGAAGTCTCGATCGCGGCGTTTCGGGCGGCTGCCACGCCGACGTTTCGCTCGAGACGAATGGCGCGGAACCGGGCGTCACGCGCGGCGAACTCCCGGGCCACCGCGTGTGTCGCGGGGTCGGACGAGGCGTCATCGATGACGATTGCCTCCCACCCGGGATAGGTCTGCCCAAGCACCGATTCCAGCGTCTCGCGCAGGTACGGACCGGAGTTGTAGGTCGGAACCACGACCGCCACGCGGGGCCTGTCGACCGATTCGGACATTCGCCGCTCGAGTCTATGACCGGCGCGCGTCGACAACGGGACGAGCGGGAGGAACGCGGACGTCGGCGCCGAACGCCTCCCGCAAGCGTTCGCCCAGCGGCGAACCCACGCGGGTGTAGCCTGATTACCTGGTTTCAGGTAATCAGAGGCGCGAGCGCGGGTCCGCTGGCCATCCAGGCCAGATCTCGGCGCGGCGCTCAATGCAAGATGGGGTTTGCCCGATGAACGTGGTGATGGCAGTCGCCGACCAGAAAGCGGAGCGCACTGCTTCCGGCACCGCCGGCAGGCATGCCGCCGCATTCCTCGTAGCCGTTGCGGTTGTCGCGGGGACGCTGCTCGCTCCGCCGCTCGCCGCCGGCGACCCACCGACCGATCCCTATGCGACTCGCGTCCTCGACCGCCCCAGCCTTGTCTCCTACTGGCGCCTCGGCGAGACCTCGGGCACTACCGCCGACGATCTCAAGAACGGACGCGACGGGGCCTACGACGGGAACTTCGCACTCGGCGTCCCAGGCGCCCTGAGCGGCGATGCCGACACCGCCACCTCATTCGGCGGCGGCCGGGTTGCGATTCCGATGATGCCGTCGAGCACCGACTTCACCGTCGAGGGCTGGATGCGCCTGGGCCCAGACGCCAGCTCCAACAACAACCTCTACGGCGCACTCGGCGCGCTGCGCCTGATGCCGCGCCCAACCGCCTACTACGCCGGCGTCTGGGTGGGTGGCACCGAGTACAAGCTCCAGGGCTCGTCGCCCTCGAACGTCGGCACCTGGGTCCACTGGGCGCTCATCCGCGAGGGTTCGAGGCTGCGCCTGTACCGAAACGGCGCCCTGCTCGGCGAGACGAACAACCTCCCCGCGACGGGCGAAACCAAGCTCGACGGCAACATCGGGCGGCTGGGGAACATCTATCCGGTTCAGGGCGAAATCGACGAGGTCTCGGTCAACTCGGCGGCGCTGAGCGCGGCCGAGGTCGAGGGCGACTACCTCTCGGAGTCGGTTCCAGCTGGCGAAGCGCCGCCGCCGCCGCCGCCCGGCGCCACGACCTACGTCGACGGCGCATCGCTGGGCGGCGCCTGTAACGACGCCCACACGGTCGCGCAGGCGGCCTCCCCCGTAACCCCGTGGTGCACGCTCGGCCGCGCCGCCGAGCTCGCGGGCGCGGGCAGCACCGTGCTGGTCCGGCAGGCCACCTACCGCGCGACGAAGATCACCGGCCAGGCGCGGGCGCAGGCGATCACCTTCAAGCCCTTCGCCACGGAGGCGCCGGTGCTCGACGGACTCACCGTCACCCAGTCGAGCGGGCTTCGCTTCGAAGGCTTCAGGGTCACCGACCAGACCACGCTCGACGGCGTCGTCAACGTCGCGCTACTGGGCAACGACGTCTCCCCGCACGGCGTCAGCGTCGGCTCGGGACGCGAGCTGACCTTCGAGGACAACAGCTTCCACGATCTGACCATGGAACTCGACCCGGCGAGCGGCCGTTGCGTGCCCCCGCGCTGCGGGTACGGGATCAGGATCACCACCGCTACCGGCGTGACGATCCGCGACAACCTGTTCAGCGACATCCCGGGCGACGGGATCCAGTCCGGCACCGCTACGAACTACCTGATCGCCGGCAACGAGTTCGAGCGGATCAGCGCCTTCGTCGACCCGAACGAGCATTCGGACTCGATTCAGTTCTACCGCGGCTCGAACGGCGTGACGATGTCCGGAAACTACTTCCACGACACCCGCGGGCCGCTGTTGCTGGGCAGCCAGTCCAACGAGGCCCACCACGGGCTCGTGATCACCAACAACACCATCGTCCGACAGCGCGACTGGGGCATCAAGGTGCACGACAGCCCCGGGTTGGTGCTGGCCAACAACACGGTCTGGGATGCGGGCCCGAACGGCGTGGCAGTCAACGACACGAGCGCGGTCACGGCCGCCACGACAGATGTCCGCGCCTACAACAACGTGATCGAGCAGTTCTCGGCCCAGCCGGGCCAGTTCGCATTCGAGGACTACAACCTGATCGGCGCCGGGCTACGGGGCGGTTCGCATGACCTGGCCGGTCCACCCCGCTTCGCCAACCCGGTGAGCCTCGACTACACCCTCCAGGGCGCCAGCCCGGCTGTCGATTCCGGGCTCTCCACCGACGCCCCCCAGACTGACCGGATCGGCCAGGCGCGGTTCGACCAGCCGGCGGTGCCGAACACCGGCGGCGGCGCCGAGCCGTACTACGACATGGGTGCCCTCGAGTTCGCCGGGAGCTACACACCACCGGCGGGCTCGTACTCACAGATGATCCTCGGAACCCCGAACCTCCTCTCTTACTGGCGCCTCGGCGAGTCCTCGGGCTCGACGGCCGTCGACATCAAGGCCGGTCGCAATGGCGAGTACCAGGGCGCGCACGCGAAGGGCGCGGCAGGGGCGATCAGCGGTGACCCCGATCATTCGGTGACCCTCAACGGCGGCCGCATCGACGTCCCGGTGATGCCGAGCTCGGTCGATTTCACCGTCGAGGGCTGGATGCGCCTCTCGACGAAGGCGGGCAAGAACAGCACCCTCTACGGCCAGCAGGGGGCCTTGCGACTGATGCCGCGCAAGTCCGGCTTCTACGTCGGCGTCTGGCTGAGCGGCACGGAGCACAAGATCGCGACCTCCGGCGCTAGCAACGTCGGCAAGTGGGTCCACTGGGCACTCGTCCGCGACGGCGGGACGTTGCTCGTCTACCGAAACGGCAGCCGGGTCAGCCAAAAGAGCGTCCCGAGCAGCCCGAGCGCGAATCTGAGTGGCGACATCGCTCGGCTCGGCGGGTCCTACCCGACCTACGGCGAGATCGACGAGGTCGCCGTCTACGGCCGGGCACTGAGCGCCACCCAGATCAGCGCCCGCTACGACCTGGGAAGCTGAGCGCCGCAGTCCTGAAGCGCGAACCGGTCGCGCATCGGGAATGATGGCGGGGTGGAAGTCCCGTTCTTCGATCTCACCGCCGCGCACCGCGAACTGCGCGACGAACTCGACGCGGCTTGGGCCCGAGTGCGCGATTCAGGCCGCTTCGTGCTCGGCCCTGAGCTCAATGCGTTCGAGCACGAGTTCGCCGAGGCCTGCGACGCGAGCGAGGCAATCGGGGTCGGCTGTGGCCTGGACGCGCTCGAGCTGATCGTCCGCGGCCTCGGAATCGGACCAGGCGACGAGGTGATCGTCCCGGGGCACACCTTCATCGCCACCTGGCTGGCGGTCTCGCACACGGGGGCGCTGCCGGTGGCGGCCGATGTCGAGCTCGGCACGGCGAACCTCGACCCGGTCGCGGTCGCCGCGGCGATCGGCCCGCGGACGCGGGCGATAATCGCGGTTCACCTCTACGGCCAACCCGCGGCGATGGAACCGCTCGCGGCGCTCGCCGAAAAGCATGGCCTGGCCCTGATCGAGGACGCCGCGCAGGCGCACGGCGCCCTTTACGCAGGGCGCCGGGTCGGGGCGCTGGGGACCGCCGGTGCTTTCTCGTTCTACCCGGGCAAGAACCTCGGGGCGCTTGGCGACGGCGGCGCGGTCGTGACCGACGACCCCCGGCTCGCGGCCCAGATCCGTCTCCTTCGCGACTACGGATCGCCCGGCAAGTACCAGCACGACATCCACGGTTACAACACACGGCTGGACGAGCTTCAGGCGGCATTTCTGCGCGCGAAGCTCACCCGCCTCGACGAGTGGAACGGGCGCCGCCGCGGCGCCGCCGGGCGCTACCTGGAACACCTCGCCGGAATCCGCGAGCTGGCACTGCCGGTGGTGGCCACGGAGTCCGAGCCGGTCTGGCATCAGTTCGTGGTCCGGCACCAGCGCCGTGACGAACTCGCCGAGCGCCTCGCCGCGCGCGGTATCGCCACCCATATTCACTACCCGGTGCCCCCGCATCTGACCGGCGCCTACTCGGACGGGGAACCGGCGGTGCTGCCGATGACCGAGCGTCTCGCCTCCGAGGTGCTCTCGCTGCCGATCGGCCCGCACCTGGACGCCGAACAGCAGGACGCGGTGATCGCGGCGGTCCGCGCCGAAACGCAATGAGCGTCGACCCGAAGACCGCGAGTCACGGCACGATCGTCTTCGATCTCGACGGCACCCTCTGCACCAACACGTTCGGCGAGTACGGAGGCGCGGTGCCGCACGGTTGGGCGATCGAGCGCCTCAACGCACTGGCCGACGCCGGCTACAGGATCGTGATCCTGACCGCACGCGGTAGCGCCACGGGAATCGATTGGGAGCGACACACCCACGAGCAGCTCACGCGCTGGGGCGTGCGCTACGACGAGTTACGCCTCGGCAAGCCGAGCGGCGATGTCTACGTCGACGACCGCGCGGTGCACAGTGACGATTGGCGCCGCTCGGACGCGTTCCTGCCACCCGGCCACCCGCTGAGCGCCGGGACCGGCCTACCCCCGGCACCACCCGCCCACCTCACCGCGATCGCCGAGATCGGCCGCACCTTTGGCGGCGAGCCAATGCGCGTGGCCGAGCACGCCGCGCGGGCGGCGAGGCTTGCGGATGCTGCGGGCATCGCCGGTGCGCCCCGAGGTGACCGGATCGCCGAGCTGGCTGCAGCCGCGCTCGGGGCAGCGGACGTGCCGAGCGGGGATGACGTCGTCTACTCGATCTCGATCGCGGCCGGAGCGCACGCCGCGTACCTCGACGCCTGGAGCGATGCACCTGCGGCGGCGCCCGGCCCCGCTGTGCGCGTGAGCCGGCGCCCGTTGCGGGAGGCCGCGTCGGCGTTGCGCGTACCGCTGACCGCGACGAAGGACGGCCCGCCAACCGTGCGGGCCGCAACCGCATCGAAGGGGGCGGAGCAGAGCTGGCCGCTGCGCGCCGGCTCGGACGGCTACGCCGGGTCTGCACTGGGCGGAGTCCTCGCGGTGGTGCGTAACGGTGAGCTCACGATCTCGCCGCAGGATCCCCCCGACGTTGCCTGCCACTGGCTCGCCGAGCTGGCCGAATCGGCAGGGATCGGGTTCCGAACCGCACCCGTCCCGGTCGAGGAACTCCAAACGTGCGAAGAGGCGGCAATCGTCGGCGTACCGTTCTGCCTGCTGCGGATCGAGAGCATCGACGGGCGTGGGCTCGAGGTGAAGCCAGGGTCGCTCTGCTCGGCCCTGGTTCGCCTCTGGAGCGAATCGGCCGGACTCGACCTCGACACCCAACTCGCGGGCCTTCGAGGGAAGCGGTGAGCGTCACCGTCTGCATCCCGGCCCGGCTCGAGTCGACCCGGCTCGAGCGCAAGCTGTTGGCCGACGTCTGCGGCAAAACTCTGCTCGAGCGCACGCACGAGACCGCGCTGGGCGCCGACATCGGTGAGGTCCTCGTCCTGGTGGACTCCGAGGAGCTGCGCGCGGTCGTCGCCGAGTTTGGTGGGTCGGTGCTGATGACGGATCCGGCCGCCGAGTCGGGCACCGCCCGGATCGCCTCCGTTGCAGCCGAGATCGAAAGCGACGTAATCGTCAACCTTCAGGGCGACGCGCCGCTCACCGATCCGGCCGTTATCGCCGAGGCGGGCAGGCTCGCCGAGACCTCCGAGGCCCAGGTGACGATGCCCGTCTACCAGCTGACCGAGGCTGAGGCGGTGCACGATCCGAGCGTCGTCAAGGTGATTCGCGACGCCGACGGCAGGACGCTCTACTGCTCGCGGAGCGCAGTTCCCCACGTTCGCGAGCGGCCCCTCGATCAGTGGCCCGGCGCCGCGCGTTTCTGGGGCCACATAGGCCTCTACGCCTATAAGCGCGACTTCCTGCTCGGGTTCGGGGAGCTGCCGGACGGCGAGCTCGAGCAGGCCGAGCGGCTCGAGCAGCTGCGCTGGCTCGAGGCCGGCATCGAGTTGCAGACATTCGAGGCCGCGTCGCAGGGCCCGTCCGTCGATACGGTCGCCCAGCTCGAGCGAGTGCGCGACATCTTCGCCGCCGGTCTTTAGGATTCATCCGCGTGACCCGGACTCTGCGCCTGACTGCGAGCGATGCCTTGGACGTCGGCCGTCAGACGCTGACGGAGGAGATCGCGGCGCTCGAGGAACTGCGCGACCGGCTGGGCGAGGCCTACTCCCAAGCCGCGGACCGCCTCTCGGGCCTCAGCGGCAACGTGCTCGCGCTGGGCGTTGGCAAGTCTGGCCACGCTGCCGACAAGGTCGCTGCGACCCTGCGCTCAGTTGGCGTCCCGGCCCTCTATCTGAGCGCCTCGGATTCGCTGCACGGTGACCTCGGCGTCGTCGGGCCCGACGACGCCGCCCTGCTCTTCTCCAAGAGCGGAGGAACCCGTGAGCTCCTCGAGCTCATTCCACACCTGAGATCAATGGGGGTCACCCTGATCGCGATCGTCGGCACGCCGGACTCGCCGATTGCACGCGAGGCCGACATCGTCCTCGACGCCTCGGTCCAGCGCGAGGGGTGCCCACTCGACGCGGCACCGATGGCGAGCGTTCTCGCCGCCCAGGCGATGGGTGATGCCCTGGCGGCGGCGGTGATGCGCGCGCGTGGGTTCAGCGCCGAGGACTTCGCCCGCCTGCACCCCGGCGGCGCGCTCGGCGCGCGACTGACCCTTTCGGTCGCCGACGTGATGCGCCGCGACGCCGAACTGCCGAGGGTGGAAGTTGCGGCGACGCTCAAGGACGCGGTCCTCGAGATCACGCGCACCGGCTATGGGGCCGTCTGCGTGAGCGGCGACGACAATCGCCTGGCCGGGTTCCTGACCGACGGCGACATTCGCCGGGCGTTGATCGCCACCGACGACATCTCGAAAGTCGCCGTCGCCGACCTGATGACCCGCTCGCCGGTCACTGTCAGCCCCGGGGTGCCGCTCTCGCAGGCACTGCTGCTCATGGAGGACCGAGCGAAGAGCCTGCTTACCGCGCCGGTGGTCGACAACGAGGGACGTTGCGTCGGGTTGCTGCGCCTGCACGACGCGGTCCAGGCGCACCTCCGGAGTTGAGCGCACCAGCCCCCCTTCCGGACGGCAAGCGGCCCGCTGCGGTCGTGGTCGGCGACGGGGTGACGATCGGCGACGGTGGCCTGGCCCTGATCGCGGGACCATGCGTCGTGGAGAGCCGCGAGCTCGTGCTCGAAGTGGCTGGCGCGGTTCGCGATATCTCCCAGCGCCTTGGCGTTCCGGCGGTGTTCAAGGCCAGCTTCGACAAGGCGAACCGAACGTCTGGGACGTCGTTTCGCTCCCTCGGGTTCGACGAGGCGCTGGCGATTCTCGCCGAAGCGAAGGCTGAGACGGGACTTCCGTTGCTGACCGACGTACACGAGGCGGGGCACGTCAAAGCTGTCGCCGAAGTCGCCGACATCGTCCAGATCCCGGCCTTCCTGTGCCGGCAGACCGATCTGCTCGAGGCGGCGGGCGCGAGCGGACGGACGGTGAACATCAAAAAGGGCCAGTTCATGGCGGCCGAGGACATGCGCTACGCGGTGGACAAGGTGCGCGCCGCCGGCGGCGCCCGAGTGCTGCTTACCGAGCGCGGAACCTCGTTCGGCTACCACGACCTGGTCGTCGACTACCGCGGACTGCCGACGATGCGCGAATTCGCGCCCGTCGTCTTCGATGCGACTCACAGCATCCAGACGCCGGGCGGCGACGGCGGCTCCTCCGGGGGCCGGCGCGAGCTGGTCGGGCCCCTGGCGCGCGCCGCCGTTGCCTGCGGCGTGGACGCGATCTTCGCGGAGACTCACCCCGACCCCGACCGGGCACTCTCCGACGGACCTTCCCAGGTGCCGCTCGGCGAGCTCCAGGCGCTCGTACGCGATTGCCTCGCCCTCCACGCAACAGTCGCGCAGCCTACGCCGCGGCCATGATCTGCTAGACGTTGCGGCCTTGTCCCGGCACCTGATCGAGCAGCTAAGGAGCGCGTCATGAGCGACGGACACAGGATCTTTATCGGCTACGACCCCTCGCAGGCCATCGCCTCGGAGGTTCTTGAGTACTCGCTCCGAAAGCACAGCAGCGAGCCGCTTGACCTGCGCCGGATTGACGCCGACGAGCTGACTGACTTCAACCGCCCGGTCGATCCGCTCGCCTCGACTCCGTTCACCTACACGCGCTTCCTGGTCCCCCACCTCTGCGACTACTCGGGCGTCGCCCTGTTCATGGATTCCGACATGCTCGCCCTCGGCGACATCTCGGAGCTCTTCCACCTACCTCTGGAGGGACTCGCCCTGCGGGTTCGCCAGCACGACTACCACCCCGACGAGACCGAGAAGATGGGCGGCAAGACGCAGACGCAGTACCCGCGCAAGAACTGGTCGAGCCTGATGTTGATGAACTGCGCCGAGCTAGGCGCCTGGTCCATGGAGGCGGTCGAAACCCAGTCCGGCGCCTGGCTGCACCGCTTCGAGCCGATCCCCGATGAGAAGGTCGGCGACATCTCGACCGAGTTCAACCAGCTCGACCACATCGAGGGCGACTGCAAGCTGCTGCACTACACCTCGGGAGGGCCCTGGCTGGAAGGATGCGAGGATGCGGACCATGCCGACCTTTGGCATTCCTATCGCAAGGAGTACGAAGCCGCGAGCAAGGCGTCGGCCTCCGGCTGACGCCTCCGGCACTCGCGGCGGCGGCGCGAGCCACGTCGGGACGCCGATCGCGCTGGCACCCCTGCGATGAACGACCGCGCGCTGCTGGCGATTGTCCCTGCACGTGGTGGGAGCAAGGGCGTCCCGCACAAGAACACCCGACTGCTCGGCGACCGACCGCTTGTCGCGCACACGGTCGACACCCTGCGCGAGGCCGGTGTGGCGGACCGGCTGCTCGTCTCCTCCGACGACGAGCAGATTCTGCGCTGGTGTGAGGCGCACGCGATCGAGGCTCACCATCGCCGGCCCGAGCTGGCGGGTGACGACGTCACGATCTCCGAGCTCGCGTCCGCGATCGCCGACGAGTTGGACTGGACCGGGGACGTCGGCGTCTTCCAGCCCACCTCGCCGTTTCGCAGCGTCGATGCGACCCGCCGGGCGGTCGCGGAGTTCCGGGCCGACGACCACGACTCGCTGGCGAGCGTGGTCCGCGAATCACACCTGTTCTGGTACGACGAGCACGGCGATCCGACCAGCGCCAAGCCGCTCTTCGCCGCGCGGGTCAACCGGCAGCTCGGCGACCAGCGCGTTCTGCGGGAAACCGGCTCGATCCAGCTCGTGCGCGCTGCGGCGCTGCGCGCCGGCAGGCAGATCGTCACCGAGCGCCACCGCCTGTTCGAGACCGAGGCCGACGAGGCGCTCGATATCGACACCCGCGACGAGCTGGTGGTCGCGCGCAGGAGGCTCGACCGCGGCAACGTGGTCATGCGCCTGCGCGCCGGCTCGCAGATCGGCGCCGGCCACCTCTATCACTGCCTCCAGCTCGCCGACGAGCTCGCCGATCAGGAGGTGAGCTTCCTGCTCACGGAATGCGACGATTTCGTCGGTGAGCTGGTCAGCTCCCACGGCTACGAGTGGCGAGCCGAGACCGACCTGGCGACCGACCTCGAAGCCCTGCGCCTTCCCGGCGCAAACGTCGTGGTCAACGACAAGCTCGACACCACCGAGGAGGAGATCCTGACCCAGCGGGTACACGGGTACCGGGTCGTCAACATCGAGGATCTCGGCCCCGGTGCCCGGCTCGCGGACTGGGTCGTCAACGCGCTCTACGACCAGCGCGACTCGACGCCGGCGAACACGTCCAGCGGGGCCGCCTACGCGACGCTTCGATCAGAGTTCTTCCACCTCCCCGAGAAGCGCACGCGAGCCGAGCCAAAGCGGATCCTGCTCGCGTTCGGGGGCACCGACCCAGGGCACCTCGCTGCTCGCTGCGCCGGAGTTCTGCACGACCGCGTCGACTGCGAGATTCGCGTCGTGCTCGGCCCCGGCGCCGAGGTCGGCGGTTTTCCCGAAGACGTGTCGGTCGCCCGCCAGATCCGCTCGATGGCGTCGGAGATGCACGACGCCGACCTGATCCTCACGTCGGCCGGACGGACGGTGTACGAGGCGGCGATCGTCGGAACCCCGGTCGCGGTCCTCGCCCAGGGGGCCCGGGACGCGACCCACGCCCACCTGTCGTTCGACTTCGGCGTCGTTTTCTTGGGGATCGGGCCGCTCGTCGACGACGAGCACATCGCCGGGGTCGTCGAGCGGCTGCTCGGCGACGCTGAGCTGCGGGCGGAGTTGAGCGAGCGGTTGCGTAGCTCGATCGATCTGCGCGGGACGGCCCGGATCGGCGATCGCATCCGCTCGATCCTCAAGGGTCTGTGAGCAGCGCGATGGAAACCGGCGGCCGCAGGCGGTGGCCTAATGTCCGGCGGAGCGCGATCCTGGCAGGCTCGGACCTCGAGGATGCCTGAGGGCGCGCGCCTCCTCCACGACGGCTTCCTGCGCTCGGCGGAGGCCCATCCGGAGCGCCCCGCACTGGAGGTCGCGGGCAGTGTCCTCACCTACTCCGAGCTCCGCGAACGCGCCGCGCGGATCGCGGCGACGCTGGCGGCGCGCGCGGAGCCCGAATCGCCACTCACGGCCGTGTTTGCATACCGGACGCCGGACGCTTTCGCGGGTCTGCTCGGAACCCTGTTTTCGGGGCGCGGCTATGTGCCGCTCAACCGGAGCCATCCGGTTGCACGAACGCGTGCGATGCTGGAGCGAAGCGGCGCTCGCTCGCTCGTCACCGACGCCCAGTCGGCGACGCAACTCCCGGAGCTTCTCGATGGGTTTGAGCCCGGGATGCTTGTGCTGGTCGGCGACGGCGGCGACACGGCTGACTTGCGAGCGGCGCTCCCCGCCCATGAGTTGCTGGGCGCGGAGGCGCTGCTCGCCGCTTCGAACTGGGAGCCCGTCCGCGTGGGCGGCGACGCGATCGCGTACGTCATGTTCACCTCCGGCAGCACCGGGGTGCCGAAGGGAGTGGTCATCGAGCACCGAAATCTGCCGAACTACCTCGACTTCGTCGCCGACCTGCTCTCGCTTGGCCCCACCGATCGTGTCTCGCAGACTCACGACCTGACCTTCGATCCGTCGGTCGGCGACATTTTCTGTGCCTGGGAGCGCGGCGCCTGCGTTTGCTGCCCGCCGGCCGAGGTGCTGATCCGACCCGGCCCGTTCATCCGCGAGAGCGAGCTGACGATCTGGATGGCCGTGCCGTCCACCGCGGTGTTCATGCGTCGCTTCTCGATGCTGAAGCCCGGCACCTACCCGCTGCTTCGCCACATCGTCTGCGCGGGTGAGCCGCTGCCGCTGGAGCTGGCCGAGGCCTACGCGGAGGCTGCTCCCGAGGCCTCGGTGCACAACCTCTACGGCCCGACCGAGGTGACGATCGAGTGCATTGGCCACCGATTCGACCCGGCTCGGACACCGAGGTACGCCGAGCAGGGCTCGGTGCCGATCGGGCGCGCGTTCCCGGGAATGGAGGCACTGGTCGTCAACGACATGCTGCGCGAGGTCGGACCGGGCGAAACGGGTGAGCTGTTGATGGCTGGACCCCAGGTGAGCCCCGGCTACTGGCGCGACTCCGTACAGACCGCGCAGAGCTTCGTCATCCCGCCCGGGCGCTCCGAGCGCTTCTACCGAACCGGGGACCTCGTTCGCCGGCCCGCGGAGGGCGACGGCGAGATCCCTTACCTGGGCCGGATCGATGACCAGGTGAAGGTGGCCGGCGTGCGGACCGAGCTGGGCGATGTCGAGGCGGCGGTTCGGGAGGTGACCGGCGTGGACGCGGCCGTGGCGGTGGGGTGGCCGAGGACCGCCACGGGGGTGAGCGGGGTCGTCGCCTTCGTCGCCGGCGAGGAGGTGAACGTCGCCACCGCCACGGCCGCACTGAAGGCGCGGCTGCCGAGTCAGGCGGTTCCGAAGCGCATCATCGGGTTACCCGAGCTGCCGCTGAACGTGAACGGCAAGTTCGACCGCAGGGCGCTGCTCGCGCTGCTCGAGGAGGAGAGCGGGCGGGGTTATCCTCGCGCGCCATGAGCGATACCAGCCCAGCCGAGGTGCGTGCATTCGTCGTGGACACGCTGACGCCCCAGCTGGCCGGGCTCGGGCTCGGGCCCGGCGAGGTACCCGACGGGTTTGACCTGCTGGACGCGACCGATTCGCTCGGTTTGCTCGAGCTGATCTCCGACCTCGAGGTCCGATTCGGCGTTGAGCTCGACTTCGAGGACGCCGATCCCGAGAAGCTCACGCTGCTGGACGAACTTTGCCAGCGGGTCGCAGCCGCTTCGTGATCACCGCCGGCGACATCACCGGCAAGCTCGCGGAGATGGGCGTGGCCACCCACGACGCGCTATTCGTACACGCCGGGATGCAGTCGGCCCTCCGTGTCGCCGGGGACCGGCCGGTTGACAAGCTCGACACGGTCCTGGCAGGTCTGCTCGGGGCGGTGCCAGACGGACTGCTCGTGATGCCCACGTTCACATACTCGGCGACCGAGAACGACGTGTTCGACCCAGCGACCACGCCGTCCACCGTCGGCGCACTCACCGAGCAGATGCGCGCCCATCCGCGGGCGCGGAGGACGCTCGAACCGAACTTCTCATGCGTGCTGATCGGCGCGACCTCCCCCGATTGGGAGCAGCGCCTGTTTGCTCCGGGCGATACCGACGCGTTTGGCGACGAGGGCATCTTTGGCCTGCTGCGTGGGCGAGATGCGAAGCTGCTCTTTCTTGGCGTCTCGTTTCGGTTCTGCACCTACGTCCACCACGTCGAGCAGCGGCTCGGGGTTCCCTACCGCTACATCAAGGAGTTCCCTGCCGTCGTGCGGGTCGAGGGGGCCGACCACCGGGTGACCGCCCGCTACTTCGTACGCCGCCTGGACGAGGTGGCGCCGTATTTCGACTCGCTGGCCGACGCTCTTGCCGAGTCGGGGCGCTCGACCACGGCCTCGCTCGCGGGCGGTCCTCGACTCCTGCTGACCGACGCGGCGGCGGTTCTGGAAACGGCCAAGGAAGGGCTCGCCTCCGACCCTGACTTCCTGGTGCGCAGATGAGCGCGGAGCGCCCGGGCCCAGTCGTGTTCCTCGGCATGCATCGCTCGGGCACGACGCTCGCGGCCGATCTTGCCCGCGCTCTCGGCCTCGACTTCGGCCGGGTGACTTCGCTGATGGAGATGCAGCCCCTCGTCGACCTGAACGAGTGGCTCATGCGCCGCGGCGGCGGCTCATGGGAGTATCCGCGTCCCGTTCTCGACCTCCTGGCCGCCCCGACGTTGCGCTCGCAGGCCCAGGGAGAGGTCATGCAATTCTGCGACAGCCACCTCGCCCGACTCGCCGCGGCCCCGAACCCGTGGGGCTGGAAGGACCCGCGGACGACATTCACTCTCCCACTGTGGGAGGAACGATTCCCGGAAATGAGGATCGTCGCGGTGCGCCGCCACGGCTTCGACGTTGCGCTCAGCCTCCGCGCTCGCGCCACCCGCGAAGCGGAGGCGGGGCGTAGCGCGTTGAACCACCTACCGCTGCGGTTGCGTCTGCGAAATCTGGCGCCCGGACTGGAACGACGGGGGGCTGTGTCCACTCGCTGCCACACCCTGCGGGGGGCGCTGGCGGTCTGGCGCGAGTACAACGAGCAACTCGATGACGCGCTCGCCGCAACCGGCCACCCGGTGCACGCGGTGCGGCTTGAGGACCTGCTCGCGAACCCTGCAGCCGAGCTGCGGCGACTGTGCGAGTTCCTGGGACTCGACGAGCCCGAAGCGCGCACCGAGAGAGCGCTCGCCTCGGTGGCGCTTCGCGACGCCAGCCGAGCGAGCGACCACGCCCTCGTCGCCGAGGTCGCTCGCCCCGAGGACGCTGAGCTGCTCCGCCGCCACGGTTACGCGGTCGGGCGAAGCGAGGCGACGGCGTGAGCAGGCTCGCCGATACGGCGACGGGGCTGGGGGGCGATTTGCACGCCCTCCTCACGGAACTGTTCCCGATCACCCGAAGCCTCACTGGACCGGGCTACCGGGCGACGCTCGCGCGGCTCGAGGAGGTGAGCGGGCCGATGGAACGGCACCGGTTCGCCACTGGGGAACCGGTGCTCGACTGGACGATCCCGAAGGAGTGGACCGTCCGCGACGCCTGGATCGAGGGGCCGGACGGCGCCCGAGTGTGCTCGCTCTCGGACTCGAATCTACATGTTGTCTCCTACAGCGTCCCGGTGCGTGAGCGGCTCTCGCTCGACGCGCTCCAGGCCCACCTACACAGCCTGCCCGATAGCCCGGAGGCGATCCCCTATCGCACGACGTACTACAACGAGGACTGGGGGTTCTGCCTCGCCCACAGCGTTCGCGAGCGCCTGCCCGAGGGTGAGTACGAGGTTTGTGTGGACGCCGACCTCGGACCCGGCGAGGTCGTCCTGGGGGAGGTCGTCGTGCCGGGCGCGAGCGACGCTGAGGTGCTCTTCTCGACCTATTGCTGCCACCCCTCGCTCGCCAACAACGAGCTCTCGGGCCCGGTCGTCGTTTCCCACCTGGCGCGATTGGTGGCCTCGTTGCCCGAACCGCGGCTCACATACCGCTTCCTGTTCGTCCCGGAGACGATCGGAACGATTGCGTACCTGGCACGCTTTGGTGATCGCCTGCGCAAGCGCCTCGCCGCCGGATATGTCGTCACGTGCGTCGGCGACCCCGCCCCGTTTCACTACAAGCGCTCGCGCCGCGCCGAAACCCTCGCCGACCGAGCGGCCGAGCACGTCCTCGCGCACGGCTCCGAGCCCTACGAGGTGCTCGACTTCTTCCCGTTTGGAAGCGACGAGCGCCAGTTCTGCTCGCCCGGTTTTGACCTCCCGGTCGGGTCGCTGATGCGCTCGGTCTACGGCTACCCCGGGTACCACACATCGCTCGACGACCTCGACCTCGTCGAGCCCGAGGCGTTGGCAGGCTCGCTCGCCGCATACGTGCGGATCGTCGAGGCGCTGGAGGCCAACGAGACGTTCCGCAGCACCCAGCAGTTCGGCGAACCTCAGCTCGGACGCCGTGGACTCTATCCGGAGACCGGCGGGCAGATCCACCCCATTCGGGACACGCTGTGGGCTCTCAATCTCTGCGATGGCAGCCGCGACCTCCTCACCGTCGCCGACCGCGCCGCTCGGCCGATCCAGGCGCTGCGAACGGCCGCGGAGCCACTGATCGCGGCCGGGCTGCTCGAGCGGATCGACGCCTAGCTGCGTTCCGGCGTCCGCCCGCTCATATTGCGGAGGTAGTCGGCGATGTGCACCCGATACCGCAGCTCGTGGTTGGCGCCACTGGCGACGGGCCGCGTCTCGCCGGTGGTCGTGGAGAGGAAGAACTTTCGGGCGCGCTTGTTTGAGGCGACCGTCCAGAAGGCCACGGTCTCATAGCCGAGCTCGCTGAGCCGCTCGAGTCCCGCCATGCGCAGTCTGTGGGCGAGGCCGCCACCGATTGCTGCCGGATCGATGTAGAGGCTGCGCCAAAGCGCCTCGCGCTTCGGATCGGTCCCGGCTTCGCTGGAGGGGGTGCAGTGCGCAAAGCCTCGTACCACCCCATCCTCAACTACCACGAGCACCGCCTCGGCCTCGGTCAGCTCACCCAGGCACGCGCGCCAGTAGTCCGCCCGCTTCGGCGCTCGCGAATCGATCGCGTCGTCGGGCAGCTCTCCCCTGTAGGCGTACTCCCAGGCAGCGACGTGGACGGCGGCGATCGCTTCCGCGTCGTCCGGACGAGCGTCACGGACGCTCACCCCCATGAACTGCTGTTCGCTGCGTGGCTCGGCATTGACTGACCTTGCAAAGTTACCCGAGTGCTCGGAGGCCCTACAATCGCGAAACTGCACTGCTCGGGGGGACAAGATGCTGCGGCATCCCTGGGCCCGATCTCCTGAGAAGCGTGAGCTACCTATTTCTCTTCCGGGCTTACCCGGACATCGACCACATCGCACCGCTGGCCTGGAAGTTGCTGGAGGCCGACGAGGAGGTCCACGCGCTCATTTCGCCGGGCTACGACCCGCGCGGGGACCATCGGCTCGAGTTTCTCGCCTCGCACGAGGGATTCCACCTGCACGCTCCCTGGGTGCGCCGGAGTCCGCTCGGAATGCTGAGGGCAACCTTCCCGTATGCGTTCTATTTACTGCTGCGACACCGCGCGCGGCTGCTCGCTGTCGAGTGGGGATCCGGACCGCGCGTTCGCGGGGTGCGCTCACGCGGGGCGCTGACTGCAACGGTGCGGCGACTTGTCGGTTCGGTTGCTGCGGCCTGGCGTCCCGACGCGCAGCAGGTCCGCGCCAATCTCGTGCTCGCCGCTGCACTGCTCGACCGGCCGATCGTCGCGCTTCCGCATGGAGTATCGGTGAAGCTCGACGGGCTGACGCTGCGCCACGAAGACGAGGACGGCGCTCCCGACTGGGCCGATCGCAACCGCTTTGCGCTTTGTGCGTATGAGAGCAACGAGCACCTGCTGATGCATCTCGAAACCAAAAGCGGGGACTCAGAGATCCTCGAAGCGCTCGGCTCGCTGCGCTGGTCGCCCCAGTGGTTCGAACTGAACCGGGGCATCGCGCCCCAGTTCCGGTGGCCCGAGGACGACGGACGGCTTCGCGTGGTCATGATGGCGCCCAAGTGGCGCAAGGGCGTGTACGCGGACGCAGCCCGCGGGCTCTTTGCGGCGCTCGCAACCCTCGATTTCGTCTCGCTCGGCGTCAAGGGGCATCCCCGCAAGGCCGGCTCGCTCGACCCCCTGAAGGAGATCGCCGGTGTCGATTGGGGACGCATCTACGACGTGTCGTCGGTCGACTCGGTTCCGCTGATCGGCGCCGCGGACGTGATCATCGATGTCGGGTCGTCGATCGGGCTCGAGGTCGTTATGCAGGGGAAGGTGCTGCTGAACCCTGCCTACATCCACGCCGCGACGACCGTGTTCGACGAGGTGGATGGCTCGTGCGTGCGTGCCGAGAGCGCCAACGAGGTGGTGGAGTACCTGCATCGCCACCACGCGGGCTCGTCGTACAGCATCTCGCCCTCGGTGCTGGACGAGCTTCGGCGGCGCTGCGTGTACGCGGGCAGCGCAGAGCCCTACGACGTTCCGTCGCGCTATGCCGAACGAGTCCGGGCGATAGCCCGGGAGGCATGAGGACATTCAGTGGCGGGTGAGCTCGACTTCCTTGCGATCGGCGCGCAGCGCTCCGGGACGACCTCCCTGCGCTCGCACCTGGAAACCCACCCGAGCCTGCAGCTCTCGCGCAGCAAGGAGGCCCCGTTCTTCAGCCACGAGGAGACGTTCCGGAGCGGGTTCGATCAATATCTGAGGCGTGAGTTCGGGCGCCCGGACGGGGCCCGCAAGCGCGGTTCGGTCACGCCCAGCTACATGACCGGCGGCGTGCGCCACCTACCGCCCGGCGAGGATCGCTCGCAGCAGGAATGGATCGTTCCGACGCGGATCCACGGCCAGCTCCCCGAGGTACGCATTCTCGTGATCCTGCGCGACCCGGTCGAGCGACTGCGCTCGCACTACCGCCTAAACGTCTGGCTTGGCGCGGAGCGGCGACCGCTCGTCGAACTTGTCGAGCCCCTGCTCACCGAGGAGGGGCTCGAGGAGGCGCGCGTAGAGCCGACCGCCGTCAACGGCTACGTGCGCCGAGGTGAATACGGACGCATACTCGCGCCCTACTTCGAGATCTTCGGCCCCGAGCAGATCCACGTCGGGTTCACCAGCGACCTCGACGATCGTGGCGAGGAGTTCATGAGCGCCGCGTTCGCCCACATCGGGGTCGACCCCGACTTCACGCCCACGGACCTCGGGCAGCGTCACCACCGGTCGGGCGAGGCCTGGATCGGTGGTGACCTTCGCCTGAAGTCGAGCTGGCGGCTTCGCCTCGGTGGGCGGAGGCTGCCGCCGAGCAGGCCTCTATGGCGGCGCCTGATCGGCGAGCGGGCCGTCAGCCCCGAGCGCCTTCGCGAGCTGTCGGAGCTCGGCGACGACGCGGTTGACGCCCTGCGCGGGCACTTCGAGCGGGATCGCCCGGTTCTCGAGGAGCTCATCGGCAGGGCCGTTCCCTGGAGCCCCGGCTCCGATCGCCGTCCCGCGTGACGACCGGCCCTGCAGCGGCCGCGAACGACGCCGCCCTCGCCGAGGTACCCGGAGGGCTGGCCGGGATCCCGGAGACCGACGAGCGGGGGGCCGTCGGCGACGCCACCCTTGTCGCCTCCGCCACCTACGTCTCGCAGGCACTGCTGTTCGTCGCCGGCCTGATCCAGAAGGCGTTGCTGGGGCCGGTCGGCGCAGGCTTCTGGGCGCTGATGCAGTCCTTCTGGGAGTTCTTCTCGATCCTCACCCTCGGAGCATCGGCCGGAACGGGGCGGCAGATTCCGCTGCGGCGCGGGCGCGGTGACTTCGCGGGCGCAGCTCAGGCCGCGGCCACGGGCACCAGCTTCGCGCTCGTCACGATGGTCGTCGGCGGGCTCGGAATCGCGCTCTTTTCTCTGCTCCTCGGCGGCGGCTGGGACATCGAGATCCAGATCGGCCTGATCGTGCTTGGGCTGATCGCCCCGTTGCGGATGCTGGAGAACGCGCACCTCATGGTCTTCAGCGCAACGCGACGCTTTCGCGCCGTCGGCCTCGCAACCGTCGTCAAGGGCGCCGTCGCGCTCACACTGCAAACGGCCGCTGTGGTCGCGTTCGGCTTCTGGGGGATGTTCGTCGGCGTCGTCGCCACGTCGATCCTCGTGCTGGCGATGTTCCGGCGGATGGGCCTCACCGGCTTCGACCGGCCCGCATTCGCGTGGGGGATCGACCGAGGAATGCTCTGGGAGCTGATCTCCTACGGGGCGCCGATGCTCGTCTGGGGCCAGCTCTGGCTGCTGTTCACCGGAATCGACAACCTGCTGGTTGCGGCCTGGATCGGCATCGAGGATCTGGGCTACTACGCGCTTGCCGTCTCGGTGACCTCATACGTGCTTCATCTGCCCCGGAGCATCGGCGCCACGCTTGCGCCGCGCATGGCCGAGGAATACGGGCGCACCGGGGACCTCTCGTCGCTTCGCGGCTACGCGGTGAACGTGCAGCGAATCATGTCCTACCTGTTGGCGCCGCTGTTCATCGCCGCAATCTTCTTCGGCCTGCCGGTGCTGATCCACCACGCCCTGCCCGCGTTCGAAGCCTCCATTCCCGTCGTCCACGTGATGGCCGCCGGCAGCTTCTTCATCTCGCTGACCAACATGCCGGTCAAGGCGATGATCACCGCCGGCCGGCGTAAGCCGATGATTCTGTTGCTCCTCCCGTGCCTTGCTCTCAACGTCGGCGGCAACTACCTGGCGATCCAAGTCCTCGACGAGGGCATCATCGGGGCCGCCGTCGCCACCTCGATCAGCTACCTGATCGTCTTCTTCGCCACCGGCGCCTACGGCCTCTCGGGAGTCATCGGCCGCCGTGCGGCCGGTATCCACCTCGTCGAGCTTGCACTTGGCGCGGGATACGCCATCGGCGTCCTCTGGGGGATCGAGGTGTTGATCGGTTCGACCGAATACGCGTTGGTCCCGGAGGCGGGCATCGCCCTCGCGAAGATGGCGCTCGCGTTGTTCGCCTTCGCCCCGCTCTTCATCATCTCGCAGCGCCTCGACCAGGGCCCCGCGCGGCTGCTGGCGCTCGTCCGATCAGGTGTCGAACGGGTGAGGACCAGGCGCCGAAGTGCCTGAGGCGTAGGCGGGGATGCGCTCGGCGAGCACCGCGAGTATCCGCACGCTTGCGTCTTTGCCGTCCGCGCCCAGCCCAGCCACGAGGTCGCTGCGCCCGGGGATCGCCTCGCCCGCAAGCCAACGTGAGAGCCAGTCCGCGAGCGCGTCCGGCGAGTGGGCCAGTGGAACGGACGTCTCGCCCCCGAGCGGCCAGAGCCAGTCGTACCCGGACATGTTGAGGACGATGACCGGCGTTCCGACCAGTGCCGCCTGCAGGGAGGCCGCCGAGGCGGTCCCGATGCATAGGTCGCAGCCTTGCAAGAGTTCGAGGACAGGCGAACTCGCATCGACCTCGATGCGAGCCGCCGGTCGCAGGGCGAGCGCTTTTGCGGCGGCGGCCCGTCCCCGCTCGGGGTGAGGTCGAAGCACGATCGTCGCTTCAGGAGCCCGCTCGAACACGGCATCGATGGCCGTTAGGTACTGGCGCATCTCGATTCTGCCGTCGAGCAGGGGAAAGCCGAGCGTCGGCTGAGCGATCACAGCAATGCGGGCGGGGCTCTCCCGCGGCTCGTAGCGGCGTGTGGGGGGCGGCTTGTGGTGGGGTACGGGGTAGCCGACCACATGCGCGCGGCCGTGCGGCGGGCGGGGCCGCTCCATAGCTTCGGACCAAAGCAGAACCTCGTCGCCAACGCCCATGTCGCGAAACACCGTAGGCTGCAGATAGGCGCCGTGGGCGATGATGAAGCTCGGGACTCCGGCGGCCCTTGCATGGGTGATCACGATCCGCGCATCGGGATGGTTGTCCCAGGCCGACACGACGCATGCGGGGCGCGCCCGTTCAAACGCCCGTCTGACGGTCCGTGACTTGGCGATGTCGAGTGGAGCCTGCTCACGGGCGTGAGCGAGGATCGCCTGCTGAACCGCGTCTCCGATCTCAGCCCCGGAAACCTCGATCTCGAGCGGCGCGTGCGTACGCCTGAGCGCCTCGGCGGCAAGCCGCGCGCCCGCGCGCCGGTCGCGCGGTCCCGGCACGCCCACCCAGCCGCCCCGGGCGGCGGCACGAACGATCCGTCTCGGGCCCGCCGGTGGTTTGTCGAGCAGAACCGAGGGCCTGGGCGTCCCGGATTCGCTCAGCAGCCGGTCCAGCAGTGGCTCGAGCGGCCAGTAGCTGATCAGCAGGATGCCGTGTGGCCGAAGCCGCGAGGGGATGCCCAGGCGGCGAAGCGGTGACATGGCCAGACGCCGCGCGCGCCGCGGCAGCGGAACGCGCCGAGGGTCGGCGAGCGCTCGCCATTCGGCGTCATCCTCCGTTCTCAGTTCGATCCCGCGGGATCGGGCAACGGCGGCGATCAGGAGCGACGTCGCTTGCCCTGCTCCGACAACCGTGAGCGTTCCCGGACGGTGAGCGTCGAGTGCGCCGGCGACGCCTGCGGCCTTCAGCATCAGGTCGCTGATCCGGTAGAAGATCGCAACCTCCCAGAGGAACGGGAGGCAGATCCCGTCGACGGTCAGGGAACGGTCGTGGCGCTCGCGCCAGGCGGCTGTCGCGGCAACCGCGTCGCGCTCGATCTGCCGGCGGGTCTCGAGCGTGAGGTAGTCGTCGATCAGCGTCCCGGCGGGCAGTTCGCTCCCGTGGGTTGGATCGGCGTCCAGCACGAGATCGTCGCCCGCGACGAGGGACGCCACGTCGAGCCCCACCGAGGTCGGCTGCAGGCGCATCGGGCGCGATCTTAGAGGCCGCGGCGTCACAGATTGCCGGGCTTCGTACGCCGCCGTGATGCTCTCCCTAGACTTTCGGTGGTGTTTCGGGAAAGGCGCCAACACCGTGCGCGTGAAAGCGCGCAGGGCTGGACGCGGACCCGGCGAGGTGGGTTTAGCGATGGGGTAGCGGCGGCCAAGGTACCGATCTGGCCATTCGCTTTGGTGCTGGTCCTGGCCGGCCTGTTCCTGGCCTGGCTACTCCTCGATAACGACGGCGCGACCGACGGCGCGACCGACGGCGACCCGCCGATAGCTCGGATCGAGCGCCCCGCAGAGCCGGTTGAGGGCAGGGGGCTGCAGCGCTCGGTTGTGTACCACTCGCCGCAGACGCCGGGGTACACGGCCTGGACGGGCCTTTGGTTCATGCCCGAGGGTGACCTGATGACGGCCTTCAGCCAGGTAACCGGCCCAATCCCCACGCCTCCCGATCGCGACTGGGCGAAGTACGACCTTACGTCGATCTACCTCAGGTCCAGCGACGGCGGGCGCAGCTGGCGCGAGTTCCGAGCGGACTCGGTGGCCGGTCCGCCACAGGCGTTCAGCGGCCAGGCTTCGATCGGACTCTCCGACGGCGCCTTGCTGCGCCGGGTAAACGGCGAGGACCTGGTCGGGTTCGACGACGGTCCCCGCACCGCCTACATCCAGCGCCTTGACCCTGGCGCGAACGAATGGGGCGAGCCTGTGATCCTCCTCGATCCGGAGCAGTTCACCTACAACGTCTCGCGGATCCAAGAGCTGAGCGACGGCCGGCTGATTGCGACCGGCAACTTCTGGGAGATACCAGCAGGTGAGCGCAGCCCGGACGCTCAGATCCCCGTGGAAGACCAGGGATGGCTGCTCCACGTATCCGAAGACGGCGGACGCAGCTGGCGTGATGCGCTAACGATTCCGCCGAAGAACCTGGTGCAGCCGAACGAATGGGACGTCGCCGAGCTTCCGGGCGGCGACCTGCTCGCGATGATGCGCACCCGTGATCCGGCAAACCCGGCGGAACAGGTGCGGCGCCAGGCAGTGCTCGAGCGCGACGGCGACGACTGGGTGATGGGAGAGCCGCAGGAGACTCCGTTCCCCCACTCCGGTCACCCTGAGCTCCTCGCGACCCGGGAGGGGGTGATCCTGCACATCGCAACCTCGGGAATGCACTACACGCCCGATGCCGGGGAGACCTGGAAGCGGGTCGCGTTTCCGGCTTCCCCCGACCCCTACCGCTCGAACTACTACCCGCTGGCGGTCCAGGGCGACGACGGAGAGATCTACGTCGTCAGCCACTCCGGCGCGGACGACGACTACGGCGAGCGCGACCAGTCGGTCGTGTTGGACCGCTTCCGCCTAACTCCCCGGCGGTGAGGCGCTAGCCGAACTTGCTGAGGTCGAGCGCGAACTGGACCTCATGGAAGGCGCCGCCCTCCATGTCCCGCTCGCCGCCCGTGCGCTCCCATTCGGAACCCGCGTAGAAGCGCTGCGCCTGCTCGTTCTCCTTCACGATCCAGAAGGTGATGGTGTGGTAGCCGAGCTCCTTGGCGGTGCGCACATAGTCGGCTCGCATGTGGGATCCGATGCCCATACCCTGCGTCTCCGTGCGCATGTAGAGCGTCCGGCCGTCAAGGACCCCTGGATCGTCCGGGCTGGGTCCACCGAAGTCCGTGAAGGCGACGACGCGCCCGTTGAGAACGCCGACGCGCACATGCTCCGGCGACGCGAGGTTCTCCAAGTGCTCCCGCCAGGTGCGCTTTCGCAACTCCAGGTCGCGGGTGTCGATCATCTCGTCCGGGAGAATTCCTCGGTAGGTGGCCTCCCACGCCTCGACGTGGATCTCGGCGAGAGCCCCGACGTCGTCAAGCGTCGCGTTGCGAATTTCGAATCCTTCGGGCGCGGGCTTCATGCGCTCGCCCATTTTAAACAGGCCCAGCCTGCCAGCGGACGATGGTCGTCGGATTGTCGGGATTGAGGCCGAAGACGTCTGTGCGCACGAAATCGATCTCGATCCTGCCCGCCTCGGCCTCGGCCTCAAGCGCCCCCATCAGGTTCACGTTGTAGTCCTGCTCGAGCGCGTACTCCCGGGTCGAGGCGGTGCCCTCGTAGTCCGCCACCTGAAATCCAACCGGTTCGAAATGAACGCAGGTGACCCGCGCCGCGACGCTGCGCATCGCGTCGAACAGGGCCGGGCTCACCTTCGGAATCTGTTCGATGCTGTGCGAACTGAAGAGCACGGCGTGCTCGCGGGCTCCGAGCCCGCTGAGGTCGGGCTCGTGGTAGTCGAACTCGAGCGCCCGGAACTCCAGCGACGGATCGAGCGCAGCGAGCCTCGACGCGGCATCGCGGCCGGCCTCCGTGTACTCGGCCGCTACGTAGAGGGCGTGCCGCGGTCCGCCGCTCGTCCAGGCCGACAGCAATGCGTTTCCCCAGCCTGAGCCGAGCTCGACGATCAGGTCTGTCTCGTGCCTGCAGGCCTCGGCGATCGAGCCGAGGACGATGCCGCGCACGGCACCGACCGCAGCGCTCAAGGAGGTCTGGATCTCCTGGCCGTCGATCACGTATCGGTGGGTGGCGAAAAAGTCTGGCGCCAAGCGTTGCGCGCGTGAGACCCTCGCACGGATCCGGGCAAGCCCCGCGTCGGGTTCGGCCGCGATCTCGGTGGCGATCTGTCGGGCGACCGCCGGCCATTTCTCCTCCCCGTACTCGCGCTCGACGCCTTCACGCCTGCGCGACGACCTGCCCCCTTCGCTCGACCGTAGTTCGCCCACGTCGCGGCGGAGGGTAGCGGCGGGCGGGCGGCAATCCGCCTGCCCGATGCGGTCCAATGACCCTCTCGCGTGCGTTCCTTCGCTATCGTCGAACGGGTCTTCAGGGGAACGTGGCATCTCCTCGAAGGAGATGCACGGGATGCGAAGCCTCACCAACCCAAAGTCCGCCACCTCGGAGCCGACCCCGGTCACCGTCGGCGGATCTTCGGGCGCGCGAATCGATTCCCCGTTTAGCCCGGTCCACCTCGGGGTGGCCCTGGGGCTGAGCGTTCTCGGTGGCCTCGTGGTGGCCAGCGTTGGTGATCCGATCATCATCGCCGGGGTGCTGGCAGGTTCGTTGTTCCTGCTCGCGGGGATGGCGATGCCGACGTTCTTCCTGAGCGTCCTGCTTTTGGTGCGACCCCTAATGGACGGCCCGACGGGAGGGGACCTCGGAGGGATTCCGTCGGCCAACGCCGCCGGAGCGGTGGGCATCGTGCTCGTCGGGGTGGCGGCGCTCGCGATCGCCGGTGCCCCACGGCTGGCCGACGTGCGCGTAACACTGGCGCTGGCCGGAGTGCTAGCGGTGAGCGCCCTCTCGAGCGTCGTCGCGATGCTCGAGCTCGGCGACGCGATCGGTCTCGAGCCGCTGACCGAGCTGACGCGGATCGGTGCTCTGCTCGCCATCTACCTGCTCGCAGGGAAGCTCTTCGGCGATGAGGACGGGGTCCGCAGGATCTTCAAGATCGTCGCTCTCAGTTGCGCGATCCCGAGCATTGTCGGCGTATACCAGCTGATCACCGGCGTCGACCCACTGCCCGGATACGAGATCTCGCGCATCGATGGGACCTTCGGTGGGCCGATCCCGTTCAGCGTGTTTCTGGCGGTCGCCACGCTGATCCTCACCCAGATTCCGCGTGACCTGCTCGACAACCGGGTGCGCCTGACGTTGCTAACGCTGTCCCTCGCCGCGCTCGTAGGGACGTATAGCCGCGCGGGTTGGCTGATCTTCTTGGTCGGCTTCGTCATGCTCGAGTGGCATCGCCGCCGTGCGCTGTTGCTGGGCGCGGCGGCCATCTGCGCGCTGCTCGTGATCGCCATCCCAAATGTGCAGCAGCGCGTGATCCCGGAGGGGGGTGACAGCCCGGACCGAAACGCCGCCGAGTCGTCCTTTGATTGGCGGCTGGACAACTGGGCCGGCCTGCTCGGCCGCTATGGCGAGAAACCGATCACCGGCTGGGGGCTCCGTGCGACCGGCAACGTGAACCCACGCGCACCGGTTAACGCGGGACCCGGAGGCGGATATGACGCCCATAACACGGGTGTTCGCGCGCTGGTCGAGGGTGGGCCGCTGCTCCTCGCGGCGTATGCCGGGTTGTTCGCCGCGATCCTTTTCGGCCTGCGAGGCGCGGCTCGATCGTTCGGTTCGCCGATCCGGCCCTACGCGCGCCTGCTGTTTGCGGTCTGGGTCGGCGTCGGCATGGTCGCCCTCGTGGCCGACGATCCATTCGAAGCGACGGCTACCATGTACTCACTGCTGGCCCTGACGGGAGCTGTCTTGGCGGCGCATGGGAGTTGGATGGCCGGATTCTCCCACGCAGACTAATAGTGGGGATTGGGGACCGATACGACAATGAGTTCGCAACGACCCGAGAGACAAGGCGCAGCCGCAGCTCTTGTCGACGGCTCGCTCAAGGGTCGCCGTGAGACCAGGGAACTGACCGCCGTTGCCGGCCACCGCGACCGCCGCTACGTACTCCGGCGCATGCTCGCCGTCGGCGACGCGCTCGCGCTCGCCGCAGCATTCGCCGTCGCGATGCTCGTCGTGGCTCCGGGAGAGGATCCCCGGCGCCTGCTCTACGGCCTTGCCTCGATTCCCGTCTGGCTCATCATCTTCAATGTCTACGGGCTCTACGACCGCGACACCAAACGCGTCAGCCATTCGACGCTCGATGACGTCCCATGGCTATTCCACGCGCTGATCATCGCTTCCCTCGGCTTTTGGGTCGCGCTGCGCACGCTCGCGCCGAGCGGCAAGCTGATCCTGGTCGAAGGGTTGACCCTGCTCGTCTTCGCCTTCGTCGCGATCCTGGCCATCCGCCAGCTCGTTCGCGCCGTGGCCTACGGCCGCACCGCGGACCGCGTGGTGATCGTGGGGGGCGGGCCACTCTCGAAGATCCTGCTGCGCAAGATCAAGGCTCATCCCGAGTACTCGCTGGACCCGATCGGCTACGTCCGTGGCTCGGCCGTGGCTGACGATGCTGAGGGTGGGACGAAGTTTTTGACCCGGCTGGGCGAGATCGACGACATCCAGGACATCTGTCGTCGGGCGGGTTGCGATCGCGTGCTCGTGGTCGCCAGCGAGACCGACCACGCGAAGCTTGTCGACCTGATGCGACAGCTGCAGATCCTGCGGGTGCCCGTGAGCCTCGTCCCGGACATCGCCGACGCGCTCGGGTCGGCGGTGGAGATCGACGACGTGGAGGGCATGACGGTGCTCGGCATCAACCCGCCTCTCTTGACCCGATCGTCGCGCGGCCTCAAGCGCACCCTCGACGTCGCCCTCGCGGCCACCGCACTGTTGTTCGCGGTGCCGCTGATGGCCGTAGTCGCGCTCGCCGTTCGCTTCGACAGCCCAGGTCCAGCCATCTACCGGCAGAAGCGCATCGGGCGCAAGGGCAGTCCATTCCGTCTCTACAAGTTCCGCACCATGGTCGAGGATGCGGCCGAACAGACCGAGTCGTTGCGCGCGCAGAGCAAGCATCCTGCCTGGCTGCTGCTCGATCGCGATCCTCGCGTGACCCGCCTCGGGCGTCTGCTTCGGCGCAGCTCGATCGACGAGCTGCCACAGCTCTGGAATGTTCTCAAGGGCGACATGAGCCTCGTCGGGCCACGCCCGATGACGCCGGACGTGTTTGAGCACATGTCCGGCTGGCATCTCCAGCGGCTTGACCTCACGCCGGGTGTGACGGGCCCCTGGCAGGTCCTCGGCCGGACGGCGATTCCGTTCGAGGAGATGCTGAAGCTCGATTATCTGTACGTGACCAATTGGTCTCTGTGGCAGGATGTTCGACTGCTGATCCGAACCTTGCCCGCCGTCGTGCGGGGCAGGGGAGGGAACTGAGCCGCACGAATCAGTGCCGGCGTCCTCCCGCCCGGGTGCCCAATCGATGGAGAGCTCTTTATGACTGAAGACCGACAGGCCGAAACCCCACTACTGACGCTGGCCCGCGTAATGCGGCAGCGTGTGCTGCTGATCGCGCTCTGCGCGTTCGCGGTACCGGCGGTGGCGTACTTCGTCTCCTCGATGCAGGAGGACGAGTACACGGCCAAAGCCAAGCTTTTGCTCAAGTCCTCGGGCGCCGAACAGGCCATCCTCGGCACTCCGTCCGCGGCGACGGATCAGTCTGACCCAGCCATCAGCCTGGACCTCGTCTCGGTGCGCGAGGTCTCGGTGTTGACGGCTGAAGAGCTCGGCGGGCGCTACACGGTTGGCGACGTCGAGGGCTCCGTCGAGGTGCTCCCACCGGAGTCCTCGGATTCGACCGTCGTCGGAGTACAGGCGATCGCCCCACGGCCATCGCAGGCAGCGCAGATCGCAAACGCCTACGCGGAGCAGTACGTCACGTTCCGCCGCGAGCGCGCCCAGGAGCAGTTCAACTCAGCCCTGCAAAGCGTCGAGGATCAGCGCGCGAGCGCGAGCTCGCGCGACGAGCGCGACGAACTGCGCGATCGGGCATCCGACCTGCAGCTCGCGGGGAATCTCCAGACTGGAGACGCGGAGGTCGTCGAGCAGGCCGAGGTTCCTCGCTCCCCCAGCTCGCCAAAGCCGCGGCGCTCGGCGATCCTGGGCGTCGGCTTCGGTCTGCTGCTGGGAATCGGGCTGGCACTGGCGCTCGAGATGTTCACCCGCCGCCTGAACGATCCGAAAGACATCGAGTCCTATTTCGACAGCCCGATCCTGGGCGTCATTCCGCGCACGACCCATCTGAGCCGCAGCCGACTCGATCCCAGCGAGTTGTCGGTCGGCGAGCGCAACGCCTTCCAGCACGTCCGGACGAACCTGCGGTACTACAACGACTACAACATCGGCTCCGTCATGGTCGTCTCCTCAGGGCCCGAGGAGGGCAAGACGACGGTCGCCTGGAATCTTGGGGTCGCCGCCGCCGAGGCCGGGACCAAGGCGGTCCTGCTGGAGGTCGACATGCGAGTCCCGGCGGTCGCGAGGCGATCCGGACTCGGCAGCGATCGCAGCCTCGCGGCGGTGCTCTCGGGCGAGATCGAGATCGAGGACGCGATTCAGCGCGTGCCAGTCGGCTCAGGCGAGAACGGCAGCGATCAGCGGACGCTGGACGTGATCACCGCGGGGCCGGCTCAATCGAGTCCAACCGCGCTGATCGAGTCTGATCGCATGGAGCGTGTGATTCTTGCGCTCGAGGAGTGGTACGACCTCGTCGTCCTCGACACGCCGCCCGCTCTGGTCGTTTCGGACGCGATCTCGTTGATCGACAAGGTCGGGGGCGTAATCGTGGTGAGCCGCCTGCACAAGGACACCCGCGACGCAGCGGGACATCTGCGCCGAGCGCTCGACAATGCCGGGGCGCCGATCCTCGGTGTGGTGATCAACGGCGTCGGCGCCTACGAGGGCCTTCATACCTACGCCTACGGCTACGAGCCGCGCGCGAAATCGGGCGCGGGGCCGGGACGCTAGGGCAACCGATCCGTGGCGGCTCCTCCCGATCACGGCCAGGTCTCTGCAGCGGAGCCCGTGCGCGTCGGTCTCGTCGGTCTCGGCTACTGGGGGCCCAACCTACTGCGGGTGCTCGCCGACGGCGACACCGGCGAGATCGCGTACCTCTGCGACCGTGACAGCGAGCGTCTCGCCCGTTTCGGTCGCCGGGCGCCACAGGCGACGACGACTACGGACTTCGAGGATCTGATCGGCGACGACGAGCTCGATGCGGTGCTGATCGCAACCGGGGTCGCGTCCCACTACGAGCTCGCCCTCGCGAGCCTCGAAGCCGGCAAGCACACGTTCGTCGAGAAGCCGCTTGCCGCCAGCGGCGGGCAGGCCGACGAACTGATCCGGCTCGCCGAGCGGCGCGGCCTCACCCTCATGTGCGGCCATACGTTTCTCTACAGCCCTCCCGTGCTGGCGGTCAAGGAACTACTCGCCACGGGGCAGCTGGGCAGCCTCTGCTTCATTTCCTCGAGCCGCGTGAACCTGGGCATCCACCAGCGCGACCTCAGCATCCTCTGGGACTTGGGCCCCCACGACTTCTCGATCGTGCTGCACTGGATGCAGCAGACGCCCGTCTCGGTCCGCGCGATCGGTCGTGCCTCGATCGTTCCGGACGTTCACGATGTGGCCTTCGTTGACCTCCTGTTTGCGGACGACGTTTTGGTCCACGTCGAGCTGAGCTGGCTCGCGCCGAGCAAGTTGCGGCGCACCGTGATCGTCGGGCGCGAACGCATGGTGATCTACGAAGACGGGGTCGCCGAGCCGCTGCGAATCTTCGATCACGGCGTGGTCTACCAGGATCCCGAGACCTTCGGCGAGTACCAGCTCTCCTATCGCACGGGCGACATAGTCTCGCCGAAGCTGGAAAGCGTCGAGCCGCTGGCGGTCGAGCTGGAGCACTTCCTCGACGCGGTGCGGCGCCGCGAGGGACTTCCCGAAAATCTCGCCATCGCCCGGAACGTCATCGCTCTCATCGAGGCCTCGGAGCGCTCGGCAGCCAACGGGGGCGAAACCGTTCCGTTCAGTCCGCCCGTCCCCGTCTGAGCGCGCGGCGGTACGGCCGCTCGGTCTTCGCGGCAAGCTGCCAGCCGTCGCCGATGCAGTCCGGACAGAGCCGGTGCTCGGCGCCGGATACCCAGCCCGCCGCCTCCAGGTCGATGACCTCGTTGGTGCCCGGGTTGCGCCTGCAGACGCTGCACGGGGCCGATTCGGCCGCGCGCTTGCTGCGCCGGCGCAGTCCGAAGCGGAACCGGCGTTCCTTGCCAGGCGGCTCACCGCTTTCGAGGTTGGTCGCCGCGTACGGCTGGGCGATCGGCTCGCCGCCCGGCGGGGTCGACTCTGCGTGCGTCGGCTCCTCGTCACCAGCAGTGGCGTCGTACTCTCGCGTCTCGCCGTAACGATCGCGCGCGTCGTGGGCTTCCTCCTCGCCAGCCTGCGCCTCGTGCTCGACACTTTCCGGCTCCGTGCTGCGCGCTTCGCCCTTGCGGTGAACCTCGGGCTCGACCGCCACATCGCGAACCTCGGGCTCGGGGTCGTCCGGCTCATCGTAAATCTCGGGCTCGGGCTGGTCCGGCTCTTCCTCCCCGGAGGGAAGCGAGCGCAGTGCCTCCTCGCTGGCTTCTCGTAGCGCCCGGGCCTCGCTCAGCGCCTCTACCTTCGCCGCGCGCTCGGCCGCCAGCTCCCGCTCGAGCTGCTCGAGCCGGGCTGCGGCAGATCTCGCGCGCTCCTGGAGGATTCTTGAAGCTCGCTCGGCGCCGCCCACCGCAGCGTCGAGCCCCTCGGAGGCCTCGGCCGAATCCTCATCCGCGACGGGCGCTTCGTCAGGATCAGCCTCGACCGGCATGATCGGGGTCGCCTGTGCGAGCGGTTCGGAGGCGGCTGGCGGCGGCGAGGGCGGCGGCGGCGGCTTGGCCTCAGGCGCAGGCGCAGCGAGGCCCGTACCTTGCTGGGCGCCTACCTCGGCGCCAGGCACATCGATCGCGGGTGCGGACGGGGCGGGTGGCGCCGTCTCCACCGGCAGCGGCTCGGGCGACGCCGGCGCCGGCGCCGGCGTCGGGGGCGGTGAGGGCTCGGGTCGAGAAGGGCCCGACGGATCGACATGGAGGGTGACGATCGCGTCCGGTGGGGCACTCTCGAGCGGAGGATCGACCACCAACCCTACGAGCGCCAGTCGATGGGTGATCGTGGCCCGGCCCTTCGCATCGAGCTCCGAGATCCCGAAATCGCTGAGCAGCCGCTTCAAGGTCAGCTTGGATGGACGCCCGCGCCGGTCCACGGTGCGCTTCCAGCGCACCTCCGTCGAATGGCTGGCGGGCGGGGGTCCGGTGGCGTTCATTTGGCGGCCGATCGATACTCGACGGGCGTTCCGTAAGGGTAGGAGTATTCGCGGGCGGGTTGCCAATGGTTGGCTACGACCCCGACCTGGCGAGCACCGAGCACGGCGAGCTGCTTGCGAATAGCGATCGCGGAGCTCCTGGTCGTCTTACCCAGCGCGCTGACAACCAGCACGCCGGAAACCAGCCGGACAAGTCCCAGGGCATCGGCGACGCTCGCAATGGCCGGGCTGTCGATCAGCACGGTGTCGAAGCGGTCCTCGAGCTCCGAGATCACCCAACGCATGCGTTCGCCCTCGAGCAACTCAGACGGGTTCGGCGGCAGTGGTCCGCTCCCGAGCTCGACCAGCACGCGCGAGCGCGACGAGATCGGGTCGGTTGCCGCGGGTGTCTCATATAGCGCGCTATCGAGGTCGAACCCGGCGAGCACGAGCGAGAGGCCCTCCTCGCGCGCTTCGGGGGTGGGCGCAGAGAGGTCTCCCTTGCGGAGGTCGGCATCAACGAGGCAAACGCTATCGCCCATCGCGGCCATCGTGACGGCGAGCAGCCGGGTTATCGTCGACTTCCCCTCCCCGGAGAGCGGGCTGACCACCAGCAAGGACCCGATGCCCCCACCGGACCCGAAGTAGCGCAGGTTCGCCCGCAGGGTGCGGAACCCCTCCGCCTCACGGCTGAAACCGGACACGGCTGCCAGCTCCGCACCGGTGGTGACCGAGGTGCCGCTGGCGAGCAATTTGCTCCGCGGGATGCGCGCCACTACGGGCAACCCGTAGATCTCCTCGAGGTCCTCCGGGCGACGCAGGCGCTTGTCGATCCCCTCGAGCGCCAGCGCCAGCAGGAAGCCGACGAGCAGCCCACCACCAAGCCCAATCCCCAGATTGCGGACGAGCGACGTCTCGGCGCGGTCGGAAACTTCGGCGTCGGCCAGCGACTTGATCTCCTGGCGCGATGTGGCGGCGGCCGCGCGTAACGCGCCCGCCCTCTCCGCGAGAGCAGCGCCGGTCGCGCCGTCGGGGTCGGGCAGCAGGCCGGCTTCCGCCTCGACCGCGGCCGCGGCGAGCAGGAGGCGACGGCGCTCGAACCGGCGAAGGTCCTGCCGGTACGCGATCGCGAACGCAGTTGCGATCGCGGTCGCCCGATCGGCGTCGCCGGCGGTAGCTTGCACTTCCAGCACGCCGGAATCGTCGCTCAGCACCTCGACCGCATCCGTCACCGCGCGGGAATCGATGCCCTGGCCCTTGAGGGAATCGGCGGCCTCGGCGGCGAGGCGGGGCGTCCCTGCGAGCGTGTGCGCGAGGCTGGGACGCAGCGAGCCGGCATCGCTTCCAGGCAACGGGACCACCGCGATCTGGACCCGGGCGATATGTCGCTCGTCGCGGTCGAGCAGCGAGACTGCGGCGGCGGCGATCAGGCCCAGGACTGCGCAAGCGGCGATCACCGGCCACCGCGCCGTCACCGAACGGCTGAGGAACCCCTGCTTGCCGGGCGGATCGACTCGGATCCCGGGCGCCGTGGAGGTCGGATCGGCGGTAGGCGCCGCGTGGCTGTCTTCCAGCACTTTTGCGCTCGCTCGCTTATTCGTGTGCCGAACCACGACGGGTGCTCAGTGTATCCGCGAATGCGGATGGCCTCCCCCGGCCACCACCGCGGGGTCGGATACATTGTCGTCCCCGCTGAGCCGACCCCAGGAAGGGAGTCCGGCCAGCTCGACTTCAACCTTTTTTGGAGCCAGCGTGAATGTGAGCGCAGATTCTTGGGCAGGCGAAAAGGTCGGCGGCTTCGACGTAGCGGAACTCCTCTCGGTCGAGCCGGGCTGCGAGGTGTACCTCGCAACCCAGCCCGGCCGCGACCGCACCGTCACGCTGCGGCGCATCCTCAACCCGCTGGGCGAGCGCCAGAGCTTTCGCGACCACTTGGCACGTCAGAGCGCTCAACTCCGCGGCGTCGTGCACCCACACGTGATCACCACATACGGAGCGGGGGATCATCAGGGGACGCCCTATCTGGCGGCCCGCTATCTGCCCGCCACCGATCTCGCGACGATGATCGACGGCAGCGGACGGCTCGCCTACATGCACGCGATCCAGATCATCTCCCAGATCGCCAAAGGCCTCGACCATGTGCACTCGGAGGGCATCATTCACCGCGGGGTCTCGCCGGCGTCGATCGTTGTCCTCGACAGGACTGACGGCGAGCACGCCTACCTCGGCCGCTTCGGCATCACCGAGGACACGACCGCTTTCGGCGGTTTGCTTCGGGCCCCCGACGACGGGGCGCGGCCTGCCTTCGACTATGCCTCTCCCGAGCAAATCCGTGGCGACCAGGTCGACGCCCGTACCGACGTTTACGCGCTCACCTGCGTGCTTTTCGAGGCTGTCACCGGTGCCCCTCCATACGCGGATCACGACGGGGAGGACAAGCTCAAAGCCCACCTTGAGGGCAGGCCTCCCAGTGTCCGGGAGGGAAACCCCGAGCTGCCCGACACTCTCGATGCGATCCTCGCGATCGGCCTGGCTTCCGATCCCGGTGACCGCTTCGAGTCGGCCCTCGAGCTCGCGCTTGCTCTGCCAACAAAGGAGCGCGTTCTCTCCCGCTGGCAGGCGATGCTCGAAGCGGGCTCGATGGCGCCGGGGACCGAGGTACCTGCCCAGGCAGACGTTGCGGCCGAGACGGTCGCCACGCCGGCCTTCGCCGGGTTGGCGGGGGCGGGGGGAGAACCCGAGGCCGCAGCCGGCACCTCGCCGGCGGGCGATGACTCCGAGACGGCAGGCGGCGGCGATGCAGACGTCGATGCCCTCGACTCACCTGAGCCCGGCGGCGATGCCCCGGACGGACCCGGCGACGGGCCCAACGACGGTGATGCGGTGGAGCCCGGCGAGGGTGCCCACGAATCGGCCGCACTGGAGGAGCGCTGGGAGCACCAAGGCGGCCGGCGCGTTGCGGCGACCCTGGCCGCAGTGGCCGCGCTGGCCGCGCTGGGCGCCGGGGCGCTGGCGATCGGCGGCGCCTTCTCGTCGGAGAAGCCCGACCAGATCGCCGTCCCAGAGCCGACCAATCCCCTGGCCGATAAGCCGCCACCGACCGGGGGCGCAGCTACCGGGGGCGGCGATCGTGACCGTGATCCCAAAGCTGGACGGCGTGGTGATCCGCGTCCCGGCCGATCAACCGCGAATGGGCGCGGCGATGATTCTCCCGCCGGCCAGCGGCGCTCGGGATCTGGCGGAGCATCCGGTCTCGTCGCTCCATTCCCCGCGGGGACGAGCGCATATACCGCGATCATCTTTGCCTCGCCGAGCGACCAGGCGGGCGCCGAGGCGGCGGCGAGTCAGGCTGCCGCGCTGGGCTTTCGCAGCGGCGTGCTGAACTCGAGCGACTACGGCAGCCTGCAACCCGGTGTCATCGTCGCTTTCGCGGGTGTCTACGACACGGCCGGCGAGGCCGAGGCGGCGGTCAGCCGGGTGCGCGAAGCAGGTATCGCATCCGCCCCGTATGTGCGATTCATCGGCGGCTGAGGGGGTGCCCGCGCAGCCCGGCGCATCGCGGCCTTGCAACGATGCGCCGAACCGACTGATCCGCGAATGCCGCTTCGGTGACAGAGTCGTCGTGCACAGCTTCACCAACCTCTACGAGTGCGCGATCGGGGACGAGACCACGATCGGGACCTTTGTGGAGATCCAGCGCGGCGTCTCGGTCGGCGCCCGCTGCAAGATCCAGAGTCACACCTTCATCTGCGAGGGGGTCGAGATCGAGGACGAGGTGTTCATCGGGCACGGCGTGACGTTCGTGAACGACAAGCATCCGCGGGCGACGACCGCGGAGGGCGCACTGCAGACCGAGAGCGATTGGAGCCTGCTGCCGGTGCGGGTCGCACGACATGCCAGCGTCGGCTCCGCCGCCGTGGTCATGGGGGGCGTAACGATCGGCGCCGGTGCGAGCGTCGGCGCCGGCGCGGTCGTAACGCGAGATGTAAGAGCCGGTGCAACCGTAGCCGGGACCCCGGCGAAAGCCCTGCAGCAACGCCTATAGTCCGCTGATTGTGATTTCAGTGCCAAGCTGCCGGACGAGGCCTGAGGCCTCGCCCTGCCTTCGATGAGCGACACGGATAGGACCGATCAGTCGACGCCGCACATCAGCGGCGAGTTGCAGGCGTGGCGCGAGGCGCTCGGCAGTGGCCTGAACAGGCTCCAGCGTGTCGAGCGCGAGGTGCAGTCGCTCGAGTCGCAACTCAGTGCCGAGCGCAGCACCGTCGCCGCCGCCGAAAAGCGCGCAGCCGCGGCCGAGCACCGGGTGGCTGACGCCGAGCAGGCGTTGCACAAGGCGCGCGAGGCACATCAGCACGAGCTGGCCGACGCGATGCGCGAGATCGCGACCAACCAGAAGCAGGCCAAGGAACGCGCCGACGCCAAGATCGCCGAGGCCGAGCAACGGGTCGCGGAGATGACCCAGCGTCTCAAGCAGGCCAGCGACGAGCACGGCCGGCTCCAGGGGGTGATCCGCAGCAGCGAAGCGGAGGCCAAGAAGCAAGTCCGGGCAATCGCGATCCGCGAGGACGAGCTCGAGAAGGCCAAGGAGAACGCGAAGCGCCTCGGTCAGGCCGGACAGGAACTCCAGGGACAGTTGGCGGCTGAGCGTGGGAAGGTCGCCGAGGCGGAGGCCACGGCCGAAAGCATTCGCACCAAGGTAAAGCGCGAGATCGGCGAGCTCACGTCCGCGCTCGAGGCCGAGCGCAAGAAGTCCGAGCGTTCGGCGACCCAGCTCGAGGCGGCCGGAGCCAACCTGAGCACGGTTCGCGAGGAGCTGAAGCGCCGACAGGCGCGCGAAGGAGAGCTCTCGGCGGCGCTCGAAGCCCGGGAGAGTGAGATCGAGCAGGTTCGAGCGGAGCTCGAACAGACCCGGGGCGAGTTCGGCGCCGCGCTCAAGCAGGCGCAGGACGAGTCTGGCGCGAGGGCCGACGAGTTGAAGAAGGCGCGAGCCGAGTTCGACGCGGAGCTAAAAAGGGGCCGGATCAAGTCCGACGCGGACCTCGAGAGGGCTCGGGCCGAGTCCGCCGCCAAGATCGAGGAGCTGGAAGGCCTGGTCGCCGAGGCGACCAAGGCCGAGGGCGGTCTGAAGGCCGAGGTCGAGCGCCTCGCCTCAGAGGTGGAGAAGCGCCAGCAGGCCCTGAAGAGGCGGGACGAGATTTTGGCCAAGGCCCGCAAGCTCGTCGATCGACTCAAGGCGGTAGCAAAGAAGCGCGAGGAGGAACTGAACGAGGTTGCCGGCAAGCAGAGCGGGATCGAGCGCGAACTCGTGGCCGCTCGCCAACAGGCCGCCGAGTTTGCCGCGGCGCTCGAGACCGAACGCGAGGGGGCGCTGGTTGCCCAGTCACGGATCGAGGAGCTCTCCCGCGACCTGGCAAAGGTGGCCGAACAGGCAGGCTCCGCGGTGGCCGCCAAGGACGCCGAGGTGGAGCGAATCGGCGAGCTCGAGTCGAGGCTGACGACGTCGTTCGGGGAGCTTGGCTCGAAGCTTGAGACGGAGCGACAGAACAACGCAACCGCCAGGGCCGAGATCAAGGAGTTCCAGACCGAACTCGGCGCGGCGATGGCCCGCGCCGTCGAACTGGAGGCCGCGAAGCGGACCCTGGCGGAGGAGCTCGACGGTCTCCGCACCGCACTCGAAGCCGAGCGCCGGATCGCCTCCGGCGCTCGCCAGCGCGTCAGAGAGCTGTCCAAGGAACTGGCTCAGGTAAACAGGATCCTGGCCGACGAAGCGAGCCTGGAACACACCTGAGCGGGCCTCTCGCTCCCGTAGTGGCGCGATCGATGGAGCCGGGCGACGAAGTAAAGGGGCCGGAGGCGTGAAGCCCCCGGCCCATCCCTGCCAGCGCCGGCCCCGGCGGGAACTCAGGCCGTGCGTGCTCTGGCTACCACCGCACCCAAACACCTGCTCGGGCCTCAAGTTGCGGAGAATGGCTCAGCCAGGAGGGTCGTAAAAGCGAGTTCCCCGCAATTCGTCCGGAAGGAGTGGTTCGGGCGCAATGCCATCGGGTTGATCGTGAGGGCTCATGTAGCCCTGTCCACGGCCGAGCTGCTTGGCGCCCGGATAGTGGCCATCGCGAATATGTGCCGGCGGCAATTTTGCGCCGTGCGCGCGCACATGGGCCGTGGCAGCGCCAATCGCCTTCGTGGATGCGTTCGACTTGGGCGCCGTCGCCAGGTACGTCGCCGCCTGAGCCAGGTTGAGCGCACACTCGGGCAGGCCGACCCGGTCCACCGCGGCGGCGGCGGCGTTGGCGACGACCAGCGCCTGTGGATCGGCGTTGCCGACGTCCTCGGAGGCGAAGATCACCATCCGCCGGGCGATGAAGCGCGGGTCCTCCCCACCCTCGAGCATGACCGCGAGGTAGTAGACCGAAGCGTTGGGATCGGAGCCGCGCGTCGCCTTGATCCACGCGGAGATGTAGTCGTAGTGGCGATCGCCCTGCCGGTCGTATGTCAGCGCCTTGCGCTGCAGGGCGTCCTCCGCCGTGGCAAGGTCCACCCTGCCGCCGACCGCATCGGCTGCTTCGACAGCCCGCTCGAGGGCGCCGAGAGCGGTGCGCGCATCGCCGCCGGAGCGGGTCGCCATCAACGCGATCGCGTCGTCGTCCACGGGCGGGGGGCTGGGTACGCCGCGCTCGCGATCGTCCAGCGCGCGGCGGAGCACATCGATGACCTCCACTGGCGCCAGCTCGCGCAACTCGTAGATCTGGGCACGGGAAAGCAGCGCGGAATTGACCTCGAAGTACGGGTTCTCAGTCGTCGCCCCGATCATCGTGATCACACCGTCCTCCACCGCGGGCAGCAGCGCGTCCTGCTGGGCCTTGTTGAAACGGTGGATCTCGTCGAGGAACAGCACCGTGGCGCGTCCGTTGGCGCGGCGGCGCTCGCCTGCCCGTTCGATCACGGCGCGGACCTCTGCCTTGCCTGCGTTCACGGCCGACTCCTCCTCAAAGGCGGCGTCAGAGGCACGCGCGATGATTCGCGCCAGCGTGGTCTTGCCCGTACCCGGCGGCCCGTAGAGCACAGCGGAGTGGGGAGCGCCGGCTTCCACGGCGATCCTCAGAGCCGATCCGTCGGCGAGCAGGTGCTCCTGACCGACCAGCTCGGCCAGGGAGCGGGGCCGCATCCTCACCGCCAGTGGCGCGGCCGGGTCCACCCGGGGATCGTCGCCCTGGTCAGAACCCTGCTCGAACAGCGTGCTCATCGTCCGCCGAGTATGAACCGGGGCGGTTCCGTAACCTCGGTCGCGGATGGAGAGCGGCACAATCGAGACGCGCGCGCTGGACTCCGAGGCGGTCGAGCTTCTGCAACGGCTGCTCCGCCTCAATACGGTCAACCCGCCCGGCAACGAGGGACCCGCCCAAGAGCTGCTGGCGGCGATCCTGCGTGACGCGGGCTTTGCGGTCCAGCTACTGGAGGCCGAGCCCGGACGACCCAACCTGATCGCGACCCTCGCAGGCGCCGCGGAGGGCCCGACCCTGTGCCTGCTGAGCCACGTGGACACGGTCCCGGCGGAGCCCAGCGAATGGTCATTTGACCCCTGGTCGGGCGACGTCGTGGACGGTTTCGTGCTCGGACGCGGTGGCCAGGACATGAAGGACCAGGTCGCGGCCGAAGTCGCGGCGGCGGCGCACCTCGCCCGCGCCGGGTGGCGGCCGGAGCGCGGCACGCTGAAGGTGATCGTCACCGCCGACGAGGAGATGGGCGCCCATCTCGGCGCGAAGTGGCTCTGCGCGAATCATCCCGAGGCCGCTTACGCGGATCTGGTTGTCAACGAGGGCGGTGGCGCGATGTTCGAGCTCGAGGGCCGGCGTTTCTACCCGATCGCAGTGGGTGAGAAGGGAGTGTTTCGCTTCAAGCTGCGAGCTCACGGGCGCGCCGGGCACGGGTCCGTGCCGAGCCTCGGCGACAACGCGTTGCTTCGCCTCGCCCCCGCCCTGGCGCGATTCGCCGAGCAGCCGCCGCCGGAGGCGACGCCGGCAGGGCTTGCCTTCGTCGAGGCGCTGCTCGAGCGCCGGATCGACACCGACGCTCCGGGCGACCTGGTGGCCGCAGTTGCCGAACTCGGTCGCCTCGAACCCCGCCTTGTTGCCTACCTGGCCGAACCGATGATGCGAATTACGCTCGTTCCCACCCGCATCGAGGCGTCCCAGCGCGACAATGTGATCCCGTCGAGCGCTGAAGCGGTGATCGATTGCCGGGTGCCCCCGGGGATGGGCGAGGCAGACGTCCGCGACCGGGTCGCCGGCGTCATCGGAGCTGCCGCGGACCCAAAGCTCGAGGTCGAGTTCATGGAAAGGGTGACCGGCAACGAGTCGCCCCTCGACACACCCTTCCGCACGATAATCGCCGAATGGCTCGAGACCGTGGACCCGGGTGCGACCCTCGTGCCAACGGTGATGCCCGGCTTCTCGGACAGCCATTGGTTTCGCAAGGCCTTCGCGTCCTCGGTGGTCTACGGTTTTCATCCTCAGCGCGCACTCGACCTGTATGACGCAGCTCCGCTCGTCCACGGCGCCGACGAGCGCGCAGCGGTCGCCGACATCGAGCTTGCTGCCGGCTTCTACGCGGATCTCGCCAAGCGGGTGCTCGGTGGCTGACGAAAAGCTGCGCCTCGGCGGGATGGCGCTGCGAAACGGGCTCCTCGTTCACGGTCCCACCCATTGGTCAATCGCGGTCCGCAACAAGGCCGGCGAGTTGGAGGTCGCGTCGGGGGCCAAGCCCAGGCTCGCTCGCGGACGGCTCGCGACCACCCCCCTGATCCGCGGCCCGTTGCGTCTCGCCGAGGCGATGATGGTGGTCCCGCTCGCTCGCCTTCGCCTTCGATCGGCGAGGCTGCCCTTCGAGGATCCCCGCGTGATCGCGGTGGCGACGGCGACGAGCGTCGCCAGCGCGGCCGCGAAGCGCCTCGCCAAGGGGAGTGCAGCGCGCGAGGCGCTGATCGCGACGCTCGGCACGGCGCCCGCCCTCGCCGCCCTGCGCGACCCCGATCTCGCCGCCTACCACGGTGCCGAGCACAAGGCGATCCGGGCATACGAGTCCGGTCGGAGCGCCGCCGAGGAGCCGAAGGAGCACGAGCGCTGCGGCTCCAACCTGATCGGTCCGATGCTGGCACTCTCGGTCGCCGGACAGGTGATCGTCGAGCGCACTGTCAACAGGCCAGGGCCGCTCGCGCGGGGAGTCGCCTCGCTCGCGGCCACCGGCGCCGCCGTCGAGGTGTTCGCACTGGCCGAGCGCCAACCCGATTCGGCCGTCGGCAGGGCCGTACACACAACCGGCCACGAGATCCAGAGGCGGATCTCCACCCGCGAGCCGACGCCCGACCAGCTCGAGGTGGGCGAGGCCGCGGTCGCCGAATTGCTACGGGTCGAGGCCCAGGCTGCCGATAGGAGCGTGGAAGGCCCCGCGGAGGGGTCCGCACCAATCCCGACCTGACAGACCCTTGAACTTCCTTCTCGCCCTCACCTGGACCGAATTCGAGACCAAGGCCACGCTCTGGGCGCCCGTGCTCATTCTCGCGGTCATTTGCTACTTCATGTGGCGCACGATCAAGCTGATGCCGCGGACGAAGCCGCTGGAGATCTCGGCCAAGGCAAGAACCGCAGTCACCTTCGCCGACGTCGCCGGCGTGGACGAAACAAAGGCCGAGCTGGCGGAGATCGTGGACTTCCTCTCCGACCCGAAGCGCTTCAAGCGGCTCGGCGCCAAGGTTCCCAAGGGAATCCTCCTGCACGGCCCGCCGGGCACCGGTAAGACGCTATTGGCGAAGGCTGTCGCGCACGAGTCCGGTGCGACGTTCATCAGCCAGTCGGCCTCGTCGTTCATCGAGATGTTCGCCGGCCTTGGTGCCGCCCGGATCAGACGGCTGTTCAAGGAGGCGCGCGAGAACGCGCCGGCGATTGTGTTCATCGACGAGCTCGACGCGGTCGGGGCCCAGCGCGGATCGGACATCTCGGGCGAACGAGACCAGACGCTTAACCAGCTCCTGGTTGAGATGGACGGCTTCGAAAGCGCCGACAACGTGGTCGTCATGGCCGCGTCGAACCTCCTCGAGAAGCTCGACAAGGCGCTTCTGCGTCCGGGCCGCTTCGATCGCCAGGTCTTCGTCCCGCCCCCGGACATGAGGGGGCGGACGCGGATCCTGGAGGTGCACACGAAAGGCAAGCCCCTGTCGCAGGATCTTGACCTCGAGCGGGTCGCGCGCCACGGTTCGGGCCTGACCGGCGCCGACCTCGCGAACCTCGCGAACGAGGCGGCGATCATGGCTGGACGCGCCAAGCGGGAGTTCATCGTCCAGCAGGACTTCGACGACGCGCTCGAACGCGTCGTCGCCGGACTCGAGTCACGCAAGGTGATGAACGACCATGAAAAGCAGGTGGTCGCGTGGCATGAGGCCGGACACGCAATCGCCTCCGAGCTGCTTCCGTCGGTGGACAAGGTCCAGAAGGTCTCGATCGTGCCGCGCGGCAAGGCTCTCGGCTACACCCTCAACCTTCCACAGGAGGACCGCTACCTGAAGACCCGCCAAGAGCTCGTGGACTACATGAAGGTACTGCTCGCCGGCCGGGTCGCGGAACAGATCACGTTTGGCCGGGTCACGACGGGCGCCTCAGACGACCTCAAGCGAGTCACCGCGATCGCCCGGTCGATGGTCTACGAGTACGCGATGGGCACCCAGATCCGTTCCCATCAGGTGCCGGGCGACGACTACACGGTCTCCGAATCGCTGCGCCAGACGCGCGACGAGGAGGTCCATTCGATCGCCGAGGAGTCCTATCGCGGCGCGCACAGACTGCTCTCCGACCACCGAGACCTGCTGGATCAGGTCGCCGAGCGCTTGCTGGAGAACGAGGCGATCGAGCGCGAGGAGATCCAGGAGATCATGCGCACGCACCGGGAGAGCACGGGCACCTCGCCGCCCGTCGCGGATGAGAGCTGGAGCGATTCCAGGGTCGAGGCGATGGCCAGCAGGCCCCCACAGCCCTCTGACTAGACTGCGCGGCCGATGTTCGGCCTGATCGACCACATCGGCGTCGCAACCAACGACCTGGAGGCGTCGCTCGCGCTCTACGGCGGGTCGTTCGAGATGCCCCTCGCACACCGCGAGACCGTCGAAGACCAGGGAGTTGAGGCCGTTCTGCTCGACGTCGGCCCGTGCCACGTGGAGTTGCTGGCACCGCTCGGCCCCGACACGCCGGTCGGAAAGTTCCTCGAGCGCAAAGGCCCCGGCCTCCATCACGTTGCCTATCGGGTCTTCGACATCGAGGCCACACTCGCGGGCCTGAAGGAGCGCGGAATCGAACTGATCGACGAGGAACCTCGCACCGGCATCCGCGACAGTCGGGTCGCCTTCCTGCACCCGCGCGCGAGCGGCGGCGTGCTCACCGAGATCGTCCAACCCGCGGATCATTAGGGTCTACGGCGCTATGGCAGATCAGATCAAGGCGGAGATCGGATTCGGAATCGGTCAGGTGCTCGCAGTGAAGCTGACCGATAAGGAACTCGGCGAGCTACGAAAGTCGGTCGAGTCCGGAAGCGGCTGGCACGACCTCAAGACCGCCGAGGGCACCGTGGCCCTCAATGTCGCCACCGTCGTCTTCATCCGCGTCCACGACGCGGAGCAGGCGATCGGGTTCAGCGGGTAGCGGTTTCAGGGCGAGGGCCACCGCCCCTGCGAGCAGCCCGGCGATCGCCGCGAACACATAGGCGATGTCGGACGCGCCGAGCGCTGCCTCCAGCGACTCCGGCTGGCCGACGATCGCGACCAGCAATGCGGTGCCGAGCACGGCGCCGAACTGGCGGAAGGCAGACGACACCGCGCTCGCCCGGTTGAACAGCGAGGGCGGGATGTCGCGGACCGCAGCCGCGCCGAGGTTGGGGAACGCCAGCCCGATGCCCACGCCGGTCAGCACCATGGCGGGCAACCACGTGCCGAGGTAATCGGGATCGGCGCCGGTGCTGCGCAGGCCCATCAGCCCAACCGCGTAGATCAGCGCTCCCGGGACGATCACCGCACGGTGGCCGAAGCGGTCGGCGAGCTTGCCTGCCGGTCCCGCGACGATCGCCGTTGCCAGCGGACCCGGGACGGTCGCGAATCCGGCCTCCAACGCGCTGTACTCCCAGACGGAGGTGAGGAAGAGGATGTTGCCGAGAATCGTCGCGAAGAAGGCGACCGCGAACAGGAGCATCCCGAGGTTTCCGGCACGGAAGCTCGGGATCCGAAACAGCGCCGGATCGACCATCGGACGCTCATGCCAGGTGCAGCGCCAGGCCAACAGTCCGAGCATCCCGACGCCGGCGACGAGACTCGCAATCACCCGCAGGCTGGAGCGGCCCCATGCCTCGCCCTCGACGATGCCGAGCGCAAGCAGTCCGAGGCCGGCGATCACCAGGCCTGCGCCAAGCGGGTCGGGAAGGCGCTTGACCCGCTCGTCGCGCGACTCGACCAGGCCGCGGCGCCCGGCCACCAGCACCAGGGCGCCGAGTGGGAGGTTCACGAGGAAGATCAGACGCCAGTCGGCGAGCTCGGTCAGGACGCCACCCAGCGGCGGTCCGAGCGCGGCGGCAAGCGCCGCGGCCGCGCCCCAGATGCCCACCCCGGCCGCCCGCCGCTCGGGCGGAAACTCGGGCAGGATCAAGGCCATCGAGACGGTCGCGATCACGGCTGCACCCGCGCCCTGGATGACCCGGCCCACGACCAGAGCCTCCACCGACGGAGCGACGGCGCACGCAAGCGAAGCGGCGATGAAGAGTGCAACCGACCCGAGGAACACGCGCTTGCGGCCGTAGCGGTCGGCGAGCGCTCCCGCCGGGATCAGGAGGGCAGCGATGACGATGAAGTACGCGTCGAGGATCCACGAGAGCTCGGAGCGGTCCGCCTCCGGGAACGAGGCCGAAATGCTCGGGAAGCTGACGTTGACGATGGTCGTGTCGAGGAAGGCCAGGAAGGACCCGGCGCACGCGGCGACGATGGCGAGAGTGCGTCGTTGCAACATGCAACGACGCTACCATATCCAAGTTGCGCTTTGCAACTACGCTATTCTCCCGGGTGGGTATGAGGCACGAGGATCTCCTCGGGAGTAGCTGCGCGATCGAACGCACGAGTGCGGTGCTCGGAGAGCGCTGGGTGATCGCGATCCTGCGCGCCGCCTACTTCAAGGCGCGCACCTTCGAGGACTACCAGCGCACGACCGGGATCGCGCGCAACATCCTCTCCGACCGCCTCCAACGCCTGGTGGACTTCGGCATTCTCGAGCGCCGCGCCTACGCCGAGGGCGAAAAGCGCACGCTCAGCGAGTACCGGCTGACCGATGCGGGCCTCGACCTCTACCCGATCGTTGCCGCCATGCTCGACTGGGGCGGTAAGCACACGGGGCTCATCAACGGCGCCACAACCGAGCTGGTCCACCGCGGCTGCGGCAAGGTCACCCACCCACAGCTGGTTTGCTCCGAGTGCGGCGAGACGCTGACGGCACGCGACGTACACGCCCGCCCCGGACCTGGCACCGGCAAGCCCGCCCCGGCCTGGGCGCCAAGAGCGAGCTAGTGCTCAGAGAGCGCGGACCACAAACGCTCCTCAGCGGCCAGAACCGTCGCCGCCAGGTCGCCGATTCCGATCCAGGCGCCTGGATCGGCCTCGCTTGACTCACTCGCGGCATGTAACGCGGCCGCAAGAGCAGTCCACGCCTTCGACGCGACCTCGGCCTGTCGCGCCTCGTCGTATCCCGTCTCGGCCAGGAAGCGCGAGTACATCGCGCGGAAGTTTCCGCCCCCGGTTCCCCGGCGTTCGATCACCTGGTAGTTGAAGCGGGCGCACCACTGCCAGTCATCGAGCAGCTCCGGCCAGGAGCCGACCTCAGCCACGAACTGACGCATGCCCGGCAGGCCCTCATAATCGCCCAGAGGCGGCTCGTGCATCCGCTCGGCGCAGCGAGCCACCGCCGGAGCGACCGCTCCTGAGGGGTCGAACGCCTCGATGCCAACGCCGGCCGTGAGCATGTGGCCCGCTAGCGGGAAGACCGGGTGCTGGGCATGGCGCGCCTGGCACAAGCTCTCGAGCGTCGTGGACTGCAACTCCTCGAAGGCGGTGTCGGAGAGGTAGGCGACCTGGCTGTCGAACCCTGCGAGCACGACGGCGTGGCCGGGGAAGTGGGCGGAGCGCCCGTAGTGATCGAGGTAGTAGAGATCGGTCAGAAGCAGCGCCGGATCGCCGCCCTGTACCCGGGCCCTTGCCGCCTCCCAGCTCTCTCCGGGCGTCCCGTAAGTGTGCAGCTCAAGCGGCGCGCCCGTGAGTTCCACGAACTGCTCCTCAAGCCGCGACGTGCGGCCGTTGGTAAAGCGGCTTGGCGATTGTCCGTCCATCGGCACAAAGTAGAAGCAGGCGCCGGCGCCCAGGCCGAACGCCATCTCCTCGGTCATCTCGACGCCCGCGTGAGCCAGCAGATTGCGCAGCGCAGTCGAGCCACAGTGACTGCCCGGCACGTGCCGGTAGCCCGGCACCATCACAGGCGCTGCAGCGCTCAGGAACCCTCGCGATCGCGCAGCACGCGGCGCAGGATCTTGCCTGAGGCCGACTTCGGGATCTCGTCGATCACCTCGACCAGCCGGATGCGCTTCTGCGGTGCGACCTGGCCGCCGACCCACTCCATCAGTGCGTCGGCGTCGAGTACGTCGCCCGCCTTGACCACGAACGCCTTGGGAAGCTCCCCAGCCTCATCGTCCGGCACCCCTACCACCGCCACGTCGGCCACTTCAGGGTGGGTGATGAGCAGCGCCTCGAGTTCGGCCGGGGGAACCTGAAAGCCCTTGAACTTGATCAGCTCCTTGAGCCTGTCGACGATCGAGTAGAAGCCGTCGGGATCGCACACGGCCACGTCGCCTGTGTGTAGCCAGCCGTCGGAGTCGACGGTTTCGTTGGTCGCCTGCTGGTTGTTCAGGTAGCCGGCCATCACCTGCGGACCGCGAATCCAAAGCTCTCCGCGCTCGCCCTCGGCCGTTTCCCCCCCGTTCTCGGGATCGACCAGGCGGCACTCGGTTGCAGGCAGCGCCTGTCCGATCGAGCCCGGCTTGTTGGGCCCGTCAGGGCGGATCATGTGGGTGACTGGGCTGGTCTCGGTCAGGCCGTAGCCCTGAATCACGTCACAGCCGATCCGCGTCGCAACCTGCTCGGCCAACTCGGCGCCCAGTGGCGCGGCACCGGACATGATCGTCTGCAGCGAGGAGAGGTCGCGCTCGTCTACGGCCGGGTGCCTAGCCAGCGCCAGCGCGATCGGCGGCACCACGTAGGCGCGGGTGACGCCGTGCTGCTCGATCAGGTCGAGGAACTGGTCGAGGTCGAACCGGGGCATCGTGACGATCGTCGCGCCGTTGCGAAGGCCCTGGTTCATGATCACCGTCTGCCCGTAGATGTGGAAGAAGGGCAGGACGCCGATCAGCACGTCGCCCTCGGCAATCGGCAGGCCGGCATCGGTTTGGCAGATGTTCGCGACCAGATTGCGGTGGGTGAGCATCACGCCCTTCGGCAAGCCCGTTGTGCCACTCGAATACGGCAGGACCGCGAGATCAGTCCCGGGATCGAACTCGATCTGGGGAACCGAGCCCGGGTCACCCATGAGGTCCGCGAACGGCGTCGCGCCGTCGGCTTCGCCGATCACGAAGATCTCGTCACCGATTCCCACCTCGTCGGCCGCAGCCCGCGCAGTCTCCATGAACTGCGGAACCGTCAGCAGCATCTTCGCCTCCGAGTCCCGAAGCTGGTGGGCCAACTCCCGCGGCGTGTATAGAGGGTTCGCGGTCGTGCAGCGCCCGCCTGCCCGCGCAACCCCATGAAACGCGACGGCGTACTCCGGCAGGTTCGGCATGTATACGGCGAGGGTGTCGCCCTGCACGAAGCCACCCGCAGCCAGCCCGGCGGCGAGTGAGTCCACGGCGAGCGCTAGTCCCTCGTGGGTGATCGTCCGGCCGCTCGGCCCGTCCACCAACGCCGGTTTGTCTCCAAGAGACTGTGAGCGCTCGAGCACGAACGACGCGACGTCCAAGTCGGGATAGTTCAGTTCCTCAGTCACCATCAGGCCCTTACCGGCTGGGCAATTACAGTTTGGCGACTTCGTTGCTCATTCGCCACTTGGTGCGCCTTTCTTGGTTTCGGCGACATCGATCGCGTAGCCGGGCAACTCCGAGCGGTCCACCTTCGGGGCCTCGGACGCTATCCGGTGCATGACTCCGTAGAAGCGGTGGACCTCTGGATACAGCACCGCTTTGCCGCTTGTGATCAGCGCGCCGGAGACCGCGCGTTCGGGATCGGCCCACGCCATGATGTTGATCAGGCCCAGGTGGCCGAACGCGAGATCGGTGTCCAGCCCGTAGAGGCTGATCACCTTCGCCCCCAGCATCAGCCCGTACGAGAACCGGGTCGGGAAGACAAGCGAAAAGTCGATCTCGAGGTGAGATTGCTCGGTCAACGCCCGGCGCAGCGTCTCGGCCTCCATCACCCGAACCCCGTCGAGTTCGCCGCCGCGGCGGAACACCTCGAAGAAGCGGCTGAGTTCGTTCGCGTTGGTGATCACGTTGCCGGCCGGGACGGTCCCGGTCAGGAACCGCGGGTCGTTGGAGATTTCGACGACCTCATCGATGCTGGCACCGAGAACGCGCTTGACGATGTTCGAAACCGGTGGCAGCAGGGGTGGGCCGGTGGGGTACGCGAGACCGACCTGATCGACGTCGCCAGGCGCCACGCCGTAGTTCATCCAGCGAAACCCGAGCGGATCGAGAAACTCCTCTGCCAGCACCTCGCGAATCGACTTGCCCGTCACCCGGTGGACGATCTCCCCGAGGATGAAGCCGCCGGAGACCGCGTGGTATGCGAGAAGTTTGCCGGGGGCGGACGTCGGCTTCGCGTCGCAGACCAGCTCCGCGATGCGCTTGCGGCTCGCAAGGAGGTCGAGGTCGAACGCCTCCTTCGGGAGGGTGGCAACGCCGGCGCGGTGAGCGAGAACGTGGCCGATCGTGATCTCGCCCTTGCCGTGGCGCCCGTACTCGGGGAAGTGGTCTACGACCCGGTCGGAGATGTCGAGTAGCCCGCGCTCGTGGAGCTTGTGCACCACGAGCGCGGTGATCGCCTTGGACGCGGAGTAGATGCAATGCGGGGTGTCGGGGGTGTTGGGAACCAGCTCCGCGCCCTTGGCCTCCGAGGGGCCGTTGCCGCGGGCGTGACCGATCGCGCGATCCACCATCACCTCGCCCTCGCGCCTGACGCACAGTGATACCGCCGGGTGAACGCCGCTGCGATAGAGGCCGACCGCGGCGTCCCAGATCCGTTCGACCGCCTCGGGCTCCAAACCACCGGCGGACGGGTCCGCCTCCGGTCCTCGCGTGGTCACCGAGTCGAGGTCGTCTGGCAAGTCGATTCGCCGAAGCGGATCGCCGATGAACGGAAAGCGTGGGATCAGATTCATGCGGTGGGGGGACTCCTTCGCAGTGCTAGATACTCGGCTCGCTGGTGGAAGCTCTGGCGCATCTCGGTCGTCAGCTCGTCGAGGAACTCCCGACGATAGACGTCGTCGGTGAGCATCGAGATCGCGAAGTAGAGCCCGGTAAAGGCGGCGATGGCGCCGGCAACGCGCAGAAGCTCCTCGGTCAAGAGCAACGGCACCTCGCCGAACGCCCTGAAGCTGAGGATCTCCTTCCCCGGCTGGCCGATCCAATCGGTCACGATCGCCTGATCGATGGCGAGCATCCCGAGCGCGACGAAGAAGCCACCGATCGCGAGACTGACGGAGAGCACCTGCAGCGCCTGGCTCACGAACATCACCAGGCCGACGTTGAACCGCTCTCCCCGGTCGAGCTCCGGAGTGTCGGCACCCGCATCGCGCTCGATCGCCCGCACCTCACGCGGCAGCCGGGCGACCAGGAAGGTGGTTCCAAGCGCGATGAAAAGGCCGGTGAGAATCGCCAGTGAGACCAGCTCGATCTCTGTGAACACCTCCCACATCTCCGTCGTCAGAAACAGCACCACCGAGAAGATCATCAACAGCGGGATCGCCCTGGCGAACAGCTCGAGCGAGGCGCGGAGCTGACCCATCAGGCGACCAAGCGTCCAGCGCACAATCGAGGCGAGACCTAAGCCGACGACCCCGTAGAGGAGCAACAGGATCGCGCCGTTGCCGAGCGCGGTCACGATGGCGCTACGCCACTGGCCGCCGAAGATCAGCGGCAAAAGAGTCGGGACCAAGACAAACCCCGCGAGCTCGATGCGCCCGACATCCTCCGGGATCGCCACCGCGGGGCGCCCGCGGTGACGGTTGACCAAAACGATCCCGACTAGCAGCAGGGTCAGACCACCGGCGATCGCCGCGACGTTCGCCAGCGGCGACCACTCGAGATTGAGCGCCCCCACCATCTCGCCGATGAAGACCAGCCCCAACAGGGGTACAGAGCGGTTGTAGACGTCGGTCGCCGCCGAGCGATCGGCGACGAACAGGGGGAGTCCCGCGCGGCGAAAACCCCGCTCGAACTCGGCCTGCCGATCCGCGTCCGCGCTTCGCACCGCGCGGACGGTATTGCCTTGGGCCTAGCGCGTGTAGCGATCCCCTGCGCGTGCACGGCTGATGGCCTCCCGGCCGCGGGCCGTCCGTCGCTGGTTCACGGTCTTCTCTCGGACGAACTTGAGATCGTTCGAGAACTTGTGAATCGTGTGGGCGGCCGCGTCGGACATCTGCTCGAGGGCGCGGCGGCTGACGTTCTCGCCGTCGTCGCAGGCCGCGTGGTAGCACGGGTCGAACGCCTCGCCGTCGGTACCTCCGTATGCAGCCTGCTGGGCTGGTGTCTTGACGGCCTCGGCTCCTGTGAAGAGCCCGCCCGAGGGGATCCCGACCTCGATGAACGGGAGGTAGTCCGAGCGGCCGTCGAACGCGGTCTGCCCGGATGCGAGGCCCTTGCGCTCGAAGTAGCGCTGAAAGACGCACTCGATCGTGTCGGAGCCTTCAGGTCCCGAGAGGCCGAACGCCGATCCGTTGCCGTCGTAGACGAACCGGGCGAAGTTCGGGGAGCCGATCATGTCGAAGTTCAAGTACAGCGCGATCCGGCTGCCCTCCATCTCGGTCAGATCCGCGACGTACTCGGTGGAGCCGACGAGGCCTGACTCCTCAGCTCCCCACCATGCGAAGCGCAAACGATTCTTGGGCTTGTCCTTCTGCCGCGCCAGGTCGGTCGCGATCTCGAGCAGGCCTGCGGAGCCGGATCCGTTGTCGTTGATGCCCGGACCCTCCGCAACCGAGTCGAGGTGTGCGCCGGACATGACGACGTTGGAGGCATCACCCCGGCGACCGGTCGCGATCACGTTCTCGGTCGTGACGATCTCCGACGATGTGTCGGTGGCTAGGCGCACCGTAACGCCGGTCAAACCGCTCGTCTCGCCGTTGGCGAACTTCTCGCCCAGCGCAAAGGTCGTGCCGATCACCGGGACCAAGCGCCGTGGTGCACTCAGCGTTGGTGAGAGCAGGCCATCGCGGCCCGGCTGGCCCTCGTTGAAGATCACAACGCCCACGGCGCCTGCCGTGGCCGCGTTATCCGCCTTCACCGCGAAGTCGCAGGTGCCGCGCTGGACGAGCGCGATCTTGCCGGCGACCCCGGTGCCGGTGAAGTCGTCGGCCTCGCAGCCGCTGTCCGAGGTGCTCGGCTCAGCCCCGGGGGGAATCACTAGGTCGATCGCGACCAGCTCTGCCGTCACGTCCCCGCTGCCAGAGAACTCGGCGATGTCGAAGTCGACGCCCGCCTCGTAGGTGGTGGCGGTGGGAGCGACCTGTGCGAACTCGGTGGGGCTCTCCTCGGTGAACGCCTCGAACTCGAAGGACTGGCGCTCGACCCGGTAACCCGCCTTCGTCATCTTCCTAGCGACGTAATTCGCGGACCGGTCGTAACCGGGCTGGCCGGAAGCTCGGGTGCCCCCGTTCGCGTCGGCGATTGCCTGGAAGCTGTCCAGGTGGCGCAGAACCGCGTCGGCGCTGACGGCCTTGCGCAGCTTGGCCGATCGGTCAAACGCATCTCGGCGGGTGTCACCCTTGCCTGCGATCGCAACGGATGCAACTGCCGCGCAAAGCACCGCGACGACTACGACGATCAACCTCTTGCTCAAGATGATTCCTCTCCTCGATCCCGCCGGCGCCCGTCGGCCCCCGCCACGCGCCCGGCCGTTCCTACCCTGGCGGGCTGCCCGATGAGCGGCGAACCCAAACCTCGGATCGCCCTGCTCGGGAATCCGGACTCGGGATCGGGCGAGGCCGGCGCCGTCGCGAGCAGGCTGCGCGGCCTCGGGGCGGAGGTCACCGGCTACGGGTTGGACGAGATCGACGTCGCCCTGGGCGATGGGCCCCAACGCGTGGCCGTGGCCGGTGGCGACGGCTCGATTGCAGGTGTGGCCGAGGCCGCGGGGCGAGCAGGGGTTCCGCTCGCCGTGATTCCCACCGGGACCGCCAACGATTTCGCGCGCGATCTCGGTATCCCGCTCGATACTGACGAGGCCTGCGCGTTGGCCGTTCGCGGCGACCGCCTGCGCCCACTAGACCTGGCCACCATCGGCGACCGGCCGTTCGTCAACGTCGCGAGCCTTGGCCTGCCCCCCGCCGCCGCGCGCCGGGCCGCGGGCCTCAAGGGCGCGCTCGGCCCCGTGGCCTACTTCGTCGGTGCGCTCGGCGCCGGCCTGCGTGCCCAACCCGTTCGGTGCGAGGTGCGCTGCGATGACCGGGGCCTGTTCAAGGGAGCCGCCTGGCAGGTCACGTTCGCTTGCACCGGTGCGTTTGGCGCCGGCTCTAACGTGGGCGGCGATCCCCAGAGTGGCCGCCTCGATGTGGTTGTGATCGAAGCTCGGTCGCGCGCGCGGCTGATCGCCCACGCGTTCGGCCTTAGAACCGGCCGAATTGGCGCACAGCGCGGCGTCTCGAAGCACAGCTGCAGGTCCGCCACCCTGGTGCTCGACGGCGAGCAGCCGCTGAACGTGGACGGTGAGATCGTCTCGTATCCGACGGTCGAGCTTCGTGCGCGCCCACTGGCTGTCGAAGTGATCGTCGGATGTTCGCAAGATGAGCCCGCTCTGACATCCTCACCCACGTGAGGCTGCCGCTTCCATATCGCAAGCGCCGCAAGGCCGGGCCGCTCGGCGCGCTGGGCGCGATCGACCAGTGGCTGCTGCGCCAGATGCGCACACGAGCCCATGCCGAGCCCCTGCTCAGCGCCATGAAGGGGCTTGGCTACGCGGGTGAATGGGCTGGGGTGTGGATTGTGCTGGGACTGGGCTCCGCCGTGGCCGACGAACGCCGTCGCGGCCGCTGGCTCACGGCTTCAGCCGTTGGGCCCGCCGCGGTGGTGGTCAACTATGGGATCAAGGTGGCTGTCGGACGCGAGCGCCCCCTGATCGAGGACCATCCCGCGCTCGCCAAGGCGCCCAGCAAACTCTCCTTTCCGTCAGCGCACGCGACCTCCGCGCTGGCCTCCGCCACAGCGCTCGGGCGAGTTGAGCCGCGGGCGCGCGCACCGCTCTACGCCCTCGCCGCCGCCATCTGCCTGTGCCGGCCGTATCTGGGAATGCACTACCCGTCCGACGTACTTGCCGGGGCCGCGCTGGGCATCGCCATCGGCGCCGCCGTCCCGGGCCTCGGTGGCCCCGACGTCGAGCAAAGGATGATGGACTTCGTCTCCGACCGGGCCGACGAGCACGCACGGGCCGGTGCCGAGGCGTCCGCGGGGTGAAGGTCGGCATCGTGGGGTTGCCCAACGCGGGCAAGTCCACCCTCTTCAACGCACTCACCAGCGGGGGCGCCGAAACCGGTGACTACCCGTTCACCACGATCGACCCGAACGTTGCCGTTGTATCCGTGCCGGATGAGCGGCTGGAGCGCGTGGCTGGGACGGTGCGCTCCTCGAAGGTCGTGCTCGAGACGATCGAGTTTCACGACATCGCCGGCCTGGTTCGCGGCGCATCGGAGGGTGAGGGGCTCGGCAACAGGTTCCTCGCCGCGATCCGTGAGACCGACGCTATCTGCCACGTGGTCCGCTCGCACGACGCCGGTGGTGTCCCCCACCCCGAGGGACGGATCGATCCCGGCGACGACATCGAGCTGATCGAGCTCGAGTTGCTGGCTGCCGACCTCGAGCAGGCGCGCCGCCGGCTCGACCGGGTGACCAAGCAGGCGCGCTCGCTCGACAAGGAGCTGGTGGCCGAGCGAGACTGGCTCGAAACCGTGGTCGTAGCGCTCGAAGACGGGCGTCCGGTGCGCGACGTGCCCGTCCCCGCCGCGGCGCCCGGCGCGACCCGCCAGCTCCAGGCGCTCACCTCGAAGCCGATCGTCTACGTGGCCAACGTGGACGAGGGGTCGGATGAGGTCCCCGAGGCGGTCGCCAGGCATGCGAGCGGCGCCGGTGCCAGCGCGGTCGCCGTGAGCGCGCGCATCGAGTCGGAGCTCGCCGAGATCACCGACCCCGAGGAGGCGGCCGAGCTCCGAGGCGAGCTGGGCGTGTCCGAATCGGGGCTGACCCGGGTGATCCACGCTGCCTTCTCGCTCCTCGACCTGATCACGTTCTTCACCGCCGGGGAGGACAAGGAGGCGATGGCCCGCAACGTTCGGCGCGGTTCGAGCGCCTGGGAGGCCGCCGGCAAGATCCACGGCGAGATCCAGGACGCGTTCATTCGTGCCGAGGTGATCGGCTGGCAGGACCTCGTCGACTCAGGCGGCTACGCACCCGCGCGCGACAAGGGCCTGCTGCGGATCGAGGGTCGCGATTACGTGATGGCCGACGGCGACGTGATGACCGTCAAGGTCTGACGACCGCTCAGTCGTGGGTCGGGGCCAGCGTCGGTCTCGATCTGTCCCGTACCGCCAGCGCGATCCCGAGCGCCGCGACCCCTGCGATAACTGCATGAAGGATCGCGTCCGAGCTACTGGGGAGATAGAGAACACCGAGCGGATGGTCGTCGACTGCGGCCCAGAGCGCCACCGGTGCATCCGTGAGCGCGCGATAGGCGAGGTACGGAACCGCAAGTCCGGGGAGCCAGGCGACCGCGAGCCCTGGCACTCCGACGAGGACGGCGGCCACCGCGTGCCAGCCGTTCCAGTCGACGATGAAGGACTCCGCGGTAGCGTCGTCTCCCACCGCGAAGTCAGGGTTGATCGCCATCCCGATCAAGCCTGTGACTGTCGTGAAGAGGGCGATCCAGATCGCGAAGTGCTGCGCGACGGTCCAGTTCCGGATGGGCGTCACCGACGGCATACGGCGATGCTACGACCCGTGGGTGCGGATCTGGTAGGTGCCGGCGCTCTCGGCGACCAGGACGCCCTCGACGTCGTGGAGTTCCGCGTTCAGAATGAACTCGGCCTTGCCATTTGCCTCGGCCTCTGCGGAGAGGCCCTCTATCTGCTCGTCGCTAAGGCCCGCGCGCGAGGTCACGGCGCTCGTCGCCGGTTTGCGGAAGTTGATGTCGAGTCCCTTGACCACGGGGTAGAACTTCGAGACATCGAAGCTCGACATCGCGAGCGCCCCGCCGAGGACCTCGGCGACGGTGAACAGGACCCCCGCGTACATCGTGCCGATGTGGTTCGCGTTGCCGTCGATCGGCGCAACCGCCTCGGCGTGTCCGCGACGCAGCTCGCTCGCTTCGATCCGCATCTCCGCGGCGATCGGGATCATCTGATGCAACATCCCCGTGAAGGCCGCGGGGGTGGCCTCGAAGTCGCTCATCACGCCCAACCTACCCAGCCGGATCGCCCAGCCGCCGCACCTGTTGGCGCCTTACCGCCCCATAGGGCCCACAAGTGGCCAACGCTGGCCGGGGAGGCGATGGTGGGACCTACTCCGCCAGGACGCTGGCGGTTTCGGAAACCGTGATATGCACGGCGGCAGGCTCGAGGGCGTAGTCGATGATCGCGTGGGCGCGGAGGCGATCGAGCGCGAACTGAAACGCGGCGGCCTGACGTTCGGAGCCGTAGTCGCGGAGGATGTCGAACGACCAGCCGGTCGTGTGCAGCGAGTACTCGGTAGTGGCCTCTGGGTTGACGCCGGTGAGCAGGTCCTGGTAGCTGCGATCCCGGGCGGCACTGGTGACGCGAAGGGGGCGGCGCTCGCCCGAGATCGCCTTGACCTTCGCGGCCAGGTAGGTCAGTGCTGCGAGGGCCTCCGGGCGAAGCACCCGGTAGGTCTCGCGCGCGACGCCGAGCTCGTCCGCCAACTCGCCCGCCTGCTCGACAACCCTGAACCCCAGTGAGGCATCGTCGGGAATCGTCACGAGCTCACCTTGAAGGTTCGCCTCGCCGACGTCCTCGGGCGTCTCGAATACCTCGGTCTCATCCTCGGGGTGGAATAGCTCCTCCAGGGTTGCCTTCGCGGTGATCAACTCTGCCTTGTCGGCCAGCGCGCCGGGATCGTCGCGCCACTCGCGCATCACCTGCTGCGAGGCTCTGACCCGCCACAGATAGAGGGAGGAGTCGTCACCGAAGCCCGAGAGCAACCGCCAGGCGTCGGGCTTGCGGGTTGGGCTGGAATCGAAGAAGAGCTGCGGGTAGCTCACGTCGCCGTCGTCCCCGTACGCGTCGATCACGTTCTCGAGGTTGCCGATTCCCATGTGGTAGCTGACCACAGCCAGCTCGGACGAGCCGAAGCGCTCCTCGGCAATCTGCAGATAACGCGCGGCGCCCTGAAGGGCGGCCTCGGGCTGGAAGCGCTCGTCGATCGCGGCTCGGTCGCGCATGAGCCGCACGATCTCGGCGTTCCTGCCGTTGCGCGCCGCCTTCTGAATCGCCCTGGTAATCGCGATCGAGCGCGCCAGGTCCACCTTCATTCCGAGCAGATCGGTCGCTGTGGACGGGATGATCTGGGCCAGGCCACTGGCCGCCTCCGGGGTGGTGCCGGCCATCACCGTCGGGCGCCCCGCGCTCTCGAGGAAGATCATCGCCTCCAACGTGTCCGCTTCGACCCCGTGGTCAGCGGCCGCTCGTTCGATATCCGGGCGCCATCGTGCGGTGCGCTCGGCGGAGGCGACCACGCCCTCCGGGCTCTTCTCGAAGATCACATGCGAGGTCCCGAGTGTCGCTCGCCGCGCAAGCTCGTCGGTGTCATCGGCGTTGAAAGCAAGCGGATCTCCCGATCCTGGCTCGCCAGAGGTCGCCGCCCGCTCGGCGATCGTCTCCACGCTTACGTCCAATGGCGTGCGATCACCCAGCCCCAGCGCCAGTACCCCGGCCGCCAGCGCACCGGCGACCGCGACCATCGCGAGGGTGAGAATCGCCGCCCTCACCGGCTCCCGACTCACGGCGCGGATTCTAGAGTTCGGCTAGGTTGGCGCCGATGGAGTCGAACGGCGGCCTGCGCACCAACGCTCGCTTTGGTGAGCTCGATGCCAAGGCAGGACACTACGAGAGCTTCTATTTGAAGGCGTCCCACCCGGCCGGCGGCAAGGCGGCATGGATCCGCCACACCATCCATAAGCGCCCCGGCGCTGAGCCGGACGCCTCGTTGTGGGTGACCCTGTTCGATGCCGACTCGCCGGGGCCCGTCGCCACCAAGGCCACTTACCCGGCGGATCAGCTGACGGTGCCCACCGGCGCGTACGTGAAGGCGGGGCCCGCCGTGCTCGAGCCCGGTCGAGCGCACTGCCCGGCGACCGACTCGGCTCCGGCAGCATCGTGGGATCTCACCTTCGCGCCCGCCAGCGACTCGTTCCACCACCTGCCCCGCGACTTCATGTACAGCGCCAAGCTGCCGCGGACCAAGATGCTCAGCCCCTATCCGTACGCCACCTACACGGGAACCGTTACGGTTGGCGGCCGCACGCTCGAGCTCGACGCCTGGCCCGGAATGGTCGGGCATAACTGGGGCTCCGAGCACGCCGAACGCTGGGTCTGGATCCAGGCGGCCTGCCTGAACGGGGTCGAAGGCGACTACCTCGACATCGCTGTCGGCAAGATCAAGATCGGGCCGTGGACAACACCGTGGGTGGCGAACGGGATGCTCGTCTTGGATGGCGAGCCTCACCGCCTCGGCGGCCTCGACAAGGTCTACGGAACCGACCTCGACGAGGCGCCCGGGGCGTGCGAGTTCACCTTTCCCGGCAAGAATGTGACCGTGAAGGGAAAGGTGAGCGCTCCGAACAAGGACTTCGTCGGCTGGGTCTACGCCGACCCCGACGGGCCCGAACACAACACGATCAACTGCTCGATCTCGGACCTGGAGCTGCGCGTCGAGCGCCCGAGCAGGCGCCACGCGCATATCGAGCTGGCGGGCGCGGCGGCGTACGAGCTCGGGATGCGCGAAACCGACCACGGCATCCCGCTGCAGCCCTTCGCCGACGGGTAGGCCCGCCGACACCGAGTTGTCTAGTTCCGCTTGAACGTCGCCCAGGTCGAGCGCAGGCCTAGGCGGAAACGAAGCGTGTCGCCGGTGACGGTGCTGGAGCCGTTCGACCCAACCACCCGGGCTCGCACGATCCGCGGGGAGCGGCCCGTCTTCACGATCTTGATCCTGCGAAGGCGGCCTGAGTAGAGCCCTGAGAGGGCGCTCGACATCGACGAGTTGGACTTGCGCACTGTCCACTTGTGGTAGGGCGACGTTCCGTCGAACGGGTCCCGCACCGACTTCAGGTACGGACTCGGACTACCGCCGGGAAAGCCGAACTCGACGTTCTCGGTCTGCCCGCCCGACGTTGAGAAAAAGTAGGTGACCGCGACGTCGCCCCGGTACTTCACCACCTGCTTCGAGGTTGCGCCGGAGGCGCGATTGGTCGAGCCGACCTCTGAGGAGGCGCCTCCGTAGACCTGGCTGCGGGTGTCGTCATAGAGGTCGTAACCGTTGCCATTGAGCCGGGTTGCGAGCGCATACGAGCGCGCGGCGATCGCCTGCGCGCGCAGCGCAGCACCCGGCCAGGAAGTCGGCACCTCGTTCGGGATCACGCCGCGCACGTAGCCCTCGATGCCTACCTTGTTGATCGCCAGCAGCGCCCCACCCGAGTTGCGGGCGCGAAGTTGGCCACGGTAGTTGCCGACGCCCTCGAAGCGCACCGAACGACCACCGGCGGCGCTGCCCTCGTTCCCGCACCCGGCGATACGACGGCCATTTCGGCGCAGCACTACCTTCGAGCCGGTGGCGTCGAAGGTGTAGGTCCGGTTGTCGTTCAGGTTCTTACCGCAGGCCTTGGTCGCGCCGCCGAAGTTGAGTGAACCCAGCCCGGTGGTGATCAGCACCTTGACGCTTCGCGTCCTGGCCTTCCCGAGCTTGGTGTTCTTGTAGTAGTGGGCCAGGATTCGCTTATGCGAGCGGCCGTGGCGAGCGAGTCCGTACGCCCCGTACTGGCTCATCCCGATGCCGTGGCCGAAACCGCGGCCCTTGATTACCCAGCCGGCGTCGGCGCTCGCCGGAACGAGCAGTGCAGCGGCGACTGCCGCTGCGATCAAGCCTGTGCGAATTTGTCCCACCATCGACCCGAACAGATCTTCTGGCCAAAAGTCGCGTTGCCTGCGAGTGAACGACGGCGCCCAGGGGGTAACGTCGGCCTATGGAAGACAAACAGATCGCAGCCGTCATCGAGTCGGCCCCCAAGCAGTTGCTGATCGGCGGCGAGTGGCGTGACGGCTCCGGTGGCGAGAGCATCGCCATCGAGGACCCGGCAACCGGTGAGACCGTTTGCGAGGTCGCCGACGCGACCCCCGCCGACGCGGCCGCGGCCCTCGACGCCGCCTGTGCCGCTCAGCCGGAGTGGGGCGCGAGCCCGCCGAACGAGCGGTCGGAGATCCTTCAGCGTGCGTTCGAAGCGATGGGCGAGCGCGCCGACGAGCTCGCGTTGCTGATGACGCTCGAGATGGGCAAGGCCGTTGCCGAGTCGAAGTCGGAGATCGCGTACGCGGCCGAGTTCTTCCGCTGGTTCGCGGGTGAGGCGCTGCGAATCGACGGCACCTACAAGGTCGCGGGAAACGCCCAGAGCCGGGTGCTCGTGATGCGACAGCCGATCGGCCCCGCCTACTTCATCACCCCCTGGAACTTCCCCACCGCGATGGGCACGCGCAAGATCGGCCCCGCCATCGCTGCAGGGTGCACGATGATCGTTAAGCCCGCTCAGCAGACCCCGCTGTCGATGCTGGCGCTGGCCAAGATCCTCGAGGAGTGCGGCTTGCCGCCGGGAGTGCTGAACGTCATCACCGCTTCGTCGTCGGGCGCCGTTTCGGAGCCGATCATCTCCGACCCACGGCTGCGAAAGCTGTCGTTCACCGGTTCCACCGAGGTCGGACGCAAACTCATCGCCCAGGCCGCCGACCAGGTTCTGAAGGTGTCGATGGAACTCGGCGGGAACGCCCCATTCGTGGTATTCGAGGACGCCGACCTCGACGAGGCCGTGGAGGGTGCGATGGTCGCCAAGATGCGAAACGTCGGCGAGGCTTGCACTTCCGCCAACCGCTTTCATGTCCACGAGTCCGTCGCCGCCAAGTTCGCCGAGAGGCTCGCCGGGCGAATGGGCGGGCTCAAACTCGGCCACGGCGGCCAAGAGGGCACGGACGTCGGCCCGCTGATCGACGCCGACCAGCGCTCCAAGGTGGCGGAGCTCGTGGAGGACGCGGTCGCCAAGGGGGCGCGCTGCCTCACCGGCGGCAGCGCGCTCGAGGGTGCCGGCTACTTCTTCGAGCCCACCGTCCTGAGCGATGTCCCGAAGGACGCGCGCCTGCTGCGTGAGGAGATCTTCGGGCCGGTCGCGCCCGTCACCACCTTCGCGAACGAGGACGAGGCGGTCGCGGCGGCCAACGACACCGAGTTCGGCCTCGTCGCCTACCTATTCACCAGTGACCTGAAGCGCGCGCTGCGAGTCTGCGAGCGGCTCGAGACCGGGATGATCGGCCTCAACCAGGGAATGGTCTCCAACGCAGGCGCTCCCTTCGGAGGCGTCAAACAATCGGGCGTCGGCCGGGAAGGCGGCAACGAGGGCATCGAAGAGTTCCTCGAGACCAAGTACGTCGCAGTCAACCTCTAGGGTCGGAGCGCCTGGCCCGGGGTGTAGCCCGGAAAGACCTCACTCGCGATCGCCGCGAAGCGTTCGTAGCGCTCGATCTCGCAGCCGTTGACCCGGGTCAGCTCGGTATCGACCCGCTCGCCCCGCAGAGTGCCCTCGACCGCCAGCACGTCGGGGCCGCCGAAGATTTCGGTGCAAGCCGTCGCCGGCGGTGTGGGTGCAACCGGGTCTGCCGGTAGCTGGCCCAAAAGTGCGCAGGCGGAGTCGCCCGCCCCGCTCGATCCCTTGCAGACAACGGTGGCGCTCCGCGGTTTCTCGCCGCCCGGTCCGTCGGCGTCCAGCGTGAGGCTCACGTTGGTGGCCGAGGGTGGTGGCGCTTCTCCGTCGCCGTCGGCGCCGCCACCGCACCCGGCGACGACGCATGTAGCGGCGACCGCTAGCGCCCGAGCAGCGATGAGAGCAGCCCGCCGCCTTCCTTGCGCTTCTGCAGGTAGCACTGGTGGTACTCCTCGGCACGCCAGAACGGCTCGGCATCCCGGACCTCGGTGACGATCGGACTGCGGAAGCGCTCTTGCGCTCGCTCGATCGCGGCTTTCGCGGCCACGGCCTGCTCGGGCGAATGCGTGAATACGACCGAGCGATACTGGTAACCGACGTCCCAGCCTTGGCGATCCTCCTGGGTTGGATCGTGGATCTGGAAGTAGAGATCCACGAGCTCGTCGTAGGAGACCTTCGCCGGGTCGAACTGAATCTCGGTCACCTCGATGTGGCCGGTGTCGCCGCCGCAGACCTGCTCGTAGGTGGGGTTGTCCACATGTCCACCCTCGTAGCCGACGGCGGCATCGGTCACGCCATCGATCTCGCGGAAGCGCTCCTCCACCTGCCAGAAGCAGCCCGCTCCGAACGTCGCCCTCTCAGTCATCGCAGTGCCTTTCGTCGGTCCCAATCACGCTACAGACTGAGTCGCGCAACGATGCCAATCGTTACTCACCCGTGCGGCCGCGCGATCGCGGCCAGGTCGATCTTCTCATCGAACGTCTTGGAGTCGACGCCCTGCTCGATCGCGACCTCGCGCACGGTGCGTCCTGAGGCTGCTGCCTCCTTGACGATTTCGGTCGCCCGGTCGTAGCCGATGATCGGGTTGAGCGCCGTGGCCACCTGGAGGTTCGAACCGGCGTGCTGGGCCAACATCTCGAGGTTCGGCTCGATGCCCGCGACGCACTTCGTGTCGAGCAGCCGAGCCGCCGCCGCCACGAGCTTGATCGAGTCGAGCAGGTTGCGGGCGATCAACGGTACCCGGACGTTCAGCTCGAACTGGCCCTGTGTCCCAGCAAGAGTGATCGCCGTGTCGTTGCCGATCACCTGATCGCCAACCTGGATCACGACCTCGGGGATGACCGGATTGACCTTGCCGGGCATGATCGACGAGCCTTTCTGCAGCTCCGGCAGGCGCAGCTCGGCAAAGCCTGCGCGGGGCCCGGAGCCCAGCAGGGCCAGGTCGCCCGCGATCTTGATCATCGAGGTGGCGACCACCTTGACAGCGCCCGACAGCTCGACCAGCGAGTCGCGGTTGGCCTGCGCCTCGAAGCGATCGAGCGGGGCGGAGATCGACAGCCCCGTATCCGCCGAGATCAGGGCGCGAGCCCTCTCGGCGAACTCCTCGTGAGTGTTCAGCCCGGTTCCGGTCGCGGTGCCGCCAAGCGGCAGCTGCCCGGCACGATCCAGGGCCGCCCGGACACGATCGATCCCGAGCGAGATCTGCGCCGCGTACCCGGCGAACTCCTGGCCGAGGGTGACCGGCACGGCGTCCATCAGATGGGTCCGCCCCGTCTTGGCGATGTCGGCGAACTCGCCAGCCTTGCCAGCCAGCGTGGACGCGAGGCCCTCGAGCGCGGGCAGCAGGTCGTCATCGACCTCGCCGAGTGCAGCAAGGTGGACCGCCGAAGGAAAGACGTCGTTCGACGACTGCCCCATATTCACGTGGTCGTTGGGATGCGCTCCCTCGCCCGCAAGGTTCGCGATGACCTCGTTCGCGTTCATGTTCGACGAGGTGCCCGATCCTGTCTGGAAGACGTCGACGGGGAACTGCTCGTCGTGGTCACCGGCGGCCACGGCGTCGCCGGCTGTGGCGATGCGCTCGGCCAGCGAGGCATCGAGCAGACCCAGCTCAGCGTTGGCGCGTGCGGCGGCGGCCTTGATCCGGCCCAGCGCCCGAATGACCGGGGTCGGGATTGGATGCCCGGAGACCGGGAAGTTCTCGATCGCCTTGGCGGTCTCGCCGCCCCACAACTGGTCTGCCATCTGCCCTCCGTCTTCTAGTTTCGCCGCTCCAGGCTATCCCGGTAGGGTCGCGATATGCCGCTGCTGCCGGGCGGGTCGCCGCCAATGCCCACGCCACACCCTCGCGCCAGGGAGGCCATGGCGATCCGCGCGCGGATCAAGGAGGCGATGGAGGCTGCGGGCACCTGGACGGGCGAAAAGGCGCCTCGTTCACTGGTGCTGACGCCGCCCTTCAGCGGCGAGGCGGGGTCCGTCGAACGCTGGCTCGAGCTGGTAGTCCACCCACAGATCAGGCTGATCGCGGCCGGTGTCGCCCAGTTTCCCGAGTCGGCAGATCTCGCCGCGCGCTACGAGGCGGAACGGCCCGACGGCGACCCGGGGCTGCTCGATGCCCTGCGGGCGCTCGACGCCGTCATCGCCGGTTGAAGCCTCAGCCCTGACCGGCCGCGTAGCCCTGACCGAAGGAGCGCTCGAACTCCGCCCCGAGCGGCTCTGGCTCCTGGTTGAAGCGGGCGGCGCTGTCGAGACGTATCACCAGGTCCTCGTGGATGCCTCCGGTTACCGAGGCGGCCTCCTGGACCGCCCCGACCAGGTAGCCGAGCTGCACCGTCGCCTCTTCCGATCCACTGGCCACAGCGAGGCGATTGAGCTCGGTCGCGACGGCGACCAGGGTGCCACCGACGTCGCTCAAATCACCCGCCGACTGGCCCTCGACGATGCAATCGCCGAGCGGCGTCTCGCCCTGCAGCAGAACCTCGCCGGGCGCGTCCTCCAGCGCCTCAAGGTAAGCGGCGCCGTCGCTTGAACAGGCGACCGGTGTCCCCGCCTCGTCGTCGGAGCCGCAGCCCGACAGCAGTAGGAGCCCCGCCAGGAGTATGAGTGAGGAGCGTCTCACCCGAACGATGCTACGGCGTGTGCGGTCCGCGAAACGACCGGTTGGGGGTGAGATCGCCACGCCCAACGATTGCTGGGGCGCAGCAATTGGTACCGGGTCCAGCGACCAGGTGACGACGGCCTACGCGATGTGCCGGAAGACGAAGCGCAAGCCGAAGTCCAAGCGCAAGATCGTCTATCCGTTCGACGGCGCCGACCAAGGTAGCGCGCCAGATGACGGCTTCGATTCGCGGATCAGAAACGCCGCCGGAGGCGAGCGCCCGCTGCCCACCTACGCGATCTGTAACTGAGGAGGACCCCGGCGCTCCTAGAATCGGCCGCCCGTGAGCGGCTTTCGAGAGGTAGACCCCAAGCAGAGCTTTCCAGCCCTCGAGGAGGCAACGCTCGAGCGCTGGCGCGAGCGTGATGTCTTCGCCCGGCAGCTGGCCGCCCGTGAGGGCGCCGAGACCTGGAGCTTCTACGAAGGCCCGCCGACCGCGAACGGCAAGCCCGGCTCGCACCACGTTCTCTCCCGCGTCTTCAAGGACGTCTACCCCCGCTACCGCGCGATGACTGGCTACCACGTGCCCCGCAAGGCGGGCTGGGACTGTCACGGCCTGCCCGTCGAGCTGGAGGTCGAGAAGGAGCTCGGAATCTCCTCGAAGGCGGAGATCGAAGCCTTCGGGATCGCCGCATTCAACGAACGCTGCCGCGATTCCGTCTTCCGCTACGTCGCCGACTGGAACCGGCTGACCGAGCGCATCGGGTTCTGGATCGACCTCGACGACCCTTACGTGACGATGACCGACGACTACATCGAGTCGGTCTGGTGGGCATTGCGCAAGATCTGGGATGACGAGCGCCTGTACGAAGGCCACAAGGTGGTGCCCTACTGCCCGCGCTGCGGAACCGCCCTGAGCTCCCACGAGGTCGCGCAGGGATACCACGACATCGTCGACCCCGCCGTGTACGTCCGCCTCCCGCTTGACGGCGCGAACGAGTCGCTCTTGGTCTGGACGACGACCCCGTGGACGCTCATCTCCCACGCCGCGGTCGCCGTCGGACCCGACATCGAGTACGTGCGGGCGTCGCCCGCTGGAAGTGATGAGGTCTTGATCGTCGCCAAGCTTCTCGCCGAAGCGGTTTTGGGCGATGGGTGGCAGGAGCTCTCGAGCCTGAAGGGCAGTGAGCTTGTCGGCGAGCGCTACGAGGCGCCGTTCGACTACCTGAGGGGCGAGGACTTCGGTCCACTCGGTCATTCGGTGCTTCCCGCGGATTTCGTTACGACCGACGACGGCACCGGCCTGGTTCACACCGCGCTTGCCTTCGGTGAGGACGACTTCCGCCTCGGACAGGAACACGGGATGACATTGCAGAACCCCGTCCTGCCCGACGGCACCTACGACCAGCGTGTCCCCGACTTCCAGGGCAAGCTGGTGTTCGAGCACAACCCGGAGATCGTTGCGGCGCTCGAAGCGTCGGGGCGGCTCTTCCGCGCCGAGGACTACGAGCACTCGTACCCGCACTGCTGGCGCTGCGACACCCCGCTTCTCTACTACGCGAAGTCGAGCTGGTACATCCGCACAACCGAGGTCCGCGACCGGATGCTCGCCGAGAACCAGAGGATCGGCTGGCATCCGGAGCACATCCGCGACGGCCGGTTCGGGCGCTGGCTGGAGAGCAACGTGGACTGGGCGCTCTCGCGCGAGCGCTACTGGGGCACCCCGTTGCCTATCTGGCGCTGCGACGCAGAGGGCTGCGGCGAGATGTTCTGTGCGGGTTCGATAGCCGACCTCCGCGAGCGCGGCGGCGCGGTCCCCGAGGACCTGCACCGTCCGCACATCGACTCGGTCGCCTTTGGGTGTGATGCCGATGGCTGCACCGGCGAGATGCGGCGCGTGCCCGAGGTGATCGACACCTGGTTCGACTCGGGCGCGATGCCGTTCGCACAGTTTCACCATCCGTTCGAGGGCGCCGAGGAATTCGACGGTCGCTTCCCGGCGGACTACATCTGCGAAGCGATCGACCAGACGCGCGGGTGGTTCTACTCCCTGCTCGCGGTCTCGACCCTCGTCCACGACCGGGCGAGCTACCGCAACTGCGTCTGCCTTGGGCTCATCCTCGATCCCGAGGGCCAAAAGATGTCGAAGAGCCGCGGCAACGTGGTGGACCCGTGGGAGGTGCTTGACGACCACGGCGCCGACGCGTTTCGCTGGTACTACCTGACCTCCCAGCAGCCGTGGTCGGGCTACCGATTCTCATCCGACACGGTCGGCGAGGCGGTACGCCAGTTCATGCTCACCCTCTGGAACACGTACTCGTTCTGGGTGCTGTACGCGAACGCCGAGGGGCTGAGGCTGGACGACCTCGCCGAGCCCTCGGAACTCGGCGATTTGGACAGGTGGATCCTTTCTCGCCTGCAATCGACCGTCGCCGAAGTGCGGATGGCGATGGACGTGTTTGACTGCACCGCCGCCGGCAAGGCGATCGCCGCCTTCACCGACGAGCTCTCAAACTCGTACGTCCGCTTCGGGCGCCGCCGATTCTGGGAGGGCGATCGGGCGGCGTTCTGGACGCTGCGCCACTGCCTGCTCGAGGCGGCCAAGCTGCTCGCGCCATTCACGCCCTTCGTCGCCGACGAGATCTACCTCAATCTCTGCGGCGACCCGGCAGACGGCTCGGTCCACCTGGCCGACTATCCGCAGGTCGACGAGGGCCGGCGCAAGGCGGAGCTGGAGGCCGGCGTCGACGCGGCCCTTCGTGCGATCGAGCTTGGCCGCGCCGCGCGTTCCGCGGCCAAGGTCAAGATGCGCCAACCCCTGCACAAAGCCGTGATCGTTGCCACGCCGGGGGAGCGCGACGAGATCGAGCGGCTCGGGGAAATCGTCCGCTCGGAGTTGAACGTGAAGGAGCTGGAGTTCGTCAGCGACGAGATCGAACTAGTGAGCTACCGGGTGAAGCCGAACTACCGGACCCTCGGCCCCCGCTTCGGCAAGGCGATGCCGCTGGCGGCGGCGGCCGTGGAGGCGCTCGATCCCGCGCACGCTTCCGCCGCCGCGAAGGGCGAGCGGTCGCTCGGGATCAACGTCGAGGGCCGCGAGCACCAGCTCGAGCCTGCCGATCTCCAGCTCGTGATGGAACCCCTCGAGGGTTACGAGGTGGAATCCGAGGCCGGTCGCGCCGTCGCGCTGGAGCTGGAGCTGGACGACGATCTGCGATCGGAGGGACTTGCCCGCGAGATCGTCCACGCCGTTCAGTCCGCGCGAAAGCACGCCGGGCTGGAGGTCACGGACAGGATCGCGCTCACGCTGGGCGGCGACAAGGCGCTCGTCAAGGCCGCGCAGGCCAATGCGGACTACGTCAGTGCGGAAACGCTTGCCACCAGCACGTCGTACGACGGTGGTGGCGGTGAGACCACGATCGACGGGATGAGCCTCGAAATCGCGGTCGAGCGCGTCGGCTAACCCTGGGGCTCGCCGGCGATCGTCCAGTCGGAGCGCTTCGCGTCGTCGAAGCGGATCCAGACGTGGTCGGGGGTCGTCTTGCCGACCTCGACCATCGCCTCGGTGATCCGGCGGGCCAGCTCCGCCTTCTGCTCGTCGGAGCGCCCCTCGAACCATTGAATGTGAACGAACGGCATGGGACTATTCCCTTCCAGTGAGGGCGGGCACGCTTTCCCGCCTTGCGTCGCTCACCGATCTATGCGGCGAGGGCGGGCTCGAGTTCGGCCTCGAGGCTCCGCTTAGGCTTCGCACCGATCACCCGGGCGGCCTCGGCGCCGTTCTTGAACAGGATCAGGGTCGGAATCGAGAGCACGTCGTAGTCGGCGGCGGTGCGCTGGTTGTCGTCGATGTTCAGCGAGACGATCTTCATGTCGTCGCGCTCGCCCGACATTTCTTCGAGAATCGGGTGTACGACGCGGCAGGGACCGCACCACGGCGCCCAGAAGTCGACCAGCACGGGTTCGGAGGACTCGAGCACTTCGGACTGGAAGTTGGTGTCGGTGACATCGGGCAGATTGCCGGACATTTCGTCTCCTGGTCGGGTTGGGCTGGGCGTCGGACTAACTATACAAAATGAAGTAAAAGGAATGGCTTCAACGTTACTAACGCCGGCCGAGGCGCATCCGGGGTACCGCCAAGGCAGCTTCGGCGACGATCGCCGCGCTCATCTTGGACTGTCCCACACGCCGGTCCCGGAAAACGATCGGAACTTCCACCACGCGGTAACCCGCGCGGATCGCACGGTATGTGGTCTCGATCTGAAATGCGTAGCCACGCGCCGCGACCGTGCCCGGGTCAATGGCCTCCAGCACCTCCGAGCGGAACACCTTGAAGCCGCCGGTGAGGTCCCTGATGCCGACGCCAAGCACGGTACGGGCGTAGGAGCCCCCGCCGCGGCTGATCGAGCGGCGGATCGGCCCCCAGTCCGTGACCCGTCCACCCGGGGCATATCGGGAGCCGATCGCTACATCCGCGTGCTTCACGGCGGCGATGAGCCGCGGCAGGTGCGCCGGATCATGCGAGAAGTCGGCGTCCATCTGCGCCACCAGGCGCGCGCCCCGCTCGAGCACGTGCCGGAACCCGGCAACGTATGCCGGACCGATGCCCTGCTTGGCGCTTCGGTGCAGCACCTCGACGTCGCCGCTGGCCGCCGCCAGGCGATCGGCGATCTCGCCGGTGCCGTCGGGCGAACCGTCGTCCACGACAAGGATGCGGCTGCCCTCGGGCAGGTGCTCCCGGGCGCCCGCCACGATCGCCTCCAGGTTGTCGGCCTCGTCGTACGTCGGGAGCACCAGCCAGACATCGCCGAGTCCGCTCATAGACCCAAAGGTATCCCGATTGCTAGGACTACTGGCGAGATGACGATGCGAAACGCCGAGATCGCCGACGCCTTCTCCGAGCTGGCGACGCTCTACGAGCTCGACGGAGCGATCCGCCATCGCGTCAATGCCTACCGTGACGCAGCCAAGGTCGTGCGCCAGAGCCCGGTGTCGATCGCGGAGCTGACCGAGGCGGGCCGGGTGACCGAGCTGCCGGGGATCGGCAGGACGCTCGAGGAGAAGATAAAGGTGCTGATGGAAACCGGGGTGATCCCGTCGGCCGAGAAGCTGAAAGGCAAGTACCCGGCGAGCCTGGTCGAGGTGACTCGCATCCCGGGGCTGGGCGCCAAGACGGTGAGGCGGCTCTTCGATGAGCTGGGAGTGGCAAGCCTCGACGATCTGCGAGCCGCCGTCGCCGACAACAGGATCCGGGTGCTGAAGGGCCTCGGGCCAAAGGCCGAGGACAACATCGCGGCGCAGCTGGAAAGGCTGGGGGCGGGCGGGCCTGCGGAGCGAGTGCTGCTCTCCGACGTGCTTCCGATCGCGGAGAGGCTGGCGGCCGACCTGCGCGAGCATCCTGCCGCCGACGCCGTCGAGGTCGCCGGCTCGGCTCGTCGGCAGGCTGAGACCTGCAAGGACGTGGACCTGATCGCCACCGCCACCGACGCCCGAGCCCTGGCAGCCGCCCTCACGGCGCATCCGCTCGCCGACGCGTCGGGTAACCCCGGTGACGGCGGCGTGAGGATCACCACCCACAACGGTGTCTCCGTTGACCTGCGGATCGTTCCGCCCGAGGCGTACGGCAACCTGTTCCAGCACTTCACCGGCTCGGCCGCGCACAACGTCGAGCTGCGCGAGCGCGCCGTGCGGATGGGCCTCTCGGTCTCCGAGCATGGGATCACCGACACAGAAAGCGGCAAGGTGACCGTCTCGACCGGCGAGGCCGAGGTCTACAAGCGCCTCGGCCTCGCCTACATCGAGCCGGAGCTGCGCGAGGGCCGCGGTGAGATCAGGGCGGCGCTCGATGGTGAGCTGCCCGATCTGGTCGAGCTCTCCGATGTGCGCGGCGACCTGCACTCCCACACCACGCTCTCGGACGGGAAGAACACGCTGGAGGAGATGGCCGCCGCCGCGAAAGACCGCGGCTATGCCTACTTCGCGGTCACGGACCACTCGGCGAGCCATGGGTTCGGCGATCACGTGACGCCGGCGCGGTTGGCCGAGCGCATCGACGAGATCGCCGAGCTGAACCGACGGATCGCCACCAGGCGTTTTCGCGTGCTGGCGGGCTCCGAGGTGAACATCGGCACCGACGGTTCACTCGACTACGACGACGACCTGCTCGCCCGGCTGGACTGGGTCGTTGCCAGCGTTCATACCTCGTTTCGGATGACCAAGGCGAACATGACCAAGCGCATGATCGCCGCGCTCGAGCACCCGCTCGTCGATTGCCTCGGGCACCCGAGCGGGCGGCTACTGCTCAAGCGTGAGGGCTACGAGTTCGATATCGAGGCAGTGGCGGCCGCGGCTGCGGCGACGGGAACGATGATCGAGATCAACGGCAACCCGAATCGCCGCGATCTCTCGGAACGGAACGCGCGCCTGGCCGCAGACGCCGGGGTGAAGATCTGCCTCAACACCGACGCCCACCGCGTCTCGACGCTCGAGAACATGCGCTACGCCGTTGCTACTGCGCGGCGGGCTTGGCTCACGAAGGCTGAGATCGCCAACACGCGGACTTGGGGGCAGTTTTCGAAACTGGGCAAGCGCGCCGGCCGAAGCTAGTCCGACCACGATAGTTCGCTATGCTAATTAGCAATGGCAACTACCAGGATCACCGACGCTGAGCTGGCCGAGCTGGCATCGCACCTTCGCCTCGTGGTCGCCCGCAGCGCCCGCCGCCTGCGTCAGGAGGCGGACACCGCGCTCTCACCCACCCTGACCGCCGCGCTCGCATCGATCGAACTCCTCGGGCCGCTCACACCAAGCGAACTTGCCAAGGTCGAGGGCGTCAAGCGCCCCACCGTCACCCGGGTGGTTGCAAAGCTCGACCACCTCGGATTGATCGAGCGCGCCGCAGATCCCGACGATCGCCGCTCGTCACTGCTGAGCACGAGTTCCGCAGGCAGGGCGCTGCTGAAGCGCCTGCGTGGCCGTAAGAACGCCTTCCTCACCCAGCGCCTGCGCGAGCTCAGTCGAGATGAGCACGCGACACTGGAGCGCGCCGCAGACCTCCTCTCGCAGATGCTCGAACTGGAAGCGAACGGATGAGCGACGCGAGTCGCGAAAGCGAACTGGCCTCCCTGGTTGGGGTCTGCTCTTGAGCGACGCCTGGCGCCGCAGCCTGCGCTCGCTCGAGGTTCCGAACTACCGCCTCTGGTTCACCGGACAGCTGCTCTCGGTGAGCGGCAATTGGATGCAGATCGTGGCCGAGATGTGGCTGGTGCTGACGATCACAGGCAGCGCCTTCGCGCTCGGTGCAACCGCCGCGCTGCAATTCCTGCCGATGCTCCTGGTCGGGCTGTGGGGAGGCTTACTGGCCGACCGCGTGTCGAAACGACAGCTGCTGATCGTCACCCAGGCACTGATGGCGATCCCCGCCTTCGCCCTCTTTGCGCTCACCGTCTCCGGCGGCGTTGCCGCCTGGATGGTGATGGCGCTGGTCTTCCTCCGCGGCACGGTGATGGCCGTCGACAGCCCGGCACGACAGAGCTTCGTGATCGAGATCGTCGGGCCCGACCGGGTCGTCAACGCGGTCGGCCTGCAAAGCGTCCTCATCCACAGCTCCCGGATCGCCGGACCGGCTCTCGCCGGCCTCCTGATCGCGCTCGGCGGCATTGCCTTCTGCTTTCTCGTCAACGGCCTTTCGTTCGTCGCGATGCTGGTGGCGCTGATGCGCCTCGACGGCGCAGCGCTGCGTCCACCACGTACCGCGGTACGTGAGCCGCGCGCGGTACGCACGGCACTTCGCTACGTCGCGGGCAACCCGACCCTGGCCATCCCGATGGCGATGATGGCCCTGATCGGGACGCTTGGCTTCAACTTTCAGGTACTCCTCCCGCTGCTGGCCAGGGACACGTTCGCCGGAGATGCGACCGCGTACTCGGCGCTCGCGGTGGCGATGGGGGCCGGCGCGGTGGGCGGCGCCCTGTTCACCAGCGCGCGCGAACACGTCGGCGACCGGCTGCTGGTCGGAGCCGCCGCGGCCTTCGGCGCAATCGCCCTGGCCAGCGCCGCCGCGCCGACCCTCGCCGTCGCGGCCCTGGCGCTCGTCCCGCTCGGCTTCGCCAGCGTCGCCTTCGCGGCGGGCGTGAATTCCACCCTTCAACTCGAAGCCGACCCACAGATGCGAGGCCGGGTCATGGCTCTCTACATGATCGTCTTCATGGGCACGACACCCATCGGCGGCCCATTGGTCGGGGCCCTCTCAGGTGCCACGGGGCCGCGTGCGGGCCTGGTCCTCGCGGGCGTCGCGGGTCTCGCCGCAGCGCTGGCCGCACGCGTCGCCTTCAACAGGGCGCAGCGTGCGCGAAGCGCCGTCGTCCACCCCACGCGAACGTCGCTCCCTGCCCCGTATAGGGCGCAGCGAGCGACGTTCACCGGGTTGGGGCCGGAGGAGGCGGTGGGGGCTTCGCCTGGGGAGCGCGATTCCGGTAGAGCCCGGGAGTGCGAACCAGTCGCAGCGGTTCGAACGCAGAGGACGCCTCGACGTAGAAGCGCACTCCGTCGCGGTCCTCGATCGCCTGGATCGCGGCCTCGCGACGACGCCACGCGAGCGCGATGAGGATCGCGTAGCCCGCGCCGATCACCGCGACCTGGGGCCAGACGAATCCGGCAATGCCTGCCGCCAGGGCGAACGCGCCGACCGGCCACAGGCGAAGCAGCGCGATGCGGTTCGCGCTGTCCGAAGGCAGCGACGTCGCGGTCCGCGCGGCAGCCAGCGGACGGGCCATCGCCCTCGCCGCCCGCCCGCTGTCGCCGAACCACATGCCAAGGATCGTTGCGATCAGCCACCAGGCCGACCCCACGACCAGGAGAAGGGCCGAGTTCCCGCGCTCGGCGAGTAGAACGGAGACGGCGCCGAGCGCGGTGGCCACCCCGGCGACCAGCAAAACCATGATTCGCATCAGTTCTGAGAACAGCACGGCTCAGCCCACCAGCCCGCCCAGCGCAGCGCTCATCCCGGCCACGCCCTCGACGACCACGTCCGCCTCATCGACGATCGCGTCGGGTCCTTCCTGAGAGGCGACTCCCACGCGCAGGTATGCGTCAAGGCGTCCCCGGGTCCGCAACTCGGCCAGAGCCCGGAAAGCGTCCAGATCGGTGATGTCGTCGCCCGCATGCATGGCATTACGAGCAGCTGGCGTCCGCTCGAGCATGGTGCAGACGGCGGTTCCCTTGTCGACGCTGTCCACCGGACGCAGCTCGAGCACCAGCCGCCCGCCCCGCGGGTAGAGGCCCACCCGCTCGGCGTCCGCCGCGATGTCCTGCGCCAACGCTGCCGCAGCCTCCTCATCGTGTGAACCGCGCCAATGAAGAGCCTGGATCACTCCCTTGTCCTCGACCCGAATACCGGCGGAGGTGAGGCCCTTCTGATCGAGCGCTGCGACGAATTTCGAGGCGGCCAGCGAGTCCGCGGCGACAGCCGGGGCGAGCTCCGGCTCCGGATCCCCCGGTGCGAGCGATTCATAGCCATGGTTGCCCGCATAGTGGAGGGCCTGCAGGCCGACCAGCTCGCGCGCCTCCAGCGCCGGGCGCCCCGAGATGCAGCCCACGAGGGCACAGATACCGGCGAGGCGTTCGAGGTGAGCACGGGTCGCGTCCGACACCTTCGCCAACTCGGGGCGGGGGGCGATCGGCGCGAGCGTGCCATCGATATCGAACATCAGCGCCCAGGAGCGGAGGTCGGCGCGAACCAGAGAGAGGGCGTCGCTCATCGGCCCTAGTATCACCGTCGTTGATGAGCGACTCCGTCGCGAATGCGTCTCGGCCACCCCGGTAAGGGAATATCTGTGCCTCGGGTGCTGAAGCTCGCCGTCATCGGGACCGCAGCGGGCGCTTTCAGCGGCCTCTACGGAGTCGGGGGCGGAACCGTGATCGTGCCGCTCCTGATCCTCTGGTTGGGCTACGGCGAGCGGGAGGCGACCGGTACGAGCCTCGCCGCCATCGTGATCATCGCTGCAGCCGCGACGATCGGCCACGGTCTTTACGGCAACGTCGATCCTCTGCTCGGCCTAGTTGTCGGCATTCCTGCCGTAGGCGGGATCCTGGCAGGCACCGCCCTGCAGCAGCGCATCCCGCAAGCCAGCGTCTCCTACCTGTTCGCCGTGGTGCTCGTCGCCGTCTCGATCGAGCTGCTGGTCTGATGGACCTCCTGCTCGCAGCCGCGTTCGGTCTCGCCGGCGGCTTCCTCGGCGGCCTCGTGGGAGTGGGCGGAGGGATCCTGTTCGTCCCGGCCCTCGTGATCTTTCTCGACTCGACCCAGGTTGAGGCCGAGGCGACCTCGCTCCTCGCGATCGTTGTCGTCGCGGCAGCGGGCGCGTACCGCCAGAACAGCTACGGCAACGTCAGGCTCGGCGACGCGGCCTGGATCGGCGCGCTGTCGCTTGCCGGCGCCGCAGTCGGAGTGATTGCCGCCAACGCTCTCCCACAACGGACGCTCGAAGTGGCGTTCGCTCTGCTCGCACTGGGAATTGCTGCGCAGCTGGTGGTGCGGGCCTCACGCCCTACAGTCCCCGCTCGAGAGCGCCCTTGATCGATGTGTCGAGAGTGTTCAGGCGGTAAAGCGCCAGGGCTTCGGGCGAGCGGAAGCCCGAGCCGCGGGACGGGCCGCCGGAAGAGTCCGGGCCGTGGTGGCTCAGGACGCAGTGCAGCAGCGCGAGACGGCGCTCGTCGCGGAGGTTGCCCGCGGCCTCGTTGATCAGCTCGGCACCGAGGTTGAGGTGGCCGAGCATCGACCCCTCCTGGGAGATGCCGAACTCCGCGCCGTAGGTGAACTCGCGGACCTTGCCGATGTCGTGGACGAGACCGGCGGCCATCAGGAGGTCCGAGTTGAGCTTCGGGTGAAGCTGGCAGGTCTCGAGCACCATTGTCCCGACCGCGACGGTGTGCTCGATCAGGCCGCCCAGATAGGCGTGGTGGGAGCCGCGGGTGCAGGGGGCGCGACGAAACTCGGCCGCGTGCGGGCCGGTCAACAGCAGGGACTCGGTGAGCGAGCGCAGGCTCGCGTCGTGCACCTCACCGATCAGGTGCTCGAGGAAGCCCTCCAACTCATCCACCGGGCGGTACGCGGCGGGCAGGAACTCGGTGGGGTCGAACGAGCCGGGCTCGAGCTTGGTCACGTCGTCGAGCTCGGCAACGAGCTCACCGCGAAAGCGCTCGACCTTGCCGCTGACCGCAACGGCGTCGCCCGCCGCGAACCGAAGGCCGATGCGGTCCACGTCGCGGAAGACCCGCGCGTTGACCGTGCCGCCACGATCACGGAGCGCGAGCGCGAGGTAGGTGCTGCCGTTGCGAGCGGTCATGCGGTCCTTGCGCGCGCACGCGAAACGGGCCTCGAGGCGCTGGCCCGCACGCAGGTCGCTCGACCACGGGGCAACGACGTTGCCTTCGGCGCTCGGCCGAGGCTCGACGGCGGCGGGAGCAGAGGTGTCGGTAGCGGCAGGGGGCATCCGCCGATGGTGGCGAAAGCGCCGGACGGGAGGGCTGGCGCCGGTGGCAGTAGTCTCGCCACGTGGACCATGTGATCTGGGAGGGCGACCCGCCCAAGCTGCGCTCACCGGTTCTCGTCTGCGCTTTTGCCGGCTGGAACGACGCCGCTAGCGCCGCGACGACCGCGTTGGAGGCCGTGGCTGCCAGCCTTGAATCCCAGATCGTGGCGAAGCTCGACCCCGAAGAGTTCTACGACTTTCAGGTGAACCGGCCGACGATTCGGCTGGTCGAGGGCCGTACGCGCCATGTCGACTGGCCGTCGAACACGCTCGTCGCCGCAACCGCGGCCGGAGCCGAGCGCGATCTGCTGCTGCTAAGCGGGGTCGAACCAAACCTGCGGTGGCGCACCTACTCGACGGCAATCCTCGACGCCGCTCAGAAGATGGGCGCGGAGATGCTGGTGAGCCTCGGGGCGCTCATCGCCGACGTCGCCCACACCCGCCCGGTGCCGATCACCGGGTTGGCGACCGACCAGGATCTGGTCGACCGCCTGAACTTGAGCCGCTCCAACTACGAGGGGCCGACGGGAATCGTGGGCATCCTGCACGACCAATGCCGAGAGCGCAAGATCTCATCGGCGAGCCTCTGGGCCGCCATCCCCCACTACGTCGCGGCGGTTCCGAACCCCAAGGCGGCGCTCGCGCTCGTCCGGCGACTGGAGGGAATTACGGGAATCGCCCTTGAGGCGTCTGAGCTTGAGGATGCGATGGGGCGGTTCGACTCACAGATCGATCGCGCCGTCGCCGCCAACCCGGAGATCGAGGAGCTGGTCAGGCGACTCGAGGAGGAACAGGGCGAGGAAGACATCGAGATCCCCCCGGACGTTCCCTCCGGCGACGCGCTCGCGCGCGATTTCCAGCGCTTCCTGCGCCAAAGATCAGACGACGAGTAGCCGAAAGAACCCGACGCGAAGCGGAGGATTCTGTCGCTATCGGGGATGAGGGCGCGTCCGTAGCTAGGCCTCAGATGCAGGGCAGATGAGCCTGTAGTCGCACCACGAGCAGATCTCGTACGAGGGCCGCGGCTCGAAGTCCTGCGCCTCGATGCCGCCCGCCACGTCCAGAACTGTCCGCTCCACCCGCTCGGCGTCGTCGGGCGCTACCGGTGCCTGCACGCGCTCGTCGGCCAGCACATACCAGTAGCTCCCTTGCGTCGCATCCAGCTGCCATGCCTCGCGGGCAGCGAGCCGGTAGAGGGGAAGCTGCACGTCGTCGGCGAGCTTGCGCGCGCCCATCCGCTCGCCCGTCTTGTAATCGATCAGTTCGTAGCTACCGTCCGGACGCTTGTCCACACGGTCCACCCGCCCGCGCAGCGAATGTGAGCCGATCTGGAAGTTGAAGCTGCGCTCAAGCCAAACCGGCTCGGAGCGCTCGCGCTGGTGACGCTCGTGGTAGCGCGCCAGCGCCGCGACGGCTCGATCGCGGTACTGCAGCTCGTCGTCGGAGGAGCCAAACCCGGTCCGCCTCCAACCCGCCTCGAACAAGGCGAGAAGGCGGTCGAGACTGCCGGGCGCTGAGTCGGTCACACGGGGCCTGTCCTCGCTGGCCCGCATCTCCTCGGTGTGGAAACGGTCGAGGACCTGGTGGACGAGGATCCCGAATCGCTGGTTGATCGTCGGCTCCTGCGGGATCGCGAAGACGCGTGCGAACTTGTAGCGCAGCGGACACGTGCGGTAGAGGTCGATGTCCGAGGCGGAAAGCGCCAACCCGTCGCCGCGGCGCGGAATGAACTGCTCGAGCGAGGGCTCACGTCGCTGAGCGACCAGGTCGCGCCGGTCGGCCTGCCCGCGCTGCTCGCCCAGGACGTACTCGTCGAGCGCCGAGATTTGCAGCGCCGTGCGTTGTTCTGGGGTCGCCACCCGCCCCAGCACCTCGTTCAGCCCGCTCAACACGTCGCTCGCAGCCTCCTCGCCGGGCCGCTGCAACAGGGCTGCGAGTTTGATCAGCTCCAAGTAGCGGGCCACGGCGCCGTTGACGTCGTCGGCCGTGTCGAGCCGCATCTCCGAGAGCGCCGAGCCCGCTCGCCATGATGCCTCCAACACCTCGTCGCGGATCATCCGGTAGGTGCCATGGAGGCCCTCGGCCGGCCCGAACACCTCCTCCGCATGCACCTCTTCCTCCGCCCCGAGCACCTCTCGGACCCGGGCGAGGATCGCCGCCGGGCCCTTCACCTCGTGGTCGGAGACCTCCGGCCACGAGAGCACCAGGGTGCCACTCGCCCGCGTCAGCGCGACGTAGCCCAGGGTTGCGCTGCGCGCCGCCGCCAGGTCGTCCCCCGCTTCGGGAAGCGGCCCCTCGGCAAGCTCCTCCGGCACCCAGCGATCCTCCCACTGCGCGACCGCCAGCGCCCGCTCGTGGAGCCCAAGCACATAGACGCTCGCGAACTCGAGGCCCTTCAATTGTGCTGGCTCTGCCAGCACAATGGCGCCGGCGGCGGGCGGGTCCGCCGCCTCTCGACCGACGTCACCTGCCTCGGCCACCGCTGCAATGTGGCGGATGAACTCGCGCACCGACCCGCGCGGCTCACGTCGCGACCAGTCGGTCGCCAGCTCTGCGAGTCGCGAAAGGTTCACCAGCCGCTCGGCGGTCTCCGGCGTGGCGGCGAACAGCCGGTGGCGGCGCATTCCGATCCGCTCGATCAGACGACGAACGAAGACATCCGCACGCATCTGCTCGAGCGCCCGCGAGGCCGAAGCGTGGAGCTTGAGAAACGCCTGGATGCGGTCGCGAGCTTCCGGTCGGATCTGGGGGCTCTCCAGCGAGGCCTCCAGTGCCGAGACCATGTCGAGCTTGCGCCTGCGCGCGATCGTCGTGACCCGCGCCAGGTCCGCCGAGCGGAGGTCCACGGGGGGCCGCGTGAGCGCGCGGACCACTGCGGCGGCGTCGTTGGGGTCGGCGAGTGCCCGCAGCCAGGCCAGGGCGTCGCGCACCTCGGGCCGGCCAAAGAACGCCGCGTCGCCCGCGTAGCGGAACGGGATGCTGCGCTCCTCCAGCGCTGCCGCGATCAGGCGACCCTGGCGCCAGCCGGCTGCAGCCACCACACAGATCTGCTCCGGGGCGAGCTCGCCGGCCGCAAGCAGATGCTCGATCTCCCGTGCGGCGACCTGTGCCTCGGCGCGTTCGCCGCTGCAGCGCCACACCCGTACCGAGCCCTGGCCGTCAGCCTCGTCGCTGGCTGGAGCCCCGGGCACGAGGCCGGCCGCAGCGCGCGCCGCCCGGGCGATCTCACCATCGAAGCGCACGGGGGCCGTCAGCTCCACCTCCGGCGCGCCGTCATAAGTCGATCGAAACCAGGCCAGCGGAACGCCGGCGGCGCTGCGGAAGCGGCGGATAGCCTGCCCGGGCGCGCACGCGCAAACGAGGTTCGCCCGCTCGCCGACCAGTGCCGCCACAAAGCCGAGACTCGCCGGACCGGCGTCCTCGAGCTCGTCGACCATCACGTGGTCCAGGCGCCACTGAACCTCCTCGGCGACGTCGGGGCGATCGCGCAGCAGCGTCGAGGCCACGGTCACCAGATCGGCGTCGTCAAGGCTTCCAGCCTCGCGGAGGATCCCGTCGTGGTGCGCATAGAGTTCAGCGAACTCGACCTCGCGCTTGGCGCGCTCCCGCTCCGCCATGGATGAGGCTGCCCGATCGCGCCCCACCGCCCACTCGCGCAGCCGCTCCGGGGTGACACCCTCGGCTTTCAGCAGATCGACTCTGCGCAGGAGGCGGGCGAGCAGACCGGCGGGGTTGCCCCGGATCTCGTGGCGGCGCAGCGGAAGGCTGTCGACGCGCTCGAGCATGATCGCCAGCCGGTCGGCCGGCCGGACGGTGGTGAAGAACGGGTCGAGGCCGGCCTCGACCGGGTACTCGCGCAGGAGTCGCTCGGCGATGTCCTCGAAGCAGCCGACCCACAGCTCACCGTGCGGCGCGGTCAGCCGCTCCTCGGCGCGTTGGTTCAGGATCGCCGATCCAGCCCGGGTTCGTGCGATCAGGGCGACGTGCTCGGGCTTCACACCAGCCTGGGTCAGGGCCGCGAGGCGGCGCAGGAGCAACTCCGAGCGGCCAGTCCCAGGCGGCCCTGTGACCAGCAGCGGGCCGTCGCGGTGGCCGATCACGCGCTCACGCTGGGGCTCGTCGATTCGCGAGGCGGTGGTGGACACCTACTCAACCTAGAGAACGCGGAGCGCGGGCTCAACTACCCTCAGCCGCGTGCTGGACCATGACTGGCTGGGAGCGATGCAACGCGCCGTGTCGGCCCAGGACGAGCTGCTCGCGGCGTCGCCGACGATTGCCGACCGGACGGTCTACGAGGGAATCGGGGAAGGCGGCGACCATTCGCTTGCGATCGACCGCCGCTGCGAGGACGCGGTCTTCGCCGAGCTGACCCAGCTCGCCGACGCGGGGGCGTCCTTCACCGCGATTTCCGAAGAGCGCGGCGAGGTCGTCTTCGGTGATCCCGACTCGAATTGGCGGGTGGTGATTGACCCGATCGACGGCTCCCTCAACGCGCGCCGCACGATCCCATGGTTCGCGCTCAGCGTCGCGATCGCTTCCGGACCCTCCATGGCCGACGTGGAGTGGGGCTTCGTGCACGAGTTCGGCACCGGCGAGCAGTTCACCGCCCGGCGTGGCGAGGGAGCGAAGCTAGGCGACCGCGAGCTGCGCGCCGAAGGCCCCGGCTACGGCCTGGAGGTCGTCGGACTGGAATCGGCCGACCCGGCGAGGATTGCTCCCGTTCTGAACGCCCTGATCGGCGATGCGTTCCGAATCCGCGCGATCGGCTCGATCGCCATCACCCTCTGTTACGTCGCAGCCGGCCGGCTGGACGGGATGCTGGGTGCCCGTGGATGTCGCTCGGTCGACGCCGCGGCGGCGCAGCTGATCGTAATCGAGGCGGGGGGGGCGGTCGAATTCGCGGGACCCGATCAAGCCGACGCCGCGCTCGCGCTCGAAGCCGCCGGCCTCGGCCTGGACGAGCGCTACAGGGTCGCCGCGGCGCTTGACGAAGAGATGCTCGGCACGGTGCGCGCGGCGCAGGACAAAGCGCCGACGAGCGTCTGAGCGAGATGGGTGCAGACTCCGGAGTTGTCGACTGGGGGCTCGCGCGCCGCGTTGCGGGTCTCGTGCACGGAGACGGCGGCGGTGTCGCGACGACCGAAGCCGAGACGCGCGCTTCCTTCGCTACTGCGCTCGAACGCGTCGTCGAATACAGCGAACTCGAAGCGGCAACGTTGGTTCCGCAGGTTGAACTGATCGAGCGCAGCGAATGGGCCGCCACCAATCTGGCGATGCTGCGCGACCTCGCCGAGCCACTCGAACACCGTGCGGCTAGCGAGATCGGCCTGCCGGGCCCGCTGGGTGGGGTGGCTCGCCGCGCGCTTGGCGCCGCCTCGGGAGCGGAGGCGGGACTGATCGTGGGCTACTCGGCGCGGCGGGTGATCGGGCAGTATGCGGTTGGCCTGAGCGCAACCCCCGAGCCGGCACGCATGCTGCTCGTCGGTCCCAACGTCGATGGAGCAGCCGCGGAGCTTGGGGTCGAGCGCAGGCGCTTTCTCCTGTGGGTGGCGATCCACGAGCAGACGCACGGCGTTCAGTTCGAGTCGGTTCCGTGGCTGCGAGAGCACCTCGCCTCGATGGTCGGCGAACTCATCGAATCTGCCGGTGGGCAGCTGGACTTCAAGGAGCTCCTCTCCCGTGGCCGACGGATGCTCGGCGGCGATCCCCGCAAGGTACTCGGCAAGGCGCTGCGCGGAGAGTTGATGCGCACCCTGGCCGGCCCTGAACAGGTCGTGCTTCTGGATCGTCTCCAAACTGCCATGACCGTCGTTGAGGGTCATGCCGAGCACGTGATGGACGGGGCGGCGCGCCCCGAGGACGGTCTCGGCGGGCTGCGCTCGAGCATGGACGCCCGTCGCGCGCGCAGGGCCGGAGTGGCGGGGATGATCGCCCGCGCATTGGGCCTCGGAGCGAAGCTAAGCCAGTACGAACTTGGCAAGTCGTGGGCGGACGCCGTCGCCGCCGAGCACGGCGTGGACGGGCTCAACCAGGTCTGGACCGAACCCGCGGCCCTGCCCTCTTCCGCCGAGCTGAACGAACCGCTCGCATGGGCGCAGCGCGTTCTCGCGTACACCCGGTAACCGGCTCTTCACGCCCTCGCTACGTAACCACGTCAGCATTGGCGGGTAAGAACACCTGTTCGCCTACTTTGATAGAGTGAACCTTGTTAGAAGTAAGGAACTTACAAACACGCGACCACCAGGAGTGATCGAAGAATGGCTACCACCACCGCTTCCAAGACCAAACCCGCCGGCACCACGACCAAGGCCGGCACCACGACGACCGAAACCGCGACCGACAACGCCGTCGCATACGTGCGTCAGACCGCGGAGCGCGCCGTTGACGTTCCTGTCGGTGCCGCTCTCGCAGTCGCCGAGACCGTCCGTCCCTGGACGAGCTCCGAGACCGCTCAGAAGGAGCTGAAGGACATCCGCGCCCAGGTTACGCGCGAGGTCAGCAAGCTCGAGCGTCGCGGCGGTCAGGCCCGTCGCAAGCTGCAGACCCGTGTCCGTACGGAGCGCAACCGCCTCGAGCGCGAGGTCAAGCAGCGCCGGACCCGTGTCGAGCGCGAGGTCAAGCAGCGCCGCGCCGCGGCTGAGAAGGCAGTCAAGCAGAACCGCACCAAGGTCGAGAAGGCCGTCAAGGACGTCGAGACGACCGTTCGCGATCGCGTCGGCGCCAACGCCGCCTAGCTCAACGCAGTAACAAGTTCGTCTCCGAGAAGGGGCCTCCGCAAGGGGGCCCCTTCTCTTTGCCTCCGGTCAGTCCACGAGTACCCCTGTAAGAATCAATGGCGATGAGCCTCCCAACCCAAGAGCAGGTCACCGAGAAGCTGCGCGCAGTGATCGACCCCGAGCTGCGCCGCGACATCGTCGAGCTCGGGATGGTCCGCGCGATCGACATCGCCGATGACGGCCGGGTCGGCGTGATCGTCTCGCTCACCACTCCCGGCTGCCCGATCCGCTCGCACTTCGAGCAGTCGGTCGCGGCCAATGTCTCCCAGCTCGAGGGCGTTAGCGCGGTCGCGGTCGAGTTCGACGTCCTCTCCGACGACGAGCGCTCAAAGCTCCAGCAGACACTGGGTCGCTCCAAGCTTCCGGCCGGGGCTCTCGCCCAGGTCAAGAACGTCATCTGCGTCGCGTCCGGCAAGGGCGGCGTCGGTAAGTCCACCCTTACCGCAAACCTCGCCGCGGCGCTAGCCGTGGACGGTCATTCGGCGGGGGCGCTCGACGCCGACGTCTACGGCTACTCGATCCCTCGCATGCTCGGCGCGCTGGAGGGACGCCCCGACGTGAACGAGGATCGCAAGATCATCCCGCTCGACGGACCCGCCGGCGTGAAGGTGATGTCGATCGGGTTCTTCGTCGAGCCGAACTCAGCGGTCGTCTGGCGCGGGCCGATGCTCCACAAGGCGATCCAGCAATTCCTGGAAGACGTTGCGTGGGGCGAGTTGGACTACCTGCTGCTCGACTTACCGCCGGGCACCGGCGACGTCTCGATGACTCTCGCCCAGCTGCTTCCGCAGGCGAAGTTCGCGATCGTCACCACCCCTCAGCCCGCGGCCCAGTCCGTGGCCCGCCGCGCCGCCGAAATGGCGGCGAAGGTCGACCTCGAGGTCATGGGCGTGATCGAGAACATGTCGGGGTTCACGGCTCCTGACGGGCAGCGCTTCACGATCTTCGGTGAAGGCGGCGGTCAACAGCTCGCAGACGAACTCGACGTGCCATTGCTCGGCAAGGTCCCGCTGTCCGAGGAGCTCCGGCTTCACGCCGATTCCGGCTCGCCACTGGTGATTGAGCGACCGCAGGATCCCGCCTCGATCGCGATCGCACAGGCCGCTCGCGGAATCGTCGCGGCGACCCCGCAGGAGCTAGACGTGCTGCAATCGGCACCGGCGCCCGCCGTCGTCCCGAACGGCAACGGCTCGGTCAGCGGTACCGAACTGCCGATGGTCGGCGGCTGACGCTCTACTACCCAAAGGCCCCGGGCACCAGCTCGAGGCCGCCGCCCTTGGTGGTCACACCCGCCGTGGGCTTGACTTGAACTCCGCACGTCGTTCGGGTTCCCCGCTGCGCACAGTCGGTGAGCGTCGCAATGACCTCTTCGCGGCCCAAGGGCTCGCGCGCCACCTCGTAGGTGGCCGTGCACTTCAGCTCGATGCCGTTACGCAGCGCCTTCGGCGGCTTGCACTCGCCGTCGCGCAACTCGAAGCCCTGGTTGCGAAATCCGTTGATCGAGGAAATCACGTCCGCGACCTGAGCGTCGACATCCTCGCCCGCGGACGCGTCGGTCCCAACCAGCGTCGCCGTGCCGTTGAAGTCACAGCCCGAGAAGCTGTCGTCGCCGCTGCCATCGTCGCAGCTGAGGATCGTCACCAGCACCTCAGCCGGCCGCGCCGCGCGGCCGGGCGCCGATGCGGTCGCCGTACACGTCGTCTGCGCGCCGTCGTCGATTGAGGGGAAGTTGGGACAGTCGGCGTCGGAGAGCGTGTACTCGCCCACCGTGAAGCCGTCCTCAATGAAGTCCTCTTCGGCCTGACCCGCCTGGTGGGACTCCTCGGTGTCGCCGCAGGCGACGGCACCCAGCAACAGCGCCACGACTAACGACCAGGCCCCAACCCGACGCACGTCGGAAGCCTACACCGGCAAGGTGCCGGCGCTCGGCGGCCCGCTATTTGGAGAAGTACTCGGCGTTGATCGCCGTGTACTTCGCCCACTCGTCGGGCAGCTGATCCTCGGCGAAGCAGGCGTCGACCGGACAGGCCTCCACGCAGGCGTCGCAGTCGATGCACTCGTCGGGATCGATGAAGAGCTGCTGGGCCGCCTCGTAGTCGGGCTCGTCGGGCGTGGGATGGATGCAATCGACCGGACACACCTCGACGCACGAGTTGTCCTTCTCTCCGATACACGGCTCGGCGATTACGTAGGCCAAGTTCTAGCTTCCCTTCGCTCGGTTGGCGACTGCACGAAGCGGCATTCTAGAGACACCGCCTACCATCGAGCCCGTGATCCTGCTCACAGGAGCGACGGGAACCGTTGGCAGAGCTCTGCTCCCCGCCCTGCTGGAGTCAGGCGCTGAGCTGCGGGCCCTCGTCCGCGACCCGCGCGGCCTTGGGCGCCACCGGGTTGACGTGCGGATCGCGCTCGGCGACCTGCGCGAGATGGGTGACGCCAGGACTCGCCGACAGGCGCTGCGGGGTGTCGACACGGTCATCCATCTCGCTGCAGCGATCCGCGACCAGCCTGGGGCGCGTGTCGAGGAGCTGAACGGGCTCGCAACCGCAAGGCTGCTTGAAACCGCTGAGCAGCAGGGCGTCGGTCGCTTCGTCTTCTTTTCCGCGATCGGCGCCACCGAGTTCCAGCGCACCCGCTTCTTCAGGGCGAAAGCGCTGGCCGAGCGCGCCGTTACCCAATCCGAGCTCGCCACCACGGTCTTCGCGCCTTCGATCGTTTACGACCGCAACGATCCATGGGTGAGCCTCGTGCGCCGGATGTCGGTGCTGCCGGTACTGCCGATCTCTGGCGGCGGCGGCGCGCGCTTTCAACCGATCTGGGCCCGGGACGTAGCGACCTGCGTGCTCGCCGACCTGGCACTCAACGGCGAGCCCAAGCGTCGCTGGGAACTCGCAGGGCCCCACGAGCTGAGCTACGCCCAGATGGCGAGCGTCGTCGCACGCAGCGCCGGGCGCGAGCGGCGGATCGCCCGGCTGCCGCTGAACGTGGTCCGGCTCGGTCTCGGGGGCGTGCGCAGGGTGGTGGGCGACTCGGCCTTCGCAACCTGGGAGGAGGCCGAGCTCCTGGAGGTGCCGATGGTCAGCGAGCGCGGAGCCGCCGACGCACTCGAGCTGGGCGTGGAGCCAGCGGCGATGCCGGAAGTTCTCGGGGCGCCCGGCTGATCGAGCGGCCCGGTTCCGTCGAAGACCGGGCCGAGAACGAGGAGAGGCCCGGGTGCATGCGCCCGGGCCTCTCAGGTATGCCCGGCCGGGGGGATGGCTGGACACACCGCACGGTCACCTGTGGGGTGCCGTACCACTCACTGTAGTGAGTGGGCTCGTTACATCATCCCGCCCATGTCCGGCATACCGCCGCCCATCGGTGCGCCTTCCTTCTCCGGCATCTCCGCGACGATGCACTCCGTCGTCAGGATGTTCTTGGCGATGGAGGCTGCGTTCTGCAGGGCAGAGCGCGTGACCATCGTCGGATCGATGACGCCGGCCTTGACCAGGTCGCCGTACTCGCCGGTCCCGGCATTCAGGCCCTCGCCGGCCTTCAGGCCGCGAACCTTCTCGACCACGACCGAGCCCTCGAGGCCGCCGTTCTCCGAGATCTGGCGGAGCGGTGCTTCGAGCGCCTTGCGGATGATCTCCGCGCCGGTCGCCTCGTCGTCGTCGAGCCCCTTGGCGTCGACGGCGGCCTGCGCGTTCAGCAGCGCAACGCCACCACCGGGCACAACGCCTTCCTCGAGCGCTGCACGGGTCGCCTGCAGGGCGTCCTCGACGCGGTGCTTCTTCTCCTTCATCTCGGTCTCGGTGGCAGCGCCGACCTTGACCACGGCAACGCCACCCGCGAGCTTCGCCAGGCGCTCTTGGAGCTTCTCCCGGTCGAAGTCGGAGTCGGTGTTGTCGATCTCGGAACGGATCTGGTTGATTCGGCCCTCGATCTGGGCTTTGTCACCGGCTCCGTCGACAATCGTCGTCGTGTCCTTGGTGACGACGACGCGACGGGCGTGCCCGAGCTGCGAGACCTGCGTGTTCTCTAGCTTGAGGCCCATCTCCTCGGTGATCACCTCGCCGCCGGAGAGAATCGCGATGTCCTCCAGCATGCGCTTGCGGCGGTCGCCGAATCCGGGGGCCTTGACCGCGACACCGGTGAAGGTGCCTCGGAGTTTGTTGACCACCAACGTCGCAAGCGACTCACCCTCGACGTCCTCGGCAATGATGACGAGCGGCTTGCCCGCCTGCATGACCGCCTCCAGCACCGGGAGCATGTCCCGGACCGAGCCGATCTTCTGGTTGGCAATCAGGATGTAAGCGTCCTCAAGGGTCGCCTCCATCCGCTCCTGGTCGTTGACCATGTACGGGGAGATGTAGCCCTTGTCGAACTGCATGCCCTCGGTGAACTCGAGTTCCATCCCGAAGGTCTGGCCCTCTTCCACGTTGACCACGCCGTCCTTGCCGACCTTCTCGATCGCGTCGGCGATGACGTTGCCGATCTCCTCGTCGGCGGCCGAAATCTCGGCGACACGAGCGATCTGCTCCTTGCCGGCGATCTCCTTCGACTGCTTCGAGCGCAGGTGATCGACGACCTGGTCGACTGCCGTCTCGATACCGCGACGCAGCGCCAGCGGGTTCGCGCCGGCTGCCACGTTCTTGAGGCCCGAGCGAACGATCGTCTGCGCCAACAGAGTCGCCGTCGTGGTGCCGTCGCCGGCCACGTCGTTGGTCGCCGTGGCGACCTCGCGCACGAGCTGGGCACCCTGGTTAGCGAAGACGTCCTCAATGTCGATCTCACGTGCGATCGTGACGCCGTCGTTGGTGATGGTCGGGGCGCCGAACTTCTTGTCGAGCACCACGTAGCGACCCTTGGGGCCAAGGGTCACCTTGACCGCGTTTGCAACCGCGTCAACGCCCTCCTGCAATGCAGCGCGCGCCTCCGCGTCGTACTTCAGCTCCTTGTGAGCCATGTCTTAGTCCTTTCGGTTGATAAGTGGGTTAGACGACCTTGGCCAGAACGTCGGACTCGCGGAGGACGAGAACGTCCTCGCCGTCGACCTTCAGCTCGGTGCCGCCGTACTTGGAGTAGAGGACCTCATCGCCTTCGGCGACGTCGAGCGGGATGCGCTTCTCGCCGTCTTCGTCCCAGCTGCCGTCACCGACCGCGAGCACCTTGCCGCGCTGCGGCTTCTCCTTCGCGGTGTCGGGCAGCACGAGGCCGCTGGCCGTCGTCTCCTCTTCCTCGATCGCCTGGACGATCAATCGATCGCCGAGGGGCTTGAGTTTCATCGTGTGTGTACCTCCGTAGGTTTGGGAACTTGGCACTCTGATCGGTAGAGTGCCAGCGAGCGAACCGGAGTGTAGTGAATAAGCCGGTATCCGGCAAGGATCTAAGTCGAGGCGGCTTAGATAAACCAGGAGGAATAGAAGAGATGCCAATGGTTCCGATGGTCGTCGAGCAGTCGGCTCGCGGTGAGCGCTCATACGACATCTACTCTCGCCTCCTAGCGGAGCGGATCATCTTCCTCGGGCAACCGGTGGACGATGAGATCTCGAACCTGATCGTGGCTCAGCTCATTCACCTCGAGTCCGAGGATCCCGACAAGGAGATCTCGCTCTACATCAACTCTCCGGGCGGCGTCATCTATTCGGGCCTCGCGATCTACGACGCCATGCGCTTCGTCAAGCCCAAGGTCCAAACCATCTGCTACGGCGTGGCGATGTCGATGGGCTCGCTGCTGCTCACCGGCGGTGCGAGCGGCAAGCGAATGGCGCTGCGCAACTCGCGGATCCTGATCCACCAGCCCTCTGGCGGGTTCCAGGGCCAGTCAACCGATATCGAGATCCACGCCCGCGAGACCCTCGAGCTACGCCGTCGCGTCGACGAGATCTACGCCAAGCACACCGGCAAGAGCTTCGACCAGGTGCACGAGGACATGGAGCGCGACCGTTTCTTCACCGCCGAGCAGGCCGTCGAGTACGGGCTGATCGACGGGATCATCGACTCGCGCTAGTCGGTCGTGAGCAGCTGGCAGCCCAGGCGCCGGGCCAGGCACTCGCCGCCGTTTCGCATCACCCAGTCGTGGTTCGAGCGGAAGACGGGCCGGGCGAAGGGCGCGATCAGGTTCATCCAGAGCTTCGTGGTACGCACGTTCCAGTCGTAGACCACCGCGGTGATCGGTCCGGGCTCGTCGAATAAGCGCCAGGTGCCCGTTCCGGCGAGCTCGCCCGACGCATCGCCGGCGAGCAGGTGCGGGCGCTCGACGACGGTCGACACGATCTCGAAGCGCACGGTGTAGGGGAGCTTGGCACGCCACTCGTACGCGCCACGCTGCCCGATGCCGTGTTCGTCACCATCGGCAGTCCGGTCGGCGCGGGTGACGCCACGCCACCACTGCGGCCACTCCTCCGAGTCGTAGATCGCGTCCCAGACCCGCTCGCGCTCGGCCTCCAACACCCAGGTGGTGAGGAAGCGATAGCTTGGCACTAGTTGCGGTGCGGGGTGCCGCCGTTACCGAGCTGGGCCTGGGCGGGCTCGATGATCTGTGAGAAGCGAACGATCGTGATGGTGTCGTCCATGCTCACGTCGCGGCGGTAGATCTGCTCGAGGAAGGAGATTTCGTCCTCGATCCGGCGGAACTCCGGATTGTCGTGCTCGATGTCGCGTGGCGAGAGGTCGCGGACGCGCTTGACCTCGACGTCGTCGATCACGGCAGCGAAGATCTTCTCCCGCGGCGAGTGCTGGTAGCCAACCGTGATCCAGACGACCTGCCCGCGCTGATACTTGCGCGACTTGTCGCCGAGACGGATCGTGGCCGTCTTGCGACCGCGCTTCAGCTGGTCGACAAAAGCGGGCGAGAAGAAGTTGAGAACGAGCAATCCGGTCATCGCGCGCCCACCCTATCGGCCGGGAGCACGTTCGTCTCCTCACGGGCCGATCAGAAGATGTAGGCGCGCAGGCGCCGCGGTTCGACGATCGTCACGCGGCCGCGGCCAACGGCGACCACACCCGCCCGCTCGAGCGTCGCCAAGAACCGGCTGACGCTCTCCCGTGAGGTGCCGGCCAGCTGCGCGAGGTCGGCCTGGGTCATGCGGATCGTGATCCCCTCGCGGTCCTCGGGAAGCGCTTCCTCAGCGGTGAGCTGGGCGAGCACTCCGGCGACCCGGCTGGGAACCGTCTGGAAGGACTGGCGCGAGACCCGCTCGTTCGTCTCCCGCAAGCGCCGGGTCAGGGCGGCGATCAACTTCGCGGCGATATCGCCGTGGTCCGCGATAACCCGGCGCATGTCGCTGGCGGGGAGGGCGAGCAGCTCGGAATCGCTCAGCGTCTCGACGCTGGCCGACCGCGCACCACCGTCCAGCATCGCCAGCTCGCCGAAAAAATCTCCGACGCCGAGCGTGGTCAACGCGATCGCGCGTCCGTCCGAGTGCTCCCGCGTTACCCGCAGATCGCCGGTGCGGACGATGTAGCAGGCATCTGAGAGGTCGCCCTCGTGGAACACGCGGACGCCCTTGGGAAACGAGCGCGGGATCGCAACGGTTGCAACCTTCGCCAGCTCCTCGGGCAAGAGCTCTGCGAAGAGCGGCACCTTGGGCAGCAGATCGAGCGTGTCTTGTGCGGTTCCGGCCATCGTCCCTCCTGGAACGGGAATCTACCCCTTACGGCGGCGACCGCTCTACGGTTGGCAGCTGGGGCACCAGTAGGCGGTGCGGTTGTCGTCGCCCTGCCCTCGCACGCTGACCCGGCCGCCGCAGCGCGGACAGCCACCGCGCCGGTCGGCCCGATAGATGCTTCGCGGACGCCGGCCCTTTTGCATCGATTCGCGCATGATGTCCTCCGTAGCCCCGACCACCGCTTCGAGGCGTTCTGGGTCGAGCGCGTCGATGCGCTTCCACGGGCTCAGGCCGGTGACGTAACACGCCTCGTTTCGGATTGCGTTGCCGACACCGGCGAGAATCCCCTGGTCGAGGAGGGCCTCGCCGAGCTCACGGCCTGCGCCCCTCTCGCGCAGCCTGCGCGCGGCCGCCTCGACATCGAAGTCCGGCGCGAGCGGGTCGGGGCCGAGGGTGCGTAGGCCTGGATCGTTGCGAGCCTTGGTGGCGCTCACCAAGCGCAGGATCTTGCCACCCGACTGCGCCGCGACTCCACCGCCTCCGGCAAGCAACAGCCACGGCTTTCCCGCGGGCAGGCGACCATCCCCGGTAATGCGCCAGCGACCGTTCATCCCCAGGTGGCTGTGGACGACCTGGCCGGTCGAGAAGTACACGAGCAGGTGCTTGCCTCGGGCCTCGACCTTCTCAAGCGTGGCACCCTTCAGCTCCCTTGCGCGCAGGTGCAACGGAGAGCGGGAGCTGGGCGCATCCGCGACCTCCATCACCCGGCCGGTCAACGCGGCGTCGAGCCGCTGGGCCGCACGATGAATCGTGTCGCCCTCAGGCACCGGGACAGACCGCTACCACGGGAGCAAGGTCGGTTTCGCGCCCCGCGTCGCTCATCGCTAGGCCGAGGCAACCAAGCGGCGAGGTTGCCGCGCGAACCCCGCCTCGATCAGCACGGACTCGAATTGAGAGCCGATCACGGGCTCGCTGTCCACCCTCTCGATCGACAGCTTCGGCAGCACCCCGGCGCTCGCGGCCTCGGCGAGCTGGGTGACCGCCGCCGCGAGCTCCGGACCCTCGAGGTCGATCAACCGCACGATCCCGCGGCCACCGCGCTCGACATAGAGCACCGGCACCCCGTCGCGCAGGAGCACGTAGGCGCCTGCGGTGCGAGCCGGCCGGCGACCCTCGCCACGCTTCGGCCACGCCAGCGATGCGCCGTAGGGGTTCGCCGGGTCGGTGGTGGCGAGCAGCCTGTACTCCCCATCGGGGTGAGGCAGACTGCGAAGCCGCTCGACTGCTCCCGCCAGCGCGAACTGTGCGCCGCCCATCCCCTCGACGAAGTAGCCGCGGCTGGCGGTGCCAAGCATCTCGAGGTTCGACAGCTCGCCGTAGAGCGCCGAGAAGCCGCCGGGCACGCCCTCCGCCAGCACCGTCTCACGGGTAACGATGCCGTAGCGCTCGAGCATTAGCTCCGCCTGGGCTCGCATCCGTGGTCCCTGCGAGGGTGCGCTTCGGAACAGGTTCTCGGTCAGCGACCAGCGACCCTGAACCGTGCCAGTCGAGCCTGGCCGACGAGCCGAGAAGCGGCGCTGGCCGCGCTGTTGTCTCTGCACGGCCGTCAAACGGCGAGCGCGCAACGGGGCGAACGCGTCGTTGGTCGCCTCCCCGGCCCAGGCGAGGTCCCACAGCGCCTCGTGGAGCTCGTCGGGCGATGCCTCGAGTTCGGTAACGAGATCAATCCAGAAGGAGGGTGCCTCGGCAAGCCGCGCGCGAATGAGCTCGTGGATCTCGCCCTCGGGCCGCTCGAGCTTCGCGTTCGCGGGAGGCGGGCCGGCGACGCGCACGTCCTCGCGGAAGTAGAGGGCGATGCGTCCCGAGCGCCCCACGGGTCCGGCACCGATCCACACGATCTCACCACCGGTGGTGAGCTGGTCGAGCCAGGCGGAGTTGTAGGCGCCGAGCCTGCGCGGCAGCACGTCCCGCTCCCAGACCTCGGGGGTGAGCGCGACTCCCTGCAGGGGTACCAACGCCTCCCGCAGGCGGTCCGGCCCTGCACCGGCAGGCCGATGCGCGTCCACGTTCTGCCAGCTCACCAAGAACCGGGCGAGGTCTGCTGGATCTACCGCTTCGGCCTCCTGCCGAAGCTGGGCGAGTGAGGCGCGGCGGAGGCGACGTAACACCTCGGCGTCGCACCATTCTCGCTCGCTGCCGCCCGGCAGCAACTCACCGCGGACCAGGTCGCCGTCGCGCTCGAGCTCGCGCAGCGCGGGCGTGGGGTCCACCCCGTAGCGCCCAGCGATGCGCGCAGTCGGGAAGGGGCCGTGGGTGCGTGCATAGCGCCGAACGAGCGCGAGCATCGCGTCGTCCACCGGCTCACCGAACGAGTCGGGCAACCCGGGCGGCGGCGGCACGCCGAGCGCATCGCGGTAGAGCCCCGCGTCCTCGGCCGCGATCCAGCGCTCCTCCCCCGCGAGGCGGACACGCGCAGCCCGGCGCTCCCTCTCCAGCTTGGGCAACATCGAGGCCGCCGAGAGTCCGTCCGCCACGCGGGCCTCGCACTCGGACTCGGTCAAGTCACCGAGACGGCGCAGTACCTGCTGGAGCGCATCGCGGTCGCGGGCGCGGGCGTCGTCGAAGAGGTGCTGGAGCGAGAGCTCCACCTGCTCGAGCGCAGCTGGGTCGATCAGCTCACGCAGCTCCTCCTGACCAAGTAGCTCGCGCAACAGGTCACGGTCGAGAGCGAGTGCCGCCGCCCGCCGCTCGGCGTTGGGAGTGTCGCCCTCGTACATGTAGGTGGCGACGTAGTCGAAGAGCAGCGACGACGCGAACGGGGACGCGGTCTGGGTCTCCACCTCGACCAGTGAGATCTTGCGGGAACCGAGGTCGCGCAAGATCTCCTGGAGGGCCGGAAGGTCGAGCACGTCGCGCAGGCACTCGCGGTACGTCTCCAGGATCACGGGGAAGCGGGGGAAGTCCTTGGCCACCTCCAGCAGAGACTGCGCCTTTAGGCGTTGCTGCCAGAGCGGCGTTCGCTTCCCGGGATAGGCGCGTGGCAACAGCAGCGATCGCGCCGCGTTCTCGCGAAAGCGAGCGCCGAAGAGCGCCGAACCGCCGAGCTCGCCCACGACCAGCTCCTCGACCTCGTCGGCCTCCAAGAGCACCAGTGAGCCATCGGGCGCCTCGTCCGCGTCGGGCAGATGGACGACGATGCCGTCGTCGGACCAGATCGCGTCGGCCTCGAGGTCGTGCTCGCGGCGGATCTTCGCGGCGAGCGCCAGGCCCCACGCAGCGTGCACCCGGCCGCCGTAAGGGGAGAGCACGCACACTCGCCAGTCCCCGATCTCGTCGCGAAACTTCTCGACGACGATCGACCGGTCCGAGGGCACGACACGGGTCGCGGCCTGCTGCTCTTGCAGGTAGGCGAGCAGATTCGCTGCGGCGAGCTTGTCGAGGTCGTAGTCGCGGGCGAGCGTGGCCGCGTCGGAGGTCACCGCCTCGCGGGCGAACTCCCCGATCGCCCGGCCCAGCTCGGCCGGGCGGCCGATGCCGTCCCCGCGCCAGAACGGCACCGCCCCCGGGGTGCCCGGCGCGGGTGTGACGATCACGCGGTCGCGCGTGATCTCCTCGATTCGCCAGGTCGTGGCGCCAAGCAGGAACGTCTGGCCCGCCCGCGCCTCGTAGACCATCTCCTCGTCGAGCTCGCCGACCCTCCGGCCGTCCGGGAGGTGCACACCGTAGAGACCGCGGTCAGGAATGGTGCCGGCGTTGGTCACCGCCAGCTGGCGAGCGCCCTTGCGCCCGCGAACCGTCCCCTCCGAACGGTTCCAGGCGACGCGCGGGCGTAGCTCTGCGAACTTCTCCGACGGATAGCGGCCGTCGAGCATGTCGAGGACGTTCTCGAGCTGCTCGCGCCCGAGCTCGTGGAAGGGCTCAGCGCCGGTTATCACCCGCTCGAGCTCATCGAGATCCCACTCCTCGTCAGCGACCATCGAGACGATGTGCTGCGCGACCACGTCGAGCGGGTTGCGCGGGATCACGGTTTCCTCGATCTCGCCTGCGCGCATCCGCTTGACGACCACGGCGCACTCGAGGAGGTCGGCGCGAAACTTCGGGAAGATGCGGCCCTTCGAGACCTGGCCCAGTCCGTGGCCGGCGCGCCCGACCCGCTGCAGACCGCGCGTGACCGACTTTGGCGACTCGACTTGGATCACCAGATCCACGGCGCCCATGTCGATCCCCAGCTCGAGCGAAGAGGTCGCGACCAGGCAGGGCAGCTGCCCCGACTTGAGCATCTCCTCGATCACCAGCCGCTCCTCGTGCGCGAGTGAGCCGTGGTGGGCGCGCGCGATCTCGACGGGCGGGGCGCTCTCGTCGAGTCCCTCGTTGGCAAGCTCGTTCAGACGCTTTGCCAACCGCTCGGCCGCGCGGCGGGCGTTGACGAACAGGATCGTGGAGGTGTGCGTCTGCACTAGCTTGAGCAGCTCCGGATAGATCGCGGGCCAGATCGAACGCGATGTCGGCGCGGCGTCGAAGTTGGCGTCCCCCGGGCCGGGAATGCCCGAGTCGCCGCCGTCCTTGCGCTGCTCGACCGATGCGTCCGGGTCGGTCATGTCCTCGACCGGCACGACGATCTCGAGGTCGAGCTTCTTGCGAACGCCGGCGTCGACGATCTCGCACTCGCGCTTGGGTCCGACGAGGAAGCTCGCGACCCGTTCGAGCGGGCGTTGCGTGGCCGAGAGGCCGATGCGCTGAACCGTCGCGCCCTCCCCCCGCCCGTCCTCGTGGGTGCGGACGAGGTGCTCGAGCCGCTCCAGGGTGAGCGCGAGATGAGCGCCCCGCTTCGTCTGTGCCACGGCGTGGATCTCGTCCACGATCACGGCCTCGGTGCGCATCAGGATGTTGCGCGCTCGTGAGCTCATCATCAGATACAGCGACTCGGGCGTGGTGATCAGGATGTCTGGCGGCTTTCGCAACATCGCCTGGCGGTCGCGCTGCGGCGTGTCGCCGGTGCGCAGGCCGACCGAGATGGGCGCGCCAACGCCCTTCAGGGGGGCGCGGAGGTTGCGGTCGACGTCGTACGAGAGCGCCTTCAGGGGCGAGACGTAGACGATCTTGATGCCCTTGCCGAGCTCCTCCGGCTCCCGTGCGAGGGCGTCGATACCCCAGAGGAAGGCCGTGAGCGTCTTGCCTGAGCCGGTTGGGGCGCAGATCAGGGTGTTGGCGCCGGATGCGATCGCCGGCCAGCCGTCGTCCTGGGCAGGGGTGGGAGCCTCGAAGGAGGCCTCGAACCAGCGTCGCACGGGCTGCGAGAAGCGCACCAGGGGGTCTGTTTTCGAGGTCGCTTTCGAGGCCATGCTCAACCGACCGATGATACGGCCCGGCTAGGGTCGGTTCGTCAAGCGAAGGCGGCCCGCGCGAAGCTTCAAAGTGACAGCTCGGCGAGCAACGGTGCGTTGCGGTCGCGCTCGGAGAGTTGCGGCTCGATGATCGGCCACTCGACGCCGATCTCGGGGTCGTCCCAACGCACGCCCGCCTCGATGGCCGGGTCGTAGTAGGCGGAGAGCTTGTAGGTCACGTCCGCCATCTCGCTCAGCACGCAAAACCCGTGCCCGAAGCCGTCGGGTACGAAGAGCTGGCGGTGGTTAGAGTCGCTCAGTTCGTAGCCCTCCCAGCGCCGGTAGGTCGGTGAGCCTGGCCTCAGATCGACCGCGACATCCCAGATCGCTCCGCGCACGCAGCGAACGAGTTTCGCCTGCCCGGGTTGGAAATGGAGCCCGCGGAGGATCCCTTGGCTCGACCGCGAGTGGTTGTCCTGGACGAACTCCGCGCCGACGCCAAGCTCAGCCCACGCCGAGGCGCGGTAGGACTCGGCGAGGAACCCACGTTCGTCGCCGTGAGCCTCCACCTCGAGCAGCGCCAGGTCGGGGATCTCAGTATCGAGCCGGCGGGCCATCAGCCAAGCTCGCGTCCGTACTGGCGCTCGTAATAGGCGCGGTACTCCCCGGAGCGGATCGGCCCCCACCACTCCTCGTTCGAGCGATACCACTCGACCGCGCGCTCGATCCCTTCCTCGAAGCCCACCTGCGCACGCCAGCCCAGGCCCTCGGTGCGCTGCGAGCCGAGTGAGTAGCGACGGTCGTGGCCAGGCCGGTCACGCACGTACTCGATCAGCGACTCGTCACGGCCCGTCAGCTCCAGGATTCGCCGGACGACATCGATGTTCGCGCGTTCGTCGGGACCGCCAACGTTGTAGACGCTGCCCGCCTCCCCACGCTCGAGGGCAACATCGATAGCGCTCGCGAAGTCGTCGACCCAAAGCCAGTTGCGGACCTGCTGACCGTCCCCGTACACCGGCAGCGGGTCGCCCGCGAGCGCGTTGAGGATGCAGAGCGGGATCAGCTTTTCGGGGTGCTGGCGCGGCCCGAAGTTGTTGGACGCCCGCACGATCAGCGCATCGCTGCCGTAGGTGCTCGCGTAAGCGCCGACTAGCAGGTCGCCGCCGGCCTTCGACGCGGAGTAAGGAGACGACGGCTCGAGTGGCGAGGCCTCGGTGAACGACCCCTCGTCGATCGAGCCGTAGACCTCGTCCGTCGAGATCTGCAGATGGCGGATGCCGGCCTCCCGGGCGGCCTCGAGCAAGACGTACGTTCCGAACACGTCGGTCTGAATGAACTCCCCCGGGGCTTCGATCGAGCGGTCCACGTGCGACTCCGCCGCGAAGTTGACGAGCGCATCGCAGCCTTCCAGAGCCGTCCTGACCGCATCGCGATCGGCGATGTCGCCGACGACCAGTTCGCAGCTCCCGACGCCATCGAGGTTCTCGCGACGCCCCGCATAAGTGAGCTTGTCGAGAACCCGCACGCGACGGCCCGGGTCGGCGGCGAGGTGGTGCCGAACATACGCGGAGCCGATGAACCCAGCGCCGCCGGTGACGCAGATCACGACGCGGCTCCCGTGCCAGCGCGGCGCTCGGCCAGATAATCGCGCAGGCCCTGGCGCCACTCGGGCAACTGGCGGGCCTCGTCGTGGAGGCTGTCGAGGACCGAGTACCCGGGCCGCGGAGCGGGCCGGGCGATCATGTCGCTGGTCCCTGCCATGACCCGGCACTCGACCCCGGTCTGGTCGAAGATCTCCTGCGCAAACTCGAACCACGAGCACTGGCCGGACGCTGCGGCGTGGCGGATACCACGAGCGTCTCCTTCCACCAACTCAGCCAGAACGGGGGCGAGGTGGCGGGTGTATGTCGGCGTTCCGACCTGATCGGTAACAACGACGACCTCGGACTGCTCGCCCGCGAGCCGTAGCATCGTCTCCACGAAGTTCTGACCCTGAACGCCGAAGAGCCACGAGGTCCGCACAATCAGGTGGTTCGGGTTGGACACCGCAACCGAGGTTTCGCCCGCCTGCTTCGAGCGGCCATAGGCCGAGATCGCCTGCGGCATGTCCTCCTCCACGTAGGGCGAACGCTTCTCTCCGTTGAACACGTAGTCGCTTGAGATCTGGAGGATCCGCGACCCATGCGCCGCGCAGGCCGTGGCGAGCAGTGCGGCGCCCGTGTCGTTGACCGCCATCGCTCCACGTTCGGCGGCCTCGGCTCCGTCGACGTCGGTCCAGGCGGCACAGTTGATTACGCAACCGGGACGAACGTCGGCGAGCACCTCCTCGCACATGGCGGCGTTGGTGATGTCCAGCTCCGCATGCCCGAACGCGTAGACCTCGTGATCGCGCGCGACGCAGGCGCGCACCACGTCGCTTCCGAGCATCCCGTGGGCACCCGAGACGATCGTCTTCACGGCAGCCCGATCTGTGAGTTGTCGCCCACCATGAGGTTGATCGTCTTCGCCACGCCCTCGGTTCGCCCGAGCTTTACGTTGCGTCCCAACAAGCTTCCCTCCATCCGCGAGCCGAGATCGCGCACCTCGGATCCCGCGAGCAGAATCGAATGCTCCACCTCCGAGCTCTCGATCGTCACATCGCGGTCGATCGACGTGTACGGCCCAACGTAAGCGTCGCGGATCACGGCGCCACGACCGATAGCAACCGGCCCGCGGACGATCGAGCGCTCGACGAGCGCGCCAGAACCAATCGAGACCCTGCCCTCGACCTTCGAGTCGATCAACTCTCCGTCGGAGCGGGGCTCGATGTCATCGAGGACCAGACGGTTCGCCTCGAGCATGTCGGCGAGCTGACCCGTGTCCTTCCACCATCCGGCGACGGTCTGCGACTCCACCTTCGAGCCGTTGTCGATCAGATATTGGATTGCGTCGGTGATCTCCAGCTCGCCGCGCCCGGAGGGCTCGATCGCCCGGGCTGCGTCGAAGATCGCGGGCCCGAAGAGGTAGACGCCGACCAGCGCCATGTCCGACGGCGGATCCTGCGGTTTCTCGATTAGGTGTACGACTCGCTCGCCGTCGAGCTCGGCGACGCCGTAGTTGGAGGGGTCGGCCACCTTCGTGAGGAGGATCAATGCATCGTGCTCGCCCGCACGGAAGGCGTCCGCCAGATCGACGATACCGTCGCGGAGCAGGTTGTCGCCTAGATACATCACGAAGGGGCCGGTGCCCAGGGCCTCCTCTGCCGTGAGCACGGCATGCGCGAGGCCGCGCGGTGCATCCTGCTCCACGTAGGTGATGCGCGCGCCGAAGTTCGAGCCGTCGCCAGCCGCCTCGCGGATCTCGTCGCCGGTCTCGGGCGCGATCACGATCACGATCTCGGTCACGCCCGCCTCGACGAGGGCCTCGATCCCGTAGAAGAGCACCGGCTTGTTGGCGACCGGCACGAGTTGCTTGGCCACCGCATGGGTGATCGGACGCAGGCGGGTGCCAGCGCCTCCGGACAGGATCAGACCTTTCAGAGCGTCCATCAGTAGGTCCCGCCGAGCTTTCGATGGTCCCAGCTGGCCACTCGGACGGGCTCAAACCGGATCGCTACCCGCTTGGCGGCCTGGGCCTGCAGCGCAGCGGCGGCATCGCCCTCAATCGAGTCGATCCCATCGGCGTAACGGACGGACAGTTCCTTGGCGAACGCGAACACCTCGTCGAGATCACGGATCAGTTCGGCCTCGGTCTCGAGCTGAATGCCACGCAGCTCGGTGTACTCGATGCCGGTCTCGACCAAAAGGGTCGCCCGTGGGTCACGCTCGAGGTTTCGGACCTTCTGGGATTTCGCATAACTCCAAAGCCAGATCTCCTTTGGCGGGCCATCCGCGAGCGGCGAACCACGAGGGTCGCGCAATGAAAACCACATCGGCATGGCGTGAGGCCAGCCGCGCGGGCCGTGGGTGGTGACGACCACCACCCGTTCGTCCGAGAGCATCTCGAGCTGCTCGTCCGGACTCAGCACGATCTGGTCACGGCGACTCATCGCGGCAAGCTTATGCACGCGCTAATCCGGGTTCAGGGTCAGCTCGCGCCACGGGGCCTCGCCCGCCATCGGCTGGGTCAGGCCGTTGCGCCAACGTGGCATGAGGTCGTCGTAGTGTTCGGAGCCGACGTGGCCGGAATTGCCGGTGAACTGTTGCCAGCGTGAGCGCTCGGGGTCGGACGGATCGGCGACCATCCGCCAGCAGGGCGCCCAGATCGCCGCAAAGGGGTCGTTCGGGTCCCAACCGACCTGCGCGACCGTCTCCTGACCGCCGCCGACCTCGAGCGAGCGGTCGAAGATCCGGCTGAGCAGCGGACTCGCGGGGCCCATCGCGTGCGGGAAGTGGAGCTCGTGGAGGCGGCCCCAACGCCAGGACTCGGGATCGTCGCCGTAGCGATCGGCCAGATCGCTCAGCGCTTGACGCAGTGCGTCGAGGACGAGCTCGTCCCACGGCCGCCCGATCAGGGCGATGTCGCCCTCGGCCCAGAGCCGCAGCAGGTGCGACTGCCAACGCCACGGGGACGCGACGTGGGCGATAAAGCCGTTATGCGCCCGGTCAAGCCAGCGCTCGGCGAGGTCACGGTCGCCGATCGCTGCCCGCGTGACCTCGCGACCCAGCCGCAGCGTGAACGCCTGATAGATCGTCGCCGCAATCGAGTCCGGCGACATCTGTCCGTCCCAGCTGCGCAACCGCTCGATCGCGCGCAGCTCGGCCTGGTTTCGTGGGCGTAGGCGGCTGAGACGCCGCGCCGTCTCGATGCCAGGGGCGGAGCGCATGTCCAACTGCATCCGGGCGAACGAGTCGAGGTCGTGCTCCTCCGTGTCATCCAGGAGCTCCTCGATGCGCGCGGCGCGGTAACCGTCGAGGTAGTCGCTCGAGATGTGCGGACCATCCTCGGCGATCTTGTTGTTCGCCGTCACGACATACCCTCGATCGGGATCGGTCAGCTCGGGGAGCTCCTCGTAGGGAACGAAGCCGTCCCATTCGTCCTCGCCGCTCCAGCCGCACCGCGGAAGGTCGGGCGAGCCTCCGTGGCGCTTCGGGATACGCCCAACGGTCTTGTAGCCGAAGGAGCCGCCTCCGTCGGCCCAGACCAAGTTCGAGACCGGGCTGTGCTGTTGTTCGAGCAGGGCGAGCAGCTCGGTGCCGCTGCGAACGTCGAGGATGCCCGTGCTTGCCGGGGTGATCGAGGGCAGGTCCGCGAGCGCCCAGCTCAGCGCAAGCGGCTCCGCCTCGTCGGCGCGCAGCGCCTCGTTGACCAACGGGCCGTGATGGGTGGAGCGCACGACGAGCCTGTCGTCACCGGTGCCGCGCACCTTGATCGACTCCTCGACGACGTCGAGGTTGCGCCACTCCTCCTCGAAGAGATAGCGCTCGCCTTCGATCCGCTCGACGAACAGATCCATCACGTCGGCCATCGCGTTGGTAAACGTCCACGCGACGTCGTCGTTCTGGCCGAACACCATCCCGGGCATTCCCGGCAGCGTCGCCCCGCGACACTGGCGCCCGTCCGCGTAGAGACCCATCTGATAGGTGATCCCGGGCATCGAGGGCGGCAGGTGCGGGTCGCCCGCGATGAGCGCACCGCCGGTAACTGAGCGCGACGGTCCCACCGCCCAGTTGTTCGAGCCCGTTGCCTCGACGGTCATCCCGAGAAAGCGCTTGATCTCGCCAACCCGCTCGGCGAGATCGGCGCCGGTACCCGCCCGTCCGCCCGGAGCGAGCACGACCGGGTTGCCATCGGGGTAGCCAGGGTCCAGCTTCGCCGCCAGATCGGGGCCCAGCTCGCGCGCCATGTCGGCACGCAACAACTCGCGCTCCCAGTTCGTCGAGAGACCGAACGAGAGCAGCTTCTGCGTGCAGAGCGAGTCCACCGGGGTCCAGGGCTCGAAGTCCATTCGCAACAGCTGCAGTTCGATTGGCGGCGCCCCGGAGGCCTCGGCCGCGGCGTTGATCCCCGCCGCCATCGCCTCGAGGGCCTGCAGCAGCGCTGGGTCGAGAGCATCCGCCTCGCGCTCGGCCGCGCGTCTCATTCCGAGCGTGCGCAGAAAGCGGTCCGCCGCCAGACCCTTGGCACCGGCAATCTCGGCAACGCGTCCAGCGGACGCGCGCCGGTAGAGGTCCAGCTGCCAGAGGCGGTCCTGCCCCTGGCAATAGCCCTGCCCGAACCAGAGGTCCGATCGGGTGGATGCGTAAACGTGCGGCACTCCCCAGCGGTCCCGACGGATCCGCACCTGCCCGTCGAGGCCGCCCACGCGAACGACGCCTTCGGTCTGCGGCAACGGACGGCGGCTTAGCTGCCACCAGGCGCTCCCGGCCGCAGCGGCGAGCGCCGACGCAACGGCTCCGAAGATCCCTGCCTTGCTCGTCACGGGGCGGTCATATCAGTCGGTGAGCTCACCCGGCAGGCGTCCCTCGGCGTCGAGCTTCTCCAGGTGCGACCGCATCGCCATCGCGGCGGCGGGAAGTAGCACCTCGGGCACGTCGTCCCACACCGTGTCGAGCAGCACGGCTCGAGAGCGCTCACCCGACTCCAGCGCTGCGATGAGACTGCGCTCGCGGTTGAGGCGATGCTCGAGATACTCGTCCACCTTCGCGCGGGGATCCTCGACCATGGGGCCATGACCCGGAGCAAAGCGATCCACGTCCAACTCGCGGACTCGGCGCAACGACCGCAGATAGTCACCAAGCGATCCGCCGAACGCGAGGGGCGGCACGATCGTCGATCCCTCCCCCAGCACCAGGTCCCCGCAGAAAAGCATCCGTTTCCAACGGAAGCAAACGTGGTCGAAGGCGTGCCCGGGCGTCGGGATCACCGCGAACGGACCGACCGTCTCGGGGCCCTGCGGCCTGCTGAAGCTTTGTGGTGGCCCTGGCCGCCACGATCCTTCATCAGCCTCGGTGACGGCTCCCCAGGCGAGCGGGGCCCCGAGTGAGCCAGCCCCCGCCGAGTGGTCGGCGTGCGAGTGCGTCAGCACAACGCCTTCGATCCCGCCGCGGCGATCGCCTTCCGCGCGCACCGCTGCCAGATGCGCCGGGTCGTCGGGACCGGGATCGATCACCCACGCCGGGGCGCGACCCACGACATAGGTGTTGGTGCCGGTCAGCGTCATCGGGCCGGGGTTGTCGGCCCGAACGAGCGCGAAGTCCATGCAGGAAGGCTAGGCCGCTTCGGGGAGCGCCGCGAGGACGGCCTCGCGGGCGTCGTCGGGCTCGAGCGCGACAAGGTCTCCGGCGCCCTTGAGGATCTCGCGCACCAACCAATCGGTCGAGCCGTAAGGCAGCTCCACCACGACGGCGCCGTCGGCCAGCTCCTCGACCACCGTGCGCTGCTCGCGCAGCCAGCGGGCGCGCTCCGGCGCAACCCACACCCGCGCGATCCCGGCGGATGTGACCTCACCGTGCGCGAGCCATTCCTGCTCGGCCAGGCGCTCGTCGATCCCCTCGCGCGGTTCGAACACCACGTCGGTGATGACCGCTTCGCGCATCCGGTCCAACCGGAAGTGGCGCGTATCGGAACGGCCGATGTCGTAACAACCGAGGTACCAGCCCTCGGGCCCGTTGACCAGTTGGTAGGGCTCCACCTCGCGCTTGACGAACTCGTCCTCGTTCTCCTTGTAGTAATGGAGTTCGAGGATGTGGCGGGTCTCGATCGCGGTGTTGACGGTGCGAACCACATGGGAGTCGTCGCGGCCGGGCGCGATCTCGAGACCTTCCTCCGATGGATCGTGGCCGAGCGCGGCGACGATCTTCTCGCGTGCCGTGCGCAGGCCGGCCTGCGGCAGGTGATCGCCGAAGAGGTCGATCGCCGCAACCAGTGCCTTGGCCTCTAGCGGCAGCAGGCGCGCGGGGCGGGCGAAATTGTCGCCGTAGGTGTCGGGGTCCACCTCGATCACATCACCGACGATCTCCGCGTAGAGCACGTAGGTGCCGCCGCCGAAGTTGACGACGTTGAGGACGTCGATGTCCTCGCGCAGCTCGTCGTGAGAGATGTTCAGCTCGCCGGTGACCCGGGAGACCGGCAACGCGCCCTCTTCGCGCGCTGCCCCGATCAGCAGCCCGGCCAGGGTGACGAGGCGAGCGAAGCGCTCCGGGCGGATCACGGACTCGCCGCGGCCTCGGGCGCCGGTGTTACGCACTGGGCGACCTTCGGCCTCGAGCACCGGGCGCGCCACCGTGTTGGCCACCGCGAACTCGCTGGCGTGCCGCTCGCGGAGGAGCGCCAGGCGCTCGTCGGCTTCTTTGGCGGCTTGCGGGGGTGAGAGCAGCTGAGCGTTTTCGCGCCAGCCGAGTACCCAGGAAATGACCTGACGGATCGAGGCGTAGTCCGTTTCGTAGACCATCCCTCGTCCCTTGACACCGTCGCTCTTGGAAACCTTTCGCAGCGTGCCGTACTTGCCGAAGTCGCGTTCGACCAGCCAGGCGATTCGCTCACGAACGAACACCTTGGCCGAGCCCTCGATCGAGCCCATCTGCCATTCAGAGCGCTGGGCGTAGTCGCGCCGGTCAAAATTCTCGGGGGGGCTGAAGTCGTGCTCCGCCTTGCTCGCGTACGACACCTTGCCCTGGATTCGCGAAAGCCTGAAGATCCGGACCGCGTCGCGCTCGTGCGAATGACCGATCAGGTAAAACTGCCCGTCGCGGAAGACGAGGTGGAAGGGATTGACCTTGCGATCGGCCACCTCGTCGCTCTGCATCGTGTAGTACGAGAATTCGATCGTCTTGCGACGCGAGATCGCCGTCTCGATCTTCGCCAGCCGCTGGGAGAGCTCGCGTCCGCCGCCGGAGGCGCCGAGCCGGACATCGATCGGTACATCCTCGGCCTCGCCGAGCGGGCTGGGCCGGCCCCAAGAGACCTGCTGGAGCGCGAGCCGCAGCGGCTCCGCGTAGGCGAACTCGCCGTCGAGCAAACCGAGGGCGGTGCGAAGGGCGGCAAGCTCGCCGTCGGAGAAGGCGACCGCGGGCAGGTAGTAGTTCTCCGGGGGCAGGGCGTAGAGCTCGGCCTCAAAGAAGCCCTCCGCCGGCTTGTCCACCTGCAGCGAAATACCGAGCGAGTCGAGTTCGGCCCGGTCCGCGTAGAAGCGCCGCGCGAAGGCGTCTTCGTTCATTGAGCTGTACCCCTCGACCTCGCGTTTGATTTCCAGCGCCGATACAGGGCGTCGATTGGCCATCAGGAACGAGATCAAGGAGAGCTGGCGGATCAGCTTCTCTGTGTCCTTGGCCATGTCGCGAGGATATTGGGGCATCGCGCCCGGAACCGCGCATCGCCGAGCCGCAAACTGCGCCAAATTGATCACCGATTCCGGGCGCTCGCGGATTGTTTACGCTTCCCGCTCTGATTCGGCGGCGAAGTCGCGAATCTGTGTTTACCCCTGGAAAGGGCTCGTCAATGATCGGTGCTGGAACCGTCATCAACCCGATTCTCAAGGTCGTCACGACGATCGCGATTCTTGGCGCGGTGTACCTGTTCATCGTGCGCCCGATCCTTGACACCACCGAGGATGCGATCGGTCGAGCCGATCGCCAGTTGTCGGAGAACTTCGCAAACCAGGATCGCACCCAGAGGCAGATGGATCTGGCCAACTCGAAGAACAGCGCCCTCGGCGATGCGCAGGGCCTGCGAGCCGGCAGCCAGGCCTGGACGGCGGCCGCCAACGAGATCGTCAGGTGCGTCAAGAGGGCCGGCGGCGATCTGCGCGCGATGAAGGCCTGCGCGCGCTTCGCCGACGGCGCGTCGGACGCCCAGTTCGACCGAAACTTCGCCCTCCCCTACGCCGACAGCCTGGAACTGCAGGGCGATACCGTGGGAGCCCAGCAGGTTCGCGAATGCGTCGAGCGGGCCGGCTACGGGGTCGCCCCGATGAAGCGCTGCCGCGACCTCGCCGACAGACTGCTGTTCGGCTGATGCTCGGCACCGGAACCGTCATCAATCCGATCGTCAAGATCGCCACGACGGTGGCGATCCTGGCCGCGATCTCGATCTTCGTGGTCAAGCCGATCATCGACACGACTGAGAAGGCCTCCACCGCCGCGTCGGTGCGCAGCGAGAGGGCGACCCAGGAGGCGCAGAAGCGCAGCGAGAAGCTTCAGCTCGACATCTCGCGCAGCATCGCCCTCAGCGCCGCCCAGTCCGCGCGAGCGACGGGCGACGGCCGCCGCGCGAAGCGGATCGTTACCTGCATACGCAGGGCCGAGGCTCCCGGCGACATGGACTTCTGCCGCGCGCTCTAGGATTCCGGTATTCGCATCCCGCGGGGGGATGCCCGAACGGGAGGAATCGAGAACTTGATCGGCGCAGGCACAGTCATCAATCCGATCATCAAGATCGTGACCACGGTTGCGATCCTGGCGGCCGTCTACCTGTTCTTCGTCAAGCCGGCACTCGACACGACGGACAACATCACCAACCGCGCGTTCGACCGGGTCGACGAGAGCCTCGAGAACAGCGGACTCGGGACGGGCAAGAAGGGTAAAAACGACATCGAGAGGTCGGTCGACAAGGCGATCCGCGACGCGAACAGGCAGGTCGAGCAGGCGCTCAAGCAGAGCGGCGTCAACTAAGCCGCAGCGGCGCCGAAGTACGCGGCCGAGTCGAGGCCGCGATCGAACTTGGACCACGGTTGGCCAGCCGGTAGCTCGCGCTCGATCCGGTCGAAGCTGCCGAGCTTGCCACCCAGGTTGTCCATGGCGTGCACGAGTGTCGCCTCGCGCGTCGCGGGAACCACCGGCGAGCCGTTCTTCTGGGTGCCGTGGTGGGAGAGAATGATGTGCAGGACGGCTTGGCCGAGCTCCGGATCGAAACCGTCGATCGACTCGATCTCCCTGCGCACGAGGTAGTAACCGATCGGGATCTCGCCAAGGAGGCGACCGGCGTCGGTCAGATCGATGGCAAGCGGATCGTCGTTATATGCCTGGGTCTTTCCAATGTCGTGGAGCAGCGCCCCGGTGACCGCGAGGTCACGGTTGATCCCCGGAAAAGCGGCGGCCGTGGAGCTGACCGCCTGCGCGACCGAGACCGCATGCTCGAGCAGTCCGTGGGGATAGGCCTGGTGGTAGTACTTCGCCGCCGGCGCGACACGGAAACGCTTCCAGTTATCGGTCTCGGCGCCGACAAACCGGTCGAGAAGTTGCCAGAGCTGGCCGTCCTGGATCGTGTCGAGCAGGTCGCGGAGGTTCGACTCGAGGCGCTCGATCGGAACCGGGGAGCCGGCCACCAGGTCCGTCTCCTCGTACTCCTCGGGCCGAGCCGTGCGCAACGTGCGGATCGTGACCTTGGCCCCATACTGGGGGTGGACCGCGAATGGTCCTTCGACCTGGACGACGGCGCCGGGCGCGGTGAGCTCGAAGAGCGCGTCGACCTCCTCCCAGGCGACGGCTTCGATCGAGCCGGTCTTGTCGCCGATCACGAGTTTCAGGAAGTCTTCGCCGTTGCGACGCGACATGCGCGCCCGCTCGCGCACCGCGAACACTGCCGCGACCTGATCGCCGTCGGCGAGGTCGCCGATGAAGGCTCGCTCACCCACGCCGGGGGCAGTCGTGGTCTCTGTTTCAACAGCCTCGAAGGCGGGCTGCATCGCTAGTCGCGGCGGTGAATTCATTAGTTCGGCCAAGTTAGAGAGAGATTCGGACGGTTCGGCTCTCCCCTGCAAGTCGTGATGCACCGGGACGATCTGACATCGAGCGCGCCGGCGGCTGGGTCTCGGCGCTAGCCTGTCACGCCGCGGCCAGGTAGCTCAGTTGGTAGAGCACACGACTGAAAATCGTGGTGTCGCCGGTTCGATTCCGGCCCTGGCCATCATCATTGGCGGCCGGCTCGTCGATGGAACCAAGGAGGGCTTCACCGGTGACTTTGCCGATCGCCCAGCATGCCCTCCATCAGCTCGATCGCCCCGGCCTTGTGGAGGGGTTCGTTCAGGTTCCCGCACTTCGGGCTCTGCACGCAGGACGGGCAGCCGGAGTCGCATGGGCACTCGGACACGAGGCGCAATGCGTCTCCGACCAGCCGGGTGAACAGGTCGAACCCGCGGCGCGCGATCCCAACGCCGCCGGGGTGGCCGTCGTAGATGAAGATCGTGGGCAGGCCTGTCTGGAAGTGGACGTTGGTCGAGAGGCCGCCGATGTCCCAGCGGTCGCACATCGCCAGCAGGGGTAGCACCGCAATCTGGGTGTGCTCGGCGGCGTGGAGGGCGCCTAGCTGAACCTCTGGCGGCATAGCCGTGGGCCCCGCAAGGGCGTCGGTCAGCGTGTACCAGAGGGCCTGAGTCCGGAAGTTCTGCTCGGGCAGATCCAGGGCGATCAGGTCGATCACCTCGTTCTCGGAGATGCTCTTGCGCTGGTAGGCGATGACCTGCTCGGACACCGACACCTCGCCGAACGAAAGCTCGACGCCGGCCGCCTCTCGGCGAGTCTCCCCCACCCCGTCCACGTAGACGTTGACCTCCTTCTTGACCTGGGTGTACCAGTCGCCGTCGAACGGTTCGACCACCGCTCGGCGGGCGTCCACATCGAGCTCGCGCACCTCGTAGGACTGGCCCAGGTGCAGGTAGACGGCACCGGGATGCACCGCCGAGAATGCTCGCTCGGCCTCGACGGTGCCAAGCATCTCGCCGGATGTGGAATCGACGATCGCGACCGAGTCGAGCGACGCCGAGCGCAGCGATATGTCGCCCGCCGGAAAACCTGCGCCGCGTGGCAAATAGCGCTGCCCCGGGCCGCGACGCAGCGCACCGGAGCCGACCAGCGAGTCAGCTCGCTCGCGCCAGCCGGCGCCGAAGATCTGATCGTCGGCCCCGCCGGGCTGGGTGAGAGTGCCGCCGAGCGGCGCCTCGTGCGCCGCCGCGAACAGGTGCGCGGTCTGGATCCGCTCGTTGGCGTGGTCGAGGATTGCGGCCTCGACGGGTCGCTCCAGGAACTCCTTCGGGTGGCGGCAGAAGAACTGATCGAGAGCGTCGGCCCCCGCGACGTAGACGGCTAGACCCTCGCTACGCCGTCCGGCGCGCCCCCACATCTGCTTGAGACTCGCCACGGTTCCGGGAAAGGTCACGCAGATCGAAGCGTCGAGCTCGCCGATGTCGATGCCCAGCTCGAGCGCGTCGGTGGCGACGACGCCGAGCAGGTCGCCGGCGACGAGACGGGCCTCGATATCGCGTCGCTGCTGCGGTGTGTAGCCCGCGCGGTATGGGGCGATGCGCTGTGCCAGGGCTTCCTGCCCGCGATCGGCCAGGCGGTTACGCGCGAAGCGCTGGATCAACTCAATGCCCTTGCGCGAGCGCAGGAAGCAGATTGTCCTCATCCCTTCCGAGACCAGATCGGCCAGCAACTCCGCCGCTTCGGACAACGCCGAGCGGCGGGTTTGCGTCCGCTCTTCGATCACCGGGGGATTCCAGATCACGATCCGCCGGCCGGCCCGCGGTGCGCCGTCGGAGCCGAGGACCGGAATCGATTCGCCCACCAGCCGCTCCGCCAGCTCGCCCGGGTTGGCAATCGTTGCCGAGGCGAGCAAAAACCGGGGGTCGGATCTGTACATCCGCGCCACCCGTCGCAGCCTCCGGAGCACGTTTGCCACATGCGACCCGAAGACCCCGCGGTAGGTGTGCGCCTCGTCCACCACAACCCACTCGAGATTGGTGAAGAAGTCGCCCCAACCGCGGTGGTTCGGCAATATCGCCATGTTCAGCATGTCCGGATTGGTGAGGATGAGGTTCGAGGTGCGCCGCAGCCCCGGTCGGTCCTCACGCGGGGTGTCGCCATCGTAGATCGCGTGGCGCAGATAGGGCAGGCCGAACTCGGACAGCTTGCGTGCCTGGTCCTGGGCAAGCGCCTTGGTCGGGTAGAGATAGAGCGCGCGCTGCTTGGGGTCCAGCGCGAGGCCCTCGAGCACGGGCAGGTTGAACGCCAGCGACTTGCCGGACGCCGTCCCGCTGGTGGCGATAAAGCTCCCGCTCTCGCCGAGCGCCTCGTTTTGATGGGCATAGAGGCGATCGACGCCGGCGCGGGTGAGTCCCGACGCGAGCTCTGGAGGCAGGTCACGGGGAAAGGGCAGGCTGACGGCTCCACGCGGTTCATCGAATGACGTGGCGACGAGCCGGCCATCGTCGGCGCCACCCGCGATGACGTTGCGCCAGGCGCGATCGAGCGCTCCGCCGGCCGCCATCTGCTCAACCACGAACGATCGCCTCCGCGACACGCATGGCGTCGAGCGCCTCCGGATCGTGCAGGCGCAGGATGTCCGCGCCCTCGGCGACCGACAGGGCGGTGGCCGCGGCGGTGGGGCTTCCCCGATCGTCCGCGGGAACCCGGCGATCCCACGATCCTGAGATCAGGGCGCCGAGGAAGTCCTTTCGGGAAATCGCCGCCATGATCGGCCGTTCGAGGGATCCCAGTTCCCCCAGGCGCCGGAGGATGTCCAGGTCGTCATCGACGCCGAGATCGAAGTCGGGTCCCGGGTCGATCGCGATCTGGCCCGCCGAGACACCCGCCGCCTCCGCCTCATTGATTCGGCCTGCGAACCAACCGCTCAAGTGGGCGACCGGGTCCTCGAAGCGAGGCGGAGTCCGGTCCACGCGCGGCGGCCCCTCTATATGCATGAGGACGTAGCCACAGCCCCGTTCGGCCACCAGCTCAAACATCTCCGGTCCGCCCCCCGAGATGTCGTTAATCGCGATCGCCCCGGCCTCCAGGGCCGCGGCGGCGACATCCGGCGAAAAGGTATCGGCCATCACCGGTACGCCGGAACGCTCCACAAGCTCCTCGATTGCAGGCGCCAGGCTCGCGATCTCGGCTTCTGGTTCGACCGGCGGCCCCGAGCGTGCCGCGACGGCGCCGACATCGAGCATGTCGAAGCCGGCGGCGACCAGCGCCAGCCCGTCGGCCACCGCACGCTCGGGCGTGCCGCTGCGAGAGCCCGAGTAGAAGGAGTCGGTCGTCACGTTCACGACGCCTGCCGCTCGGGCCGGAGGAAACTCGATCTCCACCCCGTTAGCAACGCGCCATGCCCTCATCGCTCGAGACGGTAGCGTCCCAGCCGAGATGGCTCTTCGCTGTGTCTACACCGACCTCGACGGCACCCTGCTCGGCCCGCGGGGGGCCCTGTTCCGCGATCCCGACGGCAACTTCTCGATGCGCCAGGCGCGTGCGCTCGAGGCCTGTCACCGCGCCGGCGTTGAGGTAGTGATCATGTCGGGGCGCAAGGAGGCCCAGGTGATGTCCGATGCGAGGCTCCTCGGCCAGACCTCCTACATCTACGAGGCGGGCTGCGCGATGGCGATCGACGGCGAACGCACCTACCTGACCGGGGAGTGGGTGCCGAACCAGGAGGGCAACCCCGCGGATCGGATCCTGGAGGCCGGGATCCCCGACCTCCTCTTCGAACGCTTCCCCGGCAAGCTCGAGTGGCACGAGCCGTGGCACACAGGGCGCGTGCTCTCGCTGCTGATGCGTGGCAAGGTCGACGTAGTCGAGGCCAACAAGGTGGTCGCCAAGGCGGGCCACCAGGGCCTTCGATTTCTCGACAACGGCGCGATCGGCCGCCCGATGCCGGGGATCGAGGGCCGAACCCACGCCTACCACCTGGTCCCGGGCGGCGCGAGCAAGGCGAAGGGGGTCGAGGCTCATCGGCGGGCGCGGGGCTTCGAACCGGCGCAGTGCATCGCCGTCGGTGACTCGATCGAGGACTTGGAGTCCGCGGTCTCGGTCGGGCAGTTCTTCGTCGTCGCGAACGGTCCCGAGCACGACGAGGCTCTTCGCCAGGCTCTCCCGCGTTTTCCGAACGCAACGGTGACCGACGGCTCGATGGGTGACGGGTTCTACGAGGCCGTTGTGAGCAGCCTGATGGGAACCGCAAACTAGAATGGTGGCGCGATGACCTCGGAGCACGCCACGGTCGCTGAGGAGGAGTACCTCCAGACGATGTTCTGGCTGGAGGAGGCCGGGCTTTCGATCACCGGCGCGAACATCGCCCGAGCGATGCAGCTATCGCCCCCCACCGTTCACGAGATGATCGGCCGTCTCGAGCGCGACGGCTACGTCAGCCGCTCGGACGACAAGTCGCTCGGGTTCACCGACAACGGCCGCGACGAAGCGCGCGCGATCGTCAAGCGCCACCGCCTGATTGAGCGCTTCCTCACCGACGTCCTCGGCATCCCCTGGGACGAGGTCCACGAGGAGGCCGAACGGCTCGAGCATGCGATGTCGCCGGTCCTCGAGGAGCGAATGCTCGCGGCGATCGGTGGCGCGACCACATGCCCACACGGCCACCCCATCATCGAGGGCTCCCGTGAGGAAGGCGTGCTGCTCGCCGATGTCGAGCCGGGCGCCGACGTGATGGTGCTGCGCTTCGAGAACGAGGCCGAGGAGCTACTCCACTATCTGAAATCCACGGGCCTGAACCCGGGCCTGGTGGGCAAGGTCGAGTCGGTCGACGACGACGAGGTGGTCGTCGCCTCCGGCGACGGGACCCACACACTCACCCGCAGCGTCGCGGAGACGGTTTCGGTCCGCGCCGACCCGGCTCCGCCGCCGCGAGCCCCGCTGCCCGAACAGCTGGTGCTCTCGAGCGACCGCTACGGCCGCTGAACTTAAGCCGCCCGTAAGCGCTCGAGAGCTGCTGCAATCCGGCGCACACCCTCGTCCACCTGCTCGACCGGGACGCTGGCGAACGACAGGCGCAGCGCGTTCGCGCCGCCGTCGAGCAGGAAGTCGGGGCCGGCGACGAACGCAACGCCCTCGTTGGCCGCAGCCTTCAGCAGGGCGGGCGTGTCGGTTCCCTCGCGCAGCGTCAGCCACAGAAAGTAGCCGCCCTCAGGCACGACGAACTCCGCCTCGGGCAGGTGCTCGCCGAGTGCGGTCACGAGCGCGTCGCGGCGGTTGCGCAAGGCATCGTTGACGGAGGCGACGTTGCGCTCGAGCCCGCCGGAGCGGCAGAGCTCGTAGACGATCGCCTCGGCCAGCATGTTCGGCGAGATATACGTCTCGCCCGCCCGTTTCGCGAGTCGCGCGATCTCCTCGGTCTCACCCGCGAGGTAGCCGACACGGACACCGGGACTGACCGTCTTCGAAAAGGACGATGCGTGGATCACACACCCGGCGTCGTCAAGCGAGAGCATCGTCTCGTGCTCTGCTCCGCCGAAGCTGATCAGCCGGTAGGGGTCGTCCTCGAAAAGCAGCAACCCGTGCTCAGCGGCCAGCTCGACCAGGCGCACGCGCTTGGCACCCGAGAGCGTGCAACCCGCAGGATTGTGGAAGTTGGGGATCACGTGCGCGAACTTCACCGGTCCCTCGGTCAGCGCGGCCTCGAAGGCGTTGATGTCGAGACCGTCGTCTCCGAGCACCACGGGCACCATCTCCACGCCCGCACGACCGAGCAGGAGGAGGGTGCGGTCGTACGAAGGCTGCTCGACGATCACGCGGTCGCCGGGCTCGAGCGTGTGCTGGAAGAGGAGCGCGGCGGCCTCCATCGAGCCGTTGGTGACCATCACCTGCTCGGGCGCGATTCCGTGCAGCTCGGCGATCCACTCGCAGAGGCCCGGGTGGCCGCGCCCGGTGCCGTAGGAGAGGGCGCGCTGCCAATCACTCTCGAGCGCCTTCGCGGCGGCTTCACGCACCGCCTCGGCGGGCAGAATGTCAGCGCTGGGAGCGCCGCGAGCGAAGCTGATCACGTCTGCGGGCATCGGGCGCCGAGTCTATGGAACGCCAACGTCCGTCAGCCACCGCTATGCGAGCTCTCACGAACGTTCGCGCCGGTTGGGCTGGGGGCCCGGCGGGCAGGGCGCTGGCTACGAGTTGAGGATCTCGACCGCGATCTGCGCGGCCTCGGTCGGCGAGGTGCCGACGCGGACGCCCTTGGCCTCCAGCGCGTCCTTCTTGGCCTGGGCCGTGCCCGACGAGCCCGAGATGATCGCGCCGGCGTGGCCCATCTGCTTGCCGGGCGGTGCGGTGAATCCGGCGATGTAGCCGACGACGGGCTTGGTGACGTTCTCGGCGATGAAGTCGGCTGCCCGCTCCTCCGCGTCGCCGCCGATCTCGCCGACCATCACGATCAGTTCGGTCTCGTCGTCGGCCTCATAGAGCTTGAGGATGTCGATGAAGTCCGAACCGACAATCGGGTCGCCGCCAATGCCGACGATCGAGGAGTTGCCCGCGCCCGCCTGCTTCAGCTCGTTGCCGATCTGGTAGGTCAGGGTGCCCGACTTCGAGACGACGCCGATCGGGCCGGGGTCAAAGAACTGGGCGGGGATGATCCCGACGTTTGCCTTGCCGGGCGACAGGACGCCGGGGCAGTTCGGGCCGATCAGGCGCACATCCTTCTCCCTGGCCTTCCAGTAGGTCTTCAGCATGTCGTGGACCGGGATGCCCTCGGTGATCGCGATGACGGTGTGGACGCCCGAGTCGATCGCCTCGTCGATCGCAGCCGCGGCGAAGCGGGCGGGCACGAAGACCATGGAGGTGTTGGCGCCCGCGCTGGAGACCGATTCTGCGATCGTGTCGAAGACCGGCACGCCCTCGACGTCCTGCCCGCCCTTGCCCGGCGTGACACCGGCGACAAGGTCGGTCCCGTACTCACGGTTGCGCATTCCGTGGAAGGTTCCCTCGCGCCCGGTCAGGCCGGAGACGACGAGCTTCGTGTCCTTGTCGACGATGATGCTCATCCGAGCTCCACGACCTTCTTCGCGGCGCCCAGCATCGTGGACTCGTTGTGCAGGTTGTCCAGGCCCGCCTCGGCGAGCAGCCGCAGGCCCTCCTCGGAGTTCGTGCCGTCGAGGCGGACCACCAGGGGCATCGTCAGGCCGATCTGCTTCGTCGCCTCGAGGATGCCCTTGGCGACCTCGTCGCAGCGGGTGATCCCGCCGAAGATGTTGAAGAGGACTGCCGTGACCTTCTCGTCGGAGGTGATCACCTCGAGCGCGTCGACGATCGCCTCCGCCTTCGAGCCGCCGCCTGCGTCGAGGAAGTTCGCCGGATCGCCACCCGCCTGGGCAACGACGTCGAGCGTTGACATGCAGAGGCCGGCGCCGTTGCCGAGGATGCCGATGTTGCCGTCGAGCTTCACGTAGGTGAGCCCCTTCTCCTTGGCCATCGCCTCCTGTGGGTCCTCGGCGGAGCCGTCGGAGAGCTCGGCCAGCTCGGGGTGACGAAACATCGCGTTGCCGTCGATCGTGACCTTGGCGTCGAGCGCGACGACCTCGCGGCCGGCGGTGACGATCAGGGGGTTGATCTCGATCAGGGTCGCATCCTCGGCCACGGCCACCTCGCCGAGGTCCACGAGCATCTGCGCCACACCGTCGACGACGTCGTCGTCGATCTGCGCCTCGTGGGCGATCTCCCTGGCGATGTCGAGGCTGAGTGGAGCGCCTGGCTCGATGTGTCGCTTGACCATCGCGGTGGGATCGGACTCGGCGATCTCTTCCACGTCCATGCCGCCCATCCGGGAGAGCATCGCCAGCAGCTTCTTTTCGGAGCGGTCGAGGATGATCGAGCCGTAGTACTCGGTGGCGATGTCCGAGGCGTCCTCGATCCAGAGGTCGTGCACCGTGAAGCCGCGGATGTCCATGCCGAGGATCGCCTCGCAGTGGACGCGGGCCTCGTCCTCGTCCTTGGCGATCTTGATCCCGCCGGCCTTGCCCCGTTTGCCGATCGCAACCTGGGCCTTGACCACACATGGGTAGCCGATTTCGTTCGCGGCGGCGATGCCGTCGTCAACGGTTACGGCGTGAACGCCGCTCGGGGTGGCGACGCCGTGCTTGGCGAAGAGCTGCTTGCCCTGGTATTCGAGTAGGTCCATAGTCGCGGCGAGCGCCGTAACCGGCGCAGCGCGGGCAGGTTATCCGACGCTGCCATACTCACGCCGCGCTATGCCACTCCCGAAGCTCAAGGACATCAAGGTCGTCACTACCGACTGCTACGGCACCCTGATCGATTGGGAGAAGGGGATCCTCGGGGCGTTCGCCAAGGAGGCCAAGCGCGACGGCTTTTCCTACGACGAGCAGGCGCTCCTGGCCCGCTTCATGGAAGTTCAGGCCGAGGTGATGAGCGGTTCGTACGAGCTCTACGCCGAGGTGCTGAGGCGCACCGCCGTGAAGGTCGCTAAGGAGATCGGCTGGGAACTCGAGCCGTCCCGCGCCCAGTTCCTTCCCGACTCGGTCGCCTACTGGGCGCCGTTTCGGGAGTCGAACGCCGCGATGGATCGCCTCCGCGGCCGCTACCAGGTCGGGATCCTCTCCAATATCGACGACAAGCTCCTCGGTGTCTCGCGCCGGCACCTGCGCACCGAACTGGACATCGTGGTCACCGCCCAGCAGGTTCGCTCCTACAAGCCTGAGCCCGCCCACTTCAAGGAGTGCGCTCGTCGCCTCGGCTCGAAGAAAGGGTGGCTGCATATCGCCTCGGGTTACGCCTCGGACATCGAGCCGCTACTAAAGATGAAGGTGCCGGTGATCTGGGTCAATCGTCACGGCGAAAAGCTCGAGGGACGGCGCAGGGCCGACGCCGAGGTCAAGAACCTTCGCGACGCCGCCGCGAAGCTCGGCGCCAAGGGCTAGCCCTCAGGGGGCTGGTTCTTCGTGACCGACTCCATTTCGTTCCACGATCCCGCCGACGAGGCGATGACGGCGCGAGCGCACGAGCGCTTCGCTGCCGACCGTCGCCGGCGCGGCAGAATGCGGGGGGCGCATAAGGGAGCGACGCCGAATTTGATCATCGTCGGCGGGCTCAAGTGCGGCACGACATCGATCCACCACTACCTGAACCTCCATCCCGAAGTGGAGATGTCTCGCCCCAAGGAGCTCAACTTCTTCGTCGAGGAACTGAACTGGGCCCTGGGCGTGGACTGGTACCGCTCGCACTTCTCTCCGACCGCGGCTGTCCGGGGCGAGACCTCGCCGCACTACACCAACCTTCCCCGCTTCCGTGGAGTGGCCGAGCGGATGCGCGCCACCCTCGAGCCCGACGCACGGTTGATCTACATGGTGCGTCACCCTGTCGACCGCCTTCTCTCGCACTACCTGCACAACGTCGGGGGCGGCTACGAGGAGCGGGGCATGGACGAGGCGATCACTCCGGCCAGCTCCTACGTACAACGTGGGATGTACGCGATGCAGCTCGAGCCATACCTCGACGCGTTCGGGTCCGACCGTGTGCTCGTGGTTTCTCGCGAGGAGCTCGGTGCGGAGCGCGACGACACGGTGCGACGTGTGTTCGAGTTCTCCGGTGTGAATCCCGCGTTTACCTCGGTGCACTTCGACCGCGAGTGGGAAACCGGGAGCGCCAAGGCAAAGGGCGGATTTCGCCTGATGGACCGAGCTGTGCGGATGCCGGGATTGCGAGCCCTCGATCGCAACTTCGACCGCCTGCCTGAACGGATGCGCTGGATGGTCGAGCGGGTTGTCCACGACCCGGAGTCCGGGGAGGCCGCGAAGCCCGTGCTGCCCGACGCGCTACGGGCGGACCTCGAGACGCGCTTTCGCCCCGACGCCGCCCGGCTCGAGAAGCTGACCGGCCGGCGGTTCGCCTGGTTCAACTAGGCCCGGCCATAATCGACGGGTGAGCACCCTGCGGCGCCTCCTGCCCGAACCCGCCGATGTCGAGCTGGCCGACGCGCTGGTCGAGCTGCGGCCATGGGAATGGGCGCGCGAGGAGCGTCCCTACCTGCTCACCAACTTCGCCCTGACCCTCGACGGCCGGGCCACCCTTGGTGGCGTCTCGGGCCAGATCGGCAGCGAGGTGGACACCGCGATGCTCGTTGCACTGCGTAGCCGCGTGGACGCGGTGATGATCGGCGCCGGGACCCTGCGCGCCGAGGGGTACGGACGCATCGTCTCCGATCCCGCCAGGCGCGAGCTGCGCGAGGCGGAGGGTCTTTCAGCCGACCCGCTCATGGTCGTCGTCTCGGGCCGCCTCGACCTGCCGTGGGACGGGCCGCTTCTGACCGACGGTCACGGCCAGTTGGTGGTGATCACTGCCTCAAAGGACGAGGTCCCGGAGACGCCCACCCCCGTCCACGTCATTCGCCACGACGGTGCCGTCGACCTGCCGGGTGCGCTGGCAGAGCTCCGTCGCGACCACGGCGTCCGGGCGCTGCTGTGCGAGGGAGGGCCACACCTGCACGCGGACCTGATCGCCGCGGCGCTCGTCGACGAGCTCTTCGTCACCCATGCGCCAAAACTGAGCGGCGGCGAGGGGCCAGGACTCGTGGCGGGGTTGCCAGAGGCCGTGCGCGGACTCGAACTCGTGTGGCTTCTGCACGAGCCGGCAACGGGCGAGCTGTTCGCCCGCTATCGCGCCTGAGAGCGACGGCAGGCACTCGCCCGCAACGTCACCCGCTTGCCAGCGAAGCGGGCGATGAGCACGCCTGTACGGCGGGTGAAGCTCCAGCGACTGCGCCGCAGCTTGCGTCCGTTGCGCTCGACCCGGCAAACGCGGAACGCGTGACGGTTCGCGCTCATCGCCGCCTGCAGCGAGACGCGCTGGCGTGAGGGTGCACTCACCCGCAGCGTCCACGAGCGGCGACTCGCGACCGAGCGCACCTTGCCAGCCAACCCGAAGCGCGCGCTACGGCGCCCGCGGGGAAAAGCCAGCAGGTCCAGCCGGCCACGACGCTCAGCCAGGCTCGTGACCCCGGCCGGGTCGGTTCCAGTGCGCGCCAGCGTGTCCACACCGGGCGGAAGCAGCGGCAGCACGGAACCGGCGCGCACGAGCAACGGCAGCTCTTCGATCGGCGCCGGCAGTGTGTGCTCGGCGCCGCCGCGCAGCAGCCGAACGCGGCCGAGGTCGATACCGCCGTTGCCCTCGTCGTAGACCGCCGAACGCCAGAGATCGACCCAGCGGCCGCGAGGTAGGTAGGCCTCGCGCTCGGTCAGACCGGGCTCGAGCACCGGGGCGGCGAGTAGATCCGGGCCGAGCAGGAACGCGTCCTCGGTTGCAGCCGCCTTGGGATCACGCGGGTGGGCAAGCGCGAGGTGGCGCATGAGCGGCATCCCCGTCCGGCGGTAGGCCCGCTGGGCGGCGAGGAGGTAGGGGTAGAGCTGGGTGTGCAGTTTCGCGTAGCGGCGCCAGTTGTCGATCTGCCCCGCGTCGGTCACCTGCGGGCGCTCCTTTGGCGGCAGGTCAACCCCGTTGCGCTGGGTGCGCATCACGGGTGAGACCGCCCCGAACTGAACCCATCGGGTCAGGAGCTCCGGGTCGAGCTCCTCGGCGCCAAGCGCGAAGAAGCCGCCGATGTCCGAACCCCAGACGCCGATGCCCGAGCTACCGACGCTGAGGGCCTGCGTGACCGCGGAGCGAAGCCCGTCGAAGTCCCACCCGGTCGTCGGGTCGCCGCCCCAGACAACCTGGGCGCAGCGTGCGGTCCCCGACCAACCGGAGCGCTGAAAGCGCACGATCGGGCGCGGCTCAGAGCGCACCGCCTCCCAGGCCGCGCAGTGGTACTCGCGCGGGTACTGGTTGTGCGCGCGGGTGCCGTCGATCGCGCCATCGCCCGAACGCGAGTCGAGCGGGGTGTACTCCCCGAAATCCTCCATCCAACCGTCGTAACCGTCGCCGATCGCCTCCTGGAGCCGGTCGGAGTACAGCTCCCGGCCAGCCTGCTCGAAGAAGTCGTACTGGCTTACGAAGAAGAGGTCGTCCACGTCCGCGCCGTAGCGGTAGACGTACGGCGCGCCCGCGGCGGTGTTCGTAAGCGCGCCCGCCGCCTGGGCGGGGCCGTACGCGGCGGGGAAATCGGTGCAGACCATCGGGTTGAAGTACGTCGTGATCGCAACCCCCGCCTCGTGCGCGGCCGCGGTTCGCTCGCGCTCGTTGGCGGTGACCTGGTCGCCACACGGGAGGTAGTGGGTGTAGGTCTGCAGGGCCGAGACGGGCGCATCGGCCGCGCGCAGTGTCGCGACGTCCGCGGCGATGTCGCCGGGCTGGAACCACGGCCCGTAGACCCAGGGCGCCGCCGCCGCGGGTTGGCGCCCGGTGGCGTGGGTGAAGCGCCGCAGGGCGTCGGCGGGCCGGGGGCCGGCGAAGAAGCGCAAGCGTAGTTCGTCCGGAGCCGAGGCCAGATCGGCCCCCGGCTCGCCGTCGGGAGCTCGGACGACCTCGACGCTCCATGCTTCGGAATCCTCGCTGCCAAGGCGGAACAGACTGGTCTCCGGGTTGTCCACCAGCACGCCGTAGCCGGCGGTCGAGAGCAGCCACGGGACCGGGAAGTAGGTGGCGTCCGGGCGGCCGTCACGCAGGGCCCAGACGGGAACGAAACCGGCCAAAAACGGGTACTCGATGTCCTGATAGGGACCGTCGGCGACGTAGTTCTCGACCACTCCGCCACGCTGGTCGACCGAGTTCGAGCGTTCGCCGAAGCCGAGGTAGCGTTCGCGCGAACGGGCGTCGAAACCGATTCCGACTCCCTCCAGCGGCGACCCGGCTCCAAGCACCTTCGCGCGGAGCACGATCACTCCGTCGCCGCCGCGCCGCAACTCCAGCTCGATCGTCCGCAACGGGTCGGTCGTATCGAGCTGTGCCACATACCCCCCGCCGGCGGTGCGCTCCGCGGAAATCACCCTGGTCGCGTGACTCCAGCCAGCTGCCGTGCGGAAACCGAGCGTGCCCGTGGGGCCCGCGCCGGTGCCATCGTGCTCGGACAGAACCGATGCGCCCCGGGGTGTCTGGAGCTCGAGCGACCACGGGTCCTCGCCGACGCTTGCGCGCAGCGCCCCGGAACGAACCTCCGCGGCCTCCGCCTGCCCTGCAGCAGCGAGCGATGCGAAAACGACCGTGATGACGAATCGAATCCTCACGGGGCGGAAGCTAGGCCAAAGCCGCGCGCTGCGCGCCGGTCACGCGAGGGCCGGGATGGCATCCTGGGCCTCGGCCTCGCGTTCGCCTCGGCGGAGCATGCGCAGGCCGAGGATCGTGCCGCCCATCAGCGCCGCGACGCCCAACGAGAGCTGAACGGAGAGCACTCCTTCGCGGGTCCAGTAGACGTCGCGGAGGTCAAGCAGGAGCGCAGCCTCGTCGAGCGTCATCCCCATCCCGATGCCGAACGGGACTGCGAGCACCGTCTCGAGGCTCTCGTCCGCGGTGAGGAGCGCCGCGCCCCCGGCCGCGAACGCGATCAGGATTCCCGGAACGAAATGGTGGATGTGGCGACCCCCCACCGACACGTTGCCGATCGGCCACCAACCTCCCCTGATGCCGAGCGTAGAAATCCGCATGAGGGCGAGGCTGCCGGTGAACCCGGCGAGCAAATTGAACAAAACCGTCTCGTGACGCGGTGTGGCGGCGTAGCCCCCGACGGCGACCGCGACCGCGTCCTGAGTCGCCTGCGGAGCGAGCAGGAACGCATGCTCGGCGGTTTCCATCACGGTGGCTGGCGTCGCGACCTCCGGGTCGCGCTCGGCCTCGAGCATCCGACGGCGGGCCAGGCGTAGGAGTTCGCCTCCGATGACCGTTCCCGCCGTAGCCACCGCGGCGATGCCAAGCCCGAGTGTCAGGCGGTCGGCGCGAGGAGCGTTTTCGCGGCGGCCGATCACGGGCTCGCTCAGAGCCGGACGAGGTTGGCCGCGGTGATGCCCCGGGTGACGCCGCGAAAGTCGACGACCAGGGGTGCCTCGGCAACCACCCGCTCGTAGTCCACCTCCGGGTGCGCCGTCACGACACAGGCGACGTCACAGCCGGCGAGGGCGTCGTCGAACGGCTCTGATCGCAGCCCCAGCTCGCCGACCTCGACCACGTGCGGATCGTGATAGGAGACCTCAGCGCCCAGGTCGCCGAGCAGGCGCGCGATCTTCAGGGCGGGCGACTCTCGCATGTCCCCTATCCCGGCCTTGTAGGAGACACCCAGCAGGAGTACCCGCGAGCCGCGAACGGGTTTGCCGACATCGTTCAGGGCCCTCATGATCTTGTCGGTGCAGAAGTGCGGCTGCTGCTGGTTGATCTTCCCTGCCAGCTCCACGAACTCGGTTGGCATGTCGTGCTCGCGCGCCTTGAAGGCGAGGTAGAACGGATCGATCGGGAGGCAGTGTCCTCCCATACCGGGGCCCGGGTCGAAGCGCATGAACCCGTAGGGCTTGGTCGCGGCGGCCTCGACGACCTCCCAGATGTCGATGCCCATCCGATCGCAGAGCATCGCGAGCTCGTTGACGAGGGCGATGTTGACCGAGCGGAAGATGTTCTCGAGCAGCTTGGTGAGCTCGGCGACCTCGGGGGTCGAGACGCCGACCACCTCGTCGCAGACGAGGCCGTAGAGCTCGGCGGCGCGGTCGCGGCACGCTTCGGTCAGACCGCCGACGACCTTCGGCGTAGTGCGGATCGTGTGGTCGGTGCGGCCGGGATCGATTCGCTCGGGTGAGAACGCGAGGTGGAAGTCGCGGCCGGCCGCCATTCCGGACTCCTCGAGGATCGGGGCCACTCGCTCCCTGGTGGTGCCCGGATACGTGGTGGACTCGAGCACGACGAGCTGGCCCTTGCGCAGGACCGTGGTGAGCGAGCGGGTGGCGGAATCCACGTAGGCGAGGTCGGGCTCGCGGCCGTTCGCTAGCGGCGTGGGAACGCAGATCAGCACCGCGTCGCACGACGCGAGCTCGGCGTGGTCGGCGGTGACCCTGAGATTGCTGTCGACGAGCGGCGCGAGGCGATCGGACGGTACGTCCTCGATCGGGCTCTCGCCCGCAGCGATGCGCGCGACCAGGCGCGGATTGACGTCGAGGCCCACGACCTCCGCTCCCGCCTCGGCGAACGCGACCGCCAGGGGCAGCCCCACGTAGCCAAGTCCAACCACACCAACCCTCATGAGAGCGCCCTCACCAGGGTCCGGTCTCTTTCGCGACCTGCGTCGCTCAACAACATGCGGGTCAGTCTAGGTCGGCGGCAGAACCGCGGGAGCCTGATCGAGCCCACTTGGCAATCTGCGCTGCGGTGCCTGAGTGGTCGGCCAGGTGCCCGATGATCCTCGCCTCGGCCGTCTCCGAAGCACCATCCAGCGCAGCGGCAAGCGGCACACCCCCCTTGCTCGCGACGACAGCGGCGGCCAATGCAGGATCCTGGCTGCCCGCGCACACCACGACCTGGGTTTGCGCCATCTGCCGCTCGAGTGCGACGAAATCCCCGGCCAGATCCGCCCCTGGCGGTGCGACTTTGCAGGCTAGACCGAGCTCGCCGAGCTCGGTCGCGAGGGCCGTGGCCGATCTGGAATCCCCGGTGACGAGCACGTTCACGCCAGCCAGCCTACGGACGCGCGCTAAAGCTGGGCGCCCCGGCTGCCGAAAGGGCTCGCGTGGGTGATTCTTCGGTCCAGGCCCGGGTATACGATGTCGCGCTAGTGAAGCGTTTGCTCACACCGATCGAGATCGGCGTCGGCGCCGCCCGCCACCTCGCCTGGTACGTGACTTACCGGGTGACCGGCGAGCCGCGCTGACCAACGGGTCAGTTCAGGCAAGCGCTCACCAGGGAGGCTAAGTCAGATTCGCGACCTGGGGCGCTCACCGCCCAAGCGCTGCGCCTAGACTCCGCGTTGCAAAGCGATCGGAGGAGTTTCAGACATGGCGAAGCAACCGCGTTCCCTCGCGGACAAGGTAGTGGCGATCACCGGTGGGGCCCGGGGTATCGGCGAGGCGACCGCACGGGCGCTGGTCCAGAAGGGCGCAAAGGTCGCGATCGGTGATCTCGACGCGGACATTGCCGAGAAGGCGGCGGCCGCACTCAGCGGCGAGGCGATCGCACTCGAGCTCGACGTGACCAAGCGTGACTCCTTCGCCAGCTTCGTCTCCCAGGTCGAGGAACGCCTCGGCCCGATCGACGTTCTCGTCAACAACGCCGGGATCATGCCGGTCGGCCAGTTCGTCGAAGAAGACGACGCCACCGCGCACCGGATGGTCGATATCAACATCCACGGAGTCATCTACGGGATGAAGCTCGTGATGCCCTCGATGCAGCGTCGCAACAGCGGCCACATCGTCAACATCGCCTCGCAGGCGGGCAAGGGCGGCTTCCCCGGTGGCGCCACATATTGCGCGACCAAGCACGCGGTGGTCGGGCTTTCCGAGGCGGTCCGCGCCGAGCTGCGCGAGACCGACATCGAGATCTCCTGCGTGATGCCGGCGGTCGTGAACACCGAGCTCGGATCGGGCCTAGAGACTGCGCGCGCCGTCAAGGTCAGCGAGCCGTCGGACGTCGCCGACGCGATCGTCGACGCGCTCGAGCGGCCCAAGTTCGACGTCTGGGTGCCGAAGATCAGCTCCGGCATCTTCAAGGTGATGACCCTGATGCCGCGCCGTGGCCGCGAGGCAATCGCCCGGGCACTCAAGGCCGATCAGGTCCTCGCCCACGCCGACCCGCAGGTCCGCGCGGCCTACGAGGCGCGCGCGGCTCGGAGCGAACCGGGGCTGGAGTCCGAGGAGGACGTCGCGGACAAGGTCGAAGCCTGAGGCTTCGGTTTGCTGAAGGTTTGTGGTCGCTGGGGGCACCACAAACCTTCATCTCCCGCTCGGAGGATGGGCCGTGCAGGGATCGAACCTGCGACCTTGAGATTAAGAGTCTCCTGCTCTACCAGCTGAGCTAACGGCCCCGCGGGGATTCTAGGGTGCCACGGGCGCGGCTCCGCCCACTCCGCCGGCCGGGTCGAGCCCGCTGAACGGGTCGTCCAGCTCGCCGCCCTCGGGCGCGGCCTTGGCGGCTTTCTTCTCCTGCTTCTCGAACTTCACCGCCTGCTTGCGCTGAGCCTCGAGCGTCTGCTGGAGCTGCTTGCGATCGTCGGGCTTCGCAAGCTCCACCGCGCGCTTGGCGGCCTTGTCGCCGGCGTCGAACTCGAAGCGCTGGTACTCGGCGAGCGCGAGGGTCTGGAGGTTCACCTGATCTGGGTTCGACTCGGCAACAACGGCAGCGGCCTTCGCCGCTCCGTCGAAGTCGCCCAGGTAGCCATACGCCTGAATCACGCCGCTTGCCGCGGTCTCGTCGATCCGCTTCGGTTCGGTGGCGACGTAGCGATTCCACGCTTCAATCGCGGCCTCGTACTCCTGCCTCGAGTCCTCGGTGAGGGCGATCGGGAAGCCCGTGGCCTCGTCCACCTCCAGCTGCGCGGTACCCGATAGCGCGCGGTACTGGGCGAGCGTCGCCAGCGCGCGCGAGTCGTCCGGCGCGCTTTCGAGCGCCTTCTCGGCGTCCTCGATCTGAGTTTCGAACTGCTCGCTTGTCGAGCTGTTGCCCCCGCCGGTGAAGATGTCGGCGATACCGCCCTGCCCGATCTCGCCGCCGATGCCAAAGCCGATGAACCCGACGGCGAAGATCACGGCCAGGAAACCAAACACAACGCGCACGACGGCCTTGCGACGAGGGTTCGATGAGAGGTCGAAGATCATCCGCGGGAGAGCTTATTCGGGCTTGTTCTCGGTTTCGCCTCCGGCCTCGTCCGGTTCGTCGTCGAGCTCGCCGGGCGGCCGTCCGAACGTCTTCGAAAGCAGCAGGGAGAACTCGAACAGCCCGTAGAGCGGAACCATCGAGATGATCATTGTCACCGGGTCGGTGCCCGGCAGGAGCATCGCGGCCACCGCGATGATGAGCAGGGCGTAACGGCGGTTCTTCGCGAGGGTCTCTGGACTAACGATCCCGAGCCGTGTCACCGAGAGCACGCCAACCGGGATCTGGAACAGAAAACCGACTGAAATGAGGGTGAGGATGAAGAAGCCGTAGTACTCGTTCGCCCTGATCTCGATGTTGAACGAGTCGGCGTTGAACCCCAGCAGAAACTGCAGGGCGGCGGGCATGACGACGAAGTAGGCGAACGTGGCGCCGCCGATGAAGAGCACCGGTACCGAGATCAAGAACGGGAGGAGCAGCCGCTTCTCCTGGGGCGCGAAGGCGGGCAGGATGAACGAGTAGGCCTGGTACAGCAGGATCGGTAGCGCGAGCAGGATCCCGCCGTAGAACGAGAGCCGGATGGTCGTGAAGAAGGGCTCGGTTGGGCTGAACGTAAGCGGCTCGAACCCGGTCGGAAGCGGATCGTTCGCGATCTCGAGCAACAGATCCTCCTGCCAGAAGCAGACCGAGACGGCGATCACCAGCACGAAGCCGGCGACCACGATGCGGGAACGCAGCTCGTCGAGGTGCTCGACAAGCGTCATGCGCTCGTCGAAGTCGGCGGGCTTCAAGCGACGTTGGGACACGGCTCAGTGAGCGGTAAGACGAAACGCAGCGCCGGGTCAGGAACGCTCGTCAACCACTTCGCCCTCGACGGGCTCGGCGGTCGTGGCGGGCGACTGCTTCTCCAGCTCGCGCTTGGTCTCCTCGAGCTGCTTCTCCTCGTCGTCCTTGCCGCTGATCGAGTCCTTGAACTCGCGCATCCCTGAGCCGAGCGACTTGCCCAGGTCGGGAAGGCGCTTGGGGCCGAAGATGACGAGCGCGATGATGAGGACGATCGCGAGTTCGAGTGGGCCGATATTTGGCATGGTGCTGATGGTACGGCACCGATGGCGCCGCGGATCAGATTGCCAGGGGCGGGGCTACTCGAAGTTCTTGTAAAAGCGGGAGGGCGTCGGCTCACCCTGACCGCGGTACTTCGAGCCCACCTCACCCGACCCATAGGGATGCTCGACGGCCCCGTCCATCCGCATGAACGACATCTGCCCGATCGGCATGCCGTGATAGATGGTGATCGGCAGATTGGCGACGTTGGAGAGCTCGAGGGTGAGGTTCCCGTGCCAACCCGGATCGACGAACCCAGCGGTGCTGTGGATGAGCAGACCGAGCCGGCCCAGCGAACTCTTCCCCTCCAGCCGGCTCACGATGTCGTCGGGCAGGGTCACCCGCTCCAGCGTCTGCCCGAGCACGAACTCGCCTGGATGCAAAATGAAGGGATCGTCGCCGGTGATCTCGACCAGCTCGGTCAGGTCCTCCATCGGCTGGCGGACGTCGATGTAGGGGTAGCGGGAGTTCTGGAAAACGCGAAAGCGGTTGTCGACCCGAACATCGATGCTCGAGGGCTGGATCAACGACTCGTCGTACGGGTCGAAGACGATCCGCCCGGCCTGGATCTCCTCCCTGATGGTGCGATCGCTGAGGACCATGGCGGGGCAGTCTACGGCCGCGCGCGGCGTAGGCAGGGGGCGAATCTCACCTACTTCCCGGCTTGACATGGGTGTGGATGAGCTACCCGGGCCAGATGGGTTTCGGCACCTAAAGGCAATCGAAGGGGATGCCGATAACGCGCGTGAGATGGCGGGGCGACTGGAGCGAGAGGCAGCGAGCCGCGGCGGTCAGGGGGAAGCCTTCGAGGTCGAGCAAGCCCTTGCTCCCCGCTGTCCCTCCCTTCCCGCAGAGCCCGACCGGGCCCGCTCGCGGCTTGAGCTTTGCCCGCGCTGTCACCGCGATCTGGTCTATCCCTTGGACTGGGCACCGGCAGGCGAGCGCCGCTGGCGCGTCGCGCTGCGCTGTCCCGAGTGCGAATGGCAAGGTGCCGGCGTCCATTCCCAAGACGTCGTCGATCGCTTCGATGAGGCGCTCGACGATGGCACGCAGGAGTTGCTCGACGATCTTGAAGCGCTCACAAGGGCCAACCTCGAGGGCGAGATCGACCGCCTCGCTGACGCGCTCCAGCGCGACCTCGTCCTGCCCGAGGACTTCTAGAGAGCCGAAGCCCTTGCCTACGAGTAGCGCTCGACGACGCCGTCGGCGAGCAGCCTCAGCAGCTCGCGTTGAGCGTCGCTCAGCCCGACCGCGTTGGCAAGGGCCTTCTTGGCCCGCTCGACCCGCGCCCGCGCATCGGCTCGCACCTCGCCAAGCGCGCCCGTCGCGACGATCCGGTCGCAAACGGCTTCCGCTGCCTCAGCATCGAGTTTCCGCAGGTTCAACTCGGCGAGGGCGGGATCGCGCTCACGCGCGACGATAAGCGGCAGCGTCACGGTGCCGTCGATCAGGTCTGTGCCACGTGCCTTGCCCGTGCGCTCGGGCGGACCCGCGACGTCGAGAACGTCGTCGAGCAACTGGAAGGCCAGCCCAATCTCGCGCCCAAACGTCGTTAGATCATCAGACGCGGGATCGGCCGCTTCGGTAGCGCGGCCGATCAGACACGCGCACTCGAAAAGGCGGGCCGTCTTCAGCTCGCAGCGGCTCAGGTATCGCGGGGCGCCGAGGTCGATCTTGAACGCGTCGCGGCGCTGTGCCAGCTCGCCGAGTGCGAGGCCAACGGAGGCCCGTGCGAGCAGCTCCACCTGCCGCGACGCCCCGCGTCCGTCGGCCGACCCAAGCTCCGCGAAGGCGCGGCTGAAAAGGAGGTCGCCGACCGCGGTCGCGCGGTCGCGACCCGATGTGGCGACCACCGTGGGCAGCCCGCGGCGAAGCGGGGCGGCGTCGAGGACGTCGTCGTGGACCAGCGTCGCCATGTGCACCATCTCGATCGCCGCCGCCGCACGCAGGGTGGGATCGCCCGGCTCCGGCCCAGCGCAGACGAGGACCAGCATCGGGCGGAGGCGCTTGCCGCCCGCCTCCAGCGTCGCCCTTGCGTCACCGGCCAGCGTCTCCCCGTAACCGCTTACGAGGCCGCCCAAGCGCTCCTCCACCCTCGCCATCAGGGCAGGCAGCCACGCCTGCGCAGCATCCATTACCTGGGTCACCGGGGGCGGTACGGCCGAGCCGTTCACACGACCTTGGCCTCTAGGTGCGCTTCGCGCCGGAATGGATCGCGATGATCCCACCGGCTAGCACCGTGTAGCGAATGCGCTCCAGCCCGGCGGCGTCCATCAGCCCCGCAAGCTCCTCGGGAGGCGGAAACGAGCGCACCGATTCGGGTAGGTACGAATAGGCCTCGGCGTCACCGGCGACGCGGCCGAGCACGGGGACCAGATGGTCGAACCAAAGCCGGAAGAAGGTCGAGAGCGGTGGGCGCTGCGGCTGAGTGATCTCCAGGATCACGGCTCGCCCACCGGGCTTCAGTACCCGCGTGATCTCGCGCAGCCCGGTACCGAGATCGGCGAGGTTCCGCACTCCGAAACCAACTGTGACGGCGTCGAACGAAGCGTCCGAATAGGGAAGCTCGAGCGCATCGGCCCATTCGAACGTCACATCGGCGAACCCGCGCTCGGCCCCCTTCTCGTTGGCCAGCTCGAGCATCCGCTCCGAGAAGTCGGCGCCGACAACGCGCCCGTTGGTGCCCACGCGCTCGCGCAGCTCGAAGGCGAGGTCGCCCGTGCCACAGCAGAGGTCGAGCGCGGCGTCGCCGGGCGCCAGCTCGGCGCGCTCGGCGGCCCGCTTGCGCCAGCCGTGGTGCATGCCGGCGGTCATCGCCGAGTTCATCAGGTCGTAAACGCTCGCGATGCGGTCGAACATGCCCCGCACCTGTGTGGGGAACTCGGCATCGGCGCGCGAGGGCTTCGCGCTGGCTGCGTGTTCGGCCATGCTCGGGCCGGCCGGCTCAGTCAAGCGTGGCGAGGAACTCGGCGATCGCCTTGCGCCGCCCCGGCGATAGCTCGTACGCCGGCATGAAGCTCGGACCGATCACCATCGTCCGGTTGATCGCGGATTCGGGCAGGCGGGCGCCGATTTCCGTGAGCTCGGGCGCCAGCACGTTGCCGTTCTCGCCGATCTTGTGACAGCCCAGGCAGCCCTGCGAGGCGACCAGCTCCTTGCCCTCCTCGTACTGCGGAGCAACGTCCAACTCCAGCTCGCTCGGCGGCCCGGCCTCGGCGCCGAGGTATGTGAGGTAGCCCATCGCGATGATGACCATGATTCCCATCGTGGTCGCCACGGGACGGCGGCGCGGATCGCGCTCGGGATTGCGGTCATAGAAAGGCAGCAGGAGCAACAGGACGAGACACAGGGTGGGAATGCCGATCGTCGCGAGCGGTGTCAGTTCCGGCGGCTTGATCACGCGCAGCAGCTCAAACAGGAAGAAGAAATACCACTCGGGGCGTGGCGTGTAGGTGGTGGTCGTCGGATCAGCCTTCGGGCCCTGCTCGGCACCGAGCACCAGCGACATCACCATGATCACCAGCACGACAACCAGGAACATGATCGAGTCCTTGGCGACGGCGTACGGGAAGAAGGGCTTTCCCTTCTTCTTCAGGACCTCGTATTCGCGAAGGTACGCGTCCTTCTCAGTCTGGTTCATCAGCCGACCTTTTCTTCACGCAAGGACTTCGGCTTGGTCTCGGCGCGCACCCATGGCGGCGCGGTCGTGCCCAGCTTGACGACCAGGTAGAGGTGGGCCCCGATCAGCGCGATGATCGCGCCGGGCACCAGCAGCATGTGGAGCGCGTAGAAACGTGAGAGCGTGGTCGCCTCGAACTCGGCGCCGGCACGCAGGAAGTCGGCCAGATACGGGCCGACGATCGGGCCGGTGCCGTTGATGTTCATGGCGACGATGGTCGCCCAGTAGGAGCGTTGGTCGAACGGCAGGAGGTATCCCGTGAGCCCCATCACGAGCGTCAGGACAATCAGGACGACCCCAATCACCCAGTTGAGCTCGCGGGGGTACTTGTAGGCGCCAAAGAAGAAGACCCGCGCCATGTGCAGGAAGATCAGGATGATCATCACCGAGGCGCCCCACTTGTGAAGGCCGCGGACGAACTCGCCCATGAAGACCTCGTTGGTGATGTAGGTGATGGACGCGTAGGCCTCGGTCGGGGAGGGCGTGTAGTACATCGCCAGGAACACGCCGGTCAGCGCCTGGACGACGAATGCGAACATCGTCGCCGAGCCCAGGGTGTAGAACCAGTTCGTCCCCTTCGGGACCTTGCGGAGAAGCATCCCCGTGAGGAACGGGGTCGCGCCGGTGCGCTCGTCCACCCAGCCGACCAGGTCGACGGGCGCCTCCTTGAGCTTCTCGACCGAGATCGCGCCGTTCCCGCCGCCGTTGCCGTTCTCCCCGGGCTTCGCGGGCTTGCGCAGCGGTGGCGGGATCAGGGCTTCGGGGAACTTGGGCATCAATGAGCCCTTGCCAGGAGGGTCAAGCTGGTTTCGCGCCTTGCGTCGCTCATCAGGTCAGGGAGCCGCCGGCGTCGAGGGCCGTGGCGGGTAGAGGTACTCCCAGATCCCGCCGGTGAACTCGCCGGGATCGCGGGCCCGGACGGGCTCGAGCGACGAGGTCACGCTGTAGCGGGGACCCACCTCGACCTTGCCGTCAGCCAGGCGGGTCTGGAAGCGGTCGAGCGGCCGGACCGGTGGGCCACCGATGACCTTCCCCTCGAAGTCGTAGGCGCCGCCGTGACACGGGCAGTTGAAGTTGCCGGCGGACTGGATGTAGCGGACCGGGCAGCCCAGATGTGCGCACCGGGTTGAGACGGCGACGTACTCCGAACCCTCCTCGTTGGGATAGAGCTCGGGGTCGGACTGGCGCACGTAAACCGTCGTCTTGCCAGCCTCGCCGATGCCTTCGCGCTCGGTCTTGATCACCGGGAGATAGGAGTCCTTGACGAAGTCCTCGGGAACACCGACCGCCTGCCAGTCCTCCTCAGGCGTTTCGAGAATGGGCGCGACGGCGAAGCCGACCAGGGGCAGGACCATGGCAACACCCGCCAGGCCGCCGATGGCCTGGCCGCCAATCGCGAAGGCGCTACGGCGCGTCATCGTCTCGCCCTCGTAGTAGCCGGCCGGGTTGACCTTCTCGAGGGACCCGTTGCCGCCGTTAGGGCCGTTCTTGGTGTCGGGGGATTCCGCCAATTCTTGAAGAAGCGTTAGCCGGATCGGGATTCTATTGCCTTGGCCGCCCGGTCGAGCGCATCCTCGATCCCGGCGTGGACGGCGAGCGACCTCGCGGCGTCGGCCAGGGCCGCGTCCGCACTCGCGCCGTCGCTTCGCAGCGCCGCTTTCGCGGTCTCGTAGCGGTCGCTTCCGCCTGTCGCGATCGCGGCCGTACTGGCGAGCCACAACGCGGTGGCTCGTGCCCGCGGAGCGTTCGACTCGCCGTGCACCTGAGCTGCAAGCGAGATCAGGTCCGACAACTCCCGAACCGCGAACAGGTCGCCGAGCGCCGCGAGCCGCTCGAGTCCGAGCGCGTAGAGATAGTCGCCTGCCAACAGCGCAAGGTCGGCGTCAGCACCAACCACCACGCGCGGTTCGGAGTAATGCAACAGGTACCCCTCGTACACGGACTCGATCACCAGCGCGTATTCGCCCGGATCCGCGGCCGCCGCCGGGCCTGCGGCGAGCAGATGTCCCAGGGCAGGTGGCTGAGATGGCTCCACCACGTGCTCGGAGATCACGGACCCTTCGCCACGCAGCTCGCGGGCCAGGGCTTGAAGCGCTTCTTCGGGCGCGGTCAGTGCGCGACCCTCGGTGGGCTGCCTCGCAGTGCCCGGGCCAGGCCCCAGCCGGAGACGATCGCCCAGACCCCCTCCAGCAAGACGAAGCCCCACTGCTCTTCGTGCACTGCCAGGACGGCGAGCACGATCGAGCCGATCAGGTTCAGGACGAGGTACGTGCGGGATGCGGCGCTCATCCGGCCAAGTTGCAACGCGGCGAAAGCGGTCAGGATCATCAGCGCTCCTGCGATCTGCACCAACTGGTCCACCTAGCCCGCCGCCTCGGCGAATGCCTCGGCGGCTGCCTCGCAGGTTCGGTCGATCGCCGCGTCGTCGTGCGCGAGCGATACGAACCAGGCCTCGAACTGCGACGGGGGCGGATAGATGCCCCGCTCGAGCAGAGCGCGGGCAAATGCGCCGTAGGCGTCGAGATCGCAGGCCGAGGCGCCGGCGAAGTCACGCACCGGATCGGAGCTGAAGAACGGGGTAACCAAGCCGGGTACCGCAATCACCCGGACCGGCAGTCCCTCCGCGGCGGCCCGCAGGCCCGCGGCGAACCGGTCGGTCAGCTCGGCGAGGCGCTCGTAGGCCGCTGCGTCGAGGACGCGCAGGGTCGCGAGGCCCGCCGCGACCGCGAGCGGGTTGCCAGAGAGCGTGCCCGCTTGGTAGACATCGCCGACCGGAGCGACCCGGCTCATCAGCTCCGCCGAGCCGCCGTACGCCGCGGCGGGCAACCCTCCACCGAGCACCTTCCCCATCACGGTCACGTCCGCCTGCACGCCCAGTAGCTCCTGGGCGCCTCCGCGGGCCACCCTGAAGCCCGAGATCACCTCGTCGAGAACGAGCAGAGACCCGTGGGCACTCACCAGTCTGCTCACCTGCTCGAGAAAGCCGGGGGCGGGCGGGACGAGGCCCATGTTCGCCGGCAGCGGCTCGGCGAGCACCGCGGCCACCTCGCGCTCACCGAGGGCCGCTTCCAGCGCATCGGGATCGTTCCACGGCACGACGATGGTGTCGGCAGCCTGCGATTTGGTGACGCCGGGGCTCGCCGGGATTCCCTGGGTTGCCAGGCCGGATCCGGCCTCTGCGAGCAGGCCATCGACGTGACCGTGGTAGGCGCCCGCGAACTTGATGATGGCGTCGCGTCCCGTCGCTGCCCTGGCTAGGCGCACGGCGCTCATCGCGGCCTCGGTTCCAGACGACGTCATCCGCACCATCTCCACAGTCGCGAAGCGGTCCACCACCTCCGCGGCAAGGAGGACCTCACCCTCGGTCGGTGCGCCGTAGGAGGTGCCGCGCTCGGCCGCATCGCGAACCGCCCCGACCACGTCGGGATGGGCGTGTCCCAGGATCAGCGGGCCCCATGAGCAGACCCAGTCGACGTAGCGGTTCCCGTCGGCGTCGACGACCTCACAGCCCTCGCCGCGCTCGATGAAGATCGGGTGCTCACGGCCGATCGAGCGCATCGCGCGGACCGGGGAGTTGACGCCGCCCGGCAACAGACCGGCGGCGCGCGCGTAAATGGCCTCCGAGGCGCGGGTGTCCACAGACGCCTCTAGGAGTGGGTCTGTTCCCACTCCGCGTACTCATCCGTGAAGTAGCGCAGGCGGATCTTCTTGAACTCGGTGGAGGAGTAGAGGATCGCCCGGTCCTCACCGTGGAGGCCGTGTTCGTCGGCGATCGACTGCAGGATTGCGTCGCACTCCTCCTTCGAGCGGCCGTGGGCCATCGTGAACACCGAGTAGGGCCAGTCCTGGTAAGTGGGACGCTCGTAACAATGGGAGATGCCGCGCACCGACGCCATCCTGGTCCCAACGTCGAGAATCTGCTCGTCGGGAACCTTCCAGACACCCATCCCGTTCGCCGAGAACCCGGCGCGGCGGTGGAAGAGGATCGCTGCAACCCGGCGCAGGATCTTGCGATCGACCATCCCCTCGAGGTGCTCGAGGAACCCTTCCAGCGGCAACCCGACCTCGGCGGCGGCCGTGTCATACGGACGCTTGACCGCCTCCATCGGGCCCTGCAGGGCCCGGATGACCGAGATGTCGAACTCGTCGTAGGGCTGGGCCTCCAGCTCGCGCGGCGTCGCAGCGTCCGCGACCGCGGCCAGTGCCTCGGTGCCCTTCTCCATCTCCAGGTTCATGTTGATCTTGAAGAGCTTCAGGGTGGGAAGCTGGCGGATGGACTCGGCGCCGGTCAGATCCCGGAGCACGTCGAGTGAGCCCTGAAGGCCGAGCTCGGAGTCCGGCGGTGTCGCGATCGTGAACCACAGGTTGAACTCGTGTGTGCGCAGGTAATTGTGCGAGACGCCGGGATGCGCGTTGATGATCTTGGCGGCCCGGTGCGGATGCTCCGAGTCAACTTTCGCGGCGACGAGCATCGAATCGAAGCCGAGCGCCCGGGTATCGAAGATCGGTGTGATCTCACGGATGATCCGGCCGTCGAGCAGCCTCTGGGTGCGCTCGAGAGTCTCCTCGATGCTCAGCCCGGCCTCGGCCGCAACCGGCGCGAACGGCTCCGGCGCCAGTGGAAAGCTCGACTGGAGCAGGTTCATCAGGCGCTTGTCGGTGTCGTCGAGGGGTATCGCTGCGCCGCCCTTGCGACTCCGCACCTTCGGTTGCGGCTGCTTGGTGGCCGCGCCTAGTTCAGCCATCCCGCGGCCTCCTTCGCGTAGTAGGTGAAAATCAGGTCAGCGCCGGCACGACGGATCGAGAGCAATGTTTCGAGGGCCGCGGCCCGCTCATCGATCCAGCCGTTCGCACCCGCGGCGCGCAGCGCCGAGAACTCGCCCGACACGTGATAGGCGGCAACGGGACATGCGAGCTCCTCCTTGATCCGGCGTACCACGTCAAGGTATGGGGTGGCGGGCTTGACCATGACGACGTCGGCGCCTTCGGAGAGATCGAGCTTTGCCTCGCGCACCGCCTCCATGGCGTTGGCGGGATCCATCTGGTAGCCACGACGGTCGCCGAACTCAGGGGCCGAGTCCGCCGCATCGCGAAACGGGCCGTAGAAGGCAGAGGAGTACTTGGCCGAGTAGGCAACGATCGCCGTGTCGGCGTGGCCCTCCTCGTCGAGCTGGTTGCGGATCACGCCCACCCTGCCGTCCATCATGTCGCTTGGCGCGACGACGTCGGCGCCTGCCTCGGCGTGCGAGATCGCTGTTTGCGCCAGCAGCTCGAGCGTGATGTCGTTGTCGACGATCTCGGTGCCCTCGCGGATGAAGCCACAGTGGCCGTGGGTCGTGTACCCGCAAAGACAGACGTCGGTCATCACCGTCAGGTCGGGATGCGCTTCCTTGAGCGCACGCACCGCCAGCTGGACGATGCCCTCCGGGTCGTAGGCGCCGGAGCCAACATCGTCCTTCGCCTGCGGGATGCCGAAGAGCAGGACGCCGGGCACGCCCGCCTTCTTCAACTCGCCCGCCTCGGTGACCAACTCGCTGATCGAGAGTCGATCAATGCCGGGCATGGACGGCACCGGCTCGCGCACGCCCTCGCCAGGGACCACGAAGAGTGGCTGGATCAGGTGGCGCGGCGAAAGCTCGGTCTCGCGAACGAGGTCACGCAGCGCCTGGGTTGCGCGCATGCGTCGCATGCGCGTCGCCGGAAAGCTCACCCGGCGGATTCTAGGCGGCGTTGCGCCTCTAGGCGAACCTGCGTAGCGCCAGGCGCGCCAGGGCCGCGTAGGCGAACGCGATCGCCAGCAGGTGGAGGACCGGGATGCCGATGCCCGCGGCACCCGAGTCGAGGCCCGAGGAGATGGCGTCGAGCGAGGGGTCGAACGGAAACAGGGCCCGGAAGACCTGGAGCCCATCGAACACGGTCGCGCTCACAGTCCCGCTTGGGACCAGGGAGAGAAACGCAATCGGCAGCGAGACCATGAACGCCAGCAGCGAGCTCGCCCGGACCTCGCGGGCCGACGAGCCGATCGCCGCGCCGAACGCGGCGAAGGCGGCCCCGCCCGCCAAGTTCGCGGCAAGGATCAGACCGATCCGCTCCCAGGCAATAGAAACGAACGGGGTCAGGGCGACCAACAGGACAAGCGTCACCGCAAGCGACGCGACCACCCCCAGCGCGATCTTCTCCGCGAGCAGTCCACCCGGACCGACCGCGCCGCGCGTGATCCGAGTGAAGGCGTTCTCCTCCCGCTCGAGGGCGAGCGAGCCGGCGACGAGCAGCACGGTCACGAACATCAGCGTGACGGTGACCGAGATGGCGATCGTGAAGGAGTCGAGCGATGCCGTCGCCTCGCTCACCACCGTCTTGTCAACCGCGATCGGCTCAGCGATCGCACCCAGCAGCGGTAACGCGAAGTCGAGGTTCTCCTGCGCCAGCTCGGCGAATTCCGCGACCTGCCCGAGCGCCGCTGTCTCGGGGCTGTCTGGCAGTTCCTCCAAAACCGAGTCGAGAATCGCGCCTGCTCGTGCGAGCCCGAGGATGTCGAAGGTGTCTCCGATGATCGGCACCTGGAAGGTTCCGCCATCGACCAACAGATCTATGTATCCGGCGGCCTGCTCGGAGATTCGCTGCGAGAGGATCAAGTTCGCCTCGGTCACCAGCGCCTGGATGCGGTCGTCCACGAGCTGCGCCTTGACGGGGTCGTCCTCGTTCACGAGGACCTCCACGGCGGGCTGCCCTGCGTTCAGCGTGCTGAGCGACTGCAGCTGATCGAGCAGGTCTGGAGGCAGGATCAGCGCACCAAGCACATCCCCCGATCGAACCCGATCCTCGGCCTCCTCGCGGTCGGCCACGTCCACGCACTCGACCCGCTTGCAGAGCTCGGCGCGGGCCTGCGCGGCTCCGAACTCGCCCTCCTCGGTACCGACGTCGAAGCGCTCTCCCCCCGCCTCGTTGAGGAACGCGACGCGTGGCTTGCCCTCGTCGCCCGACAGCGCGAAGCCGATCAGGATGCCGATCGCCACCGGATAGGCCACCAGGAGGGCCAGTACAAGCGGCGAGCGTCGCAGGATCTGCAGGTCCTTCAGCAAGAGCCAGCGCATCAGTGGCCCTGGTCCCTGAGAAAGGCCACGAAGGCCGCCTCGAAGTCGCTAGCGGCGGAGTCGGGTACCGCGGCGTGCAGCTCAGCGGCCGTCCCGTCGAACAGGCGCTCGCCGTCGGCAAGCACGAGCAGCCGATTGCCGTAGCGCTCGGCCTCGACCAGGTGGTGCGTCGTATAGATGACGGTAGTACCCGCACCAGCGAGGTCCAGTACGAACTCCCAGAGACGCTCCCGCTGGCGTGGGTCAAGACCAGTCGAGGGCTCATCGAGCAGCAGCACAGCGGGCCGGGCGAGCAGCCCGATCGCGATGTTCACCCGCTGCTGATTTCCACCCGAGAGCGTCCCGATCTGGTCGCCGCGCCGCTCGCGCAAGGCGGTTTGGTCGAGCATCCGCTCGACCGCAGCCTCGACGTCTTCGACCTTCTCGAGGCGGGCGAAAAGGCGCAGGTTCTCCTCCACGGTGAGGCGGCGGTAGAGCGCCGCCTGCTGGGGCACCCATCCGACTCGCCCGGGCACGCTGACTTCACCGGAGTCGGCGGTGCGTATGCCTGCGAGGATCGAGAGCAAGGTGGTTTTGCCCGCACCGTTGGGGCCGATTACGGCCAGCAGTTCGCCCGCAGCCGCTTCGAACGACACGCCGCGGAGCGCGGCTCGGTCGCCGAACGCGTGGTTTAGGTCGCGAACCTCGATCACCGAGCTTGCGGCTGGAGCCTCGGGCGCCATGGCTGGGGAACGCTACTCGGGCGGTAACTTGGGTCGATGGCCAAGGACGTCGAGTTCAGCCAGCGCGACCTGGACCTGCTGGAGCCGCTGTTTGAGCGAATGCGGGCGAAGCCCGGATTTATCGAGCGCATGAGCAAGGCGCAGCGCTGGCTCGTCGCCACGCCGGCCGACGGCGAAGCCGACGCGACGATCGAGTTCAACATCGGTGAGCGGGCTCTGAACCTCGTGATCACCACCACCGGATTCGAGCCGGGCAAGGCCTTGATCCCAACGCTGGGCGAACGCGGCGTGACCACGCCCACCGGCTGGCAACTGATGGCGGACGTCGGCTGGGTGCTGGGCTGGCGCGCGCCGCCGGACACGCGGCCGGCCAAGGTTCTCGAGTTCGGCTTCAAGGTGATCGTCACGCTGGGACTCGAGCCGCCCGAACAGCTCTGGAAGGGCCGTGTAACCGGCAAGCCGCCGCGACCCGGCTGGAACCCAGAGGACTGAGCCGAATAGCCTCACGTCCGTGAGGTTGCTGTTCGTCGGCGATGTGGTCGGCAAGCCGGGGCGGGCTGGTCTCGCCCAAGCCCTACCGGGCATCCGCGAGCAACACTCGCCCGACCTGATGATCGTCAACGGCGAGAACTCCGCCGGTGGCCTCGGGATCACCGAGGGAACCGCGAAGGATCTCTTCAGCATGGGTTTCGACGTGATCACCCTCGGCAACCACACCTACCGCCGACGAGAGGTCTATGCCTACCTCGACCAGACCGACCGTGTCATCCGCCCGGCGAACTTCATGGCTTCGAGCCCAGGGCGCGGCCACACGATTGTCGAAGCGGGAGGCGCGCGAGTCTGCGTGATCAACCTAATCGGGATGCTCCAGCTCCAGGCCGCGCGGTCGCCGTTTTCTGAGGCCGACTCCCTCCTCGACCGCCTCGACGGTCAGGCCGACGCCTTCATCGTGGACTTTCACGCCGAGGTGACCAGCGAGAAGGTCGCGATGGGCTGGCACCTCGACGGGCGCGCGGGCGCCGTTCTCGGAACTCACACCCACGTGCCCACAGCCGATTGGCGCGTGCTCCCGCAGGGCACTGCCTTCATTTCCGACGTCGGGATGACGGGGTCGAAGGCGAGCGTCCTCGGCGTGCGCTGGGAGCAGGCGCTCGAGGGTTTCCGCACCCAGCTACCGCAGCGCTTCGATACTGCCGAGGACGACCTCTGGGTGAACGCGGTTGTCGTGGATTTGAACGACCGCGGGCTCGCGGACTCGATCCAGTCCGTCCACGTCGAGGTGGACGGCTAGCGCTCGAGGAGCTGCTTGAGCTGGCGCAACGAACGGCGCGCGGCCGCCTTGGCCGGCAGCCCGGCCACACCGCGGGCCACCACGCGCAGCGGCCCGGCGGGAAGCTGAAACTCATTGCGGTAGGCGAACCGTGTGGACCCGCCACCGTTACCCGAGAGCTCGTAACGCACATCCGCGCTCGCGCCCTTGGGCCCATCGGCGCTCCAGACGGCCAGCTCGGGTTCTCGCGCTTCCAGCAATGTCCAGTGGACATCGAACGAGCGGCCCGCGACACACAGGGTCTGCTCGAACGAGTCGCCTTCGGACAGCGGTGGCTCTGGCGAGTTCAAGACTCGGCGGTGCGCGCTCACCCAGTCGCCGAGGCGGCCGGGGTCCATGACGACATCCCAGACGGTGCCCGGATCAGCGCTGATCTCGGTGCTCTCCTCGACCAGCGGTGTCAATCGCCCTCGTCCTCATCCGCTTTCTCCGCCTCCAGCGAGCCGTCAGGGGAATCGTCGATCTCCGAGACGCTGGATGGCGCTTCAGGGGAGCCCGGCTCGCCGGTGGTGCCCTCGCGCTCCCGTTCCTCCTTGAGCTGGCTCTCCTGGTGCTCGCGCTCTTGTTCCGTCATCTGCTCGCCTTTCGTGCGTAAACCAACCCCGAACGGCTACCCGCTCATGGCGGGCGAACACTCCCCGCAACAAATTCCTAGTCCACCCTCGTAACCTTTCTGCGTGGACCGCGGACCCGAAAGGGCGCGTCCGGAGCCCCGCCGCCCTGGACTCGCCGGCCTCTACGACCCTGCCGCCGAGCATGACGGTTGCGGCGTAGCCTGCCTTGCCCGGCTCGACAACGAGCCCCGGCATGAGGTGGTCGAGCGCGCGTTGGCGACCCTTGATCACCTCGAGCACCGCGGCGCGGCGGGCGCAGACCCGGACACGGGCGACGGCGCCGGCATCCTCGTCCAGTTGCCGCACCGGTTCCTCGCGGCGCGCGCGGAGGAGTTCGGCCTGGGGCCTAACCCGCTCCCAGGAGCCGGCGAACTGGCCCTGGGCGTCTGCTTCCTCCCAAACGACGACGCGCGGCGCGCAGGCGCCCTGATGCTGGTCGAGCGCACGATCGAGGCCGAGGGCCAGCGATTCCTCGGCTGGCGCGACGTGCCGATCGACCCCTCCAAGGCGGGCAATACAGCGCGGGCCTGCATGCCTGTTATCCGACAAGTGCTCCTCGGCGCTGGGCCGAACGTGGCCGATCAGGACGACTTCGAACGCCGCCTCTACGTGATCCGGCGCATGATCGAGCACGAGGGCGGGCTCGATCTCGCGATCCCGTCGCTGTCCTCGCGAACCGTCGTCTACAAGGGCATGCTCACCGCGCCGCAGCTCACCCAGTTCTACACCGACCTGCGCGACCCCGAGTTCGCGTCGGCGATGGCGATCGTCCACTCACGCTTCTCAACCAACACGTTCCCGAGCTGGGAGCTGGCGCATCCGCACCGGATGAGCGCCCACAACGGCGAAATCAACACGCTGGCGGGCAACGTCAACTGGATGGCCGCTCGCGAAGCGATTCTCGAGTCCGACCTGTTCGGCGAAGACCTGAAGCGCTGCCTGCCCCTAGTCAGGCCGGGAACCTCGGACTCGCTGGCGTTCGACCACGTTTTCGAGCTCCTCGTCCTCGCCGGTCGCTCCCTCCCCCACGCGGCGATGATGATGATCCCGCGGGCCTACGAGGAACGCCCGGAGACACCGGCCGAACTCGCCGGGTTCTACGAGTACCACTCGCGCCTGATCGAGCCGTGGGATGGCCCCGCCGCCATCACCTTTACCGATGGCCGGTTTCTCGGCGCGACCCTCGATCGCAACGGTCTGCGTCCCGGCCGCTGGCTGGTTACCCACGACGGCTGGGTTGCGGTGAGTTCCGAGGCCGGCGCTTTTGAAGTCCCCGACGACGAGATCGCCTGCAAGGGGCGCCTGCGGCCCGGTTCGATGTTCGCGGTCGATCTGATTCGCGGCGAGGTCCTCCAGGAGGGTCAGGCCGAGCTGGAGGTCGCCCGCAGGGCGCCCTGGGCGGAGTGGGACGGCAAGCGCACGATCCGCCTCGACGAGCTCCCCGCCGCGCAGGAACCCGAGCGCGAGCCGACCCGGATCCGCTCCGACCAACTCGCCTTCGGATACTCGCAGGAGGACATTCGGGTGCTGCTGACGCCCATGGCCCGCGACGGCAAGGAGCCCACGGGCTCGATGGGCAACGATGTCTCGCTCGCGCTCTTCAGCGAGCAGTCGCCCTCCCTCTTCTCGTATTTCAAGCAGCGCTTCGCGCAGGTCACCAACCCGGCCATCGACCCGGTGCGCGAGCACGTGGTGATGAGCCTTCGAACCGGCCTGGGTCCGGAGGCGAACCTGCTCGAGCACGGCGAACACCCCTCGCCCCAGCTGGTACTCGAGCGCCCCGTGCTCACCAACGCCGAGATGGCGCGACTGCGCTCCGTGGATCACGCCGGTCTGAGCGCAACGCTGATCGACATCACTTGGGCGCTCGCCGACGGCGAGCCTGGGATGCGGGACGCGATTGAACGGATCTGCAACGAGGCGAGCGCCGCCGTCCGCGGCGGCACGAACCTCATTGTCCTGAGCGACCGCGGGCTCGCGGCCGACCGTGTGCCAATGCCTGCGCTGCTCGCAACCTCGTCCGTGCACAACCACCTGATCCGCACCGGCGAACGGGTCCTGACCGGACTTGCGATCGAATCGGGTGAACCGCGCGAGGTGCACCACGTCGCGGCGTTGATCGGGTTCGGCGCCTCGGCGGTCAACCCCTACCTGATGCTCGAGAGCGTCGCGGCCCTGGCCGGCAACTCCGACCTACCGGACGACATCGACGCCGACGAGGCACTTCGCCGCGCACTCGACGCGCTCGGCCTGGGCCTGCTGAAGGTTCTCTCGAAGATGGGCATTTCGACGATCTCCTCGTACTGCGGAGCCCACATCTTCGAAGCGGTTGGGCTCGACCGAAACGTGGTCGATCGCCACTTCTCCGGAACCCCATCCAAGATCGGCGGCGTCGGTCTCGAGCAGCTCGCGGTCGAGGCTCTGTCGCGACACTCCCGCGCCTACCCGGAAGCCCACGGGCAGGCGCTCGGCGGCCACGTCGAACAGGCGCTGTTGCCGACCGCGCACGAGCGCCTGCTTCCCCAGGGCGGCGTCTACGCCTGGCGACGCGACGGCGAACGCCACATGTGGGACCCCGAGACGATCTCGACGCTGCAGCGGGCGACCCGGCAGAGCCTGAACGGGAACGGGGACCAGCGGGAGACCTACGCGGAGTTTTCGCGAAGGGTCGACAACGAAAACGCAGCGCACGGCCTCCTCCGAGGCCTGATCAGCTTCAAGCCCGGCGGTCAGAGCATGCCGGTGGGCGACGTTGAACCGATCGCTTCGATCGCGAAGCGGTTTTCGACCGGGGCGATGAGCCTCGGGGCACTCTCGCCGGAGGCCCACGAGACGCTTGCGATCGCGATGAACCGCATCGGCGGCAGGTCGAACTCCGGCGAGGGCGGCGAGGATCCGCGCCGATACGAGCCTGACACAAACGGGGATCTGAGGCGGTCGGCGATCCACCAGGTCGCCTCCGGCCGCTTCGGAGTAACGGCTCACTACCTCGCCAACGCGGATCAGCTCCAGATCAAGATCTCGCAGGGCGCGAAGCCGGGCGAGGGCGGCCAGCTACCCGGCCACAAGGTGGACTCCTACATCGCGAAGCTTCGCTTCTCGACCCCGGGAGTCGAGCTGATTTCGCCTCCCCCGCATCACGACATCTACTCGATCGAAGACCTCAAGCAGCTCATCTACGACCTGCGCACCGGCAACCCGCATGCCACCGTCTCGGTCAAGCTCGCATCGGAGGTTGGGGTCGGCACCGTTGCTGCAGGCGTGGTCAAGGCCGGGGCCGACCACGTCGTGATCGCGGGCCACGACGGCGGCACGGGCGCCTCGCCGCAATCGTCGATCCAGCAAGCCGGCGTGCCATGGGAGATCGGGCTCGCCGAAACCCAGCAGACCCTGCTGGAGAACGACCTCCGCTCGCGCGTCGTCCTCCAAGTAGACGGCCAGATGCGCACCGGGCGCGATGTGGTGATCGCCGCGATGCTGGGTGCCGACGAGTTCGGCTTCTCAACGGCTCCCCTGATCGTTGCGGGCTGCATCATGATGCGGGTCTGCCATCTGAACACCTGCCCGGTCGGGGTGGCCACCCAGGATCCCGAGCTCCGCAGCCGCTTCACCGGCGACCCTGAGCATGTGGTCAACTACCTCTTCCTCGTCGCCGAGGAGGTTCGCGCGATCCTGGCTGGCCTTGGCACCGCATCGATCCAGGACGTGATCGGGCACGCGGAGCTACTGGAGACCGACCCCGCACTCGAACACTGGAAGGCCCGTGGCGTGGATCTGGGCGACCTGCTCGCCGTCGTCGCCGAACCGGGTGAATCGCGCCGCCACGATCCCGCGGCCAAGCCCGAACGCGAGTCGCTCGATCCGCTCGAGTTGCTCGCCGAGGCCGGACCCGCGATCGAGAGCGCTTCCGAGGCGACGATCGAACGCGGCATCCGCAACGTCCACCGCGCGATCGGCGGGCGTCTGTCCTACGAAGTTGCCTCTCGCTACGGGGCCGAGGGCCTGCCGGACGAGACGATCGTGGTCAAGCTGCGCGGTTCGGCCGGGCAAAGCATCGGCGCCTGGCTGGCGGCCGGGCTCTCGATCGAGCTCGAGGGCGAGGTGAACGACTATGCCGGCAAGGGACTATCGGGTGGGATCATTGCGGTGCGGCCGCCGCGCGACATCACCTATGTGCCCGAGGACAACGTGATCGCCGGCAACGTGGCGCTCTACGGTGCCACCAGCGGCCGCGCCTTCTTCCGCGGCCGTGCGGGTGAGCGCTTCGCGGTCCGCAACTCGGGTGCCGAAGCCGTTGTCGAGGGCGTGGGCGACCACGGCTGCGAGTACATGACCGGCGGTTGCGTGGTGGTGCTTGGCCCCACCGGGCACAACTTCGGCGCCGGGATGACCGGCGGTGTCGCGTTCGTCCATGACCCGAACCGGATCTTCGAGACTCGCTGCAACCGTCAGCTGGTGGATCTCGACCCGCTCGACGACTCCGACCGGCTGCGCCTGCGCGAGTTACTGCGCGAGCACAGCCGCCGCACCGGGTCGGATCCGGCCGAGCGAGTGCTCGAGGGCGGCGAGGAAGGGCTGGATCAGTTCATCAAGGTGATGCCGCGCGAATACAAGCGCGTGCTTACTGAGCGAGCCGCGGCCGAAGCGGCGGCGGTTGAGGTAACGGCCTGATGCCCAACCCGCGAGGATTCATGGAGGCGTCGCGCGCGGCGCCCCCGGAGCGCGACCCGGCGGAACGGGTGGGCGACTACGACGAGATCTATCAACTGCTTCCGGAGCCGGAGTTGCGCCGCCAGGGCGAGCGGTGCATGGGCTGCGGGGTGCCTTTCTGCAACGACGCGTGCCCGCTGGGGAACCTGATTCCCGACTGGAACGACCTGGTCCGCCAGGGCCGTTGGCGCGAGGCGATCGACCAGCTCCATGCGACTAACAACTTCCCGGAGTTCACCGGGCTGGTCTGCCCCGCACCATGCGAATCGGCCTGCGTGCTGGACATCAACGACGACGCCGTGACGATCAAGCAGATCGAGTACGCGATCGTGGATCGCGCCTTCGACGAGGGCTGGATCGTCGCCCAGCCGCCAGAAGAACGATCCGGGCTGAGCGTAGGAGTCGTCGGCTCTGGGCCCGCCGGGCTGGCCGCCGCGGCGGAGCTGAACCAAGTCGGCCACCTGGTCACGGTCTACGAACGCGACGAAGCCCCCGGCGGGCTGATGCGGTTCGGAGTACCGGACGCAAAGCTCGAGAAGTGGATCATCGACCGGCGTGTGGCGGTGCTAGCCGACGAGGGAGTCGAGTTCCTCTACGGCGTCGACGCTGGTGTGGACGTGAGCCCCGCCGAGCTGCTCGAGCGCCACGACGCCATCGTCCTGGCGACCGGCTCCAGGGTCCCGCGTGAGTTGGAGGTGGCCGGCCGCGAGCTGTCCGGCGTCCACCACGCGATGGACTACCTGTACCAGCGCAACCGGCACGTCGCGACACTGACGGGCGGCCCCACGCCTCCCGCACCCGAGGTCCCGATCGTGGCCGAAGGCAAGGACGTGGTCGTGATCGGCGGCGGCGACACCGGGATGGACTGCATCTCCAATGCGAACCGCGAGAGCGCCGCCTCAGCGCTGCTGCTCGACGTGTATCCGGAGGTCCCGGCCGACGGACGCTATGACGACACTCCCTGGCCGATGGCGCCAAAGCGTTCGGTCACGACCTACGCGCTCGACGAAGGCGGAGAGCGCCGCTTCGGCCATCAGGTTGTGGAGCTGCGCGGTCGCGGCGGGCAGGTGACCGAACTGGTGGGGCGCGAGGTCACCGGCAACTCCTCACAAGCGCTCGAGCCTGTTCCGGACTCTGAGTTTGTATTGCCCGCGGAGCTCGTCCTGATCGCGGTGGGCTTCACCGGCCCCGAGCGGCCTGGGTTCATCGAAGGCCTCTCGCTGGATTTGGATTCGCGCGGCAACGTGCGTGCTCCAACCTTTGTGACCAGCTGCGAGGACGTCTACGCCGCGGGCGACGCACGCGTGGGCCAGTCCTTGATCGTGACCGCGATCGCCGAAGGTAGGCGCTGCGCCCGGATCGTGGACGCACGCCTGCGCGAATCTGCGCGAACCGCAGCGTAGAGCCGTTTGTCAGCGCTCGGCGCGGGCGCAACGCACGCGACCCTGAAATTCCCTATATTTCCCTGCCCGTCGCAATCGCTCCGCATGACACGGACCAAGAGTGATCCGCGCACGGGGTTTCTCTCGCAGGACAACGGGAACACTCTCCTGCAAGCCCAAGAACGGCTTCGGAGAGCGGAGAATAGCGCTTGACCGGCGAACGATTGTTCGCTATACTTTTTGAAGTAATGACGGAAAAAGACAAAAACGGGAGGCCCATGCCTCGTTCACGTAACGGCGCTGGGACCCAGCGCAACGAGACCTTGCGCAATCGCGGCGAGCACATGCGTAAAGCGACCGCGAAGGCGCCGGCGCGCAGCCGGCGCCGCACAGACGCGCACGACGTCGCCGAAGCGACGACGGACAGCATGCAGCTCTTCTTCAACCAGGCTGCCAAGTACCCCCTGCTTACCGCGGCCGAGGAAATCGACCTGGCACAGCGGATCGAGCGAGGCGACCTCGCCGCCAAGGAAAAGCTGATCAACTCGAACCTGCGACTCGTGATCAAGTTCGCACGCCGCTACCAGGGCCACGGCCTGCCCATGGGCGATCTCGTCCAGGAGGCGATGCTCGGTCTGATTCGCGCTGCCGAGAAATTCGATTGGCGTCGCGGTTACAAGTTCTCCACTTACGCGGTGCTCTGGATCAAGCAGTCGATCCAGCGTGGCCTCGACAACACCGGTCGTGCCGTCAGGATTCCTGCTCATGTCGCACAGCGGGAGCGCACCGTCAACCGGATCACCGCCGAGCTCACCACCGAGCTCGACCGCGAGCCGACCGACGAAGAGGTTTCCGACCGCGCCAAGGTTCCGCTCGACGAGGTGATGGCCGTTCGCGACCTGACCCGCGTCACCTCAAGCCTCGACCAGCCGATTTCCGACGGTGACACCACCCTCGGCGAGCTGCGTGCTGAGAGCACGGCTGACCTCGAGGACGAGGTCCTCGAGCGCGAGCAGGAGAATGCCGTCGAGACGGCGATCGCCAAGTTGCCGGAGATGGAGGCGGAAGTGATCCGCGGCCGCTTCGGGACCGGCGGCCGTCCCGTCAAGTCGATCCGCGACATCGCTCGCGAGCTTGGCGTTACCCAAAAGAACGCCCAGGCACTGGAGGCGAGCGCCCTGCGCCGCCTCGCTGGTGACGGCGCTCTGGGCACCTACCGCAGCGCTGCGTAGGCGCCGCGGCGACCACGAGACCTCGGGAGCCCCTCCCCCTCTCCTTGGGGGAGCCCCACACATCCTCAGGGACGGGCGCTGATCCCCGGGGACCCCCGCCGGGTGACACGCTTGACCCGCCTCATGGGCGGGGACCCCCGCCGGGTGACACGCTTGACCCGCCCCTCGGCTGGATCAGGCGTGTCACCCGGTCGGAAGAAGGCGTGTCACCTGGTCGGAAGAAGGCGTGTCACCTGGTCGGAAGTGCTCCTTCCGCTAGCGCGGTTTGCGCGCGATCAGCTGCTTACGCTCAGCGGCTGCGCGCTGGTCGGCGGCTGCGCGCTGGTCGGCGGCTGCGCGCGGTCAGCGGTTGGCGGAACGCGAGCGCTGGCGGTTGTGCTGGTTGCGCCGGCCGTTGCCCTTCGACGGGCGATGGCTGCGGGCCGGCGCACGTTCTGAATGCTTGTTCGCGCTCGGCTTGTGGGCGCCCAGGCCGGCTTGCGCCAGCTCGTCGCGCAGGTCCAGCTCGGCGGCGATCTTCGCCACGTCGCGGCGCTGGTCTGGGATAACAAAGGTGATGCCGACACCGTGGGCCCCGGCGCGGGCGGTGCGTCCGACGCGGTGTACGTAGCCCTCGCGATCCTCGGGTGGGTCGTAGTTGATCACGTGGGTGATCCCCGCGACGTCGATGCCGCGGGCGGCAACATCCGTCGCGATCAGGGCATCGACCTTGCCGCGCTCAAACTCGCCGAGCGTGCGCTGGCGGTTGCCCTGCGACTTGCCACCGTGCATAGCGGCCGAGCGAACGCCCTTGGCGCTGAGGCGCTTGACGAGGCGATCCGCGCCACGTCGGGTGCGGACGAAGACCAGCGCGAGCCCATTCTCGCGCGAGCCAAGCTCGCTGGCGAGGGCAGAAACCTTCTCCGAATGCTCGACGTCGACGAACCGGTGCTCGATCTGCGGACGCTCCGATTCGGCCGGCGCGTTGTCGTGCCGGGTCGGCTCGGTCGTGTAGGCGCGGGCCAGCTTGCCGACCTCGCCGTCGAGTGTCGCCGAGAACAGCAAAGTCTGGCGATCGCGGGGGGTCTGGCGCAGAATGCGCTCGACATCGGGGCGAAAGCCCATGTCGAGCATGCGGTCTGCCTCATCAAGCACGACCGTCCGGACGTTCTCGAGTGTGAGTGCCCCACGGTCGAGAAGGTCGAGAAGGCGGCCGGGGCAGGCGACCAGAACGTGCGCCTTGCGCGCCTTCTGGATCTGAGGTTGGATGCCGACGCCTCCGTAGACAGCGAGCGTCTTCAACCCACGGGCCTCAGCAAGGGGGCGAGTCTGCTCGACGATCTGGACGACGAGCTCACGGGTAGGCGCCAGGATGAGTGCCGCGGGGCGGCGTTGATCCGAAGTGAGGCGTTCGATGATCGGCGCGGCGAAGGCGACTGTCTTGCCGGAACCCGTGGGGGACTTGGCGAGCACGTCGCGGCCGGCCAGGATGTCTGGGGCCACCATGGACTGGATCGGGAACGGCGTGGTGGCTCCCTGCCGTTCGAGGACGCGGCAGAGCGCGTCAGAGATGCCGAGATCGGCAAATGACTTGGACATATTGGGTGCTTTCCTTTTCTTCCGCAGCATCGTGCTGCGGCAATTCGGGGAGATTCGATTTCGGACCCGAACTACGCGGAAGCGCACCTGAGGACTGAGACGAAACTCACGAGCGAAGGTCGCTCGTTGGAATGACGTTAGCAGCGCGTCGGCGGATCGCACGCCGGCCAGACCAGACCGGCGTGCGAGCAGCCACGGGTTTTCAGCGGCTGCCGAGACCGGCTCGCGTGGCCACCGATCTAACGAGCTTTACCGCTGCTCCGGCGGTCGATCCAGCCACCGATCTCACGCTCGACGCTGCGTCGCCAGCTGCCTTGTGAGCCTGGCCGACGCGCTCGCGAGCCTCATTCAGCTGGCGGCTGGCTGCAGCCTTGCGGCCGGCCTCCTGTGAGCTTCTGCGCGTCTCGTTGCGCTTCCGGGTTGCGGCCGCCTTCTGAGCGGCGGCTTCGCGGTCGGCTTTGGTCGTCTGTGCCATGACTGGCCTCCTGTCTCGGTTGTACGAACCCGGCGAATTGGCCGGACCACTCCGACTGCCCGAAGAGAGGTCCTACTAATCCCCTTGGTCTGACACCCTGTCTGGGCACCGTGGAATTGCCTGCCAAGGAGCGCATCGACCCAGAACTCGCCGGCCCGTTCGCGGTGGGTCGCTACGCGGCGGAGTTCCGCGACTTCCTGCGCGGTCGAACCCGGGTTCTCGTGATCGGTGAGGTGACCGGGCTGCGTCGCGCCCGCACCGGAGCGTATTTCGAGCTGCGCGATGCTGACGGCGCAGTGCCGTGTGCCATCTGGAACTCCGACCTCGACCGGCTCGACCTGCCGGAGGGGAGCCTGGCCGACGGCGTCGAGGTCGTTGTCGGTGGCGGCCCCGATTTCTACCCCGGAAGTGCCACCTCGTCCCCATCCTTCTCGTTCCGCGCCACCCACATCCGGCCGGCCGGTGAGGGCGACCTGCTGGCCAAGTTGGCTGTCCTGCGCCGACGGCTTGCAGATGACGGCTTGTTCGAGACCCAGAAGCTGCTCCGCAGGCCGCTGCTGCCAAAGGTGGTCGGGGCAGTCACCGCGGCCGGCAGCGCTGCCCGGGCCGACCTCCTTGCCGGCCTCGGGCGACGGGGCTGGCACGGGACGATCGTCTGGGCCGATGCCCCGGTTCAGGACCGGAGGGCCGCGCCGCGGATCACGGCCGCACTGCGAAACCTGGCCGAGCTCCCCATGGTGGAGATCGCGGTGGTCTGTCGCGGCGGGGGCTCGCTGGCCGACCTGTGGGCCTTTTGCGACGAGGGTCTGTGTCGCACCGTCGCGATGCTCCGCATCCCGGTGATCAGCGCGGTGGGGCACGAATCCGACACCACCCTGATCGATGACGTCGCAGCCGTCAGCTGCTCGACCCCAACACATGCTGCCGACGAACTGGTCCGAGTGGATGTGCCGCGGGCCCATGCCGAGCTCCAGCGGCAGGCTGCGCGAGCGCTGGGAGCCGAGCACGAGGCCGTGCGCTCGCGCGGCCGTGCGCTCGCCGGGTTCGCGGCCGCGCCGCAGCGAGCGGTTCGGGCGGAGCGCCGGCGATTGCACCAGCTGCTGCGCGAAGCGAGGGCGTCGGCGACGCGCGGTGTCACCGCCCGGGACGGCCTCGCCCATCGCCATGCGCTGGTCGCCCGTCGCAAGGCGGACGCCGCCACGGACCCCGCGGCAGCGTCCTCGAAGCTGACCGCGATCGAGGCGGCCGTGCGCGGAAACGAACCAGAGCGAACGCTCGAGCGGGGCTACGCCCTGGTGGAGTCCCGGGTCGGCGAGGCGATCACCACCGCGCAAGGCGCCCGTGCCGAAGGCTCGCTTGCCATCCGCTTCGCCGATGATGCCGTCCGTGCCCGGGTCGAGGATGAGCCCGGTGAGTGAGGAAACGCCGCCCAAGACCTACGAATCGGCCGTCGAGCGGCTCGAGGCCATCATCGAGCGCCTCGACTCGGGCGAGGCCGAGTTGCGTGAGACGCTCGCGCTTTGTACCGAAGCCAAGGAGCTGATCGTGTTCTGCCGCGGTGAGCTGGAGGCGGTCTCGGGAGCTCTTCGCGAACTCAAACTCGACGAACTGGTCGAGAGCCTCGAGAGCCCCTAACCCCCGCGCCGAGGGAGCGCCAGCCGTCGCTATGCGAGGGTTGCCGTACCTTCGCTGCGCTCATGCCACGCGAAGGTGGCGGCCGTGAACGAGCCGGGAAGCGATCAGCTCGGTCCACTCGGCCTCGCTCAACCGGTACGGCCTCGTTTCCGCAAGCCAGTGGCCGACCACGTCAGCGAGCCCCGCGGGGTCCTCGAGGTTCGGGAAATGGGCGGCTCGAGGCAGGGTCTCGAAGCGAGAGTGCGGGATCCGCTCATGCGCATCGCGACCGTGCTCGATGGGGATCGTGCGGTCGCGCTCTCCCCAGACGACAAGGGTAGGTACCGGGCCGAGGAGATAGAGGCGATCCACGGCGGAGACCTTCTGCCCGTGCACGTCGATCACCGAACGCAGCGACTGGAGGAACGCCTCACGCGCACCGGGTGCCTGCAGCGGGCGCAGCGCGCGGGTGACGGCGCTCACGTACTGGGCCTTGCGCCAGCCAAGCTTGCCCAGCGCACGACCCCCGCGGTCGAGGGCCCCGAGAACGGCAGGGTGGGATGCTGCCCGCACCAGCAGCGCGGCGCCGGGCAGCGCGGCGCCCCTCAGCATCGGGCTCACCTCGGGTCCGAGCCCGCCGCTCGAAACGAGCGCGAGACGCTCCACCTTGTGGGGGAACTGGTAGAAGAACTGCATCGCGATCCCGCCGCCCAGCGAGTGACCGACGAAGCTGGCGCTCTCCACCTCGAGGGCGGAGAGTAGGTCGCGGATCACGGCGGCGTGGGCGCCAATCGAGTAGTCGCCACGGGGAGTCGCCGAGTCGCCGTGGCCGATCAAATCGGGCACGATGACGGTGTGGTCCTCGGCCAGACGTAGCGCGACGTCACGCCAGTGCTTCGAGGAATTGACCATGCCGTGGACAATCACAACCGGCGGCCCGGAGCCAGCGGTGCGGTAGATCACGTCGTGGCCATGCAGCTGCACGTGCCAGGCCGCGAAGGGGTCGGTCGAGGGGCTCGTCCGGGGTGGCAAACCCGGGACCCTAACCGAAGGTCCAGAGCTTGTTGCCGACGAAGTTCACGGGCATCGCGATGGCGACGGCGATTGCCTGGGCGGGCAGCTCGCTGACATCGGCGCCGGACACGAGTGCCTCGAGGATCGCGAGGTTCACGCTCAGCCCGACCAGGCTCACCACTAGGAATCGAGCGCCCTGGTGCCCGGGGTGACGCCCGGGCGCCTCGGCGCGGAAGGTCCACATCCGGTTCCAGACGAAGTTGTTGACGACGGCGACGCAGAAGGCGCCGACGGCTGCAGGGATGTGGTGGACGTCGAGGCTGCCGTTCAGCACAGCGAAAACGGCGAGGTTGACGATGTAGCCCGACCCGCCGACGAGGCCGAATCGCAGTAGCTGCGCCCAGTTCTCCCCGCGCTTCGTTCCGCGCCCGACCCTGCGGGCCAGCGCGCCGGCCGCGGTCCCCTCGCCATCGCTCACGCCGGAACCCGAACAGGTTCGGCCACGCTCTGCACCTCGCCAAGGCCAAAGTGCCCACGGACCAGCGCAGCGACGTCGGTCAGCCGCCATTGCTCGTGCGTCTGCTCGACGCCGGGCTCGAAGCCGACCAGGAGCAGCGGGCAGAGTGAGTCGCCGGCCAGCAGCGAGCCGTGACTGCCCCCGCCGACGTGCGAGGTCTGTCCCCAGTCCACGCACTCCCAACCCTCGGCTAGCGACACCGTCACGTCGCCCGCGTGCGGAGCAGTGATTGCCGCCCAGAGGCGCCCGAGTCCATCGGGGTACGCGGCACTGGTTACCCGCGAGCCCTCCCGTTCCAGCGCCAAGGCCTCGAGATCGCCTCGCAATATCCACCCGACACCTCGGTCGTCGCGTGGGCCGCGACCGGGTCGGAAGCGCAACTCGTGTCCCCCGCGCTCGACCACCACGGTGGTCCGATCGTCCGTCGGCGAGCCCACCGACTCGCGAACTATCGGCTCGCCGTCGCCGCGGGCCAGCCAGCAAACCAGATCGGTGCCCTCCATCGCCTTGATGCGACGCCGCACGTCGGCGTGGCACACGGCACGCCGACTCTCGTCCACGAGGACGTAGACATTCGCCGCCCGGGCGGTGGGAGACACGGCCAGCTCCGCGGATTCGGGCGTGTCGGATGAGGGCTGCAGCACCCGCCACTCCCTCGCCAGTTCGTCGGCCAGCGGGTAGTCGTGCTCGACCGGGGTCTGCCCGTGATCGGCCATGAGGATCACGGCGTGGCTGGAGAGGAACGCCTCGATCCCACCTGCCGCGTCGACCAGCTCGCCGAAGCAATCGTCGGCGTGGGCGATCGACGCGGTCATGTGCTCAGGGCCGAAGCGGTGGGTGTGGTGGTCGTTGTCGGGAAGGCTGAAGAGCAAAAAATCGTAGGCGTCATCGTTGACGAGCTCGCGCGAGACGCACGCGGAGTACTCGTCGCGCGTTCCAGGACGGGCGAGCGTCGGCTTGCACGGAACCGGCCTGCTCCCGAACAGCTCGCCGTAGAAGAGCTCGTCCGGGCCCCACACGGCGTGCCGGAAGCCGGCTGCCACAGCGCCTCGTCGCAGCAGGCCGTCGAGTCCAAGTTCGTGCCTGGTGCGGCCTCGGAAGATCAGGAACGGCGTGCAGGCCGTGCGCACCCCAGCGTCCCCAAGCGACTCGAAAAAGGTCTCCACCTCGTGCGAGAGGTGGGCCATGTTCATGTTGTAGACGATGTCGTAGGTCGCGCGGAAGAGCCCGAACGCCCGCGTCGCCTCGAACGAGGAGCCGTACTCCACGTATCGGCGCTCGGTCCGGTGATACCAGTTCATGCCGCTGATCCAGTGCCGGTCCGCGGTGGCGCCGGTAGCGATCTCAGAGCAGCAAACCGGCGTGACCGAGGGGTAGGCCGACACGCAGTCCTCCACCAGCACCCCGCGCTCGACGAGCGCCCCGAAGTTTGGCGCCTTGCCCTCCGCGATCGCCTGATGGAGCTTGTCGGTCCGGAGTGAATCCACCATCACCAGGCAGAGCTTGCGCCGGGACGTGCTCGCCTGTGCGCTCACCGCAGGGTGCGCAGGCCGGCGTGCTTGGCGCCCGCCTTGCGCGTGCGAGACACCTGAAACCACACGAGCGCTACGAGCGCAGCCAGCGACAAGCACGCGATCGGGCCGAGCAGCGAGACACCGGCCAGCGCCAGGCCACTCAATGCGACCAGCGGAGCGACGCTGCCGCCACTGTCGCCGGCGCGTGCCCTCGCACCCGACGAGACCCGCGACGCCACGACGAAGGCAAACAGACCGGCGAGCGCCCCGGGGATGGTCCCAGGCCACCCCGGATGATCGGTCGCGCCCAGCGAAAGCGCGAACAGGACCGCGCCGGCGAGCGCCGCCGCCGGGGCAAGCGCGCGGCGCGCTGGGCCGCCGGCTCCGGGCGCCCCGAAAACGAGCCCGCACGCAAGCGCGAGGCCAAGTCCCTGGCATGCTGCCTCGAACGTCTCCATCGCGGCCTGAGGCTAGCGGCGGATGTCCTTGGCCAGGGCAGATCCGACCGGAGCGCCCGTTCTCGCGACCCAGCGTGGTGCCCTGCGCCAAACTTGCCGGGTGCCCGAACCACAAGATGAGCGAAAGCCCGGTTCCACCGCCGGGCCCACGCGCCAGCGCCGTGCGCACACGACCTCGAAAGATCTCGAGCGCTACGCGGCCTTGTTTGCAAAGCGCACGAGGGTGATGCGCTCGTCTGCGATGCGTGACCTGATGGAGATCACGGCGCGCCCTGAGGTGATCTCGCTGGCAGGCGGCCTGCCCGACACCTCAACGTTTCCTCCGGCTAGCTTCGCCGCACAGATGACCAAGATCGCCCAGGAGTCGTCAGCCGAGGCGCTTCAGTACGGGCCCACCGAGGGATTCGCCGGCACCAAGCAGTGCATTCGGCAAGTGATGGCCGCGGAGGGCATGGAGGTCGAGCCGGAGGACATCCTCGTCACCACCGGAGGTCAGCAGGCGATCGACCTCATCACCAAGACGCTGGTGGACCCCGGTGACGTTGTGATCGCCGAAGCCCCGACCTACCCCGGTGCGGTGCCGGTGTTTTGTTCCTACGAGGCAGAGACCCTGCAGGTCGAGGTGGACGGCGACGGCATGCGGGTGGACCTGCTGGAGGAACTGCTGGACCGGCTGGCCCGCGTGGGCAGACGACCAAAGTTCATCTACTCCGTCCCCTCGTTTCAGAACCCGGCGGGGGTAAGCCTGTCGGCCGCGCGACGTGCGCGGCTGGTCCAGATAGCGCGCGAGCGCGAACTGCTCGTGGTCGAGGACAACCCGTACGGCCTGCTGCGCTACGAGGGCGAGCCAGCCGAGACGCTGCTGAAGCTCGACGGCGGTGACTATGTCGTCTATCTCGGGACCTTCTCGAAGATCCTCTCCCCCGGGCTACGGCTCGGGTGGCTGTGCGCACCGCCGCCGGTGTTGGCCAAGGCGGTGCTCGGCAAACAGGCCTCCGACCTGTGTACCTCCACGCTCAGCCAGTACTTCGTGGAGGAGTACTTCGCGGAAGGGCATTGGCGCTCCTACGTGGAGAGCCTGATCAAGGTCTACCGTTCGCGACGCGACGTGATGCTGGAGTCGCTCGAGCGCCACTTCCCGGCCGAAGCGACCTGGTCGCATCCCGAAGGTGGACTTTTTTGCTGGGCAACCCTCCCCGAATACATCGATACCACCGATCTCCTCGCGCGAGCGCTGCGCGAGAACGTCGCGTTCGTGCCCGGGTCGGCCGCGTTCGTGGACGAAACGCGGGGACGCAGCTCGATGCGTCTGAACTTTTCCGGCTCGAGCGAGGACGAGATCCGCGAGGGAATCGAGCGCATCGGTGCCGTGGTCAGCGAACAGGTTGGGCTGTACGGCGCGATAACAAGCCCCTCAGCCGACCGCGCCGCTCCCGGCGGCGAAGCGGATGACGCGGCGGCGGGTGGCAGTGGTGGGGGCCGTGTTGTCCCGATGCGCGGAAGACGCTCGGAATGAGGGTCGCAGTGCTCAGCGGCGGTCGCTCCCTGGAACGCCAGGTGTCGCTGCGCTCGGGGGCACGAGTCGAGGACGCGCTCGGCTCACTCGGGCACGAAGCGGTGCCGATCGACCCCGGCCCCGACCTGGTCAAGCGGCTGAAGTCGGAGCGACCCGACGTGACCTTCATTGCCCTGCACGGTGCCGACGGAGAGGACGGGACCGTCCAGGAGCTTTTGGAGATCCTCGGCCTGCCATACACCGGCCCCGGCGTCACCGCATGCCGCCGTGCGACCGACAAGGCGGCCGCAAAGGAGGCGCTCCGCGAGGCCGGGATCGCCACGCCCGACTGGGTCTCCTTCTCGTCGCATGCCTTCGCGAAACTCGGAGCGGGGGACGCGCTTGAGGAGATCGAGCGACGACTGGGCTTTCCTCTCGTGGTCAAGCCGGCGCGCGGCGGCTCCTCACTTGGCGTCCGCTTCGCCGGATCCGCGGAGGACGTGCCCACGGCGCTCGTCGCGGCGCTCTCCTACGACGACCGCGTGCTGCTCGAGCGCCACGTTGCGGGGACGGAGCTCTCGGTGGCCGTGCTGCACGGGGAGCCGCTGCCGATTGTGGAGATTCGGCCCACCGAGGAGGACCGCTACTCGTACGAGGCTCGCTATGAGATCGGGCGCACCGAGTTCGTCTGCCCGGCCGACCTCACGCCCGACGACGCGGCTTCCGTTCGCGACGCCGCCCTTCGCACCTGGGAGGTCCTGCGCTGCGAGAGCTTTGCGCGCGTGGACCTGATCCTCGGCGACGACGGGCCCATGCTGCTCGAGGTGAACGCGGTCCCGGGCCTCACCGACACCTCGCTGTTCCCGATGGCGGCCGAGGCCGCAGGAGTGAGTTTCGAGCACCTGGTCGAACGCCTCGTGCGCTCGGTACCCGAGTCCCGATAGCTGCGCAGCTCGAACCAGCGAGCCTTCGTGGGAATCGGTTGCCGGAGTATCGGCCGCTCAGGCGACCAGTGCCGGAGCTGGATGGTGGACCAGCCCCACGTCCGATCCGCGGCCGGGCGTGATCGTGATGTTTCGGCGGCGCGGGGGTTCTGGGTCCCCGGCGGTCGGGGCCAAACTGTAGGCACGCAGAACCTCGGCAAGGACGGCCTTCATCTCGAGCATCGCGAAGCTCATGCCGATGCACCGTCGCCTGCCGCCGCCGAACGGAATCCACGTATAGGTGCCCGGCTTCTCGCCGAGGAAGCGCTCGGGACGGAACGCGTAGGGCTCGGGGTAGACGTCGGGGTCATGGTGGAGCAGGTATCCGTTCGCCACTAGACATACGCCGGGCTCGTAGTCCCAGCCGCCGATGGTGACCGGCCGTTTGACGAGCCTCGGGGCAGTGTTCGGCAGGACGGGGCGCCGGCGCAGGGTCTCCTGAATCGTCGCGACCAGATAGGCGTCCCCGGCGCCGTGGCGGATCTCCTCGGTCAACCGGGCGAGCACGGCCGGCTCGCGGCTCAGGCGCTCGAACGCCCAAGCCAGGCTGGAGGCCGTGGTCTCATGTCCCGCCACGAGGAGGGTCATCAGCTCGTCGCGAAGCTCCTGATCGCTCATCGAGGAGTCGTCGCCCTCGTGGCGAGCGCTCAGCATCATCTCCAGGATGTCGCCGCGCTCTACCTCGCCTGCCTCCCGGCGCTCGGCGATTTGTTCGAAGATCAGCTCGTCTACACGGTTGCGCACATCGAGGAATCCTTTGGTGGGGCCAAAGCTGTTGAAGCGGCGCATCTGACGCTCGCGGCGTTGGGCGTTGGCCGACCCGGGGATCAGTGTCAGGGGACTGCTCCCGTAGGCGAGCAGTCGGCTCAGGCTCTCGCGCAGCGCATCGAGGCGCGGGCCAGGATCGAGACCGAAAACTGCGCGCAGGATTATCTCGAGGGTCAGTGACCCCAGGCGTGGATGGAGTGCCCCCGGACTGCCTCCCCACCGCTCGACATCGTTCGCCGTCACCTCGGTCACCAGACCGGTGAGCTGTTCCATTCGCTCGCCGTGGAAAGCCGGCAGGATCAACTTGCGCTGCTCCATGTGCGCGTCACCGTCGAGCAGGATCACCGAGTTGAGCCCAACGACCGGCTCGAGCACGCGCGCGCCCTCACCGGGATGCAACACATCGGGAGGCGCCGTGAAGATCTCTTTGATGTGGCCCGGCTCGGTGTGAATGACGAATGGCGGGGTGAAGGGGAACCGCACCGTGTAGCGCTTGCCGTACTTGGCACGGTGGCGCTCTAGGGAGGCCAGCGGGCGCGTCCACATCCCGACGCCCTGGATCAGGGCCGGCGTACGGGGACCTGGAGGGAGGCGCATCGTCGACTCAGCCTCGCCCAGAATCCGGGCGGGCGGGTGTGAGATCGCTCACAGAGACTCGGCGCTACTCACCGGCGAAGTCCTCGGGCGAGACCTCGTCGAGGAAGTCCTTGAACTTCTCGACCACCTCGTCCTGGTCCTCGACCTCGTGTTCGAACTCGATCGAGGACTCCTCGATCACGTCGTCGGCAGCGAAGATCGGTGCCTGGCACCGTACGGCGAGAGCGATCGCATCGGAGGGGCGCGAGTCGATCTCGACCTCCGTGCCGTTGACCGAAATGGTGATCGAAGCGTAGAAAGTGTTGTCGCGCAGCTCGGTCACCGAGACACGCTCGCACTTGGCGTCCATCTGCTCGAGCAGGTCCGTCAGCAGGTCGTGTGTCATCGGGCGAGGCGTCGAGGCGCCCTGAAGCTTCATCAGGATCGCCGCCGCCTCGGGATGTCCGATCCAGATCGGCAGAAACCGGTTGCCCTCGGAGGTCTTCAGCAGCACGATCGGCTGCTTACCGACCATGTCAAAGGAGACGCCGTAGATCTGCATCTGTTGCATCAGGGGTCTCCCAGCGCGCTCACACGCGGATTATAGGTGTGGGATTGCGGGGCCCCGGCCCCGCAACCGATCACCGCTAGATGCCTAGAGGGTGGTGGCGAGCTTGTTCAGCCCGCGGGTAATGCCAAGCGTCAGGCCGCGGGCCACAACGGGTGCTAATCCTGGCACCGCCGCACCGAAGGTGATCGTGTAGTCGAGGTGGCTACCGCCCGACGAAAGCGCCGCGAAGGCCATCTTGCCGTGGTGGTCACGCAGCGGGCTGCCCTTCGTGATCTCGTACTCGATCAGCTCATTCGGCACGGCAACCGTGACCGTCTCCTCGAACGGCAGCGCGCCGAAGAACGAGAGCCTGCGGCGGGATCCAACGCCGTTGCGCTCGGTCTCGCCGTCGCGTACACGCTCGACACGAATGCCGAACAGGTCGCCCAGGTGCTCGTGCTCGGCGAGGTGTTCATAGAGCCGCTCGACCGGCGCGGTGAAGTCCTTTTGGACGCGAACCGTCGGCATCGGCGCGGGAGCTTAGTGAGGTGCGGCCCGCCGCTCGATCAGCTCAGCAGGCAATGGGCGATCCTGGATTCGAACCAGGGACCTCATCCTTATCAGAGATGCGCTCTAACCAACTGAGCTAATCGCCCCAATCAGGAGGCGCATTGTAGGCAACGACCGTGGGTAGCCTGCGAGGGGTGTCGCCGCGTCGCCCCGACCTGCCCCGGCTCGACCGCGACCAGCTCGCAGACGAGCCAATCGAGCAGTTTCGCCGCTGGTGGGAACTTGCTCTAAAGGAGGTTCCACTTGCTGAAGCCATGACCTTGGCGAGCGCTGACGCGGACGGCAGGCCTGATGCCCGGATGGTCCTGCTCAAGGGCTTCGACAGTAAGGGGTTTCGATTCCATACGAACTACGAATCGGTGAAGGGGGAGCAACTCGCAGCCAACCCCCACGCTGCGATCGTGGTGTATTGGCGCGAGCTCGACCGCCAGATCCGGGTGCGGGGGCCGGTCGAGCGTCTACCCGAGGCCGAATCCGACGAGTACTTTCACACCCGCCCGCCCGAGCGCCGCTATGGAGCTTGGGCCTCACCGCAGAGCCGGCCTCTCGCCGACCGTGCCGAGTTGGACCGCCGGGTGGCCGAGGTGCGGGTGCGCTTCGGCCAGGAGATCCCCCGCCCATCCCATTGGGGGGGCTTTCTCGTCCGCCACGAGCAGGTCGAGTTCTGGCAGGGGCAGGTTGGGCGCCTTCATGATCGCTTCCGCTACTCCCGGGAGGAAGCGGAGTGGCGAATCGAGCGTCTCGGTCCCTGACTCGCGCTCGCTCGGCAGGCGAGGCCGGGAGGCGCATACAGCTGCGGCAGCGCGAGCGCCCTAGCGGCGGCTCTTCGCGTAGGCGAGCAGTTCGTCGAGGTCGTCGAAGTGCAGCTCGACGCGGAGGCCCTTGCGGGTCGCCCTCACCGTCACGCCGGTGCCGAGCGCGCTCTCGAGCGCGTCGCCGGCGCGTTCGATCGCTTCGAGCTCGTCCGCGGGCGGGACGGCCCTCAGCTTTGGGCGAGGCCCTTCGCCTGCGTTCGCCCGGCGCTCGGTCTCGCGAACCGACCAGCCCTGGCGGGCGGCTTCTCTGGCAAGGGCGCTACGGGTTCCGGCGTCCTTCGCGATCAGGATCGCCCGGCCGTGTCCCTCGCTCAGGCTCCCGTCGGCAAGCAGCTCGAGGGCGTCCTCCGGCAAATCGAGGATGCGGACTAGGTTCGACAGCGAGGCGCGGCTGCGTCCCAGTCGCCTGCCCAGCTCCTCCTTGGTCACGCCAAGGTCCTCGACCAGGGTCGCGCAGGCGCGTGCCTCATCCACGGGATTCAGCTGCTCTCGGGCAACGTTCTCGATCAGAGCTGTCTGCAGCCGCTCGGGCTCTTCCTCGTCGCGAAGCAGTACCGGCACGGTGTCCAGGCCGGCCTCGGTTGCTGCCCGCCAGCGGCGCTCGCCGGCAATCAGCTCATAACGGCCGTCGGTGAGCGGGCGCACGATCAGCGGCTGGATCACCCCGGCGGCGCGGAGGCTCTCGGCAAGCGAGGAGATGGATTCGGGGTCGAATCGGCGCCGCGGCTGATCGGGGTTCGGGTTCACCAGGGCGACCGGAACGTGTCGCAGGTGCGGCTCGCCGATCTCGCCGGGGGCGGGCAGGATCGCGGCCAGGCCCCTGCCCATTCCACGCTTCGCGGTGCTCATGTCCTACTCACCTCCATGGTCGGTCCCTGCTCCACGGTCACCCGCCCGTTCTGTTCCCGCTCCGCCAGTTCTCTCGCCAGGCTGCAATAAGCAACCGACCCGCGGGAGGCCGGCGCGTGCTCGGTGACGGGCAGGCCAAAGCTCGGGGCTTCGGCAACGCGCACGCTTCTGGGAATCACGGTATCGAACACCAGTTCGGGGAAATGGCCTCGCAACTCCGCCTCCACGTCAAGCGCGAGGCGGGTGCGCTCATCGTGCATGGTGATCACCACGCCGGTCAGAACGAGCGTCGGATTCAGCTCACGACGGACGAGATCGAGGGTCTCGAGGAACTGGACGAGCCCCTCCAGCGCAAGGTACTCCGCTTGCACCGGCACGATTACGCGGTCGGCCGCGACCAGCGCGTTCACCGTCACGGGGCCGAGCGAAGGCGGACAGTCGAGCAGGGTCAGGGCGAAGCGTTCACGAACGGGGCCGAGGCCGTCACGAAGCCTTGTTTCCATTCCGTCCATCCGCGGCAGCTCGACCGAGGCGCCGGCGAGGTCGCGGCTGGCCGGTACCACCCAGAGGTTGTCGGGACCCGCGGGACGGGCCGCCTCGGCCACCGAACTCTCACCGACCAGGCACTCGTACGACGACGGGCTGGCGTCGCGGTCCAGGCCGAGGGCGACGGTCGCGTTGGCCTGCTGGTCGAGGTCCACCAGCAGCACCTGGTTGCCCTCGCGGGCGACGCAGGAGGCGACATTCACGGCGGTCGTCGTCTTGCCGACCCCACCCTTCTGATTGGCGATTGCATAGACCGCACCCATCAGCGGCGAATCTACCGGGCGGCTCAGCTGGCCCTCCCGAACGGGCGCTTCTTGGCCATCCCCGGCCGCCGCGGCAGGTCGTCAGGCGTCGGACCGATCTTGCGCAGCACGTGCAGATGGCGGTGTTCGAACCCCGCCCTCTCCCCCACTTCGAGAACCTGCTCAGGCCGCATGGCGGTCCGATCGACCGCAGCATCCGCCTCACGCTCCTCCGTGGGATCGCGGCGGCCCTTCCACGCAACCAGTACGCCGCCATCGCGCAGCAGGGGGGACGCGAGCTCGGCGAGCGAGGCTAGGCGCGCGACCGCCCTGGCTGTGACCACGCCGTAGGACTCGCGCCCGCCGTCGGGGGGGCTGGTCGCCGCCCATTTCTCGGATCGCAGCGGGACCGCGAAGGCGTTCGCGATTGACGCTGTCCGCGATGCCTCTTCTATGAACGTCGCTTTTTTGGCGACCGATTCCAGCAGGTCGATCCGGGCGTCTGGCAACGCGCAGGCCAGCGCCAAACCGGGGAACCCCGCTCCCGCTCCCACGTCGGCGATCCGGTCTGCGGCGACCAGCTCGGGAACGACGAGGCCGGTGAGCGAATCTTCCACATGCGCCCGCCACCCCTGCTCGGGATCGCGCACCGAACTGAGTGACCGCTCGTCTCCGGCCAGCAGCTCCAGCACGCTTCGCAGCTGGGCCCGCCCGGCCTCACCCAGCTCTGGCACGGCGCTTGCCTACCCGGCGTCGCTCGCGCCCAGGAGGGGCGCGACGATCACGCAGCGGTCGGGCTCCTCGCCCTCGGAGAAGGTCTCGATTCCCGAGCGCTCTGCCAGATGGTCGTGTACGACCTTGCGCTCATTCGAGGTCATCGGCTCGAGTTCGATCTCCTTGCCGCTCTCGAGGGCACGTTCGGCGGCGCGCTCGGCCTGCTGCGTCAGAGCTTCACGGCGCGACTCCCGATAACCCGAGGCATCGACGGTAACGCGCTTGCGCTCGTCCGCCCCACGCGTCGCCGCCCGGTAACAGACGAGCTGCACGGCGTCGATGGTCTGGCCGCGTCGCCCGATCAGTCGGCCGAGATCCTCCCCCGCAATTGTCCCGGTGATCTCCCGCGGGCTCTCGTCTAGCTCAACCGTTGCATCAAGGTTCATGGCCTCGACCACGCTGTCGAGAATCAGCCGCACCCGATCGACCGGAGCCTCAGGAATCTCCACGGAACCCTCCACGACCGCGCGAGAATACTCGGAAGGAGCGCGCGGGCCAGCGTCGAAGCCCCCCGAAGCGGGATCTCTGCGCCCGAGGAGCGTGCGGCGCCGGCGCGCGGCTAGCGCCGCTTCTTCTTCTTGCGGGGGGGAGGAGGGGGAGGTTTCGCAGCTTCGATGTCCTCGACCGTCGGTATCTCCGGCGGCGGGAAGAACTGCTTGACGACCATCTGCTGCCCCAGGGTCCAGACGTTCGTCGAGATCCAGTAGACCGCGAGCCCGGCCGGGAACGTCACCACGAACGGCGCGAACAGGAACGGCAGACCGAACATGATCAGGCGCTGGGTTCCCTCGGCACGGGCGGCCATCACGAGGCTGGCGCCCAGCTGGGTGGCGATGAACAGGACGATCAGGGCCACGAGCGGGGCGCCCGTGGCCTTCTCGGTCAGGTTCTCGATGAAGAGGAAGTCCACCGGCGGCTGGGCGTTGAGGTCGGCCTTGAAGTCGGCGCCGTTCAGCAGCTGATACAGCGCGAGGAAGACCGGGAGCTGGAGGATCAGTGGGAGGCAGGAGGCGAGCGGATTGATCTTGTTCGTCTTGTAGAACTCCATCATCTCGCGCTGCTGGCGCTGCTTGTCGTCCTTGTAGCGCTCCTGAATCGCCTTGATCTGGGGCGCGTAGGCCTGCAGCGCCCGCATCGAGCGGATCTGGCTGACCGAGAGCGGAAGGATCGCGAGGCGCGTGACGAAGGTAAGCGCCACGATTGCCGAGCCCCAGCCGAAGCCGACGTCGTCGTGGAAGAACACGATCACCGTTTCGGCGAGGTCGATCAGGGGCTGCAGGATGTTGGCGACGATCATGTGCCGGCCTCGTGTGAGTGCGCGGCCGCCCGGTCACGAAACAGGCGCCGGTCCGAGACCGGGTCCCAGCCTCCATGACTCCAGGGGTTGCAGCGGGCGAGGCGCCAGAGGGCGAGTGCCGAGCCGCGAATCAGCCCGAGTTCACACACAGCCTGCTCGGCGTAGGCGGAGCAGGTGGGCTCGTACTTGCAGCGCCTCGGGAGTGCCGGCGAGATGAACCGCGAGTAAAACCGCAGCGGCGCCAGGAACACCGCGACCAGTGCGCGGTGGAGAGCCGTGGCCGAGCGTTTCACGTGTTACGCCCCGACCCCGGAATCGGCCAACAGTTCGCGCAGCGTCGCGGCGACCCCATTCGTACCGTCGCGGTCGACCAGTCCTGCGAGGTCGGGGCGGGCCACGAGCACGAAGTCGTGCGTGTCGGGCAGGCTCTCGCCGGCGCTCCAAAAGGCCTCGCGGATCGCCCGCTTGACCGCATTTCGCTCGACCGCACCGCCAACCTTGCGCGAGACCGAGATCCCCAGGCGCACCGTGTCCTCGCCGTCAGCATCAGCCTCGCCGTCGCGTGGGAACGCGTAGAGGACGAGGTAGCGGTTGGAGTGGGAGCGGCCATCGCGGTAGACACGGTCGAAATCGCCGCTGCGGGAGAGGCGGCCACGCTTGCGGCCCTCACCACTCACCGGCATCAGGGTGTTAGGCGCTTGCGCCCCTTGCGCCGGCGGCGACTGATCACGTCCCGGCCTCCACGCGTGCGCTTGCGCGCCCGGAAACCGTGCGTCTTTGCGCGTTTGCGCTTCTTGGGCTGCCAGGTGCGCTTCATCGTGAAACTTGAGGTCCCGCAAGCCGGTGGGAGCGTTGGGCTCGCGCGGGCGACGGCCAGTATAGAGACACCGGGCAGCCGGCAGGATCGCATTGCGGCCGGTAACGGGGCGGTTCGGGTTTTCGCCGCGATTTGCGGCCTGGCAAGCCTGAGCCGAGCCTGGTCGCAGCTAAGGTCGCCAACCGTGGCCGAGCACGATTCCAGCACCGATGCAGGGGCGCTCTGGACGTCCGTCAGTGCCGAACTCCGGGCCTCCCTTCCCGCCGCGACCTACGAGCTGTGGATCGAACCGCTGCGCGTCGCCGGGTCGGGGCCGGACGCGCTGTACCTGACCGGATCCACCCAGGTTCGCGCCTGGGTGGAGCGCCGCTACCGCGAGCCGATGGAGCGGGCCCTCGCACGCATCGAGGGTGCGCCGACCGCAGTCGTATTCGTCGATCCGCCGGTCCTCGTCAAGGAAGGGGAGCCGGCCCGGCCCCTCCTCAGCTTCGCTTCGCTCGAGCGCGACCCGGACCACACCTTCGAGCGGTTCGTGATCGGTCCCGGCAGCCGCCTGGCCCACGCAGCGGCGCTCGCTGTGGCCGAAGCCCCCGGCGAGGCCTACAACCCGCTGTTCATCCACGGCCCGCCCGGACTCGGCAAGACCCACCTGCTGGGCGCCATCTCTGCCTATATCTCCGCCCATAGGCCCGAGCTGACCGTCCACACCACCACCGCGGAACGATTCACGACCGAGTTCGTCACCGCTCTGCGCACCGAGGGGCCCGAACGGTTCAAGCGCCGCTACCGTGCGCTCGACGCGCTGTTGATCGACGACATCCAGGTGCTCGAGGGCAAGCCCCGCACCGAGGAGGAATTCGTCCACACCTTCAACGCCCTGTTCGCCGCCGGGAAGCAGATCGTCCTCTCCAGCGACCGACCGCCGGGAAGCCTCTCCCGCTTGGAGGAACGCCTGCGGGACCGCTTCGCGTGGGGGCTGACGGTCGATATCGAGCCGCCCGACTTGCAGACGCGGGTGGCGCTCCTCTGGCGCTTCGCGACGGACGCGGTGGATGGACTGCCCGAACCCGAGGTGCTGCGCGACCTCGCCTCGCGCGTGCCTGGTAACGCCCGGTTGCTCGAGGGCGCGCTCACTCGCGTCCTAGCCCTCTCGTCGATTCTCGGCGAGCCCGTGGCCACCCCGATCGTTCGCAAGGCCTTCCCCGAGGGTCAGGCCGAGAGCCCCGGCCCGAAGGTCGGTGAAGTAGGGGTCCAGCGAATCCAGGAAGCGGTGAGCGCGGTACTCGGAGTCCCACGAGCCGAACTCCTCTCCGCCAAACGCACGCCCAAGGTCGCCGGCGCCAGGCAATTGGCCATGTATCTCACGCGTGAGCTCACATCACTCTCCCTCGCACAGATCGCCCGCGAGTTCGACCGCGACCACTCCACCGTCATGCACGCCATCAAGGCCGTCACCGCCCGTAACCAGACCGGTTCAGGCGTCGCCGGGGATATCCACAGGGTCCGGGATGCGTTGGGATAGCCCCACGGCCCGTGGCGGCCGGACCGCCACCTTGTCCCGCATCCAGCGCGCCGTCCACCCAGGCCATCAACATCCCGATCTTGCGCCAGCACAGGACTTACACCGTTTATCCACACTCCTCCACCTGCCTGATACACCTGACCTGAGAATTTGGAGATAAGCCAAAACCGATGAAGCTCACCATTCCCCGCGACCCGTTCCTCTCTGCCCTGCAACTTGTGGGGCGGGCGGTGTCCTCCCGCAGCACCCTGCCATCGCTCGGCGGAATCCTCTGTGTGGTCGAGCGCGGCAAGCTCTCGATGCGTGCCACCGACATGGAGATGGGCGTGAGCCTGGTGGTCGAGGGCGGCAGCTCCGAGCGCGACGGCACCGTCCTGCTTCCCGGCCGTCTGTTGGTCGATGTCGCACGGACCCTTCCCGAGGGCGACGTGACGATGGAGTTGCGCAGCGAGCAGCGCGACGTTGAACTGACCGCGGGCGACGCTCGTTTTCACCTGCGGACGCTGCCGGCAGACGACTTCCCCCGGATGCCTGAGGTGGAGGGCGAGTCCGCCACACTCCCTGCGGCGCCCCTGGTGGAGACGATCGAGCGCGTCGCGCGTGCGGCGTCGCGCGACGAGGTTCGGCCGATCCTCACCGGCGTGCTCGTCCAGGCCGACGGCGCAAAACTGACGATGGTGGCAACGGACTCGTACCGCCTGAGCGTCAAACACGCCACTCTCGAGCCGCCCGTGGCCGAGCCGCTCGAGGCGAACGTGCCGGCACGGGCGCTGCAGGAACTGGCGCGGATGGTCGCGGCGGAAGAGCCGGAGGAGATCGGCATCTCGCTCTCGCGCAACCAGGCGATCTTCACCTTCGGGAGCGTGGCGCTGTCCTCGCGCCTGATCGAGGGCCAGTTCCCGAGCTGGCGCCAGCTGATTCCGGAGACGTTTGAACACGAGGTCCGGTTGCCGCGTGAGGAGCTCCACGAGATCACGAAGAGGGTCAGTCAACTGGCCCAGCGCAACGCGCCGTTGCGGTTCATCTTTAAAGAGGGGGAGCTGACGGTGGCCGCCGAGACGCCGGATATCGGCGACGCGACCCAGTCGATGCCCGCTCCCTACTCGGGCGAAGAAATCGAGATCGCCTTCAACCCAGCCTTCCTGGTCGAGGGCGTGGACAGCGTCGAGGGCGACGAGATCGCCGTGCAGTTCTCCTCGCCGCTCCGCCCCGGCCTTTTGCGTCCGGTGGGCAACGAGGACTTCTCCTACCTCGTGATGCCGATCAGACTGAACGTCTAGCGGCGGCCCCGCGTGCTGGTCGAGCGAATCGGGACGCTCGGGTTCCGGAACCTGGCCGACGCGGACCTGCCGCTCGGGCCGGGGATCACGCTGCTGTGGGGACCGAACGGCGCCGGCAAGACGAACCTGCTCGAGGCGCTCTACATGGCGCTCGCCGGCCGCTCGCCGCGCACCCGCACTGACCGTGAGACGATCGCTTTCGGGCAGCCATTGTCCCGCGCCGAGACAACTGTCCGCGACGGGTCGGAGCGCCACGCCTTTCTCTGTGCGGTGGATCGCCAACAGGGTCGCCAGCATCTCTTCGAGGGCTCCCCGGCGGGCACGGAGGCGACAGCGGCAAGGCCTCCAATCGCTGTGTTCATGCCGGATCGCCTTGCTCTGATCAAGGGCCCGCCCGCCGCCCGCCGCTCCCATCTGGATGGTTTCGTGGCGGCGCTACGACCCGCTCGGGCCGAGGCACGGCGCCGCTACGCCAGGGCGCTGACGCAGCGAAACGCACTGGTCGCGAGGATCCGCTCCGGCGCCGCCGTGCCGTCGTCACTCGACGCCTGGGACTCGGAGCTCGCCGAGGCCGGGATCGAGCTGATGACGACGCGGCGCGAGGCCGTGGAGGCACTCGCCGAGCACTTCGCGGCGGCGGCCGACGAGCTCGCCCTCGATCAGTCGAAGCTGGAGTACCGGCCCAGAAGCGGCGCCGCGGACGCCACCGGGCTCCGCGCCGAGCTGGCCGAGCGGCGTGACTCCGATCTCAGCCGTGGGTTCAGCGGCCATGGGCCGCACCTCGACGAGCTGGCGATCAGCGTTGCCGGTCGCGCGGCGCGGCGCTACGCGTCGCAGGGTCAGCAGCGGACAGCCCTCCTCGCACTCCTCTTCGCCGAGCGCGACGCCCTGCTAGACCGCCGCCGTACCCCGCCGCTGATGCTCCTCGACGACGTCACCAGCGAGCTCGACCCCGAGCGGCGCGAGCACCTCTGTGCGCGCCTGCTTGCGGGCGGGGGCCAGGCCGTGGTCACTGCCACCGAGGCGAGCCACCTACCCGAAAGCTGTGAGCGGACCGAAGTGGCCGTGCGTGAAGGCAGGGCTGTGGTGGACGTGAACGACGTCGCCAGCGAGGCGGCCTAGCGTGAGCGGAAGCTCGAAACCGCGCTCACTCGCCGACGCGCTGAGGACGGTGCGCGCGGAGGTGGCACCCGAGACTCTGCTGGGGTCTGTGCAGGAGGTGTGGCCGGCGGTTGCGGGCGACGCGGTGGCAGAGCAGGCCGAGCCTGTGAATGAGCGCGCCGGGGTGGTGACCGTGGCATGCCGCAGCGCCACCTGGGCCCAGGAACTGGATCTGATGGCTCCGGACCTGCTGGAGCGCCTCGGTGAGGCGCTCATCGGTGGACCTCACGAGGCCTGCTTGAACAGCCTTCGCTTCACCGCCGACGCGGCCCGTCACGACTAGCGCGCTCTCTGCAACAGAGTCGGGCTACTTTTACGCTGATTTGCAGGTATTTCGCGATTCTCAGCAGGCTGTTCCGCCCACCGTCCCTGGTATCCTTATGTGAACTTGGACGGCGACCCCGCACCGTCTCGTTTGGGCCGGTTTCCGCGCCCGGCGGTCGGGGTTTCTCCATGAGTGCGAACGAGAGGACTTAGTGGCGAAAACGACAAGCGACGGCGATCCCGGGGCGGAGTACACCTCCGGCGAGATCACCGTTCTGCGCGGCCTTGACCCGGTCCGTAAGCGGCCTGGCATGTACATCGGCTCCACCGGTCCCCGCGGTCTTCATCACCTGGTCTACGAGGTCGTCGACAACTCGGTCGACGAGGCGCTCGCGGGCCACTGCGACGCGATCCAGGTCACGATCCACCCGGACGAGTCCGTGACCGTCGTCGACAACGGCCGCGGCATCCCCGTCGATGAGCACCCGGAGGAGAAGCGCCCGGCGGCAGAGGTCGTGCTGACGGTCCTGCACGCCGGCGGCAAGTTCGGCGGCGAGGGCAGCGGCTACAAGGTCTCGGGCGGCCTGCACGGGGTCGGCGTTTCCGTCGTCAACGCGCTCTCCGCAGGCCTCGACCTCGAGATCCATCGCGACGGCCATGTCTGGACCCAGCGGTTCGAGCGCGGCGAGCCGAAGGGCGACCTCACCCGTGGCGCCAAGACCACCGACACTGGCACAATCATCACCTTCGCACCCGACCCGGAGATCTTCGAAGAGATCTCCTACGACTACGCGACGCTCGCGGAGCGCATGCGCGAGACGGCGTTCCTCACCCGTGGCCTGAGGATCGAGCTCGTTGACGAGCGTGCTGCCGGCGAGAAGGACACCTTTCACTACGAGGGCGGCATCGTCGACTTCGTCCACCACCTCAACGAGAGCAAGGACGCGCTCCACCGCAAGACCGTCTTCTTCGAGCACGACGCCGACGAAGGCGCGGTCGAGGTCGCGATGCAATGGAACGCGGGCTACCAGGAGTCGGTGTTCTCCTTCGCCAACAACATCAACACGCACGAGGGTGGCTCGCACCTTTCCGGCTTCCGCGCCGCGCTGACGCGGACGATCAACGCCTACGGACGCGAGAAGGGCCTGCTGAAGGAGAAGGATCCGAACCTCTCCGGCGAGGACGTGCGCGAGGGGTTGACGGCGGTGATTTCGGTCAAGCTGGCCGAGCCACAGTTCGAGGGCCAGACCAAGACGAAGCTCGGCAACCCGGGCGTCGAGGGTCTCGTCAAGGAAACGGTCAACCGCAAGCTCGGCGAGTTCCTTGAGGAGAACCCCACCGACGCGCGCCGGATCGTCTCAAAGTCGATCGACGCCGCCCGCGCCCGCGACGCTGCGCGCAAGGCGCGCGACCTGACCCGCCGCAAGTCGGCGCTGGAGAACTCGACCCTGCCGGGCAAGCTCGCCGACTGCACGGTCAAGGACCCGCGCGACGCTGAGATCTTCGTTGTCGAGGGCGACTCGGCGGGCGGCTCCGCCAAGCAGGCTCGCGACCGCTCGACCCAGGCTGTCCTGCCGCTGCGCGGCAAGATCCTGAACGTCGAGAAGAGCCGGATCGACAAGGTCCTCGCGAACACGGAGATCCAGGCGCTGATCACCGCGATCGGCACCGGTGTCCACGAGGAGTTCGACCTCGAGGAGGCTCGCTACCACAAGGTCATCCTTGCGACCGACGCCGATGTGGACGGCGCCCACATCCGAACCCTCGCGCTCACCTTCCTCTACCGCCAGATGCCGCAGCTGATCGAGGCCGGTTACGTGTACATCGCAAAGCCGCCGCTCTACCGCATCAAGAACGGCTCGAAGGAGACTTACGTCGAAAAGGAGTCCGAACTGGAGGAGTTCCTGCTTCGTGACCGGGTCGAGAACTACGCGCTCACCGACTCCAACGGCAAGGAGACGAAGCTCACCGCCGCTCGCTGGCAGCGCTTCAACCGCAAGCTGAAGGAGTACGAGGGCTGGTCGGAGTCGCTTCGCGCCGACCTCGGGCATGAGCTGCTGGCTTTCCTGGCCGAATCGCAGGTGCTCGACGCCGGTGCCACAACGCTCGACGCGGTCCGCAAGCTGATCGAGGACACCGACCCGGAGAACGAGCCATTCGAGACGGAGCTCGTGTCCGACTCCCAGGACGAGCTGCTGATCAAGGCGACCCACCGCCGCAGCGGCCTCGCGCGCTTCCACACGCTGACGACAACCCTGTTCGAGTCGCCCGACTACCGCAAGCTCACCGAGGTCCACGCCGATCTGCTCAACCAGGTCGGGACGCCCCCGTTCACGATCACGCTAAAGAAGACGCGGGTGGCGGATTCGTTCTCGCTGCTACGTCTGGCGATCGTGGACATGGCCAAGGATGGGGTCACGATGCAGCGCTTCAAGGGGCTGGGAGAGATGAACGCCGACCAGCTGCGCGAGACCACGATGGATCCGGCGACGAGAACGCTCCAGAAGGTGACGATCGACGACGCCACCATGGCTGAGCGCATCTTCAGCGAGCTGATGGGCGACAAGGTCGAGCATCGCAAGAAGTTCATCGAGCGTCACGCCCAGGAGGTGAAGTTCATCGATGTCTGATGGAGGGCTCGAGGCCCTGACGGGTCGCATCGAGGACCGCGAGCTGACGCAGGAGATGCGCAGCTCCTACCTCGACTACGCGATGAGCGTGATCGTGGGGCGGGCGCTGCCCGACGTGCGCGACGGCCTGAAGCCGGTGCACCGCCGGGTGCTCTACGCAATGCACGACCTCGGCCTGCAGCCCAACCGCGGCTACCGCAAGTGCGCCTTCATCGTCGGCGAGGTCATGGGCAAGTACCACCCGCACGGCGACTCGGCGATCTACGACACCCTCGTGCGCCTGGCGCAGGACTTCGCGCTGCGCAATCCACTGGTCGACGGCCAGGGCAACTTCGGCTCGATCGACGACGACCCGGCGGCCGCTATGCGCTACACCGAGGCCCGCCTTGAGCGTCTCGCCACCGAGATGCTTCGCGATATCGACGCGGACACCGTCGACTTTGCACTCAACTACGACGAGACGACGCGCGAACCTACCGTCCTCCCGTCGAGGTTTCCGAACCTGCTCGCCAACGGCTCGACCGGCATCGCCGTTGGCATGGCGACCAACATCCCGCCGCACAACCTTGGCGAGGTGATCCGCGCCACCAAGGCGACGATCGCCAACCCCGAGATCGACCTGGCCGGGCTGATGGAGTACGTCAAGGGTCCCGACTTCCCGGGCGGCGGCATGATGAGCGCGGCCGGCATCCGCGACGCCTACGCCTCGGGGCGCGGCTCGATCAAGGTGCGTGCCCGTGCCCACGTGGAGCCGCTGCGGGGCGGCAAGGACGCGATCATCGTCACCGAGCTCCCTTACATGGTGAAGAAGGGCGGCGAAGGTGGCCTGATCACCAAGATCGCCGACCTGGTCCGCGAGAAGAAGATCACCGGTATCTCGGACCTCCGGGACGAGACCGACCGCACCGGGATGCGCCTGGTGATCGAGCTGAAGCGCGGCGGCGACCCGGCTGCGGTGGTGCTGAACCAGCTTTACAAGCACACCCCGATGCAGAACTCGTTCGGCATCAACATGGTCGCGCTGGTCGAGGGAGCGCCCAAGACGCTGAGCCTCAAGGAGCTGATCCAGCACTACGTCAACCACCAGCGCGAGGTGGTAACCCGGCGTACCCAGTACGAGCTGCGCCGTGCCGAGGAGCGCGCCCATGTCCTCGAAGGCCTGTTGATCGCGCTCGACAACCTCGACGCCGTGATCGCGCTGATCCGGGCGTCGGCCGACCCCGAGGCAGCTCGCGAAGGCCTGATCGAAGAGTTTGAGCTCTCGGAGATCCAGGCGCAGGCGATCCTGGACATGCGCCTCCAGCGCCTGACCGCGCTCGAGGCCGACAAGGTTCGCGCCGAGCACGCCGAGCTGATGGAGACGATCGCCGAGCTGCGGGCAATCCTCGGCGACCCGGCGCGGGTTGACGCGATCGTCGTGGAGGAACTGACGGAGATCGAGGAGCGCTACGGCGACGAGCGCCGCAGCGAGCTGACCGCGTTCGAGGGCGACCTCAACATCGAGGACGTGATCGCCGACCAACAGATGGTCATCTCGATCACCCACTCGGGCTACGCGAAGCGCCTACCGCTCACCACCTACCGCCAGCAGCGCCGCGGCGGCGTGGGGGTGATGGGGATGAACCTCAAGGAGGACGACTACATCGAGCACCTCCACATCTGCTCAACCCACGATTTCCTGCTGTTCTTCACCAACCGGGGCAAGGTGTACCGCCTGAAGGTCTACGAACTGCCCGAGGGCCAGCGCACCGCCAAGGGCCAGGCGCTCGTAAACGTCCTGCCGCTGCGCGAGGGCGAGAAGGTCAGGACCGTGATCCCCACGCGCGACTTCAAGGAGGACAAGTTCCTCGTCTTCGCCACCGCTCGCGGCCAGATCAAGAAGACCAAGTTCCTCGAGTACAACACCAAGATCAAGGCGGACGGGATCATCGCGATCAAGGTCCGCGACGACGACGAGCTGGTCCAGGTGCGCCTCACCTCGGGCGAGGACGAGATCCTCATGGTCTCGAAGTCCGGTCACACATCGCGCTTCAGCGAGTCCGCCGTCCGTCCGATGGGCAGGGGGACTGGCGGTGTGAAGGGCATGAACGTCTCCGGCAAGATCGGCCGAGAGCAAAACCGAGTCCTGGCGATGGACATCGCTCGTGACGACTCCGAGCTGTTCGTCGTGACCGAGAATGGCTACGGCAAGCGCACCGCGGTCAGCGAGTACCCGGTCAAGGGCCGCGGGACGAAGGGCGTGCTAACGATCAAGCTCACCGAGAAGAAGGGCGGCGTCGCCGGCGCCCTGATCGCCCGCGAACACCAGGATCTGATCTTCATCTCGCAAAAGGGGATGGTGCAGCGCACCAAGGCTGGCGGCATCTCGCAAATGGGCCGCGCCACCCAGGGTGTGATTGTGATGAAGCTGAACGACCCCGACGATTGCGTCAGCGCAGTGGCCCTGGTGGTCGAGTCGAGCTCCGAGGCGGAGGACGGAGGCGACCAGCTGGATACAGGCGACGTCGCCGCCGAGGCGGACGCGGTGGCCGAGGCCGCGGCCGAGGCGGCCAAGCCGCCCGAATCCACCGACGTCTGAGAGCCGAAGCCGCCCCTTCGCGGTGCCGGGCGTTGACCCGACCTCCGCATTTGGTTCAATCAGCTGACCAGAGAAAGGAGGTGGTCCTAATTCACATGCTTTACGGGACTCTGGAGGTGCCGGAGCACTGAGGAGGCAAGTGCGAGCCGCTTGGTGAAATCCACACCAGGTACCGGCGGTCACACGGGAGGCGGGAGTTTGTCCCACCCGCTGTCAATCCCCGATCGTTGAAATCGCACAGGCGTAAGGCGAAGGGCCGCTGACCCGCGAGGGGGCGGCCCTTCGTCGTTCCGGAAACAGCATTCGCTCGCCACCGGCACCGACCGAATCGTCCGGTTCTGTCGGCTGGTTATGCGGCCGCCAGCAGGTACCGCTCCCACGCGTCCGGGACGCGTGGGGCCGCGATGCGGATAAAGATCGTCGGCCCGGGCGCCTTGGGATGCGCCCGGAGCGGCATCGAGGCTTCGTTCGGCAGCCGGTTGCCCTTCTTTCGGTTGCACGGAGCGCAGGCGGCGACGATGTTGTCCCATGCCGAGGAGCCACCGCGACTGCGAGGGATCACGTGGTCCACGGTCAGCCCGCCCTGCTCGCGGCCGCAGTACTGGCATGTGTAGGCGTCGCGGGCGAGGACGGCCTTGCGGGTGATCTTTCGCCGACGCACGTCGCGTGGCACGCGCACGTACCGCACCAGCCTGATCACGCAGGGTCGCTCCATGCGCATCCGCTCCGAGCGCAGCTGACCCTCGCCGCGCTCGAGCACCTCCGCGCGCTCCTTTAGCACCAGAACGGTCGCGCGCCGTGTAGTGCACACGTTGATCGGCTCATACGAGGCGTTCAGGACGAGGACGCGACTGCTGCCGTGCGCGTGGCTGCGACCGCCGTATAGGCGTCCGGCGAGGGAGACGACTTTTCGGTCCCCCACCTCACCCTCCTGGTCGGCCACGCGCTTCATGGCGAGGCGAATTGTAAACCGCGCGGCGCCCTGTGATCACGGGATGCCGCCGCCAACCGGATAGCTGCCGAGTACCCGGACGTTCTCTGCCTTGCCGCGCAGTGCGGCGATCGACTCGGCCACCACGCCGTCCGCGGCTGCGCCGTCCAGGTCCACGAAGAACATGTAGCGCCCAAGGCCGCGCCGGAGCGGCCGCGATTCGATCCGGGTGAGGTTCACCGCCCGGGATGAGAACTCCGTCAGCGCGTCGACCAGCGCCCCGGGGTGGTCGGCGCCGAGCTCGGAAAAGATCAGGGTCGTTCGCCACGGTCCATCGCCTCGAGGCTTGACCGACTCCGGCGCGATCCACACGAAACGGGTGACATTGTCGGACTCGTCCTCGACCCCCTCGCGCAGTACGACGCATCCGTAGATCGGAGCGGCCGAGGCTGCTCCAAGAGCCGCCCACGGCCGGTCCTGCGCACCGACAGTCCTCACCGCCTCGGCGGTGCTGTCCGTCGCGCGTAGCTCGGCCCCCGGGAGACTTTCCCGTACGAACCTGGCGCACTGCGCAGCGGGCTGTGGGTGGCTGAGCACCACCTCGACAGCCGGTAGCTCCAGCTCGGTTCTCGCGAGGAGACTCACGGAGATCGGATGGTCGTGCTCACCGGCCACGACCACGTTGTGCGCCTCGAACGCAAGTGCATCGAGCGTCGAGCGCACCGAGCCCTCGATCGAGTTCTCGAATGGCACCAGCGCCCGGTCGGCCTCGCCGCGCTCGACGGCCTGAACCGCGTCAAACACGGTCGGGCAGGGGAGGTGCTCCACTTCGGCATCGGCCGCGGCAGCGAGCAGCGCGTCTTCTGAGAACGTCCCGGCAGGACCGAGAAAGGCGACTCTCAAGAGCCCGAGTGTCCCCTACTCGAAGGTGACCGGATAGGTGGACTCGTTGTTGTCCGAGAGCTCTTCGCCGGCCACGGGAAGGACGGTGACCGTTAGGACCAGCTGCTCGCCGCGCGGAATCTCGCCTTCGATCGGCATGGTGGCGACCTCGGTCGCGCCCGGTGCGATCCGGCTGATCGTCGTTCGGCCGTCCAACGTCGAGAGTCCGCCCGTGAGCCGGTAGGAGACGAAGACGTCCGTCTCGTCCTCGGTGCCTCCGTTCAGGACCGAGATGAACAGCTGGGGGTTGCTCCCGGAAACCGTGGTCGGCGCCTCCGGCGCAAGCGTCACGTTGCCTGGCTTGACCACCGTGGACGCCAGCTCGGTGCCGTGGGTGCCGCTACCCGCGACGCCCGTTGCGCCCGCCACCCGCGCGAGCTGCCCAGAGAGACGGAGGAAGTCCACCCACTGTTCCACAGGCTCGGGCAGGAAGACGCTCTCGGGTACCTGGCCGTCGATCTCCTTGTCGGCGAGGATCTGACGCAGGTCGGCGCGAGCGCGGGCGTAGAGGACGTCGCTGGCGAGCAGGGAGCGCATCGCCGTGGCAACCGCCTCGATCGAGGCCGGCCGATCCTCTCCCTGGAGCGCGCCGTCGATTCTGTTGGCGATCTCGCCGAGGGCGTCGCGTCGCAGCTCGTATGCGAGCTTCAGGTCGGATTGAGCCTCGCCCGCATCATTGGGAGCATCCAGGCCTTCGATGCGGTTCAGGAGATCGGTGCCGGTCCCGCGGGTGGCACCGATCTGGTCGCCGAACTCGGTCGCCGAGGCCTCGCCGGGATTGCTGAGGAGGCCGAAGAACTCTTTCGATAGCTGGGATGACGTGGCCGCCACGGATGAGAGGTCGCTGAGGTAGTTCTCGTAGGCGCGCTCCTCGCGGGCACCCAAGCAGCCACGGACGGCGGTGACCAAGCCGAAGAGGATCAAAAGGCCGATGACGAGGGCGAAGATGCGCCTGCCCAGCATCCCGCCACCCGCCTTCGGCGGTGGGGGTGGACGCCGCTCACGGCGGGAACCTCTCGATGAGGCGTGCCGCCGTCTCGGCGGGGAGGGATCGTCGGCAGAGAGTTCCACGTCGTTGCTCGAAAGGCAAGCTTATGGGCTGGCAAGGACCGCAGCGGGCAGGATGGGAGCGCGCGGCGGCGAATCCCGAAAGGAATTGTCAGGCGAGCTCGTCATGGGGCGCTTCCGGCTCGGGGAGCGAATCGGTTCCGGTGGGATGGGGATCGTCTACCGCGCGTGGGATGAGCGCCTTGAACGGTCGGTCGCGGTCAAGGAGATCGGGATCGCCGGCGCCGACCGGGTGCTCCGGGAAGCGCAGGCCGCCGCGCGGCTGAATCACCCGGCGATAGTCACCCTGTACGAGCTCGGTGAGCGCGATGGGCACGCACTGCTCGTCTCGGAACTGGTGGAGGGAGAGACGCTCGACGAGTTAGCCCGCAAGGGGTCGATCTCCGACCGCGACGTCGGGCGAATCGGCACCGACCTGTGTGACGCGCTCGCCCACGCGCACGGTCGTGGCGTGATTCACCGCGACATCAAGCCCCAGAACGCAATCATCAAGTCGCCTGACAGCGGTGGCCGGCGCGCAAAGCTGATGGATTTCGGCATCGCCTCGGTTGCCGGGTCGCCCACCCTAACGGCGCCGGGAGAGGTGCTGGGCACCCTCGCCTACATGGCTCCCGAACAGGCGGAGGGGGACGCGGTCGGCTCGGCCACGGACGTCTACGCGCTCGCCCTCACCCTCTACGAGGTGTGGGCCGGTGAGAACCCGGTCGCGCGACGTACTCCCGCACAGACCGTGCGCCAGATCGGACAGCCCGTGCCGTCGCTCGCTGAGATTCGGCCCGACCTGCCGCGGGCGCTCGTTGGCCGCATCGACGCCTGCCTCGACCCCGAGCCGGAGGGTCGGCCAAAGCTCGAGAGCCTCCGCAGGTCGATCGCCAAGGCGACCCCCGACCTCGACGACCAATGCGCCGTGCCCGCGCCAGACGACGCCGAAGCCCTCGTGCCACCACGCTCGTTCTCCCGCGTCCTCGTTCTCGCCGGAAGCGCCACGGGTCTGGCCGCCCTCGCCGGCCCAGGTGCGAGGCCCGGCCTCGCCCTGCTTGCGGCCCTGCTTGCGATCCCGGCCCTAGTCCTTTGTCGCAACCCGCTTCACGCAGCGCTTCCACTGGCCGCGATTCCCCTCGGAGCCGTGGGCGCGCTGGGCGCGTGCGCTGCACTGATTGCACTCGCCGGCACCCGCGCCGCCGAACGCGCGATCCTCGGTGCTACCGCGTTCGCCACCTACCTGGCGGCCGCTCTCGCGTTCAAAGCGGGACCGAGACTGGGGATCGCACCTGCAGCTCCGGATGGCTGGGAACGTTCGGTCGGCGACGCAGCCACGGCCGTGCTGGCTCCCCTTGCCGACCCCCAGGCGCTGCTCGGAATGGCCGTGGTCGCAGTGGCAAGCGTCCTGCTCGGATTCGCCCTACGAGCACACCCGGCCGTCGCGCTCGTGCTGGCAATGATCTGGGCCGCAGGCATGGCCGCCGCCCTGGGCGTGGTGGGCAGTGGAGCGCAGGGACGGAACGCCGCCCTGATCGTCCTCGCCGCGGGCCTGGCAGTGGCCGCGGCGTCATCCCGCCGCAACGCGGGGGATTCCCACCACCGCAAGCCCGCGGTGGACCCGGGAAAGACCCCCGCCCTCGCGTAGGATTATCCGACCTGCGATACCTGGCCATGTGGCCGGGATCCCCGCCCTCGCAGGATGCCAAGGAGAGCCGAGATCAGCGTCCTACGCAACCTCGAAGCCCGGATCGAAAGCCTCGTCGAAGGGGTCTTCAGTCGTGCCTTCTCGTCGGAGGTCCAGCCGGTCGAGATCGCGCGCAAGCTGGCAAAGGAGATGGACGCTCATCGCACCGCCTCGGTGGCAAGGGTCTACGTTCCGAACCAGTACACGGTCTGGCTGGGTACAGAGGATCGCGAACGCCTCGAGGGGTACGAGCGCTCGCTCGAGCAGGAGTTGTCCGCCTACCTGCTGGAGCATGCCCGCCGCGGCGACTACGCGCTCCTCACCCGTCCCGAGGTGAAGCTCGAGACAGACGATCGCCTGCGTCTCGGCGAGTTCGGGATCCAGACCAGGCTCGTCAAGCCGCCGGCTCGGCAGGGCGAGAACCCCTCGCAGGGAGAGCAGGGCCACACCATGGTCTACTCCCTCCCGCCCAAACAGGCGAAGCAGCCGCGCTCGGCAAAGCGCACGGCCCACCTAACCGAAACGAAGGCGATCGTGTCACTAGACGACCGGCGCTTCGTCCTCGAGGGCCCCGTCGCGTCACTCGGCCGCTCGAAGGAATGCGAATGTGTGCTGGCCGATCCCAACGTCTCCCGCAAGCACGCGGAACTCCGCCGGGGGCCGAGCGGGGATTGGCAGATCGTCGATCTCGGCTCGACGAACGGCATTAAGGTCAACGGCCGTCAGGTAGACAGCGCCCGGATGAACCCCGGCGACCAGGTCCAGATCGGCACCACCTACTTCACCTTCGACATCGAGAACTGATTTGGACACGGAGCCCATCGCCGTCGGGTTGAAGTTCGGCTTCCTCGCCGTGCTCTACCTCTTCCTGCTCTGGGTCGCCCGGAGCGCGCTGCGCGACGTGCGCGCCGGGTCCACCGTCGCGCCCGAGGCGACCGGTTTCCACCAGGCTGCAGGACCCGGCGGCCGCGCGGCTGCCACCGACGCCGCACTGGCCGTGGTGAAGGGAGGCGGGCTGAACGCCGGCGATCGCTACGACCTCTTTGGCGGACTCACCATCGGCCGCGCCGGAGATGCCGACGTCCGGATCGAGGATCGCTTTGCGTCCGGCATCCACTGCCGCCTCTATTCCCGTGGCGCCAGCTATTACGTTGAGGACTTGAACTCGACCAACGGGACGTATCTGAACGGCGGACAGCTTCACGGGGAGGCCGAGCTGAACGATCTCGACGAGGTCCGGATCGGCGACACCGAGCTCCGGTTCGAGCTCGAAGTGCCGGGGAGCTAACGGCCGTTGTTGCGCGTGATCGAGCAGTCATTCCGGTCGGACACCGGGCGCCAGCGCACCGCCAACGAGGACTCGTACTTCGCCCGTGCGCCGCTCTACGCCGTAGCCGACGGGATGGGGGGCGCTCAGGCGGGCGAGGTCGCTTCGAGCATCGCCGCACAGGCGTTCGAGCCGGCCGAGCGCTCCGGCGGGTCGCCGGAGGCGTTTCTGCGCGGCATCGCCCTCGAAGCGAATCGTCAGATCCATTCACTGGCACAGCACGATTCGTCACGCTCGGGCATGGGCACCACACTCACTGCTGCCCTGGTCGAAGGCGACGAGCTCATCCTCGGCCACGTCGGCGACAGCCGTGCCTATCGCTGGCGCGACGGCGAATTGAAGCTGCTCACGTCGGATCATTCGCTGGTGGAAGAGCTTCGCCGCCAAGGGCGCCTCACCGACGCGCAGGCTGAGGATCACCCGCAGCGCTCGATCATCACCCGTGCGCTCGGGCCCGAGCCCGAGGTGGAGGTGGACACCATGACCTACGGTGCTCGCCCCGGCGACGTCTATCTCCTCTGCTCCGACGGTCTGACCACGATGATCAAGGAGGATCGGATCGCGGCGATCCTCTCCGCTGAGCCCGATCTCGACCGTGCCACCGCTGCACTGATTTCTGCGGCCAACGAGGCGGGTGGTCGCGACAACATCACCGTCGTAGCCTTCCGACTAGAAGGCGTCGCCGCCGGGGACGAGGCCGACGAGGGCGCCACCCTGGTCGGGCCCACCGCGGCGAGCGCCGGGCTCAGCGCCGAAGCTATGCGTGCCGCCGCCGAACGTCCCTCGACCGTGAGCACGGGCGGCGCAGCCTCCCGCCCCGCCCCCGGTGCGCCTCCACCCAAGCGACGCAGCCGTGCCGGCACCGTCGTCAAGGCGCTGGTCTCGCTTGTGATCGTCGCCTCGCTCCTCGCTCTGGCCGTGGTGGGCGCACGGCAGGTCTACTTCCTTGGCTCTGACGAGGGCGGCCGGCTCACCCTCTATCGCGGCTTGCCCTACGACCTGCCGCTTGGCGTCGAGCTCTACAACGAGGTACTCGCTTCACCCGTGCAGGTCGCATCGCTTCCGGAGGATCGCCAGGACAGCGCGACCGACCACGAGCTGCGCGGGCGCCAGGATGCAGAGGACTTGCTCGACGACCTCGAACAGGCCGCCGCTGCGGCCGCCGAACCCGAACCGGAAGCCGAGAGCCCGGCGTCTGGCACCAGGCAGCGCGACCGTGTGCAGAATCGGGCCAAGCGCGGGCGCAACGCCAACCAATGAGCGCTCGCAACCGCGAGCTGCTGGCGCTACTGCCGGTCGCGCTGCTGGTCACGGCAGGCTTCACCGAGGTCTTTCTGGTCGGGCGCGACGAGGACTTCGGGGATCTCAGCCTGATCTACGGCGGGTACTTCCTTGCGATCTGCGTCGCAGCGCACATGTTCCTGCGACTACGACTGCCCAACGCCGACCCCTTCCTGTTCCCACTGTGCGCCCTGTTGGCGGCGGTCGGACTGGTGGTCCTCTACCGGATCGACGAGACGCTCGCCGTCGAGCAGGCGACCGTGTTCCTGCTCGGACTCGGTGCCTTCGCCGCGACGATTCTCTTCCTGCGTGACTACCACGCCCTGGAGCGCTACCGCTACCTGATCGCGATCGCGTCGCTTGCGCTGCTGCTCTCGCCGCGGCTTCCGGGCATCGGCTCGCAGGTGAACGGGGCCTTCCTGGCGGTCGATCTAGGACCGCTCTCCTTCCAGCCCGCAGAGCTGGCGAAGATCGGCGTGGTCATCTTTCTCGCGAGCTATCTGAACGAGAAGCGAGAGTTGCTCTCAGTCGCCGCCCGGCGCTTTCTCGGGATGACGATCCCGCCGCTCAAGCACTTCGGGCCGCTGCTCGTGGTATGGGGGGCGGCGATGGTCATGCTCGTCTTCATCCGCGACCTGGGCAGTTCGTTGATGTTCTTCGGGGCATTCCTGGCGCTGCTCTACGTCGCGACCAACCGCCTCTCCTACGTCGTGATCGGGATGGTGATGTTCCTCGCCGGCGCGTACTTCTTCGCATCGACCGTCGGCCACGTGCAGGAGCGCATCGACATCTGGATCGACCCGTTTGCCCGCGACGCGCCCGATGGAGCAGGCCAGATCACCGCGGCCCTCTTCACACAGGCCGAGGGCGGGCTCTTCGGGCAGGGCCTGGGGCAGTCGTTGCTGAAGTTGCCAGGGCCGTTCTTCCCGGACTCCTGCACGCAGGGGTTTCCGTTCTGCGGGTCGATCCTGCCCGAACCCCACACCGACTTCATCTTTGCCGTGATCGTCGCCGAGCTCGGCCTGTTCGGAGCCTGCGGGCTGATCCTCACCTACGCGCTGATCGGAGCGCGTGGCTTCAAGACCGCGATCATGGCCCCGGACGGGTTCTCAAAGCTGCTTGCGGCCGGGCTGAGCGCCGTCTTCTGCCTGCAGGCGTTCGTGATCATCGGTGGTGTCGTCAAGGCGATTCCGCTCACGGGTGTCACCCTGCCGTTCATCTCGTTCGGCGGCAGCTCGATCGTCGCCAACATGATCCTGTTGGCCCTTTTGCTGCTCGTCTCCGATCGGGCGCGCAGGCCCTCGCGGGGAGATGTGCGCCCTGACCCCGTGGATCTTCCGGATCTGCAGGAGCGAGTCGCGTGAACGCTCCGATTCGCCGCATCTACGTAATCGTGCTGGGCCTCTTTGCGGTACTCGTGGCGTTCACATCGAAGTGGGCTGTGATCGACGCGGACGAGCTCGACGAGAACCCCCAAAACCGCCGGCCGCTGATCGAGGAACAGCAGATCGAACGGGGCACCATCTCCTCGCGCGACGGCACCCTGATCGCCGTGAGTCAGCCGACGGGCGGGGGACCACAGCGCGTCTTCGTGCGCCGTTACCCTGCGGCCGCGCTGTTCGGCAACCCGGTGGGATATTCGTTCGTAGACGTGGGCCGCACCGGTGTGGAGCTCTCGGAGAACCAACTGCTCTCCGGTGATGAGAACGAGTTCGCATCGATCATCGACCAGCTCTCGGGTGAGACGCAGAAGGGCGCCGACATCACGCTCACCCTCGACGCCGGCGCCCAGCAGATCGCCGTTGACGCCCTGCAGAGCGCCCTTGCCTCGACGCCCGGCACAAGTGTGGACGGATCGACGGTGGGCGGATCCGTGGTTGCGATCGAGCCGGACACGGGCGCGGTGCGGGTGATGGCGTCGGTGCCAGCGTTCGACCCAAACAGCGTCGACAACCAGGACACGTTCGCCCAGCTACAGAGCGATGACATCGCGGCGCCGCTTCTGAACCGCCCGACGCAGAGCACCTACGAGCCCGGATCAACGATGAAGGTCGTGACCGCAGTCGCCGCGCTCGACTCGGGGGAGTTCGATTCCACCACAACCTTGAATGCCAACTCGGGCGTCCAGATCTCTGGCGCGCCGCTTGCCAACTCGGGCGGCCAGGATTTCGGCACGATCGACATGACGGCGGCACTGACCAACTCGGTCAACACGTACTGGGCCCAGGTCGGTGAGGATCTCGGCCCCGGGATCATGGTCGAGTACATGAAGCGGTTCGGCTTCTATGAGGACCCGAAGCTGAACTTCCCTAGCGACCAGATGATCCCGAGCGGAGTCTTCAACTCGGACGGGAGCCTCGTTGTAGAGGCGTTCGATGTCGGCCGCGTTGCGATCGGGCAGGGCGGGGCCGAGGGACAGCTCCGTGCAACCCCGCTCCAGATGGCGCAGGTGGCAGGCGCGGTCGCCAACGAGGGCAAGCTGATGAAGCCCACCCTGCTTGAGTCCGCGATCGATCCGGACGGCCGGGAGGTCGAAGAGCTCGATCCGGACCAGCAGGCGCAGGTGATGAGCGGGGAGACCGCCCAGCAGGTTGTCGAGATGATGACCAGCGTCGCCAACGACGGAACCGCGGCAGGACTCTCGACCGGTCTCGGTCAGCTCGCGGGCAAGACGGGCACCGCCGAGATCAACGTGCAGGAGTCCACGAACAGGCCGTGGTTCATCGGCTTTGCGCCCGCCGAGGACCCCCAGATCGCCGTCGCGGTGATGCTCGAGCGTTGCACAGGCTGTTTCGGCGGCGAGGTGGCGGGGCCGATCGCAACCCAGGTGATGGACGCTTTGGCCGGAGGTTGATGTGAGGCTTGAAGGTGGACAGAACGTGGGGGAGCGCTACACGCTGGTGCGCCGGATCGGATCGGGCGGGATGGCCGACGTCTGGCTGGCAGACGATTCCATGCTCGGCCGCCAGGTTGCGCTGAAGTTCCTCCACGAGCGCTTCACCCAGGATCCGCAGTTCATCGAGCGCTTTCGCCGCGAGGCCCAGGCGGCCGCCGGCCTCCAGCATCCGAACGTGGTCGGCGTCTACGACCGCGGCGAGACCGACGGGCGCCACTGGATCGCGATGGAGTATGTGGACGGCGCTGGGCTGGGCGACCTGATCCAGCGCGGGTTGAACCAGGCGGAGGCGATCGAGATCACCCGGCAGATTCTCGCGGGCGCCAGATTCGCGCACGAGCGCGGAATCATCCACCGCGATCTGAAACCCCAGAACGTGATGGTGGACGCAGAGGGGCGCGCTCGCGTTACCGACTTCGGCATCGCCCGGGCGGGGGCGTCGGAGATCACGCAGACCGGATCCGTGCTCGGCACCGCGCAGTACCTCTCGCCCGAGCAGGCACAGGGCTTCGAGGTCCAGGCGCCGAGCGACCTGTACTCGATCGGGGTGATCCTGTACGAGGCGCTGACGGGCCATGTGCCTTTCGAGGGCGACACGGCCGTGGTGATCGCGCTTAAGCAGGTCTCCGAGCAGCCACGCCCGCCGAGCGCGCTCAACCCCGAGGTTCCACGGTCGCTCGACGCCGTGGTGCTCCGCGCGCTGGCAAAGGACCCGGCCGCCCGCTTTGCGACCGCGGGGGAGTTCCTCGAGGCGCTGGATGCCGCGGAGGCCGATCCTTCGGGCGGAACATTGGGGAGGACTGCGGTCTATGCGGCCGGCGTAGGCGCCGCGGGAGCGGCACTGGCAAGCGGCGAGGCCGCCGACGCTGCGCAGGGCGAGGAAGATGAGGGCGGCTACGACCGCCGCAAGCTGATCGCCCTCGGGGTGATCGCCGCGCTGATCGCGGCAGTCGTCGTCTTCGCCCTCACCCGCTCCGAGCAGAAGCGGGTTCCCACCGTGATCGGCGAAACCGAATCGGAGGCCGAGAGAATTCTGGAGCGAGCGGGCTTCGACCCCTTCTCCACGACCTTCGAGAGCTGCGACGAGCCGAACACCGTCGCCGAGCAGGATCCGCGCGCAGGTGACCAGGCTGACGAGGGTTCCGAGGTGACGCTGAGCGTTTCGCTCGGGCAGTCGGTACGAGTCCCGAACGTGGTCGGCGATCCGATCGGCGAGGCGACCAAGAGGTTGCACCGCGACGAACTGCTCGTGAACGAGCGTCGGGTCTTCTCGGGTAACACCGACTCGGGGTCGGTAGTGCGCACCGACCCCTCGATCGGTGAGCAGGTGCCATGCCAGTCCGCCGTAACGGTGTTCGTTTCCAAGGGGCCAAACCTGGTCACGGTGCCGAGCCTGCTGGGGCTCGAAGAGGCCGAGGCGTCGTCCCAACTCCGCGAACTCGGCCTGCTTCCCAACATCGAATCGGAGAACTCGGACGAGCCTGAGGGGACCGTGATCGGCCAGGACCCGGGTCCGGATAGTCGACTCGAGAAGGGCACCGAGGTGCAGCTGATGGTTTCCAACGGTGCCGGGACGGTCGTGATGCCCAACGTCGAGGGTCAGCCCCGCGATACGGCGATCGCGACGCTGCGAGGGCGCGGTGCCAACAACATCAAGGTGATCGAGCAGGAGACCGACGTCCAGAGCGACGACGATCGGGTCACCGACCAGGCGCCCTCGGCCGGCACACGCATCCGGGCGGGCGACCAGGTGACGATTTTCGTCGCGGTGTACGTCGAGCCTGAGGAGGAGCCTCCGCCCGAGGAGGCTCCCGAGGAGGAACCCTCGCCACGTGAGCGCGGCCGCGCCCGGTAGCTTCGGCCCATGCGCGTAGCGGTCATCGCAGGCGGCAGGTCGAGCGAACACGAAGTCTCGCTGCGCTCCGGCGAAGCCGTTGCAGCCGGTCTCGAGCAGGGGGGGCACGAGGTGGTTCGTGTGCTGATCGACCGCGGCGGACGGTGGACGAGTGACGGCACCGAGATTGAGCTGAGAGCGGCCGGCGGGCTGCTCGACTGCGACGCGGCGTTCCCCGTTCTGCACGGGCCATATGGCGAGGACGGGACAGTTCAGGGATTCCTCGAGTGCCTCGACATTCCCTACGCGGGACCCAGCGTCCTCGCCGCCGCGATCGCCCTCGACAAGGTTGTCTGCAAGCGACTGCTGGCCTATCACGGACTACCGCAGGTGGATTTCTGCGAAGTGGGAGAGGATGATTGGCGCAAGCACGTGGCGAGGATGGGCTTGCCGCTGTGGGTAAAGCCGTCGCGACTTGGGTCCAGCGTGGGCATCAGCAAGGTGGATTCGATCGATCGGCAGCTCGACAATGCGATCGAGTTGGCCGCCTCTCACGACCCGCGCGTCATCATCGAAGCCCATGCAGAGGCGCGGGAGATCGAGATCTCGGTGCTCGGCAACTCCGCCATTCAGACCTCCTTGCCGGGCGAGATCGTCACCCAGGGCGCCGACTGGTACGACTTCGAGGCCAAGTACTCGGTGGGCGGAATGGAGCTGGCGGTCCCCGCCCCGATCGGCGACGAGCAGGTGGTTGCGGTGCGTGAGCTCGCCACCCGGGTTTTCCGGGCGATCGTCGGCCGCGGCCTCGCCCGGTGCGACTTCTTCCTGACCGCCGACGGAGAACTGCTCGTGAACGAGATCAACACCATCCCAGGCTTCACCGAGACGAGTGTGTACGCGGCGCTATGGGAGGCGAGCGGACTCGCCTATCCGCAGCTCTGCGATCGCCTCGTCAGCCTCGCCGTGGAACGCCACGCGGAGGAGCGCAGCCACTCGTTCTAGGGTCACCGGAGCCGAGCTCGTCGCAGCCCGCGGGATCAATCGAAGAGCTTGACGTCGCCGATCGAAGCGGAGAAGCCGTCGTCGCCGTCGGCCAGCTCGGTGATCCAGATGAGAAAGAACTGGGCGTCGGGCGATTCGCTCAACTCGACCGTCTCGGTCTCCTCAGCCGTGTAGGTGCCGATTGGCACCCCCCAATCCGCGAGGTCCGTCGGCGGTCCGTCCGCTGCCGCGTAGATCTCACCGCTCCAGCCCGGCAGCGCGGTAGTGAGCTCGATCTGGCGCGCGGTCACGGGTTCGACCGCCTCGACGATGAGTCCGACGCCGGCCTTGTTGGCCGCGTCGAGCAGCGAGGGCGCGGCCGTGTAGGACTCGGTGGTCCATGAGGTCGTGGGGTTGCCGTCGATTGCCAGTCCGACCTCGTCGGGGTGTTCCGAGCTGTCGCCCTCCGGGTCGAAGTCCGTCGCCGCCGTAATCTCAATCTCGTTCCCGGAGGCCGCCACGGCCGGATCGTCCTCTTCACGCTGCTCCTGGAGGCTGTCGCTTCCGCCGAGCCCCACGATCGCGAGCGCAACGCCGACCCCAGCCAGAACGAGCAGGACGCCCGCGATCGAAACCGTCCGCGCGCCGAGGATGCGGCTTCGGCGTGGCACCGAGTCGAGCACGGTGGTCGCCTCGCCACTCGAGCCGCCGGCGCGCGAGACCTCGACCTCCAGCGCCCCCTCCAGGTCGGCCAGCATTGCGCCCATCTGCGGGTAGCGCTTGCGGGGCTCCTTCTGGGTCGCGCGATCGATCACGGCGGCGACCGCGGCGGAGACACCCGGCCGCCGGCGCTGCACGTCGGGCATCTGTTCGTTCACATGCTTCATCGCGACGCCGACGAGCGTCTCGGCCTTGAACGGGACGTCGCCGATCAGCATCTCGTAGAGCAGTACTCCCAGGGAGTAGACGTCAGAGCGGGCGTCCACCTCCTTGCCCATCGCCTGCTCCGGCGAGACGTAGTCGGTGGTGCCCAGCACGCGTCCCGTCTTGGTCAGGCCGTCGGCCTCCATCGACAGGGCGATCCCGAAGTCCGTGACCTTGGCGCGGCCCTCGGAGTCGATCAGGACGTTCTGCGGCTTGACGTCGCGGTGAACTAGCTGTGCCGAGTGCGCCGCCTGCAACCCGCGCCCGATCTCGATCCCGTAGGCGGCGGCCTCATCGAGGGGCAGGCGCCCAAGCCGGTCGATCCGCTGCTTCAGCGTTTCACCCTCGACGTACTCGAAAACGATGTAGGGATGCCCCCCGTCGTCGCCGGCGTCGATCACGGAAACGATGTTCGGGTGCGAGAGCTGCGCCACTGTGCGCGACTCACGCCGGAAGCGCTCGAGTTGGTCGGGCTGGTCGGACATCTCACGATGCAGAACCTTGATCGCAACGCGCCGCTGAAGCGTTTCGTCCAGGGCGAGGTACACGGTCGACATCCCGCCGCTGCCGAGCTTTGAGTCGAGTCGGTAGCGCTCCGACAGAACCGTTCCGATCAGGCCGGTTCCAAGCCCCGTTGATGTGCCGTCAGCACTCATCTGCGCATCACACCAAGAGCCTAGTTAGGGTTCCGGCCCGATGGGACTGCTCATACTCGAATCGATTGGCGATCAAGGCGAACAACTGGTGCTTGAGGCGGCCGCACGGACCGAAATTCCGGTGGGCTGGGACGGCGAATGCGCCACCTTTGACTCCGACGATCTGCCCGAGCCCGAGCTCGAGGCGATCGTCTACGACGCCCTCGGCGGGATCAACTCCAGCTGGCGCGAACACCTCCGCGCCGCCGACTAGTTAGAGGGGCTTCTCGCCGAAGTACGTTGCGACCGGGTTGCCGTTGAAGTTGGCAATCGGCGTGTAGCCCGCGCAGCGGTAGAAGCGCTCGGCGTGCGGTTGCTTCGGGCCCGTATCGAGGCGGGCGGTGCTGTAACCCAGCCTCCGGGCTTCGTCCTCCAGTGCGTCCAGCAGGGCCGTGGCGACGCCTCCGCGGCGCACCTCGGGCACGACGTACATGCGTTTGATCTCGCAGATGCCGTTGCCGAGGTCCTTCACCCCGCCACAGCAAACCGGCGTGCCCGAGTGGTCGAAGCCGACTAGGAAGGCTCCTCCGGGCGGCCCGAGCTCAGCGGGTCCCGCCTTGGGCATTTCGGGCCCATCGAGGTCAAGACCAACGTAGATCTCGGCGATCTCGGTCCGCATTGCCTGCGAGAGGCTGAGTGCCGGCTCCTCGGCCAACGGAACCGAGCGGAAATCGAGGTCGCTCACCGCCAAGGACGTCACGGGCCTTCGAGTCCGCGGATCAGCTCAACCAGTTCCGGGGCGGCCTTCTCGGGTGAGCCGGAGTCGAAGGGCGGATCGGGGTCGTACTCGATCCCGAGCTGGATCGCTCGGGCTACGTCGTCGCCGGCGATCCGGGCCGCGAGGGTGAGAGCCATGTCAATTCCGGCCGAGACGCCGGCCGCGGTGATGACCCTGCCGTCCTCGACCACGCGCTCGACGGCCGGGACCGCTCCGAACTCACGTAGCCGCTCTCGGTGTGCCCAGTGCGTCGTGGCGCGCTTGCCGTCGAGCAGCCCCGCGGCTCCTAGCACCAGCGAGCCGGTGCACACCGAGGTGGTCCATGTGCTCGTCGCGTCGACCGTGCGCACCCAGCCGAGCACCGTTTCGTCGCTCAGCAGCGAACGGTTGCCCTCGCCGCCTGGGACGAGCAGGACGTCGGGGTCGGTCAGTTGGCTGATGCTCGCATCGGCCGAGATCCCGAGCCGACCGGTATCGGTGCGCTTTTGGCCGACCTCGGTCGAAACGAAGGTCAGCTCAACGTCCGGCAGGCGCGAGAGCACCTCGTAGGGGCCGATAGCGTCGAGGGCGGTCACGCCCTCAAAGATGAGGATCGCGATCCTCATCGCTTCAGCTTGGCACGAGTGACGACTCCGGCCGAATCGGTGACGGAACCCACGATTCGGGCTCCCGGGTGTCGCGCGGCGAGCAGCGTCGCAGCCGCATCCGCACTCGCATCCGGCACGACGCAAACGAATCCAAGCCCCATGTTGAAGACAGCGTGCATCTCCTCGTTGCTCACCCCGCCGAGATCCTCGATAAGTTCGAAGACGGGCGGGACGGGGAGGGGATCCGAGAGCTCGTAGCCGACCGTGCGTGAGAGCCGCAGCAGGTTGTTCAAGCCGTCGCCGGTGATGTGGGCAAGACCGTTCACCGGAACCGTGGATGCGAGCAGCTCGAGTACCGCCCGCACGTAGATCGCAGTGGGCTCCAGCAGCACGTCGCCCAGCGGCGCTCCCAGCCGGTCGTCGTCCATCGCCACGTCGGCGAGCACGCTGCGCGCCAGCGTGTAGCCGTTGGAGTGCAACCCGGACGAGGGAACACCGATCAGCGCGTCGCCGGGCTCGATTTGCTCCCCGGAGACGATGTCGCTGAGCCTGACCAGTCCGATCGCGCTGCCGCCCAGCTCCCAGCCCGAGACGACGTCGCCGACCTGGGCGATCTCGCCGCCGGGGATCTCGATCCCGGCGAGCTCGGCCCCGGCACGTAGGCCCTCGCCGATCTGCCCGCAGACGTCCGGGTTGGCCTCCCGGCAGAGGATGAAGTCGAGCATCGCGATCGGCTCGGCCCCGACGCAGATCAGGTCATTCACGTTCATCGCGATGCAGTCGATCCCGATGGTGTCGAAGCGCCCAAGCTGCTCGGCGACGATCATCTTGGTGCCGACGCCGTCGGTCCCGAACGCCACGCCGGTCCGGTCGTCCAGTCGCAGCACACTGGCGTAGTGGCCGGGTAGCGGCACGACCCGGGAGGGCTTACCAGTTTTGATCTTCGCCAGATGGGAGACGAGGGCCGCGACCGACTCATCGGCGTCGCTCTGGCTCACGCCCGCTGCTGAATACGCGTCCTGGGTCATCGCGCCTGATTGTGCAGCAAGCGTCGGCACACCGCCCATGCCAGGCCGATCCGGTAGGCGGCGTAGGGCCAGAGAGCGCGATCGCGCTCGACCAGACGGATGAGTCGGGTGGAGAGGAGGGTCGAGGCGAACGCGGCGAGCGCGCCGATCGCCAAGATGCCGCCCGTCTTGCGCCCGACGCCGCGACGGCGCAGGCGCTCGCCCTTCAAGCCCACCGCACCGAGGATCACGGGCAGGGCCACGGTGCGCGACAGGAGGTTCGAATGCTCGCGGGTGAAGCCGCGCAGCCGCGCGGCCGTTAAAGTCGCGCCGTTGCGCGACACGCCGGGAGCGAGCGCAAGCGCCTGGGCGATGCCAAGTGCCAGCCCGTCGAGGGCGCCGGCGTCGCCTCGCCCTCGTCGCTGTGGAGAGCGGTCGGCAAACGACATGGCCGCTGCACCCGCGACCAACCCCGCCGCGGTGGCCTGCGGAGTGCCGAGGCTGCCTTCGATCCACCGCTCGAGGGCCAACCCCGCGATCGCGGGCGGAACGAAGGAGAGCGCGACGACCTGTGCGCGCCGGGAATCGAAGCTGCCGAGCTCGGCAGCGATCTCGTCGCGCAGACCGATCAGCAGCGCCGCCGCGGTACCGGCGTGAAGTGCCACCTCGAAGCTCTTGCGCGTCTCCGGGTCGAGCTCCAGCCAATCCCAGCCGGCCAGCCACGGGATCAGCGAGATGTGGGCCGAGCTCGAAACGGGGAGCAGCTCGGTCGGGCCCTGGATCGCGCCGAGTGCGGCGGCGCGCGCCGGGCTGAGGTCGAGTAAGGCGGGCCGCGGGTCGCCCGGCGCCAACGCCTAAGCCTCGGCCTCGGCTGGTCCGGGCGGCGGACCCGAGCCACGGCGCTTGATCAGGAAGTAGATGATCCCGCCGAGAATCGCGGCCGCGACCGGGTAGTCGAAGTAGTGGAGGTAGTCGCGCCACTCCTCCCAGCGGTCGCCGACCTCCTGGCCGATGTAGCCGAGCAGCAGCACCCAGGGAATGCAGCCGAGCAGCGTGAGCGTGGTAAAGCGCCAGAACGGCATCCGCGCGACACCGGCCGGCAGCGAGATGAAGGTGCGGATGATCGGCAGCATCCGGGTGAAGAAAACGGTCGCGTCACCGTGACGTTCGAACCAGCTGTCGGCCCACGCGAGGTGCCTTGGGTTCAGGTGAATAAAACGGTTCTTCTCGAGCAGCTCGACCCGCCCGTAATAGCCCGCCGCCCAGGCGCCCCAGGAGCCGACGACATTGCCCAGCACCCCGGCGGCAACGATGCCGAACAGGGTCAGATCGCCCTCCGAGACGTTGAATCCGGCGAACAGCATGATCGCCTCGCTCGGCACCGGAATGCAGGCGCTCTCGAGCAGCATCAGCACGAAAACTCCGACCAACCCGACTGAGTCGATGAAGTCGGTCGCGACGTCGACGATCGGGTCGACGATGAAGTCCGTGACGGACGCGTATGGGAGAGCGAGGTGCATTGGGGCGGCCTGGGAGGATAGGCGGGTGAGTTTCGCGAGCGACTCTGTCGCGGATGCACCTGGACCCCCCTGGTAAGGGATTGGTATGGCAAACGTCCTCTATGTCATCAGCCGTCGCAACACGTTCACCCGCATTGATCGGGAGGCGCTGTCGGAGCGCCACGAGGTGACGGACTACTACCAGCCTGGGTTCCGGCCACGGCCGCTGGCGCTTTGGCGGGCGATCGGGGAATGCGACGTCATCGTCGGCTGGTTTGCCTCCTGGCACACCTCGCTGGCCGTGCGCTTAGCCGGCATGCGGGGTAAGCCGTCGCTGCTGATCTTCGGCGGTTTCGATACGGCGGCGATGCCCGAGATCGGGTACGGCTCCCAGCGTGGCGGGTTGAGGCGGCGGATGGTGAAGGGAACCGCACGCCGGGCAACCCGGTTGGTCACCAACTCCGTCTACTCGCTGGGCGAGATCGGCGCGAACACTTCGATCGACCCGGGCCGGGTCACGGTCGTCCACCACGGCGTGCCCGACCGCTTCGGTGAGCCCAGCGAGGAGCGCGAACGAATGGCCCTCACGGTTGGTGCCGTCTATTCGGTGAATCTCGCCCGCAAGGGGCACGCGCCGTTCGTCGCCGCGGCGACGCATCTGCCCGACGTGCGGTTCGTCCTCGCGGGCGAGTGGTGGGAGGACGAGATTGGCCAGCAGCTCAGCGACGGCGCCCCACCGAATGCCCAGCTCACGGGTTACCTCTCCGACGAGAGCCTCGACGCCCTCTTTCGGAGCTGCGCGGTCTATGTGCAGGCATCGCTGCACGAGGGCTTTGGCCTCTCGTTGGCGGAGGCGATGTTGGCGGGAGCGGTTCCCGTGGTCACCTCGGCAGGAGCCCTGCCGGAGGTGGTCGGCGACACCGGTGTGGTGATCGCGGAGCCCACCGCGGAGGCGGTCGCAGCCGGCGTCACCCGCGCCCTCGAGGCCGGTCCCGAGGTGGGCGCGGCCGCCCGAGCCCGAATTCGCGAGCACTTTCCCTACGAGATGCGCCGCGACGGCATCCTCGCCGAGACCGAGAAAGCTCTCGCAGGCGAGCGTTCATAGCTGGCGGTGGGCCCCGCGCCCGCCTAAACTGACCCAATGCGCCGGCTAACGCATCCGGCATATCGGCACCGCGCGATCCAGTTCTTTGCGGACGCGGTGCTCGCCGCCGTCGCCTTCACGCTCGCCTTCGTTCTGCGCTTCCTCGATGTGGGCGGAATCCCCGAGCGCTACCAGGAGATGCTGTGGACCTCGGTCGGGTTTGTTGCGCTCGGCAAGGCGATCGTCTTCACCCTCATGGGCCTTCACTCGAAGTGGTGGCGCTACTTCCTCACCCGGGACTTTCCGGCCCTGCTGCGCGCGACCGCGCTTGCCAGCGCGGTCCTGATCGCTTTCTTCGCCGTCGTCCAGCCGTTCGACGACAGCCTTCCGCGCTCGGTCGTGGTCTTTGACTTCCTGCTGACGACGGCGCTGCTTGCGGGCGGCCGGATCGTCGTGCGCCTGTGGATCGAGCGACCCTCGCCAGAAACGCGTCGCAAGGGCCACCGAAACTCGCTGATCGTCGGAGCCGGATCGGGCGGCCAGATGGTCGTGCGCGAACTGCAGCTGAACCCGAACCTCGGCACTCGGGCGATCGGCTTCATCGACGACGACCCGCGCAAGCGGGGGATGGGCCTGTTGGGCCTGCGCGTGCTGGGGACCACGGACGAGATCGGCGATGTGCTTGAAACGCGCAAGCCGGACGAGGTAGTACTGGCGATCCCGTCGGCGCCCGGCGAGCTGCGAGCGAAGGTGGTGGCTGCCTGCCGCGACCGCAACATCCCGGTCCGCACCCTGCCGACGGTCTTCGAGCTGCTGCGAGGTGGCGTCCAACTCACCCGACAGCTGCGTGAGGTACAGGTGGAGGACGTGCTCGGGCGCGACCCGGTGCGGATGGAATTGGACCGCGTGGGCGCGTACCTGGAGGACAAGATCGTGCTTGTCACCGGCGCGGGCGGATCGATCGGCGCCGAGCTCGCCCGGCAGATCTCCCGGGTCAATCCCCGGCTGCTGATCCTGCTCGACCATGCCGAGGACAACCTCTTCCGGATCGAGCGGGAGATGACAGAGCAGCTGCACTTCAGCCGCTGCGAGGCGGTGCTCGCCGATTGCAAGGAGGGGGATCGCATGCTCGAGGTGATGCAGCGCTTCCGTCCCGACATCGTCTTCCATGCCGCCGCCTACAAGCATGTGGGACTGATGGAGAGCAACCCGCTCGAGGCGGTGCGAAACAACGCGATCGCCACCCGCGTGGTCGCCGAGACCGCAGCGGTCGCCGGCGCCAGCCGGTTCGTCCTCGTGTCGACTGACAAAGCGGTCAACCCGCAGACCGTGATGGGAGCCTCGAAGGCGATGGCGGAGTGGATCACCGCGGCAGCCGGCCAGCGCCACGCCACCACTCGCTTCGTGATCGTGCGGTTCGGCAACGTGCTGGGATCGTCCGGCAGCGTGGTTCCGATCTTCCGCTCGCAGATCGAGCAGGGAGGGCCGGTCACCGTCACCCACCGCGACATGACCCGCTACTTCATGACAATCCCTGAAGCGGTCCAGCTCGTGATCAAGTCCGGCGATCTGGGCGCGGAGTCCGGCGAGGTGTTCGTGCTCGAGATGGGTGAGCCGGTCCGCATCGTGGACCTAGCTCGCAACATGATCGAGCTCGCGGGCTTCGAGCCCGACGTCGAGATCACGATCGAGTTCACGGGCCCGCGCAGGGGAGAAAAGCTCCACGAGGAACTGTTCAACCCCGACGAGCGCCCGCAGCCGACCAGCTCCGACCGGATCGTGCGAGCTGTGCGCGAGCGCTCGCTGGATCCGGATTGGGTTGAAACCACCGTCGAGCGTCTCATCGGGCTGGTCGCGGGCGGCGACGAAACGGGCCTGGCAGCTCGAGTGGTTGAGCTGGTTGGAGAGCGTCCGGCAAGCGATCGAATCGAGCTCGATCTGTAGGCGCGGGGCGGGTGTGCCGGTTCCCGCGCCTGTCCTACCTAGTATCACGGGCGCTCCATGAGCACGATCGAGGACATCGGGCCGATCCTCGGCGTCGTCGCGTTCCTTGGGTTCGCGGTGCTCGCCCTGCTGATCGTCCTGCAAGCACGGGAAGTGCGTCGCCTGCGCGAGTGGGCGGGCCGTGCCCCCGAGCGCGCCGCCGAAGCCGACGACGCGGCCCAGGCCGTGGCCGACGCACGCGGGGAGGAAACCGAGAAGGAGCCCGGGCGCTTCGACGCCTTTCGCGCGCGTGCTGCCCAGACGTGGGCCGTCCGCTTCGAGGAGCTCGACCGCCGCTCCCCGGTCGATCCACGCTGGTTCCTCGCCGCGGCGTTCGCCGCGGCGCTGGCGCTCGGCGTGCTCACCAGCGGGTTCGGGATCCTCGGGGGCGACGACGCCGCTCCCGAGCAAGCCGAACGTGCCGCCAAGACGGAGGCCAAGCCCGCCAAGGTCAAGGTCGCGGTCCTCAATGCCAGCGCCTTCACCGACGGCGCCGTGCCGGTCGATCCCGTCCCCGGGCTGGCGGCCACCGCCGCACAGCTCGTGGTGCAGCCGACCGCGTTCAAGATCGGGGTCGAGGACGAGGCGCCCGAGGGGGTCGAGCGGACCCAGATCATGTACGAGCCGGATTTCGCCGACGAGGCTGCTGAGCTTGCCAACGAGGCCCGCGAGCAGCTGGGCGACATCGACGTGATCGAGATGACCGACCCCGTGCGCGGCGTGGTCGATGGAGCCTCGCTCGCATTGCTCGTCGGCAGCGACAACTCGGATCTGGGCGCCGACACGGCGTCCGTCGTCCCCTAGGGGTACCCGCGTGGGCGGCAGCGAGATTCTCCCCTTCGACAAGGTCACCTCGATCGTGGCCGCTGTCTCGAGCATCGGCTTCGTGTTGCTACTGCCGCTGTACCTATCGTCGCGCCGGGACCTCGTGCGTCTGCGCGAGTGGGCGCGTGAAGATCCGGGCTTTGCCGCCACGAACCTCGTTGCGAGCGAGTCCTTACTGGACCGCCACGAGCTGACCCTCGAGCACATCTACGCCGAGCGCGGCGACCCCGTCCCGGGCACGGCCGAGTTTCCCGCGGTCACGGACGTGCACGACCCCGTGACTGCGACGGCGATCCGGGTCACGAGCGAGCGGCCCGCCCTCGAGCGGGTGACCATGGAGCGAGCGGCTCTCGTTCCGCATCCGCGGTGGCGCCGCTTCGTCGGCCGGGCAAGCCAACCACGCTGGCTTGTGGCGATCGCAGCCGTGGCGCTGCTCGCCGCCGGTACCGCGATCGTGGCCTCCGACCGGCTCCTCAGCAGCGACGACGATTCGGGTCTCGCGAACAGCGGCGACACTTCGGGCATTGTCGTGTCGGTGCTGAATTCGACCGGAACCGGTAACGCGGCCGGCCGCACCGCCGAGCGAATCGAGCAGGCGGGCTTTCTTCCCGGCACCATCGCCGGGATCGCGCGTGATTCGGACCAGTCGGTTGTGATGTACGCGCCCGGTCGCAAGCGCGACGCGCGCCGAGTGGCGAAGGAACTGGGCGGCTCGATCCCGCTGCAGGCGCTTACCCAGGAGGTGCAGTCGGTCTCCGGCGACGCCAGCGTGGTCGTGATCCTGGGCGAGGACCAGGCAGGCGGGTGAGCGACCAACCGCCACGCGCCGCAGACCCGGCGCGTGTTTCGGCGCTCCTACTCATCGGGCTACTTGCGGTCTCGTTGGTCGCGGCGCTCGCCGTCTACCAGGCGCGAACGCCCGATCTCGCTCTGGAGGTCGTGGAGATCGAGGAGAACTTCGTCCGCTCCGATCAGAACCCGTCGGCCCGGATCGTCTTCTTCACTCGCTTTGGCGAGCCGGCGGCGCGGATCTCGATCGTCGGGCGGGGCCGTAGGCAGGTCGCCGTGCTCGCGGAGGATTTTGAGCTGGCGGACGAGCAGCGGGTGCGCTGCGAGTGGGGAGGGGACGACGGCGAGAATGCGGCGCCGCCCGGCCCATACCGGTTGCGGGTGGAGGCGCCGGTTGAGGATCGCGACATGGTCTTCCCGACGAAGATCCGGCTGAGCGAAGCCGGAGGACCCCCGGGCTCGACGAAGATCTCGCTCGGCCCTGGTGGCTGCGAGGCCGCCGGGTGATCTCCGCGATCGAGCTGGGCGGCGTTCTCGCCGCCTGCGGCGGCACCGGCACCGCGCTGCTAGCCCGCGATCCGCGCACCCGCTATGCGGCTATGGGGCTGGGCCTCCTGGCAGCCCTGGCGCTGATCGTCGGCGAGGTCTGGGATCTGGAGCGCTTCGCCGACCTGCGCGGCCAGCCAGGGGCGGTCGTCCTCGCCCTGCTGCTCGCCGCCACGGCGCTTAGCGCTACTTGCGCCACGTTCGTCCGCGCTCCGGCGGCATTCGTCGTCGCGGTGTTCGTGGTGATCGCCCTTCGGGTACCCGTCCAGGTAGGAGGCGAGACCAACTACCTCCTGGTTCCCCTCTACGGCGTAATCGCAGGCGGTTGGCTCCGCGGCGCCTGGCTGCTTGCGAAGGGTCGCAGCGGGGAGCTCCAGACCGAGAGCTCCCCGAGCGCGGCTGAGCCTGCGGCGGCGCGGTGGCTGGCACTCGCGATCGCCGCCTCGCTTGTGGTCTACGCCCTCGGCTCTGCCTGGTCCGAGGATGCGGAGAACGCGATCCGGAACGTGTGCTTCTTCCTGGCACCCTTTGCCGCCCTACTTGCCCTGCTGCGCGACCAGCGCTGGTACCGCAAGCTCGCAGGCCGTGCGCTGGCTGCGACCGTGGTGATGGCCGTGCTCTTTAGCGTCGTCGCGGCGTACCAGTACGTAAATGGCTCACTCACCTTCAACCTCGACCTCAGGCAGGCCAACGAGCTGCACCAGTACTTCCGTGTCAACTCGCTGTTCCGCGACCCGAACGTGTTCGGCCGTTATCTCGTGTTCGCGCTGATCGCGGTGGGTGCCTGGGTGGCATGGAGCCCGCGCCGAAGCCACGCGGTTGCCGCGACGATCGTGGCCGTGGGGTTACTGGCGGCCCTCGTTGTGACCTATTCCCTTACCTCGTTCGCTGCGCTCATCGTGGGACTCGCGCTGCTGGTCTGGTTTCGGCTGGGAGGGCGGGGTTTCGCAGCGGCGGCCGGACTGGGACTGGCTGCGGTGGCGGTCTTCGTGCTTGCCGGTTCCCCCGGGGAGGGCGACGTCAAGCGTGAGCGCGACGACCTGGCAGAGACCTCGAGCGGGCGCACCGACCTGATCTCGGGCGGCATCGAGATGTTCGAGGACGAGCCCTTCATCGGACAGGGCTCGGGCGCCTTCACCGAGGGCTTTCGCAACGTCGTCGCAGCCGAAGACCAGATCGAGCAGCCCGTTTCGCATACCGAGCCGGTGCAGGTGGCCGCCGAGCAGGGGATTCTTGGGCTCATCCCGTACGCCGCGTTGATCTTCCTCGCCCTGGTCGCGTTCCTGCGCCCGTGGCCTGGCAGCGGGCCGATGCGGGCGGGCGTCGCGGCCTGTTTCGCCGCTCTACTCGTCCACACCCTCGGTTACGCGGGGTTCGCAATCGATCCGGTGACCTGGGCGCTGCTGGCGCTCGGGTTGTCGCTACGAGAGTAGGGCGCGGAGAACGATGAGCCATCTGCGCCGACTCGCGACCACCGGCGCGGCCTATACGGCTTCGAGCGTCCTCTCGAAGCTGATCGCGGTATTCCTGCTGCCGGTCTACACGGCGTACCTCAGCCCGGCCGACTACGGTGCTGCCGAGGTGATGATCGCTTCGCTGGTCGCGGCTTCGATCATCGTCCGATTGGGAGTGATCGAGGCGATCCTGCGCTTCTACTATCTCGCGGGTGAGGAGCCCGAGCGGGTGGTGCGGACGGGGTTCGCGTCGCTGTTTTGGACGACAACCATCGCCGCCGCGCTCGCGCTGCCGTTCGCCGAGCCCCTTTCCGAGACGCTGCTCGACGAGCCCGATGCCGGCCTCGCCCGGCTCGCGATCCTCGGGTTATGGCAGCTGACCCTGTGGGAATACGTGCTCACACTGCTACGCCTCGACGAGCGCGCCCGGGCCTACTTCGCCTTCACGATCGCCGCGGTTCTCGTCACGATTCCGATCACGGTTGCGCTGGTCGTGGCTACGGACCTCGGTGCCTCGGCCATCCTGCTCGGCAACTTCGGCACCGGCGTCTTCTTTTTGTTCGGCCGGATCTGGGTGGAGCGCCGGCGCCTGGGGCTGACGGTGGATCGGGGCCTGTTGCGGCGGATGGTGCGCTTTGGGTTGCCCACGATGCCGGCCGAGCTGACCCTCTACTCACTCAACTTCATCGACCGGATCCTGATCGTGCGGCTCGCCGGCCTGGCCGAGGCGGGGCTGTACGCGCTCGCCGTCAAGTTCGCCAATGGGATCCAGGTGCTGGTTCGCGGGTTCCACCTCGCGTGGCCGCCGCTTGCCTATTCGATTCAGGACGACGACGAGGCTCGGGACGCCTACTCCCTGATCGTCACCTGGTTCGTCGCCGTCTGCTCGTTCGCGGTACTGGGGCTGTGGCTTCTCGCACCGTGGCTGGTCGACGGGCTCGCCGACGATCGCTACGCGGCGGCCAGCGAGGTGGTGGGGCCGCTGGCGGCCGGAACCGCGCTCTACGCGCTCTACCTGGTACTCGTCGTGATCCTCGGGCGCACCGGCCGGACCGAGTTCTCGTTTCCCGCAACCGCGGTGGCCGTCGGCGCGAACGTGGGTCTGAACGCGCTGTTGATTCCAGAGCATGGAATCGAGGGCGCCGGTGTCGCGCTGCTCGTCTCCTATGCGCTGGTCGTGGCATTGATGCACGGGATCGTCAGACGCCTGTTCACGGTTCCCTACCAGTGGCGCCGGCTAGCGCTCGCCGCGGGTCTCGCGGCCGGGCTGATCGCGGTCGGGGAGCTCGTGGTGCCCCAGGACGGCCTGGACGGCTTCGTCCTAACCCTCGGCCTCTGTGCTGCCTATCCGGTGGGTCTCTGGATCGCCGGGTTCCTGACCCCGGAGGAGCGGGACCGCCTCAACATCCTGCTGCGGAGCGTGTCCCCGGCCGCGCGGCGTGAGCGCGACCGCGACCTTGACACGATCGAGCAGGCCCAACGCGATAGCGATCGCGGCGGCGCGTGAACGGGGCCGGATCCCGTTTCACACGTTTGCGGGGAACTGTTCGGCCCAGGGAACCCGTTCGCCCTTGGGCGGGAGCTGGCAGTCCCAGGCCCCGCCGATTCGCTCGAAACCCAGCGGCTCGTAGAAGCCCTGGGACACGTCGGGTGCGGAGAAGAGGTAGACGGCGCGCGCGCTGAGACGCAGGGCGCCCGCCGTCGCCGCCGCTACGGCAACCCTGCCAAATCCCCGACCGCGCGCGCGCCGGAGCGTCGCAACGTCTTCGATCACGGCGATGTCGCCGCGCAGGTACATGTCGGCGAGCGCCATCGGCGAGCGCCCGTCGTAGCCCGCGAACGCGACCCGGGCCGCGGCCCGGCCGCGGAGCCTGTCGTAGCGATCGAACTGATCCACGCTCTCAGGCGGCAGGCCCTGCTCCACCCCAAGACGCCCCTTCAGCCGCTGCAGGCCGGGTCCCTCGATTCGCTCGCCGCCACGGACCGGCGGAGGCGCCACCCGGCAGACCATCAGCCATAGCTCGGTCACATGCCACCCGCGCTTTGCGAGGGAGAGAGCCAGCTCGCGCTGCTCGTCACCGTCGCAGAGGTAAGCCTGCCGGTGGCGGAGGCCCGGCTCCCACGCCGCGGGCAGCTCGGCCAGCTCCAGCAGCTCGTCGAGGGTGGGTACCGGCATGTCGGGCTCAATCTGCACCCGGCTCGCGTCCCAGACCTGGGGCAGTGACCCATTAGCGCAGGCGAAGCCCGAGCGCACCCGCTCGAACCGCTCGGCGGCGGCGCGGTGCATCATGCGCTCAAGCTCGAAGGCGGCCAGGATCTCCCGGGAGGGCGCCTCGCTCACGGTGAACGTCGCTCCTTGCGCCCTATAGGGGGCCACGAGCGACGTTCACGCTCGTCGAGGGTGCGGTTGTGGGCTTCGGCCACCTCGCGGATGCCCTCGCCCTCGGGTCGCAGCGCGAGGCGCGCGTGCATGCGGAACATTCCGGGGTCGCGCCCTGGCATCAACGCGGCAGCGAGCGCCCGCGTCGCGTAGTTCGATGCCGTCAGGAAGCGAACCGCAGCGGCCCTCGCCGGCCCATGGTGCTTTCGCATGTAGAGATCGCGGTTGCGGTGGAACTCGACCGCACGTTTCGCCCCCGACTCCCGGTCGGTCGTGAGCTGCTCGTGATGGATCGCGCGCGCCTCGGGTACGTGGAGGACACGCCAGCCCGCGTCACCCAGACGCTTGCAGAAGTCGGTCTCGTCTGAGTAGACGAAAAACTGCGGGTCGAGCCAGCCGATCTGCTCGGCCGCCCTGCGGCGCACCAGCATCGCGGCAGACTGGACCCAGCCGACCTCGCGGGTCTCGTCACCGCCGCTTTGGGTCACGAAGATGCGATGGAGGAACAGCGCCTGGGCAAGCGCCGCTCCAACGCCGGGCAAGCGCCATGCCGACCCCGAGGGGCCACCCTCGGGTGAGACCAGCGCAGCGCCGGCCGCGGCCGCGGCCGGCGCTGTACGAAGAGCGTCCATCAACGCCGCGACCGCGCCGTCCAGCAATTCGGAGTCCTCGTTCAGCAGGAGACAGAACTCGCCGCGCGCCTCGCGCAGGAGCTTGGAGTCGTTCTCGGCCTTTCCGGTCCGGCGCTCGAGCTCCACCAGCCGCAGGGGCAGTCCGCGCCCAGCCTGTCCCGACCACGCGCGTACGGCGGTGGCAGATCCGTCCTCTGATGCGTTGTCGAGGACCAGAATCTCGGCCTCCAAACCGGTCGGGAGTGTGTCCGCGATCGCGCCGAGACAGCGCAAGAGAAGCGCCCGGCCGTTGGTATTGACGACGCAGAAAGAGAGGTCCACCGCGACAATCGTTCCCGATGCGCGTTCAAATCGTCGATCCGTCGGCCCAGACGCCACCTTTCGACCGCTCACTGGCGGCCGCGCTAGCGCGCGCCGGGGCGGACGTGGAGCTGGTCACGTCGCACTTCGTGCACGGGCCGGTTGCGCCCGCTGACGGCTTCCGGGTGAGCGAATCGTTCTACCGCCGATCGTCCCGGCTCGAGAGTGGCTCCACCGCACGGAGACTGCTCGGGCTCGCCGAGCACCTGCCCGGAATGCTCCGGCACCGTCGTGCCGCGCGTGGCATAGATGTCGTCAACTACCAGTGGCTCACCCTGCCCGCGTTCGATGCATCGCTACTCCCGCGCGGTCCCGCGAAGGTGCTGACCACCCATGGGTTTCTACGCGAGGCCGAGGGAGGCCTGTCGGCCAAGCGCGCCCTGGAGCGCATGGACGCCGCCGTCGCCCTCTCCGAGTACGGGGCGGAGCGCCTGCGTGCGAGTGGGGCGATCGACCCGGACCGCGTTCACGTGATCCCCCACGGGGCGTTCGACTACCTCGCGCGGATGCCGGCGGGCCCGCTCCCCGACGAACTGGAGGGCGCCGAGGGGCCGGTGATCCTGAGCTTCGGGCTGATCCGGCCCTACAAGGGCGTCGACGTCCTGCTGCGGGCCTTCGCGGAGGTCGAGGGGGCCGAACTGTGGATTGTCGGCAGGCCGCTCGGGGTTGCCCTGCCGGAGCTTGAGCGCCTCGCTGCGGCAGCACCCGGGCGAGTCCGGTTCGTCACCCGGTTTGTCCCCGATTCCGAGCTACCGGCGATCTTCGGCCGAGCGGACATCGTCGCCCTGCCCTACCGCTCGGCCGAGCAGTCGGGCGTTCTCTACACCGCGCTTGCCTTCGGCAAGGCGATCGTCGCGAGCGCCGTTGGTGGCTTCCCCGAAGTGCTCACCGAGCACGGAGCTGGCGCACTGGTAACTCCAGGCGACCCGCACGCCCTGGCGGAATCCCTGCAAAAGCTCGTCGCCGCGCCGGCCGAGCGCGAGCGGCTTGCCGCCGCTGCACTCGCCGCCGCCGAGGGGCCCTATTCGTGGGACACGGTGGCCGCGAGCACGCTCGACCTCTACCGGCGGCTTAGATAGTCGGCGATGACGGCTCTACAGATCGCTTTTTGGGCCTGCGCCGGCTTGCTCGTCCACACGCACGTGACCTATCCGCTATCGCTCGCGGCGTGGGCGCGGTTGCGCGGCGCCGCGGCGCCATCCGGGTCCGAGCCGCTGGGCGGGCAACCACCGAAGGTCGCGCTGGTAATCGCGGCGCATAACGAGGCAACGGTCATCGCCGGGCGGGTGGCCAACGCCCTCGCCTCCGACTACCCGCGTGAGCGCCTAAAGGTGGTCGTCGCCTCCGACGGCTCGGACGACTCGACCGTTGACCGAGCCCGTGCCGCCGGAGCGGACCGCGTGCTCGACCTCTCCCGTCGCGGCAAGGTCGAGGCGCAGAACGCGGCCGTCGAGGGCACCGATGCAGAGATTCTCGCCTTCTCGGACGCAAACTCGATCTGGGAGCCTGCGGCGCTCGGACGCCTCGTGACCGCTCTGGCCGATCCCGAGGTCGGCTACGTGTGCGGCCAGGTGAGCTTCACCGACGCGGGCGGGCGAAACCAGGAAGGCGCCTACTGGCGCTACGAGATGGGCGTGCGCTCGCTCGAGTCACGGCTCGGTTCGATCACCGCCGGAAACGGAGCGATCTACGCGCTGCGAAGCGACGCCTACATAGTCATGCCCTCCGACCGCGGCCACGACCTCTGCCTGCCGTACGCGATGGTCCGGCGGGGTCTTCGCGCGATCTACGAGCCCGCCGCACGGGCGACCGAGCCGATGGCGCCCACCCCGGCTGGCGAGTTCGAGCGCAAGCGCCGCATGATGAACCGCACCTGGGGGGTGCTCCTGCGCGACCGCATGCTCTCCCCGCGGGGCTATGGGCCGGGCTACGCCTACGCGATGCTCTCCCACCGTGGCTTGCGCTACGCATCCCCCTTTCTTCATGTCGGCGCGCTGGCGACGAACCTGGCCCTGATGGGAGAGGGGTGGGTCTATGCGCTGACCCTGGTCGCCCAGGGGTCGCTGCTGGTGGCGGGGCTGCTGGGACGCTGGGTTCACGCCTGGCCGTTCACGATCGCGAACTATTACCTGTCGGTCACGGCCTCGATCGCGGTGGGGCTCTGGGACCGGATCCGTTCCGGGCCCGCCACTACCTGGGAGCCGGTGGAGGGCACCCGGTGAGGCCCGGCCTCCCACGTGTCGCGGATGTCGTGATCGCGAGTCTCGCGTTGGCGGTCTTCTCCCCGGTCCTGTTGATCGCCGCGATCGCGATCAAGCTCGACTCCCGCGGGCCCGTGATCTATCGGCAGAAGCGGATCGGGCTGGGCGGCGAGGCATTCGCCCTATGGAAGCTGCGGACCATGAGGGAGGGCGCGCCGCTCGGTGGGATCTGGGATCCTCTGACAGCCGAGGACCCCCGCGTCACCCCGGCCGGGAAGGTCCTGCGGCGCCTCTCCCTCGACGAGCTGCCGAACCTGATCAACGTTCTGCGCGGCGAGCTCGCAATCGTGGGCCCGCGGCCGACAATCTCCGAGCAGGTGGATGAGTACACGCCACACCAGCGCCGTCGGCTCGAGGTCAAGCCCGGCCTGACTGGCTGGGCACAGGTGAACGGCCGAGCGTCACTGCCGTGGGACGAGCGCATCGAGCTGGACATCTGGTACGTCGAAAATCGAACGGCACGCCTCGACGTGAGAATCATCGCCCGAACGGCGGCCTTGTTGCTGACCGGCAAGGGTCTCTACGAGCAATGAGCTACCGACTGATTCGTACGTCTGAGGCCAGCGCATGGCTGGCGGAGCTGCCCGTCTCGCGATCGGTCTTCGGTTCGCTCGGGTTCGCTCGGGTTCAGGAGCGGGACGGTGACACGGAGGCCATTCTGGTCGTCGCCGAGGCGGCGGAGGAACGAGCGCTATACCCGCTCCTGTTGCGGCGGACACCGTTCGATCCATCGGCGCGCGACAGCGTCACCGCGCCCTTCACCGGTCCCCTCGCCGGGCTCGGCGCATCGACCAGCGCGTTGAAGACGGCCATCGACGAGGCGATGGCAGAGCTGGGGGTGGTCGCCGAGTTCGCCCACCTGAACCCCTGGCACGCACGCCCTGCCCTGCTCGACGGCGTCGGCGTGGATCGCGACGTGATCTGGGTCGACACGACGATCGGTGAGGACACGCTTTGGCGGGAGTCGCTCTCGCACTCGTGCCGCAAGAACATCCGCCGGGCTGAACGCGAGGGCGTGGTGGTGCGCCCGGCTGCCGACCGCGACGACATCGAGCGGTTCCACCGCATCTACGCGATGACGATGGAGCGAAACGATGCCCTGCCTGCGTACCGCTTTGACGCCGACTACTTCCATGCCCTGTTCGCGGAGTTTCCCGACAACGCCCGTTTCGCCCTGGCCGAGCACGACGGGGAGGTCGTCGCGGCCACCCTCTACGTCCACGATGACGAAACCGTCTACTCCTATCTCGGCGGGGCCAACCACTCCGCCCAGGCCGTGCGGCCGACCAATGCGGTTGTTCACGAGACGATTCGCTGGGCGCGCGATCAGGGCAAGCGCCGGCTGGTGCTCGGCGGCGGCTACCGGCCGGGCGACGGGATCGAGCGGTTCAAAGCGAGCTTTTCGCCGTTACGCGCAGAGCTCCGGCTGGCTCGCAGCGTGCGTAACCGGCCCGCCTACGACACGCTTTGCGACGCGTGGGAGCGCATGTACGCCCAGCCGCCACCCGGCGACGGCTTCTTTCCGGCCTACCGCGCCCCGGCGCCGTGAGCGACGAGGCGCAGCGCGACTTCTTTCGCGGGGTCGAGTTGGACTACTGGGCCGACGCGGAGGGCCTGAAGGACGAGGAACAGGCGCTGATCGAGGCCAATCTCGATCGGCGGGGCCCGACGCTCGAGGCCGGTACGGGCGGTGGACGAATCGTGCGGGCGATGGCGGCCGCGGGTTACGAGAGGCTGCACGGCTTCGACTTCGCCCCGGAGCTGATCGATGCGGCTCGCGAGGCTGTCGGCGGGATGATCGAGTTCACGGTCGCCGACGCCGCCGAGTTGCCCTACGAGGACGCGTCGTTCGCGCAGGCGCTCTACTTGCAGCAGGTGGTGTGCACGATTGAGGCGGCGGGCGGTCGTCGGGCGGCACTGGCCGAGGCGCGGCGGGTCCTGGCTTCCGGAGGTTTGGCTCTCTTCTCGTTCGTCTGTCTCGAGTCGCGTACCGGTTCGCTCGCCGAGGGTGCGTTCGTGCGCTATCTACGGGCCCTGCGCAAGCTGCGCCGCGACACGCGCCCGCTCCAGTCCATGCCCCGCCTGCGCGTCGGCGGGCGGCTCGCCGCCTCGGCCCTGCGCGACCGCGGTCCCCACAACTGGTGGTACGGATTGGCGGAGGTCGAGCGGGCGTTGGCAATCGCCGGGTTTGCGGTCGAGGGGATCGGTACTGGAGCTGACGTGCTCGCGGGTACCTTCGCCCCGAGCGCGACCGAGCGACTACGACGCCCCGTCAGTGGCACCCTCTACGTGGTTGCCCGCGCGGCTTAGCCGCCGACGCCGCCGCTTGAGCCGCCGCCCTTGGGGTCCTTGGGACCTCCGGCCGCATCGATCCGGCGCTGGGCTTTACGACGCAGCGTCTCGAGCTGTCGGTTCAGGGCGTTGCCCGGGCATTCGGTCAGTCCCACGCGCCGGTGCCCAATCACGCGCTTCGTTCGCACCCGTTTGCCGCTTGGGTAGCGGCTGGCGCTACCGCCGGCGGAAACGAGCGTCGAGCGCCCGTTGGCGGTGAGGCCGTGGACGACCAGTTTCCAGGCTATGTAGTTGGCGGCGGCGCGCATTGCCTTGGAGGACAGTGGCTTCTTCGTATGCGTTCCAAGCGCGGCGATCGAGGTGGTCTGCGCGTTGAAGCCTTGGGCGTGGGCGCCGACCACGGCCTTGCGTTTGCCGCCCGCCCGCCCGACGTACAGCGTCCCGTACTTATCAACCAGCGCGTTGTAGCCGATGTCGTTCCAACCGTTCGCGTTGCGGTGAAAACGGCAGATCCCGAGGACCATGCCGGGAGCCTCGGACGCGGAGTAGTCGGTCGCCGAAACGGTGTGGTGGACGGCAACGGCCTTTGCCGCTCCAAGCGTCGGGCGATTCGTTCGCGGGGGGCAGCCTCCGCGCCGCCGGTTGGCGCCCCAGGCGCCGCGGCCGACCATCGCGGGCTGCTCGGGCGCGCCAGAAGCGATCTCGGCCCCGATCAGGGAGTGGGCGCTCAGCACGGCGGAGTTGACTGTCTCGCGGGCCGCTGTCAGAAGGCCGCCCGCATCGGTGGCATCGCCGGAGACGTTCACGTAGTGCAGCTCGCCCGTGGGCTTCCAGCCTCGCGTGCGGAGCTGGAGCTCGTCGGCGCCGCCGAACCAGACCGGATCCGCCGAGGCCGTCTCGACCCAGTCGGTCCACTCGCCGCCGCCCTCGCGACCACGCAGCTCGAACGGCCGGGTCTCGCCGGCGATCCCGGCCAGGTCGAACCGGGCCGGCGCCTCGATCACGGCGCTCACGTGTGTCACCGCACCCTCACCGTCGTGGCCGCCGGACGTACGAACGGCGGCTGCCTCGACGCGCTCGAACGCGGGCACGTCCTGGGTGAAGTCCTCAGCGGGCGGCAGGTAGGGCTCAGCCGAGATCGCGGGCGCCATCGCCCAGCCGAACACGGCCAGGGCGCACACGCCGGTCGCGCGCCGCAGCCGGCGCGCCGTAGGGCTCTTGGGTTGATCAATCACCGAAGGATCCTGACTGGATAACACGCACCTACCCCGCCATGTTTCGCTGCACCGGTCTGCGACCCGTGCCATGCACGGTGTCGTGCAGGCGTGGCTCAGGCGTCAGCCGGAGACTGCCAGCGGGAACGGCTCCGGCCCCTGGCCGCGGTAGATATCGCGGAACGCGCGGATCGCGTCGAGCGTGGTCGATCCTTGGTAGCTCTCGCAGCCGATCAGTTGTGTCCACGCCGCGGCAGCCACGTCGAACGGCATGTCTGGGTTGGGGTAGAACACGACGCCTTCGGGCGATTCGTCGAAGAGTCCCTTCAGTTCGAGCTGCTCGGCCTCACTCAGATCGGGCGAATACTGGATCGCGACCCGGCCGTGCTCAAGCGCATGGACGGCACGGGAAATGGGCGGGGTTTCGAGGTATGCGCCGTCGGCGAGCGCGCCGCTGCCCGTCTCCGTCGGAACGCCGTAATGATCGCCTGACGTGGGCGGCGCGGTCTTGTAGTTGACCTTCTTCTGATCGTCGCTGAAGTGGGTGTTTCCCTCCTCGTCGAGATCGAGCTGTAGTTCGCAGTCCGCCTTCTTGGCGGCGGTCTCGAGATCAGCGTTGGCAACGGGCGGGGGCGTGGTGCCCTCGCGACCGTCGAACTCAATGCCCTCCGGCACCGAGCCGATCAGGGTCTCGACGTGGGCGAGCTCCGGTATCTCGTTGCTGGAGATACCCGGGGCAACCTCGTCACCTTCGCCACCACCGGCGATCAGCACCACGATCCCTGCGAGCACCGCGGCGACCATCACGCCAGCGACGGCATAGCCGAGGTAGAGGCGCCGTTTGTCGGCGTTGGCGGCGACGCGCTCGGCTGCGAGCCGCTCCTGCCGCATCCGTTCCCGCTGTTCCTTCTTCGTGGTCATTACCGGCCGCGCAACTTAGCGAAGGAATATTCAGCCCAGACTAAGGAGATCAACCGGTGCTCTCGGCCTCGAGAGGGCGAGCGCGCTGCCACGGCTTCGAGGCTCGCAGCGCGCTCAGCACCGCGCGCGTTCCGGGCGCACGGTTCAGTGCGTAGAAGTGGATTCCGGGCGCACCTCCCGCGAGCAGCTCCTCGCACTGGCGCGCGGCATAGGCGACCCCGAGCAACCCCTCAGCCTCGGCGTCGCCGCCGAGGGCACTCATGGCGGCATCCAGCTCAGGTGGGATCGTCGCGTCGCAAAGCTTGCAGATCCGCGCGACCTGGGCGTAGCTGGCGATCGGAATGACGCCGGGAATGATCGGCACGTCGATGCCGCGTTTACGGGCCGCGGCGACGAAGCTCCAGTAGGCGGCGTTGTCAAAGAAGAGCTGGGTGACCAGGAAGCTCGCCCCGGCATCGACCTTCGAGCGCAGGTAGGTGAGGTCGTCCTCGGGACTGGACGCCTCGGGGTGAACCTCCGGGAAGCAGGCGCCGCCGATTGTGAAGTCCCAACGTGACGAGATGAACTCGGTCAGTTCGGCGGCGCTCCCGAGGCCACCCTCGGGCTGGACGAACGCCTCCTCGCCGCGCGGCGGATCGCCGCGGAGCGCCAGGACGTTCTCGACGCCGGCTTCTGCAAACCGGTCGAGCACCTCGGTCAGGCCCTCCCGGGTCTCGCCGACACAACTGAGGTGAGCCATCACCTCGATGCCGTGCTCGCGCTTGATCCGCTCGGAGATCTCGACCGTCCCGTCCCGGTTCGCTCCGCCCGCGCCGTAGGTAACCGACACATAGCCGGGCTCGAGCGCCTTCAGCGCCTTCACGGCCCCGAAGAGTTGCTCGAGCCCCTCGGGGGTCTTCGGCGGGAAGAACTCGAACGAGAAGACGGGCTCGTTGCCCTGCAGTGCGTCGGTTATCCGCATGGGTCAGATCGTAGGGACGCGGCCCGGGCCGCCGTGGCTCAACGCCGCTGCTTGCGAACGCGCTTGCCGATCCGGACGCGCTTGGTGGAGAGCTTCTCCCGCTTGACCGCGGCCGCGCAGAACGGCTCGTTCAGCCAGCGTTTACGCGAGAACCGCTTTGTGTAGTCCGAAGCGTTCTTCGAGGACTGGTTCTCGGTCTGGCCGTAGGTCACAAAGGTTCCGGCGCGGACCGGGCAGCGCCCCTTGCGGAATTCCGCGGCCATGATGAAGCTGGAACCGTGGCGGACGTCCGTATAGCCCGCCGCCGGATCCCATACTGCGCTGATCGCGTTGAACACGCCAAGGCCGCCCGGACCGCCGTGGATCGGGATCTGCTGGCCGCCCCTGGTTTCGTACTGGAAGCCGAGCAGCCCGGCGTCGAGTGGGATGTTCGCCGCCTCCAGGTTGGTCACCGCATCGGCGAGGGCGATCCCGACGAGAGGGTTGGCCACGTCCAGGCCCGACGGCGTGTTGACGGGATCGCCGTTGCCGTAGGGCTGGGTGTAGAGGAGCTCGGCGCCAGGGCAGGTGGAGCCCTGGAGACCGGTCGGCACGCACCGGAAGTTCCGCAGCAGGTTCGAGGCAAACCGGCGGAACAGGATCGCCCCGGACGAGTCAAGGTCGTCGCGCACGTTCCAGTTGCGCAGCGGGTCGCAGGCGCCGGATACGTCCACGGGCCCGTTCGAACCGAGCAGCTGGCCGAGTGGGGCAGCGTCGCAGAGCTGCACCAGCGGGTCGCGCCACAGCTCGCCCAGATACTGGCGGTTGCCAAGCGCCACCTTCTGCAGCAGTCGGCGGTTGAACTTCGTTCCGGGCAGGCCATCGGTGCCGTCGAGACGCTGCTGGATCTGGATCAGGCCAATCCGGGTCCGCGCGGTCCGCTCGGCCCCCTCGATCCCGATGAGCCGGTTGAACCCGGTCAGCGGCGCCTCGGGGTTGGTGAGCCAGTGCGAGTCGTTGCCGTTATGGACGTAGTCGTCGCGGAACTGGGTCGGGATCTCGTCGGGGGGGAAGGTGCCCGGAGCGACGGCGTCCTCGGAGTCGAGCCAATTGCAGGCCGATCGCGAGCCGTCCATGATCGGCAGCCCGAGCGCCTCCAGCACCGCCGGAGAGCCCACGTTGCACTCGCTGGCATGCGAGTCCGGGACGTTGGGGATCGCGCCCTGCATCGAGTAGTAACTCTCGCCGCGCTTATCGGCAGCGATGGAGTTGACCCACGGGATGCCCTGGTAGCGCCGCTGGATGCGGTCGTACTGGCGCACCGTCTGCGCCTTGTTGTTGTCGTAGAAGTGGTTGAGGTAGCGGAAGTTCGTGGCGTTCACATCAGCCAGCGCGAAGCCGTTCCCCGCGCCCCAGGGCAGCGGAATGCCGACCAGCGACGTGAGCATCGGCCCATACTCGGTCGAGTAGATCGTCCGGGTTTCGGCGCCGTCGCCCGTATCGACGGTCACCTCGGTGCCAATCATCGGCTTCTCGGCTCCATCCACGACGTAGGTGTAGGGCGTGCTGCCGAGGGTGAGCTTGTACGGCGTGAAGCGCCAGGCCGTCGCCACGGTGTGCGACCAGGCCAGCCCGCGCGTGTGGCCGATGTTGATCAGCGGTACTCCGTAGAGCGAGCCGCCTGCCACGTCCAGCTTGCCGGGGATCTTCAAATGCGACTGGTAGAGGCGCTCGGCACCGTCCCAGGGGAAGTGTGGGTTGCCGAGGACGAGGCCCCTGCCGTTGCGCGACGTTTCCTTACCGAACCCGTATGCGTTGGAGCCCACGTCGGGCTGTAGCGCCTCCAGTTCGTCGGGCACCTCCAGCATCCGCTCCTGTTCGGCCTGCTGCTCGGCCGCTGCGGCGTTTCCCTGGGGGGCCGCTGTCGCAATCCCGTTGATCGCCGCACCCGAGCTGGCGAGGATGCCGAGCTGAAAGAAGCGGCGGTAGACGTCGAGCTTGCGGATCGGGCGCACCCAGTCGGCGCCGCGGCAGGCCGGGTTGGGAAGGTTGTCCACGCCGGTCCGGCGCAGGTAGGCGTTGTAGCCCTTGACGTAACCGATCACTCCCTGGCGTACGCCACGCTTTGGTCCAAGCGGGGGCTTCTGGCGCATCAGGGACTCGACCTGCTTGGTCTGCTTGACCCACTCGAAGTAGACGTCGGCGTCCAGGTTCTTGAAGTTCGAGCCGTTGCCCGAGAAGTACCAGTTCTCCTCCGGGCCGAAGAACTTCGAGCGCTGGGCGGAGACCGTCACGTACTCGTTGGCGATCGTGCAGATGTTGTCCTGCGCGAACGCGTAGCCGTAGCCGGCCGCCAGCGACCTAATGCTTTTGGCGGTGACGTGGGGTACGCCGAGCTTGGTGCGTTCGATCTTCGCCTGCAGCGGCTTCGCGCCCGCAGCCGAGGGCACAATCACCGCGACCGCGACTCCCAGGATGGCCGCAGCCAGGCAGATGCGCTTCGTCATCGGGCGCACCTTATGGTGTTGCCGACCCCAATTGCGCCGGTTGCCCGACGGCAGATGTGTGCCATCCGACGTCCGGCGGGCGAGAAACTCCCCAATTTGCGGTGATCGTTGGTCCACGCCCCTTGCATTTCGGCGGGGCTGTCCCTAGGTTGATCGAACAGCGGTCCGGGAGAGAGAAGAAGCGCCAAAGCCAAGGTGCAGAGGCCCTCGAAGGAGACTCGCAAAGCTTCATTGCGCGATGGCTACGCGCAAGGCAGGCAGAGCGATGTCACCACCGGGCCGCTTTTTTACTGCCCATTTCCGGCGAGCGTGCGATATCCGCGCATAGTGCGTTGAACTCGCACTCTCGGCGCGGCCGGATCGTCGCAGGGCGTCCGGGGCCATCTCTACCTTCGCGAGTGCGGCGAGGTAGCCGCCGTCGGTCGCAAGCAGCACCTGCCGCTGCAAGCAGCCGAGCGACCGGGGCGCCACCAGGGAGCGGGCGCCGCGTCTGTCACCCCGGACTACGCGACGCGGTCTAGCCAGCTTGCTCCTGTAGCGTGCCCGCCCGATGAGGGTGGATTCGGGTCAGTACGTGCCGACGCTTGACGCTGCCGGCCAGACCGCGGTCGAGGCCGAGGCCAACGGTTACGACGGCTGGTGGGCGTTTGAAACGCAGATCGACCCCTTCCTCGGCTGCGCAATCGCGGCCGAGCGCACCGACCGGATCGATCTCGGCACTGCGATCGTCGTCGCCTTCGCGCGCAACCCGATGACGGTGGCGCTTCAGGCCAACGACGTGCAGTCGCTCTCCGGCGGGCGTTTCACCCTCGGGCTCGGATCGCAGATCAAGCCACACATCGAGCGCCGCTACTCGATGACGTGGTCGAAGCCGGCGGCGCGGATGCGCGAGTTCATCCTCGCTATCCGGGCGATCTGGGAGTGCTGGGCGACCGACGGCTCCCTCGACTTCCAGGGCGACTTCTACACCCACACCCTGATGGCTCCGTTCTTCAACCCCGGGCCCAACCCGCACGGAAATCCGCCGATCATGCTCGCGGCCGTCGGGCCGCTGATGACCGAGGCCGCCGGCGAGGTGGCCGACGGCGTCCTCTGCCACGGGTTCTCCACCGAGCGCTACATGCGCGAGGCGACCCTGCCGGCCCTCCAGCGCGGAGCAGAGAAGGCAGGCCGCTCGCTCGACGGCTTCGAGATAACTGCCCCGGCGTTCGTGGTCGCCCGCGACAGCGACGAGGAGATCGCCGAGGGGATCGATTTCGTCAAGCAGCAGATCGCGTTCTACGGATCTACGCCCGCATATCGCCCGGTGCTCGAGCTCCATGGCTGGGGCGAGCTCCAGGACGAGCTGAAGGCCGCGACCAAGCGCGGAGAGTGGGACACGATGAAGGAGATGATCGACGACGATGTCCTGCACACCTTCGCCGTCATCGGTACGCCGGAGGAGGCGTTCGCCGAGGTCCGCAAGCGCTACGGTGACATCTGCACCCGGATCACGTTCGCGCTACCGCCCGAGCACGAACCCGACCGGTGGGCCCCGCTTTTCGAGACCCTGCGCGCCGAGTAGAGCCACGCGCCATCGATGTATCCTCGTAGCCGCCGGAAGGTCCGGCGACAAGGGGCTATAGCTCAGTTGGAAGAGCGCCTGGTTCGCAATCAGGAGGTCGGCGGTTCGAGCCCGCCTAGCTCCATCTCCTGTTTCTGGCTCCCTGAGCGGTAATCGGGGAGCATGGCCCCCCTCGCCCCCAACGCCTCATCTACGTGGAGCCCTGCCGGCGCCCATTGGTGCCCAATCAGGGACTCGTTTTCGGACACGTAAGTATTGACGCGCAGTTTCCAGAGACCAAGGACTGACGCGTCCGCGTCGTTGGGCTCACTCGGGGTTTGAAACCGTCGCAGGATCGAAGCCGCGTCGATCGCTAACCGATCGAAAACATCAGCCTTCTCCGCCCCATAGGCGCCAGGTGTCCGCAGGCTGCCATATTGCCGGCGCGCTCCAAACGCTCCCTAGCCCACCCCTCGGCGATCTCTTTGATCGAGCCCTCGTACTCCGGCCCGAGCGACGAGATCACTCGGGCCGAGAGCCCCTCGTCTGTCAGCTGGAGGCACCAGCCAACCTCGTCCTCGTCGAGCCCAGCCAGTGCGCCTGGGACCATCTTGATCGTGCCGTCTTCACTTTCGATCGGCACTGAGGCATAGGCGACCTCGGGCTTGTCGTCGTAAAAGAGCGCGGCAATCGCCTCGCTTCGTCGCGAAGCAAGCGACCCGAAGGTTGAGCCTAGCCGTGCTATTTCGCACACCAGGTTGACCGCGGTCGACTCACCGGTTACGGTCGCCGGCGTGGAGGAGCTGCCTATATCGAGATCCGCGAGGATGGCGGTGGCGCACCTCTCGTTGGCGGGCGCGCTGGTTGGCCTGCTTGCGTTGCCGGCGGCAGAATCGGAGGCGGCTCAGGACGTCGTCCGCTCGCGTCCCGGGGTGATCCAGTTCATCGGCACAGGGACATTCCGACATGGGCCACCCGACCGGCCGCGGGTCGCCGCGCCGCCGCGGCCGCCGCGCACCGGGAGCGGACCCGAGTTGTCTCCCTTCTCGATCGGCGAGCTTTCGCCGCGCAAGCGCCCGTCGGGGCCCATACCGGAAGATCGGGCAGCGGCTGCGGCCGGCACCGGCGTCGACCCTACGGACAAGGCATCGAAGATTGCCACCCACCAGGGCCTGAGCTTCGACGGCATCAACGCGCTCGAAGCTCGGCGCGCCCGCAACGGCAACGTGTTCTCCGGGGAACCACCGGACCAGGGACTCTGCGTCGGTAACGGTTTCGTCCTCGAGTCGATCAACACTGCACTGCGTGTCCGTTCGACGAGTGGGCAGCGGCTCACGCCGGTGATCGACCAGAGCGAGTTCTACGGCTACCCGCCGCCGATCAACCGGCGCACGGGCATCTTCGGGCAGGACACCTTCGACATCACCTGCCACTACGACCCGCAGATCCGCCGTTGGTTCCACCTCGGGGTGACGGTCGACATCCATCCCACCAAGGGCGTGGCTACGGGTCGCACCCGCCTCGACCTGGCGGTGAGCCGCGCTGCCGACCCACGAGGTAGATGGAACTACTACGCGATCCCGGCGCAAAACGACGGCACCGAGGGAACGCCAGTTCACGACGGCTGTCCGTGCTTCGGCGACTATCCGAAGATCGGAGTGGACCGGCACGGGGTCTACATCAGTACGGATGAGATCCCGGGATCGGGTGAATTCGCCGATTACGACGGCGCCAATATCTACGCGATTTCCAAGCAGCACCTGCTGGCCGGAGCACCCAGGCCGGGCATCGTTCAGTTCGAGAGCGTCTCCATGCCCGGAGGCGAGCCGGCGTGGATGCCCTGGCCCGCAACGTCCCCGGGTGGTCGCTTCGAGAATGCAGCCGGCGGGACCGAGTACCTGCTCAGCAACTACGAGTGCCTCGAGCTCGTGTGCTCCGACAACAGGTTGGTGGTCTGGGCGATCCCGAATACGCGCGTCCTCGCTTTCCCCAACCCCTCGCTACGTCTAATCTCGAAGGTCGTACGCGTCGGGGGCTACAAGTCACCACCACCGGCGAGGCAGAAGCGCGGCCACTTCCCACTCGGCCAGTGCATCAACGACACCCGCATCCAGACCCCCTTTGGGCGCGGCTGCTGGAACTACTTCTTCGAGGAGGAGCCGTCCCACAACGCCCGCTTGCCTCTAATCGACTCGAACGTCGGTTCGTTCACCACGCAGGTCTCCCATGTCCGAGGGCTGCTGTGGACCGTCCAGGGGACCGAGGTCAGATACGGGAACGCGGCACACAGCGGCCTGCTGCACTCGGTCGTTCGCCCCGGAATCGAGCCCAGGGGCCGGGGCCGTGCGCCACTGCTGACGGCGACGCGGGAGCGCACGAGTCGCTTCTCGATTCCAAACCACGACCTTATGCACCCGGCGGTGGGTGTCACGGCGGACGGCGACGCACTCGTCTCCTACTCGATCGTTGGCGGCAGCCTCTACCCGAGCAGCGCTTATTCTCGCCTCGACCGGAGCGGCCGCTTTGGCCCGGTACGAATAACCGGAGCGGGAAAGGGCCCGATCGACGGGTTCAGCGGTTATGGCGCGTTCAGAAGCGGCGAGTCTCAGGGAGTGAATCGCTGGGGCGACTACCAAGCGACCGCCGTCAATGGCGACGACGTCTGGATCGCCGGCGAGTACGTCGGACAGACGTGCAGCTTGGCGGAGTACGTAGCCGGCGCCGACGACCCGGTCCCCGGGTTCACCTGCGGGGGGACGCGGAGCGTGTTTTCCAATTTCTACACCCGCATCGCCAATGTCCCGCTCGGTGACTGAGGCCTCTGCGCTTCTACGGGCGCTCAGAGCCCTCGAGCCGCCGGACTGTCGGAGTAGTGCTTAGGACGAGAAGCGGTAGTCGCCTCAAACCGCGGCGAGCGACCATTTGATTGGGCACCAGGCCGGTTCTGGTGCCCAAATCCGCATTCATCCACGCGCATCCACGCATATCGGATCGCGCAATCGGATGCCTATCCGTGCCTGAGAGCCCCCCGCTTCGCAATCAGGAGGTCGGCGGTTCGAGCCCGCCTAGCTCCATCTCGGGGAATCGAGGGAGCGTTCACCGGGCCCGACGGCGCGCGCCGCTGGGCCGAGAGTTCCTACGAGTGGGCTCCCGATGCGCGGTTTGTTGTCGAGCGCGTGATTTCTGCTGGAGACGATCCGGTTTTCGTACTCGGCCGGCAGACAGGCTCCGCAGGCGTGGGCGGAGCGCCGTTTGATGTGCCTCTTGCCGTTGTTGCTGAGCTCGAGACGGGTCTCCTGAAGAAGGCGCGCGCGCACTTCGCGACCCATGCAGAACCCCTCGCAGCCGCCGGATTGCCGGAATAGGTTTTGGACGAGAAGCACTGTCCGCACCACCTCGCCGAGCGCGACGGAATAGGCCGGATATACGGCAGCCATGACGCCGAGGTGGATGGTGTTTCGACATCCACCGGCCGAGCCCATCGGCGGCGACAGTCACCGTCTCAGACAAGTCGAAGGCTGCTCCCAGGCTGCTCCCAGCTTCGCCCGCGACCATCGGATCATGGTCAAAGGACAAACCGAAAGGACTCAAGAAATGGATATCAAAAAGAAGGTGACGATCGGCATCGCAGCGTTGGCGATCGGTACAGCTGGCACAGCGGTTGCTGCGGGCGACGACAGCCCGTGGCTCGGCGGCGACGCCAAGGACGCTCTGGCGGCGGATCTGGCTTCCAAGCTGGACGGCGTCAATCAGGGCAATGTCGAGCGCGCGCTAGACGAGGTCGCTGAAGAGCGACGCAGCGAAATGACCGCGGCGCAGTCCGAGGCCATCGCCGCGGAACTCGACGGCGTGGATGCCGACGCAGTCGCCGACGCGCTCGACAAGGCCCACGAACAGATGCGTGCGGCCTTTGAGGCCGGCGAGCGCCCAGATCGGGATTCGCTGGCGGCAACCCTGGCTGCTGAACTGGACATCGACGAGGATGCCGTGGCGAAGGCGCTCGAGTCAGCCCGTGAGGCCCAGTTCGCCGAGCGCAAGACGGAGATGCTCGATCGGCTGGACCAAGCCGTCGAGGACGGCGAGATTGACGCCGACCGCGCCGAGGAGATCCGCGAGCACATCGAGTCCGATGAACCCCCAAAGATGGGTAAAGGACCTGGCGCGCACGGCCCAGGGAGCGGCGGCCCGAATGGTCCGGGCTTCGGCGGCCCTAGCAATCTGGGATAGGACATTCCCAGGAAACTCACAGGAAACTGAGCGATGATGACCCTGTGGAGACGAGTCGTTCAAGCCAATCCGAGCAGCGAATCCTCGTTGTAGACGACGAGGCGGCGATCGCCGAGCTCCTCCAGATCGCATTGCGATACGAGGGGTTCGGCGTCGCCACCGCTGCTGACGGCGCTGAGGCCTTAGAGCTGTTTAACTCGTTTCGGCCTCAGCTGCTCATCCTCGATGTGATGATGCCCGGTCTCGACGGGTTCGAGGTCGCGCGCCGCCTGGAAGAACGGCGCAGCGAGGTGCCGATCATCTTCCTCACTGCTCGAGATACGACGGCCGACAAGGTACGTGGCCTGACCATCGGCGGCGACGACTACATGACCAAGCCGTTCAGCGTCGAGGAACTGGTCGCGCGCGTACGCACGGTGCTGCGCCGCGCCGGGCTCGCCGAGGAATCTCCGCGGCTTGGGTTTGAAGGGCTTGAGCTCGACCAGGACACCCGCGAGGTCTTCCGGGATGGCGAACCCGCCGACCTGACGGATACGGAGTTCCGGCTCTTGCGCTACTTGCTGCTCAACCCGAAACGCGTCCTCACCCGCAGCCAGATCCTCGATCACGTATGGCGCTACGACTTCGGCGGAGACGGCCAGGTGCTTGAGACCTACATCTCCTACCTGCGGCGCAAGATCGATCGCTCCGACCGACCGCTGATCCACACGATCCGGGGTGTCGGCTACGCGCTCCGTCGGGCTCGGGACTGACTCAGGATGTCGCTCAGTCGCAGGCTCGTCTTGATCGTGGTGACCGTGTCAGCCACCGGTTTGGCGATCCTCAGCATCGTCTCGTACCTCGCGCTCAGCTCGTACCTGTCGGATCGTGCCGACGACCAAGCGCGCGCTTCGCTACCGCTGGTGAGCCGGGTCCTGAGCGTGGAGCTGGGCCCGGGACGGCTTGGCGGGGCAGAGCGCGCAGGTTTTCCGGACGGCCCGCAGGGTCCTCCCCGGCCGCAGCTGCCGAGCGGTGCCTACGGCGAGATTCGTAATTCAGCAGGATCGGTGACGGCCAGCGGCGTGCTAGCGGGCGATCGGTCCGGCTCGCCGACGCCGATCCTCCCGGTCACAATCGACGCCGGCGGCGAACCCGTGCCATTCGACGTGCCGTCATCCGGACCGGGCCCCGATTTCAGGGTCGTAGCACAGGAACTTCCCGGGGGCTCAACGGTGATCTCCGCGATTCCACTCGCCGATCTGGCCGACACCCTCGGACGACTGCGGCGAATCGAACTGCTGGTCAGTCTCGCGATCCTGGCGGCGCTGGGTGCGATCTCGGTGGTCGCCGTCAGGGGTGGCCTGCGTCCGCTTGCACGCATGGAGGCAACGGCGCGCGAGATTGCGGCCGGCGATATGTCCCACCGAGTACCCGACCCGGACCCGGAAACGGAGGTCGGACGGCTTGGCATTGCCTTTAACGAGATGCTCGCCCGACTTGAGCACGCGTTTGCCGAGCAACGCGCAAGCGAGAGCCGGCTGCGGCAGTTCCTGGCAGACGCCTCGCATGAGCTCCGCACGCCGCTCAGCTCGATCCGCGGCTACGCGGAGCTGTTCCGGCTGGGGGCTACGGCGAACGCCGAGGAGGTGGGCAACGCGATGCAGCGGATCGAGAGCGAATCGGTACGGATGTCCGGTCTCGTCGACGATCTGCTGACCCTTGCGCGCCTTGACGAGGCTCCCGAGCCCCGTCGCGAGGCGGTTGACCTTGGCGCAGTCGCTGACGATGTCCGCGCCAACGCACAAGCGATGGCCCGCGACCGCGCGATCAGCCTGACAGCCCCGAGTGGACTGAAGGTCGAGGGCGATCCCGATCAGCTACACCAGCTGATCGCCAACCTGGTGCGCAATGCCATCGTTCACGGCGAACACGGACCGATTGACATTGAGGTGGAAACAACGGGCGGCGACGTGGCAGTTCGAGTCCGGGATCATGGCCCCGGGATCCCTGAGGGCGATGAGCGTCAAATCTTTGATCGCTTCTCGCGGGCTGGCGACGCGCGCGACCGGGCGACCGGTGGGGCTGGCCTAGGGCTGGCGATCGTCGCCGGGATCGCCGTCGCGCATTCGGGCACCGCCGAGGCGCGAAATGCCCCGGATGGCGGCGCGATCTTTGAGGTCCGGCTGCCCGGCGGGGTCGCCTGAGCGATCGCCTCTGCCGGGTGCCCGCGGCTCTCAGCAACTCTCAGGGAATTCACAGGGGCTCATGCCAGACTGGCCGACAGATGAAGCAGATGCTCAACCGCACGTCCTTCGTTCTTGCCTCGCTCGCAGCGGCGTTCGCCGCGGGGCTGCTGTTGGCTGCCTGCGGTGATGATGCGGGGGACGGGACCGCAGGCCAGGAAGGGGCTGCGACCCCGGCGACAACGGAGTTCGTGGACGGCGCGCTGACCAAAGAGCCGCCAAGCGTCGCCTGCACGCTCTCGGATGGGACCGAAGCGAATTGCGACGAGGTATCGATCGCCGGCGCGCCGGCCAATGCGGAGATCGGGCCGTTCTGCCCGGAGACGACGTCGACCAGCAAGAAGGATGCGGGAATCTGGCTCGATGGCGAGAGCCTCTACGACGCCGACGGGGAGTTCATCGCCAGCCTCGCTGAGATCTACGACGATCCCAACTGGAAGCTCTATCGCGACGACGGTACTGTGCGTGTGACCGACACCGAGGAGGCGTTCGAGGCCGCGGCTCGCCCCGATGTCGCCGAGCAGTACCAGAACTACTGCGTCGAAGGTCAGATTGAGTTTCTCGACGGCGAAGAGCCGATTGAAGCGACCTATCTCATCCCGGCCTCCCCGGCTACCACCGGCGAGGCCACGCGGATCACTGGCCAGATCGGCCTCACCCTGAACGGCGTCGGCATCGATCCGTCGGCCCCTGTCGACGCGATTCTTGGCGCCTACACGATCGCCGCCTTCGACGACTGTGGTGGCCACATCAACCCGGTCGAGGGCTACCACGTCCACGCAGCGACGGACTGCTCTGAGGTTGGAGAGGCAGAGGAAGGCGAGACCAAAGCCTTCGCAATCGCGATGGACGGATTCTCGGTCCACAGCCCATACGGCGAGGGCGAAGCACCGTCAGACCTTGACGAGTGTGGTGGCCACGAGACTGACAGCCTCGGCTACCACTACCACGCGAACCCGCCTGAGCAGAACGCAGTGCTGACATGTTTCATGGGGTTGGTCGAGGAGGCGCAGGCCGCTCCCGCCGGCGGGCCTCCCCAGGGTGGACCACCGGCGGGCTAGCGTGTCAACGTAATTGGGCACCAGCCTCCTTCTGGTGCCCAAATCCCCGTACATCCGCACACATCCGAAGGCATCGGAATCCGCGATCCACACCTCTTCGTGCCTGAGAGCCCCCCGCTTCGTAATCAGGAGGTCGGCGGTTCGAGCCCGCCTAGCTCCGTGCCCGGTTGGTTGTTTGATGGCGGACCAGCCGGCGAGACCCACGGCCAGGAGGCCGGACCGGCGCGAGGGCGAGAGCCGATGCGCCAACGTCCAGATCGCGCGCGCTCATACCCGCTGAAGGTCCCGGTAGCGCGTGGGTGCCGGCAGTGCAAACGCTGCGAGTAAGCGGTCGAACGCGCCGCGGTCACCCGCCAGCTCCGCGGCGGCCGGTCGGGCCTGGCCGGTGAGGATCGCCAGGAAGCGCCGGATCGTGGTGGTCAGAACGAGCGCCGGCGCTGGCGCGGGGCCCTGGCGCGCGTCGACACGGCCAGCGCGCACGCGCAAGTGGAAGGTCACGCCGTCGATACGGAACTCGTAGTCCTCGGCGAGCCCCTCCGCGCGATCGGGGCGAAACGCGGCGCGCAGCGCGAGCGCATACCAGGCTGGATCGAGCCGATCGTCGGGGCGCGGCGCGGCGATCGGATCCATGCCCCACCGCGCGAGCGCGACGAGCGTCTCGTCGAGGCCCCGCCCACGGTCGGTGAGCACATAGACGTGTGAGGATGCTGGCGGATCGAGTCTGTCTTTAGCGACGAGGCCCTCCGCCTCGAGGTGCCGCAACCGCGTGCTCAACAGGTTCGGGCCGATTCCCGGCAGGCCGTCGAGCAGGTCACGAAAGCGCCGTGGCCCGAGCAACAGCTCACGCAGCACCAACAGGGTCCAGCGCTCGCCGACCAGATCGAGCGCTCGCGCGAGCGCGCAGAATTGCCGATAGGAGCGCATTTCAGACTCGCATACTACTTAGTATATGATTGTGTAGCATATGCCGGGATGCAAGTTCTCGAGCACGGTGCAGGCGATCGGGTGGTGGTGCTGGTCCACGGCATCCCAGGCTCCGGCGCGGTCTGGCGTGGGGTGGCCGAAGACCTTGCGCGCGATCACCGGGTGCTCGTGCCCGACCTACTGGGGTTCGGCGAAAGCCCCCGCCCAGCGTCGATCGGCGGTCTGTGGACCGACGCCCAGGCCGCAGCCCTCCGCGAGGCGCTGCGCGCTGCGGGCGTCGAGCGCGCCGTGTTCGCAGGTCATGATTTCGGGGGTCCCGTCGCGTTAGCTCTCGCCCAGGGCCCGGATGCCCGCGACCTTGTCGCCGGCCTGTGCCTGGCGGCGACCAACGTGTTCACCGACACGCCGATCCCGCTGCCGATCCGCGCGGTGACCTGGCCGCTCGTCGGACCGGTCGCTGAGCGCGCGCTGTTCTCCGGCCCGTCCCTGCGGATGATGGTGCGGCAGGGCTCCAGCCGCCCGCTTGACTCGGCGATCTACCTCGGCGACGCCGACCAGCGGCGCGCGACCGCAACGATCTTCGCCCACGCCCTGCGCGAGCTCGAGGACCGCTACGCGTTCGCCGAGCCCACGCTCCGTGCGCTCGAAGTCCCGGTGCTTGCCGTATGGGGTGACCGCGACCCCTTTTTCCCGCTCGCCCAAGCCAAGCGGACCGTCGCAGCAGCCCGCCACGGCCGCCTCGCCGTCTACGACGGCGCCGGGCACTTCCTGCCCGAGGAGCGTCCCGAGCAGTTCGCAGCCGACCTGCGGCAACTCACGCTGGACAGCACACCATGACGCTCCTCGACGACGCGATCGCCGCCCACGGAGGACTCGAACGCTGGCAGGAGATCGACTCGATCGACGTCGCGCTGCGATGCGGCGGCATCGCGATGCCCTCCAAGCGCCAGCCCACGGTCCTGCGCCATTTCAGAGCAACCGTCGACCCCAGGCGCCCGCACGTCGCGCTGCACGGCATCGGCACGTTCGACGCCAGCCAACCGCGACCAGCCGGTATGGCCCGGCGGCTGAGATGGCGAACTGACGACGTCGTTCACTTCGCCGGCTACGCGCTCTGGGGCTACCTAGCCTCCCCCTTTATCTTCGCCGACCACGACGTCACCGTCCGCGAGCTGCCGCGCCGCCGCTTGCGCGTCGAATTCCCCGACCGGATCCCCGCCCACAGCCGCCGACAAACCTTCCACTTCGACCGTGACGCCGTCCTGCAACGCCTGGACTACACCGCCGAGGTCTTCCTCGGCCCACTCGGCCGCGCCCAGCATCACTGCTACGACCACACCTGGATTGACGGCCTGCTCATTCCCACCCGACGCCGGGTCAAACCACGCGGCCTACCGGCACCCACCCTCGTCTCGATCAACATCGACGAGCTCCACGCCACCTGACGGGCGCCCGTCGAGAAGAAGCCCGGAGCGTGGGACCCAGATCGCGGCAGGCCCACGATTCATTGATTGGGCACCAGGCCGCTCCTGGTGCCCGAATCCGCATACATCCGCACGCGTCAGAAGGCATCCGATCCCGCAATCGGAGGCCTCTTCGTGCCTGAGAATCCCCGCTTCGCAATCAGGAGGTCGGCTGTTCGAGCCCGCCTAGCTCCATCTCGGAAAGCCCTGCTCAGCGCCGGGTTTCTCATGCAAAGTACGCTCAGCGCCCACGAGACGATTCGTAGTCGGTGCCCAAATCAGGTTTCCAATGTCACCGTTTCTCGAACTGACTCATGGTCGCTCGGGTCGCAGCTCGTGAAAGCATCGCTTTGCATGGAGAGCACCTATCTCCTGATCGCGAGATACTGCGCGAGCGATGTCGCAGAAGAACCTGCAGGTCGTTCGGGCGGTATTCGACGCGTTCTCGCGCGGCGACATGCCGGCGATGCTCGAGCTGTTCGACCCGAGTGTTGTCTTCACTCCGCTTCCGGATGCACCGGACCTCCAGTCCTTCCACGGGCACGAGGGTCTGTTGCAAGGCATGGCCCAGACGACAGAGATTTGGGACGACTTCTCGGCTGAGCTCCGCGAGATGCGCGACTTTGACGACCGCGTTCTTGCCTCGTTGCGATGGTGGGGGCGCGGACCGAGCAGCGGGATACAGATGGAAGTCGACATCTGCGCCCTCGTCGCTTTCCGTGAAGGCAAGATTGGCCGGTGGCAGTTTTTCAACTCTGAGCAGCAGGCCCTCGAAGCCGCCGGGCTGTGAAAGCGAAAGCACCTAAGTCGCTTCGCATGGAAAAGCAACACTTCTGCCTTCACTCGAAGCAGTAGTGCCGCGAGCGTCGCGTAGCTAAAGAGCCAGACTGTGATGTCGAGGGCTGTACTTCGGGTAGACGGCCCGCCGCCCGGCGCGCCTGCCGATCGGAGCGAGCACTGTAAACACGCTGCGCTGCATCCATGGTGGCGGCTTGACGGGCTGGGGGCACGAGTCGCCAAGATCGCTATACAACACCGCGATCTGCAGGAGCCCCGGTATGCCTTTGGCGTTTGTCTTGCCGTCTCGGGCCAACCCGAAGAAGCTCTCAAAGAACGTCTCGGTGTCGAGCGCCGGACGAAGTTCCACGCGAACCTGGGCTTCGTCCTGGCCGGCGTTCCACCAGCGGTGGGCAACCCCAATCGGGACCGCTACTTGGTCACCTTGACTGGCCATGCGCACCTCTCCCGCCACCTCGAATCCGACGGTGCCTGCGTGAACCACAAAGCGCTCCTCTTGGCGAACGTGGCGGTGCTCTGCCGCCACGGCGGCAGCGGGCCCAAGGTAGAGGTCACAGGCGAGCAGTTTGCCTCCGGTGATTTGCGTCGTCTCGATCCACGTGATCCGCTCGCCGGTTACCGGGTTCTCGATGGTCTCGCCGGGCTCCGCCACGGGCCGCGACCCTACCGGAAGCCCCGCTTCGCAATCAGGAGGTCGGCGGTTCGAGCCCGCCTAGCTCCGCTCCTTCAACCCCGCAATCGAGCGCCAGCTTTCGGAAGCGCTCGATCTGCGGTCAGTTCGCGCGACTCGCTCCCAACCAAGACGTCGAACGAGCCTTCGTCCTAGGCGAGGATTCTGTAGCGGCCACCACGCCGCAAGCGGTCTGGCCCCGGCGACCTGACCGCTAGCGCCTAGCGATGTTGTGGATCTCGATGATCTCGGGCGCGGGGCCGGGATCGATCCCGATTTCGGCCAGCTTAGGCATGAGCTTCTCGCCATACGCCTCGAACTGCTCGCGCGAGTCCCAGATCTCGCTGACCCGCAGATCGCCGTCCGAGCCGAAGCAGACGTGGTAGTCACGCCCATCGGGGGGTGAGTTCACCTCGTCCATCTCGCGGATGGCCTTGTCGTACTGCTCGGCAGTCAACGAGTTGGGGGTAAAGCGGGCAAGGATGCTCATCGCGAATCTCCTTTGTTCGGGTTGCCGAACCTAACCCAATCGCCGAGCCGGTGCCGTCAGCGGATGTCGCTCAAACTAGGAAAGAGACTCCACGAACATGGGCTGACGTCTCAAATCATTGGGCACCTACCGGGTTCTGGTGCCCATATCCGCGTACATCCCGGCACACCCGGAGGCATCCGATCCCGGAATCGACGCCTATTCGTGCCTGAGTGTTCCCCGCTTCGCAATTGGGAGGTCGGCGGTTCGAGCCCGCCTAGCTCCATAGCCGCACTCGGATCAGCCGATCTGCCCCGCGAATCGTTAGCCGTAGCGCTGGATCAGTTCGTCCACGACATCGTCGGGTGTCGGCATCGCGGCGATCTCGTTGCGGACGCGCTCCGAGGCCGCACGCATCGACTCTTCCTCCAGCACCCGGACAAGCGCCTTGCGGATGCTCCCCACCGACACCTCCCCGGGCCAGAGGGCTATCCCAACTCCTCCGTCGGCACCCGCCTCGGCGTTTCCGAACTGATCCGCTGCTTGGGGGAGTAGCACCTGGGGCACGCCCGCGGCGAGTGCGCCCAGGAACGTGCCCGAGCCAGCGTGTGAGATAACCGCTGCGCACTCGGGCAGGAGGTCCTCCTGCGGGATGAACTCGGCGACTCGCACGTTCGGGGGTTGATCCCCTAGGGACTGCGGGTCGAGGCCGTTCCCCAACGTGACGACGACTTGGGCCGGCAATTCCCGAGCCGCCTCGGTGGCAACGGTGAAGAGCTCATGGTCCTTGTTGAACACCGTGCCGAAGGTGATGTAGATGACTGGCTCGGCCCCCGTCGAACGCTCGAGGACCGCAGCGGGCCGCACGAGCTGCATCTGTCCGACATGCTCGATGTCGCGACTCTGCAGGCTCGGCGGATAGATATCGATGTAGAGGTGCTCATAGGTCCCCGCGTACGCCCTGGGCTCCAGGCCATTGGACCGCCACACATTCGCCAATTCGTCGGTCGCGCGAACCAGGCGCACCGATGGGAGCAAACGCCCGAAAGCGTGCGTCAAGTTGGGGATGCCGGCGTGGGCGGCGGCGATCGGGCCCGCCAACTCGGCCTGCTCGCAGATCAGGAGGGTCGGGTGCCAATCGTCAACCAGCGGGACGAGGTCGTCGAGCATGGGCTCGACCCGGTGTGCCCCGAAGATCTTCGCGAACATGAAGTCGGGACGGTCCCTGGGCGGGAGGGCAGCCACCTCTGCCGGCGGAGGTGGCATCCCGGCCTCCGCCAGGCCGGCTCTCACGGCGTCGAAGCCCTTCTCGCGAAGGCGGACACAGGCAATCTCCGAGCATGCCCAGCGCACGTCGTGGCCCGCCTCGCGAAGGGCATGCGCGAGAGGAAGCATCGGTTGGACGTGGCCACGACCGTGCGTCGACGTGAAGAGGACCCGCATCTCGCGGACGCTACCCGCTCGGGCTGGCGGAGATAAATTAAGGCGGTGAACCAGCCTGGTCAGACCGAGGTAGTGGCGAACATCGAGGACTCTTTCGTCGCGCAGTGGTCTCACTTTGGTCTTTGGCCGCGGGGCGAACTACACGAAGAACACGGGGTGACCTGGATCGAGGCCCCCATGAGGCATCTTCCATATAACGCAGTGGTGCGGACTCACCTTGAATCGAACTCTGCCGATTCGGCACTCGAACGTGTCCTTGCCCGGTACCGCGAGCGCGGGGTGGACTACATGTGGATTGACCACCCGAGCGCAACCCCCGATGACCTCGGACGCCGGCTCACAAAAAGTGGCCTCGAATTGGTGGAAGTCGCCACCGGTATGTCACTGGAGCTCGCAAATTGGCAGCCGACCGCCCCGACCACACTCGTCAAAGAGGCCGTCGATGACGCCGCGCTCGAGGCCTACGCCGCTCTGCTCATGCGCTACTGGGAAATTCCGGAGGACGAACAGCACCTGGTGACCGAACTCCATCAGTACTGGTCGCCTTCGCGCGCAACGGGCCACCGCTTCCTCGCCTTCAACTCGGCCGGGGCGGCGATCGGCAAGGGCTACCTCTCGCTGGCAGGCCCCACTGGTGTGGCCTCCATTTTCGGGATGAGCGTCGTTCCGGAGGCGCGGGGTCGCGGCGTCGCGAGCAAAATCACAATGGCCATGCTCGGCTGCGCAAAAAAGGAGGGCTGTGCCCGCGCTGTCCTCCACTCGTCTCAGGGTGCCGTCGGCTTGTACCGCCGGGCTGGCTTTATCGAGCGTTGCAAGCTCAAGGTCTATGCGACGAACTCACTGTGGTCGCAGAATCATTAATGCCCAACTAGGTTCTGCGGACGAGATCCACCTTCCCAGAGATGCACGAACCGCATTCTGGTCCGCCTAAGTCTGGGCGTTACATGGATTTCACGATCGACGTCTAATCGCGCCGAGCGTTCCCCGCTTCGCAATCAGCCGGTCGGCGGTTCGAGCCCGCCTAGCTCCACTTCAGGATCCGATCCACCCAAGCGGGATCTCGGTGATACTGCGCGCTATGTCGCAGGAGAACATGGATCTAGTTCGATCGGGGATCAAAGACGTGCATGCTTTCTGGGCGATGCTCGATGAGTTCGTGATCTGGGACCTGCGGCCCCGGACACGGGTGCCGGACCTTGACGCTGTGTACGTGGGACGGGACGCGGTCATCAAGGCCTCAGGCCACTACTGGGGCACCTGGGACGACTACCGCGTCGAGGCCGATGAGCTTCTGGACGCGGATCCGAGCGTTGTCGTCGTCCTGCACGAGTTCGGTCGCGGCAAGGGCGGCGGCGTTCCTTTCGACGTTGTCCACCCGCAGCTGTGGACCTTTCGCGGCGGGCGGATCATTCGCTGGGACAGCTTCGAAAGCAGGGCCGAAGCCGTCGAAGCTGCGGGACTTGGGGGGTAGGCGCTTGAGATGAGGATCAAGCCAGGAGCCGCTCGCGTCGAAGGCGTCAATGCCGCCACTTGCCATGCGGGTCTGCCCCCGATCTCCGGAAAGGATCGGGGCGCTTACCCCGGCCGAGCGCCGGGCTCCCGGATCTCATGACATTTGCCGAGTAGGTCGCGCTGGCCGGCGGCATGGGAATGATCGAGGGGCTAGGCAACGTCAGGGAGTGGAGGACACCGGAGGCATTCGATTGGCAACACGAGGAACCTGACGGCGAGTTCATCGAGAGCGGCGACCGCCTGCTCGTCGGTATTCGTTCTCGCGCTCGAGGAAGCGGAAGCGCGATCGAGCTCGAGCTCGAGCAAATGGTGTTCCACGTCGTCACGTTCCGAAACAAAAAGGTGGCAAAGCTCGAGATCCACTTCGACCGGGCTTCGGCCACGAGGTCGTTGAAGGCGGAGTAGTGCCGAACCGCTTCGCGTTTCCGCGGTTGGCCTAGTGTTCGCGCGAGCTTTGTCGACCTAGGAGAATCATCATGAGCGACGCCGCGTACGTCTACCTGCCAGGGCAAGCTGAGCTCAGATGGATGGGTGAGACGTCGACGCACTTCCTGGCGACCGGGGAGCAGACGCAAGGAAGCTTCTGCCTGGTCGACGAGCGCGCGAGACGTGGTGAGAGCGTGCCGCTGCATCGGCACCCCGACGACGTGGAGTCCTTCTACGTCTTGGAGGGTGAATTGACACTGTATGTCGGCGACGAGCCGGGCGTGTTGGCCCCGGCTGGTTCGTTCGCCCACATACCCGGGGGAGCCGTGCACGGGTTCCGCGTCGAGTCGGCAACGGCGCGCTACCTCATCCTCACGACGCCCCGCCATGGCGAGTTCTACCGCGCGATCACTCTCGCGTCGCGGGAGGGAGGCCAGCCGCCCTTGGAATCGGTTGAGGGGCCAGTGATCAAGCAGGCAAGCCGCGACTACGGCGTCGAGTTCATCGGGCCACTGCCAGGGTGAGTGAGCGTCTCAGCTTCGCCGGAGGCGGACGCCCTTACAAGCCGATCTAGGCGCCGGAGCGGCGTCGGAGCGCCTACGCGCGGCCCGTGGCGCGTTGGTCTTCGGCGCGAAAGGCCCCCGGATCAGGGCAAACCCGGGATACTCGTTCGATGGCGTCGCAGCCGCTGCACATCTGGACCAGGGGAACCCCCGAAGCGTTCGGCATCACGCGCCTTTTTCGAAGCGGCGAATCCGCCAAGGCACGCTGATGTCCGAGGTCCACGAGCAAACCTTGGTCGATGCGTCCGTTTCGGCGGTATGGGAGCTAGTGGCAGACCCGGGGCGATACCCAGAGTGGCTCCCTCGAGTATTTGAGATCCAGGGAACGCGGTTCGAGGAGGGGGTCGAGTTCGTGCAGGTCTCCCGGCAGCCCCTCACCGGCCGCAGCGAGGCGAACTTCCTCATCGACCGCAAGGACGAGCTGCGCGAGATCCGGATGCACTGCACCGTCAGTGGAACGTTCGTTCACTGGCAGCTCACCGAGGCGCAGGACGGCACCTTCGTGAACGCGGTGTTCGGCATGGACCCGCTGCGCCGCCGCGACCGACTGATCGATGCCACCGTCGGACGGCGGTTCTTTCGGCGTTGGCTCGGCGAGGCGGTGGACGGTCTCAAATCGGCTGTTCGCCGGCGCTCCGCCGACTCCTAGCGCCCGTGCTCAGGCGCCGACTGCCAGATCCCGCAAATGCGGGCCTCGCCGTTTCGGCCTATCCCGTGCCGGACTGCTCTGTTACGCAGGTAGAAACGTCAGCCAGAACTTCCTCGGAGAGTTCGGCTTCCTTTGCGGTGTCAAAGGGGATCAGCCCCAAAACCACGCCGTCCTGGATCTCGACGGCTGGGGTGACGGGGCCGATCCCGGCGCCCCTCGTCAGTTCCTTGGCCAACGCTGCGAGCGTCGGCTCGAACTCGGTTGAGAAGGCCTCTGCCGCCGCCGGGTCGTCGAACACGTAGAACGCTGCGATGCCGTCGTCTCCCTTGCCGGCCTCGAAGAACTCCGCCTCGGGCGCTGCGTTGGCGAGCTCCGGGGCAGCATCCCTGATCTCCTCGTAAATGCCGAGGTCGATGCTCCCGGAGAAGATGCAGCTCTTGAAAGCTGCCGCGTCAAGCGCCGACTCCCCCTCGGTGCTCGTGTCGGTCTCGTCCGAGCCGCCACAGGCGCCGACGGTAATCGCCACAAAGGCGGCAAGGCTCAACACCGTCGCCCGTTTCGTATTGGAGGTCATGCGGGCGATAGTAGTCGCACCTCTCAGGCCCATCGAGGTGACCTACCTCATTCCCGAGGATCCGCCCAACACCGGCGGGCCACGCAGATCACGCCCGTCACGCCTTTCCAGCCATTGTCGAGGCAACGCCAGTAGGTTGCGTTTGTGTCGAAACTGGCCGTCGAACGCACCGGCGAGATCGCCTATCGGACGGCCGAGCCCGCCAGCGCATCGGAGCGTTCCCCGGCTCTGTGCCTCCACGGGTGGCCGCAGAGCTCGTACATGTGGCGGCACCTGCTTCCGGCGCTCGCGTCCTCAGGTCGCAGCGCTCTGGCCCCCGACCTCGCCGGCTTCGGCGACACGCCGCTAGATCCGCCTGGGACTCTCGAACGCCAAGTAGGGCTTGTCGAGAGTTTTCGGCAGCGGATCGGACTCGATTGCGTGGTGCTGGTGGTCCACGACACGGGCGGGATGGTCGGCCTGCGCTGGGCATGCGAGCACCCCGACGCTGATCTTGTGGGGACAGCGCGACCAGTTCCTTCCTTTCGACTACGCCTCTCGCTTCTCCCGTGACATCCCGGGTTCAAAGCTCGTGCTGCTCGAAGGGGTCCGCCATTTCCTCTACGAAGACGAGCCTGAGCGCTGCGCCGAAGAAGTAATCGAGTTCCTTCGGCGGGCAGGCATCTGACGGCCCGACACTCCTGCCCTGTCGCCCGGGGCGAGCCTCAGCCGCGCAGCGACCCCGGCCTCACCCGGCGATGCAGTTGCTGACGGCCTCCTTGGCCTCGTCGCCCTCTGAGCCGGAAGGCGAGGTGATCAAAACCGCGGTCACCGGCCCTGAGGTCTCCTTGAAGACGTTGATCGACAGCTGAATCGCATCGTCGGCCTTCTTCGCCGAGCCCGCCGACTCGAAGACGTAGACGGTGCCGTTCTCGGGCAGATCACCGGCCGTGATCGTGATCGCTTGGGCCGGCTCTCCCTCGAGATCGACGTCCTCGGGCTCACCGGGCTCCAGGCCCGCGTCATCGAGACACGAGGAGATCGCGTCGATGTCCGCAGTGGCGTTGGGGTCTGCGCCGCCGTCTTGCTCGGCTCCCGAGGCGCCCGTCGCTCCGGTTGCGCCGGAAGCCCCCTCGGGCGCAGCCGTGGGGGTCTCGTCGTCGTCTCCGCAGCCTGCGAATAGGAGGACGGTGAGGATCAGTACTGCGGCGAACCGAGGCATGGGTCCCTTTCTGAAGTCGTCGGTCAGTGAAGCGAGCGCGAATCTACACGAACACAGGATCCTCGCTAGTCGGTCGCCGGCACCTGCGTGAGGACTCGCGCCGTCGGGGTGCCCTCCAGGGCGGGTGAGGCCTCCGCCGAGGTCCACACCGTGTTCTCAAGGAAGCTTTTAAAGGCCTCGGCCTGCTCGACGCTGTCGAAATCCAGGGACACGTATATGTACTTGTCGTCGTCCACCGGCTGGTGAATGCGCTGAGCGAGAACTCCGGCCTTCTTTCGGTGCCCCTCGAACTGCGTGAATGCACCGAGCCAGGTCTTCAGGTCAGTTATCGAATGCTCGATGTGCAGCGTTGCCAAATCTTTCCTCTCGTCGCTTGGCTCGACCATACCGTTCGGGCCGAATGGCCCGCCCGGCCAGATCAGAGCCTTCGCGAGTCCGTCATCGCCGCTCGCTCGCGGTCATTGCGATCGCTTCGCCCATCGTCTTGAACTCCCAGCCCTCCACGACGAGTCCGTCCTCGAACCTGTAGACGAAGACGTAGGGGTCCGAGACCTGGATCTCGCTTGCGCTGCCGCGTCCATTCAGGACTGTCGATGCGATGACGAAATCTTCGGCCTCGATCACTTCAAGTAGGTCGAAGTTGATTTCGGTCAGGGAGTTGACGCAGTCGCCGATCAGCTTGCGAAAGGCCTCGCGTCCGCGGTGTAGGCCCGGCTCCGGATCCTCCGGACGCGGGTGATAGACGAGATCCGCGTGGTAGTGCTCAAGGAGATCGTCACAGGGTCTCCTCGGTGTAAGTGTGTTCGAAGATCCTTGTGACCAGCTCCATGCCTTCCCGGGACACCGCGGGCTCACCGGCCCGCGTTCTTAACGGCGAGAATCGCGTCCGCCGAGCGGTCGATGTCCTCCGGCGTCGTTCGCCAGCCGACTACCGAGATGCGCATCACCGCCTTCTCCCGGAATGTGCTGCCGCTCAGCCAGCAGGTCCCCTCTTTTTGAACCCGCTCGATCACCGAGTTCGTCGTCGCGTCGTCATCGTCGAAGCGGACAAGGACCTGGTTAAGAACGACGTCGTTGAGCACCTCGACTCCGTCCGCAGTCCCGAGTCGCTTCGCCATCTGCGCGGCACACTCGCACGAATCGTCGATCAAGTCCGCAACACCCGCTCGTCCTAGGGCTCGAAGCGCGGCGTACACGGGAACCCCGCGAGCTCGTCGGGAGAACTCCGGCGTCCAGTCCAAGCCCCAGGGAACATCATCGGCATGCGACGGTATGTAGGCCGAGCTCGAGGTCATCGCAGCCTTGTGAGCCGCGTGATGGGCCACGACGGCAATCCCGCAGTCGTACGGGACGTTGAGCCACTTGTGCGCGTCGGTAGCCCAGGAGTCGGCGTGCTCGAAACCGTCCAGCAGATGGCGCCGCCCCGGACTGGCAGCAGCCCACAGCCCGAAAGCCCCGTCGACGTGACACCACGCCCCAGCCTGCCTGCAGAGATCGGCGATCTCGCCGATCGGGTCGAAAGCTCCGGTGTTGATCTCTCCCGCCTGAGTGCAAACGATGGTCGGCCCATCGTGTTCGCGGAGGGCTCCCTCGAGCTCGCCGGTCAGCATCCGGCCCTGATCGTCGCTGGGTACGAGGCGAAGTCGCCCACCGCCCAAGCCCAGTAAACGACAGGCGACCATGACCGTTACATGTGCCTGCTCGCCGGCGATGACGCGCACCTCCGGAGCACCGCAAAGTCCGTCGGCCTCCACGTCCCAGCCTCGCTTGGCCAGGACTGCGTGGCGGGCCGCAGCCAGACAGGTGAAATGAGCCATCTGGCAACCGGTCACGAAGCCTACGCTCGCCGCAGGGGGGAGCCCGAGAAGAGTCTTCACCCACCCAGCGGCGGCCTCCTCGGCGACGGAAAGGGCGGGAGCGACGACGTAACCACCCGTGTTCTGATCCCAGGCTGAGGTCAGCCAGTCAGCGGCGATGGCAGCGGGCAGCGCCCCGCCGACGACGAAGCCGAAGTAGCGCGGCCCTCCCGAGGCAACAAGTCCCCCCTCGACATCGCGGGCGAGATCGGCGATCACCTCACGGGGATCCTCTCCCTGGTCGGACAGCGGCCGGCCGAGCCGCGAGCGCAACTCGTCGAGGCCCGCTTCTGCCCCCACCGGACGGGACTGGAGGCTGTCGGCATACCGGCCCGCGAGACGGGCCGCATCGTTCAGTACTTCGTACCCCCGTTCGATCTGCGAACCCTAACCCACCTCCGTGCGTTAGTCGAGCCTCACCAGAGCCCGGATCCGGCATCCGATCTGCATCGGGGATACTCGGAGAATGGGCTCCGGCAACCAACGCCTCAGCGTCGCGGGGCTTCTCCGAACGGCACGCTCGCAGCTCGAACGGCTCTCTCCCGCGCAGGCCCTGGATGCCGTCGCCGCGGGCGCCTTGATAGTCGATATTCGTCCCGTTGAGCACCGTCAGCGGGACGGTGAGATCGCTGGTGCCCACGTCGTGTCGCGCAACGTTCTTGAGTGGCGCCTCGACCCCGCGTCTCCTCATCGCCTGCCGGAACTCGCCAGGACCGATTGCCGCGTGATCCTGCTCTGCAACGAGGGCTATCAGTCGAGCCTCGCCGCCGCGACCCTGCGGGCGTTCGGCCTCGACGCCACCGACGTGATCGGCGGTGTTCAGGCGTGGATCGGGTCCGGGTTGCCGACCGAGCGCCCTCAGTCGAGCCTCGCGGAGACACACGGTGGTGGTGACTCACCCTCAGTGAGCGCGAACCGGGCACATTGGGAGTCCGTCTACGCCGAGAAGGAGCCGGGCGAAGTCAGCTGGTACGAGGCCGCGCCCCGCGCCTCGCTGGCGTTCATCGACGCGCTGAGCCTCCAACCCGGTGCCGCGGTGATCGATGTGGGCGGCGGCGCCTCCCATTTGGCCGGCGAGTTGCTGGCGCGTGGGTTCGAGAACGTCACGGTCGCGGATATCTCCGGCTCCGCGCTCGAGCGGGCCCAGGCGGATCTCGGCAGCGGCGCCGGCGAGGTCCGATGGCAGGTTGCCGATGTTCGCGAGCACGACTTCGGGCGGGAGTTCGCGCTCTGGCACGATCGGGCGGTCTTTCATTTCATGGTCGATCCTGCCGACCGGGCGGCCTACATCGATACCGCGCGAAGCAGCATCGCGGTAGGCGGTCACGCCATCGTCGCGACCTTCGCCCCTGACGGGCCGACGACGTGCAGCGGCCTGCCGGTGAGGCGTTACTCGGCCGCCGAGCTCGCGGCGGCGTTCGGCGACGATTTCACGCTGGAGTCGAGCCTCGAGATCCGACACGAAACGCCCTCTGGCGACTCCCAGCAGTTCGTCTACGCGCAGCTGACGCGGTGAGGCTCACCAGACCCGGTGGCCTTCGCGCTCGCCGAGCGCGCATGAATATGGAGAGCCCCGAAGAGGAGCGCCCCGTGTCTGCGCCATCGCACGGAGCTTCGGTCGCCTGGCAACCGGCAAAACCGAGATTCCGACCTCTTCATCTTCTCGCTTCCTGGGCGCTGGCGGCGCTTGCCGTGTACGTGGCCTCGGAGCTTTCGCCGGGGTTTGAAATTGACCGAGCTGCCGGCGCGTTCCTGGTCGCCGCGGTGATCGCGGCGGTCAATGCGGTATTGCCCCCGCTCGTGGCCGCCCTGTATTTGCCGTTCACCCTCGTAACCGGCTTCCTGCTCGTGCTGTTGGTCGACGCAGGCGCCCTGGTTCTCGCGGATGAGTTGCTGCCGGAGATCGTCGCCGTCGCTTCCTTCGGCGATGCGCTGTTGGCCTCGATCGTGACCGCTGGGGCCTCGGTCGCCATCCATGCGCTGCTGGGCATCGGCGACGACGACGAGTACACGGTTCGGGTGGTGAAGCGAATCGCGCGGCGCCAGGGAGCAACAACCACGACGGATGACGCGGGGATCATCTATCTGGAGATCGACGGGCTCGCGCTCCCCATCCTGAGGTCCGCTATGCGTGACGGGAGCGCCCCCAACCTCGCCCGTTGGGTCGCAGAGGACGGCTATCGCCTCTCCGAATGGGAGACCGATCTCTCTTCCCAGACCGGGGCGAGCCAGGCCGGCATTCTGCTCGGGTCCAACGAGGGAATTCCCGCGTTTCGCTGGGTCGAGAAGGACACCCGGACCCTGATGAGCTGCTCGCAGCCGGCCGACTGCATGGAGATCGAGCGTCGGTGTTCGACCGGGGTAGGCCTACTCGCGAACGGGGGATCGAGCCGCGGCAACCTGCTCTCGGGCGAGGCTGACGAAACGATTCTGACCGTGAGCAGGATCAACGCCGAGAAGAGGGCGAACCCCGGCTACCGGGGGTTTCTTTCCAACGGTTTCAACGTCACCCGGGCCCTTGCTCTCTTTGTCTGGGAGCTTCTGCTGGAGTGGACCGCGGCGATCCGCGCGATTCGCCGCGACGTGCGCCCGCGCGGACACCGGGGCGGCGCCTACCCCTTCATCCGGGCAGCTGTGTGCGTGGTCATCCGGGACCTGATCGTGTTTGGCGTGCTGACCGACATGATGCGAGGCCGGCCGGCCATCTATGCGACGTTCTCGAGCTACGACGAGGTCGCGCATCACTCCGGCCTGCAGCGGGCCGACACGATGGAGGCGCTGCGGAAGCTCGATGAACAGATCGGGCGTCTGGGGCGCGCCCGGCGATTCGCTCCACGGCCCTACGAGATCGTCGTCCTCTCCGACCACGGCCAGACACAGGGGGCGACCTTCAAACAACGCAACGGCTTCGGCCTGGACGAGCTCGTCGAGCGCTCCTTGTCGGGTGGGTCCGTCACCGAGGTGGCGGGTGGCGACGAACAGTCGGACATGGTCGCACACGCGTTCGGGGAGGCCACCGGGAAGCCGGGGCAAAAGCGATCGAAGGCCGACGTCTTCGATCGCGACGCGATCGTTCTCGGCTCCGGCAACCTGGGTCTCGTCTACCTCATGGAGGAATCTCGACGGTTGACGCACGAGGAGATCGAAGAACGACATCCCAACCTGATCGAGAGCCTGCGCCGTCATCCCCATGTCGGATGGCTGCTCGTCAACTCCTCAGAGCGCGGACCGCTGGTACTCGGTGGTCGCGGCGAGCACCGCCTCGACGACGGAACCGTGGAGGGGTTCGATCCACTTGCTCCGTTCTCGCCCACCGCCGCGGACCACCTGCGCCGAACGAACGGGTTCGAGCATGTTGCCGACATCATGGTCGGCAGCTTCTACGACCCGGAACTCGACGAGGGCTGCGCATTCGAGGAGCTGATCGCTTTCCACGGCGGCCTGGGTGGACCCCAAACAAGACCCTTCATCCTGTACCCCAGGTCGCTCGAGGCGCCGGCCGAGCCGCTCGTCGGCGCCGCCGCAGTCCACGGCGTGCTCGTCCGTTGGCGGGCGCAGCTAAACGGCGCGGTGATCCTCGACGGCTGACTTCGTCACCTATATCGGCCACGCCACGGTGCGCCTGGAAATCAGCGGAACCGTGCTCCTCACCGACCCCGTGCTGCGCGAGCGCTTCCTGCACATTCGGCGGGTCGCGCCGGCCCCTCCGGCAGCCACGCTGGAGCGGATCGACGCCCTCCTGATCTCGCACCTTCACCCCGACCACCTCGACTTCCCCTCCCTGCGCGACGTCGATCGCGGCATCGACGTGCTGGTTCCGGCAGGCGGCGCAGGATTGCTTCGAAGGGCCGGCTTCACCACCGTGACCGAGCTCGTGCCCGGCGACTCGGCGAGGGTGAACTCGGTCGAGATCTTCGCCACGCACGCGGCGCACGACGGCCGCCGGTATCCGGTCGGACCCAGTGTGCAGGCGATCGGCTACGACGTTCGTGGCAGCTCTCGGGTGTACTTCGCGGGCGACACCGATCTCTTCGACGAGATGGCCGAACTGGCAACCGGCGTCGACGTCGCACTTCTCCCGGTGGGAGGGTGGGGCCCGCAGGTGGGCACGGGCCACCTCGATCCGGTCCGTGCGGCCCGGGCGGCCGCGTTGATCCGACCGCGCCTTGCGATCCCGATCCACTGGGGGACCTACCGGCGGATCGGGTTGTCCGCCGAGGCGTTGGGGCCGGATCCGGCGCGGAAGTTCGCCGGGCTCGCCGCCGAGCTGGCACCAGGGGTGGCGGTCGAGGTGCTCGAGCCGGGGGCGGCGACGGCAATCGATTCTTGAGCGGCCCGTTCGCCACAATGGTGCGCTTCACTCAGCCACCCGCCGAGTAATGCTGCCTTGAACCCAGCCGACAGCCACAACCTGATCCGCGTGGACGGGGCGCGGGTGAACAACCTCAAGGACGTCTCGGTCGAAATCCCGAAGCGCAGGCTGACCGTCTTCACCGGCGTCTCCGGCTCGGGCAAGAGCTCGCTGGTCTTCGGCACCGTCGCCGCCGAGTCGCAGCGGCTGATCAACGAGACCTACAGCGCCTTCCTTCAGGGCTTCATGGCGACGGTGGCGCGCCCCGAAGTCGACGTCCTCGACGGGATCACGACTGCGATCATCATCGACCAGGAGCGGATGGGCTCCGACCCTCGCTCCACGGTTGGCACGGCCACCGACGCCAACGCGATGTTGCGCATCCTCTTCAGCCGGATCGGAAAACCACACATCGGCCCGCCCAGCGCGTTTGCCTTCAACGTCGCCTCGGTCACGGCAAGCGGTGGGATCACGGTCAAGAAGGGCGCCAAGACCGAGACCAAGGCTGCGTCATACCGGCGAACCGGGGGTATGTGCGAGCGCTGCGAGGGCCGCGGCGCGGTCACCGACTTCGACCTCTCGGCGCTCTACGACGAGAGCAAGTCCCTCAACGATGGTGCGATCACGATTCCCGGCTACAGCATGGCGGGCTGGTACGGGCGCATCTTCCGCGGTTGCGGATACTTCGACCCTGACAAACCGATCTCCAAGTACAGCAAGAAGGAGCTCCAGGCCCTCCTCCACAAGGAGCCGACGAAGATCGAGGTCGACGGCGTCAACCTCACCTACAGCGGCCTGATCCCGACGATCCAGAAGTCGATGCTGTCCAAGGACCCCGAGTCGATGCAGCCGCACATCCGTAGGTTCGTCGACCGCGCGGTGACGTTCGCCACGTGCCCTGAGTGCGACGGAACGCGCCTCAGCGAGGGCGCACGCTCGTCGAAGATCAAGAAGACGAGCATCGCCGAGGCGTGCTCGATGCAGATCAGCGATCTGGCCGGTTGGGTCGGAAACCTGAAGGAGCCGTCGGTTGCACCCCTGCTGGATGCTCTCCGCGCGACCCTCGACTCGTTCGTGGAGATCGGCCTGGGCTACCTGTCGCTGGACCGGCCGACTGCCACGCTTTCAGGCGGGGAGTCGCAGCGCGCCAAGATGATCCGCCACCTCGGGTCCTCACTCACCGACGTGACGTACGTCTTCGACGAGCCAACCATCGGCCTCCACCCCCACGACGTCGAGCGTATGAACGGCCTGCTGCTGCGGCTTCGCGACAAGGGCAACACCGTGCTCGTCGTCGAGCACGAACCCGAAACGATCGAGATCGCCGACCACGTCGTCGATCTCGGACCGCGCGCTGGTGCCGAGGGTGGCGAGATCGTGTTCGAGGGCAGCGTTACGCAGCTCCGAAACGCGAAGACGCTTACCGGAAAGCATCTCGACGACCGAGCGTCCCTCAAGCCGGAGCCGCGAACCTCTCGGCAAGCGCTCGAGATCCGGGAGGCCGACGACCACAATCTGCGCAACGTCGACGTCGACGTTCCGCTCGGCGTCCTGGTCGTCATAACCGGTGTTGCCGGCTCGGGCAAGAGTTCGCTGATCGATGGATCGATTGCGGAGCGCGATGGGGTGGTCTCGGTCGACCAGACGGCGATTCGCGGCTCGCGCCGGAGCAACCCGGCGACCTACACCGGGCTGCTCGACCCCATTCGCAAGGCGTTCGCCAAGGCCAACGGCGTGAAGCCAGGGTTGTTCAGCGCAAACTCAGACGGCGCCTGCCCCACCTGCAACGGCGCCGGGGTCATCTACACCGACCTGGGCATGATCGCCGGGGTCGCGAGCGTTTGCGAGGAGTGCGAGGGCAAGCGGTTCCAGGCGGACGTGCTGAAGCTCAAGTTCGGCGGTAAGGACATCAGCGAGGTGCTGGCGATGTCGGTGAGCGAGGCCAGTGGATTCTTCGGCGCGGGCCGGGCGGCCACCCCACCCGCGCACGCGATTCTCGAACGGCTTGAGGAAGTCGGACTCAGCTACCTCCGCCTCGGCCAGCCGCTCACCACGCTGTCGGGGGGTGAGCGGCAGCGGATCAAGCTTGCCGCCCGGATGGCCCAGAGGGGCGACATCTATGTCCTCGACGAGCCGACCAGCGGCCTGCACCTCGCCGACGTCGAGCAGCTGCTCGGTCTGCTCGACCGGCTGGTCGATTCCGGCAAGTCGGTGATCGTCGTCGAGCACCATCAGGCGGTCATGGCGCACGCCGACTGGATCATCGATCTGGGCCCGGGCGCGGGGCACGATGGCGGCGAGGCCGTCTTCGAGGGCACTCCGGCCGACCTCGTCGCGGACGGCTCAACCCTGACCGGGAAGCACCTCGCGGCCTACGTCGGCGATTGAGCCCTTCGTGGACGTGACCCTGATCAGCCAGGCCATCTCCATTCGCGGTTGTCGTGGCCATCTGGGCAGCGCCATCGACGAGGTGTTGGCCGCGTTCGCCACCGGCGCGCTGCCGATTGGCGAGATCGTCACCCTCGTTCTCGACTCGCTGGACGATGCCCGCGACCTCCTGGCCGACGCCGGCTCGATCGCACCCGTTCACGGCAAGGTTCTGGTCAGGCTCTCAAACCCGGTGTGAGGCCCACACGTTTTAAAGCGCCATGAAGAAGTCGGTGACAAGCTCCGCAAAGGCCGGGGCGGCGAAAACGTGCGCCACATGCAGCTGGCCGGGAATCGTCGCGTGGGTCGCCCAGGGAAACGCCCCCACGAGCTCGTCGAACCCCGTCAGGTAGAACGGGCTCCGCGTCTCGCCGCCACGCAGGAACAGCGATGGGGTCTGGATCGGCCCACGAGGGTGTGACCAGGCGGCGCATGCGCCGACCTCCCGCGGCACGGTGGGCACGGTGGCGCGCAGATTTGGCCACGCCGGCGAAGCACGGATCGTCTCGATCTGCTCGTCCGTGGTGCCGACTGCACGCAGGAAGTCCTCGAGCGCAGCATCCAGCTTGCCCTGACCAATTAAGTCTTCCAGTGCATTGAGGTGGTCCGCGTCAACGCCGATGGGGGGCTCGTACGCGACGAGACCTTGCAGGGATTCGGAGCGCTCCGCCGCCAGAATCGAACACATCGCCCCGTACGAATGCCCGACGAGGAGCTCGGCGCCGACCGCCGCCAGCACCGCCAGCACATCCTCTGCCTCCCGCTCGATCGCATAGTCCGCGGCGTCGCCACTCCCGCCCCTTCCACGCCTGTCCATCGTCACCACCTCGAAGCGATCGCGGAGGATGGATCGGACAAAGAACCAGTCGGCGCCCGTGGTGGCGGTGCCATGCACGAAAAGAACGGCCCTGCCGTGCCCCGTGGTGCGGTAGGCGATCGGTGTACCATCGGCCGACTGCGTGCTGTGCGTGGATCCCATCGTCCGGGAGTATCCCGGCCCGGGCGGTAGCGTTCGACGTCCATGGGAGTTCGTATCCGCGAGCCGCGAGTCGTCATCGTCGGTGCCGGCATGTCCGGGATCGCGATGGGGGTGGCGCTCAAACGCGCCGGCTACGAGGACTTCACGATCCTCGAGAAGGGCGCTGACGTGGGCGGCACGTGGTACTGGAACCGCTATCCGGGACTCAGCTGCGACGTCCCCTCGCAGCTCTACCAGTACTCGTTCCACGTAAAGCCGGACTGGAAGAGGGTGTTCGCGACCGGGCAGGAGATCCGTGAGTACCACGCGGAGGTCGTGGATCGCTTCGGGTTGCGCGAGCACCTGCGCCTGAGCACCGAGGTCAACGAAGCGCGCTGGAGCGAGGACGGCTGGGAACTAGGGACCGCCGATGGGGACGAGGTCACCGCCGACTTCGTCGTCATGGCCACGGGGGTGCTGCACCACCCGAACGTCCCCGAGATTCCGGGACTCGACGACTTCGACGGGCGAGTGATCCACAGCGCGCGGTGGGACGACGAGACCGACCACACCGGCAAACGCGTGGCGGTGATCGGCACCGGCTCGACCGGAGTCCAGCTTGTCTGCGAGCTGGCGAGGACGGCCGAGCAGGTGACACTGTTCTCACGTAGCCCGCAATGGGTCCTCTGGGGTCCGACGGAGATGCGCCAGCCCGCCGCGCTCACGGGTCTGTTCAAGCGATTCCCGTCGCTCAACCGGGCGTGGTTCAACTTTCTGCTGCGCTCGTCTTGGTTCTTCACCGACATCGTTACCCGCCCCTCTTGGCGCCGTCGGTTGTTGCAGGCAGCGGCGCGGCGACGGATCGCGACGATCGCCGATCGCGAGCTGCGCAAGAAGCTCACCCCCGACTACGAGCCGCTCTGCAAGCGGCAGGTGGTCTCCGGGTCGTTCCTGAACGCCGTGCGGCGGCCGAACGTCGAGGTGGTCAACGGCGCCATCGACCACGTGCGTGCGGACGGGATCGTCACGGCCGACGCCCAGGCGCGGGAGTTCGACCTGATCGCACTCGCCACAGGCTTTAAGGCGCACAACTACATGCGTCCGATGAACCTCGTTGGTCGCGATGGCCTCACCATCGACGAGGCGTGGGCCACCGGGCCGCGCGCCTACCGGATGACGGCGATCCCGGGCTTCCCAAACCTCTTCACGATCCTCGGCCCGAACTCGCCGGTGGGCTCGCTGCCGCTCCATTGGTGTGCGGAGCTGAGTTCGCGCTACATCGTCCAGTGGCTGGACCGCTTTGCCTCCGGCGAGTTGGAGAGCGTGGAGCCGACCGAGGAGGCGACCGCCGCGTTCAACGCGCAGGCAGCCGAGGGGCTCGGCCCCACGGTGTGGAACACGGGCTGCAACTCCTGGTACCAACAGGAGGACGGGACCATCGACCTCTGGCCGTTCGACCGCGCGACGATGCGGCGTATGCTCGCCGCGCCCGAGCCCGCGCACTTCCACGTCTCCGCGGCCCAGACGAAGCCCGTCAAGACCTGAGGGTCACCCAACCGCCGCGCGGCGCGCCCGCGACCGCAGCATTTCGCGCTCGCGGTCGTTGGTAGCCAGTTCCGCCGCACGCTCGAACTCGGCTCGGGCCTCCGCGTTTCGGTCCAGCCGCGACAGTAGGTCGCCGCGCACGCTCGGCAACAGGTGGTAGCCGTGCAGTGCGCCACCGTTCACCAGCTGGTCGACGAGGTCGAGGCCCTGTGCCGGCCCGAAGGCGATGCCGACTGCCACCGCGCGGTTTAGCTCCACCACCGGCGACGGTGCCAACTGTGCAAGCGCGTCGTACAACGCAACGATTCGCTCCCAGTCCGTCTCCTCAGGAGTGGTCGCGCGCGCGTGGCACGCTGCGATTGAAGCCTGCAGCGCGTAGGGGCCGAGTGAGCCGCCGAGCGCGTGCGCCCGCTCGAGCGCAGTGAGCCCACGGCCGATCAGCAGCCGGTCCCACCGGGCGCGATCCTGCTCCAACAGCAGGATCGGTGAGCCGTCGGCCGCGGTTCGCGCATTAGCGCGCGAGGCCTGGATCTCCATCAGGGCGGCGAGGCCGTGCACCTCCGGCTCGCGCGCCGCCAGCTCGGCCAGTATCCGCCCAAGCCGGAGCGCCTCCTTCATCAGGGCCGGGCGCATCACGTCGTCGCCGGCGCTCGCCGAGTAGCCCTCGTTGAAGATCAGGTAGATCACCTCGAGCACCGAGCCAAGTCGTGGGGCCAGCTCGTGGCCGGCCGGCACCTCGAAAGACACGTCGGCCTCGGTGAGGGTGCGCTTCGCACGGACAATCCGTTGCGCGATCGTGCTCTCGGTCACGAGGAAACCCCGAGCGATCTCCTTGGTTCGCAGACCGCCGACCATGCGTAGCGTCAGCGCGACCCGCGCCTCACGAGTTAGCACCGGGTGGCACGCGGTGAAGATCAGCCGCAGCAGGTCGTCGTCGACCTCGTCGGGCTCGCGCCGGTCAACTGGCTCGCCGATCGAGCGTTCGAGCTCGGCCCGGAGCTCGTTCGACTTTCGCCCGAGCGTCCGCTCCCTGCGGATCCGGTCGATGGCTCGGTGTTTGGCGGTGGCCATGAGCCAGGCGCCCGGGATGTCCGGCACGCCCGACTCTGGCCACTGCTCGAGCGCGGCCACCAGCGCGTCCTGCGCCAGATCCTCCGCGAGCCCGACGTCGCGCACGATCCTGGCGAGACCGGCGATCAGCCTCGCCGACTCGATACGCCACACCGCATCGATCGCACCGTGGACGTCGCGGGGCTCCATCAGGAGCTTCTCAGCCCTGGCCGCCCTCGACCTGCGCACGAAGCTGCTCCTCGCGCTCGCGCAGCTCTGGCGTCAGCTCCTCTCCGAAGTCCTCGGTCTCAAACACCGGACGCAGCTGGACCTCCCCATCTTGGAACGGTGAGCGCTTGATCCACTCGAGAGCCTCGTCGAAGGACTTGACCTCCCACATCCAAAAGCCCGCAACGACCTCTTTCGACTCCGTAAACGGGCCGTCGATGACCGTCTGCTGCTTGCCCGAAAAGACCACCCGGGCGCCCCTCTCGGTGGGGTGAAGGCCCTCGCCGGCAAGCATCACGCCCGCCTTGACGAGCTCCTCGTTGTAGTCCTGCATCTCGCGGAGCTCGTCCTCGCTTGGCATCTCGCCACCCTCGGACTGCTCGTTCCCCATCACGAAAACCATGAGCTTCATCTTTGATCTCCTTCGGTAGTGGGTCGCCGTTTGCGCCCCTTTACCCGTTCGTCGAACGGACCAGCCCGAAATCGACACGACTTCCGAGGAAGTTTTTGAGGTCTAGCGGCGGCGGCGGCGCTTCTTGCGCTTGGGCTTGTGCTCGTAGGCGCCCGAATCGCAGTTGGCCGGCCGCAGCTTCGCGCGCTGGTCGCGCTTTGGGCACTGGCCCGCGAAGCCGACCGCGTCGCTCGAGGCAAGAATCGCCATCGTCTGGGTCGGGCCGCCGTTGTTGGCGAGGCCGGCCGCGATCGGGCCGGCGCTGTAGCGGTTTAACGGCTCGGTGAAGCTGGGAGCGCACCCGGTCATGTCGCTGATCACGTTCCGTGCGCCGCTAAAGATCCTGCCGCTTCGCATTACATCCCCCTTCGAGAACCGAGCGCACCGTATCACCGCGCAAGCCCTCTGCTAAGCAAATAGGCCGTGCAAGCGAACGCCACAACCGAGTCCGCCGTGCGGGCGGTTGGCCTCGCCAAGACCTATACCGGCCGGGATGGGACCGTCGAAGCTGTGCGTGGCGTCGATCTCGAGATCCAGGCGGGAGAGATCTTTGGCTTCCTGGGCCCGAACGGCGCCGGCAAGTCGACGACCGTGAAGATGCTGACGACGCTGCTCACGATCACCGCGGGAACGGCGCATGTGAGCGGCGTGGACGTGGGCGCCGATCCAGACGAGGCTCGCCGACGCATCGGGGTCGCCCTGCAGGAGGCGGGCCTGGACCCTCGCCAATCGGGGCGCGAGCTGCTGGTCCTTCAGGGGCGCCTGTTCGGGCTGAGCGCCGCCGAGGCGACCGAGCGCGCCAGCGACCTGCTCGCTCTGGTCGATCTGGAGCAGTCCGCCGACCGGCGCATCAAGGGCTATTCAGGCGGGATGAAGCGTCGGCTCGATCTCGCCTCCGCGCTGGTCCACGAGCCCGAGGTCCTGTTTCTCGACGAGCCGACGACCGGCCTCGACCCTGCCAGCCGCCTGACGATCTGGGACGAGGTTCGCCGGATCAACGCACGCGGCACGACGGTCTTTTTGACTACCCAGTACTTGGAGGAGGCTGACGCGCTCTGCAGTCGCCTGGCGATCATCGACGACGGCAGGATCGTGCGCGAGGGCACCCCTGCCCAGCTCAAGGCAGATCTCAGGGAGCGGATGGGCGGCGAGCCGTCGCTCGACGACGTGTTCCTCGACGCCACCGGTCGCAGCCGCGATCGCGTGGAGGGCGAGGTTCAGGAGGTATCTACGTGACCGCCGCAGTTCCACTCGCTCAGCGTGCGATGCGCGAGGCGGTGCGGACGCCCGAAGCGCTCTTTCCGACGCTCTTCATCCCGCTGTTCTTCCTCGTCGTCAACACCGGCCAGGCAGCCGACATCTTCCCCTCGTCGTCCACGGAGTTCCTCGAAGGTCAGGGCTACGGCGCCTTCCAGCTTCCAACCTCGCTGCTGCTCGCCGCCTCGTTCGGGATGTCGGCTCTCTTCTTGGTTGAGGAGATCGAGGGCGGCTACTTCGAGAAGCTGCGCGCGACCCCGATTCCGCGCTCCACGATCGTGCTCGGCCGGCTGATGGCCGAGGGCGTCAAGTGTGTCCTGATTTCGATACTGATCGTGCTCCTGGCGCTGCCGTTCGGTGTCGAGATCGCCAGCGGCGCGCTGGGTTTCGTATTGCTGGTCGTCCTCACCGCACTCTGGGGAATGGTGTTCTGCGGCTTCCTCAACCTGATCGCGCTCAAGTCACGAAGCGCGGCGGCCACGAACTCCGGCTCGATGATCTTCTTCCCCCTCCTCTTTCTCACGCCCAACTTCGTGCCTCGCGAGTTACTGACCGAGCCGATGGAGGTGGCGGCGACCGTCAACCCAGTCACCTATCTGATGGAGGCGCTGCGGTCGCTGATCCTCGAGGACCTCGACTGGGCCACGATTTGGCCCGGCTTCGCAGTCGTCGCGGCATCGGGCATCGTGATGCTCTGGCTGAACGTCCGCACGATCGCCGCCTACGACTGATTCGGCGAACGTCGCGGAGTGCGGGCTATAGCCCGCCTTGAGCGACGTTCGCGACGGCGCGGCACGCGTTGCGCGCAAGCCTACGGTTTGGCCGGCGCGCTCGAACGCGGCGCAGAGCTGCCCCTTTGTCGCCTTGTGACCGCCGACGTTGATTCCGCGCAGAAGGCTGCGTGGTTTGCCATTCGGGCACCGTACGTGTTTCCCCACCAAGGTGTGATCCGATCCACACCGCAGGTGCGTGCGCTCCCGCCCCAGGGCCCCTGGGAGGCGAGGGCTATTCGCGGGAGTCTCTCCTCATCGTCAAACAACGCCCGTTGAAACGGGCAGCCAAGGAGAAATGACAATGAGGATCAAGACCATCGCCGCAGTTGCAGCCATCGCCATCACCGGAGGTTTCGCATCCGGGGCCGGCGCCGCCGGCAAGGCCGAGACCAAGGTCTCGATCAAGGGTGGCCCCGACTTCTACGGGTACGTGAAGTCCAGTGACGCCACCAACTGCGCGGACGGCCGCACGGTCAAGCTCTACAAGATCGTCAATGGCCAGAACGAGTACATCGGGTCGGACACGGCCCAGGCGAATGGCAACCGGTACATGTGGTCGACCGGCAACACCGGAGCGGGCAACGGCAAGTTCTTCGCCAAGGCCGTCAGGACCCCTGATTGCAAGTCGGACAAGAGCAAGATCATCAGGGTCACCTCGAGCTAGGCCCAGCCGTAGCAGGTACCACAGGCCAAGAGGGCCGGTCCGCCAGGGGCCGGCCCTCTTTTCGTGCTCCCACCGCCGTGCGCCCGTGGAAAATGCACATTCAGCGGCAGTCCCAGCATTCAAGCCGGATGTGACGGAATGCCGATCTAAGCTGCGGTCGTGAGCTTTCGAGCCCGCATGGGCCTCTTCTTCGTAATGATCGTGGTCGTGCCGGTGGCGTTGATCGCCGCGCTCGTCGTGGAGGTGACCCGCGATTCACAGGAGGGCAAGGCCGATGCGAGCCTCTCGACCGGCCTTGACACCACCCTTGCCCTGTACGAGGAGTTGGTGACCGAAGCGAAGGGGGCGCTGCCCGGCATCGCGATGCGTCCCGACGTCCGCGCCTCGCTGGAGCGAGGGAATCCGACCGCGGTCGTCCGCGCTGCGAAGGCCCAGGGCCAGCGAGCGGGGCTCGGATACCTGCGCGTGAGAGTCGGGGACCTCGACGAAGTGGCGTTGGGCTCGGGCGAGGCATTCGCCTCGTCGATCCTGCGCACGTCGGACGGCTCGCTGGAGTTGGAGGGCTCGCTCGCTAGCGCGACCGAGTTCGCGGAGGGAGCCAGCGCGATCACCGGCTTGGACGTCGCACTCGAAGCGGGCGGCCTACCGACCGCCGCGACTCTCGACACGGAGGGCTTCACGGCACCCGACAGCGGCAGCGCCGTCGATGCCGACCTGGGAGGAGTACAGATGCGTGCCGCCAGCGGTGACCTGCCCGGGGAGCAGGAAGCGCAGGTGACGGTATTCGCTGAGCGCGAGCCCGGCGGGTTCTTCGACTCGAGTCCGCGGGTCGTCGCGGCGCTCGCGCTCTTCCTTTTGATCGCAGTTGGGCTGATCCTGTTCGTGTTGCGAACCCTCCAGGGCCAGGTTGGAGCGATGCTTGCGGCCGCGCGGCGGATCGGCTCCGGGGATTTCTCCAGCCGTGTGCCCGTCGTCGGCCGCGACGAGATGGCAGGCCTCGCCGACGAGTTCAACAAGATGAGCGAGCGCCTGGAGGAACAGGTCGCCCAGCTGCGCAGGCAGCGCACCGAGCTCGATCGCTCGATCAATCGGCTAGGCGAGGCGTTCGCCTCCGGCCTCGACCGCAACGCCCTGCTCACGATCGTGGCCGAGACGGCGGTGAGCGCCTGCGACGCGGAGCTGGGCCGGGTGCGCCTGGCCGGCGACGTGACCGTGATCGAAGTTCCCAGCAGGGTCCGCGGCCCTGCTCGCGACGCTGCGATCGCGGGCGAGAAGCGCTCGGAGCGCGACGGCTCACCCGTCGCCGCGCGTCGTGAGGATGGCCACTCGCTGTCCGCCCCACTCCGGCTGCTGAGCCGGCCCGAGGAACAGGCCGGCACGATCTCGATCGCCCGCCGCGGCAAGCCGTTCGAAGAGTCCGAACGCGCCGTGTTCTTGTACCTGCTGGGTCAGGCATCGGTTTCGATCGAGAACATCGCCGCCCACGAGCGGGCTTCCGAGCAGGCGGTCACCGACGAGCTGACCGGGCTCCCGAACAGCCGCGCGTTTCGCGAAACGATCGAGCGAGAGGCGGCGCGCGCCGAGCGCTTCGGGCATGAGCTGTCGCTCGTCATCCTCGATCTCGACGACTTCAAGACCGTTAACGACACCCATGGGCATCTCCAGGGCGACGCGGTGCTCAAGGTGATCGGGGAGATCCTGAGCACGGAGCCGCGCGCGATCGATGAGCCGGGCCGCTATGGCGGGGAGGAGTTCGTGGTGGCTCTGCCGGAGACGGGAATCGACGGGGCAGTCGAGCTGGCCGAGCGCGTCCGGGCGAGACTCGAGGGCGAGGCGATCCCCATGGCGGACGGCTCCGGGAAGCTGCGGGTGACCGCGAGTTTTGGCGCCGCGTCGATGCCAACGTCCGCCGCTGATGTGCGAGACCTGTTCAGCGCTGCGGACGATGCCCTCTACGAGGCGAAGCGATCGGGGAAGAATCGGGTCGCCACAGCCCCAGAGCTAACGGGTGAAAAATCGCAGGGAGACCTCGCCGCGCGGCGAAGATAGGCCGCACGACCGTTTAGTCTTTGCGGGCAGGACCGCTTGGGTATGGGAATTCTCGACGACGCCATTCGCCAGCACCTCGATCTGAAGCGCCAACACGGCGCCGATGAGGGCGAGGTCACGGAGCTAGAGGACGAGGCTTTCGGCCCCGCCACGCGCCCAGGTGAGCCTGATTTTCCGGATCCGCAGCCCGAGGGCGATTCGACCGATGTCGTGCCTGAGGCAAGCGAGACCGGCGAGACCGGCGAGGTTGGCGAGACCGGCGAGACCGCAATCGCGGTTTCGTCGCAGGCCGAGCCGCAGGCGCCAACGGAGCCGGAGGCTCCCGCAGACGCAAATGCGCCCGATGAACCGGAGGCCTCCGATGCCCCCGTACCGCCGGTTGAACCGGAGGCGCCCACCGACGCTTTCTCCACCCAGGAGCGCGCTGCGATCGCCGAGCAGCCCACTGAGTTCTTCGACCAAACCGCGGGGGAGATGGATCTGGGCGAGCTCGACCTCGATCTCGACCTTGAGATCGCTGAGGTGGCCGAGGTCGTTGAAGAGCCCGTCGCCGGCGAGGAGGAGACGACGCCGTCGCCTGAGCCTCCTTCCGAAGAGATCTCGTCCGAAGAGCCCTTGTCAGAGGAGCTCTCGCCCGAGCCCGAGCCCGAGCCCGAGTCGGCCGAGCAACCCGTCGTCGACGAGCTCTCGCTCGAGCCCGAGTCGGCCGAGCAACCCGTCGTCGACGAGCTCTCGCTCGAGCCCGAGTCGGCCGAGCAACCCGTCGTCGACGAGCCATCCGCTGAGGAGCCGCCACCGGGCGAGCCTGCTGCTGAGGGCGAGGAGGGAGAAGACGTGCTTGAGGAGACGCCGGAGTTCCTGCGCGAGTCTCCTGAAGATGACGAGCTCTGGTTTGAGCAGGGCGAGCCGAAGGACTTCGACTTCTAAGTGACGTAGCCGCGGATCCGCGCTGCTTCGACGACGCGCTCGATCCCGACCAGATAGGCGGCCTCGCGCAGGTCGAGGTTCTCCTCCTTGGCCCGGCCGGAGACGTCGCGAAAGGCCTTGCGCATGATTCCGCCGAGCTTGTCGTTGACCTCGCGCTCGTCCCAGCGGAAGTGCTGGAGGTTCTGGACCCACTCGAAGTAGGAGGCGACCACGCCACCGGCATTCGCCATCAGGTCCGGGATCACATACGTGCCGTTGCTCTTGAGGATCTCGTCGGCGGCTGGAGTAGTGGGGCTGTTCGCCCCCTCAATCAGCATCTTGCACTGCATCCGGTCCGCGTTGCCCTCGTGGATCATCCCGCCCAGCGCAGCGGGCAAAAAGACGTCGCATGGAACCTCGACGAGGTCGTCTGCGTCGATCGCCTCGGCGCCCTCGAACTCGGTGATCAGGCCGCCGCCGGCGATGTGCTTCTGGAGGGCTTCGGCGTCGATGCCAGCGTCGGAGCGGATCGCCCCGTGGGCGTCGGACACGGCGATCATCGTCGACCCGAGCTGCTGCATGATGCGGGCGGCCCAGGAGCCGACGTTCCCGAAGCCCTGAACGACGAACTTCGTCTCGGCTGGGCTCAGCCCCAGCGCGGGGGCTGCCTCGCGGAACATGTAGACGCAGCCGCGCCCGGTGGCGGCCTCGCGGCCATGCGAGCCCTCGAGGGCAAGCGGCTTGCCGGTGCAGATCGCCGGTGTGTGGCCATGGAGCTTGCCGTACTCGTCCATCATCCAGGCCATCGTCTGGGCGTTGGTGTTCACGTCCGGCGCGGGGATGTCGCGGGTAGGGCCGAGCACCTTCTCGATCTTGTCCATGAACGAGCGGGCGATCTTCTGGAGCTCGCCCTGGGTGAGGTCGGCGGCAGGGCAGTTGACGCCGCCCTTGGCGCCGCCGAACGGGACGTTGGCGACCGCGGTCTTCCAGGTCATCAGCGAGGCGAGGGCGCGGACCTCGTCCACGTCGACCTCGGGATGGAAGCGGACACCGCCCTTGTAGGGCCCGCGCGCGCCGTTGTGCTGGATGCGGTAGCCCGAGAAAACGTGGGTCTTGCCGTCGGAGCATTTGATGGGGATCTGGACCGTGACCTCGCGGTAGGGGGTCCAGAACACAACGCGGACGTCGTCGGCCAGCTCCATGTGATCGGCGGCCTTGTCGAAGTAGTGGCGAACGATGTCGAGGTTCGACACCTCGGCCCGCTGGTGCGGTTTCGTCCCGGTCTGTTTCACCGACTCGGCGTTTTGTTGCTCGACGGCTTGCGGCGATTTGTCCGTCTCGGTTGCGGTCGCGGTTTGATCAGCCATCTCGACTCCTCCCAGCGGTGACTTGCGGCGGATACTCGCACAACGCGGGCGGGCACACGTCAGGAGCCCGGGTCTAGGCCCGAGGGGATCTCGACCCTCCGCTTGTCGTCCTTGGCCCGAACCAGTAGGCCGGTACCGCAGCGGGCGAGCCTGGCCTCGTCGGCAAGCCCCTCAGCGAGGTCGAGCGCGGTGGTTCGAATATCCGGATCACGGATCACGGCCAGATCCGCGCCGAGCGTGCGAACGGCTCGCTCGTAAGCGTCGAGATAGGCCGCGATCCGAGGCCGGTCCGCGGCCGGCAGCTCGATCCGGCGCATGCTCTCCAGCGCCCCTTGGCGGGCCGGCACCTCGACCTCGTCAACGAAGCGCTGGATGCCGGCGGTGGTGGGGCTGTCGCCGCCGGGGAACTCCTGGCGCTCGGCCCGGGCGATCGCACGCTCAGTCGCCGAGCAGACAGTTCTGAACTGCTGCCGGGCCACGCGCAGCTCCCGGGCGGTGGGAGGATGGATGAACGGCTGCGGCCCGGAGGCCTCCTGCTTGTCGCCGCCACAGCCGGCGAGCAGCGTGGCGACGAGCCCGGCGAGGAGCAAGGGGTTCACGCGGCGAACCTACAATCACCCACCTCTGGGGCCATAGCTCAGTTGGTAGAGCGCCACGTTTGCAACGTGGATGTCGCCGGTTCGAATCCGGCTGGCTCCATCATCCTCCAGATCAAACAGATGAAGGGTTGTGGCCCCTATAGCCACCACAACCCTTCATCTGTGGTCCAGCACGGGGCCTAGCGCAGCGCCCCGATAACCCGCCGATGGCCGTCGACCATGGGCGCATCGATCAGCTCGAAGCGCTCGAAGCCCGCGTGGCGCGCCATCACGTCGAGGCTTGCGGGCGAAAAGCCCCAGTACACGCAGTCGTCGCGGGCGTACACATCGCCCGCCTCGGGGATCTGAACCGCTGCGTGGGGATCCAGCAGCCGGTCTGACGGTCCGTGGGTCTCGAGCAATGCGGTTCCGCCGACGGCAAGCCTCCGCCGAAGGATCCTCAGCAGCCCGAGGGGGTTCTCCACTCGATGGAGAATCCCGAAGCAGAAGACCAGGTCGAATGTCTCATCGAGCCCGTCGAGGTCGAAAGCGTCGAGATGTCGGTAATCGACGTTGGACCCGAGCAACTCAGAGATCGCCCCAAAGCCCTCGCCTCCGGCTAGCTCGATTCCCCACCGCGTGCCGATCCACTCCCGGTATTGCTCGTTGTCCACCGCGACCACTCGATCCGCGCCACGAGCCTCCGCGAGAAACGCGTAGAAGCCGTCGAAGGTGCCGATGTCGAGAACGCTCATGCCGGTCATGTCGTCGGGCAGCGCCGGGATTCGGTAGCGGTGGTCGCGTGCCATGCCGTGCGTGTAAGTCCCTCTCGCTGCGCTGAGCGAGAACGTGTGAAACCAGATTGGAACGCGGTCCAGTACCTCCGCCGCGGTCTGCGGATCCGTCTCGATTTCGATCAGGTCGGCCACCTGGCGTTCGGCGAGAGTTGGGCTGGGCGGAGCCTCCGGGGCGATCGTTGCGATGCTGTCTCCTTCGTTTGATTGTGGACGCGAGCAGTTAACTCGACGCGGTCATTGCTAATGTGCGATTCCGTACTTCTGGTCCTATAACCAGAAAAACCCGTGCAAAGCGCTTCCCCGTTTCTCGTTACGAGTCCGTGGTTCGCAAAAAGCACATTCACCACGGAGGACACGAAAATGGCAACTGGAACCGTCAAGTGGTTCAACCCCGACAAGGGTTTTGGCTTCATCACCCCTGAGGATGGCTCGAAGGATCTCTTCGTCCATCAGAGCGCGATCGGCGGAGCCGGTCACCTCGACGAGGGCGACAAGGTCAGCTTCGAGACCGAAGACAGCGAAAAGGGCCCGCGCGCAGCCAACGTTCAGAAGGCCTAGCGCACCCCGGCAACCCACGCGCGCACCCGCTCCGCAAAGCGGACCGGGTCGACGAGGTGGAGGAAGTGGCCCATGCCCTTCCACACCTCGACCTCAGCAACGGGTGCGTGCGTGGTGAGCCACCCTGCATAGCCGTCGGCGGGCGCCGACCCATGCAGGGATAGGCACGGCGCATCCAAGGACGTCAGTGCCGCTTCGATTCCGGCGTTCAGCTCCTCGTCGGTAGACGAGAACATCGCCGCCCACACTCCGAGGACCATCGCTGGATCTGCCGCGCTCATCGCGGCCTCAAGCCCCGGCCCCATCTCATCCGTCAACGGCCCGAGGTCGAGCCCGTACTCGAACTCGAGCATCAAGATCACCGGCCCGAGGGGCACGGCATCCCGTCTCGCTCGAGGAGGAGCTGGCGGGAGCGGGGTTCGGTTGAGAGTTCGCCTGCTGAGCGTCTCGAACGCCACGCGCCGCACGTTATCCGCCGCTACCTTGCGGCTCGATGAAGGGTCGATCAACCCTCGCGCCTGCAGCGATTGCCCTGGTGCTATTCGCCAACCCCGCCTGGGCCGAGGCCGGCATCAGCGCGGCGGAAGCCAGGGCCTGGAAGCCCGACGTGAAGAGCGCCCGGGCATATGCCAGCCAACGGGCCGGCACCGTCAGCTTCACAGTCGTGGACATGTTCGGCCGCCACTACCACCGGCGAAACGGCGAGGCCGCCCGCGCGGCGAGCACCTTCAAGGTGATGCTGATGACCGCCTACCTGCGCCAGAGAGGCGTGCGCGATCGCGATCTCACCGGCGCCGACAAGGACTTGATCACACCGATGATCCGTGCGTCCGACAACGAGACGGCCACCCGCATCCGCGACATGCTCGGCCGGCCGCCGATCGAGCGCCTCGCCAGCCGCGCCCGGATGCGCGACTTCCGTTGGGACCCGATCTGGGGCAACTGCACCACAAGCGCCCGTGATCAGGCCGACTTTCTCCGCGACCTCTCCAAGTACGTCCCGGCGCGCCACTGGCCGTTCGCGCGCAGGCAGCTGCGCCGCATCGTGGAGCGTCAGCGATGGGGCATCGGCGAGGTCAGGCCGGACGGCTGGGATCTGCTCTTCAAGGGCGGCTGGGGATCGAACACCGGGCTTGTGGATCACCAGGTCGCGCAGCTGCGACTCGACGAGCGTCGTGTCGGCCTGGCAATTCTGACCGAGGGCAATCCCGATCATGCCTACGGCAAACAGACGCTGAAGGGCGTCGCGCAGCGCCTTCTGCGCGGGCTGCCGCGTTAGCGACGGAGCCTATTTCTCGCGCAGACCGCCGAACAACGGCGCGCCGATCAGCAGCAGGATCACAAGCGAAAGAAAGGTGAGCGGCGTCAGGCCGTCGTTGCCGATCACGTATGCGGTCATCCCGGCGAATGCCAGCCAGAACAGCACGCCGACGGTGTAGATGATGGGCCGGGGATCCACGTTTCAGCCGTAGACCGGGCTGACGCCGGCTTCGTCCCGTCTGCGCGCAAAGACCTTGATCATCAGCAGGCCGAAGGCGAAGCCGCCGACGTGCGCCAGGTACGCGACGCCACCCTCGGCCCCGCCGGCGGGCGAGGCGACCTGGTCCACCACCGGCAGGAACTGAAGGGCGAACCACAGTCCGAGGAGGACCATCGCGGGGATCTCGATCAGCGTGATGAAGAAGATGATGATCACAAGGGTCACCACCCGCGCGCGCGGGTGCAGGAGTAAGTATCCGCCGAGCACACCGGCTACCGCGCCGCTGGCGCCGATGGTCGGTAGGGCGGAGCTTGTGTCGAGCAGCGATTGCGCGTAGACGGCCACGGTCCCCGCGAGCAAGTAGAAGATCAGAAACTTGAGGCGCCCCATCGCGTCCTCGACGTTATTGCCAAACACCCATAAAAAGAGCATGTTCCCGGCGATGTGGAGGATTCCGCCGTGGAGAAACATCGAGGTGAGAACTGTGATCCAGAAGACCGGCGCGTCGAGCGGTTCGACGACTCCTCCGGCTTCCTCGGCCTCCCGCTCAGCCTCCGTTCCCTCGCACACGACCGGCTCGTCGATGCCCTGAGCAGCCGCGCGCGTTTCGAATGTCGCCACCCCGCATTTCTTCCCCGGATGGGTCAGTCGATAGGGGATGGCTCCCAGCTCGATCGTCCGCTCGTCGGATTCGGAGAGGCCCTGGACCTTCGGCGACGTGCTCGAGTTCGGATCGTCGGAAAGTGTGAGCTGCCAGCCGAACACGACCACGTTGATCGCGATCAAGATCACCGTGACGATCGGGAAGCGAATCGTCGGGATGTTGTCCTTGAGGGGGATCAAAGTCGCGCGTATGGTCGCAGGGAGAGACCGTCGAACAACGGGCCACGGTCTCCGCGCTCAACGGCGCGGTGCCGCAGCTCAGGCGGCCCGCACTTCGGAAGCCTTGGCGGCCGCTTCGTCCGCGTGGTAGGAGGAGCGCACCAGCGGGCCGGAGGCAACAGCGTCGAAGCCCATCGCGTACGCCTCGCGCTCGAGCTGGGCAAACTCGTCGGGATGCCAGTAGCGCTGGACCGGCAGGTGGTTCTCGGTCGGGCGCAGGTACTGGCCGACGGTGAGGATCTGCACGTCGTGCTCGCGAAGCAGGCCGAGCGTCTCGACCATCTCGTCGAAGCCCTCGCCGAGCCCGACCATTAGGCCCGACTTCGTCACAACCTTGTCTCCACCCATCTGCTTGGCGATGCGAAGCACCCGCGCCGAGCGTAGGAAATCCGAGCCACGGCGGGCAATGGGATAGAGGCGCGGCACCGTTTCGACGTTGTGGTTGAACACGTCGGGTTGCTCGTAGATCACCTTCGCCAGCGGCATCTCCTGGCCGCGGAAGTCGGGAGTGAGGATCTCGACCTTGCACTCCGGCGCGAGCTTGCGAATCGAGCGAATCACGCCGACGAATGCGCTCGCGCCATAGTCGGGCAGGTCGTCGCGGTCAACCGACGTGATCACCGCGTGCGTGAGGCCCATCTGCTGGACCTGGCGCGCGACCCGTAGCGGCTCCAGCGGGTCGCTGAAGGTCGGCACGCCCGTCTGCACGTTGCAAAAGCCACAGCGGCGGGTGCAGACGTCGCCGAGAATCATGAAGGTCGCGGTACCCCGCTCCCAGCACTCGCCGACGTTGGGGCAGGCCGCCTCCTCGCACACGGTGTGCAGGCCCTCGGCGCCGATCGTCTCCTTGAGGCGGCGATAGTTGGGCCCCCCGGGTGCGGGCACCTTGAGCCACGGCGGCTTTCGCTCGCGCCACGGGCGCCCGCCCTCGATCGCCTTGCCGCCCGGGTTGGACCGCGACCGCGTGACGTGCACACGGCCGGCCGCGGGAGTTTCGACTGGCTTCACACCTGGAACGGTACCGCTCACCGCCTGTCCCTCCGGCGCTTGGCAATGAGTGCTCCCGCACCGACCGCGGCCAGTCCCGCCGCGATCAGACCGGGGTGAGCGCGAAGGCGACCGAACTGACCCTCGATTTCGGGCCAGAGCTCGTCGTCGAGGATCTCGCCAGCGGTCTCGGGCGTCACCTCAAGATGCTCGACGGGGATCGGTTCGCCGAAGGAGACCCTCACGGTCGTTGGGCGGGGAAGCCCGTGAAAGAAGAGCTTGTCGGTGCCTGTGATGGCCGCGGGGACGAGCGGGGCGCCGCTCTCCAGTGCCAGCCGCACCGCACCGCGCTTGGGCACGCCGAGCGCATCTGAGTCGCGGACACGGGTCCCTTCGGGAAACAGCGACAGCAAACCACCCTGCTCGAGGATCACCCGCGCGGTCTCCAGCGCCTCCGCGTCGGACTCGCCGCGTCGGACCGGGAAGGCCCCGAGGCGAACGAGCAGCTTCCCCTTCCTCCCCTCGAACAGCTCGGACTTGCCCATGAAGCGCAGGTGCCGCTTGGTCGCGGCGGCCAGGAAGAAGCTGTCGAAGAAGCTCTTGTGGTTTGGGGTGAGGATCGCCGCGCCCTCGGCCGGGATCCGCTCGCGGTCGGCGATGCGCAGGCCCCACCAGAAGCGCATGAACGGGACGAAGATCCCGCGCACGATCGCGTAGCGCCAGCGTGACACCCCCTGCTCGCGGGCGAGGCTGTGCGCCTCGGCGTTGGTCACGTCGCGACGTGCTCCAGCTCGGCGGCGTCCACCTCTCTCGTGCTCCGTCCGAGCGCCGCCGACAACTCGTCGCGGATCGCATCGGCGAAGGCGCGTATGTCCTGTTCGGCGCGGAGCTCGCGGCAGACCGAGGTCATGCGCACGCCGTCGATCGCGCAGGGCACGATCCAGTCGAATGGCTGGAGGTCGTTGTTGACGTTCACGGCCAGGCCGTGGGTCGCGATCCCTCCGCGCACGTGGATCCCGATCGAGCCGATCTTGAGCGCCTCGTCCTCGCCCGGCAGGAGCCCCTCGCGCACCTCGGATCGCTGTGGCCCGATCTCCCCGGCCGCTATCGGCGGCTGCCCAGCCGTCCACACACCGGTAAGTCCGTCGAAAACCTGCGCCTCGATCCTGAACGAGGCGAGCGCGCCAATCATGACCCGTTCGAGCTGGCGAACGTAGCCGACGACGCCGTCTTCGAATCCAGAGATGTCAACGATCGGGTAGGCGACGAGCTGCCCCGGCCCGTGGTAGGTCACCTGGCCGCCACGGTCGGTCTCGCAGACCTCGATGCCCTGCATTCGGTACCAGTCCTCGCCCATCGGAAGATGGGCGGCCTCGGAGCGGCGACCCTTCGTGTAGACGGGGTAGTGCTCGAGCAGCAACAGGACGTCTGCGAGTTCCCCGGCCCGGCGCGCGTCGGCGATTCTGACCTGAAGTGCAGCCCCTTCCTCGTAGGGCACCTGCCCGGGGCGGACGACCAGCAGCTCGCGCGGCTCGCTCACGCCGTGGAGTCTGGCACCAGACGCGCCCGCGCGAGCTCCAGCGCCGCCGCGAGGGGGCTCACGCCGCGCTCGGCGGCGATCGCGAGCACCCGGTCCATCGTCCTCTCGATCTCCAGACACATTTGCGTTGCGCGCTCGGCGCCGTAGTCGTGGAGGTCCCTATAGACGTTGATGATGCCGCCCGCGTTGGCGACGAAGTCCGGGGCGTAGAGCACTCCGTCGCAGCGCAGCCGATCGGCTAGGGCATCGTCGTCGAGCTGGTTGTTGGCAGCGCCGCAGACGATCCGGCTGCTCAGCGTGCCCACGTTGCCAGCGTGGATCGCGCCGCCGACCGCGCAGGGCGCGAGCACGTCGCACCGATCGGCCATCGCGTCGCCCGGCTCGACCCAGCGGGCTCCCAGCGCGTTGGCCACCGCACGTCGCGTGGAGTCGATGTCGCTGAGGGCAACGTGGGCTCCGGCCTCCACGAGCCCGCGCGCGAGGTGCTCGCCGACGTGCCCGGCACCGACGATGGTGATGTTGACACCCTCCAGCGACCGCGAACCGAACGCGGCCGCGCACGCGGCGCGCATGGCTGCCTGCACTCCAACGGCGGTGAACGGGCTTGGGTCGCCGGCGCCGCCGTTCTCGAATGGCAGCCCGGTCACGTAGCTCGTCTGCTCCGCGATGGTGATCATGTCGGCGGCTGCGATTCCGACGTCTTCGGCGGTGTAGTAGCTGCCGGCGAGCGACTCGACGAGCTCACCGAAGTCGAGCAGCAGCGCCCGGCGTTCCTCGCCCGCCGGCGGCACACCCGCAGGCGCGCAGATCACACCCTTGCCACCGCCGAGGTCGAGATCGGCGGCAGCAGCCTTGTAGGTCATGGCCCGGCTCAGGCGCAGAGCGTCGGCGACTGCATCCGCGTCGCGCTCGTAGTGCCACAGTCGCACCCCGCCGAGCGCCGGGCCGAGCACAGTCGAGTGCACGGCGATCGCGATCGTTGCCCCGCTGCGAACGCCGCGTTCCACCAGTACGTGCTCGTGCTCGGCCGTCGCGGCCTTGCTCGGTGCCATCAACGGCTTCACGCTAGATCACCGGCCTCGAGCAGCTGCTTCACGAGGCCGAGGAACCGCGCCGCATCTGCGCCATCGAGCGCGCGGTGGTCCCACGAGAGCGGCAGGTAACCGATCGGGCGGATCGCGATCGCGTCGTCCACGACCACAGGTCGCTTGACGATCGCCTCGAGGTCGAGGATCGCCACCTGCGGCTGGTTAATGATCGGTGTTGCGAGAACCGCGCCGAACTGCCCCGGGTTGGTGATGGTGAACGTCCCGCCCTGGACGTCGTCGGGCGCGAGCTTGCCGGCGCGCGCACGGGACGCGGCGTCGTCAATCGCCGCCGCCGTTCCCTCCAACGACAGCCGCTGGGCGTCGGGGATGACCGGCACGATGAGTCCATCGTCGAGCGCGACTGCGAGGCCGAGGTTCACAGCGTCGTGGAACACGACCTCGTCCCCCTCCACAGAGGAGTTCAGCACCGGGAACTCTTCGAGCGCCATCACCGTCGCCCGGGCGACGAAGGCCAGGTAGGTGAGCGGGACGCCTCGGCTCGCGTACGACGCTTTCAGCTTCGCCCGGCGAGCAGCCACGGCCGAAAAGTCCACCTCGACGACCGTCGTGCAGTGCGCGGCCGTGTGCCGGCTCCGAACCATGTGCGCGGCGATCGCCTTGCGCATCGGCGACATCGGCTCGCGCCGGGCGCCATTCGACGCCGCCGGCTCAGGGACGTAGGGCGACTCCGAATGCAGAGGTCGCTCGACCGGCTGATCGACGACCGTCAGCAGATCCCGTTTCCGGATCCGACCCCCAACGCCGGTCCCATCGACCTCAGCCAGGTCGATGCCATGCTTGTCGGCGATCCGGCGTACCACGGGGCTCACGAACCCAACCCGAGACGTCTCTTCCACGGGTGGCGTGGGGATGTGACCTTTTCGCGGCCCGGATTCACGGGCCGGAAGCGCGGCGGGGGTGCTCCCCGCAACAGGACCCGCGGCCGAGCCGCTTCGCAGTTCAGCGATCGGCCTACCGACTGCCGCGGACTCACCGGCATCGACCAGCAACGTCTCTACGACGCCGCTGCAAGGGCTCGGAATCTCGACGTCCACCTTGTCCGTCGTCACGTCGCAGAGCGTCTGATCCGCCTCGACGCTGTCGCCGACAACAACACGCCATTCGATGACGGTGCCTTCAGAGACAGAGATGCCCATCTGGGGCATGAGGACCGGTGTCAGCGTCTCAGTAGGCGAGGAGCTCACGGATCGCCTCCTTCATGTCGTCGGGCTGGGGAAGGACCGCCTGCTCGAGCGGCGGCGAGAACGGGATCGGCACGTCGGGGGCGGTGAGCCTGCGAACCGGGCCGTCGAGGTCCTCGAACGCGCGCTCGGTCACGATCGCGGCGACCTCTGCACCGACGCCGCAGGAGCGGGTCGCCTCGTGCGTGACCAACACCTTGCCCGTTTTGCGGGCGCTGGCCAGAATTGTGCCCTCGTCGAGCGGGCAGAGACTGCGCAGATCGAGCACCTCGACGTCCTCGCCGAGCTCCCCAACCGCGTCGAGCGCGAGCTGGACCCCGGAGCCGTAGGTGATGACCGACAGCTCGGAGCCCTCGCGCGCGATCCGTGCTTGTCCCAGCTCGATCGCATTATCGCTCGCCGGGACCTCGCCCTTGACGCTGCGGTAGAGCCCCTTGTGCTCGAGGAAGCAGACGGGATTGGGGTCGCGAATTGCGCTCAGCAACAGTCCCTTCGCGTCGGCCGCGGTCGCCGGGGCGACGACCTTCAGCCCGGGGGACTGCAGCAGCCACGCCTCGGGGTTCTGCGAGTGGAACGGTCCGCCCGAAAAGCCGCCTCCGGAGGGGAGCCGCAGGACCATCGGCACCGCGATCCGCTGGCGGTAGTGCATCTTGGCCGCGACGTTGACGAGCTGGTCGAAGCCGCAGGAGATGAAGTCGGCGAACTGCATCTCGCAGACCGGCTTCAGGCCCTCGATGGCGGCTCCCACCGCAGCACCGATGATCGCGTTCTCAGCGAGCGGCGTGTCGACCACGCGCGCGGCACCGAACTCGTCGAAGAACCCGTCGGTGACCTTGAATGCGCCGCCGAACGCACCGATGTCCTCGCCCAGGCAGATCACGGTTTCGTCACGACGCATCTCCTCGCGTAGAGCCTCAGAGATCGCCTCGAGGTACGTCAGGGTGCGGGTGCCCGCTTCGGGCGCGAGGGCGATCGTCATGCCGCGGCCCTCCGGTCGTAGCGGGACCACTGCGCCTCGCCGTCGCCCAGCGGCCGCCACTCCTCGGCGAACACGCCGTCTGTAGCGCCTCCAGGATCGGGCATCGGCGACGCCAACGCCACCTCGGTTGCTGCGGCCACCAAGGCCGCAACTTCCGCACGCACGCGCTCGACCTCGCCGGGGTCGAGCCCATGTCGCTCCACCAGCGCGGCGCAGTAAAGCTCGATCGGATCGCGGCCCCCCCATTCCTCGAAGAGCTCCGGCGGCACGTAGCTCATGTCGTCGTGGGCTCCGTGGCCGTGCATGCGCATCGTCCGGCACTCGATCAGCGTCGGTCCGTCCCCTGCTCGAGCCCGGTCCACAGCCGCGCTCGAAGCCTCGAACACGGCCTCGACGTCGTTGCCGTCCACGCTCACCCCGGGGAATCCGTAGGTGCGCGCCCGCTCCACCGGGTCGACGGCGAACTCCACGTTGTTCGGCGTCGAGTAGGCGAACTGGTTGTTCTCGAGGATGAAGACCACCGGCAACTGCTGGACGCCCGCGAAATTCATCGCCTCATGCCACTGGCCGTTCGCGGTGGAACCCTCGCCGAAGTAGGTCATCGCCACCCGCTGCTCCTTGCGGATCTTGAATGCCAGCGCCATCCCTGATGCCACCAGCGCCATGTCGGGCAACATGGACACCATGCCGACGCAGCCCAGCGCCGGGTCTCCGAAGTGCATGTTGCCGTCGCGTCCACCGGTGACGCCGCCGGAGCGGCCCATGTAGTTGGCGAGGTAGCGCTCGACCGCGAGGCCGCGCGCGAAGTGGGCGCCGAGGTCGCGGTGCAGGATGCACATCCGATCCTCGGGGGCGAGCGCGTAGGCCGACCCGACCGAGATTGCCTCCTGACCGCAGCCGTCGTAGAACGAGCCGGGGATCTTGCCCTGACGGTAGAGCGTGAGTCCGCGCTCCTCCGCCGTGCGCATCATCGCCATCAGCCGCAGAAGCCGCAGACGGTCGTCGCGGTTCAGGGCATCGTCGGGCAACTGCCCACTCGCGCCGTGGCTCGCACCGTTCTCCCGTGCAGGCCTGGCCGCGAGCGCACCTTCGCTTCGCATCATCTCTCCGTCCTTCTCCGGTCTGGACGGGCTTCGGGGATCTCCCTCGGCCTCGTCCCAATCTCCGCCGCGTCGGGATCTCGTCAGCGGCGCCTTATGGACGATGGGCTTCCGGGGTTCCGCCCGGGGGCCCTATGTCTGGATTCGACCGAGCGGCTGGCTCGTGTGAATCGCTACAGACATTGTATGCCCGCCTGAGGACATTTCAACCTCGGGCAACCGAGGCCCCATCGGGTGGCACGGTTGACCCGCCCCCAGGGACGCTCACGGGTGCCACCCCGTCAGTTGCGGGGGGCGTCTCCGAGGCGAACCCGTTCGGCCCGACGGCGCACGCGGCGCAAAAGCGACGTGGTCACGACCACGTGTCCGCGTGATCCGATGACGAGCCCGCGGTAGGTGCGTCCGCTCAATCCGGGGAACTGCGCCCGGGTCTGTGCGCTGAGAAGCGTCAGGCCGCTCGGCTTCTCGACGATCCGGAAGATCAGCGCGTAGCGAGAGAACCGGTGCTGCCCCATCAAGGCGAGCATTGCCGGCCGAACCGACCGGGTGACGATGAAGCCAGGAATGGTGGATCCGATCGCGCCCGTCTCTCCCGTGGTCTCTTGCGTCAGGCAGCCGAGCCGTCGCGCAACGGGAGCGCCGCCCCGCGCCGAACCAGCGCCGCGCAGCACTCGCATCAGGGCGTCCCATGTCTCGTCGGTGGTCGCCGCCACGTCGATGTAGTGCTCGTCAACGAAGGGCAGCGACTCGATCGGGACGTCGATCAGTCGCTGTGGCATCGGCCTAGAGGCTCGCGGGGTCGCTCAGCAGCTCGGTCAGCCTGGCCAGAAGGGCCGGGCCCTCGTTGCGTTGAAGAATGCGCGCGTCGCAGCTCAGGGTCAGAAGCGATGAGCCGACGCCGAGGGTCGCGGCCTGGCCGCGCTGCAAAATCGGGGTGAGAGCGCCAACGGGTGGCGCCTGGGGCATCACCACGGTGAAGGTTCCGCCGGAGAGCTCAGGCCGGGTGATCGCCCCGGCGCGTACTCGCCCAACGAGCCGTTCCAACTCGCCCGCGACGGCCTCGAGGTCCTTCGTATCGGCGTCATGCACAACGGGTACTGCAGAACCCTCCTTGCCGATCACGACCAGACCTACATTTACCCGTGAGTAGACCTCGAACCGGCCGTCGCGATAGGCGCCGTTGGCCCTGGGCACTTCGCGCAGTGCGAGCGCGCTGGCTCGGATCGCAGCGGCGGCGCTCGGCGCCGAACCCTCGACTATGAAACTGACGTGTGGCGCGGTGGCCTTCGATTCGGCGACTCCACGGGCCACGGACTGCTCGTTCGTGCTCGGCTCGATCACTTCCACCGATCCGCGCGCCGGTTGCGATTCTCCCCCGGCCTCCACGGTTATCCCCGTTTGCGCTTTGGTGCGTAGAGGTCGGTGACCGTCCCCTCGGCTATCTCGGCGGCCAAGGCGACCGTCTCGGAGAGTGTGGGGTGGGCGTGGATCGTCAGGCCTATGTCCTCGGCGTCAGCGCCCATCTCGATCGCGAGCGTTACCTCGGCGATCAAATCACCCGCGTTCGGGCCCACGATTCCGGCGCCCAGCACGCGGCGGGAGTCTGGGTCGACGAGCAGCTTCGTGAGGCCCTCCGCGCGGCCGAGTGCGAGAGCCCGGCCCGACGCCTGCCAAGGGAAGACAGCCTTCTCGTACGGCGTGCCGGCAGCAACCGCGTCGGTCTCGGTCAGCCCGGTCCACGCGACCTCGGGATCCGTGTACGCAACCGACGGGATCGCGCGCGGCTCGAACACCACGTCGTGGCCGGCGGCCACCTCCGCTGCGGCCTTGCCCTCGTGGGTCGCCTTGTGGGCGAGCATCGGCCCGCCGGCGATATCGCCGATCGCGTAGATGCCGGTCACGTTCGTGCGTCGCCGCGAATCGACCGGAATCTCGCCCCGCTCATCAACGCTCACGCCGGCGGCTTCGACGTCGAGCAGGTCGCCGTTGGCACGGCGCCCAACCGCGACCAGCACACGGTCGTAGACCTGGGGCGCGGGTGCGGAGTCGCCCTCGAAGGTGACGGCGATGCCGTCCTTGCCGGCCTCGACCGTCGCCACCTTGGTCGAGAGCAGAATCGACTCGTAGCGCGCGGCGACGCGCTTTTGCAGCGGCTTGACGAGGTCGGGGTCGCAACCCGGGATGAGTTGTCCGGTGAGCTCGACCACCGTCACCTTCGAGCCGAGCGCCTCGTACACGCTCGCCATCTCCAGTCCGATGATCCCGCCGCCGACGACCAGCATCCGCTCAGGTACGTCGGTCAGCTCGAGCGCTCCGGTCGAGCTGACGATCCGCTCGTCGTCGGGCAGGTCCGGCAGCATCGTGGCGCGCGAGCCCGCGGCGATGATGCAGTGGTCGAACTCGATCGTCGTGCCGTCCACCACGACCGAGGCCTCGGAGGCAAAGCGCGCCTCACCAGTAACGACCGTCACCTTGCGCTGCTTCGCGAGCCCGGCCAATCCCCCCGTCAGCTTGCCGACGACCTCTTCCTTCCACCCGCGCAGCTTGTCGAGATCAATCTCAGGCTCGCCAAACGACACGCCAAACTCCGTTGCCTCTTCGGTTTCAGCGATCACTCGGGCGGCATGGAGAAGAGCTTTCGAGGGAATACAGCCGACGTTGAGGCAAACCCCTCCGAGAACCTCATGCCGCTCGATCAGCGTCACCTCCAAGCCCAGATCTGCGCCCCGGAACGCAGCGGCATAGCCGCCGGGACCCGACCCGATGACCACCAACCGCTTGCCTTGGCGCGAAAGAGGAGATGTCACCGATGTCTCCTCCCCGGACCCGGCAGGCGAGTCGGAGCCCTCGATGGTGGCAATCGGGGTGCCTTCCGAAACTGAGTCGCCCACGGCGACGAAGACTTCGCCGATGGTCCCCGCTTGCGGGGCGGGAACGTCCATGGTCGCCTTGTCCGACTCGAGCGTGATCAGGGGTTGCTCGGCCGCCACCTCGTCGCCCGGCTTGATGTGGATCTCGATGACGGGCACGTCGCTGAAGTCGCCGATGTCGGGTACCTTGATCTCGGTCGCCATCAGAGGAGCACTCTCCGCAGGTCGGCCAGTTCGCTGGCGAGATGGGCGACGAATCGGGCTGCCGCGGCGCCGTCAACGACGCGGTGGTCGTAGGAGAGCGATAGCGGAAGGATCAGCCTGGGCACGAACTCGTCACCGTTCCACACGGGTCGCAGCGCCGAGCGCGTCACGCCGAGGATCGCCACCTCGGGCGCGTTCACGATCGGGGTGAAACCGGTGCCGCCGATTCCGCCAAGCGAAGAGATCGAGAACGTCCCGCCCCGCATTTCTTCGGCGGTGAGCTTGCCCTCGCGGGCCTTGCCCGAGAGCTCGCGCAGTTCGGTCGCGATCTCGAGCAGGCCCTTGGACGCGACGTCGCGGATCACGGGCACTAGTAGCCCATTTGGGGTGTCCGTGGCGAAACCGACGTGGTGGTAGCGCTTGATCACGAGGTCCTCACCGTCGAGTGACGAGTTGAACTCGGGGAACTGACGCAGCGTGCCCACGCATGCCTTCATCAGCAGAGCGACCATCGTGACCTTCACGTCCTGCTCGGAGTTGATCTGCTTGCGGAACGCCTCGAGGTCGGTGATGTCTGCCTCGTCGTGGTGGGTGACGTGCGGAATCATCACCCAGTTGCGAGCCAGCGCCGGGCCGCTGATCCGCTTGATCCGCCCGAGTGGCACGCGCTCGACCTCGCCGTATTTGGCGAAGTCGACCTGGGGCCACGGCGCGAGGTTCAGTCCCGGAATCCCGCCCCCATCGGCGGGAGCGCCGGCGGGCTTGTCCTTGGCAGACTGGACGTCCTCCTTGGTGATCCGCCCCTTCCGCCCGGTCCCCTTGAGCCCGCCGAGATTCACCCCAAGTTCTCGCGCGATCCGGCGAACGGAGGGACTTGCATAGACCGATGCGCCCTCGGTGGGAGGCGGCGAATCGTCCGACAAAGGTTCCGATGCGGCCGGGGAAGCGGTCGCCGCTGGCGCCTGAGCACGCCCCGCTGTGGAAGCATCCTCAGTCGCCCCCGGCGTTCCCTCCTCTGAAGTTTCGGTGACCTCGATCGAGCCGATGCTGGTGCCCGCGTTGACGGTGTCGCCCACCGACACCGTCAACTCCTTGACCGTGCCCGCGAACGGCGCCGGGACGTCCATCGTCGCCTTGTCGGATTCAAGGGTGATCAGAGGTTGTTCGGCCGCTACCTCGTCGCCGGGCGCGACCAGGACCTCGATCACCGGAACATCGGCGAAGTCGCCAATGTCAGGGACCGTGACGTCGCGTAGGTCAGCCATCACGACACCGAGGGGTCAGGAGCGTCCGCGTCCAGGTCGTACTTGGCGATCGCCTCGCTCACGACCTTGTCTTCGATCTCACCGTCTCGCGCGAGGGCCCCAAGGGCGGCGACGGCGACGTGGTGGCGGTCCACTTCAAAGAAGCGACGCAGGTGACGCCGGTAGTCGCTGCGGCCGAAGCCGTCGGTGCCGAGAACCTCGAAGCGGTCGCCGATCCAGGCGCGGACCCCGTCGGGCAGAGCCTTCATGTAGTCGCTCGCTGCGACCACGGGTCCGCCCCCGGTAGGCAGGCACTCGCCGACCCAGGGCGTGGAGGGCTCCGCCTGCGGGTTTAGTCGCGCCGCGCGGTCGCAGCAGAGCCCGTCGCGGCGAAGCTCCGTGTAAGAGGTGACGCTCCAGACGTCCGCTGGGATTCCGAAATCGCTGCCGAGCAGCTCAGCGGCTGCCTCGACCTCGCGCAGGATCGTTCCCGACCCGAGCAGCCGCACTCGGGCGCCCTCAATCTCGCGGACCCGGTGCATCCCGCGCAGGATTCCCTCCTCCGCGCCGTCGGGCATCGCCGGGTGGCGGTAGTTCTCGTTCATGACCGTGAGGTAGTAGAAGACGTCCTCCTGCTCGGCGACCATCCGTCGCATGCCGTCGTGGACGATCACGGCAAGCTCGTAGGCGTACGCGGGGTCATAGGCCACGCAGTTGGGGATGGTCGCGGCGAGGAGGTGGCTGTGCCCGTCCTCGTGCTGGAGTCCCTCGCCGTTGAGTGTGGTGCGCCCTGCGGTGCCACCGATCAAGAAGCCACGCGCCCGCGAGTCGCCCGCCGCCCAGGCGAGGTCGCCGATTCGCTGGAAGCCGAACATCGAGTAGAAGGCGTAGAACGGAACCATCTGCGCGTCGTGGTTCGAGTAAGCGGTCGCGGCGGCGATCCACGACGAGAACGCCCCCGCCTCGTTGATGCCCTCCTGGAGCACCTGCCCCTCCCGGTCCTCGCGATAGAACATGAGCTGGGCCGCGTCCTCGGGCTCGTAGAGCTGGCCTACATGCGAGTAGATCCCGAGCTGGCGGAACATCCCTTCCATGCCGAACGTCCGTGACTCGTCGGGAATGATCGGGACGATGCGCGCCCCCAGCTCTTTGTCGCGAAGCAGAGCGGCGAGAATTCGAACGAACGCCATCGTTGTCGAGATTTCGCGGTCGGCGGTTCCCTCCAGCTGCGACGAGAACACCTCCAGCGGGGGAACCGGCAACGCCTCGTCGACCCGCTGCCTCCGCGCCGGGAGATGGCCGCCGAGCGCCTCGCGGCGCTCTCGCAGGTAGCGCAGCTCCTCGGAATCCTCGGAGGGCTTGTGGAAGGCGACATCGGCGACCTCTTCGTCGGAGATATCGAGGTCGAACCGGTCGCGAAAAGCGCGCAGGGCCTCCTCGTTCATCTTCTTCTGCTGGTGGGTGATGTTCTGACCCTCGCCTGCCTCACCCATCCCGTAGCCCTTGATCGTCTTGGCGAGGATCACCGTTGGCCGCTGCTCGGCGGCCTGCGCGGCGGCGTACGCCGCGTAGACCTTTCGCGCGTCGTGGCCACCCCGGTTGAGCGCCCAGATCTCCTCGTCGGTCATGTCCGCCACCCGCTCGCGCAGCTCGGGATACGCGCCGAAGAAGCGCTCGCGCACGTAGGCGCCGTCCCTCGCTTTATAGACCTGATACTCGCCGTCCACCGCCTCCTCCATTCGGCGCACGAGCAGCCCGTCGGTGTCCGCCTCCAGGAGCGGGTCCCAGCGATCGCCCCAGATCACCTTCACCACGTTCCAGCCAGCGCCGCGGAAGATGGTTTCCAGCTCTTGGATGATCTTGCCGTTGCCATGAACCGGCCCGTCGAGGCGCTGGAGGTTGCAGTTGACGACGAATACGAGGTTGGAGAGCTTTTCGCGGCCCGCGAGGGCGATCGCACCAAGCGATTCCGGCTCGTCGGTCTCGCCGTCGCCGAGGAAGGCCCAGACCTTGCGTTTCGACGTGTCGGTGATGCCGCGGTCGGTCAGGTAGCGCATGAACCGCGCCTGATAAATCGCCATGATCGGCCCGAGTCCCATCGAGACGGTTGGGAACTGCCAGAAGTCCGGCATCAGCCACGGGTGTGGGTACGAGCTGAGGCCCTCGGGCTTGGAGACCTCCTGGCGGTACCCCGCGAGCTGCTCCTCGGTCAGCCGCCCCTCGAGGTAGGCACGGGCGTAGATGCCCGGCGAGGAGTGTCCCTGTATATAGACGAGGTCGCCGCCGTGGTCGGGGGACGGGGCGCGCCAGAAGTGGTTGAAGCCGGTCTCGTACAGCAGCGCCGCAGACTGGTAGGACGCGATGTGCCCACCCAGCTCGGACGATTCCTTGTTCGCCCGCAGGATGATCGCGATCGCGTTCCAGCGGATCAGCGAGCGGACGCGACGCTCCAGCGAGGGATCGCCGGGAAGCGGCGGCTCGTCGTCGCGGTGGATCGTGTTGACGTAGGGCGTCGGGCCGACGTACTCGATCGCCGCCCCCCGCAGACGCGCCCGCTCGACCACCCGCTCGACCAGATCATGGGCGCGGCGCGTGCCGTCGTGCTCGACGACAGCGTCGAGCGCCTCCAGCCACTCCTCGGTCTCGACTGCGTCGATGTCTGCCACTGCCTCGCACACTACCCACGCCGGAGCGCCAGCAGTTGGCCGCTACCCGGCCGCGGCGCTTGCCGCCTCGTCGAGGCGGTCGTCACCCCAGAACACCTCGCCGCCAACCAGCAGGCTTGGCACGCCCCTCACTCCCGCATCGCCCGCCGCCTCGGTCGCGTCGCGCAGCCGCGTCTTGATCGACTCGCGCCCAACGGCTGCCTCCAGCGCGCGCGGGTGGAGCTCGGCCGATGCGGCCGCGATGAAGACGTTGTCGGCCTCGGCGAGGTCGCGTCCCGCCGCGAAGGCCTGGCGAAAGGCGGCGAGCGGGAGCGAGACCGCGCGGTCGATCTCGTTCGCAAACGTGGCGACCCTCATCGCGAACAGGTAGTTGCCGGGCCAATTCTCCGGCCAGCGGATCGGGGGCAGCCCGTACGCCTGGGCGCGGCGCTCGACCTCGCGCATTCCCTCGTCTCGTCCCGGGCCGTTCGCCCACGAATCGCGCCCGAAGCGCTTGAACAGGCCCCCGAGCAGGATCGGCTGCCAGCGCGGCACCGGGGCGCCCGCCTCGTCGAAAACCGTATGGATCCGCTCCGCGGCGAGGTATGCGTAAGGGGAGCCCAGGTCGTAGTAGAAGACGGGTGGGGCGGCGTCAGTCACAAACGAAAGCCCGCGCCGGCGCCCGCGCCGAGGTCTCGCGCGCGTTCCACCAATCGCGTGGCGCTCACCCTACGCGTGAGTTGCCCAGCCGTCGACCGCGCGGGCCGCGTCGAGCACGGCCTCCGAGATCGTCGGGTGCGGGTGCACGATTCGAGCGAGCTCCTGGTAGCCGCCCTCGAGCGCCATCACCGCGACCAGCTCCGAAATCATGTCGCAGGCGCGGTTGCCGACGATGTGGGCGCCGACGATCTCGCCGAACTCGGAGTCGGCCACGATCTTCACCATGCCCTCGCGGTCGTCGTAGACGGCCGCGGCGCCAACGCCGCCCAGCTTGAAGCGCCCGACCTTCACGTCGAGGCCCTTCTCCTTGGCCTCCGCCTCGGTCAGGCCCACCGATGCCACCTGCGGGTGGCAGAAGGTCGCGCCGGGGATCAGGTCGATGTCCACGGGGTGCGTGTCCGTCCCCGCGATCGTCTCAACCGCGACGACACCCTCCTCGGAGGCCTTGTGCGCGAGCGCGGGCCCACGGACCAGGTCCCCGATTGCATAGACCTTCGGGTTCGACGTGCGCTGGTAATCGTCGACCTTGATCTTCCCGTTCTCCTCGGTCTCGACCTTTGCTTCGGCGAGATTCAGCGCGTCGGCGTCGGGCGCTCGCCCACCCGCGATGCAGACGTACTCGACCTCGATCGCCTGGTCGCCCACCTTGGCCTTGACCGACTTCGCGCCCGCCTCCACGTCCGAGATCGGGGTGCCCGTGAGGATGTTGATGCCCTGGCGCTTGAAAGTACGCTCGACCACGCGCGCGCAGTCCTTTTCCTCGAGCGGCAGGATCTGTGGAAGCATCTCGATCAGGGTGACCTCGGTGCCGTAGCGCACGTATGCCGACGCGATCTCGGACCCCGACGCGCCGGCGCCCACCACCGCGATGGACTTCGGCTGGGACGGAAGCGACCAGGCCCCCCATGTGTCGACGATCCGGTCGCCGAACTCGATGCCCGGGATCGGCATCGCCACAGTTCCGGTTGCCAGCACCACGGCCTTCGCCTCGTAGGTCTCGCCGTCCACTGCGACGTTGCCGTCGTCCGTGAGCGAGCCCTCGCCCTCGATCATCGTGACCTTGTTCTTGTCCCAAAGCATCTTCACCCCGGACGAGAGGCTCTCGGAGACCTTGGCGCGGCGCTCACCGAGCGCCTTCCAGTCAAGCGTGGCCTTGGTGACCTTCAATCCCAGCTCCGCACCGTTCTGGGCATGGTCGAGCAGCTCGGCCGTATGGAGCATCGTCTTCGCGGGGATACAGGCGTAGTTCAAGCAGCGCCCCCCGGGCTTGTCCTTTTCGACAACGGCCGTACTCAGGCCTAGTTGGGCGGAGCGGATCGCTGCGACATAGCCGCCGGGTCCGCCCCCGATCACGATTACGTCGAAGGATTGCGCCATTTGCGCGACTCTACCCAAGGACGGTTCGCGAAGGCCCCGCGCGGGGTAGTCCGTACTGGTGATGGCCGAACTGCTGGTGGGACCACTGCTCCGATACGTGGGCACAACCGAGGCGACGATCTGGGTCGAAACTGACGCGCCGTGCGATGTCGAGATCCTTGGTCGCTCGGAGCACACCTTCACCGTCGCGGGCCACCACTTCGCGCTGGTGCCGATCCAGGGGCTGGAGCCCGGCTCGAGCAACGAGTACGAGGTCGCTCTCGATGGCCAGCGCCGCTGGCCTCCTGCGGAATCGGAGTTGCCGCCGAGCGCGCTTCGTACCTTTCGTGAGGACGAGCAGGTCGAGCTCGTCTTCGGATCCTGTCGTGTCACCGCGCCGCAGGAGCCGCCGTTCACTCTGCCGAAGGAGGAGGACTCGGAGAACGGCCGCGGGTTCGACGCCCTGCACGCGCTGGCACGTTCGATCCTCGCCGACGATTCCCCGAGCTATCCCGACCTGCTGTTTCTCTGCGGCGACCAGGTGTACGCGGATGAAATCTCGATCGAGACGGCCGAATTCATCGAACAGCGCGACGACCGCCCGCCCGGCGCACCGCCCGACCAGGTTGCAGACTTCGAGGAGTACACGCGGCTCTACCGCGAAGCCTGGACCGAGCCCGTGATTCGCTGGCTGCTCTCCACGGTCTCCAGCGCGATGGTCATCGACGATCACGACATGCACGACGACTGGAACATCTCGAAGGCCTGGTGCGAGGAGATGGCGCGGGAGCCCTGGTGGGAGGAGCGGCTGGCCGGTGGGCTGATGGCCTACTGGGTCTACCAGTTCGCGGGCAACCTCTCGCCGAATGAGCTCGACGAGCTCGAGCTGTGGCACCGGGTCCGCGAGGCGGACGACGCCGCGTCAGTCCTCCGCGCCTACGTTCGGCGCGAGGACGCCACCAAGGGCGGCCGCCGCTGGTCGTTCCTGCGCGACCTGGGCACCACGCGCCTGATCGTCATCGACGCACGCATGGGCCGGCAGCTCGAGCCCGGGGAGCGGCAGATCCTGGACTCCGGCGAGCGCGAGTGGGTCACCGAGCGCGCCACCGAGCGCGAGTTGGATCACCTGGTGCTGGGCACCCCGGACCCCTACCTCCTCGCGCGAACCTTTCACCACCTCGAATCGTGGAACGAGCGTGTCGCCGACGGGGTCTGGGGTTCGCTGGCTGCGCGTGGCGCCGAATCGATGCGCCGTGCCCTCGACTTCGACCATTGGTCGGCCTTCGCCGATTCGTTCGAGTGGCTGACTCGACTGATCGAGGGCATCGGCGCGGGCGAGCACGGCCGCCCTCCTGCCACGATCGGTGTCCTCTCCGGCGATGTCCACCACGCGTACCTGGCCGACGTAGCCTTCCGGCGCGGGGCGAGAGTTCGCAGCGCCGTCTATCAAGCGGTCTGCTCCCCGTACCGCAACGCTCTCGACGACCGCGAGCGCGCCGTCGTCCGCATTGCGCGCTCGCGACTCGTCGCGGGCCTCACCGAGAAGCTCGCGTGCGCCGCCGGTGTCGAGGATGCCGGCGTGCGCTGGCGCTTTCGCCGTGGGCCGTACTTCGACAACCAGGTCGCGACGCTGAAACTGGACGGCCGCAGCGCAGCGATGAAGCTGCACAAAGTGCCGCGGGATCCTCAGGGGCGCGACGAGCGGCTTGAGCGAGTCTTTGAGGAGCAGCTCGCTTCCAGCGGATGATCTAGCCGGGCGGTCGGCGGTCGGGCATCTGAATTCGCGCCATCGCCTTGACCATTCGGTAGAAGAACAGGCTGGCTCCGGCGAGCAGGACGCCGAAGACGAGCGCGCGCGGGATATTGCTGGCCTGGACCAGCCCCAGCACCGTGATCACGATCACCAGCACGAGCAGTGTCTGGAACCCGAGCACCGCCCAGTAGCGGGCGCGCCAGAGCCCATACGCCATGGCTCCCAGGACCACCGCCGACAGAGCGGTCTGGATCAGACTGGGTTTCACGGAGCCGATCTCGTTGCCGAAATCGTCGAATTCGCCGACCTCCACGCCGGCGGCATAGGCGATGACGGTGCCCAGGGCGAGCAGACCGGAGAGGACCGCACCAACCGTCGCCGGTGCGGGGCGCTCGCCTTCCTCGAGGGGCTCGAGCTCCTCGCGTACGGCGGCGTTTCTGGCCTCCGTCCTTGCCGAACGCTCCTCCTGTCTTTCGGCGAGTTCGGTGCGCCGCTCAGTCGAGCGCTCCTTGCGCTTTCGCCGTGCGCCTCGCTTGCGCTCCCTGCTGCCCATCAGCCGGCTGCCTGCGAGACGAGCGCGTCGCGAAGCCCGCGTGCCACGTCGCCGGGGTCGCCCGCGTCGCGAATCGCTCGCACAACGACCGCCCGTCGCCCACCCGCGCCCACGATCTCGCCCACGTTTGCCTCGTCGATCCCGCCGATTGCAAACCAGGGGAGTTCCGTGTCGGCAGCAGCAGCGTGGGTTACGTACTCCAGGCCGGTGGCCGCGCGTCCCGGTTTCGTAGGCGTCTCCCAGACGGGTCCGACCGAGAGCTGGTCGGGACGGGCGTCACCGGTGGCGGCCACGGCTGCGTCGAACTGCGCGGTCGAATGGGTTGAGAGGCCCACCAGGGCGCCGGGTCCGACAAGCGCCCGGGCCTGCGCAACGGGGTGGTCGTCCTGGCCGACGTGCACGCCGTCGGCCCCGGTGGCCTCAACGAGCTCCGGATGGTCGTTCAGAATGAACAGGGCGCCATGCTCATCGGCCGCTCGGCGGAACGGTTCGGCAAGCGCGACGATCTCCTCAGCGCAACGGGGGGCCTTTTCGCGCAGCTGGATCACGTCGACTCCGCCGGTAAGGACCACGTCGAGGAGCGGGTACGCGTCACCGTCGCCGGGACGGCCATCGCAGACGAAGTAAAGGCGCGAGTCGCGCAAGCGCGCGCGGCGGAGATCGAGCCGAGCCTCATCGGGCGACTGGTAGAGCGTGACCTCCGCGATCAGCGGTCCATCGAAGCTCATCACGACCGCGCCGCGGGCATCGATCGCGACCCCGCTCCCTCGCCCGGTCCCGCGCAGGCGGGTGCGCACCAGCAGCGCACCACCGCGGACCTCATCGAGCAACTCGGTCTCCCAGACCATCTCGCTGAATGCCTCCATCAGCCCTTCGAAGAAGCTCCGCACTTCGCGTCGGCTCCGGTACATGCCCGCATAGGGAGCGGTCGAGCGCGTCCAATCGCCGACCACCTCCGCCGTCATAACCGCCGCGATCCCGTCGAGGTCGTGCGCGTTCATCGCCGCGGAGAGCCGCTCGATTGCATCGATCCTGGGGTCGCTCACGACCGGCAGTATCGCGGAGTACGATCGTGGGTACGGGAGCCATGAGTCCCCTCGACTGAAGGGACCGGCTGAGAGGGCGGCACCGGCCGCCGACCGCATGCACCTGATCCGGGTAATGCCGGTGTAGGGAGAGTTTGATGGCGACAGGAGACCCAAAGCCCACCGACGTGCTGGTCGTCGGAGCCGGCGCGATCGGCCTTGCCTGCGCTTGGCGCGCGGCCCGGGAAGGTCTGAGCGTTCGGGTGCTCGAGCGCGACACGCCGGGTTCGGGCGCCTCCGGCGTCGCGGCCGGGATGCTCGCGCCGGTTGGTGAGGCGACCTGGGGAGAGGAGCGCCTGTTGGCCGCCGCCCTCGCCTCGCACCGGCGCTGGCCGGCTTTCGCCGAGGAACTGGCAGCCGCGAGCGGCATCGAGACCTCTCACCAGCCGATCGGCGCCCTGCACGTGGCCCTCGACCGCGACGAGGCGGGCGAGCTTCGCCGCCGCCATGACTTGATGCTCTCGCACGATCTGGAGGCGCGTTGGCTCTCAGCCGCAGAGTGCCGAGATCTCGAGCCCGGTCTCAGCCGTGGCGTCGTCGGCGGAGTGCATGCCCCGCACGAGTCCGGTGTCGATCCAGCTGCTCTGGTGGAGGCGTTGCGGGTCGCGTGCAGGCGAGCGGGCGTAGATCTTCGGTCAAACACCCCGGTCCGCGAGATCGTGAGTGAGTCTGGCGCTGTGGTGGGCGCGGTCGTCGGATCCGGCGAGCGCTTCGAAGCCACCAACACCGTCCTCGCCGCAGGGGCGTGGTCGGCGACGATTCCGGGGCTCCCGAAGAATGCCATACCTCCCGTTCGGCCCGTCAAGGGGCAGATTCTCACCCTTCGCGGTTCGGTCGACCGTCCGGTGAGCACGAGGATCGTCGTCTCCGAGCGGGTCTACCTGGTGCCGCGGTCCGACGGGAGATTGATCGTCGGTGCGAGCGTCGAGGAGATGGGGTTCGACCAACGGGTGACCGCCGGCACCGTTCACGAGCTACTGCGTGAGGCCTACCGGACCATGCCCGACGTCGCTGAATTCGAGCTCGAGCGGGCGGTGGCCGGCCTGCGACCCGGTACGCCAGACAACGGACCCCTGGTCGGGCGATCCGATGTCGAAGGCCTCGTGCTAGCCACCGGGCATTACCGCAACGGGATTCTCCTCTGTCCGCTGACCGGCGACGCGGTCGCGGCTGCTCTCAACGGAGTGGACGGGCCTCCGGAGCTTGCGGCAGCCGCTGATCCGGGCCGGTTCGCTTCCACCGGAGAGGTTGTTGCCGGATGAGGATCAGGCTGAACGGTGTTGCGGCCGAGCTGGGCGACGACGCCAAGGTGGCCGATGCGACAAGGCTCGCCGGCGTCGAGGGTGATGCCCGTGGGGTTGCGGTTGCGGTGGACGGCGAGGTGGTGAGCCGCTTCGACTGGGAGAATTACGAGCTGTGTGACGGCATGAGCGTCGAGGTGCTGAGGGCGGTCCAGGGTGGCTGACCCACTGATCATCGCCGGCCGCGAGTGGGGCTCGCGGCTGATCGTCGGCACCGGCGGCTTTCGCTCGCTCGAGGAGATGGAGCGGGCGCTCGTAGCATCGGGCGCCGAGATCGTGACCGTTGCCCTGCGCCGGGTCGAGCCAGGGGCCGAGGGTGGCGTGATCGAGCTGCTCGATCGGCTTGAGCTGTTCTGCCTGCCGAACACCGCCGGGTGCTACACGGCGCGCGACGCCATACGCACCGCCAAGCTCGCCCGCGAGGCCTTCGCAACCGACTGGATCAAGCTCGAGGTGATTGGCGACGATCGCACCCTGTTGCCCGATGTTTCCGAGCTGCTGGCCGCGGCTGATGAACTGGTGGACGCAGGCTTCAAAGTGCTCCCCTACACGACCGACGATCCGGTGCTCGCCCAGCGGCTCGAGCAAGTGGGCTGCGTGGCGGTGATGCCACTCGGCTCACCGATCGGATCCGGCGCGGGCATTCGCAACCCCTACGCCTTTCGGATCATCGTCGAGGCGGCCGGCGTTCCGGTGATCTGCGACGCGGGCATCGGCACCGCCTCCGATGCAGTCCTGGCGATGGAGCTGGGCTGTGACGCGGTGCTACTCGCCAGCGCGGTTTCGCGCGCCGAGAACCCGGAGCTGATGGCGAGCGCGATGCGCGCCGCCGTCGAAGCAGGCCACGCCGCGCGCCACGCCGGCCGCATCCCCACCCGTCTGCACGCCGAGGCCTCGACCCCCACGGCGGGCCTGCCGGACCTCAACTAGGTGAACGTCGCTCCCGGCCCTCTATAGGGCGCAGCGAGCGACGTTCAGCGCGGGCGGCGGCGCAGCAGGCCGCCGCGCGACTTCGTCGCGGCCTTGCGCGTCTCGGCGACCTTGCGGTCGACCGCTTCGCCCATGGTTCCCACCGCGACGGCAGCACCGTGTGCGGCCTGGCCTACTGGAGAAGGGTCGAGTGGCTCGATCGCCGCATCCGGATCGGCGGCGAGTTCGATGGCGGTCTTGCGCACCGCGGTCACTTGGCGGCGCATCTTGCGCTCCCAGGCGTGGCACAGCTCCGGCAGCTTCTTGGCGCGGCGAGTCTCGCTGACGCTCGCCAGGTAGGCGAGCAAAGTAGTGACGTGCTCGAGGTCGTCAACTGCGAAGCGCAGCGCCTGGTTGCGCTCGAGGAAGCGGTCGAGGATCGCGGCGCGCACCATGCCGATGCGAGCCCCGCCTCCGCGGGCAGCAAGCTCGGCGTGCACGTCGTAGCGGGCGAGTGCCGGCTCGATCTCGGCCAGCATCTCGCCGAGCGTGTCGTGAGCCTTCTCGACCGCCTTGCGCGACTCCGCGTGTAGGTGGCCGGCGAGGCGGTCGAGCCTCGTGCGCGCCTCGTGGGCGGTGAGAAAGAGCTCGCGGTAGCCACGGTTCTCGGCGGGGTGTAGGGGCATCTCCGCACTTCTATCTCACCTCGTCGCCATTGTGCGCCGATCCCGCTGTTCGCTGGTTGCCGTCTTTCAGATCGAGATCTATTCCTGACTTCAGAGGGCGGGATTGCGCCGAACGACACAAAGTGTTAGCTTCGTTGAGAGGAGAGAGAGGAGGCCGCTACAAGGTGTGCCTGGCCATTCCCGGTCAGATAGTTGAGTTGGTCGACGAACCGAACCGGCTAGCAAAGGTTGACGTTGCGGGCGTAAAGCGGAACGTCAACGTCGGGCTGCTCGACGAGGGCGGTGGTGCCGGCCCAGGAGACTGGGTGCTCATCCATGTCGGCTTCGCGATCTCCAAGGTCGACGAAGCCGAGGCGATCGCCACTCGCAAGATGCTTGAAGGAATGGGCGAGGACTACGAGCAGGAACTCGAAGAGTTGAGGGCGAGCGTCATCGAGTGACCGGCCCTCTCGGATCCCCGGGGGGAGCGCCACTCGATGGCGGCGACCGGTGTGAATCCGAGGAGCACTGCATCACTTGTGGCGACGTGGCGGAGCCGCTCCGGGTCTTGAGGATCGACCGCGACCGGGAGCTGGCTCTATGCCAGCACGACTCCGGCGCACGCGAGACGGTCGAGATCGCGCTGGTGCAGCCCGTCGCTGAGGGGGATGAGCTGCTCGTCCACGCCGGCACCGCCATCGCACACCTGGGGGTGCCGGCGTGAGCCTGAGGCGAGCCACATGAGATTCGTCGATGAGTTCCGAGACGCCGACCTGGGCCGGGTACTGGCGGGCGAGATCCTCTCGGCCGTCGAGCCGGGTCGCCACTACAAGCTGATGGAGGTCTGCGGCGGGCACACCCACTCGATCTACAAGTACGGGGTCGACGACCTGCTGCCCGAAAACGTCGAGTTGGTGCACGGGCCGGGCTGCCCCGTCTGCGTAATCCCGATGGGCCGCGTGGACGACGGCATCGCGATCGCCCGCAATGAGAAGGTGATCCTCACGTGCTTCGGCGACATGATGCGTGTGCCGGGCTCTGAGCGCACCTTCCTCGAGGCCAAGGCCGAGGGCGCCGATATCCGCATGGTCTACTCGCCGCTCGACGCGCTACGGATCGCCAAGGCGAACCCCGACCGCGACGTCGTCTTTTTCGCGATCGGGTTCGAGACCACGGCGCCGTCGACGGCGCTGACGCTCCTGCGCGCCAAGGCCGAGGGCGTGACCAACTTCCTCTGCGTCTGCAATCACGTGACGATCGTTCCGCCACTGCGGGCGCTGCTGGACTCGCCCGACCTGCGGCTGGACGGTTTCATTGGGCCCGGCCACGTCTCGACAATCGTGGGGGTGCGGCCGTTCGAGTTCATCCCGACCGAGTACGGCAAGCCGCTCGTCACGGCCGGGTTCGAGCCGCTTGACATCCTCCAGGCGATCCACATGATCCTCCAGCAGATCTCCGCAGGAGAGTCGAAAGTGGAAAACCAATACGCCCGGGTCGTCCCGTACGAGGGCAACATCGCGGCGCTGAAGGCGATGTCGCAGGTGTTCGAGCTGCGCCCGCACTTCGAGTGGCGCGGCCTCGGGTTCATCTCCCAGAGCGCACTGCGCCTCTCCGACGCTTTCGCCGATTTCGACGCCGAGCTTCGCTACGACGTGCCGAACGTGCGGGTGGCCGACCCAAAGGCCTGCCAGTGCGGCGAGGTACTGAAGGGTGTGATCAAGCCATGGGAGTGCAAGGTTTTCGGCACGGCATGTACGCCCGAGCACGCGATCGGGACGTGCATGGTCTCGCCGGAGGGCGCCTGCGCCGCCTATTACAACTACGGCCGCTATGCCAGCGAGCGAGAGGCCGTGGTCTAGGTGCCCTCCGATACCAAGGCTGTGGGCCGCGAGCAGCGCATCCTCGAGATCATCGAGACCACGCGCGCGAAGCGCCCGCGGTTCAAGGACGAGCGGATCACGATGGCCCACGGCGCGGGCGGGAAGTCAACCCAGACGATGATCGAGGGCCTGTTCGCCCCGGCGTTCGACTCCGACGCCCTCAACCAGCTCGGCGACTCAGGGGTTATTCGAATCGCTCCCAGCCCAACCGTTTCGGGACGCGAAGCGGAGGAAGCGGTGAACCAGCTCGGCGGGGGCGGGCTGATTGCTCTCACCACCGACACGTTCGTGGTCAAGCCGCTGCGCTTCCCGGGCGGCTCGATCGGCGAGCTGGCGGTCTGCGGCACCGTGAACGACCTCGCGGCCGCGGGCGCCCGACCCCAAGCGCTGACGCTCGCCCTCGTGCTCGAGGAGGGTCTGGAGTCCGACGTGCTCCGTGCCGAGGTGGACGCGATCGCCGCCGCCGCCGCCGCGTCCGGCGTTGAGATCGTGGCCGGCGACACCAAGGTCGTCGAGCGCGGACTTGCCGACGGGATGTACGTGTGCACCACGGGGGTCGGCGCGATCGACGAGCGCGCATCGCTCTCGACCCGCAACCTGAAGCCAGGCGACCGGGTACTCGTCTCGAAGACCGTCGGCGAGCACGGCACCGCAATCATGCTCGCGCGCGGCGAGCTGGGCCTCGATGCCGAGATCGTGTCAGACACTCGCTCGCTCTGGCCGGCGGCGGACGCTCTGATCGAGTCCGCCGGCGAGCACCTGCGCTGCATGCGCGACGCGACCCGCGGCGGCGTCGCCAGCGCGCTCAACGAGCTGGCCCGGGCGTCCGGCGTCGCGATCGGCGTGAACGAGGCCGACGTGCCGGTGCTGCCGGAGGTCGCGGGAGCGTGCGAGCTGCTCGGGATCGATCCGATGTACGTCGCAAACGAGGGCGTGATGGTCGCCTTCGTCGCTCCCGACGCGACATCCGACGCACTGGCCGCGCTTCGCGCCGTGCCCGGATGTGAAGCGGCCGCTGATTTCGGCGAGGTCCGTTCGGATCCGCCCGGCATGGTTTTGGTTGAGACGGCCTTCGGCGGCAAGCGCGTTATGGACCTGCTCGCCGGTGACCCCCTGCCGAGGATCTGCTAGTGAGGCGGAGCGGAGCGAAGCCGAGCCCCGCCGCCGTTGAGGCGGCTGAAATCCGTATTGGTGCAACCAAAGACGAGCGGGCAATCCCGCCGGGACAGGAGAGGTGCTGATGGCACTCGCCACCGAGTTCGTACCGAATCAGGCCGAGACCGAAGCGGTCGAGGCGCACGTGATCTGGATGACGACGGGACTCTCTTGCGACGGAGACTCGGTCGCCATGACCTCGGCGGTGAACCCGAGCCTGGAGGACATCATCCTCCAGACGATTCCGGGAATGCCCAAGGTGATCGTCCACAACCCGGTGCTGGCGTATGAGAACGGCGCCGAGTTCATCGAGTGGTGGTGGCGCGCCGAGCGGGGCGAGCTCGACCCGTTCGTGCTCTGCGTCGAGGGCTCGATCCCGAACGAGAAGCTCTCCGGCGAGGGCCACTGGGCGGCAATCGGCGACGACCCGGAGACGGGCCAGCCCATTACGACTTCCGAGTGGCTCGACCGGCTCGCCCCAAAGGCCGCCGCCGTGGTCGCGATTGGCACCTGCGCGACTTACGGCGGCATTCCGGCGATGAAGAACAACCCCACGGGCGCGATGGGCGTGGCCGACCACCTGGGATGGGATTACAAGTCCAAGGCTGGCCTGCCGGTCGTGAACATCCCGGGCTGCCCGGCCCAGCCGGACAACATGACCGAAGTGCTGCTCTACCTGGCGTTGCACCTCGCCGGGCGGGCGCCGGTCCCCGAGCTAGACGAGCAGCTGCGCCCGAAGTGGCTGTTCGGCCGCACGGTCCGCGAAGGCTGCAACCGTGCCGGCTTCGCCGAGCAAGGCCAGTTCGCCACCGAGTACGGCGACGATCCACGTTGTCTGGTGAAGCTCGGCTGCAAGGGTCCGGTTGTGAAGTGCAACGTGCCGGTGCGCGGCTGGGTCGACGGCTACGGAGGCTGCCCGAACGTGGGCGGCATCTGCATGGCCTGCACGATGCCCGGCTTCCCGGACAAGTACATGCCCTTCATGGAGGCGGACGCGGCCGGCAAGTTGGCGGCGACGGTCGAGTCGTCTTTTGGCGGGATCGTCCGCTACTTCCGCCACCGCAACATCAAGAACAAGTACGACGTCGAACCGACCTGGCGCAAGCCAAGCGACCGACTCGAGACCGGCTACACGCCGCGGAACTACTCATAGAGATTCAGCTCAAACCGGAGGAGAGAGCAAGATGGCAACAGTAGAGACGCCGGCCAGTGGCTCCAAGGTCATGGTCAAGGAGATGTCGTGGGATCCGATCACCCGGATCGTCGGCAGCCTCGGCATCCACACCGAGATCGACTTCACGAACCAGCAGGTTCTGAAGTGTTACTCGACGTCGATGATCTTCCGAGGATTCGACATCTTCATGAAGGGCATCGATCCGCGGGACGCGCACTTCATCACCAGCCGTATCTGCGGCATCTGCGGTGACAACCACTGCACGTGTTCGTGTCTGAACCAGAACATGGCGTATGGCGTAAAGCCGCCGCCGTTGGGCGATCTTGCCTTCAACCTGGCGGAGACCGCGGACTACATGTTTGACCACGCGATCTTCAACGACTGCATGTGCAACGTGGACTACTGCGAGCAGATGGTCAAGGAGACGAACCCCAGCCTGCTGCAGAAGGCGGAGTCGACCCTCGCCGAGGGCGTCGACCATCACGGCTATCGCACGATCGCGGACATCATGCGATCGCTGAACCCGTTCACCGGTGACTTCTACCTGGAGACCCTCCAGGTGGCACGCTGGACGCGGGAGATGTACTGCCTGTTCGGTGGCCGACATACCCACCCGTCGACGATCCTGCCGGGAGGTTGCAGCGCACACATCACCCATCAGACGCTGACCGACTACTACGTGCGGCTGATGCGCTATTTCGACTACGTCAAGCGCAGCGTGCCGATGCACGACGACCTGTACGACTTCTTCCTGCGGGAGTTGCCTGGGTACGACATGGTCGGCTTCCGCGAGACGAATCTCGTCAACTGGGGCAGCTTCGACGATCCGGACTACGTCGACTATTCCTACGAGAACATGACCGAGTGGGGGCGCCAGCGGTACATCACCCCGGGCGTCGCGTTCGGCGGGGAGTTGATCTCAACCGACCTGGTTGAGATCAACCTGATGATCCGCATCCTGCTCGGCAGCTCGTATTTCGACGACTGGACCGAGACGGAGCAGCCGCTCGTCACCGAGGACCCGCTGGGCAACCCGGTTGACGCGCACCATCCGTGGAACAAGGTGACCATCCCGAAGCCGCAGAAGCGCGACTTCGCGGACAAGTACTCCTGGGTCGTCTCGCCGCGGATGTACGACAAGCGCACCGACACCCACGTCTGCTGCGACACGGGCGGCGGCCCGTTCGCCCGCCAGTGGTGCACGGCCAAGGCCGGACTCGTCGACTTCGGCTACGCGAAGGCGACGGGCCACTCGATCCAAATGGTCCTGCCGAAGACGCCGAACTCCGCCGAGATGGAGCTCGAGTGGAAGGTGCCGGAGAAGTCGAACGCGATCGAGCGCAACCGCGCCCGGACGTATCACCAGGCGTACTCGGCCCTGATCGGGCTGCACTGCCTGGAGCGGGCGTTCACCGAGGTGCGCGCGGGACGGACGAAGTCGTGGAACGACTTCAAGGTCCCGAAGGAGGCGGTCAGCGTCGGCTTCCACGAGGCGGCGCGCGGGGTGCTCTCGCACCACATGGTCATCCGTGACGGCAAGATCGCCAACTACCAGCCCTACCCGCCGACGCCGTGGAACGCCAGCGTCCGCGACGTCTACGGAACTCCCGGCCCATACGAGGACGCGGTGCAGAACACCCCGATCTTCGAGGAGAACGGCCCGGAGAACTTCAAGGGCGTGGACATCATGCGAGCCGTTCGCTCGTTCGACCCGTGCCTGCCGTGCGGCGTCCATATGTACAACGGCGGCGGCATGGTCCGCAAGGTCCAGCACACACCGACAGGGATGTGCTGATTTGACGATTGAGTTGGACGTACAGCCAGCTGGGGGCGAGGTCCCCGGGGGTGCTTCGGACGTCGCCGCCGATGCGCTCCTGGAGCGCATTCAGGCGCTGACGTCGGAGATCGACGAGATGGCCAGCCCCGCCGTGCGGGAGCGCGCGGATGCGCTGGTCGGCTCGATCGTCGAGCTCTATGGCGAGGGCCTGACGCGGATTGTGGAGGAGATCGCCGCGTCCGGCGCGGCCGACGAGCTGCGCGACGCACTCACGGCCGACGGCATGGTGGCCAGCCTGCTGCTGATCCACGACCTGTATCCCGTGTCGCTGGAGGACCGGGTCGCCGAAGCGCTCGACGGGGTCCGTCCGTACCTGGAGTCCCACGGTGGCAACGTCGCGCTGCTCGGGATCTCGAAAGGGATTGCCACGCTGCGGCTGGAGGGCAGCTGCAAGGGCTGCCCCGCGTCGTCGGCAACGCTTGAGCTGGCGATCAAGCAGGCGCTCGACGAGCACGCCCCTGACCTGGAGGGTCTCGTCGTCGAGGGGATCGAGGGCGCGGCCCCGACCGCTTCCGACGGCGAACTGCCAATCCTGCAGATCGCGGGCTCGGGCAACGGAAACGGTTCCGGTCCCGCCTCGTGGGAGCCGGTCACCGGTCTTGAGGCAATCGCCGAGGGCGGCCACGCTCGCAGTGAGGTGGGCGGTGTGCTTTTGATCGTCGCCAGGGTGGAAGGGACGCTGCTGGCGTTCCGCGACTTCTGCCCGGCCTGCGAGGGAGGCCTCGCTCGCGGAGGACTCGATGGTGGAGTGCTCACCTGCCCGTCTTGTCGGCGCACCTACGACCTGCCGAAGGCCGGCCGTGCCGTGGACGGCGAGGGCCAGCTCGAGCCTGTTCCGCTGCTCGCAACCGACGGCGGCGTGAGGGTCGCCATCGGCGGTGTCTGAGGAGATACGGTCGGGGCCCCCACCCCCGGCTGCGCGGGCGGAGCTGATCGGGGGCCTGCGCCGGCTGGCCAAGCCACGTGACGCGGCGAACGGCAACGGCAACGGAAGCCCGGTGCCGGGCCCGGAGGAACACTGCGACCTCTGTGGCACGCCACTGCCGCCCCAGCATCGTCACCTGCTCGAGCTGGAGCAACGCCGCATCCTTTGCGCCTGTGAGACCTGCCTGAACACCAAGTCGGCAGAACCCAACTTCCGGCCGGCCGGAACGCGCGTCGTGATCTGTGACGACCTTCAGCTCGAGGACGAGCTGTGGGCGCGGTTGGGAATCCCGATCGGCCTCGTGTTCTTCACCCTCACCGGCGCCGAGAGCGACGTCTACGCCTTCTACCCGAGCCCGGCCGGCCCGACCGAGTGCGAACTGGACCTCGACGCTTGGGACGACCTCTGCGCTGCCAACCCGATTCTTGCGAACCTGGAGCCGGACGCCGAGGCCCTGGTTGTGAACCGCGTTACCGACACACCGACGAACGCGATCGTGCCGATCGACGAGTGCTACCGGCTGGTCGGGATGATCAAAGCGAGCTGGGAAGGCATCTCCGGCGGGCAGGGACCCGACGAGGCGATCGAGTCGTTCTTCGCCGAACTCCGCCAAAAGGCGGTGGGTTAGGTGCCCGGCGAGGGCAACGGAATTGCACCCGAGCCCGGTTCTGCCGACTCGGTCGTGGCCGAGGCTCCGCCGGAGCATCCAGAGCCCGAACTGGAGTTGGTGCGCGCCGAGCACGTGCCGCGTTCGGTCGCGCCCACCCTGCGGTTTACCGGTAGGGCCACCGACGACTCTGGCCGGCGCGTCTACACGATCGCGCTCACGGCCACGATCGTGATCGAGCCCGGGAAGCGCCGCTACGACGAAGCCGAGCGCCCACGTCTAATCGAGCTGTTCGGCGAGCCGGAGCGCTGGTCGGCCACCACCGGCAGCTTCCGCTGGGCCGAGGCCGAGACGCTGGTACCGGCATTCGAGGGCAGTGGCGAGTTCCAGCTCACCGTGCCGTGCACGTACGACCTCGAACTCGGCTCAGCGAAGTACTTCGACGCGATCGAGGGCGGCGAGATACCGCTGCGCTTCCATTTTGCGGGCACCGTCTTCTACGAGGGGCAGGACGGGCGAATTCAGATGAACCGGATCCACTGGGACCGCTCCGAGCGTTTCTCGATGCCCACGTCGGTCTGGAAGGAGATGATCGCCGAGCATTACCCCTTCCGGGGCTGGGTCCCCCTTCACACCGAGACGGTCTCCCGGCTGGCCGAGCGCAAGGCCACGACGGGGGCGCCGACGTTCGACGCGGCGGTGGCCGAGCTGCTCGACGGCGTCGAGCCGGAGGCGGGCGGCTGATGCATGAGGCCCTTGCCGCCCTGGTGGACTCCCTTCTCTACGAGGGTTACGCCCTCTACCCGTACACGCCGGGCGCGACCAAGAATGCGACGCCCACCCCGTTCGGGATCGTCTATCCGCCCGCCTACGCGGTGGACAGCGCGGTGACGTTCGACCATTTGCGCCTCGACTGTGTTCTGGAAACGGCCGACGATGCGCTGCTGACCGGCACGGCGCTGTTTCTCCAGCCTTCCGGCAAGCGCCACCAGGGAGTACCGCGGAAGCTCGAGATCGGTCCTGTCGCCGTGAGCAAGCTCGCCGCCGGGCAGGGCGAGGAGTTCAATTACTCGGCGGAGGGGGCGGAGGCGCCTGACCTCGACGGGAGGGTGCGCCTGCGCGCTGTGGCGCTCGAAGATGGGCGCTGGCGGGTGCGGATGTGTGTGCACAACACGACTGCTGTTGAGATTCCGCCCGACGGCATGGACCGATCTCAGGCCCTGCTCGCGAGCATGATCTCCACCCACGTGGTGGTTGAGTCCTCGGCGGGTCAGTTCGTCTCGCCGCTCGAGCGCGACGGCGAGGCGGGCGCTGCGGTTGCCGGTTGCGAGTCCGTCAACACCTTCCCCGTTCTCGCGAGCCCTCGTGACGACGCGATCCTCGGCGCCGCCATTGTGTTGCCCGACCACCCGAAGCTCGCGCCCGAGAGCCTCGGCAACCTTTTCGACAACACCGAGATCGAGGAGGCCCTGCTCCTGCACGTTCATGCGCTCAGCGAGGACGAGCGCGAGGAGATCTCGAGGCAGGACCCGGCCGTGGCCGAGATGGTCGAGCGCGCCGCCGCTACCACCCCCGAGCAGATCATGGACCTGCACGGGCGACTTGAGCTGAAGGACCCCGAGCCGGGTCACCCGAACCCGGGTGAACTGGAAGTCGAGGTGGACCGCGGAGTGATTCGCAAGGGCGGGCGGGTGATCCTGCGCCCGAAGCCGAACGGCCGCGACCTCTACGACACCCTCCTGGCGGGCCGCACGGCCACGGTCGAGCGCATCTACTACGACTACGACGATGAGATCCACGTTGGGGTCACGGTCGACGGCGACGCCTCTCAGGAGCTCTTCCGGGAGACCGGCCGGTACATCTTCTTCAAAGGCCACGAGGTGGAGCCCGTCGCGACCGAGGTGGACGCCCGTGGCTGAGCGGATCCCGCAAATCCTCGTCGCCGGCGTCGGCAACTCGTGGCTCGGCGACGACGGTTTCGGCGGCAAGGTCGTGGCTGCTCTTGAAGGCTCGGAGCTGCCCTCCGGGGTATCGCTCGTGGACGCCGGTACGGGCGGCCTCGACCTGGCCTACGAGCTGATGCGCGGCTACGACGCGCTGGTGATGGTTGACGTGTCCAAGCAGGGTGGCGAACCCGGCACGCTCTACGTGATCGAGCCAGATCCGGAGGACTTCGCGCCGATCGACGATGGCGAAACCATCAACCCACATGGGATGGACCCAGCCAGTGTCCTGCGGTTCGTGAAGACCGTTGGAGGCTGGCCCGGGAAGGTCGTGATCGTCGCCTGCGAGCCGACCGACGTCGAGGAGATGAATTTGGAGCTCTCCCCGGTCGTCCAGGCGGCGATCGAAGGTGCGCGAACCTTGGTGCTGGAGCAGATCCAGGAGCTGCGCACCGACGAAGCGTACGAGGGGGCGGGCGCCGATGCATGAGCTCTCGATCTCCCAGGCGGTCGTCGACACGGCACTTCGTCACGCCGGCGGTCGCAAGGTCACGGTGGTGGACTTCACCGTCGGCAGCCTGCGCCAGGTCGTCGCCGGCTCGCTCACCTTCTACTTCGAGATCGTTGCCCGCGACACGGACTGCGAGGGTGCCGAGCTGCGGATCTCTCACGTCGCCGCGCTGCTTCGCTGCCCCGCCTGCTGGAACGAATGGGACCCGGCTCCGCCGCCCGTCGCAACCCACGGGGAGGTACCGATCAACGAGATGGTTCTTCCGGCGTTCTCCTGCCCGACCTGCGACACACCGGGGGAGGTCCTTGCCGGCAGCGAGCTGGAGGTCGAGTCGATCGACGTCGACGACCCCGAGCCTGCCGAGCGAGCGCCCGAGCCGGAATTGACTTCCACCTAGCCGAGAGGAGCCACCAGATGCACCGAACCAAGATCAAGGTCGCCGAGGACGCACTCGACGCGAACGAGACGATCGCCCGCGCCAACCGTGACGACTTCGACCGCGAGGATGTGCGTGTCGTGAACCTGATGAGCGCTCCCGGCGCCGGCAAGACGACCCTGCTCGAGGCGACGCTCCCAAAGCTCGAAGGCATCAGGCCGGGCGTCCTCGAGGGTGACGTGCAGGGCACGATGGACGCCGACCGGATTGCGGCGATGCACGTGCCGGTGCTGCAGCTGAACACCGACTCCGGGTTCGGTGGGGAGTGCCATCTTGACGCGAACATGGTCCGCTCAACGATCCCCGACCTGAACCTCGCGGAGATCGACCTGCTCGTGATCGAGAACGTCGGCAACCTCGTTTGCCCGGCCGAGTTCAGGGTGGGGGAAGACGCGCGGGCGATGGTCTCCTCGGTCACCGAGGGCGAGGAGAAGCCGCTCAAGTACCCGCTGATGTTCCGAGCCTGCGAGTTGGTGGTGCTGAACAAGGTGGACCTGCTGCCGCACTTGGATTTCGATGTCGCGCGCTTCGTCGCCAACGTCGAGGCGGTGAACCCGCACGCGGAGGTGCTGATGGTCTCCGCGCGCACCGGTGAGGGCGTGGAAGCGTTCCGTGACTGGCTCGCGGGCGTGCCCGCCCGCGCGGAAGCCCTTGCCTGAGCCAGAACCGGAGGCGAAGCGGGGGATTCTGGCGATGCCGGGGGTGGGCCCCCCGGCCGAATCTCTCGCCAGCCGACTGGACGCGCTGCTTCGCTGCAGGACCGATGCGAACCGCGCGTTTTTTGAGGTTGAGGCGGAACGGCTCGCGCGTTGCTGTCACGAGATGGCCGAGCGGTTTGCTCGCGGTGGGCGCCTGATCGCCTTCGGGCAGTCCCCTACCGCCCGATCCGACGTGCGTCACGTGGCCGTCGAGTTCGTCCACCCGGTGATCGTCGGTAAGCGCGCTCTGCCCGCGATCGGTCTTGCCCGGGAGTCGGGGGACCTGGCCGTGCTGGCGCGTGGAATGTGCGGGCCGGACGACATCGCCATCGGGTTCGGCTGCGACGAGTCCAACGCGGCGCCCACGCTCGCTGCACTCGCGGAGGCAGGAGCGCTGGGCGCGCAGACGATCGCCTTCGCCCCCGCCGGAGCCGGCTGGGAGTTCGAACCTCCGGGCGACGACCCCTTCGTCCGCCAAGAGCTGGTCGAGACGCTCTACCACGTGCTCTGGGAGCTGGTCCACGTGTTCTTCGACCACCGCGGGTTGCTTGCGGGGCGCGATGAGCGGGTGCGCCACGATCCTGGCGCCGCGAGCTTTCTGTACCCGTTTCTCTCAGAGGCGGAGACCGAGCTGGACCCGGTCCTCGCAGATGTTCGCGGTTCGATCCTTTTGAAGTCCCAGGAGGCGGGCGAGCTGCGCGAGCAAACCCTCACCGAGAATCGGGACGAGTTGCTGGCCACCGCCGTGGCGCTACGCGCCTCGTTCGACGCGGGGGGCAAGCTGCTCGCGCTTGGCAACGGCGGCTCGGCAACCGATGCCATGGACCTGGTTGCCGACCTGCGCGCTACAAGTCGATTCGTTGCGCGCGCTGCGATCGACCTGACCGAGGATCCGTCGATCATCACCGCGATCGCCAACGACGTCGGCATCGAGTCGATCTTCACCCGACAGGTGATCGCCTACGGACTAGCCGGCGATTCACTTGTCGCGATCTCGACCAGCGGCAACTCGGTCAATGTGATCGAGGCCCTCGCAGAGGCTCGCCGCCGCGAGTTGGTGACCGTCGCCCTCGTCGGTTACGACGGCGGCCGGGTGGCCTCGGAGGGCCTTGCCGACCACGTGATCGTCACTCGCTCCCAGCACATCCCGAGGATTCAGGAGGCGCAGGCCAGTGCCTACCACGTGCTCCGCGAGCTGGTGGAGGCCGAGGAAGCCTGATGGCGCATCGGCGCGTGCGCGTGCGCGTCACGGGGATCGTTCAGGGCGTGGGCTTTCGTCCGCACGTGTTCAGGCTCGCCGGCGAACTCAAGCTGGGCGGGTGGGTGCGCAATGACGAGCGCGGGGTGGTGCTGGAGGCAGAGGGTGAAGCGGACGCGGTTGAGCGGTTTCTCGTGCGGCTCGAGGGCGATGCGCCGCCGATGGCGAAAGTGGACGGCGTTGGCAGCGAGGCACTGGATCCGACAGGAGAGCGCGAGTTTCGGATCGTCGAATCGAACTCGGGGGGCGAATCCTTCGCGCTGATCGCACCCGACCGGGCCACCTGCGAGGCGTGCCTGAAGGAGCTGTTCGACCCGGCCGACCGGCGCCACGGCTATCCCTTCATCAACTGCACGGACTGTGGCCCACGCTTCACGATCGTGCGCGGGGTCCCATATGACCGCCCGCTCACCACGATGGCCGGATTCGAGATGTGCGGACCGTGCCAGGCCGAGTACGACGACCCTCGCGACCGCCGCTTTCACGCCCAGCCGAACGCCTGCCCCGTCTGCGGGCCGCAAGTGAGCCTGGTGGGCGCCGAGCCTGCGACGGGAGCGGATGCGCTGGCGCGGGCGGTTGTGCTGCTCGGGGGAGGCGCGGTGCTCGCCGTGAAGGGAGTGGGTGGCTACCACCTCGCCTGCCACGCCGGCGACGACGCGGCGGTGCGCGCGCTTCGCGAACGCAAGCACCGGGAGGATCGGCCACTCGCGCTGATGGCGCCCGACCTGCCCTCGGCGCTGGCTCTGGTCGAGTTGACCCATGGGGAGCGCGAGTTGCTGGCCGGTCCCGAGCGTCCAATCGTCGTCGCGCGGCGGCGGGAGGGCGCCGGGGTGGCCGACTCGGTCGCGCGGCGCACCCGCGACCTCGGCGTGATGCTGCCCTACTCGCCACTCCACCATCTGCTCCTGGCCAGCGTCGGAGCACCGCTCGTGATGACCTCGGGCAACGTCTCTGACGAGCCGATTGCGTTCGAAGACGCCGATGCTCGCTCGCGGCTGGAGGGGATCGCCGATGCCTTCTTGGTCCACGATCGGCCGATTCACATCCGCACCGACGACTCGGTGGTTCGCGCGCTGGATCGGACCCTGAGCCCGGGGCCGCTGTTGATCCGGCGCTCGCGTGGTTGGGTGCCAGGCGCGCTCGAGCTTCCGTTCGAGGCCCCGGAGGCGGTGCTGGGTTGCGGCGCCGAGCTGAAGAGCACGTTCTGCCTCGCCAAGGGATCGCGCGCCTTCGTCTCGCACCACATCGGCGACCTCTCGAACTGGGAGACGCTGTCCTCCTACCGCGACGGGATCGAGCACTTCGAGCAGATCTTCGTCGCGAAGCCGGCCGTCGTCGCCCACGATGAGCACCCCGACTACCTCTCGACCCGGTACGCGCTCGAGCGCGAGGGGGTGCGCACCGTGGCCGTGCAGCACCACCACGCACACCTCGCCGCCTGCCTCGCCGAGCATGGTGAGAAGGGAACAGCGGTGGCGGCGATTTTCGATGGCACGGGATATGGTCCGGACGGCACGGTCTGGGGCGGTGAGCTTCTGGTCGGTGACATCGCGGGATCCGAGCGAGCGGGTTTTCTGTTTCCGGTGAGGCTGCCGGGCGGAGACGCTGCCGCTCGGGAGCCGTGGCGGATGGCGTGTTCGTGGCTGGTCCAGGCGACGGGGTCGGAGTCGCCATCCGTGCCCCCGGCGCTGCGCAACGAGGTGGAGATGCGCGACTGGAAATTGGTCTGCGAGATGGCGGTGGGAGGCGTTGCCGCGCCGCTGACCACGAGCATGGGCCGTCTGTTCGATGCGGCCGCGGCGCTCTGCGGCGTGCGGGCGCGGGTGTCATACGAGGGGCAAGCGGCGGCGGAGCTCGAGGGGCTGGCCGATCCGGCCGAGCGCGGAGGCTATGAGCTTCCGGTGATCGCCGAAGGTGAGGGTCCGGTCGTGCTCGACGCGCGCGAGCTCGTTCGCGGTGTGGCAGGTGATGTCGAGGCCGGCGTGCCGGCACCAATCGTCTCGGCCCGATTCCACAATTCCGTGGCGCGAGGGACTGCGGGCGCGTGTCTTCGGGAATGCGATCGCCGCGGCACGGACCTCGTCGCGCTATCGGGCGGCGTGTTTCAAAACCGCCTGCTGCTCGAAGCCACGGCGGCCCTGGTTGTGGGTGGCGGCGCCAGGGTCGTGTTTCCGCGCAAGCTGCCGCCGAACGACGGGGGCGTCTCATACGGCCAGGTCGCCGTCACCTGCGCCCGCCTGCAATCCGCGCCGGGCGGCACCGGCCCAGCGGGCAGATCGGGTCAGGTCGGTCCGACGTACCAGAGCCCGAAGAGCAGGCCGAACGCGCCCAACGCCGGAATCAGCACGGCGCGATAGACGGGCTCGACCATCGGCCGGGTCAGAACCCATGCGAACGCAGCGGTACACGCGGCCATCGAGGCGATCGACATCGGCGCGAACACCGCCAGGGCGGCGGCGGCCTGGAGCGGGGTGGGCAGTGCGGCGATCAGGAGCAGCACCACGGCGCCGGAGCCCGCGAGCCCGTGAAGCGCACCGATCGCGAACGCGTGCCGCGGTGTGCGCACGGAGTGATGGCGATGGGGGTCCTCCCGGCGCAGGTGGCGGTGCCCATCGCCGTGGTGGGTGTGCGGGGATGCCCTGTAGTCGCCGCGCTTCCACTTATAGAGGACGCGGATCGCGAGCGCCAGAATCACGATCCCGACGGCCCGTTCCGCGCCGTTCTCGAGCCACGCAGGCAGCTCGGACTTGAACGCGATCAGCGGTAGCCCGATCGCGAGTAACGTCGCTGCGTGGCCGGCGCCCCACCAGGCACCCAGCCGGGCGGCCTCGCGCCCGTCCGCGTCGTCCGCCGCAACAAGCGACGTGACGGCCACGAGGTGGTCGGGATCCGAGGCGTGGCGGAGTCCCAGCACGACCGCCAGGCCGAGGGCCACGAGCAGGGGGGCACCGTCGAACAGGGAGGTGAGCGACTCGTCGAGGCTCTCGATGGTCCGGTACAGGAGGTCGAAGCTCAAGGTCGCTCCCTGCACGTGGCGCAGAGGCCCACGATCGGGAAGTGGGAGAAGCTCGTCTCGTAGCCGAACTGCTCGCGCACGGCGTCGCGAACGGGTCGAAGCTCCTCGTCGCCGGCAGGTCTCCGCTCACCGCAGCTGTCACAGACGAGATAGCTGGGGGCGAGTGAGCCGGCGAGCGCGTAGAGGCTGGGGCCGTGGCCCAAATGGACGTGGCGCACTAGCCCGAGCCCCTCGAGCGTTTCGAGGTTGCGGTAAACCGACGCGGCGTCGGTTGGTCTCACGCGACCGTCGAGGCCGGCGGCGATCTCGTCGGCGCTGACTGGGCCGTCCGCGGCGAACAGGGCGTCGAGCAGCAGCCTGCGAGCGGACGAAGCTCGAAGCCCGGCGGCGCGAAGCGCCTCGACGGCCTCAGCGGGGCTGTGGGTGACGAGGGGTGGCGCGGCGTGAGTCGCCGTCATCGCAACCGGTTCTCTACTGCAACCACCTCGCAATTGACACTAACCCGCAAGGCGGGCGGTGTCAATGCTAAATCAAGCCCCCCTCTGGAGGAATCACCCAGGTGTATTCGGCGAAGCGCACGATGTCGGCCGGGTCGAGCTCACCGACGGTCCCCGCGCCGCGCTCGTCCATCGTGCTCCCTAGGCCTGCCCAGGCGCGTGCCACCTTCGCGGCGCGCGCCAGCGGCCCCCAGCCGCCGACCGAGCCGATCTCCTCCGCGCGCGCGCCGACCTCGGCCCGGGTCAGCTCCGCGAACGGCCGACGCGTGCCGTCGATCGACACCTCGCCCTCACGCGCCGCTTGCAGGCGGTCGCCGCTGGGTCCATCGGTGCCAACCACGGTCTAGCCGTTCTCTCGAGATTGGCCCGCTCGTTGCCGCCGCGCGATGGCCTGGCGACAGATCTGGGCGGGGTGAGTCAGCTTGAGCATCAGTGCGATTTCCATGCGTTCGGTTGGTTCGCCGAACCGACCAGCGCCTTCGGCAACTCGCCGGCAACCAGGTCAGCGAGCGTAACCGCTCCGAGCGTTCCGCGAATGCTCGAACGCAGGGCGACCCACACCGTCTGCAGCGGCTCGGCGATACCGTCGTAGCTGAGGGTCTCCGGTCGGTGGCTGCGAACGGTCGCCAGCGGTCCTTCGACTGCGCGCATCACGTCGGCGACGCTGATCTCCGCGGCCGACCTCGCGAGCCAGTAGCCGCCCTCCGATCCGCGCTGGCTCTCGACCAGGCCCGCGTGGCGCAACTCGGCCAGAATGTTCTCCAGGAACTTCGCCGGGATCTTCTGCGCTGCGACGATTCGGCTCTTCTTGACGTGCTCGCCTTTGGGCGCCGCGGCCAGCTCGATGGCTGCCCTCACCGCATACTCGGCCTTCGCCGAAACCCTCATCGCCGCGATCCCAATCGCATATCCCCGTTTCCTATCAGGAACGGGCACAACTCCGCGGCTGCTGGAAGATCGCCGACGGCGACGTCTCAGTGCGGACTAGGATCCCCCGCGCCCCCGTAGCTCAGTGGTTTAGAGCAGTGGGTTTTTACCCCATGCGCGAGGGTTCGATTCCCTCCGGGGGCATATCATCGGAGTTCGAGCTCTATTAGCGTCACTGAATTCGGCCATTAGGTATTGGAATAGGAGTATAGACTCCTAAATCAGGACTCCTGTGCTAACGTGTCGCTCGCGCGAAACCGAGCTGAGGGAGAACCCGATGAGTGCGCTGGGAGAATCCACTTCGAACGTAGCGAGCGCCGCCGACGAAGCGCGGCGGCGCTGGATCGCACTCTACGTCCTCTGCGGCGGGATGCTCATGATCGTCCTCGATGCGACGATCGTGAACGTAGCCCTGCCCTCGATCAAGGAGGATTTGGCTTTCTCCCAGAGCAACCTCGCCTGGGTTGTCAACGCCTACCTGGTCGCCTTCGGCGGCCTGCTGCTGCTGGCTGGCCGGCTTGGTGACCTGATCGGTCAGCGGCGGATCTTCCTGGTCGGCCTCGCGGTCTTTACCGCCGCCTCGCTGGCCTGCGCGCTCGCGCCGAGCCAGGGCGTTCTGATCGCAGCGCGGTTCATCCAGGGCGCGGGCGGTGCGATCGCCTCGGCGGTGATCCTCGGGATGATCGTGACGATGTTTCCCGAACCTCGCGAGCAGGCGAAGGCCATCGGTGTCTACAGCTTCGTCGCATCGGCGGGAGCATCGATCGGGCTTCTTGCCGGTGGCGTCCTCACCGAGTCGATCAACTGGCACTGGATCTTTGTGATCAACCTCCCGATCGGCCTGGCAATCGCACTGTCGGCCATGCGCCTCGTCGAGGGCCGCGACGGCATCGGCCTCAAGGCCGGCGCCGACGTTCCCGGCGCCGTGCTCGTCACGGCCGGGCTGATGCTCGGCGTCTACACCCTGCTCGAGGCTGGAGAGCAGGGCTTCGGGTCACTGCAGACCCTCGGACTCGGCGCCGTCTCGATTGCGCTGATCGCCGCGTTCGTCGCCCGTCAGGGAATCATCGAGCAGCCGCTGGTGCCGCTCAGGCTATTCCGTTCGCGCACCGTCGCCACGGCGAACGCCGTGACGGCCCTCATGGTCGTCGGTTTCTTCAGCATGTTCTTTCTGGGCGCCCTCTACATGCAAGGCATCCTGGGCTACGACGCGCTCGAGGTCGGCCTGGCGTTCCTGCCGTCGAGCATCGTCATGGGCGGCCTTTCCCTCGGCTTGGCCGAGCGGATCATCATGGGGGTCGGCCCCCGGCGTGCCCTGATCGCCGGGCTGATCGCCTCGGGGGCGGGCCTCCTTCTGTTCGCGCGGGCGCCGGTCGACGGGACCTGGGCGGTAGACATCCTCCCGGTCATGCTCCTGCTAGGTCTCGGCGCCGGCATGAGCTTCCCCGCGCTGATGACGCTCGCGATGTCAGGCGCAACCGAGCGCGACGCCGGCCTTGCTTCCGGTCTCGTCAACACGACAGTCCAGGTGGCCGGTGCGATCGGACTCGCCGTTCTGGCGACGCTCGCTACCGAGCGCACGGATGGGCTGCTGGCCGAGGGCGTCGCAGGGGCGAGCGCGCTCAACTCCGGCTACCACCTTGCCTATCTGGTCGGCGCGGCCCTGGTCGGCTTTGGCGTGCTGGCGGCGACGTTCGTGCTCGAGCCCGACCGCGCTCGTGGGGAGCATGCCACCGGCGAACACGGCCTCGAGCCCGCCCTCGAGTCCTGAGCTTGCCCGCGTTCGCGGGACCGGCGGCCGGTTCCGCTAGTGGCGGAAGTGGCGGCGTCGCGTCATCACCATTGACGCACCTGCCTCGTCGCACGCCGCAATGACCTCGCCGTCGCGCTTGGATCCACCAGGCTGGATGAGCGCGCTGCAGCCCGCTTCCATCGCGGTTCGTGGACCATCGGGGAAGGGGTAGAAGGCGTCGGAGGCAATCGCCGCTCCGGCCAGCAAGCCCTTGGCCTGCTCACCTCGCGCCTCGAGTGCTTTGTCGATCGCGATCCGGACCGAATCCACCCGACTCATCTGGCCCGCGCCGATGCCGAGCGTCGCACCGTCCTTGACGATCACGATCGCGTTCGAGCGCACGTGTTTGCACACGACCCAGGCGAAGAGCATGTCGCGCCAGACCTCCTCGCTCGGTTGCGCCTCGGTCGCCACCTCCATCTGCTCACGCCTTTCCTCGATCAGGTCCGGCGTTTGCACCAGGAGCCCGCCGCGCACCCGCTTCAGATCGCGCTCGCGCGGCTCCGGCTCCCGTTGCTCGGTGTTGTGGAGGATTCGGATCGCCTCCTTCTGCTGAAGCACGTCGAGCGCGTCGTCGTCGAATCCCGGAGCTAGCAATACCTCGATGAAGTTGTCATGCAGCCGCTCGGCCAGCGCGTGATCCACCGGCCGGTTCAGTGCGATCACGCCGCCGAAGGCGGAAAGCGGGTCGCAGGCCAGCGCGCCCTCATACGCGGCGGCGATGTCGTCAGCGATGGCCGCGCCGCAGGGGTTGTTGTGCTTAATGATCACCGCGGCCGGCTCCTCGAATTCGGAGACGAGCTTGCATGCCGCGTCCAGGTCGAGCACGTTGTTGAACGACAGCGCGCGGCCGTGTAGCTTCGAGACCTTCGAGAGCACGTGGGAGCGCGCGCCCGCCTCGACGTACAGCGCCGCCTTCTGGTGCGGGTTTTCTCCGTAGGAGAGGTCTAGGAACTTCTCGTACGGCATCACCCAGTGCTGAGGGAATGCCTCGTAGCGCAGTGCGAACCAGCGCGAGATCGACGCGTCGTAGCGTGCGATATCGGCGAATGCCTCGTTCGCGAGCCAGTGTCGCGTCTCCTCGGAGATCGCTCCGTCTCCCATCTCGAGCTCGGCGAGCACGGCGTCGTAGCTCTCAGGCTGCACCACCACCGCGATCCACGCGTGGTTCTTCGCCGCCGCCCGGATCATGGTCGGCCCGCCGATGTCGATGTTCTCGACCGCCTCGGCCTCGGTTACATTCGGCTGCGCCACGGTGCGGGCGAACGGGTAGAGGTTCACACAGACGAGGTCGATCGGCTCGATGTCCTGCGCCGCTAGCGTCGCCATGTGGTCCGGGTCGTCACGCTTGGCCAGAAGTGCCGCGTGCAGGCGCGGGTGAAGGGTCTTGACCCTGCCCCCGAGGATCTCCTCCTGGCCGGTGAAGTCCGCCACCTCGGTCACCTCGAGCCCGGCCTCCCGGATGGCTGCGGCGGTGCCGCCGGTCGAGAGCAGCTCAACGCCCAGTTCGCTGAGCCCACGCACGAAGTCGATCACGCCGGTCTTGTCGGATACGGAGACGAGCGCCCTCCGGACGCGTAACGGCTCACCGGCGGGAGGTGCGCCGCCCTCCGTGGCTTCAAGTTCGTTCATGTGCGACGAAGGTCGCGAATCAGACGTTGCGTCCCTGGCAGGAAGAGCGGTTTCAAGCTGTCAGGCACCGCCCGAGTCTACGTCTCAGGCGTCGCCGACCACTACGAGGCGGGGATTGCCAGGGTCAAATGAGATCGCGCCCAAGGCGATCAGGCGGATCGCCTCGGGCAGTAACGCGTGTTCGGCGGCGTGCAAAGCAGCTTCCAGCTCGCCCCGGTCCCGGCTCGCGGGGACGAGCACGGGGCGTTGGAGGATGATCGGGCCGGTATCCACCCCCTCGTCGACGAAATGAACGGTGACGCCGGTGACACGCACCCCGTGATCGAGGGCCTGTCCCACCGCGTCGAGGCCCGGAAACGCGGGCAAAAGCGCCGGGTGGACGTTGACGATCCTGTTTTCGAAGCGTGAGATGAACCCGACCGAGAGCAGCTGCATATACCCCGCAAGGACCACGAGGCCGACTTGGTGGTCCTCCAGCCACTGCGCTATCGCCTCGTCGCGATCCCGCCGGCCCTCTTGGCCGTCGGTCGGGAACGTCTCGACTACGATCCCGGCGTCGGCGGCGCGGCCGAGCGCCATCGCACCGGGCTTGTCCGACGCGACCGCGACCACCTCCGCCTCGCGGCCGTGAACCGTGTCAAGGATCGCCTGGAGGTTGGTGCCGGTACCGGACGCCAGCACCGCCACGCGCAGCGTCTCGCTCATGCGGCCTCGGCCGCGGTCAGCTCCAACTTGGGGAATCTCCCGCCCGTGCTGCGCAACTCTCCAGCCTCGATTAGCGCGTCAACCTCGGCCAGAACTTCCTCGGCCCGCCAATCGGAGAAATCACCGTAAGCGGGCAGCTCGTCGTAGTCGTACTTCACGATCACCTTGCTGCGGCCGCCTCGCAGGATCTCGACGACGCGGGTGCGGCCTACAGCGGGCGCGGCCTCTGCCACGAGGGTGCGGATTGCCTCTTCGATCTCCCCGGTCTCGCGGAGCTCGCCCGGCTCGCCGGTGGCCTCCCGCCCTGCCCGCCGCGAACCGGCCGCCACCTCCATGCCCGCGAGCGGACCGTCGCAGATGTCGCAGCACCGCCCCTCGGCGTGGGGCGCGGTCCGGTCACCGAAGTGGCGCAGGATGGCGGCACGCCGGCACAGGCGCCCCTCGACGAAGCCCCAGACCGAGTGGTATTGGGCCCAGCGGTTGCGCTTCGACTCCTCGCCATCGGTCTGGTTGATGAAGAACACGTGGAGGCCCTTGTCCTGGGAGTTTGCGAGCAGTACGCAGCGCGACGGCAGACCGTCGCGTCCGGCCCTGCCGGCCTCTTGGTAGTACGCCTCGAGCGAGGAGGGGACCGCCTCGTGAACGACCGTGCGCACGTTGGCCTTGTCGACGCCCATCCCGAACGCGTTCGTCGCCACCACCACCGGCGTCTCGCCGGACATGAATGCTCGTTGTGCCGCTGCTCGCGGCTCGCGCTCGAGGCCCGCGTGGTAGGCGGGCACCTTGGTGCCGAGCGTGCGCGAGAGGCGCGCAGCGGTCGCGTCGGTGCGCTTGCGCGTTCCCGAGTAGACGATGGCCGGCAGTGCGTCCGGTTCGCTCAACAGGCGCAGCAGCGCCTCCTCGCGAGCCCGCTCGCCCTGGCTCGGGACGACGTCGTAGGAAAGATTGGGCCGCTCGAATCCCGTTGCGATCCGAACCGGGTCGTCCAACTCGAGTCGGCGGATGATGTCATTTGCAACCCGCGGGGTGGCCGTCGCGGTCGCGGCGAAGATCGATCGAGCCTCGAGCCGCTTCGCGATCTCACCCAGTCGGAAGTACTCGGGTCTGAAGTCGTGTCCCCATTGGCTCACGCAATGGGCCTCGTCGACGACGAACATTCCCACCTTGCCGACCAGCTTCTCGCCGAATCCGGGCGTCCAGAAGCGCTCGGGGGCCACGTACAGGAGGGACGCCGCGCCGCTGAGGGCGCGCTCGATCGAACGCGCGTTGTCGGCAGGGTCGCGCTGCGCGTTGACCAACTCGGCGCGATCGCCGAGCCCGTCGACCTGATCCTGCATCAGCGAGACGAGCGGGGTGACCACAACGCTCACGCGCTCGGCGTCTTCAAGCGCCGGCAGCTGGTAGCAGAGCGATTTGCCGGCGCCCGTCGGCATGACCAGCAGCACGTCACGGTCGGCCATTGCGGCATCCACGGCATCGCGCTGGCCACGCCGAAAGGCGGGATGGCCGAAATGCCGGCCGAGGGCGTCGTCGGCGCTCGACAACGGCTCTAGCTGCGCACGGGCAGCGGTGTCGACTCGAGTGCGAACTTGCCGTCGCCCTGCCCGCCGTCGCCGAGTGGGTACTCACCCGTAAAGCAGGCGTCGCAATGCGCTTCGCGCGGGGTACCGACGGCTTCGTAGACGCCGTCAAGGGAGAGGTAGGCAAGTGAGTCAGCCTGCAACTCCGCCGCGATCTCGGCCTCCGTGCGCTGGTGGGCGATCATCTCCTCGCGCGTGGACATGTCCACGCCGTAGTGGCAGGGATAGCGGATCGGCGGCGCCGAGATCCGCAGGTGGACCTCGGTGGCGCCCGCGTCGCGCAGCATGCCGATGATCTGGCGCGTCGTGTTTCCGCGAACGATCGAGTCGTCGACGACGACAACGCGGTTGCCCGCGAGGATCTCGGGCAGGGGGTTGAACTTCATTCGCAGGCCGTGCTTGCGCAGCTCCTGGCCGGGCTGGATAAAGGTCCGCGCGACGTAGCGGTTCTTGATCAGGCCGTCGTCCTTCGGTAGACCCGAGGCGCGGGCGAAGCCGGTGGCGGCCGGGTTGCCGGAGTCGGGCACCGCGATCACGAGGTCGGCCTCGACGGGGGACTCGCGCCAGAGGATCTCGCCCATCTTGCCCCGGACTTCCTGCAGCACGTTGCCCTCGAGGCGCGAATCAGGACGGGAGAAGTAGATGTGCTCGAAGACGCAGTGGGCCTTGCGCCCGCTGGGCACGACCTGCCGCGTCTCGATCCCGCGCTCGCCGATCGAGACCAACTCGCCCGGGCTCACCTCGCGGACCAGCTCGGCGCCGATGATGTCAAAAGCGCAGCTCTCCGAGGCAACGCACCAGTGCTCGCCCAGCTTGCCGAGCGAGAGGGGGCGCACTCCGTGGGGATCACGGAAGGCGACGACAGCGCGCTTGGTCATGACCACCGTCGAGAAGGCGCCCTCCAGGCGTGGAATGACCGCTTCGAGCGCGTTCTCGATCGGTCGCGCATCCTCGTTGGAGAGCAGCGCGGCCATGATCTCCGAGTCCGACGTGCCGCGGAACTTGATCCCGCGCTCGACCAACTCGTTGTAGAGCTCGACCGCGTTGGTGAGGTTGCCGTTGTGAGCCAGCGCGACCTCGCGACCGTCGTCCCGCCAGACCGGCTGGGTGTTCTCCCAAGAGCTGCCACCGGTTGTCGAGTAGCGCACATGGCCGATCGCCATGTCGCCGTCGAGCGCCCGGAGCTTTTCCTCGTCGAAGACCTGGGAGACCAGGCCGGTGTCACGCAGGGTCGTGATGTGGCCGCCTTCGCAGGTCGCGATGCCAGCCGACTCCTGACCGCGGTGCTGGAGGGCGTAAAGCGCGAAGTAAGCGAGCTTCGCGACCTCCTTGCCTGGCGCGTAGACGCCGAAGACGCCGCACTCGTCGCGCGGGCCCTCGCGATCAGGGAAGGCGTCGTTGTCGCGGCTTTCGCCGAGCGTCGGAAGGGAGTTCATAAGGGCGTCGCGATCGTCCTGGAGAGACTTGCGAAGCAGGCCGGATGACCTGCAAAGCAAGGCTAGCAATGCACCCGGCTAGCGCAATGGTGCGATGGCGATCCGCGTCGTGAACGGCGCGCACCAGAGCACGACGGTGTCGAACTCGCGGAGATCGGCGTCGGCTGGGATCTCGTACTGCTGGTCGCCGACGTTGCCCTTGAGGTTGCCCAGGTCCACCGGGTCGTCGCCGGGTCCGGACTCGTCGCGGGTGAGGTAGACGATCACCTGTGGGCCGGGATCCACGTCGAACTCCGTGAAGGTGAGGAAGCGTTTCCCGCCTGGGTCCTCGACGACGGTCGCTGTACCGCCGCCTGCGTGGCCGTCCACGCCGGCAAAGGACCCCTTGGCGAGGTTCACCGGTCTGGCCGGCCCGGGGGCGGAAGGCTGCTTCTCAGGGACGTCCTGCGACCGCGGCCCGGGGGGGCTCGCCTCGACTGTCGCGACGACGACGTCCTCGTCAACGGTCTTGTCGCGGAAGCCGGTCCAGTAGCCGACGGCGACAGTGGTGACCGTGATGACCGCGATCGTTGCCAGGGCCGTTTGTCGAAGCCGCGGCTGCGCGCGCAACGCGACGAGTGCGCCGATCAGCACCAGCGCGTACCAGGCCACGACCATCGCGATCGCGGCGCCGCGGGTCTCCGCTACCCAGCGCTGGAGGACGAGCCCGCCGACACCGAGGGATGTGGCGACGGCTGCCGCAGCGATCAGCTCGGCGCGATGGGCTCGGAGGCGCTCCATAGGTGTCAGTCGGGTGGGGGCACGGTTCGTTACACGGCCGTCCTGATCTCCCGGCGCACGACGTAGTCACCGATGAGCGAGCCGATCGGCCCGAGCGTGATCACCACGAGCACCGGCCACCACCAGCCCCAGCGCCCGGCGCTGACGCCGCGTACGCAGAGGAATACCAGCGCCAAAAACCCGACGCCGTGGATCGGACCCAGGATCGAGATCAGCTCGCTGTCGGTGACCGAAGCGAAGATCAACGGGATCAGCAGCAAGGCGTCGAGTACGGCGACGATCCCGATCACGTCCACGAGACGCTTCATCCAGGCGCGTGCATCGGGGTCGATCGGTACATCCACCCAGACTTCGGTCGTGAGCTTCGAACCAGCCTCGCGCCGCTCGGGCGTCAACTCCCCATCCTCTCGCCCAACGACATCCACGCGGTATGTGCCTCGTCCAGCGAGAGGTCCAGTGACGCGTCGCCGCACCCGATCGCGAGCGAGTCGCCTCCCGCCGAGCCGATCACCTCAGCGCTCACCCCCCGCTCGCCGGCCTGTTCCACCGCTGAGCCAACGGCAGTCGGCTCACCGCTGATCACGTAGCCACCACGCCCCTCTCCGAAGAGCGCGGCCTCAGGATCGCTCGTGAGCGCCGCCAGCTCCGCGAGGTCGCAGCGCACGCCGACGCGGCCAGCGATCGCCAATTCGGCCAGCGCCGAGGCGACGCCGCCTTCGCTCACGTCGTGAATCGACAGCTCGCCGCCGCGCGCCAGATCGCGCACGAGCCCGAGCGCAGCAACCTGGGCGTCGAGGTCGAGCTCCGGCAGGCCAGGGCCAAGCTCGCCGCGGGCCTTGGCCAACTCCGATCCGGCCAGGGAGGGCTCGAACGGACCCACCAGTGCGATCGCCGCTCCATCGGAGAGCGCCGCAGTTACGGCCCGTGACGCGTCCGGCAGCTCGCCGACGAGCCCGACGACAGGGGTGGGGTAGATCGGCCCCCGGTCGGTCTCGTTGTAGAGCGAGACATTGCCGCCCACGACCGGCACGTTCAGGCGCGAGCAGGCGTCGGCGAGCCCTTGGACGGATCGCTCGAGCTGCCAGGCGACTTCGGGCTTCTCGGGGTTGCCGAAGTTGAGGCAGTTGGTGAGGCCGAGCGGCTCGGCGCCCACGCATGCCAGGTTTTGCGCGCACTCCAGCACCGCCTCAACTGCGCCGCGATAGGGATCACAGGCAACCCGCCTGCCGTTGCCGTCGATCGCGATTGCGATCGCGCAGTCCGCCTCGGGCAGATCGAGGACGGCAGCGTCGGCCGACTCCGGGCGGAGTACGGTCCGCGAGCCGACGATCGAGTCGTACTGCTCGAACGCCCAGCGCTTCGAGGCGATTGTCGGCGCCGCAAGTAGCTCGCGTAGGACTTCGGCAGGGTCGGTGGCCTCGGAGGTCCGGTCGTTGCCGTAGAGCCATCCCTCCGGCTCCGAGGGTTCGAGGTCGTAGAGGGGGCAACCGTCGACGAGCGAGGCGATCGGGATCTCGCCGACGGTCTCATCGCCCTTGAGGATCCTGAAGGCGTTGGTGTCGGTGACCTCGCCGACCACCGCGGGCGCCGCCTGCCAGCGGGTGCAAATCTCCAGCACGTCATCGACCTTTCCGGGCTCGACCACGGCGAGCATCCGTTCCTGCGATTCGGAAACCATCACCTCGAAGGCCTCCATGTCGGCCTCGCGCAGCGGTACGCGAGCGACGTCGATGTCGATACCCACACCGCCGCCTGATGCCATCTCCGCCGCCGACGAGGTGAGTCCCGCCGCGCCGAGATCCTGCAGGGACACCAGGAGACCGCGGTCCAGCAACTCCAGGCAGCACTCGACCAGCTTTGACTCTTCGAAGGGGTCGCCGATCTGGACCGAGGGGCGCTTGCTCTCGTCGGTTTCGTCCAGCTCGGCGGAGGCCAGGACGGATGCGCCGCCGATGCCGTCGCGCCCGGTGGAGGCGCCCATCAGCACGACCTGGTTGCCAACCCCCGCGGCTGCGGAGCGGACCATTGCATCGGTGCGGGCGAGTCCCACGCACATGGCGTTGACCAAGCAGTTCTGTTCGTACGGCGGCTCGAAATACACCTCGCCGCCGACCGTGGGCACACCGATCGAGTTGCCGTAATGGCCAATCCCGGCGACCACCCGGTCGAAGAGGTAGCGGGAACGCTCCGAGGTCAGCTCGCCGAAACGCAGGGAGTCAAGGATCGCAATCGGGCGCGCGCCGAGAGCGAACACGTCGCGGAGAATCCCACCGACGCCCGTCGCAGCGCCCTGAAATGGCTCGACCGCGCTCGGGTGGTTGTGCGACTCGACCTTGAAGGCAACGGAGTAGCCGGAGCCCACGTCCACCGCGCCCGCATTCTCGCCCGGGCCCATAACAACGCGCGGTCCCTCCGTCGGCAGTCGCCCGAGCAGCTTTCGCGAGTGCTTGTAGGCGCAATGCTCGGACCAGAGCAGCGAGTACATCGCCAGCTCGACGCCGTTGGGCTCACGGCCTAGCTGTTCGCAGATCAGCTCGAACTCGGCGTCCGTGAGGCCGAGTTCGCGATGTCGGCTCGAGGCCTGCTCGGTTCTCGCGCGGTTCACGCCACCAGTATTCCCACTCGCCCGGCGCGCGGATGCCGGCCGGGTGGCAGACTCGGCCTGGATGCGGCGCAGACGCTGGAACAGCTCGCGCCTCCCGTCGATTGCCGGGGCACTCGTCCTGCAGGTTGGGCTGCCGATCCTGCCCGACCAGCTTCCACCGCTCTTTCCCTCGGGTCCGCCGCCGGAAGGCACCGCGCCATCGGGCGTCCTCGCCGCGACGACCGGGGATGATTCCGAGCGCCTCCGGACCATCCCGATCACCCACAGACGGGAGCGAGGTATGCGATCCGTCATGTCGCTTGGACCTAGGCGCCTCGGTGCTCTGCGAACCGGGGACGAGTTGCGGCTGAGCGCGGAGGTGCAGGTATCAACCACCTGCCTGGAACGGCTGAGCCGCTGCCAGGGACGTCGCTACCACTTCAGCCCAAGGGTCGCCGCAAGGCTGATTCTCGCCGACAGTTCCGCCTCGGCCGGGGCCGAGAGCGGAGCCCTGTCAGAGTGGCAATCGCTCCGCTGCTCCCAGTCGCGACCGAACCGCAACCACCACTGCGTGATCGTCTTCCCGCTCTCACGAGCCCGGGTTGTGGGGCAGGACCTTCCCTGCCCGCCGAGCGCCTGCCATGTGAACCTCGTGGTCTCGGCTCACCACCCTCGTGCACGGAAGGGAAACCGCCTCGTGATCGGCAGCGACGCGCCGCACCGCAGCGTGGTGCAGGACAAGGGAAGGATCAATGTCGTGCGGATCAGGCAGAACGCCCGGGCTCGCGTTCTTGTCGCCGGTACCTCGAAGCCGGCGGCGCGCACACTGTCGGTGCGCAGCCGCCAGCGGCGCGTGGTCGCCTCGTCGCGGATCGACTCGCCCGAGCCCGGCGACGTAATCGAGGCCGTGGCCTCGGCGCGGGCGGCGCTACGTCGCCTGCCGTACAACGCCCTGATCTCCTCGCAGCTGATCGTCGCCCCGGGACCGCGCGCAACGCACCCCGGCGTGGCGGCCAAGGTTATGACGAGCCGTGGAAAGCTTGGCGAGCAGAACGGCTACAACTGCACGCGCGGGCCGAGCGCGTTCCGTTCGCCCTGTCCGATCGTCAAGGCGGGATTGGCTCGGGTGCGCTCGCGAGCGGATGGGCTGCTCGATCCCGGGCAGCCGCTCTACGTGAACCTGGTCGCGCGCGCCGAGCCGCTGCTCGATCGCGCGCGAGCCCACCATCGCGTGCGCGTGCGTGATCCGCGGGTGCGGATCACGCGTTACGGCGGCGGCTGAGGCGCTGCGTCAGGCTGCGACCGGCGAGGCGACCGCCGCGAACAGCCGCAGCCCGTCAGCCGATCCCATGAGCGCGTCCACCGCGTGTTCGGGGTGCGGCATCAGGCCCAGCACGTTTCCGTCCTCGTTGCAGACTCCCGCGATGTCGTCGGTCGATCCGTTGGGGTTGTCGCCCTCGGCGTAGCGCAGAACAACGCCGCCCTGTTCGCGGAGCTCGTCGAGGCCGCCATCGTCGATGAAGTAACGGCCGCTCATGTGTTTGACCGGGACCGACAGCCGCTCGCCCACGTCGATCCCGCGGGCGAACGCGCACGGCGACTCGACGACCTCAAGGTTCACCTGGCGGCAGAGGAACCGCAAGCCCGTATTCGGCAGCAGGGCGCCTGGAAGCAGTCCCGCCTCACAGAGCACCTGGAAGCCGTTGCAGATCCCGAGTACTGGTCCGCCTTCCGCGGCGAAGCCCTTGACCGCCTCCATCGCCGGCGCAAAGCGCGCAATGGCTCCGGCGCGGAGATAGTCCCCGTAGCTGAACCCGCCCGGAATGACTATCGCGTCCAGGTCCGAGAGGTCGGTGTCCTCGTGCCAGACCATCCTTGCCTCGCCAACGCGTTCGCAGGCGGCGACGGCGTCACGCTCGTCGCAGGAGCCGGGGAACTGCAGCACTCCCCACTTCAATCGGAGAGCTCAACCACTTCGTAGTCCTCGATCAGCGTGTTCGCCAGGAGCTTTTGGCAGAGCTCGTCGAGTCGGCTGGCATCCTCGGCCTCGAGCTCGACGAGGCGCCCGATCCGCACGTGGGAGACATCGTCGAATCCCATCGCCGGGAGCGCCCGCTCGACCGCCTTGCCCTGTGGGTCGAGGATGCCCTCCTTCGGGCGGATCAGGACCCTAGCTTTCAGGGCACATCCCCTGGCAGCGGGAAACTGTGATTTCGCGCCGTGCGTCGCTCATCAAAACACCCTGCCCGTGATCTTCTCGTAGGCCTCGACGTACTTGCCGCGGGTAACGGAGACCACCTCTTCGGGCAGGTCGGGACCGGGTGGCGAGTGGTCCCAGCCCGACTCATCAAGCCAGTCGCGAACGTACTGTTTGTCGAACGAGGGCTGACCGTGGCCGGGTTGGTAGGTGTCGGCGGGCCAGAAGCGGGATGAGTCTGGCGTGAGCACCTCATCGGCGAGGACGATCTCGGCGCCGGGCGACGCCCCGAACTCGAACTTCGTGTCGGCGATGATGATCCCGCGCTCGGCCGCGTGGGCGGCGGCGTGCTCATACAGCGCCAGCGAGGTGTCGCGCAGTCCTTCCATCAGCCCACGATCACCGATCAACTCGACGGCGCGTTCGAAGTCCACGTTCTCGTCGTGGTCCCCGACCGCGGCCTTGGTGGCAGGGGTGAAGATCGGCTCGGGCAGCTTGTCGGACTCGCTCAGGCCGTCCGGAAGCTCGATCCCGCATACGGCGCCGCTCGCCTTGTACTCCTTCCAGCCGGAACCGGAGAGATAGCCCCGCACCACGCACTCGACCGGGTACATCTCCAGCCGCTTGACCCGGAGGCCGCGACCTACGACCTCCTCCGGCACCTCATCGGTGATCATGTGATTCGGGCAGATGTCACCGGTCGTCTCAAACCAGAACACAGACATGCGCGTCAGCACCGCCCCCTTGTCGGGGATCGGTGTTGGCAGCACGACGTCGTATGCGGAGATGCGGTCCGAGGCGACCATCAGCAGGTCGTCCTCGATCGCGTACATCTCCCTCACCTTGCCGCTGGCGACGAGCTGGAGGTCTGCGAGTTGAGCAGTCATTCAGCCCGATCGTACGAAACCCCCCGGCTGCCGACGGTTCCGCTTGCAAAGCCCCTGCAGACGACGCGGTTTGGCGCGCGCCCGATCCTGCTCCCGAGCGCGTAGCCTTGCCTACCTGATGGCCGCTGAAGTGCATATCGCTGGGCATGAGCCGCTGTGCGAGGGAGCCTGTCGGGTGATCGCCGAGGCTGGGGTGAATCACGGCAACTCGGTCGAGACCGCGATCGAGCTGGCGAGCGAGGCCGCCGCCGCCGGGGCGTGGGCGATCAAGTATCAGCTCTACAAGGCCGACACCATCAGCGTCCCAGACTCGCCCAAGTACTGGCACGACGAGATCGACACCGCCACCCAGCACGAGGCGTTCAGCCGTTCGGACAAGCTCGACTACGCCGACTACGGGGAGGTCGCCGCGGCCTGCCGCGAACTCGGCATCGTCTTCTTCGCGACGCCGTTCGACCCGGCCGCGATTGACGCGCTAGAGACGATCGGCGCCCCGCTCTACAAGATCGCCAGCGGCGATCTGACCCACCGGCCCCTGATCGAAGCGGTCGCCGCCACCGGCAAGCCCATTTTGCTCTCGACGGGTGCTGCCACGGCCGACGAGGTCGCCCAGGCGGTCGAATGGACCGGGCTCGGCCCCGACCGGCTGGTGTTGCTCGCATGCACGCTCACCTATCCCACACCCGACGAGGACGGTCACTTCGCCCGCCTGGAGCGTTTCCGGCGCGAGTTCTCCCCCTACCTGTGCGGCTTCTCCGACCACACGCTCGGCCACGAGGGCGGCTGGATGACCGCGGCGCTCGGCGGCGTCTGCATCGAAAAGCACTACACCCTCGACAAGGCCCTCACCGACGTGCCCGACCATGCAATCAGCGTCGATCCCCCGGAGCTTTCAGCGCTGGTGCGCGCCTGCAATCGCGGCGCGTTGCTACGCGGCGAAGACTGGATCGGGGTCCGCACGTCGGAGGAGCCCGCGAGGCTCTCCGCCCGCCGCTCGATCGTGTTGGAGCGCGATGTCGCGGCTGGAGCCAAGCTCACCAGGCCCGATCTCGCGTTCAAGCGCCCCGGCGGCGGGATCCCGCCGTTCGAGCTCGACCGGGTGCTCGGACGGGTGGTCAACGAGGACATGCAGCGCGGCACCTTGCTGAGCGAGGATCGCCTGGATGCCGGGTGAGCGCCCTCGGTGCGGCGCGCTCAGAAGGTGGTGGGGTCGGGCGGACTCAAGCCATCGCCTTCAGCCGCGCCATGACTTCGGGCACGTGCTGTAGGTACGCCCCAGGATCCAGGACCGCGTCCAGGTCGAGGGAGGGCGCCGCCGCGCCGAGCAGCTCGCGGAAGGGAGTCGCGGTGTCCCAGGCCTGCTGCGCCGCCGCCTGGACGATCCGGTAGGCCTCGTCGCGCGATGTGCCGGACTCGACCAGGGCCGAGAGCGCACGCTGGCTGTAGATCGCCCCGTGGGTCAGCTCGAGGTTCTCGTGCATCCGCTCGGTATTCACGGTCATCCCTGCCGCCACCTGCGCGGCGAGGTGCTGCATGTAGTCGAGGGCGATCGTCGCGTCCGGCAGCACCACGCGCTCGGCCCCAGAATGCGAGATGTCGCGTTCGTGCCAGAGCGCCACGTTCTCCAGGCCGGTCTGCCCGTAGCCGCGCAAGACCCGGGCGAGGCCCGTGATGCGCTCGCTCGTGATCGGGTTGCGCTTGTGGGGCATCGCCGACGAGCCCTTCTGTCCTTTGCCGAACGGCTCCTCGACCTCGCGCAGCTCGGTGCGCTGGAGGTTTCGGACCTCCGTGGCGAAGCGCTCGAGGCCGGCGCCGGCCAGGGCGATTGCGCCGAGTAGGGCAGCGTGGCGGTCGCGCGGCACCACCTGGGTCGAGACGTCCTCGGCCCGGATGCCGAGTGACTGGCAGACCTCCTGCTCGAGCTGCGGCGGCACCGAGGCGTAGGTGCCGACGGCGCCCGAGATGGCACCCACGGAACTCTCGGCGAAGGCCCGCTCGAGCCTCTCGACGTTGCGGTGTGCCTCGAACGCGAATCCCGCGAGCCGCAGGCCGAAGCTCGTCGGCTCGGCGTGGACTCCGTGCGTGCGTCCGACGCACACAGTCTCCGCATGCTCGAGGGCGCGATCGCGAAGAGCGTCGCGGTATGCGCGCGCTCCGGCTAGCACGATCACGCCTGCGTCGCGGATCTGCAGGGCGAGGGCGGTATCGAGGACGTCGGATGAAGTGAGGCCGTAGTGGATCCAGCGGCCCTCCTCGCCGATGGATTCGGCAACCACATCGACGAACGCCGCGACGTCGTGGTTGGTGACGCGCTCGCGCTCGGCCACTGCCTCGACCTCGAACGACGCGCGCTCGCGACAGGCCGCGGCCGCCTTCGGCGGGACCACCTCGAGACGAGACCAGGCCTCGGTGGTGGCAAGCTCGACCTTGAGCCAGCCCTCCATCCGACGGCGGTCTGACCAGACCGCCCCGATCTCATCTCGGGTGTAGCGCGGGATCACGCCGTGAGTATCCGCGCGGCGAGAAGCCCGGCGTTCTTCGCACCGTCGATCGCGACACACGCGACCGGTACTCCTGGCGGCATCTGTGCGACCGAGAGCAGGGCGTCGAGGCCACCCAGACTCTTACCGAGGATGGGTACGCCGATCACCGGGAGGTCGGTATGCGCGGCGGCTACTCCAGGTAGGGCCGCCGACATCCCGGCGCCGGCGATCAGCACCCGCAAGCCGCGCATCCGGGCGGCGTGGCAGTACTCGCGCACCTTCTCGGGATCGCGGTGAGCGCTCATCACGCGCACCTCGTAGCGAATCCCCAGTTCCTGCAGGGCCTGACCGGCCGGCTGCATCTTCGGTTTGTCGTTCTTGGAGCCCATGATGATCCCGACGCGCGGCGCGTCGACCTCGATCTCCTCGAATGCGGCCTCGACCTCGGGCATGGGTTCGGGCGGCGGCTTGGGGGTCTCGGTCGTGGTCGGCTCCGGGCCTCCCGGCTTATCGGCGTGCATCCATTCCTTTCTCCTAGGTGATCCGGGCCTCTACGGCGCGGAGGGCGATGTCCTCGCGCATCTGTTTTCCTGTGAAGTCGATCTTGCGAGCCGCAGCGTAGGCGCGATCGCGCGCGTCCGCGGCGTCGGCTCCCGTTGCGGTGACGTTGAGCACCCGCCCCCCCGCGGTTACGAGTCTGCCGTCGCCATCGACGGCGGTGCCCGCGTGCGTGACCTCGATGCCCTCGTCGGCACCGGCGTCCTCGACGCCGGTGATCACGTCGCCCTTCGACGACGAGGCTGGGTACCCGGCCGACGCGAGCACCAGGGTGACGGCCCAGCCCTCGACGAAGCTGGCGCTCGTGCCCGCTAGGCCGCCCGTCTCGCCGGATGCCTCGCACAGGTCGAGCAGGTCGGTTCGCATTCGGGGGAGTACGGCCTGGGTCTCGGGGTCACCGAAGCGTGTGTTGAACTCGAGCACGCGGGGGCCGTCCGCGGTGAGCATGAGGCCTGCGTAGAGGACCCCATGAAACGGCGTACCGCGCTCGCGCATCAGTGCAACGATCGGGCGGTGCACCTGGTCGGCCAGCGTGTCGGCCTCGGCGGCGCCGAAGCCGGGCACGGGCGAGTAGCTGCCCATGCCGCCGGTGTTCGGTCCTTCGTCGCCGTCGAAAATCCGCTTGTAGTCCTGTGCCGGCGCGAGCGGGACCACATTCTCGCCATCGCAGATCGCCAGCAGCGACAGCTCGTCGCCGTCGAGGTGTTCCTCGAGCACCACATCGGTGTGGCCGAAGCGTTGCTCACCGAAGAAGACATCCACGGCGGCCCGCGCGTCATTCTCGTCGGCGCACATGATCACGCCCTTGCCCGCGGCGAGGCCGTCAGCTTTCAGAACAATGGGGTACGTGGCACGTGCGATCTCGGCCAGGGCCTGATCACGGCCGCGCAAAAGCGTGTGGGCCGCGGTGGGAACGCCTGCATCGATCATTGCCTGCTTGGCGAATGACTTGGAGCCCTCCAGACGCGCGGCCGCGGCCGATGGTCCGAACGCCGCGATCCCAGCCCCGGTGAGTCCGTCCACGAGGCCATCCACGAGCGGGGCCTCGGGCCCGACCACCACAAGATCGACTGCGTGCTCACGGGCCGCTGAGACGAGCCCAGGCACGTCATCACTTCCGATCTGGAGGCAGTGTGCGTCAGCGGCGATACCGGCGTTTCCGGGCGCGCCCAGCAGTTCAGGCGCACGGGGCGAGCGCCCGAGCGCGCGGACGATGGCGTGCTCGCGCCCACCGCCTCCGACGGTGAGAACCTTCAAAGCGTCTTCCGGTTTCGGTAAGGCGCGCTCAGATGCTCTCGGCGAATTCGCCGCTGCTCATAGCGACCAGGGTCTCGCTGGTCATCGTTCCGCGCGAGCCCAGCTCGACGGAAACCTTGGTCATGGTCTGTGGGTCGGGCGCTTCGACGACGGTGATGAAGTCGTAGCGGCCGAGTACGGCCCATTGGTCCACGACCTTCGCGCCCAGAGCTTCGACTTCCTTGTTTACCTCCTGCACCCGGGAAGGGTTCGACTTGAGTGTCTTCACTCCGTCGGGGGTCAGGTTGGTCAGCATCACGTAGGTCGGCACGGGGTTCTCCTCTCCTTGGCACCGCTTGCGGTGCCTTCCAGACTATCTCGCCGCGCTGGACTCCGTGAGCGCGCCGATTGCCTCCCGCCGATAATCGAAGATTCGCTCCAGATCGCGGGCGACGAAGAGGCGAAGGGCGAGCTCGCCGAAAGCGCCGTATCCGACCCGGTAGCGGATGACGTCGCGCGCGATCACGACTCCCTCGTCATCCGGCTCGAATGTGTGGGTGTGGTGCCAGAGCGCGAACGGCCCGCTCTCCTGGACATCGGTGAAGCTGCGCGGCGGCTTCCAGGTCTCGATTCGCGACCGCCACCGCACCGGCACCCCGTGGAGGCGCAGCCGGTACTCGATCTGGGCGTCCTTGCACATCTCGATCGGTAGCTCGGTGATGATGCGAAAGCGCAACCAGGGCGGCGTCAGGGTCTCGAGGTTGCCGGCGTCCGCGAACGGCGCAAAGACCTGCTCAACCGTGCCCTCGATGCGCTGCTCGCGTCGGAGCTCGTGATCTCGCCCGCCCAGCATCGTCACCTCAGCGGCGGCCCGGCCGCCGCGGCCGCAGTCGCCACCATCGGCTTCGCTCGATGTGGGAGAGCCGCCGCTGGCTGCGTCTTGCCCGGCGCCGTGCGCGCGCGATTTCGTCACGCAGCCGCTTCCGTCGCCGGCGCCAGCTCACCTGCGCCGCGACGAGCCGCGCCTTTCGGGCGTCGGCTGAGCGCCGAGCCGCGTCGCGCTCGCCCAGGGCCTGCGCGTGGTTGTGGCTCATCCCGCGGAGGGCCGCGGTGTGAAGCTCGGCTCGAGCGTGTTCAAGCGCGACGCTGTCGAGCTTCAGGTCGTAGCGCTGCGGCTCGAGCTCTCCCCCTGGGGGCCCGATCGCGTCGAACGCATCGCGGATCCGCGTGTCCTCCGCGAAGCTGCCGTCAGCCAGTCCGGCCTGGGCGGTAGCGGCGTCCACCACCAGCTCACTCCAGCGCCGTGCCGCCTGGTCGGCTCCGATCGCTCGCCCAACCGCCTCCTCGAGGTGCGAGGAAGAACGGGTTCGAGCGATCCGGAGTCCGATCTCGAGGCGGGTGCGGAACTGGGCGTGCGAGCGGAGCGGGAGGTGAAGGATCGCGCAGCCGAACTCGGCGCTAGGAGCAATCACGGGAGGTTGTTGCGGTCGCCGTCGCAGTCCGCGCAGCGACGGTTTCCCAGCCGCCTCGTCGATACCGAGGGCAGTCGAGCAAACGTGGTGCGACCCGGGGCCGACCCGGACGTCCTCACAGGCCCGGTGGGCGATCTTCGGGAGAACGCGCGTCCCGCGCTCGCGCAGTGTCATCCGCTCCCAGAACGGAAGGGAGTCATCGGGCCGGGGCACGAACTCGAATCGCGGCGCCAGCATGCCGTGGGAATCCGGGGGAATGGCGGCGAACGTCGAAGGCAGATCTCCGCTCAGGGGAAGCCAAAACTCGTCGGCATCGTTGTTGATCACCCAATCAGCCTCGAGCTCGGTGGCCGCGATCCGAGCGAGCCGCGTCTGCCACTCGAGAAAGACCTCGTTCGTGTCGGCATCGGGATTTGTGGTTACGTGCGCCAGCCCTGCGTCGCGCCAGCGCGCGAGCACCTCTGCGGTCCCGTCGGTTGAGCCGTTGTCGAGCACGGCGAAGTGCGCCACGCCCAACGCGCGATGGAGTCGCAGGTTTGCCTCCAGCACATCGGCCTCATTCCGCACGAGCAGTGTCATCACGATTCGCATCGGCGGCGGATCTTCTCAGGCGCCTCGCAGCGACTGTGCGATCTCGCCGGCACCGGCCCGATCCTCGGCGAACGCCGTACACCCGTAACGGTGGGTCCAGCTCTCGTAGAGGGCACGGTTCTTTCCGTAGGAATTGTCGAGCAAAACGTTCGGGATGTCCAGCATGCAGGCGAGCACGTGAGCGTGGAGCCGGTCCGTTACGAGCGCTTCGCCTGTCCCAACCTGCGCGAGCGCGAGCGCGAGCCTGGCCTCGGCGAGCCGGTCGTAGCTGCGGCCTTGGCGATTGGCGAGGGCGCCGCGCGCTCGGGCGGGGAGGCGGGAGCGCAGGCGGTGCAGACGCTCGACCGCCACGATGGCACGGGGCAGCTCCCCGGGGTGCGACCGCTGTTCGGCTCCGGTCGGCCAATCGCTACCGGAGCCTGGCGATTCGATCGCGCGCTCGACGTCGTCGCGCAGGAGCCAAGCCACTGGATGTACGGGCGCGGTTCGAGCCATCGCGCCGAGACCGAAGGCCGCGTCAGGACACAGGGTCGTCTCCAGGCCAAGCGTCGCCGCGCGGTCGACACTGGCACCGTCGCGGACGAGGATCGTGAGGTCCCGATGCGTCCTGCATCGCGCGGCGAACGACTGCCCTCGTCGTTCGCTGTGGAAGTAAATCGACTGCGGGAGCTGGATCAGGCGGCCGTTCGGGAAGTCCCGCAGAAGCGCCCGGCGGGTCACCTGTTGCGGCTGCTTTGAGTACAGGTCACCGAAGTTGCCACCACCTTGGATCAGGATCGTGCCGCTCTCACCGACCCACCGCACGAGGTCGGCGCGGCGATAGGTGCGCGCCTCGACCACTACCCGCACTCTCACGCCGAGGCGCGCGAGAGAGGCTCGGGCGCCTAGGTAGACCGCGGCGTCGCCCGGGTTTCCGATGTTGGGAAAGTTGACGTATCCAACCTCCTCGCCACGCGCGAGCAAACCTCCAAGCACCGAGTCGAGCTCGGCCCGAATGGCTTCCGTGACCATCAGATGGCCGGGCGGCGAGCGTCGACGTCGAGGCGGACGTAGTCAATCGTCGGTGGATCGGTCATGGCCTCGAGCACGGCGTCGGCGAAACCGGGGCGCAGCTCGTCAGGCAGCGCTTCCAGGTGTGGACCGAGCGTGATCGTCTTCAGGTAGTCGAGCGGATCGTCCGGGACGACAGGCCGAGGAGTCAGCCGGCATTCAATCGAGTCGAACCCGGCGGCGCCCAGGCGTTCTGCGGTCTGTGTGTCGGTTGCGAAATGCGAGGGGCGGCTGAAGTCATGCAGGTACTTGGCGTATGGCTTGCCGTTCGCCACCTGGTTTGCCACGCCAAGCACAGCTTGGATGTTCCCGGCGCCTCCGCACTGGGCCACGAGACGCCCACCGGGCCGCAGCACCGCGAACAGCCGAGCGAACAGGCGATCGTGGTCGAGCAGCCAGTGGAACGTGGCCGTTGAGACAACGACGTCGACAGGTTCGGTCAGCTCGATCTCGCGCAGGTCGGCGATCAACACCTCGGCGTCGTCGCCCAGCCGTTGCCGTGCCTGCTCGACCATCGCGGGTGAGGAGTCGACGGCGATCACGCGTCCCGCCGGCAGCCGTTGGGCCAGGTGAGCCGTAATCCGCCCCGAGCCGCACCCTGCGTCGAGCACCGTCTCGTCGCCGCGGAGCTGCGCCCGGTCGAGTACCTCGACGCCCAGGCCCTCTAGTGGGGCCGACACGCGGTCGTAACCGACGGCGTCCCACTGCCGGCCCTGCGGACCGCCTCTATCTCCATCCAACATTGGCACGGGATCCTCCACTCCTATAGAAACATGCCGCGTGAGTACTCCGATTCCGCGGCGCGGGCAGGGTGGGCCGCTTGGTGCGAACGCTCTGGCTGCGCTCATGGCCGATGTTTTCGGCATCGACGCGGGAAGCGTGGACGAGTCTTTGCGCTTCCAGGGAATTTCGGAGTGGGACTCGCTGGGACACGCGGAGCTCATGGTCGCCCTTGAGGACGCGCTCAATTGCACGATCGATGAGCGCCGAACCCTGGAACTGACCACCTATCCCGCGATCGCACGGTTCGTCCTCGACCCTGCGTCGACCGTCGACGCCACTCCGACCAGCTCACATTCGCGGAGGCCGTTGGTAAATCGCGGCCTTCAGGGGATCGTGATGGATCGAACCACCGTTTCGAAGGTGGACGGGCGCAATTGCCGGCTGCTCTACCGCGGATACCCAATCGACGAACTCGCGCGTTCGGCCACGTACGAAGAGACCGCCTACCTCCTGCTCCATGGTGAGCTGCCTACCGCGGGCGAGCTCTCCGAATTCGACGCGGAACTACGAGCCCAGCGCACGCCAACGGCTCAGGCGCTGGCGCTGGTGGAGTCAATGTCGCAGGCCTCGCCCGCGGTGGCGCTTCGCACAGCCGTCTCGATCCTTCCGGATCTCAGGCCCGACGTCCGGTCCGGAGCCAGCCTGGTCGCGTGCGTGCCGACGCTGATCGCCGCGCACCATGCCGCCCGCTCTGGCAATGAGCGCCCGCGGCCCAACCCCGAGCTCTCCCACGCCCACAACCTTCTGGTGATGCTCGGCGTTGAAGCTTCCGAGGAAACGGCATCAGTGCTCGACCAGGCAATGCTCCTTCAGGCCGAGCACGGCTCGGGCGCTTCCACGCTGACCATCCGAAATGTGATCGGTACGGGAGCAGACCTGAGCGCTGCGGTGACGGCGGCGCTGGCCACGTTCGTGGGTCCGAATCACGGCGGCGCGATCGAGCGCGTGGTGGAGGTGGTGACCGAGGTCGGCGCGCCCGAGAACGCCAGTGAGTACGTGCGCCGAGCCCGTGCGGCGCGGGCACCGGTGGCCGGTTTTGGGCACCGCGTGTACCGGGGTGCAGATCCGCGGGCGAGATGGTTGCGGGAGTTGGCGGAGCAGCTCTCGGCGGGCGCAGGTGACCGTTCCCAGCTCGAGATTCTCGACGCGCTGCGCACCGCGATGAGCCCGCTTTCGCGTCACGGCATCGACGTGAACGTGGACTTCTACGCGGGGCTGGTCTATTTCCTGCTCGGAATCCCCGGGGACCTGTCCGTGGCCGTCTTCGCGGCCGCCCGGACCCCGGGTTGGGTGGCGCATGCCGCGGAGCAGTACGAGCGCAACATCCTGATCCGCCCGCAGCTCGAGTACGTGGGCCAAGAACGGACGTGGAAACCGTCGGCGGATCGCGCAACGTCCCGGAATGAGGGGTACAGGTATCAGCGCCGACCGTTCGCGGCCCAGGGGTTGCTGGCGGGATTCCTGCGCTCTGCGCAGGCCGCGCCCAGTGACCCCGCGTTGGTCATCGGAGGGCTCGAACTTACGTACTCAGAGGTGGAGCAACGGGCACGGTCGTGGGGTGCGGCGGCACTGGATGCAGCCGACGGCCGCCCCGGCCCGATTGCCTTCCTGGGCTCCCGAAGCGAAATCTCCTATATCGCGCCGCTTGCCGCACTGTTTACGGGTAGGCCCTTCGTGCCACTCAACCCACGGTTCCCGATCGCTCGTACCCGGCAGATGATCGAGCGAAGCCGGCCGGCCGCCCTGATCGCCGACGACGGCGCACTGGCACAGGCCCGAACGCTCACACAGGGCGTGGACGGTAGACCCCCCGTCGTCGACAGCCGGGTGGTCGATGCCAGGAGCTCGATCGCTCCTGGCCCGGTCAATCCCGAGGACGTCGCCTACCAGCTTTTTACCTCGGGGAGCTCCGGCGAGCCAAAGGGCGTGCCGATCACCCATCGCAATGTGGCCGCGTTCCTCGACCACAACGTGCGCCGCTACGGCCTTGGTCCCGGTGACCGGCTGAGCCAGACTTTCGATCAAACGTTCGACCTTTCGATCTTCGATTTGTTCGGAGCGTGGTGGAGCGGGGCCTGTGTCTGCGCCCTGGACCGACGCGATCTTCTCGCGCCCGCCGTCGCCGTGGAGCGACTTGGCATCACCGTCTGGTTCTCGGTCCCGTCCCTCGTCGGCCTGCTGCGTAGGCGGGGGCTTCTGAGACCCGGCAGCATGCCGAGCCTGCGTTGGAGTCTCTTCTGCGGGGAGCCGTTGTCGCAGGCAAACGCCGAAGCGTGGCAGGCGGCCGCGCCGAACTCGACCGTCGAAAACCTCTACGGCCCAACCGAGCTGACGATCGCCTGCGCCGCGTACCGGTGGGATCCGGACTCCTCTCCGGCCGATTGTCGTGCCGGCCGGGTCCCGATCGGTCACGTCTACGAGGGCCTCCATCACGTTCTGTTGGATCCCGACTCCCAGCCCACCGAGGGCCAGGAGGGCGAGCTCGCGGTGGCGGGCGCGCAGACCTTCGGCGGCTATGCGGGGCGCGGCAACGGGGACGACTCGTTGTTCGAGATGCGCGGCGAGGACGGCGTGGTGCGGAGCTTCTACCGCACCGGTGACCGGGTTGTGCGGCGAACGGATGGGGGACTGGACTTCCTCGGCCGCTCCGACGACCAGATCCAGATCATGGGTTACCGGGTCGAGCTCGGGGAGGTCGAGGCGGCGCTGTGCTCGCAGCCGGGTGTGGCGGAGGCACTGGTGGTTCCGATCCATGGGGCGGACGGTGTGATCGAGGGCCTGTCGGCGGCAGTGACAGGGTCCGGGCTCGACGGCGCGAAGATCGCGGACTCGGCGCGCGCCGTCCTGCCCGAACATGCGATCCCGCAAAGGGTTACCGTGCTCGATGAGCTGCCCCTGAACGCCAACGGCAAGCTCGACCGGGCGGAGTTGGGTCGTCGGCTGACCGGGGGAGCTCGCGCGTGATCCTTCGCCGGCCGGTCCGCCGCGAGCGACGCGGCGAGGTCGCCCTCGAGGCCGAGATCGTCCCGAGCGGAGCCGAGCCGTGGACGGCTGCGCTGGCCGTGGCAGCCGACTACGGCGGCTACATCGACGACAGCGCGACCCCGTTCGTGCCGGTCGCCACCGCTTTGGCAACCGGGCTGGGCGAAGACTTGACGATCGAAGGCCCCGTTTCCACCCGCATCGTCGAGGGTGCGCGGGCGGCCAGCCGAATGTACTCCGAATGGTGGTCCTATCGTGCCGCGAGCGTGATTGCCGAGGAGGCGGTCGCAGCCCAGGCGCGCGGCGCCAGTGGCGTCGGGCTCTTCTATTCACGGGGCGTCGATAGCAGCGCGACCCTCCTGCGCTCCCTCGAGGGGACCATCGACGAGCGGGTGACCCACCTCCTGAGCTTCGAAGGTCTCAGCCGCATCCACTCGGAGCAGACGATGCGGGAGATCTGGCTCGCGACCGAGCGGGCCGGCGCGGAGTTCGGCCTCCCCGTGGTTCGCCTCGCGACGAACACCGATGAGCTAGTCCGAAAGGGAATGGCCTGGGTGGAGGGCTTCGGCGCAGTGCTGGCTGGCGGCGCCCTGGCCGTCGGCCCGATGCTCTCAGACGCACTCTACGGGGCCACCGTGGACGACGAGCACCCGCGCGCCCGCGGCAGCCATCCCGAGCTCGACCGGCTTTGGAGCACCGAGACCACCGAGTTCCGGCAGGACGGAACCGAGCTGGGCAAGATGGGCCGCATCGCCCTGGTCGGCGGCAGCCCCGTCGCACTCAGGCACCTGAAGGTCTGCTGGGAGGCGGACACAGCTTCGAACTGTGGCCGTTGCTTCAAGTGCTTGAAGACGATGTGCGCGCTGGCCCGCGACGGTGGGACGAGTTGGCAGGTGGCCTTTGAGGCTCCACTCTCGGCCGAGTCGATCCTCGTGGTTGCGATCCCGCCGAGCGATCGCATCAAGGTCTCGCAGCAGATTGCCGGCAATCTGCCCCCCGAGCTCGGACATCTCGAGGTCGCATGGGTGCGCCGCGTGGACGAGCTCGATCGCCGCGACGCTGCCGAGCACCGGACTCGAGTGCGCCGCCGCCGGCGCCGGCAGGCGCGCCGCCGCGCGCTTCGCCGGGCGAGGCGGGCGCGTGCCCGGACGGCCCGGCGGATGCGCCGCTCCATGCGCTTGGCGCGGCGCAGACTCGGCGCCGCGCTCGGCCGTTAGCCGCCCCAGGGGGCTCCGCGAGTCGCCCCTCACCGCAAGTTGCGCTCGCTCAGGCGACGGCCTCGACGGCTCTCGGCGCCGGCCGGAAAACCAGCTCGCCGTCCTCGGCGTCAACTCGCACCCGCTGGCCTTCTGTGAACGCCCCCTCGAGCAGTCGCAGCGCCAACTTGTCTACGAGCCGGCGCTGGATCACCCGTTTTAGCGGCCGGGCGCCGTAGGTCGGGTCGTAGCCGAGATTGCCCAGCAGGGTGCGCGCTTCCGCTGTGAGCTCGATCTCGATTCCGCGCTCGCGGACCCGCCCGGCGAGCTGTTCGACCTGGAGCTCGACGATCCGGCTGATGTCCTCCCGCGAGAGTCGGTGGAAGATGACCGTCTCGTCGAGACGGTTGAGGAACTCCGGCTTGAAGGTCGATATGAGGACCGCCTCGATCCGCTCGCGGATCCGCTCGTCGATCGTCTCGGCGGCGATCTCCTGGGAGCCGACGTTCGAGGTCATGATCAGGATCGCGTTCGAGAAGTCCACGGTGCGGCCCTTGCCGTCGGTGAGACGACCGTCGTCCATGATCTGGAGCAGGACGTTGAACGCGTCCGGGTGTGCCTTCTCGATCTCGTCGAGCAGGATCACGGCGTAGGGGCGACGGCGCACGGCCTCGGTCAGCTGACCGCCCTCGTCGTAGCCGACGTAGCCGGGTGGAGCTCCGATCAGCCGCGCGACAGCGTGCTTTTCCATGTACTCGGACATGTCAATGCGCACGATCGCCTGCTCGGAGTCGAACATGAACTCCGCCAGCGCTTTCGCCAGCTCCGTCTTGCCGACACCGGTCGGGCCGAGGAAGAGGAAGGTGCCGATCGGCCGGGCAGGGTCGGCCAGTCCGGCCCGCGAGCGCCGCAGCGCGTTCGAGACCGCCTCGACAGCTTCGTCCTGACCGATCACGCGATCGTGCAGGCGCTCCTCCATGTGGATCAGCTTTTCGACCTCACCCTCCATCAGTCGCGCGACCGGGATGCCCGTCCACTTTGCGACCACCTCGGCGATGTCCTGCTCGCTGACCTCGTCGACCAGTAGCGATGCCCCGCCCGAGTGGAGCTCGCCCAACCGGGCCTCCTGCTCGGCGAGGATCGCCTCCAGCTCGGGTATCTCCTTGTAGCGAAGCTTGCCCGCCGCCTCAAGGTCGGCGTCTCGCTGGGCCCGATCGTGGGCTCGCTCGGCTTCCTCGAGCTGTGCCTTGGCCCGCTTGATCGCGTCGATCGCGTCCTTCTCGTTCTGCCAGCGCGCCTTCATCTCGCCGCCGCGCTCGGTCAGCTCCGCGAGCTCGGTCTCGATCGCCTCCAGGCGCTCCTTCGAGGCCTTGTCCTTCTCCTTCGAAAGAGCCTGTCGCTCGATCTCGAGCTGCTGGATGCGGCGGTCGACCTCGTCGATCTCGGTCGGGACCGACTCGATCTCCATCTTCAATCGGGATGCGGCCTCGTCGACCAGGTCGATGGCCTTGTCAGGGAGGAAGCGGTCGGCGATGTAACGCTCTGAGAGCGTGGCGGCAGCGACGATGGCCGGGTCTGTGATGCGAACGCCGTGGTGTTCCTCGTAGCGGCCCTTGAGCCCACGCAGGATTGCGATCGTGTCGCCAATATCCGGCTCGCCGACGAGTACGGGCTGGAACCGCCGCTCGAGCGCCGCATCGGGCTCGATGTGCTTGCGGAATTCGTCGAGCGTCGTGGCGCCGACGGCTCGCAGCTCGCCGCGGGCGAGCATCGGCTTCAGAAGGTTGGCCGCGTCGACTGCGCCCTCGGCCGCACCGGCGCCGACGATCGTGTGCAACTCGTCGATGAAGAGGACGATCCGGCCCTCGCCCGCCTGGACCTCGCCGAGAACGGCCTTCAGCCGCTCCTCGAATTCGCCTCGGTACTTCGAGCCGGCGAGCAGCGAGCCGATGTCGAGCGCAATCACCCGGCGGTCGCGCAGCGACTCGGGGACGTCACCGGCGATGATGCGCTGGGCGAGGCCCTCGACGATCGCGGTCTTGCCGACGCCGGGATCACCGATCAGAACCGGGTTGTTCTTGGTGCGGCGGGAGAGGACCTGAATAACCCGGCGGATCTCGTCGTCGCGACCGATGACCGGGTCGAGCTTGCCCTCCTCGGCCGCCGCGGTCAGGTCGCGACCGAACTTCTCCAGGGCCTGGGCCGTGTCCTCGGGATTCGGCGAGTCGGCGACGTTCGGTCCCACGACCTCGTCGATTGCCTTGAGAATCGAGTCGTGGTCCGGCAGCAGCTCAGCCAAATCGGATTCGGGCCGGGCCAGGGCGAGCAGCAGATGCTCCGTGGAGATGGTCTGGCGCCCCATCGCGGCGACCTCACGCTCCGCGGCCTGCAGCACGCCCATCAGTCCCCGCGACGGGCGCGGCTCGACGGGATCGTCGCCGTGGACCACAGCGAGGCCGGCGAGTCGGTCGCCCAGCCGTTCGCGCAAGGCGTCGAGGTCCACCCCGATCCGCTGGAGGACGGGCACGGGAAAGCTGTCAGGCTGGCCGAGGAGCGCCGCCAGCAGGTGCGCGGTGGTGGCCTCCGGATTGCCCGAGGCCGCGGCTGCGCGCTGCGCGGCGCTCACCGCCTCCTGGCTGCGAATCGTGAAGCGGTCTGGTTGCATCGAAGAAAGAGTAGCAGAAAATCTAAGTGAGCAGCATATAGATTCGTCGGTGCCGGTGGCTGGGTCGGCGCGCGGGAAGCGCCGTAATATCTTCATCCGATGGCCAATGCGGACCGTATCGGCGAGGTCTACAGGGGTGAGGCGGGGACGCACGATGTCCGCGCCCGCGCACGTGACCGCATTCACTGGCTGACCGCTCACGCGCGCGGACGCGTGCTCGACGTCGGCTGCTCGCAGGGAATCACCTCGCTGCTTTTGGCCCGCTCCGGCCACGAGGTGATCGGTATCGACTACGAGCCCGAACGCGTGGAGATGGCCCGCGCCGAGCGCGAGCGCCGTCCCCGCGAGGTTCAGGAGCGCTTACGCTTCGACGTGGCCGACGCCAGCCAGCTGGCGTTCGATGACGCTTCGTTCGACACCGTCGTCTTCGGCGAAGTGCTCGAACACCTGGTCGAGCCGGCTCCGGTCCTGCTCGAGATCGCCCGGGTGGTCAGGCCCGACGGGCGGATCCTGATGACCACGCCATTCGGCTATCTCTCTCACGAGGATCACCACCAGACGTTCTACGTCGCGTCGCTGGTCGAGACCATTGCGGCCGCGATGACGATCGAGTCGCTCGACATCGTGGACGGCTACTTCCGCGTGGTAGCGCGATCCGGGCCGATGGGGGCGGAATCCGCCGCCGCCGCGGTTCTCGCGGCCCAGAAGCCTTTCGAGCAAGCGATGGTCGTCGCGCAGGCGCGCGAGACCCGCCTGCGCCGGCGCTACCGCGAACGGGCCCGGGCCCGTGGTCAGGACCTTCGCAGGGCGCGCCGACGGGCATCCAGGGAGCGTAGGCGCCGTCGCAAGCTGGCCTGGCAGCTCCGGATCAGTCGCCGTAGTCGCTCCGCGCGCCTGGCTCGGGCCTTGTCCGCCGCCCGCCGGCCGCGAGGGTTCGCCGCGCTACCCCTCGGCATCGTCCGAGCGCTGCGGAAGGCCGAGCCGCTGCCGCGCCCGAAGCCGAAGCGGCGCGTGCCGAAGCAGCGTCCAGAGCCCGCCCTTCGCATGGTCGCGGAGGCGGGCGACGGGCAGGACGTCGAGCTGAGCGTGCAGCTCCCGGAGCCTCCGCCGCTCCCGGTCGGGCCGATCGTCCGCCCGAACCTGCGCGTCGCGACGATTCTCGATCGCTTCAGCTCGCTTGCGTTCAGCTACGAATGGGATCAGATCGAGGTTGGGCCCGACGACTGGCGTGAGCTGCTGACCGATGATCCGCCCGACCTCCTCTTCGTCGAATCTGCCTGGCGCGCGAACGGAGACCGCTGGGCTAGGGCGCTGGCCGACCGGACCTCCGACTCCGACTCGTTCGCGGAGCTCGTCGCCTGGTGTCGGGTCCGTGGCGTGCCGACCGTCTTCTGGAACAAGGAGGACCCGCCGCGCTTCAACACCTTCCTCGAGGCCGCGCGCCTGTTCGACCACGTGCTGACAACTGACTCCAACTGCTTCGGTCCTTACCAGGAGGCGCTCGGCCGGGAGGAAGTGTCGGTGCTCTCGTTCGGAGCGCAGCCGCGGATCCACAATCCGGTGTCGGTCCCCGGCGGCCGCGCCCACCCCGTGGCGTTCGCGGGCAGCTACATCGCCCACAAGCATCCTGCACGCCGGGAGCAGATGGAATTGCTGCTCGCGCCGGCCTGCGAATTTGGTCTCCACATCTACAGCCGGGTGGCGGCGGGCGAGGCCGAGAAGTTCGAGTGGCCGGAGCCCTACCGCAGCCAGGTGGTGGGCTCGCTCCCCTACGAGCGAATGGTGAGTGCCTACAAGTCCTACCGCCTCTTCCTCAACGTCAACTCGGTCACCACGTCGCCGACGATGTGCGCGCGACGCGTGTTCGAACTCTCGGCCAGCGCGACTCCGGTCCTCTCCGGGCACTCTCCGGCTCTGGAGCAGATGTTCGGGGGTGAGGTTGCCATCGTGACCGGGCCCGAGGAAGCGCGTGAGCAGCTCGAGTCACTGCTCGGCGATTCCAACGCTGCAGAGGCGAGGGCGCACCAGGCGATGCGCCACGTTCTGCGCGAACACACCTATTCGCACCGGGTCGACGAGGTGCTTCGGATCGCCGGGATCAGCGGACACGAGCGCCCGGCCCTGCCCACAACCTCGGTCATCGTCCAACCCGGCCAGGGCGCTTCCTCCGAGCTGTTCGAGCAGCTTGCAGCGCAGACGCTGCCTGCGCACGAGGTGCTGCGGACCGGCAACGGCGACCTCGACCCCGCGGCGGCGGTCGCCTCGGCTTCAGGCGAGCTGGTGGCGTTCGTTGGTGCGGATCACCAATATGCCGAGCACTACCTTGAGGATCTTGCCGCCGCCTTCGTCTACACGGACGCGGAGGTCGTCGGCAAGCCGGCTGGGACGGGGGCCGAGCATGCGTATGACATCCCGGTCGACCCGGCCGCGATCGTCGCGACCGCGGATGCCGCGCGCCGGCTCGCGTTCCGAGGTGGCGTGCCCGATCCGAGCGGGCTCCGCACCTACGCGGCCGATCGCTACTCGTTCGGTTCGGTCGCCAGTCGAGCCTGAAGTCTGGAGTTGCGCCGCCTGGCGCGTTTCAGCAGCGCCGCGGTGCGCTTGTGGCGGACGGTCGCAAGCAGCACCACCCGCCCGACCGCGGTCAGCGCATCCGATTGCTGCTCGGCGAGGAGCTCGGCCCGGTCGGTGCCAGGGACGATCGGCAGCGATCCCGCGCCGACGCCGCTTTCGATCGGGTCCGGGGCGCGCGTAGCCAGATCGAGCACCCGCTCGTCGCGCACCAGGCGCCCGGCCGCCAGCCCCTCCGAGATCTGATCGGGGCTCGCGAGCTGTTCTGCGTAGATCTTCTGCGCCTCGCCCCGATCGAGCCGTGCCTTGAGCCGATCGATTCGCGGATCGTTCTCGGCCTTGTCGTTCACCTCGATCTCGAGTCGGCGCGTAAAGCCATCCAGTGAGCGCACCGGGTAGTGGTGCATGCGAAGGGGCACTTGGGCGGACCAGCTGAGCTCGGGCGGAGGCGGTGAGAATGGCGAGGCCTCTGCGGACGGCTTCAGGGCGGCGCGTTCGATCGAGCGAAACTGGACCTCGAGGTCGCGCTCCGTGGTGACCAGGTGTCCGGCGTTCTCGACCATCACGACCTCGGCGAGGCCGCGGTGTGCCAGCTTTGGCCCGAGGGTCGAGCGTCGCTCCCGGACCACGAGCCGCTGCAGAAACGGCTCCGGGCCGGGCACCGCGACGAAGTTCGAACGTGGCATCACGACGGCTCCGGCCTCGGGCTCGATGGCGGCGAGCGCCGTGGCGATGGTTCCTTCGACCGGAAGCACGAACTCGTCCGAGTCGCAGTGGATCACCCAGTCCGCCCCGAGCCCGTCGATCGCGTAGCGAATCATCTCCTGAGCCCAACCGGTCGACTCCTCCAGGTATACCCCGGAGCGTTCGAAGATTGTCATCAGGCCGGCCTTCTCCCAGCGCTTGAGGACCGCGTGAGAGCTGTCGATCGAGCCGAGGTGGGTGACAACGAAGTGTTCGATGCCGAGCGCGTGGTGTACGCGCAGATTGTGCTCGATGACGTCGACCTCGTCGCGCACCTTCAGCGCCATCACCACGCGAACGCGGCGCTCGTCCCCGGAAGCAGCCATTCACTGGAAAAACTAGGGGATCCGGAGTGGACCCGACGCCCGCAGAGACTCACCGGCAAGAATGGCCCGATGCGGGACGCCAGAACCGCCAGATCAACCGCGGTGATCGAACGCCCTCGCACTCACCGCCACCTTGATCTGCGCTACGCCGACGAACGCGGCCGCACCAGCCGAGCTCGAGGCCATGAGCGTCGCTACCTGCCCGCCCGCCTACGACGTCGTCGCGACGCGAGCGCATTCGCCCGAGGACCGGGCGGCGGCGCTGGGTGGCGACTTCGATGTTCTGCTGGGGTATCGCGCAAACCTCGCGCCGCCCGTCGACTGGGGCGCCGACCCATATGAGAGCCGCTCCTGGCGCCATTGGCTGCACGCCCTCGGGTGGCTCGACGTCCTGTTTCAGATCCACCGTGACGGCGACCCGAGCGGCGACGCCGCGCTGGCCCAGGCGCGGGACCTGGCGCTCGACTGGATTGCCGCTAATCCGCTTCCGGCGCCGGCCGAGTTCCAGCCCGCGTGGGCCGACAAGGTCACGGCCGACCGCACCGGTTATATCGCCTATCTGTCCAGGGCGGCGGCGTGCGAGGGATTACTCGATGACGCACAGGCGGCGACGTTGATTGATTCCCTTCGCCTGCACGCCCAGTACCTGACCGAGTACCACACGGTTCGCGACGACCACGGGCTCTACGGCGACTATGCGCTGGGGCTTTTAGGCGGCTACATGCCGTTCCTCCCGGAGGCGGCCGATTGGCACGCGCTTGCGGTGAAGCGCTTCGAGCCGACCCTGCGGCGCCGGTATGTGGACAGCGAGCGCATCTGGCTGGCCAACTCGCCCAACTATCAGGCAACCGTCGCGAAGCTCGCCGGCCAGTTCGCCGATGACGTGCAGCGGGGGCCCAGGCTGGCCCGCATCACCCGCAGGCTGGCATCCGGGCTCGGGTGGTTCGTGCTCCCCGACGGCGGGCTCGCCCCGTTCGGCGACTTGCACACTATGGATCCGTTGCCCGGCTGGATCGGCCATTTTGGGGCTGCAGCACGCGGGTTTCGCGTTCTGCCCCGGTCGGGATACGCGTTCGTCAAGCGGGGGAGCAGTTACCTAGGCGCGTCGGCGAGCTTCCGCTCGGCCAACCACAAGCACGCCGACGATCTCACCTTCGAGCTGTTCGAGGCGGGGCGGCGCGTCGTCACCGACAGCGGGTTCTACGACTACGACTACTCCAAGCGTTGGAACCGCTTCCAGCGCTCGCCCCAGGCGCACAGCGTCCTCACGGTTGACGGGGAGGGGTTCCGAACCGGGTATGGCGACGAGTACGGCAGCGGGATCCTCGCCGGAGGAAGGGGCGCCGGCTGGTACGCGGTCCTGGGCGTCAATCCGACGGTGCGCCGGCAGGGGGTGAGACACCTTCGCCTCTACCTCTTCAAGCCGGGCGTCGCCCTGGCCGTGGTCGATCTCCTCAGATCCCGGGAGCGACACGTGTACCGCCGCTATCTGCAGTTCGCTCCCCAGCTCGATGTGACGCGCGCCGGGCGCCGCCTTCGGCTCTCAGCGCCGCGCTTCGCTGGGTCGGTCGCCAGCTCGGGCGGCCGGCCCGAGTTGGTGCGGGGGGACGTCAAGGCGCCGGCGGGCTGGAGCTTTGCCGATTACCGCGAGCGTGAGCCGCGGTGGACGGCGTCGTATCGCACCCGGGCAGCCGACGCCGAATACGTGACGACGATCGGGCTCGATAAAAACCCGCCCCGAGTCCGCGTGTTGTCCGCCTCGGCGAAGCGGTTCCGTATCCGTGTGCAGGGGAGTGGTCGCGTGCTCGAGGTGATGCGCCGCGGCGAGCGGCTGGCCCTCAGCCCGGCTGGACGCTGAGACGGCGAGTCAGCCAGGCGCCCGCAAGCGTCGCGGACCCCGCGCCAAGCGCTCCAAGAATCGAAGCGCGGCGGTCCGAGCTGCCCAGCAGCGCGAACGTCAGCGCGTCACCGGCGTCACATGCCGTGACCGCGGCTGCGGCCGGTTGCAATCGCTCGCGGGAGCCCATCGACGAGGCCATCCATGCGCCGAGGAGGAGGTCGCGCGTACCCGCCAGCCGCGCGAGCGCCAGCGCGCGGGCGTCCGGCTTGCCACCGAAGCCGAGCGCTCCGAGGGTCGTCTCGGGCGCGATCCAGATGCCAGCTCCGATCGCGATCCGCCCGCCGGCAAGTCCGGCCGCAACCAAGCTCTCCATGCCCTAGCGCGGCTCGTAGGCGCCGTAGGGCACGATCTCGGCTCGAGCGGCCCGCCGCACCTTCTCCAGCTCGATCGCCATCTCGCGCTCGAGCTCGACGGCGCGCTGGCGCAGCTTTGCCAGCTCATGCCTGGTGCGTTCCAGCTCGGCTTCCATCTCCAGCACGGTCTCGACTCCGGCGAGGTTCAGGCCCTCCTCCGCCGTCATCCGCTGGATCCGCCGCAGGCGCTCGACGTCGTCCTGTGAGTAGAGGCGGGTGTTCTTCGGCGAGCGCTGGGGCGAGATCAGCCCGCGGGCCTCGTACATCCGCAGGGTCTGGGGGTGCATCTCGGCCAACTCCGCCGCGACCGAGATCATGAACACGCCGCGGTTTGAGTCCACGCGCACCGTGGTCCTTGTCGTGCGGGTTCGCCGAGCCTCGGCCATGGTCCTACTCTGACCCCGCCTGCGGATGGGAGAGCAGCGACGCCCGGAGGTCGTGGCCGTTCAGCGCGTCGGCGAGCTCGTCCACGGCCTTGCGTCCTTCGGGGCTCAGCTCGGAAGGGACGTCGATCTCCAACCGGTAGTGGATATCACCGCGACCTCGACCGCCGCTGCGCGGCGGGCCTTCACTGCGAAGCCGCTGCACGGTGCCGTGGGCGGTGCCTGCGGGCACCCGGATTCGCTTGGTGCCGTTCAAGGTCGGGACCTCGACCGTGGCGCCGCGCATGGCCTCCGGAATCGTGATCGGTACCCGGACCTCGAGGTTGCCGTCGTCGCGCTGGGCGAAGACCGGTGAGGGAGCGACCCTGGTGGCCACATACAGGTCGCCCGAAGGACCGCCCATGGGCCCGTCTTCACCCTTTCCTGCCACGCGGATTCGGCTGCCGTCATGAACCCCGGCCGGCACCTTCACCCGGTAGCGCTTGCTCTGCATCGTCACGCCGGCGCCGCTGCAGGTGGGGCACGGATCCTCGACTACCTCGCCGCGGCCACCGCACTGCGGACACGGCTGGCTGATCGCGAAAAAGCCCTGGCTCTGGGAGTCGACCCCGCGGCCTTCGCAACGCGGGCAGACGATCGGACGGGTGCCGGGCTCGGCCCCTGATCCGCTGCAGGTCCGGCACGTTGCCTGCTTCGGTACGGTCACCGACACCTCGGTGCCCCGCATCGCCTGGTCGAAGCTGAGCGAGACCTCGGCTGTGAGGTCGCGGCCGCGCGGCATCTGGGCGCCTGCCCCCCCGCTCCGGCGATTGAAGATGGTCGAGAAGATGTCGCCGACATCGCCCGCGAACCCGCCCGCGAAGTTGCGCGGGTCGAAGCGCCCGCCGGCGTCGTGCTCACGGCGCTTGTCGGGATCGGAGAGCGTGTCGTAGGCACCCTGGATCGCCTTGAACCGCTCCTCGGCGGCGGGATCATCGGGGTTGGCGTCGGGGTGGCTCTCGCGCGCGAGCTTCCGGTACGCCTTCTTGATCTCCTCGTCGCTCGCCTTGCGGTCGACGCCGAGCAGTTCGTAGGGATCGGCGGGCACGGCTTACCCCCAGACGCTCAGCTCGCCACCACTACACGCGCGGGCCGAATCAGCGTCTCGCCGAGCCGGTAGCCGCGCTGCAGGGTTTCGACGACGGTGTTCGCGTCCTCACCATCGGTCGCGGGGCGGGTGGAGAGGGCCTCGCACGTGTTCGGGTCGAAGACCTCGCCCGACGGGTCGAACACCTCGACCCCGGCGCTGGCTAGCGCGCGCGCTAGCTCGTCCTGGACCAGCGCCACACCGGCGGCAAGGGCCTCGTGAGCCGAGACCTCGCGGCTCTCGGGCTCTGACGCGTCCTCAGGTGCGGAGCGGTAGCCGACGGCCTGCAGCGCACGTTCGAGGTTGTCGATTGCAGGCAGCAGGTCACGAGCCAGCCCAGCCGTGCCACGTCGCTCCGCCTCCTCGGCGTCGCGCGCGGCACGGCGACGGTAGTTGTCGAAATCGGCCCGAGCCCGCTGCGCTAGCTCCAGATACTCATCACGTTCACGGGTGACGTCGTTCAGGAGGGCATCGAGGTCACGCTCGACATCTTCAGCTTCGCCGTTCTCCTCGACCGTCTCCTGCTCAGGCTCGGTCATCGTCAACGACCTCGGCGTCCACAACTTCTTCCTCGGCGCCGGCGCCGTTGGTGGTCGCGCCCTCGGCCTGCTGCTGCTCGGCCGCCGCCTGGTAGATCTGCTCGGAGACCGAGTGGAACGCGGCCTGCAGAGCGTCCGTCTTCGCCTTGATCTGCTCGGCGTCTTCGGACTCCAGCGAGTCGCGCACCTCCTTGATCGCGGCCTCGATCTGGGACCGTGCGGACTCGTCCACCTGTTCGCCCAGCTCTTCGAGCTGCTTCTCGGCGGAGTAGGCGGCGTTCTCGCCGACGTTGCGCGCCTCTGCAAGCTCACGGAGCTTGCGGTCGTCGTCGGCGTGGGCCTCGGCGTCGGCGACCATCTTCTCGACCTCGCTCTCGTCGAGGCCGGAGCCGCCCTTGATCTCGATCTTCTGCTCCTTGCCGGTGCCGAGGTCCTTCGCGGTGACGCTGACGATGCCGTCGGGGTTGATGTCGAATGCGACCTCGATCTGCGGCAGGCCGCGTGGCGCCGGTGGGATCCCGGTCAACTGGAATTTGCCCAACGACTTGTTGTAGGCGGCCATTTCGCGCTCGCCTTGGAGCACGTGGATCTCGACCGAGGGCTGGTTGTCCTCGGCCGTCGAGAAGATCTCCGACTTGCGCGACGGGATCGTGGTGTTGCGCTCGATCAGCTTCGTCATCACGCCGCCCTTGGTCTCGATGCCGAGGGTCAGCGGAGTGACGTCGAGTAGCAGCACGTCCTTGACGTCGCCGGCCAGCACGCCTGCCTGGATCGCGGCGCCGACCGCGACGACCTCGTCCGGGTTGACGCCCTGGTGGGGCTCGGAGCCGGTCAGCTCCTTGACCTTCTCCTGCACCGCCAGCATGCGACTCATGCCGCCGACGAGGACCACGTGGTCGATCTTCGCGTCGCCGGCATCGGCGAGTGCCTGCTTGACCGGCCCGACCACGCGGTCGAGAAGATTCCCGGTCAGCTCGGTCAGCTTGGCGCGGCTCAGCCGCATCTCCAGGTGTCGAGGTTGGTTGTCTACCGCCGTGATGAACGGGATCGAGATCTGGGTCTCCTGCGCGGAGGAGAGCTCGATCTTGGCCTTCTCGCCGTGCTCGTAGAGGCGCTGCAGGGAGTTCTTGTCCTGCGAGAGGTCGACCCCCTGGTCGCGCTTGAACTCCGCAACCATCCACTCGACGATCGCCTTGTCCCAGTTATCGCCGCCCAGGTGGTTATCGCCCGCGGTGGACTTCACCTCGAACACCCCCTCCCCGATCTCGAGCACAGACACGTCGAAGGTGCCGCCGCCGAGGTCGAAGACGAGGATTGTCTGGTCGGTGGCCTCCTTGTCGAGGCCGTAGGCGAGCGCGGCTGCGGTCGGCTCGTTGATGATGCGCTTGACCTCGAGACCGGCGATCTTGCCGGCGTCCTTGGTCGCCTGGCGCTGGTCATCGTTGAAGTAGGCCGGGACGGTGATCACGGCCGAGTCGACCGGCTCGCCGAGCTTGGCCTCGGCGTCCGCCTTCAGCTTCTGAAGGATCATCGCCGAGATCTCGGGCGGCGAGTATTGCTTTCCGCGTACGTCAACCCGCACGTCTCCGTTCGGCCCGGCGACTACCGCGTAGGGAACGATCGTCTCCTCCTCCTTCACCTCGGCCTCCTTGCGGCCCATGAAGCGCTTGATCGAGAAGATCGTGTTCTCTGGGTTCATCACGGCCTGGCGCTTGGCCACCGTGCCGACGAGGCGCTCGCCACCCTCGGTGAAGGCGACAACGGAGGGGGTGGTCCGCCCGCCCTCGGAGTTCTCAAGCACGCTTGGTTCCCCGCCCTCGAGGATCGCGGTGCACGAGTTGGTGGTTCCCAGGTCGATGCCGATCGTCTTGCCCATGTTCAAATACGTCCTTTGCTCAGTTGGAAAATCTAAGTCACAACGTAGCAGATCAACGATCCCGTCACCGTTTGCAGGCTGGGAACCGGGCAAGCCCGATCCAAGCTCCGCGTGGGATGCAGCAGCGCGGCGCCCTACGGGGCGGCATCGGCAGAGCCGGTCGGGCAGGGGGAGGCTTCAGGCATCTCAGCCGTGCGGGTGTCGGCGAGTGCCCCGTCACCTTCACCCAGCTGGCCGGCGTAGGCGGCCACGAACGCTGAGAGTTCTTCGGCCTGGTTGCCCGAGACGATCTTTGCCGGCATGCGTCCGGCAAGGCCGCAGGTGACCGCGCTCAGCGTTCGGGCATAGTTGCTCTCGAACGTTCCCTGGCCACCGGGAGCGAGGGTGTCGTCGAGGTTCGGTCCGACCACCCCGTCGGTGCCCGCGGCTCCCAGCGTGTGGCAGGGTCCGCAGTTGCCGGCGAAGATCGCCTTGGTGTCCTCGTCGTACGGCTCGACGGCGATCTCGGCCGCGTCTGCCTCGCCCTTGCTGTTGATCGCGAGGTACGGGATCGCGATCGCGCACACGAGCGCGAAGGCGATGAACAGTGCGTACGGCGGCTTGCTCATTTCGGTCGCCGATACTACTTCGCGCCGCCGCCGCAAGCACCCGCCAAGGTCAGATCGCCGCCCAGGCAGATGTCGCGGGCTTGGCGCCGCCCCTCACCTGCTTCGCGCTGGCCACATCCGTAGTTATCCCCGGGCGTACGGGCACATCCGCCGGAGGGCGCAATCGCCGCAGCGTGGCCCGGCGGGACGGCAAAGCGTCCTGCCATGCGCGATCAGGTTCATGTGGAGTTCGTAGGCGTCCTCGGGCGGTGTAATCCGGAGCATCTCGTCGTGAGCCTCGTCGAAGGACGCGTTCGCCCGGAACAGGCCCAGCCGTCCGCCGACCCGCATGACGTGGGTGTCCACCGGGATCTCGGGGCGGCCGAAGGCGAAGATCATCACGCAGGCCGCCGTTTTGCGGCCGACCCCAGGAAGGGCGGTCAGGTAGCCGATCGCTTCGTCTCGCGGCGCCTCGCGCAGCCAACCGAGGTCGATCGGCTCGCCGAGCTCGTGCAGCACGGCCTGGATCCGCGGCGCCTTGGTGGGCGCGAGGCCGCCACGGCGGATCGCCTCCTCGAGCTCGGCGGTCGGTGCGTCGCGAACCTCGGGCCACCCCTCGAACCGGGCGCGCAGGCCTGCGTAGGCGACATCGCGGTTCGTATCGGAGGTGTTCTGGGAGAGGATCGTCAGGACGAGCTCGTGCACAGGGTCCCCGTGCGGCTTGTTGCGCGGGCGGCCGTACATTTCGCGTAGGCGATCACGGATCGCGATCACGCGCCGCCGCCGCGGCCGCTTCCAGTCAACTGTTCGGGTGGCGGTGGCCATCGCTGCTGCGTTTACAATGCCCCAACATCTTGCGGCGATCTTGGGAGACAGTTCGGGGGTTTCCACCGCGGGGCTGGCCCGACGCCGCCCTGCAGTTCGGGCTGTTCTTCGCCGTCTACAACCTCTACCAGGTGGTGAGAGGGTTCGCGGACGGGCGCGCGGACATCGCTTACGCCAACGCCGAGCGGATCATCGACGCCGAACGCTGGCTCGGCGCGTTCTTCGAGCCCGGGTTCCAGCAGGCGCTGCTCGATCAGCGCTGGCTGATCGATCTCGCCAACTTCATGTACTTGAACTCGCACTTCGTCGTCACCACCGGCTTCCTCGCCTGGCTCTACCTTCTTCGCAACGACCACTTCTACTTCGTGCGCAACATGTTCATGGTCGCGATGGTCTTGGCGCTGGTCTGTTACGCCGCCTTTCCCACAGCGCCGCCCCGCCTGATCCCCGGCGAGGGTTTTACCGACACGATCGCGGTCTTCACCGGCCTGCCGCAAGACGGCGGCACCGCCAGTGCGTTGGTGAACAAGTACGCGGCGGTGCCGAGCATGCACATCGGCTTCTCGCTGATGATCGCCATCCCTGGCTTCGTGCTCAGCCACAATCGCTTCATCAAGGCGTGGTGGTCGATCTACCCGCTCTTGGTCTTGTTCGTGATCGTCACCACCGGCAACCACTTCTGGCTGGACGCGGCCGCCGGCGCGGTCGTGGCCGCGGCCTCGGCGGCGGCCGCGCACCAGATTGCCCGCGTGCGCCCGGCCCATTGGGCGTGGCGCGGCGCGGCGGCCGAAGCCACCGCCTGACAGCGGTAGGTTTCGCTCGATGGCCGAGCCGACCGAGTCGCGCAGCGCCCAGGCCTGGCGCTCTTACGCGCGTAACGCCCTGATCGAATCGCGGCTCACCCCGAACGCGATTTCGATGACGGGTCTGCTTCTGAACCTCGCGGCCGCGGCCCTGATCGTGGCCGAGCACTTCTTTATTGGCGCCCTGGCCTTCATCATCGGATCGATCATGGACACGCTCGACGGGCGCTACTCCCGCATGTCGGGCAAGGGCTCCCTCTTCGGTGCCTTTCTCGACTCGACACTCGACCGGATCGAGGAGGGCGTCGTGATAGCCGCCGTGGCCTACCAGTTCGCAGAGCGTGGCGACACCGTGGCGGCGGCGGCCTGCGTCGGGGCGGTGCTCGGGTCGCTGATGGTTTCCTATACCCGCGCCCGTGCAGAGGCGCTCGGCGTGGAGTGCAAGGTCGGGGTGGCGACGCGGCCGGTTCGCGTGGTTTTGCTGTCGATCGGCCTGGTCTTCGCGGCCGGCGAGCTGATCGATGGCGTGGATCTACTCGCAGCGTCGATCTACGCGATGGCGGGTTTGACCGCGTTGACGGTCGGTCAGCGGGTCTGGCACGTGCGCGGCGCACTCCGCGCTCAAGCGTGAATTACGCCTGACTTAGCCCGTCCACGCCGGGGTATGTGTAAGGCGCGTGTAACCAAACGGGGCGGACGCCGTAGATTTGTACCGCTACCCGCTCGCGAGCTGCGGCTTCTCCGCGCCCGCTTCCAGAAAGGATCTCCGAGATATGAGCACTAGTAACGGTGCGCCCACGAACGGCGCCTCCTCCAACGGCATCCACGCAGACGACGGCAAGGTTCGCGTCGCGCTCGTCGGCGTCGGTAACTGCGCCAACAGCTTCATCCAGGGCGTCACCTATTACAAGGACGCCGATCCCTCCGAGGGAGTCCCGGGCCTGATGCATGTAGACCTCGGCGGCTATCACGTCCGCGACATCGAGTTCGTCGCCGCGTTCGACATCGACGTCGAGAAGGTCGGCAAGGATCTTTCCGAAGCGATCTGGTCGGGCCAGAACGACACGATCAAGTTCGCCGACGTTCCCGAGACCGGGGTCACCGTTCAGCGAGGCATGACCCACGACGGTCTTGGCAAATACCTCAAGCAGAGGATCACCAAGGCGCCCGGAGAGACCGCCGACATCGTCGGCATCCTCAAGGAGACCAGGGCGGACGTCCTCGTCTGTTATCTCCCCGTTGGCTCCGAGGCGGCCACCAAGTGGTACGTGGAGCAGGCGCTGGAAGCCGGCGTCGGCTTCGTCAACTGCCTGCCGGTGTTCATCGCCAGCGAGGACTACTGGGACGGCCGCTTCAAGGAAGCCGGCCTACCGATCATTGGCGACGACATCAAGTCCCAGGTCGGCGCGACGATCGTCCACCGCCAACTCGCTCGTCTTTTCCACGAGCGCGGTGTCGAGCTCGAGCACACCTCGCAGCTCAACGTCGGCGGCAACATGGACTTCTTCAACATGCTCGAGCGCGAGCGCCTCGACTCAAAGAAGATCTCGAAGACGAACGCCGTCACGTCGGTGATGGGCATGGACCTGCCCGCCGACGACGTTCACGTCGGCCCCTCCGATTACGTCCCCTGGCTGACCGACCGCAAGTGGGCGCACATCCGCCTCGAGGGCAAGGCGTTCGGCGACGTGCCTTTGACCGCCGAGCTCAAGCTCGAGGTCTGGGACTCGCCCAACTCCGCCGGCGTTGTGATCGATGCGGTGCGCCTGATCAAGCTCGCGCTGAACAACGGCATCGCCGGTCAGCTCGATGGCCCGTCCTCCTACCTGATGAAGTCGCCTCACAACCAGCGGCCCGACAACGAGGCACGGGAAGACACCGAGCAGTTCATTGCCGCTCACGCCCGCAAGCCCGCAACCGCGCGGGCCCAGGAGCTCGCTGCCGAGGCCGCGAAGGCCGAGTAGCCAAGCTCCCGCCGGCCCCTGGCCGGCGCCGGGCCGGGCACGTAGCGCCTGGTCGCCCAGTCTCAGCGGGTAGCTGAGCCAAGGGGCCCGCCCTCGCCGGCGGGCCCCTTTGCGTTCCATCGGCGGGTGAACTGTTCCGCGGGTTGCTTCGTAGCCACCTCCTGAACGTTCAAATTGCCGGCGAATTCGGGGGCAGCACTTTGTCTTCGGCGCGGTTTGGCCTGCTAGTCGGCGTAGCGGTGGTGAATCGCCAGCGAGTTGCCGTCGGGGTCGCTAAAGAACGCCTGGAAGCAGACGCCTGAGTCCAGGGTTTCGCCCTCGAAGGTGACGCCGCGATCCTCCAGCGCGCTCTTGGCGGCCTCGAAGTCGTCCACGTGGAACTCGACCGGGTGGCTGTGGCGAGCGAAGGTCTGCCCGAACGCGTCGGACTGCATGATTGCGACGGTTAGGTTGCCCGCCTCGAACTCCATGCCGGGACGGTCGCCCCATTGCTTCGACCGCTCGAGGCCCAGCGTCTCGGAATAGAACTCAACCGCTCGGTCAAAGGCCTCGGTGGGCAGGGTGATGAAATCGACGCCACTAATGATCCTGTCGCTCATGTTCGTCCCTTTCGGTAGCGGGTTTTGACGCCAACGTATCCTGGCCAGGTGCCCGCCGACCGCCTGACGATCGCCCAGGTCACGCCCCATGCCTGGAGCGAGCGCCACGAGATCAACGGCTTCACCGACCGCCTCTCCTGCGAGCTGGCCGCGCGTGGCCACCGCGTCGTGATCGCGGCGCCGTCGGGTCCGCGCGGGGGCGTGCGGGAAGCGCGCCGCTTGATTGAGACAGCGCGCGAGCGCCCGGCAGCGCTCTTCGACGACCATTGGCGCGGCGACCGCGCCGGGGGTGGCTCGGGCCCGCCTGTGCTGCCGGTGGGCGCCGGCGTGCCGATGCCAAGGGGGCCACGCCCACGAGCGGCGCGGGTTCCGGTGGACGTGAGCCGCACGCTCGAATCGCTCCTCGAGGGCGTGGAATTCGACATTGCGCACGTTCACGATCCGTTCGCCCCAAGCGTTTCGTCGATCGCCCTCCGCCACTCCCGCTCGCTGAACGTCGGCAGCTTTCACGAGCCGACCGAGCGCGTGCTCTCAACCCAGGTTGCCCGGCCCCTGGTCGAGATCTTCTTTGGACGGCTGGACGCGCGCACCGCGAGCTGCGGGCAAACCGAGGCGTTGATGCAGCGCTTCTTCCCGGGGACGTACGAGCTCCTCGAGCCCGGGGCGGAGGCCGCCGTGCCTTCGTGGCCGCACCCGGACACCGCTGGTGCAAGGCCGCTGCGGATCGTGTTCGCGGCGCTCGAGGAGCGGGGCGCTTTGCGCCTCTTTTTGCGGGGGTTGCGCCGGCTCGTCGACGTGCCGGGCTGGGAGGCCGTTGTCTGGACCCCCGACGGCGCCGACGTCCGTGTGTCAAGGGCACTGCGTGAGCGTCTCAGGGTCGTCGGCCCGAGGCTCGCGTCGCCCGAGGAGGTGGTCGCGGCTGCCGACGTGGTGGTCCTCGCCTCCGGCGGTTCCCACACGGCGCCGGGCGTGCTCCGCACGGCGCTGGCGGCCGGCGCCGTGCCGGTGGTGTCGCACCTGCCGCTCTATGAGGAGCTGACCCATGACGGTGCGTTCGGCCTGCTGTTTCAGCCCGGCGACGCGATCACGCTCGCCGGTCAGCTCGCCCGCCTCACGGACGAAGGTGCGCTGGGCAAGCGATTGCGCATTGCGGCGAAGGGCGCGAGTCGTGACTGGGCCGCCGTGACCGATCAGGTCGAGGCAACCTACAGGCGCCTGGCGGCCCGCCGTCACGACCCGGCGGGCGACGCTGCGGCGCGTGGCCGCATCGCGCGCCGCAAGCACATCCACGTTGACCTGCACATGCACACGGATCATTCGCCTGACTGCGCGACGCCGGTGCGAACCCTGCTTGAAACCGCGAAGGAACAGGGCCTGGGCGCAATCGCTATCACCGACCACAACGAGATCTCGGGCGCACTGGCCGCGCGCGAGATCGCCGATGAGGTGGGGATCAAGGTTGTCGTTGCGGAGGAGGTCAAGACGGCCGAGCAGGGAGAGGTGATCGGCCTCTTTATTGAGCGCAAGATCGAGCGGGGGATGACGATGGCGGAGACCATCGCCGAGATCCGGCGTCAGGGTGGACTCGTCTATGTGCCGCACCCGTTCGACCGCCTGCACTCGGTGCCCGACTACGAGCATCTGCTCGACATGGTCGAGGAGATCGACATCCTCGAGGTTTTCAACCCGCGGGTTGCGCTCACCGCGTTCAACGAGGAGGCGGAGCGGTTCGCCGCGAAGTACCGGATTGTTCCTGGGGCGGGTTCCGACAGCCACGTCGCTCAGGGCCTCGGCAGCGTGATGATCCGGGTCCGCGACTTTGAAGGGCCAGAGGAGTTTCTCGAGGCGATGCGTGCCGCTGACATTGTGCGAAAGCACCGCAATCTCGTCTACGTCCAAGCGTTGAAGTGGATCCAGACATCAGGCGGCCGCGGAGGGCGAGGCAAGCCCTGATGCAGGGGGGCTTTAGGGCAGGAGGGGCGGAAGAGCCACAGAAGAAGACCTCCGGCGCCATGCCCACCACCGACGACGAGATCCAGGAGAAATATCTGGAGCGGGCGATCCGCGAGCTGAACTCGCTGACACGCAGGCTCCAGGAGTGCTCCCACTGCCCCCGCGGGAACGTGATGCCCGTGCTGGGCTCCGGCCATCCACAGGCAGACGTGATGCTGCTCAAGCATGCGCCGACCGCCGCCGAAATCGAGGAGGGCGTCGCTTTCTACGGCCGGGCCGGCAACGCTTTGATGAAGAGCTTCAAGCGGCTCGGGATCGATCCGCTGACGGTTTACGGCACGCTCTGCGTGAAGTGCCCCGTTTCGGACGCTTCGTTCGCTGCGGGCGAGTGCATCGAGCGGATCGTCGAGGAGGTCGCCATCGTCTCGCCGCGGATGATCGTGGTGATGGGCGAGCCGGCGCTGGAGGCGCTGACCGAAGTTGAATTGCCGCTTGCGCGCCCGCTCGAGCCCAAGCTCGGCGAGATTCAGTCACTTACGCCGACAATCGACATTCTCTACACGCCCGAGATCGACGACTCGCTCGACTCCGAGGAGTCCAAGCGCGAGTTCTGGTCCGCCTTTCGTGTGCTCGGCGACTGGTACGCCGAGCTGCCTCCGTACTAGCGCGGAACGATTGCCACGCTTACCCGTTGCGCCCGGCGCTTGCGCTTGAGCCTCAGCACGCGAGCGTCCCGGCGCGAAACTCGCTTGCCGCCCTTGACCTGAGCCCGGTAGCCGCCGCGGTAGTGGATGCGCGGAACGAACACGCGAGTGAGCGAGCGCCGCCCCAGCCTGCGGCCGCGCGGTGTCCTGGTCGAGTAGGTCAGGTCAAAGCGCCTTGCCTCACGGTCGAACCTGTACGAGAGCGGCGTGCCCGACACGAGCTGCGGGTAGGGGCGAGAGCTGACCTTCAGCTTGCCCCGGTTCAGGTTCTCGCCGCGGGGCGGCAGGTTCGGGTCAGCGACGACGGATTGGACGCCGGTACCCGTGGTGGTCGGGTCCTCGCAGTCGCAGTAGTGCCACTGCTGCCAGCCGATCATCTTCTCCCCGGCGAGCTCGATCACACGCTCGACCGTCCCCAGGTCGTTCGTAGCCGCGTACTCGGTCATCAACAGGGCGTCGCCTGTTTCATCGGATTGGGCCTCTGCGTTGTCGAGCGTGAGGCCGTAGCCGGTGTCGCACGCGCCGTCGCCGATCGCCCCGGCCTGATCCGGCAGCACCTCGGCGAGGCAGTACATGTTGAAGGCGAAGCCGGCGCGGTCGTCGCCGGTGTCGCCGTGCGAGGTGTCTGCGCCGAAGTCGAAGAGCAGCAGCGGCGCGTACCAGACCATCGCCCGATGGTCGGCCTTTCGGATGGAGGCGATCACCCTCTCGGAGAACGGCTCGAGCATCTGGGTGTCGAAGAGCGGGCAGCCAACGTTCGATGCGCATGTGGGGTACGGCGTGCCCGGCCACGGCTCGTTCAGCAGGTTGTAGCCGACCAGCCGCCTTGATCCCCGGAACTGGCGAGCGACGTACCGCCACGCGGCCGCATAGCGGTCCTGTAGGCCGATCCCCTCGACCGGGGTGTTCGCCCAGAAGTTGTCGAACGCGCGCTCGAGGCCGAGATTAACCAGGTAGTTCGCCGGGAAGCCCTGCTGGAGCTCGGAGGGGACGCCGTCATCGATCGTCTGCCAGTCCGGCCAGCCCTCGCCCTGGAAACGCTCGTTGTAGAGATCCTGGTGGAAGTCCACCAGCGTGTAGATCCCGTGGCGGGCGAGCATCTTCTGCGTCCGCTTGATGCTGCGCACGTAGCCTTCGCGATAGCGGGGCTTGCCGTCGGCGCCAGGGGGGTTCGGCTCGAGTCCCTTGTAGATCACGCCCAGGCGGACCGTGTTGAAGCCGTGGCGGCGCAGGAAACGCGCGTCGTCGCGGCCGAACCCGGAGTCCGCCGGTCTGTACGAGCCGACCTTGTAGACCATGTTCCAGCCGTGGAGCATCACGACGCGGCCACGCGAGTCGGTGACCCACCGGCCGTCGTGCTGCAGGGGCTTCGCGGCGGCGGCGCTCGCGGGGACCAGCAACGCGATCGCAAACGCGAACGCCGCAGCGACCTTCAAGGTGCCACGCCCTCGGCGACGGCGCCCATGGCCTCAAGGTTCGCGCTTGCCAGGCCGCGCACCACCGGCACGTCAAGGGCCTCGTATGCCGCGAGTGCGCGCCGCGCCGCGGCCGGGTCGGCGGCTGCGACGCCAACCGTGCCCTCCGGCTCGCCCAGGCGGTTGAAGTGGTTGCGGTAGCCGTCGTGGAGGTCGCGGTAGAACGACTCCTCCTTCGCCAGCCGCGCGGTTGCGTCGTCGCCGATCGCAGTCCGCACATAGCCGAACACCGGTGGCGCGTCGCGCTCCCCATCGGCCGCGCCCGATTCGACGTGCGCACGTGCATCACGGGCGAAGCCCGGCGTCATCCAGTTGAAGAACACGCCGTCGAACTCAGCGCCAGCAAGAGCGCACATCTTGGGCCCCATCGCTGCGAGCACGATGCGGACTCCGCCAAGCGCTTCGCGTAGCGCGGGCACTGCCTCGCGCATGGTCGTCAGCGGCCGCTTCGAGAATCCGGCCCCGACGCCGATCCACAGCCGCGAGCGGTCGAGGCCGAGCTCGTCGATCTTGGCCCCGATCGCAGCCGGGTCGCTGCGGTCGAGGGCGATTACCGCCACCCCGAGCTCGACGCCCTCGGCCCCGCGCGCGAACTCCGTCAGCGTCTCAAGCCCGCTGGCGATCGGCGTGTCGTTGGACCAGACCGACGAGTACCCGAGCTCAGCGCAGCGCGCCGCGAGTGGTGCGGCCACCTCAGGATCGAGCCCCGCGGCGACTCCGAAGCCTCTGCTCATGCCACAACCTTCTCAAGAAGCGCCACACACTCGACATGAGGGGTCTGGGGGAACATGTCCACGGGTTGCACGCGGAGCAGCTCATAGCCCGCTTCGCGCAGCTGCGCCGCGTTCGGCGCGAGGGTGGTGGGGTTGCACGAGACGTACACGATGCGGGGTGCGCCGCATTCGATCACCCGCCGCACCACCTTCTTCGATAGCCCGGCGCGCGGCGGGTCGACGACGAGGACGTCGGGCTTTCCGGTGCGCTCGAGGAGCGGTCGGATGCCGAGCCGTGCGTCGGCGGCGACGAACTGCGCGTTGGTGATTCCGTTCCGCTTGGCATTGCGCTCGGCGTCGGCTACGGCTTCCGGCACGGACTCGATCCCCCAGACCGAACCTGCCTTGCCGGCCATCGTAAGCCCGATCGTGCCGATGCCGCAGTACAGGTCGTAGAGCCGCTCGCCCCCGGTGAGCCCGGCGAAATCGGCAGCGATCTCGTAGAGCCTTTCCGACATCCCGGTGTTGGTTTGGAAGAAGGCGGCATGGGAGATGCGAAAGCGCAGATCGAAGAGTTGCTCTTCCAGGTACTCCTCGCCCAGGACGCCGGTGGGACCGTCGGTGCCGCCGGAGAGTCCCTCGATCACGGTGTGGAGGTCGACCGGAGGGCGCGCGAACTCGGCGGGGGAGGTCACGAGCCGCGTCTGCAGCTGCCCAGTGCGGACACCCTCGCGCACGATCAGGTTGCGCAATACGCCGCGGCCGTCCTCGGATTCGTAGGCGGGGAGGCCTTCGGTCCGGGCCCAGTCGCGCACTGCGTTGCGGGCGGCGTTGTTGGCCTCCGACGCCAGGTGGCAGTCATCGACGTCGAGAATGTCGCGCCAGCTCCCGCGCCGGTGAAAGCCCAGCGCGGCGTCCCCGTCGAGGTCGCCGAACGAGTACTCCAGCTTGTTGCGGTATCGCCACGGCGTCAAGGCCGGGACGATGGGCTCTGGCTCAAATCCCTCGAAGCCGCCTAGTCGCTGTAGGGCCTCGGTCACCTGCGCCTGCTTCTCGCTCAATTGGGTCTCGTAAGGGAGACCCTGCCACGGCGCTCCAGGGCATGACTCGCCCTCGTGGGTGCAGACGTCGGGGATCCGTATGTCGCCTGCCTCGACCAGCTCGGTCAGGCTTGCCTCGGCGTAGCCGCGCTTGGAGCGCGAGATCGTTGCGCGGACGCGGTCGCCGGGCAGCCCGCCGGCCACGAAAACCACGAAGCCGTCGTTGCGCCGCGCGACGCCTCGCCCGCCCTGGGCGAGCGCGTCGATCGTGAGCTCGAGGACCTCCCCCTTTGGAGGGCGTGGTGGCCTGGTGGCGCTGCTACTTGGCGAGCTGTCGCTCAATTGCGTCGAGCACGCCCTTGCGGGCTTTGCCCTTCTTCTCCTGCGTGCGGACCTTGCGCAATTCGGCGGCCTTCATGCCCTTCAGCCTCGACTTGACCTGAGTCGCGCTGAGCGCGTCGTATCCCAGGATCGGGCTTGAAGCTCCCACTCCGGCCCTGCGGCGCAGCCGGTCGGCCTCGGCGAGCGCGGGCTCGGCGGCTTCGCGCACGCGCTTGCTGGCCCGCTCCGCGCGCTTGCGCGCCGGCGAGACCCGGGCATCGACTTCCTTGCGAGCCTGGTCGAGGAGCTTCTCGAGATCCTTGATCAGGTCGTCGGTGTAGTTGCGGCCCCGGGAAACCAGGTTGCTGACCAGTTCGTTTGCGTCCGATGGGGTCATCCGGCCACGCTTGACGGCGTCATCCACGACCTCTTGGAGGCGCTCTCGCGAAAGAGTCACGCTGCGCTCCAGCGCATCGCGGAATGCCTCCACGCTCTTGTCGCCGCGAGCGGTAGCGGTACGCGCCTTCCTGCCCGTGCTCTTGCTGGACTTTTTCGTCTTCTTGCTTGCGGCCATGGTCAGCTCCTTGTCGGCGGGGATCCCTGCGCGGAGCCTACGGCAGTCTCGCGAAAGTTGCCTGAACCGGGGCGTGGTCGGAGAGGCGGAGCACGACCCCGCCACGGTCGGCCGTCTCCCGCCGTTCGGCAGGCCAGGCGGCGGCCGGCTCGACGGCTTCTAGCCCGCGCCGCAGCAGGTGGTCGAGGGAGTCCGACGCGGTGGTGCCCGTCAGTCCGAAACGTTCCTCGAGCTCGGAGTAGATCGAGCTGTCACGGGGGCGCACGTTCAGGTCGCCGCCGAGGATCAGGGGTGATTCCGCCGCCCATCGGCTGCAGTGCTCCGCGGCCGATCGCAGCTCGTTCTCGGCGAAGTCGCGGCGCCCGGGCCCGGCGCTCGCGTGGAGGTTCGCCAGGCAAAGCCCCGACTGGGTGCGGGTGAACGCGACCACCCGCCGTTCCGGAATCGGTCCTGCCGCAACGACCAGTTCGCGGCGCTCGGTGATCCGACCTAGGGTCGCCGGCCGCACGAGCGTGACGTTCGAGCCACCCTCGTTCGAGCCGAGCAGGTCGGGGTTCAGCCTGGCGCCCGCCGCGCGCAGCGGCGCCCACGAGTTGCGCGAGGTGAGAACGCGGTGGAGTTCAGCGCCACAGTCACCGGCCAGGGCGGCAGCCCAGCGGGGCGGGCATTCCTGCAGAAGCGCGACGTCCCAGTCCCCCTCGGCGAGTTTGCTGACGAACTCATGACGCAGGGAGCGGTTGACCTGGGAGTGGGTTGCATTTCGCTCGCGCACGCGCAGCACCTTCGATCGCCGGGTGCGCAGCGCCGGATCGGGCGGGAAGTCGCGCCCGTGATAGAGGTTCCAGGTGAGGGCCGTTAGCCGCATCGCCCTAGTATCCGGCGCTTCCTCATGGCTGCGCTTAGACATTTCCTGACCGGGGAGGAGCTTGGCAGAGCCGAGCTTGACGCCCTGCTCGATCGCGCCATCGCGCTCAAGGCAGGCCGCGACGCCGGCGAGGGGTCGAACGCGATCACGGGCCGAACCGTCGCGCTGCTCTTCGAGCGCCCCTCCACTCGCACGCGCGTCTCCTTCCAGGTCGGGGTGGGCGAGCTCGGCGGCGAGCCATTGCCCCTGCGGGCCGACGAGCTGCAGCTCGGACGCGGCGAGAGCATCGCCGACACCGCCCGCATCCTGTCGATGTACCTGCACGCGATCGTCATTCGCTCGGGATCACACGAAACGGTGGCGGAGCTGGCCGAGCACGCCGGGATCCCGGTTGTGAACGCGCTGACACCGTTACACCACCCCTGCCAAGCACTCGCCGACCTGATGACGCTGAGGGAGCGTTTCGTAAACCTCGAGGGCCTGCGAGTCGCCTACGTGGGGGATGGGAACAACGTCGCCCGCTCGCTCGCCGTACTGGGAGCCATCGCCGGGGTGGAGGTGGTGGTTGCGGCCCCAGAGGGCTACCGCCTCGAGGATGGGGTCGCGGCTCAGCAGACGGGAGACGCGTTCGAGGCGGCGACGGGTGCCGACGCTCTCTACACCGACGTGTGGGTGAGCATGGGCGACGAGGAGACGGCCGACCAGCGCCGGACCGTGCTCGCGCCCTACGCGCTGACCGAGGAGCTGATGGCGGCGGCCTCCGATCGTGCGATCGCTTTGCACTGCCTGCCCGCCCACCCAGGCGAGGAGATAGCGAGCGGAGTGCTCTACGGGGAGCGATCGGCGGTCTGGGATCAGGCCGAGAACCGCCTGCACGCTCAGAAGGCGCTGCTCGAGCTGCTTCTCTCGGCGTAGGGTCCCGCCGTCACCCGCCGAGTGGCCCGTTACTCGCCGTCACGCTGAACAACGGGCCGTTCGGCGGGCTGAATGCGCTGTGCCCGAAATAGACTGAACGCTCGGCGGCCCCGTCGTCTAGTGGTTAAGACGCCGGATTTTCATTCCGGTAACGCGAGTTCGATTCTCGCCGGGGCTATTTCTCATGCAACCCGAACTCGACATCGGACCGATCACGCTGCAGACCTTCGGGCTCTGCTTCGCCTTCGCGTTCATCGCCGCCGGGGTACTGGTGGCGCGGCGGTTCGCCGAACTCGGTAAGCCGGCCGATTGGGCCTATGAGCTGATCTTTGCCGGGCTGGTGGGCGGGATCGTGGGTGCCCGGCTGGACTTCCTGATTCAGAACTGGGACGACGTATCCGGCGACCTGCTGGGTAACGCCTTCTCCGGTTCGGGGCTCGTGTGGCTTGGTGGCCTGATCGGTGGAGCCCTGGGAGTGGTGCTCTGGGCGCGGTGGCGCGGATATCTCGGCTGGCACGTCCCCGATATCGCGGCCCCGGGCCTCGCGATCGGCTACGCGATCGGACGAATCGGCTGCCAACTCTCCGGCGACGGCGATTACGGCCAGCCCTGGGACGGGCCCTGGGCGATGAGCTATCCGGACGGCACCGTCCCGACGGAGGTCGAAGTTCACCCAACTCCGATCTACGAAGCTCTGGCGATGGGCGGCGTCGCCTTCCTGCTGTGGCGGTGGCGCGCTCGGTTTACACCCGGGATGTTGTTCGCCGTGTACCTGGTGCTCGCGGGTACCGAACGGCTCCTGGTCGAGTTCATTCGTCGCAACGACGAGGTCGCGCTCGGCCTCACCCAACCGCAGCTCCTGAGCCTCGGGATGATCGCCGCCGGCGCGGCCTGGATCGCAGTGCGCGTTCGCGCGGGGCGCTTCTATGCGACCGACGCCGCGGATGCCTCTGCCCGATGACTGCCGACCAGCGAACCCGCCTGGCCTTCGCCCTCGGGTTCTCGGTGCTGTTGGCCGGCGTGATCGGCGTCGTCGTGCTCGCTGGCGGATCCGACCGCGGCAGGGAGTCCGCTGGTCCATGCCTGGGCGATTGGAACACGAGCAACGACGCTGTCGTCGAGGGAGTTCACGGTTACAGCGCCCATGGTTACCGCTCGGTGCAGGTGACAGGCGTCAACGAACGCGGCGAGCTGGTCGATGTTGACGCTCCGGGCGCGCGCTGCGCCGTGATCTTCGCCGCGCAGAAGGTCGACTTCGAGCCTGACTTCGGCGTCAGGGTCAAGGACGAGCAGGGTGAGACCTGGCGCGGGCTCTTCATCGACAACGAGATCGCGATCGATCGGATCGCCGAGCTTCAGCGTGAGGCCAGCGCCCTCGCCAACGCCACCCTGCTGCCTAGCGGGCAGCTCGCGAACAACTAGACGGCTTCGGGCTAGGCGCCGACGACGCGGTCCGGAATACCTCGAGTGCCGAGGTCGACGCAGGCAGCCCGGCCTCAATGCGCTGATCCAGGCGCTCGCGATTGCCGTAGGGCAAGGGTAAGTAGGTCTCCAGAAAACCATCCAAGAGGAGAAACCATGGCCGTTTCCAACAAGCCCCAGGGCAGTGCGCTCACGCGTATCGCCCGGGACCCCGTCTCGCGTCGGCGCTTTCTTGCGCTGACGGGCGGCACCGGCGCCTCTGCGGCACTGCTGGCCGCCTGTGGCGACGACGACGAAGGTGAAGACACCAATACCGCGTCCGCACCCGCAGAACCGACAGGTGATGTCCTGGCTGAAACGTTCGGCGAGGGCGACCTCGGCATCGTCAACTACGCGCTGACCCTCGAGTACCTCGAGGCCGGCTTCTACGACGCGGTCGCAAAGAGCGGTCTGTTCAAGGGCGACCAACTCGCCCTGGTCAAGCAGATCGGTGGCCACGAGCAGGAGCACGTTGACGCGCTGCTCGCGACAGCGAAGATGCTGGGCGAGCCGGCACCGAAGCCGGAGGCAGAGTTCCCCCTCGATGACGCAACGACGGTCCTCACGACCGCAGCTGAGGTCGAAAACCTCGGCGCGGCCGCATACCTGGGCCAGGCGGCGAACATCGAGAACCCGGACATTCTGGCCGCCGCGCTCGCGATCCACACGGTCGAGGCGCGACACGCAGCGATCCTCAACAACCTGATCGGTGAGAACCCGACGCCGGACGAGGCCTTCTCGGTCCCAGCCGACGCCGAAGAGGTTCTCGCCGCGGTCGACCCGTTCCTCGTCAAGTAGCGGCCGGTTCGACCAGAAAGGAATCGAGAGATGACTGAACACACTCAAGTAGCGCCCGAACTCAAGAACATCGAGTTCGAGGCCACCAACCGAAGCCAGTTCCTGGCAAAGGGTGTGCTTGCCGCGGGTGCGGCTTATGGCGCACTCGCGATCGGGCCGATGGTCCGGAGCGCATTCGCCCAGAGCGGCGGGTCGAAGGGGGATATCGAAATCCTCAACTTCGCCCTCACCCTGGAGTACCTCGAGGCCGCGTACTACGACCTGGGTCTCAAGTCGGTCAAGGGTCTGCCCAAGGAGGGCATCGCCCTGGCCGAGCAGTTCGGCGGCCAAGAGCAGGAGCATGTCGACGCACTGACGGCGACGATCAAGGAGCTCGGCGGCAAGCCCGTCGAGGCCCCTGGCGTCGACTTCGGTGACGCGTTCGCAAGCGCGGACGATTTCCTCGCGACGGCGGTCGTGTTCGAGGATCTCGGCGTCAGCGCCTACAACGGCGCTGCTCCCGACATCGAGTCCAAGGAGTTGCTGGCTACGGCCGGCAGCATCGTCCAGAACGAAGCTCGCCACGCGGCGATCCTGCGTTCGCTGAACGGTGACGATCCGTTCCCGGAGGCGTTCGATCCGACGCTGACGATGGACGAAGTCCTAAAGGCGGCCACGCCATTCATCAAGGCCTAACAGCCCTGATTGCAGCCGTGATCCTCGGTTTGGGGATCGCCGGCTGCGGCGACGATTCAGACTCCTCGCCCGCCGTGGGCGGGGAGTCCGGGTCGGAGGCCACGAGTTCCGACTCGGGGTCGGGGGCCACGGCTTCCGGCGACGCGGTCGAGATCGTGGAGTTTCTCTACGAGCCGGTGGATCTGACCGTCTCGGCCGGCACCACAGTCACCTGGACCAATGCGGACAAGGCCCCGCACACGGCTACCGCTGAGGATTCCTCGTTCGACACGGGGACGCTCCAGAAGAACGATGCTGGCGAGGTGACCCTCGACGAGCCGGGCACTTACGCGTACTACTGCCGCTTCCACCGTTTCATGGAAGCCACCGTCACCGTCGAGTAGACGGCCTACGGACACCGAGTTTCAACCAGGAAAGAGGAAAAACCATGCCGAACATCGGACCAATGGAAATCGCAATCGTCTTGATCATCGCCCTGGTGGTCTTCGGGCCCAACAAGCTTCCCGAGCTCGGCCGCTCGGCTGGTAATGGATTCCGGGAGTTCAAGGACTCTGTCACGGGCGGCTCCAGCGACGAGCCCAAGCGCGTCACCGACTCCGCCTAGAACCCAGCGAGCCGACCGCTCCGGGCATAATCAGCCCGGGCGGTTAGCTCAGTTGGGAGAGCGCCTCGTTTACACCGAGGAGGTCGTCGGTTCGAGACCGGCACCGCCCATAGGCCGCCGGGGGGGCCACGAACTACGATGCGCCGATGTGAGCACCGAAACATCCCCGCAGGGTCCGCGCGCCGTCAGCGCCCCCGAGCTGAAGGCACAGATCGAGGCCGAACGCCTCGGATCGCCGTTCCTCGTCCACCGCGACGAGGCCGGTGAGCAGGTGATCCGTGAGATCGACGAGGGCACCGCGGGCCTCTGGATCGGACGCAGCCCCTCCGCCGACCTCTGCTTCGCGTGGGACGGGGAGGTGTCGTCCTTGCATGCCCAGGTCGAGGTGGTCCGGGGCGAATGCACGCTTGTGGACGACGGTCTCTCGCGCAACGGCTCCTATGTGAACGGCGAGCGCGTCGGTGGCCGGCGGCGGCTGCGCGACGGCGACACGCTTCGCTTTGGCCGCACCGAGGTGCTCTACCGAAAGCCAGGCGACGCCAAGGGCGATTCGACCGTGCTCTCAGGGGACGCGCTTACGGCAGCGGGCGTCTCCCCCGGCCAGAAGCGGGTGCTCGTGTCGCTTTGCCGTCCGTTCAAGCAGGGCGCGGCGTTCGCCACCCCCGCGACCAATCAGCAGATCGCCGACGAGCTGCACCTCTCCGTCGACGCGGTAAAAACGCATCTGCGCGCGTTGTTCGACAAGTTCGGCCTCGCCGAGATTCCCCAGAACCAGAAACGGGTCGCCCTCGTCGAACGGGCTCTGCAGAGCGGCCTCGTCGGTGAGCGCGAGCTCTAGCGCTTGATCTGGGAGCCGCCCACGATCGCGTCCTCGCCGTCTGGGAAGCGGACCCAGGCCTTGTTGCCGCCGTCGTAGTCCGGCGCCCAGAGAACCAGCGTCGCATCCTGGCGCTCCTCGGCATCGGCGGGGCCGACCGTGCAGGGTTCCGAGCTCTCCTCGTCGATACCGCGCCAGATTCGGACGAAGGGGTTCTCCTCCCACTCCGTGCCGATCGTGGTCGGCTGCTTATGGCCGGGGTGGACCCGCGTTTGATCCGGCAGGGCCATCAGCTTGTCCATGATCGAGCTCTTGAGGTCCGCGAAGCCGGTGGCGCCCGGTGCGCGCGTACCACCGACCGTGCCGCGGAAGAGAACGTCGGCTGTGATCACGTCGGTGTCTCCGATCGTGAGCGCGAGGTGGTCGGCACAGTGGCCGGGAGTCGCGATCACGCCGAACCGGAGCTGGCCCGACTCGACCGTGGTCTCCTCGGTGAGCTCGCCGTCGAGCTCAATCGACGCCAGCTCGCCCGTCTGTGCGCTCGCCAGGACCGGCGGGTTGCCGACCCGCTCGCGGAGTCGCTCGAGGCCAACGACGTGGTCCCAGTGGTGGTGGGTGAGCAGGACGTGGGTGATGGTCGTGCCCTCGCGCTCCACTCGCTCGAGCAACGGGTCGGTGGCCTCGTTCGAGTCCACCAGTACGCCGCTTCCGCCGGGGCGGTCGACGATCAGGTACGCGTTGGACAGGAACTGGGGGTTTTCGGCACGCTGGATGATCAAATCGGATATCTCCTTGGATTCAGAATTCGATGACGCTGCGGATGCCGTCCTGAGCCTCCATCAGCTCGAAGCCGCGGTTCACCTCGTCGAGGGTGATGCGGTGGGAGATGAACGGATCCACATCAATCTGGCCATCCATGTAGAGGTCCACCAGCTTAGGCACGCCCTCGCGGCCCTTCACTCCGCCGAACGACGACCCGGCGACCCGACGGCCGGTGATGAGGAGCCGAGGAATCATGTCGAGCGTCTCACCCTTGCCGGCCACCCCAGCGACCGTACATAGCCCCCAGCCCATCCGGGCAGTCTCAACCGCCTGGCGCATCACGTTCACGCTCCCGGTGGCCTCGAAGGTGTAGTCGGCCCCGAAGCCGTCCGTGCTCTCGACGATCCGCTCGACCGTGTTCTCGTCGGCGATCATCGTCTCGGTCGCGCCCTGGCCCTTTGCCAGGTCCAAGCGCTCGTCCGAGAGGTCGACGCAGACGATCCGCTCTGCACCCTGCAGCCTGCAACCCGCGACCGCGCCGAGCCCGACCATGCCCGCACCGAAGACGACACAGGTCGCGCCCGGCTGGACCTTCGCGGTGTACATGGCTGCGCCGAGCCCGGTCGAGAGGCCGCATGCGAACAGGCACGCGGCGTCGAGGTGTGCTTCGCGGTTGACCTTCGCCAGGGCTATCTCGGGCATCACGGTGTACTCGGCGAACGTCGAGGTGCCCATGAAGTGGCGGACGCGTTCGTCGCCACGGTGCAGGCGGGTCGAGCCGTCGGGGAGGAACCCCTTGCCCTGCTCCTCGCGGATCGCCATGCAGAGGTTCGTCCGCGGGTCGACGCAGTGAACGCATTCGCCGCATTGCGGCGAGAAGAGTGTGACGACGTGATCACCGACGACGACGCTGTCCACGCCCTCCCCAACGGCCTCGACGACGCCGGCTCCCTCGTGCCCGAGGACGGTTGGCGCGTAGCCCGAGGGGTCCACTCCCGAGGCCGTGTAGAGGTCGGTATGGCAGACCCCGCACGCGACCAGACGCACCAGCGCTTCGCCGGGACCGGGATCGTCCAGGCCCACCTCCTGCACGACCAGGGGCTGGCCGAACTCCTCCAAGACAGCAGCCCGCATCCGCACGGTCGCGATCCTATGCGTCCCCGACTAGCGGCGTCGCGCGCGCTTCCAGTCCTTTTTGGTGAGCTCGACCGAGACCACGTAGCTGCGCTTGGAGACGCGTGTCGCGAGCCCCTCGTGAGCGAGCCTCTTCATCGCCGCAGGACACCGTTTGCAGCGTGGACCGGACTTGCAGCAGGTCTTCTTCGTCCTGATCGTCTTGCCGGCGGAAGCGGCGAGGGAGGCCATGCCAGGAAGTTATCAGAGAACGTTAGGGCGCCCTAACCGCCAGCCGATCGGAGCTAGCCTCGATTAAGAGCTTCGCGACGCCCTCGGGGTCGTCGCGGGTGGGTGTGTGGCCCCATCCCGGCACCTTCATGTAGTGCGCTTGGGTGGGCATCCGCTCGGGTAGCGGCGGGGCGACCAGGCGGTCGTGAGCGCCCCAGGCGATTGTCACCGGCACGCACACTTCGTCCGCCCGCTCGAAGGGCGCTGCGCGCATCCAGTCGTTGGCGTCGTCGTAGGAGGAGGCATCGAGCCAGGCTCCGGTCCAGGCGATCGCTTCCTCGGCTGTGAGCAGCTCAGGTCGGGCGACAGTGGTTCCCATCAGTGCCCGCCGGCCGCGAGCGGTTCGGAGCGCGGCGAATAGCAGGCCCTTGATCCGACGTCCGGCCTTGCGGCTGTTGTACGAGCGCGGTCCGAGCGGCTTGCCCCACAAGCCGGCCGGGGAGATGCAACAGACGCTCGCCGCGTTGCCGTCGGCGGCGATCTCCAGCGCCGTCCAGGCGCCAAGCGAGTTTCCCGCCAGATGGGGCCGCTCGATGCCCAGCGTCTCGCAGTGCGCGGCGATGGCGCGCCCCATCTCGATCGCGCTGTGCGGGCGCCCGTCGGGCAGAGGGTCCGAGCTGCCAAACCCGGGCATGTCCACGGCGATCACGTCCCGCTCGGCAGCCACCAGGTCGAGCACGGGGTCCCAATTGACAAGGCTGCCGCCGAGGCCGTGGATTAGCACCAGCGGTGGTCCGTTGCCCTGTCGTTTGTGATGGAGCCTCATCCGGTGAACGTACGCGAGCCTTCGCCATGCGATGGATGTCGCACGTTCGACAGATTCGCGCCGTTGCGCTCACCGGGGTTGCCGGCGGGAACGATCTCGCGATAGTTGGGCTTGGCGAAGAGCAACTGGACGTCACCGATGCGCGTCTCGCGGAATCCCCCCTCGCAGAAGGCGAGGTAGAAGTTCCAAAGGCGTTGGAAGCGCGCATCGTAGCCCCGTGGCTCGAGCTCCGGGACAGCAGCATTGAAGCGCTCGCGCCAGATCCGCAGTGTCTCGGCGTAGTGCGGGGTGATGTCCTCACTCCACAGTTCGCGCAGATCGGTGCGTTTGGAGATCGACCGCGCGATCACCTCGAGCGACGGCAGACAGCCACCCGGAAACACGTGGGTGTTCGCAAAGCTCTTCGAGGCCTTCTCGCTCGCGTAGGCGCGGTCATCGATCGTGATCGCCTGGAGCAGCATCAGGCCGTCCGCGGGCAGCAGTTCGGAGCATTTCGCGAAGAACGTGTCGAAATACTGCCAGCCGACTGCCTCGATCATCTCGATCGAAACGAGCTTCGTGTAGGTGCCGGTGAGGTCGCGGTAGTCGCTCTCGAGAACCTCTATGCGGTCGCTCAGGCCCATCGCGGCTATGCGCTCGCGTGCGTAGGCAGCCTGCTCACGAGAGATCGTGGTGGTCGTCACCCGGCAGCCGTATTCGCTGGCGGCATGGATCGCAAGTCCACCCCAGCCGGTGCCGATCTCGAGCAGGTGATCCTCGGGGTCGAGGCGAAGACGCGAGCAAATCCTGTCGAGCTTTGCGAGCTGTGCGTCCTCAAGCGTTGCTCCCTCCTCCTCGAAGTACGCACAGGAGTACATGAGGCGCTCGTCGAGGAACGAGCCGAACAGGTCGTTGCCGAGGTCGTAGTGGGCCGAGATGTTGCGCCGGGCGCCTCGCTTGGTGTTACGTGGCACCAGTCGTCCGACCCGCTGGCCCGCGGTCAGGATCGGCTGCCAGCGCCCGCGCACTCGGTCAAGCGGCTCCATGTTGCGGGCCGCGATCCGGGTCACCGTGACGATGTCGTCGGTGTCCCAGAGACCGTTGATGTAGCCCTCGGCGAAGCCAATGCTCCCGCGCAGCAGCTGGGTCCACGCGGCGCGGTCGTGGATCTCGATCGAGGCGCGCAGGTCCGAACTCTCGTCGCCGAAGATGAGCGTTTGGCCGTTCTCGCGCACCTCGAGGCGCCCGTCGCGGAGGCGGCCCACGAGCCTGAGTGCCAACCGGGAGAGGCTGTCCCTCATGTCGCGGACCTCTCGGGGTGGGGGTAGTAGGGCGCACCCTTTAGCTTCAGCCGCAGCGACTGCCAGTAGATCTTCGCCATCACCTGCATGCTGAGCGCCGGGTATCGCATCAGCACCCGGCGGGTGGACGACCGGCTGAGTTCGCGGCGGCGCATCGAGAGCGTCGCGTCGAAAACCGGCCCGGGGGCACCACCCCCGGAGACTCCCGCCTGCTCGGCTTCGCTTCCCTGGGCGGGAGCGGGGGGCGAGGTCCTGGAGGCGATGTGGACGATCACGTCCTCGCTGGGCTCGGTCGTGCGCCAGTCGTAGGTGTGGTCCATGCCCATCAGCGGCGAGACGTGGAAAGCCTTGTCGAGCTCGCCCGTGATCACGTTCTGCGACTCGTCCTGGCGGCCGAGCATGTAGCTGTGGCGCTCGCCCCACGGGGTGTTGGTCACCTCGGCGAGCACCTGATCGACGCGCTCGCCGGTGGGGTCGAAGCAGTAGTAGAAGGACACCGGGTTGAAGCAGTGCCCGAAGTAGCGCAGGTTCGTGAGCAGGCGGATCGGCCCGTCGGGGCGCTGATCGCTGCGCTCGGCGACGGCGTCGCGAACGGCTTTGTCCAGCGACTGGGAGGGATCCCCGAGATAGTCGGAGCGTCGGAACTCGGCCAGCGCGCGGCCGCGCGCGGACCAGCCGCGGAATGGGTCGAGTACGCCCGGGAGATCGGCGAGGTCTAGGTACGCCATGAACAGCGGGTAGCGGAACTCGTGCTCCACCTGGTCACTGCGGCGGTGCCGCACCCAGCCTTCATACAGGGCGCTCATGCCGCCGCCGCCAGTTCAACCCGTCGCCCACTCGCCACGAGCGATTCACAGGCCCGGAGCGCGCTCCAGCAGCCGTCCTCGTGAAAGCCCCAGCGCCAATAGGCGCCACAGAAGTGCAAACGATCCCGGCCCGAGACCTCCGCCCAGCGGCGCTGGGCGGCAACCGCGGCGTGGGTGATCACCGGGTGCTCGTAGTGGACCACGTCGATGATGCGCGCGGGGTCGAGCTCGCCGGTTGCGTTCAGCGTTACGAAGTACTCGCGCTCGGTCTCCAGCTGCTGGAGTCGGTTCATCCAGTACGTCATCGTCGCCCGTCGGGCCCCGCCGCGCAAGTGGAAGTTCCAGCTCGCCCACGCTCGCCGCCGGAGCGGCATCGGACTCGGATCGGTGTGCAGGGCCGCCTCGTTTGGTTGGTAGGCGATCGCGCCAAGCACGTCGCGCTCGGCGTCGGTGGGGGCGACGATCATTCCCAGCGCCTGGTCGGAGTGGCAGGCCAGCACGACCTCGTCGTAGAGCTCAGTCTCGCAACCGTCGGCCTCGACCGCGACCCCGGCGGGTGTGCGCTCGACCCGCCGCACAGGTGCGGCGCTGCGGACTCGCTCGCCGAGCGCAACGGCGATCGCCGCGACATATCGGCGGGAGCCGCCGACCACGGTCTTCCACTGCGGGCGCCGGGTCAGGCTGAGCTGGCCGTGGTTGTCGAGAAACTCTGCGAGAAAGCCGACGGGGAAGGTCTCGACCTCGGTCGGGTCGGCCGACCAGACCGCGGAGATCTCGGGCATAACGATGCGCTCGAAGAGCTCGCGCGAATAGCCCCCGTCGCGCATGAACTCGCCGATCGACGGAGAGTCGTCGCGGCCGATCAGGGCGCGGACGTCGCGGTTGAAGCGAAGCTGGTCTGCAAGCATCCGCAGGAAGCGGGGCCGGAAGAGGTTGGACGGCTGCGCGAACAGCCCGCTGGCCGTCCCGGCAAACTCGAGCCCTGCATCTTGCGTTGCGATCGAGAGACCCATTTCGGCGTCCTGCGTGGGCACGCCCAAGCCGCCGAGGAGGGCTTCGAAGCACGGGTAGTTGCGGTCGTTCAGGACGATGAATCCGGTGTCCACGCCGATTTCGCCCACAGCCGGGTCGACGACGGCGAGCGTGTTGGCGTGGCCACCCAGGCGCGGCGCGGCCTCGTAGAGCACGACCTCGTGCTGGGGGGCCAGGTTGTGGGCGGCGGTCAGTCCCGAGACGCCAGCGCCGATGATCGCGATCTTGCTCATGGTTGTCCTCGTTCCTACGAACGAGAGACCGCCCTGGCTCACACGTCAGGACTTCAGGTAATTGACGTGCGCAGGGCGCCGAGTTCGGGCGAGTCGATCACGATCTCGTCGCCGGGCCTCAGCCACACGCTCGGCCTGCGGGCGATCCCGACTCCCGATGGGGTCCCGGTCGAGATCAGGTCGCCGGGCTCGAGCGTCATCAGGTTCGAGAGGTGGGCGACCAGCTCAGGCGCGCCGAAGATCAGGTCCGCGGTGGACGAAGCCTGCATTTCCGCACCGTTCAGTGTCAGCGAGAAGGAGATGTCGTCGTGGGCGACCTCGTCGGCTGTAGTGATCCATGGCCCGCAGGGTGCTGCACCGTCGAACGATTTGCCCGAGATCCACTGCGTCGTCGCGAGCTGGAGATCGCGGGCCGAGAGATCGTTCAGCAGCGTGAAGCCGGCGACATGGCTGAGGGCGTCCTCCTCGCGGATCTCCTTCGCCCGTCGGCCGATCACGATGCACACCTCCGCCTCGTAGTCCACCTTCTCGCTGGCGGCAGGCAGGCTCACCGCAGCGCCCGGGGCGGCGAGCGCGTTGCGAAACTTGGCGAAGACGGTCGGCACGGATGGGGTCTCCTGATTCGTCTCCGCGGCATGAGCGCCGTAGTTGAGACCGATACAGATGATCTTCTCCGGATCGGGGACCGGCGGGAGGAGCGCCACGTCCGCCAACGGCGTACCCTCACCCTGCGGGAAGTCGCGCGAAACGAGCAGTTCGCGCATCGACACTTCGGCGTCGATCACGAGATCCTCGGGCGTCAGGACACCGGCCCTCGGGCCGCGTTCGGTCAGATACGTCACCAGGCGCACGACCGGCACCCTAGAGGCTGCGGAACTGGCTCCCTAGACTGACTTGCCGCCGGGGGCGTAGCTCAGTTGGTTAGAGCGCCGGCCTGTCACGCCGGAGGTCGCGGGTTCGAGTCCCGTCGCTCCCGTCCCTCCCGTCCCTAGGCACCTTCCACAGCCGCCGAGACCGTCGCGAGCATCAGCGCGATGGCCTCATCGTCGCTCAGACCTCCTTGGCGGCTCAGCGAGTGCCAGGTGGGGAAGGCAATCGCGTGCTGGGTGGCGGCCCGAACGCGGTAGCGGTGCCGGCCCCGTACCGGGCGCCCCTTCAGCAGTGTGGTGAGCATGGCGTCGAACGCCGCCATGCGGTTCGACACGACGCGCTGCATGGAGGGCATCACGGCGGCGTCGCGGAAGACGTTCACGAACATCGCCTCGTCGGAGGCGTACCACGCATAGAGGTCGGTCAGAGCACGGGCGAGACGCTCCTGCGGGTCGGCGATCTCGGACCATGCCGCGGCGTCGGGGGGCGGGTGGAGCGACATCCAGTGCGCCGAGCAGGCCATGAACAAGGACTCTTCGTCCGGGAAGTGCCGGTACAGCGTCGCGCGCTGGACCCGGGCCCGCTCGGCGACCCCGCTGAGGGTCGTGCGGGCTGGGCCGATCGAGCCGTGCAGCTCCATCGCGGCTTCGGCAATCCGCCGGCGTGTGGCCGCCTCCTGTTCCTTGCGTGCGCGCTTGCGGTAGGGCCGCTTCGTCTTTTGATTAGACATAGCTGTTCGATGAAGTTTGACAGATGGCCCAGATACGTGATACATATTCATACGACACTACTGTTCAACGAAAAGGAATCGCGACATGGACGCAACCGCAGAGACCCGAACCCGCTTCGATCACACCCAGGGGCCACGCAAACTCGGGCCCGCAGACGGCAAGGCGGTCATGCTTGACACGATCGGCGTTCGCTTCATGGCGTGGGCCGAGGAGACGGGCGGTGACTTCTCACTCGTCGAGCACCCGATGCCCGCCCGCTCTCTCGCTGCGCCGCTTCACAAGCACTCCCGCGAGGACGAGTACAGCTTCGTGCTCGAGGGGAGGATGGGTGCGCTCCTCGGCGACGACGTCGTACACGCCGAGGTGGGCGATTTCGTTTTCAAGCCGCGCGACCAGTGGCACACCTTCTGGAACGCCGGCGACACCGAGTGCCGGATCCTCGAGATCATCGCTCCGGGCGGCTTTGAGTCGTACTTCGATGAGATTAGTGAGCTCTTTACCGGGGACGGCCCGCCTGACTTCGAACGACTCCAAGAGCTCGCGGTCGCCTACGGACTCGAGATGGACCCCGAGTCGATCCCAGGGATCTGTGAGGAGCACGGACTGGTCTTTCCCGGCGGCTAGACCCCTGCATCGTTAGGCTCGCCCGCGATGTCGGCCGAGCGCAACGAACAGACGATCCGCGCCCTCTACGACGGTCTGGGCCGCCACGACGGCGAGGCGATGGCCGCGTGCTACGCAACTGACGCGACCTTCGCGGATCCCGTGTTTCCCGACCTGCACGGATCGCAGGCGGGCGACATGTGGCGCATGCTGACCTCCCGCGCGACCGACCTCAGCGTCGAGTTGCCGGAGGTTGGCGCCGACGAGTCGACGGGGAGCGCCTTCTGGATCGCGACCTACACCTTCGGGGCCACGGGCAACAAGGTCGAGAACCGGGTGCGTTCGCAGTTTCGGTTCGACGAATCCGGCTTCATCACCGAACAGCACGACGATTTCGATTTCTGGCGCTGGTCGCGCCAGGCGCTGGGGATCCCCGGCTTGGTGCTCGGCTGGACGCCGTTGCTGCGCTCGAAGATCCGCTCGAACGCTGCCTCCGAGCTGGCCGGCTTCCGGGCCGACCATCCCGCTTGAGATCAGCGGCCATGGACGATCCGTTGTTCGCCCGCGGATTCACACTCAAGCGCGGGCCCCACGCGCCCCGGCAGGGTTGGACCACCCGCGAGGTCGGCGCTTGGCAACTCGCGCACGATGACCGCGTGCCCTTCCACTCCGCTCGTTCCGGCTCGGCCGAGGTTGCGGTGCTCGGATTGTCGCTCGACACCGAAACGTGGACGGATGGCCAGGAGGCCGCATCCCGTGCCGCGGCGGCACTGACCAAGGGCGAGGCTGAGTTCTTCGACGTGATCGACGCCTGGGCAGGGCGCCACCTCATCTGCTGGTCTCGCGACGGCGCACAGCCCCACGTGATGACCGATGCGGTCGGGATGCGCACGTGCTTTTTCACCAGGTCGGGCGAGTTGATGCTCGCCTCTCACGCCCCGTTGCTGGCGGGGATGACCCGTGCCACTCGTGCCCAGCATTCTTTCGTCCGCAGCCCGCGCTGGCGACGCGCCTCTTCATACCCCGGGCGGATCACCCCGTGGCGCGAAATCGTCTTCCTCACGGCCAACACGGCCCTCGCGCTCGCCACCGGCACGGTGCGGCGGGTCTGGCCTCGCCGCCCGATCGTCGAGCGCTCGGTCGACGAAGCGGCCGAGCGCGCCGCGGAGCTCATCTCGGGGCAGATGAAGTTCCTTGCCGATTCCGGCCGTCCCCTGGTCGTGTCGCTGACAGGCGGCATCGACAGCCGGACCACGCTCGCCGCCGCGCGGGAGATCTCGGACCGTATCGAGTGCTTTACCTACTGCGCGCCCGGCGATCCGGCAAACGAGGAAGACGCAGAGATCGCACAGGCAATCGCCGCGGCGCTCGGACTCGCCCATCGCATCGTCACCATCGAGGCCGATTCGGACAAGAGGGACGAGGAGACCATGCGCGCACTGCAGCAGGGCTCGTTCATCGAACACCTCCACTGGCTCGCCGTGGCCTATCGAAGGGAGTTCTCGCAGAACACGATCCACGTTCGTTCGAACGTCGCCGAGGTCGGACAGCGCCGCTTCGACAAGGAGGGTCGCGGGATGCGGTTCACAAGTCCCGCGCACATCGCGAGAACCTGGAACGCGATGCGCGACGACGTGGAAGCCGTCGCGGCGTTCGACGAGTGGACCGAAGCCGTGGGTTTCTGGGAGGTCGCCGAGGTCGATCACCTCGACCTCTTCCATTGGGAGCATCGACTGTCTTGCTGGATCGGCCGCTTGCTGCTCGAAAGCGACGTTGCGTTCGACTCGCACTCCGTATTCAACTCGCGGGCCGTTCTGGAGGCTCTGCTGTCGGTCTCGACGGAGGATCGCCGCCTCGCCCGTGTGTTCGAAGCGATCATTGAGGCGGAGTGGCCCGCCCTGGCGGAGTTCCGAACTGCCGAGCTCGCTTGAGTTTCGATTCTGTGGACGAGCCGCTGTTCGCCCGCGGCTTCACGATCACGCGCGCTGGGGATGCTCCTCATGCGGACTGGATCCGTCGGGAGATCGGTGACTGGACGCTCGCCCACGACACCCGTGTGCCCTTCCACTCGGCACGATCCGGCACTGCCCGCGTCGCGGTGCTCGGGTTCGCTCTCGACACCGCTTCGTGGGTCGATGGTCAGGTCGCAGTCCGCGTCGCCGCTGCGGCCCTAGGGGTCGGCGAGAACGCGTTCCTCGATGTGATCGATGGTTGGTCCGGTCGCCATCTGATCGTCTGGTCGCGCGGTGGAGGGCAGCCCCACGTCATGACCGACGCCACGGGCATGCGAACGTGCTTTTTCACCAGATCCGGTGAGCTGATGGCCGCTTCGCACGCCCCGCTGCTCGCTCGGCTGGCCGCGGCGGGTCGGGCGCGCTACACGTTCCTGCGCCACCCCCGCTTTCCCCGCGGCATCTTTCACTATCCCGGCCGGCTCACCCCGTGGCGCGAGGTCGTGTTTCTCACCCCGAACACCGCGCTGTCCCTGGACGGCGGCGACGTCCGGCGGGTCTGGCCCCGGGCGCAACTCGGCGAGCGCGCGGTCGATGAGGCCGCAGGCATCGTCACCGAGCTCACCTCGGGGCAGATGCGCTTTCTGGTGGACACCGGCCGCCCGGTTGCCGTCTCGCTGACGGGGGGGTTGGATAGCCGGACAACGCTCGCCGCCAGCCGTGAGGTGGCCGGCGATCTTGACTTCTTCACCTACTGCGCGCCGGGCAACCCGGCGAACGAGGACGATCTGGCCGTCGCGAGGACGATCGCGGATGCGGCGGGCATCACCCATCGCGTGATCGAGCTTCCGGCAGACTCAGCCGGCGAGGACGAGCGCATCATGCGGGCACTCGCGGAGAACACGTTCCTTCAGCACCTCTTCGTCCTCGCCGCCGCCTACCGCAGGGAGTTCTCGCAGGAGACGATTCACGTGCGGTCGAACATCGCCGAGGTCGCTCGTCGGGGCCTGGACAAGCACGGTCGCGATCTGCCATTCACAAAGCCCGCGCACATGGCACGAACTTGGAAGGGGATGCGCCACGACGTCGAGAGTGTCGCGGCGTTCGACGAGTGGGCGGACGCGGTGTCCTTCTGGGAAGTCGAGGAGATCGATCTGCTCGAACTTTTTCACTGGGAGCACCGCATTCAGTGCTGGCACGGCTGTTTGATCCTCGAGAGTGACATCGCCTTCGACACTCATGCGCCACTCAATTCGCGCGTGATCTTGGAGACGCTCCTCTCGGTGCCGCTCAAGGACCGCAGGCGCGCCAGCGTGTTCTCGACGATCATCGGCAACCAGTGGCCGGAGGTGGCCGGGATCAGACGTGTCTGAGAGCTACTAGACCGCCCCGCCCGCGACCGCCGGCCCGCCACCGTCCTCGCCACCTTCGCCGAAGCTCTCGCGGGCGAGGAACTCCTCGATCTCGAGTGGGTGGTTGGCGCCCCGCTCGACCACCATCAGGAGGTCCCCCATCAGCGAGACCTCCTCGACCTGCTCGGCGAGGAACCACTGCAGGAACTGCTCGCCCTGAAACTCATTCTCGGCGCGCGCGATTGCGGTCAGCTCGTTGAACTGCGTGGTGACCTTGCGCTCCTGCTCGAGCGCCATCCGAACCGGATCGACCAGGTCGGTGAATTCCACGCGAGGCGCGCCGATCCCCGGAATCGTCACGTCGGCCTCGATGTCGAGCAGGTAGCGCACGATCATCATCGCGTGGTTGCGCTCCTCCAGTGCCTGGCGATAGAAGAACGCCGCCAGGCGCGGCATAGTCAGGTCCTCGTAGTAGACGGCGGCGGCGAGGTACTGCTGCGCGGCGGCGAACTCGTTGGGGATGTGGTCGTTCAGGGCGCTGGCGAACTTGCTCATGGCGCCAGCGTAGAGAAAGCCTCGGATTCGGCTTGCCTTCCTTCGACCCGTCCGACTGTGAGACCATTTCGCGTTCGGGGCGGGCATCCCGCGGAGAGAGGAAGCGGTCGTGGAAATTCGTCAGGACCAAGCTTGGCTGCTGCAGAGTCGCTTCAACCCCTTCCCGGTGTCGGGGGCGTTGTCGCTCGACGAGGACCGGATCTCGTTCACACTCGACGAGATGGCCGCCGAGGCAACCCTCGGCTGGCTTGAGAAGGAGCTTGGCGCCGACGACCTCGCGACGCGCATCCTCGGCGGCGAGACGGTTGCCGCCTTCGACTACGCGCTCTCCGAATGCGAGGTCTCGTGGCCGCTCACCGGGGGCGGCGCGCTGATGATCGTCCGCAATCCGGAAGGCCGGAAGTGGGTCGTCTCCTACGACTACCCCTCGGGCGGCTCGATCTCCCAGACCATGTCGATGCTGACCGGCCGCAAGAAGGCCAGGGAGTGGAAGAAGGCACTGGCCGAAGCAGGGGCCTAGCCCCAGCGGAAGCCGGTCTCACTCGGCGCCGGCTCGAGCGGGCTTGGCGGCAGGCCTGAGGGCACGGCCGGATCGTTGTAGCCCGAGGGCGCCGTGTCGTTCGGCGTGTCGGGGTGATAGAGCGACGCCAGGTACTGGATTTGTCCGCGACCGAGGCCCACCTCGCCCTGTCCGCCGCCGTAGATCGCCAGCCCCTCGCGCTCGCAGTGCTCGTAAACGGCGAACAGTTCCTCCAGCGAGCCCCAGCGCGACGGCTTCGAGTTGATGGCCTTCGGCGGCGCCAGTTCGCGGATATCTGCAACGGAGTGAAGGGGGGCGTCGAAGGTGACGCGGTCCCAATGGGGTTCCAGCACCGCCCGGGTCTCCTCGTTTAGGTCCGGATCCTCGAGATAGGCCTCCGGAAACCGCTTGGCCACCGCGCTGTACAGCTCGGGGTCGGTCTCCACGGCCACGATCGTGCCCCCGTAGTAGCCCTTCAGATCGAGGGTGCGAACCGGGGCCGTCTCGGCGATCTGGGCGATCAGCTCCGGCGTCCAATCGTTCTCGGGGTCGAGCTTGAACTCGAGGCCCGGGTACTTCTGCAGGCGGTTGCGCAGGGCGTCGGTGCTCGACGGCGCGCCCTCCTCGTAAGAGGACAGCCGGGTCGAGCAAACGAACCGAACGGGCTTGGGATCGCGCCCAACCGCCTCGTGGAGCGCCAGCCCGTTCTGGCGCAGCGCGAGGTCTAGTGCGGCAGACTCGAATGCCCAGCGGCGGTAGAAACGGGAGGGCTCGCGCTCGGGCGGCGCGCCTTCAAACAGGTCGAGCGAGCCGATCAGCTCGCACAGCTCGCCGAGAGTGCGCTTGCCGGTGAGGTCGAAGCGGGGGCCGAGGTCGCGGTTGGCGATGTGGTCGAGGTCTTCGTAGACGACGTCCTCCCCAATGCCCGTCTCACCTCTGCCGCTGATCTGCACGAGGGTGGACGGGCGGGTCCAGTCCTCGGAGACCTTGGCGTCGTTGTCGGCCAGCTCGTAGCCGTCGATCTCGATCGGCAGATCGGCAATCCGGGAGTAGTCGCTCATGCGACTGAGACTAGGGAAAGTGTTAATTCGGCTATCCGGGAACGGGCACGACGAGCACCGGGCGCTCGGAGAGGTGCAGCAGCTTGTTCGGCACGGAGCCCAGCAGCGCACCCTTGATCGGGTGTTCACCGTAGGAGCCGACCACGATCGCACGGGCGTCGTGCTCGTCGGCGACCTTGATCAGCGCCTGGGTTGGCCGTTCCTCCACGAGCGCGACCTGCACCTCGGTCCCCGCCTCGCGCGCCCGCGCGACGGCCCTGGCGGTGACCTCCTCGCCGACGGCGCGAATCGCGTCGCGCGTCGCGCCGTACTCCTCGCCGGGCCCGCCTGGGTCGTAGCCGAAGGCCACGACGATGTCGTCACCGAGTCCCTTCGCGAGTTCGACCGCCTTGTCGAGCGCCACCCCGGCGCAGTCCGATCCGTCATAGCCGACCACCAGGGTCGCCATCAGCCACCTCCTCCCGGCCTCGGGACCTCACCCGCATCGGCGGCGGCCTCCGAGACGCCGATCGCCTCCACCTGTGCAACCTCGCCGCTGGCCACCTCGGGCGGCACCGCCTCGAACGCCCTGCGCGCGAAGAACTCGCGGCCCGCGGGCGGCCCGATCAGGCGCCAGGCGAGCATCAGCAGGAAGCCGAGCCCGATGAAGACGATCGCGATCACGAGCGGGACGCCGAGGCCGAATACCTCGCTGCCCGAATAAGAGGCCTTCGGGTCGGCGAGGTCGCCGACGGACTCGAACAGCAGGTAGAAGAGGCCAAGTGAGCCGATCAGCGGAGCCACCCCGATGAACAGGAAGTCCTTCGCCGACTTCGTGAGCTCGCGGCGCCAGTAAATGACACAGGCGAGGCCGGTGAGCCCGTAATAGAACGCGATCATCAGCGAAAGCGCCGAGAGGGAGTCGAAGAGGAAGTTCTCTGAGATGAGCTTGCCCGGCACGTACCAGGCCGTGGCGAGAATGCCGATCACGATCGTCCCGAACGTGGGGGTGAGAAAGCGGGGGTGAATGCTCGCGAACTGCTTTGGAAAAGCACCCGCTGCGGCCATTGAGAGCGAGGTGCGAGACCCCGGCAGGATCGTGGTCTGGGCCGACGAAATGCCGGAGATGATCACGGCTATCACGAGCAGGTTCCCGAGCGTCGATCCGAGCACATCGGCCCCGACCGCCCCGAGGACACCGGGGTCGTCGGCAAAGCGATTCGCGATCTGGTCGGCTCCGGCATAGGCGATCACCGCGATCGCAACTGCGATGTAGGTGAAAACCAGGATCACCGTGCTCGCGAGGCCCGCGAGGCCTGGCGCACGCGAGGAGTCCTCGCTCTCCTCGGACAGGTTCACGGCCGACTCCCAGCCCCAGTAGATGAAGACCGCCAGCAGCACCCCGGCTAGCACGCCCGAGTACTCGACGCCGAAAGGGGAGAGCCACCCGAGCTCCGGCGAAATCGAGCGCTCGGGCACCTTGTCCAGGATCAGACGGCCGAACACGGCGCCCGCGAACAGGAGCAGGATCGCCACCTGCCCGAGCGTGAAGATTCGCTGCATCCGAGCCGAGATCTCGGTTCCGATCACGCAGATCCAGGTCATCACCGTGATGATCAGCACCGCCAAGGCGGCGACGGCCTGCTCGCTTCGAAACAGCGGTTTGCCGTCCGCCTCGAGGCCAGTCAGATCGTAGAAGTAGTAGGCCGATACGTCGGCGAGCGAACCGATGACGAGAATCCCCGTCGTGCAGATCGCCCAGCCGCCCATCCAACCCACGTAGGGGCCCATTCCGCGCGTGACCCAGCTGAAGGTCGTGCCGCAGTCCGTGTCCACGCGGTTCATGTGGAAAAACGCGGCCGCGATGAAAAACATCGGGACGAATGACAGGAGCAGGACCCCGGGGGCCTTCACGCCGACCGCGGCGACGATCAGTCCGATGACCGCCGCGATCGAGTAGGCCGGCGCCGTCGAGGCTAGCCCGATCGAGAGGCCGTCCCAGAACCCGATCGCGTTGGCTTTCAGGCCCTTCTTGCCCGTGGCCTGAGGGGTGTCCGTTCCGCCGACGCTGACGCTCGCGCTCTCCATCCCGGGCCACCCTAGTCGGATTCGTACCTGCCGGTGTGGCGCGGATTGCGTCTAGCGATGCTCCGGATTGGGGAAGTCCGTGCGGCAGCCGGCGTCCCACTCCGAACGCTGGTTGCCGTGGGCCGGGATTCCGCCCGCATCCTTCAGCATCCTTGCCGCGTGCATCAGGTTCCAGGTGGCGAACGTGGTGTTGCGGTTGGTGAAGTCGTTCTCGGGACCGCCCGAACCCTCATCGAGGTATGAGGGGCCGGGACCGGCCTCTCCGATCCATCCGGCGTCGGCCTGGGGCGGGATCGTGTAGCCGAGGTGCTGCAGGGAGTAGAGGATGTTCATCGCGCAGTGCTTGACGCCGTCCTCGTTGCCGGTGATGAGGCAGCCCCCCACTCGTCCGTAGTAGGCGTACTGGCCCACGTCGTTCAGCAGATGCGAGTTCCCGTAAAGGCGCTCGATCACCTTCGTGCAGACCGATGTCTTCTCCCCCAGCCAGATCGCGCTGCCGAGGACGAGAATGTCTGCTGCCATCACGCGCTCGAAGATCGCGGGCCACTCGTCGGCGTCCCATCCGTGCTCGGTCATATCCGGCCAGACTCCCGTCGCGATCTCGTGGTCGATCGCCCGGATCGAATCGACCTCAACGTCGTTGCGGCGCATGATCTCCATCGAGATGTCCATCAGACCCTGGGTATGAGAGCGCTCCGGCCCGCGCTTCAGGGTGCAGTTGATGAAGAATGCCTTCAGGTCGGAGTAGTCAGTCTTGGTCATGAAGCTCCCCTCGGTTGTTTGGGCTATTCGCCAAAGTCGCCTGGCGCCCGCAAGCGTTACGCCAGCGCCCGTGCGACGAGCGCGGCGTAGGCCTCGATTGCAACGGCGAGGTCGGCCTCGTCGCTGTCTTCCTCCGGGGCGTGGCTGATTCCTCCGCGCGACGGAGCGAAGACCATCGTCGCCGGAATCACCCGCGCTACCTCCGCTGCGTCGTGGAGGGCGCCGCTCGCCAGCACCAACCGCTCACCCGTCACCGCCTCGCAGGCCGCGGCAGCGTGCTCGATCAAATCAGGGTCGAACGGAATCGGATCGATTCGCCACACGCTCTGGCTGTCGAGTTGGCAGCCGCGCTCGGTTGCGGCGCTCGACGCGGCGTACTCAGCTGCCTCGAGCATCCGGGAAAGCGGGACGACCTCGGGGTGGCGCAGGTCCACGGAAAGCGCTGCCTCGCCGGAGACGGCGGTGATGATCCCTGGGCTCATGTCGAGCCGGCCGGTGGTCGCAACCCCGCCCTCGCGCTCGGGGATCCGCTCGATCGCGAGCGCGGTGGCGGCGGCGGCCAGCCCGGCATCGCGGCGCATGTCCATCGGCGTGGTGCCCGCGTGCGTCGCCTGGCCGCGGAAGGTGAGGACCAGCCGCTCCACGCCGGCGCAGCCAGAGACGGCAGCGGCGCGTGCGCCCCGGGCCTCCATGCGCGGCCCCTGTTCGATGTGGAGCTCCAGGTAGGCGCAAAGGTTCGCCTGGCGAATGGCCGCGCGTGGCGCGAGTTCGATGTCGAGGCCGTTTTCGGCAAGCGCCTCGCGCATAGTGACGCCGTCGGGATCGGTGAGTTCGGCCACTACCGCGGGGTCGAGTGTGCCCGCGAAGGCCGAGCTGCCGAACAGACTGCGCCCGAATCGCGCTCCCTCCTCGTCGGTCCAGTCGACGAGCAGCAGGTCGCATGGGGGAGGCCCCTCGTGTGATCGCAGCACCCCCACGGCCGCCATCACTCCCAGCGCTCCGTCGAGCCAGCCGCCGTCGGGGACCGAGTCGACGTGTGAACCCATGACCACGGCCGGAGCGTCGCGATCGGCGCCGGGCAAGCGGGCCCACAGGTTGCCCGCCTCATCCGTCTCGCCCTCCAGTCCCAGTTCGTCGAGCAGCTCCCCGAGAAAGGTGCGGGCCTCGCGCCAGCGGTCTCCCCAGCACACGCGTTGAGCTCCGCGTCCGTCGGAGGTGCGCCGCGCAAGCTCGCGCAGGTCATCGATCACCCGCTCGGTGTCGATTCTCGCTGCGCTCACCCAGGGTCCCTGCGTAGGGCCTGCGAAAGGCAGTGGGCACCTCCGCCGCCCAGCGTGAACATGTCGAGCTCGGGTGCGATCAGCTCCAGCCCGTGGGCTGCAAGCTGATCGTTCAGCGCCGTAGCCGCAGCGCCGGTGAGCACCCGGTCGGCTCCAAGCGACATCGCATTGACCCCGAGGCTCCAGGCGTCCTCGCCGGGGACATCGAGCAGCTCGAAGCCCTTGCCACGAAGCCAGCGCACGAGGCCTCCGGAGGCGTACTCGCTGCAGACCGCGGCCAACTTCGGCGCGATCACGGCCATCAGCACGTCGATGTGCAGGAAGTGTCCGGGGATGGGCTCGACCCGGGCCTCCCACCCCTCGGACTCGAAATGGGCAGCAAGCTGACGCGCCGCCGGCAGTTCGGTGCGAGATTCGCCGCTGCCGATGACAACGCAGCCCGGCTCGACGATCATCACGTCGCCGCCCTCGATCGCCCCGGCGCTCGCCAGCTTCCAGATCGGGATTCCCGCTTCGTCGTAGAACCGGATCACCGACGCGTACTCACCGCGCCGCCATTGCTGCATCGGTGAGGTCACGAAGGCCCCCCACGGCGTCCCGACCGAGGAGTCCCGCGCGAACACCTGGTAGGGCTGGCCCTCGATCGGATCCAGGAAATGGCAGGTGACCCCAGCTCGCTCATAGGCCGCAACCAGGTCTAGGTGTTGCGCCTTCGCCCGATCGTGGTCGAAGACGAGCCCGCGTTCAAGGGTGGCCTTCGAGATCGCGCTCGTCGCCCGCCAGACGAAGTTGTCGGGCGGGCAAAGCAGTACGTCACGCAGGACGCCGTACTCCGAATCGACCCCCCACGCGTCGCTCACTCCTCCACCACCACCCTGATCGTCTCCAGCGATCGGTCACTGGCGCCGCGCAGGTGGCCGCCGTGGTCGAGCGTCTGGCTGATGAAGTCGAGTGTCTCCTGGGTCAGCCGCTCGCCCGGCAGCACATTCGGGATCCCTGGCGGGTAGGCGGCCAGCGACTCGGCTGAGATTCGCCCGACTGCGTCCGCCAGCCGAATCGGTTCCTGCGGGCCGAGGAACGCGGCGCGCGGGATCGCGTCCAGCGGTCCCCACGGAGGGGGCACGGCAAACGGGACGGCTCGCTCACCCTCTTCGGAGCCGAGCTCGTTCAACACGCGTTCGCACCCAGCCAGGAAGCGCTCTGCCAGTGGCCGGGCGTGGCCGCCGACGCCAAAGGTCGCGACCACGACGGTCTCCGAAGCGAGCTCGACGTAGATCTCCTCAAGGTCGCGCAGCATCGCGGCAAAGGCGTGGCCCGTCACGCCCGCGCCGCGAACGTCGACGGAAAGGCGCAGTGGGTCCCACCCGGCGACGCCGCGTGCGCTGGTGAGCCCTTCGTCGAGCACGTCGAGTCGCCCGGTCGCACGGATCCGCTCCCGCGCTCCGGTCAACGTCGCGATCGTCTCGGCCAGCAGCGCCTCGCCCTGCGTCGCCGCGAGGCGCCGTGCAGCGTCGAGCGACGCGGTCAGCAACGAGCTGGGGCTGGTGGACTCCAGCAGCGTCACCACCCGGTCCACGATCGTCTCGTCGAAGCGGCTGGTGCGGCCGAGGTGGAGCATTGCGGACTGGGTGAGGCTGCCGACGATCTTGTGAGTCGAAGAGATCACCAGGTCTGCCCCCGAATCGAGCGCGCTCGCGGGCAGCTCGGGCGAAAAGTGCATGTGGGCTCCCCAGGCCTCGTCGATGATCAGCGGGACTCCACGAGAGTGCGCGACGCTCGCCAGCGCGGCCACGTCGGCGCAAGCGCCGAAGTAGGTGGGCGAGACGCACATCGCGGCTGAAGCATGCGGCTCGGCGTCGAGGGCGGTGGCCAGCGCGTCGGCGGTAACGCAGTGGGCGACGCCGAGCTCGGGGTCGATCTCCGGCGCGACGAAGGTCGGCTCGAGGCCGGCTAGGATCGAGCCGTCGATCGCGCTCGAATGCACGTTTCGCTGAATGACGATCTTGTGCCCGGCGTGGCGAACCGCGAGGCACGCTGCCTGATTTCCCTGCGAGGCGCCGCCGACCAAAAACCAGGTGCGCTCGGCGCCCCAGGCGTCGGCGGCGAGCGCCTGCGCCTGCTCGAACGGCGTCGGCGAAGGCGGCCCGACGTCGATGCCCGGTATCAGGGCCGGGATGTCGAGCCCGAGAGCACCCGCTCCGATTGCCTCGAGCAATTCAGGATCGGCGCCGCTGCCGCCCTTATGGCCTGGAATGTTCAGGCGGTCAGGGCGACGCCCGGCGTACTCGACCAGCGCATCGAGATAGGGAGCCCGCTCGTGGTCCACGCCTTCACGCTAGCGCGGGGCGCTCAGTCGCGTTCCCTCCGCCTCGGACGGTCGCGGTAACCTTCATCCGTCGCCGATGGACGACGACGATCGACCTCCGAGTACCTGGCCACAGCCCGCGGGCCTGGCTGAACGCTTGAAGCCGCGAGGCCAGGCGCGATGACCGAGGCCCTGTTGCTACTGGGCGTGCTCGCCCTGCTGTTCGTGAACGGGTTCTTCGTCGCGGCGGAGTTCGCGATTGTCAAATCGCGACGGTCGCGGATGGAGCGGGCGGCCGCAGATGGCGACCGTCGTGCGGCCGTAGCGATCGACCAACTCGATCGGGTGGACGAGTACGTCGCCACGTCACAGGTGGGCATCACTCTCGCCTCGATCGGCATCGGCTTTCTCGGCGAGCCCGCGATCGCCGATCTGATCGAGCCGTTGCTCGGCGACATCGTCGGCGAGACGGCGACCCACGTGGTGGCGTTCGTCATCGCCTATGCCGTCGTCACTCTGTTGCACGTGATCATCGGCGAGCAGGCGCCGAAGATGATCGGCATCGCGGCAGCGGAGACCACCTTGCTGCGGATATCTCGCCCGCTCGCCGTGTTCCGCCGCGCCTTCCACTGGCTGATCGTGGTCACCAATCGGCCCGCCCAGTTTCTGGTCAAGAAGATATTCCGGCTCGAGATCAAGCCGGAGGAGGAGGCCGCTTCCCCCGAGGAACTGCGGCTGATCATCGCCCGCAACGCCGTCAAGGGCCAGCTCGACCCCGGTGAGGCCGGGATGCTCGGCGGCGTATTCCACCTCCACGAGCAGGAGGCGCGCGAGGTGATGACGCCGATACCCGCCGTTGTGACCGTGAACGCGGACGATTCCGTCGAGGACGCGCTCCAGCGCTGCGTGAGCTCTGGGCACACCCGCCTGATCGCGATCGAGGACGACAACCCCGACCGGGTCCGTGGCGTCGTCCACAACAACAGTCTCGTCCGGCTCTATATGAACGCCGGCCCCGGCACGTCGATCGAGAGCGCGATTCGCGACGTGCCGGTCTTTCCTGAGACGAAGCCGCTCGACGACCTGCTGGCCGAGCTCCAGCGCCAGCGCAGCTCGCTCGGGGTTGTATCCGACGAGTACGGTCGAACGGTCGGAATTGTGACGGTCGAGGACATCCTCGAGGAGGTCGTGGGCGAGATCGAGGACGAGACCGATCCAAGGGCATCAGAGATCCGCCGCCTGGCCGACGGCGACCTCTACGTGCGCGGACACGTTGCCCTCGGTGACCTCGCCGACGCCGGGGTCAAGCTGCCGGTGGACTCCGACGCGTTCAACTCGATCGGCGGCTACGTTTTCTCCGAGCTTGGTCGTCTGCCCAAGCGCGGCGATCGCATCCGCGCTGACGGGCACGAAATCCGGGTGGAATCGGTGCGCGAGAACAGGATCGTTGCGGTGCGCATAAAGCCGGTCACGGCGAGCCACCACGCCCTTGGCGACCGGTCGGAAGAGCCGCCCGAAGCGCGCAAATAGCGAGCGCGGTCACCCGGCATTCGTGTCCGGTCCGGCGCGTAGCTTCCTGCCGGTACCCGAGACGAGGGGGCAGCCATGTGGGTCGTGCGACTCACCGACAAGCAACTCGAGGTTCTACGGGCGATGCTCGACGCCGAGGAGCGCCTCGGCCCTGCCCTGAGTGGTGCCCGCGAGGCGGTTGACCTGGCACGCTGGGACGACCTGCCGGACGCCCGGCTGCCCTGGGCCGACGTCGCCGATGCCGCCGTTCGCCAGGGCGTGTCCGAGGCGGATGTCGTCTGGGACATGAGCGGCAAGGGCCGCCACGCGGCGGCCTGAACCGTCAGTAGGTAAAGAAGCCCGCGCCGCTCTTGCGGCCGAGGTTGCCGTCGGCGGCGAGCTTTCGCAGCGTTTCGGGCGGATCGTGGCTGGGGTCACCCGATTCGGCCGCCAGCGACTCGCCGATCGCTATCGCGACGTCGAGGCCGACGAAGTCGAGCAGCTTCAGCGGGCCCATCGGATGCCCGGCCCCAAGGCGCATGCAGTCATCGACCCCCTGGGCCGACAGCTCGGTGCGCTCCATCAGCCGAATCGCGTCAAAGAGGTACGGAAAGAGCAGCCGGTTGACCACAAAGCCCGAGGTGTCGGGCACCTCCACGGCGACCTTGTCGATCGCCTTACACCATGCCAGCGCCCGGTCGGAGATCCCGTCGGCCAGCCCTTCGGGCAGGCAGAGCTCGATCAGCTCCATCCGCGTTACCGGATTGAAGACGTGCAGGCCGTAGAGGCGGCCGTCGAGTGAGCTCTGGCCGGCCAGCTCACCGATCGAAAGCGAGGAGGTCGTGGTCGCGACGTCGGCGCCCCTCGCTGTGGCTCCGAGCGTGCGAAGGAGGTCCACCTTGGCCTGGGCATCCTCGACGATCGCCTCGACGATCAGGTCGCAGTCGGCGAGGTCCTCGGGATTGGTCGTCACCCGGATCCGCTCCGACCGCCCGCTCTCGAGCTTGCGCGCGGCGGTCTGGGCGATCTCCTCCACCTTCCAGGCCGAGGCGTCGCTTCGGGCCAGCAGCCGCACCTCGCTGACGCCACTCACCGTGGCTGCCAGCCCCGAGGCGATCATGCCGCTGCCGGCGATCGCGGGTCGTTCGTATCCGTCGGGAGAGGTCACGGGCGGCGCACGTTATTACGATCGCGTCCGTGCTTCGCTCGATCTCAACCTTCGCCGCCGGGCCCCGCAGCAAGTGGTTCGTGCTCGTCGCATGGGTTGTCGTCGGCTTCTCGCTTTTCAGTTTCCAACCGAAGCTGCAGGAAGCGACGACGAATGAGAACGAGGCGTTTCTACCGGAGAACGCCGATTCCACAGAGACCAACCTGACGATCGAGGATCGCTTCGCGGATGGCCGCGAGGTGGACGCACTGGTGGTCTACACCCGCAGCGAGGGAACGTTGACCGACGAGGACTTCAGGCGTATTCGCGACGACGCTGCGACCCTCTGCGAGGGCACCGAGCTGAAAGGCATCCTCAGCGTGATCGGGCCCGAGGGCCCGATCGAGTGCGCGGCCGCTACCTCGGGCCAGGCCCCGATCCCGGGCCCGCCGGGCGGGCAGGGCGGAGGCGCACCGCCTGCGATCTCCGAAGACGGCTCGACAGCCGTGCTGCTGATCCGAACCAACTCCGAGGAGTCGGAACAGATTCAGGACAACGTCGCGGCGATCCGCGATGTGGTGCCGCCCGCCGATGCCCCGGCCGATGAGTTGCGTGCCTACACGACTGGCATCGCCGGCATCGTCGCCGACTCGATCGAGGTATTCGAGTCGATCGACGTGACGCTTCTTCTGGCGACGGTGTCTCTCGTCCTGGTTCTGTTGCTCGCGATCTATCGCTCGCCGGTCGTTGCGCTGGTACCGCTCTTCGTCGTCGCGATCGCATACGGGATCGCTGCCGCGGCTGTCTACGGACTGGTCGAGGCGGGAGCAATCGAGGTCAACGGCCAAACCACGAGCCTCCTGATCGTCCTGATGTTCGGTGCCGGCACCGACTACTGCCTCCTGATCGTCTCTCGCTACCGAGAGGAACTGCGACGAACGGCCGACAAGCACGACGCAATGGCACATGCAACCGAGCGCACCGCCCCGGCGATCCTCTCGGCGGGGGCGACCGTGATCGCCTCGATGATGGTGCTGACGCTGGCCGACTTCAAGGCGACCCAGACACTCGGTCCGAGCCTTGCGTTGGGAATCGCCGTGATGCTTCTGGCCGGCCTAACCCTGCTGCCGGCCCTGCTTGCCTGCTTGGGTCGAAACGCGTTTTGGCCCTCTGTGCCCCGGCAGGGCTCCGAACAGCGGCGCCCACTCGACGTGTGGAGCCGGATCGGCCACATCGTCCACGACCGGCCTGTCGTGGCGATGACCATTTGTCTCGCCGTGCTCGCCGTCGGCTCGCTGGGCAGCCTCCGGGACCGCGGCATCATCGACTTCGGAGAGGGCTTCCGCGACCCACCCGAGTCGGTCGAGGGCCAGGCGGTGCTCGAGCGGGAGCTATCGGCGGGTCAGACCGCGCCCACCACAGCGATCGTGTCCACCGAGTCGGCCCAGTCGGTCGCCGATGCTCTCGGCTCGGCCGATGGCGTCGCCAACGTGGTCCTCACCGGCCAGTCCGAGGACCGGGAGCTGACCCGGATCGACGCCACCCTTGAGTTCGATCCGTTCTCCGACGAGGCGAACGATCTGATCCCCGATCTGCGGTCGATCGCCGACCGGGAGGCGGGTGGTGAAGCGCTGGTGGGCGGCGTCACCGCCGAGAACTTCGACACCGCCGAGACGCTCCGCTCCGACGCGAAGCTGATCGTCCCGCTGATTCTCGTATTGATCCTCCTCATCCTCTGCATCCTGCTTCGCGCCGTGGTCGCACCGCTCTACCTCGTCGCCACGGTGGTCCTCTCCTACGCATTCGCGCTCGGCGCCTCGAGCCTGGTTTTCACCGAGATCTTCAACCAGCCCGATTCCGACCCCGGCATCCCGACCTTCGCCTTCATCTTCCTGGTCGCGCTCGGAGTCGACTACAACATCTTCCTGATCAGCCGGATCCGCGAGGAGGCGGCCTACCAGGAGACGAAGGAGGCCGTGATCGCCGGGCTCGAACGGACGGGAGGGGTGATCACGTCGGCCGGCCTGATCCTCGTCGGCACGTTCTGCGCGCTGATGGCGCTTCCCCTCGAGACGCTCTTCCAACTCGGCTTTACCGTCGCCTTCGGCCTCCTCGTTGACACGTTCGTCGTGCGCACGATTCTTGTCCCGGCGATTGCTTTCAAGTTGGGTGAGCGCAACTGGTGGCCGAGCCGGATCGCACACGACGCCAAGCGCGCCGAGGGCGCCTGACCGCGCGGTCAGTTGGCGCTACCCTGACCCGCGGAGATGGCTGAGGTCCTCTACTACGCGATCCCGTTCTTCGTCCTGCTGCTCATCGCCGAGTACCTCTCGTTCAAACACCTCGGCGACCACGACCAGGACATGGTCGGGTTCGAATCCCGCGACACGCGGACCAGCCTGACGATGGGCTTGGGCAACGTCGCGATCAACGTTGCCTGGAAGTTCGTCGTGCTGGCGATCTTCGTCGCGATCTACGAGATCACCCCGCTGCGACTGGACGCTGGCGACTGGTGGGTCTGGGTGCTCCTGTTCTTCGCCGACGACTTCTCCTACTACTGGTTTCACCGCATCTCCCATGAGAGCCGGCTCTTCTGGGCGAGCCATGTCGTTCACCACTCCTCCCAGCACTACAACCTCTCCACCGCGCTGCGTCAGACCTGGGTGCCGATGACCTACTTTCCGTTCTGGATCTGGATGCCGGCCGTGGGCTTCGAGCCCTACATGGTCTTACTAGCCCAGGCGTGGTCGCTGATTTACCAGTTCTGGATCCACACCGAGCGCATCCGCAGGCTGCCGGCACCGCTCGAGTGGTTTTTCAACACGCCGTCGCACCACCGGGTGCACCACGGGGTCAACGAGCAGTACCTCGACCGCAACTACGGAGGCATCCTGATCATCTGGGACAAGCTCTTCAGGACGTATGAGCCCGAGGGGGAGCGCGTTCGCTACGGCCTCACTACCCAACTGCGCACCTTCAGGCCCGTGCGGGTCGCCTTCCACGAGTACATCGCGATGTGGCATGACGTAAAGAGCGCGCGCGGACTGCGCAACAAGCTCGGCGTGGTCTTCCGCGGCCCGGGCTGGACGCCTCCGGGCATCACCGAGTCCGAAGCTACCCGCGGCTGAGACCTGAATATAGTTTCAATTCGAAACTTCACCTAGGAGGAAATCAACATGGCAAGCAACGGCAAGTTCGGCGGACGCGAGGTCGTCATCGTCGAAGCGGTTCGCACCCCGGTGGGACGCGGGCATGAGGAGAAGGGCTACTACAAGGATGTCCACGCGTCGAACCTTCTGGCGAAGGTCTACGGCGAGGTCGTCGAGCGCGCCGGGATCGACGCCTCGGAGGTCGAGGACGTCGTCGCCGGCTGCGTGCAGCAGTTCGGCGAGCAGGGAATGAACATCGGCCGTAACGCCTGGCTCGAGGCCGGGCTGCCGATCGAGACTCCGGCCACCACCGTCGATCGCCAGTGCGGCTCTGCGCAGCAGGCCGTCAACTTCGCCGCGGCTCTGGTTGCCTCCGGGGTCCACGATGTCGCAATCGGCGGGGGTGTCGAGCACATGGGCCACATCTCGTTCGCCGACGGTGCTCAGGTGATGAGTGAGCACGGTGCGGCGTACTCGCAGGAGCTGATGGCGCAGTACAACCTGGTCCCACAGGGAATCTCGGCCGAGATGATCTCCGAGAAGTGGGAGATCCCCCGCTCGGAGCTCGACGAGCTGGGCGTCCGCTCCCAACAGCTCGCCGCAAAGGCGACCGAGGAGGGCCGCTTCGAGCGTGAGATCGTTCCGTTCCAGGTCAACGGCGACACCTACACGACCGACCAGGGCATCCGCCCGGACACGAGCATTGAGGGTCTCTCACAGCTCAAAACGGTATTCAAGGAGGACGGCACGATCACGGCGGGCAACTCCTCGCAGATCTCCGACGGCGCCGCCGCGGTGCTGCTCATGACTCGCGAGAAGGCCGAGGAGCTCGGTTGTACCCCCCGGGCGCGGATCGTCGATCAGACGACGGTGGGCGTGGATCCGGTAATCATGCTCACCGGCCCGATTCCGGCGACCCGGAAGATTCTGGACCGCAACGGGATGAAGATCGACGACATCGACCTGATCGAGGTCAACGAGGCGTTCGCATCCGTGGTCGCGGCTTGGCGCCGCGAGCTCGAGCCCGATATGGACAAGGTCAACGTGAACGGTGGCGCGATCGCGCTGGGGCATCCGCTTGGCGGCTCCGGCGCCCGGCTGATCACGACGCTTCTGCATGAGATGGAGCGCTCCGACAAACAGACGGGCTTGGTGACGATGTGCTGCGGCGGCGGGCTGGGCACGGGCACCTTGATCGAGCGGGTCTAGGAGTTCCACTTCTACTCGTCGCTGTTCTCGCCGGGTGCGGGGGCGGCGACGAGGAAGCGGGCTTCTCGCCGGTCGTCTCGGAGCCGCTGTCGAAGGCCGAGTTCCTGCGGCAGGCCGACGAGATCTGCCTGTCGTCGGAGTCGCGGATCGAGGCCGCCGCCGACGACTTGGTCAGCGCGCCCGGCGGTCTGGACCCCAAGGCGGTCTCCGACGTGGCGATCAACATCGCCGTTCCTGCGCTCGAGGCCGAGGCCGACGCGATCGAGGCGCTGGGCGCGCCCGAGGGTGACGAAGCGGAGGTGGAGGCGATCATCACCGCGACCCGTCGCGGCATCGCCCAGATCGAGGCCGACCCGGAGGCCCTCGGAAGGCGGCCCCCCACGGGCCTGCGTAAGGCGCAGGATCTTGCTGAGGCCTACGGCTCTCGGGAATGCGGCTTTCGCTAGGTCTTCGGCTAACGTGCCCCGCCGTCCGTCCCCCATCGACTGAATGAGGTAGAAGAATTGAGTAAGCGCTTCAAGTTCCTGGCGATCATCGGGGTCGCCGGATCACTGTTCGTTGCCGGTTGCGGCGGCGACGACGACGAGTCCGAGGACGCACAGCCTGTGGCTGAGGACGTCGGTGCCAGCGGCGCCAGTGGCGCCAGCGGCGAGACCGGTGCGGCCGGGCTGCTGCCGGCCGAGTTTGTTAGGGAAGCCGACGCGGTCTGCACCGATGGCGACGCAGTTATCGACGATGCCGCCAAGAAGCTTTTCGGCAACCCGAACAAGGAGCCGAGCAAAGCGGATCAGGTCGCCTTCGTCGAGGACACGGTCCTTCCAGGAATCCAGACGCAGCTCGACCGCCTCGGTGCCCTTGACTCTCCGGAGACCGGTGTCGAGGAGTACGAGACATTCCTGAGCAACGCCCAGGAGGTCCTCGACGAGCTCAAGGACGATCCCGGTGCGATCGTGAACGATCAGAACGCGGACCCGTTCGCTGCTGTCGAGAAACAGGCGGCGGAGCTCGGGCTCAAGGAGTGCGCCCAGGACTAGTCGCGCACCGGCCACGACTCAAGAAAGCGAGGGGCGTCAGGCAGGGCGCCCCTCGTGCGTTCGGCTAGGCGGGGAGGCGGCCGCCGACGAACTGGACGAGTCCGGAGACGCGCTTGCCTACGTCCACGAAGTCGCGTTCGGCAAGCGCCCGCGTGATCTCGTCGGCCTCGAACACGCGCATCCCGCTGAGCCGCTCGATTACGGGCTTCATCGACTTGACCGTGACGGGGCGGCGGATCGAGGTCATCACGGCGATTCGCCCACCGGGGGCCAGCACCCGGCGCATCTCGTCGAGCGCCCCATAGGGGTCGCCGAACAGGTGCAGGGCGGCGAAGCAGCAGGCGCAATCGAAGCTCGCGTCCTCGAACGGCATCGCCGTCGCGTCGCCGCGAACCAGCGCAAGGTTCCCGTCGCGCGAGCTCCCCATCTCCTCGGCGCCGCGGGCGAGCATGGTCGGCGAAGCGTCGAGACCGACCACAAGGCCGGTGGCGCCGACCGCGCGGGCAAACTGCCGTGAGAAGTTCCCAGGGCCGCAGGCGACGTCGAGCACGCGGTCGCCCTTGGTCAGGCCCAGAAAGAGACGGGCGATGCGCATCTCCTCGGCCATGCCAGGGCCGGTCACGCCCTTTACGGCTCGGCCCAGCGCGGGACGCCACCAGCGTTCGTAGATCGTGGGGACGATCCGGGTGAGCATCAGATCCTGGGCGAAGCCGGTGGATTTGGGCCCGTCTGCGCCGCCGCCCAGCAGGTCGAGGTAGCCGGCGCTCCAGCCGGAATCGTTGGCCGCCGCCACGGCGGCGTCGGGCCTGAGGGTTTCGCGCAGGCGATCGTTTGCGGTCGTGGTGCTCATCTGGCGCCGCGTGGCTCTCCCGAGTGCGCGGAGAGCTGGGTCAGGCGCTCGATCTGGCGCTCGCCCTCCACTCGCGCGGGATCGTCGGCGGCAAGCGGCTCGACCATCCGGGTGATCCGGTTGCGGATCTGCAGCGCGAAGTGGGGGGTGGCAGGTCCGGCCAGCGCTCGCACGTCGTCGACTGTGATCTCGCGACCTCGCAGGACGTCGGGACTCTCGCTCTCGCTCATCGGTCTGCCTTCTTGTTGTCGTCGGCTGGCTCGCCCTTTTTTGCGGCGGCGTCGCGATCCGCGTCGCTCTCGGGCTCGGGCGTTCCGGGCGCCGGACCGAGCGTGGTGGCGCCGCTGCCCGACCTTACCTGCGCCAGCTCCGCGATCTCGTCCACTTGAACCTGGAAGGGCACCGAGATCGAGGCGGTGTCGCCGATCACCCAGATGTGGTTGTAGACCGCACGCGTCGGATCGTCCTCGTACCCCGGCTTGAGGTCGAGCAGGAACCCTTCGAGGGCGGGGGGCAGCGTCTGCACGTCGTCGGTCACGAGCAGCGGCCCCCACGTGCCGCTGGCGGATAGAGGTGCCGAAGCGCCCGCGTCGGTCGGTCGGGCGGCATTAGCGATCACAAAACCGTGGCCGGGGTCGTTGATGTTCCAGCCGAAGTCGCCGTCCGTGTAGCGCGCGAACTCAACCGAGTTGGCGACGGGGTCGTCCTCCTCCGCGGCGCGCTTCACCTTCGCGCCGAGCGCCTTCTCGATCTCCTTTTGGGCGTCCTCGGAGATCACGTCGTCGGGTCCGAGGAGGTAGACCGGCACATCCTTCAGCTCCTTGAGCGCGTCGAGTGTCGGCTTGGGGACGGAGTCCGCCTGGGAAAAGAGCACCGGGTCGCCCGACCGCGCCGCCCAAGCCGCCGCCGGCATCGCGTACGCGGCGTTGTCGCTGCTCACGACCAGCACATGCGCGGGTGGCTCGCCGGTGAGCCGCTTGCGTAGACCAAGCACACTTGCGGCAACCTCGGCAGGGGTCTCGCCGCGGATCTCACGGGCGCGCACGGCCTCCGGGGCCGGCGCCTCCCCGATTGCGAAGATCTGGCGGCCCTCGGTAGCGGCCGACCCCTGGGGTGCCAGCGTCTGCAACGCCGAGGCGCTCAGGTCTGGAAGCTCGTCACCGTCGCTGTAGAGGATCGGGGCACTGACGGGGGCTGCGACAAGAACCGATGCGGCGATGGCTCCGGCCCAGTCGTCGGAGTCGACCAGGGTTACGGCGTCGGGACCGTCGACCCCGGCGGTGGACGGAAAGGTGGCCAGGGCTATGGCCGCGGCTGTGGCGAAGGGGTCGGCGCCCGCAACCCGCGTCGTATTGCGCGTCGCGAATGCGGGAAAGCCGAGGTCGGTGGTCTCCTCCGGCGCCTCCTGGGTGCGCAGGATCACCTGCGGTGCTGGTGCGAGCGAGTTGGGGTTGTCATCGGAGAGTTCCCCAGCCACATAGACACCTCCCACGGCGAGGCCGCCGACGACCACGAGGCCGGCAAGCGCCCGAACCGGGTGACGACGAACCCAGAACGCGATGTCGGCGATGAGATAGCGGATGCGTGCGAACACGACCGACAAGTTATCTACGCGCCGCCGCGCCATAGTTCGGTTCGTGGCGCACACCCACGCCCACTCACGCGTTCACGGACTCGATCTGCGCCGAGCTGACAGTCGCCGGCGGATGCTGATCGCCCTGGCGGTCAACGCCTTGATGCTCGCAGCCGCCCTCGTCGGGGGCATCGTCACCGGCTCGCTGGCCCTGCTGGCAGACGCAGGCCATGTGCTTTCCGACGTCGGCTCGATCCTGCTCGGCCTGTTCGCTGTCTCCCTGGCCACGCGGCCGAGCAGCGCGCGCCGCACCTTCGGCTACCAGCGCAGCGAGGTGCTGGCAGCGTTGGTGAATGGACTGGCGCTGGCGGCGATCGCGGTGCTTGTGGCCGTCGCGGCTGTGAACCGGATTGGTGATCCCATCGAGATCGACGGTGCGGGTGTTCTGGCATTGGGACTTTTCGGCCTGGCGGGGAACGCGTTCGCGACCTGGGTTCTCGCGCGTGGCGATCGCGAGGATCTCAATCTGGAGGGTGTGCTGCGTCACTCGCTAGCCGACGCGCTCGGCTCGCTTGCCGTGGTTGCGTCGGGCGCGATCGTGCTCGCCACCGGGTGGAACCAGGCGGACCCCATCGCCGGGCTCGTCGTGGCGGCGCTCATCCTCGCCTCGTCTGCCCGCTTGGTACTCGACCCGATCGAGGTGTTGATGGAGACCGCTCCAGCGGGTCTGGACGTCGACGAACTGGGCGCGCTCATGTGTGGGACAGGCGGGGTCGAGGCCGTACACGAGCTGCACGTATGGACGCTCACGCCCGGTTTCGTCGCGCTTTCGGCGCATGTGGTGGTGGCACCGGGTACGGACCGCGACCGCGCGCGGCGTGAACTCGAGTTCATGTTGCGCGAGCGGCACGCGATCGAGCACTCGACGCTGCAGATGGAGGAGGGCGGCGAGGAGGGCGAGCTGATTCAGCTTGGAGTGAAGCCCTCCTCATAAATGCGGGAAACCCCTGCAATCCCGCTTGCAGCCTTACCAAAAAGTGTTAAGGAACGCTTGCAAAGCAGGAATCCGCTGCTACTGTGCTGCGTCCGTGGGGAACTTCTCCGACATGCGAAAGCGTGCCCGAACCGTAACTGCGTTTGTCCTGCTCGCAGGGCTGAGCGTGGCGGGCGGATCCGCGGTCGCCCAGGATCTGCAGTCGGAAATAGATACGAAGCGGGCCGCACTCGACCAGGTCAAGGAACGCGGCCAGGTTCTCTCGACCGAGATCAGCGGCTACACGGACCAGATCGATCAGCTCGCGGGCGAGGTCGCGGTCCTGCGCAACCGCGAGGCGGTCGTGGCCGAGGAGCTGCGCGAGACCGAGGCTCGTCTCAAGTCCGAAGTCGAGAACCTCGAGCGCCTGCGCGATCGGCTCGGCCGGTCCCTGGTGATCCTGCGAGAGCGGCTGGTCGAGCTCTACAAGTCCGACCAGCCTGACGCCCTCACCGTGATTCTCGCGGCGGACGGCTTCGACGACCTCGTCAGCCGCTACGACTACCTGACGCGGATCCAGGATCAGGACGCCGCGATCATCGTTCGTGTTCGTGACCTGCGCGACGAATCGCAGGACACGGTTCATCGCATCCGTGACGTGCGCGACGAGATTGAGGCCAAGAAGGCCGAACTCGAGCGCACGCGCAGCCAGCTCGAGTCGCGTCAGGCCGAGCTTGACGCCGTGCGTGACGACAAGGCGGCTGCGCTGGATGCCACCCGGGTGCGCGAGGACGATCTCGAGGGCGACATCTCGGAGCTGAGCGCCCAGATCGAGGCTCAGTTGCGCGAGTCGGCCTCGACGACTTCGAGCGATCCGCTTCCGGCGGGCCCGATCGTCGATGGCGGTAGCGGCATGATCTGGCCGGTCAACGGCCCGGTCACCTCGCCGTTCGGCCAGCGCTGGGGGCGCCTGCACGCTGGGATTGACATCGGCGTTCCTGCCGGTGTCCCGATCCGAGCCGCCAAGAGCGGCAGGATCGCCTTGGTCCAGAGCGATTCGGCCAGCGGCGGCTACGGAAACTACACCTGCATCGACCACGGAGGCGGGCTCTCGACCTGTTACGCCCACCAGTCCTCCTTTGCCGTCACGTCGGGCTCGATCTCGCAGGGAGAGGTGCTCGGCTACGTCGGCTGCACCGGCAACTGTTTCGGCGATCACCTGCACTTCGAGGTGCGGGTCAACGGTGCTCCCGTGGACCCGCTCGGCTACCTCTAAGACCGCCAGGGCTAAAGCCCGCAGCCCTGGCTGCCGATAGGCGTAGCGGATGCCTTGGCCGGCGTCCGCCAAGGCATGGAGTCAGCGGTAGACATCAACTTTCCCCGGACAGCCAACCGGCGAGCGATTCTTGCCGGCGGCGGCGTCACGGCCGCTCTTGCTGCGGCGGCGCTTGTGGTGTTCCTGTCGGTCGCCGCGTTCGTCGGATTCAACGGACTGCCGTTCGGCGCCGACGACTCGGCTGACGCCACGATCACCTTGACCTCCGATGCTGCCCGGGCCGCTGCCGCTGCCGCGTCTCCGGTCGCCGCCGCCGTGGCGGGCGAGCCCGCTGCGCCAAGCGCGGCCGCGCTGGCTGAGATCGTGGCCGCATTGCCGCCGGGCTCGGGCGCCGGTGGGCCCGGTGACAGGGCCGGCGGCGGTACCGGTGTCCTCCCCATTGATCCCGGCCTGATTCCCCCCGGAGCCGTTCCAGGCGGCGGCGGTGGCGCAAGCGCCCCGGGTGCCGTCGGCGGTGTTGTCGGCGGCGTGGATAACACGGCCGGCAACCTTGGTCTCAACCTCGGCCTGGGCGGTGCGACCGGTGGGCTCACCGGCGTGCTCGATGACACCGTCAACAACCTGGGCAACGGTCTCGGTGGCGCGCTCGGCAACCCGAACCTGGGCAATCAGGTGAATGGCGCCATAAACGGCACCGTGGACGGCCTGCTCGGCAAGGGCGGCCTCGGCGACAAGCTCCTTGGCGGCGGCAAGTAACCGGGGTCAGACCCCGTCTAGAGCTGCTTCGAGATCCAGCTGAGAGCGACGCCCTGAAGCTCGGGATCGTGTTGGACCGAGCGGTGGTGTCCGCCGGGCACGATCACGAGCTTGCGCGGGTCCGCCTTGCGGGCGTGCAGTTTCACCGAAAGGTCGCTCGGGATCCGCTCGTCACCGTCGGCGTGGAGCAGAATCAGCGGCTTATTCCTCATCAGTTCGGCGGCATCGGGTAGGTCGAGCTCACCCAGCCAGGCCGCGAAGGCTGCCTCGTCCACTCGGAACTCTGCCTCACCCGAGCCGAGCGAGCGACGCAAATGGTCCTCCCAGGCCGGGCAGATCGCGATCGCGCCCACGATGGCGTCGGAGGTCGCGGCGGCGTGAATGGCCATGAAGCCGCCCATACTCGAGCCGCGTACGCAGATCCTTCCGGCGTCAACCCCTTCGCGCGAACCGAGGAAGCGGGCCATCCGGCCGACATCGGTCAGCGCCTGGGCGCCCATCACGTCCTCGGACTCGCCGTGGCCGCGCTGGTCGTAGGAGAGCGCCGCCCAGCCCGCGGCGGCGCATAGGCGGCCGAAGTCGCCATGGTTCTCCTTGGTCGAGCCGGCGCCATGGAGGATCAGCATTCCTGGCCAGGGTGGTGCGGAGGCCGGGAGCCAGAGCCAGTAGGGACGTCCGTCGTGGTTGCCCGTCTCGCTCGGCGCATCGGGGGACGGAAGCGTGTGCGGACTCATCGACCGGGAATAATGACTGGCTTCGTGAGCGCGCACACGACAACAGATCCAATCCAGGGGTCCGCGGTTTACCCGCTGGGTAGCCGCGTCAACGATCGCGGGCGCCTGGAGGTCGGTGGCTGCGACGTTGTCGAGCTGGCCGCCGAGTTCGGCACCCCCGCCTACGTCTACGCCGAGGACGACCTGCGCGAGCGGGCGCGCTCGTATCTGGATGCCTTCGCGGCGCGCGACGTGCCTTACGAGGTGGTTTTCGCCTCGAAGGCCGCGCCGATCACCGCGATCTACGCTCTGTTCGCCGAGCTCGGCCTCGCCGCCGACGTTGCGTCCGGCGGCGAACTGCATATGGCCCTCGCCGCCGGGTTCGATCCTGGCCGCGTCTATATGCACGGCAACAACAAATCCGAGGTGGAGCTCGGAGAGGCGCTGGCCGCCGGAGTCGGTCACATCGTCTGCGACTCCTTCGACGAGCTTGAGCGACTCGACCGCCTCGCTGAAGCGAACGGCGGCCAGGACGTGCTGATCCGGGTGACGCCCGGCATCAAGGCCGACACCCACAGCTACATCCAGACCGGCCAGCTCGACTCCAAGTTCGGATTTGGGCTTGCCGACGGGCTGGCGGCCCGGGCGATCGAGGAGGTGCGCGCAGCCAAGAACCTGCGCCTGCGCGGGCTCCACGCCCACATCGGATCCCAGATCTTCGAGCTCGAGCCGTACACCAAGGCGATCGAGTCGCTCGGTGGCCTGGCCGAGGCTTCCGAGCTTGACGTGGATGAGCTCGGCGTGCTGAACGTGGGTGGAGGCCTCGGCGTCGCCTACATCACCGGTGACGAGCCGCCCCCCGTGTCCGACTACGTAAATGTGAAGGTCGACGGGCTGCGTCGCGTCCTCGACCCGCTGCCGAAGCTATTGGTCGAACCCGGTCGCTCCCTGGTCGCCAACGCTGGGATCACGATCTACTCGGCGGGGACCGTCAAGGAGATCCCGGGGGTGCGCACCTATCTCGCCGTCGACGGCGGCATGTCCGACAACCTGCGCCCGATGCTCTACGGCGCCCGCTACGAGGCGCTGGTGGCCGACCGCGCAGCGGCCGAACCCGACACAGAGGTCACGATCGCCGGCATGCACTGCGAGTCGGGCGACATCCTCGTGCGCGACGCGCGGCTGGCGGCGCCCAGGGTAGGCGACGTTATCGTCACCCCCACCACGGGTGCGTACGGTCATGCGATGGCCAACAACTACAACGGAGTTCGACGACCGCCGGTCGTGTTTTGCCGAAACGGCAACGCTCGGTTGGTCGTGCGCCGCGAGACCTACGACGACCTGACCGGCCGCGATGTCTGACGCCGCCCGTATCGGGCTGCTCGGGAAGGGCACTGTCGGCGGCGCGTTCGCCGAACTGGTCGCCGAGCGCGCCGACGCGGTCGCGCAGGTGGCAGGGCGCCGCCCCGAGCTGTGCGGGATTCTGCGCCGCTCGGAGGGCGAGTTCGAGGAGATCCTCGATGCGTCGGACATCGTCGTCGAGCTGATCGGCGGGACCGACCCCGCGCGCGACTACGTGCTGCGAGCGCTGCAGTCGGGCAAGCACGTGGTGACGGCCAACAAGCAGCTGGTCGCCCAGCACGGCGATGAGCTGTTTGCCGCCGCTCGTAATGCGGGGGTGCAGCTTCGCTTCGAGGCTGCGGTCGCCGGCGTCGTGCCGGTGATCCGGGTCATTCAGGAAAGCCTTGCCGCGACGGAGATCACCAAGGTCTTCGGGATCGTCAACGGCACGACCAACTTCATCCTCACCGAGATGGCGAAAACCGGTGCCAGCTTCGATGAGGTGCTCGCGCGCGCCCAAAAATTGGGCTATGCCGAGGCGGACCCGACCGACGACGTCGGCGGTGCGGACGCCGCGGCGAAGATGGCGATCCTCGCCCGGCTCGCGTTCGGCGCGCCGGTGCAGCTCGATGACGTGCCCTATGAGGGCATCACCGACATTCAGCCCGACGACCTCGCCTACGCGAAGGAGTTGGGCCTGTCGCTGAAGCTGCTCGGCGTCGCGGAGCTGCGTGACGGCGGCGTGAGCGTCCGCGTATTCCCCTGCTTTCTTTACCGCGGCCACCCGCTCGCCCCGGTCGAGGGGCCGTTCAACGCCGTGATGGTCGAGGCGCCGGCGATCACCGAGATCACGATGTCTGGCCCGGGCGCTGGCGGATCGGCTACCGCCACCGCGGTGCTGGGCGACGTCGTCTCGATCCTCGCGGGTGAGGCTCCGGTCCACCAGCCCACGACGGACCTGGCGATGGTCCCCGACGTCTCCTCGTCGTTTTACCTCCACCTCGAGGTCGACGACCGGCCCGGCGTCCTAGCGGCGGTTGCCGACGTCCTCGGCCAGGCGGGCATCTCGGTCCGCAGCGTCGTGCAACGTGGCAGCGGCGACCAGGCGCGGCTGGTGATGGTGATGCACGAGATCCTCGAAAGCTCCTTCTACGGCGCGCTCGAGGAGCTGGCGAAGCTCGACTTCATGCGCGCAACCCCCCGCGCGATCCGGGTGATCGAGGAAGAGTTCGTTTAGGGTTCGCTGCGAATGCGGACTACAAACGGGGGTTAGGGTGAAGGGCGGATCACGGGCAGTCGTCGTACTGGGCGCGATCGTTGCCGCGCTGAGCCTCGTCGCCTGTGCAGAGAACGGCGGCGCCGAGACCGCCGAGCAGATCCGAGAGACGCTGAACAGGGTGAACGCGAGGTCGGGCCTGGGCGAGCCGGCGCCCGCCACGAGCGCGTTGCCGACGACGGCCGTGACGCCGGTGCCCGACACGGACGAGCCGGATGAGAGTGGCTCGGATACGTCCAAGCCGATCGCCGCAGGAGGCGGCACATCCGAGACGCCGGACTCTTCTGGCCCCAGCTACCCGGGTGGCAACGACGTGGCCCCCGTGCCTCTCTGCAGGAAGGCGGACCCGCCCTGCCTCAACCGGCACGGTCTCCTGATCGAACCCTGAGGCTCGGTCTCGGCCCCCGAGCGTGCGAACGGCCCGCCGAAGCGGGCCGTTCAGGGTGAAACTGGGCTACCGCCCAGTGCACGAGTCAGTTTTTCAAGTGTAAAGGTGCGGAGAGCGCCGGACTCGAACCGGAACCGGCTTTCGACGGTCGTATCGATCCTGACTCGTACGCCTCTCCTCGAGGCTTCAACCCTCCGCACAGGGCGATTCAACTCTCGAACTTGGGGCACGTGGCGCGCGGATCGAGGCAAGACTCGAACAGAGCGTGAAATAGGCTCACGCGGTGCCGCAACCGCTGATTGAACGCTTCCGGGACACGCTTCCGCTTGAGCCGGGCGACCCGGTCATATCGCTGAACGAGGGATCGACCCCCCTGATCGACGCGCCGGTCATCTCCGAACGGGTGGGCGCGCGTGTGCTGCTGAAGTTCGAGGGCGCCAACCCCACCGGCTCGTTCAAGGACCGCGGCATGACCGTCGCCGTCTCGCGTGCCGCGGGGCGTGGCGCCGAAGCGGTGATCTGCGCGTCCACCGGCAACACGGCCGCGAGCGCGGCCGCCTATGGAGCGCGCGCCGGGATGCGCTGCGCGGTGATCGTGCCCGAGGGCAAGATCGCGATCGGCAAGCTGGCCCAGGCCTTGATGCACGGGGCACGGGTGATCGCGCTGCGCGGCAACTTCGACGACGCGTTCACGTTGGTGCGCGAGCTCGCGCAGAAGCATCCGATCGAACTGGTCAATTCCGTCAACCCGTACCGGATCGAGGGTCAGAAGACGGCCGCGTTCGAGGTGATCGACGAGCTCGGCGAAGCGCCGGCCGCGCTGGCGATCCCGGTCGGCAACGCCGGCAACATCACCGCCTGGAATCGCGGCTTCGGCGAACGCGAGACCGCGCCGATTCTCTACGGCTTCCAGGCCGAGGGTGCGGCGCCGCTGGTGATCGGCAAGCCCGTCGCCGACCCCGAAACGATCGCGTCGGCGATCCGGATTGGCAACCCGGCGCGCTGGGAGGAGGCGATGGAGGCGGTCACCTCGTCCCGCGGGCGGATCGCCGCCGTCTCCGACGACCAGATCCTCGACGCGTATCGCCTGCTCGCCTCCCGCGAGGGCGTCTTCTGCGAGCCTGCCTCCGCCGCCTCGGTGGCGGGCATCCTCGCCCACGGATTGCCGGTGGTCGAGGGGGCCGAACCGCCGTCGACGGTGGTTTGCGTACTCACCGGCCACGGCTTGAAGGACCCAGACACGGCGCTCGGCAAAGCCCCCGCGGTGATCCGCTGCGAGAACGAGTTCTCCGAGGTCGAACGTGCCGTCTTCGCCTGAGCTGCGCGTCTCTCGCCCGCCATCGAAGTCGTGATCGACCGGCCCCTGCGGCGTCGATGACGACTTCGATTGGGATGGTCTAGCGGAGCGGCGCAAGCGAGGTGCAGAGTTCGTCGAAGGTCGCGAACGACCACTGCGCCGCCGGCTTGGGCGCCGAGAAGACGGTGAGGGTGCCGCCCGCAGCGGTCATCGCCGCCACGCCGGCGCGATCCTCCGCGAGCAACCACTCGCGCATCGCCGGCGTGATCGTCACGCCCGGCCCGCAGTTGTGGGCGATCACGGTGAAGCCGCCGCCCAGTTCCTCGCCCATCGACGCTGATACCTCGGCGTCGCGCTTCGAAGCTTTGCTCGTACGTTGCGCGCCGCCGGTCGCCACCACCTGGAAGCCGCCGATCGTGCGGCTGCCTTCCTGGCGCTCGGTCGCCGGAACGATCTGCAGGACAGCCGTGGTGTCGGCGAAAGGCAGGGTCGCTCCGGGCGTGTAGGAAGGACTCTGCGCGTCGCCCTGCGCGGCACCGCCGAACGTGAAGAGGTCGCCGGTTATGCCGAGGCTCGGCAGCGGCCCCCGCAGCGCGTGCTTCGGCGGGATCAGCATGGGCGAGCCGGAGTGGCGGCCGATGAACTCGGTCGCGCGTTGCCACTCGAGGCCGTGGCGCTCTCCGTAGGCGCGGACGAGCGCCTCGATCGCGAGGTCGCGCGCCTCGTCCTTGTTGATCCCCTTGAAGACCTTGCGCAGAAACCCCTTGCTTTGGCCCTTGACGACCGGCTCGATCGTCGCGAACGCGGTCGCGAAATCGTCGGGCGGCTCGCCGAACGTCGCGGCGGCGAGGGTGTCGGCGCGCTTGCGCTCCTGTTCGATCTGTTCGGGTGGCACGGAGTACTCGGGCGTGCCGTCGTCGGCCACCGCCTCAATTGACTCGGAGCGGATCCGCTCGGCGAGGTGGCCCGCCAGCTCGCATGCGTGATCGATCTGCGACTCCTCGGTGACCCTGCCGGTCACGGTCAGCATCAGCACACCGCCGAACAGCTCGAAGTAGAGGCCTTCGGGCGCGGCGTGAGCCATCCAGTCGATCAGGGTGGGCGCGAAGAGCTGGCGCAGGCGGTTGCCGGACGTCTGTCCCTTGAAGGTGCCGATCCGGTAGCGGCGGTTCAGCTCGGTGCTCTCGAACTCGACATGGTCCACCAGCGGGATCAGTCCGCCCGGGCCGATCAGCCGGTCGGTCACGCCGCGCACGGTGCTGTCGCGACAAGTCACGTAGGGAAGGAACGCCGCGCTCTCGGGCACGCGGGTCATGAGCATGCAGCTGTCGCGGAAGTATTTGCTCGTCGTTGTCTGGCCCGACGAAGTGGTGACACGTCGCAGCTGGGGGCTGGAAGAGTCCTCGAGCACCTTCGCCTTCACCTCTTGCTCGTAGCGCGCGACGACGCCCGCGAGGCCGCCCGGCAGGCTGCCGCCGGCGACCTCGCTCACGCCCTTCCGCCCGACACCGCCGCCGGGCAGCACCCGCTCGGCGTAGTCGAGGTCGTGGCGCTCGGCGAATGCTTGAAACGGTGAATCCCCCATCGGCGCGATTCTCTACGAAACCGGCGCAAGAGGTGTGCAACGCGTCACTCTCCAGGGCCGATCGTTGGTTCGTGCTCCGCGCGATCGCGAGTCTTGCCGTCCCGCCGCTCTGCGCGATCTGCGCGGTGCCGGTTGCTTCCAGCGAGCGCGTCTGTTGCGGTTGTCGCCGCGGGCTGGCCCGGCTGGGGCCGGTTCGCTCCGCCGTCGGCGGGCTGGAGATCGTCAGTGCCGCGCGCTACGAACGCTCCGCGCAGCAGCTGGTTGCGCGCCTGAAGTTCTCGTCCCGGATCGCGCTCGCCGAGGTAGCTTCGGAAGCGATGGCAGCGGCTCTCGACCGCGGCGAGGCCGGTCCGCTGGTCCCAGTCCCCGGCTCACCGGCGCGCTCGCGATCGCGCGGGTTCGACGCGGCGCAGCTGCTCGCTGCGCAGGTGGCGCGTCGCACCGGAGCCCCGGTTCACCTCTGCCTCGCCCGCGACGACGGGCCGCGCCAGGTGGGCCGGCCACGCACCGCACGCACCGCCGACCCGCCTCGCGTTCGCTGGGACGCGGCAGCCGCGCCACTACCGCCCGGGACCGCATGGATAGTCGACGACGTGGCGACCACGGGCGCGACGCTCCTCAGCTGCGCCGCGGTGCTCCGCGATCACGGCGCGGCGGACGTCCGCGCGCTGACCTTTGCGCGGGCTTGAGTGTGCATGCATAATGCATGCAATAATCCAAGCACGATGAATCGAGCGATCCAAGTTCGCGACGTACCTGAGTCCGTCCACCGCCGTCTCAAGGCCCGAGCGGCAGTGCAGGGCAGGTCCCTGTCCGACCTCTTACGCGAGGAGCTCAAGCAGATCGCCGAGCGTCCGACTGGAGCCGAGGTACTCAAGCGGATCGCAGCGCGCGAGCCCGCTGATCCGGGTGAGTCATCGGCCGTGGCGATCCGCGCCGAGCGGCAGGGGTGATCGTTTTCGACGCTTCCGCTGCGGTCGACCTGCTGCTCGCTCGGGCTGGTCACATGGTCACCCGGGATGCGCTGCTGAGGGAACGCGAAGCCCAGGCACCGTTCCTGCTCGACACCGAGGTCCTCAGCGCCCTGAGGAGGTGGGCCCTGCGCGACGAGATGCCCATCGCGCGAGCGAGCGCGGCCGTTTCCGACCTTGGAGCTCTCCCGATCCGCCGCCATCCCCACACGCCGCTCTCGCCGAGGGTCTGGGCGCTACGCCATCAACTGAGCGTCTTCGACGCCACGTACGTCGCACTGGCCGAGGCCCACGAGGCCACGCTGATCAGCGCCGATCGAGCTCTCTGCCGCGCCGCCGCGGGGCTGGTGGAAGTGCTCGAGGTCTGCTGACGCACCGCGTCGTCGGGTTGGCCTTGACGGACGCCGGGAAAGGCGTAATCTCGAAGGAAGCGCAACGCGACGAGAGGAGCCGGCCGTGCGGATCGAGATCAGGGGTCGAAACGTCGAGGTGACCGACGAGCTTCGGGACGCGGTGCAGAAACGCTTCAAACGGGTGGGTAAGCAGGTGTCGCCGCTGGCGACGCTCGAGGTCGAACTCTCGGAGGAACGCAACCCGCGCGTGACCGATAGCCAGATCGCCGAGGCAACGCTCTACCTCAAGGGGAAGACCACGATCCGCGCCCACGAGGCGGCCCCCGAGATGATCCACGCGATCCACGAGATCGCCGAGGACGTCCGCCGCCAGGTCAAGCGCAGCCGGGAGAAGCGCCGCGGCCGCGAGCGCACCCGCCGGGCGCTCGGACGTCTGCGCGAGACCCCCAGCTAGACGCCGAGGGCGTCGCGAGCAAACGCCATATCCGCGCGGAGCGCGTCCGGGTCGCGCGGCGTCTCGACCACCACGGGCGCTCCGGCGGCGCGAACCATGTGCGCGAGGACGTCGGTGTCGATCGTGCCTGCGCCGATGTTGGCGTGGCGGTCAGCGCCGGTCCCCGGCGGGTCGCGCGAGTCGTTGAAGTGCAGCAAATCCACACCGCCGGTGATCGCGATCGCGCGCTCGACCGCGTCGGATAGCTCCTCGCCCGCGGCGTGGGCGTGGCAGGTGTCGAAGCAGAAGCCGACCTCGACCTCGGTCTTCGCCACCGCCACCGCCGCCCAGAGCTTCGCCAGCGCATCGAAGCGCCGGGCCACGGCGTTGTCACCGCCGGCGGTGTTCTCGAGGTAGACGGGCACCTCGGACTCGAGCTGCTCGAGCGTCTTCGTCCAGCGCGCGACGCCCTCAACAAGACCGTCCTCGGCATAGCCGGGGTGGACGATCACCGCTGCCGCCCCGATGTCGGCCGCGCCCTCGCATGTCTGCCTGAGGATCTTGCGAGCGCCGTAGCGAACGTTCGGCTTCGGTGAGCAGACGTTGATCAGGTAGGGCGCGTGGACGTAGATATCCATGGGCGAGGCCTTGAGGTCGGCGGCGTCAGCGCGCTCCGGCGGTGCCTCCCAACTCTGTGGTGCGGTGAGAAAGATCTGCACGACGTCGGCCCCCAGGGCCGCGGCCAGGCCGAGCGGATCATCACCCGAGAGGTGCGCGCCGACGGGAGGGGATGCCACAGCCGGAGGATATGCCCGGGCCTTGACAGCACCGCCGCTTCCGGGTTAGGTTTGCCCAGCAGATAGGTGGAGATGGGAAGGATTCGGTATGTGGGAAGGATCCGTGGGGAAGATCAGCAGGGGCGGCCGCTATGCCACCGCGATCACGGTGGCGCTCGCCACCGGCGCGCTCGTGGTGGCACTGCCGGCCCTCGGCGCCGCAGGGAAGACGAAGCTGATCAGCAAGACCTCGGCCGGCGATCCGGCCGACGACGACAGCTACGACCCTTCGATCTCGGCCTCGGGGCGCTACGTCGCCTTCGAATCATCCGCGACGAACCTGCCCGGTGACGACACGGTGGATGAGGTCTACATCCACGACCGCAAAACCGGCAAGACCCGGCTGGTCAGCAAGACCTCGGCCGGTACTCCGGCCGACGACCACAGCTACCTCCCCTCGATCTCGGCCTCCGGGCGCTACGTCGCCTTCGAATCATCCGCGACGAACCTGCCCGGCGACGACACGGCGGATGACGTCTACATCCACGACCGCAAAACCGGCAAGACCCGCCTGGTCAGCAAAACCTCGGCCGGAGCACCGGCCGACGGCAACAGCTTCACCCCCTCGGTCTCGGCCACCGGGCGCTACGTCGCCTTCCGGTCAGCCGCGAACAACCTGCCCGGCAACAACGGGGTGTACGACGTCTACATCCACGACCGCAAAACCGGCAACACCCGCCTGGTCAGCAAAACCTCGGCCGGTACTCCGGCCGACGGCAACAGCGAGGCCCCCTCGATCTCGGCCTCCGGGCGCTACGTTGCCTTCCGGTCAGGCGCGACCAACCTGCCCGGCGACGACACGGTGGATGAGGTCTACATCCACGACCGCAAAACCGGCAAGACCCGGCTGGTCAGCAAGACCTCGGCCGGGACGCCGGCCGACGACCACAGCTACCTCCCCTCGATCTCGGCCTCGGGGCGCTACGTCGCCTTCGACTCAGACGCGACCAACCTGCCCGGCAACGACGCGGTGAATGACGTCTACATCCACGACCGCAAGAGCGGCAAGACCCGCCTGGTCAGCAAAACCTCGGCCGGTACTCCGGCCGACGGCAACAGCGAGGCCCCCTCGATCTCGGCCTCCGGGCGCTACGTTGCCTTCCGGTCAGGCGCGACCAACCTGCCCGGCGACGACACGGTGGATGAGGTCTACATCCACGACCGCAAAACCGGCAAGACCCGGCTGGTCAGCAAGACCTCGGCCGGGACGCCGGCCGACAGCTACAGCTCCGACCCCTCGGTCTCGGCCTCGGGACGCTACGTCGCCTTCGAATCATTCGCGACGAACCTGCCCGGCAACGACGCGGTGAATGACGTCTACATCCACGACCGGGGCCGGTAGCGGCCTTGACAGCATCGCCGCGACCGGGTTAGTTTCACCTCGTCGGGACTGAGGCTAGAGGAAGGATTCGGTATGTGGGGAGGATCTGTGGGGGAGATCAGCAGGGCTGGCCGCTGGGCGGCGGCGATCGTGGTGGCACTCGCCACCGGCGCGCTGGTCGCGGCGCTGCCGGCGCTCGGCGCCGCAGGGAAGACGAAGCTGGTCAGCAAGACCTCGAACGGCACTCCGGCCGATGGCTTCAGCTACACCCCCTCGATCTCGGCCTCGGGGCGCTACGTCGCCTTCGAATCGCAGGCGAACAACCTGCCCGGCGACGACACGGTGAATAACGTCTACATCCACGACCGCAAGACCGGCAAGACCCGTCTGATCAGCAAGACCTCGGCCGGCACGCCGGCCGACGGCTGGAGCTTCACCCCCTCGGTCTCGGCCTCCGGGCGCTACGTCGCCTTCGAATCGCAGGCGAACAACCTGCCCGGCGACGACACGGTGAATAACGTCTACATCCACGACCGCAAGACCGGCAAGACCCGTCTGATCAGCAAGACCTCGGCCGGCACGCCGGCCGACGGCTGGAGCTTCACCCCCTCGGTCTCGGCCTCCGGGCGCTACGTCGCCTTCCGGTCAGCCGCGAACAACCTGCCCGGCAACAACGGGGTGTACGACGTCTTCATCCACGACCGCAAGACCGGCAAGACCCGCCTGGTCAGCAAAACCTCGGCCGGCGCTCCGGCCAACGAGAACAGCTCCGTCCCCTCGATCTCGGCCTCGGGGCGCTACGTCGCCTTCGAATCATCCGCGACGAACCTGCCCGGTGACGACGGGTTATACGACGTCTACATCCACGACCGCAAGACCGGCAAGACCCGCCTGGTCAGCAAGACCTCGGCCGGAGCACCGGCCGACGGCAACAGCTACACCCCCTCGATCTCGGCCTCGGGGCGCTACGTCGCCTTCGAATCGCAGGCGAACAACCTGCCCGGCAACGACGCGGTCGATGACGTCTACATCCACGATCGCAAGAGCGGCAAGACCCGCCTGATCAGCAAGACCTCGGCCGGCGATCCGGCCGACGGCGATAGCTACGACCCCTCGCTCTCGGCCTCGGGGCGGTACGTCGCCTTCCAGTCAGACGCGACGAACCTGCCCGGCAACGACGCGGTCGATGACGTCTACATCCACGACCGCAAGACCGGCAAGACCCGCCTGGTCAGCAAGACCTCGGCCGGGACGCCGGCCGACGGCCATAGCTACGAGGCCTCGGTCTCGGCCTCGGGACGCTACGTCGCCTTCAGCTCAGGATCGGACAACCTGCCCGGCAACGCGGTAGGCAACGTCTACCTCCACGATCGGGGCCGGTAACGCCGCCGCTGGGAGCGCTCGCTCGCGCGCGCGCTCAGGGCGAAGACGACGTAGCTGCTGCCCACGTCGTGGGCGATACCCTGAATCGCTGATGGCAGGTAGAGGAATCCTTGATCGCGCCCTGCGCCTCGGCGAGGGCAAAAAGCTGAAGGAATTCGAACAGCTTGCCGTGCGAATCAACGACATCGAGGCCGAGACGGAGCTTCTCTCCGACGATGAGCTCAAGGTGGAGGCCGACGCCCTGCGCGAGCGCGCCCGCAACGGCGAGCCGATCGCGGATCTGATCCCCGAGTCGTTCGCGCTGGCCCGCGAGGCCGGCAAGCGCACGCTCGGCCAACGCCACTACGACGTGCAGCTGATCGGCGCCATGGTTCTAAACGATGGCTCGATCGCCGAGATGAAGACCGGCGAGGGCAAGACCCTCACCGCCACCCCCGCGGTTTTCCTCAACACGCTCGGCGGCAAGTCGGTCCACCTGGTCACGGTCAACGACTACCTCGCCCGTCGCGACGCGGAATGGATGCTGCCCGTCTATCGCGCGCTCGGGGTGAGCGTGGGCGTGATCCAAGCGCAGATGCCTCCTTCGCAGCGCCGTGAGATGTACGGCGCGGACGTGACCTTTGGGACGAACTCCGAGTTTGGCTTCGACTATCTGCGCGACAACATGGCCGGATCGCTGGAGGAATGCGTCCAGCGCGACCACAACTTCGGCATCGTCGACGAGGTCGACAACATTCTGATCGACGAGGCCAGGACGCCACTGATCATCTCCGGCCAGCCCGAAAAGGCCGCTGATCTCTACTACACGTTCGCGCGCTTGGCCAAGCAGATGATCGGCCAGGAGACGAAGACGAAGCTGAAGTCGCTCGGCGAGTCGCGCGACACTTCTGAGGCCGACCACGACTACGAGTACGACGAGAAGCACAAGACCGTCGCGCCAACCGAGGCGGGCGTCCACAAGGCGGAGCAGTTCCTCGGCGTGGACAATCTCTACGTCTCGGAGAACGGCACCCTGGTCAACCACCTGATCCAGTGTTTGAAGGCCGAGGCGCTCTACAGCCGCGATACCGACTACGCCGTGATCGATAACCAGGTGATGATCATCGACGAGTTCACCGGCCGCATCCTCGAGGGGCGTCGCTGGTCGGAGGGCCTCCATCAGGCGATCGAGGCAAAAGAGGGGGTCGCGATCCGCGAGGAGAACCAGACGCTCGCGACGATCACCCTCCAGAACTACTTCCGTCTCTACGACAAGCTCGCGGGTATGACAGGCACGGCAATGACCGAGGCCCAGGAGTTCATGAAGATCTACGAGATGCCGGTGGTTGAGATCCCCACCCACCGGCCGATGGTCCGCGACGACGCGAACGACCAGATCTACAAGACCAAGGGCGGCAAGTGGAAGGCCGTGGTCGGCGAGATCAAGGAACGCCACGAGGCTGGACAGCCGATTCTGATCGGGACGATCTCGGTCGAGATCTCGGAGATGCTCGGCGCCGAGTTCACCCGCAACGGGATCGACCACGTGGTCCTGAATGCGAAGCCCGAGCACGCCCAACGCGAGGGCGAGACGATCGCCCAGGCCGGGCGGATCGGTTCGGTGACGATCGCGACGAACATGGCCGGCCGCGGCGTCGACATCAAGCTCGGCGGCGATCCGGAATCGATGGCGAAAACCGAGGTCCTCAAGCAGGGCATCAAGCCCGGCGACGACGGTTACGACGAGGCGCTGGCGGCCGCGCAGGCTCCGCTCGAGGAGCAGTGCAAGGCGGAGGGCGACAAGGTCCGCGAGCTCGGCGGGCTCTACATATGCGGAACCGAGCGGCACGAGTCGCGCCGGATCGACAACCAGCTCCGCGGCCGTTCGGGCCGCCAGGGTGATCCGGGCGAGTCCCGCTTCTTCCTCTCCGCCGAGGACGACCTGGTGCGCCTCTTCGCCGGCGACAGGATCTACAAGATTCTCGACCGGCTCGGCCCGGTGGACGAAGAGGGCGAGGAGTACCCGCTCGAGGCGAAGATGCTCACCAAGCAGATCGAGAACGCCCAGAAGAAGGTCGAGCAGCAGAACTTCTTGATCAGAAAGCGCGTCCTCGAGTACGACGACGTGATGAACGAGCAGCGCCGCGTCGTCTACAAGTACCGGCGCGAGATTCTCGAGGGTCGGGACATGTCCGAGGTCGCCTCGCAGCAGATTGGCGAGGTCGCCGAGCGCTTGGTGGACGAGTTCACCCCCGGCGACATATTCGAGGATTGGGACATCGCCGGCCTACAGGCGCAGGCCGCGTCGATTTGGCCACTCGAGGTGGATCTCGGAGCCGTTGATCTGCAGAACTCGAGCCGCGAGGAGATCGCCGACCAGATGGCGGACGACGCACTGCGCGCCTACTCCGCGCGCGCGGATGAGCTCGGCGGGGACCTGATGCGCTGGCTCGAGCGCCAGATCCTGCTGCAGATCATCGATAACCGTTGGCGTGAGCATCTCTACGAGATGGACTATCTGCGCGAGGGCATCCACCTTCGTGGGTTCGCCCAGATCGATCCGCTCGTCGCCTACAAGAACGAGGGCTTCACGATGTTCGAGGAGCTGATGGCAGCGATCTGGCAGGAGTTCGCGCGCGTGATCTTCCATGTGGAGGTGAACGTCGAGGCCGCGGAGCAGGAGCGGATGTACGAGCGCCGCGCCCAGGGCGACGTGAACTACTCAGGCGGCGACGGCGAGGCCCAGCCGTCCGCGCTGGCCGACGCTGCCGCCCAGGCCGGAGGTGCCGCCCCCCCCACGGTAGCCGAGCAGCAGCAAGCTCCACCGGCCGCCCAGCAGGCCCCAACGGGCACGGTCGTCAAGACCGAGAACGAGAAGCTGGGGCGCAACGATCCCTGCTGGTGCGGGTCGGGCAAGAAGTTCAAGAATTGCCACGGCGGCTAGCGCCTCACCGCGAATACAGCGAGATCGCGCCGCCCTCCACCTGCCAGCTCTCGTGCGGCCGGTACCCGCGTTCACGCAGGGCGGCGGCGGTTTCGTCCTTGAGTCCCGAGAGTGGTAGGCGGCAGTCGCGATCGCAGCCGACCCAAATGCGCTCGCGCGAGCCGAAACAGGTCGGTGGAATGCACTCCCACGCATCCAGTGCGGCGGATTCGGCGGGACTCCTGGTGGCAAGCACGTCGTCGGGGCGGTTTGCGTCGGCCAGATATACCTCGAGGCCGATCCGAAAGCGGATCCCCCGCTCGGTTGGCATCACGATCGCGTCGCCGGGCTTGGACTCAGCCTCGATGATCGACGCGATCTCGCGGTAGTCGGGTTGATTGTCGTTTTTGGTCACGCCGCGCAGATCGACCTGTGCGGACAGCCCGAGTGCAGCGACAGCCGCGACGGCCAGGCCGGCCACGAGCCGGGGTGAGTCGGCGAGCGCCGCCCCGGCGAGCACGACGACCCCGATCAGGATGAGCAGCAGATACCTCGAGCGCAGCACCGGTTGCTCGATCGACACCAGCAGGAACACGAGCACGGGCACGAGGGCCAGGGCCAGCCAGGGGAGCGCGGCGCGGCGCCTGCGAATCGCGCCGGCCGCCGCCAGGGCGAGCAGGGCAATCGCCACCCCAGTCCCACCGACGAGATCGCTCGGAAGGTCCCCGAGCACCCGCAGGCTGGTCTCCGCCACCCCGGCGAGCTGCTCCGTCTGGCCGGCGCCGGCGTAGGCGAGTGGCGCGAGCGCGACCCCGGCAGCGCCGGACGCGGCAGCCCAGCCCAGCAGCAGCCTGCGTCGGGTCCGGCGTGGCGCTGCGAGGGCGACGATGGCGGCGTGCGCCACCACCACCGCGAGCGCCGTCAGCTGTGCGGCGCCGAGGGCCACCAGGGCCATCGCATACACGACCCAGCGTCCCGTCGCGGGCCGCTCCAAGGCGCGGAGCAGAAACAGGGTTGCGACTGCGGCGAAGAGCATGGCGAAGGCATACGGGCGGGCCTCCTGTCCATACTCGGCGACCGTAGGGATGACGGCGAACAGGAGGCCGGCGATCAGCCCCGCTCGCGGGCCGAACGCACGGGCCCCGATCAGCGCCGCCGCCGCCGCGGCGCCGGCCATCGCGAGGGCCGATGGGATGCGAAGCGACACCGGCGAAGCACCGAACACCTCGGTCCAGATGTGTAGCGACGCGTAGTAGGGACTGAGCACGGCATCGCGTTCGCGCGCCAGGTCGATCAGATCTCCGAGCGATCGGGTCGACGCGGTGTAGGTGGCCAGCTCGTCCTGCCACAGCACCTGATGCCAGGCGCCGACCAGGCAGATCACGAGCGTGAGGGCCGCGGGAACGGCCCAGATGTGGCGCGGGGCTGGAAGATGCACGGGCTAGGCTGCGAATGGTGGCACGCGAGTCTCCTGCGTCGGGCGCCGGGTTAGTCCACGCGTTCATTGAGGCGTTCAACGGCCGCGACATCGACGGCTTCGCGGCGACGCTCCACCCGGAGGTCGAGATCCATGCGAGCCGCGGGCTTCGCACCGGCATCGCCTCGGCGCGCGAGTGGGCGACGCGTGCGCCCGGCGGGGTTCAGCAGCGGATCGTGCTCGGTGAGGTCGAGGAGTCGGGGGATCGAGTGCTCGCGCTGATCACTCGCGAATGGTGGTGGGAGGAGGAGGATCAGGAGTTGGCAGGCGAGGACGCGATGGCCTGGCTCTTCGAGTTGCGCGACGGGTTGATCTCGAGCTGGCGTCCGTTCGACGACCGCGACGACGCGCGCGCAGCTCTCGACGCAACCCCTGACACCGCCGCGGATCGCGACGGCGGCTAGCTCAGCTTCCAACGGAGAACACTGGCGATTGGGCGGCCTTGCAGAGCGTCTTCTTGACGACCTTCTAGAACATGGGGAGCGGCGCCGGTACGCTGGGCCGATGGCCGAGCAGGGAGCAGAGCGCACCGCTTCCGAGCGCGTCGAGGAGGCACGCGAGGGGCTCACCCTGCTCGCGGACTACCTTTGACCCCGCGAAGCTCGCCGACGAGGTAGCCCGGCTCGAAGAGCTCATGCAGGCGCCCGGCTTTTGGGACGATCAGGAGGCCGCGGCGAGGACCTCTGCCGAGCACGCGTCGGCCCAGCGCAAGCTGGACATCTGGCGCGGGCTCTCCTCCGACGTGGATGACCTCAGCGACCTTGCCGAGATGGCTGTCGACGACGCGGAGCTTGAGCAGGAGCTGGTCCAACAGCTCGACTCGATCGAGCAGCGCCTCGCCGAGCTCGAGGAGGCGCGCCTGTTCAACGGCCGCTACGACTCGGGCAACGCCGTCGTCACCGTGCGCTCGGGCGCCGGCGGGACCGACTCGCAGGACTGGGCCGAGATGCTTCTACGCATGTACCTGCGTTGGGCCGAGCGCCGCGGATTCGGAACCGAGATGAAGGAGGCGTCCGAGGGGGAGGAGGCCGGGCTGAAGTCGGCGACGTTCGTCGCCAAGGGCGAGAACGCCTACGGGCTGTTCGCCGCGGAACGCGGCGTCCACCGGTTGGTCCGGATCTCACCGTTCGACGCGCAATCGCGCCGTCATACCGCGTTCGCTCAACTCGACGTGGCACCCCTTGTGGACGACAGCGTTGATGTGGAGATCGACGACGACGATCTGCGCATCGACACTTACCGGGCCTCAGGCGCGGGGGGGCAGCACGTCAACAAGACCGACTCCGCCGTGCGGATCACGCACGTGCCCACCGGGATCGTCGTGCAGTGCCAGAACGAACGCTCGCAAACGCAGAACAAGGCCACCGCGATGCGCTTCCTGCGGGCGAAGTTGCTGGAGGAGCAGGAGCGAAAGCGAGCGGAAGAGATGGCGGTGGAGCGCGGCGAGCAGAAGGCGGCTGAGTGGGGCTCACAGATCCGCTCCTACACCCTGCATCCCACCCAGCGGGTCAAGGACCACCGCACCGGCTTCGAGATGGGCGACGCGGGCCGGGTGCTCGACGGGGACATCGATGGCTTCGTGCGCCAGTACCTGCTGCAGGCCGCGGAGTAGGGATGCGAGGGGACGGGCTGAGCGAGCTGGTCGCACGAGCGCTGGGGGAGGATGTCGGCGCGGGCGACGTCACGGCCGAGGCGGTGGTTCCGGCCGGCGCGGGCGCGCGGGCAACGCTCCTGCAGAAGTCCGAGGGAGTGCTGTTCGGACTCGACGCCGCCGAGGAGACCTTCCGCCAGGCGGGTGCGGAGCGCTTCGAGCGGCACCTCCCAGAGGGCGAGTGGCGGTCCGGCGGGACGGTCGAGGTGGCGGTCATCACCGGGCCGGCACGGGCGATCCTGGCCGCGGAGCGCGTGGCGCTGAATCTGGTCGGTCACCTCTCTGGGGTCGCGACCCTCACCGCTCGCTTCGTCGAGGCCGCACGTGGTGGCGCGATCGTGCTCGACACCCGCAAGACCCTGCCGGGCCTCCGAGCCCTGGAGAAGGCGGCGGTTGTGGCCGGAGGCGGTGCCAACCACAGGATGGGCCTCTTCGATGCCATCCTGATCAAGGAGAACCATGCCGTGCTGGCCGGTGGGGTTGAGGCCGCGGTGAGGGCAGCCCGATCAGCTCGTCCAGACTTGGCGGTTGAGGTCGAGTGCCGCGACGCAGCCGAGGTCGCGGAAGCGCTTGCCGCAGGCGCCGACCGCCTCCTGCTCGACAACATGACGATCGGCGGCCTGCGCGGCGCGGTCGCGGCGCGCAACGCCGGGGCCGGCGAAGACCGGGTGCCCGAGCTCGAGGCGTCCGGCGGGGTCAGTCTTGGCACGATCGGGGAGATCGCAGCGACCGGGGTGGAGTTCGTGTCCGTCGGCGCGCTGACTCACTCTGCCCCGGCTCTGGACATGAGTCTGCTGCTCGAGCCGACCTGAGCTTCCAATTGGCGAGGTGGCTAGGTTGCTCAAGGCGGCGGGGCGGCGGTCGATAGGAGATTTGATGGCCAGGCGGGAGTTCAACCGGAGCATCAGGGGGAAGGCCGGCATCCGTGTGGCGACGGCCGTCTTCGCGGCGGCCTGCGTGCTTGCCCTCCCCGCCGATGCCGGTACCGACAACACGACCGTCAAGCTCGCCGGCACCGGACTGAACGCCGAGCGTGTGAAGAGCATTCCGATCGGCAGGCGGTCGGGTGACAGGCCTCGCTCGGTGATGTCCCTCTCGCCCGACAAGCTCGGCACGGTCGAAGTTGGCGACGAGTTGCGAGGCTTGGCTGAGGTCGAGGTCTCGGTCACCTGCCTCGAGCCCTCGCGCCAGTGCATCGGCAAGATTTACGACTTCAACCCGCACGTCAAGGCTGCGATCGTGCTCGGCAGTTCCCCCGGCGCGGCCGGCGACGCGACCGTTCCGATCACGAGATGGCGCAAGCTGCGCTGCGTGCAGAAGCTTCCGCACCGCAATCATCACTGCGTGATCACGGTGGCCGGCGGGTCGTTCGACATCAGCAAGGCAGCTGACGCTCCGTGCGCGCCCCGCTGCAACGTGAACCTCGTGCTCGACGCTTTCCACCGTCGGGCCCGGCCCGGCCACAAGCTCGTGGTCGGCTCCGACTCCGACAACGGGCGGGTCGAGCAGGACAAGGGCATGCTCCAAGCGGCCATCTATCACCAGGGCGATCCGAACGTCAACGCGGATACCAGCACGCGCAGGTTCACCAAGCGCCTCCCGATCGGCGGCGGCGGCAACGGCCCGCGCAAGGTCGTCTACTCGAGGCGGATCCCGAACCTGCAGCGAGACGACCAGCTGATCATCGAGGCGCAGGCGCGCGGCAAGATCTCGCATCTCAGCTACAGCGTGCTGCTTCAGTCGCAGCTTGTGCTCTCCGAGAGGCCCGGCTCGCTGAGCCGCGCCGGCAACCCGATCATCGTCACCAACAACGAGGGCCTGCTGAGCGCGCAGAACGGGTTCAACTGCACCCAGCGCCGAAGTGGCCACACCACCCCCTGCGCCATCCGCAAGGTCGGCATCAGCAAGCTGCTTCTGGATTCGCGCCAGCGCCCGAAGCACCCTGGGGGCGATTTCGGCGGCGACGTTCCCCTCTACGCGAACCTCGTGGTGCAGGGGCGCCGGGTCGGTATCGCCGGCGGCCGCCATCGCGGTGGCGACGCGGTCAAATTCCTTCGCCGCGGCGGCTTCATCAAGGTCACGCGCTACCCGGCGCGCTTCGCCCGCGGCAACTGAGACCCGCTCTCCCCGACTACTTCAGCAATCGCGACAGGCGCCGGTCCTTCAGCACCCTGCCGCCGGTCTGTTCGGCCGGGCAGTAGTTCGTCTGGTGCTCGGCGAAGAAAACCGCCTCGATCGTTGTGCCGCAACGGGGGCACGGCTCGCCCTCGCGCTTGTGGACACGAAGGGGCATTGGCAGCTTGTTGGGCACCTCGTCGCCCACGACCTCCCCGTAGTGCTCGATCGCCCTGTCGAGTACGGCCAGCGCCTCGTGGAGCGCCTCGATCTCGCCCGCTTCGAGCTCGGAGCCTTTCTTGAAGGGGGATATGCGGGCCTCCCAAAGGATCTCGTCCACCCACTGGCGGCCAATCCCTGCGATCGAGCGCTGGTCACGCAGCAGCGGGTGCAGGTGCCGCGGCTGATCTACGGCCTGCGCCAACACTGCGAGCGGCGGCGCCGGCCACGCCTCGGGGCCGAGCGTCGCGACCATCTCGTCGGCCTCGACACCGCCCTCGCGCAGAAGCTTCGCCCACGCGCGCTGCTTGGTGCCGAATTCGCGCAGGCGCAGCTCGCGCCCGTCGGTCAGGCGGATCAGCACCCTGGAGGCCCGGTCGCGTAGGGAGGCGCGCGTATCGAACGCCTGCAGACGTCCGGCCGACATCAGGTGGACGAGCAGCTCGAGGGGCTCGCCGCCACCCTCGAAGCGGATGATCGGCATCTTCCCGACCCGTCGCGTGGACGCAACCTTCATGCCGGTGAGGCCGCTCAGCGGAGGGTCAAACGTCTTTAGGACGACCATGCCGGGCGCGAGCGCCGACTCCACCTCGGCACCAGCCAGCACCTTGCCCAGGCGACGAGCGGTGATCTCGACCTCGGGAAGCTCCGGCACTCTCTAGAATCTAGGGAGTCATTCGCCCTGCCCAAGGGCCGGCGAACATCGGAAAGGACATGGCGTGGCAGTCGAGCTGCCTACCGTTGACCCAACCGCATCCCAGCGCCTCAGCCCGGAGGAGATCGCCGTCTTGTCGGCAGAGGTGCGGGATCTCGCGGCCGAGCGCAATGCGGTGGTGTTGGCCCACAACTACCAGGTGCCGGAGATCCAGGACCTGGCCGACCTCACGGGCGACTCGCTGCAGCTCTCGCGCGAGGCCGCGGCCACCGACGCGGAGGTGATCGCATTCTGCGGCGTGCACTTCATGGCCGAGACGGCGTCGATCCTCTCGCCCGACAAGAGGGTCCTGATTCCGGATCTCGACGCGGGCTGCTCGCTCTCCGACTCGATTACCGCGCCGCAGCTGGCGGCTTGGAAGGCGGAGTACCCGGACGCCCTCGTCGTCATGTACGTGAACACATCGGCAGAGGTCAAGGCCTTGACCGACTATTGCTGCACCTCGTCGAACGCGGTCAAAGTTGTCGAGCACATCTGGGCCGAGAAGGGTTCCAAACAGGAAATCCTCTTCGGTCCCGACATGTGGCTCGGGTCGTTTGTGGCCCGCGAGACGGGACTGACCGACGACCCGGAGCGTTACGCGCGCTTCCACGTATGGGACGGCGAGTGTCATGTGCACGCGGGCATCCGCCCCGACGACATCAGGCAGACCCGCGCGGAGAATCCCGACGCCGAGTTCCTGATCCATCCGGAGTGCGGCTGCTCCACGCAGGCCCTGGAGTACGTGGCCTCGGGTGACATCGACTCCGAGGGCGTCCACATGCTTTCCACATCGGGCATGCTGGCCCACGTCGAGGCGAACCCCGAGGGAGAGTTCATTGTTGCGACCGAGAACGGGATGCTCCATCCGCTGCGGCTCGCCGCGCCCGAGGCAAAGCTGGTCGAGGCCAACCGGATGGCTTTCTGCAAGTACATGAAGATGATCACGCTGCCGAAGCTCCGTGACTCCCTGCGCGACATGCGCTTCGAGGTGAGGGTGCCGGCCGACGTCGCCGAGCGGGCAAAGATCCCGATCGAGCGCATGGTTCGAATCGGCTAGAGCCCGCGGCCGTATCTCTTGCTAGCGTCTCCCGCGTGCTTGAAATGGGGGTTCGCGTCGTGCTCGCCGGCGCCCTCATCGGGGCGGCTCTAGCCAAGCTGGCAGACCCCGGACGCAGCCGCGCGGCGCTCGCGGGATTTGGGTTCGGCAACGAGTCAGCTCGCACGCTCGCATGGGGGTCACTCATTGTTCTCGAGCTTGGCCTCGCCGCCGGCGTACTCGCCGGGTCCGACCGGCTGGCTTGGCTGGGCGCGGCCTTCATGGCGGCGATGGCGCTGGCGCTTACCGGAGCGATCGCGCGCGGGCGTGCCGGCGAGGACTGCGGCTGTTTCGGCGCCCGCTCGAAGATCGGCTGGAGCGGGGTCGCGCGCAACCTCACTCTCGCGACCGGGTTCGGGTTTGTGGCGATGAGCGACGAATCGGCCTTGAGCACGGACCAGTGGCTCGGCCTCGGCCTGCTCGCCGCGCTGGGCGCCAGCGCCGGCTTGGGAGTTGCGGTCTATGCGCTGGCCCGAGAGCTGGGCCTGCTGCGGTTGCGGGTCGGGCCGTCGAGCGCGTTGGAGATCGCGAGCGAAGGCCCCGAGCTGGGCTCGAGAACTTCGCTGATCGAGCGCCTGCGCGGTGACGGCGAGCTTGGGCTCGCCGTCTTCGGCTCCGACGGCTGCCACCTCTGTGAGGCGCTGCGCCCTGCGGTGGACTCGATCGCAGAACATCCTGCCGTCGCGGTCGGGCGCTTCGACGAGCACGACGACGCCGATGTGTGGTCGGCGCTCGACATTCCGGGCAGCCCGTATGCGGTGACGCTCGATCGCGACGGCACCGTGCTCGCGAAGGGGACGTTCAACAACCTGGCCCAGCTCGAGGGGATCCTGGGCGCGGGCGAGCGCAGACGCGCGCAGGTGGCGGTGGCGGATGACTGAACACCTGGAGGGACGGGTGGGCGAGGCGCTCGACAAGGTCGCTGGCAGCACCTCGCGGCGCGGATTCATTGCCCGCGTGGGCGGTGCTCTGATGGCGGCCAGCGCCGGCAGCATGATCGGCCGGGCGATCGAGCCCGGTGAGGCCGACGCCTACCACTTCTGCGGCCATATCTTCACGACCGGCTCATGCACCCATCCGACCGGAACGCCCCGGATCGACAAGGACGGCTACCCGTTGAACGCGGCCGACGGTGTACCCGTCGACAACCTCGGCCGGCGGGTCAATGGCACGGGTTCGCCGGTCGACCGTAAAGGCAGGGCCCTGCTCGACCCCGACGGCCGGCCGCTGCCCCCGGCGCCGCGAACGCGGGTGTGCGACGAGACCGGGCGCCAGTACGACATCTCGGCCCAGATCGACGGGGCCTGGTATCGGTGCTGCGGCGGCCGCGTTCGCAAGCTCGTGGACTGCTGCTCGCGCAGTAGCCGCCGGATCAACGGCGACGCTTCGCTCACGGGCTACTGCTATTCGGGACGCAAGGTCTTCTGCGTCATGTACTTCCAGACGAAGATCCCCTGCTGATGCCCCCCGAGCTCGAGATCGCGCTCCTAGGGGCCGCCGTGCTGATCGGTGCGACCGGAACCTGGTCGCCCTGTGGCCTTTCGATGATCGAGACGATCGGGCCGACCGGGCACACCGGTGGCCGCGCGGTGGCGCTGGCGGCCTGCGCGACGTTCCTGCCCGGCGCCCTGGCCGGCGGATTGCTTACCTTCGGCGGCCTGGCGCTCGCCGGGTCTGTCATTGCGGGCAGCTTTGCCCTCTATCTGCTCGCCGCGCCGCTGGCCCTGGTGGCTGCCTTTGCCGAGCTGCGAGGCATGCGGATCGCTCCCCAGGTGCGCCGCCAGCTCCCCGAGCACTGGCGCCGGGTAATGCCGATGCCTCTTGCGGCTGCGCTCTACGGGATTCTCCTGGGGCTCGGCTTCACGACCTTCGTCCTCACGTTCGGGGTCTGGGCTCTCGCCGGAATCTCCCTGGCGCTCGGCGATCCGCACGCCGGCCTGCTGGTGGGACTCGGCTTTGGGCTGGGGCGCGCCCTTCCGATTGTGGTGCTCGCGCCGTTCGCCGACCACTCGGTTGGCCGCTCGGCGGTGGGCCTGATGGGCGAGCGTCCGGGGCTCTACCGGGCGATTCGCGCCGGTGACGGTGTCGCGCTCCTGGCGACCGCGGCAGCGCTGATCGGCACCGCCGGAGCAGAGGCGTCATCGACGACGGTGCCGAACGGCGCCGATCCCTCGTTGAGCGCGAACGGGCTCGTCAGTCAGCGCGGTGAAGGGCGTGACGGGGAATTGCGTGTTGGCAGGTTAGGGCTCGTCGCGCTGCCGGGCACGGACCCCGCCGCGGGCGGTCCGTGGATCGCAGTACTCGACGGCTCGGAGGTCGCGCTGCTGAACGCGAAGACCCTCGCCGAGGTCTCACGCTCGCCGGCGACTGGGGCTGACGCGCTCGCGGTGTCGCGAAGCTGGCTCGCGTACCGGACCCGGATCAAGGGCAAGGACAGGATCGTCACCCGGAGGATCGGTGCGGGTGGAGAGATCGGTGGCGCCGACGCCCGCGCGAGGGTGTCGCGCAAGGGGCAGCTCAGCCGTCCCAGCCTCGATGGAGCGCGGATGGCGTACGCCAAGGCGACCAGCCGCCGCAACTCGATCGTCGTCGACCAGCTCGGAACCAGGAAGCAGCACACCGCGCTCGCTTCGAGGCTCGTCGGATTGTCGAACCCCGCACTGCTGGGCAAACGCGTCCTCTATGTGCGCAACACGAGGAGCGGCGACCAGCTGCGTCTCCACAAGCTCGGGTCGACCCGAGCCGGCATGCGACTGCTGGGCGCCCCACGTACGCGGCTCTGGACCACCGCACTCAGCGGCAAACGCGCCTACGTCACGCGTTTCAAGTCAAGACGCGCCGGAGCTCGCGCCCGGATTGTGACCACCGCGCGTTAGCGGGGCGGGGCCAGTACCGACGGGGGAAAATCCGCGATCCCGATCGCTCGCAGGATGGTGGCACTCGGCTTGGTAATGCGCCAGCCGGCGCCCGCGGCGACCAGATAGACGATGTCGTCTTCGACCGTCTGCTCTCGGACGTCGGCGTAGATGGTCACCACCGTCGCCACCACGCGCGCGGTCTCGCCGCTGACCTCCGCGGAGATCGCCTCTGTTATCTCGGATCGCTTCCAGACCGGATAGCCGCGGCGGTCGCGAAAACCCAATGACGCCTCGAGGCTGCGCGGGCAGGAGCCCCGCTCTTCGGGGAAGTCCAGAGTGGCGATCGCCCCCGGCGTCAACAAGCGGCAGACAGCCCGGCCGTCCTTGCGGCGCAACCCGGCCACGTAGCGCCGCATCGTCGCGGCGGCCGCGAACTCCTCACTGGTTTCGGGGGGTGGTCCGCTTGGCCCGGCCGAAGCATCGGGTTCGTCGTCATGGGAGATGGGCGCTTCCGGCCCGCGCCGGTCCTTGACTGGCCCAGGCGACTGCTCGGGGGCACCAGCCGGCGGCGCCGCGGGCTCGGCCTCGATCGCGGGTTGCGTCCCGGCTTCGTCGTCGAGGATCCCGGTGGCCAGCCCGATCCCGATGCCGAGCGCGCCCGCAAGCAAAACAAAGGCGAGGAGTCGCGGCTTCGAGGGCATCGTCTGAATATGGCAAGCCACCGGATCAATCGCGGAAACTGCGGCAATCCGAAGGTCCCCGTTCCGTCCAGGTGCCTACCTAGCCTCAAGCAGCAATGGGAGTTCCCGACCCGGTTGGTGAGAGTAACCTCGCGATGGTGAGACACCTGCACTCCGTGCCGGACCCACATCCACCCTCACAGGCCTCGACGCGGGGCGAGCGGGCGCCGTCGAGCGCCGAGCTCGAGCGCTGGGCAACCGTGCTGCGCATCGAGTGCGTGCGGATGCTGGCTGTCGCCAAGTCGGGCCACCTCGACTCGTCGCTATCGGCGGCCGACATCGTCTCGGCGCTCTACAACCGCGTGCTTCGCCATGACCCGGCCGATCCGGCGTGGCCGGAGCGCGACCGCTTCGTCCTCTGCAAGGGCCACGCCGCACCGATCCAGTACGCGGCTCTGGCACACCACGGTTACTTTCCGCTGGAAGACCTTCAGGGGCTGCGCAAGATCGGCAAGCCGTTGCAGGGTCACCCGGACATGAACCGCACCGTCGGCGTTGAGGTCTCGACGGGATCGCTCGGCCAGGGCCTCTCGATGTGTGTCGGCATGTGCCTGGCCCTGCGCCTTGACGGTCTCGACGACACCAGCCACGTCTTCGGCGTGCTCTCCGACGGCGACTGCCAGGAGGGCCAGACCTGGGAGGCCGCGACGGCCGCGGCCCACTTCGGCGTCAGCAACATCACGGCGATTGTGGACTACAACCACCTGCAAACCGACGGCACCACTGAACAGGTGATGGACATCGGCAACGTGCGCGCGAAGTTCGAGTCGTTTGGCTGGGACTCGATCGAGATCGAAGGCCACGACATGGACGCGATCGTCGAGGCGCTGGAGCGCAGCCGCACCCTCGATCGGCCAGCCGCGATCATCGCCCAGACCAAGAAGGGCCGCGGGGTCTCCCTGATGGAGGGCCGCTTCGGCTTCCATGGCAAGCCGCCAACGCCCGAGCAGGCCGAGGAGGCACTCGAGGAACTGCTTGCCCGCCTCGAGGAGCAGACCGCTGCTCTCCAGGGTGCGGAGGACCAGAGCTGATGGGCGCCGCGACCGAGCCCAGCGCGACGCGCAACGCCTACGGCGACGCCTTGGTCGCGCTCGGCGAGGCGCACGAGGAGGTGGTCGCACTCGACGCCGACCTCTCGGTCTCGACCCAGTCCGCCAAGTTCGGCAAGGCCTTCCCTGAGCGGTTCTTCAACGTGGGGGCGGCTGAGGCCAACATGATGTCGATGGCCTGTGGGCTCGCGGTAAGCGGCAAGCGGCCGTATTGCTCGACCTTTGCGATCTTCGCCACCGGCCGCTCCTACGACCAGATTCGGCTTGGGATCGCCCACAACGAGCTGCCGGTTCGGATCGGCGCCTCGCACGGTGGCGTGTCTCTGGGCGAGGATGGTGCCTCTCACCAGATGATCGAGGACATAGCCCTGATGCGCGCGATGCCAAAGATGACCGTGGTCGTACCCGCCGACTACAACCAGGCCTACGCCGCGACGATGGAGTCCTACGAGCGCGAGGAGCCGATGTACCTGCGATTTGGCCGGCCGGCAACCCCGGTCGTCTACGAGGACATCCCCGAGTCGCTTGGCACCGGAGTGGACGTGCTTCGGGAGGGAAAGGACATTTCCCTGATCGCCACCGGGCACATGGTCTGGCGCGCGCTGGAGGCGGCCGAGTCGATGGAGCGTGAGGACGGCATCGAGGCCGAGGTGATCAACGTCTCAGTGATCAAGCCACTGCACTCGGAGACGATTCTCGAGTCGCTCGCGAAGACCGGCGTGGCCGTCACCGCCGAGGAGCATCGGGTCGTCGGCGGTCTGGCCGACGCCGTTCGCGAGGTCGCGGCCGAACAGCACCCGGTGCCGGTGTTCGCCGTCGGCATGGGCGACGAGTTCGGGGTGTCGGGAACCGGCGAAGCGTGCATGGAGCACTTTGGCCTGACCGCCCGCGGGATCGCCGACAGGGCGCGCGAGGCGCTCGTGCTGAAGCCGATTGTCTCGCATCCGCCGCTGTTCGGGCCCGACTGGACGTAGCGACCCCTTCCTTGCAACACGTGAGCGTAGTTTGAGCGCTCGCTAACACTCTGCGCTAACCTGCTGCGGGCTCGGGATGGGCCTCCGCTTGCAGGGGCAGGTTGGCAAAGGAACCCCCCGGGCGTCGGAGAAAGGACAGCCCGATGGCGCTCACACGATCACGAAACCGATCCCGCACACGAGGCGACCGCGAGCACAAGCGGACCCGCGACGAGTCCCCGCGTGGCGCCGTGGTGCGCCCACCGATCGTCGAGCTCGACAACTCGACCGTCGTCTATCCGGGTGGCCACGTCGCGCTCGAACGCGTGTCTTTGCGAATCGACCGCGGTGAGTTCTCATTCGTCGTCGGCCCGACGGGGTGCGGTAAGTCGACGCTGATCAAGATGCTGATCAGGGAGGTCGAGCCAGCCTCCGGCAACGTGCTGATCGCCGGCCACGACCTCGGCAAGATGCCCGACACGAAGGTACCGCTGCTCCGTCGTCGCATCGGCACGGTTTTCCAGGACTTCAAGCTGCTTCCCAACCGCACGGTGTATGACAACGTCGCCTACGCCCTGCAGGTGATCGGCGAGCCGCGCGGCGAGATTCGCCGCAAGGTACCCGAGATCATCCGGCTGGTCGGGCTCCAGTCCAAGATCCACAACTATCCCGACCAGCTCTCCGGCGGCGAACAACAGCGAGTCTCGATCGCGCGCGCGTTCGTGAACCATCCGCCCCTACTGCTCGCCGACGAGCCGACCGGCAACCTCGATCCCGAGACGTCGATCGGGATCATGCAGCTGCTTTATCGGATCAACCTCACCGGCACCACGGTCGTCGTGGTCACGCACGACCGCGAGATGGTCGACAAGATGCGCCGCCGCGTCATCGCCCTCGAGGAGGGACGTCTGATTCGCGACGAGCGAGGAGGCGGCTATCACGACGAGTCCACCACCGAGTTTGCGGCCCGCGTTCGCTCCGAGTGGACGGTGGAGGACTAGGCGATGAGCAAGGTTCCGTTCTTCATCTCCGAGGCATTCCGCGCGCTGCGGCGTAGCGCGGCTCCTAGTGCCGCCGCGGTTGTAACGATCGTGGTCACCACCCTCTTGCTCGGCGTACTGATCCCCGTGCTCAAGGCCAGCGAAGGCACCGCGCAGGACGTTCGTGACCAGATCGGGCTTAACGTCTTCCTGTTCAAGGACGCGACCAAGGCAGACATCGATGCGGCCCAGGCCGACCTGCTCGCGATCGACCACGTGACGGGCGTTGAGTACGTCTCGCCCGCCGAGGCCAAGAAGCTCCTCGCCCGGAAGCTGGAGAACAGCGACGAGGCTTTGGATCAGCTGCGAAGCAACCCCCTTCCTCCCGCCTTCAAGGTCGATATTGACGACGCCGAGAATCTCGGAGCGGTGACCTCGGCGATCGCCCCGGTCGGGCCCTCCGGCGAGCCCCAGCCGATCAGCCCGGTGATCGACGATGTGCTCGACGCCCGTCAGGACGCCAATGAGATCACCCGTGTGACCGGCGCCGTGAAGATCGTGCTGATCGTCCTGGCCGCGCTGCTCGTGGTCGCATCGCTGATGCTCGTCGGCAACACGATCCGGCTTTCGATCTACGCGCGCCGTCGCGAGGTCGAGGTGATGCGCCTCGTCGGCGCGACGAACTGGTTCATCCGCTGGCCGTTCATCATCGAGGGCGTCATCGTCGGCCTTGCCGGCGCGGCGGTGGCGGTGGGCATACTGTGGCTCGGAAAGGTGACGGTCGTGGACCCGCTCTCAGAAAGCTTCGCGCTGGTTGACAGCTTCTCCACCATGGGCTTCCTGCCCCTGGTGCTCATCCTCATGGGCTCCGCGATGGTGGTCTCCGCGCTCGGCAGCGGATTCACCCTGCGCCGTTTCCTGAAGGTTTGACCTCCGACAACTCCCGCGGACCCGGCTACTTCCATGGCCTGATCACCGGGGCCCTGGCGGTTCTCGCGGCCTTCGCGGTTGTAGCGATTCTTTTCGACGATGACGGGCGCCCGCTGCCCGACGAGGCGCGCGACGTGATCGAGGCCAACTACTTCGAGGAACTTAGCCCGGATCGGCTTGACGAGGCGACCGTGCGCGGGATCATCTCGCAGCTTCGCGACCGCTACAAGGACCGCTTCTCCCACTACTTCTCGCCTGAAGATCTCGAGACGTTCAACGCCGCGACTTCGGGGGAGTTTTCAGGCGTTGGACTGACCGTGAGCGAGGTTCGGCGCGGGCTGCGTGTGGCGGACGTGCTCCCCGACACCCCCGCCGAGGGCGCCGGTGTCGAGGCGGGCGACACGATCCTTGCCGTTGACGGTGAGCCGATCAAGGGCGAGGCCGTGGACGTCGCCACGGCGAAAATCAAGGGCGAGCCCGGAACCGAGGTCGAGCTTCGGCTCGATCCGGCGGCGGGCGGCCCCGAGCGCAACGTGACGCTGGAGCGCAGTCAAGTTCGCGTGCCTGCGGCCGAAGGCGAGTTGCGCCAGGCCGGGGGCGAGCCTGTGGCTTACGTCCGCTTCGCGACGTTCAGCAACGGCGCCAGCGAGGAGCTGCGCTCGGAGATCGAGCGGCTCGACCGTCGTGGCGCCCGAGGCCTCGTGCTGGACCTGCGCGGCAACGGCGGCGGCCTGCTCGACGAGGCGATCAAGGCGGCCAGCCTGTTCGTCGAGGATGGGCCGATCGTCACGACCGAGAGCCGCACCCGGGGCACGACCGTGTACGAGGCGGGCGGCGACGCGTTGGACGAGCGCCCGACGGTCGTGCTCGTCAACCGTGACACGGCGTCCGCAGCGGAGATCCTCGCCGCGGCGATCCAGGCGAACGAACTCGGGACGCTCGTCGGTGAGCCCTCGTTCGGCAAGGGTACGTTCCAGGAGGTCATCACCCTCGACGCCGGGGGGGCGCTCGACCTGACGGTGGGCGAATACCTAGCGGCCGACGGCGTTTCGCTGGCCGGTGAGGGGGTCAAGCCCGAGGTCAAGGCCGCTGACTCCCCGGGCACCGAGCGCGACGAGGGACTGGCGCGCGGGCTCGCCGAACTGGCATCCAATCTCCCGTGAGCGCTGGGCGCCGGCGCGAGCGCGGCAAGCGGCCGGAGGGTCGGTTCGTCGGAGTGGTCGAGAGTCGGGGGCGCTTCGAGGTGGTCAGGCCGCTGTTCGAGCGCGGTGGCCAAATACCGGTGGTGCGCGGCAAGCTTCGCCCCAAGCCCGACCGCATGGTGCTGGCGGAGCCGGTTGCTCGAGGTGCGCGGATCACACGGCTCCTGGGCTCGCCGACGCGCGCGCGCGATGTGGTGGATGCCGTGCTCTGGCAGGGGCTCGAGCGCCGGGGTTTCAGCCGGGCGATTGAAGCGGAGGCCAAGGAGGCGCCGAGTAACGCCGCCGACGTGGATCCCACACGCCGCGACCTGCGCGAGCTTGCGACCTTTACGGTTGATCCCGCGACGGCCCGGGACTTCGACGACGCCGTGTCCGCCGAGCGCGTCGGCGACGGATTGAGGCTGTGGATCCACATCGCCGACGTCTCGGCGCACGTGCGCCCAGAAACGAAGCTCGACCGTGAGGCGCAGCGTCGGGCAACCAGTGTTTACGTTCCCGGTCAGGTTGAGCCGATGCTGCCGCGTGCGCTCAGCGACGATGCCTGCAGCCTCGCGCCGGACGTCGACCGGCTCGCGGTGACCGCCGAGATCCGCATCGACGGGGCCGGGGCAGTGCGCTCGTCCGAGTTCTACCGCAGCCGGATCCGCTCGAATGCGAGGCTCGACTATGACCAGCTCGACGAGGTGTTCGCTGGGCGGCAGGAGCCACCTGAGGTCGTGGCGGGACCGCTGGCACTGGCCCGAGAGGCAGCCTCGGCCCTCGCAGCGGCGCGCCGGATCGGCGCCTTGGAGGTGGAATCGTTCGAGCCCGAGTTCGTGTTCGACAAAGAGGGATCACCCGTCTCGGCCCACTCGGTGCCCCAGACCGAGGCACACAGCCTGATCGAACACCTGATGATCCTCACCAACGAGCAGGTCGCGCGGCTAACCGAGCGCCGGGGACTCGCAACGCTCTACCGCGTACACGAGCAGCCCGATCCGGCGCGGGTCGAGGATCTGCTCGACAAGCTCGCCGCACTCGATGTGCCGACCCCGCCCCTGCCGCAGAACCTGAGTCCTCGCGAGACCGGCGCACTCGTCTCGGATGCGAGCCGCCTGGTCGCCGCCGACGTGCGCCGCCGCGGCAGCGGGCGGCCGATCACCACGCTCGTGCTGCGTTCGTTGAAGCAGGCCTTTTACAGCCATCGCAATATCGGCCATGCGGGTTTGGGGAGCGCGGCGTACTCCCACTTCACGTCCCCGATCCGTCGCTACCCGGACCTGATCGCCCACCGCGCGCTGCTGAGCGCCGTTGGGGCAGGGGAGCGAGAGCCCGATCCGGGTGAGGTCCGCGAGGCGGGCTGGTGGAGTTCCGAGCGCGAGCGCGAGGCGATCGGGATGGAACGACTCGCCGATCGCTGCTGCGGGGCCTTCCTGCTCGAGCGCGAACTGGCGGAGTCGAAGCCCGAGCGTGAGTTCGACGGCGAGGTGTCGGGGCTGGTCGGTGCCGGGGCGTTCGTGCGCTTCGGCGGCGATCGCGGTGACGTCTACGAAGGATTTCTTCCGGCCCGCACGCTACGCGGCGAGCGCTTCGAGCTGAACGACGTGGAGACGGCGCTGGTCGGCACCCGCACGGGCCGTGAGGTGAAGTTTGGCGACCCGGTGACGGTGCGGGTTACGTCGGTCGAAGCGGCACGGGGGCGCTGCGACCTCGAGCCCGCCTGAGACTAGATTCCCTTGCCATGGCCAAGAAGCAGAAGAAAAAGGCGGCGCCGGGCGATGTCGCCACGAATCGCCGCGCCGGCCACAAGTTCGAGTTCGTCGAGAAGTTTGAATGCGGGATGGTGCTGCAGGGCAGCGAGGTGAAGTCGCTTCGCGGCGGCAAGGCCGTACTCGCCGACGCCTACGCGGTGATCGAGGAAGGGGAGGTCTGGCTGCGCAATATGCACATCCCGCCCTACCCACCGGCGGCGATGGAGAATCACGAGCCCGAGCGTCCGCGCAAGCTCCTGATGCACCGCTACGAGATCGAGCGGCTGATCGGCCGCATCCAGCAGAAGGGCCTGACCCTGATTCCGACCAGGGTCTACTTCAAGGGCGCACACGCGAAGGTCGAGGTCGCACTTGCGAAGGGCAAGGAGGGACGCGACCGCAGGCGGGAGATCCGCGATCGCGACGTCGGTCGTGAGGTCGCGCGCGAGTTGAGCGAGCGCAACCGCTGACGCCGCGCTGCAATGGGCCCTTCGTCGGAGGATCTGCGCCTGCGTTTGCGCTGCCAGCGTGCGACGATAGGGATTGATGCGCTCGTTCAGGCTTCAGCGGCGCAAGGAGGAGCAGGATCCCGCCGGCGGGACTGCGCCAGTCGCGCCAGACGAACCAACGCCTTCCGCGGGCGAGACGCACGCTGCGCCCGCGCCGTCGGCCGCCAACCAGCCCGAGACGCACGAGTTCGCAGTGCTGCCCGGTTCGAATGCCCCAGTTCATCCGGGCGCAACGCCCACACATCCCACGCCGCCTGCGACTGATGCCCCCGCTGCGTCGGCATCGGTACCTCCTCCCGGCACTCCCGCCCCGACACCTGCTTCTGCTCCCGCTCCCACGCCTGCGCCCGCACAAGCGGCGCCGGTCTCCAAGCGCGCCGCTCGCGCCGCCGAGCGTGCTGTGCGCAAGGAGGAGGCTGCAAAGCGCAAGGCCGAGAAGAAGCTCGCGAAGAAATCGGCCGCCCACGCGGCCGAGGTGGCGGCGAAACCCTCGCAGTCGCCGAGAAAGGCCGAGCGGGCGGCCAAGAAGCAGGGTCGCGAGGCCGAGCGTCAGCGGGCGAAGGCCGAGCGCGAGCGGGCGATCGCCGAACGCAAAGCCAAGCGCGAGGCTGAACGCCAGGCCAAGCAGGCTGCGCGCGAGGCCAAGCGCCTTGCAAAAAAGGGAACGAAGGTGGCAGCGACGCCGACCGCTGCGCCGGTCGCTGCCGCCGAGCCAGCGAGTGATGAGGGTCTCGCCGGCCAACTCGACACGATTCTGCATCAGCCCGCCGCGACGGCTGGAGCGGCCGCGGTCGCGGCGGAGACGGTCGCCGCCGCGGAGTCCCAGAGGGCGGCCATCCCAACGCCCCTCGCGGCTTCAGGCCCGGTTCCCTCTCCAACGACACCGGCAACCCCGGCGGCCGAGGACGAGCGTGCCCTGCACGAAGCGGCCGAGCGCGATGCGCTGGCCAATCTCGAAACGGCGGAGCGCCGCGCCGACGAGGAGCGCGCCCAGGCCGAGGAGGAGCGGATCCGCCAAGAGGCCGATCGGCGGATTGCCGAGGTCGAGGAGGTGCAACGCGCCGCCGAGCAGCGGATGCGCGAAGCCGAGTCGGAGGCCGAGGAGCGGGTCAAGGAGGCGGCGGAGGCCGCCGAGCGCGAGACCGAGGCACGAATTCTCGCCGAAGCCGAGCAGCGCGACGGGCCCGAGCGCAGCAAGCTACTCGCCGAGCTGCGCGCCGCCGAGCAGCAGCTCGCGGGGCGGCGCGAGCAGGAGCTCGAGCTGGCCAGGGAACTTCAACGGACCGAGGAACGGCTGAACCAGAGCCAGCAGCGCACCGCCGAGGCGCTCGAACGAGCCGCGGAGCGACTCGAGCAGGTGGAGGAGCGCGCGTCCGAGGCCGAATCCCGCGCCGCGCGCGCCGAGCGCCTCGCGATGCTCAAGGCAGACGAGGTTGAGCGCTCGGAGCGCCTGCGCGAGCTGCTTGACCGGATCGCGGCCGCCGAGCGGCGAGCTACCGATGCCGAAACGCGAGCGCGGGCGATGGTGGATGAGGTCGCGGAGCCGCTTCCCGAAATCGATCCTGACGAGATTTTCAAGGCGCATGAGCCCGAGCCGCAACCGGATGCGGAGCCTGAACCCGAGCCGCAACCGGATGCGGAGCCCGAGCCGACACCGGCGGAGCCCGAGCCGACACCGGCGGAGCCCGAGCCGACACCGGCGGAGCCCGAGCCCGAGGCGGAGCCAGCGCCTCCAGAGCCCGAAGCCACGCCGACAGCGTCTGGGGACGAGATCGACCTCAACCAGGCGACCTACGACGAACTGCGCGCGCTTCGCCTATCGGTTACCCAGACGGGCAGGGTGCTCGCGCATCGTGAGCGCTCGGGCGGGTTCAAGTCACTCGACGAGCTCGACAAGATCCCGGGCTTCCCACAGTCGTTTCTCGACGGCCTGAAGCTGAAGCTGCGGCTTTAGCCCGCCGCCTTTTCGAGCAACGTCAGCCAAACCTCGTTGCGGGTCGGAAACGCGGGCATCGCGTGGTCGAGCGTCGCCAGTGGCACTTCACCGACCACGGCCACGGTCGCTGCGTGCAATAGCTCAGCCGTGGAGTAGCCCACAAACGTCGCGCCGACGATCACTCCCCGCTCGTCGTCGATTACCAACTGCGACGTTCCCTCGGTATTGCGCCCGATAAAGCTTGCGCCCGCGTTGGCGGAGGTCGTCGCCTCGACGGCTCGGGCATCGATTCCATGCTCCTTCGCGGCGGCGAGCGTGTAGCCGACGGCGGCGACCTCAGGGTCTGTGAACGTCACCCTGGGCGTCCGGGCGTCGTCGTAGACGGCGGTCGCGTCCTTGCCGAGGATCACATCGGCGGCAACCCTGGCCTGGTACTTACCCGCATGGGTCAGCAGCGAGCGACCGTTCACGTCCCCGATCGCGTAGAGCCAGTCGTGCGAGCCCACCCGAAGCTGGTCGTCCACCTCCAAGAACCCCCGGGCGTCGATGCCAACCGAGTCGAGCCCGACGTCCTTCGTGTTCGGCCTGCGCCCCGCTGCTACGAGCATCTGCTCGGCAGTGAGCGACGGCCCGTCCTCGAGGTCCAGTCTCACCTCGGCGCCCTCACGAGCGACCGATTCCACCGTCACGCCCACATAGAGGCTGATTCCGGACCTCTCGAAGGCGGCGGCCACCTGCTCACCTGCGAACGGCTCCTCTCTTGCGAGCAGGCGCTCGGCGACCTCGACCACTGTGACCACGCTCCCCAGGGATCGCCACGCCTGAGCCAGCTCGCAGCCGACCGGCCCGCCGCCGACGACGATCAGGCTCTCGGGCACGGCTCGGTGCGTCGTCGCCTGGCGATTGGTCCAGGGCGATGCCCCGTCTAGGCCCTCGATTGGCGGCAGTAAGGCCGTTGTTCCGGTTGCGACGACGACCGCCTTGCGCGCCATGAGGGTCTCGTCACCGACGACAACGCGCCGCTCCCCGTCGATTCGCGCCTCACCGCGCACCAGCTCGATTCCCCTGTCGCTCAGCCACGGCTCCATCGAGGCGTCGTCGAGCCCGTGGATCACCTCGTCACGGCGCGCCAGGACGACGGCCGGGTCGAGTTCTCTCGACAGCGCCTCGGAGGCGCCTGGAACCCGGCTTGCCTCGGCCAGCAGCTCGGCCGGGCGGAGCAGCGCCTTCGAGGGCATGCACGCGTAGAACGAACATTCGCCGCCGATCAGCTCGCGCTCGACGATCACTACGTCGAGGCCGCCGTCGGCCAGTCGTCCTGCGACCACTTCGCCAGCCGGGCCCGCACCGATCACGACGACGTCGAACTCCCTGTTGGCCATCCTTCTCAGTTCCCCGCGAACGAACCGCGTTACACGTCGCCGAAATCTCGTTCGAGGAAAGTCTCAGAGACCCCGACAGCCAGGGCGGCCGCGAGCCCGAGGTAGGTCACGGCCACGAGGATCCGTGTCCTTCGCGGGATGTCGTGATAGGCCTGCGCCTCGGGCGTATTGCGCGCTTTGAACCGGCGCCAGCTCTCGAGCCCGCCGAAGATCAAGACGAGAATCAGGATCGGGTTGGGAAAAGCGAAGGTGAGCGCCACGAGGCCTAGGTAGCCGACCCACCAGACCCAGGGGCTCAGCGCGGCCATCGCGCGGCCGCCATCAAGCGGTAGGACCGGCAGCAGGTTCAGCAAATTGAGAAAGAAGCCGACGTAGGCGAGCGCCTGCCAGAACTCGTTGCCCGTCGCTTGCCAGATCGCCAGCGGAACGAGTGAGGCCAGAGATCCCACGATCGGCCCGGCGAGGCCGACACGCGCCTCGGCTCCGGCGTCGTCGCCCATCGATTTCGCGGCAATCACGGCGCCCACGAACGGAATGAACATAGGCGCGGACGCCTCGACGCCCTCTCGGCGGAGTTGAATCACATGCCCCATCTCGTGCACCAGGAGCAGCACCACGAACCCGACCGCGAACGCCCACCCCCAGATGAACGCGTACGCCGCGATCGACACCAGCATCGACGCCGACGTCGTGAAGATCTTCAGCTTCGGCAGCAAAAGCAGGATCGCCTTGCCCTTGCTCGCTGCGATCAGCAGGCCGGCCCCGATGGGGCCGAGGTACTTGCCGAGCCGCTCGCGCACGGTTTTCGAGCGCCCGCGACCCGGCTGGATCGGCTCGTACCCGAGCTCGGGCTCGGGAACCGTGCGCGGCTCGGGCAACGGTTGGACCTGCTCGCTCATCACCACCAATGGTGACGGGCGCACCCCCGCGATCCACCGAGCGTGCGATTTCCGCTCATATTGCGTTGTTATCGCATACTCGGTGGCAGCGTCCGGAGGCGCTGGCCCCGGGCGGCCAAAGTGCGGGCCGCTGAAAATGGAGGCGGTGGGAATTGCGCCCACGTGTGCGGATGCTGACTCGGTGCGTCTACGAGTGTGCCCATCGGAGTCTGATTCTCGGCGGCCGGGTCGGTCAATCCGTGGGACACGTTCCCGGTGCCACACCCTCCTGCGGTGTCCCCCTCAGATCGAGGGTCTTACCTGTGGGGTGAGCCCGCTTTTGAAGCCGGTGATCCGAGCGCGGGCGCCTCGGGCCGACTCCTCATCGTCTTAGATCTAACTAAGCGGCGAGGGCGAACTCATGGTCCGCAATTATTGGTTTTGCAGGGGGGATTTACGAGGCCAACCCTGCGTCCTCGACTCGCAACACCGAGACGAACAGTTCCACGTCGAATCTAATTCGCCCCCGGATATGTCATCCGAAGGATAGCCCGCGGCGTCGTCACGGCATAGCTAGCCTGCCGGGCGATGGCACCGGCGATTCAACTGACGGGTGTGGTCAAGCGCTTCGGTCCAATCACGGCGGTGGACAACCTCGACCTCGACGTTCCGGGGGGGATCTGCCTCGGCCTGCTGGGCCCCAATGGTGCCGGCAAGTCCACGACGATGCGGGTGCTGACCGGACAGGCGATCGCCGATTCGGGCGATATCCGAGTCCTCGACTACGAGCTGCCCCGTCAGGCGAAGGTCGCGCGCGGGCATATGGGCGTTGTGCCGCAGCTGGACAACCTCGACGTGGACGTGACCGTCGAGGCAAACCTGGCTGTCTCGGCGCGGCTCTACCGAGTGCCGGATGTCGCCGCCGCGGTCGACCGCTGCCTCGAGATCTCGCGTCTCACCGCCCGGCGCAACGACGCCGTCGACGAGCTCTCGGGCGGGATGCGCCGCCGGCTACTGCTCGCGCGCGGGCTCGTCCACCAGCCCCGCCTGCTGCTGCTCGACGAGCCCACCGTCGGCCTCGACCCTCAGATCCGCACAGAGTTGTGGTCGCTGATCGACAATCTGCGTGGCCAGGGCACCACGATCCTCATGTCCACCCACTACATCGAGGAGGCGGAGCGCCTCGCGGATGAGGTGGCCGTGATGACCCACGGCAAGGTCATCGCCCGCGGCAAGCCGTCCGACCTGATCACCCAGCACGCCGGTACCGAGACCGCCGAGGTCTATGCACCGCCGGAGCGCCTCGCCCACGTACAGGCCAAAGCGGAGGCGCAGGGGCTGTCGGTGCGGCCGGCCGGGCCGGCGATCGCGATCGTCGGCTCCGAGCGCGCAACCGACGGAGTCGTCCCTGATGACGCGATCCGTCGGGCAGCGACTCTGGAAGACGTGTTCGTGTTGTTAACGGGGAGCGAGGCGGAATGAGTGCCGCTGAGGTAGGGGCCAAGCGCCTCGAACGCGCGGCGATCGTGGGGGTTATGAGCCGCGAGGTCGCGAACTTCAAGACCTTTTGGAAGGGCACCACCTTCTCGAGCGTGCTCGAGCCGATCGTCTATCTGCTGGCGTTCGGGCTTGGGCTGGGCGCCACGGTCGTGGACAAGGTGGACGGCCTCGAATACGTCCAGTTCGTCGGGACTGGCATGGTCGCCACGGCGGTGATCTTCTCGAGCGCCCTGCCGGCGATGTTCGGCGTGTTTGTAAAGCATCGCTTCCAGAACACGTACGACGCGATCCTTGCCGCGCCCGTGGACGTCGAGGAGTTGGTCACGGCGGAAATGCTCTGGATCGGGATCCGAGCTGGGTTCTACGGCTGCTTCCCCCTGATTGTCGCGATGGGCTTTGGGCTCAATCCCTCGTTCGGAATGCTGCTCGTCCCGTTCTTCTGCTTCATCACCGCTCTCGGGTTTGCCGCCTTCGGGATCGCGATGGCGGCGATCGTCCAGAAGATCGACTCCTTCAATTACGTCACCACCCTCGTGATCACGCCGCTGTTTCTGGTTGCCGGGACCTTCTTTCCGATCGATCAACTGCCTCAAGGGGTCCAGGTGGCCGCCGAGTTCAACCCGCTGCACCACCTGGTCGAGCTGGTGCGGCATTCCGCGTTCGGGTTCGAATCGACCGACCTGTTGCGGATCGGATTTCTGGTCGTCTTCGCGACCGTTCTGTGGCGGGTCGCAGTCGATCGCATGGAACACCGGCTGATCGACTGAGAGGTCTGGGATGCTGAAGCGGACACGAGTTTTCATTGTCTGCGCGTTCGTGGCGCTGGCGGTGGGCTGCGGGGATGACGAGACCGCGACCGCGCCCGCGCCCGAAGCGGCGGCGATCTACGACATCACCGTCGGCGAGTTCATCGCGGAACTGCAGCCCCGCAAGTCCGCGATCCTCCAGGCCCTGGCTGCCGACACGCCCGAGTGTGAGAACGTCGAAGTCGACAACGGCTTCGTGCTGCTGATCAGCGCCGAGGCGATCGACGCCGACCAGGGTGCCCCGCTGGAAACCGTCGTCACGGGGCAGTGCGAGGGCTGATGGCGAAGCGCAGCAAGCGAGATGGACGTGAGCCCGTCGCGACCACGGATTACGCCGATGCGGAGGGCAACATGCTCACGCTCCGCGAGTCGATCAGCGCCGCCACGATTCGCAAGATCGAGAAGGCCCAGGCAAGAGGGGCCGGCACCGTAGACGACGACTGGCACCGCCGCACCGAGCTGTTGTTCGAGCGGCTCGCCGTGCGCTGGGTTATCGCCGAACTGCCGATCGAGGACCAGGCGATGCTGCTTGCCCGCTACCGGATGGCCGACCCAGGCACCCAGCGGTGGGTGCGCCGCACGATCGCCGACCACGTCGAGCGCCACGTGCCTGAACTGGGCTCGGGATGAGCCTCAGCCCAGGCCTGCGCCGCCCTCGCTGCGCGCTATCATCAGCGTAGAAATTGCTACGGAGCGGTAGGAATACTTGTCACCGCATCCCTTCCCTTGACCGAACATAAGCAGAAGAACGCCGCTGACCGCGGCATGGGTCTGGCCCTTCGTGCGTTGAACCGCGTGGCGGGTGTCGATCTGCTGGACCGGATCGGCCTTCGTGATCGCGCCGAACGGGCGCTCTACCAGTCCTCGAAGAACGGCTTCAAGGCTGCGGGCACCGCGGCGCGCATGTTCTCGCGCGGCCCGAGGCTGGATTCGGCCGCCCGGCAGGCGCAGGGAGCACGCGCCGACATGTTCGACCTGACTCCCTCGGATGAGCAGGCGATGATGCGCGAGGCGATCGGCAGCTTTGCCGACGAGAAGCTGCGCCCGGCCGCGCTCGACGCTGACGCGGCGTGCGCGGCCCCGGCCGCGCTTCTCGAGCAGGCAAACGAGCTCGGGGTGACGATGCTGGGCGTACCTGAGGAGCTGGAGGGTGCCTTCGGCGAGCGCTCGGCCGTGACGTCCTTTCTCGTGGCCGAGCAACTGGCGCGCGGCGACATGGGACTGGCCGTGGCGATCATGGCCCCGGCGGCCGTTGGCACTGCGATCGGCCTCTGGGGTGACTCCGACCAGCAGAGTACGTACCTCCCCGCGTTCACCGGCGACGGGCCGCCTGCCGCCGCGCTGGCCATCCTTGAGCCAAGGCCCGTGTTCGACCCGATCGAGTTGCGGACGTCCGCGAAGCCCTCCGCGGACGGGTTCGTGCTCGACGGTCTCAAGTCGCTCGTCCCCCGAGCCGGCGACGCCGAACTGTTCGTGATCGCCGCCGATCTCGAGGACCGCGGACCGGCGCTGTTCGTGGTCGAGGCTGCGACCACGGGCGTGGGGGTTGCTACCGAGCCAGCGATGGGCATCCGCGCCGGCGCCACCGGTCGCCTCCAGCTGAACTCGGTGAAGCTACCCGCAACGGCGCTGCTGGGCGACGCCGACCCCGCGACATACGCGGAGTGCGTCCGCCTCGCCCGCCTGGGCTGGTGCGCGCTCGCGGTCGGTACGGGCCAGGCCGTCCTCGACTACGTGATCCCTTACGTCAACGAGCGCATCGCCTTTGGCGAGCCGATCTCCCACCGCCAGGCCGTCGCCTTCGACATCGCCAACGTCGCGATCGAGCTGGAGGGAATGCGACTCGCGAGCTTGCGCGCCGCCTCCCGAGCCGACCAGGGCCTCGACTGCTCACGGGAGGTTGCGCTCGCGCGCCGCCTCTGCGCTCAGAAAGGGATGCAGATCGGCTCCGACGGCGTCCAGCTCCTCGGTGGCCACGGCTACATCAAGGAACACCCGGTCGAGCGCTGGTACCGCGACCTGCGCTCCGCGGGCTTGATGGAGGGAGGTTTGCTCGTATGAGCCCGATCTCCCTCGAGGTTCCCAAGAAGTTCAAGGGCCTGATCGGCCAGGCCAACCAGGTGGCCGCCGAGATCCTGCGCCCGAACTCGCGGAAATACGACCTCGCTGAGCACGAGTACCCGAAGGAACTCGACATGCTCGCCGCGCTGATCGACGGCATGAACGACGGCTCCGACCTCGGCGGCGCTGGCGCCACCGGCGTTCGGCGCTCGGAGAACGGCGACGGGACGAACCGCAACGGCTCGAACCTATCCACGGTCCTCAGCGTGATCGAGATGTGCTGGGGCGACGTTGGCCTGACGCTCTCGATGCCACGGCAGGGACTGGGCAACTCCGCGATCGCCTCGGTCGCCGACGACGAGCAGCGCAGGCGCTTCGAGGGCAAGTGGGCGGCGATGGCGATCACCGAGCCGGAGGCAGGCTCGGACTCGGCTGCGATTCGCACGACCGCCGAGCTCGACGAGGAGAACGGCGACTACGTGCTGAACGGCGAGAAGATCTACGTGACCGCCGGTGAGCGTGCCGACCTCGTGGTCGTTTGGGCCACCCTCGACCGAGAGCAGGGGCGCGCCGCGATTAAGTCCTTCGTGGTCGAGCGCTCCAACCCCGGCATGGTCCTCGATCGCCTCGAGCACAAGCTCGGCATCCGCGCCTCGGACACGGCCGCGTTCCGCCTGGAGAACTGCCGGGTGCCGAAGGAGAACCTTCTGGGCAGTCCCGACATCGACACGAAGAAATCTTTCGCCGGGGCGATGCAGACGTTCGACAACACCCGCCCGCTGGTCGCGGGCATGGCGGTTGGCGTCGCACGTGCCTGTCTGGAGCGGACGCAGGAGCTGCTTTCCGAGGCCGGCGTGGAGGTGGATTACGACCGTCCCGCGCACTCGCAGAACGCGGCGGCAGCCGAGCTGCTCGAGCTGGAGGCCGACTTCGAGGCGTCGCACTTGCTGACGCTCCAGGCCGCCTGGATGGCGGATAACTCCAAGCCCAACTCGCTCCACGCTTCCTACGCGAAGGCGAAGGCAGGTCGTTCGTGTGTGGACGTCGCGCTGCGCTGCGTGGCGCTCTGCGGTTCGGCAGGCTACGGGGAGGACGAGTTGCTCGAGAAATGGGCCCGTGACGCGAAGATCCTCGACATCTTCGAGGGCACTCAGCAGATCCAGCTACTTATCATCGCTCGCCAGCTGCTCGGCAAGAGCTCCGCCGAGCTCCGCTGATCGCAAATCCAGGAGGAACCATGCGCCAAGATAAATCCCCAACCACGGGGACAAACATGCTTTCGCGACGGGGTCGCCCATCATGAGCACTGGGACGCGCACCGCCCACGTGCTCGGTGGCAACCGGATCCCCTTCGCGCGCTCGAACGGCGCCTACGCGAAGGCCTCCAATCAGGACATGCTCACGGCCGCACTCGACGGGCTGGTCGCCCGCTACAGGCTCGAGGGCATGCGGCTCGGCGAGGTGGCCGGCGGCGCCGTGCTCAAACACTCCCGCGACTTCAACCTCACCCGCGAGTCCCTGCTGGGCACTCGGCTGAGCCCCGAGACGCCCGCCTACGATGTGGGCCAGGCCTGCGGCACCGGGCTCGAGACGACCATCCTCGTCGCCAACAAGATCGCACTCGGGCAGGTCGACGCGGGCATCTCGGCTGGGGCGGATACAACCTCCGACGCCCCGATCGCCCTGAACGACGACCTTCGCGAGATCCTGCTCGAGGCCAACAGCGCCCGCTCTAACGTCGATCGCCTCCGCGCGCTCGCCAAGGTCAGGCCGGGCCACATCGTGCCGGACTTTCCCCGCAACGCCGAGCCGCGCACCGGCCTCTCGATGGGCGATCACACGGCTTTGATGGCAGAGGAGTGGGGCGTGACTCGCGCCGAGCAGGACGAACTGGCCGTCGCCTCGCACACAAACATGGCCGCCGCGTATGACCGCGGTTTCATGGACGACCTGATCACGCCCTACCTCGGCCTCGAGCGAGACCAGAACCTGCGCGCGGATTCGACCATTGAGAGGCTTGCGAAGCTGAAGCCAGTCTTCGGTGGTGAGAACGGCACGATGACCGCCGCCAACTCGACGCCGCTCTCAGACGGCGCGTCCACCGTGCTGCTGGGAACCGAGGAGTGGGCAGGCGAGCATGGGCTGGAGCCCCTGGCCCGGTTCGTCGACGCGGAAACGGCGGCCGTCGATTATGTGGGCGGCGAGGAGGGATTGCTGATGGCCCCGGCATACGCCGTTCCGCGCATGCTCCAGCGCAACAACCTCAGCCTCCAGGACTTCGACTTCTACGAGGTCCATGAGGCGTTCGCGGCCCAGGTTCTCTGCACCCTGAAGGCATGGGAGGATCCGGTGTTCTGCAAGCAGCGGCTCGGCCTAGACGCGCCCCTCGGCTCGATCGACCGTGGGAAGCTGAACGTCAACGGGGGGTCGCTAGCAGCCGCCCATCCGTTTGCTGCAACCGGCGGGCGCATCGTCGCCGCGCTCGCGAAAGAGCTGGCGGAGAAGGGATCGGGTCGCGGCCTGATCTCGATCTGTGCCGCCGGTGGCCAGGGCGTCGTTGCAATCCTCGAACGCTGATGACTGACCGGTACTCACGGGTGGTCAACAGCCGGGTCGGAAGGTTCGTCGCCTCCAACGTGGGACTGCCGCAGCCGGTCGAGCTCGACCGCTATGCGCTCGGCAAGCCGCTGATCGACGGCGAGGTGCTGCTTGGCGCCGCTCCGTCGCCGCGCCTTATTTCCGCGATCACGCGCGTTCTAGCCGACGCCGGCGCGACGGTCCGCACCGAATTGCGTGACGAGGTTCGAGCCGCCGCCGGCGACGCGGGCCTCGATGCCTCGGTCTGGAACCCGGAGGCTCCGGCAGACGACCTGGCCTTCAAGGCGATCGTCTTTGACGCGAGCGGCATCTCCGACTCGGAGTCTCTGCGTGAGCTGTGGGCGTTCTTCAGTCCGTCCGTCCGCTGCATTCGCACCAGTGGGCGCATCGTCGTTCTCGGCACCCCGCCGGAGGACTGCCCGAATCCGCGCGCGGCGACCGCCCAGCGTGCGCTTGAGGGCTTTGTGCGCTCGGTCGGCAAGGAGGTCCGCAGGGGTGCGACCGCCCAGCTCGTCTACGTTCGCCCCGGGGCGGTGTCTGAACTCGACTCGACCCTGCGGTTCCTGCTCTCGCCCCGCTCGGCCTACGTATCGGGGCAGGTCATCCGGGTTGGCCCAGCCGTGGCTGAGGCCGACGCGATCGACTGGGACCAGCCTTTGGCCGGAAAGGTGGCATTCGTTACCGGCGCCTCACGGGGCATCGGTATGTCGATAGCCGAGGTGCTCGCACGCGATGGAGCACATGTGGTGGGACTGGACATCCCCGCTCTGGCCGAGGAGCTGGACGCGGTAACCGGCGCGATCGGCGGCTCCTCGATCGCGGTTGACATCACCTCGCCCGAAGCGAGCGCCGAGATCGCCGACCGACTGGCCGACGACCACGGCGGCGTCGACATCGTTGTGCACAACGCCGGGGTTACCAAGGACAAGACGCTTGGCCGAATGGACGAGGAGCGCTGGAGCGTTCTTCTGGATATCAACCTCAGCTCGCAGGAGCGAATCAACGATGCCCTGCTCGAGCGCGATTTGATCCGCCCAAATGGGCGCGTGATCTCGGTTTCGTCGATCTCGGGGATCGCAGGCAACGCCGGCCAGACGAACTACGCCACGTCCAAGGCGGGGGTGATCGGGATGGTGCAGTCGTTGGCGCCGGTGCTCGCCGACAAGGGCCTGACGATCAACGCCGTCGCGCCCGGCTTTATCGAGACGGCGATGACGGCGGCGATGCCGATTGCCACCCGAGAAGCTGGGCGGCGGATGAACTCCATGGCCCAGGGTGGCCTACCGCTCGACGTCGCCGAGACGATCGCCTGGTACGCCAGCCCTGCCTCGAACGGCGTGAGCGGGAACGTCGTTCGCGTCTGCGGGCAGAGTCTGATCGGCGCGTGAACAAGATCCTCGACAGCGCGCCAGCCGCGCTTCCGCTGTTCGCCCGGGCAGGGCTGGGTGCGATCCCCGGGGCCGGGCGCCTGCCTTTCATTGCTGGAGGCGGCGGCGAGATTCCGGCCGATCTCCGGCTCGAGCTTCCTGACGTCGAGGTCGATCCTGGCCATCTCGCCCACTATTCGAAGGTCTGCGGATTCGCCCTGCGCGAGACCCTGCCCGCGACCTATCCGCACGTCCTCGCGTTTCCGCTTCACCTCGCGCTGATGACCGATTCCCGCTTTCCCCTTTCGGCCGTCGGCCTCGTCCACATCTCCAACCGGATCCGTCAGCATCGCCCCCTGCGAAGCAGCGAGCGTCTCGACCTCTCCGTCAATGCGACTGCACTGGAGCCGCACCCGAAGGGGCGAGCGTTCACCCTCATCACCGAGGCCCGAGTCGACGGCGAGCTGGTGTGGGAGGGCGCGAGCACCAACCTGCGGCGCGGCGACGGTTCAGGTGACACGCCTCCGCGCCCGAGTTCAGGTGACACGCCTGATCCATCCAAGGGGCGGGTCAACCGTGCCACCTCGGAGGAATTGCGCGATGAGGCTGAATGGCGGCTCGGCGGCGACCTCGGCCGGCGCTATGGCGGCGTCTCGGGTGACCGCAACCCCATCCACCTCTACGGGTTGACGGCAAAGGCGTTCGGCTTCCCACGCCAGATCGCGCACGGGATGTGGACGAAGGCGCGCTGCCTCGCAGCGCTCGGCCCTCGCCTGCCCGACGCGTTCGAGGTTGACGTCGAGTTCCGCAAGCCGATCCTGCTGCCGGCCCGGGTCGCTTTTGCCACGGGAGACGGCGACGGTGGCACTGCCTTCGCCGTGCATGCGGTCGGCGGCGACGCCAGCCACCTCGGTGGCCGCGTCACCCTCTGAACCAACGCTTCTGCGGAGCGGAACCTAGCCCCAGAGCAACAGGCTCTGCGGGTCGTTCGGGTCCACCTTGACCTTGATCGAGCCACCCATCATCTTTTCGTATTCCACCACGCTCTGCTCGATCAGCTGCTGGGTGATCGTCGCGGGGTAGGGGTCGCCACCGGCCGGAGGCTGGACCTCGACCTCGAGCTGGTACTCGGTGCCCCCGCCGAACTTCTTGTCGCTCGTCGCCGTCATCGACTTCAGGGTCGCGGTCGTTTCGATCCCCTCCTTGCCGAGCCGGTTGAGGTCGCGCGCTCCGGCGATGTTGCGGGGGTCGCTGCCCTCCTTCGCGGCCTCCCCCATCCGCTTGGCGGCGTCGCCTGCCTGACCAGCCGCTTCCTTCATCTTGTCCATGAAGCCCATCTGAGTCTCCCTCCGTAGTTCGCACCCCCTGGGCGCAGTTTGTCGACCGCACCCTACGCCGTTTCCCATCGCCTCTGCAGGCGGGCACCGTTGCACCTGCGCCTTACCTCACACGATCAGCAACGGCAACGGTGTGCGGGGCGGGGTGCCGCTCGTCGTAGACCACGTCGGTTCCGGCGAACTGGTCGTGCAGGCCGCGGCGGCGATCGGAGAAGAGCACCGCCACGAAGCCGAGGCCGAGCGGGATCGCGGCGAGGACGATCCCCACCAGGCGCCGCACTGCACGCCGGAGGCTGAGCTCGGGCGTGCCGTCGCCGTCGTCTAGACGGATGCCGAGAAAACGCATGCCGGGCGTCCGCCCGCCAAGAGTCCAGAAGAAGACGAGATAGACGGCGCTTCCCAGCACCCACGCGATCGATCCCAGGACCAGCCCAGTGCCGCCATTCGGGTTGGCGTCGACGGCAGACAGCGCGAGCCCGACGAGGGCCGCCGTCGCGAGAAATGCAGCGTTCAGGATGGCGCCGTCGGCTAGCAGGGCCAGGGCCCGGGTGGCGAGGCCCGCGCGCCTGGTCGAGCCGTCGCGGGCGGGTTTGCGGGCGATGCGTCTTGCCACGCTCTCGAACGCGGTGTCGAAGTGGTCGGCCAGGTCGCGGATGCGGCGACCGATGTCTTCGAGCAGGCCGAGGCCCTGCGAGGCAACCGCAGCCCGGACCTCCGGCGCCTCCGCGATCCGCTCGACCAGGCGCTGCGCCTCGTCGCTGGCCAGCAGTCGGTCCCACACCCGATCCACGAGATCGCTGTCGATGGCCTCCAGCACCGCACGCTCGATCGCCGGACTCGAGAGGAGCCGCTCGATCGCCTCCTCGGCCGCCGGCCCCTCAAGCACCCGGATCACGGCGCGCTCGACCGCTGGGCTCTCCAGCGCCGTGACGATCGCCTGCTCGGCCGCCAGCTCGACAGCGTCGTCGATGCCGGTCACCTCGGCTACTGCGCGAGCGCCGCGAGCGCTGCCCCCGAGTAGGCGCGCGGCGAGTGATGGCCTTGGCCGTGGGGGTTCAGCCATTCGGGGCGAGTGTCCCAATCGCCCCGGTCGCATCGGCGGTCACGGTGTTGGCCGCCAGCTGGCCGCAGGCCGCAGCGATGTCGCGGCCGCGCGTGAGCCTGACGGTTGAGCGCAGGCCGCCCCGCTCGAGCGACTGCTGAAACCGTGCGATCGCCGCCCGGTCGGAACCCTCGTAGCTGTCGGTCGGGTTGTAGGGGATCAGGTTCAGCTTGTAGATACGCGGGTCGAGCATTCGGGCCAGCGCCGCGGCCTGGTGTACGCCGTCGTTCACCCCGGACAGCATCACGTACTCGATGAAGACCATCCGCTTGCGGCGGCGGTGGTAGTTCTCGCATGCGGCCAGAACTTCGCCGAGCGGATAGCGCTCGTTTACGGGCATCAACTGCGAGCGAAGCTGGTCGTCGGGCGCGTGGAGGGAGAGCGCGAGACGAATCGGCATGTCCGACTCGGTAAGACGCTTGATCCCCGGGATCCAGCCGACGGTGGAGATCGCCGTGCGCCGGTTGGTGATGCCGATGTCAGGCAGGCGCTCGCAGGCGCCGAGCACTGCATCGAGATTCATCATCGGCTCGCCCATCCCCATGAAGACGCAGTGATCGACCGGCTCGATCCGGCGGAAATGCAGAGCCTGATCGACGATCTCCGCTGCCGTGAGGTTGCGGCCGAACTTCATCCGCCCGGTCGCGCAGAAGGTGCAGGTGAGCGGGCAGCCCGATTGGGACGAGACGCAGATCGAGCGCCGGCCGTCGCGGTAGCGCATCAGCACCGCCTCGATCGGCCTCTTGTCCTCCGTGTTGAAGAGCGCCTTCACCGTGCCGTCGCGGGAATGCGCCTCGTCGGCAAGGGTGAGCGTCGAGAACGGCACCGTCGCGTCCAGGCGCGCGCGTAGGTCCTTCGGCAGGTTGGACATCTCCGAGTAGCCGCTCGCACCGCGCGCGGCCCACTCCCACACCTGCCCGGTGCGGTAGGCGGGCTCACCATGCCCAGTCAGCTCGCGCTCGAGCAACTCGAAATCCATCCGCCGAGTGTAGGTCCGGCACTAGGCCGTGACGGGCGCCGGACGCAGGGTGCGGCGGAACGCAAACGCGGCGAGCGATCCGAGCGTGGCAACCGCCGCGCCGGCGAGAACCGCCTCCGGCCAGCCACTGACCTCGATCACGGCGCCTCCCAGCGCGGTTCCCAGCGAGAGTCCCGTCACGAGCGACGTCATCAGCCAGGTGAACGCCTCGGCGCCGCTGCCCAGGGGCGCGATCGTGGCGATCAGTTCGTTTCGCGACGCGATCAGTGGCGCGATCGGTGCGCCGGCGGCCATTACGAGCAGTCCCATTGCCACCGGGGAGGAGCCCGCGAGGGCGACGGGAGCGCAGAGGAGCGGGAACAGCAGCGAGACACGGAGATATGTGTCGACCAGCTCGCCGCGCGCCGCCCGGATTCCGAACAGCAGCCCGCCGACTCCGCTCGAGAGTGACCACAGGGCGAGCAGCACGCCGGCGAGTTCGGCGGTTCCACGCGCGTCGCTGAACGCCGGGATTGCGACCTCAATCGTGCCGACGCAAAAGCCGACCGGGATCGTAGTGGCGACGATCATCCGGATCGCGGGTGAGGCGAGTGCGCCGAGGAACCCCCCCTGCGGCGCCTCGGCGGGCTTGCGGGAGCCCGGCAGCTTCCAGACAAACAGCGCGTTGCCAAAAATCACAAGCGCCGCCGAAAGGCCGAGCGCGCTCTCGGGGCCACTGGCCGCGACGATCGCCGCCGTGATCAACGGCCCGGTCACAAACGACACCTCGATCGTCACCGAGTCGAGCGCGTACGCGCCGCGCACAAGCTCGGCATCGTCGAGCAGTTGCGGCCAGCGCGACCGCAGGACCGAGCCTGAGGGTGGGAAGCACGTACCCGCGGCCACGCAGGTGGCGACCAGGGCGAGCGTAGGAGCCGACGACTCGCCGAGCGCCCAGACTCCGAGAATCGCCGCCGCGTGAGCGACTGCCAGCGGCATCATCAGCACCACGCCGCGCCGATCGACGAGGCGCGCCGCCAGTGGCGCACCGATCGCAGCGCCCGCCGTAAGACCCCCCGCCGCGGCCCCAGCGATAGCGAACGACCCGGTCTCCTCGCGCAGGAAGAGAATCACGGCAAGGCCATTGATCGCGAAGGGCAGGCGTGAAATCGTCGTCGAGGCGATCAGGATCGCGATGCCCGGGACGCGAAGGATGCGTGCGTACAGGCCCATCCGTCGAGGATGGCAGCCGTTCTAGGACGGTGGCTCTAGCGGGAAGCCGCGCGCACCACGAACAGCAGCAGCATCGAGCCGCCGATCGCTATCAGCCAGGTCTCGAGGTCAAAGAAGTCGTCGATCTCGCCGATGTCGAGCTCGGTCGCGATAAAACCGCCGATCAGCGCGCCGACAATGCCGACGGCCGTCGTGCCGATGCAGCCGCCCGGCTCCGTCTTGCCCGGCATCAGGGATCTGGCGATCGTGCCGGCCAGCAGTCCCAGGAGTATCCATCCGATGAATCCCATTAGTAGTTAGCTGAGTCCTACCCGTTAGAGCTCGAACAACGCGCCGTCGGGGCCGAGGTTGGCAATCTCGGTGTCGCCGAGTCGTGAGCGCTCGCCCCAGCTCTCGTGGATGTGGCCGCAGACGGCGAGGACGGGTGCGAGCTGTCCGATCGCGTCCGCCAAGGCTGCACTGCCCAGGTGATCGCCCGCGCCCGAGCGGTCACAGTGCCCCTGAGGCGGTGAATGCAAAACTAGTACGCCACCGGCCTGCGCGGGAGCCAGCGCGTCGGCGGCCTCGGCGTCGGTCAGGTCGAAGCTCCAGTCCCATGGGGTCGTGGGGATGCCGCCACCGAGCCCGAAGAAGTGTGCCCCGCCGATCTCGACGCCCTCGCCGTGCAGCACCGTCGCGGCCTCCCAGCCGGCCGCGGCGGCGCGCAGCGCGTCGGCGGTTTCGTTGTTGCCGGGTACCAGCACGGTGGGCGTCTTGATCCCAGCGAGCGCGCCGATCGTGTCCTCCAGCCCCTCGTGCACCGATGCGAAGTCGCCCGCGCCGATGACCAAGTCGACCTCGGCGCTGCGCTCGACCAGGGTGGCGGCGCGACCTAGGTCGCAGTGCAGGTCGCTGAAGGCCAGGAGCTTCATGATTCCGATCGTAGCCCGGCGCCGCGGCACGTTACTCTCGCGGCGGTGCCCTCGGCTGAACGACAAGGTCGCCGCCGGGTGGTTTGCCTCGGCGAGGCGCTGGTGGATTTGGTGTGCGAGCGGCCGGCTGCGGGACCGGGCGCAGCCGAGGCGTTCGTTCCGCGCCCAGGTGGCTCGCTGGCGAACATCGCGGCGGCGGCGGCGCGGTTCGGGGCTGACGTTGAGCTGCTCGGCACGATCGGTGGCGACGAGTGGGAGGGGTGGATCCGGCGGCACCTCGATGCCGAGAACATCGCACACACCCGATTGCTTGCCGTCGAGGGCGCCGCCACCTCGCTCGCGTTCGTGACCGTTTCGGTCGAGCGGGAGCCAAGCTACGCCTTCCATGGCGACGAGCGGCGCGCCGACGGCGCCGCGGATTTGGACCTCGAGGCCGCGCTGGCCGGTGAGGGCGTCCTCGTGGTCGGAAGCGACACTCTGGTTGGAACCGTTGAGCGCGAGGTGACGATGCGGGCGGTGCAGCTAGCGCGGGCGCGTGGCTGGGGGGTGCTCGCCGATCCGAATCTGAGGCCGAACCGCTGGGCGAGCGAGGCCGAGATGCTGGCGCGCATCGGAGCGATGGTCGATCTGGCGACCGTCGTGAAGTGCAACGCGGACGAGGCGCTTGCACTGACGGGCGCGATCGATCCAATCGCGGCTGCGCGAGCCCTGGCGGGAGGAGGCGCCGCGATCGTTACCCGCGGCGCGGACGGCGCTATTTGGGCGTCGCCCGAGTCCCTGCAAGAGGTCGCCGCCCCTGCCGCGAGCGAGTTGGTCGACGCGACGGGAGCCGGCGACTCGGTCGCGGGAGTGATGGCAGCCGCCCTGGCCTTGGGGTTAGATCCCGACCAGCTGGGCGCGGCATTGCCGGTGGCGATGGAAACTGCTGCCCGCGTTGTGGCGAGCTGGGGCGCGACGGAAGGGCTGCCGGCCGCCGAGCACGGCCGGGCAAGCTTGGCGCAGGCGCTCAACTTGAAGGCCGTTTAGGCGTTCTCGGCCGCACGTTCGTGTGCAAAGTCTTAACTGTGTGACCGGCGTCACACATATATCGCTAACAAACCGCCACCCTCAGCGGTCGCATGAATCGAAAGATCAACAAGCGACTGACCTCGACCATCCTCGTCCTCACCATTGCCGGCGGAGCCACGGCTGCCGCGCAGGCCGCCCCGGCCCCGTCGGTGCCGCTCATTGACAGGCCTGCCGACAATTTCGACGGCGCGCTGATCCGAGCCGAACGCCAGGCCGCAAAGGCCCGTCTCGCCGCGCAGCGTCGCAAGCGCGAGGCGGCAGAGGCGGTCTTCGCCCCGAATGGCGGGGCGGTTGCCGGCGTTGCGCTCAGCGCCCTGAACTCGATTGCTTCCTGCGAGTCAGGCGGCGATCCCACCGCGGTCAACGCGGCTGGCTACTACGGCAAGTACCAGTTCGACATCGGCACCTGGGCATCGGTCGGCGGCAGCGGAAACCCCGCCGAGGCGAGCGAGGCCGAGCAGGACTACCGCGCCGGGCTGCTCTACGCGCGCGCCGGCAGCTCTCCCTGGCCCGTCTGCGGCGCCTAGATCCGCCCGGGCACCTAAACCGGCCACGTCCGCGTGCCGATGACCCCTAGGTGGGCGCATCGGAGATGGCACTTGTGCAGGGGATGGCGCACACCCGTGGCGCCCTGTCGCGCTGGAACGCCGATCCGGCCCCGGTCGTTCGAGGCTGGACAGTCGGATCGTTGGGGTACGCATGCCTGCTTCTCGGGGCGGTCACCATCGTCGCGACTCTTGTTCGGCCCGACCTCACCCCGGTCTATGTTCCCGGGCTCGACTTCAACGCGAACTTGGGGGACTACGGGCGGGTGGTCCTGCGAAACGGCCTGGTGCTGGCGCTTCATGCGGTCGCGTGCGTTGCGGGCTTCATCGCCGGCAGCTCGCTGCCGCTTCAGGCCGCGGAGATGACGGGGTGGCGCCGCTGGGTTCACGAGCGTGCGCGGCCCGTGGCGTTCGCCTGGGTGATCGCGGTCACATGCTTCTCGCTCGTTACCCAGGCCTACATTTTGGGCTCGCACGGTGCCCAGCTCGCCAACTCGCTGAACGTCTCGCCGGCGCTGCTCGTGCTCACAGTGTTGCCGCACGCCATGGTCGAGCTCACCGCCGTCTTCCTGCCGCTGGCGGCGTGGACGATCGCGTCGCGAAACGACGATTGGCAGGACCTGCTCGCGGCCACCCTCGCCACCGTCGCGATCGCCGTACCCATGCTGCTGATCGCCGCGTCCTGGGAAACCTGGGGCTGGCCACTCGTGCTCGGCCAGATCTCGCCCGTCGCCTAAGGCAACGTGAAGCGCAGCGGGAAGAAGTCGAGAGTTCGCGGCATCGGCTCGTCTGTAACGAGCGGTGTGCCGACCGCTTCAGGCGTCCCGCCGCGGGTCAGCTCGTCCAGCACCGTTGCCGCGATCTGAAGCGCGATGCCCGCGCCGGGGCACTCCTGTGGCCCGTGGCTGAAATGGTTCAGCGACCAGTCCTCGGCGGCCCTACCCCCGTTGAGCCAGTTATCGGGGGCGAAGCTGTCGGCGTCCTCGCGCAGCGGGTCGCGGTGGTTGAATGTGTTCGAGATCAAGATCTGTGTTCCCTTTGGGACCCAGACTCCGTTCCACTCGGTCTCGACCGTCGTCTCACGCGATAGAACCGGCGTGGTGGGCCACAGGCGCATCGCCTCCTGCAGACATGCCCTGAGGTACAGCTCGTCGGACCCGGGGTGTGCGCTGAGCAATGCCAGGGCTCGGAAGGCGTTGGCGGCAGCGGTGTCGCCCAGGGCGAAGAGCCAATGGGTGAGCTGGCGCTCCACGCGTACTTCGTCGCTGGCGGCCGCGGGCGCGAACAAGCCCACGAGCCCGGTTTCGTCGGCGGCGTCCACGTAGCTGGCGATTCGCCGCAAAAACGGCGGAAGCTCGGGCGAGGCGTCGTCGGGCAGTCCGTTCGCCTGATCCATCAGCTCCCACAGGGCCTCGGTCAATGCGGTGTCGTCGCGTGCGCTGTCGCCCAGGATGATGCGCCGGGTGATCCGCCAGAACGCAGCGTTGAACGAGTCCCAGTCAATCTCCCCGTTTGACCCGGCGACGAGCCGCGCAGTTTCATCCCGGCAGACACCGGCGAAGCGCGCGGCGTGCCGGTGCGCGGGCCTGCCGGTGTCCAGGACATCCTCGGCGAAGTCTCGGCGAGCGCGCCACTCCGCCCCGCGCGAGATCGTGAGCGCGTCGGGCTGAAAGTGCGCCATTCCCTTGCGCTTGGCCTCCGGATCGGCCGCGAAGGACTCAGGGGAGCCCTCGAGCACGCGGCGTACGTCCTCCCGCGCCAGCACCAGGAGCATTCGGCCGCGCCCGACGCGAACCCAGACCGGCCCCTCACCATGGGCGCGGCGGATGCCCTCGACCACGCCGATCGCCTGGCCGTCGGTTCCAAGCCGGGCAGCGACCGCGACTGCGCGCGGTCGGCGTCGGAACAGGCCCTGCGCCACGTTGGGCGCCATCACCTGGAGGGTGAAGCGCATGCTCTCGGTGGGGGAGGCGCTCGGCAACTGGCCCTCGGGCGGGCCGAGCTGAACGCCCGGAATCGAGTTCAGCGCCCCGCGGGCCGGGCCCGGAAGCTTCACCTCAGCCCGAAGTGTTCCACGGGGCGAAGGCATTCTCGACGCCCTCGAGCGCCGGCGCCAGCTCCGGGTGATGACGAACCAGAACGTCCGCCATCGAGTTGCCCTCCACCCATTGGATCCCCTCGGGCGTATAGACCTCGGGCGAGTAGTCGTTGGTGAAGAACCGGTCCGACCGAAGTCGCCGCGACGCCATCAGGATGAAGATGCGAAACGCCGTATCGGAGAAGCCGAATCCGGTGGGGAGCGGCTCGCCGAGCAGGCCGACCTGGAGGTCAACCCGGTCGATATCGCCGTCGTAGACGTCGCGAATCTCTGCGTTCCATTCGGGGTTATCGGTTAGCTCGTCAAAGCTCTCGATGCGCGGCTTTCGCAGCGCCCCGCGGAAGTCGTTGTAACGGCGCACACCCCGCTCGCGGTCGCGCAGTACGTCGATCGTCGCCAAGTCGACCCGGTCACCGTTCAGCCGCACATGGTTGGAGAGCGCGCGTGGATGGTTGTGAAGCGTGATCGCCCCCGGGTTGGCGGTCCCGAACGTGTAGAGCAGGTTCTCCCAGCCGAACTTTTCGATCGTCGGTCGCGTGCCGTGACCCTGGATCGGCTCGAAGTCGAGCGCCTCGATCAGCTGGCCGCTGCGGTGGTCCCGGACCTCGTAGTCGTCGGGCAGCAGCGGATGCAGCCGGTAGACGGACACAAACTCCTCGGTGATCGAGTACGGCGCAACGCCGTGCTCCTGGTCGGAACCGACGATGCCGCCGATCATCTCGGTGCCCACATGGCCGAAGCGGTCCCGGACGAATCGGGGCAGGATGCCGTACCAGTTGGAATTCATCGCGCGCTTGAGCACCGGGTTGGCGAGAATCCCCGGCGTCCACTCCACCGTGTGGATCTTCGCCATCAGGGCGGCGTTGACGAGCCGCGCGATGAGAAAAAGCCGCTCGTCGTCCCAGTTCGGGTACGCCTTTGCCAAATGATCGGCGATCGCGTTGTGCTCCTTGACGAAGAGGGTGTGTAGGAGGCTGAGTCCGATCCAGTAGTTGTCGTTGAACCCGGTCAGGTCCACGCCACCGAGGGCGGTATCGGTTTCCTCGGGGAGCATTCCGTCCACCACGGCCATCCGCCCACCCTCGCCCTCGCGAAGCTCACGATTCTTCTCCTCGGTCGAGCCGTAGATCTGTGAGCCGTCCCACCAGTGGGTGACGGTGTTGACGTAGGTGGGCGGCAGCCCGCTCTTGTTGGTGCGCGTGCGGTCCGGGCTGGTGCGCTTGACCTGCATCACGTTGCCCTCGGGCCACTTGTCGTCTTTGCCGATCGGCACCTCGATGTACTCGTCGGGGAGGTTTTCGCCGTGCCCGAACCAGTCATGGTCCTCGAACTGGATCCAGCAGGCGGCGAGGACGTTCAGCGTCGTCGCCGGCTTGAACGAGTCGCGGTGCAGCAGCGCGGTGGCCACGTCGCGCGGGCTCGGGTCCATCAGCTCCGGCATCTGTTCGGGCGAAGTCGCGTTTGGGGGCGCGTTGCGGCCAAAGCGTGAGCCGACCATGCCCATTTCGGGGTCGGTCGGGTCCTGAAAGGATCCGTCATAGGTGCGGTGCTTGGGCAGCTCTGAGAGCGGGATCGACGTTCCGTTGGAGGGCGGGCGCGTGTCGTAGAGGTTGGACTCGCGTAGGTCGTCGCGAAACGCGCGCAGGTTCATCAGGGCCGCTGGCAGAGGCAGATTCCACCAGTCGGTGACCTTGTTGACCTGCCGGAAGACCGCGGAGTTGACGGCTCCGAAGCCCTTCTCGATTGGATCGAGCACGCCCATTCCCCAGACTCTAAGCCGCCGAGCCGTTTGGCGCTGACTCCCCGTCGCCCAGGAGCGCCCGGCGGAACACGTCGCGCTCGTCGTCGAAGAGGAATCCCCAGAGGTGTTTGCGCTCGAGCCGGGTTCGCCGCTTCGTTTCGAGGATGGCTGCGCGCGGTAGAGCCGCGATGGTGGTGGCCAGCGCCAGCGCGCGCTCGACGACGTCGCCCGAGGTGACCTCGCGCACCACACCCAAGCCCTGAGCCTCTGCCGCCTCGAGCACGCGCCCGGTCAGACACAGCTCTTGGGCGACGGTGGCTGGAAGCACCGCGCGGGCCGCCGCGTACGACGGGGGAATTCCGCGCGGGAGCTCCGGGTACCCGAAGGTCGCGCTCGAGTGAGCGACCCGCAGGTCGCAGAGCAACGAGAGCGCGAAGCCGCCCGCAAGCGCGGGACCGTTGACCGCTGCCACCACCGGCCGCGCGCAATCACTTACGGCCTCGAACGCCGCGGTGCTGGTCTCGACCAGGCGACGACGGTTCTCCAGGTCGCCGCCGAACTGGGTCGTGTCCATCCCCGCACAGAAGGCAGTTCCGGCACCCGTCAAGACCACGCAGCCGACCGTCTCGGCCTCGGAGAGGTGGTTGAAGGCGCCGGCCAGCTCGACGCGCAGGTCGATCGAAAGCGCGTTGCGCTTCTCGGGACGCTGCAGCGTCACCAACGCAACCTCGTCACGCTGTTGGATCGATAGCAGTTCCGGCACCCAGCGGAGAGTAGATCGGAAACGGTTGAGACGGAAACCGGGGCCTTATCCTTGGCGCGTGGCCGAGCCAGCCGAGAACGTCGAGCCACAGGGCCCAGGTGAGCGCGGGCGAGCTCCTGCCGACGCGATCGTGTCGGCCCAGGTGAAGGCCCCGACGCGGGGCAACCGCAAGCTGGAGGCCCTACTCGACGGCATCAACGCCGACGATGAGGTTCGCGGCTGGTGGCACATGGCCCAGGTCAACTCCGAGCGCCTGGGGATGTCGGACCACTCGTGGGTACACGTTCAGATCGTCCTCAACATCGCGTTGCGCTTGCTGCGCCTGTTGACCAAGGGCGGGGTCGAGTCCGCAATGGTCGCCGACCATGGGATGCGCGACCGCGACGCCGAGGTTGTCGTCGCCTGCGGCGCACTGCTCCACGACATCGGCATGTCGATCCACCGCGCCGACCACGAGGCGTTCTCGCTGTGGCTCGCCGAGCGCAAGCTGCGCTACCTGCTCGCCGATGTGTACGAGGGTGCGGAGCGGACCGTGGTGATCGCCGAGGCACTGCACGCGATCATCGGCCACCGCCGCCGAGGCGAGCCCTACACCGTCGAGGCGGGAGTTGTTCGTGTCGCCGACGCGCTCGACATGGCGGAGGGCCGCTCACGGATCCCGGTCGACGCGGGGCAGATGGGGATTCATGCGATCTCGGCTGCCGCGATCGATTCGATCGACATCGCCGCCGGTGAGGATCGAGCCGTGCGGATCGCGATCGAGATGAACAACTCCGCCGGCGTCTTCCAGGTCGACGATCTCCTGGCGACGAAGCTGCGGGGAACCCCGCTGGCCGATCACGTCGAGGTGATCGCCTCGGTCGCGGGTGAGTCCGAAAAGCGGTTGCTCACCGAGTTCCGCATCGGGGGCTGAAGCGCCAGCGCGCTTCCGAAGGGTTCGCTACGCTGCTGCCAGTGTTGCGAATGATTATCAGTTGCGTCTTCGCCACCGTGTTCGCGATTGGCGCTGTGGGCTGTTCCTCGGACGAGGGGGATGCGCAGGGACCTTCGGTCGTCGCCACAACAACCCAGGTGGCCGACATGGCGCGGGAGGTCGCCGGCGGGCGAGCCAGCGTTAGCGCAATGCTCGCCCCCAACTCCGACCCGCACGACTACGAGCCAAAGCCAAGCGACGCCGAGGCGATGGCGGGTGCGGACCTGATTCTCCGGTCCGGTGGTGATCTGGACGAGTGGATCGAGGAGTTGATCGAAAGCTCTGGCACCGATGCCCCCGAGCTCGTCCTGATCGACTCCGTCAGGACGCTTGGAACGCGGGAGGTGGACCCGCATTGGTGGCAGGACCCGCACAACGCACTGCTGGCGGTGGAGGACATTCGCAACGGCTTGGCCGAGGCGGACCCTGGGGGCGAGGCCGATTACCAGCGCAACGCGGATCGCTACTCGCGCGAGATCGAGCGTCTCGGCGATCAAATCGAGCAGTGCGTCGGGACGATCCCCGCAGCGCAGCGCAAGCTGGTGACCAGCCATGATGCGCTCGAGTACTTTGCGAATCGCTTTGGCTTCGAGGTGGTCGGCTCGGCATTTCCCGCGCTCACCACGACCGCCCAGCCATCCGCGGGGGAGACGGCCGAACTCGTCGGGTTGATCCGGCGCCTGGGGGTGAGGGCGGTATTCCCCGAGTCCGGCCTCGACGGTGGGCTTGAACGAGCCATCGCCGACGACGCCGGGGCGATCGTTGGCGGGCAGCTCTACGCGGACACGCTTGACGAGGAGGGCTTGCCGGGCGGTACCTATCTCGGAGCGCTGGCGGCGAACGCCGCGACCATCGTCTCCGGCCTCGGCGGCGACATGCCCTCCTGCGAGTTGGACCTGGCGCGGTGAGCGAACGACGGGCCGATCCCACGCCGTGGACCCAGCTGGCCGAGGCCGAGTTACGGCGGGCGGGCCACCGCGCGAGTTCCCCACGAGGCGCCGTCCTCGAGCTGATCGGGCGCCAGGAATGCGTGCTGAGTGCCCAAGAGATTGCGGATCGGCTGCGGGTCCGGCGGCGCCCGGTGGGCATCGCCACCGTGTACCGCACCCTTGAGTTGCTGGAGCGACTGAAGCTGGTGCAGCGACTTGATGTGGGCGGGGGCGACTCGGCGCGCTATGAGCCCGCGATGCCCGACGGAGCGCATCACCATCATCACCTCGTCTGCGACGACTGCGGGAAGGTCACCCCGTTCACCGACCAGCGACTCGAGAGCGCCATCCATGCGCTTGCCGAGCGGTCGGAGTACAGCGTGGGCGATCACGACGTGGTCCTACGGGGCAGCTGCCCGAAGTGCGCGTGAGCGTCGTGCCTGGCCCGTTCGGATTGGAATTCATGCAACGAGCAGCCGCCGAGATCGCGCTGTTGGCCCCGCTCGCCGGCGTGCTCGGCGCGCAGATCGTCCTGCGCCGCCGCGCGTTCTACGCGCACGCGGTAGGAAGCGCCGCGTTCCCGGGCTTGGTCGTCGCGGGGCCGGTCGGAATCCCACCCGCCCTGGCCGCGCTCGGCGCTGGGGGCGGCTTTGCAATTGTGCACTCCCGCCTCGGCCGCGGCGGGAGGGTGGGACAGGACGCCGTGACGGCACTCATGCTGGTCGCCGCTCTCGCGCTTGGCGTGGTTTTGGCCAGCGACGTGTACGAGTCCGGCGCCGGGATCGATCGGCTCCTCTTCGGCAGCGTGCTCGCAATCGGCGGCGAGGAGCTGGCGTTCACGGCCGCCGCCCTCGTGGCAGGCCTTGCGATCGCCGCCGTATGCAGGCGCCGGTGGCTGGCGGCTGGCTTCGACGGTTCCTCGGCTCGTACCGTGAATCTGCGATTCGAGTTCGCCGACGCCGCCCTCGCCGTTGCGATCGCCGTCGCCGCGGTCGCAGCCCTTGACGCGGTCGGCGCTCTGCTGGTCCCCGCGCTGCTAGTGGTTCCCGCCGCGACCGCCAGGCTGTTCGCCCGCAGCCTTGGTGAGCTGGAGTTGCTCGCCGGGTCGCTCGCGCTCGTCGACGGGATCGGCGGGCTCTGGCTGGCGTACGAGCTCGACGTGCCGGCGGGCGCCGCCATCGCGGTGCTGGCGGGCGCCGTCTTCCTCGTCGCAATGGCCTTGCGCCGGATGCGACCAGCATGAGCTCGCCGTTGCTGACTGTGAACGACCTAGCGGGTGGTTACGGCTCCGGCGACGCGATCACCCGGTTCACGTTCGACCTGGCCGCCGGTGAGACGATCGCGGTCCTCGGGCCGAACGGGGGCGGCAAGACGACACTCTTTCGGGCGCTGCTCGGCGAGCTGCCCCAGCGAGCGGGAGAGGTGAGCACGAACGAGGGCATCGCCTACGTACCGCAGTCGGAGCGCTCACGTCTGGACTTTCCGGTGAGTGCGCTCGACGTCGCAGCGATGGGTACGTATGCATCGGTGCCCTGGTACAGGCGCCTCGGCGCGCGCGAGCTCGGCGCCGCGAGGGAATCCCTGGATCGGGTCGGCATGGGGAGCCAGGCCTCGAAGCGCTTCGGCGCCCTATCCGGCGGGCAGCGACAGCGGGTGCTCATTGCAAGGGCGCTGGCACGTGGCGCTCGGATTCTGCTGCTCGACGAGCCGTACTCCGGGCTGGACCGCCCTTCCGAGGAGCGGTTGCACCGGCTTCTCGCCGAGTTGAGGTCGCAGGGCAGCGGCATCCTCTTGGCGACCCACGACATCCACCAGGCGCGAGATGCCGATCGCGTGCTGTGCATCAACCGGGAGCAGGTCGCCTTCGGGCCCCCCGCTCAGGCGTTGACCGCCCAGGTGTTGGAGCGCACCTACGGCGGCGAGTTGATCGAGCTGCCCGGCGGCGGCCGCGCGGTGGTCGTCCAGCACCACGAGCACTAGGGACCGATCCGGTGCTCGACTGGCTGACAGACCCCCTCGCCGGCGAGATCGCCCGGCGTGGACTCGCCGAGCTGTTGCTGTTGAGCATCGTGTGCGGACCGCTCGGCGTCTGGCTTGTCCTCTATCGCCAGGGCTACGCGGCGGAGTCGGTCGCGCACGCTGCCCTGCCCGGCCTGGTGCTCGCGTCATTGGTGGGGTTTCCGCTCCTGTTCGGGGCGTTCGCCGGACTGGCGGCAGCGACCGTCGCGGTCGCGATCGCAAGCCGGGCGCCGGCAATCGGCTCCGACACCGCCGTGGCAATAGTCGTCACAACGGGGCTTGGCCTTGGCGCGCTCCTCGCGACGAGCCCCGACGTCCCGGCCCGGCTCGACGAGGTGCTGTTCGGCGATCCGCTTGGGGTCTCCGGGGCCGACCTCGCGGCGTCAGGCGGGCTCGTGATCCTGATCGGCGTCGGGCTGCTCGCGCTGCGCCGACCGCTCACCCTCACGGGCTTCGATCCGGTCGCGGCGCGGAGCCTCGGCGCCGCAACGCGCGCAGCGGATCTCGCGCTGCTGGCCGCGCTGGCGACGACCACGCTGGTTGCTGTTCAAGCCCTGGGCAACCTTCTCGTCGTCGCCCTGCTGATCGCGCCCGGGGCCGCGGCGCTGCGAGTGAGCGACCGCCTATCGGCAGCCCTGACGCTATCCATCGCGCTCGCCGCGGTTGCTGGAGTGGCTGGCATCTACACGAGCCACTACCTGGAGATCGCAGCAGGCGCTGCGGTTGCCCTGGCGGCTGTAGCCACGTACGCGGTGGCGGCCCTCCTAAGCCGAACGTCATTCCTCGAGCCCTATGGGGGGTAAGGAATGACGTTCGCGCCGCTGGCGTGGGCCTAAACGCCCGCGCCCGCGCCGCCGCGGCCCTCGCCGCCAGCGAAACGGGCTGCCCCCCTGGCGCCGGTCTCGAGCGCGGCCTTGCCGAGTTCTGCCTCGTGGGCAAGTCCCTCGGCGAAGGTCATGCCGATGCCCTCGATCGCTGCCCGACGATCGGAAAGCATCGTCAGTTGCGGGAACGCGGCGAGGCCCTCGATCATCTCCAGGGCGCGCTCCAGATGCCTTCCGGTGGGGACGACCTCGTTGACCAGGCCCCAGTCGCGCGCTTCATCCGCTTCGACGATGCGCCCGGTAAGGATCATCTCGAGCGCCCGGCCCATGCCGACGATGCGCGGCAGCCGCTGCGTGCCGCCGTCGATCAGCGGCACCCCGAAGCGTCGCTCCGTGAACCCGAGCCTGGCTTCGTTGGTCGCGATGCGCAGATCGCACCACAGCGCGAGCTCCAGCCCCCCCGCCAGGCACCAGCCCGAGATCGCGGCGATGGTGGGCTTCGACGGTGTGAGGCGGGTGAACCCCAGCGGCCCGTCGGGGAAGCGCGAAAGCCACTCGTCGGCGTCAATGCCCTCGGACGCGGCCTCGGCGAAGGCCTTCAGGTCAGCCCCAGCACAGAATGCCTCGGGCCCCTCTCCGGTCAGCACAAGCGCACGGGCTCCGTCGTCGCCCTCGAACTCATCAAACGCCTCTCGCAGCGCCAGCGCCGTCGCGGCGTCCACGGCGTTGCGCCGGTGCGGGCGCGTAATCGTAAGCACGGCGGCAGCGCCGACGCGCTCGTAGGAGATACGGCCGGGGCCCCCACCCCCGGCACCGCCAGAATCCTCCGCTTCGCGTCCGGTTCTGGCGGGCAAAGCTTGGGCCTAAGGCTTACGAAGGCGCTCGATGTCCTCGCGGGCGCGATCCTTGCGGCCCTCCAAGCGCCCCTGGACGATCGAGGCAAGGATCACGAACGCGGCAAAGAAGGCCAGAACGCCAAAGCAGAAAAAGGTGATGACCTTGTCGTTCGTGCGGCCGTAAAGGCCCTCGCCATCGGCTGCCAACACAGCTGGTGCGGAGGCAAGCATCACGGTCGCCGACATGGTGAGAAGGATGATGCTGCGTCGTGCGCGGGCCATCGCGCGAGAACTTTACCCAGCCGCATCCCCGGATGCGAAGCGGCAGAGGCGGCGGTCTCCGCCGCAGGGGGCCACGGGTGAATAGTGTGCCGCTTCCATGTCATGGCTGGAAGCGCTGGTTCTGGGGCTCGTCCAGGGCCTGACTGAGTTCCTGCCGATCTCATCGAGCGGGCACATCAGGGTGGTCCCAGCGTTCCTCGGCTGGGAGGATCCGGGTACCGCCTTCACCGCCGTGATTCAGCTGGGGACGATGGCTGCCGTGCTCGTCTACTTTCGTGCCGATCTCTTGCGGATCGTCGTTTCGTTTCTTCGGGAGTTGCGGGTGCCCTGGCGCGAGCGCAGCCACGACGCAAAGCTCGGGTGGTACATCGCCCTTGGCACGATTCCGATCTCGATCTTCGGCCTCGCGTTCAGCGACCAGATCGAATCGGGCGCCCGTGACCTGTATCTGATCGGCTCCGCCCTGATCCTGTTCTCGTTCGTGATGCTCCTTGCCGACCGTGTGGGCAAGCGCGATCGCGAGATCACGGACATCAACGGCCGCGACGGCTTCGGTGTCGGCCTCGCGCAGGCACTCGCGTTGGTTCCGGGCATCTCCCGCTCGGGCGCGACGATTTCGGCCGGACTACTCCTGGGCTTCGATCGCGCGGCCGCGGCCCGGTACGCGTTTCTGCTGTCTGTGCCCGCCGTAGTCCTGAGCGGACTATTCGAGCTGCGCGAGCTCGGCGACGGCGACGGCGCCTCGGCCAGCGCAACGGTGATCGCGACGGTGGTCGCCTTCATCTCGGGCTACGCGGCGATCGCCTGGTTGCTCCGCTACCTGGCGACCCACTCGCTGACGGTTTTCATCGCCTACCGGATCCCGCTCGGCATCGCGGTCCTGGTGCTCGCGGCGACTGGCGCAATCAGCTAGCGGGGGGGATTCCCCAAAATCCCTTGTGAACATTCAGTTACGCCGCCGGTTGTCGGCGTTTAGGACCCCTACCATCCGTGGCGAGGATGATGAACTCTCAAGGTGGCACAGTCCGGCTTGCGGTGATCGACACCGATTCCGGTTTCGTCCGAGTTCTCACCAAGCGCCTAGAGGCCGCGGGGTGGGAGTACCGCGTGGTCTCGAGCACCGTCCCGCCGGAGGAGCTCGTCGCGATGAAGCTGAATGCCCTCGTGGTGGACCTCGCGGTTCTCGGCCCGATGGGCTGGGAGTTCCTCGAACACGCCTGTGGCATGTTGCCCGACCTGGGCGTGATCGTCTGCACCCACAACTCGACGGTCGCGCAGCGCGTGCGTGGCCTTCGACTGGGGGCCGATGACTGGGTCAACAAGCCCTCCCACCCCGAAGAGGTGATGGCCCGAATCGAGGCGGTCGTGCGCCGCCGCCGACGCGGCCAGCCGCGGATTGATGCCGGCCCGGTCGTCGCAGCGGAGCTGGAGATCCGGCCGGACCAATTCCAGGCCTTCGTCTCCGGCCGCAGCGTCGAGCTGACGCGTCGCGAGTTCGAGCTCCTCCAGATCCTCGCCGAGGCCGAGGGCAAGGTCCTCGAGCGCGAGGAGATCTACCAGCGGGTCTGGGGCTACGCGATGGCGCACGGCGATCGCTCGGTGGACGTCTTCGTTCGCAAGCTGCGCGCGAAGCTCCAGAAGCGCTCGCACGGCTGGAACTACATCCACACCCACTTCGGCGTCGGCTACCGCTTCGAGCCTGAGGGCTTGGACTCGACCGTTGCACCCTCGCCAGCCGAGGCTGCGGCCGCCGCGGCAGCGGATACCCCGCTCGCCGACGAGCTCGCCGAGTTGGAGCTTTAGTCCGGCTCAGACACACCGGCAGGCCGTTTCCTGCCTCCGTTCACACCCTTTTCACAGCTTGGCCCCAAGCCCGTAACAGGATTCGCGGTGACCGCTGCCAGCCTCCGGTTATGCCCGGAGGCATCTCGCGCCCGTCCGCGCCTACATCGGTGCCCCCGGCGAACCCACGATGACTACACAAGGAGTCGAAAAGTGAACTCACGCAAGTGGCTGCTCGCAGTCTGCGCCAGCGGGTTGCTGGCCACCGGCATTGCGGCGTGTGGCGATAACGAAGAAGACGGAGGAGGCGGAGGCGGAGGCATCTCGATCGACGGCTCGAGCACCGTTCAGCCATTCGCCGAAGCGGCGGCAGAGCTGTTCAACGATCAGAACTCGGACGTCAACGTCTCGGTGGCCGGTTCCGGCACGGGTGGCGGCTTCGAGAAGTTCTGTGGCGACGAGACCGATATCTCGACGGCCTCGCGTCCGATCGACGAGAAGGAGGAGGTGCCCGTCTGCGAGAAGGCCGGGGTCGAGTACACCGAGCTGCAGGTGGCCAACGACGGCATCGCGATCGTGACCAACCCGGCGGTTGAGATCTCGTGCCTTACGACCGACCAGCTCGCACGGTTGTGGTCCGATGAGACCGTCACGAGCTTCTCCGACCTGGGCGAGGACGCCGAGACCGGCGAGCCGTTGCCTGACGTCGACGTGAGCCTCTACGGGCCCGGAACCGACTCCGGGACGTTCGAGTTCTTCACCGAGGAGATCAACGGCGAAGAAGGCAAGAGCCGCGCCGATTACCAAGCGTCCGAGGATGACAACCAACTCGTCACCGGGGTGTCCGGCGACCAAGGTGGTCTCGCGTACTTCGGGTTCTCCTACTACGAGCAGAACGCCGACGCGCTCAACCTGGTCTCCGTCGACTCGGGTGATGGCTGCGTCGAGCCGAGCGCCGAGACGATTCAGGGCGGCGATTACGCCCCACTGTCGAGGCCACTGTTCATGTACCCGAGCAACGCGCGGCTGGCCGAAGCGGCCACCGCCCAGTTTGTCCAGTACGTGGTCGACAACAACCAGGCAATCGCCGAGGCCGCGCTGATCGTCCCGATGAACGAGACGCAGGCCGGTGAGGCGAGCACCACCCTGAAGGGCGCGCTCGGCTAATCGGGGTCATCCCGGCCGAAGCCGACACGAGAGATCACGATGGAGGCCCGGACACAGGCGCAAGGTGCGACGCCGGGAGGGTGGACCCCTCTCGGCGTCAAGCGCCGTCGTTGGGGCGAGGAGTTCATCCGTGCGCTGCTCTTCATGGCGGCATCGATCTCGGTCCTCACGACGATTGGGATCCTCATCGCGTTGCTAGCCGAGTCGATCCCGTTTTTTCAGGAGGTCGGGTCTGCCTTCTTCACCGATGACGCCTGGAATCCGCTCTTCGCCGACCCCAAGTTCGGGATCTGGCAACTGCTGAACGGGACGTTCCTGATCACGGGTATCGCGATCCTCGTCGCCGTTCCGATCGGGCTGGCATCGGCCGTATATCTGTCGGAGTACGCAACGCCGAGGGTTCGCAAGATCGTCAAGCCCATCCTCGAGATCCTCGTTGGCGTTCCGACCGTCGTCTTCGGCTACTTCGCGCTGGTCTTCGTGACGCCCGAGATCCTGCAGGCGCTCGGCCTTCAGGTGAGCATCTTCAACGCGCTCTCTGCCGGCCTCGTGATGGGGATCATGATCGTGCCGACGATCGCGTCGATCTCCGAGGACGCGATGCGCGCCGTGCCGCAGGGTCTCCGCGAGGGCGCCTATGGCATGGGCGCGACCAGGCGTCAGGTTGCCACCAAGGTCGTGTTCCCGGCCGCGATCTCCGGCATCGTCGCCGCGACCGTGCTCGGGATCTCCCGCGGTGTCGGCGAGACGATGATCGTGCTGCTCGCGGCCGGCCTCCAGCCCAACTTCGGATTCAACCCAACCGAGGGCTTCGCGACGATCACCACCTTCATGGGGGCAACGGCCGACGGTGACAACCCAGCGGGCTCGATCGGCTATCAGTCGATCTTCGCCTGCGGGCTGATGCTGTTCGCGCTCACCCTTCTGATGAACACGATCGCCATCCGCTTCGTGCGCCGGTACCGCGAGGTATACGAGTGACGCCCCCTCCGGCCGACACCGCCGCTGTTCTGATGCCTGGAACCGCGTTCCGCCGCGATCGTGCCACCCAGCTCAAGGAGATCGGTTTCGCTGCCGCCCTGTTATCCGGCCTCGGGCTCGCGCTGCTTACCGTCGTCGTCCTCGTCCTTGAAGTACTGCTCGACGGCGCCGGGTCGCTGAGCGGTCAATTCCTCACGGATACGCCGTCGCGCGTGGATCCGTCGAGCTCGGGTATCGCCCCGGCGATCACCGGAACGCTCTATCTCATGGGTGTCTGCGCCGCCTTCATCATTCCGGTCGGGGTGGCGAGCGCGATCTACCTCGAGGAGTACGCCAACCGTGAACGCTGGTTCAACCGTTTCGTTGAGATCAACATCCAAAACCTCGCCGCGGTCCCGTCGATCGTCTACGGCGTCCTCGGTCTGGCCTTTCTTGTGCGCGGGCCACTCAGCCTCGGCGCAGTGGTGGTCGCCGGTGGGCTGACGCTGGGACTGCTCGTATTGCCGGTCGTGATCGTCGCCGGGCGTGAGGCGATCCGCGCCGTACCCCCCTCGATTCGGGAGGGCTCAATGGCGCTCGGCGCGACCAAGTGGCAGACGATCTGGAAGCAGGTGCTGCCGGCGGCCGTTCCAGGCATCGCAACAGGAACGATCCTCGCGCTTTCACGGGCGATTGGTGAGACGGCTCCACTCATCGTCGTCGGAGCCACCGCCTTCGCGACGACCGCGAGCACCAGCCTCTTCGATGGCACCTTCTCCGCTCTTCCGATCCAGATCTTCGGCTGGACCGCCGACCCGAACAAGGACTTCAAGGCCCTCGCCGCCGCGGCGATCATTGTCCTGATGCTGATCCTGCTCGCCATGAACGCGGTCGCGGTCTGGCTGCGAAATCGCTACGAACAGAAGTGGTAGGAGGTGTCTAGTGAGCGACGTAAGGCGCGAAAGCAAGATGACCACCCTGGAAAGGGGTGTGATCTAGGGTGGACGGAGTCGTGACTGACCCAGAGCGCACTCGAGCCGAGCGGGAGGTGCCCTCCGTAAGCGTCGGCGCGACCGCCGGGGCGCATGCGGCCACCGAGCCCAGGCCGGCCAAGCGCGACGCGATCTTCGACCTCAAGGACGTCAGTGTCCGCTATAGCGGCAAGCTTGCGGTAGCCGATGTTGACATCGACATCTTCGAGCACAACATCACGGCTTTGATCGGTCCCTCGGGCTGCGGCAAGTCGACCTTGATTCGCTGCCTGAACCGGATGAACGACCTCATCCCGGCCGCCCGCGTTGAGGGCGAGATCGTCTATCACGGTCAGAACCTCTACGCGGACACCGTGGACCCGGTAGAGGTGCGCAAGCGGATCGGGATGGTCTTTCAGAAGCCGAACCCGTTCCCGAAGTCAATCTACGACAACATCGCCTTCGGCCCCCGCATCCTCGGGATGAAGGGCGATATGGAAGAGATCGTCGAGAGGGCGCTCAAGGGTGCCGCTCTCTGGGATGAGGTGAAGGACCGCCTTGACGACAACGCCTTCGGCATGTCCGGTGGTCAGCAGCAGCGCCTTTGCATCGCGCGCTGCATGGCGGTCGAGCCGGACGTGATCCTGATGGATGAGCCTTGTTCGGCCTTGGACCCGATCTCGACCGGGAAGATCGAGGACCTGATGCTCGAACTGAAGGAGCGCTACTCGATCGTGATCGTGACCCACAACATGCAGCAGGCTGCTCGGGTCTCGGACATGACCGCGTTCCTGATCGTCGAGCTCGATTCCACCGAGAAGAACCGGTGGGGCAGGGTGGTCGAGTACGACGACACCGAGAGGATCTTCACGAACCCTGCGGACAAGCGGACCGAGGACTACGTTTCCGGCAAGGTCGGATAGGTCGCGCTCAGATGACCGAAGCGGCACGATCACTCTTTCAGGAAGACCTCAAGGCGCTGGAGGAGCGTGCCCTGGAGGGGCTCGACCTCGTCATCCAGTCCCTGGATCGCGCGATCGAGGCGGTCCAGCATCAGGACACGGAGCTGGCCCAGCTCGTCGTTGTCGGGGACGACGTCCTCGACGGGCGCTACCTCGAGGTGCACCAGCGGCTCTTGACGATGATCGCCACCCAGGCACCGGTCGCCTCCGACCTTCGGCTGATCTCCGCGCTTCTCCACGTGATGAAGAACATGGAGCGAATGGGTGACCAATGCGTGAACGTCGCGAAGATGATCCCGATCGTCGGCCACCAGCCGCCGGCCGACGAGCGCATGCTGCGCAACATCTACACGATGGGCAAGCAGGTTCGTTCGCTCGTCACGCAGGTCAAGCGCGCGTTCGCCGAGCGCGACGTCGACCTCGCTCGCGACCTGGTGCGCCAGGACGACGTGGTCGACAACCTGAACAAGGAGTGCTTCCAGATCGCCATCGAGATCGGTGACGACGTGGATCGCCGCGAGTGGGCGATGACCATGATCCTCGTCGCCCGCGCGATCGAGCGAATCGGCGACAACGCCGTCGACATCGGCGAGCAGGTCGCCTACGTGGTCACCGGGCTCTTCCAGGAGTTCGAGGACGCCTCGCATCCCGAGGGCATGCCGCTTACCGCGCCCGCGAAGTAACGCCCGAGCACGGGTAGCCGGCCAGGGCGGCGAGCCGGCCGTCGGGGTTTATCGTTCGTGTGGCCAATGACGACGACGCGCACACGCATGACCGCCGAGGAGTACTTCGCGACCTCGACCGAGGGCGATCGCATGCAGCTCATCGACGGGGCGATGGTCTTGAATGAGCCGAAGCTGCGCCACCAGGCGGCGCAGGCGCAACTCCTCCGAGCACTAATGAACTGGGTTGACGCAGGCGAGGCCCGCGGCCTGGCATCACTCCCGATCGACATCGTTGTCTCCGACCACGATGTCTACGGGCCCGACCTCGTCTGGTACGTGGACGCATCCACCCCCGACCCCGACCGCGCCGGCAACCCGGTGCCCGACCTGGCGGTTGAGATTCGATCCGAGGGCACCTGGCGCTACGACGTCGGCGTCAAGAAGTCGCGCTACGAGGAGAACGGGCTCCCTGAGCTTTGGCTGGTTGACACGGCCTCGTGCACCGTGCTGGTGTACCGGCGCTCGGCTGCGGGAGCGCCCTACGACGTCGAGCTCGAGCTAGCGTCGGGCTACTCGCTCACCTCGCCGCAGCTTCCAGGCTTCGAGCTGCCGGTCGAGCGGATTTTTCCGTACGCGGCCTGAGCGCTCTCGTAACGGAACCCGGACGGTCCGGGCATACAAATCAGGGCGATGAAGCGCGAGCCGGATTGGACAGCATCTCCCCGGCGGGGGAAGATGGCGCGCATGAAGTCGCTACGACGACGTCGCGGGGGGGACGATCCGGGGCGGGGGCAGGGCCAAGGCGCGGCGGCCGAGATCGCGGTGACGGCACCCGAATCCGCTTCCACGCCCGGCATCGAGGTGAACATCGCGCCGAGCGATCCTCTGCTCGCCTACCTCGAGAGCGCGTCGGCTGCGGTGGACGCGGCCACGCTGGACCTCGATTCGCCTGCCCTACGTGAGCTGAAGGAGGCCGGAGTACGGCTGATCGTTCCACTGGTCAGCCAGGGGGAGCTGATCGGCGTCCTCAACCTCGGTCCGCGGCGTTCCGAGCAGGACTACTCCTCGGACGATCGCAAGCTCCTGGGCGGGCTGGCCGCGCAGGCCGCGCCCGCCCTTCGCGTCGGTCAGCTCGTGCGCGAGCAGGAGGCCGAGGCCGCGACACGCCAGCGCTACGAGCAGGAGCTCGAGGTCGCGAAGCTGATCCAGCAGAACTTCCTGCCGAAGGAGCTGCCCGACATCCCCGGTTGGACGATCGCCGCTCACTACAGCCCGGCGCGCGAGGTCGGCGGCGACTTCTACGACGTGATCCCGCTGCCCGACGGGCGGATCGGCTTCGTGGTCGGCGACGTCACCGACAAGGGGGTGCCCGCCGCGCTCGTCATGTCGGCCACCCGCAGCGTGCTGCGCGCCTCGGCCCAGCGCCTGATGGAGCCCGGCGTCGTGCTCGAGCGGGTCAACGAGCACCTCTGTCCCGACATGCCTGAGAAGATGTTCGTCACCTGCCTCTACGGGGTGCTCGAGCCCGCGACCGGTCATCTGCGCTTCGCGAACGCCGGCCACGACGTTCCGTACGTGAAGACGACCGACGGCGTTGGCGAGCTGCGCGCTCGAGGCATGCCGCTTGGGTTGATGACCGGGATGGTCTACGAGGAAAAGGAGGCTGTCCTGCGCCCGGGGGAAAGCGTGCTGCTGCACTCCGACGGGATCGTCGAGTCGCACGACGCGGAGCGGAACATGTACGGATTCCCGCGCCTCAAGGACACAGTTGCCGGCGCGCCCGACGCGGGGGAGCTGATCGACACGGTCCTCGCCGACCTCGCTCGCTTCACAGGCAGCGAGACGGAGCAGGAGGACGACATCACCATGGTCTGCCTCTCGCATTCCGCCGGGGCCGCTTCGGGCGCCGAGAGCGTGCTCGCGACGTTTGACCTGCCCAGCGCCCAGGGCGGCGAGCGCGAGGCAATGGCCCGGGTACGCGAGGTCGTCGACGGGATCGGGCTCGAGCCCTCCCGGCTCGACCGGCTTGGCACCGCGGTCGCGGAGACGACGATGAACGCGATGGAGCACGGCAACGCCTACGACGCCGATCGCTCGGTCTCGATCCGGGTGATGCGCCGCAGCGGACCCGATCGGATCGTTGTGGCGGTCGGCGATTCCGGCGAGCGGGGCGCGCCCGGCAAGGCCCAGGTGCCCGACATCGACGCGAAGCTCGCGGGCGAGCAATCGCCGCGCGGGTGGGGACTTTTTCTGATCGAGAAGATGGTGGACGAGGTCAGCGTCGTGGACGCCGGTCCCGGTCATACCGTCGAGCTGACGATGCGTGTGGAAGGAGATCGCGATGGCGGTGGGTGAACTGGAGGCGCGTGTGCGCCGTGAGGGAACGACCGGGGTCATCGACCTCGTGGGCGAGCTCGACTCGAGCGCGGAGGCAGCGGTTGAAGCCGCGTACGCGGAAGCCGCCGGCGGCGGCGCGGAGGCGATCCTCTTGAACTTCGCCCCGACCGACTACATCAACAGCACCGGCATCGCGCTCATCGTCGGCTTGCTGGGCCAGGCGCGAAGCAGGGGGCTCGAGGTCAGCGCGGTGGGCCTCTCTGATCACTACCGGGAGATCTTCGAGATCACCCGACTCGCCGACTTCATGACGATCATCGACAACGAGCCGGGCTCTGAAGGGGGCACCGGAGGGAGCCAACATGGCTGATGCAACCACGACCTTCGAGGTCAGGCAGGTCGCCGACGGGGTCAGTGCTATTGCCGTGACCGGCGAGGTGAACGCCGCCAGCGAGGACGTTCTGATGGACGCCTATGCGCGAGCGAGCGAATCCGGCTCACGAGCGATCGTGCTGAATTTCGAGGCGCTCGAGTACATGAACAGTGGCGGCATCGGGCTGCTGGTGACGCTGCTCGTCCGGGCGCAGCGGGCGGGCCAGGCCGTTCTGGCCCACGGCCTGTCCGCCCACTACCGCGAGATCTTCGAGCTGACCAGGCTCGATGAGGCGATGGGCCTGCACGATTCCGAGCAGGCTGCGCTCAGCGATCTCGGCCTGGGTGGTGCGTGATGACCACGCCCGATCCGAGCGAGAACACGCCCGAGGGGGAGCGGGCCGCGACGCGCGACGCCGCGAGTTGGGCGAAGTCGGTCGCGCACCTGAACGTCTCCGAGGTTCCCGAGGGCGCGATCAACCTGAACGTCGAGGGGCGACGCCTCGCTTCGCCGATCCAGGGCTTCGGGAAGATGTGGCAGAAGACCTATCAGGTGAGGCTGCCGGTTGCGAGCGCCGCTCCTGCGCAGGTGATCGCGACCTGGAAGGAGCGGTTTCCGGAGTTCTGGCCGGAGGGGAACAACTTCTATGCGCCGCTGACCGGCATCGAGCCGGGTGAGGTGGCCCTGCTCAACATGACCCTGCCGGGCAAGATGAAGCTTTCGACCGGAGTGATGGTCCTCTACGCCGACGAGGAGTCGTTCACCCTGATGACGCCCGAGGGCCACATGTTCGCGGGCTGGATCACCTTCAGTGCGGTCGAGGCCGACGGCGAGACCGTCGCCCAGGCGCAGGTGCTGATGCGAGCGAGCGACCCCGTATTCGAGCTCGGCCTGACGCTCGGCGGGCACCGCCAGGAGGACAAGTTCTGGGAGAGGACGCTGGCCGCGGTGGCCGCGCACTTCGGGCAGGAGGCCGAGGTGGACATCAAGGTCGTTTGCGTGGATTCAAAGCGCCAGTGGTCGCGCTGGCGCAACATCCGCCACAGCTCCGCGATCCGCTCGACCTTCTACATGCTCGGGACACCCTGGCGCGCGCTCAAGCGCCTGTTCACGCGCTCGTAGGTGACGCGCCAGGCGCTCGTCATCGGCGCGGGCCCGAACGGGCTCGCAGCCGCCATCGTGCTCGCCGGGGCCGGCCGGGAGGTCACGGTCGTCGAGGGTGCCGGGACACCCGGCGGCGGCTGTCGCACCGAGGAACTGACCCTGCCGGGCTACTGGCACGATGTGTGCTCGACCGTGCACTCGCTGGCTGTAGCCTCGCCGTTCCTCGCGGGCCTACCACTGGCCGATCACGGGCTCGAGCTGGTTCATCCGCACGCACCGCTCGCCCACCCGCTCGACGGCGGCGGCGCCGTCATCCTCGAGCGATCGATCGATGCGACCGCCGATGGCCTCGGGCAGGACGGGCTGGCATACAGGAGTCTCTTCGGGCCGCTAGCCAGGCAGGCGGATGCCCTGATGGAGTCGACACTCACACCGTTGCGCCCGCCGCACCATCCGATCCTGATGGCGCGATTCGGCTGCAGCGGACTCCGCTCGGCCGAGGCGCTCGCACGTTCGCGATTCGACGGCGACCGGGCACGGGCGCTGTTTGCGGGTCTCAGCGCGCATTCGATGCTCTCGTTGCGCAGCCCGGCCAGCGCGGCCTTCGGCCTCGTGCTCGGCGTCGCGGCTCACGCCTACGGCTGGCCCGTGGCCCGCGGTGGCTCCAGGCGTCTGACCGAGGCACTGGTGTCGCACCTGGAATCGCTCGGAGGGCGGGTGCAGACCGGCCGCTGGGTGGACTCGATGGACGAGGCCGGCGGCGGCCTGGTGCTCGCCGACGTCGGCCCGCGCGCGCTGGTGGAGCTGGCCGGATCGCGGTTGCCGGCCCGCTACACACGCGCCTTGGGCCGGTATCGATACGGCCCGGGCATCTTCAAACTCGACTGGGCGCTCGATCAGCCGATTCCGTGGCGCGATCCCGCCGTGGCCCGCGCCGGCACCGTACACCTCGGCGGGACCTTGGAGGAGGTCGCGGCCTCCGAGGCCGCCGCGGTGGCCGGACGCCACGAAAACCGGCCATTTGTCTTGCTCGTGCAGCCAACCCTCTTCGACGCGTCGCGCGCCCCTGAGGGCAAGCACGTCGCCTGGGCGTACTGCCACGTGCCGCACGGCTCCGAGCGCGACATGACCGATGCGATCGAAGCCCAGGTCGAGCGCTTCGCGCCTGGCTTTCGCGACGTTGTGCTGGCACGTTCGGCGATCGGGCCAACCGAGCTCGAGAGCCGCAACCCAAACTACGTCGGCGGTGACATCAATGGCGGCGTGCAGGACGTGCGTCAGCTATTCACGCGACCGGTCGTCCGGGCGAACCCGTACTCGACGCCGATCGACGGCCTCTATCTGTGCTCGTCGTCGACCCCGCCCGGTGGCGGGGTCCACGGCATGTGCGGGTACTGGGCGGCTCGCTCGGCGTTGCGCAGTGCTCCTTAGGCCTACCAGCTCACCAGCTTCCAGATCTCGGGCAGGCGCGTGCCCTCGTCGGCGCCAACCTCGCTGAAAATCGAAACGGCGCGCTTCAGATGGGCCATCGCCTCGTCCTCGCGCCCGGCGGCGTTGTGCACATCGGCGAGGTTGTTCTCCAGCGCCGCCTCGCGGTGGCGGTCGCCTTGGGAACGGCAGAGCGCCAGGGCTCGCTCGGTCAGCTCGCGCGCCTGCTCGAGGTCGGCTGTCTCGCGGCGGACCAAGGCGAGATTGTTGAGCGCCGCGATCTCCGCGGGGACCTCACCCAGCTCTCGTGCGAGCGCGAGACTGCGCTCGAGGTTCTCGGCAGCCTCGTCGAGGTGGCCCTGGCGCCAAGCGACGACGCCGAGAACGTTGGTTGCCTGTGCCAGCGCTCGGGGGTCGCCCGCCGCCTCGGCGAGCTGGGCCGCGCTCGCGCATCGCTGAGCGGCCGCCGCCACACTTCCCGCAGCGAGCAACGTCAGGCCCAGGTCCGCCTCAATACGGGCCCGCAACCCTCCCGCGTCCGCGGGCGCAGTCTCGAGCGCGGCGCGGTACCGGGCCTCGGCTCGCTCCCACTCGCCGCGCCGGTGATGAACGTTTCCGATTTTGCGCTCAAGCTCGGCCCCGCGCTCCGGAGCCGTCGACGCGGCGGTTTCGTAGCTGGACAGCGCGTGCGCGTAGTCGCCGACGAGGGTGCTTAGGTCGCCGATCCGCTCTCGGGCTCCCACATTGCCTTTCACGGCGCCGGGTGGTGGTGGCATCGAGCCCGCTCCCACCTGTTCAAAGAGCGCTCGGGTCTCCGCGACCGGAGGGACGCCCAGCTCCTGGCTGAGGGCTCGTACGCAGGCCCGGCATTGCTCAAGCGCACGGCCGCGGTCTCCACTCCAGGCATAGAGGCGGATGAGATCGCGATGCGCGGGCTCGCTCGTCGGATCGAGCTCGAGACGGCGCTCGGCATAGGCGACAGCGCCCGCCATCTCGCCTTTCTCGACCAAGGCTTCGACAAGTCGTTCGAGCGCACTCAACAGATCTCGGCGAAGCGCATCGGCCTCGCTGCGGTGCCAATGCTCGAACGCGGCGCTCCCACGGATCGTGAACCCTTCGAGGAGCTCGCCCCGGAAGGTCGCGACCGCCTCCTTCAGTTCAGCGATCGAAGCCGTGTCGTGGCTTAGCGCGCGAAAACGGTCGATGTCGAGATCGAGGCCCGACCCGCGCATCAGCTCGATGCTGTCGCCGGTCGTCTCGAGCCACCCTTCGCCCAGCCCCTTGCGCAGGGTTGAGAGAGTGCGCCGCAGCGCCCCGCGCGCTTTCTCAGCGTCCTGATCGGGCCAGAGCAGGTCGCAAAGCTGCTCGCGTGAGCGCGGGCGCACGGCGAGTGCGAGGTCCGCAAGCAGGGCGATCGCCTTGCGGGTATCGAACGACGCCGGCCGGCCGTCGCGACGCACCTGCGGGGGGCCGAACAATGTGATCTCGACGGCGATGCCCGCGACGATATCCTCGGAGCACCTCGTTCGTAACGATCGCGTGACGGTCGGAGTGGTACAAGCCACTGCATGGGGACCCGCCTGATCTTCGGCGCCTGCGTACTTTTTGCGCTGGTCGCCGTGGCATTGCTGGTCCCCGGGCTGGGCGAGGGAACCCCGGCTGACGACTTCGGGCTGAGCGGCGCCGGCGGAGTCGCGTTTGCGATCGCCGGTCTTGCGTTCGGCGTAACGGGGTCGCTGATCATCGCCCGGCTGCCGGGAAACCGGGTGGGCTGGATCTTCTGCGCGATGGGCGTGCTGATTGGGCTCGGCAACCTCGTCTACCAGTACGCCGACTACTCGCTCTACGTCTCACCGGGCTGGCTCCCGGGCGACGAGGGTGCGGCGGTCCTGCAGAACATCGGCCTGACGCCGTGTTTCGGCCTGCTCGGCTTGGTGTTGCTCCTCTTCCCGGAGAAGCGCCTCCTGTCGGGTCGCTGGCGGATCGGAGCGGTCCTCGCGCTCGCCGGCAGCGTTCTCGTCGCAACAGGCTACGCGCTGCGCCCCGGACCGCTCGACGAGCCCTTCGAAGGTGTGCTGAATCCCTTCGGGCTCGGTTCGACCGAGACGATGGACGCGGTCTCGGGGTTGGGCTGGATGCTCATGACCCTGAGCATCGCCCTCGGTGCGGCCTCGCTCGTGCGCCGCATGCGGCAGGCAACGGGAGCCGAGCGCGCGCAGCTCAAGTGGATCGGACTCGCGGGCGTCGTGATCGGCAGCGTCTTCGTCGCCAACTTCCTCACCTACGGCATGGGGATCGAGGGTCCCGAGACGATCCGCCTCGTCGCCGTCGGCCTCGCGTTCGCCGGCATCCCGGTCGCTGCCGGGATCGCGATCCTGCGCTACCGCCTCTACGACATCGACGTCGTCATCAACCGCACGCTCGTCTACGGCGCGCTCACGGCAACCCTGGCGGGCCTCTACCTCGGGACCGTGCTGCTCTTTCAGCTGGCGCTCTCGGGCGTCACCTCGGAGTCCGACCTCGCAATCGCCGCGTCGACGCTCGCGGTCGTCGCCGCTTTCCGCCCGCTGCGCTCCCGCATCCAGGAAGGAGTGGACCGCCGCTTCTACCGCAGCCGTTACGACGCCCGCCAGATCCTCGAGGGCTTCTCGGGCCGGCTTCGGGATCAGGTCGAGCTGGCCGCTTTGGACGCGGAGCTCCGCGGCGGCGTGGTCGCCGAGACGATGCAGCCGGCCCACGTGTCGCTGTGGCTGCGGGAGGAAGGGCGCGCATGAGCTCCCGTCGGGCGAAGCGCATAACGCTTGGACTCTTCGCGCTGACGGTCGTGCTGCTGATCTTGTCCGCGATCCTCGGCTTCGAGGTGGGGAACGATTCGGATCTCATTCTCGTCTCGTTCACGTGGGCCATGGCCCTCACATTCTCTGGTGTGGGATCGGCGATCGCCACGCGCGAGCCCGGAAACGCCATCGGCTGGATTTTCTGCGTCGCCGGGATCGGAGCAGCGCTGGCGACGCTCACGCCGGCATACGCGGACTATTGGCTGGCCGGCGCCGGCGGCTCCGCGGCGCTCGGCGAGCCGGCGGCCGCGTACTCGACAATTTCCTGGATTCCATTCGTCCTGCTGCCGGTGACATTTCTGCTGCTGCTGTTCCCGGACGGCCGGCTACCCGAAGGCCAGCGGTGGCGTCGCGTGGCACAGTGCGCGGCAGTCGGGATCGCCGGAACGTTCGTCACGTCGAGCCTCACGCCGGGCCCGCTCGAGGACTATCCCCAACTCGATAATCCATACGGCATAGACAGCCCTGTCATGGATCCGCTGCTCGGACTTTCGTTCCTATTGATCTTCGCCGGGATCGTGGGCTCGGTCGCGGCCATGATCACTCGCTTCCGCCACGCCTCCGGGGAGCAGCGCCAACAGATCAAGTGGATCACCTACGCGGGTGCTGTCGCCGCCGCGATGTTTCCCGTAACGCTCACCAGCACGGATGGCCCGCTCGGGGAGGCGGTCTACGCGCCGATCATGGCCAGCATTCTCGGGCTGCCGATCGCCGCCGGCATCGCGATCCTCCGCCACAACCTCTACGACATCGACGTCGTCATCAACCGCACGCTCGTCTACGGCGCGCTCACGGCAACCCTGGCGGGCCTCTACCTCGGGACCGTGCTGCTCTTTCAGCTGGCGCTCTCGGGCGTCACCTCGGAGTCCGACCTTGCAATCGCCGCGTCGACGCTCGCGGTCGTCGCCGCTTTCCGCCCGCTGCGCTCCCGCATCCAGGAAGGAGTGGACCGCCGCTTCTACCGCAGCCGTTACGACGCCCGCCAGATCCTCGAGGGCTTCTCGGGCCGGCTTCGGGATCAGGTCGAGCTGGCCGCTTTGGACGCGGAGCTCCGCGGCGTGGTCGCCGAGACGATGCAGCCGACGCACGTCTCGCTCTGGCTGCGAGGCGATCCCTCCACGGATGCCTGACACGGTCGCGATCGAGCCCGAATGGGCGATGGCGACCCTGGCCTTCGTCGATATCCGGGGATTCACGTCGTTTGCCGACCGCTCGAGCGCCGTGGAGACGGTCAGATTCCTGAACGAGTTCTTCGCGCTGACGATCCCGGTCGTAACCAGGCACGGCGGGAGCACGAACAAGCTCCTGGGCGACGGGTTCCTCGCTTCCTTCGGGGCGCCCCAGCACTGCGCCGACCACGCGGATCGGGCGATCGCCTGTTCCGCCGATCTCTGCGACGAGGTGGAGTCCCACTTCGGTGCTCGATGCCGGATCGGGATCGGCCTGAACAGCGGCCTGGTGCTGGTCGGCACGATCGGTGGCCCTGGCCTCAGCGAACTCGGGCTGATCGGCGATCCGGTGAACGTCGCGGCACGGGTGCAGGATGCAACGCGCGAGCTCGGCGAGTCCATCCTCGCGACCGCGGCTACGCGGGCTCTGGCCGAGCGGGACCCGGCGCGCCTCCAAGAGCGCGGGGCCCTGACGCTTCGAGGAAAGCCCGAGCCCGTCGGCGTCTACGCGGTGGCCCGCTGAGCGCCTCAGTCGGTGGTAAGCAGGAGCTCCGCGTCCTCGCGCAGCTCCTCGGCGCCGCGCCGGAACGGCGGATGCACCTCGAGGACCACCGGCGCGTCGTGGCCGGAAACCAGCGACGACACCGTGTGCCACGGCAGCGAGCCGCGACCCGGCGGCAGGTGGAGGTCGAGGCGCAGTGGGTCGACACTCAGGGTGCTGCCGCCGAGGCGGGCGCGGGCACCGAGGTTGTCGTGGATGTGGAAGAGCGTCACGACGTCGAGCACTGGCTCGACGAATCGGGCCAGGGAGGTCTTTCGCCGCTCGGCGACGATGTGGGCGTGGCCGAGGTCGAGGCAGATGCCCACGCCCTCGGTACCCAGCCGGTGCACAAGGCTCCGCAGGCTCAGTGGGTTGGCTGAGAGCGTCTCTATGCCGGGGTACATCGGCGCGAGGTTCTCGACGCAGATCCCGATGTTGAGATCAGCGGCGCGGCGCGCGAGGTGTGCAAGCGAGCGCTCTTCAAGCCGTAGGCCGTCCTCGCTCGGAGGCTCGTCCGGGAGGGCCAATGCGTGGTAGACGATCTGCTCGGCGCCGGCCTCAGCCGCATATGAGATGAGCGACTCCAGGACGCGATCACCGTCGCGCGTACCCGCGCGTGCTCCGGGAGGAGCGTGCAGCACGGCGCGCAGGCCTGTGCTGTGCAGGGACTCGCCCAGCGCCACAGCGTGCCTGACCACCAGGCGTGGAGTGCGGAGCACATCGACGGGCGGAGCGTCGACCTGCGCCCAGGCGAATCCGGCGGCCTCGAAGGACTTCAGCAGGTGCGCCGAGGGCCACCACTCGTGCGGCACCGTCAGGCCGAGACGCCGGGCCATGGCCTGCGGCTTGGGGGAAACGGCCGTGGCGTCGGTGACGTGGATGTCGCTTGTCTCGATCCGGAAACTCTCCATGACACTGAGGGTGCGGCACGGTGGCCGAATCCACGTGAATTGCAGGTGAATCCCGTGTAAACATGGGGTTATCGGCTTCCCTTCGCCGGGCACGGGTATCCGCTGGGTCTGCCAAGATCGAATTCGGCATGGTTTGCGCGGCAATCGACATCGGTTCGAACACCACGCGAGTGCTCGTCGCGGAGCCTCAGGACGGCCAGCTCCGCAAGGTTCTCGAACAGCGTGCCTACACCGAGATCGGTGCCGATTCGAAGAACGGGAAGATCTCCAAGGAGAAGATCGCCGAGGTCGCCGAGGTGGTGGCGACCCAGCATCGGCTGGCGGAGGAGCTCGGCGCCCAAGCGGTCAGGACGGTGGCGACGGCGGCGATTCGCGAGGCAAAGAATCGCGATAAGGCCGTCGCCGAGATCGAGCGCGTCGCCCAGGCGAAGGTGGACGTTCTCAGCGAGGAGGAAGAGGGCAGGCTCGCGTTCGTGGGAGCAACCAAGACGCTGGGCCATCCGGTCGAGGGCGAGATCGGCGTCGTCGACGTCGGCGGCGGCTCGTCGGAGATCATCATCGGCACCGTTGCGGACGGTGCGCAATGGGTCAAGTCATTCAAAATCGGCTCCGGCTTTCTCACCGGCGAGTTCATCCAGAACGACCCGCCTTCGGCCAGCGAGATCCGCAAGCTCCGCGACTACATCGATGACTTTTTCGCCGACGTCGAGGTACCGCAGCCTGACCAGGCCGTAGCCGTTGGCGGCAGTGCCACATCGCTGCGAACACTCGTCGGTTCCGTCCTCGAGTACGAGACGCTCGAGCGGGGCGTCCGCGTACTCGCTGGCGACGAGATCGAGCTCGTCTCGAAGAAGTTCGAGCTCGACCCGCGCAGGGTGCGGATGCTCCCCGCCGGCGTGTTGGTGTTGGAGAAGCTCTCCGAGCTGCTTGGTCAACCGCTGCAGATCGGCAAGGGCGGGCTGCGGGAGGGTGTCATCCTCGACCTCCTCACGGGAGCCTCGAACGGCTCCCACATCCGCCTGGCCGCCTAGCCACCGGCCGTAGTCCTGGGGGTACTCTCAACGGGTCATGGCTAGGGCCCGCGAGATCCCGGGGATCGATCGTGAGATTCCGTTCGCGATCGCGGCGGCGAGCGTTGTCGAGGTGCGCATGGACGAATTGGTGGAGCACTCGGCAGCTGTCCTGGACACGAACGAGATCGAGGGAGTCCATGCGATGCGGGTGGCGACCCGGCGGCTTCGCGCCGCTCTCGAGGTGTTCGACTCCTGTTTCCCATCCGAGGATCGCAAGGCCGCGCTGAAAGAGGTCAAGACGATCGCCGATGCGCTGGGCGAGCGCCGCGACCGCGACGTCACCATCGCGGCACTCGAGCAGTTCTCCGAGACGCTCGCCGCGCCGGATCGACCCGGGGTCGCCTCGCTCGTCGAACAGCTGCGCGTCGAGCAGGCCACCGCGAACTCAGAACTCGCACCATACGTCGAAGCATCGCGACTGAACGCTCTGCGCAATCGCATCGACGCCCTTGCGGCCGCAGCGCGGGGCCTGGTTCCCAACTCGTGAAGGCGCGCAAGGTCAAGAAGCTCGATCCGGCGCGCTCGCTCGACGAGAACGCTGCGAGGATCGTTCAGATCCGCTTGGGCGAGATGGAGTCGTTCGTCCCGGCGGCGCTCGACGCGGCCAATACCACCGAGCAGCACGACATGCGGATTGCCGCCAAGCGGCTCCGCTACATCCTCGAGGCGACCGGATTTTGTTTCGGCACCGCTGGAGGTAACGCCCGCCGTCGCGCCAGAGAGCTTCAGGAGATCCTCGGCGAGCTCCACGACTGTGACGTGATGCTGCCGAAGGTCGAGGCGCACATCGACGAGCTGCGCTCCGCCGACGCGGCAGCCGTGCACCAGTCCGCGGGCGAGGCCGAAGACTTGGACCCGGCGCTCGCCGCACGGGCGCCGCACCGCACGTCCTACCGGGGTTTGGAGGGTCTCGCCGTGTACGTGCAGGCGCGGCGCAGGCTGCTGTTCGAGCGTTTTCTCGCGTTTTGGTCGGAGCAGGAGCAGGCCGGTACCTGGAAGCGGCTCGAGCGCTCCGTTGACCGGACGCTCGATGATGCACGGGAGCGCCGCGACGCCGCCGAACGAGCGGAGCGTGCCGCTGCAGAGCTGGCCGCAGCCGAGCAGGCGGAGCGCGATGCGGCGGCGCGGGCACGGGAAGCGGCCGAGCGGCTGCGGGTGACCCAGAGCGAATCGAGCGGCCTTTCGTCGGGTTAGGGCGATGATGGTGCGGCGGGAACGGCTGGGGATCACGGCACTCGGGGCGCTCTGCTGCGTCGCGCTCGTGGGCCCTGGGACGACGCTCGCCGGTGGCCCCACCGTCAACGGCAAGCCGGACGTCGGCGATCCGTTCTTCCCGGACGCCGGCAACGGGGGGTACGACGTCTCCAGCTATGGCCTGAACCTGCGCTACTCGCCCCGGCAGCGGCGCCTGCGCGCAACGGCTCGCGTGCGGGCGACCGTGGACACCGACGGCGGCGCTCCGGCCACCGGAGCATCGCTCGCCCGCTTCAATCTCGATTTCCGTGGGCCTCAGATCAAGCGGCTGAGGCTCGGCGGCGAGCCCGCCGCGTTCTCGCGGCACGGGCAGGAGTTGGTCATCACCCCGGCCGAGCCGCTCGTCGACGGGTCGAGCTTCACCGCCGTGGTGCACTACGTAGGCAGGCCACGGTCGATCACCGATCCGGACGGAGGCCGCGAGGGCTGGATCGCCACGGACGCCGGCGCCATCGCGCTCGGGGAGCCGCAGGGTTCTCCCACCTGGTTTCCCTGCAACGACCACCCCAGCGACAAGGCAACGTTCAAGATCTCGATTGCGACGCCGCGGCCGACCCTGGGCGTCTCGAACGGACGCCTCGTGAAGCGAACGCGCACGCGCCGGACCAATCGCACCGTTTGGAGGGAGGACAGCCCGATGGCCAGTTACCTGGCGGTCGTTGCGATCGGGCGGTATCGCGTCTCGAGGGGCAGGCTGGGCGGCGACCAGTACCTTGCGGTCGCCAGCCGCGACTACCGCGGCAGGGTCCTGCGAAGGCTGCGCGGCAAGACCGCACAGGCCCACGCCGTGATGGAAGACGTCGCCGGGGACTATCCGTTCGCGGCGACCGGCGGGATCATCGACCCGGCCGGGGTCGGGTACGCGCTCGAGACCCAGGGGCGCCCTTACTACCCAGGGCCTCCGAGCCGCGACTTGGTGGTCCACGAAATCGCCCACCAGTGGTTTGGCAACTCGGTCAGCCCCGCGTCCTGGGACGAGATCTGGCTAAACGAGGGTTTCGCCACCTATATGGAGTGGCTCGCGGAGGAGCGTCGCGGCGGCCGCACGACGGCACAGCGCTTTGACGCCCATTTCGCGCGCCATGGTGAGGGAGACTCGGCGTTCTATAACCCGCCACCGGCCGCGGTGCCCGGGCCGCAAAACCTGTTTGCCACCAGCGTCTACCAGCGCGGCGCGATGGCGCTGCAGGTGCTGCGTGAGGAAGTGGGCGAGGCCGACTTCTTTCAGCTCCTCTCGGAGTGGGCGACGGAGAACGAGTACCTCAATGTCACCACGGAGGGTTTCCTGGCGAAGATCACCAACGTGACCGCGAGCCCACCCCCGGAGTTGTTCGAGGACTGGCTGTTCGACCCGGGCAGGCCCGAAGCGCCCTAGCGGACCAGGAATCGCACCCAGATTCCGGGTGGCACGCCTAACCCGTCCCTAGGGACGGCCAGGCGTGCCACCTCGGCTGTGGGTGCCAGTTCCCGCGTTCACACCGTGGACACGGGCCGCCGAGCGGCCGCGTCTAACCTCATTGCATGGAGCCGAGCGAGCTCACGGCCCAGCCTGCGCCGCCAACCGCCGAGACCACCGTCAACGGCCGCACGCCCGCGCCCGAACTGGACATCGCCGACCCCTCCCTGTACTTCAACCGCGAGCTCTCGTGGCTCGACTTCAACGACCGGGTGTGCCAGCTCGCCGAGGACGAGTCGGTCCCGCTGCTGGAGCGCATCAAGTTTTGCGCGATCTGGGAATCCAACCTCGACGAGTTCTTCATGGTGCGCGTCGCCAACCTGGAGGACCACGTCGAAGCGGGACGCGACGCCCGCGGCGCCGACGGGATGAGCGCAACCGAGCAGGTCGCCGTGATCCACGATGAGGTCATCCGTCAGCGCGAGCGGATCAGCGCGAACTTCAAGCGGTTGCGCCGTGAGCTTGCCGATCACGGCGTCCGGATCCTGCCCGTGGCGGAGGCCACGGCGGCACAGCTCGACGAGTTGGCCGATCTCTTCGACCGACAGGTCTTCCCCGCGCTGACGCCGCTGGTAATCGGTCACGGCCGGCCATTTCCGTACATCTCGAACCTCTCGCTCAGCCTTGCCGTCAGGCTTCGCGATCCCGAGCAGGATGTCGAGGTGCTGGCCCGAGTGAAGGTTCCGAAGGAACTACTCGGGCGCTTTTTGCCCTTGGGCGACGGTCACACCCTGGTCCCGCTCGACGACTTGATCGCAGCCAACGCGGCGACGCTCTTTCCCGGCATGGAGGTGCTCGGCTATTCCTTCTTCCGGGTCACCCGCGACACGGACTACGACGTCTCCGACGAGGCCGACGATCTCCTTGAGGCCGTGGAGGAGGAGCTACGCCGGCGCCGCTTCGGTGAGGTGGTGCGGCTCGAGGTGGAGGCGGGGATGGACACGAAGCTCCGCAGCCAGCTCGTCGCCGCCATGGGCCTCGAGGAGCGCGAGGCCTACGAGGTCAACGGCCTGCTCGATCTCGGCGACCTCTGGGACGTCTACGGCTTGAAAGGATTGCCTGCCGAGCTGCGCGACCCGCCGTTCACGCCGGTCACGCAGCCGCGGTTGCTGAGTGAGGACGGCAAGGATGGCGACATCTTTGCCGCGATGCGGGAGGGCGACATCCTCGTCCACCACCCCTACGACTCGTTCACCAGCTCGGTGGATCGCTTCGTGCGCCAAGCGGTTGCCGACCCGGACGTCCTCGCGATCAAGCACACGGTGTACCGAACCAGCGCCGATTCCCCCCTGGTGCCCTCGCTGATCGCAGCCGCCGAACGCGGCAAGCAGGCCGTGTGTATGGTCGAGCTCAAGGCGCGCTTCGACGAGCAGGCGAACATCACCTGGGCGAAGAAGCTCGAGCAGGCGGGGGTGCACGTCGTCTACGGGATCCCCTCGCTGAAGACGCATGTCAAATGCATCCTGGTGGTTCGCCGCGAGGGCAACGGGGTGCGCCACTACGCACACATAGGCACCGGCAACTACAACCCGAAGACGGCTCGAACCTACACTGACTTCGGCCTGCTCACGTGCGACGAGGACCTCGGGTCCGACATCGCCGAGATGTTCAACTACCTCACCGGTTATGCCCGGCCGAGTGGCTTTCGCAAGGCCTTGATCGCCCCACACAACCTGGCGCACGAGCTGCTCGACGAGATCGAGCGAACGATCGCCGCGCATACGCCGGAGCGCCCAGCTCGGATCCGGATGAAGATGAACTCGCTCCTCGACCCGCCCTTCATCCGAGCGCTCTATCGGGCTTCGCAGGCGGGCGTGGAGGTGGACCTGAATGTGCGCGGCATCTGCGCACTTCGTCCCGGAGTTCCCAGCGTCTCGGACAACATCAACGTCGTCTCGATCGTTGGCCCCTACCTCGAACACTCGCGGATCTACTCCTTCGAGCGTCCCGGCGAGACCGAACGTGTGCTGATCGGATCGGCCGACCTGATGCCGCGCAACCTCTACAACCGCGTCGAGCTGGTGGTGCCTGTGGAAGACGATCGGCTGCGAAGCGAGTTGGTCCACGTACTCGATCGCTGCTTCGCCGACGACGCGAACGCCTGGGACCTCGGCGAGGACGGTTGCTGGCGCCGCCGACGCCCGCCCGGCGAGCCCAACTCGGTCCAGCGCGAGCTGATGGAGCGCGCGACCGCGCGAGCATCCGAGACCGCCCATTAGCTTTGAGGCATGCCTCACGACCGGCCGGGTCAGGTAACGCGCCCTAGGCTGGCGGCAGCGGACGCGAAGCGGAGCAGCCGCGGGACGGGTTTCGTCCAAGACGCCCACGGGTGGTGGCTGGCTCAGGTCGGCCCGGTCGAGCCCGAGCCCGAGCTCGCGGGCGACGAGGGCGCCGACGTGGTCGTGATCGGTGGCGGGTTTGCGGGCATGTGGACCGCGTGGCTGATCCGCGAACAGAATCCCGGCGCTTCAGTCGCGCTGCTCGAGTCCGGGGTCTGCGGCGAGGGGCCGAGCGGGCGCAACGGCGGGTTCGTCAACTCGATGTGGTTCAGCCTGCCCTCGATGCGCCCGCGCTTCGGCGACGAGGGCGCGATCGGTGTGGCCCGTGCGGCGCAGGCCGCCGTGGACGAGGTCGGCGCGTGGTGTGATCGAGAGGGTGTCGACGCCCGCTACCTTCGCGGCGGCTACCTCCAGGTCTCGACCGCGCCCGCGCAGGACGAGGTGTGGGCCGAGACGGTCGCGTCGTGCGTGGAGTTGGGCGAGCCCGGCGCGGTCGAAGCGCTCACGCCTGAGCAGGTGGCAGCGCGGTGCTCATCGCCGATCTTCCGCGCCGGCGCGTTCTTCCCCGGGTCCGCAATGGTGGATCCGGCGCGGCTGTCGCGTGGGCTTCGCGCGGCGCTCATCAACGCCGGCGTTACGGTGTACGAGCGCAGCCGTGTCCTGGGCATCAATGACGGACCATCCGCGACCGTGGTGCGCACGAAGACCGGGTCGGTCGTGGCCGGCCAGGTGGTTCTGGCGATCGGCGGTGCGCATGCTCAGATCAAGCGGCTCGGCGGTCGGCTCACGCTGACCTCGTCGCACATGGTCATCACCGAGCCCGTACCCGACGTCCTCGAGGATCTGGGCTGGGGCGGCGGCGAGTGCATAACCGACGCGCGCCACATGATCCACTACTTCCGCACCACCGCCGACGGGCGTATCGCGTTTGGCTGGGGCGGGGGTCGCGTGGTTCCGGGCGGCCGGCTCGACGGCCGCGCCGAGCGCGACCCGGATCTCGCCGCCGAGGTTGAGCGGCACCTGCGCCGGTTCTTCCCCCAGCTCGAGGGTCGCGCGGTCGACCACGCGTGGGGTGGACCGATCGACGTGTCGCCGAGCCATACCCCGATCGTCGGGAGCCTCTCGGACCGGGTCCATTACGGGTTCGGTTTCACCGGCAACGGCGTGGGGCCGTCGCGAATGGTCGCCCACGCCCTTGCGTCGCTGGCACTCGACCGCCGCGACGAACACACACGCCTCGCGATCGTCGAGCCAGAGCCGCTACGTGTACCCCCCGAGCCGTTTCGCTACATCGGTGGCGCCCTCGTTCGCGCGGCGCTGCTTCGAAAGGAGGCGGCCGAGGAGGAGGGCCGCTCGCCGGACCCCCTCACTGCGTTCGTCGCCGGAGTACCGGAGCTGGTGGGGATCCAGATCGGCCGCTAGGCCTCGTAGCCCGTCAGCAGATACGTTGGAATCATGAAGCGCGTCACGATCACCGAAGCGGAATTCAAGTCCGACGAAACCGACCCGCCCGGCTTCAGGGCGAGCATGGCCCGTGTCGGACCCAGCGTCGGGGCAGAGCTGACCGGCGCGAGCGCGTACGACATTCCGCCCGGCGAGGCGCTCTGTCCCTACCACTACGAATGTGGCGAGGAGGAGTGGCTGCTCGTACTGGAGGGCAACGCAACGGTGCGCGACCCGGATGGCGACCACCTGCTGGGCCCGATGGAGCTGGCGTTCTTCGAGCGCGGAGCCGCAGGCGCCCACGGGATTCGTAACGACAGCAATGCCCGCCTCCTCGTGCTCATGTTCTCGAATGTGGTCAACCCGACAGCGACCGTCTATCCGGACAGCGACAAGATCGGGATCTGGACCCCCGGCGGGGGCGACGATGTGATCGTCAGGCGCTCCGCGGGCGTGTCGTACTACGACGGCGAGGCATAGCCCAGAGCCACCGAACTCCCGCGGGGCACGACACGCCCCGCTTTCAACCGGCTCGCGGAAGGCAGCGCCCGCCGGTTCGCGGCGTACGCTCGCGGGTGTGGCACGCCGCACGATTGCGCACCTCGACATGGACGCGTTCTATGTGTCGGTCGAGCTGCTGCGACGCCCCGAGCTGATGGGTGAGCCGGTGGTCGTATCGGGCACCGGACCGCGCGCGGTTGTGACAACGGCGTCGTACGAGGCGCGCAAGTTCGGAGTCGGCTCGGCGATGCCCGCGTCGAAGGCCAGAAGGCTCTGTCCCGGCGCCCACTTCCTGCCCGTTGACCACGCGCACTACCGGCAGCGCTCACGCGAGGTGATGGAGCTGATCGCCGAGCTGGACGCGCCGACCGAGCCTCGTTCGCTTGACGAGGTCTACCTCGACCTGAGCGATCTGCCGGATCCCGTTGCCCGGATGAGTGGACTCGTAAAGAGGATTCGCGACGAGCTGGGTCTCGATGCCTCGGTCGGAATCGGCCCAAACAAGCTGGTCGCCAAGGTTGCTTCCGACGCGGAGAAGCCGCGTGGATTCGTCGTAATGACGCGCGAGCAGGCGGTTGAGCGTTTCGCGGGGGAGAAGCCCACGCTCATTCCGGGCATTGGCCCGAAGACGGGCGAGCGGCTCGCCGGCTACGGGGTACGAACTCTCGGAACGCTTCAGCGCTGCACGTTGTCCGGCCTGATCGAGCGATTCGGCGAGTCGCATGGCCGCGGCCTCCATGACAGCGCGCACTTTCGCTCCGATTCGCCCGTCTCGACCTCGCGCGAGGCCAAATCGCGCTCGGTCGAGACGACGTTTGACGAGGACCTGCACGAGCCCGGCGCGATGGAGGAAGTCGTTCGTCGCCAGGCCGAGCGCTTGGCCGGCGAGCTGACCGACCGCGACCTCGCCGGTCGCACGATCGGGATCAAGGTTCGCACCAGCGACTTCGCGACGTTCACCCGGGTGCGCAGCGTGCCCGCGCCGACCAATGCGGTCGCGACCATCACCGAGGTCGCGCTCACACTGCTGCGCGAAAACCTGCCGGAGCGTCCCGTGCGGCTGCTGGGTGTGAAAGTGGCGGGGTTCCGCTCGGCTGTCGCAGCACCTGATCCGGCAACGCCTAGTCTGCCCGTGGACTGAGCCAACCAACTGCCCATGCCGCCGAGGCTTGCCCGGTCAGCTCCAGCGTGAGGTGACGACCTTCTTGCGTGTGTAGAACTCGACCGCGTCGGTGCCGTTGGCGTGCAGGTCACCGTCGATCGAGTCCTTCCAGCCCGAGAACGGGAACCAGGCCACCGGCGCAGCGACGCCGACGTTTACGCCGATCATCCCGGCCTCGACGCCGAACCGGTAGCGACGCGCGGCGTCGCCCGAAGTGGTGAAGATAGATCCCGCGTTTCCATAGCGCGACCCGTTTACGAACTCGAGTGCCTCGTCGAGGTCGGCTGCCCGGATCACCGCGAGGATGGGCCCGAAGAGCTCGTCACGCGCCAGCTCGGACTCGGAGTCAGGCGTCTCGACAATCGTGGGGCCGATCAGTGTGCCGCCGGGGCCGGGCTCGGTGCCACTGCCGTCGAGTACCACCGTCGCGCCTTCGGAGCGCGCCCGCTCGAGGGCCCCGACGAGACGTTCGCGTGCATCGGCAGCAACCAGCGGAGGCACTTCGACGCTCTCGGCGTCGCCGCGGCCCACATCAAGCTCGGCTGCGGCCTCCCTGAGCGCCCCGAGCACCTCGTCCTGGCGTTCGCTGTCGCCCACCAGCACCGCCACGGAGCCGGCGAGACACCGCTGGCCGGCGGCTCCGAAGGACGAGCTCATGATGGCCGGGATCGAGAGGCCCAGGTCGGCATCGGGCATCACCACCAGCGAATTCTTCGCGCCGCCCAACGCTTGGCAGCGTTTACCTGTAGCGGCCGATCGCTCGGCCACGAGTCGCGCGGTTGAAGCTTGTCCCACAAACGAGATCGCGTCGATGCCCGGATGGTCAAGCAGTGAGCCGACCGCGTCACGGGCTCCGTGCACCAGATTGCAGATCCCGTCGGGAATCTCGTCCGTGGCCTCGATCAGCTCGAAGATCAGCTCGGCCGGGCGCGGATCGCGCTCGGAGGGCTTGAGGACGAATGCGTTGCCGCAGGCGATTGCGTACGGCAGGAACCAGAGCGGGATCATTGCCGGGAAGTTGAACGGGGTGATCGCGGCGACCACGCCCACCGGCTGTCGTACCATCTCCACGTCCACTCCCGCCGCCACGCCTTCGAGGTTCTCGCCCTTGAGGAGGTGGGGGATTCCGCAGGCCGCCTCGGTGGACTCGATCCCGCGCAGCACCTCGCCGCGCGCATCCTCGAGCGTCTTGCCCATGTCCTCGGTAACGAGTCGCGCGATGTCCTTTTGGCGTTCCCACAGCGCCGAACGGAGGGCCATCACGGCGCGGGCGCGCTTCTGGGGCGGGGTCGCACGCCATGCGGGCCACGACTCGCGTGCTGCTTGGACCGCCGCGTCCACGTCGCTGGCCCCGCTCAGTGGGACCAGCGCCTCAATATCTCCGGTCGCAGGGTTGACGTCCGCGAGCGTGCCCTTGCCAGCGGCGTCGACCCAGCCACCACCGATGTAGTTGCGCAGCGTTCGGGTTCCGGCGTCAACCGCCATACGGGTACCACCAATCCTTGGCCTCGATCTGGGTTTCGATGTGTATGTGCTTGGTCTCCTGAAATGCCTCCAGCCCCTCGCGTCCCAGCTCGCGTCCCAGGCCGGACTGCTTGAAGCCGCCGAATGGGCCCGCGTCGTTGTCGGTCAGTGGGTCGTTGAACCACACCGTTCCGGAGCGGATCTCGCGCATGCAGCGCAGGATGGACTTCAGATCCTGCGTGTAGACGTTCGCGCCCAGCCCGAATCGCGTTCCGTTCGCCAGGTCGATCGCCTCGTCCAGGGATTTGACGGGGACGATCGGGGCGACCGGGCCGAAGGTCTCCTCGCGCAGCAGGTCGGTCTCGGCGGCTAGGCCGGTGACGACGGTGGGTGAAAAGAAGTGTCCCCTCTCGTGCCCGGCCCGATCACCCCCGATGACAACCTCGGCGCCTGCGGCAACCGCGGCTTCGACCTGTAGCTCCACCTTTTCGCGCTGCGCGGCTGAGACCATCGGGCCAACATCCGTGTCGCTCGCCGCGGGATCTCCGACCACGAGGGTGCGGGTGTGGTCCACGAAGGCGGAGACGTAGTCGTCGTAGATGTCGTGCATGACGTAGAAGCGCTCCGCGGAGGTACAGACCTGGCCGGCATTCAGGTAGGCCGCCCATGCTCCGCCGCGCGCTGCAACGTCGATCTTCTCCGCGACGTCGGAGCAGACGATGAACGGGTCCTTGCCACCCATCTCCAAGTTCACCCGGGCCATCCGGTCGAGGCAGGCGGCCGCAACCTTCTTGCCGGTTTCGACTGATCCGGTGAAGGCGACCGCGTCGACCCGGTCGTCGGCCGCCAGGGCGCCCCCCACGTCGCCCGCACCCGCGACGATGTTCACCGCGCCGGCCGGCAAATGCTCAAAGCACTCGGCGATCGCGAGGGTCGAGAGTGGGGTTACCTCCGAGGGCTTGCAAACGGCTGCGTTGCCTGCGGCGAGGGCCGGGGCGAGTTTCCACGCGAGCAGCAGCAGGGGGTAGTTCCAGGGGACGATGCAGGCAACGACTCCCAGCGGGTCCTTGACTACGAGCGCGAGCTGGGAAGTCTCGATCGGTGGGATCACCCGCCCCGCCGCATCCCGGCCGATCTCGGCGTAGTAGTCGAATGCGGCGGCCGTCCAGCCCACCTCGTCGGCGTTCTCGAGCGTGGGCTTTCCGCCCTCCGCTGTCATCAATGCGGCAAGCTCGTCGGTGCGTGCCCGCAGCTTCGTCGCGACCTCGTGCAGCATCTCCGCCCGCTCGGTGGCTGGCGTCTCGCTCCAATAGCGGAACGCGTCGCGCCCGGAGGCGATCGCAGCGTCGAGCTGCTCGGGCGAGGCAGCGGCGAAGGTGGCAACTCTCTCCTCGCTGTACGGGTTCTCGACGTCGAGCTGCGCGCCCTCTCCGGCGACGCGCTCGCCGCCGATCAAGAGCCTTACCTCCACCTGAACGATCGTACCCAGGAATTCGCCAGGAAGTCGAGCGTGTTTAGGACCCACCTCCACGCGGGTATGGAGCAGTCGTGAAGGAACTCAGAAGTGCCGGCGTCTCCCGCCGTCGCCGGGAGAGTTCAGCGCGCGGATATGCTCGCGACATGGAGTTGGCGGGTGCGGTGAACGTTACGGAGGTTGACGGTATCGCCGCGATCGAGCTAATCGGCGAGCACGATCTCGGCACCGTGCCGGACGTCCGCGGCGCCTTGGCCGATGCCGCGGAGTCCAACACGCCCGTGCTCATCGACCTATGCCCAACGACGTTCGTGGACTCGTCCATCCTCGGCGCCATCCTCGAAGCGCGCCGTGACGCCGTGGAGAACGCGCGGGGATTCGCAGTTGCCTGTGAGGGAGCCGCCGAGGCGGTTTCACGCGTGCTTCACGTCACGGGGCTGGCCATCGAACTGCCGGTTCACCCCACGCGCGACGCTGCGCTGGCGGCACTGGCAAGGCACCAGAGCCCGTGAGCGGTGCGGCCGCCGAGCTGCGGCTCGCGATTGCCGCGCGCCCCGAGAACCTGACGCTCGTTCGCCAGGCCATCGCCGGACTGGCCGACGCCGCCCGGATCGGTGAGACCCCGCTGAACGACCTCAAGCAGATTGCGAGCGAGGCGTGCATGAACTCGATCGTGCACGCCTACCCGAGTGGCGGCCCGGGCCGAATCGACGTGACGGCCTCGATCGAGTCGGATGCCGTCGAACTAGCGATTCGCGACTGGGGTACGGGGTTTCGCCCGCGACCGACTGATCCAGAGAACGGTTCGCTTCGGCTCGGCCTGCCGCTGATCGCATCCCTGGCGGACAGCTTCGAGATCGCCAATCCCGCCGACGGCGGGACCAGGATCGTCGCGCGGGTCGCGACCGAGGAGGACGGGGAGCGCACACCGTCCTTGAGCCCGCCGGAGCCGCCGAACGAGGCGGAGATCGACATCGACGCCGGGCTGGCGGCGAAGCCCGTGATCGCCCGGGTGATCGCTGTGGCTGCCGCGCGGGCCGGATTCTCGATTGAGCGCATGTCCGACGGCGTGCTGATCGGCGACGCCATCGCCAGCCACGACCCTGGCGACTTTGCCGAGTCACGGGTGCGGATCCTGGTCGAGGAGTGCGGGCCGAACCTCTGTGCCCGGGTCGGGCCCTTCGTGAAGGGTGGCGCCGAGCGGATGCTCGACCACATGAAGCTCCCGGGGCTAGATGCATCGGTTGGCAAGCTCGCCGACCGGATCGAGGTAGAGCGCGGCGACGAGGGCGAGTTCGTTGTCGTCGAGCTTGAGGGCAAGTAGGCCCCTCTCAGTCGACCTGGCCCCTGATCGCGTCAAGCGCACGCCGCAAGAGGCGAGAAACATGCATTTGCGAGATTCCGGTGCGAGCGGCGATCTCCGATTGGGTCAGATCCTCGACGAACCGAAGGTGCAGGATCGTACGTTCGCGTTCAGGTAGAAGCTCCAGCGTCCTGGCGATCGCCTCCCCGTACTCGACGGTCTCGAACGACGAGTCGTCGGATCCGAGCGTGTCGACAAGGGTTGCCCCCTCGTCGTCTGGACCGACGGTGGCATCGAGCGAGTAGGGCCGCCTGGCGCTGCCCGCCTGAAGCGCGTCGAGCACTTCCTCCAGGCTCAGCCCCGTGTGCTCGGCGACGTCGGCTGCGGATGGCGCCCGCCCAAGCTTGGTCGGCAGTTCCTCCGACGCCTTGTCAACGGCGGCGATCCGCTCCTGAAGGCCGCGCGGAAGGTGCACCTGCCGTCCACGATCGCGAAAATGGCGCTTCAGCTCTCCGAGGATCGTTGGCGCCGCGTACGAGGCGAAGTTGTAGCCGAGGCTCGGGTCGAACCCTTCGATCGCCTTGACCAGGCCCAGGCTCGCTACCTGGTGGAGGTCCTCGGTCGGCTCTGGCCCACCGGAGTATCGGTTGGCAAGACTCCGTGCGAGCGGCAGGAACCGCTCGACGAGCTCGTCGAGTACCGTGGCCTCGCGGCCGTGGAAGTACCGCTCGAGGAGCAAGTTCTCGTCCGCAAGCTTGTTGTCGATCCCCCCATCACCCGCATCTGCCATCGCGGGTGAGGCTACGCGATGAGTCAGGCCGCAGCCGAGGCCATTCGCTCCGCTCTCCGTTGCTGCCAGATCACGACGGAGATCGCTACGACGGTGAGCAGAAAGAGCAACGTCGCGAGCGTGTTTACCTGGACGGGGATGCCCCGCAGGGAGACTCCGAATACGTAGAGGGGGAACGTCTCCGTGGTACCCGAGTTGAAGTTCGAGATCACGAAGTCGTCGATCGAGAGCGCGAACGCCAGCAGCGCAGCGGCCATGATTCCCGGCGCAAGGAGCGGCAGGGTCACGAATCGGAACGTCTGCAGCGGGGTGGCACCCAGGTCGGCCGCGGCCTCCTCAACACGCCTGTCGAAGCCGATCAGGCGCGACCGCACGACGACGACGACGAACGAGATCGAGAACATCACGTGGGCGATCAGCAGGGTGGTGAATCCCAGCGGGACTGCGTAGAAGATGAACATCGAGAGCAGGGCTGCGCCGATCACGATCTCGGGCGATGCCATCGGCAGGATGATCAGGAGGTTGGCAGCACGTCGGCCGAGGAAGTTGTGGCGCACCAGGGCCATCGCCATCAAGGTGCCGATCGCCGTCGCGATCACGGTCGAGAGAGCCGCGAGCTGAACCGAGGTTATGAACGCGTCGTTCAGGGCCTCGTTCGAGAACGCCGTCTTCCAGTACTCGAGCGTGAAACCGTCGAGCGCGAAGGTGAGCTTGCCCGAACGAGTCTCGCCGAAGCTGAAGACGGCAATGACGGCGATCGGTACGAGCACGTACGCGATCGCGAGGATCGCATAGATCGTCAGCGCGTTCCTCTTCAGCCAAGCCCACATCAGGGGCTGGCCGCCTCAATGATGGCTCGGCTCGGCTTCGCTTCACTCCGCCTCACCGAGCACCCGCCTTGGCGACTTTCTCTTCCTCGAGGTCGTCACCGATGAACGCCTCGGTCCCGGCAAAGCGGATGTAGACCACCACGATCATCAGGATCAAAGCCATCATCAGGAACGAGAGCGCGGCCGCTTCGGGATAGTCGCGCTCGTTCAGATAGAGCGATTGGATCTTGTTGCCAACCATCGCCTGGCCGGTGCCGCCCAGCAGCGCCGAGTTCACATAGTCGCCAAAAGCGGGAATGAAGGTGAGCAACACGCCGGCCACGATCCCAGGCGCCGTTAGGGGCAGCGTCACCCGCAGGAACGCCTGCCTGCTGGACGCGTAAAGGTCGCGGGCAGCCTCGAGCAGCCGCACATCGAGCCGCTCGAGGCTCGCGTAGATCGGCAACACCATGAACGGTAGGAAGTTGTAGGTGAGGCCGGCGATCACAGCGCCCGAGGTGGCAAGCACCCGGCCGTCGTCGGGGATCAACGCGAGCGTCTGCAGAACGTCGACGACCGGGCTCGAGTCGCTGAGAATCGTCTTCCACGCGATCGTCCTGATCAGGTAGGTGGTGAAGAACGGCGCCATCACCGCGAACAGCATCAGCATCCGCCACCTGCCCGACCGTTGTGCGATCGCGTAGGCCAACGGGTAGGCGATCAGCAGCGCTAGCACTGTCGCGACCGCCGAGTAGAAGAACGAGCGGACGATCTGCTTGCCGTTGCCAGAGAGCGCCTCGTGGAAGTTCGCCCACTCCCAGGTGAAGAAGAACCCACCGGTCGCGATCGAACCCGACCGCAGCGCCAACTCGGCCATGAAGAACATGGGCACGAGGAAGAAGAGGACCAGCCAGATCGCCCCCGGTGAGAGGAGCCCGTAGGGGACGAGGCGCTTCTTCATACGGCCCCGTCCCGTCCTGGGCGAGGGGATCACCCCGTGATCACGTCCTCGAACGCCTCCGTGACCTCCTGGACGTCCACCGGCTCCCCTGGCGGGTTCACCTGGGTCGAGCACTCGGAGGTGAACTCCTCATCGGGAAAGATGAGCTGGTTGCCGGCCAGCTCCGGATCCCGTTCGGCGAGGATCTCCTGAACCCCCTTTACGGGGGTGACGTAGGTGACGTACTCCGCGATGTCGGCCTGGACCTCGGGGTTGTAGGCGTAGTCGATGAACGCCAGCGACGCCTCCGGGTTCGGTGCCCCGATTGGGATGACCCAGTTGTCGGACCAGATCATGCAACCCTCGGCTGGCATTCGCCACTCGGCGGCGTCGTTGGAGATCAGCGACTCGTCGCCAGACCAGCCGATGGCCGCCACCACGTTGCCCGCCGTTATGGCCTCCGTGTAGTCGTTGCCGGTGAACCGCCGGATCTGGCCGGAGTCCGCGGCGTTTTTGATCTTGTCGATCGCAGCGAGCCAGTCCTCCTTCGTGGCCTCAGCCGGGTCGATGCCGTCGGCCTTCATCACCAGCGGTACGGAGTCGCGCATCTCGGTGAGGAAGGTGACCTTGCCCTTGTACTTTGGATCGAACAGATCGTTCACCGACTCCACGTCGGGCGCCTTGTCCTTGTTTACCCAGATCCCCGTCATGCCGGTTTGCCACGGGATCGTGTACTCGCGCTCGGGATCGATCGCCGGGCTCGAGAGGCTCTCGAGCAGGTTCGCCTTCACGTTGGGCAACGCCTCGGGATCGATGCTCTGCAGGTATCCGAGGTCTCGCATCTGCTTCGCCATCCAATCGGTAACGACGAACGCGCTGCGGCCGCCCGACTTGCCCCGCTCGAGCTGGGGCTGGAGCTTGCCGAAGAACGAGGCGTTGTCGTTGACGTCCTCGATGTAGTCGATCTTGATTCCGAGCTCCTTCTCGGCCTCCGCCTCAGTGCCGTCCTTGCCCGCGTCGATATAGCCGGGCCAGTTGGAGATCGTCAGCTCACCGCCCACGTCACCCGCGCTCGCCGTGGGGATGTTCTCGGTGTCGGCGTTGCCGCCGCCGACACTCTCGCTCCCGCACGCGGCGAGCACAAGGGCACCCGCAAGCGAGGCCAGGGCGACGAGCACCGTCTTTCCCCGTCCTTGGTCAGTCCGCGTCATAGCTGTCTCCTCACTGTTGACTTTCACGCACAAGATGGATGTGTTCCGGCGCCCAGCTAAGGCGAACGTCGACGCCGCCGCCGGGCAAGCGTGCGCGCTCCGCCTCGTCGGCGTTCGGCACGAGAACAGTCATCGGCACGTCGCCGGTCAGCCGCACCACTATCTGTGTCGAGGTGCCGAGATATATCGAGGATTCGACGACTCCGTCCACGGCGGGCCAGCCGTCAGGCGAGCTCTCTCCGGCGCGGTCGATTCGCAGCTTCTCCGGTCGCACCACGGCCTGGCAGCGCTCGCCCGCGGCGAGGCCGTTGCCGATCGCCTCAAGCTCGACTCCGGCGTCGAGCTTGATCCGGGTTCTTTCGTCGGTGGCGGCGCCCTGCACCTGGGCCGGCATCAGGTTCGAGACACCGATGAAGCCCGCCACAAAGGTCGTGGTGGGCCGCTCGTACACCGCCTCGGGCGCGTCTATCTGCTCGATCCGGCCGCGGTTCATCACCGCGATCCGGTCCGACATCGTGAGTGCTTCCTCCTGGTCGTGAGTGACGTAGACGAAAGTGATGCCAACCTCGCGCTGGATGCGCTTCAGCTCGACCTGCAAGCCCTTGCGGAGCTTTAGGTCGAGGGCGCCGAGGGGCTCGTCGAGCAAAAGCACCTTCGGCAGGTTCACCAGGGCGCGTGCGAGCGCCACGCGCTGCTGCTGCCCGCCCGAGAGCTGCGCGGGCTTGCGGTTGGCCTCGGCGGCCAACCCGACCCGATCCAGCTCGGCGTCGACCCGGCGGGCGATCTCGGCGCGGTTGACCTTCTTGCGACGCAGGCCGAAGCCGACGTTGTCGGCAACGGATATATGGGGGAAGAGCGCGTAGCTCTGGAAGACTGTGTTCGTCGGGCGCTTGTACGGCGGGAGGCCGGCGACATCCTCTCCGTCGATCAACACCCGGCCGGCGGTGGGATCCTCGAAGCCCGCAACCATACGCAGCGATGTGGTCTTGCCGCAGCCCGACGGGCCGAGCAACGTGAAGAACTCGCCAGCCCCGATCTCGAGGTCGATGCCGTCCACGGCCAAGAAGTCGCCGAAGCGCTTCGAGACTCCTTCCAAGCTGACGCTGGGCCTGCTTTCACGGTCCAAGACAACCCAGGCTACGGAGAACCTGGCGCCCGCACAAGTGGCGATTACCCCAAGGTGTTCCCATGGGGTTATACGCTTCGTATAATTCAATATCCTGAAGTTGAACCTAAAGTGACTTGCCGAACCTGATTCAGCCGGGTAGCTTTATACGGAATGTCAATGCGCAAAGCCCGACACGACGGAGGAACGTGATGAGCACGACCAGCACCGTCACTCCCGGCACGGCGGAGGCCGGCGCCGACCTGCAGGAACTGGCTCGCCGGCACCTCTGGCTGCACTTCACCCGGATGGGCGGCTACGACGACGAGCACCCGATCCCGATCATTGCGAAGGGCGAGGGGCCGTATGTCTTCGATGACTCGGGCAACCGCTACCTGGACGGCCTCAGCGGCCTGTTCTGCTGTAATGCGGGTCACGGGCGTGCTGAGATCGGCGAGGCGATGGAGCGGCAGGTTCGAGAGCTCGACTTCGTCACGAATTGGAGCTACGCGCATCCGCGGGCGATCGAGCTGGCGGCGCGGATCGCCGAGCTCACGCCGGGCGACCTCAACCGGATCTTCTTCACCTCGGGCGGCTCCGAGGCCGTCGAGTCCGCGTTCAAGCTCGCGCGCCAGTACTTCCGCACGATCGGCATGGGCCAGAAGCACAAGGTGATCGCCCGCGAGGTCGCCTACCACGGAACCTCGATGGGCTGCCTGATGGCGACCGGCATCACCAGCCTCCGGGCGCCGTTCGAGCCCTTCGCACCGGGCGGCTGCCACGTGCCGAACACGAACGAGTACCACTGGCCGACCGACCGCGACCCGCTGTGGGCCGCCGAGAAGATCGCCGAGCGGATCGAGTTCGAGGGACCGGAGACCGTCGCCGCGGTGATCCTCGAGCCACTGCAGAACGCGGGCGGGTGTATCCCGCCGCAGGAGGGCTACTTCCAGCGGGTGCGTGAGATCTGCGACGAGAACGATGTGTTGCTGATCTCCGACGAGGTGATCTGTGCCTGGGGCCGGCTCGGGCACTACTTCGGCTGCGAGCGCTACGGCTACCAGCCCGACATCATCACCTCGGCCAAGGCGCTCACCTCGGCCTACGCGCCGATGGGAGCGATGATCGCCTCCGACAAGCTCTTCGAGCCGTTTTCGAAGGGCACCGCGTCATTCGCCCATGGGTTCACGTTCGCCGGGCACCCGGTTGCGGCCGCAGCGGCACTGGCGAACCTCGACATCTACGAGTCAGAGGACCTGTGCGGCGGCGTGCTTCGCAAAGAGGCCGAGTTCCGCTCAATCCTGGAGGGGTTGCGCGACATCCCGATCGTCGGCGACGTCCGAGGCGCAGGGTTCTTCCACGCGATCGAGCTGGTGCGCGACCAGGAGACGAAGGAGGAATTCACCGACGAGCAGGGCGAGGAGCTCCTCCGCGGCTTCCTCTCAGGCGAGCTCTACAGGCGCGGGCTGATCTGCCGTGCCGATGACCGCGGCGATCCGGTGATCCAGTTGGCGCCGCCGCTGATCTGCGACACGGAGCAGTTCAAAGAGATCGAGGCCGTGCTGCGGCCGGTGCTGACCGAGGCGGCCGAGCGGGCCGGCCTATAACTCCCGCTTCGCCAGGGATGCTCACCGTCGGCAGGCTGGTAGCCGACTCGGGCCTGGCGCTCGCCACTGGCGAGGGCGCTGCCGATCGACCGGTGCGCTGGGTTCACATCTCGGAGCACCCCGACCCCACGCCCTGGCTTTCGGGCGGCGAGCTGCTCCTGACCACTGGCTACAACCTCGAGACGGCAGAGGCCCAGCGCGACTATGCCGAGCTGCTGGCCGGGCACGGCGTTGCCGGGCTCGGGTTCGGAACGGGGTTCGACCACAAACAGCTGCCGCCGGCGCTTGTTGACACTGCGGCCGCGCACGGCCTGCCGTTGTTCGAGGTTCCCTACGAGATGCCCTTCATCGCGATCACAGAACGGGCGGCGGCGGCGCTGATCAACGAGCAGTTCGACGTGCTCGAGCGCGGATCGAAGGTGCATGAGCGCCTCGAGCGGCTCGTCATCGACGGAGGCGGGCTGGGCGAGATCACGACGGCTATCGCTGGCGCCGTCAACGCTGGCGTGATCGTGATGGACAGTTCGGGGGCGGTGGTGCAACGCCATCCGTCGAAGGGCGCCCCGACCGCCGATCAGGTTGGGGCGATCGCGACCAGCGTTGCGGCGCGCACCGCCGGCGGTGACTGGACCGCCTTCGCACCCGCGGCGCAGGGTCTGCCCGACGGGGGGGTGCTCGCTCTCCCCGTGCCCGGCCGGCGGGGTAGCGCCCTGCCGGGTTGGATGATCGTGGCGTCGGAGGGGGAGCCGCTCGGAGAGTTCGAGCGGCTGATCGCCCGGCAGGCCTCGCTTGTGGTGGGACTCGAACTGATGCGCGAGCGGGCGGTGAGCGAGACGGAACGGCGGCTGGCGGGTGATCTTCTCGCCGACATGCTCAGCGGACGTCTCGACGCTGAGGAGGTCTCAGGTCGCTTGCGCCCCTTCCGCATCGGCGCCCAGGCGGCGGTGCTGGTGTTCGAGGCTGCCGACCCGGCCGCCAGCGAGGCCGTTTTGGAAGCTGCGCTCGCCGCGGCCGGAGTGCCGGCCCTCGTCGCGACGAGCCAGGCCGCGGGGCGCTCGCTCCTGTGCGCCGTGGTGGCCGCGGGGGAAACGGATCCGGTCGAGATCGCCACCGAGGCGAGGACTGCACTGCTGCCAACCCACGGTGCGCTTCGGGTCGCCACGAGCCGAGTCGTAGGGGTGGGCGCGTTGCGACGCGCTTTCCACGAAGCGCGATGCGCGCTGGAGGCCACCTCCCTTCGCAACGGCAGCGCCCCGGAGGTCGTCTCCCATCGCGACCTCGGTGCCTTCACCCTGCTGCTGGCCCTCCAGGACGACGACGCGCTGAGGCTTTACTCCGACGGCCTGCTGGAGCCGATCCTGGACGGCGAAGGCGAGTACGGCGGCGAGCTGCTGCGCTCGCTCGAGGCGTTTATCGAGAACAACGGCAACTGGGAGCGCGCAGCGCGCCAGCTCTTCTGCCACCGTCACACCCTGAGGTATCGGATTCGCAAGATCGAGGAGCTGACCGGCAAGGACCTGTCCACGGCCACCGATCGGATCGAGCTGTGGCTGGCATTGAGAGCGAAGGAGCTCGTGAAGTGAAGGTAGGAGTTCCGACCGAGATCAAGACCGACGAGTACCGCGTCGCCCTGACCCCGCTCGGAGCGCGCGAACTCGCCGAGCACGGTCACGAGGTGCTGGTGCAAAGCGGCGCGGGAGACGGCAGCGCGATCAGTGACGCCGACTACGAGGCGCAGGGCGCACGCATCGCCCCGGGCGCCGAGGATGTCTGGGCCGAGGCGGAGATGGTGCTGAAGGTCAAGGAGCCGCAGCTGCCCGAGGTCGAGATGCTCCGAGCCGAGACGACGCTGTTCACCTATCTGCACCTCGCGCCAGCGCCCGAGCTGACCATCGCCCTGTGCGCCACCGGCGCCACCTGCATCGCCTACGAGACGGTCGAGGACCGGGCCGGCCGGCTCCCGCTGCTGGCGCCGATGTCGGAGATCGCGGGCAAGATCGCCACGCAGGCTGGCGCCTTCATGCTCGAAAAGCCGCTCGGCGGTCGCGGCGTCCTGCTTGGCGGTGTCCCCGGCGTCGCGGCGGCGAACGTGATGGTCATCGGCGGCGGTGCGGTCGGGATGAACGCCGCCTTCATCGCGATCGGCATGGAGGCGGACGTGTTCGTGTTCGACAAGTCCATCGACCGTCTGCGCGAGCTCGACGTGATCTTCGCCGGTCGCGCCTCGACGGTGTTCAGCTCCACTCTCTCGATCGAGGAGCGCCTTCCGGACATGGACCTGGTGATCGGCGGAGTCTTAGTGCACGGCGCCCGTGCGCCGCACGTAATCACCCGCGAACAACTCAAGCTGATGAAGCCAAGCGCGGTACTGGTCGACGTCGCGATCGACCAGGGCGGCTGCTTTGAGACCTCGAAGCCCACCACGCACTCCGAACCGACCTACGAGGTCGACGGGATCATCCACTACTGCGTCGCGAACATGCCCGGCGCGGTACCGATTACCTCGACGTACGCGTTGACCAACGCGACCTTGCCCTACGTGCTCTCGCTCGCGGACCGCGGCGTCGTAGAGGCGGTCGGACACGACCCCGGCCTGGTGCCGGGCATCAACGTCGCCGGCGGCAGGGTCACGAACGAAGCGGTGGCTGAGGGCGTCGGCATGGAGTATCACCCATTCGACTCGGTTCTAAGCAGATGAGAGGAAGAGCATGAGCAGCTACGCAGTCGTCAATCCCGCCACGGGCGAAAAGGTCAAGGAGTACGCGGAGATCTCGGATGGGGACTTCGTGGCGGCGATCGCCGCGGCGGAGAAGGCGCACAGGAGTTGGTCGCAAGCGAGCACCGTCGCCGAGCGCGCAGCGATGGTGAAGAAGGTCGGGGCGCTCCATTCCGAGCGGCGCGAAGCCCTGGCAGAGATCGCCGTTCGCGAGATGGGCAAGCCAATCGAGCAGGCCCTCGGCGAGGTCGACTTCTGCGTCGACATCTACGACTTCTATGCGGAGCGGGCTGAGGAGTACCTGGCCGACGAGCCGATCGACCTCCTCGCCGGCGATGGCACCGCGCTAATCAGGCGCACCTCGATGGGCCCGCTGATCGGGATCATGCCGTGGAACTTCCCCTACTACCAGGTGGCTCGTTTCGCCGGCCCGAACCTGGTCGTCGGCAACCCGATTCTCCTCAAGCCGGCGCCCCAATGCCCCGAATCCGGCGAGGCGATCCAGCAGCTGTACGACGACGCAGGCTTCCCGGCCGGCGCGTACCAGACGATCCTCGCCACCAACGACCAGATCGCGGAAGGCATCGCTGACCCTCGCATCCGCGGAGTCTCGCTGACGGGCTCCGAACGTGCGGGCGCCGCCGTGGCCGAGATCGCCGGGCGAAACCTCAAGAAGGTCGTGCTCGAGCTCGGCGGCTCCGATCCGTTCATCCTGCTGAGCACCGACGACATCGACGAGACGGTCGGCGCCGCGGTCGAAGCTCGCCTCGATAACACTGGCCAGTCGTGCAACGCGGCCAAGCGGTTCATCGTCACCGATGAGCTCTACGAGGAGTTCCTCGAGAAGTTCAAGTCGAAGATGTCGGAGGCCGAGCCAGGGGACCCGACCTCGGACGGCGCCGCAATGGGACCGCTTTCCTCGACCACGGCCACCGAGCGGTTGCAGGATCAGCTCGACCGCGCGATCGCGCAGGGAGCGGAGGTTGTGGTCGGTGGTGAGCGCCGAAACAACTTCTTTCCGGTCACCGTCCTCACAGGCATCACGCCCTCGAACGACGCCTACCGTGAGGAGTTCTTCGGCCCCGTGGCGAGCGTCTTCCGCGTCGGTTCCGAGGAGGAGGCAATAGAGGTCGCAAACGACACGCCGTTCGGGCTGGGCTCGTACGTCTTCTCCCAGGACGCCGAGCAGGCCCAGCGCGTCGCCGACTCGCTCGACACCGGCATGGTTTTCGTGAACGGGGTGCTGGCCGACGGCGTCGAACTCCCGTTCGGCGGCGTCAAGCGCTCGGGCTTCGGCCGCGAGCTCGGTCGCTACGGCATGGACGAGTTCGTCAACAAAAAGCTGATCCGCGTGCTCAAGTAGCCCCGACTCGTCCGCTCGCGCCCTCCTCGTCCTTCGTTAGGCGATGGGCGAGGTAGACGGGCACGATCGAGATCAGGATCACGAATACCGCGACCACGTTCACAATCGGTAGTTGGTTCGGCCGTGAGAAGTTGTCGAGGATCCAGATCGGCAGCGTCTGATCGCCGGCGCCGATCGTGAACGTCGTAACGATGATCTCGTCGAACGAGAGCGCGAAGGCGAGCAACCCGCCGGCGACGAGCGCGGTGCGCATGTTCGGCAGGGTCACCATGCGAAACGTCTGCCACGGCGTCGCACCAAGATCAGCCGACGCCTCCTCGAACGAGATCGACATCCGTCGCAAGCGTGCGACGACGTTGTTGTAGACGACCACGATGCAGAACGTCGCGTGCGCGACCACGATCGTGAACAGCCCGAGGTCGATTCCGAGCACCTGAGAGAACGTCGAGTTCAGAGCGATTCCGGTGACGATGCCCGGGAGCGCGATCGGCAGGATCACGAGAAACGAGATCGTCTCCCGGCCGAAGAACCGGTGGCGCGCCACCGCCAGTGACGCGAGGGTGCCGAGAACCAGTGCGATCCCCGTGGCGATCAAACCCGTCTTCATCGAGTAGAGGAAGGCGTCGCGCGCTCCCCTGTTGTCGATCGCCTTCTCGAACCATTCGAGCGTGAAGCCTGGTGGTGGCCACGTGAAGGTGCGCGCCTCGCTGAACGCGTAGACGAACACCACCATCAGCGGTACGTAGATAAACGCCAGGGTGAACCCGGTCCCGAGGCGCAAGAGGAGTTGGGAGCGTCCAGACAGTCGCATCGATCAGAGGTGGTCGAAAGCCCCGAGGCGGCGGGCGATCAGCAGGTAGGCGATCATGATCAGGATCGGCACGGCCGTGAACGCCGCCGCGAATGGAAGGTTGACGGTGAAGTTGTCGACCACCAACGTCCCGATGAACTGCTCACCCGAGCCAACGAGGTCAGGGGTGATGAAGTCGCCCAGGGTGAGTGAGAAGGTAAAGATCGATCCCGCGACGACGGCAGGGAACACGAGGGGGAGGATCACCCGGCGAAACGTGTGGCCCGGCTTCGCGCCCATGTCCTCGGACGCGCTGAGCAGGTTGTCGGGTATCCGCTCAAGGCCGGCGTAGATCGGGATGATCATGTACGGCAGCCAGATGTAGCTCATCACGAGCCAGACGGCGAACAGCCCGTAGCCGGGATTCTCGATCCCGAGTGGATTCAGCAGCCAGTTGAGGGCTCCCTCCTGGCTGAGTATTCCGCGCCAGGCGAAGGCCTTGACGAGGTATGCCGACCAAAGCGGGAGCAGGACTGCGACGACCAGCAGGCTGCGCACGCGCGGGGTCGCGATCTTGGCCATGTAGAAGGCAATCGGGAACGCAAGCAGGGCGTCGGTGATCGTGACGAGCGCGGCAATCAGGACGGTACGTCCGGCGATCGAGCGGTAGACGGGCTCGGAAGCCACGTCCTTGAAGTTGTCGAGCGTGACTGATCTTTCGATCTCGCCGCTGAGCTCGCCGAGCGTCCAAAAGCTGGTGACCAGCAGGATCGTCAACGATCCCAAATAGCCGATGACCAGCCAGCCCACAGGGCCACTGAGCAATGCCCCCACCTGCAGGCGGGGGCGGCCGTGGAAGAGGTCGGCGAGCCTGCGGCCCGCCGACCTCCTTCCAGGTGCTGTTACGCCCGCTTCCACGAAACGGGGAGGTGAATCAGCCCTTCACCTCGTTCCATCCCTGAACCCACTCGTCGTACGTCTTGCAGACGTCGCCGCGGTCGTCGCCGCAGTCCGACACTGGGGTCTTCCAATACTCGATCTGTCCGAAGAACTCCTCGTCTCCCGCATGGAAGATTTCGCAGTGCTTCGGATCCGCGGTCAGGTCGCACGCCTTCTCGTTCGAAGGCGCCTCACCGAACCACTCAGCCACGGCGGCGTTCGCCTTGGGGCCGATGATGTGGTCCATCCACAGGTACATGCAGTTCGGGTTTTCTGCTTCCGAACTGATCATCCAGGTGTCGGACCAACCGGTCGCGCCCTCCTCGGGCAGAACGACCTCTTCCTTCTCGCCGTCAGCGTTCAGCAGGTTCGCGATGACCTGCCAGGTCGTGCCGACGTTCGAGTCACCGTTGGCGAATGCCTGGACTTCCTTCGTGTAGTCCGACCAGTACTCGCCGATGTGCTTCTTCTGTTCCTTCAGCAACTCGATCGCTGCGTCGAACTGCTCCTGGTCGAGCGCGTACGGATCCTCGATCCCCAGCTCCGGCTGGTGCTCGCGCAGGTACAGCGCCGCGTCCGCGATGTAGATCGGGTTGTCGTAGGCGGTGACCGTGCCGCTGTTCTCGGACGCCTTGTCGAAAACGACATCCCACGAGGTGGGAGGCTCCGGGAAGTCGGCCGGGTCGTACATCAACAGGTTCGAACCGCGGCCGTGCGGTACGCCGTACATCTGGCCGTCAACGCTGTTGAAGTCCTGATCCTTCAGGGCGTCGTAGACGTCCTCATAGTTCGGGATCAGGTCGGTGTTGACGGGCGAGACGTCGCCGCCCTCGATCAGGCGCGTGGTTGCGTCGCCGGATGCCGAAACACCGTCGTAGCCACCTGCGCGCATGAGCTGGACCATCTCGTCTGAGCTGTTGCCGGTCTTCGAGTTGACCTTACAGCCGGTCTCCTTCTCGAAATCGGTCACCCAGTCGACCTTCGGGTCCGTGGAGCCGTCCTCAACGTAGCCGGCCCAGTTGACCAGATTCAGCTCGCCCTCGGGCTCACCGAGTTCGGTCAACGCGCCGGATTCGTCGCCTCCGGAATCGCCTCCGTCGCCACCTTCGTCGTCGTCGCTCCCGCAGGCGCCGATGGCAAACACCAACGCCAGCAATGAGACGACGACCAACCAGGCAGCCCGGTCGGGACGTCCTTCCATCCTCTCCCTCACTGTTGCTCCTCTCTGTCGTCCGCCGGCAGCTCGACCTCCTGAGAGGCCTCCCAGCCGACCGTTACATCCCGCCCATCCTGCTCGAGCGCCTCCTCCCAGGAGGTCTCGAGGTTCTGTCGTACGACCTGGATCTCGCCACCCGCTTCTAGCGAAACCGTAAAGCGGGTGATCATCCCCGCGTACGCGACGTTCGTAACCGTGCCCTGCTCCGAGTTCAGTCCGTCGGCACCACCCTCGAGAAGGCGGATCTTCTCCGGACGCACCGTGAAGCGCCGCCCGGCGCGGTCGAGCACGTTGGAGACGCCGACAAAGCCACTCACGAACGGATTCGATGGCTGTTCGTAGATTTCTGCCGGAGTGCCCACCTGCTCGATCCGCCCGTTGTTGAACACGGCGACCCGGTCGGACATCGTCAGCGCCTCTTCTTGGTCATGGGTCACGTAGATGAACGTGATCCCGACCTCGTGCTGGATGCCCTTCAGTTCCACCTGCATCTGTTCGCGCAGCTTCAGGTCGAGTGCGCCCAGCGGCTCGTCCAGCAGCAGGACCCGCGGACGGTTGACGATCGCTCGTGCCAGCGCCACGCGCTGGCGCTGGCCGCCGGAGAGCTCGCTGGGCTTGCGATCGCCGAGGTCGGCCAGACGCACCATCTCGAGGGCGTCCTTCGTGCGGCGGTCGCGTTCAGAGCCGTCGACCTTCGCCACGCGCAGGCCATAGCCGATGTTTGCAGCGACGGTCATGTGCGGGAACAGCGCGTAGTCCTGAAAGACGGTGTTGACCTGGCGATCGTACGGCGCCAGGGAGGTCACGTCCTTGCCGGCGAGCGCGACGGTTCCTGCATCAGGCAGCTCGAATCCGGCGATCATCCGCAGGGTGGTCGTCTTGCCCGATCCAGACGGGCCGAGCATCGTGAAGAACTCGCCGCGGCCGACCTCGAGGTCTACTCCGGCGACTGCCGCCACATCGCCGTAGCTCTTGTGAACGCCCTGCAGCGAGACGTCAGGGATGGGTTGCGCGGCTGCGACATCGGCGCCGGAGGCGCCCTTCTCAGCTGGGGGGCTTGAAATAGCGGGATGCTCCACAGTGGACAAGGCATTGACCGGCTGCCCACGGCGACGCTATCCCACCCGCGCGAACGACGTCACGCTGAGCAGGCCAATCTTGAGCGGATCAGTTGTCCGTAACGGCTACTCGGCGGGCGACGCGATGGCGCAGGCGCGCGCGAATACGGGGCCCCTGGGGGTCGCGCGCCTGGCTTTCTCCGGCTCGCGGCTAGAGGCCGGGCCGGTGGCGCGCCGCGCGGCGCGAGACGTTGGCGAAGCCAGCCCTGACGTTCTTGCTCCAGCCCGGTCCACGCTCGCCGTCGTCAGGCTGCGAGGTATCGAAGCGCAGGCCCGCGATCACGACGAACACATGACCGCCGTCGCCGTACCAAGTGATCCAGTTGCCCTTGCCGCGCGAGCCGTAGCGCGCGTAGCTGCCCGACGGCATCGAGGACTTGACGATCTTGGCACCGGGCTTTCCGAGCGCGTAGGAGACGGCGCCCGAACAGTCGTAGGCGTTATCGCGCCACTTGCCGTGCCCGCCGCCGAGGCGGTAACCCTTGTCATCGATTTTGTTCGCGGCTGCGATCGCCCGCTTGACGCGCCTTGGGGCCTTTGCCGGGGCCACTGCCTTGCCGTTCCGCTTCAGCTTTGCCTTGCTGCCGCGAACTGTGGGGCTGCTGCCGCTGGGCTCGCCGTTCGGACCGATGCCGCCTCCGCTGGCGCTTGCGCCGGCGGGGAGCACCACGAGGGCCGCGCAGGCGGCGAGGCCGACGAAGCCGGCGCGGATCGCCTGTCGTCCTGTGCGACGGTTTGAAGTCTTGCCTGTGAACAAAAGAACCAGTCTCCTTGTGAGGCTTTCGACCCATCCGGGCTCGAAGCCTTTGTCATGGCGCCTACGGGGTTAGCTGACGGGCTGGCGCTTAGGAGTCGCGCCCTCATCCAGAACGGATGGGTTAGCCCCAACTGATCGGTTCCCCCGTTCCCCGACGCATGCGTCGGGGACTCGGCTACCGGTTTGTGCTGGCGAAACTGTAGCGGATTGCATGGCGGATTGCAAAGAACCGCTCACAAACGGGTGAGTTCACGCCTGACTCGTGCGAATTCGCACTAATAATCTAGGACTAAGCGGGATTCGCCTGTGCCCAGTCGATGATCCGCTTGGAGTCCGTGAGCACCTCGTTCGAATCGGTCACCAGAACGGGTACCGCGCGCTGGCCGGAGACCCGCTCGACCTCGTCGCGGCTGCCCGGCACGATTGCTTGCACAACCCCGGGACCGACCCCCAGGCCACGTACCTTCACGACCTCGGGCTCGTGTCCGGCCGCGCGGACTGCGTTGTAGGCATTCGCGCACGGATGCCCGCCGGGCCGCGGTGTCTGGAAGGTTCCCCAGCAGATATAGAGCTTCATGATCAAGAAGTTATAGGTTCCTTCCCGTGGAGTTGAGCGGGAAGACCGTCCTACTTACCGGGGCCACCGGGGGTCTGGGCCGCGCAATCGCCGCCGGACTTGGCGACCGTGGCGCCCGCCTGGTGCTGAGCTCGCGCAAGCCGCAAGAGCTCGAGCAGCTCCGCGGGTCCCTGGCGGGCGACGGCCATACCGTCGTGGTCTCCGATCTTGCCGAGCAGGGAGCGGCGCTGAAGCTAATCGCCGACGCGGGCGAGATCGATGTGCTCGTCGCCAACGCGGCACTCCCGGCCTCCGGTCGAATCCAGGGCTACAGCGGCGAGGAGATCCAGCGCGCCCTGCGGGTAAACCTCGAGACGCCGATCCTGATGACCCACGCGCTGATCGACGTTTGGCTCGCCCGCGGCTCGGGACACTTCGTCTACGTCTCGTCGCTTAACGGCAAGGTCGCGACGGCGCGAAGCTCGCTGTACTCGGCGACCAAGTTCGGACTTCGTGGCTTCTCGCTCGGCATGCGTGAGGATCTGCGAGGCACGCCGGTGGGCGCCTCGGTCGTGATGCCGGGCACCATCCGGGAGGCGGGTATGTTCGCCGAAACTGGTGCCGAGGTGCCGCGAGGCGCGGGCACCAGTTCGCCGGAAGAGGTTGCCGCCGGCGTGATCAGTGCGATCGAGCGGGACCGCGCCGAGGTGGAGGTCGCCCCGCGCACCCAGCGCCTCATGGCGAACTTCGCGGGTCGCCGGCCTGAGATCGCCGGCCGGATCGCCGCGCGCATGGGCGTCGACGCGGTCGCGGACGCGGTCGCCGACAATCAGGCTGGCAAGCGCTAGCGAACGGCCCCGCAGAGCCTCAGCGACGCCCCATCATCAGCGACTGCTCCCACGTTCCCCGGTCGAAGAACTCCAATTCGGGTGCGCTGGCAGCTCCCTGGGCGCCAATCTCGTAGAGACGCCGTGGTTCGCGCCAGGACCCGGGATCCGAACTGTCGAAGCGCTCGGTCAGGGCCGCCGCTGCCCGCCCGGCCGCCCGGGCGATCGTGCGCGGTCGGAGCTTCAGCAGGGCTTTGGCTTCGCCGTTGGTGATGTCGAACGCGTGCGAACTTCCGGTCCCGCCGCCGAGGGGCCGTGCGCCTTCGCCGAGCCGGCGAAGCAGGGCGTCGAACGAGCGCGACTTCAGCTCCTCCCAGATCGCGACGCCGGGGGCGACGGTGCCGGCGTCGTCCTCGCGGTCGTAGTTGCCGTTCCACCGCAGCAACTCGCGCAGGAGTTTGCGGCTGGCCCCATTGCTGGCTCGCTTGGCCGCGCGCAGGCGACGCTTGGCGAACGGAAACTGCTGCGCCGTTGTGCCCGACCGACGCACGATGCGAATGTGCTTTGCATAGGTCGGGTTCCGGGCGGCCCGCCCAACCAAACCCTGGAGGATTCGCACCCGGTGCAGTGGCCCGCTCAGGCGCTCGCGAGCCGTGCCGTCGCCATTTGTCCAACCAACCGACGGCGGGTTGTTCCAGTTCGTCAGCCAGCCCTGTGCCGGGTTGATCGCGTGCGGGGTCTTCCGGCGCGGCAAGATCCCGCGCCACTCCGCGCCGCCCGAGCCCGGGAACGGCAGGCGCTCGTCCCAGCGCTTCGGCTTTAGCTGGTGTAGGCCCGGGTGCCAGTAGCCGATCCCCCCCCGCGAGTCGGCGGCGATCACGTTCTCGTTCCAGGTGACCTTCTGCATCGCGGCGTCGACGTCGCGGACCGTGCGTGCTCGGTTGAGCAGGTCGAGCCCGACGAAGGTCTCGAGCTCCCGGCCCCAGATCGCGTAGCGCCGCGCCAGCGCTACGCCGTCGCCGCGGTACTGGATCGGTCCGTGCAATGTGCGACAGATCCGTTCGGTCCGGCTGCCAGCCGGTTGCCCCGGATTGTCCACGAGGCCAGGTAGCCCGGTCGGCGCCTCGCGGTAGTCGATTGTCTCGTCGCGGCAGTCCATCTGCCGCTCGGAGCCGCGGAACCGGTAAGTCTCCTCGCCGGTCAGCTTCTCCACGTACAGGTCGTCCTCGTCGGAGAGCCCAGATGTGAACCCCCAGGCGACCCGGTTGTTGTGACCGATCCCGACTAGTGGAACGCCCGCCGCGGTAACTCCGCGCAGGTTCGGGAACTCCGGCGAGTGCAGTTCGAACTCCACGAACAATTCCGGGATCGAGAAGCCGAGTTGCGGCCCGTTGAACTGGAAGGATCGCGAGCGTTTGCGATCCGCAATCGCCCACATGAACGAGCCGCCGGGGCTGGGTAGTACCCGGCGCAGATCGGCGCCGGCCTCGCCTGGCCGCACCTCCGAGCCGGCGGCCGCAGCGAGCGTCTCGGCGGTGTCCTCCGCGCTCGCCAGGTCGGTGCGGGCGAGGAAGCGGCGAGTCCGTTTGAATCCGATCCGCTCGTCACGCCGGCTTCGCCCGGGCTGGGCCGGAAACGCGCCCTCCGATCGAGGCACGGTGGTGCGCCGACCGGGGGTCCGGACCGGATGGAGCGCCTGGAATGAGCGTGGACTCGACGCCTTGAGGGCCAGCGCGTTCGCCAACTCCTCGCCGTCGCCTGAAGGCACCGTCCGGGCCAGGAAGATTCCGACGCGCGCGGTATCGCGTGCCGTCCAGGTCGGAGGCGCGACTCCTAGCGCGACGAATTCCCCGGGAACCTCGCTCGGATTTCGTACGAGCGACTGCACGTAGGCGTTGATGCCGTCGCGGTACGAATTGACCCGGTCTCGCAGCTCCTGTGGGAGGGCGGCGAGCATCGCGTCGACCTCGGTGTCCGTGTAGTAGTCGCGCCTCGCGATGATGTCGTCGTCGAGGTAGTCGCGCCCGAGAATCTCGCCGAGACGTCCCGACGTCGCGCGGCGAAACAGCTCGAGCTGGAACAGCCGGTCCTGGGCGATCGCGTAGCCAACGCCGAACCAAGCGTCGTCCTCGTTGGACGCGGTGATCGACGGCACCCCGAACGCGTCGCGGGCAACACTCACGCCGGCGCGCGGCGAAAACGTCTCGCTGGCAGGCTGATCGAACCCGAAGGGCCGGTAGTCGAAGGCCTCGAAGCGTGCGGCTTGATCCGTTAGGTGGGGCGAGCCCGTTCCCGTCGCGACCCCCGTGATCGAGACGAAGCCACTCTGGCCCGGCGGCAGGATCGCCTCGGCCTTGAGCGTCTCGGCGCTCGCGCTCGCGGGAACGGACAGCAGCAGACCGGCGAGCAACGTCGGCGCGAGGCGAAATGAAGGGCTCATGGGAAGCGAATCTATCCCGCGCATTCCCCTCGGTGCGCCGGTCGCTTCGGTTCGGCGGAGATAGTCTGCGTGCATGAGCGATTCCTTCGGTGCGAAATCCACCCTCGACGTATCCGGCGACACCTACGAGATTTACCGGCTCGACGCGCTGCAGGAGCGATTCGACGTCGCCCGTCTCCCGTACTCGATCAAGGTCTTACTCGAGAACGCGTTGCGCCTGGAGGACGGCGAGTCCGTCCGCACCGGTGACATCGAGGCGCTAGCCGGCTGGGACGCGAAGGCCGAGCCGTCGGTCGAGATTCCATTCCAGCCCGCTCGGGTGTTGATGCAGGACTTCACCGGCGTCCCGGCTGTGGTCGACCTGGCGGCCATGCGTGACGCGATCGACGAACTCGGATCCGATCCACGGAAGATCAATCCGCTCGTCCCCGTGGACCTGGTGATCGACCATTCGGTCCAGGTGGATGCGTTCGGCACCGCCGGTGCGTTCGACATCAACGCCGATCGCGATTACGAGCGCAACGAGGAGCGCTACGGGTTCCTGCGCTGGGGCCAGCAGGCCTTCGACAACTTTCGCGTGGTGCCCCCGGCAACCGGCATCTGCCATCAGGTCAACCTCGAGTACCTCTCCGAGGTCGTTTTCACTCGCGAGCGCGACGGCTCTCGGGAGGCATATCCGGACTCGCTGGTTGGCACCGACTCGCACACGACAATGGTCAACGGCCTCGCCGTGCTTGGCTGGGGCGTGGGCGGGATCGAGGCGGAGGCGGCGATGCTCGGCCAGCCGATCTCGATGCTGCTGCCTCAGGTTCTCGGCTTCCGGCTCGACGGCCAGCTACCAGAGGGTGCCACCGCAACCGACTTGGTCCTCCGCGTCACCGAGATGCTGCGCGAGCGCGGGGTGGTCGGCAAGTTCGTCGAGTTCTTCGGTCCGGGCATGCACACGCTTGGGCTGGCCGACCGGGCCACGATCGGGAACATGTCGCCCGAGTTCGGCTCGACCTGCGCAATCTTCCCGGTGGACAAGGAAACCCTGCGCTATCTCGAGTTCACTGGCCGGCCCACCGAGGTGATCGAGCTGGTTGACGCCTACTCGCGTGAGCAAGGCACCTTTCAAGACGAGGACTCCGAGGACCCCACTTTCTCTGACATTCTCGACCTCGACCTCGGTTCAGTCGAGCCCTCGATCGCGGGGCCGAAGCGTCCCCAGGACCGGATCGCCCTCTCCGACGCCAAGCCGGCCTTTCTGGAGTCGCTGCGCGAGTTCGACCCCGCCGCCGCGGAAGCGATCGGCAACGGCCGTGACAAGGCGATCGCCGACTCCTTCCCCGCTTCGGATCCGCCCGCTGAGGATCACGAGGGCGAGGCTGGCAAGCCGCACCGAGTCGGCTCGGGCACGGCGACCGAGAACCCGGGGCGCAAGGTCATCCCCGTCACGCTTGAGGACGGGACCGACACCGAGCTCCAGCATGGCCACGTCGTCATCGCTGCGATCACGAGCTGCACCAACACCTCGAACCCTTCGGTGATGATCGGGGCCGGGCTCGTGGCCAAGGCGGCCGTCGAGCGCGGGCTGACGAGTAAGCCCTGGGTGAAGACCTCGCTTGCCCCGGGCTCCACGGTGGTCACCGACTACCTCCGCCAGGCGGGCCTCGACGAGTACCTGGACGCGCTGGGTTTCAACCTCGTCGGTTACGGGTGCACCACGTGCATCGGCAACTCGGGGCCGCTGCCGGAGGCGATCTCCAAGGCGGTCACTGAGAACGATCTCGTCGTCTGTTCGGTCCTGTCGGGCAACCGCAACTTCGAAGGCCGGATCAACCAAGACGTGCGCAACAATTACCTGGCATCGCCGCCGCTGTGCGTCGCCTACGCCCTCGCGGGGCGAATGGACGTGGACATCCGCGAGGATCCCCTCGGCGAGGGAGCGGACGGCAAGCCGGTCTACTTGAGCGACCTCTGGCCCAGCTCGGAGGAGATCCGCGCCACGGTCGCCGAAGCGGTCCGCTCCGAAATGTTCACGCGTAACTACGCCGACGTGTTCGAGGGCGACGACCGCTGGCGCGAGCTGGACACTCCTGAGGGGGACCGCTACACCTGGCCCGACTCGACCTATGTGCGCAAGCCGTCGTTTTTTGAGGGAATGGCCGCCGAGCCGGCCCCGGTCGAGCCGATCGCCGGGGCGCGCGTCTTGGCGGTGCTGGGCGACTCCGTCACCACCGATCACATCTCACCAGCGGGGGCGATCAAGAAGGCCAGTCCTGCGGGGAGTTGGCTGCTCGAAAACGGCGTTGAGGTCCGCGCCTTCAACTCCTACGGCTCCAGGCGCGGCAACCACGAGGTGATGATCCGCGGGACCTTCGCGAACATCCGGCTGCGCAACAAGCTGGTCGAGCGCGAGGGCGGCTTCACCGTGGGTCCAGACGGCGAGGAGACCACGATCTACGAGGCCGCAATGGCTCACGCCCAGTCCGGCACTCCGCTGGTCGTCCTCGCCGGTAAGGAGTACGGCTCGGGTTCCTCGCGCGACTGGGCCGCCAAGGGCACGGCACTGCTCGGCGTGCGCGCCGTAATTGCGGAGAGCTTCGAGCGGATCCATCGCTCGAATCTGATCGGGATGGGAGTTTTGCCGTTGCAATACCGGGACGGGCAGAGCGCGGAGTCCCTGGGAATTGATGGTTCTGAGACGTTCGACTTCGGCGATCTGGCCAATGGAGAGGCGAAGACCCTCACCGTCACCGCGTCTAACGGCGGATCAGATCCTGTCGAGTTCGAGACGACGGTGCGCCTCGATACTCCCAACGAGATCCGGTACTTCCAGCACGGCGGCATCCTTCATCGGGTGCTGCGCGATTTGCGCTGATCCACGCGGACGAGACCAAGTAATAGGCGGGGCGGGGCCGCGGGAGGCAGGGGGTCCACACGGCCCACGCCCACGCCTTGCGCGTCGGTAGCCAGGGAGGGATGCCGACGCGATCGCCCCCGGAGGCGGGACTGGCCGGGGACGAGCCTCAGTAAGTCCCTTCTTCGCTCCCTGCGTGGCTTGTCCATCATGCCTCATTTGCAGGTCCCGTGTCAACCCGGCGCTCAATCCGAGCGATTGCGATGACGCTACCGACGGGCCCGACTGGAGTCAGCGTTGCCGCCAGCAGCGTGTACGGGGCCTCGTGGCGGAGCACGGCGACCCAGATCAGCAGCGCCAGCGCGATAAATCCGATGCCGTGAGCGAGGCCAGCAAGAAACGTCGCGTGCTCCATGCCGGGTGCGATCCAGACGACGAGCAGGATGGCGAACAGGCCGAGTTCGATCCACGATGCGACCTTGACGACCGCGAAGAGCCGGCCGGGCGCGGGCCGCCGCAGTGTGTCGGAGGGGCGGATCGCCGGGACTTCGCTCATCGGCGGGCAAGTCTGGCAGCACGCCGGCGTACAACCGGGTGGACCGATCTTCCGCCGATTGTCCATATGCGGAGAGAGCTCCGGGCGAAAAGCTTTTCGTCATGAAGCGGAGGCTCAATAGATGCAGCGGGCGAGCGACGAGGGATGTGGCCCTGGTTGCGCTCGCAGCGCGAGGGCTTGAGCGCACGAACCGTCGCGCCCTCGGACGGGTAGCGCCCCAGCAGCGTTAGCCCGAGAGCGCGGTCAGGACGATGCGCTCCTGCTCGGAGCGGTGGGCCACCGGATAGCCCTCACTTGGGCTCGCGCGCTGCGGGCGGCCGACGTAGCGGAACTCAACGCCATCGGGAACGAGCTCGGGCATCCTGCGCGCCATCACCGACCAGGCACCCATATTCTTCGGCTCCTCCTGCGCCCACAGCACCTGCTTGAGGTTCGGATAGCTGTCGATCAGGGTGCGGATCTGGTCGCGGGCGAATGGGTAGAGCAATTCGACGCGCGCGATCGCGACGTTGTTTGCGTCCGCGCGCCGCTCGTGCCCATCGATGTCGTAGAAGATCTTGCCGGAGCACAGAACCAGGCGCTCGATCTCGCTCGCGCGACCAGTTGCCCGCTCATCATCGAGAACGAAGTTGAACGTTCCCGTCGTGAGATCCGAGAGCTTCGAGGCGGCGGCACCAAGGCGCAGCAGGCCCTTCGGGGTGAACACCACCAGCGGGCGTGGCTTTGCGATCCGGGCCTGGCGGCGAAGAAGGTGGAAGTACTGGGCCGCCGTGGTCGGGTTGGCGAGCCGGATGTTGCCCTCCGCCGCGAGCTGGATGAACCGCTCGATCCGTGCGCTGGAGTGTTCGGGGCCCGAGCCCTCGTACCCGTGTGGCAGCAGCAGGGTCAGCCGCGTGGTCTGGCCCCACTTCGACTCCCCGGCAACGATGAACGAGTCGATGATGACCTGGGCCGAGTTGCCGAAGTCGCCAAACTGGGCCTCCCACAGGATCAGGCTCTCCGGCGATGCCGCCGAGTAGCCGTATTCGAAGCCCAGGCAGGCGATTTCGGACAGGGGGCTGTTGTGAATCTCGAACGGGGCCAGGGCTCCCGGGAGGTTCTGGATGGGCGCGAAGCGAAGACCGGTCTTTTCATCATGGAGCACCAGGTGGCGGTGGGAAAATGTCCCGCGCTCGGTGTCCTGCCCGGTCAGACGGATGTGAGTCCCCTCGGTTAGCAGCGACGCGTAGGCCAGCGATTCCGCGTGCCCGTACTCGATCGGGCCATCCTCGAGGATCTCGAGACGCTTCAACAGTGGTTTGCGTAGCTTGCGATGGATCGAGAACGTCTCGGGAACCTTCAGCAGTTCCTCGTTCAACGAGCGCAGCCGCTTCTCCGAGACGGCGGTTTCGACCTCGGGCGACTTGGTGCGATCCAACTCGCCCGTGCCGACATGGGTCGAGGTCGGGTCCTCGTAGTCGCCCGTTTCCATCTTCGCTCGAAGGCTCTTGAGGGTGGTGGCGAGCTCGTCCTGGCGCGCCTTGGCGTCGGCGGCCACATCATCGGGCGTGACCACGCCCTCCTTGGTCAGCTGCTCGGCGTAGATCTCTGAAACGGGTGGGTGCTCCTTGATTTGTGCCGCCATCTTTGGCTGCGTGTAAGCGGGCTCGTCCGTTTCGTTGTGGCCGTAGCGGCGATAGCCGATCAAGTCGATCACCACATCGCGGGCGAAGCGCTCGCGGTAACCCATCGCGAGTCGCATCGCGGACATGCAGGCTTCAACGTCGTCGGCGTTTACGTGGAAGATCGGGCAGTTGAATCCCTTGGCAAGGTCGCCGGCGTAGGGGGTGGAACGATCCTCCTCGGGGTCGGTGGTGAAGCCCACCTGGTTGTCGGTGATGATGTGGACGGTCCCGCCTGTCGAGTAGCCGGCCAGCGACTGCAGGTTGAGGGTCTCGGCCACAACGCCCTGCCCGGGGAACGCGGCGTCGCCGTGAAGCAGTAGGGGCACCGCCACATGAGGGTTGTGGTGCAGGCGTGGGCCGGAGTGCTCGGTCTGCGCTGCCCGGGCGCCGCCGGTCACCACCGGGTCGACGAACTCGAGGTGCGACGGGTTGGGGTACATGCGGACCCGGATCTCGTCGCCGTCGGGCGTCGAGAAGATCCCCTCGGCACCATGGTGATACTTCACGTCGCCGGTCCCGGCGTGAGGGATTGCCGCGATCGCCTTGACCCGCTCGAGCGCCTTCGCTCCCTCGAATTCGGCCATGATGGACTCCGGTGAGCGGCCGAGGTTGTGGGTGAGGACGCTGAGCCGGCCGCGGTGGGCCATCCCGATCACAACCTCTTCGGCACCGTTGGTTCGCGCTTGGGTGACGAGCATGTCGATCATCGGGACCACCGCGTCGAGCCCTTCGATCGAGAACATCTTCTGGCCGAGGTAGGCCTTCTGCAGGAAGCGCTCGAAACCGAAAACCTCGAGCAGGCGATGCAGGAGCGAGCGCTTCTCTTCCGGGGTGAGCGGCGCGCGGTGTCGCCCGGTCTCGATCATGTCGCGCAGCCACATTCGCTGTTGATGCGAGGAGAGGTGCTCGATTTGGTAGGCGATTGTCCCGCAGTAGGCATCGCGCATCCGCGGGAGCGCGTCCAGCAGGTTCTCGCCCTCGACCCCGATGCGGAGGATCGACGCTGGGATCTGCGACATCAGCTCCGGTGTCAGGTTGAGCGTCTCCGGCTCCAGCGCGGGATCGCCCTTCGGCTCGCCGCCGAGCGGGTTGACTCGTGCCGCAAGGTGACCGTGGGTTCGGAACGCCTTCAACAGCGAGGTGGCGGCCTGGACGGCCTGCAGCAGCTCTCGGCTGGGCTCGGCCGCGACGACGGCCCCGCTCGTGGTGCTCCCCGCACCCCCGACCAGCGGCGGCGCTGATGCGGCGGCGGCGTGGGCGTTGGTGACGACACGCTCGGGCACGCCCAGCTCCTTGGCAACCGACTCGTAGAAGTCGTCCTCACCCTGCAGCAACTGGTCGATCCGGCGCAGGAACGACCCGGATTCCGCGCCCTGAATGATCCGGTGGTCGTACGTCGAGGTCATCGTCGTGACCTTGGATATCCCAAGCGACTTGACCTTTTCTGCCGGCGCGTGAGCCCACTCGACGGGGTAGGCGATGGAGCCGCAGGCGACGATGGTTCCCTGGCCACTCATCAGCCGCGGCACCGACGCGATCGTCCCGATTCCGCCAGGATTGGTGAGCGTGACGTTGGTGCCCTGAAAGTCGTCGGCGGTGAGCTTGTTCTCGCGCGTCTTGGTGATCAGCTCCTCGTAGTAAGCGTGGAAGCCGGGAAAATCGAGGCCGTCGGCGCCCTTGATGCACGGCACCATCAGGCTCCGCGAGCCCTTGCGCTCCACATCCACGGCGATGCCGAGGTTCACGCCCGCGTCGACGGTCACGTGCGGCTTGCCGTCCTGCTCGGAGTAGGTCCGGGCCATCGAGGGGAACTCCTCGGCGGCTTTCACGATTGCCCACGCGATCAGGTGAGTAAAAGAGAGCTTCACGCCGCGCTCCGTGAGCTGTCCGTTCAAGGCCTTGCGCTTGGCGTCGAGCGTGTCAACTGGAAGCGTGCGGAACGAGGTGGCGGTGGGCATCGAGCGCGACTCGTTCATCGCCTGCGCGAGCATTCCAGCGGGCCCGCGGAGGCGCTTGTCCTCGCCCCGAGCCTTCCCTGCGGGCGCGGCGCCGTTGCCACCGTCGGCGGCCAGCACGTCGGCCTTCACGATGCGCCCGCTCGAGCCAGAGCCCTGGACGGCGCCCAGGTCAACGCCCCTTGCCGCCGCGACCCGACGAGCGACGGGGCTCGCGCGACCGTCGCCGGGGACAATCCCAGGGCCCCCACCCCCGGAGCCGTCCGCCTCCTCCGCCTCGCGTCCGGGGGCGGCCGGGTCTGAAGGGGGCTCGTTCGTGCCTGAGGCGCCTGCGGTCATCTCCGCCAGCGGCTGCCCGACGGTGACCGTGTCGTCGGGCGCGGCCAAAAGCTTGGTGATGGTGCCCGCGGCCGGAGCAGGAACCTCGGCATCGACCTTGTCTGTGGAGACCTCGACGACGGTGTCGCCCTCGGCAACCTGGTCGCCCTCGGCCACGCGATACTCGAGGACCGTCCCTTCCTTCACCGACTCGCCCATCTCGGGCATGGCTATGACAATCCCGGGGCCCCCGCCCGCGGGGTCATCCGCCTCTTCCGCCTCGCGTCCGGCGGCGGCCGGGTCGGTTGACGGTTCGCGCTCACCCTGGGCCTGCTCGAGCAGTTCGGCGGGGTCGCTGTTGCCGATGTCGGCGTCACCCTCGCCGGTCGGGCCGGCGGAAAGCCCGGGGCCTGCTTCCGCGACCTCGGGCGCTGCACCGTTGCCCGCCGATCCGTTGGTGTCGAGCTGGGCGAGCACCTGGCCGACGTTCACCGTGTCGTCGGGCTGGGCCATGATCTTCGTGATCACGCCGCTGGCCGGGGCGGGAATCTCAGCGTCGATCTTGTCGGTTGAGACCTCGACGACGGTGTCGCCCTCGGCGATCTCGTCGCCCTCGGCGACGCGCCACTCGAGGATGGTCCCCTCGGTGACGGATTCGCCCATTGCGGGCATTTGAATCTCGACGATTTCGGCCGAACTCACTCCACGGCTGAGTCTATGACTTCGCGCACCGCGGCGAACCACCCGCCGCGGTGCGCAAAATTACGCTCAGTCGAGCTTGATCGTCAGCGACTTGCGAACGCGCTTGCGCTTGAGCGGATCGGTGATGCAGGCGGCGTTCCCGGACTCCCCCGAATCGAACGCATTCTCGCCACAGTTCACCTTGTTCTCGCCCGGCTCGGTGACCGCGTAGCCGGTGACGGGGCGGTACTTGAAACGCTTGCCTGGATTGTTGGGCAAGCCGAACTTGACCCTGTACCTCGCTCGCGGACTCTGTGAGCCCACCGGCTTGCTGATGTATCCGAACCATTCGGTGCCCCGCGGCGTTGGAGCGCCCTTCGCCTCGAGCTGCTTGCCGTACTGAACGCTCTCGGAGTAGCGAATGACGTTGCTGGCGCCCGACTTGAACCTGGCGGGGGCCTTCGTCCCCTTGGGGGCGCGGAACGCGATCAGATGCCTGAACTCCTGGTCGCCGCGGCGCGCCTGTCCCCGCTCGGGCGGCTCGTCCGAGCAGCGGTTGGAGTTGAACTCGCGAAGGCAGATCTTGAACTTGACCTGGACCTTGTTGGCGCCCTTTTGAACGCCCTTGATCTTGCCGTCGAACTTTGGTGTGCAACCGGCGATCACGACCGCCGCCGCGACCAGCAAAGCGACACTGATTCCCCTACGCATGTGTTCCTCCCGCTCCCCCTGATTTGACGATTTCCGGCGCAGACCTTACAGCCGATACCGGTCGAGCGCTTCCTCGCGGGCCCGCTTGCGATCCACGATCGGGGCGGGGGGGTAATCGTCGCCGATCAGCACGTCCACCCGGGTTGGATTCTCGTCCGCCATCGTCCACGGCTCGCGCGGGTAGTGGGCGAGTTAGTCGCCCTCGGCGATGTGACACGCGTCACGTTCTCGAACGTGCATGACGACGAGGATGGCGGAACGGCAACGACGTGGAGGTGCAAGGGATGGACAGGACAATCGTGCGAACGCTTGGAAGCCTTGCCGGCATCGCGGTCACGCTCATCGTGCCGGGCACTGCGCCGGCGGCCATCGAGGGAGCGCGAGCAGCGGTGGTCGGTGGCACCCTGCTCGTGGACGAGGAGCGCCCGGGTGGGGCCTACAACGACCTCCAGATCTCTTACCACGGTCCGCCGCCGACCGGGTCTATCAACGTGCTTGATGTTCAGGAGGGAGTTGTGGCGGGGGACGGCTGCACGCAGGTCTCCTCGGATCAGGTCCGCTGCCAGGACTCGCTGGCCCTCACGGGCATCCAGGTCGAGTTGGCTTCGAGGTCGGACTTCCTCGAGGTTGACGGAACCGGCTCGGACGCCGTACCCACCGGACTCCCGGTGACGGTCTACGGCGGCCAGGGTGACGACACGATCCGTAGCGGACGGGGCTCCGATCGGCTGTTCGGCGACAGCGGAGCCGACTTCATCGCAGCAGGCCGCGGTGACGACCTCCTCGGCGACAGTCGGGATCTCGGGCGGGACAGCTACCTGGGCGGCCCCGGAAGGGACCGGATCAGGGCGCGGGACGGCTCTCGCGACCGCCGCATCGATTGCGGGGGAGGCAGGGGCGAACGGGCGCGCCGCGATCGCGGCTTGGACCCGCGAGCAGTCAGCTGTCGGTAAGGCGCGGCCGGCGCGCCTGGGTAATCAGGCACAACCAACAGCGGGGGATTGTCGGCGCGACACATCCCGCCGAACTGGCGTGATGCGCTGCCGCGCTCGCCTCACCATGAATGGTGCTGGACATCTGAGGTGAGTGTAAGGTCGTTACCTGATGAGCGCTGCGAGGCGCGACACAAGGTTTGCCGCACTGGTAAGGGATTGATTGATGGGTTATTTCGTCACAGGCGCCACTGGTTTCATCGGACGCAACCTCGTCGAGCTGCTGCTCGAGCGGGAGGGCACTGTTTACGTGCTCGTGCGCGAGGGGTCGAAGGGCCGCCTCGAGGAGCTCCGCAACCGCTGGGGCGTGGACGAGGACCGCGTGGTCGGCATCGTCGGCGACCTCTCCCAGCCGCGCCTTGGCGTGTCAGACGCGGACGTTGAGCGCCTGAGCGGCGAGGTGGACCACCTCTTCCATCTTGCGGCCATCTACGACATGAAGGCAGACGCCGAGAGTCAGCAGGTTGCCAACATCGATGGCACCCGCCACATGGTCGAACTCGCCGAGGCCGTCGAGGCAGGATGCGTTCACATGACCAGCTCGATCGCTGCGGCCGGCCTCTATCCAGGCACCTGGCACGAGGACATGTTCGACGAGGCCGTTGCGGTCGACACGGACCCCTATTTCCAAACCAAGCACGACTCCGAGGGGATCGTGCGCAGCGAGTGCTCGCGGCCCTGGCGCGTGTACCGCCCGGGCATCGTCGTCGGTCATTCGGAGAGCGGCGAGATGGACAAGGTCGACGGCCCCTACTACTTCTTCAAGCTGATCCGGCGGATCCGCAACGCCGTGCCCCAGTGGATGCCGATGGCCGGCATCCAGGGACGCCAGATCAACATCGTCCCAGTGGATTTCGTCGTCCGCGCGATGGATCACATCGCCCACCAGCCCGATCTCGACGGCAAGGCGTTCAGCCTCACGGACCCGAACGCGCTGACCGCGGGCGAGGTGATCGACACATTCGCCCAGGCGGCGCATGCACCGCAGACCTCGATTCGCCTTCCCGCTGCAGCCACGCAGGCCCTGCAGCCGATCCTTGGAGCCCTGCTGAACGTCGCGCCGATGGGCAACACAGCGGCCGATGCGGTGCTCTCCGACTTCGGGATCCCGCGCTCGGTCCTGATGTACGTCAACTGGCCGACCACTTTCGACTCGCGGCAGACCCAGGCGGCCCTTGAGGGCAGCGGCATCTCCGTCCCACCGCTCAGCGCCTACGCGGGCAAACTCTGGGACTACTGGGAGCGCCATCTCGACCCCGACCTCTACCGCGACAAGACCCTCGTCGGCGCCGCGCGGGGCCGTCTCGGCCTCGTCGGCGGAGTCAGCCAGGTACTCGAGCAGCAGATTCCCGATGAACTGATGCGCGTGGGCAGGCGGATTCGCGGCGGCATCTCGCTCGAGAAGGCCGTGCGCGACCGTAACGTGATGGTGACCGGAGCCTCCTCGGGCATCGGCAAGGCGGCGGCTATGAAGATCGCCGAGGCGGGCGGGACGGTGCTGCTCGTCGCACGCACGCCCGAGAAGCTCGAATCAACCAAGGAGCAGATCGAGGCCACCGGCGGCGTAGCGCATATCCATCGAGCCGACCTCTCCGACATGGAGGACATCGAGCGGATGGCCGACGAGGTTCTGGCCCAGCACGGCCACGTGGACGTTCTGGTGAATAACGCCGGGCGCTCGATCCGCCGTTCGATTGCCCTCAGCTACGACCGGCCGCACGACTTCGAGCGGACGATGCAGCTGAACTACTTCGGAGCGGTGCGGCTGATCCTGAAGCTGTTGCCAGTCATGCGTGAGCGCAAGGCCGGGCAGATCATCAACGTCAGCTCGATCGGCGTGCAGACGAATATGCCCCGCTTCTCGGCCTACGTGGCGTCGAAGTCGGCGTTGGACGCGTTCAGTCGCTGCATCGCCTCGGAGATCGTTGACGACGGGGTTCACGTCACGACGATCCACATGCCGCTCGTGCGCACGCCGATGATCGCGCCGACGAAGATGTACGACCGTTTCCCGACGATCACACCGGACGAGGCCGCCGACATGATCACCGAGGCCGTCATGCACAAGCCGAAACGGATCGCGACCCCGATGGGGACGCTGGGGCAGGTCCTCTACGCGCTCAACCCGAAGTCGATCGACTACATCCTCAACACGGCCTATCACCTGTTTCCCGATTCGGCCGCCGCCAAGGCCGGGAAAAGCAAGGGCAAGGGCGGAGGCACGGGCGTTCAGACCTCCGAGGACGAGGCGACGAACCAGCAGGTCGCGTTCGCGTACCTGATGCGCGGCGTGCACTGGTAACCGCCAGGGCTCGAGCCGTCCTGCGTCTTGTGTGACGCGCCTCACCTCGCTACGCGAGGAAGGTTGCTTCAGTTGGTGGCATGGGGATGGCATTGGTCAGGCCGAGGGGTATGGCGATCCTGCTGGTAGTGGCAACGCTGCTTGCTGCCGCCGGTATCGCCAAGGGCACGCAGCGTCGTGCTGTCGAACCGGTCATCACCGGGGAGGTGCGCGTAGGCGAGACGCTGGCCGTGGTCCCCGCCGATCCGGCGGCCCCTCCGTTCGATCGCTTCCGTTGGGCGACATGCGACACGGCGGCCTACAGCTGCGAGTTCGACGGCGACCCCGACACGGATCCGGGGTGGCGATTCGTCGAAGACTCAAACGGGGGCAACCTCGGCTCGCGAACGCTCGGCGCAAGCGAGCTCGGGCACATCCTTCGGGCGTTCGCCAAGTACACGAGCCAGGGCTCGCAGTGGCGCCTCTCCGGCGCTGTCGGTCCGGTCTCGGAGGCGGCACAGCCGGACGAGGAGCTGCCGCCGCCCACCGTGTACGAGAACGCCAACGTGGACCCGGTACAGGGCACCGTTTATGTGGACGAGCCCGGCCCTAAGGGCCCGAGGCTCTTGACCCAGGCCGAGCAGCTGCCGCTCGGCACCCGCGTGGACGCGACCCGCGGCAAGGCCAAGATCGTGTCTTCGAAGAACGAGGCCAGCGTGTTGCAGACGGTGACCTACTGGGCCGGTGCGTTCCGCGTGGGCCAGTCCGGTGGTGCGAATGCCATCACCTACGCCCGGCTGGTCGGCGCGTTCGCGCCGACCGCCTCGGCCCGCCAGCCCGCGGCGCGTCGCCGCGGCCGCCGCAGGCTGTGGGGCAAGGGCTCGTGCCGCTGTGGCACGAAGGGCAGTCGCGGCTCCGGAAGCGTCCGCGGCACCTGGTGGCTGACCGCCGAAAAGCCGAAGGGAACCCTGTTCAAAGTCCGGGAGGGCGTTGTGGTTGTCCGCGACAAGCGTTCCGGCAAGCGAGTGACCCTGAGGGCCGGCGAAAAGTACCTCGCCGGCGCGCGGCCCCGCCGCAGGTAGCCTGCCGCCGGTGAGCGATGACCGGCTCAAGCACTGGGGGTGGGGACACGAGAGCCGCGATCTCGATCGTGCGGCGCTCGAGGCGATGGCGCCGATGGTGCGTGAACGGCTGGGGTTCGACGCGCTGGCGCCCGAGGACCCGGTGGCGCTGGATGCGATCGAGCTTGCCCCCTCACGGGTCACACCGCCGGCCTCACTCGCGGCGATCTGCACGGATGATCGCTACGAGCGGGTTTCGCGCTCGCTTGGCAAGGCCTACCGCGACGTGCTCCGCGGAATGCGCGGCAAGTTCGAGAACGTGCCCGACCTGGTCGCGCGGCCCGCGACGGAGGACGACGTCGAGGCGATCCTCGGCTGGTGTGCTGCGGAGGGCATTGCCGCTATCCCCTTCGGCGGCGGCACGTCGGTGTGCGGCGGGATCGAGCCGCGGCTGCCGCGCGAGTACCCCGGCGTGGTGACCATCGACGTCCGGGCTCTCGACCGCGTGCTGGAGGTTGACGAGACCTCGCGCTCCGCCCGCATCGGCGCCGGAGCCGTCGGGCCCGTGCTCGAGGCGCAGCTCGCCGAACGCGGCCTGACAATGCGCTGTTATCCGCAGTCGTTCGAGTTCTCCACCCTCGGTGGCTGGATCGCCACCCGCGCCGGCGGGCATTTCGCCACCAGGGAGACCCATGTGGACGACCTCGTCGAGTCCGTCCGCGCAATCACGCCCGGCGGCTGGTGGGAGAGCCGCCGCCTCCCCGGCTCGGGCGCCGGCCCGAGCCCTGACCGCCTGCTCGTCGGGAGCGAGGGAATCCTCGGAATCATCACCGAGGCATGGGTGCGAATCCGGCCTCGCCCGACCCACAGGGATTCGTGCGCGGTCGAGTTCGCCGACTTCCCGAAGGCCGTCGAGGCGGTGCGCGAGCTCTCGCAGTCCGGGCTCGACCCGGCCAACTGCCGCCTGCTCGACGCAACTGAGGCTGGGTTCAACCAGGCCGGCGCTCCCGGCAAGCACATGCTGATGCTGGGTTTCGAGTCCGCCCACCACCCGGTGGACGGCGATCTCGGCGCGGCGCTGGAGGTGGCTCGTTCGCACGGCGGGGACCCGGGCGAGGTGCGCGGCGCCGGTGGCGGGGGCGAGGTGAGCGCCTGGCGTGACGCATTCCTCGCCATGCCCTACCTTCGCGACGCGATGACCCGGCTGGGCGTGATCAGCGAGACGTTCGAGACCGCGATCACCTGGGAGCGATTCGAGGGCCTCCACGAAAGCGTGATGGCGGCGGCGCGCGAGACCCTCGGGCCACAGGCTGTCGTGAGCTGCAGGTTCACCCACATCTATCCAAACGGTCCGGCGCCGTACTTCACGGTGCTGGCGCCAGCGAGGCGCGGGTCCGAGGTGGAGCAATGGGACGAGGCAAAGGCGGCCGTTTCCGAGGCACTCCACGAGGCGGGCGGCACGATCACTCACCACCACGCGGTCGGCCGCGACCATCGCCCCTGGTACGACCGCCAGCGTCCCGGCCCGTTCGCCCTCGCCCTCGCAGGCGCCAAGCGCGCACTGGATCCTGCGGGAGTGCTGAACCCCGGCGTGCTGATCGACCCCGCTCCGTAGAGTTTCCGCCCCGCATGAGTCCTCTACTGAGATCCCTGCGCCCGCAGGAGTGGGTGAAGAACGTGCTCGTCTTCGCCGGCGTCGTCTTCTCCGGTCAGTTCGACGACGGCTCTGCGCTGCTCGACGCGATGATCGTGTTCGTCGCCTTCTGCGCGATCTCCAGCGCGGGCTACCTCTTCAACGACCTGCGCGACCGCGAGCATGACCGGCTCCATCCCGAGAAGCGCAACCGCCCGATCGCGAGCGGAAGCCTCTCGCAGGAGACGGCGATCACCGCCTCGGTCGGGCTCGCGGCTTTCGCGGTCCTGCTGCCCGCGGCGACCATCGAGGTCGAGGTGGCGGGTCTGGTCGGCCTCTACGCCGCGATCACGGTGGCCTACTCCGTGGTGCTGAAGAAGCTTGTGATCCTCGACGTGATGACGATCGGGTCGCTGTTCATTTTGCGGGTGGTGGCGGGCGCTGTCGCGGTGGACGCGACCGCCTCCGAGTACCTCCTCGTCTGCACGGCGATGCTGGCGCTCTTCTTGGGCTTCACCAAGCGCCGCCAGGAGGCCATTCTGGAGGAAATGCCCGTCGAGGGCGTAGCAGCTACCCGGCCTGTCCTCGACCATTACTCGCTGCCGTTCCTCGACCAGATGATCGCCATGGTCACGTCCGTTGCGATCCTCGCGTACATCATCTATGCCGTGAACTCGCCCCTCGCAGGCTCGAAGATGTTGGCGACGGCCCCATCAGTCCTTTACGGCGTCTTTCGCTACCTGTACCTGATCTACGACCGCCGCGACACCCGCTCGACCGCGTCGATCATCGCCCGTGACCCGGGGGTCATCTTCGCGGGCGTCTCGTACGTAGCGTCGGCGTTTTTCGTCCTCTACGTGCTCGATTAGTAGGGTTCGCGCCCCGATGGACCTGACCCTGACCGCGTCCGAGCAGGAGTTCCGCGACGAGTTCCGCGCTTGGCTTGACGACAACCATCCTGGCCCTGCCCCCACCGGCGGTGATCAGGTCCAGTTCGAGTTCGAGCGCGAGTGGCAGCGCAAGCTCCACGCGGCGGGCTGGGCCGGCGTGAGCTGGCCGAAGGAGTACGGCGGCCGAGGCGCAACCCTGATCGAGCAGTCCATATTCGGCGAGGAGCTGGCGCGGGCCAGGGCTCCGCGCCCAGCCAACGTCCTGGGCCTGGTTATGGGCGGGCCCGTGATCATCGCCCACGGTACCGAGCAGCAGAAGGAGCGCTACCTGGAGCCGATCCTCTCCGGAGAGGAGATCTGGTGTCAGGGCTTCAGCGAGCCCGAGTCCGGCTCCGACCTCGCGTCGCTGAAGACCAAGGCCGTCGCCGAGAACGGGGGCTACCGGATCACCGGTCAGAAGGTCTGGACCACGTTCGCGCACGAGGCCAAGTGGTGCATGCTCGTCGCCCGCACCGACCAGGAGGCCCCCAAACACAAGGGCCTCACCTACTTCCTGATGGACATGGAGCAGGACGAAATCGACGTCCGCCCGCTCCATCAGATCACCGGCGAGGCCGAGTTCAATGAGCTTTTCATCGAGGGCGCCTACGTGCCCGAGGAGAACGTGGTCGGAGGCGTCGGCAACGGCTGGATGGTCGCCATCACCACCCTGATGAACGAGCGCGCCGGTCTAGGCGCCTCGGCCGCACTGGGGCTTGCCAACAGCCTTGACGAGCTGATCGAGCTGGCAAAGGAGCGGGGCAAGTCCGGCGATCCGCAGGTGCGCGACAAGATCGCGAAACTGAAGATCGGTATCGAAGGGCTGCGGCTCGGGGCCTTGCGCGCCCTCACCTCGACGATGAAGGTCGGCATCCCCGGCCCCGAGGGCTCGATCGCAAAGCTGCAATGGTCGTCCACGAATCAGGCGCTGACCGAGCTGGCGCTCGACGTCGGTGGCCCGGAGATGCTCCAGAAGGGGTCGCCCTGGGCATACATGTTCCTGCGCTCCCGCGCGAACTCGATCGAGGGCGGCACCTCGGACGTGCTCAAAAACATCGTCGCCGAGCGAGTCCTGAACCTGCCGAAGCTGCGCTAATGGATTTCGACTTCAACGACGAGCAGCGCGAGATCCGCTCGACCGCACATGAGTTCATCGCCAGCCGCTTCAAGCCCGAGAAGGTGCGCGAGCTGGCCGAGTCCAACTCCCCCTACGACGACGCGACCTGGCAGGAGATGCGCGACCTGGGCTGGACCGGGATCGCGATCGCCGAGGAGCACGGCGGCCAGGGCCTTGGCCCGGTCGAGTTGGTGATCCTGCAGGAGGAGCTCGGCTACGCGTGCGCGCCGAGCCCGTTCATCGCGAACGCATTCGCTGGCGCGCTGATCGAGTCGGCGGGGTCCGACGAGCAGAAGGCAAGGTGGCTACCCGGCATCGCATCCGGCGAGTCCAGGGGCTCGACTGAGCTGACGAACGACCCCTACCCGATCGCTGGCGCGGCCCAGGGCTCAAGCGTTCTCGTGCTCTCCGACGGGAACGGTGCGAAGCTGGTCCCCACGGGAGAAGCCGAGCTCGAGCGCCTCGACATGATCGACTCCACGCGCGCCTATTTCCGGGTCGGCGCGGAAGGAGGAGACCCACTTCCCGGCGACATCAAGCCGGCCACGAACCTGGGCGCCGTCGCGCTGGCCGCAGAGCTCGTGGGCGTCGCCCAGCGCGCCCTGGACATGAGCGTCGAGTACGCCAAAGAGCGCGAGCAGTTCGACCGTCCGATCGGCGCGTACCAGGCCGTCTCGCACCGGCTCGCCGGAATGCTCTGGGACGTCGAGGAGGCACGCTCACTCACCTACTACGCCGCCTGGGCGGCCCAGTCGAGCCCGGACGACCTACCGCTCGCCGCTGCGATGGCGAAGGCGCGGGCCTCGGACGCCGCGACCAGCGTCACCCACGACGCGATCCAGACCCTTGGGGGCATCGGCTTCACCTGGGAGCACGACATCCACTTCTTCCTGAAGCGCGCCCGCCTGGGTGCCCAGATGTTGGGTTCGGCCGAGGCGCACCGCGACCGGGTCGCTGCGCTGGTCGGCCTGGGCTAGCGCCTCGGCCGAGGCGGTCGAGCGGGGCGGACGGCCTTTGCCGAGCGCTTCATCAATCGGGCAGGATCTCAACGTCGGCGGCGAGCTTCTTCTCCCCTCGCAGCGTGTATTCCACGTCGACTGACTCGTTTTTGCGGTAGGTACCCACCAGCCCGATCCACAGCGAGGCCCAGCGCCAGAAGCCGAGCTTCTCCTCTTTGATGATCGGTCGCGTAAAGACGATGCCGCCCGCCCGCACCTCGTAATCGCAGCCCAGCTCCTGCTCGACGCCGTTGATGTAGACCCCGAACGGCTCGCCCGCCCCCCTTGGCAACTTCACCCGCCGCCCGATCGCCACGCTTCCCTTCGGGATCTCGGCCTGCTCAGACACCCTTTGCAAGCGCCTCTCGAATCGCCTCGAACGGGCCGCGGTCGCCCGGTTCGAGCTCGGAGCGTCCCATACCGCCGCGATACGGGATGAAGCTCCCGTCGCCCATCACGTCCACACCCGCCGTGACGCCACGACGCAGCAGGCTTCCCGTCGTCAGCTCGACCCGGCCGGCGACCTGGTGGCCCGGTTCGAACTCGCGGATCATCTTGCGGACCTCGAGCGGTCCGTCGGAGCGGATCCGTTTGGCGTGGCCCTCAAGGGCGAGGATCGCGTCGTCAAGCGAGTCGAACTCGTCCCGGACGACCTTCGGACCCTGACGGGCGGAGAGCTTGAAGCCGCTCAAGCCCCGCGGCGCGAGCGGATCGGTCTGCGGATGAACTCGTTCGTAATCTTCTCCGGGCCGTCGCGCTTTTCGATCGGCACGTAGTCGGTCTCGCGCTCGCCGGTGTAGATCTGGCGTGGCCGGGCGATCTTCTGGTCGGAGTCGTCGATCAGCTCGAGCCACTGCGCCACCCATCCGGCGGTGCGGGGGATGGCGAAGATCACCGTGAACATCTCGGTTGGGATCTCCAGCGCCTCGTATATCAGCCCCGAGAAGAAGTCCACGTTCGGATAGAGCTTGCGCGAGGTGAAGAACTCGTCGTCGAGGGCCCGCTTCTCGAGCTCGGTCGCGATCTCGATCAGCGGGTTGTACTCAGTCGCTTCGAGCACCTCGTCGACGTGCTTGCGGATGATCCGGGCGCGGGGGTCATAGTTCTTGTAGACCCGGTGGCCGAAGCCCATCAGCTTCTCCTCGCGCTTCTTCACGCCCTCGAGGAAGTCGGGAATGTTCTCAACCGACTCGATTCGTCGCAGCATCCGCAGGACCGCCTCGTTGGCGCCACCGTGTAGTGGGCCATAGAGAGCGGCCACGCCGGCCGCGACCGCGGAGTAGGGGTCCACCTGGGAGGAACCGACCGAGCGCACCGCGCTGGTCGAGCAGTTTTGCTCGTGGTCGGCGTGGAGGATGAACAGGACGTCGAGCGCCTTGGCGAGCCGAGGATCAGGCTCGTACTTGAGCTCGGTCATCTTGAACATCATCGAGAGGAAGTTCTCGGTGAACGAGAGGTCGTTGTCCGGGTAGACGTACGGCAGACCTCGGTTGTGGCGGTAGGAGAATGCCGCGAGCGTCGGGATCTTGGCAATCATCCGGACCGCTGCCATATAGCGCTCCTCGTGGTCATCGATCTGCTTCGCGTCCGGGTAGAAGGTGGAGAGCGCGCCGACGCCGGCGAGCAGCATTCCCATCGGGTGGGCGTCGTAACGGAACCCCTCGACGAACTGCTTCACGTTCTCGTGGACGAACGTGTGGTGGGTGACGTCGAAGAGCCAGCGCTCCATCTGCGGCTGGGTGGGCAGCTCGCCGTAGATCAGGAGAAAGGCCACCTCGAGAAAGGTGGAGTGCTCGCAAAGCTGATCGATCGGGATCCCGCGGTGCTCGAGGATCCCCGCGTCGCCGTCGATGTACGTGACCGCGGAGCGGCAGGAGGCGGTGTTGGTGAAAGCCGGGTCGTACGTCATCAGCCCGAAGTCGTCCTCGGAGACCTTGATCTGGCGTAGGTCCATCGCCTTCACCGTGCCGTCGGTGATCTCGAGCTCGTAGCTCTCTCCCGTGCGGTTGTCCTTGATTGAAAGGGTGTCGCCGCCCTCGCTCGTCGCTACGCCGCCGTCTGCCTGCTGGGTCTCGTTCTCACTCAAAGTGCTCTCCTCATCGGTCCGTTCTCTTGTGCAGGATTCTCGCAGCTACCCGCGTCGCAGGGCGGCCAGCAGTGAGCCGCGGTCGAACGAGCCGTCGTGGCGGATGCCATTTACGAAGAAGGCAGGCGTACCGCTGACGCCTCCCGCGAGCCCTTCCTCGAGATCCCGTTCGACCGCCTGGGCGTGCACGCCGCCGCCCAGTTCGCGCTCGAAGCGCTCCAGGTCGAGCCCCAACTCGACCGCATAGCGGCTGAGGTCGGCGCGGCCGACGCGGCCGCGGGAGTCGTATAGCAGGGCGTACATCTCCCAAAACTTTCCCTGGGCGGCGGCCGCCTCGGCGGCTTCGGCGGCGAGCTGGGCGTCGGGATGGGCGTCGCGGAGCGGGAAGTGCCGGAAGGAGAAGCGCAGTTCGCCGTCAAGTTCGGCGCGCACCCGTTCGATGATCGGGTGCGCCGCCACGCAGTAGGGACATTGAAAGTCGCCGTACATCTCGAGGGCAAGCGAAGCGCTGGGCGGGCCGGCAACGTGCTGGGTTGGTGCCATCGAGCGTCTGATCCTAGACTCGCGGCCTCTGAGCGAGATCGAGTTCCTCATCCTCCTGCTTGCGGCCGCTGCCGTGCTGGTGCGGTTCGCGGATGTGATCGCGATTCCCTACCCGATCGTTTTGGTCGCCGCGGGCCTCGGCATCGGGTTCGTGCCCGGGGTCGAGCCGGTCGAGCTCGACCCCGAGGTGATCTTCCTCGTCTTTTTGCCCCCACTGCTCCACGCGGCCGGCTACTACAGCTCGCCCCAGGAGCTGCGCGCGGAGCTGGCGCCCCTATCCGGGCTGGTTGTCGGTCTTGCGGTTCTTACCGCGGGCGCCGTCGCGGTGGTCGCGCACTTCGTCGTGCCGGGTCTGGGGTGGGGCGAGGCGCTGCTGCTCGGCGCGATCGTCGCCCCGACCGACCCGGTCGCTGCCACGGCGACTTTCGAGCGGGTGGGCGCGCCGGAACGCGTCTCGCTGCTGGTCGAGGGCGAGAGTCTGTTGAACGACGCCACCGCGCTGGTCGCGTACCGGGTGCTGGTCGCAGGGGTGGTGGCGGGCGCCTACTCCGCGGGCAACGTCGCCGAGGAACTGACGATCGGGGTGGTCGGGGGGGTCGGAATCGGACTCGTGTTCGGCTGGCTGGTGGTTCGTGCCCAGCGCCGGCTCGACGACCCGCCGCTGGCGATCCTGCTCAGTCTCGTCACGCCGTACGTCGCTTACCTCGCATGCGAGGAGATTGGGGCTTCGGGTGTGCTTGCGGTCGTCGCTAGCGGGCTGTACCTCGGCTGGCACTCCCACGAGGCGTTCGACGCCGACACCCGCCTTGGCGCCCAGGCCTTCTGGCGAGCGCTGGTGTTCGCTCTGAACGCGATTCTGTTCATCTTGTTGGGGCTGCAGTTCCCCGAGCTGTTGGAGGAGGCTGGCCGCGACTTCGCGGCGGGTGAGTTGATCGCCTACGCGCTCGCGGTCGCTGGAACGGTGATCGTCGTGCGGATCGCGTGGCAGCTCGCCTCGCCCCTGGTCCCGGCGCTCGACACAGGCGCCGACTGGCGCGAGCGGCTGGTGGTGGGGTGGAGCGGAATGCGCGGCGCCGTATCGCTAGCGGCCGCGCTGGCGCTACCGCTTACGCTTGACGGTGGCGTGCCGTTCGCCGAGCGTGAGCTGATCATCTTCCTCACAGTCGCAACGATTCTCGCAACCCTTGTTCTCCAGGGGCTCACGCTGCCCATGCTGATTCGCCGTCTCGGGGTCTCGGGCGAGCGACCGTGGGCCCCAGACGAGGCGATCGCTCGCCTCCACGCAGCCCAGGCGGCGCTGGACCGGCTCGACGAGCTCGAGACGCACGAGGTCGCGGCCGGTCATCTCAGCGAGGAGATGGTCGAGCGGCTGCGTGAGCTCTACCGTGCGCGCTTCGAGCGCTGCATGTCCGCGATCTCGGGCGACGACGACGACCCGGCCCCCGAGAACCCGCTCCGCGCAGCCCGCCTCCTGCGAATCGATCTGATCGAGGTCGAGCGGCGCGCGCTGCTCACGGAGCGCAATGCGGGGCGTCTGCGAGCCGATGTGCTGCGGAGGATCGAGCGCGAACTGGACCTCGACGAGGCGCGTCTTCGCCGCTGACCGCCCTCCACGAACGTCATTTCTTACCCCGTATAGGGCTCAGAAAATGACGTTCGCCGGCAGGGGCTACTCGGCGAGGTGCGTCATCGCGCGCAGCTCGGCGTAGCGCTCGTCGATGTCGCTTCGCTCGAGAGACGAGACGCGCTCGGTCCCGAACTCCTCGACGTTGAACGAGGCCAGCACGGTCCCATAGGCCATCGCGCGGCGCAGCGTGGTGGGCTCCATCTCGCCGCCGAGTGAGTCGAGGTAGCCGAGGAAGCCTCCGGCGAAGCTGTCGCCGGCCCCTGTTGGGTCGCGAACGTCCTCCAGAGGCATCCCCGGCAGGGCGAAAAAGTCCTCAGCGGTGAACAGGGCCGCGCCGTACTCGCCGCGCTTTGCCACGACCACGCTGGGGCCGTGGCTCATCAGTGCCCGCGCTGCCTTGGCGAGGTTCGGCTCGCCGGTGAGCATCCTGATCTCCGCGTCGTTGAGGATTACGCAGTCGACCTCGGTGATCGCCGCGAGCAGCGAATCGCGCGCCGTGTCGATCCAGAGGTTCATCGAGTCCAGGGCCGCGAACTTCGCCTCGCTCTGGGCGCGGACGCCACGCTGCAGGTCGGGCTGGATGTTTCCGAGGAACAGTGTCTGCGCTCGGCGTGAGGCGTCGGAGAGTTTCGGCTCGAACTCCGCGAACACGCCAAGCTGGGTGTCGTCGGTGTGGGCGACGTTCAGATCGTGCTCGTAGTGGCCCTGCCAGAAGAAGGTTTGCCCGCCCGTGACCCGCTCGATGTCCGAGGTGTCGATCCCGCGCGAGCCGAGCAGTTCGGTGTGCTCGTCGCCGAAGTCTTCGCCGACCGGCCCAACCACGTGGACCCGGGTGAAGAACCCGGCGGCGAGCGCGAAGTGGATGGCCGATCCGCCCAGCATTCGCTCGCGCTCGCCGAACGGCGTGCGTACGGAGTCAAAAGCGATTGAGCCGACCACGGTGAGCGCCATGAGCGCGGCAGCCTAGCCGGATGGGGCAGGATGTCGGCCATGAAGGCGATCCAGATCGAGGAGTTCACCGGCCCCGACGCGCTGCGCTACGTGGACCTCCCCGATCCTGTGGCCGCGGATGGCCAGGTGGTGATCGACGTCAGCCGGTGCGGCGTCAACTTCGCCGACACCCACGTCACCCGCAACGACTACCTCGCCAAGCAGGAGCTTCCCGTCATTCCCGGCGGCGAGGTGGCTGGGCGTACATCGGACGGCCGGCGCGTGGCCGCGATGCTGATGAACGGCGGCTACGCCCAGAAGGTGGCCGTGGCCGCGGCCCAGCTCGTGGCCGTCCCCGACGCGGTCAGCGACGATCAGGCGGCGGCGCTCATGCTCCAAGGCCTGACCGCCCACGCGCTCGTCCACCGCTGCGCCCGGCTCGAACCTGGTGAGACGGTCGTGATCGAGGCGGCGGCCGGCGGCACCGGCAGCCTCGCCGTCCAGATCGCAAAGCGCCATGGCGCCCGGGTGATCGGGCTCGCCTCCTCGAAAGCGAAGCGCGATCTGGTCGCGCGCCTAGGCGCCGACGCGACCGTGGACTCCCGCGCAGACGAGATGGGCGAGGCGATCCTCGCCGCCAACGATGGCCGGCAGGTGGACGCCGTGCTGCAGATGTCCGGCGGGCAGGCTTTCGAGCAGCAGCTGCGCGTGCTCGCTCCGTTCGGCCGCATGGTCGCATTCGGGATCGCGAGTCGCGACGAGAACGAGGTTCGCACCGGCCATCTGATGCGAAACAGCCGCTCCGTTATCGGTTTCTGGCTCGTGCATCTCTTCCGCGATCCTGCGGGGACGGCCGCCGCCATAGGCGATCTCTTCACCGCTGTGGGCTCTGGCGAGCTCGAGATCGTGATCGGCGGCGTCTATCCGCTCTCCGAGGCGCGGCGCGCGCACGACGACATCGCCGCTCGCCGCACCGAGGGCAAGCTGCTGCTCGACCCGGGTGCCTGAAAAGACGGTTTGCGACCGCACTACGCTTTGCGGCTTCCTGATGAGCACTTTCAAGAAGCTCGGCCTCTCCGAGCAGATTCAGACTGCGATCGACGAGCTGGGCTTCGACGAGCCGACTCCGATCCAGGACGAGGCGATTCCGGCGCTGCTGGCGGGCCACGACGTGATCGGCCAGGCGCAGACCGGCACCGGCAAGACCGCCGCCTTCGGCCTGCCATTGCTGCAGTACCTAGACCCGGAGTCGGAGGAGCTGCAGGCGATCGTGCTTACGCCGACCCGTGAGCTCTGCATCCAGGTGACCCAGGCGCTGCGCTCCTACGCCGAGCACCTCGACGTCGAGATCGTCGCCGTCTTCGGGGGTCAGCCGATCGCCCAGCAGGCGCCCCGCCTGCGAGCAGGCGCGCAGGTGGTCGTCGCCACGGTCGGGCGAATGATGGACCTGATCTCGCGCCGCATCCTCGTGCTCACTGCCGCCCGCTACGTCGTGCTCGACGAGGCCGACGAGATGCTCGACCTCGGCTTCATCGAAGACGTCGAGAAGATCCTGCGGATGTGCCCCTCAGGCCGTCAGACAGCGCTTTTCTCCGCCACCATGCCGCCGCCGATCGCGAAGCTAGCCGAGCGCCACATGTACGACCCGGTGACGATCAGCATCACCCCGAAGCAGCTGACCGTCGATGCGATCGAGCAGGCCTATGTCGAGGTCGCCGCCAAGGACAAGGCGGAGCGCCTCCGAGCGGTGCTCAAGGCCGAGGAGCCTGAGCAGGCGATCATCTTCTGCAGGACCAAGATCGGCTGTGCCCGGCTCGACAAGCAGCTTCGCGACAGTGGCCTGCGCTGCAAGGCGCTGCACGGCGACATGAGCCAGGGCCAGCGCGACGGCGTGATGCTCCAGTTCAAGGACCATCGCCTGCCGCTGCTCATCGCTACCGACGTCGCTGCCCGCGGGCTCGACATCGAGCACGTCACTCACGTGATCAACTTCGACCTTCCGAACAACACCGAGATCTACGTGCACCGCATCGGGCGCACCGGCCGCGTGGGCCGGACCGGCCGCGCAATCACTTTCGCCACACCCGCGCAGATGGAGGAGATCCCGCGCATCGAGCGCGAGGCGAAGACCACCATCGGCGAGTGGGAGCCGCCTGAGGAGCGCCTGCGACACGCGCCCCGGCCGCGCAAGCGCGAGCACTCCGAGGAGGAGCGCGAGCCCAAGGAGCACGCGACGACGAACGGCGCGAAGCTGTTCGTCAACCGCGGCACCGGCAGCGGCATCGAGCACGAGGACCTGCGCTGGGCACTGGTCGAGGGTGCGGTGATTCCCGAAGGCGAGATCTCCCGGATCGAGGTCCTGGAGCGTTTCTCGTTCGTCGAGCTGGGTGCCGCGCACGCCGCCTTGGCGTTGGAGCGCCTCGACGGAACCAAGTTGAAGGGCAAGCAGATCCGCGTGGAGTACGCGAAGTCCTAGGCGTCGCCGCGCGCGCGGCGGCCCTCGCGGATCAATCCGCGCCAGTCCCTGGTGCCGAAGACGAAGACCATCGACGCGAGCGCAACGGCTACCGAGAAGACCGTAACCGCGGCCTGCTGCCCCACCGAGTAAGCGAGGACGATGCCGCGCTGTAGCTCCGGGCTGCTCAGCGTCGCGACCAGAAGGGCCTGCTGAGCTCCGACGCCACCGGGCGTGAACGGCAATGCACCCGCGATCGCCTGCACGCTCATCACGAGTAGGACTGTCTCGGCCGATCCCCCGATATGGAATGCCTCGAGAAAGAGCCAGAACGAGGCGAATCGGCAGAGCCAGCCAGCTGCCTGCCAGCTCGCGACCTCGCGCGCGTAGCGTCGCGGCCGGGTGAGGATTTCGACGCCCTGGCGCAGGCGCCGCAGGAAGCCCTCGACCCGGCGCGCGAGGACGATGTAGGCGACGATTAGGCCGATTCCCAGCACCGTCATCGTCAGCAGCAGGAGCTCTGGGTGTGAGGCCCAGAACGAGAGCTCGAAGGCCGGGAGGTCGGGAATCTCGGGGAGCCGGGGCAACAGGCCCTGGGTGATCGCGTAGAGAAGGACCAGGATCCCCACCGAGCTGTCGAATGGAGCGAGAACCGCGAAGGACGAAATGATGGCCGGGTAACTCGCTCCCGGGACGCTGCGCTTCGCCAGCACGATCTTGATCGCATCGCCGCCCCTCGCCGGCAGGATGCCGTTCATGCCGGCTCCGATCAGGAAAGCCGCCGTCACCTCTCGCTCGCGAAAGCCCGAAGCGGGATAGGCCGCCCGAAGGGAGTTGGACCAGGCGTGCGCACGGCAGAGCTGCAGGGCCAGCGACAGGGCCAGCGCCCCGGCCAGCCAGCCCCACCCGACGCTGGCGAGGTTGTCGATGAAGCGATCGAGGGCGCGGCCGAAGCCTTCGAGGCTCGAGGCGAGGTCGGCCGTGAGCACGCCCATAGGCTAGATGGCAGAGCGCCTTGGTCCCCGCCTTCCTTCTCGCGATCGTCTACCTGGTCTGGGCCCCACCCAGTGCCGACCTTGCTGCGCAGACGTTTCGCGCAGAGCTGTTTGCCGAAAATGGATTCGAGGTGTTCTCGAATGCCTGGTACGGCGGCTTTCACCTCCCGGCCTACAGCCTGATCTTCCCGCCGCTCGCCTGGGCGATCGGGGAACGGGTCGTGGCGGCGATCGCCGTGGTCGCGGGCACCGCAGCGTTCGCGGCCCTGGTGCGCCCGCGGTACGGGGACCGTTCCCGGCTGGCGATCGCTCTGTTCGGGCTCGGAATGGCGAGCAACCTCTACACGGGGCGCCTTACCTTCGCTCTCGGCGTGGCCCTCGGCCTCGGCGCGATGGTCGCGTTCGATCGCGAGCACCGGCTGCTCACCGTCGTGCTCGCGGCGCTCAGCTCGCTGGGAAGCCCAGTGGCCGGGCTTTTCCTCGCGTTCGCCGCGGGCGTGGTCTGGATCGTCGGGCAGCGACGCGAGGGCATCCTGCTCGCGGCGCCGGCGCTGGCGGCGATCGGCATCCCGGCTCTCGCGTTCCCGGCGGAGGGCGTGGAGCCGTTCGCCGGGAACACCTTCTGGCTGATCACGATTGCGACCCTGCTCCTGTTCGTGGCACTGCCACGGACCGAGCGCTCGCTGCGAATTGGCGCGGTGGCGTACGCCGTGTTTTGCCTTGGACTTTTCCTCGTCGACACACCCGTCGGCGGCAACGCGACCCGTCTAGGTGCCCTTGCGGCGGCGCCCCTGCTGGCGCTGGGGACCTGGGGCTTTCGACCACGGGCCGTCATCGTGATCGCACTCGTGCCCTTGATCTACTGGCAGTGGGTCGCGCCAGTACGCGACCTGACCGACGCCGTCGGCGAGCCCTCGGTCGAAGCCTCGTACTACCAGCCGCTGCTGGCCGAGTTGAAGGCGCGGTCACCCGAGGACGTTCGCGTGCAGGTGCCGCCAACCCGCAACCGCTGGGAGGCCGTCTACATCGCCGAGCAGATCCCGCTTGCGCGGGGCTGGCTGCGCCAGGCGGAGTCAGACGACTTCGAGCTGTTCCAGGACGGCAACCTCGACGCGAACTCGTACCGGGACTGGCTAGATGAGCGCGCTGTGGGCTTCGTCGCGCTCTCCCTCGACGCCGAGCCCGACTACCTCTCAGCGGACGAGATCGATCTGGTGCGCAGGGGCCTGCCCTTCCTCGAAGAAGTCTGGTCGAACCCCGACTGGGAGCTCTACGAGGTGCACGATCCGGCCCCACTCGTGTCCGCGCCCGCGACGGAGGCGGCTTTCAACGGCGTAGGCGGGTTTGACTTCAGCGCACCTGAGGCGGGCGAGTACCTGGTGCGCGTCCGCCACACCCCGTACTGGCGCGTGGACCAAGGTGACGCCTGCGTGACCCAGGGCGGCAATGACGATTTACTCACGGTCGTCGAAGTCCGCTCGCCTGGCAGGATCGAGGTGGACTCGTCGTTCGGCTTGGCGGGCGCTTGGGAAGCGCTCAGCGGGTCCCGTTCGAGACGCTGCTCGGGCTGAGCGGGACTCCCAGCAGACTCTCGAGGGCAGGAACCGTCTCGGCCGCGCTCCGATGCAGCACCCCGGTCATCCCGACGGCCTCTGCGCCGGCGACGTTCTCGCGCAGATCGTCCACGAACACGCACTCGGGTGCCTCGATCCCGAGTTGGGCGCACGCCAGAAGGTAGATCTCAGGGCTCGGCTTGTGCATCCCCACGTCGCCCGAGATCACCGTAGAGTCGAAGAGGTCCATCGGCGCCCGGTCGTAGATGCCAAGCCCCCAGGAATTGGTGATCAGCCCGGTTTTCAGGCCGGCGTCCGAGGCTGCCCGGACGGCCGCAATCATCGCTTCGTCAGGGCGCAGGCCCGCGAACAGGCGCGTGATCAACCCTTCGTGCTCGGCGACTCCCAGCAGCTCGGCAAAGCGCGGCTCGAAGGCCGCCTCGTCTAGCTTCCCGGTCTCCAACCCGCGGAGCAGCACCAGCGCCTCGGTGTCGCTCCGAAATAGTTCGAGCACGGCGTCGGACTCGAGGCCCTCGCCCTCACAAAACTGAGCGAACGCGGGCCAGATGCTGGTCGTGAGCACCCCACCGAAGTCAACGACGAGCGCGCGGTTAGAGTTCGCCGCCATGAGTTCCGAGGAGGCTATCGAGGGAATTGATGCCGGCCGCATCGAGGCCTGGTTTGAGGCGAATGTGGAGGGCGCGAAGCCGCCGCTTTCGTTCGAGCGCATCTCCGGTGGACGCTCCAATCTCACCTTCGGGGTGACTGACTCCGCCGGCACCCGATGGGCGCTTCGGCGCCCGCCGCTCGGGGAACGCCTGGGTTCCGCCCACGACATGGGGCGTGAGCATCGCGTCGTCTCCGCGCTTGCGGCCACTCCGGTTCCGGTGCCGTCGATCGCTGGACACTGTGAAGACGATTCGGTCATCGACGCACCGTTCTACGTCATGGACTTCGTCGAGGGCCCGGTTCTACGCGGCAGGGCCGACGCGGATCCCTACGACGAGGCGACGCGCCGCGCAATCGGAGAGCGGGTCGTCGACACCCTGGTCGCGATCCACTCGGTGGATCCGGACGCGATCGGCCTCGGAGACTTCGCCAAGCGCGACGATTACGTGGCCCGCACCCTGCACCGCTGGTCCGGGCAGTGGGAGAAGTCGAAGACGCGCGAGCTGCCACTCGTGGACGAGGTGCACGACCGGCTCGCCGCCCGTATCCCCGAGCAGGGACTTGCGACGATCGTCCACGGCGACTACCGGCTCGACAACATGATCCTTACTCCGGAGGCCGACGGGGTCGCCGCCGTTGTTGACTGGGAGCTGTGCACGCTGGGCGATCCCCTGGCCGATGTCGGGTTGCTGCTCGTCTACTGGGCCGAGGAGGGCGACGGCGTGATCCCGCTCGAGCCCGCCACGATGGCTCCGGGGTTCCCGTCACGCGAGGTCGCGCGCAAGCGCTACGCCGAGCTTTCAGGCAGGGATCTCTCCGAGATCGATTTCTACGTTGCGCTTGGCTACTGGAAGCTCGCGATCATCCTTGAGGGCGTCTTCGCTCGCTACAAGGCTGGCCAGTACGGGCAGTCCGAGGAGGCGTTCCAGCAGTTCGCTCGGATCGTTGACGGTCTCGCCGGGGCCGCCGACGAGGCCGAGAAGCGCCTCGGCTAACGCCACCGGCGGCGGCGACACGGCGGGCCCCATGCGGGGCTACGCGGCGTTCGGAGCGCTCGTGCCAGTGGGTGCGGTTTCGGGAGCGGCACCGTTCGAGCCGGCCTCGGCCTCGGCGGCCTTGGCCCAGTGGTTGAGCTCGCGGCGCGCAACGACCATCTTGTGGACCTCGTCGGGCCCGTCGGCGATTCGCAGCATGCGGCTGTAGCGCCACATCGCGGCCAGCGGCGTGTCGTCGGACATGCCGAGCGAACCGTGCACCTGGATCGACCGGTCGAGCACGTCCATCACGACGTTGGCGGCGACGACCTTGATCATCGAGATCTCGCGGCGGGCGGCCTTCTTGCCCTCGGTGTCCATGCGCCACGCCGCCTTCATCGTCAGCAGCCGGGCCTGTTCGATCTCCATGCGCGATTTCGCGACGAAGTCCTGGATGAACTGCTTGTCGGCGAGCTTCGAGCCGAAGGCCTCGCGCTCGTTCGCGCGACGGCACATCATCTCGATCCCCCGTTCGGCCGATCCGATCGCCCGCATGCAGTGGTGGATACGGCCGGGTCCGAGGCGGTCCTGGGCAATCACGAAGCCGGCCTGGCGCGGACCGAGCAGGTTGGTGGCCGGAACGCGGCAGTCCGTGTAGCGGATCTCGCAGTGCCCCGGCCCCCCGTCGTGGCCCATCACCGAAACCGGCCGGACCAGGTCGAAGCCGGAGTTGTCGGTCGGCACGATGATCATCGAAGCGCGCGCGTAGGGGTGCGCGTCGGGGTCGGTCACCACCATGGCGATGGCCAGCGCAGCGCCGACCGCGCCGGAGGTGAACCACTTGTGCCCGTTGATCACCCACTCGTCGCCGTCCAACTCCGCGAGGGTCTGTAGTGTCGTGGGGTCCGAACCCGACACCTCGGGCTCGGTCATCGAAAAGCACGACCGGGTCTCGCCGTCGAGGAGCGGCTGGAGCCAGCGCTCCTGCTGCTCGCTGGTCCCGTGCTCCGCGAGGATCTCCATGTTCCCCGTGTCGGGAGCCGCACAGTTGAACGCCATCGGCGCGATCGCCGGGGAACGCCCCATCTCCTCGCACAGCACCCCGTACTCGAGGTTGGTCAGGCCCGGGCCGAAGCGGTCGTCGGGGAGGAAGAGGTTCCAGAGCCCTGCCTCGAGCGCCTTCGCGCGGAGCTCGCGGATAATCACCGGGTAGGCGACGCCGGCGCCGGGGCGCACCTCGTCGTCGAGCGCGCGCATCGCCTCGAGTTCGACGGGCAGCACCTCTTCGTCGATGAAGGCCCTGACGCGGGCGCTGAGTTCGGCGACGCGGGCGCTGAGTTCAAAGTCCATTCGCCGCAGAGTAGTTGAGTGAACGACTCTGTCGCGAAAGCGAAACAACCCAAGTGGTAACGGGTTTGTCTACGGGGGCGCGTTCGCCGGGGAGTCCTCGTTCTCGCTCCCCCTGCGATGGGCCACGACCTGTGCCCCAAACAGGGCGATCATCATGACGGCCGCGATGCCGACCGCAGGGATCACGACGCTGGGGTCGCCCTCCTTGGCCACGAGCGTGGTTCCCGAAGCGATCAGCACCACGCCGAGGGCGATCCGGAGGAAGCCTTGCGGCGCCTTGACCGAAAGGTTCGCTCCGATGATCACGCCTGGGATCGAGCCGATGAGAATGTTGCCGGCGAGCCCGAAGTCGATGTTGCCCCCGACGAAGTGGGCCGCGCCCGCCGCCCAGAGGAGTACAGCAGCGTGAAAGATGTCCGTGCCCACCACCCGCTGGGGCGTGAGCTGGAAGATGGCGATCAGCGCGATCGCGATCAGGGTGCCGCTGCCCGCCGAGGTAAGGCCGATCACAAACCCGCAGGTGATGCCGGTGAGGATCGCCGCGTAGATGTGGCGCCGGTACAGGTGCATCGACGAGCGTTCGGTGATGACGTCCTTGAAAAAGATCGAGCGCAGGAGCGTTGCCACTCCGACCACGAGCAGGGCTCCGCCGAGCATGCCGAGCACGAGCTTGTCCAAATCCTCGCCGTATTGGTCCTGGAGCAACTCGATTACCCAGACGCCCGCGATCGCCGAGGGAACGCTTCCCACGGCCATCCAGAACGCGATCCCGCGGTGCACGGTGCGGAGCTTCAGGTGTTTCCAGCCGCCGACCGTCTTGGTGATCGCGGCGTAGAAGATGTCCGTTCCGATCGCCGTCACCGGGGAGATGCCGAAGACGAGGATCAGCAGCGGCGTCATCAGGGACGCGCCGCCCATGCCAGTCATGCCGACAAGCAGGCCAATTCCGAAGCCGAATATGACGATTGCAGGATCCATTGGAGTCTTTGTTGACCGACAAGGTCAGGAGAGATCGCGAAATGGTAGCGAACCCCTTGCAGAAATCACGGGACTAGCGCTTGTGCCAGGCCTCGGCGTTGTTCAGCATCGCGTCGATCCGCCAGGGCAGGCTTCCCTTTGCGAGTTGATCGAGGGTGACGCTCTCGAGCACGGCGCGGAGGTTGTAGCGCACGGCCACCCAGACGTCGCGCAGCTTCTCGGCCGCACCCGCATAGTGGAGGTCCTCCGGCGCCGCCTCGTGGATGTTCGCCAGCGGGCCTTCGACTGCGCGGATCACGTCGGCGACGGTGATCTCGTCCGGCGGACGGGCGAGCCAGTAGCCGCCACGGGCCCCACGGCGGGCGCGCACCAGGCGGGCGTGCTTCATCTCCAACAGGATGTGCTCGAGGAACTGCAGTGGGATCCCCTGAGCCTCGGCGAGCCTGGTGCCCTTGATCGGCGCGTCCTCGGTCGCCTGGGTCATCTCCAGGGCGGCGCGAACCGCGTAGTCGGCCTTTGCGCTGATTCTCACGGTCCGATCCTCCGCACCGGTCCATTGTCGCAGCCGAGGTCAAGAAACTGGAATCGCCAGGTAGGCTCCCGGGCGTGATCGACCTGCAGAGCCACTCGGTGGTATCCGACGGCCAACTCGAGCCCGCGGGCGTGGTTCGCGCGGCTGCCGAGGCCGGCGTCACCGTCATGGCTCTCACCGATCACGACGGCGTTGCCGGGGTCGCCGAGGCAAATGCCACCGCGTCCGAGCTCGGCATCGAGAACGTCCCTGCGGTTGAGATGTCGTGCGTGCATCGCTACTCGGAGGACCTCCACGTCTGCGGCTACTGGGTGGACACCGAGCGCATCCAGCCCGCCTGCGACCGTGCTCAGCAGGAGCGCGTCGACCGTGCCAAGGCGATCATCGGCAAGCTGAACGAGCACGGCCTCGAAGTGACCTTCGAGGCCGCCGTCGAAAAGGCCGGCGCAGCCGACGCGATCGGCCGTCCGCACATTGCCCGGGCCGCGGGCGCGGGGCCCGACCTCGGCCCGTTCTTCGAGGAGTACCTCGTGCCAGGCGCCAAGGCGTTCGTCTCCCGTCAGTGGCCGACCGCCGAACAGGCGGTCGAGCTGATCCACGACGCCGGCGGCGCAGCCGTCGTCGCTCACCCCTACTGGGACGTCAAGGACCCCGTCCAGGTGCGCGACCTCGTGGAGAGCCTCGCCCGTGACGTCGGGCTCGACGGAATCGAGACCTTCTACCCGCCCCACACCCCCGAGCAGACCAAGCACTGCCTCGAGCTCTGCGAGGAGTTCGGCCTGGTTCCAACCGCCTCGTCCGATTTCCACGGCCCCACCCATAAGACCTTCAGCCGCTGGGGCGCCTACGACACCTACGGTCTCGGCGAGCCCCAAGTGCCGCCGAAACCGTAGCCCGAACGTCATTCCGTACCCCGCCCAGTGCTCATAGAGTGACGTTCGGTGGTCGTGGCGTTTAGTCTCGCCCGGTGAAGTCGCTTCCTCGCGTCTTGGCCGTTTTCGGTGCGGTCGCGCTTCTCGCGTCCCTCGCGAGTGCCTATGCGTCGCGGGCACTCTTCAACCCAGACCAGTTTGCGAATCGGGCCAGCGCGGCCCTGGAGGACCGGGCGGTCGCCGACGAGGTCGGTATTCGTGTCGCGAATGAGCTGGTCGGCGCGGAGCCAGACCTGATCGCTGTTCGCCCGGCGCTGGAAGGGGTCACGTCGTCTGTGGTGCGCGGGGGTGCATTTCAGGGCGTGTTCCGCGCTGGAGTCCGTGACCTGCACAGGGCCTTCTTCGACTTCGACCGAAACACGCTCACGCTCACGCTTGTCGACATCGGCGCCACCGTTAGCGGCGCACTGCAGGCGTTCGACCCAAAGCTCGCGGCGCGGGTCCCGGGCGCGGCCGACGTCCAGATCGTCGACGGTGATGTGCCCGACTGGGCGGCGTCTCTGCTTCAGGTCGCCGACGCCGCCTCGTGGGTTCCGTGGTCGCTGCTCGGAGTGGCAATCCTGGCGGTCGGGCTCGCCGTGGCAGTGGCGAGCGACCGTCGCGTCTCTCTGCTCGCGCTCGGGGTGTCGATGATGATCGCCGCGGTTCTGGGCGTGGTCGGGATGCGTGCTGGCGAGGCGCTCCTGCTCAGCTCGATCGACGACCAGGCCGGGCGCGACGCCGCGTCCGGGGTGTGGAACGCGTTCCTGGGCGACCTGGGTACCGGGTTCCTGCTGTTCGCGGCCTGTGGCGCCGTGATCGCGGCGGCGGCCTCGTCATTGCTCAGCCCTGTGGATCTCGAAGCCCGCGGGCGCAGGGCGTGGGAGTTCGTTGTGCGGCCTCCGGAACACACAGGGGCTCGCGTCGGCCGAGCCGTTGCGCTGGTGGCGGTCGGGGTGATGATCATCCTGAACACGACGGCGTTCGTCTCCATCCTCGCGACGATCACGGGGCTCGCGGTCGCCTATCTGGGGGTCGGCGAGCTGATGGTTCTGACAACGCGCCCGAGCGTCGCGACCGGGCAGACAGGCGGGCGGCGAACTCTCGTGGCAGCGGGGTTCTCCGGTTTGGCGATCCTCGGCGCGGGGGCGGTGTTCATCGGGGCTGGAGGCATCTCCCAGGACTCGCTCGCGCTGGAGACCGTCGGCTGCAACGGCTCGCGGGACATCTGCGATCGGCCCTACGACGACGTCGCGATCGCGGCAACCCACAACTCGATGTCTGCGGCGTCGTACCCCAACTGGCTCTTCGCCCAACAGGAACGCGGGATCGCCGACCAGTTGCGCGCCGGCGTTCGGGGCCTCCTGATCGACGCTCACTACGGCGTGGAGACCAAGGACGGGACGATCAAGACGGATCTATCCGGCCTCGACCGCGGTGAGCGCGCGACCTACGAGGACGCGCTGGGCATCAGCGCACTCGACGCTGCATTGCGCGTACGCGACCGCATCGTCGGCTCTCCCGAGGTGGGTGAGCCGGGCGTCTATTTGTGCCACCGCTTCTGCGAGCTCGGAGCCATCTCGCTCGATCGAGGATTCGAGGAGATCACGAAGTTCGTGAGCGCCAATCCCGACGAGGTGATCACCGTCGTGATCGAGGACTACGTCCTGCCTCACGAGATCGCGGGCGCCGCCGAGCGCACCGGGCTGGACGCCCACGTCTACGAGGGGCCGGTGGGGGACCCGTGGCCGACGATGCAAGAGATCCTCGACTCAGGCGGGAACGTCGTGATGATGGCCGAAAACGACGCCGGGGGCGAAGAGATCCCGTGGTACCACCCGGCTTACAAGTCGCTCGTGCAGGAGACGCCGTACTCGTTCAGCGAGCCGTCACAGCTCACCGACCCGGCCAAGCTCCCCGCGAGCTGCGAGCCGAACCGGGGTCGTGTGAGCGCAGGCGTGTTTCTCGTCAACCACTGGATCGACACCTCGCCGGCCCCGCGCCCGAAGAGTGCCGCAATCGTCAATACGCGCCCCGCTCTGCTGTCCCGGATCCACCGGTGTGAGAGCCAGCGTGGCCTGATCGCGAATCTGATCGCAATCGACTTCTACAAGGAGGGCGACGTGGTCGGCGCTGTTGCGGAGCTGAACGCGGAGCGATGAAGGTCAGCCCTCGCCGCGAGCGCGCGCGGCGTTCGCCGCCGCCTTGCGCTTGCGCCCCGACACGGCGACCGGCGCGATCTCGCGGATGTTCGCCGTCAGCCGAACCGCGAGGGCGGCCGCATCCTCCTCAGGGAGGCGATCCGACGGCGGGAAGAACTCGACCCTGATCCGGGGCCGCTTCGGAAGCCGCACGATATCGACGGTGCCGGTAACGGCACAGGTCACGAGTACCGCTTCGGGGACGTCGAGCGCGAGTCGCCCCACGCCGCTGCGTGCACGCAGGATCCGCCCGCGCGATGTCGTGCCCTCGGGGAAGACCCCAATACAGCCGCCATCGCGCAAGACCTCGATCGCGGTCGAAAAGGCCGTGGCATCGCTCTTGCCGCGCTGAATCGGGACCTGGCCCATGCCGTTGAGAATCGGCGCCAGCGGCTTGATTTTCCAGAGGCTCGCTTTCGCCAGCGCGCGGATCTGCCGACGCCGTCTCCCGGCGATTCCGATCGCGACGGGATCCCAATACGAGTCGTGGTTGCCCACCACGATCGTCGGCCCCGAGGTGGGAAGGTGCTCGACGCCCACCGCCTCGAGCCGCCCCCACCAGCGCACGATCGGCGCGCAGGCCGCCATCGCGAAGCGGTAGGTGCGGGAAATCGGCTTGGGAGCCGCTGCTTCGATTGCGTCGGTCATTGCCCCACTCTAGGAGGAACCGGCTCGAGATCTCGAGCGTGGCCGTCCGGGCGGCGGTTGTGGCGAGCTGGCGCCCGTGCTTTTACTATCGATCGCCCGATCGGGTATCACGGTGGGGATGAAGCGTTTGCGCCTGCTGAACCCGTTTCGCATTCGGGCCGTCGTACGACAGATCCGCGAGGTCTCAGTCGGTGGCGGGCCCGCTCAGGTCCGTATCGCCGGGATCGACCGCCCGCGGGGCTGGATCATCCCAACCTCACAGATGCACCTCGAGGTGAGGGCGAAGGACGGAACTGTGACCCGCTTCGATCCCGACCTGCCGCTCCCGTTCCCGTACGCGTGGGCGTACCGGGTCGCCCGTGGCTTACGCGTCCCCCTGGTGCGCTCATTCGACCCCGAGGACCTCGACGTGAGCGTCAAGGTCCCGGGTCGGGGGGGTGCTGCCGAGTGAGGGCGAGCTAGCTCTTCGAGAGCCAGCCGTTTTCCTCGAGGTAATCGACGATCTGCTTCGCCGATTCCTCGGGGGACTGCGTCTCGGTCTCGACCACGATCTCGGCGTTCTCGGGCTCCTCGTACGGGTCGGAGACGCCGGTGAACTCCTTGATCTCGCCGGAGCGGGCCTTCGCGTAGAGGCCCTTCACGTCGCGCTCCTCGCAGGCCTCGACCGAAGCCTTCACATAGATCTCGACGAAGCGGCCGTCCATCATTTGGCGGGCTTCGTCGCGGATCTCGCGGTATGGGGAGATCGCCGCTGTAATCACCGGAACGCCGTTGCGAGACAGCAGGTTCGCCACGAAGGCGATCCGGCGAATGTTCGTGTCGCGATCCTCCTTCGAGAAGCCGAGGCCTTTCGAGAGGTTCTCGCGCACAACGTCGCCGTCGAGCACCTCGAGCTTGGAGCCGCGGCTCAGCAACTCCTTGACGAGCAGGGTAGTGATCGTGGTCTTACCCGAGCCGGAAAGGCCGGTGAACCACAGGGTGTAGCCGCCGTTTGTGTCCGTCATGAGGCGTCGTCCTCCTTGTAAGCGTCGATGAGGATCTGGGCAACCTCTTCCCGGGAGAACTCAGGCGGGGGCTTCTCGCCCTCGCCGAGCATCTCGCGCACCTTGGTCCCCGAGAGGAACAGATGCGACTCCTGGGGGTGGGGGCAGGTCTTAGCAGAGCCCATGCCCTCACACTCGTTGCACCAGAAGGTGTGTTCGAAGAACAGGGGAGTGATTCCCAGCTCAGTGGTGTCGATGTCGTCGAAGATGCGTTGCGCGTCGTAGGTGCCGTAGTAGTCACCGACGCCGGCGTGGTCGCGCCCCACGATGAAGTGGGTGCAGCCGTAATTGCGGCGGATAACGGCGTGAAGAACGGCCTCGCGCGGTCCCGCGTAGTGCATCTTGCCCGGGTTCACGCCGAGCATGACGTGGTCTGGGTGGTAGTAGTTGTCCATCAGGACCTCGTAGCAGCGCATCCGCACATCCGCCGGGATGTCGCCCTTTTTGGTCTCGCCGATCAACGGGTGGATGTACAGCCCGTCGCAGATCTCGAGCGCCGCCTTGGTGAGGTACTCGTGCGCTCGGTGGATCGGGTTGCGGGTCTGGAACGCGACGATGCGCGTCCAGCCGCGCTCGGCGAAGGCAGCCTTCGACTCCTCCGTCGTCTGGTAGCGCTTCATGAACGCCTCGTCGTGGTCCGGAAGGGCATCGACCTCGATCGGTCCGGCCAGGCAACGTGTGCCCTCCTCGCGGATCGCCGCGACGCCGGGGTGCTCGTCGTCGCTGGTGCGGTAGACCTGCTCGGCCTCCAGATCCAGATCCTTGTCGAAGATCTCCTCGACGGTGAGCCGGCCAAGCGCCTTGCCGTTTGGCGCGCTCAGTTCGACCACGTCGCCTTCGGAGCATTCAAGATCCGTTGCGAGCGTGATCGGGATCGGCCAAATCTCGCCGCTGGTCAGCCGCATGTCACGGCAAACCGACTCGTGGTCAGCCTTGCCCTGAAAGCCGGTTAGCGGCGCGAAGCCACCGTTGGCGAGCAGCTCGAAGTCGCTGGCCTGACGCGACGTGAGCGTCAGGCTCAGCGCCGTCTCGGCGCTACCCATTGATGCCGCACTCGGTCCGGTCGGTTCCGGCCCAGCGGCCGGCTCGAACGTCTTCGCCCTGGCCGGGCTTTGAGGTGCAGGGCATGCACCCGATCGACGGATAGCCCTGGTCGTGAAGTGGGTTATAAGGCACTTGATGTTCCTTTATGTAGGTCCAGACTTGCTTGTCGTCCCAGTCGGCGAGGGGGTTGAGCTTCCAGCGCTCGAACCGGGTGTCCCAGCCGAAGCGTCGGGCACCTGCGCGAGTCTCGGAGTCCAGTCTGCGAACACCTGAGACCCAGCAGTCGACGCCCTCGAGGGCGCGCCGCATGGTAGCGACCTTGCGTGGCGCGCAGCACTCGTCGTCGGTGTTCCACTTGCCCGCGTCCCAGCGCTCGCGCAGTCCCGGGGGGTTGTCCTGGACGTAGCGATCGAACTCGATCCCGTAGCGCTCGGCGAGCCGGTCGCGGGTCTCGTAGGTCTCCGGAAAGAGCAGTTCGGTGTCGATGTAGAAGAAGTGCGCATCCGGATCGTGCCGATGCGCCATGTCGACGATCACCGAGCTCGTCTTCTGAAATGAGGCGGCGAAGCCGAGCTGCGAGCCGAAGGTCTCAATCGCCCATGCGATCGCTTCGGAGGCGCCCATCTCCTCGACCTCGGCGACGATACTGTCGTCGAGCTGCCGGGGGCGGACGAGCGCTGTGGCGGGCGGTGGAGAGGCCATACCTAGATCGCGCACTCGCCCTCGCCGCGCTCGACCTTGTACGGCTCGGCGCGGTTCCAGTCGATGAACTGGTCCATCGTGGAGAGATTGAAATCGGCGGGCATCGCGAGCGGCGCGACCTCCTCCTCGAAGCGGGCGGAGCCGACGCGCTCGGCGAAGTCGTTGAACTCCTCGGCGTCGTTGCGTTCGGACTCGTACATCCGCAGCCAGCGCTCGACCGCGTCGGGCACGCGCTTGGCGGGTAGGCGAGACTTCAGGCGGGCGCCGTAGACGACCTCGCCGCCCTCGTAGTTGCCGCCGATGTGCGGGATGTACGCGGGCATCTGCCTCCCGCCAACCTTGAGCGAGGCGCCGTAGAAGCCGATGTTCGCGATGTGGTGCTGGCTGCACCCGTTCGGGCAGCCGGACATTTTGATGTGGATGCGCTTGGTGAGCGAGTCCTCGATCTCCATTTGCTCGACCCGCTCCTGGATCGCGGCGTTCAGGCCCATCGAACTGGTGATGCCCAGCTTGCAGGAGTCGGTGCCGGGGCAGGAGACCACGTCGGTGATCTCACGGGCTCCCGACTCGGCCAGTCCGAGGTCGGCGAGTCGCCGCCAAACGTCGTAGACCGCCTCGTTGCGAACCCAGCGCAAGACGAAGTTCTGCTGCACGGTCGAGCGAGCGGAGCCGCCCGTGTACTCACGCATGATCGCGGCGAGGCCGCGGAACTGCGCGGGAGTCAGGTCACCGCGCGTGACTTTGACGACCACGGTCGAGAAGCCGTCCTGGCGCTGCGAGCGGACGTTCGAGGTGCGGAAGCGCTCGTACTCCGATACGTCTCCGTTCGGCGCGCTGGGGCTGGTCGGCACCACGGGCGCCGCCCCCTCCTCGTCCACGTCGAAGCGAAGCTTGTCGACGTCGAAATCGCGCTCGGCAACCCAGTCGCCCTCGAGCTCGACGTCGACCAGCTCGCGGAACGCGTCGATGCCGATCTTGTCGATCAGGACCTTGATGCGGGCGCGGGCGCGGTTCACGCGCAGCCAGTTCTGGCGATCGAAGATGCGAAGCGCGGCCTCGGTGACCTTGAGGTAGTCGCCATTGTCGAGCTCGACGAACTCGTAGAGCGTGGGGGCGATGCGAGGCATGATCGATGTGCCGCCGCCGACCCGGATCTCAACGCCCTTCACGCCATCGCGAAGGCGCGGGATAAAGCCGATGTCGTGGATGCCGGTGATCGCGACGTCCTCGTCGGTCGCGGTGAACGCGGTCTTGATCTTCCGCGGCATCAGCTGGGTCGTCGGATGGCGCACGAAGTAGCGCACGTAGGCGCCGGCGTAAGGGGTGATGTCGAAGAGCTCGTCGGCGGCGACACCAGCGAACGGGTCGCCGGTGACGTTGCGAACCGTGTTGCCGCAACCCTCGCGCGAGGACAGGTCGACGGCGGAGATCTCGCGGATCAGCTGGGCCATGTCCTTCAGCGGGATGTGGTGGATCTGGATGTTCTGACGCGTGGTGATGTGACCTTTGCCCAGCGGAGCCCAGCGCTCGACCACGTCGCCGAGGACGTCCATCTGCTCGGGGGTGACACCGCCCATCGGCAGCTTGATCCGGCACATCTGCACGTCGGGCTGGCGCTGTCCGTAGACGCCCTGCTTGAGACGGAAGCCGATGAACTGGTCTTCCGGCGTCTGGCCGTCGAGGAACTTGTCGGCCTCGGTGTCGAAGTCGTCGAACTCGTGCTCGAGGATCGGGATCAGGTGTCCAGGAACGTTCTCGTAGACCTCCGGGTTCTCGAGGCTGCCACGGCCTTTTCCGACCTGAACCTTCCCGTGGTCCTGGTCGAGTTGGTCGGCGGTGGCCTTGTCCTTCGGGCGTACAGGTGCGGCTGTGGGTTCCATCGCCGAGAAGTATTACATAAATCCTGATTGGGATTAGGGCTTTTAGCGGGAACCCGCGCCTGAAGCGCGACCTGCCGGGTCAGCGATCGCGCCCTAGCCCGACGCCAGCGGACGAGCCGCCGGCGTTTCTAGTCGACGTCGGCTTTGTCGACGATGAACGCGACGCGGACGTGGGCGCGGTACTCGTCCAGGTTCTCGCCGCGGATGCCGGTCGAGACGATGTCCACGGCGCGAATGTTGCGCAGCGAACTCCTCGCCTCCTCGAGCGCCTGCTTGGCGGCGTCGTCGGTCGATGTCTTGGAGCTGCCAACCAACTCGATGATCTTCACGACTGCCATGTCTAGCTCCTGGTCGGGGATGGACGGGGGGAGTGGCCCCACACGTAGCCGCTCACCTGGCGTGCCGCAATCCCTTCCTCGAGCGCGGCTCGCGCCCAGGGGCTGATCGCAGGCCCGTCCGGTGCCGGCGCGGGCGCCGTGTCGGCCAAAAACTGCTCCAGAGCGGCGACGATCGCCGCCGCCTCGGAGTCCGAGGCGGCGCCCGAGACCATCTCGATCCGCGGGCGAGCAGTCCTGCGCTGGCCGTTACTGCTCTTCACGGCCACCAACTCTATTGGCCCTCAGGGACCGCCGGACACGCCGCGCTCGCATCCGCGCAGCACGTCGTTGAAGTCGCTGCGGACGAAGTCGTCGCCTCGGCCGCAAATCACGACGTCTCGTTCGCCGTCCATCGCGATTATGCGGTCGTTTCCGCGCCCGCCGACCATCCGGTCCCTGCCCGGGCCCCCGACCAGCCGGTCGTCACCGCTCGCGGCTGTGAGCCGGTCGTCCCCGGCACCGCCATGCAGCTTGTCCCTGCCTCGCCCGCCGCGCAAACAGTCGTCCCCGCGGCGTCCGGAGATGCGGTCGCGTCCGAACTTGCCGACCAGGCGATTGCGCGCCGAGGTTCCCACGAGGCGGTCGTTGCCCTTGGTCCCGATCACGGCCCGGCCGCAGCGGCTCCTCGGTGGGTCGGGTGGATCAGGCGGATCCGGATCGCCAACCCGCGGGTCGCCGAGCAGCAGTTCGACGTTGCGGTCGCCCGGCTCGCCGGAGCAGACCGGGTTGCAGGCCTCGCCTCCGTACTGGGTCTCGTTGTAGCCGATCGTGCGCCCGACCGAGGCGATATCGAGCACGCCCGCGCCGGTCATGTCCGTTTCCGCCGGCACCGAGGTCGAGGGCGACGCGTGGTCGAGGATCGTGCCGAAGATCGAGATTGTTCCGTCCTCGTTGTCGAAAATCTCGAGCAGGCGCGACTGCTGGGGCCAGTCAGCCTCAGCCGCCACGCGGATCGACCAGAACCCGCCTTCTCCGGAGGGATTCGGATAGGGCTCGATCGTGTTCTCGTGGGAGTGGCCGGCCACCCATGCGATCGCGTTCGGGTAGTCGTGCAGAAGGTCCTCGAGATCGGCGCCGAGGTGAATCGGCTCCGAGTTGCGCGGGTCCGGGTCGCAGCCGGGGTTGACGTTGTGACCGTGGCTGTCGTTGCTGTCGTTACACGGCGGCGCCAATTCGTCGGCGACGTCCGCATTCAGCGACGGGATCGCGTGGTGGGAGAAGAGCACGACCAGCTCGTCTGCCGCCTTGGCCGCCTCGAGCTGTTCGACCAGCCACAGGAACTGCGGATGGTCGACGTTTCCGTTCGCCGACGGGCCGATCACACCGGCCTCAGAGACGGTGTCTACGGAGATGAATCGAAGGCCGGGTTCGGGGTTCCAGGCGTAGTAGCCGGCGGAGCCTTCCGAGGCGGTCTCCTCGTCGCCGTCGATGAAGTTGAAGCCGTGGGCGTCGGCCTGGGTACCGTCGCGGAAGATCTGCTTGTACTGGGACTTCGAGACGAACTGGCGGCCCTGGTCGGGCGGGACCAGTCCGATCTTCGTCGGGTCCGTCGTCAGCAGGGTGAGGATGGCGCTGAGATCGAGCGCGGCGATCCCTTCGAACGCCTCTTGGAGCGTGTCGGTGTCGCTGGTAAGCGGCGCCATCGGCTTCACGCAGCCCGTCGCCACCGACTCGTAGATGGCGTTTGCTGCGGCGTTGCCCTGCACCAGCGCGTCGTGGTTGCCAAAGGTCAGGTAGTGCGGAACGTCGAGACCAGCAGCCTCGAACGGCGCCTGGCTGGCGTCCATCAGGCCGGGGTAGGTGGGGAAGTCGGCAAAGGGCCCGATCGAGAGGTCCGGGTCCCAGAACTGCATCGTGCCTTCGCTGTAGTCGTCGTAGTCCATGACCCCGGTGTATTTCTCGGGCGCGTTGCCGTCGGGCACCAGGCCGATGGTGTGCAGCAGGGCACAGGTTGCGTCACCGGATGTCGCCGGGTCGGTGCCGCTGCCCGAGTAGAGCGTGCCGCCTTCGGCGAGCGTGCGCACCCATTCGGTTTCGTTTCGCTGCTGGCTGTCGGCCGCGTCGCCGGTGTTGATCGTGAAGTCCATGGCGCGGTTCGAGCCATCGGCGGCGTCGAGGGGGCTCGCCGGGGCAAACGCATTGATCTGCCGGATCATCGCCTCGGCCTGATGGGCGAGCTGCCCGTCGTTTTCCCGCCAGGCGGACGAGAACGGCCCGAAATCGAGGAACTCGACCCGGGCGGGGGACTCCTCGTCGGCGAGCTGGAAGTCGGAAAGCTGCCCAAAGTACAAGAGCGAGTTGCGACGTGTCTCGCGGGCGGCCTCCGCAGCGGCGAGTTCCTCGCGAACTACGTAGCCCTCGCCCTCGCCGGTGGCGGCGAGATCGTTGTAGTCGGCGAGATCGCCGGTCGGGACCAGCGTCTGGTCGATGGTGCTGAGGCCGAGGGTGTCGGGAGGCGTGTCCGCGGTCGCGCCGCCTGCGATCACCAGCGCGACGAGAAATCCCGTAACGGCCAGCAGCAGCGTGCGCCTTATTTCCTTCTGCCCCACTGCAGTTGAACTTACCGTGAACACCTTGGCGGCGCGCCGTTCGCGCTCCTTCAACGGGAGGGTTCGACGGTGCTAGAGCGGGATGTTGCCGTGCTTGCGCTTCGGTTGCTCGACCCGCTTGGTCTGCAGTGCGCGCAGCGCCCGGATCAGCTTCGGCCTGGTTTGGCGTGGTTCGATCACGTCGTCGAGATAGCCACGTTCGGCCGCCGAGTACGGGTTGGCGAAATGGGCCTTGTAGTCGTCGATCAACTTCGCACGCCGGTCCTCGGGCGTGGGCGATTCGGCGATGTCGCGACGGTAGATGATGTTGACCGCGCCCTCGGGTCCCATCACGGCGACCTCGGAGGTGGGCCAGGCAAAGTTGAAGTCGGCGAGCATGTGCTTGGAGTTCATAACGTCGTAGGCGCCCCCGTAGGCCTTGCGCGTGACGACGGTGAGCTTCGGCACGGTCGCCTCGGTGAACGCGTACAGCAGCTTCGCTCCGTGGCGGATGATCCCGCCCCACTCCTGCGAGGTGCCGGGCAGGAAGCCCGGGACGTCGGTGAAGGTCAGCAGGGGGATGTTGAAGGCGTCGCAGGTGCGCACGAAGCGCGCGCCCTTGCAGGAGCTGTCGATGTCCAGCACACCGGCGAGGTGCTTGGGCTGGTTGCCGACGATGCCGACCGGGAAGCCGTCGAGTCGGGCAAAGCCGATCACGATGTTCTGTGCCCAGTGCTCCTGGACCTCGAAGAAGTCACCGTCGTCGACGATCCTGCCGATCACGTCGCGCATGTCGTAGGGCTTGGACGGGTCGTCGGGGACGAGCGTGTCCAACTCCTGGTCCTCGCGATCGGGGTCGTCGAACGGCTCGACCCGAGGCGGCATCTCGAGGTTGTTGGAGGGCATGAACGAGAGCAGGTAGCGCACGTCCTCGAGGCACTGCTCCTCGCCGTCTGCCGCGAAGTGCGCCACGCCGGACTTGGAGTTGTGCGACATCGCGCCGCCGAGGGCCTCGAACTCGACTTCCTCGCCGGTGACCGTCTTGATGACCTCGGGGCCGGTGATGAACATGTGCGAGGTCTCCTTGACCATGCAGATGAAGTCGGTCATCGCCGGCGAGTAGACGGCGCCGCCCGCACACGGGCCCATGATCACGCTGATCTGCGGGATCACGCCGCTGCACTGCACGTTGCGCACGAATACGTCGCCGTAGGCGCCGAGCGAGACGACGCCCTCCTGGATCCGGGCCCCGCCGGAATCGTTGAGGCCGATGACGGGTGCGCCGACCTTGGCGGCGAGGTCCATCACCTTGCACATCTTCTCGGCCATCACCTCGCCGAGCGAGCCGCCGAAGACCGTGAAGTCCTGGCTGAAGACGAAGACGACCCGGCCCTCGACCGTGCCGTAACCGGTCACCACGGCGTCGCCGTAGGGGCGGTTCTTTTGCATGTCGAACTCGTGGGTCCGGTGCCGGACGAAGGTGTCGAGCTCCTCGAACGAGCCGGGATCGAGCAGCTTCTCAATCCGCTCGCGCGCGGTCAGCTTGCCCTTCGCGTGCTGCTTCTCCACCGCGGCCTCCGAGGCGGAGTTGACGGCGGCGTCGCGCAGCTCGCGGAGCTGGGCGAGCTTCTCCTCGTGGCTTTGGGGAAAGCTCTCGCGCATCGGGCGGGAGAGTCTATGTGCCTGCCCCGGAACACGAATGGGCGGGGCCTCGAGGCCTGCCCCGTGCGCTTGCCTGATTCTGTGCCGTTCAGCTCAGCGGGCGATATGCAGCCCGGCCGTCACCGGCCCGCCCGTTCGAGTACGCCGGCCAGGGCAGCGACCACCCCGGGGTCGAGCTCGGAGCCGACCGCCCCGTTCAGCGCCGCGATCGCGCTCTCGCGCCGGCCCGCCAGGCCCGCGGTGATTCGTTCGCTCGTCAGGCGCGTCAAAGCGGACTCGCACACGCCGGCGGCCCGCGCCACCCGTGATGCGATCGGGATCGCTTCGCCGGCAAGTCCCTCGGGACCGCTCCCGTCGAAGCGCTCTCGAATCTGCAGGAGCCAGCCGCAGACATCGGTCGGGATGCCGGCGCCGAGCGCCAGCCGGGCGCCGGCCTCGTGGTGGTTCTCAGGACCGTAGACCTTGCCGATGTCGGCCAGCTTGGCCGTCTCTCGGCAGAGCTCTGCGCCGCCGCGGCCAAGCCCGAGCGCGGCCGCTGTCGCGAACGCGTAGGAGCCGGTCGCTTCAGCGTGCTCGCGCGATCCCGGATGCGAGCGCTCGAGCGCCTCGAGCAGGGGTGAGCCGCGCATTCGCACGATCGCCGCCAGCGCTTCCTCGCCCGGCGGGGCGTCGTCAGGCGTTGGTGAAGGGCCGTCGTTCCGGGGCGCCGAGCTCATCGAGCAGCCTCTCCAGGGCAGCGGGGGCGTCGTGGCCTGCCGTCTCGTGGGTGGCGCGGATGGTCACGGCCGTGCCAAAGCCGCTCTCGGTCAGTGCGACGGCGATCCGGGCGAAGGCCCCGCCGTTCGCCGTCTGCCACGCGAGCAGTCGCTCCGGCTCGTGGTGCGTGACCTCGATCTCGATCGGGTGATTTGCGGCGATCAGGCCGGCCATCCAGACCTCGAGCTTGACCGGGTCGTCGGCGAGTTGCCACAGCTCGGGTGCCGACTTGACCAGCGTTCGCTTGGCGTGCGTTTCCATCCTGCGCCGCCTTTCTCGCGGCGGCGCCCCTTTCCTGCCCTGGTGAGCGGGCGTGCACCCCTCGGAGTGCCTAGAAAAACGCGCCCCCGCGGTACTCGCCGAACACGTCTCGCATCGCGTTGCAGACCTCGCCGATCGAGGCGTCGGCGGCCAGCGCGGCGCGGATCGGATGGAGCAGGTTCACGCTGCCCTCGGCGGCTGACCGTAGCTCGGCGAGCTTGGCGTCTACCCCGGCCTGGTCGCGCCTCTCCTTGAAAGCCTTGAGCCGGGCGAGCTGGTCGACCTCGGCCTGGGGATCGACCCGCAGGATGTCCACATCGTCGACCACGTCGGTCACGAACTTGTTGACGCCGACGACGATGTCCTGGCCTGAGCGGTAGCGCTCGTGGTAGGAGGCGGCCGACTCCTCGATCTCCTTTTGCATGAAGTCCAGCGCCTTGACCGATCCGCCCTGGCGTTCGACCTCCTCCATCAGCTCCCACGCCCGCTCTTCGATCTCGTCGGTGAGCGACTCGACGAAGTACGAGCCCGCGAACGGGTCGACCGTGTCGGCGGCGCCCGATTCGTAGGCGAGGACCTGCTGGGTCCGGAGGGCGATCCGCGCCGAGCGCTCGGTCGGCAGCGCCAGAGCCTCGTCGAAGCCGTTGGTGTGAAGTGACTGGGTGCCGCCGCACACCGCGGCAAAGCCCTGAAGGGCGACCCGGATGATGTTCACCTCGGGCTGCTGGGCCTGGAGCGTTACGCCCCCTGTCTGGGTGTGGAAGCGGATCATCTGGGAGCGCTTTTCCTTGGCCTTGAAGCGGTCGCGCATGAGCGACGCCCACATCCGCCGGACCGCGCGGAACTTCGCGATCTCCTGGAAGACGTTGTTGTGGCCGTTGAAGAAGAACGCGAGACGGCCGGCGAAGTCGTCGATCTGCAACCCGCGGTCGAGCGCCGCCTCGGTGTAGGCGATCGCGTTCGAGAGGGTGAAGGCGACCTCTTGGACCGCCGAACAGCCCTTCTCGCGGATGTGGTACCCGGAGATCGAGATCGTGTTCCACTTCGGGACCCGCTCGGCGCAGTACTCGAAGAGGTCGGTCGTGATCCGCATCGTCGCCTCGGGCGGGTAGATGTAGTTGCCGCGCGCCATGTACTCCTTGAGCACGTCGTTTTGGACCGTGCCGCGAAGTTGCTCGGAGGAAACGCCCTGTTCCTCACCAACGAGTTCGTAGAGCAGCAGCAGGATCGCCGCTGGCGCGTTGATCGTCATCGAGGTGGAGACCTGGTCAAGCGGGATCTGGTCGAAGCAGATCCGCATGTCCTCGATCGTGTCGATCGGAACGCCGGTGCGCCCGACCTCCCCCTCACACAGGGGGTCGTCTGAGTCGCGGCCGAGCTGGGTCGGGAGGTCGAACGCCATCGAGAGTCCCGTCGAACCGTGTTCGAGCAGGTAGCGGTAGCGGTTGTTGGTGTCCTGCGGGCTCGAGAAGCCGGCGTACTGGCGCATCGTCCAGTGGCGGTCGCGATACATACCGTCGTGGATGCCGCGGGTGAACGGATAGTCCCCCGGTTCGCCGAGACGATCCTCGAGGCCTTCGGCGACGTCGGACTCGTCGTAGAGCCGGTCGATCTCGATGCCCGAGTCGGTGAACACGCGCTCGTCGTCGGGCCCTGTGAGCGGGGCGATGTAGCGGTGCGCTACGTCGTCGACGTGGATCGGCTGGTCGTCGCTCATCGGCGGAGAGGATATGGCCCTACCATCGCGCGGATGCGTGTGGCCGTAGCGACATTCAGTGCCATGCCGCCCGAGTTCACCCAGGATGACAGGCGGATCGTCGAGGCGCTCCGCGCGCTCGGTCCGGAGGTAGACCAAGCATCGTGGGACGACGAGGCCGTCCAGTGGGAGCGCTACGACGCCGTCGTGATCCGTTCGACCTGGGACTATTCACAGCGACTCGACGAGTTCTTGACCTGGGTCGATCGCGTCGGCACTCGCTTGCACAACGCCCCACCGTTGGTGCGCTGGAACGCCCACAAGACCTATCTCGCCGATCTCGCCGAGGCGGGGATCCCGACGGTGCCGACCCGATTCGTTCTGCCGAGGGATGCCGGGCCGAAGCTTGATGGCGAGGTCGTGATCAAGCCGACGGTCTCGGCCGGGGCACGCGACACGGGACGCTTCGGCCCAGCGGCCCACGGAGCGGCGGCGGCCCTGGTCGAGTCGATCCAGGCAAGCGGGCGGATCGCGATGGTGCAGCCCTACGTTCCCGAAGTCGAGAGCATCGGCGAGACAGCACTCGTTTGCCTGAATGGCGAACCCTGCCACGCGCTGCGCAAGGGCGCCATCCTGCGACCCGATGAGGTCGCACCGATCCGGGACGACGGCGTCGGTGCCGCGGAGGTGATGTACGACCCGGCTCTGGTTGTGACCGGGACCGCGGGCGAGGCCGAGGTGGCGCTCGCGCGGCAGGTGCTCGATCATGTCACCGAGCGCTTCGGCTACCTGCCTCTATACGCGCGGGTGGACATGATCCCGGGTCCCGGCGGCAAGCCGATGCTGATGGAGCTTGAGGCGATCGAGCCCAACCTCTATCTCTCGCAGGCCGAGGAATCGGTCGAACGTGTCGCTGCGGCAATCAACGTTCGGCTCTAGCCGCGATCGCCCGTTCGATCGCGGCCTCCATCCGCTCGGCGACGAGCGGGTAGGAGTGCTCGGCTCGGGCCTCCGGATTCGGTGAGGTGAGTTCACGCCGGGCAACGCGACCGAGCGCCGCCGCGATCGCGGCGGGGTCGCCCGCCGCGATCGTCTCGCCGCCTGCCTCGCCCGCGATCACGCCCGCTTCGGTGCCCTCCGCCAGGGCGAGCACGGGTGGACCCGCGCTGAGGTACTCGTAGAGCTTGAAGTTCGCGAGCTGGGAACGCACCGGATGCGCGATCAGCAGCAGCGCGTCGGCCGCCCGCTGTAGGGCCAAAGCTTGTTCGCGATCCAGTGACCCGACGATTGACACCCGGGTCGGCGCCACGTCCGCGGCGAACAGCTCCGCCTCTTCTTCGGTGAGCGGGCCGGCGACGATCAGCTCGAGCTGGCCAGCGGCGTTTGGATCCTCTCGAGCCAGCCGCCGGAGGCCTTCGACCAGCGGACGCGGGTCGCGGCCTGCACTGCCGAAGCGTCCGGTGTAGACGAGCGAGACCCGGGCCGGATCGAGCAGCTCCGAGACGCTCGCCGGGTCGGCCGCGTCGAGCAGCTCGGGGTCGGCACCGTTTCGTACCAGGACCGGGTCGGCGATCCCCCGCGCGCGCAGGTCGTCGGCTGCAGGTCGCGACACGCAAACGACAGCGTCCGCGGCCTCCAGCAGGCGCCGCTCCATCCGCTCGTCGCGGCGGCGCTGCAGCGCGGTGGGGAATGCTGGACGCAGCGGCTCGAAAGTCCACGCGTCGCGCACGTCGGCCACCCAGGCGGCCCCGCGGCGCTGGAGCACCCGCCCCACGGTGTGCGCGGACTCAGGGGGCGAGGTGGTGATCACGGCGTCGAAGGGCTCGGCGCGATGCAGGCGCTTTGCGGTGCGGCGGGCGAAGGGCGCCCACGCGAGCGCCAGCGGCTCGGGCACGATCACCTTGGCCAGCGGGTGCGGCTTGCCGGTGTAGGTGTCGGCGTCGTATAGCGCGTCGATCCGCTCGGCGCCGCGCAGCTTCGCGCGCCAGCGCTGCATGTCCGTCGTGCGCACCACCTGGCGCTGCGAGTCGCTCTCCATTTCGCCGTAGGCGGACGTGGTGAGCACGGTCAAGTCGTGCCCGGCGCGCGCGAGGTACTTCGCCAGGGCGCTCGGCCGGTGGCCGCCCGTATCGGTGGACGGCGGGAAGAAGTAGGTGACGAGCAGGATGCGGGAGCCCATGTCAGCCCGCCTTTCCGGCGCGGACTGAGATCGCCTGGGCGTATGCGTCGTCCATGCGATCCAGCAGCCGGGGCCAGTTGAACTCGCGCTCGGCGCGGGCCCGGCCGGCGGCGCCCATCGCCGCCCGGCCCTCAGCTCCGATCGCGACCAGCTCGCGAACCCGCGCCGCGACCGACACGGGATCGCCCTGGGTCGCCAGCAGTCCGGTCTCGCCGTCTGACACGACGGCACGCACGCCTGCGTACTCGGTGGCGACAACAGGCAGCCCACAGGCCATCGCTTCGATCAGGACGATGCCGAACGACTCGGGAGGCTCGGTCGTGAGCACGAAGAGGTCCGCAGCCCGCAGCACGTCGGGCAGCTCAGGATGAGGCACGGCGCCGAGGAAGTGCACCCGTCCGTCGATCCCGGCTGCGCGAGCGCGCTGGCGAAACGACTCGAGCAGCTCGCCGCCACCCGCGACGACCAGATGGGGGGAGTCGTCGCCGAGTGCTGCCATCGCATCAATCGCCACGTCGACCCGCTTGAAGTGGTGGGCGCGGTCGAGCGTGCCGGCAAAGGCGGCAACGACGGCGTCAGCGGAAATCCCGAGGCGCTCCCGCAGACCGGTGTGATCCGCGCCAGGAGAGAACTGCTCGGCGTCGACGCCGTTGGGCATCTCGATCAGCTTGTCCGGTTCACGCTCACCGGTGCGCCGCAGATACGACACGGACTGAGCGTGGTCGTCACTCAGCACACAGACCCGGTCGGCCGCCCGGATCAAAGCCGGGCCCATCGTGTGCTCGTAGGCCTCGAAGAGCAGGCCGCGGGCTCCCTTTTCGACCAGCCGGTTCTTGTAGTGAACGAGCAGCGCCTGGTTCCGGCGCCGCTTGCGGAGCCGGCCAAGCAGCGTGAGGTCGGCGCCGAAGATGAACGGATAGTGGACGTGCACCACGTCGAAGCCCTCGAGCCGGGCGAGGCGCGGAATCATCGGTGCGTTGCCGATCGCGAAGGCGGGCTTGATCCGGTGGACCACGGCCCCGCCGGAGGGCGGGGGGTCGCCGGGCGCGGGTGCGGTGAAGACCTCGACGTGGTGGCCGCGCTCGGCCTGTCCGACGGCGAAGCGGTGAGCGGTGTTGCCGGCCCCGCCGCGGTACGGCGGAAAGGTCGCGGTCAGGTGGGCGATGCGAAGCGTCTGCGCTGTCAACTAGCCGACGAGCTTTTCGACGCCCGCCTGCTCGATCGTGCGGCGAAGACCCTCCCGCAGGTCCACCTTTGGCTCCCATCCGAGCAGCTCCCGCGCACGGGTGATCTCCGGCTGTCGCACCTGTGGATCGTCCACCGGCAGGGCCTCGAACACGATCTCCGAGCGTGACTTCGTCACCTCGATCACGGCCTCGGCGAGCTCGAGCAGGGTGAACTCGTTCGGGTTGCCGATGTTCACGGGCTGGTGAACGTCGGATTCGGCCATCGCGATGTACCCGCGCACCTGATCGTCCACGTAGCAGAAAGAGCGCGTCTGGCTGCCGTCGCCGAACACGGTCAACGGCTTGTCCTGGAGCGCCTGGCGAAGGAAGGTGGGGACCGCGCGCCCGTCGTGCGGTCGCATCCGGGGGCCCATGGTGTTGAAGGTCCGGACGATGCCGGTGTTCACGCCCTGCTGGCGGTGGTAGGCCATCGTCAAGGCCTCGGCGTAGCGCTTGGCCTCGTCGTAGACGCCTCGGGGACCGATCGGATTCACGTGCCCCCAGTACTCCTCCGGCTGGGGGTGGACCTGGGGGTCGCCATACACCTCCGAAGTGGAGGCGAGGACGAACCGGGCGCGCTTGATCTTCGCCAGGCCCAGCATGTGGTGCGTCCCGTACGAGCCCACCTTGAGGGTGTGCAGTGGCAGGCGCGCGTAGTCGATCGGGCTCGCGGGCGAGGCGAGGTGGTACACGAAGTTGATCGGCTCGTCGAGGTAGAGCGGCTCGGTTACGTCGTGCATGAGGAACTTGAACCGCTCGTCGTCCACGTGCTCGACGTTCTGCAACGACCCGGTGTCGAGGTTGTCAACACAGATCACGCGGTGGCCCTGTTCGAGCAGGGCGTCGCAGAGGTGGGAGCCGAGGAACCCGGCTCCGCCGGTGACTAGACAGGTGCGCATCGCATGGCAACGATAACGTCGGCGTAGTGGCCGATCGGGATGCGGCGCTGCCCTGCATGGAGCTTCGCCTTCGGCAACGCCGTGTCGAAACGGGTGAATGCAGGATCCCAGGGGGGCACGGTTTCGCCACTTGGGGTTGCCTTACCCGTGCGCGAAATCCGCGAGACCACTGCGCTCGACCTCCTCCGGACTCAACGATCAGCGTTCAGTCGCACCGCACGCCGCTGCTCGATCTGCGCAGATGACGCCGATGACGCCGTGCAGCGCGCGAGCCTGATCCTGCTGACCAAGGCGCCGCCACATCCTCCGGCCCGCCTGGCCGCCTGGATGCACCTGGTGACGAGGAGGGAGGCGCTCGCGGTCCGGCGCGAGCGCGAGCGGCTGCTCGGCGCCGAGCCGGGTGAGTCTCTGCGAACCTCCGCGCCGGGGCCTTTCGAGCAGGCGGAGCGTCGCGAGTGGGCGAGCGAGCGGGCCCGAGCGCTTGCCCGCCTGAAGCCGGCCGAACGCCGGGCCCTGGTTCTGAGAGGGGAGGGCTACTCCTACCGCGAGATCTGCGTGCTCACCGGCTGGACGTACACCAAGGTCAATCGGTCGCTAGTAGAGGGTCGGGCGAGGCTGCGCGAGCTGGGGGCGGCGGGGCGCGCCTGATCAATCGGGCTTCGTAAGGACGCGCGCCGGCAACTCCACGACGCCACGGGGATCCAGCGCCTCTAGTCGCTCCAGCACGGCGGGTTCGATGCCGGCGGCATCGAGTGCGTCCGCCCACCGGCTGAACATGCGTTCGTGGGCGACCTGGCCGTGGCGGAGCTCCATGAGCTGGCTGATGTCGAAGTCGGCCTCTGCGCCGCTGGCCGCACCGCGGATGTGCCCGTGTGCGAGGACGACAGAGCGACCTCCAAGGTCAATGAAGAACTTTGGTGTGAGGTGCATCTCGCCCCACTCCTCGACAAATTCGGACCACCCCTTGCGATATTCGTTGTGACCCTCAAGGCGCGGTGGCAGCCCGAGGGCAACGAGTTCCTCCTGCGGCTCCGAGACGCAATCGTGGGTGTACCGGGTGACCACCAGCTCCAGATCGGCCCTAGCCATGGCCGTCCATCCCGAGCGCACCGCCCACCTGGCGAGCCACTGTCTGGCGCGGGAGCGCGGCCCGAGCCTGGCCAGGGCGCGACTCCCCGCGAGGCTCGCGGCCGGGAAGCGCAGCATCGCCCGCTCCGCGAGTGAGCGTTGAGATCGAAAGCGAACCCCATCGATTTGCTGGGCGATGATGGGCGGCACCGGGAACGATTCTAAATCAGCTCCGGCGATTAGGCAATGCAGGACGCCGGAGGCGACATCCGGCTGCGGTGAAAGTCTGCCCCCGATGGGCAGATTCGATCTCGCCGTGGTGCATGACCTGCTGCGCCGGAGCTTCTGGTTTTTCCCCGTCGTCGCGATGCTGGCGGGAGCGGGCCTGGGCTTTCTCGTGCCGCTTTTCGACTCGGCCACAGGAGGAGAGGTCGGGATCTTCACGACCTCCGACATCTCGAGCGCCCGTGGCTTGCTCGAGACGATCGCCACCGTAACCGTTTCGGTTGCCGGCGTCGCCTTCTCGGTCACCGTCGTCGCATTGCAGCTCGCCTCTCAGCAGCTCGGACCTCGCGTGCTGCGCACCTTCCAAACCGACCGCGTCAGCAAGGCCACACTCGCGGCGTTCCTCGGCCTGTTCGTGTACGCACTGATCGCCCTGGGGCGGCTATCCACGCTTGCCGAAGAGGTCACTTCGCCGAACGCCGTACTGACACTCGCGGTTATCGCTGCGATTCTCGCCTTTGGCCTGTTCGCGGTGTTCATCCAGAGCGTCATCGTCTCGCTCGAGGCCTCAACCCTGATTCGGAGGATCGCCGCGGACGCTTCGAGGGCGGTCGAGAACCGCTACCCGAAAGGGATCGGCACTGGGGTTGCCCAAGTCCACCATGCCGGTGAGGGGCCATCGGCGCCTATCCGCGCCGAGCGGGCCGGGTACGTCACCTCGATCGCTGGCGACGAGCTGATCGCGCTCGGGAGCGAATGCGATGGCCTGTTTGTGCAACGGGTTCAGGTCGGGCAGTTCGTCGTCACGGGAACCGTCCTAGCGGAGGCGCGGGGATCTGAGGCCCGGGCCCTCGCGGAGAGGAGTCTCAGCTTGTTCGAGATCGGCCAGGAGCGCACTCTCGTGCAGGACATTGGATTCCCTATCCGGCAGCTCGCCGACATCGCCCTGCGCGCGCTTTCGCCAAGTCTCAACGACCCGACGACCGCCGAGAACGCGCTCGGGTCGATCACGCACGTCCTCGGCCTCGTGGCACGCGAGGAACCAGTTCCGTTGGTGCGAGCCGACGAGCAGGGCGTGATGCGGCTGCACGCCACTGCTCCCGACTTCTCGGATCTCGTCGAGCTCGGATATGAGCAGATACGTCTGCACAGTGAGAGCAATCCGGTCTTCCGCCGCCGTGCCACGTTTCTCCTTACGGAACTGCACATGATCGCGGACGAAAACGGCGCTCCCACCGCGGCGGTCGATGTGCAACTGAAAGGGTTTGAGGGCGACCAGGGCTAGAGCCGCCTGGACTCGACCGACTGCCGACCGGGCTTACCCGGGCGTCCCGCCGCTGTCAGGGCCGCCGTCGTGGTCGCGTGTGCCCGGTGCATGCGAGCGGTATCGCTTGCGGTTGAGGATCCGTCGCAGTTCGCGCTTCGCGCCGGGGTAGTACTGGAGGTTGAACTCGTTGGCGGTGTCGTTGCTGCGGAAGTACAGCAGCGCCTTCGCACGCGAACGTCGCTGGGCCCAGCGAAATATCCGGCGGGTGAAGGCTCCGCCAACGTCGTTATCCCACGGCCCGTATTCGCCGATGGCAAACGGGAACCGCCGATAGCGGCGGTAGAAGGCGTTCAGATTCCGCCAGAGCGTGCTGTTGGCGAACTTCGAGTAGGTGTCGGTGCCCACCCAGTCCACGAAGCGGCGGCCCGGGTAGTAGTTCTTGGGCGCGTTGCCCCGGACGTTCGGCGAACCTCGCGTCAGCGGCATCCACATGAATGCGACCTTCGGATTCTTCAGCGTGCGCTTGAGGCCCATCTCGCGGTAGACGGGGTCAGCCTCGTTTCTGGCGCGGTATATCCGCGGCATTCCGAGCTTCATCAGCTTGCGGTTGATCGCCTTGCGCTTGCCGCCACGAACGATCAGCACCAGTCGCTTCCACGCTCGTTTGAAGGCTCCCGTGGAGTGGCCCGCGCGGGGTGAGCCGTCCGCGTTGAAGGCCGAGTAGGGGTTGATGTGAAGGTTCATCTCGGCAAAGGGCCGGATGTAGACAACCTGCTTGGATTTCGCGATCGACTGGTTTAGGCGGACCATGTAGTGGTCGTCGCGACCGGTCGCGATCTGTCTGGGTGTGATCATTTCGGGCTGCCCACCGGGGGCGGTCGACAGGCTCAGCACGCCGCGAGTGTCGGTGGCATCCCAGCGGTCGAGGGCGCCGGTGGTGAGGGGTACTCCCCAATGGAAGAAGTTCTGAAGCAGCGGCGTGTGGGCCCGCACCTGCCGGTTGAAGGCCCGGTAGTCGGCCACGTCACCCGTGTCGGAGACGCCATGGAAGATCGCCTTCCCCTTTGGCGCGTATGTAGCGGCGCCGGCGGAGCCGGTCGCGCTCAGCACGACTGCGCACGCCAGCGAGGTCGCCGTGAGCATCCACTTTCCTGCGACCCAAGCCACCATATTCAGGACAACACATCGCCGAGCGCTTTGCTGCACCCGGCGGCGGGTTCGGATGAGTCTGTGCAACCACTATGTGGCAAGCGGGTCGGGTGGCAGGGATGGACGCCGCTGCTCAGATCCTGATGCGCTCATCCCTGCGTGCCGCCGGTGAAGAACAGCGTGGCCAGCACGCTGAGCGTGGTGAGCACTGTCACGACGCGCTTGCGATCCACCTGCATGTCGGCGAGGGTCTCCACTCCTGTCCTTGATCGGCAACGAGCGCCGGAGGCTGGAATTTGCGCGGTGACGTTGTCAAGCTCGTGCGAGAGGGTTAGAAGTGTGAGCGATCTGACCGAGGAGCAGCGCACCACCGTGCAGGCGATCCCAGGCGAACGCGCTCGAGCACTCGGAGGAGCTACCAAGCTCGCTGAGCAGTTCAAGCACCGCGAGATCGACATGGACGAACTGAACAGGCGCTCGAAGGAGTTGACGGGCTGAGCGGAGCGGGAGGGATTCGAACCCCCGGACCCCCTGAAAGAGGGTCGGCTGCTTTCAAGGCAGCTGCAATCAACCGGACTCTGCCACCGCTCCATCCCTGATTCTTGCGAAGCCGGTCGCGGAATACGCTTCTCGCGATGGCCAGCTGGACCAATTGGGCCGGAGATCAGCACTGCAATCCGGCGGCGATCGAGCGGCCTCTCACGCTCGACGGCTTGCGGCAGGTCGTGGCCCGCGCGGCCGAGGGCGGGCAGCGCGTCCGGGCGTCGGCAACGGGCCACTCGTTCAACGACATTGCCCTTACCGACGGGGTGATGGTCCGGCTCGATCACCTCACCCGCGAGCTCGGCCACGACCCTGCGGCTGGGCAGGTAAAGGTCGAGGCCGGGGTACCGCTGCAGCGCCTGAACCGGATGCTCGACGCGCATGGGCTCGCGTTCGAGAACCTGGGCGACATCGATCGCCAGTCGGTCGCGGGCTCGATCGCCACCGGCACCCACGGAACCGGCCGCCGCTTCCAGAACGTCTCGGCCCAGATCGCAGCGCTCGAGTTGGTCTGCGCCGACGGATCGCTGGTCAGCATCGATGCCTCAGAACCCGAGCTGCTGCGCGCGGCGCGCGTAGGCCTCGGTGCGCTCGGCATCGTCTACTCGGTCACGGTGGGCGCGGTTCCCGCCTATACGATCGACCGGGTTGACAGCCAGCGGCCGCTGGCTGAGACCCTGGATCGGCTCGACGAGCTCGACGCCGCCACCGACCACTTCGAGTTCTACGTCTTCCCCCACACGGACGTCGCCCTCTGCCGCGAGTCCCGACGCACACACGAGCCGCCCCGCCCAGACCATCCCGTCAAGGTCTACGCGCAGGAGATGGTGGTCGAGAACTGGGTCGGCCAGGCGTTCGCCTGGGCTGCGCGGGTCCGCCCGTCGTTGGCGCCCCGAATCGCCCGGCTAGCGGTCAAGGGCACCGGTGAAGCGTCCAAGGTGGATGCTTCCTACAAGGTATTTGCCTCACAGCGGCACATCCGCTTCACCGAGATGGAGTACGGGGTCCCGCGCCAGCACGCGCGCGATCTGTTCGAGCGCGTCCTCGAGGTTGCATCACGGCCCGAGCTCGGAATCGCGTTCCCGATCGAGGTCCGCTTCGTCGCCGCCGACGATTCGCTGCTGAGTCCCTCGCACGAGCGCGACACTTGCTACATCGCGGTCCACCAGGATCGCAAGCTCGATTGGCGCTCCTACTTCAGCGAGGTCGAGCGGATCGCGTCCGAGTACGGAGGCCGGCCGCACTGGGGCAAGCGTCACTTCCTGACGGCCGAGGACCTTGCTCCGCGCTACCCACGCTGGGACGATTTCGCTGCGGCGCGGCGCAGGCTCGACCCCGAGGGCGTCTTCGCCAACGACTACACGGACCGCGTGCTCGGCCCGGTCTCCGCCCCCTGAACGTCGCTCACTACATGCCATACATAGCCACGAGCGACGTTCACTTGGTGCAGAGGTCGAGAAAGCGGCGCGGACGGTCGTACACATCGTCGGACGGAAGGCGCCGGACGATCCAGCCCGCAGCCCTCCAAGCGATCTCCTTGCGCTTGTCCTCACCCTTGTCCAGGTGGAATGGGCCTCCGTCGACCTCGATGATGAGACGGCGCGCGGGAAAGCTGAGATCCGCTTCCTCGCCGGCCACGTCCACATTCAGTCTCCACCCGCTGATCCCGGCGTCACGCAGGAGCTGAGTGGCACGAATCTCGGCGCCGCTTCGAGCGCGCTCGATCGGCAGCCCGCTGTAGCGGGCGAGCATTCGCGCGAACCGCTTCGATCCTCGGCGCCCCTGGTAGCGGCCGAGCGCGTCCCCCAATTCGTAGATCGTGGTGAGGCCGAGCCGCAGCGCTTCGCGCACGGCGCGGGCGTAGGCCCTGTCATTTACGTCTGAGGCGAGGTCGAGGGCAGTTCGAGCCACGGTCGTGATCGGGACCCCATGCAACTCAGTGATGTCTCCGGCAAGCGCGGTGCTGCGGTGCACCCACAGCCCGCCGTGCCGGACGGGTCCGCCATCGCCAGGCCGCGTGACCGTGATCAACCGACCTTCTCGTCCCAGGATCTCGTATGCAACTGCGGCGCTGAGGCGGCTGAGAACCGTCTGGCGCTCCGTGAGTGTCGCTCCCATCCAGCGGCCCCACTTGTCATCGAGCACCGGCGCGAAGGCGAAGACGCCCGGTTCGACGATCACGAGACGGCCTGAGCCGACGCGATGCTCAACCGCCCCCCGGTCCAACCCACACTGCAGCAGCTGCCCGCGCGAGATCCGGTTGAACTGCCTGCCCGCCAACTCGATTGCGCGAACGTCGCTCATTACCCCGTATAGGGCGCAGCGAGCGACGTTCGCCCCCCCGGGGGCGGGCGGGCGGTTCGCCCCCCCGGGTCGCCCCCCGGGGGCGGGCGGCCCTGGGGGGCTAGTCCTCGGGCGGGTCGCTGTGCTCGGGCAGCGCCTCGATCTCCAGATCGGCCGTGGCGAAGCACACGCGGCACAGGTCTTCGCCGAACGGCGTCAGATGGATCGAGCGGCGAACCATCTTGGGAAAGCGCACCGTGTGGGCCGCGCCGAGCACGTCGGGCTGCGCCTCGAGCACCTGGTAGGCGAGGTGGTCGCGCAGGGTCTCGCGTGAGAACCACACGAGCCCGAGCCGGAAGAGGTTGTTGAGATAGGCCGGCACGCGGTCGCGGTAGCGCAAACCGGCACGCGCGCCGATCATGGTGAACCCCCCCGCGATCAGGCGCGAGCTGACGTAGCCCAGGGGTCCGCCGGTCCGCACGTCCACCGCGGGTTGGGGCCCCTCGACCAAAAGCAGCCGCAGTACGCGTCCCTCGTCGGGCGCCATCTCGGAGAGAATCCGTTCATACGCTGGGTGCGCGTCCACCTCGTAGAGGACGTCGCGCGAGCGGACTAGCAACTGCTCGCCCGTCTCCTGCAGGGTCGGCCCTTCGTCGGAGCGATCTCGCTGGCGCATAGCGTCCGCGGCCACCGCGACCGCGCGCTCGGCGACGCTCCCCTCAGGTACGCGACTTCGCACCGCCTCGCCGAAGCCGGTCGCCTCGGAGACGTCTCTGGCAGCTCCGCGAGCGACGTCGCCGACTTCGTTTGCAAGGCCCGCCGCAGCATCGGGAGACGAGGCGGCGCCCAGCAGCCGTCTTCCCGCCTTCACGGAGCCGTTCATGGCCCACTCGGTCGTATGCCACCAGGTCGAGGCAGCGACCTTCGCGAGCCCGAGCATGTCGTCGCGGCGCCGGGGGCGATCCTCGCTCATCCGCCGCTCACCCCGAAGATCGCCAAATGGAGGAGGCCGCCGCCCGCGCCCATGATCGCGCCGTGCGCGTAGAGCATCCACTCGTCTTCCTTGATCGCGGAGCGAAGCATCTCGACGAAATCGTCGTAGGGCATATCGCGGGTGCGCTCGGCGATCAGGCGCCGGATCTTGTCGCTCTGGCGTTTGGAGAACTCAGGGTCGCGGAACGGGGTGAGCGTTTGATCGACAGCTTCCGAGGCAAAGGCCGAACTGATGTCGTCGAACTCGCGGGTTCCAACCGCCACCCGAGCAGCCGGGCGGATGGACCCGGCTGCCTTGTCGATGGCTGGGCGCATTGCCGTCTCAATCATCTGCCTGGTGCGATCGCCACTCGGTCCCGCCACGAGCTGGTTACCGATCGTCTCGAGCGTCACCACGTCGTCGGCGATGATTCCGGCGTAGACCTCGGCGACCTCAGCCTGGCGACGCAGGAATAGGCCGTGCATCTTGATCGGCCCCCACTTGGTCGGCTCGACCGGCTCGAAGATCAGCTTCATGCCGAGCAGGTTGGTGGTCCAGCCGACGACGACGCCCATGATCGGCAGCAGCCACCACTGGTGCAGCGTCACGTCGATGATCGCCACCGGGATTCCTAGCAGGAAGCCGAAGAAGAAGCCAAAGTTCACCATCAGCCGCAGCTCGCGGGTCGAGATGTCCTTGAAGATGCGCACCACAAGGTCGGGGTTCTGTTCGAACTGCTCGATCACCATCAGCTTCGGATCGAGCAGCAGGTCGATGTGGACGCCGATCTCGTCGATCATCTGATGGACGATCTCCGGCAGTTCCTGCTGAACCCGTGCGAACACGAGCTTCTTGATCCTGTCCGGCGTGTTGTTCCAGAGCGTCGGGTTCTCCCTGGTGAGGATCCGATCGACGATCTCCGGCATCTGCGGAACGAACATCGTCACGATGTGCTCGGCGATCTGATCGGGCTCGAGCTGTTGGTAGAACTCGCGCGGGGTTCCGAGCTTGGAGATCGCTTTGTCCGACGAGATCGAGCCCATCTTCCCGGCTCGCGCAGGCACGATTCCCTGCCAGCCTGTCTTGCCCTCCATCACTCCCGGGATCTCCTGCAGCTTGCGGGGGAGGAGGGTCGAGATCTCGCGCAGGCCCGGCACCCTGAAACCGTGAAACCGAACCGGATTGAAGAGCATGATCAACCCGGTCCAGTTGATCAGCCAGCCGATCGCGCCCGTAAAGAACGGAATCGACACCGCGGCGACCCAGTTGATGCCGTCTCCCCCTGCGGCAATCGGAAAGATGCTGGAAACCTCCATGACCGCGAGGACTGTACCCCGGATGTCTGGCCGGAGCGCAACTCTGCCGCCTGTCGCACCCACACAAACCGGCAGGCCTGTATGTAAACTCGCAGCTCCAAGCCAACCCCGAAAGGATGCAATGGCCATCGCTCCCCCGCAGCCCGCGAAGCGCACGATCTTCGAGCCCGAGCACGACGACTATCGCGAGAGCTTCCAGAAGTTCCTCGCCGCTGAGGTGATCCCGAACTACCCCGAGTGGGAGCAGGCGCAGCTCGTCCCCCGCGAGCTCTTCACCAAGGCTGCCGAGTTCGGGTTCCTGGCGATGGAGGTGCCGGAGGAATACGGGGGATCCGGTGTCGACGACTGGCGCTTCAACGTCGTCCTCGGCGAAGAGGCAACGCGGTCGGGCGCGGGCGACGCCTTCGCCGGCCCGCTGCTCCACACGGACGTCTGCCTGCCCTACCTGATCGCAGCGGCGAACGAGGACCAGCGCCGCCGCTGGTTCCCGAGTGTTGCTTCGGGCGAGCGGATTCTCTCGATCGGAATGACCGAACCGGGCACCGGGTCGGACCTCGCAGCGATCTCGACCCGAGGCAAGCGCGACGGCAACGGCTGGGTGGTGAACGGCGGCAAGACATTCATCACCAACGGGATCAACACGGACATGTGCATCACGGCGGTCCGCACCGGCGACGATCCGCACGGCGGCCTCTCCATGATGGTGATCGAACGCGAGATGGACGGCTTCGAACGCGGCAAGCAGATCGAGAAGCTGGGCCAGCACGCATCGGACACCGCCGAGCTGTTCTTCAACGACGTGTACGTCCCGGATGAGAACGTCCTGGGCAAGGAGGGCTCGGGCTTCATGCAGCTCGTATCCCGGCTCGTGCCCGAGCGGCTGATCCTTGCCGTCACCTCCCTTGCAGGCGCGGAGATGGCCTTCGACATGACGCTCGAATACATCAAGGAGCGCAAAGCATTCGGACGCCCGATCGGTTCGTTTCAGAACTCGCGCTTCGTGATGGCCGAGCTGAAGACCAAGCTCGCGATCTCGCGCGCGTTCGTCGACCGCGCGATCGAGCGCTACGTCGCCGGCGAGGCGACCGTAGAGGAGGCCGCGATGGCCAAATGGTGGACGACCGACCTGCTCGGCGAGGTCACCGACGCCGGCGTTCAACTCCACGGCGGCTACGGCTACACGACCGAGTACCCGATCTCCAAGGCCTGGGTTGACGCCCGCATCACCCGTATCTACGCGGGGACAAACGAGATCATGAAGGAGCTCATCGGCCGCTCCATGGGCTTGTAGCGATGACCGACCCCCGGGTGCTGATCGTCGGGGCGGGCATGTCCGGTATCTGCGCTGCGATCAAGCTGCGCCAGGCCGGCTTCGAGAATTTCGAGATCCTCGAGAAGGCGGGGGCGGTCGGGGGCACCTGGCGCGAGAACACCTACCCCGGGCTCACCTGCGACGTCCCGTCCGCTTACTACTCGTTCTCGTTCGAACCGAACCCCGGGTGGTCGCACCAGTTCTCGCCGGGTGGCGAGATCCGCGAGTACTTCGAGCGCAGCGCGAAGCGCCACGGTGTATTCGACCGGATCCGCTTCGGCACCGAGGTGAGTGAGGCACGTTGGGAAGACGAGGGCTGGGTGGTCGAGGCCTCCGACGGCGAGGCGCGCCGCTGCGATGTCCTGATCTGTGCGGCCGGGGTGCTCCATCACCCGCGCTATCCGCAGATTGAGGGACTCGACGACTTCGCTGGCGCTGCGTTCCACTCTGCCCGCTGGGACCATTCGGTTGAGCTCGAGGGCAAGCGGATCGGCGTGATCGGCACAGGCTCAACCGGTGTGCAGATCGTCACCGCCCTCGCCGGAGTCGCAGGGCACCTGACGATGTTCCAGCGCACCGCGCAGTGGGTCCTGCCAGTCCCCAACAGGGAACTGGGTCGCATCTCCCGAGCCGTCATGGGTCGTCCACGACCCGCCCGCTTCAACTATCGGATGAACGAGTGGCTGATCGATCAGTTCGGCAGGGCGACCTACGAGGAGGGCTGGCGCCGGCGCCTCTTCTCGGGCCTCTGCCGGCTGAACCTGAGGCGCGTCAAGGACCCCGACCTGCGCGGCAAACTGACTCCCGACTACACCCCAATGTGTAAGCGGCTCGTGGTTTCGGGGGACTTCTACGGAGCGGTGCAGCATCCCGAGGTTGCTGTCGTCGACGACCGGATCGAGCGCGTCGAACCGGGAGGAGTGCGCACCGCCGACGGCGCGCTCCACGAGCTCGACGTATTGGTGCTCGCGACCGGCTTCGACGCCAAGGCGTTCGTGCGTCCCGTCAACCTCGTTGGGGTTGACGGCGTCACCCTCGAAGACCTCTGGAAGCCTGAGCCGCGCGCCCACAACACCGTCTGCCTTCCTGGCTTTCCGAACGTTTTCATGCTGATGGGCCCCAATAGCCCGATCGGCAACCTCTCGCTCGTGCCGATCGCCGAGCGCCAGGCCGAGTACGCGATCAAGTGGATCGAGCTGATCGCTCGCGGCGAGATCGCGCATGCCGCGCCGAGGATGGATGCGCTCGAGCGTTTTCAGGCGGAGATCCGCGCCGCGATGCCCGGAACGGTCTGGACCACCGGCTGCGACAGCTGGTACCTCGGCGCGGATGGGGTGCCGATCCTCTGGCCCTTTGGCCGCGAGCGCTTTGAAGCGACGCTCGCCGAGCCCCAGCTCGACGAGTTCGAGGTCGCCTCAACGAAGCTAAACGGAGTCAGACCCGCCTAGTTGTCGCTAGAGGAAGGTGAGCCCGGCGCCGCGGTAGGTCGGCGCCTCGTCCACCACCGCGTTGCCCTCGACCAGCAACAGCGAGTCGAAGCGCTCGCAAAGCTCGCCCGCCTTGGCGTGGCGCATGTACACGCGGTCGCCGACGCCGAGGGCGGCGGCCGCCCGCCCGTGGAGCGGCGTTTGCACCTCGCCCGCTGCTTCGTCGCGGTCGTAGAGCAGGCCGGGCGGAAACTGCGGCGCGGGCAGGCGGTCGGCGCCCGGCGCACCCGACGCCACATAGCCGCCGCCCAGCGCGGTCGCGGTTGCGGCGCTCGGCTTGCGAACCACCGGCAGGCAGAAAAACGCGGCGGGTGTCAGCTCGAGCGCGCGGTAGGCGTCAAAGAGCCCTGGCGCGTAGAAGCCCGAGCCCGCGGTCAACTCGGTCGCGACGCCCAGGGCGGCGGTTCGTGCGAGGCTGCCGGTGCCGCCCCCATTGACCCAGCGCAGGCCGTCCGGCGCCTCGGCGCGAATCGCCGCCACGACATCGGGCAGCCGGCGGCCCAGTTCGGCCATCGAGCGGCCCTGCATCATGCGGATGGCCGTGCTGCGAAGCGGCTTGCCCGGTGCGGCATCGCCCACCCCGGCGACGTGGCCCTCGTACGCCATCGCGCCCACCAGCTTCACCGCAGATCGCTCGCGAATCTCACGCGCCAGCGCCCCGGCTTGCGCGGGGGTTCGGATCGGCGAGCGCTTGGGTCCGATCTTCACCCGGCCACCGGCGACCCACCAGCTCGGATCGATGTCGATCGCGACCGCCACCGGCGCCTCGGCACTGGCTCCGGCCGCCTCGATCAGGTCGAGCTGCGCCGGCGAATCGACCATCAGCGCGGGGTGGTCGTCGGGCCGCTCTCGGGCCAGGCGCGCCAGGTCTCCGAGCGCCCCAAGATCCGCGGTGGGGTAGCCGACGAAGATGTCGTCAAAGCCCTCCGAGCTGAGATGCAGCGCCTCGGGCAGGGTGAAGGAGAGCACGCCGCGGTAGCGCCCGTCCAGGTCGAGACAGCGTCGCAGCAGCGTCAGGCAACGGATCGACTTCGAAGCCACGCGGATCGGTAGGCCACCCGAGTTGGCCAGCATCCAGCTCGCGTTCGAGCGCAACGCGTCGAGGTCCACGAATGCGAACGGCGCATCGCGCCCAGCGAAGATCGTCTCGTAGCGCTGGTAGGTCGCGGCGGGATCGGGCTGCGGGCTCACCGGCGAGCGAGGGTATACCTAGACTCCAATCCGCCCGGAGAGGTGGCCGAGTGGCTGAAGGCACTCGCCTGCTAAGCGAGTAGGGGGCGCAAGCTCTCTCGAGGGTTCGAATCCCTCCCTCTCCGCTAACCCGCTTGGTCGCTCGGGCTCGTTTGAGCCCGCCGCGGCAGCGGTTAATCCATGCACGGCCGACCGGCTCCTTCGAGTTCCGTGAGCCGTTCCGTGGCCGGGCCGATATTGGTTACGAAGCGCTCGAGCGCGGCCTGGACGCGGGGCTCGGCAGCATGTTCCGGCAGGCCACGGAGCAGGTTCAGGCGGCTCTCGGAAATCCAGCCTGCAAGATCCGGCTCCCCGAGCCAGCCCTGTTCGACCTGAAAGGTGCGGCGGGTCATGCCGGGCCAGTCGTCGATGCTGCTCGGGAAGGGGTTCGGCTGGCAGAGGCGGTTTCGCTCAGTGTCATCGGCGCGGTGCGCTTCGACAAACGCAACAAGTGCAGCGTTGAAGGTTGGGGAGTTCTGGCGAGCCTGCTGGATCACGATGCGGTTCTCCTGGAACATCGGGGTTGCCGGGGCGTCACGCAGGCCGTAGGCGGCGCAGTCCACGTGCAGTACGTCGGCGCTCGTATCCATCTCGCCGAGCTCGAGGACGATGCGATCCCGCTCGATCCGCTGCACGTGGCCGAGCCTCACAACGTCCTCGATCTGGCGCAAGGCGTCGAACTCAGCCGAGCTGAGCATCGTGCCGCGGTACATCGCCGCGCGAACCGTCGGGTCGATGCGAGACAGGCGCCCAACGTCCTCGAGTCGCCCGAACAGGTCGTCGATATCCGTTGCGTTGGCACCGGCCTCGGCGTCAAGGGAAATGCCCTCCATGTTCTCGCCAACCAATTCCAGGGGTTGAAAGTGGCGCCGATGGTGAAACCACATGTCGCGAGGTCGGACCCAGCGGATGCGATCGGGCTCCACACCGTTGTCCAGGAGCCAGGTGCATGCGTCGACCGCCGTCTTGCCGGATCCCAGAACCGTGAACTGCGTCGCCGATTCCGCCGCCGTGGGCAGGTCGTTGACCGGCACCACGTTCGCACTGGATGCGACGTCAAATCTGCCTGGATGAGTGGACGGGACAGATGCCTCCTGGTAGCGGGCATCAACCAGCTTGCGGCGCACGTCAACGTCGGAGATAGCGCCCGTGTTGAGGTCGCGGACCCGTTCCCCGTCGTCTCCAGATCCCAGGTGCTCGTGCTCGGTCAAAATGCGGACCCGCCCTGTGTCCGTCAGGCGCGAGGCTGCCTCGGCGAAGTACTCACAGACCTCTGTGCCCGTCGCACGCTCGTAGAAGCCAGCGTTCTCGCCGGATTCGTCAATCCGGTCCGCACCGAGCCGCATCGAGTTGACCCCGTAAAAGGCAGATGGGATATGCAGGCGTACAAACGGATAGGCGTCGAGCCAGTGACCGCCGGGGCCGGGCCGGCGATCGACGAGGGTCAGTTCGGCGCTCTGATCCTCCGCTACCAGCGAGTCGGCGAAGGCGAGCCCGGTCGCCCCGGCCCCAACGACCAGGTAATCGGTTCCCGTCATCTCTACTTCTCCCCTGGGCGGCATCCGTCACCGGAGCAGTCGCGGAGCGCCTCGAGGCGTCGGCCCAGTTCTTCGAGGAGATCGGAGGTGGCCGGTTCGTCGGCAAGGTTGTCCAACTCGTGAGGATCGGCTCGCAGGTCGTATAGCTCGCGCTCGCCGCTCGTGTACTCGGTGTAGATGTGATCGGGCGTCTGCAGCGACGTGAAATCGCCGTCCTCACTCCAGCCCTCGATCAGCAGCTCGCGCTCCGGATCGACCGGGTCGAGCAGGGAGACACCGTCGACCGGTGTCGTCGCCTCCCCGCCCGCGAGCTCCAACAGGGTGGGGACGAGGTCGATGTTCGCGGCCAGGCCCTCGCGTCTCGCACCCACCTCGAAACCCGGCCCGCTGATCACCAACGGCACCTGGGTCGCCTCGGGGTAGGGAACGTTCTTTCCCTTCAGGCGGTGCTCCCCGATTACGAAGCCGTTGTCAGAGGTGAATACGAAGACGGTGTCCTCGGCCTCCCCCGCCTGGACGAGGGTGCGTCGCAGCCGCTCGACCATTGCATCGACCGCCAGCATGCTCTCAGCGCGGCTTCGGTAGAGCGTCTCGTATTCGTCGGTGGTCTCAGCGTCCAGGCGGCGCTCGTTCTGCACGTACTCTGGCTTGTCCGATACGTCGGACTCGTCGTAGGAGGGCGACTGCGGCAGCTCGACGTCGTCGTATGTGCCGAGGTCGCGGGGCGCGGGGCGCGGGTTTCGTGGCGCGTCGTCGACGTCGTCCAGGATCCCCTCGTCGTGCGGCGCGGTGGTCGCGACGGTGAGAAAGAAGGGGCGCCTCCCGGCGTTGTCGCGAATGAAGGCGTCGGCCTCGTCGGCGATCACATCGGTTTGATAAGCGCCGGCCTTGTCGCCATAGGAGCGAACCTCGCCGTCGAAGTTCAGGTCGTACCCGTACATCTGGTACTCGGTGTGGTTGGCGAGCGCGATCCAGCTCGACCATCCGGGGGGGACGTAGGTCGGTTCGTTCCCGAGCGCCAGCCAGCCATAGCCGTTCAGGTACTTGCCGATATAGCCCGTCCGATAACCCACGTTTTGCAGCCAGACGGGCAGCGTCTCAGAGTCGTCGAACTCGGTGAAGCCGCCGTCGGGAGGCTCGTTGCTGAGTACGCCGTGGTTGTGGGCGTAGCGCCCGGTGAGAATGCTCGCCCGCGAAGGACAGCAGAGCGGCGTCGTCACGAAGGCGCTGCTGAACTCGGTGCCTTCCGCGGCCAGCTCCTCGCTCACGTACGGCATGAACTCGAGCGAGGCCACGTCCTGGTCGTCGGTGAGGACGACGACGATGTTCGGCGAGCCCTTCTTTGCCGCGGGCAGCTTCTCGCGTTCGCCCGAGTCCGAGTCGCTGCAGCCGCCAACGCCGAGCGCGGTGAGCGCAAGCGTGAGTGTCGCTCGATGACGCCAGCGGTCCATCGCGCCGAACGGTAGCGGTACCCCGCTGTCGGCTACCTTGGGCTTGGGTGCACTCTCAAGGCGGGCGCCCAGGCTGACGAGAAGAGGACTGGTGAAGACTCCGGCAAGACCTGCAGTTGTGGCGGCGGCGTTGGCGCTAGCCGCTGCCCTCGTCGGGTGCGACGACGGCGGCCGGGCAGAGATCGGGCCGCCGGCGATCGCCGAGGTGGTGCCGCCGGTTGACGAGGCGTCTCGAGAGCCGAAGTCCAACCTCCTCGAAGTCCCCCGGGGTCCCGGCCAGCCCGTCGTCCAGGTAAAGGGCGGCCGTAAGGTCGAGCTCTTCAACGAGCCGGGCGGCAAGTCGTTCTTGCGGGTCAAAGACGAGACCGAGTTCGGCTCGCCGTCGGTTTTCGCGGTGGCGAGGACTCGAGGCGATTGGGCTGGACTGCGCACTCCGTACCGGGAGAACGGGAATCTGTCCTGGGTCGAACTCGACTCGCGCCGACTCAAGGCCAAAACGGTCACGTGGTCGATGGTCATCGACCTCTCTGACTACCGGGCCGACCTCGTGGTGAAGGGCAGGAAGGTGCGCAGCTTCGGGGTCTCGATCGGAGCCCCAGGTTCTGAGACACCCCTCGGCGAGTACGCGGTTACCGACACCTTCCGCGGCGATCTCAATCCCGCCTACGGTTGCTGCGCGGTCGCGCTCACTGCCAGGCAGCTCAAGCTTCCCTCCGGCTGGCTCGGCGGCGATCGGATCGCTATCCACGGCACCGCCGGACCGATCGGCTCGGCGCTCTCGAACGGCTGCGTTCGCGCGCGCGACGCCGACGTGAGCGAGCTGGTGGATCGGCTGCCGCTCGGCACGCCGGTGACGATTCGCCAGTAACCCAGGGCGGCGAACGTCGCTCGTTGCGCCCTATACAGGGCCACGAGCGACGTTCACGGAAGGGGGGGCTCAGGCCGCGGGGTGCGCGGTCCTCTTCGGCTGCAGGCCCGCGGCGCGGATCTGCTCGTCGAGCGCAGATGAGACGTCGGTAGCCAGCGCGTCGATGTCGTGGATGACGTCGCGGTCGCCCGCGAGCCCGAAGTAGACGCCGCCGTCGTAGGAGATGACCCCGATTGAAAGTGCGTGCCCCTGCGGCGAGAGCGGCACGAAGGGATAGATCGCCCTGATCTTGCGGCCCAGCAGGTAGAACGGCACCTGCGGCCCCGGGACATTGGAGACGACGAGGTTCCAGTTCAGGGGTCGTGAGAGCGCGCCGGCAAGTACTCGGTTGATCGTGGGCGGAGTCCAGCCCGTCGCCTCGATCACGAGCGAGGCAGCCTCAGCCTGCCGTGAGGCCTTGAGCCGGTCGGTGTCGGCGTGGATCGTGCGCAATCTCGCCTCGGGGTCGCGCTCGGCGATCGGCAGCGGCACCATCAGCGTGGCGATCCGGTTGCCGAGGTCGTTCTGCTCCTCCGGGCGCCGAACGCTCATCGGCACCAACCCGACGATCTGCTTGGGCAGGCTCTGGTTGCGCCTGACGAAATAGCGGCGCAACCCGCCAGAGGCGCCGGCGAGGATCACATCGTTCACGGTCGCTCCGGTCTCGCCGCGGGCCGCCTTCAGCAGGTCGAGGTCCGTCTCGACGAAGGCGACCCGGCGGTCGCGGCCGATCTCGGCGTTCAGGAACGTCTGCGGAGCGCTCGGCCCTCCCGCAGCAAGCCCGGCGAAGCCCTCCGCTGTTCGTCGCACGTTGCTGGCCGTTGCGCGCGGCATGGTCACCGCGCTTCGCGCCGCCTTGCGAGCGGTGCGGATGGGCCGCGCGATCCGCTCCGAAGCACCACGCACGAGCAGCATTCCCTGGCTTGGTTGGTCGGGCTCCCACGGCTCGTCGGGGACCGGCATCTGGGTGCCGTCGCGCGACGGGTCGAGGATGATCGTGCCGACGTCCACCGCCGAGACGCCGTCGACCAGGGCGTGGTGGGTCTTGTTGACGTAGGCGTGGCGCTTGCCCTCGAGCCCCTCGACCAGGTGGAGCTGCCAGAGGGGCCGGTCGAAGTCCAGCGGCTGGGAGAGCAACTGGCCCGCGAACTCGCGCAGCTGCGCGATTGAACCTGGGGCGGGCAGGGCGGTGTGGCGAACGTGCCAGCGGATGTCGAACCTGGGATCGTCGGCCCAGACCGGGTTGTCGAGCCCGAGCGGGGTCTTCGTTACGCGCTGGCGAAAGCGAGGGACCAGGCTCAGCCGCTTCTGGACGTGGGCGACCAGCTCGTCGAACGCTGGCGGCTTGCCATCGACCACCAGCGTCGCCCCCACGTGCACGTGGATCGGCCCCCGTTCGGCGAGCAGCGAGGACATGTCCGAGGGGGAAAGACGGTCGGGGGTAGTCACGGTGAGCGGCGCAAGTCGCGAATCGATCTTTGCCCTAGTGGTAACGACGTATCTGGCATGCCGGCGCGACCCTATCCGGGATACCATCGTGGGCGTGGGTTTCTTCAGCCGCCGCAAGCAGCACGACAAGGCGATCGAGCGGGAGCCCGAGGTGCCCAGCGGAGGCGCCGAGCCGATCGGCCAGCCACCAGAGCCAGTCGGTGAGATGGTGCAGGGTGCCGGTGCGGCCGGGTTCGACATCTCGAGCTTGATGGGCCCTGGCGCTGGGGCGAATGACCTCGGTGCGATGTTCTCGATGATCGGCAAGGCCATGCAGACGGGCCAGGCGCAGGTCCACATCAACCAGGGCGGGGAGCAGGTGATCGACCTCTCGAACACCGCCGACGTTGAGCAGATCCATCAGGCGCTCGCCCAGGCTGGCATTGACGTGAACATCGAGCAGCTCCAGGCCGGCGACGTCGACGCAGGCGCCTGGCGCGAGCAGATCATGCAGAACATGCGCGACGCCGGGTTCGACCCCGAGACGATGCAGGGCGATTTCGAATTGCCCGGCGACGCGGGTGGAGAACCCGGATCGCAGACGTAGGGCGGGGGGAACGTGCGCACCCGGGGGTGTGGCGCCTCCGCCTGCCGCTTCCCTGGGAGAACTCGCCGCACGGAAACGCATGGGCGCTCGCGGCGGGCGACGGGATCGTCCTCGTCGACACCGGTTACGCGGGCAACGACGGCTCGCGCCAGCTCGAGTTCGCGCTGGCCCAGGTGGGCTTCGAGCTCTCTGATATCGGCCTCGTCGTCTGCACCCACACCCACGCCGACCACTACGGGCTCGCGGGGCCGATCCTCGACGCGGCTGGTTGCGAGCTGTGGATGCACCCGGCCTGGGGCCACGTCCGCCGGATGGTCGAGGACCCCGAGGGCGCCCTCGAACGCCAGCTCGGCCTAGCGCGCCGGGCCGGCGTGCCCGAAAACCTCGCTGAGGACCTTCGTGCCGCCCGGCGGGGCACGGGCTCAGGCGTTGCACGCATCGTCGAGCCTGACCGCGAGCTGACGAACGGGTCCGAGATCGAGACCGATCACGGCGTCTGGCAGGTGCACGAGACCCCGGGCCACGCCCCGTCCCACATCGTGCTCCACCAGCCCGACAGCGGCCTGCTCCTCTCCGGCGATCACCTCGGCGGCAAGGTCTTCCTCTTCTTTGATTACGGACACACGCCCGATCCGGTGGGCGAGTTCAAGGCCTCTCTCGACGTGGTTGACACGCTCGAGACGGGCCTCTGCCTGCCCGGCCACGGCCGTCCCTACCGCGACGTTCCCGGCAAGGCAAACGCCTACCGCAAGGAGGTCGCGGGACATCTGGCGGGAGTTCGCGGCGCCCTCGCCGACGGGCCCCGGACCGTCTTCGAGGTGGTCTCGGGATTCCTCGGCGGTGGTGAGCTCCCACCCGGCATGCTGGGCTGGGGCCTCCAGGTCACCTCTGCCTACATCGACCATCTCGCGGCTCTGGGCGAGGTCGAGGCGAGCGACGAGGGCCCGAGGCGCTACTCGCTCACCTGAACCCACGTGGGTACCGCATATCTTCAGTGGCGATGAGCACCACGACCGCGCCCCAACCCGACGCTGCCCTCGCCGAAGCCCGCTGGGACCTCGACCCACTGGTCGCGGGGGAGGGGCCCGCTGGGGTAATCCGGCTCCTGGGTGAGGCAAAGGCGAGCGCCGACGCCTTCGCCGAGCGCTACCGCGGCAAGGTCGCCGAGCTCGATGCGGCAGGTGTGGCCACGGCGATGCACGAGCTGGAGTCGATGTTCGACGGAATCGGCCGCGCTGGCTCCTACGCGGCGCTCTGGTTCACCACCGACACCCGCGACCCCGAGCGTGGCGCGCTGCTGCAGGAGGCGCGTGAGCGCGGCGCGACGATCGAGACAGCCCTTCTGTTCTTCGACCTCGAGTGGAACGAGCTACCCGACGAACGCGCCGAAGAGCTGCTCGCCTCCGACGAGCTCGGCTTCTGCCGCCACCACCTGCGCACACTGCGCCGCTACCGGCCCCATCAGCTCAGCGAGCCTGAGGAGAGGATCATCACCGAGATGGACGTGACGGGATCCTCGGCCTTCCGTCGCCTGTTCACCGAGCAGATCTCCGACGTGCAGGTCGAGCTGCCCCAGGCCGAGGAGCCGGTACAGCTGATGGAGGCGCTCAGCCTTCTACAGTCGCCTGACCGCACGATGCGCGAGCAGACCTCGAATGCCGTCACCGCTGCACTGGAGCCAGGCATTCGCACCCGCGCGTTCATCTTCAACACCCTGCTCGCAGACAAGGCGACGGGCGACAGGGTTCGGACCTACGACCACTGGCTCGCCGCGCGCAACCTCTCCAACGAGGCGAGCGACGAGTCCGTGCAGGCGCTGATCGACGCGGTGGTCGGCCGCTACGAGCTGGCCCGCCGCTGGTACCGGCTGAAGGCGAAGCTGCTCGGCCTCGACCGGTTGGCCCACTACGACCGGATGGCGCCGCTCTCAGAGAGCGACGAGAAGATTCCCTACGAGGACGCGCGCGATCTCGTCCTCGAGTGCTACCGCGAGTTCTCGCCGGCTCTCGGCGACGCGGCGTCCGGCTTCTTCGAGGGATTCATCGACGCGCCCCCCGCACCGGGTAAGCGCGGCGGCGCGTTCTGCGCCTACGCGGTGCCGACCGCTCACCCGTACGTGATGCTCAACTACACGTCCCGCCCCGGCGACGTGCTGGTGATGGCGCACGAGCTCGGCCACGGGGTGCACGGCGTGCTGGCTGCGAAGCAGGGAATCTTCCACAGCTCGACGCCCCTGACGGTGTCCGAGACGGCCTCGATCTTCGGCGAGACGATCACATTGAACCGGCTCCTCGCCCAGGCGCCCGACGCCAAGGCCCGGCTAGGCCTGCTTGGCGAGTCCCTCGACGGAGCCGTCGCAGCGGTGTTCCGCCAGGTCGCGATGAACCGCTTCGAGCATCGTGTCCACACCGAGCGCCGAGAGAGCGGTGAGCTCTCGGTCGAGTCGTTCGACGCCGCCTGGATCGCGACCCAGGATGATCTGCTCGGCGACTCCGTCGACACCTCCGGCGGCTACGAGAAGTGGTGGTCGTACGTGCCGCATTTCATCGACACGCCCGGGTACGTCTACGCCTACGCCTACGGACACCTGCTGGCGCTGTCGGTCTACAGCCGCTTCGAGCAGGAGGGCGAGGCTTTCGTTCCCTCCTACCTCGAGATGCTGTCGGCCGGTGGCTCGATGCCGCCCGAGGAACTCGGCGCGATTGTTGGCGTGGACCTCACGGACCCAGGTTTTTGGAGCGCGGGGCTCGACCTGGTCGAGCGCCAGCTCGACGCAGCGGAGGCGGCAGCCGGCGAGGCCGGCCTTACCTGAGCGATCGGGTCAGTCGCCCTTCTTGCGGTCGCGGTCGCGCGAGGGTTGGACGCGCTTGGGCTCGCCCGGCATCTTCGGGTAGTCGGGCGGATACGGCATGTCGCCTTCGCCCGCCGCCTCGTCGCGCTCGTACATCTCGAGCAGGGGCTCGATGGAGTGGTGGATGTCGTCGATAGCGGCGAAGCGGTCGCCCATTTCGGCGAAGCGCGCCGGCATCGTCTCGACCGTGAAGTCCTCTGGCGTGACATCGGTCAGCTCGTCCCAGTCAAGTGGCGCCGAGACCGGCGCCCCGGGCCTGGGCCGCACGCTGTAGGGCGAGGCGATCGTGCGGTCGCGAGCGTTCTGGTTGTAGTCGACGAAGACGCGCTCGCCACGCTCCTCCTTCCACCACTTGGTGGTGACGCGACCGGGCATGCGTCGCTCCAGTTCCCGGCCGAAGGCGATTGCCGCGTGGCGCATGTCGGTGAACGTCCAGCGCGGCTCGGTCCGCACGTAGATGTGGATGCCGCGCCCACCCGAGGTCTTCGGAAAACCGGCGATGCCCAGCTCGTCCAAGAGCCGCCGCGCCTCCGCCGCCACCTCCGCCGCGTCGGCGAAGTCGGTGCCCGGCTGGGGGTCGAGGTCCAGCCGCAGCTCGTCAGGGTGGTCCACGTCCGCGCGCCGCACGGGCCACGGGTGAAAGGTGAGGGTGCCCATGTGAGCGCACCACACGACCACCGGCAGCTCGGTCGGACAGACCTCATCGGCGTGTCGCCCCGAAGGGAACTCGATCCGCGCGGTCTCGACCCAGTCGGGGGCTCCCTTGGGGACTCGCTTTTGGTAGAAGGCCTCGCCCTTGTGGCCCTCGCGGGTCGAGATCGTCATCCCCTGGTGCACCCCTTTCGGCCAGCGCTCCAGCGTGGTCGGCCGCTCGCGCAAGGCGCGCATGATCCCCTCGCCGACCGCCACGTAGTACTCGGCGATCCGGAGCTTGGTCACCTCGCCCGTGCTCGCGGTCGCCGGGAAGATCACACGGTCGGGGCTCGATACTCGGACCTCGCGCCCACCCACGTCGACCATTGCCGCTTCCGCCATCCCGGAAAGGATGCCGGACGACGGCTGGGCGCTTAGGTGCCGCTAGCCTGTCCCGTCCCGCGCCCGTAGCTCAGCTGGATAGAGCGCCGGTCTACGAAACCGGAGGTCATAGGTTCGAATCCTGTCGGGCGCGCTGGGGATGGCCCCAGACGGCAGGGCGGCCGCCGGTCCGCAATCTCAGCCCCGGGGCAACTACGTCAGGCGGCCGAGCAGCGCGCTCAGGGTCGCGAGCTCGGCAGCGCTAAAGCGATCCGCGAACCGCTCCTTGACCCCTCCGCGATGGGTCTGGCGCAGCCTGCCCAATAGGCGTTTGCCGGCGGCGGTCAGGTGGGCCTCAACGCTCCGAGCATCCGCCGTCGCCCGCTCGCGGCCGACGAGGCCAGCGCGTTCGAGTCGATCGACCCGCCGCGAGAGCCCGCTCGGGCTGAGAACGACGGCCGCCGCGAGGTCGCACATCCGCAGGCGGCCCCCGGGGGCCTCGGCGAGCTGGGCTAGGACGTCGAAATCGCCGAGGGAGATGTTGTGTGCGGCTTGGAGCTCCTCATCGAGCTCGGCGATCAACCGCGAGTGGGCTTGCAGGAAGCCCTTCCAAGCGCCAAGACCATCCTCGGTCAGCGGCGCGCTCGCGTTTGTCGGCCTCGCATTTCCCATACCCAAAGGTTACCCGACATTACTTGCTTGCGCAAGCACCTGCTAACGTTGCTTGCGCAAGCAATAAAGGAGAGAGAGAGAGATGCTCACAGCAACCCCCATCAAAACCGCAGTACCGACAGGCACCTGGACGATTGACGAGGTCCACTCGAAGATCGGCTTCGCCGTAAAGCACATGGGCGTAGCGACCGTCCGCGGCGAGTTCCGCGAGTTTGGCGGGACGATCGAGATCGGCGAGGACTTCGAGTCCTCCCGCGCCTACGGCACGGTCAAGACCGCATCGGTGAACACGAGCAACGACCAGCGCGACGAACACCTGCGCTCGCCGGACTTCTTCGCCGCAGGCGACAACCCCGAGCTCAGGTTCGAGTCAAAGCAGATCGAGGCAGTCGATGAGGAGACCCTCCGGATCACCGGCGATCTGACCATCAACGGGGTCACCCGCGAGCAGGAGCTAACCGCCGAGATCCTCGGAACCGGGCTCGGGGCCAATGACGAGGAGCGGCTCGGCCTCGAGGTCACCGGCCAGCTCTCGCGCAAGGACTTCGGGATGAAGTTCAACGCGGCGCTTGGCAGCGGCAACGCCGTTGTCGCCGACAAGGTCAAGCTGGAGCTCGACCTCGCGGCGGTCAGGCAGGACTAGCGACGTCCTCCGATCGATCTGGCAATGGTTAGCGCCCGTTGATTGATGAACGAGAAGAGTGAGCACTCGAGCGTGTGACTTCGACTCTACGAAACCGGAGGTCATAGGTTCGAATCCTGTCGGGCGCGCCTCCCGCTCTTGGAGTTTCTGGCTTAGAAAAGCGGTAAACGATCCACGCAACTGGAATGGCGGCTAAGCTGCCGCCACAGCCCAATTCGAGGGCCGTGCCTGGTGGGACCATCGCGCAACCATCGCGCGGATCTGAGGCACGGAGCGGGATTCGAGTGCCTCGATCGGCTCGGACCTTCGCGCAGATGCTCGTTTGCATCGAAAGCGGCTATCGCTTCCACGCGGAGGGAGAAGTCACGCGACCCTCGCCGCCACGGGCTGGCTAGTCACCCGGGCTCGCTGGCGTTGGCGGCGGCTCGTCGGTCGGCTCGAGGTCGGCCGGTTCGTCGTTGCGGGTCGCCGACCAGTCGCCCTCGCTGGTTGCGGAGTCCGGCCGGCCACTCGGTGCCATCAGCTGGGCCTCATTGATATGGAGAACCGCGCCCTGCGGGTGCCCCTCCGCAGGCCCGGCGCCGAGCGTGTACGTAAAGCTGGTCGTCCGCCAGTGCGGCGGCGGCACCGGTTCGGTGGTGATGGAGATCGCCGCCCGGGGCGCAACCGGGTCGGCGAGTGGCGCGAACACCTCGGGCGACCCGTCAACCGTCCCGACTAGGCGCATTCCAACGCCCCACATGCCCACCGGTGCATCGAACAGCCGCGCGGCAAGCGACTGCCGGGTCTCGTCCTTTAGGTTGAGGAGGTCGAGTAGGTTCGCGCGGATGACGGTGGCAGACCGATCGACCAGCTGGCTGGCTTGCTCGCGCAGTGTCCCGAAGGTGCGGTACCCGTGCTCCCATCCGTTAGCGAACTCACGCAGATCCTTGAACAGCCTGTGGTCCCCGCCGAAGACCTTGCGGCTCAGCGCCTCGTTGGTCGTGTTGGCGTGCAGCTTGCCGTCATAGTCGGCCGTCAGGCCCCAGGCGGCCGCCAGCTGGCGCCAGTCGGCAGCACCTTCCTCAGCGACGCAGTGGTCCTCGACGAGCGGGCCGAGCGTCTCAGCGGCGATCCACAGGTGCCCCGCGACTGGCGCGAGCAACCGCGGGTCCCAGATCTCAAGTGCGCGGACGAAGTGCCAGGCCGACCGCTCCAGCCTTTCGTCACCCCACAGCGCGCCGGCCACCTCCGCCCCAACGTCGCCATCCAGGTCGCGCGGCGCGACGCTGCCGGGGCGGCCGCCGTGTAGCAGGTCCCGGGCGAAAGGTCGCGGGCCGCCCCCGGGATCGGCGCAGTAGCAGGCGGCCAGCTCCAGCATGCCGACCGCCGCGTTTGCGGCGAGTCCGAGGCCGACTGCAAACCGCGAGGCCAGCGACCCGAACAACTCTTGCGCCTCGTTGAGCGAGACAGACAACGCGTAGACCTCGAACAACAAAAACCACTCGGCGCCCTCGGGCGCGTTGCTGACACGCATGTAGCCGTTCCCGCCGTGCGCCCCAGTCGCGTTGACCAACGTCGGGGATGCCTCCCCGACCAGTCGGACCGCCGACGGTGCCCGGAGGACGGTCACGTATGGACGCGGTGCAACTGACACCGCATGACCGTACGACGAAGTGCCGGTTCCATGCGAAGCGGTGCGTCTGTTTTGGGCGAGAAGCGACAGCCACGTTTTCGAAGCGTGGCCTCCGAGCCACCAGATCGACCGCAAAGATACGAAACCGGAGGTCACAGGTTCAAATCCTGTCGGGCGCGCTTTGATGTCTTGCCGTCCACGGCTCAGGCAAGCGGTAACCGCGTCTCGTCGCGGGCTTTGTGACTCGGCTTGCAACGGGCCGGTTTCGGGCACCGTGCCTGGCTGGACCATCGCGCAACCATCGCGCGGACCTGAGGCGTGGAGTAGGACCTCGCCATAGCCGAGGCATGAACCGGTGCAAATAGCGAGCCAAGCCGCGATACGGGCGCTGCACGCGTCGCCGCCGCCAGGCGGTGCACCGCCGCACGTGCTGGTTTACTCGTCGAATGCAAGCGTCGTCGGCACTCTCACCTTCATCGACTCGCGAAACCGTAGGCCTAGAGGTGCGGTCATGGGCCGAGCTGACCAGCGCTGAGAAGAGAACATCCATTAGACCGGGCTCAAATGGCGGACTTGGCCCCCAGCGAAGCGTGGACGGTACGCGGCACAAGCCATCAGCTCGCGTAACGCGACTCACGGGGTTTTCCGCTTCTTTGGCAAGTTTCCCCCGCCGATTGCTGCTCACCTGCTCCGAGAGCACACAAGAGAAGGAGACCTAGTCAACGATCCCATGTGCGGCAGCGGAACTACGGGTGTAGAAGCGTTGCTGTCGGACCGCCGGGCAGCTCTCGCCGACGTCAACCCCCTCGCCGTCTTGTTGGCTCGAGTCAAGACCCGGATGGTGGATCTCGCAGAGTTTGACGCTGCCGTGACCCGAGTCGAG
>CAVWEN010000001.1:0-233477 GCA_963754045.1 uncultured bacterium | reverse complement strand
CGGAGTCGCGGCGCTCAGTTTCCCTAGGCTCGCCTCCAATGCAGCACGAGCGTCGGCATCCGCAGCGTCCTTATAGCGGTGGAGCTCGGTTGCAGCATGTTCTTTCTCCCTGAGTTCTGCGCTCAATCTCTCCACATCGGCCCGCCGCTCGTCCGCCTGCGATTTAGCGTCCTTAAGTGTTTGATGCAGCTCAGATCGCCGATCGTCAGCGGCGATCACCTGATGTTCCGAGGACCCACTAAATTGTTCTGCCTCAGCGAGTCCTCCACGCGCTCTTCGGACGCAGTTACGTCCCGCTTCGCCTGTTCGATCAGGTCTATGCGTCTCTGTATGTCCGCCAGCTTGCGGGCTTCGGTAAATGCCCTTCGCGCAGCCTGTTCCATCTTCCGGGCTGAATCCGCGGCGCGTTCGGCCTCTCCTGCTTTCGCACAGCGAGGGACTCGAGCTCCTCGCGGTCTCGTTGGGCATTCGTGAGCAGCCCCTCGAGTTTGTCCCGGCGTGCGCGTGCCCGCCCTAGTGGGCGCGTCGGTGCTCGGTCGGTACCGATCTCGTTGTTGACCTCATTCTCTAAGCGCTCGAGCGCACGCAATGCCCACGCATCTTGACCACCGGTCGAGGCCATGGCCTCAAGCGTCTTGGAGACCGTGTCGCCATCCTCGATCGGATGGATCTCCCCTTGGCTGATAACGCAGACCTGCTCGAAGAACTCACGGCTCACGCCACACAGGCTCGTTTGGTCGAGCACGTTCTCGCCACCCCCGCGATAGTCAGCGGTCAGGTCCACACCCGTCAGCGCATCGCGCATCGTGAAGGAGGTTCGATCAGGAAACTCCCATTCGATCTTCAAGCTCTTGCCCTTGCTGGGCACGAGCTTCGCCGCGAGTGCGTACCGATCCGTTCCCCACGGGTTCAAACGATTCTTCAGTTGACTCTGCCCTCGCTGGCCTTGGAGATTCGCGGACCGGTAAAACCCGAAGATAGCCGCAACAATGGCTTGCTGCAATGTGGTCTTACCTGCCTCGTTGAGGCCCGTTATAAGTGCCACTCCATCTCCAAACTCGATCTCGAGGTTCTCGAGACAGCCGAAAGCCTTGATCTCGAGATTCTCAACTCGCATCGTCAAGAATCCTCGGCTCGTCGCCCTCCGTGAGAGGGATTGCATACGGGTCGATGATCTGACCGCGGGTGTGGAGTGCCCGGAGGCCAGCATGGGCAGCCGCCCGAGCACGGTCGCCCAGTTCGGGTTGTGCTTCGGCCAGGTCGAGCAGCTTGCGTACGAACCGCCCATGAGCTGTGGGTTCGACGGCGATTGCCTCAAGGTCGAAGGCGAAGACAACGCGATTCTCGAGCTTCAGTGCCGCAAATCCCACGCTGTAGCGCTCCACGAGCTCGACGGTGCTGATCTCGCACTCCGATTGAACTTCCCCTGTGAGTAGCACAGCAAGCCCAAGCTGAGGATCGGCCAGCGATTCGAGTGCCGCGCTAAGCCGTTCCTCTACCTCAACGCTAGACGCGGCCCCCCCGACATCCACAGAAATGTGATCGAATCGGAGTTGGTTGATGTCAACGAGTTCTGGTTTGGCCTCTCCTTCGTCAAGTGTGAGGACATTCACGGCGTGACGGCCGGTCTCGCCCCAGGTCAGTGGTTCTGGGCTCCCCGGGTAGCAGACGTTCCCCGACACGAAGCCGCCGTGGTAATGCCCGAGCATCACGAAGGCAGCGCCGGTTGTTTCGAGTTGTTCGCGCGTGACAGGAAGCGCATCCGGTTTGCTCGGGAATCCCTCTCGGATCAATGAGGCATGCAGCAGAAGCAAATGCTGCCGGCCATCTTTGGGGGCGCGGAAGCCCAGCAGGGTCTCCTCGCGAAGCTCCCGCCCTGTATACGCCATTCCCCAGACGACCGTGTCGCCGCCTATCTCGTACGGCTCGGGCTCGGAGCTCGTAAAGACATGAACATTCTCGGGCCAATCAGCGCGCTGATAGACGGAGCCGGGTAGGTAGGGGTCGTGGTTGCCCGGGAGCAATAGGACCGGCCGGCCGAGTTCCCTGAACTTGCTAACCAAGGTGGCCTCGGTATCGGCGGTCACGTGCTCATGTTCGTAAAGGTCACCCGCGATGCAGAGGGCCATCGCATCGTGTTCACGTGCGAGGTCCAGGATCTGGGCAAGAGCGTCGACCAGATCGTGACGACGTTTCGCGGCACCGAGTCGCAACCCACCATCACGGAATGCGCGATCCAGATGCAGGTCCGATGCGTGGATCAGCTTCATAGGTGTCCAAGCAACTGCGTCCGAAGCGGCATCATCAAGCGATCATTCGGCGTCAGATCCCGGATTAGACCTGCAAGAACGACGCCGGCCGGTTTGCGCCCTCCCGCCCCCTTGGCCAGCGCTTCGCTTTTCATCGTCGCGACTCGGCGATCTCAGCCGCCGCCTTCTCCTTAACCCGGCAAACCGCATTTACAAGGCGCATCTCATCGACACTTCGGCACTCTATGTCCAGAAGCTTTGGGCTCGCAACGACTACCGCCAGGCATCGTGCACGTGACAGGGCCACGTTCAGCCGGTTGCGGCTCAGGAGGAAGTCCACCGATCGCGGGAGGTTTGCTCCTGACGACGTAACGAGGCTGAAGATCACAACCTGCGCCTCCTGACCCTGGAACTTGTCCACGGTGCCAATTCTTGCGCTCGCGGGCAGCCGTTCTTCGAGGCACTTGACCTGAGCGTTGAAGGGGGTGATGACGAGGATGTCATCGAGGGTCAGCGGATGCACCTGTCCATTGCAGTCGCGGTAGCGATCGCCGGTGAGCAGCCCGTCCATCAACTCTCGCACCCGCTCGGACTCTTCGATCGAGCTTTGCGTGTTGGCCTCATGCGCAACTGGAATCCAGCGGAGGCCGGCGCCGCTGAGCTCGCCACCTTTCCCCGCGATCACCTCCTGCAACTCACGACCGTGCGCGCTTTCGAGTCGCCCGTCATACATCAGCTCCGAGCAGAACTCGCTCAGCTTGGGATGGAGTCGCCAGGTCTTGTCGAGGAAGACCCCGCATGTGTTTGGGATCGTCTGGCGGCCGTCGAGCACGTGCTCGAGCGCAGAGCGCTCCGCACCATCGGGGTGGCGTCCCTGGCTCACCTGCGGCAGCTGCTGGGGGTCGCCTAGGAGCACGATGTTGCGGGCCGCGGTCCCCATCGCCAGCGCGTCGGCGAGTGAGACTTGCCCAGCCTCATCGATGACGAGGTAGTCGAGTGTCTCGTCGTTCTCTTCACGGGTGAAGTGCCACGAGGTTCCTGCCGCAAGGTCGACCTCATCATCGGTCAGCGCGGCGTTGTTGGTAGTTGGGGTGATGTGGCGGCTCTCGTAGCCGGAATCCGGGTTGTCGTTTGACATCTTCTTGAGCCCGCGGAACTCCAGGGACTCCTCCGCCGCAGCCGCCTCCACCCCGTCGAGCAAGTTGTGGATCGACTTGTGGCTCGGGGCCGCAACGCCGACGCGCTGGCCGGCGGCGATCAGGTGCGTGATTAGGCGGGCCCCGGTATATGTCTTGCCCGATCCGGGCGGGCCCTGGACGATGAGGGCTGTTTGGTCGAGTGCGCTAATGAGTCCGCGGAGTTCCTCGATGTTGGTCGAATCCGTATAGAGCGGTGTCTCGGCGGCGTGGCCGCTGACACGTGGCCGCAACCCAAGGAGCAGGTCGCGGCACGCACGGAACGGGCCGGTTGCGTCGGGACCCACGCCGACGATCCCGGCGAGGCGGCGCAGCGCGGCGCGGTGCTCGCGGGTGTCATACGGACCTCCCGGAATCAGCGCAGTGGTGGGTCCCTCGTTCTCGTATTTCGGCCCCCGCCGGAGGTCGAGCCAGCCGCGCGGAACGTCAATTGCCTCGATCTTCAGGGCGGGCATGTCAGGTCGGGCCGGGTCACGAACCTTGCCCTCCCCCTGCTTGGTCTCCTGCAGTGGCACCCGCATCCGCTGGATGCTTGAACCCTTGCCGACCGCTTGAGCCGGCGTGCCCGGATCCGGCTCGAGGCCGCCGATGCACTCCAGGTCGTCGATCAGTTCGGCCTGGTCGGAGTCGACGCGGTGAAAGAAGGCCCACCAGACCGGCCGTGCTTCGCGCTGGTGGTAGGCGAGCAGATGGCTCATCAGGCGGCGCGCGCCCTCATCGGCGGAGTCGTCAAGTGGATCGTCGGGGAGGCCCACCGTCAAGGTCGCAACCAGCGCCGCCTGCTCGGCGTCGATCTCCCTCGCGTCTTCTGGGCGCTCGCGCTCGGGCCGCACAAACCACTCGATCTCGCCGTGCTTGGCAACCGCTTTGGCGCGCTGCTCCAGGAGCCAGTCGCGGAGCTTCAGGGTCGCGAGGCAGTCGTCGCGGTTGTAGTCCTTGATTGCCTCGAGGATCTTGGGGTCGCCGCCGTCGATCCCGCCCTCATCCAGCCAGCGCTCGAACTCGATGATCGACTCGCCCCCGCCGGTGACATCGGTCTCACGCTTGGGCATAAAGAAGGCCTCGACTTCCTTGAGGCTGTAGGAAGGCCGTCCGATGCGCAAGGCCTCGACCGTGACCCTGTAGAGGTCTACGAAGACTCCCGCGCGAAGCAGATCGTCGAGCTCGTTCTCGCGCGAACCAAAGCTTCCCGCTAGGCGCTTCAGAACTGTGATCTCGTAGGCGGCGTAGTGGTAGACGTGGAGGTCCGGCCAGCGCTTTCGCCGCTCGACGACGAAGTCGATGAAGCTCTCGAACGCTTGACGTTCCTCGGCGCGGTCACGGCCCCAGAAGGCGCTGAAGCGCGCGCGGCCGCCCTCCGCGTCATCGGTGACGAACCCCCACAGGTACTCAAGGCCGCCCTCATAGAACGGATCGCCCTCCAGGTCGAAGGACACGTCGCCTTCCGAGGGTTCGGGGAGGCGAGCGAACCCTCGAGCGGGCACCGGCGGCAGAACCTCGAGAACGTTCTCTTTAGTCTCCCGCGCCAAGAGCTGTAAACGAGCCTGCTCGCGGCGCTTCTCGAGTTGCTCGGGGCGGATGCCGGGGATCTCGTCGGCAGGAGCGAGCTTGCCGAGCGCTTCCAGGGTCTCGACACCCGCCGCGACCAGCTTCGCGCGCTGACCGCGGTTGATCCCGGCGACGAGCGAGAGGTGATCGTCGTTGGCGCGCCGCTCCTTGCATTGCTCGGCCCAACGGCAGAGATCGCAGTGGCTGACGGGTTCGGGGTAGGTGTCGGTCTGGACGGCGAACGATGCGAGGAACCGCGCGCGTACGCGGCGAAAGTAGGCTGAGAACTCAGCCAGGCGAAACGTCTCCGTCTCGCCGGTGCCGAGGATTACGTGGATCCGCTCGGGCGCATCGCCGCCCTGCGCCGCGTGAAGCATCTCCGAGTAGAAGCAGAGCTGGAGGATGAAGTAGGGCTTGGAGCGGCGGGCGAGCTTGGTGTCGGCGACTTCGTATGAGTAGTCGCCCAGCTCGGACGGCCGGCCCTCGACGCGGAAGAGGAAGTCGGCGTGGCCGCGGTAGCGGGTGGGGGTACCGTCGGCGCCCTCGGGCCCGGTGCCGAGAAACGTGGCCTGGTAGACGACATCGGGCCCTTCGCGGAGGGCCTGGAGGGTGTCTGCCGCGGCCTCCTCGAGTTCGGCGATGCTGCGTCTCGGCGCGGGCAGCTCGATGATTGACTTGCCTTCCGCGCGTAGGCGTTCGAGGTACTCGCGTTCGTGTTCATCGCCCTTGCGGGCCAGGAGATCGGCGACCGGGTCGCGGCCCTCAGGCTTCTCGAGCTCGCCTCGAAGGACGGCGCGATCGAGCTCGGTCAGATGCCGGCACTCGACGAACCCGTGCAGGTCAGTAGGGGAGAGGACGAGGGTGTCGGTGTCGAGGTACATGTTGGAGCGAGTGATCGTCGCGCCCCTGGGTGGCGCCGTCAAGAAATAGGTCGCTCCCTGGTCCGTGTCCTGACATACGCTGCCTGCTGAACGCATGTACCTCCTGTTCCTAGACGAGTCCGGCAAGCCATCGAGCGGGCTCTTCTCCGTCGGCGGCGTCGCCGTGCAGGCGAGCGAGTGGCCGGCACTACGTTCAGCGTGGAAGGCGACTCTCGACGATGCAGGGTGGCCGGCCGACAAGGAGATCAAGTGGCACGGCACCCGCACCGGTGAGGTCCCGCCCGAACTTGCCGACGCGCTGTTTTCGTGCCTGGCGAAGGCGCCGATTACCTGTTTTGTCTGCGTGCTCTACCCGGACGCGGGGAGAGTCGGGCATCCGGAGCTGTTCGAGACCCCAGAGCACACCTATCGCACCGCCCTGACCTTCATTGCCGAGCGCTACGAGCGGACCCTTGAGCGCGAGGACTCCCACGGTGTGATCGTGCTCGACAGCCGGGAGCGTGACTCCGACGAACGGCCGCGGCGCTTCTTCGACCAGATCCAGCAGGACGGAACGCAGTTCACAAAGCTCGACAGGATCGTGGACAGCCTGCTGCTCGGGCCTTCACACCATTCGATCGGCCTGCAGGTCGCCGACCTAGTCGTCGGGACGACGATGGCGGCGCAGGCGAAGCTTGGTGATGCGAGCCGCTGGACCAAGCTGCTTCAACCGCGGTTTGCGACACACCCGGCGACCGGCGAGGTGAACGGGGTGGGGCTGAAGGTGTTCCCCGACAGCCGGGTGGGGGACCTTCCCGCTACCCCGCTACGAAGCTGTTTGAGGTTTAGGCGGAACCCTTTTCCCCTAGTTTTCGACGAAGAAGGCACTTCGCGGTGTAAACGACAGCAAGTTTGATCTCGTTGACTGAGCCGTCCGAGCCTCCCCCCGACCCGCTGCGCTCCAGAGACACCTTGCATATATCGCTTGGCCGTTCTCAGCCATCGATCTACGCCAGACCGATTTCCTAGGTGCGCCAGGTGTAGCGCACTGGATTAGCTGAGCCTCGACGCCGGAAACGATCGGGTATGCGCTTTCCGATGTAGCGACTCCTCACGTCCTCGGAAGCGGTGGAGCCAATGAATCCAATACGGCCGGGTCGCGCGTCGCGCCCGGGGAAATTCTCGCTTGTTGCGTCGAGCCACTCATGGGCTTCGAAGACCTCGACGATTAGACCTCTTACCGTCGCCATGACGAACTCCGCCCTCGCAGCTTTCCGAGAATCAAGTCTCCAGGCATACCGAGTTGCCTCGTACAGAGACTGGTCTTCAGAGCTTCTGTTGACATTGATGAGCAGCGCCTTCTGAGAGTCAAAGTCAGCCTCCTCAGCTGCGTAGCGCTGAATGATCTGGTTCATATGCATCGCGCCAATGAGCTGGCACCCGCACCCGCCGCGACGTTTGTAAGTCCCGGATAGGCGTCAATGAGTGCGGCCTCCACTTCTGCCGCCGTGCGCTCGTCCATTCCGTGGCGATGGATGATGTGTCCCACCTCAAAGCCTTCGGAGCGGATTTCCCTAATGCGGGCAAGCTTGTTGTCTCGCTCGTCGACCTCAGCTAAGCCGCGCTCTTCTCGTATGTGAGCAAAAACACGGTTCTCGCGACCCCTGCCGACATAGAAGGTCGCGCCGTTTCGAGGATCGATGAGCCGGTAGACATAGACCTTGAGTTGTCGAGAGACCTCAGCAGGGAAGCGATTCGGAGGCATGTCGAGATCCTACGGCCGGATCTGCCGAAATGTCCAGGTTGACCATGGGATCGGCGAGTCCTGGTCCCAGTATCACTGTGGACGTTTCTCCCGCCCACGCCTCCGCGACTTCATGTGGTGATCGGCGCTGGCCATCTTGCGAACGGCCATCCCTTCGTCGTGGGCGCGTGCCGCGAGGTTGTCGAGCAGGTCGGCCTCGGTCAGCATCTCCTGAGCCAGCTCTGGAGGCGCCGGAGCTTCGCGAACCGCAAGTGATGCCAAGCGGTAGGTCTCGGCAGCGCGATCGGGGTCGCCGTCGCGTAGGGCATCCGTCGCCTCGCGCTTTGCGCGCTGGGCACGTTGGAAGGCGAGCTCGGTCGACACCGTGGGGTTCGCGGTCCGCCCGTTTGCCTCGTCGCCGGGCACAACATTGACCGATACCGGAATGGTGGCCAGCTCGCTCTTCATCGTCTCCAGATCGACCCAGCGCAGCTCGAGTTCGCACACCAGCGCCAAGCCCAGGCCGGCGAGAGCCGGGACGTCGATCTCCAGCATGATGCGGCGGGTCTCGTCGGCCTGGAGGTCGCCGAGCTCGACCATGAAGCCGCCGTCGATGGCGGTAGCCGGTAGGTCGTTGAAGAGGCGCACGGCCGCGACGTCGTCGGTCGGTCGCACCGTGAGGCTTGCCGCCTGCACAGCCTGCGACATCAGGCCCTCGACCTCCGAGGCAAGGGCCGCGCCGGCGTCGTCGCCTTGCTCGGCGAAGCTCGCGTTTCCACCACCACCGCGGGCGATCGTCGCGAGCAGGTCCTCGTCGTAGTCGAGGCCGATCCCGATTGTCGACGCGGTGATGCGGGCGCTCTGCGCGCCGGCGGCGAAGCTCTCGAGCTGACCATGATCGACGATCCCCTGGTTGGCGTGGCCGTCGGAGAGCAGGACAAGGGTGGCGCCCTCGCCGTCGGCCACCCGCTGCGCTTCTTGGATGCCACGCAGCAGGCCTCCGGAGAGGTTCGTCATTCCCTGCGGGTAGATCGTTCCGAGCGCATGGCGGATCGCGGCACCGTCGCCGACGGGCCCCGCGGCTACCGGCACGGCAACCTCGTTGGCGAAGGTGACGAGGCCCAGCCGATCTGTGGGGCTAAGACGGCCAATCAGGCCATCGAGCGCCTGCAAGGCGGCGTAGAGGCGACCGTCGGCCATCGAGCTGCTGCGGTCAATCACGACCTCGAGGGTCGCGGGTGGGCGCTCGGCGCCCTTCCGAGTTTGTGGTGCGGTCAGCTCAAGCAGGGCGTGGACGGTTTCCTCGTGCTCGACGGCGACCAGGTCGTATTGGAGCTGGATTTGGCTTCTCATATGACCGGGGTCGCGCGGGGGATCGCGTTCCTGACAGACCCGTTTTCGTCAGGTTCGGGGTTGCTTCGACGACTAACCAGGCATGGGCGAAAGCATCAGAACCACAGCTCGCGAGCGGGTACGCCCGAACATCCCGGTCCGCTCGCGCGAGCCCGCCCTCTTCTACTTCGCCTACGGCTCGAACCTGAACCACGAGGGCATGACCGCGCGCTGCCCCGATGCCCTGGCGGTTCGCGCCGGCATCCTGAAGGGGTGGACCCTGACCTTCCGGGGCGTTGCTGACATCAAGCCGTATAGCGACGCGCTGACGCACGGAGCTCTGTGGCGGATCAGCGAACGCGACCTCAATCGCCTGGATCGCTACGAGGGCTGGCCATCGCTCTATCGGCGCGAGCTTTTGCCGGTTCGAACCGCCCATGAGGAGGTGATGGCGATCGCCTACGTCATGAACGACGACTACCTGGGCCTGCCCTCGCCGCTCTACTACCGCACGATCATGCGCGGCTACGAGCAGTGGGACCTGCCGCTGGACGCGCTTGAGACGGCGGTGGCCACCGTCAAGAAGAAGATGAGCAAGCTTGGCGTCACGACGTTCGTGGCCGATGGGCCGAAGCGGCTGCGGCCGGCGTGAGGTCGAAGGCACTCAAACTTGTGCGGAGAGCGCGACCAGCGATATGTGTGCATCCAACGAATGCTGCGGGGTGGGTCGAGAGGGTGACCGCCAGCGTTCACGAATGTCCCCTAAGCCCTACCGGTAGTTTCCGCCCCGACCGCGTGACGATCGAGTGGGGACAGAGATGAAGGTCTACATCTGGTGCGACGGCGCTGCCATGCCGAACCCCGGTCCCGCAGGGGCAGGGTACGTCGTCGTGGGCGACGGCGTGCGCTTGCTCGGCTCGGAAGCGCTCGGCGACGCGACGAACAACGTTGCCGAGTACACGGCGGTTCGGAACGCGCTGCGGGCCGCGGCGGACGCGGGCGCGACTTCGGCTTACGTGCGGATGGACTCGTCGGTGGTCGTCGGCCACCTCACTGGGTCTTCACGTGCGCGGGACGAGCGCCTGATCCAGCTCAAGGGGGAGGTCGAAGAGCAGAAGGCCCGGTACAAAAGGGGGGGTCAGGTTCGCTCGGATTCGCAGGGAGCAGAACGGAGTTGCCGACCAGCTCGCGAAGGACGGCGCGCGGGCCTCGAAGGCGCAAAGCGCCGATCCGCGGCGATAGGTTCCTCATCCGGTCGAAGACCGGTCGCGCTGTCCCGTCAGGGCTCAGCACGACCAGCGAGCGTGGCTCTCCGACGTCGGCTCACCATCGCTTTGCGCGAATAGGACCAGCTGCCCTTTTCGCCAGGAAGGTGCGCCAGAACACGCGTCGCTCGATCTAACCGAGGCCCGGAGAAGAGCGGACACGGGGCTCGAACTCGCGCCTCCAGCTCGGGCCTTGTCTGCGCAGATCAGGCAGGTGTCACTCACGCGGCTACCGCCATCGGCCGACCCAGGGCAAGCTCGGCGGCCAGCTCCTGGACTTGGCCGAGGACCGCGACAGGCTGCCGTTCCACATCGATGGCTCGGACCTTGATCGCGAAAGGCCCGCCGTCAACATGATGCAGTCGCGATCGCTGCTGATCATCTCGCGCGTAGATCAGGAAGCCTTCAGCTATGCCAAAGCCGGTTCCGTAGGCCAGCATTTGATAGGCGTCGGCATTGGGAAAGCGTGCATCGCTCAGACGTTTGTATTTGGCGTCGACGATTGCCTTGACCTGGCCTTGCTTCCACCAGGTGATGTCGGGGATCAGGCGCAGCTTCCGTTCCTGATCGAGATGCTGTCCGCCGTATTGGGGCCGCACGGTGCCGCCATAGGGCGCAAGCGCCTCGGTCAGCGCGACAGACAGGAAGTCCTCGAAGACCTTGTTCATGTCGAAAACGAACGCAACCGACACGACGCCCCCGCGCTCGGTGGCAATCGACGCCGAGGAGAGGATCAACTCGGCCAAGCGCAGCGCCGGCCCGTAACGCTCGTTGAGCCGGGTGATCTCGGGGGCTCTCGTCGGGCCTCTCGCTGGCGTCACTTCTTCCAGGAGCGCGCGGATTCGCAAGAGCCGATTGCGAGCGGCTTGTGGCACGCGCCGGAGGCGCAAAAGCAGGTCAGCGGCTCCACGGAGCATGCGGTTCTCGACGATGTCGGCGGTGTAGTCGTCGTAGGTGATCTCGAGCGGGAAGGGCAGGGTCCGGGCGATCTGGTCAGCAACCCGTAGGCGACCCCGGAGAGCCGTCGATCGCTCATCGACCGTCACGTATCCGCGTAGCGGGGCCGGCTGGATCGCTTGGTGGGCGTGATGGGCAAAGCCGCTAGCTATGGCGGAGAAGAAGTCGCGCTCCCGCTCGAAACTCGCAATTGAGTCCCGCCAGCCCCGCGGGTCAGCGGCGTAGCCGAGCAGGAACATCAGCTTTGGCACAGCCAGCCGAGGCACTACACGCAGGTCCCAATCGCCACGGTCCAGGACCCCAACCTTGGAGCCGGTGACCAGCTTCCAGACGGACGGCGGCTCGTCTAGCTCGACGTCGGCCAGCCCACTAGCAGCGATCTCCTTGGCGTGCTCGGCGTTGAGCTCGTGAACCGCAGAGGACCACGCCTCAAGAGTTATCCGCATCGGACTCGTCCTCGAGCGGAGTCTCATCCGCGGCCTCGATAATCCGCTTCTCCAGAGCGTTGGGGCTGAACTCGGCTTCGATGTCTCGACCCGAGCCGTAGAAGTGCTCCTCTAACAGCGGCTTGACGGCGTGTTCCCAAACACGATCGATATCGGGCGCCCTTCCATCGGGGGTCATGAAATAGGACGGACCGATGGAGAAGTCCTTGTCGCCGATGGCCTCGTTGAGAGCATCGAGCAAGGTGGCGGGCTCGGGCTGGAGGTCATTCGCGGCCAACCAGTTGGAGAGCACCGACTTAATCGGCTCCTCGGTCGGCAGGAACCCGGCGAAGTAGAAGCGCCGCCGCAGGGCGCTATCAACCAGGGCGATGGACCGATCGGCGGTGTTCATGGTGCCGATGACAAAGAGGTTCTCCGGCAGCGCGAACGGTCGGTCGCGCGAATACTGAAGCTGGATCCTCTGGTCTCGGTACTCGAGCAGGAAATACAACTCGCCGAAGACCTTGGCGACATTCCCGCGATTGATCTCATCGATGATGAGCAGGTAGGGCTGATCCGGATGCTCACAGGCCTCCTTTGCCATCTCCCGTAGGGGACCCGGCACGAGGTCGAACTTGATCTGGCCCTTGTCGCTATCTACGGGCCGATAGCCCTCGAAGAAGTCCTCATAGGTGTAGGACGGGTGAAACTGGACCAACCGCATCTCGCCGCCGTGTGCGACTACATGCTCACCAAGCCGGAGGCTGACGAAGGTCTTCCCGGCCCCAGGCGGGCCGTAGAAGATCACTTGCTTCTTTTCGGCGAGCAGGTCGAGTTTGTCCTGCAGCCAATCCTGGGACAGGTGGGTCGTGGCGGCGAGTTCGGGCGTCGTCGGCGGGAGTGCCACCTCGCCGCTCGGTCTTGGACTCGGCTTCTCACGGTCAGCATTCGGACCCTTGAGGAAGAGGTCAAGCGCCGCCCGGTCCTCTTCGCTCCAATCGTCGACGGGCGATCCGGCCGCGAGCCAAAAGGCGATGCCCTGGGCGTCAAGCAGGTCGCGGATCTCAAGGCCCTGCGCCAACAAGCGGAGGCGTAGCTCCTCCATGGCCTGAATCCAGGAGGCGTAGAGAGCCAGGGGCCGGCTGGAGTCCGCGGTTTCGCCGAACTGCTCGACGACGACGTCCGCCTGCTCGGCATCGAGAACCCAGTCTTCACCCATCTCCTCGTCCTCGCGCTCGTAGCGATCGCGCAAGAAGCGGCGCACGGCTCTGGCATCGGCGCCGAGTGCGCCGGCAAGATCACTCGGGCGATAGACCGTCTCCTCGTCGATCTCGAACGGGCCTTTGACAGAGCGATCAACCAGGCGGAGGAAGCCACTGTGGATCGACGGCTTATAGAACGGGACACCAGCGGCATTGGATCCGAGAAGCAAGAACGTGGCCACGCTAAGCCTCGTCCCTGGGCCGGAGACCGCCTCCGGCGGTATTGCCTCCAAGAAGTCTGTGACCGCCGTTTGCGGGTCCGCCGCTCCCGTCTCCCAGAGCCGGGAGAAGGGTTCGCGCACCTCATCAGCGTGGGCCTCACACCACTTCACGAAAACATCGTGGGCTTGCCAGTTGGTGAGATTGTTGTCGCTGCTCTTGAACGCGGCAGCCAAGAGCTCGACCCAGGAACTGTCGCCGGCGGCCGCGGCCAGGCGAGGCCGGCTCCCTCCAGATCCCGTGAAAGGGCTCCTCATAAAGCTCGACATCACGGCCGAGCGCGTCAGAAGCAGTCGTGCGGATGACCTGGATCTGGTGTTCTTCTCCCTCAACCTCGCCGACTCCCGGCGCGGCGGCGAGTGTCTCGACCAGCTTCGCCCTGTGCGTCGGCGAGATCATGTATTCGAACGTCTCGGGGAACAACAGATGCAGCAGGGCATTCGCCTGTAGGCCGTCCGTGGATTCTCGGATCCCGTTGACCAGGTCAAGGACGTCCCACGGCGACTTCGCCAGGCGCGCTTGCTCATCGGGGTCGTGCGATTTCCAGGCCATGACGAAACGGACCAAGAAGCGCATGTACGCATCACGGAAGTTCTTGCCGGCGCCGAAGGTCGCGACTCCGCGGGCATGGAGCGCCTGAAGTAGGTCGGCGGGGATCGCCGTCGTTCCCTCCACCAAGCCCAAGACACGGGTGACGTGCTCTGCCTTCTTGTCCCCGCCGGTGTCGGCCTCGCCCAAGAGCTCGAAATAGAGAAGCTCGGCGGCCAGCTGAATCGAATCGGCGTCTAGGCCCGCAAGCTGGCGGTCGAGCTTTGCGATGAAGCTGCCCTTGGACTCATCACGCGCTCCGACTCGCCCGTCGAGTTCAGAGGCAGCGCCGAGGGTCCACACGTGCCGGTCCTGCCCTTCGCTGAAGAGCGAGCCGTCACGTCGTAAACAGCGATCAAGTAGTAGCTGCGCACGCGGGTCCTGATCGCGGACGGCCTACAAATGTTCCCCCACCCAGCCGTCACGAAGTAGCTCAAGCTCGCCGACGTGAAGGCGTACGACTCGAGCGTCGCACTGCTCATGTATACGATTGCGCCTGATGGGACTGTTCGACAGCCTGCGCCGAGGCTCAAAGGGAGATCTGGTGCCGGGCGAGGCGAAGGTAACCCTTGCCAACGACCGCGGCAAAGTCGACGCGCTGATCACCCGCGCGACCATCAAGCTGGTGGTCTCGGCTGAGGGCCTCGAGCCCACAGCCGTCGAGTGGACGGGCAACATCCCAAAGCACAAGTGGCCCCGGGAGGGGGTAGTGATCCCGGTCATGGTGGATCCCGCCAACCCGGAAGAGGTCGAGATCGACTGGAGCGACGCTCCGAACGTCATCAAGCAGATGATCGGCGGCACGACAAAGGACCTCACACAGGACCAGCGCGTCTACGCGAAGGAAATTCAGGATAAGACCGCAGCGCACCAAGACGAGCTCCAGGAGATCGTCGCGATGTGGCAACGAGGCGAGATCGACCAGGACGAGCTGGCGAGGCGCCAGACTGAAATCCTGGGAGTGGATCCTTCTCAGGGTCCAGGCTTGTGACGCGCGACGAGTCCTGACGCGAGCTCTTCGTCCTTGAACGCGTGTTGGTCCTCGCCAGTGGGGGCAGGTCGGCTCGCCGCCGGGCGATTCCATCACGCCGTTCAGGCTTACGAACTCGGTCACGATCAACCAGGTAATCGGTCCTCCTTGGGGGCCCGTCCATGGGCTGGACAAGGATTTAGCCCTTAGGTCTGCGCTGCGCTGAGGAGATCAAGGACGAAGCGACCGCTTGCCCTCACCGCCGGCGCTCCCAGCACATCATGGTCACGGACGAGGTTGTGATCGGAGCGGTGCTGCTCATCGTCCTGCTCATCCTGGCCCTCATGGTGATCTATCGAGGGTCAGGTCATGGGTTCGAAACCTGTCGGGCGCGCCAAGAAGGCCCAGGCACAGCCCCGGCGCTCAGATGGCTGCGTTGCATGAAAAGTGATAGTCCTATGCGAGATACTGTCGGCGAGTATCCCGACCGGACCTACAAATGGGGAGAACAATGAGCGAGGACGAGAACACCTACAAAGGGCAGTGCTACTGCGGCGCCGTCGAGATCGAAGTCACGGGTGATCCGGAGGGCGCCGGCTACTGCCATTGCAAGGCGTGCAGGAGCTGGTCCGCCGGGCCGGTCAACGCATTCACGCTCTGGAAGCCTGAGTCGGTCAAGGTGACCAAGGGAGAGGACCAGATCGGCGAGTACAACGCAAACGAGCGTACCTACCGGCAGTGGTGCAACGCATGCGGCGGCCACCTGATGGCGCGGCACCCGGAGTGGGGTTTGATCGACGTCTACGCGGCGACCATCCCCGATTTCCCGTTTGAGCCCGGGGTCCACGTCAACTACGAGTCGACGGTGCTTCCGATAAAGGACGGCCTTCCCAAGCAGAAGGACACCCCCTCAGAGATGGGCGGCTCCGGCGAGACGCTTCCCGAGTAACAAGCCCCGGCCAAGCCCGAAAGCCCTCGAAGCCGCCGGGCTGTCGGAGTAGGCGGAGTGCCGCTAGGGGTTCTTTCGGTTGGTAGCGGTTGCTTCCGGAAAGACCGTCGTAGCGGGGCTTTTGTAAGGAAAACTGGTCCTAACAGGCGATTCGGAGACTCTGTAGATTCGCTCTACGAAACAGGAGGTCATAGGTTCGAATCCTGCCGGGCGCGCTGGGGCTGATCGCAGGATCGCGCGTGCGGACGGGGCACGACCTGCAGTGCCGCTAGCGCTAGCGCTCGAGGTCGATGCGGACGAGGGCGGGGTCGATCCCAAGGGTCCTCGGGCCACTTCGCGCATACGCGTTGAACCGGGCGTCGATCCGCTCGTCCCAGTCGTAGACGGTCGCGCACCCCTCGTACCAACGTCCGCTGAGCTTGATCCGAACCGCCGGCGTTACCTCGATGTTGCGGACCCAGCTCGCCCGCTTGCCGTGCACCGAGTTGAGCCAGACGACGTCGCCTTCGACCGGGCCGCGCGCGAGGGGGGTCCTTCGCTGCTCCCCGGTGCGGTGACCGGTGGTCTCCAGCAGCACCCACCACGGAGCGAAGCCGGCGAATGGCCGAGTGGTCGGGTTGACGAACCGCCAGAAGAGGTGGTGGCGCGCGGCGCGCCGTCGCTCGGGCTCGGTCAGCCCGGATCCCGCCTCCATCGTCACGCTTCCGAGCTTACGGTTTAGGCGCACAGGGCGCTGGCGCGCGACCTCAACCTTTGAATCCGAGCACACTGAATGAAGAGGGATCTGGGCAGCAAGACCTGCGTGCGCACGCAGGTCTTGACATCGGATTGGTCGTGACTTAGCTTCGCGGGCATGAGGGGAGTTGGCGTGCAGAGATCGGCCCGCAAGGTGGCTTTCGGGCTCGCCGTCGGTGGTGCGCTTCTCTTCCCTTTCGCATTGCCGACGACAGAATCCGAGGCGGCTCAGAAAGTCGTGCGCTCGCGCCCGGGCGTGATCCAGTTCATTGGGGTCGGGAACTTCAGAACCGGGCCACCAGACCGACCGCGGATCATCATCCCGCCCGGTCCTAGCGCGACGCCCGGCGACACCTCACATCTGTCCCCTCATTCTCGGGGCGAGATATCGCCGCGCAAGCTTCCCGTGTTTCCGCCGGGAGAGGCCGCCGGGGAACTCGAGGAGTCGCAGGCCCCGGCGGCGAAGAGTGCAGACTCGCGCTCCACCACCATTCCCTTTACGGGGCTCAGCTTCGACGGCATCAACGCGCTTAACGACCGCCGCGCCCGACGTGGTAACCAGTTTTCCGGTGAGCCACCCGACCAGGGCCTATGCGTCGGGAATGGCTTCGTCCTTGAATCTGTCAATACCGCGTTGCGTGTCCGCTCCATGAGTGGGCAGCCGCTAACGCCGATCATTAGCCAGAGTGAGTTTTACGGGTACCCGCCTGATATCAACCGCAGAACTGGTCGCTTTGGCCAGACCAGTTTCGACGTCAGCTGCCACTACGACTCGGCGACCCAACGTTGGTTCCACCTCGCGGTAACCATCGACATCCACCCGACCGAGGGAGTGGAGACAGGCCGCAACCGCCTCGACCTCGCGGTCAGTCGTACGGCGGACCCGCGGGGCGCGTGGAATTACTACGCGGTCCCTCAGCAGAACGACGGCTCCGAAGGCACCCCGGACCACAACTGCGCGGGCGGTCCCTGCTTCGGCGACTATCCGAAGCTCGGGGTTGACCGCCACGGCGTTTATCTCTCGACGATCGAATTCCCGTTCTTCGAGGATGGATTTGAGGGTTCGAGCATCTATGCGATCTCGAAACCACAGATACTCGGTGGTGCCAAGAACCCGAACGTCGTGCAGTTCGAGAAGGTTCACAGGCCCGATGGGGTGCCTGCCTTTGTCATCTGGCCGGCAACAACGCCGAGGGGGAACTTCGAGAGTGAGGCCGGTGGAACGGAATACCTGCTCAGCAACCTGGAGTGCCCGGATGACGTATGCGCTGACAACCGCCTGGCGGTTTGGGCGATCCCGAACACGCGGGCGCTTGCGCGACCCAATCCATCGCTGCTGTTGATCTCCAGGAACGTGCGAACCGCCGGCTATATGACAGCCCCGCGCGCGAGACAGAAGCCCGGTCCTTTCCCGCTCGGCGAGTGCATCAATGACACTCGCATTAAGACCCCTTTCGGCAGGGGCTGTTGGCACTACTTCTTCGACGAGGAGCCCGCGCACAACGAGAGGGTGCCGCTGCTCGATCCGAATGTAGTCACGTCGGTTACGCAGGTGACCCACTCGAGGGGCGGCCTATGGACAGCACAGGGATCCGCTGTTAGGGCGGGCAGCCAGGTTAGGAGCGGCATCCTGCACTCCGTCGTTCGGCCGGAAATAGAGCCCAGAGATGGTGGTCGCCCGCCACTGCTAACCGCTACTCGCGAGCGTACGAGCCGGTTCGGAATCCCCAACCACGACCTGATGTTTCCGGCCGTCGGTGTTGGTCCCGGCGGCAAGGTGATCGTGTCCTATTCGATTTCGGGCGACGACCTCTACCCCAGCTCTGCCTATTCCCGTCTCGACCAGGCAGGCCGCTTCGGTCCGGTGCGGATCACCGGTGTCGGCCGAGGCCCGATTGAGGGCTTCACCGGGTACCGCGCGTTCGAGGGACCCGCTGCCCGGGAACGTGGCGCCCGCTTCGGTGACTACCACGCGACCGCGATCGACGGTCAGAACGTTTGGATCGCCGGCGAGTACGCCGGCCAGGCGTGCAGTCTCAAGGAATACGTCGCTGGCGCCGACGACCCGGCCCCGGGGTTCACGTGCGAAGACACTCGAAGCGCGCTCCAGAACTGGTACACCCGCATCGCCAAGGTCCCGCTCGGCAACTGAGCCGTGCCTTTGCGTTTGTATCGGCGCTAGAAGCTCGTCGACGCCAGGTACAGCCCACATTGGAAACCAGAATCTGCGCCGCTAGCGCGCGCCGGCGACTGCATTCGTCGGCAGTCGTCAGCGAAAGTGCTTGTACGAACTAAGCGCTCGCGCTACCGCGTTCGATTGCTCGAAGCACACGAGATGGCGGGCACCGGGTATCACTAGGAAATCGGCGTGCGGGATTTGCGCCGCGATTTCCTCCATGTGATCTGGCGACGCGACGCTGTCGAGTTCAGCGGCGAGAACTCTCGTCGGCGCAGAGACCTCCCCGAGTCGGTCGATGACGTCGAAGCCCGCGATAAGTCGCATACATGCGCTCCAGACCGACGAATCAATTGAGGCGAGCCGGTCCCGCGCGTAGGCAACCGCGGGCGTGTCCTCGACAAGCGCAGTGGGAGAGAACCACCGCTGGAGAGCCGTCTCGGCTAGAGAAGCCAGCCCCTGTGCTTCCGCCTGTTCTGCTGCCGCGCTAAAAGCGGGAAAGGGGGACGCACGCGTGCAGATCAAGACCAAGCTTGAAAGCCTGTCGGGATAGCGCAGCGCGAACTCGAGTGCGACCTGGCCCCCGAGGGATAGACCAGCGATGTGCGCCCTTTCCACGCCTAGGCCATCGAGCACACGGGCTAGGTCCTCCGCGAAGCGTTCATATGTAAATGGCTCCGGGGCGCTCGCTGCCGCCCCATGCCCGCGCAGGTCGTATGCGACGGCGGTTCGGCCGGCGATGGCCGGTCCAACCTGGCTCCACATGACTCCATCGAAACCGATCCCGTGGACCAGGATCAAGTGCTCGGGGTCGGTGCCCCAACTCCTGAGCCCTGTCTCGTGATCGCCGAGATTCAGACGCCCAGTCGAATCCCCGTGGGACCGGGTCATCCGCAGATCGTCACAAGGCGAAGAGGTCGATCAGGGTGTACGCCTGCACGCTATTCAAGATATGGCCCGGATCGGCGTCACCCGGGTGTGGGGCATCGGCATCTCCGCAGAGTCAGCGATTACCGGATTGACGAGTTCGGCCTCACGACTGCGCGGCTCGTAGTCGGCGTAGATCGAGGTCGTTTTGTAGTCGCGGTAGCCCTCAACCACGAGCAGTAGGGTCTCGCCACGTTGGTCTTTGACCTCTCCACCTGGCAGCTCGCGCTGTTGATCGCCACTGTGATCGCCGGCGCCAGCGTTGTCGGCACCCTGATCGGGCGAAAGGTCAGCCACCGCAGAGATGCGCTCAGCGAGTCGTTCGGCACCCTGCAGGGCGCCCTGCTCGGCCTGGTGGCGTTGCTGCTGGCGTTCGGGCTTTCGCTGGCGATCTCCCGTTACGACGACCGGCGAGCCTCGATCGTCGCCGAGTCAAACGCGATCGGAACGACCTGGCTTCGGGCTCAGCTCTTGCCTGATCCGGTCCGCTCACGCTCGATTGGGCGCCTGCTCGAATACACCCGCAGCGCGGTTAGGGTGGCCGACTTCGTGCCGGGGAGCGATGAGCAGAAGCGGGCGCTGGCCACCGAGTCTGAGCTTCAGCGGCAACTTTGGGCGCTGGCGGGCGACGCGATCGGGACCCAACCCCAGGCGAGCGCGCCGCGGCTCTACATTGAGACGCTCAACGAGATGATCGACATGCAGACCGTGCGCGTCGCCGCGCTCAACAACAAGGTGCCGCACGCGGTAATCCTCGTCCAGATCATCGGCGCGGCGCTCGCGGTCGGCCTGCTCGCCGCCTATCTGGCGATCTCGGGACGCGGGCTGCTCGCCGTCTCGCTTGCGGCGTTACTGATCGCGCTTGTGCTGTTCATGATCGCCGACCTCGATCGGCCGACGCGCGGCGCGATCACAGTTCCGGATGCCGCACTGCGCGACCAACTCGAATCGATGCAGCGGGGACCGTCAGCGGCAACCCCGGCCCGAGTCGCCATCGGTCTGCGGAACGATCAGTAGACGAGTGTGGTGTCGGCCTCGGTTGCGAGTTCGACCAGCTTCGTCGGTTGAGCCGCCTCCACGCCTTCGATGGCGCTGACGTCTAGTCCGCGAGCCTTGCTCGACATCCCAGACGCGTACAGCGGCACGCCTCGGTCGCGCAGGGCGGCAAGGTGCTCTGCGAAGTTGCCTGTACCGACGCCGCTAGTGGCCTCCGCCGTTTCTGGGCGCAGGAGCTGCACCGCGTCGCCGGCGATGAAGACGCTCACCTCGTGCTCGTCGAGTGCGCTCTTTGCGACGAGCAGCGCAAGCGCGGCGCGGGTGGGATTCTCTGGCCCGGTGGCGAGATGCACCAAGAACTTTGACACGGCGTCAGTATATGTCTGGGGTCGCCGCCGGGGAATCTTGTGTGGCAAGGGCAAAGGAGGGCAATTAGAGTGCCGCCACATGACGAGGCCGCTGACCCTCCGTGACCCAGGTGAGCTGATGACTTCGTTAGGAGAGCGAGACCCCGCGTTGGGTCACGATCGAGCGCGCCGTGGTCCGCGGGGACACAGCATTCGTCTGGGTCGACATCGAGTTGCGCTGGCGGGAGAGCGACGAGGTGGCAGGGCACAACCGGACCGGCATTGTGTGCCGTGTCGAGCAGGGCAAGCTGATCGAGTTCACGGTCAGACCCGACGGTGAGGCACTTGCCGAGGAGGCGGGAGTCGCGCCCTAGGCGCGCCTAAGCGCTCGCTCACCGAGACTTCACACGCACGCGCGAGCGACCGTTCGGGAACCTCGCGTCGGGTTTGGTCTCGGTGAGGACGCGGCGCCCGCTGGGTGCGTCGTCGCCCTGCACTGCTTCGAGCATCTTGGCCAGCGCCCGGCGGAGGATCCTCGAGACCTGCATCTGAGACGACCCGATCTCGGCGGCGATCTCGTGCTGGTTGCGACCGTCCTCAAATCGCAGCTGGATCACCCTGTGTTCACGCTCGGTGAGACTGGCACAGGCCTCAACGGATAGCTGCGCCTCGACCTGTTGATAGCCCTGCTCGTCTGTTCCCACCAGTTCTGACAGTGGTATGGATTCGGGATCGGCGGCGTTGCTCGGCAGATCGAACGATGCAACGCGCTGCGAGGTCAGTGCAACGAAAGCCTCGGTGACCTCCTCGAGCGAGATGCCCGCGCGCCGCGCGATCTCGTCCATGGTCGGCGCTCGGCCATGCTCCTCGGCGAGCCCGGCCGAGGCTCGTTCGACGGCCAAAGTGTTCTCCTGGATCGCGCGCGGCACGCGCAGGCGCCAGGTGTTGTCGCGGAAATAGCGCCGGATCTCGCCGAGGATGGTCGGGGCGGCAAAGGCGGCGAAGTTCCGTCCGACCAAAGGATCGAAGCGGCGAATCGCCTTCACCAGCGCCATGCTTGCTACCTGGTTGATGTCCTCACGCTGGTCGGCACGCGACTGGTAGCGCCGAGCCATGGCGACGGCCAGCGGCATGAACCGACGGACCAGTTCGGCCTCGAGGGCCAAGTCGGGTTGGGCAACGTAGCGCGCCAAGAGCGACTTTTCGTTGGCGAGCGCGGGCCAGGTCGCGGTGCCCTTTCCCAATGCGGCGGGGACTGGATGGACTGTTGGCACGGTGACCTCCTCGGTTCAAACAATGAAATCGAGAAAGTCAGGCCCCGCTGTCGGTCGCGCTACAACCGGACTTCGGAGCGAATGCCCTTCAGCATTCAGGCTATCGCAATCACGGCTTGTTTACTAGCGGATCTCGCTCTCGTCGAGCAGGTCGGTCGGACTGAGCACGAAGACCTCGCAGATCATGTCGGGCTCCTGCTGGTTGCCACTCATGAAGCCGATCACGTCCCGGCCGGTCGCGCCCGAGACCACGGCGGCAAAACGATCGCGCATGACCTCTTGAAACGCCATGCGTTGTTCGATCACCGCGCTGCCCCGCTCGCCTGCCAGGAGCGTCTGTTCGACCCGAGTGAACCCGCCGCGGAGCAGGCAGACGACAAGATCGTCCTGGTAGTACGTCTTTGTCTGAGAGGGCCCGACGCCGTAGAACTCCTTGAGCAGGGCAACCAGGCCGTCGGAGATCGCAGTGAGCACGTCGCCGTGGGATTGCCCGTGTTGGTCGGTGTCAGGCGTGGCGGTCATCCCAGGTTCCCAGTGTGAACGAGCGTATCGCGGATCAGCCAGGGTACGTTAGATCTACCAAGCGCTTGAAGCGCTCCGCCGCGTTCCGCGGCTCTGAGCTTCCCCCGCACGATTCAAGACGGAGGCTCATGCAGCAACCCAGGGAGGCCGTTCCCACCGAGGAGGCCGAGAGCGAGATCGCGCGAGAAGTCCTGCGAGTGCACATGGAGTCGTACGGAACCGGTGCGGAATCAGTTGAGGTCTATATCCACGAGAACCTCGTGGTCGTCTTGCTCGACGAGTTGGATCTAGCGGCGAGCGAACGCACGATGATCATTGGGGGCCGGCCCGACATCGTCACCAACATGCGCTCAGCGTTTCAAGACGAGATCGGATCGACCTTCGCTGCGATCGTCGAGCGTGCGACCGGTCGGCGAGTGATCGGGTTCCTGAGCAATACGTCCCTCGAGCCGCTGTTCTCGGTCGAGTTCTTCAGGCTCGCGCCACGCGGTTGATCGCCCGCGCGTCGAGCTAGGTGGTGCGCGGGTCGGTGGCCTCGACGATCGCCTGAACGCTTTGCTCCTTTTCGACCAGGAGCCAGTCGTCGTGTGTCTCGACGACGTCCTCAACCTCGGCCACCTGGTGTCCGGGGGCGACGAAGAAGTGCGAGGAATCAGCACGTACTCGTTCGTAGTCTGCTGCCCTTAGAGCGAGCATCTCGCGACATTCCAGATCCGAGCACTCACAGTGATAGGGCTCGGTCTCCGCCTCTTCGTGACGCTCATCCCAGGACTTCATGCGTTCGTTCGCTGCCCGGAAAAGCGCTTCGTTGAGCGAAAGGCGCTGTTTGCGCTCGTCAGCCATCTCGCACGAGTCTATTCCCGTGCTCCACCACGATTGCTAGCCTGCGCCCCCGTTTTTATCGCCACGAACTAGCCCGCAGGCGCAGTGGCGAGAATGACCAGGGATTCGGGGTCCACGGTCAGAATTCTGAGAGTCCCACAGGGAGGTCCGTCCGAGATGAAACCCCTCACCGATTTCGTCCTACGCCACAAGCGCCTTGTCGCGATTGCCTGGGTAGCGCTGACACTCGCCGGAATGGCCGCCGCGGGTCCCGCCTCCGAAGCGCTCGACCAGCGCTTCAGCGTGCCCGGCCGAGAGGGTTACGACACGAGCCAGGAGATCCTCGCGCTCTACGGGAACGGCGGCGAGAGCCCACCGCTGATTCCGGTCGTTGAGCTTGCCGAGGGCAGCACCGTCGACTCCCCGGGCGTGCAGGAGGAACTGGTCGCCGTCGAGCGCCAGACCGCGGAGACCATCCCCGGCTCACGCGTGGCTGGCTTCGGGTCCACCGGCGACAAGGCCTTCGTCTCCGAGGACGGCCGCACCACGTTCGTCTACGCATTCGCACCGCGCAGCGACGATCCGTTCGCCGGAAACCTCGACGCGGCCGCGGACCTGCGCGCCGCGCTTGCCGACACCACGGTGGGCGGCGGTGACCTGCGCGTCACCGGCTACGACGCCCTGTTCGACTCGACCGGCGAGACCGGTGAGGGCCCCGGAGTGCTGATCGAGGCGCTCATCGGTGGGTTCGGCGCGCTACTCGTCCTGATCTTCGTCTTCGGCTCGTTCCTCGCGCTCGTGCCCCTGGCGATGGCGATCAGCTCGATCCTCGTCTCCTTCCTGCTGCTCTACGCCCTCACCACGGTCACCGACGTCTCGCCGATCGTCCAGTTCTTGATCGCCTTGATCGGGCTCGGGATCTCGATCGATTACGCCCTGATCATCGTCGTTCGCTGGCGCGAGGAGCGCGAGAAGGGACTGGAAGGCGATGAGGCGGTTGCCGCAGCGATGGCCACGGCAGGACGAGCCGTGGTTTTCTCGGGCACGACCGTGGCCGTCGGGTTACTCGCCTTGATCGCGCTGCCGCTCCCGTTCCTTCGCAGCATGGGCTACGGAGGCATGCTGATTCCACTCGTCGCCACGGCGGTTGCCGTGACCCTGCTCCCGGTGATCCTCGCGACGATCGGCCCGCGCCTGGATCGCCGCCGGATCAAGCGCCGCGATCGCAGCACCACCTTCTGGCAGCGCTGGTCGGAGGGGGTGGTGCGCCGGCGCGGGCTTGCCGCGTTCGTAGCCATGGCCATCCTCGGTGCGCTCCTGATCCCCGCGTTCAACATGAATCTGGGCAACGCGGACCCCGACACGATCGCCAAGGGCGGCGAGCCTCGCGAGGGGCTCGAGCAGCTCGAAGCCGCGGGCATCGGCAAGGGCGCGATCGCCCCGACCGAGACCCTCGTGGGCGAGGACGGAGCGCTCGCCGTCGCGGCCGCACAGGCCGACGTTGACGGCGTCTATGGCGCCGTTGCGCCCGACGTGGAGGGCTGGCGTACCGAAGGGCAGGCCGTCGTGACCGCGATCCCGAATGAGGGCGACGAGTCGAAGGCTGGGCGCGACACCGTCCAGAACATCATCGACGCCGGTCACGCCGCCGCGCCCGACGCTCGGGTCGGTGGCACTGGGCCGCTAAACGCCGACTTCATAGACGCCGTCTATGGCGCCTTTCCGCTGATGATCGCGCTGATCTCCCTGCTCACATTCGTGCTCCTGGCCCGCGCGTTCCGCTCGCTGCTGTTACCAGCGAAGGCGATCGTGCTGAACGTGCTCTCGGTCGGCGCGGCGTGGGGCGTGATGTCGCTGGTCTGGCAGAGCGGTCACGGCTCCGACGAGATCTTTGGCATCGCCGCGACGGGCTCGCTCGCGTCGTGGATCCCGCTGATGGTGTTCGCGTTCCTCTACGGACTCTCGATGGACTATGAGGTGTTCATTCTTGCCCGGATGCGCGAGGAGTACGACCAAACCACCGATACCGATGAGGCCGTGATCTTCGGCCTCGCGCGCACCGGGAGACTGGTCACGAGCGCAGCGCTGATCCTGTTCCTGGCGTTCGCCGCGATGGCGTCGAGCCCGGGAACCGATGTGAAGATCCTCGCTACAGGTCTGGCCGCCGGGATCCTGATCGACGCGACCGTGATCCGAGCTCTGCTGGTACCCGCCGTGGTCTCGATGTTTGGCCGCTGGAACTGGATCCTGCCGCCCGCGGCTGCTCGCCTGCTTCGGGTGCGCCCGTCGCCGGAGCCGGCCACGGGCAGCGCCAGCGCCTAGCGGTCTGCGTCCAAGAACATCATGATGCATTCACACCGGCCAGGTGGCGGCGAAGGAACGCGAGCTGGTGGGCGACCACCTGGTCGAAGAACGCCCGGCCGGGGTACACGTCGAAATGGTCGCCGGGGTAGTGACGCACCTCGGCGCGGCCCTTCTCGGCCATCCACATGGATACCTCTGGAGGAACGACCTCATCCTCGTCGGCGACCTGTACGAGTAGGGGGCAGGTGATCTTTGCGGCGTGCCGGCCCGGCCGGTAGGGCGGGCCCGAGAGCAGGATCCGCCCGGCCATCTCGTTTCGCCATGACGGCCCCGCGATCGCCTCGTAGCCCTCGAGGTGGCCGGGACCATTCATCGCCGCCAGCTCGCCGGGCGCTCCGGCGAGCGGGACCATAACTGGGTCGTTGCCTCGAAGCGATGCGACCACATCGCGAACACCCGCCGCCGTGAGGCGCAGCGTGTGGCCGATTCCCTCGCGCATGGTCAGCGCGTTGATGGCCCTGAAGTTGTCGGCCGAGGGTGTCAACGCGATCACCGCCGCGATCCGCCCGTCCTCTGGCGTGACCTGGGCCACGTGGCCTCCGGAGAACGAGACGCCCCACAGCACGATGCGTTCGGGGTCCACGCCTTCGAGGCCTCGCGCATGCGCGATCGCGGCGTGGTAGTCCGCCCGCTGCGCCTTCGGCGAGATCACCTGTCGCGGCTCGCCGCCGGAATGGCCGAAATTGCGGTAGTCGAAGCCGAGCACGTCGAGCCCGGCCGCAGAGAGCGCCTCCGCGAAGCCGTCGAGGCCCGCGTCGTAGGTGCCACCGATCCCGTGCGCCATCACGACGCACGGGCGGCCCGCGTCCCCGGCGAACCCGTCGCCCTCGCCGGTGTGGTGCCAGGCCGCGCAGCGCACGTCGCCGGAGGTGAACTGGGTGTTCGATTTGTCCATCGCCGGTTAGGTGGCGGGCACGCGGCCCGCGAGCTCGACGGGGCCGAGCGCGTCCACGCGCCTGCGCCCGGCCGGCAGTTCCTTGCGGCGCATGTCGTACTCGTAGGAGAAGTACTCGACCTGCTGGGTGTGGCGAGCACTCCGGTTGTAGTGGCCGATGTAGCGCTCCTCGTCGGTACGGATCACGGCCACCATCTCGTCGGGCGGCGGCGGGCGGTAAGTGCCGGCGAGATAGCGGGCGAGCAGCCGGGCCTGGGACTCGACGAAGGGGAAGAGCGTCGGCAGCGACTGCGCGAACCCGACGAAGACGAGATCGTCGATCTCCGGTTTCAGCATCCGCTTGTAGAGCGGCAGATGGTTGTCGGGCGCGCTGAGGAAGCCAGGATCGAAAAACGGGAAGGTGATGTTGTAGCCGGTGGCATAGACGATCGCGTCGAACTCCTCCGCCGTTCCGTCCTCGAAGCGGACGGTGTCGCCGTCGAGCTCGCTCACGTTCGGCTTCGCGCGCAGGTCGCCCGACCCGAGGCGCAGCAGCAGCTCGCTCGAGACCGTCGGGTGGGCCTCTAGGAAGTTGTGGTTCGGCGTCGGCAGGCCGTAGTCCTCGGGGTTGCCCGAGACGATCCGCGGGAGGCGGCGGATCAGCTTGCGCTGCAGGCTCAGCGAGATCTGGGGGACCGTCTTGGCCACGCGGTCCAGCGGCCGGCCGAAGATGTACTTGGGAACGATCCAGGCGCCGGAGCGGGTCGAGATGCAGGTCTCGTTGCCCCACGACTTCTGCGACAGCTCGCTAGCGATGTCTGCCGCCGAGTTGCCGATCCCGACCACGAGTACCCGCTTGTTGCGCAGCTCAAGTGGCTCAGTCGGGTCGATGTAGTGATGGGAGTGAATCGATTCGCCGCTGAACTCACCAGGGAAGTCGGGCAGGCGCGGGTCCCAGTGGTGCCCGTTGGCTACAACCAGCACGTCGAAGTGGCGGGTCTCGCCGTCACTGGTCTCGACCCTCCACCCGCCGCTCTCGAGGCGTTCGGCGTGTTTGACGCCGTTCTCGAAGTTGATCTGATCCTTCAGTGAGAAGGTCTCGGCGTACTCCTCGAGATAGGACTTGATCTCCGAGTGGTGTGGGAAGTCCGGGTAGCGGTCGGGCATCGGGTAGTCCTTGAAGGAGAGGAGCTCCTTCGAGGTGTCGATGTGCAGTGACTGGTAGGCGCTCGAATGGCCGTTGGGGTTGCGAAACGCCCAGTTGCCCCCGATGCGGTCCGATGCCTCGAAGCACTCGTAGGGAATGCCGTAGTCGCCGAGGTTCTTGCCCGCTGTCAACCCGCTGATCCCGGCGCCGATCACGCAGGCGGTGGGACGGGGATCACCGGAGGAGTACATGGCCCGCAGAAGGTAACGCGTCTGGGGGTCCGAGGTCGTCGGAAGCTATAGCTTCACTCAATGCGCGAAGCCGTCATCTGCAGCCCGCTTCGGACCCCGATCGGTCGCTATGGCGGAGCGCTTCGTGGCGTCCCGGCGGCGAAGCTCGCCGAGACGGTGATCGCCGGCCTGCTCGAGCGGACCGGGGTGGACGGCGCCGCCATCGACGAGGTCATTCTCGGCCAGTGCTACCCGAACGGAGAGGCCCCGGCGATTGGCCGCGTGGCGGCACTCGACGCAGGGCTTCCCGTCGAGGTGCCCGGTTTTCAGCTCGATCGGCGCTGTGGCTCCGGCCTGCTGGCGACGGTGACCGCGGCGATGCAGGTCCAGACCGGGGCTGCCGACGTGGTGATCGCGGGCGGTGCCGAGTCGATGAGCCAGGTCGAGTTCTACGACCTCGCCTCGCGCTGGGGCGGGGAGGGCGCCTCACCTGAGCTTCAAGACCGGTTGGTTCGTTCGCGCACTACGGCCGGAGGGCGCGAGCACCCGGTGCCCGGCGGGATGCTCGAGACCGCCGAGAACGTGCGCGCCAAGCACTCGATTTCGCGCGAAGAGCAAGACGAGCTGGCCCTGGAGTCCCACCGGCGCGCGGTCGCCGCCGCCGAAGACGGGCGCTTCACCGAGGAGATCGTTCCGGTCGACGCGGGGGGCGAGACCGTCGCACGCGACGAGCACCCGCGGCCGGACACCTCGCTCGAAAAGCTCGCAGCGATGCGGCCGATCATGGCGGTGCAGGGCGCGACGGTTACGGCGGGTAATGCCAGCGGCCAGAACGACGGCGCCTCGGCCTGCCTGGTGACCACGCCCGAGCGGGCCGCGGAGCTTGAGGTCCGGCCGCTCGCACGCCTGGTGAGCTGGGCGAGTGCCGGCGTCGCCCCGGAGTTGATGGGACTGGGGCCCGTGCCGGCTACGGCCCGCGCGCTCGAGCGGGCGGGCCTACGCTTGGAGGACATGGAACTGATCGAGCTGAACGAGGCGTTCGCGGCGCAGGTGCTGGGGGTCACGCGGGAGTGGGGGTTCGGCAAGACCGATTTCGAACGGATGAACGTGAACGGATCCGGGATATCCCTGGGTCACCCAGTCGGCGCGACCGGCGGTCGCATCCTCGCCACGCTTCTGCGCGAGCTCGATCGGCGCGAAGCGCGCTTTGGCCTCGAGACCATGTGCATCGGTGGCGGCCAGGGGATGGCCGCCGTGTTCGAGCGGGTCGCATGAGGCTCGTCCGCGCATTGCTCGTCGTCGGTCTCGCCGCGCTGGGTGTGGCGGCTCCGGCGCAAGCGGGCCCCCTGGGACTGGAGGACTGCGGTCCTGCCGAGGGCGTGTACCGCTGCGACGGACTGGTTGAAACGTGGGACGGGGTACCGCTCGACGTCACCGTCGTCCTGCCTCGCGAGTCCACTAGGCGGGCGCCACTGGTGACCGAGATCCACGGCTTCGGCAACTCCAAGCACGAGTACCTCGACCCGAACTCGACCGCCTATACCGACAACGCCTTCGCCTGGGCCCGTGACGGCTACGCCGTGCTCACCTACACCGCTCGTGGTCTCTGGGGCTCGTGCGGAACGCCGGAGGCCCGGGCTGCAAACGAGATTGCCTGCGCAACGGGATACATCCACCTCGCCGACGTGCGCTACGAGGCGCGCGACGCCCAGGAGCTGATCGGGCGGATGGTCGACGAGCGCTACGCGCACCCGCGAAAGCTCGGGGTGACCGGTGACTCCTACGGAGGCGGCCAGTCGCTGATGCTGACCGCCCTTGCCGACCGCACGATGCGGCCGGACGGAGCGCTGGTTCCGTGGCGCACTCCGTCGGGCCGGCGCCTTCGCCTCGCCGCCGCGGCGCCCGTTATCCCGTGGAGCGACCTGATCTATGCCGCCGCGCCCAATGGCCGGGTCGCCGCCACGCGTATAACGCCACGGGCGCGTGCGAACTCGCCCGTCGGAGTGGAGAAGGCGACCTTCGTGAACGCGATCTTTGCGGCGGCGCAGTTCGCGACCGGTCCGGGGCAGCCGATCGGCGAACCGTTCGTGCCGGGGCGCCCGATGGGCTTTCTCGCTCCACCGTTGGTTGATCCCGAGGCCGACGTGACCAATTGGGTGAGCAGGACCAGCCAGGGCGAGCCCTACACCGACGCAAACGCGCGGGCCATCGTGGAGACACTCGCCCGCTACCACTCGGCCTACAACATCGACTCGAGCCGCAGGCCGCCGCCGCTCTTCCTCGCCTCCGGCTTCACCGACGACCTGTTCCCCGTCGACGAGGTTCTGCGCTTTGCCAACCGCACCCAGCGCAAGCACCCTCGCGCTCCACTCTCCCTCCTTTTGGGCGACTTCGGCCATCAGCGGGCGGCGAACAAGCCGGCTGAGCGGGCCCATCTACTCCGCGCGATCCATCGCTGGTTCGACCACTACCTTCGTGGGCGCGGTCGTACGCCAGGGCGCGGGGCCAAGGCCTATGTCCAGACCTGCCCCCGCGAGCGTCCGGGACTCGGTCCGTACTCGGCCAAGCGCTTCGGCCGTCTCGCGCCGCGCGCCCTGCGCAGCCGGGACGGAGAACCCCAGACGATCACCTCGGACGGGGGCGACCCCCAGATCGGTGCTGCGCTCGACCCCGTGGCGGGTGGGGGCGACTCATGCGCGCAGACCGATTCGGCCCACGCCGAGGGCACCGCTCGCTACGTGCTCAAGCGGGCGGGGCGGCGCGCCGTGACGATGATCGGAGCGCCGCGGATACGCGCGAATCTCGCAGTTACGGGTGCCGAGCCCTCGGTGGCGCAGGTCGCCGGGCGTCTGTGGGATGTGGCGCCCGACGGCACCCAGCGGCTGGTGGCGCGGGGAAGCTACCGGCCCCGCGCCGGGCGCAACGTATGGCAGCTGCATCCCGGCTCGTGGAGATTCCGCCGCTCGCACGCCGCCGAGCTCGAGTTGCTCGGCAACGACGCGCCCTACTCGCGTCCGTCCAACGGCGCATTTGAGATCGAGGTCACGCGGCTGCGATCGCGGCTTCCCGTGCGATGAACGTCGCTCGTTGCGCCCTATAGGGGGTCATCAGCGACGTTCGTCGCGGCCGAGGAACTCGGCCATCGCCGAATGCGTCGCCTCGGGGAGTTCCATCTGTGGAACGTGGCCGCAGTTCTGCACGACGTGGCGGGCTGCGGGCAGAACGCTTTCGACGTGCTTGCTGAAGGAGACCGGGACCAGCTCGTCGTGAACGCCCCAGAAAAAGAGCGCCTCCGGGGTGAGTGAGGCGAGGCGCAGCCAGAACCCGTCATCGCCATGGGGCTCGTCCATGTAGATATTGCGCGCCGACTCGTAGAAGGCGACGCGCCCGCGCCGGGTTAGATAAGCGCGCAGGAACTCATCGACGCCGGCGGCGGTCCAGCCGTCGCGCGCTCCGGGAACGACCAGCCGCACGATCGGCTCGATCGCCCAGCGAGGGGTCGGTTGGATCAGTCCCAGGTGCGGTAGTGGTGCCGAGAGCAGCCAGCGCCAGCCGCGATCGCGAAGCCAGGCAAGGGCCGGGCTCAGCAGCGCCAGGCGCCCGACCCGGTCCGGCTCGATCAGGCCCAGTTCGATCGCGACGCGCCCGCCCATGCTGTTGCCCGCCAGGTCGGCGCGCTCGATCTCCAGCTCGTCGAGCAGTTCCCGGACGGCGCCCGCGAACCAGCGCGCGTTGTAGCGGCCATCCAAAGGCTTGTGCGAGTCGCCGAAGCCGGGTAGGTCGAGTGCGATCACGCGCCTGCCCTCAGGGGAGAGGGCGCGCACGGTCGTCAAAAACGATGCCTTGGTGCCGCCGAGCCCGTGGATGCAGACAAGGGGCCGCGTGGTCCGGTCTTCACCGGCCTCCAGGTAGGCCAGATCGTGGTGGCCGGTCTTCGTGCGTGCGAACCGCAGCCGTCCGGCCTCAGTGGCACCGCTGGTCGCGGCGAGAAATCCGACCCCGATATGAAGGTTCCGCCTCACGCCCAGCCGACCGCCGCGAAACGCCACCATGCCGGCCCCGACGTCATCGGCGAGTTCACGCCAGGTCGCCTCGTCGGCGCTGATCAGTGCGTCGGCGCCATCCGCATTACCGGCCGCCTCGAGCTTGCACCCACGGCTGGTGATCCGGGCATCCCAGGCGGTGCCGTCGCATTCGAGCCGCACCACGGCGCTGCCGCCGGGGACGTCCATCACGTCGCGCTCGAAGCGCTCGACGAGAGTCGCGAGTGCGTCACGAGCGCCGGTCGCAGGGGCGGCGGTCACGGTCTACCAATGGTAGGTCAGCCGCCGACGGTCAATACGGTTGTCGGCCGATGAAACGCGTTCTGTTCGTTTGCCTCGGGAACATCTGTCGCTCCCCCACGGCGGAGGGCGTGATGCGCCATCTCGTCCAGGAGGCAGGGCTCGCGGATGAGATCGAGCTTGAGAGCGCGGGTACGGGCAGCTGGCATATCGGCCACGCGCCGGACTCGCGCTCGGCAGCGGCAGCCGCGGAGCGAGGGATCAAGCTTGACGGCGAGGCGCGGCAGGTTACGCCGGCTGACTTCGAGGCGTTCGACCTCCTGATCGCGATGGACCGCTCCAACCGCGATGACCTGCTCGCGCTGGCGCCCGACGACAGAGCGCGCGGGCGGGTTCGCATGCTGCGCGAGTTCGGTGATTCGGAGCCGGCCGACGTGCCGGACCCCTATTACGGCGAGGGAGACAGTTTCGAAGTGGTGCTCGACATCGTCGAGCGCTGCTGCCAGGCGTTGCTCGACGAGCTCCGCAGAAGTTGAGCGACCCGGCCGACGTCTTCGTCAAGGAGCGCGTGGACGGTCTCGCTGCCTGTGAGGCCGAGGCCGCGGGGCTGCGCTGGCTCGGTCAGAGCGGCGCGGTTCGAGTGCCAAAGGTCCACGAGCTGGGGACGGGCCCACCCGCCTGGATCGCGCTCGAGCGCCTTGGTAGTGGCAGCCTGAGCCACGCAGGCGCCGAGGACTTGGGTCGTGGGATCGCCCAAATGCACGCCGCCGGGGCCGACGCGTTTGGGGCCGTGCCCCCCGGCTCGCCGGACCGCGCCGTTCGACTCGGGTTGGTGGAGCTGGAGCTGGAGGAGCGCCCGACGTGGGCCGAGTTTTATGCGGCGGTGATCGTCGCGCCGCTGGCGGGCATGGCGCAGAAGGCCGGGGCGCTCAGCTCCGAGGGTGCGGCCACGATCGATTCGGTCTGCGGGCGAATGGTCGAGTTGGCGGGCGCCGAGGAATTACCCGCCCGGCTCCACGGCGACCTGTGGAATGGCAACGTGTTCCCGCTCGCCGACGGGTCGGCGGCGCTGATCGACCCGGCCGCCTACGGGGGACACCGCGAGATGGACCTGGCGATGCTGCGCCTCTTCGGCACCCCGAGCGAGCGAATCTTCGCGGCCTACGAGGAGGTGTGGCCGGTGCAAGACGGCCACGCCGATCGAGTCGAGCTGTGGCAGCTCGCACCGCTCCTCGTCCACGCGATCCTCTTCGGCGGCAGCTACGGCGCGTCCGCCGCCCGTGCCGCTCGCCGCTACCTCTAACCCGCGCTGAGTGGCCCGCTGTTCAGCGTGTCCCTTAGCAACGGGCCGCTCGGCGGGGGTGGGGAGAGGCTAGGCGAGCTTGCGAAGGCGTTCGGCTAGGCGGTTCATGCCGTAGCGCTCGGCCGCCAGCCCGGCCTCATTGAAGTCGGTCACCCGCGAAGCGGGGCGACCGACTTCGGCGTCGCGCAGGGTCGCGATGTCCTTGTAGGCGCGCAGAGCATCGGCCGACTCGAGCAGGGTCGCGCGGAGCTTCGGCTTGGTGATACGGATCGCGTTGTCCAGCAGGGCTTCGAGCGAGCCGTGTTCGCGCAGCAGGTCGGCTGCGGTCTTCTCGCCGACGCCCTTGGCGCCTGGAATGCCGTCGGATGGGTCGCCCCGCAGCGCGATGAAGTCCGGGACGAGGGCCGGCGGAATCCCGTAGCGGCGCTCGACCTCCTCGGGGGTGACCACCTCGGCGCCGCGACCGCCGCCCGTCTTCACGTAGAGCACGGTCACCTTTTTGCTAGCGCACTGATACATGTCCCGGTCGCCCGTCATGAGCAGCGCGGTGCCACCCGCCTCGGACTCCAATCGCGCGTAGCTTCCAAGCAGGTCGTCGGCCTCGAGCGTGCTGTGTCGCTCGACGTGCCAGCCGAACGCGCCGAAAAAGTCTGGGCAGGCCTCCCACTGGGGGACGAGGTCGTCTGGCATCTCGGGGCGGTCGGCGTGGTAGCCGTCGTAGAGCTCGACCCTGTACTCAGCTGCTTCCTGGCCAAAGCACAAAGCGACGGCGCGCGACGGGTGCTCGTCCAACTCGCGAAGGATCAGGTTCACGGTCCCGAGCAGGGCGTTGACGGGCTTCCCGTCGGCGCCCTTGATCGAGTCGGGCAGCGCATAGAAGGCGCGATAGAGCAGCGAGGGCGCGTCGACGACAAGGAGGGGCAGGGCCGTAGCCACGCCGCCAAGTTACCGCCCCCACCGCTAACGTCCGCGAGGCCTCGCGTAGCGAGGCGTGCCGTAGGTTCGCTGCGTTGCAGAGCAACTGCGCAAACGAGTCGGTTAGGCTTCCCTAACGATGGGGACCCCACCCGATCAGAGCGCTAAGACCGACGCCGACCACGGCCACGCCTTCTGGCGGGAGACCATGGCGCCCTACGAGAAGCCGAGGCTGGGCCGCACCATGCTCGACATCGCGACGTCGGTGGTTCCCTATCTCGCGCTCTGCGTCGCCATGTACTTCGCGCTCCAGGAATCCTTCTGGCTGATGCTCGCGCTAGCCATCCCAGCCTCGGGCTTCCTGCTTCGTACCTTCATTCTCTTCCACGACTGCACCCACGGCTCCCTGTTCGAGTCGAAGCGGGCGAACGCGGTGGTCGGTACTGGCCTCGGGCTGTTGGTCTACGCCCCGTTTGCCAACTGGAAGCACGATCACGCCGTCCATCACGGCACCTCGGGTGACCTCGATCGTCGCGGCGTCGGCGATGTGCCCACCCTGACCGCGGCCGAGTACTTCGCCAAGGACTGGAAGGGTCGCCTCGGCTACCGACTCTTCCGCAACCCGCTGGTGATGTTCGGAATCGGGCCGATCTACTCGCTCGTCGTCGCGCCACGCCTCTCGTCCCGAGCCAAGCGCCCCAGGCTTCGTCGCTCGATCGCCGGCACCAACGTCGCTCTGGCGTTGATCATTGCCGGGCTCTGCTTGCTGATCGGCTGGCAGGAGTTCCTGGCGATCCAGGTACCCATGGTCTTCCTCGCCGGCAGTGCTGGGGTGTTCCTCTTTTATGTCCAGCACCAGTTCGAGGACGCCTATTGGCAGCGCGGCGAGCAGGGTGACTGGTCCTACGCCGAAGCAGCCCTCCGGGGAGCCTCCTACCTCAAGTTGCCGCAACCCTTCCAGTTCTTCACCGGCAACATCGGCCTGCACCACGTGCATCACCTCAGCGCACGGGTTCCCAACTACAACCTCCAGACCGCCCACGACGAGAACGAGATCTTCCACGACGTCCCGGTGCTGACCTTCTGGGACGGGGTCAAGGCCACCAAGTACAAGCTCTTCGACGAGGACTCCGGCCGCATGGTTGGGTTTCGCGAAGCACGCCTTTCGCTGCTCGAGCGTTCCGCCGGCAGCCCGGCATCCGTGTCGGCCTAACCCGGAGGGCTAACGAAGTCCGAGCGACTCCGCCCGCTCGCGGACACGCGCAACGACCTCGGTCGAGTCGGCAACCTCGCCGCCTCGCATCAGAACCCGCCCGGCGACCACGCTGGTGTCCACAACCGCGCCGGAGGCGGCGTACACGAGCCCCGCGTCCAGAGCGCCAAGACTCAGCTCCGGCGAGTCTGCCCGCACAAGGATGAAGTCCGCCGGAGCGCCCACCCCGAGGGTGTCCGAGCCACCGAGCAAGGGCGAAAGCGCGCCGCGGACAAGAGCCAGGGTCTCGGCCGCGGTCACGGCTGCTGGGTCGCCGGCCGTGTGTTTTTGCAGCAGCGCGAACGCCTTTGCGTCTGCGAGGAGGTCGAGTGAGTTGTTCGATCCGGGGCCGTCCGTGCCCAACCCCAGCGCGACTCCCGCCGCGCGGGCCGCGGGGTAGGGGAAGACACCACCTACGGCGAGCTTCAGGTTCGCGACCGGGTTGGTCACCACGGTGGCGCCGCGCTCGGAGATCAGCTCGAGCTCGCCCTGGTCGAGCCAGACGCCGTGCGCCAGTACGGTGCGCTCGCTGAGCAATCCGCAGCGCTCCAAATACTGGGCGGGCCGCACCCCGTGAGCGGCGAGGCAATCGGCCACCTCGTGCTCGGTCTCAGAGAGGTGGATCTGGATCGGGAGGTCGAGCTCCTCTGCCCGCTCGGCCACCCAACGCAGGGAAGGCTCCGAGACCGTGTAGATGGCATGCGGGGCGAACCCCGGTCTTGCCAGCGCACCCGCTGCGTCGCGAATCGCCTCAACGCTGCGGTCCGCGTCGCCGCACGCTCGCTGCGACTTGTCGGCGTCGGCCTCGTCGATCAGCGGCGCAGCCGTAACCGCTCTCAGCCCTGCGTCCTCGACGGCCCGGGCGGCTGCGTGCGAGTGCCAGTACATGTCCCAGAAGGTCGTGGTGCCGGTACGGATCATTTCGGCGCAGGCGAGTCGCGTGCCCCAGTAGACGTCCTCGTCGGTCATCCGCTTCTCCGTGGGCCAGATGTGCTCGGAGAGCCAGGGCATCAGTGGCAAGTCGTCCGCATACCCCCGGAATAGGGTCATCGCCGCATGGGTGTGCGCGTTCACCAAGCCGGGCAGAAGTGCCAACCCACGTCCGTCGATCACCTCGTCATCGGCGGTGGCTAGGACATCCGCGCCCAAGGCCTCGATCACGGCTTCCGAGCTGCGCAGGGAGACCACCTGGCCATCGAGGGTCGCGCCGTCGATTACAAGCGCCATCGATCAGGGAGTCCGGAAGTTCCCGGGGCGAACCGAATAGACCTTGATCTCACCCGGGACGCCCTTAGCGCGGAAGAGCAGCTTGCGCTTCGAGCGCACCAACCCGGGCTCGAGTTCGGATAGGACCCTGTCGGTGACGAGCACCTCGTCCCCAGCCGCGGCTTCGGCCACGCGGGCGGCGACGTTCACGTCGACGCCGAAGAGGTCGTCGCCGACGCGCTCGGGGCGGCCGGTGTGCAGCCCGGCGCGCAGGCGCGGGCGGTACCCGGGGGCTGAGACATCCTGGAGCCGCCGCAAGGCCTCGAACATCGCCGCGATGCCGTCGGCGGGCGAAACGAACGCGGCCATCATTCCGTCGCCGAGGCGTTTGATCACCTCTCCAGCCTGATCACGCACGGGCGGCTCGATCGCGGTACTCACGTCGCGAAGCAGTGATACCGCGGCATCGTCGCCAGCCCGCATCGACCACTTCGAGAAGTTCACCAGATCGGTGAAGGCGATGGTCATGTCGGCGTGGACGGGGAGCCTGCCCGCGCCCTGCGACATCGCCTGCCAAACCTGTAGCGCCGTCAGCCCGGCTTCGCGCAGGACGCTCGGCCGCTCCTCCGTTGCCTCGGCGAGCCGGCGGCCGAGCACCTGGCTCTGGCGGTCGCCCGACGTGGAGAGGGGGTCATCGCCGAACTGACTGTCGCCCGGAAGGACCTTGCGCAGCGCCTTAGCCACCGCGATCAGCCGCGGGTCGGTCGTGATCTTTCCGGGCGACGGCGCAGCCTCATTCGGCGCCCGGAAATCGTCCGCAGGCGGGTCGAGCCCCTCCTGGCCTGAGTCTTCGCCATTCACCGCTGGCGAGAATAGATCAGGCGGCGTCGATGACATCAGCGCAGGCACAAGGGCCGACGCGCTCCACGGTGTCGATCTGGCTCGAGGCGTCGAGCTCAACGCGGCAGCATCGCTCCAGCGCCGCCCGCAGTTTTGCCCTGCCGCGTTGCACTCGGGAGCGCATCCCTGGCGCTGAAATTCCGAGAGTTCGCGCGGCCTCGGCCTGGGATAGCTCGCCAAGATCGGTGAGCGCCAGGGCCTCCCGGTGGGTGTCGTCGAGCCCTTCGACGAGCGGCCGGAGGCAGCGGGCGAGCTGGGTGCGTCCTGCGCCGGCGGCGTCATCTGTCGGCGGCGCGTCGAGTGGGATGCGCTCCTCGAGTGAGTCCGGAGCGAACGGCTGCTCGCGGGCCCCCCTGCGGTAGTGGTCGGCGATCGCATTGCGCGCGATCTGGTAGGCAAAGGCATCGAGGCGATCGTTCTGGCGAAGCCTCGGCAGCCCCCGGTGCAGACGGATCAGGATCTCCTGGACGAGGTCGTCGTGTTCGGCGGGTTGGTCGGAAACCCGGCTCGCCACGAACGCGCGCAGCCGGGCGCGGATCTCGTTCCAATCGAGATTGGGGCTGCTGGTTGGCTCGAGTGTGTCGGTGCCCATATCCATGTAGACGCGCCGACCGCGAAAGCGATGCAATCGCACACGCTAGCGCAGCGATTCACCGCCGGCCAAGTGGGATTTTCATGCCCAGGGCGAGATCAACGGCTAGCGGGAGCGCGGGCGGCATCGATCCGGTGCCGGCCGCGTCCACCTATCAACCACTCGAAAGGACGAGAACATGACCACCACGCCATGCACCAAGCCCAGACGGCTGCAGCTGCAGTTTCTCTACCTCGATCTCGAAACGTGCACCCGCTGCCGGGGGACGGACCGCAACCTAGCGTCGGCACTTGATGAGGCCGGCGAGCTGCTCGAGATGATCGGCGCCGAGATCGAGATCGAGAAGATCCACATTGCGTCTGTCGAACAGGCCCGCGAGTACCGATTCGAGAGCTCGCCGTCACTGAGGGTGAACGGCCGTGACATCGCGCTTGAGCTCCGCGAGAGCACTTGCGGATCGGAGGCATGCACGGATGGCTGCGGCGACTCGATCGCGTGCCGCGTGTGGGTGCACGAAGGGGAGGAGCACGTCGAGCCACCAGTGGCGATGATCATCGACGCGATATTGCGCGAGGTCTATGCGGGAGCCACCGTCGCGAGATCGGGCACCGAACGGCCCTACGAGCTCCCGGAGAACCTCGGTCGGTTCTTCGCCGATCGGAGCGCGGCCCAGAGCGCTTGTTGCTCGAAGGATGAGCAGGACACGTGCTGTGAGCCTGAAGACAAGGCCGAATGTTGCGGCGCAGCCAGCGGCGGATCCTGCGGTTGCAAGTGACGAATTGCGTCTACGGCTCGCCCAGGAGCTCCTCGGCCTCGCTCCAGCGTCCAGGTGGCACGCGAAGTGCTATGTCCCCTCGGCCAAAGCGGTCGAGGGGCCAGTCGGCCGTCAGTGCCGGTTCGAGCCCGTGTTCGTCCAACGTTTGCGCCCAGGCAAGTGCGGAGTCGAGGTCCTCGAAGTCGCGCACGACCTCCCAGTCGTCGAAGCGGGGGTCGCCGACGTGAAGGTCACGCCAGCCCACGAGCGCACCGTTAAGAGAGTTCGACGCGCTCGATCGTCTGGTCGAGCACAGGGCGGTCGGGGCCGCCCGTCTCGGTGCCTTCGATCGCGTCCACCGCGTCCATGCCACCGGTGACGCGGCCGAAGACGGTGTGCTTTCCGTCGAGCCACGGGGCCGCGTCGGTGGTGACGATGAAGAACTGGGAGCCGTTGGTGTTCGGCCCCGCGTTGGCCATCGCCAGAGCGCCGCGCACGATCTTGTTCTGGTTGAACTCGTCCTCGAAGGTGTACCCCGGGCCGCCAGTACCCGTCCCCTCTGGGCAGCCGCCCTGGATCATGAAGTCGGGGATCACGCGGTGGAAGATCAGCCCGTCGTAGAAGCCGTCCTCCGCCAGCTTGCGAAAGTTCTCGACGGTCTTCGGAGCGTCGTCGTCGAACAGTTCGATCGTGATTGCTCCGGCATTTGTGTGCAAGGTGGCTTGGGACATCGCGGGCAACACTAACCAATGGACTCGTGGAATCGCCTGGGTCGGAGTAGGGTTTAAGTGGAGATGGCAGATAGCGTCGCTGCGCTTGGTGAGGTCGCGCGACATCCCTCCGTTGACCGGGCGGTCTCGGCGGTGAGGGATCTCCTCGGCATGGACATCGCGTATTCCACGCGATTCACCGACACGCATCAGATTTTCGAGGTCCTGAAGGGCGACGGGGGATCGTTCGGCGTCAACGCCGGCAGTGAGATTCCACTCGAGGCGACCTACTGCAGCAGGATTTTGGCCGGGGAGCTGCCAGCTGCGATGTCCGACGTCCGCGCCAATGGGGTGGCCAGGGCGATGCCGATCACCGCAAGATCTGACGTTGGCGCCTATATCTCAGTACCGATGAAGTTCTCGAACGGAATCTTCTACGGCACCCTCTGCGCCGCGAGCCACAAATCACTCGCGGAGCTCGGGAACCGGGAGCTGCAGTTCATGCATGTGTTCGCTCGGATCATCGCCGACGAGATCGAGCGCGAGGCCCTGGCAGGAGACCTCGAGGACCTACGCACGCGCGCGGCTTCAATCGAGGCGCTGCTCGCTGCCGTGGAGGCGCGCGACTCGTACACCGGGGAGCATTCGCGCGCCGTGGTCGCCAATGCCGGCGCGGTGGCGAGGGAGTTGGGCCTGGGTGCCGCCGAGATGGCGGATGTCGAGCACGTTGCGCTTCTGCACGACCTCGGCAAGCTCGCGGTCCCCGACTACGTGCTCGACAAACCGACGGCGCTCACCAGGTCCGAATGGGAGTTGATGCGCGAGCACCCCGAGGTGGGTGCGAGAATCATCGCGTCGATCTCGGGGCTCGAGCATCTCGCTCCTGCAATCCGGGCTGAGCACGAGCGCTGGGACGGGGACGGCTATCCGCTGGGCCTCGCCGGCGAGGCGATTCCGCTAGCCGCCCGGATTACCCTTGTCTGCGACGCGTACGACGCGATGACCACCGACCGGCCCTACCGCTCAGCGATGTCGCACGACGACGCGATGAGTGAGCTCCAGCTCCATACCGGAACCCAGTTTTGTGGCGCATGCGTGGAGGCGCTTGTCGCCGTCCTTTCACGGACAGTCTCAGTCAAGCCCGCGTAACCCGAGGTAGGCCGGGGCTGGCGCACCGTCGCTGCCCGCCGTCTAGGCTCAGTCGCGGGATGGGATGGACTCGACCATGTGCGGGAAAGGCGCTCGCCGCGTCCGCGCTCGTCCTCGTGCTGCCCGCCGCGGCCATCGCCGCCTTCCCGGGCGGGAATCCCAACGAGTCGCCACGCGCCAATCCGCCCAACGACCCGGCCTTCGACCGCTGCGAGGTTGACGATCTCGACACCCCGCCGCTCGATTGCCGCACCTTCTTCGAAGAGGAATACGGCCTGTTCGGGTTTCGTCCCGACACGGCCTCGACGACTCCGCTTCTGGTCACCCCGACCACCTATGTAGATTGCAGCCAGCTCGACGCGCAGGGCCGCGCCGCCAACGTTGCGGCGGGCGATCCGCAGTGCTCCCAGATCGGCGGCATCCGCGCCGACACCGCCTGGAAGCGCACCACCGGCGATCCGGAGACCGTCATCGCGATCCTCGACACCGGGATCCGCTGGCAGGAGGGCGAGCTGGTCGAGAAGATCGCGCTCAACGCCGGCGAGCTTCCCCCGCCGGCGCACGATCGCGCGAACCCGGTCGGAGGCGGATCCGCCTGCGCAACGTTCGCTGACGCCGACGACGCGAATGGCGACGGTGCCTTCAACGTCCGTGACTTCGCGTGCGACCTGCGCGTGGACGCGACCGACGGCGACAGCGAGTCCGACTCGATCCTGGACGGCTCGGACCTGATTGCCACCTTCTCTGATGCGAACGACGATGACGAGAATGGCTACCTAAACGACATCGCGGGCTGGGACTTCTTCGACGACGACAACGACCCGTTCGACGCCTCGAGCTGCTGCTCGGCCAACGGGCACGGAACCGGTCGTGCGCGCGAGGCCGCGGCCGAGACCGACAACGGCACGAGCGGCGCGGGCATCTGCCCCGAGTGCCAGATCATGCCGCTGCGTGTCTGGGACACCTTCGTCCTCCCGACCGACTACAACGCGATGGCGACGATCTACGCCGCCGACAACGGGGCCAGCGTCGTCGAGGTGGCGAACGGCGGGCTTTCGAACACGCGGTTCTCGCGCCGCGCGTATTCCTATGCCGATTCCAAGGGCGTCTCGCTGATGTCGGTCAGCTCCGACATCAACAGCGCCAACCACAACTATCCGACCAACTACAACGAGGCCGTCTACGTGGGCGGCGCGTTACCCGACACCGCTCCGTTCGATACCTGCGAGGGGATTGGTGGCCTGCCGGGAATCGGCGATCTGCCCCAGCCCCCCGACGAGTTCAGCGCCGGCTGCGATGAGTTGCTGGCGCTGTTGGAGGAGCTGACCGGGTTTCTCTCGGTCCCGGTCAACGGCACCCTCCAGCCGCCCACGACGTCGTTCTTTCGCAACGCGAACCTGACCCAGTACGGCGGCAAGGCAGACATCGTCCTGATGGGCGCGACCGGCTCGCAGAACACAGGCCAGGCATCGGGCGCCGCAGGGCTGCTCGCCTCCTACGGGCGCGAGCAGCTGGATTCGCCGCTTTCGGGCAACGAGATACGCCAACTGCTGACGATGACCGCCGAGGATGTCCTGCCGGCCAACACCGGCGTGATCGGTCCGCCCGACAAGGCAAACCCAGGCTGGGATCCCCACTTCGGATACGGGCGGGTCAACCTCGCTGCCGCCACCGAGCGGATCGCCCAGGGACGAATCCCGCCTGAGGCGCAGATCGACTCGCCCGACTGGTTCGCGCCCGTGAACGTCGATCGCCTGCCGCCCTCGGGGCTCGAGGTGACCGGTTACGCGGCCGCGCCGCACTCGGATGCGGGCGTCGGCGGCTGGGAGCTCGAGTACGCGTGCGGAGCCGACGCGCTCGACTCGGCGTTTCTGCCGATCCCGGGCGGCGGCGTCAGCGGCAGCGGCCCGGTCGACGGACTCCTCGGCACCCTGCCGCTCACGATGCTAGAAGAGCTTGCGCGCACCTGTGACGGCAGCGTCGACGACGATTTCGGCCGCCCGGTTGGCGCCGCCACGGACGGCAACGCGGCCGGCGATGCCTATCCGGAGCCCGACCCCGAGCGCCACTCCTTCCAGATCCGCCTGACCGTCCACGAGGCTGGCGACGCGGCCAACTTCGGCCGCTACCGCAAGACGCTCTTTGCCTACGGCGACGATGGCAACTTGCCCGCATGGCCGCGCCCGCTTGGCTCGGGCTCCGACCCCGATCGCCTCGTCACCGGCTCGGGCGGTGAGGTCTCGCCCCGCCTGTACGACCTCGACGGCGACAACGCCCTGGACATCGTGGAGTCCACGACCAGCGGCGAGATCGTGGTGCGTCGCGCCAACGGCGACCCGCTGCCTTCCTTCAACGGCGGTGAACCGGTCGTGACCCAGCCGATGGCGATCGCGGCGGCCCACGGCGTCCCGGCCGGGGTCGGCGGTCCACCGCTAGAGAACCCGCGGGTCCCGGCGATCGGAGACGTCGACGGCGATGACGAGCCCGACATCGTCACCGCCGCCGGGGAGAGGGTCTATGCGTGGGATCGACTGGGCGACCCTGTGGCCGGCTTCCCGGTCCGGATCGATCCCGACCGCTCAGAGCCCTGCAAGCCCGGTGTCCCAAAGCCGTGCTTCAACTCCGGCGACCGGGCGATCACCTCCGGGAACCACATCAAACGCGGCATTCTCGGTTCGCCCGCGCTTGCTGATCTCGACGACGACGGCCGGCTAGACGTCGTCATCGGCTCCTTCGATCAGCACGTCTATGCCTGGGACGGCGAGGGCGACGCGCTGCCGGGCTGGCCGGTCAAGGTTGCGAGCGATGGCGCCCCCGGAGCCGAGATCGCAACCTCGCCGACGATCGCCCAACTTGACGGCGATGGTCCACCCGAGGTCGTGATCGCGACCAACGAGGTGGTCCCAGGCGACCCGTCGTTCCCGACCAACCTGTTCGAGCTGACAAGTTCCTTCTTCGGCTCGGCGACAGGATCCAACCCCGTCTACGCGCTGCACGGCGATGGCACCGAGGTAGACGGCTGGCCCGTGATGGTCGGAGTCGCCGCGGGTGATCTGTTGCCGCTCGTGCTGCCAGGCCACGACGCCGCCGCTTACGATCGCGATGGCGACGGTAGCGACGAGGTCGTCGTCTCGGCGGCCACCTCGCTCGGAGCCGGGGGCACGCGTGTGGTCGGCGGCGACGGTGAGACGGTTCTGTCGTTCAACAGCCTCGCCGGAAACTCGCTCGACCCGGGACCGGTGCTGAACCTCGCCGACTACGCCTCGATCGGCGCACTAAGCGGGGATGCGCCCGCGGTGGTCAAGGGCGGGCTCAGTCTGAATGGCGCCGCCAACCTGCTGGCCCCGAACCAGAACCTCCCCTTCGCCCACGTCGTCCAGGCATGGGACGCCTCGAATTCGGCGACCGGGAACGGCCTGCCCGGCTACCCGCGAGTGACCGACGACTTCCAGCTCGTGAGCCAGCCGGCGATCGCTAACGTCGGCGCCGGGGCCGAGCGCCAGATCCTCTACGGCACCGGCCTCTACCAGCTCCACGCCTACGGCTCGGGGGGTACGGAGTCGCCTGGCTGGCCGAAGTTCATGGGCGGCTGGATCCAGGCCACGCCGGCCGTCGGCGACGCGGACGGCGACGGCGATCTCGATGTGAGCGCGCTGACCCGTGAGGGCTGGTCGTTTCTCTGGGACACCGGAACGCCGTCGTGTGAGAGCGGCGGCGAGGCGACCAACGACGAGTGGTGGACGTTCCACCACGACGAGCACGGCAGCGGCAACTACAGTGGCGACGGCCGGCCGCCGGGCACCGCCGAGGGCCTCGATGCGACGCTCGACGCGGACACGGGCGTGATCACGCTCGACTGGAACGAGCCGGGCGACGACTGGAACTGCGGCGAGGCCGACTCCTATCGGGTGGTGCTTGGTGACGGGTCGATGCTCGGCGCATCCGACGCGGATTCGGAGCTGCTGAGCGCCGACGCAGCCGGCCCCGTAGGTGGAGCGAACAGCGCGACGATCAGCGAGGCGCAGCAGGGCTCGTCGACTCACGCCGGGGTGCTCTACCGCGACGAGGCGGGCAACTGGGGTTTGGTCGCGAGCATCAAGCTCCCCGATCGCGGCGGCCCCGATCCGCCCGATCCGCCGGCGCCGGCGCGTCCGTGCTCGACCGTGCTCAAGGGCTCGTCAGGCGCCGACAAGCTGCGCGGCGGCGACGCTTCCGAGCGCATTCTCGGCCTTGGTGGCCGTGATCGCATTCGTGACGGCGGCGGCCGTGATTGCGTGAACGGCGGCAGGGGGGCGGACCGGATCACCTCGGGTCCCAAGAAGGACACGTTGCGCGGTGGACCCGGCAACGACGTCATCTCCAGCCGCGGCGGCGGGGTCGACACCGTGCGCTGCGGCCGCGGGCGCGACCGCGCCAAGGTCGGCCCCTTCGACATCGTCTCCGGCTGCGAGAAGGTGAGGCGCAAGCGCCGATGAGGCTCCGCGCGCTAGCGCTACGCCTTCGCGGGCAGCTGGTCCAGGGCCTTCCTGATGTCTTCGACACCGTCGAACGTGGCTGACAAGAAGTTGTTGTGGATGTGGGCAACGTTGCCGTCCTCATCGACGATCACGACGGTGCGCCTGGCGACCTCGAAGCGCTTGGCGAAGACGCCGTAGGCCCGGGCCACGTTGCCGTTGACGTCGGCGAGCAACTGGGTGGTGAGCCCGTACTTCGACTTGAATGCTTCCTTCGATGTCATGCCCTGGGTCGAGATGCCGACGAAGGTTGCGCCGAGCTCGGCCATCTCCTCTCCGGCGTCGCGGTAGGCGCAGAACTGTTTCGTGCAAACGGCCGTGTCGTCGCCGGGGTAGAAAAGAAGGACGATGCGCTCACCACGGTGCTCGGTGAGGGTGAACGTCCCCTCGGTTCCCTCGAGGGTGAAATCTGGTGCGGACTGACCGACTTCGAGTTCGCTCATGCCCCCAACATACGATCCGAATCGCCGTCTGGATGCGTGGGGGAGCGGATCTCCTCAGGCGAGGTCCGCGCCGGTGAGCCAGCGGGCGGCGTTGGAGACCATCATCGTCTGCTCCTGCTCGGGCGTCATCCCCGCCTCGCGAAGGTCGGGCAGGACTCGCCCGGGGACCATCGTCATCACCCAGTCCCTGGCGGCGCCCGCGGCCATCATCTGCTCGAGGATCGGCATTGGGAACCAGTCGATCGTGGCGCAGGAGTCGGCGCTCAGGAACATCCTGTCGGCGTGACCGCGCTCGAGCAGGGTCAGCACCGTCGCAATGCGCTGGTCGTAGGGCAGGTACATCTCGACGCCGAAGCGATCCATTCCGATGTAGACGCCGCGATCAATCAGCGCCTGCGCGTATTCGGGGTCGGCGCTGTCGCCGGTGTGCGCGATCTGCACGAGCTTCAGGTCGACCCCCTCCTCCTCGAAGATGTCGACCTGCTTTGGACCCGTGCCGCTCGCGGGCCGGGAGTGGGCCATGATCGGCGTTCCCGTCTGAATCGAAGCGCGCGCGGCCGCGCGGTGGAGTTTGTCGACGTTGGCGGTGATGCCGGGCTCGTCGGCGGCAACCTTGATGAAGGCTGCCTTGATCTGGGTGCCCTGTATGCCCTCTGTGATGTCGTGGACGAAAATCTCCGCGATCTGGTCAGCGTCGCGGGTGAGCAGCGGGGTGGGGAGGTGGTCGTAGGTGTAGATCCCCGTGCAGGGAACCACGCGCATGCCCGTCTGCTCGGAGACACGGCGCATCAGCTGCACGTCGCGGCCGAGGAACATGGCGGCGGGATCGCAGATCGTCTCGACGCCGAGGTCGGCGGTCTTCTGGGCCCACTCCGCAGCCACCGCCTCGGCGCCCGCGCTGGCGACCGCGGCGAGAGGTTCCTCGCGCGCCGTGCCGACGTGCGGGAACTGAACCAGCATCGCCTCGTCACGCGCGACGAGATGCTCGTGGATGAGTGTGACGCCGAGCGCGGAGGCCTCGACCGGCCCGGTCACCGTCTGCACCTGCGCCATCGAGCGGCATCCTATGCCTCCAGCGGTGAACGTCGCTCGTGGGGGTGTATAGGGCGCCGCGCGCGACGTTCGCCCTAGATAAGCGTGATCAGCCCGATCACGATCGACGCGAGCAGGCAGGCGATCAGGATCGCCATCGAGATCAGCCAGCTGCGCGGCATCGGGGTTAGTATGGCGCTGGTAACTCGAGGAAGGGGTCGTCTTGTTCAAGCGCATCGTCGTCGGCACCGACGGATCGGCAACCGCCGGCACCGCGGTCAAGCACGCGATCGAGCTCGCGAAGTCAACTGGCGCAGCGCTCGATGTGGTCAGCGCCTTCGAGCCCGTTCCGGCCGAGCGTCTGCGCGAGGAGTCGTCCGAGGTCCCGGGGGACATCGCCCACGGCGTTGGCCCCCGAGAGGAAGTGAACGCCGACCTCGACGCGGCGGTGACGGCGGCGACCGAGGCCGGGGTCGAAAGCACCCGTCACGCCCGTGAGGGCGATCCGGCCGACGCGATTCTCGACGTCGCCGAGGAGACCGGCGCCGACCTGATCGTGGTGGGCAACAAGGGCATGACCGGAGCCCGCCGGTTCCTGCTCGGCTCAGTGCCCAACAAGGTCTCCCACCACGCCCCCTGCGGCGTGTACATCGTCCGCACCACCTGAGCTTCACACCGACCGACGAGCGGCATATGCGCCTCGCCCTCGGGGAGGCGGCCGCGGCCGCGGAGCGCGGCGATGTGCCGATCGGTGCCGTGCTCGCCCGCGGCGACCAGTTGCTCGCCGCCGCGGGAAACGAGCGCGAGCTGCGACCCGATCCCACCGCGCACGCCGAGGTGCTCGCGCTGCGCGCTGGCGCCGAGGCGCTCAGCGGCTGGCGGCTGCCCGACACCACCCTCTACGTAACGCTCGAGCCGTGCGCGATGTGCGCCGGGGCGATCGTGCTCGCCAGAGTCCCGCGCGTTGTCTACGCGACGCCCGATCCGAAGGCGGGGGCGGCGGGCTCGGTGATGAACCTCCTCGACGAACCGGCCCTCAACCACCGGCCCGAGGTGGCCGCCGGCCTCCTCGCCGACGAAGCCGCGGCGCAGCTCAGGTCCTTCTTCGCCTCACGCCGCTAGCCCGCAGTGTCAGCGGGCCAGTTCGGCAAGCCGGTCGATCGCCTTCTTCAGCTCGCCGCGCAGGCTGCGGGCGACCATGCCGCCGATCGGCCCGACCAGCGCCGGGTTCGAGAACTCCGTGCGCAGCTCGATTCGCGCCTCGTCCCCATCGGCACGGGCGCCCGCGCTCAGCGATACCTTCGTGCCGGCCTTCCCGTCACCGCTCAGCACGATGCGCTCGGGCGGCTGCAGCTCGGTGATCGTCCAGTCCACCCGGTTGCGAAAGCCCTTCACAGCCACGATCGAGGTCAGCTGCGTTCCGGCCGTGAGTTCAGCTGGGACCTCGCTGCGCCAGTCCTCGTGCAGCGACAGCCACTCACCCAGGCGTGAGAGGTCGGAGATGATGGCCCAGGCCCGACCGGGATCGAGGGCGACACGCTCGGAGACCTCTACCTCGGGCACCGATTCACCGCGCGGCGATCACAGCTTGAAACGGAGGGCCCTGCCAACCAGCGCCACGGCCTTGAACACCCCGTTGGGAGGCTTGGTCGTGCGAATCTCATCCGGGTACTTGCCGAACAACATGGCGGCATAGATCGCTGAACGAGGCTCCTTCGGCGGCAGCCGCTTGATCTTGCCCTCGCGAATCAGCCGGTGCATGTCACGAAACATCGCCTCGGATCGTCCGGCGGGTCGGATTCGGGTCACCACCGTTACGGTCTCGCTGCTGCCGTTGCGAAGGGTGTGCGGCACGTTCGCGGGCACCGTCGCAGTCTCGGGTGCGTGCACCGAGCGCCACTCGCCGTCGACGAACACGTCCAGCGCGCCTTCGGTCACCTCAAAGCTTTCCTCCGCGTTCGGATGCACGTGAACGGGAGGCCCGGGCATCCCGGGGTCGAGCCAGTTCGTGGCTTCGAACAGTTCGCCGGAGGTGTCCTCGGCGCCGCGGGTGATCTCCCAACGCATTCCCATCCCCGGATGAAAGTCGAGTTCGCGCTCGCCACCACCATCGGTTTTGAGCGGTGGGAAATCTGGGGAGTCGTGATCAGACATGGCGGCCCCGCTCTGGCTTCTGCAGCGCTCAACGGATTTCGACGGGGGACCCTATTCGAACCCGGGGATCCAAGGCCCTCGCTCAGCTCGCGGCCTGATGAAAGCAATGCCTGCGCGAGCAACTCCGCGCGGTAGTCTCGCGTCGTGGTCGACCCGCGACAGAGCGTGGTGTTTCGCTGGCTGGCGGCCGGTGATGCCGGGGATTTCGACGCCTTCGACGAGTTGTTTCATCCTGACGCGCTCGTCCACGCACCGCTCGGACTTTCTACAACGTCGGTCGAGCAGGAGAAAGCCGTCTGGCGCGACGCACTCGCCGCGATGCCGAACATCCGCCACGACATCCAGGAGGTCCTGGCCGAGGGCGACGTCGAGATGGCCCGTGTTGTCGTAACCGGGACGATGGGGGCGAGCTTCGCCGACATTGGCGAATCAGGACGCAGCTTTCGAATCGACCAGGCGGTGATCGCGCATCTCCGCGACGGCAAAGTGATCGAAGCGTGGGAGATCGTCGATAGCGCCGCGCTCCGCGAGCAGGTCGGGGGCTAGGGGTTTCTGGGGTCGAGATGAACCCATCCGATGCTGAGAAGGCGGAGAGGGTGGGATTCGAACCCACGAGGCAGCTTTCACCGCCCACGCGATTTCCAGTCGCGCACCTTAAGCCACTCGGTCACCTCTCCGGGGCGCTCGAAGATAGCGGCGCGGACCGCCGGTGCGTGGCCCCTAGGCCGTCTTGACCCAGCCCGCCGGAAAGGCGCCGACGGGCACCTCACCGGGGTAGTCGGGGAAATGGCGGTTGGCGATCCCCGCTGCCGCCGTGCCGGCAAGCACCGGATCGAGGTCGCGGATCGTCAGCAGCACCCGGATCGTGGCGCCGATCTGCAGGTCGGCCGCGTTCGGTTCATCGCCGCCGATGATGCCCTCGCGCGCAAGCCTCTCCACCTCCGCAACCATGGCTGGGAGCCGGGTGAGGTCCTCGCCAAGCTGCGCCATCGAGATCGAGTGGTACTTCCAGGTTCCGCGCAGCAGCTTCAGGGCGAAATCCGTGCCCGCGGGGTCGAGGGAATCGCCGCCGGCGAAGCTGCCCATCGCCTCGGGCCGGAAGTGCAGAACGCCCCAGGGCAGCCGCCGGCCCAGGTCCTGCAAATCGGCGTCGCCCCACAGCTCCGCGTCACGGATCTGATCGGCGATCGGCTCGGGGTAGAGGCTCGGCTCGGGTTTCAGCTCCTCGAGCCGGGCGCAGATCGCGGTCGAGCCGTGGACCGTCTCCTGGTCGCCGAGCTGCATCCCGGGCACCGTGGTGTTGCCCTCGCCGTAGACGGCGGCCATCGGTTCCTGCTGCTGCCCGGGGATCAGGCTCACCTTCTCGAACTCGATCCCCTTGAAACGCAATGCCGCCTCGGCGGTCATGCAGGGATGGGAGGGCGGTAGGACGTGAAGCTTGATCTCGGGCTGGTCGCTCATCGCGCGAACCCTACGCCGTTAGCATCCCGCCGATGACCGGCAACGGCATCTGGAACGTCTATCTGGCGGGCGAGATCCACTCCGACTGGCGCGAGCGCATCGCCGCCGGTGTGCACGACGCTGGCCTGCCGGTCGAGCTCCTCGGCCCGGTCACCGACCACTCGGCTTCCGATGATGTCGGCGTCGACATCTTGGGCGCAGAGGACGACAAGTTCTGGCACGACCACAAGGGGGCGGGGGTGAACGCCGTCCGCACCCAGACGCTGCTGCGTCGCGCCGACCTGGTCGTCGTCCGCTTCGGAGAGCAGTACAAGCAGTGGAACGCCGCGTTCGACGCCGGATACGCCGCGGCCCTCGGCAAGCCCCTGATCACCCTGCACCCACCCGAGCACGACCATGCGCTCAAGGAGCTCGACCGTGCCGCGATGGCGACCGCCCGCGAGCCCGAGCAGGTCGTCGAGATCCTCGGGTACGCGATCGCCAAACGCTAGAACGATCGTCCACGGGGGTTTTGTCGCTGCTGAGCAGGGAAGCCGTATGACATGGAACTATCACTGCTTCTAATTGTCATCGGCATCGTCCTAGCCGTCCTCGTGCATTACGGCCTCGGGATCGCGCTGATCCTCATCGGCCTTGTGATGTTGATCTGGCCGCGCATCTCGGCAGGCAAAAGCGCGCGCGTCTAAGCGCCGGGGTTGAGCCGCTTCGTGCTCAACCCTGGTCCATCAGTTCGTTCTGGCGCCTGAACAGCTCGTCCTGGTCAATCTCGCCGTTTTGGAACTGCACGGCGAGTCGGGCCAGGTCCGCTTCCTTGCCGGCCACCTTCGACTTGGTATCGCGCAGGGCAACATCTTGTTCAGCAGTCAGCGAGCCCTTGACGCCACTCATGACCTGTTCGGCAACGTTGGGGCCTCGTCCCAGTGAAAAGCGGGCGCTTGTCGCCTCGAGTCCTTCGGCGACCACCGAAAGCTCGATCTCGGTCGACTTCATCAGCGCATCATCCGGTCGCTGCGCCGCGTGGAGGACCCTCGCGGTCCCGCGCACCGGATCCTCCATCGTCCCTCGCCGCAGCCGGTCGAACACCCCCATCGTCCCCGCACCACAAACACCGGTCACGATCGCGACACGATAGTTGACCAAGCGCGCCCCAGAGTCCGCCTTCAACCGCGACTAAAAGATCCGAATGACCATGACTCCCGGCGAAAGCGGCGAAAGACGTTCACATACCGACACCGTATAAGGTGTCGATATGACAGATGCCGGGAAACTGCTGGGAGACGCCCGCACAAGGGCGGGAGTGAGCCAGCGCCGCCTGGCCGTGCGAGCTGGAACCAGCCAGGATGCAATCAGCCGAATCGAGCGCGGCGCCGAATCGCCCGGGACGGAGCGGTTGCGCCGTTTGCTGCTCGCCCTCGGGGTCGAGTTGGAGCTGGCGGCGTCGCCGATCGGTGCGCCAGCGGATCGCCGCACCCACCGCGAGATGTCTGCCGAGGAGCGCCTGCGCGAATCGGCATCGTGGAACCTCGCCGCTTCGCGGCTTGAGATCGCAGGCGCCGCGGCCCGTGCCGCCGGGCATCCCGCGACCAGATTGGGGCGCACCGAGCAGTGACTGGGCCTCTGCCCCGTCGCCCGTTCGACCTGCAGGGGTTGCTCGAGGTTCTCGCGCGGCACCGGGTGGCGTACCTGGCCATCGGCGGCGTGGCGGTCCAGACCCACGGTCACCGGCGGACTACGAAGGATCTGGATGTGATGCCGGCGCCCGGCCGGGACAACGCCACTCGCCTGGGCGCGGCGCTGGAGGAGTTGCGGGCAAGGGCTGCGAACCAGCCGGATTCAGCGGCGCTAACGGCCCCGCGCGCGGAGCAACTCGCGATCGCGGCGATCGTCCCGCCGCTCGCGACGGATTACGGTGAGCTCCACATCGTCAATGAGCCGGAGGGGGCCACCGATTGGGCCGAGATGCGCGCACGCGCACTGGTAGTCGATCTCGACGGGGTGGAGGTGGCGATCGTCGGCCTCGACGACCTGGTTCGCATGAAAATCGCCGCCGGCAGGCCGGGCGATTTGGACGACGTCGCGGTCCTAACCCAAATCGAGCGCCGCTGCCGCTGACCATGCCCGCGCGCCGAGCCTCGACGCTAGCCTCTGGCCCGTCCCAGCGACACCTGGAGGGGTGCCGGAGTGGTTGAACGGGGCGGTCTCGAAAACCGTTAAGGGCGTTAGCGTCCTTCGAGGGTTCGAATCCCTCCCCCTCCGCTTTGGAGCCAGATGAGGTCGAAGGCAGGCCAACGGAACATAAACGAGGGAGTGAGCAGTTCGATTCCTAGCGCCAGAATTACTCAAGTAATACGTTGGGGTCCAGCAATGGAGTTGCCGTCATGAAAGGCATTCCGGGCTTGGCGCTCGTCGTCGCGGTGGCGGCCGTCATCGTGGGCGTGATCGCACTGGTCTCAGACAACGATGGCGACGCTTTCAAGCTGACGTACAGCGAGACCGGTGGGTCCGGGGGATCTATCGCCCTTGGCGACAGCCCGCGGGGAACCACGCCCTCGGGCGCGGTTGAGGCGGGAATAATTGGGCTAGGAGAAGCTGGGAAAGAGGTCGGCGAGATCAACACCGTCTGCCTCGTCGTTACGGCGGAGGGCGATGGACAGTGCAATGGCATTGTGGACCTTCCTGATGGCGAGCTCGTCTTGAACATCACCGGACCGACTCAAGGTGACCTCACCGGTTCTATCGTCGGCGGAACTGGCGACTACGAGGGCGCCTATGGCGCTTTCGAGTGGATCAACTTGCAAACAGATCCTACGTATACGTTCGAGTTCACGGCTCCTTAGCAAGAGGGCAAGGCTTCGTGTCCAAGCGATGAAGCACAACTCGAGCGCCCGAACAATGAAGGTGGTCGGGTTGCCTTCCCGCTCGACGCCTACCTTGATTCCGATCCCAGGAACGTTTCTACGGCGTAGGAGCAACGCTGTTCATGGCTTACACAAGCCATGCAACAACCTCCTGTTTCTGCCTCGAAAACCGTTAAGGGCGTTCTCGTCGTTCGAGGGTTCGAATCCCTCCCCCTCCGCTAGTCAGAGCCAGAATCGGCTTGCCGATGCGGTTCCTGTTAGTTGGTTGCAGGACTATTTGCCAACCGGGCTGGCTTTCCTACGGCGCTTAGGACGTCTCAGGACGGGTGCTGGGCGCCACGGCGCGGCTGGCGCCCATCGGAACCGCTGCCCGTAGCGGCGACATAATGCGCTGAGAAATGGCCAACCGCCACGAGGGTCACTCCGCGACGCTGAGAACGCCGGATGGCACGGCGATCGCGTACGACGTCGCAGGCGAGGGACCGCCCGTGGCGTTCATTCACGGTCTCACCAGCTCCCGGCAGGCATGGGGGCCAGTGACGGATTTGCTCCGGCGCAGCTTCACCTGCGTGCGGGTGGACCTACGGATGGCGGGTCTTCGCTTGGTCCCGAGTACTCCGCGGTGTCGCTTGTCGGCGACGTGCGGGAGGTCGTCGAGGCCGCGGGGCTGGATGAGCCCGCCGTGGTCGGTCACTCACTGGGCGCGACGGTTGCCGCCCTCTACGGCGCAGCGCACGGATCGACCGCGGTCGTCTGCGTCGACTCCTCGCTTCGATTCGGCGACTTCGCCGAGTTCCTGAAGCCGTGGAAGGACGAACTGCTGGGAGGGCGCACGATGAACGCCGTGCTGTCGATCGACCGCGCCCTGGCGGTCGAGCCGTACGCGGCGCTCGAGGAGCTCGAGCGAAGGTTGCTGGCGTTTCCGCGAGACGTTGTTCTCGGCATCTGGGACCAGCTGCTGACGACCCGACCGGAGGAGTTGACCGCGATCGCGGAGGCCGTCCTGCCGCGGATCACGGCGCCGCTGCTGTCGCTTCATGGGTCGCCGCCGCCCGATTACGAGATGTGGCTTAAGAGCCTGGCGCCGGCAGCGCACGTCGAGGTCTGGGACGGGAGCGGCCACATGCTCCACCTCGTCGACCCGGGGCGGTTCGCGGCAAGGGTTTGGCCGCTGCTGGCCGGGCAGCATGCTTCGTGAATAGAGATGCCACGTTACTTGGCGGCCGTGGCAGTGGGGCGGGGGCTTTAGCGCGATACTGCGCGGGCGATGTCGGAGGAGAACGTGGAGGTGGTAAAGGCTTGCTTCGCGCTGTTCGCAGAAGGCGACCTCGAGGGCATCCTTCAATACATAGATCCTGAGGGCGAAGTCATCGAGTCCCCCAAGATGCCGGACGCCCGGACATTCCATGGGCACGACGGCTTCATCGCCGCGATCGGTCATTGGTCTGGCGAGTTCGACGACTTCCAGGTTGAGCTCGAGCGGCTGATCGATGCTGGGGACACGGTGATTACCTTCGTCCGCCAAGTGGGTCGCGGCAAGCAGAGCGGTGTCCCGGTGGAAACCCGAGTTGGGAACCTCTACACCTTCCGGCACGGCCGGATATTGAGGTGGGAAATGTTCGCCCCTCCCGAAGAAGCCCTCGAAGCCGCCGGGCTGTCGGAGTAGCTCCGCGGTCACGCCGCAACCTCGATCCGAGGCAGGGCGAGGCCCGTTGTCGTTCTATCCGTGGATGGGTGGGAGGGGAGGCACTGCGCGATACTGCGCGGGCGATGTCGGAGGAGAACGTAGAAGTGGTGAGGGGCTGGCTCGAGGCCTACAACCGGCGGGACATCGAGGGGTTGCTCGACCTCTCCGATCCGGATATCGAGTTTCGCTCGATCTTCGCCGGGATCGAGTCGGGTGGTGCTTTTCGCGGGGAAACGGGCGTCTACGAATACTTCAAGGCGATCGAGGATGCCTACAAATCGTTCCAAGTCCTGCAGGATGAGTTCCGCGACGCGGGAGCGGCGGTGGTGTTTTCGGCCCAAGCCGTATGGACCGGCAGAGGGAGCGGGGCAAGCGACTCGACTCGAATCGCCGTCGTGGTCTGGCTGCGGAAGGCAACGGTGATGCGAGTCGAGACGTTCACAGACCGCGCCGAAGCCCTGGAAGCCGCCGGATTGTCGGAGTAGCTGCGCGGTCAAACCACAACCTCGATCCGAGGCAGGGCTAGGCCGGTTGTTTGTTTATCCGTGAATAGGTGGGTGCGGTGAAGGGCCCCAGCGCCACCTCCCAGGCCCACCTCCGTGAGCTCGAGCAGTGTTGTTCGAGGGTGCGAATCCCTTCCCCTCCGCTAGATCGGCCAAATCTAATCGGTGGGTTTGATTGATCATGCCCGAGGGCGAATGAGGCACAATGGATCGAGTGCACTTGCCAACACGCACGACCGCGCTTGCGTTGGTCGCAATCGTCGGCGCCATCGCGGGCGGGGTGCTGATCTCACGCTCGAACGAGGACCCCGACTCGGGGCCTGCCTCCAATGCTTCGGCGTCAACCGTTGCGCAAGCTGCGGAGACCGCCCCGACCGACTCGATCCGGTACGCCTCCGCCTCGCCTGATGAGGTCGCCGAAGCGCGAGAGGCGAGGTCCGCCGCGCTCGCGGCAGCGAAGCGCAAGGAACAGCGGGCCGAACTCGAGCGCGGTCCCGGTGGGATGCTGCCGGCAAGCGCCGGCGACAACGGAACCTTCGACGAGCCGAGAAACCCGGGCCGCGGAATTGACGCGCTGACGATGAGCGGCGCCAACGGTCTGCCGCCCGAGCGCAGCGCCTTCCTCCTCGGCCGCACCGCGATCGCCCCCGCCGGAGCCCCGTACGAGATTGAGCGCGCCATCAACGCCGCCAACGCCATCGTCGGCCGACCCTACATCTGGGGCGGTGGCCACGGGTCGTGGAACGACCGCGGCTATGACTGCTCCGGCGCCGTCAGCTACGCGCTCGGCGGCGGCGGGCTGCTCGGGTCACCGGTCGATTCGAGCGCGCTGATGGATTGGGGCGAGCCCGGACGCGGGAAGTGGATCACCGTCTATGCGAATCCCGGTCACACATACGTGGTCATCGCGGGGCTTCGCTGGGACACCGTCGGCGAGCAGCGCGGCACCGGACCCAAGTGGCACGCAGAGCTGCCCTATCCCGACGGCTACGTCGCCCGCCATCCGCCGGGGCTCTAGGTCGTTTCGAGGAGCCCCATGTCGGCGGCCGTCAAGCTCACCGCATCGCTACGTTTTGCTGTCCACCGTCTTTCGAATCGGAGGAGCACATCAATGGCATTGCAGATCGGCGGCGAGGCGCCCAACTTCCAGGCTGAGACCACGGAGGGCTCGATCGACTTCCACGACTGGATCGGCGATGGCTGGGCGGTCCTGTTCTCCCATCCCCGCAACTTCACCCCAGTGTGTACGACCGAGCTCGGCTACATGGCCTCGATCAAGCCCGAGTTCGACAAGCGCGGCGTCAAGATCATCGGCCTCTCGGTGGATCCGATCGAGAATCACGCCAAGTGGGCCGAGGACATCGCCGAGACCCAGGGAACCGCCCCCAACTACCCGATCATCGCCGACTCGGACTTCGAAGTCGCGAAGCTGTACGGGATGCTGCCGGCCGATGTGTCCGGTGACCCGACGGAGCGGACGCCGGCGGACAACGAGACAGTCCGCAACGTGTTCGTGGTCGGGCCCGACAAGAAGGTAAAGCTGATCCTGGTCTATCCGATGACGACCGGGCGCAACTTCGACGAGGTGCTGCGGGTGATCGACTCGCTGCAGCTCACCGCCAATCATAAAGTCGCCACCCCGGCCCAGTGGCAGCAGGGTGACGACGTGATCATCGCCGGCTCGGTCTCCGACGAGCAGGCCAAGGAGACCTATCCGGACGGGTGGGAAGCGCCGCGACCCTGGCTGCGCATCGTTCCACAACCGAAGTAGCCGATCCCGGTGGGCGCGCCGCCTGATCACCTCTTCGATTCCGTCGTGGCGTCGGTCACCCTGCGCGCCAGGGATCCGGAACGCCTGCGTGCCTTCTACGAGCCCGCGATCGGCCTCAGAGCGGGCTCCGAGCTGTTGAGGATCGAGCCGGTCTCGGGTGCGAAGCCGCCACCGAACTCCACCGGCCTGTTTCACACGGCCTTTCGCTACCCCGACCGCGCCTCGCTAGGAGCCGCCGTGAATCGGACGATGGCACTGGCACCCGAGTTCCAGGGCGCCAGCGACCATGGCGTCTCCGAGGCGGTCTACTTCGCCGACCCCGAGGGGAATGGGATCGAGCTCTACCGCGACCGGCCATTCGTCGAGTGGTCGATCGAGCCGGACGGGGCCGTCGCCATGGGCACCTGGCCGCTCGATCTCCAGGCTCTGCGGGACGAGGCCGGCGAGGATGCTTCCGGCGGCCCCGACATCGGGCACATCCACCTCATGGTGGCCGACGTCGAGCGCACGATCGCCTTCTACGGCGAGGTCCTGGGGCTCTCGCTGCGCGCGCGCTTCGGCCCCGCGGCAGCCTTTCTCGCCGACGGCGGGTACCACCACCACGTCGGCGCGAACACGTGGCACAGCCTGGGCGGGTCACCGCCGCCCGAAGACAGTCCGGGCCTCGCCGGCTACGAGTTGCGGCTGGCGGGCCCCGAGCTGGGCCTCCACCTCGATCCGGACGGTATCGAGGTCACCGTCAGCTCGCCGTAGGGCCTGCGATCAGTTCGGCCGCACGCCGCGGCTCGGCAGCGAGCAGCGCATGCGTGTACGGATGGCTCGGGCGTGCAAGTACGTCGCTCGCGGCTCCCACCTCGACGAACCTGCCGGCTTGCATCACCGCCACCCGGTCGGCGCTGCGGCGCACCAGGCCTAGGTCGTGAGCGATCAGTACGCACGCCAGGCCGAGCTGATCGCGAAGCTCGTCCAGCAGTGCCATCACCTGGGCCTGGACAGCCGCGTCCAGCGCCGAAACGGGCTCGTCAGCGACGATCAGCCGTGGGCGGACCGACAGGGCCCGGGCGATTCCGACCCGCTGGCGCTGCCCGCCCGAGAGCTCGTGCGGGAAGCGCCCGGCATGCGCCGGCTCAAGGCCCACCCGTTCGAGCAGGTCGTTGACCAGGGAGGCGGCCGCGCGCTCGCCGCGGACGATCAGGGGGTCACCCACGATCTGTGCGACGGTCTTGCGCGGATTGAGCGCTCCGGCCGCGTCCTGGAAGACCATCTGCGGCGCATCGAAGCCGCGACGAGCGTTGCCGAGCGGCCGTAACGCGCTTCCGTCGTAGGCGATCGAACCGGCTTCTCCGTGCTCCAGGCCGACGATCGAGCGCGCGAGGGTCGTCTTGCCCGAGCCCGACTCGCCCACCACTGCGAACGTCTCACCTGGCGCGACCGAAAACGAGACACCATCAACCGCGGTGACACCCTCGGCGCCACCTCGCCACGAACGGCGCCCCCGAAACCGCTTGACCAACCCCTCGACCTCGAGCAACGGCTCCCGCTCCCCCTCACGGGACGTTGCTGAGTGGGCACTATGCCCCCCCGCGAGCGACGTTCGCGGGGGGCGGGGCGGGGCGACGCCCGTGAGGAGGTCCCGGGTGCTCGGGTGGCTCGGGGCGCTCAGGATGCGCCCCGTGGACCCTTCCTCCACCAACTCGCCCCCGTCGATCACGAGCACCCGAGTGGCCAACTCCGCGACGATCTCGGGGTCGTGGGTGATCAGCAGGATCGCCATGCCCCGCTCTTCGTTAAGTGAGCGGAGCAGTCCGAGGATCTCCGCCTGCACGCTCACGTCGAGGGCGCTGGTGGGCTCGTCGGCGATCAGCAGCTCCGGCCCCAGCGCCACGGCCATCGCAATTTGCGCCCGTTGTGCGAGCCCGCCGGAGAGTTCGTGCGGGAACGCGCGGGCGACCCGCGCCGCGTCTTCCACGCCGGCACTGCGCAGCAGCTCGAGCACCTGCTCGCCGTGACCGCGTAGCGGCGAGCCGTGGGCGCCGAGCTGCTCGGCGATCTGGGCGCCGATCCTCATCACCGGGTTGAGCGCTCCCGGGGCGTCCTGGAACGCGAACGCGATTTGGCTGCCCCGCACGCTCCGCAGCGCCGCCGGTGCCGCGTCCAGTAGGTCGATCCCATCGAACGCCGCCGTTCCGGCGACCCTCGCGGTCGGTGGCGCGAGCCCGGCGATCGCGCTCGCGGTCATGCTCTTGCCCGCGCCCGATGCGCCGATGATCGCCAGCACCTCGCCGCGAGCGAGCTCGAATGACATGTCTCGAACCGCGTGCACGTCGCCACGCTCTCCGCGCAGGACGACATCGAGGCCGCGGACGCTCAGGAGCGCCTTGCCGCTCACGCCGGTCCCTCCTCGCCGCGAACCCGTGGGTCGAGCTTTGCCTGGGCGATATCGGTGAGCGCGTTGAACGCGACGATGAAGAACGCGGCGAGCAGCGTTACCACGAGGACGGCCGGCTGGTCGAGGTCGTCGATCGACTGCGCCGCGTATTGGCCGACCCCGCCGAGGTCGAACACAGTCTCGGTCAGGATCGCGCCTCCGCCGAGCACCGCGCCCACGTCGAGGCCCCACAGCGCGACCACCCCCGTCAGGCTCGTGCGCAGGACGTGCCGGGTGACGACGCGCCGCTCCGTAATGCCCTTCGCCCGAGCGGCCCGAACGTAGTCCTGCCCGGCAGCATCGAGGACGCTGGCGCGCACAACGCGCGAGTAGACGCCCACGAACAGAAGCGACAGTGTCGCCCACGGCAAAACGAGGTGCCAGAGCCAATCGGCGGGGTTGTCGAAGAACCCCACGTAGCCGCCGTTCGGGAACAGGTTCGCCTTGAATCCCAGGTAGTGACTGAGCAGCGCTCCGAGCCAGAACGCCGGCATCGAGAGCCCGACCAGGGCGAGTGCCCCCAGCACCCGGTCCGTGGTGCGCCCGGCCCGCAGCGCGCCGAGCACGCCGAGGCCGACTCCGAGCACCATCCACAGCACGGCGGCGCCGAACGCGAGCGAGAGAGTCCTCGGTAGCCCGCGGCCGATTTCGTCGTACACGTTCGAGTCGGTGAAGTAGGACTCGACGTCGCCGGTGACGACCTTGCCCATCGCGGTCGCGTACTGGGCGTAAACCGGCTCGTCGAAGCCCCACTCTTCGCGAATGATCTCGATCTCCGCATCGCTTGCCTCCCTGCCCGCCATCCGCGCGGCGGGGTCCCCGTTCGGGATGACGTTGAAGATCGCGAAGGTCGCGATCGAGATGGCGAACAGCACGAGGATCATCGAGGCGAGCCGGCCGATCGCAAACCGCGCCATCAGCGCTCCACCGGCTTTCGGCGGCGCGGATCGAGCGCGTCCCTAACACCCTCGCCCATCACGTTCAGCGCGAGCACGGTCGCCAGCAGCATCAGCCCGGGCGCGACCGCGAGGTGGGGCGCGGTGATGATCCGATCCACTCCTTCGGAGATCATCGTCCCCCACGAGGTGTCGGGCTCCTGTACGCCGGCGCCGAGGAACGACAGCGCGGCCTCGAGCAGGATCGCGTTGGCCGCAAGGATCGGGACGAAGATCACCAGCGTCGAGGCGATGTTCGGGAGGATCTCGCTGCGCATCACCCGGATCGGCCCCATGCCGATGACCCGCGCCGAGTCGACGAAGGCCCGGGTCCGCAGCGAGGTCACCTCGGCGCGCACAGGCCGGGCGAGATAGGGGACGTAGGCGATCGCGATCACGCCAATCGGGATCGCCAGCGAGCCGGGCTCGAGCTCGATCGGTCCCACCGAGATGCCCCCGATCGAGAGTGCGGTTCCGAGCGCGATCCCCAGCAGGATCGCCGGGAAAGCCCAGACTGCGTCGAGTGCCCCCCGGGCGATTGCGTCGATGCGGCCCCCGGCGTAACCGGCGACAAGCCCGATCATCGTGCCGAGCAGCACGGTCACGAGCGCTGCCCCGAGCCCAATCAGCAGCGAGTTGCGGCCGCCGTAGAGGAGGCGGACCATCACGTCGCGGCCGGTCGGGTCGGCGCCGAGGAAGTACTCGCCTCTCCAGGTGGGCCCGATCGGCCGGCCCTTGAGGCTGACGATCAGCTTCTCGCCGTTGCCCGTCTGGACCGTCTCGTCCGAGCGCGCCGTGTCGCTCGGCGACCGATGCGCGACGTGCTCGGACCACAGCGGCGCCGCGAGAGTGCTGAGGACAAGGAGGACGAAGAGGAGCGCGAACGCCAGCGCCCACCGGTCCCCGCGCAGCCGTGCAGCGGCGATCCGCAGTGGGCCGGAGCCCACGGGGTCCCTACTCGAGCTCCCAGCTCGAGTAGTCGTTGCCGTAGTTTGGATGGAAGATCGCCGCCTCAGGATTCATGCGCTCCGAGAAGAAGGTGGTCAGGCGCCGGTGTCCGTACGGCGCGATATAGGCATTCTCGATCACGTGGCGGTCGAGTTCCGACCACTCGCCGGCGACTGCCGTCAGATCCGGCTCGCCGGTGAGCCGCTCGATCTCAGAGTTGACGAACTCGTCGTCCACGTTCGAGAGGTTCGCGTTGTTTCGCGGGGTGATCGAGCCGCCGCCGAAGACCGGGCCGAAGAATGAGAGCGGGTGCGGGTAATCCTGGAAGTAGGAGACGAATCCAACCTGTGCCTCGGTCTTCTCGTTGCCGACCGTGCCGAAGTAGGTCGCGCCGCCGACCACGTTGGGCTTGGCGTCGAGGCCGATTTCACTGAGCTGGTCGGCGACGGCGGTCGCGACCTTGGGACTCGGGTCGTCGGTTGGCGCCCAGACCTGAACCGGCTCACCCTCGGCGCCGGCCGCCTCGATCAGCTCCTGGGCCGCCTTCACGTCGCCGGCCGCGTTCGGGTCGCCCCAGGGGCACTCGGTTGTGTCGAGCGCCTCGTCGTAGCCCGGCATCCCGGGCGGGATGAAGGCGCAGCCGGGAGCGAGCAGCCCGCCGTAGAGCCGAGCCAGTGCGGGGCGGTCGAGCCCGATATTGACGGCTTCGCGCACTCTGGGGTCGTCGAACGGCTCGGCCTCGGTGTTGAGGAAGAAGTAGTAGGTGGAGATCGTCGGGTGATCCTCGTAGCGGTCCGCGGCGTCGGCCTCGACCGTCGGCAGAAGGTCTGCAGGGGGCGGGTCCTGCATGTAGTCCAGCTCGCCGTCGAGCACGTCCTGAGCCTGGCGGGACGCGTTGCCAACGATCTTGGTCGTGATCGTCTCGATGCTGCCCTCGGGGACGTCGGTGATATCCAGTTCGCCGAAGCCTTCGACTCGCTCGAGCGTGAACTCGCGGTTCGGCACGGTGGAAGTGATCTCGTAGGCGCCGATCCCGGGCGGCGGCTTGCGACTCTGCTCCTCGAATGGGGTATCGCTGGGCACGAGGCCGACGAAATTCATCGCCAGCAGGTTCGCGAAGGAGGGGTCGACCGCGGTCAGCTCGATCGTGATCACACCCGTCTCGTCATCGGCCTCGATCCCGCTGATGTCAGCTTGGGGATCGTCGGCCTCGAGGAACTCCTCGACCCCATCGATGCCCTCGAAGAACGAGGTGCCCGGTGACTGGAGGACGAAGACCCGTTTGAGCGTGTGCTCGAAGTCGCTCGCAACGGCGGGCGTGCCGTCCGAATAGGTCAGGTCGTCGCGCATCGTCAGCGTGTAGGTGAGCCCATCGTCGGAGACCTCGGGCAGCTTGTCGGCCACCCCCGGAATCAGCTCCGAGCCCGCCTCGCCCTCCTCGTGGCGATAGGTCAGCAGCGGGGTGTAGACGAGCCACTCCGCCTCCCAGACGTTGACGCTGAAGGTCATCGCCGGATCGAGCGAGTCAGGTGCAGCCGACTGCGAGATCGTGATCGCGCTCGGCCCGGACTCCTCCTCGCCGTCGGCTCCGCAGCCGGCGACCAGTGTCGCCGTCGCGAGAGCCAAGGTTGCTCCCAGCGCCCACTCGGGCAGCTTGCCTCTCTGATTGCCGAGTCGCATCGTGCTGGCCACCTAACCAAATGACGCGGCGGTACAGGCGCACCGCTCGGCGCCTGCAACGGACGAGGCGCAAAGCTTGTGAAAACCTGTCGTTGGTCAGGCGCCGGGTCGCGGAAACTGGGCGCGCATCGCCCGATCCCAGATCCGATCGGACACGAGCGCGCGCTGGCCCATCGCCAGTCGAGCGGATGCCGTGACCTTGTATCGAGGCTTCGGATTGCGCGCGGTGATGGCCTTCTCAACCACCTTCGCAACGGCGTCCGGGCCGCCCCCGAGCTTCGCCATCGGTCCCTTGTAGACCTCGGCCGTGGCCTTGGCGACGGTTGCGTTGAACTTGCCGTAGGGCCCCTCATCCGGGGCACCGGTTGCCACGGAGCTGGCGGCGGTGTCGCCGAAAGAGGTGGTGATGAGCCCCGGCTGAATCAATACGACGCCCACTCCAAAGCCGGCTACCTCGAAGCGAAGCGCGTCGGAGAGAGCTTCGAGCGAGTGCTTGGTGGCGTGGTAGACGCCGCCGCCGGGGAAGGTGAGCTTGCCGCCCATCGAACCGATGTTCACGATCCGGCCCCAGCCCTGCTCGCGCATGCCCGGCAGCGCCAGCTGGCACATCCGGATCAGGCCGAAGACGTTGGTCTCGAACTGGCGGCGCACCGAGTCGAGGGAGAGGCTCTCCAGCGCACCCGACTGGCTGTAGCCGGCGTTGTTGATGAGCGACCCGATTGCGCCCTCTGCCTCGACCACCGCATCGACGGCAGCGACCATCGATGCCTCGTCGGTGACGTCGAGCGCGAGCGTCTTGCAACCTGCCGCGGCCAGATCGGCGATCGACTCGAGCTTGCGTGCGGTCGCGTAAACCGTCATCCCCTTGCTCGCGAGGTGTCTCGCCGTCTCGTTCCCGATCCCCGACGAGCAGCCGGTGATCAGGACCGTTTTCGATACGTCTTGCGCTGCCATTGATCGGTCCCCTCGTGGTGAATAGGTACGGATGTTCTACCCGGCCGCGCGTTCGGCAACGCGCGAGAGGTTGTGCAAGAGCGCTCTGGCGAGCGGCGCGTATGCCACGCGCGCCGCGAGCTCGGCCGGGGCAGGCGCGGTGATCGACAGCCCGATCCGCGAGCCGCCTCCATTACGCGCCACCACCGTATGCGCGAACTCGAAGATCCCCACTCGCCAGATCCACTCTTCGTCAGGGCGCTTCGAGGTGATCTCGACCGGCACGGGCGCCAGGCCTGCGAGAAACACGAAGCCGCGAGCGCCAGGGTCGATCTCGGGCTCGCCGAGGCCGCGCGGGCTCCGGACGTGGGGCGCCCACTCCGACCACCTTCGAGGCTGGGCATAGAGCTCCCAGACCACCTTCGGCGGTGCGGACGTGTCGACCTCAACGTGAATGCTCACCCTGCGGACAATAGAGTCCGGCGGCATGCGCGCAGTCACCTTTCAAGCGCCTGGCGAGGTCCGGGTGGAGGAGCGGCCCGAGCCCGAGCTCGGTGCGCCCGATGAAGTTGTCATCAGGGTCGAGGCCAGCGGCGTCTGCGGGTCCGACCTCCACATCTATCACGGGCGCGTGGCGATCGAGGAGGGCTTCACGATCGGCCACGAATACGTCGGTACGGTCGTCGCTGCGGGCGACGCGGTCACGCGTGTCGGCGTTGGCGACCGCGTCCTCGGTACGTACTGCACGGCCTGCGGCGAGTGCTTCTTCTGCGCGCGCGGCGACTTCCACAAGTGCGACAACGGGCGCGTTTTCGGCCACGGCAAGCTGCTCGGCGAGCTGCAGGGAGCGCAGGCCGAGTTTTTGCTCGTACCGACCGCCGACCTGACGCTACGCAAGATTCCCGAGGGGATGACCGACGACGTCGCCCTATTCGCCGGCGACGTGATGGGCACCGGCTTCCACGCGGTCGCCGAGACGGGCGTTGGGGACGGAGACGCCGTCGCCGTGCTCGGCCTGGGCCCGGTTGGACTCTGTGCCGTGCAGGCTGCGTTCGCGGCCGGCGCAGGGAAGGTGATCGCGGTTGACACGGTCGCCGAGCGGCTCGATATGGCCCGCTCATTCGGCGCCGAGCCTGTGCACCTGACCGAGGAGGACCCGCGTGGAGCGGTGAAGGCCGCCACCGAGGGAAGGGGCGTGGACGCGACTATCGACGCGGTCGGCCACCCCGACGCCCTTGACATGGCCTGTCGGATGACCCGTAAGTGCGGCACGGTCTCAGCTACCGGCGTCTACGCCGAGCGTATGGAGGTCCACATGGGAATCGTGTGGATCAAGGCACTCACCCTGAAGACGGGACACGCAAACGTGATGAAGCAGGTGGATCCGGTGCTCGAGGCGCTCACCGACGGGCGCTTGGACCCCAGCCCGCTGGTGACCCACCACATGCCGCTCGACGACGCGGCCGAGGCCTACGAGGTGTACGACCGCCGCGAGGCGCTCAAGATCGTCCTCACTCCCTAGGCGATGACCGACGAGATCAGCTGGGAGCAGTTCACCGCGGTCGACATTCGGGTCGGGCGCGTCGTCTCGGTCGAGGACTTTCCCGAGGCGCGCAACCCCGCGTGGAAGCTGCGGATCGACTTCGGCCCCGAGATCGGGGAGCGGCGCTCATCAGCTCAGATTCGCCATTACGGGCGCGACGAACTGGAGGGGAGCCTTGTCGTCGGGGTCGTCAACTTCCCGCCGAAGCAGATCGGTCCCATCCGCTCCGAGGCGCTGGTTTTGGGAGCGCTCAACGACGAGCACGGCGTGGCGCTCCTGCGCCCCGAGCGCCCCGCCGCCCCCGGCGATCGGATCGCCTAACCGCTAAACCCGAGTTACTGGACGGGATGGGCGAGTTGGATATGCAACCGCGCAACCGCGATGAAGGCGCGCTGTTCGACGGTGCCGTGGCCATTCGCGTTGAGGTCGGTGACCTCGGCATTGACCAGGGGGATGAAGTCGAGATCGCCGCGGTTGAGAAAGTCGGACAGGCGGGAGCGGTAGCCCTCGCGGGGCAGCGTCAGGTCGCCGACGATCCGATTACGGTCGGTTTCGAGCACGACGCGTTCGACTCGTGTCTCCATCAGACCGTTATATCGACCGCTCGCGCCGAGCCTTGAGCCCGCGCTCGAGATCGCCAGCGCCGCTCGCCGCCCCGCGCCCCCGCAACCGGTGTTGGCGGGTTAGGTGCTCTATACGCACCTAAGGTGCCAACGGTGCAGCGCACCCGTCGGTGTGCACGATGAGTCGCGCTATCTCCGAGGGTCCGCAGTTCGTGATCAGGTGCTGCCGGTGTGCTCTATCGGATTTGACCTGTTGTCAGCCCGGCAAACGTGTCGATGGTTGCGGTTCCGACGTAACGTCTTGGCCTTGACCTTGGCGTAATAGAGCCCGTTCTCGAGCCTCTCGCCTGGGGTTCCGACCTTGAACTCGCCGATGTTGTTCGTGGTCGCTTGTGCGACTTTTACGTCGGCACCGGGAGCCTCGCGAAACAGATGTACCTTGCGTTGGCGTTTGCAGGCGGCTTTCGACGAAGTCAGCATTCCCGTATAGCGCTCAACATTCGCGAAGTTCGGCTCCGCGCCGACGATGTTGATGTTGACGAGGTACCTGGTGGTGTGTGCGCTGGCGAGCGATGCGCCGATCACGCAGACGATCACCATCGCTAGGCCAGCAGCTTTTGGTGCGCTTCGCACTGTTTCCCCCTTGGTTTTGGTGTCCGGGCCGACCATACACCCGCCGCTGCAGATTGCAAACTTGGCTCTATATGGGGAGCCTGGACGCTCGCTCGCGCCCGGCAGAGCAACCGTCTAGCCGAGTCGTACCGGCAGCGTCTTCAGCTGGTTCAGGAACGCGGATTCGACGAACCGGGGTTCGCCGGCCGGCTCCATCTCGGGGAACCGACTGAGCGTCTCCTCGAACAGGACTCGCAGCTCGAGCCGCGCCAGCGCGGTGCCGAGGCAGAAGTGCCGTCCGCCGGCTCCGAAGGCCTGATGGTCGGTGGTGCGGCGTACGTCGAAGCGATGCGGGTCGTCGTGGACGGACTCGTCACGGTTGGACGACACGTACCACATCACCACCTTCTCGCCCTCGCGGATCGTCTGGCCGCCGAGCTCGGTGTCGCACGTCGCAGTGCGCCGGAAATGGGCGAACGCGGGGAACATGCGAAGCGACTCTTCCACCAGCCCGGGAATCAGGGACGGGTCGTCGAGGACGAGTTGGCGCTGAACCGGATCGGCCATCAGCGCCCGCATGCCGCTGCAGTAGGTGGCCTTGGTGCTGTCGTTGCCGGCGGCGACGAGCAGGAAAAAGCCCATCACGATCTCGTGCTCTTCGAGGCGCTCGCCGTCGATCTCGGCGTGGACCAACACGCTGGTGAGATCGTCGACCGGTTCCGCCCGCCGTTTCTCGATCATTATGCGACAGCGCTCGAAGATCTCGGGCACGAGCTTCTCCATCAGCGCGTCCATCCCGTCGGGATTGAGATCCGGGTCGTCGGGGCCGAGGGCGGCGTTCATCAGGCGGGCCCAGGGCACGTCGTCCTCCTTGGGTATCCCCATGAAGCTGCCGATCACGCGGGCGACGACCGGCTGGGCGATGTCCTCGACCAGGTCACACTCCTCCCGTCCCCGCACACGGTCGAGCACCCGCACCGCGATTGCCCGGATCGCCTCCTCGTGTGCGGCAATCCGCTTCGGGGTGAATCCGGCCTGGAACAGGGCCTTCAGCCGGTCGTGCTTGGGCGGATCCATGCCGATGAACATCGCCCTCGCGAGCTCGAGCGGGAACGGGCCGGCCGCGGCTGTGACGCCGCCGAGCTCGGACGAGTAGGTGCGCCAGTCGCGGCTGACCGTTCGAACGTCCTCGGCCCGGGTGACCGACCAGTAGCCGGCCTCCTCCGGGAACTGCGGCATGTCCTCCGTCCAGTGGACCGGGCACCGCTCGCGAAGCTCGGTGAACAGCTCGTGCGGCGGACCACGGCGCCAGGTGCGCGGGTCGATCACGCGGCGTTCGGTCACGGGGTTGTCGCTGGCCATGGGATGGGCACACTACCCGCGCGGCGCCGGCCCGGATAGGCTGGCAGCAACGGTTCCTACAAGGGGGTTTCGGGTGCGGCGCTACGTGGGTGTTCTGTTGATCCTGGGGTTGTTGGTCGCGGTTGGCTGCGGCAGCGACGATGACACCGAGGGGACCGCGCAGGAAGCGGCCGAAGCGACGGAGGAGGCCACCGCAGCGGCGGAGGATGCCGTTGCGGAGGATGAAAACGGCGGCGAGGTAGCCGATGTTGACCCCTGCACGCTGCTGACCGACGAGGACACCAAGGCGCTACTGGCAAAGGCCGTCGAGGGCAAGACGGCAAGCAAGGCCGATCCGGCCAGCGGTACACCAGGCTCGTGCTTGTTCGAGCTCGGTGGGTCCGTGGACCTCACAGAGCCGAAGCCGTTCAGCGTCGGTACCACCGTCGCCGACGAGTTCTGGTTCAGTAGCTCGATGGGCCTGGTTGAGGATGACGAGAGCTTCGAGGAGCTGACCGGGATCGGCGATCAGGCGTTCGCCGGCAATACCCGCGCGGGAGCGCTGTTTGGCGCCACCGCCATCACGGTCGAACTGGGGGCTCCGGCCGGGCCCGAATCGCACGACCTAGCCGTGGAAGCGCTCGAGCGCGCGGTCGCGAACTACGAATAGGGTCGCGCGGATTCGGGCATCATTCCCCGGCGCGAATCTCGCCGACCCAGTCGTCGAGCTCCTGCCAGCATGCGTAGAGCCATTCGGTCCGCTCGCGATCGCCTTCGGGCACCTCCGCGGCCGGATGGCGCCAGAAGCGCACCCTGATGGTCCTGCCGACGAGACGCCCGGCCCAGATGTCGCTGACGTATTGGAAGCCGTCGAAGCCGACGTGACCGCAGATCACCACGTCCGCGCCGCGAGCCTCGTCGAGTAGCGCCAGCGGTCCGCCCAGCCGCGGCGGCAACAGGTGCTTCAGCCGGTTCGCAAGCGGTGCGATCTCGGGCTGGCGCTCGGCGATCACCTCCTGGGCACGAGCGAGCTTTGCCGCGGTGTGCCGGGTGCCCTCGGGGTAGACCAGGATGCCCTCGGTCTCGCCCAGGTCGTTCGCCAGCCCGCGCAGGCGGTTGCTCTCGCCCTCGGTGTCGACCGAGCCTCGCCGTACGAAGTAGGTCGGCACCCAGCGGCCGCCGATGTCGATCGTGGGGATCATCTGCAACTCGCGCTTGATCACGAACCGGAGGCCCATCCCGTACTCGGTCGCGATGACGACGTCGGGAAGGGTGTTGTCGATGATGCTCGCGTGACGCATCATGATCAGAACCGGCCCGGGCCCAGCCAGCTCGAGCCCTTCGATCTCGAAGCGCAGGCCGAACAGCACGCGGATCCCACCGAGGTGGGAGCGGGCCCAGCTGCCGCGGAGACCGTAGAGCCAGCGCCGGCGCCGCATCGAGTTCTGTCCGAGCGGGCCACCGGTGAGGATCCAGATTCCCAGCAGGGTCGCCAGCGCTCGCATCTCCCCGAATAGAAACCACCAGCCGAAGGCGACGAGGCGTACTCCCACCCACGGCTTGCGATGGCGTAGCCAGAGGACGAGATCGACCACGGCCGCACCCAGCAGCAGCACCGGCAGTAGCACCGTAAACAGCGCGAAGACCAGGACCTCAAGGCTGATGTTGCGAACCCGGCGCCAGATCCGGACGTGGCGCGGGTCGTCGGCCGGGTAAAGCGGCCCCCCGGGGTTCGGCTCGCGGATTCGCACGCCGCGACCCTATCCAGGCGACGCTTGTGGCTGATCTAAACTGCCCGCGTCTAGTCCAATCAATGGGGGGAGTTCGGGGAATTAATGAGTACGAGGAGACGCGCATCCCGCAGTGCTTTCATCGCGACGACGGCGCTGGTGTTCGCGCTCGGCGTCGCTGCCTGCGGCGACGACGAGGATGAATCAGCCGACGACGCCGCGCCCGCCGAGACCGAGGCATCGGCTGAAGATGTGACCCTGACCGCGATCGAGTACGAGTTCGACCTGTCGGCCACGCCGACGGCCGACACGAAGTCGGTGACGTTCGACAATCAGGGCAAGGAGTTCCACGTGATGGTCTTCGCCCGGATCAACGAAGGCTTTACGGTCGACGACGCTGTCAAGGCCCAGGGCAAGAAGGGGACGGCCGTGAGCGTTGCCGAGGCCGAGGCACCGCCCGGCAAGTCCGTGACGGTCGATATCAAGAAGCCGATCGAGCCGGGCTCTTACGCGATGCTCTGCCCGATTCCGGGGCCCAACGGACCCCACTACAAGCTCGGTCAGCTCCAGGAGTTCGACATCGAGTAGTTACGTTCGCGAAAGCGGCCGCCCGCTGCGTCGGGCGGCCGCGCTTTGCGTCTCGGGAGCGATCGCCAGGGTGCGGTAGGCTCGCGCCGTCCGGAGGACGGAGCCGCCGGCAGTGCAGTCGATCGAGGGAGGACCGTGAAGCTCGTGATCGGGATCGTTCGCCCAGAGAAGGCGAACGACGTGTTGGAGGCCCTCTACCGGGCCGAAGTCCGCGGCGTTTCGATGAGCCGCGTGCAGGGCCACGGGGGTGAGCTCGACCGGGTCGAGACTTACCGTGGCACGACCGTGAAGGTGGGCCTGTCCGAGAAGGTCCGCTTCGAGATCGCGGTCTCCGACGACTTCGTCGAGCCCGCGATCACGGCGCTGTCGGAGGGGGCTCGCACCGGAGAGGTCGGAGACGGCAAGATCTTCGTGTTGCCGCTCGAACGAGCGATCCGGATCCGCACGGGCGAGACCGACCATGGCGCGGTGACGCCGGTGGGTTCATGATGAGCGGTGGAAGTCGGTTCTCCTAAATGCCGCCCGGAGTCGACAGTGGCGATACCGCGTGGGTGATGATGGCGGGCGCGCTCGTCATGTTCATGACGATCGGGCTCGGGCTCTTCTACACCGGCCTCGTGCGGCCCAAGAACGGGCTCAACACCTTCATGATGAGCATCGCGGCGCTCGGCGTCGTGACCATCACGTGGGCGCTTGTCGGCTACTCGTTTGCGTTCGGAGAGGGCGGCGGCTTCATCGGAAACTTCGACCACGCCCTGCTCAAGGACGTCGGCTTCGAACCGCGCGAGGGGCAAACGGTTCCGCACCTGGTCTTCTTTATGTTCCAGGGGACCTTCTGCGTCATCACAGCGGCGCTGGTCTCCGGCGCCGTCGTCGAGCGGATGCGATTCGTGCCCTATCTCGGCTTTATCGCTGTCTGGTCGATCGCCGTATACCCAGTCATGGCCCACTGGGTCTTCGGCGGCGGATTCCTCTCGGGCGGCCAGGATTTTCTTTGGTCGAACGGCGGCGCGCTTGACTTCGCCGGCGGCGTGCCCGTCGAGATGGGGTCGGGCTTCTCGGCCCTCGCCGCGGCGCTCCTGGTCGGGGCGCGGAAGGACTACGGTCGCCAGGCCCTACTTCCCCATAACACGATCTATGTGCTGCTGGGCGCGGGCATCCTCTGGTTTGGCTGGTTTGGCTTCAACGGTGGCAGCGGCCTCGGCACCAACACCAACAGTGTTCTGGCGTTCACCAACACGCTGCTGACGCCCGCCTGCACGCTGGTGACCTGGTTTGCGCTCGATTGGCTTCGCGGCAGGCAGATCACGGCGGTGGGGGCCGCCACGGCGATCATCGTCGGCTGCGTGGGAATCACCCCCGCCGGCGGCTACATCAGCCCGGCCTGGGCGATGGCGTTGGGCGTGCTGGTCACCTTCCCCTGCTACTTCATGATCCAGTGGCGACCGCGCACCCGGGTGGATGAGACGCTCGACGTTCTCGCAGCGCACGGCATCGCCGGCTTCAGCGGCATCCTGTTCATCGGCATCGCCGCGCAAGCGAGCTGGAACGGCGGCCTCGGTGAGGGGCTCCTCTACGGCAATGGCAAGCTTTTCGGCGCCCAGGTGCTGGCCGCGATCGCCGCCCCGCTCTACGCGTTCGGCGCGACCTACGTGATCCTGACCGGGATCAGGATGCTGGGTGGCCTGCGCGGCCCGGACCGCGACGAGGCTGTGGGCATGGACGTCACCCATCACGGCGAGGAGGCGTACGTCACCGGCGAGGGAGCGATTTTGGTTCGAACCGACGAGGCCGGCTGAGTGGGCTGACGCCGAACCGGGACCCGGCGTGGCCCCTCACGGCCGCTGCTAGGGTCGGCGCTGGTGCAGTACAGGAAATCCAAGCGTCGTCCAGGCGCCGCACTGGCAGTCGTGGTCGGGGCGCTCCTGCTGGCCCTGCCCGCGGTCGCGCTCGGGCATGACGAAGAGTTGCCCGAGGCCGAGTTGCTAGGTACCCTGGCGGCCTCGAGCCCCGAGCCGCTTAAGGGGGGCAATGCCGAGGGCGCCGCCCCGGACATGACAATCGGCGAGGTGCCGCTGCAACGATCCGAGATTCCGGAGACCTGGTACCGGCGCGGACGGGTCGCCCCGCGGATCGGTTCGTCGGCCGATGATCGCTACACACTCGCCGGCGGGTGCTTCTCGCTCCAGACCGGGCAAGGAGACGCCGCTGACGGTGCCGTCTACCGGTTCCAACCCACCGGCCTCGGTAGCTACCTGCTGCTGGGACCGGGAGGCAAATTCCCGACCGTCGCAGGCGATGAACTGGACGCTGTGGAGCGCCCGTCGCGACGGGCGGAGTGGGTAGTCGAGGGCGACGCGACCAACGGTTTCGAGTTCACCGCGCGCGATGGCGCCGGCCTCGGGGTTGGCAATGACGGGCAGTTGAAGCTCGGCGAAGACGGTGAACGCTTCGAACTCGGCGCCGCGCCGAGTTGCCTTGCCTTTCCGGAGATAGCCGTCAACGCGACGGGTCGCCCGAGCGGCGGCAAGCCCGTCTACGGCCAGTCGCGCGGAACGATCGACCTGCACTCGCATTTCATGGCATTCGAGGGCTTCGGCCGGGGCCTGCACTGCGGGCGGCCCTGGCATCCGCTCGGCGTGGCCTCGGCGCTGGTCGACTGTCCCGATCACGCTCCGAACGGCACCGGCGCCTTCGCCGCCAACATGCTGGTCTTCCAGGATCCGAGCCGGACGCACGACCCCGGCGGCTGGCCGACCTTCGCGGGCTGGCCCACCTACGAGTGGGTATTCACCCACGAGCAGACCTACTACAAGTGGATCGAGCGCGCCTGGCGCGGCGGGCTGCGCCTGATGACGCTGCTGGCGGTCGACAACTCTGCGGCCTGCCTGATCAACGTCTACAAGACGGAAAGCTGCAACGAGATGGACGCCGTTCGCCGACAGATCGCCGCGGCCAAGGAGCTTCAGGCCTACATCGACGCCCAGGCGGGCGGCCCGGGCAAGGGCTTTTTCCGGATCGTCAAGAACCCGTTCCAGGCCCGCAAGGTGATCAACCGGGGCAAGCTGGCGATCGTGCTCGGGGTCGAGGTCTCCGAGCCGCTCGACTGCGGGCTTCGCAACGGTGTTCCACAGTGCGATCGCGAGGACGTCGATGCGGGCCTCGACGAGATGTTCGCCTCGGGTGTTCGCCAGATGGAGATCGTCAACAAGTTCGACAACGCATTCACCGGAGTGGCGATGGACGGCGGCTTCCAGGGCCCGGTTCTCAACTCGGCGAACAAACAGGTGACGGGCGAGTTCTGGGATGTCGAGACCTGTACCGGCACCGACTCGGACCGCGAGCAGGTCACCTCCGTGCCCGAGGCCGCGGCGGAACTGATCGCGCTGCTACCCGGGGGGGCGGCGAAGCTTCCGGTCTATCCCGATCCGCCGCACTGCAACAAGAAGGGCCTCAGCGACCTCGGCCGCTTCCTGATCCGGGGGATGGCGAAGCGCAAAATGATCTTCGACCCCGACCACATGAGCGTCTACGCCCGGACCAGCGCCCTCGATCTGATCGACGCGCTCGACTACTCCGGCATCGTCTCCAGCCATAGCTGGGCGGATCGCACGTCGTACCGCCGCGTGATGGAGCTGGGTGGCGTTGTCACCCCGATGGCCGGGGACGCCGATGAGTTCGACAACGAGTGGAACTACCAGCGAGAGCTCTACAGGGAAGGCCGGAAACGCTCGCGCCGATACGGCTTCGGCTTCGGCTTCGGCGACGACATGAATGGCTTCGGTGGTCCGCGCGACCCGACCGCCGGAACCAGCGCCGAGATCAACTACCCGTTCAAGTCGCCAATCGACCCCAAGGTGACCCTCGATCGCCAGCAGAGCGGTGAGAAGACATTCGACCTCAACACCGACGGCGTCGCCCACTTCGGCCAGTGGCCCGACTGGACCGAGGGCGTACGGCTGGACGCGGGCCGCAAGGTGATCCGCGACCTTCGCGGCGGCGTCGAGGCGTACCTGCGCATGTGGGAGCGCTCGGTCGGGATCCGCGGGCCACACGGCAAGCGTCGCAGCGGCCGCACCGGGGCGACCGGTCTCGCAAGGATCAAGCTGAACATGCGCCCGAAGAAGGTGCTCCGAAAGGCTGGCCAGCCCGCAACCAGAACGCGGGGCTGGAGCTGGCGGGTGCGCCACACAAAGCGGGCGAAACTCGGTGCCGCGTTCACCGGTAAGGGCCGGGTCGGCCTCGTTGTCACCACGGCTCGTGGCTACCGCGCGGGCGGGGTGCGAAACGGCTTCAGGGCCTCAGCGCTCCGCGGGTTCGCGAAGCCACTCGGTCGTGGCGTCTGGGTGCGGGGGACGCGCCGCGGCAACCGCTTCGTCTACGGATTGCGCAGGGGCAAGGTCAGCTTCGTGGGCGTCGGTACAAAGAGGTCGACCATCACATCGAAGAGGATCGCTCGCTTGGTGCGGCTCGCGCTACACCGCCGCTAGTCAGACGACCCCGGCGAACTGCAGCGCGGCGCCGACGACGCCGCAGCCAACGACCACGTAGAGCACGGCCAGGCGCCCGTGCCAGATCTGTAGCGCGGCGAACGCGCACAGCGCCAGCAGCGCAGTCGGTACGTCGACCACGCCGGCCTCGACGATGTCGACAGTGACCGCGGCGATCAGCCCGATCACGCCCGCGGCCACCCCGAGCAGGAACGGCCTGATCCGTGGGCTCTCGGCAACGGCTACAAGGCCGCGGTGAAAGAAGATCGGCAGCACGAACGCGGGGAGAAAGACGCCGAGCGTGATTACCAGCGCGCCCACCAAGCCGCCGGCGATGTAGCCGATGAAGGTCGAGAAGATGACCAGCGGGGCGGGTAGGACGCCGCTCATCGCGAGCCCGTCGAGGAACTGCGCCTGCGTGAGCCACTGCTGGCCCTCCACGGCGGCCTCCTGCAAGAACGGAATGACGGTGAAGGCGCCGCCGAAGGTGAGCAATCCGGCCTTGAGCCCCTCGACGAAGATGTCGGCCGTCAGCGAAACGCTGATCGCGCCGGCCAGCATTGCCACGGCTGCGAACGGCCCGAGCGTGATCGACGATGCCGATCCAGCCCACCGCCGCGCGTTCGTCCAGAGTTCATACGCGACGCCCGCTCCGAGCAGGACGAGTACGAAGCTTGCCCCGACGCCAAGGGTCAGGCCGAACGCGGCGAGAGCGATCAGGGCAAGCGGAACGTCGCTTACGAATGAGCGGCTGAGCCGAACGACTGCGCGCGCGACCAGAGCGCCGACCGCCGCCTTCAGCCCATAAAAAAGCTCGTCCAGGTTGTCGGCGAGATCCGCCTCGACATAGGCAATCGACAGGGCGAGCATGAGCACAAAGCCGGGTAGGACGAACCCGAGCCCGGCTGCGAAGGCCCCAAGCTTTCCGGCCCGGAGCCGTCCGAAGTAGATGCACAGCTCGGTTGCCTCGGGGCCCGGGAGGATCTGGTAGACCGCCAGGGTCGAGCGAAACGTCTCCTCGGGGACCCAGCGCTCCTTGCCCACGCATTCGTCGTGGATCCGCTCGATCTGCGCTGCCGGGCCGCCCCAGGCGAGCACCCCAAAACGCAAAAAACGCATGAAGATCGCGACGGGAGTGTCGGGATGGGCGGACATTGGGGCGGCACTCTAGGCTGCCGCCATGTCCGAGCCGCTGCGAGAGCTCGAACGGCTTGTCGGGGCCCCGCTGCCCGACGCCGTGCGCGGGCTGAAGCCGGAGCAGATTGCGACGCTGACCGCGGCGGTCGAGACGGCGCTGCTCCGGCAGCAAGCCGATCTGGCGGCGGCGATCGACGACGGCCTGGGTTTCGTCCCCCGGATGCTGCGCGGTGTGGTCAAGAAGACGGTGTTCGGGTGAGCGAGACGCTTCAGGCTCGGGCCGAGACGATCAAGCTCTCGCGGTTGCTGGCCGTCGATGAGGGCGAGTTGGACTTTCTCGAGTCGCTGCCCTCCGCGGCTACGCGGGAGGTCCGCGAGAAGATCACCCGCAACATCTTCGACTCGAGTGCCGAGATGCTGGGCCGGGTCGGCGCCGCCGCCAAACTGCTGCCCTCGGCACTGATCGCCAAGATCGCCGTCGGCTCGTTCGGACCGCTTCTCTGCGCCCGCGCCGCGGGTGCGGTGGACGTCGACAAGGCGCTGGACGTGTGCAGCCGACTTCCGGCCGCGTTCCTCGCCGATGCGACGATCGAGGTCGATCCGCGCCGCGTCGCGCGAATCATCGCGCGGGTCCCCGAGGAGCTCGTGGTACCCGTTGCGGCGGAGCTCGGGCGTCGTCGTGAGTACGTGACGATGGGACGCTTCCTTGCCTTCGTTCCCGATCACGCGATCGGCGCTGCGATGTCGGCTCTCGATGAGGAGGCCATGATCCGGACCGCCTTCGTGCTCGAGCACAAGGATCGTCTCGATCACGCGATCGGCATCCTCCCACCCGAACGGCTTCCGGACGTGCTGCGACAGGCCTCGCGGCTGGGGGTGTGGCCAGAGGCGCTCGACCTGCTCGACCACCTCTCCGAGGAGCGGCGCGGACCGATCGCCGATGTCGTCGCCGAGCAGGACCCTGGCGACGTTGCCGAGCTGGTCCGCGCGGTGGCGGAGGCTGAGCTCTGGGACAGCCTGCTCCCGGTGATCCGGCAAATGAGCCCGAATAGCCGCGTGGCGTTCGCGGCCATGCCGGCCTTCCACGAGCGCGAGGTGCTTCGCGGGATCATCCGGGCCGCGGCGGCGCAGGGCCTCTGGATCGACCTGGTGCCCCTGATCGACGCCCTGCCGGCCGCGGTACGCGGCACCGTGCCGTCGATCGCGGCGGAGATCGAGCCGGAGCTGCTGACCAAGGTTCTGCGCGACGCGGTCGAGGCACCGCACACGTTCCCTAGCCTGATCTCGCTACTGGTGGACCTGCCCGACGATGGCACCACCGACGCCCTCGATCGGATCGCCGCGGCTCTGCACCAGGACGACGTGGTCGCAGTCACACGGGCGGCGATCGCCGCTGGCGTCGTCGAGCAGCTGCTGCCGGTCTACGATGCGCTGCCCGCGCACGTCCGTACGACCACCGTGCTGGTAATCGAGCGCGCGGACGTGGCGATGGCGCGGGCGTTCGTCGAGGCGTTCGGCGACGGGGCGGCGCTGGCCGGCCTGCTCGACCGTGTCCCGCCCGAGCTGTTGACGGCGATTCGCGTTGGCGCTCAGCGAAACGGTCTCGAGGGCGAGCTCGACGCCGCGCTGGCGAGTGCGACTAGCTGACCGATTCGAGGTCGACAACGAACACGAGTGCCGCGTCGGGACCGATGTCGGGGGGTTGTCCGGCAGGGCCGTAGGCGAGGTCGGACGGGATCGTGAGCACCCGGCGCCCACCTTCCTTCATCCCGACGATGCCCTGGTCCCAGCCGGGGATCACCATGCCGGCCCCGAGCTGAAACTCGAACGGCTCGTTCCCGCGAGACCAGGAGGAGTCGAACTCCGCCCCGGTCACGTAGTCCACACCGACGTACTGCACGCTTACGGTGTCGCCCGACTTGGCCTCGGCGCCATCGCCCTCGACGACGTCGTCGGTGACCAGTGTGCTCGGAGGTGGAGCATCCGAGCCCTCGGGCTCGGGCTTGATCGTGAGGTCGCTGGAGATCGCTGCCGTTTCGGTGCCGGCGGAGTCGTCTCCGCCTTCGTCATCGCCGCCACGGCCGATCAGGACGGCCACGACAACCGCTCCCAGCAGGGCTGTGAAGCCGATGATGATGCCCACGCGTCGATCCACGAGCGCGAAAGCCTAGCCGCCGGGCTAGCGAGCTTCGCAGTAGACATAGGCCGTGACGGTGACCGGCGCGCCGGTTTGTCCCGTCCTCGCCTGCACGAGCCAAGTGCGCCCACCTCGCTTGCGCGACCCGACGACCGCCGCGGCTCCTTTGCCCGGCTCGGGGCTGGCGTACCCACCCGCGACGGCCCGTTCCCTGCGCCTGCACTTCGGCCTGATCGCCGACACATCGGCTCCCCCCGCGTCGTCGAGCGCCCTGCGCTTCCTGCGCAGCGTCGTCGCCTTGCCCGAGCGGCAATAGGCGTAGACGGTCAGCGCCCCGCCTTCGCTGCCGTTATTGAAGACGGAAACCCTCCAGCTGCGCGAACCGCCGCGCCGGTTCGCCGAGATTTGCATGACCGGAGTCGTGTCCGCGACGAAGTCGATCGGGGACGCCCGGTAGCCGCCGGATAGGGCCGTCGCGCCGGAGGGGCAGCGCGCCGTCACCGTAGGTGTCGCGCCGGCCGGGATTGGCTCGGTAACGGCTGCCCGCCTTAGCTTCCTCGCACCGCAATACGCGTAGGAGGTCAGGTCGCCGGGAGAGCCTCCGTTGCCCGCCGTCGCCGCCCACCTGCGGGCCCCGGCGCGCCGGGTGCTGGTGAGCAGCAGGTCCGGGTTGACGATCTGGTCGGGGTCGAATTCGAGCTTGAACCCGCCCGAGACGGCCCGGCTCTTGGGCTTGCATTTGGCGGCGGCTGTCTTTACCTCTTCGACGCCGACGTTCTTGGTCTCGGAGGCCGTCTTGAGCCCGGCCGCGAGCGCCGATGCTGCGAGGAAGCTCAGGGCGAGTGCGAGTGACGTACCCAGGCGGCTGACGGTTGGCATTCGTGCTCTCCCTCGAGTAGGTGTGTGGTTACGACGCTACACCCGCCGGTTCGGTCCGTGTAGTCCTGCCCGCCTCTCCGCGCTATTCGCTTCGCCCAGCGGCCGCGAGGGCCTCGGCTCGCTCCTGGTAGAGGGTGAAGCGAACGGCTTGTCCGTCCCGAAAGCTCCAGAGGTGGAATCCACGCGCCTCGACCGCGACCCCGCTCCCGCGACCGGTTCCGCGCGCCACCACGAGCGCCACGACGCTGTCCGTCCCATCGATGAACTCCTCGGCTTCGATGGTGATCTCGTCGAACGCTTCCCAGTAGAGATCCAGCAGCTTCTTGATCCCCTCCATTCCGGGATAGACGCCGCTCTCCGGCCCCAGCGAGTTCGCGAAGTCGATCTTCGCCTGATCGTGAAGCTCCGCCGCGATCCCGTCGAGATCGCGCCGGCCGAAGGCTTCGTATATCCGCCGGACGATTTGATGCTGCTCGGTCATCGTCCGGCAGTATCTCCGTTCGAGCGCAAGGTGCGCGCGCTAGGCCTACTTGCGCGCGAGCCGGTAGAAGCGCTCTTCGAACTTCAACACCCTGGCGATCGGATCCGGATCGGTGTCCGCGACCACGATGTCGGTGATCTCCCAGTCTGGAAACGCGTCCTCCACCTCGATCCGGCTCACCCCGCGCGGCAGTGGGCCCCGGCGCCGGGGCGCGAAGGCGTCGAGGATCACCGTCGCGTCCTCGCGGGTGATCGCGGTCACCTCGCGGCCCATCGCCGCGCGCTGGTCGGCACCTAGGCCGTGGAAGGTGCCGGTGTCGAGAACGAGGCGGTAATCGGCGCCCACATCGGCGGCTCGGAGATCGGTCACGTCGCCCCGTGAAACGCGCATCTTCACGCCGGTCTCCCGCACCCGTTCGCGGGCACGCTCCAAAGGCCGCTCGACGAGGTCAACTCCGGTCACCTGCCAGCCGCGCTCCGCAAGCTTGACACCCCAGACGGCGCTCCCACAGCCAAGGTCGAGTGCGCGGCCATAGGGCGGTTCGCGTCCGCGCTCCTCACGCTCGAACAGCGCCGCGAGACTCTCGGCGAACGGCCGATGCTGAGCGAGATCCTCCCAAGGATGAAAGCCGAGTCGGTAGAACAGCTTGTACGGGACGCCCAACCTTTCCTCTCCAGCGTTGCCCGAGCGGATCCGTCTAACGGGGTCGTCGAGCGCAGTATCCCACACCTGGACACGGGGATCGGACCTCTAGACCATCGAGCGGGCTGCGAATCCAGCGAATGCCGGAGTCGTCCGTGTCCCCCTCGGTGCTCAACCGCCCTGCGGCCACTTCGAGATCCGCGCTGGACTCCCAGCCGTGACGCCTCAGAATTCCGTACAGGTCCTTGATCCTCCATTAATCGGGGAGCTCCCGGAACACTGCGCCGACGCGGCCTTCGTTGCCTCTTACGGCGAGAAGTAGGGTCTCAGGGCGCCCGGAAGGCCCGGCCCAGGAAGGGCAGCAGGATCGGGTGCGGTGCCCATCGGTTGGAGTGCAGGAAGGCGCGGAGCGGCAGCGGTCCCGGTACGACGATCCGTTTGTTGCGATCCAGCGCCTTGAGCGCGTCCTTCGCGCAGCGCTCGGCGCTGATGTGGATGAACTTCGGAAAGAAGCTCTCAACCGGATGGGGGCCCGAGACCTCGAAGAACTCCGTTTTGACGGGCCCGGGACAGACTGCCGTGACAGCGACCCCCTGACCCCGGAGCTCCTGGTTGAGAGCAACTGAGAATGAGACGGCCCAAGCCTTCGCGGCGCCGTAGCCTGCGGTCTGGGGCAGCGGCTGGAACCCGGAGGTCGAGGCCAAAGTAAGGATCGCCCCGCTGCCCCGCTCGACCATTCCAGGCGCGAAGCGGCGCGTCAGGTCGATTACGGCCTCGCAAAGGATCCGCACCTGCGCGAGCTCGCGCTCGATGTCCTGCTCGACGAAGGGCCCGGCTGTGCCGAAGCCCGCATTGTTGACGAGCAAGCTGACCTCGAACCCCAGCTCGTCCACTTTCGCGGGCAGCCCGGAGCGCGCATCGGGGTCGAGCAGGTCGCAGGGAAGCGGCAGGGCTCGGACGCCGTGATCCGCTTCAAGCTCCGATGCAAGATCGCGCAAGCGCTCCTCGCGCCGGGCGACGAGAACCACGTTGTGGCCTCGGGCGGCGAGCGCTCGCGCGAGGGCGGCGCCGATCCCTGAGCTCGCGCCAGTGACCAGCGCGGCCGTACCGCCGGTGCGGGTGGGGATGCCACTCATGCCTGGCGCAGGCTATTCCAAGTTGAGCTTTGCGCTGACCGAACTCGGCTTGGGGCGTGACCGACACATCCGGCCACCTTGTCGCGGAGCAACTCATGTGAAACACTCGGTTCAGGATCGATTCAAGGGGGTTCAATTGACTGCTGCTATCTACGACGCGATTGTGGTTGGCGCGCGGTGCGCGGGTTCACCGGTTGCGATGCTGCTCGCTCGCAAGGGATATCGCGTGCTGCTCGTGGACAAGGCAACTTTCCCCAGCGACACGATGTCAACCCACCTTCTCCATCCGCCGGCGGTGGCCGCGCTTGAGAGCTGGGGCCTATTGGACACCCTGATTGCGACTGGGTGCCCGCCGGTCAACACCTACTCGTTTGACTTCGGGCCGGTGGCAATCTCCGGGTCTCCTCGCGCCGTCGAGGGAATCGCGCACGGATACTGTCCGCGCCGGACCGTGCTCGACAAGATCCTGGCCGATGCGGCGGTCGACGCTGGAGCGGAGCTGCGCGAGGGCTTTACGGTCGAAGAGGTTCTGCTCTCTGGTGACGAGGTGAGCGGCATTCGCGGGCATGAGAAAGGGGGCCCAGACGTAACGGAGCGCGCGCGCGTAGTGATCGGCGCCGATGGCAGGCACTCACTGGTAGCGAAGACGGTCAGGCCAGATCAGTACCACGAGCGACCCTCGCGCCAGGTGATGTACTACGCGTACTGGAGCGGGCTGCCAGCCGAGGGGTTCGATGTGACCGTGCGAGCGGAGAGCAAGCGCGGCTGGGCTGCAGTTCAAACGCATGAGGACCTCACCGTGCTTCCCTTCGGCTGGCCTGTCGAGGAGTTCAAGGCGAATCGCGGCGATATCGAGGGCAACTTCTTCGCCGCACTCGACCTCGCGCCGGAATTCGCCGAACGAGTACGTGCGGCGAAGCGCGAGTCGAAGTTCATCGGCTCGGCTGAGCTGCCTGGATACTTTCGCAAGCCGTTCGGGCCGGGTTGGGCGCTGCTCGGCGATGCCGGGTACCACAAAAACCCGATCACGGCTATGGGAATCAACGATGCGTTCCGCGACGCAGCGTTCGTCGCGACTGCCTTGGACGATGCCTTTGCCGACAGACGTGCATTCGAGAAAGGGATGACCGACTACCAGGAGGCCCGCGATCGAGACGCTCTGCCGGTCTATGAGTTCACCGACGACTTCGCGCTGCTGGAGCCACCTCCGCCCCAGATGCAGCAGCTGTTCGGAGCGATGCAGGGCAATCAGGAGGCTATGGACGACTTCGTCAGCGTCCAGGCGGCGACGCTTCCGGCGCCGAAGTTCTTTGCCGACGAGAACCTTGGGCGGATCATGGCCCAGGCGGGGGCCGGCTGATGGCTAGCCCGGCCTGGAGCACCGGATGCGCGAGCCCGCGCTCGGCGCAGAGCGAAGCGGGAGCACCGGCCTGACCCTCAGCAGCTTCGGGGCTTGGGGTCCGCCGGTGGAGTCGTATCGATCGCGGCGCGCTCCCTGCGGTTGTTGCCCTTACCGCAGTCGATTCGCTTGTCGGCGACCCCGTCGATCGCAAACAGGCGATCGATGCCCCCGAGCCCGAGAAGCACGTCGACGCCCTCGCCGCCGATCAGCCGGTCGTTGCCGCCAGCGCCGCGAAGGACGGCGTCCTCGTCGCCGCCGGTAAGCCGGTCCCGGTGAGAGCTGCCGGTGAGGTTCTCGATATCGTCGCTGATCTCGTCGCCGGCGCCGTCAATGCCGCCGAAGTCGCCGTCGTTAGCGCCGTCCCCGATCGTCGCGACCACGCCAGCTCGATGTCCCGCGTAGCTGACGGTGTCGTGGTCGCCCGTGTCGTCGTCGAAGTGGTCGGGGCCGCCGAGTCCAATCAGCGTGTCATCGCCCACATAGCCATCGAGCTCGTTCGAGTCGCGGTCACCGATCAGGGTGTCGTTGCCGCAGCCTCCTAGGAGATTCTCGACACTGCTATGGACGTTGTCGCGGGCGCGCCGAGGGCCGTCCTCGACCCCACCGTCGTTGGCACCGCCGGCGCCGATGTCGACGGCGATACGGCCGGCGTTGTCGCACTGCGAATAGTCGGCCAGGTCGGTGTCAAGGCCTCCGATCACCTTGTCGCCGTCGATGCCGCCCGTGAGGCGGTCGTTTCCGGAGGCGCCCCTGAGGACATCATCGCCGGCGAAACCTTCGAGTTCGTTCGCAACGGCGTTGCCTGTGAGCCGGTCGTCGCCGGAGCCGCCCCGGAGATTCTCGATGTCGGCCATGACGTCGTCGCCGCTCCCGTCGATGCCGCCGACATCGCCGTCGTTGGCCCCGTCGCCGATCGTCACGGTGACATCGGCGTTGTGACCGGCGTAGCTGGCGATGTCGTTCGGACCGCCGCCGCCGCTGAGGACGTCGGGGCCGCCCTTGCCGGTCAGCAAGTCGAAGTTGGACCCACCGATCAGCATGTTTGCATCGGCATCGCCGGTCAAACGGTTGATGCCCGTGCCGCCGGTGACGTTCTCGATGTCGGTCCGGACGTTGTCGTCCTCGCCGCCGCCGCCGTCGTCCGGGAGGTCATCGATGGTGACATCGATCAGCGCCGTGCGGGTTGCGTAGCTGGCCGTGTCGCCGTTGACATGGCTGCCGCCGCTGAGCGTGTCGGCACCGTCCGCGCCAATGCCGTCGTTGCCCGCGAGAGTGTCGTCGCCGGCTAGGCCTCTGAGTTGGTTGGCGTCGGCATCACCGACCAGTGTGTCGTTCTCGGGCGATCCGTCGATGTTCTCGACATCGAGAGCGACGTTGTCGCGGTTCTCCGGCGCGCCGTCGCTGGCGTTGCCGTCGCTGGCTATGCCATCGATCGTGACTACGACGCCGCCCGGAGTGAGGTGGTCGGAGTAGTCGGCCGTGTCGATCCCGCCGAGTCCGCTGATCGCGTCGTTGCCGCTTCCCCCGAGGAGGTTGTCGGCTCCCGGGCCACCGATCAACTTGTCGGCGCCGTCACCTCCACGTTGGTCCGTCTCGATCGAGGCAGGCAGGGCATCGAGGCCGATGACGTCCACCGACGCTCCGTCGTTCATGTTGCCGAGGTTGACCTCAACCGCCGTCAAGTTGACGCCGGCGACGCCAGCGCAGCGGACCGGACCGGCGCCGGTGCAGCCGCTGCCGGCAACCAGAGGCGCCGTGTCGCTGATGATCACGGCCTCGCTGCCGGGGGTAGCGTCGTAGCTGAGGACGACGTCGTTGGCCTCGCCGGCGGCGGCGCTATGAACCACCTTGGAGCCCGCGACACCCACCGTCGCGGCGCCGGCAGGAGTGGGCGCCGCAGCAAGTAGGAGAAGCGGGGCGCAGATCACGATCGCCACTCCCTTTCCTCGAGGCGCGGCCAGCCCTTCAGCTCTCTGCATCTTCCATCCCCCCGGTCGTTCCCCCATTGAATGTGCGACGCTCGGCACACCGTAACGCCGGACCCCGATCGCGTCAACGCCAGATATGTGAGGCTCGTCACACCCACCGCTGCACTCGCGCCACCGTGTCGAACGCGGACCCCTCCGGAAGCTTGGCGGGCTCTACTCAGGCTGTGCCCGAGGCGAGCAGCACCGCGTTTGACAGACGCAGCGGCCCAGGGCCATCGCCGGCATCCGCTGCTGCCTGGGCGATCTCGTCCCAAACCTCTTCCTGAGTCTCGCCGGCGTGCTCGGCGATCATTGCCCGGATCGGGGCGGCGATTGCCCTTACGTAGGTGGTGAAGTGCGCCGGGGAGTCGAACTCGTAGATGACCTCTGCCTGCTCCACGGCAATGTTGGAAAACCCTCCTGCTTCGAGCAACCCGCCGATCGCAGCGGGGGTGGGACGTGACAGGGGGCCGGGTGTTCCAGCGGGGGGCGGGGTCACGTTCAGTCGCTCCATCACCGTCCTCATCGGGATCGAGAGGAAGGGGACCTGATCAGGCTCGCCCCACGAGCTGATCGCGATCCGAGCGCCGGGTTTGAGAAAGCTCCGAATGCGTCCTGACGCGGCTTCCGCGTTGGGCTCGAAGATGATCCCCCAGCGCGAGACGGCGGCGTCGAAGCTCGCCTGCGGATAGTCGAGGCTGGAGGCGTCCGACTCCACGAACTCCACATTGCCCAGGCCGGCCACCGCCGCCCGTTGACGCCCGAAGGCGAGCATCTCAGCGGAGATGTCCGTAGCCACGACGCGGCCCTCGGGGCCGGCCTTGCGCGCGGCGCTGAGTGCGGGCTCGCCGCAGCCGGCGGCGACGTCGAGCACGCGGCTTCCCGACCGCACCTCCGCCAGCTCCACCAACCGCTCACTGATGTGCGCGCCCGCGCGGTCGTTGAACTCGCTCCACTCGTACCACCCCGCCGCAGTGGAGTCCCAGTTTTGGTGCTGCGTCTCGCGAAAGTCGGCCGGGTCGATCCCCCTGGGCTCCATACACGCTCCTCCTCAGCAGCCGATAGCGGTTTACGGCGACGCTAACCGATCGAGCCGTCTCTTGTTCCGAAGATGTCGAGGGAGTACTCGCAAGGCATGACACACGGACGCTCGGCGATGCTCGGCTTCGCGGCCGTTGTCCTGAGCGACAATTGTCAAGCGAGTTGACCCTCGACACCCGCGGAGGCTGCATCGTGCGTCCGGCCGTCGTGAGCAGCCGATCTACTTCGAAGAACCCGCCGATTTCACCGGCGGCAGGCGCTCAGCGCAGACGGCTGAACAGCGGCTCGGCCGCCTAGAAGACCTCGTGCACGCCGGGGCCGCTTGGCCGATCACCCGCGAGGTCAGGGGTGAGACTGGGCCAGTGGCGGGCCGAGGACCGTCATGCCCGCGTCATCCGCAAGCGCGGTGAATGCCTCCCGAACAGCCGATCCCTCGTCGGCCACCTCCGCGAAGCGTTCGAAGAACCGCTCCATCCCCGGCGATGCGGGGGTGAAGACGAAGAGCATGTGCGCCTGGGCTTCGCTCACGTTTTGCCAGGTGTGGGGCGTATCCCGCGGGACGAACGCGAACGAGCCCGGTGCCATCTCCATGACCTCATCCTCGATCCGCAGGCGAAACGCTCCATCGACGCAGTACAGGACTTCATCCTCGTTCGCGTGCTTGTGAAACGGCGGACCCTCCCCGGGCATCGTGACGCTCTCGCAGGCCGTCAGCGCCCCGCCGGTCTCGTTGCCGCGAGCCTTGATCTCGAGCGGCCCCGCCGTGGCAATCGGATTACGCAGCGAGTCGCCCTCTCCCCGGGCCGCCTGGATCGGTCGGGCGGCGCCGGTCATGGCCTCTCGATGCGGGTGTTGGGCCGCGGGTTGTCGCGTCGAAGTGGAAGGCGCTGACGTCGGAAAACCCCGACGCGATCCAGGTAAATGTCTCGCTCAGCTTGTCCCACCCGGACTGCTCCTCGAGTTCGTCGGCGGGCCGCGTTCCGGCCGCTTGAGCCCAAGCTACCACACCCGAATTTGCCGTTCCAGCAATGTTCGCCACTGCTCGGAGCACTGATGCCGCACTCGCTGCGGCGGACGTTCGATCCTCGGTCCCGTGCTCCCCTCGGGCGTGGGCTTCCCTATGGCGCAGCTCGGCCACGCCGACCCGAGGCGCACCGGGCCGGACCCCCCGGTACCCGCATGGGCGCGGTTGGTTTCGAACCAGCGACCTTTTGCGTGTGAAAGCGGTGGCGCTTCAGGCACGGATAGGCGTCGGTCGGAGCCATCAATATGCGTGGATCCCACCTGGATGCTTTTGGATATGGGCACTGGATGCCGCGCTGGCGCCCAATCGCGGGGAGGGCCGTCTACTCCGACAGCCCGGCGGCTTCGAGAGCCTGGTCCCGCGAAAGAAACTGCCGGAGGCGCTTCAGCCTTCCGGCCTCCATAAGGCAGACGTGGAAGAAGGTCGTCGGCGACAGGGCGGCGGCTAGGCTGACGCCGCTCGCCGGGCCTAGCGCCGTCATGTGCCGAACGAGCTCCACGTTCTCTCGCGACATTACCCGCGCAGTATCGCGCCAAAGCACCGCCGATGGGCACGGCTGGCGCAAGGAGCGACCTTTCGTTCGTGAAGAAGTGGATACACGAAAATGAACGCGGATACCTCACCAGAGCGTGCCGGTGCCCGATGGCGGGCGTACCATTGTCGGAATCATGAGTTCGACTTCTCTCAAGACGCTCATCGAGCCAGGCCACGCCAAGGATTGGGCGCGTCTCGGATCCGAAAAGCGGAGCCTGTTGACACCGTCCCCCGACGCGTCGATAGGCGAGCTACTGCGAAGAGGGCAGCGACTTTCCGCTCAGGCCGCAGCGCTGTTGCGGGCCCTCGAGCGGGCCGATGAGCACGCTCGACCCTGAGCTCGACGTCGTTGCGGCCGCCCTGGTCTCCGAGGAGGCGCGCTTCGTGGTCGTCGGCGGGTTCGCGGTGATCGCGAACCGCTACGTCCGCGCCACTGAGGACATCGACCTGCTTGTGCCCGGCGACGCCGACAACGATCGTCGGATCATCGCGGCGCTTCGAACGCTCGAGGCTGTGCGCCATCAGGATGACGCGCCCGCTGAGGACGAACATCTACTCGACCGGGCGCACCTCAGAGTCCGTACCCGCGCGGGCCTTATCGACGTCATGCGCGGAGGACTTCCCCCGCTGGATTACGCCACGGTCGAAGAACGTGCGATGCGGGCGGACTACGGCGACGTTGAGCTTTTGATCGCTTCGCTGAGCTCGATCGTTGGCTTCAAGCGGCTTGCCGACCGCCCCCAGGACCGAAACGATCTCCTCGCTCTGGCTGAGATTCACGGCGAGCTGCCGATCGAGCCGATCCCGGGGCTCGACACCTGACGATGCGCATGCTTGCTCGGCCGACGTTTTCTGGCGCGACCGCTACAGGCTGCCCCGCTGATCCCGGTACGCGCTACGCGTCGAGCAGAACGGCTTCGTCGAGCTTGGACGGGTTGTAGGCGATCCGCCAGGTCGAGCCCTGCGCGGGGATCTCGACCGAAACCAGTTCATTTGGGCCGACGGGAAGATTCAAGGGTGAGCCGTCCGCTCCGGTCACGCGGTAGGTGATCGTGGTCTCGGAGACCTCGTCCCCGTAGTCGTTGTCGTGTTCGCCGATCCGCAATCCCGTCTTCTCGGCCTCGACGTGTTCAACCACGGCGTCCGCGGTGACCCATCCGGCCGGGGCCGATTTCGCACGTGCCCGCTTGCGGTCGCCGTGGAGCTTGCGGTCAACGGCTTCTCCCACGATTGGGATCTCCCCGAGCACCGCTTCGGTCGCGGCCTTCCGAAGCTTCTTCAGCCGTCCCATTCCCCAACCCCATTGGCCACGCGATGGCCGATCGATTCCGCCCTCAACCTAACACTCAAGGTAGGCCGCACGCGCAATTCGTCCGAACCCGATCGCCGAGCCGGGGCGTCGGCTGTGGCTTTCCTGCAATGCCAAGCGGTTGCGGTCCCGGCAGGCGACGTGGACGACGGTCCTCACGCCCTGCTCCCGAGCGAGGGCAACGGCCGCAAGCGGCGACATCCGCGGCTGTCCGGCGTGATTGTCGGTCAGGCCGACCAGGTCCACTGTGTCGGCCAGCGTCGCGATCCGTTCGCGCACGCGGCCGGTGTCAGCGGTGCCGGGAAGCGAGATCTCGGCAGAGGTGAGGGCGGTCGACGGCGTTCGCGGTACCAACGACGGTCCGCTCGCGCTGGCCTCCGGTGAGGTGCCGCCCACTGGAAAGGCGATCTCCCTACGAGAGCGCGGTGCTGTGGACGATCGATTCAACTGGGCTCATCGCCGAGGAGCGCAGCTACTTTGACGCTACGGGCGTCGCAGCACAGCTCGGGCTGGGTGGCTGACGCCGCACCACCGTTCAACACCGCGCCAAAGCAGACCCCAGTTACGCCCGCGACGACCTCGAATAGGACTTTTTATGCGCCCGCAGGTAAATGCCCGTGATGGACGCGGCTGGTTTCGAACCAGCGATCTCTCGCGCGTGAAGCGGTGGTGCCTCAGGCGCTGGTGCCCAATGAGTCAGCAGATCCGTGTTCGGTCGTCGGTGCTCAGGGTCTAGATTCTGGCGTACTTCGATGAATCAAGACCACCATCCGGGCACGTCGTCCCTGGTCCCCGCGGCCGCGGCTAGACCAGCGGAACGAGGGGAGGCGATTGACCGCAAGACAGATTACCCTCGAGGCTGACTACCTGGTAGTCGGAGCCGGGGCGTCGGGCATGGCATTCGCCGACGCCCTGACCCGCCATGCGGACGTGCGCGTCGCCCTGGTTGATCGCCGGCACGGGCCTGGCGGCCATTGGCTTGATGCGTATCCCTTCGTGCGGCTGCACCAGGCTTCCTCGTTCTACGGCGTCGCCTCGACGCTGATGGGGTCCGGATCGATCCAGCGAGACGGCCCCGAGGCCGGCCTGCACGAACGGGCCTCCGCTGCGGAGGTCTGCGCGTACTACCGACGGGTGCTGGACGAGCAACTGGTCCCCTCGGGCCAGGTGGAGTTCCATCCGAGCTGCGAGTACTTGAAAGACGGCTCGTTCGTCTCGCGCGTGTCGGGAGAGCACTACCAGGCCGGGCCCGACTGCCGGATCGTCGACGCTCGCTACCTGGCCCCCCAGATCCCCGCCACCACGGAGCCGCCTTTCGGCGTCGCCGAAGGGGTGCGGGCGGTGCCCGTTAACGCTCTGCCCAGGCTGGAGTCCGCGCCGGAGGAGTTCGTGATCGCCGGCTCCGGGAAGACCGCAACCGATGCGTGCGTATGGCTGCTTGAGCGGGGAGTCGACCCGGATTCGATCTGCTGGGTTCGCCCCCGCGAGCCGTGGATGCTCGACCGTGCTGTCGTCCAGCCCGCCCCCGGCGTGTTCCTCGGGATGGCTGCCGACATCCTGGAGGCTGCAGGGGAAGCCTCCTCGCCGGATGACCTCTTCCTGAGACTGGAAGCCGCCGGAGTGATGCTCCGCATCGACCCCTCGGTAACGCCGACCATGGCGAAGACGCCGACGCTCGCCCATTGGGAGCTCGACCTGTTGCGCGGTATCGAACGGGTGGTGCGGCTGGGACACATTCGCGGGATCGAGCCTGGGCGGATCCAACTCGACAATGGAGATGCTGCAATACATAGGAACGCGGTGGTCGTCCACTGCGCCGCGTCCGGGCTCCAGTATCCGCGGCTGATCCCGATCTGGGGCGACGAGGCGATCACGATCCAGCCGGTCCGCGCGGGCTTCCCGTGTCTGGCGGCCGCGCTGATCGGCTACGTGGAGGCCACCCGAGAAGACGATGCCGAGAAGAACCGCGTGTGCCCTCCGTCGCCGCTGTCCAACACCCCTACCGATTGGGCTCTGATGCAGGTCCTGGGCGGCCGCGCCTCGCTCGCCTTCGGTGCTGAGCCCGACATCAAGGAGTGGGTCGACCGCGTGCCGCTGAACCCCGCGCGCATTCCCCCCGAACAGACCGCCGATTCCGATCTGGCAGCCACCCTGGAGCGCCTCACCGCCGCCGTCGGCCCGGGGATGGCGGCCATGGCAGAGCTAGCGGGCTTGAGTGCCCGCGATGCGACCACTCGCTCAGCCCAGCGGCTTTGAGGGCGTCGGCGGGATCAAAGAAGCTCTCTGCGTGGGTCGCCTGGCCGCCCTCCACCGTCCAGAGTCCGCCCATCTGAAGCGCGACGGCACACCACTGCCCTTGCCGGTCGCCCGCTGGTGGGTCCGCACTACTACGCGGCCGTCGCCCTCAGACATCGCCCGCGCAGCATCCCGCGGCAGCGGTAGATGGGCGCGGCTGGTTTCGAACCAGCGACCTCTCGCGTGTGAAGCAATGGCGTCCGATGCACGGATGGGCGTCGAGGGGCGCGATCGGATGGGGGCGCGAACGGGGATCATCACCGCGCCGGTGCCCAATCAATCCGAGCCAGGCACTACTCCCCGCAGTCCGGCGGCTTCGAGGGCTTGATCTTGGCTTGCGTGAACCCCGAGTCGGAGGATCTAGCCCTTCCGGAAAGAGTGCAAGATCCAGAAAGTCTGCTCCACCGGTGCACCGCTCGCCGCCCCGGTTGCACGCTGCCGCACGCGGACGATGATCTGATCACCCAAGCCGATGTATTCCTCGACCTCCATGGCGAACTCGTCGAAGGCACCGGTCCAGTTTTCGACCCATTGCAGGAAGCCGTCATGCCCCAGGTGTTCCATGGAGTCTGGGAGCGGCGAGGACCGCGGGATCGAGCTGATCGAGCACCGCTTTGAGATCGCCCAGGTCGAAGGCCTCGTATGCCCTGCGAACGACTTCGACGTTCTCCTCCGACATCGCGCCGAGTATCCCGCAGCAGCCTCCGATGGGCGCGGCTGGTTTCGAACCAGCGACCTCTCGCGTGTGAGCGACGGGCTCCCAGACTCCGATTCTCCAGCGGCGTGGCTAGCAGAGACCTCGTCTGCGGATACATTGCGCTCGTGATACCGAAGGCTGCTGGCTTCGCGCTCGATTCCGACGATGGCGAGCGCTTCGTTTTCGGCGAGGGCACGGTGCTCATCAAAGTCTCCGCGGCCGAAACCCGGGGCGCTTTCACGATTTGGGAGGAGCTGCCACCCTTGCTCGACACTCCCCTCCATGTTCATGAGCGGGAGGACGAGCTGATTCACGTCTTGGACGGGGAGCACATCTTCCAATGTGGTGACACGGAGTTCAACGTGGGCCCCGGCGGCATCGTCTTCCTCCCACGAGGCGTACCGCACGCACATCGGCGGGTCGTCCCCCGGGTGGGCCGATTCCTAGTCCTGGTATCCCCAGCGGGCTTCGAGGGGTTCTTTCGGATGCTTGCCGAGGCGGAGTGCGCCGGCGAGCTGGGGCCGGAGGCCTACGCGGCGGCGTCTGAGCGCTACGGCATTAGCTGGATGGCCTGAGACCGCTGATCGCGGGGGGCCGCGGGAGTATCTGGCCAGGTATCGCCAATGGGCGCGGCTGGTTTCGAACCAGCGACCTCTCGCGTGTGAAGCGGTGACGGTTCAGGCACGGATGGGCGTCGATTGGGGCCGTCGGATGCCTGCGGATGTGCCTCGATGTGTCCGGATGTAGGCGCTAACGGGCACCAGAATGGCGCTGGTGCCCAATGAGAGTTACCCCGCTTTGCATGGAAAGCGCCTATCCGCTCTCGGTCATGAGCCCTCGTGAGCGAGCGAACTGGAGAGCTCGTGGCGGGCATCAACCTGCGCGAGAAGCGTCCTCGCCTTGCCCTCGGCGGCTCGATTGCGTCAACACCGGCGACCCAGCGGGCGGGCGGATCGTCCGAACCGACGAATCAGCCGCACTTCTAGGTGTACGATCGCGGTGCGGGCAACTGGCAGAGCAAAGGAGGAAATGCTTCCGGCTTGCAGATCACAGTCTCGTCGTCACAGTCTCGTCGCGTTGTTCGCGTTCTGCGCGACGCTCCTGGCGCTCGCGCCATCCGCCCTCGCCACGACCTATCGGCCCGACAGGACCGGCGACAACCCCGTCGGTGGCCTCACCTTGCGCGAGGCGATCACCCTGGCCAACAATCACCCGGGCGCCGACGAGGTCATCGTCAAGGGCGGCAAGACCTACAGGCTCAGCGTCGCCGGCATTGACGATCTGAACGCGAGCGGCGACTTGGACATTCGCGACTCCTCGGTGACGATCAAGAGCAACAGCAAGAAGCTCGCCACTGTCACTGCCCAGGGGATCGACCGGGTCTTTGACGTCGTCAATGCCGATGCGAGCGGCAAGTTCGTGCGCCTGATCGTGCGCGGCGGGGTTGCCGCGGGCGATGGCGGCGGGATAAGCGCCTTCGACGGAGGCGTGACGGTCTCGCGAAGCGTGATCAGCGGTAACAGTGCGACCGACGAAGGCGGCGGAATCTCGACAGACAGCGGCTCGGTTTCGATCTCGAAAAGCACGATCAAGAACAACGTCGGTGACGCCGAAGGAGACGGGGACGGGGACGGCGGGGGCATCTTCACTCTCGGAAGTGAGTTCGTCAGGATCAAGTCCTCAACGATCTCCGGAAACACGACGTCGAGCACTGGGGGCGGTGGCGGCATCAGCGACCAGAGCGACTCCCTCAGCCTCGTCAACAGCACGATCGCCAACAACTCGGCCACCAGCGCGATGGGAGTCGGCGGCGGCATCTTGAGCGATGGCCCGTTAGTGAGCATCAACGCGGTGACGATCGGTCGCAACAGCGCGGGCGCCGAAGGCGGCGGCTTCGCCAGGAGTGGCGCCGGCTCGTTCACTGCTAGGAACTCGTTGATCGCGCGCAATGCGGCACCGGACGGTGCCGACTGCACGGACTTCGGCGGCACCGTCACCTCGTTCGGCCAGAACCTGGTCGGCAACAACACATCCTGCACGAGCTTTAGCGCCGCCAGCGGCGACCTCGTCAATCGTCCCCCCGCCCAAATCAAGATTGGCCGCCTTGCCGACAACGGCGGTCTGACCAAGACAATCGCGCTCAAACGCGGCAGCCGCGCGGTCAACAAGGCTGGTTCGGACTCGCCCACGCGAGACCAGCGGGGCAGGAAGCGCCGCAACCCCGACATCGGCGCGTTCGAGCGGACCTAGGACGGGTCTCCGCGCAGCCGCCCGATCCGGGGACTGTCCCGCAGCGAGGTGCGTCAACGTCCGGCGTCGGATGGGTCGAGTACGCAGCTCCGGTCGTAATGCGCCTGCGACACCGCGAAACATCGCGTCAGAGCTGCGGTCCATGGGCGCGGCTGGTTTCGAACCAGCGACCTCTCGCGTGTGAAGCGAGCGCTCTCCCACTGAGCTACGCGCCCTGGGCGGCGATTCTAGGAGAGGTTGGTCTGCATGACCGTCGGGCTCGGGTGGATGCTCACCACGCGAAGGGTCGTGTCCGCCGGGTTCTTGAACCCATGTGGCGTCTCCGCCGGCACGACGACCACGTTGCCGCCGCTCACCGTCAGCTCCTCGCCGCCGGCGGTGAAGATCGCGGTTCCGTCGAGGACGACGAACGCCTCGGCGTAGGGATGCCGGTGAAGCTCCGGCCCGTGTCCGCGGGGGTATTCCGTGATGAAGGAGGAGATTGGGATCTCCTCCTTGCCTTCAAACAGCGCGGCGGTTTCGCTCACGCGCAGCGACTCGATCGGCACGACGCTCGCCATCTGGGCAACCTACCTGCACTCGGTGCTGACGCGCTGCGAGAAGCTCGGTTCAGCCCCGCCTGAGCTACGGGTAGACGGTGTGCTGTGCGCCGTCGCGTTCGATGGTGATCGCCACGATCCCCGGCTCGGACGCGTTGGCGGTGAACTCGACGCCGGGGGTTCCACCGATCACCGCGCTCCAGCGGGCGGTGACAGCCTCGGGCTCGCCGACGGCGACGGTAATTCCGGTCACGGCACCGGGGACGCTCCGCTTCGACCAGCCCTCACCGCCCCAACGCCACGATTCCGGCGGATGCGGCTGGCTCACGGAAACGATTGCGCCGCGCATGTCGGCGGGGTGGAGGTGAGCCTCGGTGATGTCATCGAGCGCGACGTCGAAGACCTCCCGCACGCCTGCGTCCGCGGCGCGTTGTCGCGCCGCCGCGACGTCATCGACCTGGAACATGGCCATGTAGCCGCAGTCCCCGCCGCGCCGCTCGATCAGTCGGCCGGCGGCCGTGTCCGGCGTGACCGGCGAGACGATCTCGAGGAATTGATCGCCGATCGCGAACACGGCGTTTCGCAATCCGAAGTAGGCGACGGCGGGGTCGTCGTACGGCTCGCCGAGTCCGAGCTCGCGACCAAGCCGCTCGACAGTCGCGTCGAGGTCGCGCGCAGCAATCACGGCCTGGCGCAACCTCAAACGCACCGAGGGCCGGATCGTTTGCCTACCAGGATGAACATCCGGCTTTCGGCTGGGCTCGTCGGGTGGCGCTGGCATGGGCAGCGCCCCACCGTAATAGGGTTGGAGGCGATGGAGTCGGGGGGTCCGACAAAGCCAGAGGACGAGAAGGGCGCTGAGCAGCCACCCCCGCCGGTAGGCGAGCCGCTGGGGCAGCCGGTCGGGACCGGGCAGCCGAGCCGGTCGCAATCGCTGAGCGACCTCGTGGGCTCGACCGGTGCACAGGCGCCGCACGGGCAACCGATGAGTACGCCCGAGCTCCAGCGGGCGCTGAAAACCGGCACGAGCCGTTCTGTGTCCGGCTTCGTGAGCTTCCTGCCGCTGCTGACCGCGCTGGTTTTTGCGGTCGGCTGGTACTTCATGGAGGGCCTGCCGTTCGCCGACCACGACGAGTACGGATCGGTGCCGGTCAACTCGGTCCGCGACAAGCCCGAGCCGACCGTCGTCTCGATTCCCGAGGGCAAGGTCTACCTCTACTTCGAAGAAGGCGGCCTCAGCGACCAGGACTCCGTCGAGACGCCCGACAACCTCGCCGTCGAAGCTCGTCCGGCGAGCGCCCCTCGAAAGTCGGCGCCGCTCAAGATCGAGGAGGTTCCGTCCTTTCTCTTCTCGACCAAGACCGACAGCACCGGCTGGGAGCCTTATGGCAAGCTCGACACGGACGGCGGCGACTACTCACTGACCGCCCGAGCTGAGAGCGGATACGGTCAGATCACGGTGGGCAAGCCGCCAATCAATCCTTTCGGACCGCCCGTCATCGGTTCGATCCTGATCTTCGCGCTCGGCGCGGCGCTCACGTTCCTGATCGTTTCGCGCCGCCGCCATGCTCGCCAGGGACGAGGCGGCAGGTACTGAGCTACTAGCGTTCGCCGTCCCGGATCGCCCCCCAAAGCCCGCACGCAACGGCCCCCGCGGCGAAGTAGATGCACGGCAGCCACGGCGCGACGCCGGCGAGCCCGTCCGAACCGGGGGTGTAGCTGGCGGCGCCAAGCTCGACGATCCCGATCTCTGCGAGCGGACCGAAAATCGCCGCTCCGAGGGCAAAGGCAAATGCCTGCGGCGAGGGATTCCACCAGGCCCAGATCGCTACCGCAACGGCACTACACAACACGACCGAGACCGTGTCGGGCTGACCGTGGAGGGCTGAGGTAAGCGCGTAGAGCGCGAGCACGAGCGCCGCTCCGAGTACGGCCTCACCTCTGGAGTGCGGCCGGCTCTCGATGCTCCGACGATCGGCGATCCAGGCCGCAGCAAGCACCGATCCGGCGACGGCGAACGGGAACCAAAGCGCGCTCATCCACAGCTCGGGAAAGTCAATCCACTCATACACGGTGGTTGCTGAGGCCACGTGGGTGGCATCGCCGGCGAGCGAAACCACGAACCCGAGGATGAACACGGCGACCGCGGTCGCCGCTTCGCTTAGCTGCCCACGGGACCGCATCGCGCGCATCCTCGCACTCCTGTCCGGATGAGAAGAATTCTCATCCACTGTTCATGTTCTGATCATCTTTGCGGGCCAGTGTCGGACAATCCCGCTTAGGTTCAAGGCTTCGGGAGTGCCGGTCGCTGCCCGCCTCCTTTCTGCGCTCGCCGTATCGGCGAGCCTGTTGTGCTGGCCGCCGCAGGTGGCCTTGGCCGATCCCGCCGTTGAGGGCGCTTGGAGCCCGCTTCAGGAGTACCCAGTGGTGCCGGTGTCGATGGGGGTCATGCCGGACGGCAAGATCGTGGCTTGGGACCAGGCCAACCGACCGCCCAACTTCGGCGCCGTGCCGAACAACGGCGCCGCGATGGTCCTTGATCCGCAGACGGGACAGATCACGCGCTCGAACAACGTTGCGCCGAAGACGACGTTCTGCAGCCTGATCGCGTCGCTTCCCGACGGCAGGCTCGCGATCATCGGCGGGGGCATCAACTCCGGCAGTGGCGCCAGGCCGGACGTGCAGCTGTACGACGGTGCTTCGAAGACCTTCTCCCTGCTGGGCCAGATGAACCAGAGGCGCTGGTATCCAGGTGGCACGCTCGACCGCGATGGCAGTCCTGTCGTTGCGGGAGGCTCCAGCCAGGGGATCGAGCGCTTCAACCAGCAGACCGGCACGAGCACGAACGTCGACACCACCTTCCGCGCAAACTGGTACCCGGACCTGATCCGCACCGAGGCCGGAAGCTTCTTGATCGAAGACGTTGGAGACAACGCCTCCGCTGGGCCAGGCCGCTTCCTTCTGTCCGGGTCGACCCTGAACTCGATCTCCAACACGACCCTGCTGCAAACGCGCCGTCGCGGGGTGCGGACGATGATCGGTCCCTACAAGCTGTTCTACAACTCGGGTGGGACCTCGCGCTCGAGCATGATCATCGACGTTTCGTCGGGGACGCCGAACTACAGCTCGGCGGCCTCCAGCGCCTTTCAACACATGACCGGCCAGGCGCTGACTCTCCCGACCGGAGAGGTGTTGGCAATCGGGGGTAACTCTTCGGGACACGACACCAAGGGCACCCCGGTGATGACCCCCGAGCTCTACTCACCGGCCACCGACTCCTGGCGCAGCATGGACGACATCGCCCGCCGGCGCACCTACCACTCAGTAGCCGCGCTGCTGCCGGACGGCCGGGTCTGGTCTGCCGGATCCTCGTTCGAGGATGTCCAGGAGCCGAACGGCCAGTTTTTCTCGCCGCCCTATCTCTTCCGCAACGACGGCAGCGGCCAGCCCGCGGCGCGCCCGAATGCGAACGGCGCGCCGGCCAGCGTGGCCGCGAGCGAGAGCTTCACCGTCGAAACGACCGCACCGAACGACATCGCCTACGCCTCGTTTATCCGCCTGGCGGCGACCACCCACCAGATCAATGCCGGCCAGGCCTACGTACAGCTGCCCGTTACTGCGCAGAGCGGCCGGGTGCAGATGCGAGCTCCGAGCGTCGATGAAGCGCCGCCGGGCTACTACATGGTCTTCCTGGTCGACAAGAGCGGCGTACCGTCTGTCGCACCTGTCGTCCGTCTGCACCCGCCGGGTAGCCCTGGGTCGCAACCGCGGGTGGTTCAGAGCTCGCAGTTCGACGTAGCGTCGCCCGCCTGGAGTGCCTACGACGGGAACCCAGCCCAGGACAGCGGCGCGAAGATCAGCCGCACACTCTCCGAGGCTCAGCCCTGGTGGGAGGTCGACTTCGGCGCCAGCAGGAACCTGGAGAACGTGACCGTGCGCTTGCCCACCGATTGCTGCACAAGCGGCAACCGTGACCTGTGGGTGTTTGCTTCGAACGATTCATTCCAGTCGACCGACGTGGACACACTTCGCGGCCAGGCCGGCGTGGCCTCGGTTCGGCTGCAGACGCCGACCGCGAGCGTGAACGTCGCGAAGCTGAACCGGGCTGCCCGCTACCTGCGGATCCAATCGACCGCGGCGAGCGATTCCCTTGCCCTGGCCGAGGTCGAGCTGACCGCGAATCAGAGCCCCGCCGTCGACGTCACCGCGCCGGAGAGCGGAACTTCCTATACGGCGCCGGCCAGTTATACGTTCTCCGCTGACGCAACCGATCCCGACGGCACGATTTCGAAGGTCGAGTTCTTCCGCGGGTCCACGGTCGTCGGCACCGACACCAGTTCCCCGTTCTCCATCAGCGAGTCCGGGGTGGCGGCCGGCAACCACTCGCTCACCGCGAAGGCGACCGACGACAGCGGCGCGGCGACTACAAGCGCGCCCATCCCGATTACGGTCTCGAATCCTGCGCCCAGCGGCCCGGTGGCCGCCTTTGCCTTCGATGAGGGCTCGGGCGCCATCGCGCGTGACACCTCCGGGAGGGGGCACGACGGCACGATCGCCGGCGCCAGCTGGGCGGCCGCGGGCCACAGCGGCCGCGCGCTCGACTTCGGTGGCGTCGCCGGCGACATGGTCAGTGTCCCCGACCACCCGGACCTCGACCTCACGAACGCCTTCACGATCGAGAGCTGGATCAAGCCGCGCACCCTCTCGGGCTGGCGCATGGTCGCACTCAAGGAGGCCCCGCCCTCGGAGCTCAGCTACGGCCTCTACGCGTCGGATCGCAGCGGCCCGAGGCCGAGCGGCTGGACCTGGTCTGGCGGCGTCGTCGGCCCGAACCCGACCCCGACCGGGGTCTGGTCGCACCTCGCGACGACCTACTCGAACGGAACCTTTCGCCTCTACGTCAACGGCCAGCTTGTCGCCAGCAGGTCGGGCGTGCCCCAGGCCACGGCCTCAGACGGGGCGCTGCGCATCGGCGGCAACGAGGTCTGGGACTTCGAGACCTTCGACGGCCTGATCGACGACGTGAGGATTTACGACCGCGCGCTTACCGACACAGAGGTGCAGGCCGACCGTGACACGGCGGTAACACCGCCGCCAATCGATCCGCCGCCAACGGGACCGCAGCCGGTACTCGAGTTGAACTTCGATGAGGGCTCGGGCGCCATCGCGCGTGACACCTCCGGGAGGGGGCACGACGGCACGATCGCCGGCGCCAGCTGGGCGGCCGCGGGCCACAGCGGCCGCGCGCTCGACTTCGGTGGCGTCGCCGGCGACATGGTCAGTGTCCCCGACCACCCGGACCTCGACCTCACGAACGCCTTCACGATCGAGAGCTGGATCAAGCCGCGCACCCTCTCGGGCTGGCGCATGGTCGCACTCAAGGAGGCCCCGCCCTCGGAGCTCAGCTACGGCCTCTACGCGTCGGATCGCAGCGGCCCGAGGCCGAGCGGCTGGACCTGGTCTGGCGGCGTCGTCGGCCCGAACCCGACCCCGACCGGGGTCTGGTCGCACCTCGCGACGACCTACTCGAACGGAACCTTTCGCCTCTACGTCAACGGCCAGCTTGTCGCCAGCAGGTCGGGCGTGCCCCAGGCCACGGCCTCAGACGGGGCGCTGCGCATCGGCGGCAACGAGGTCTGGGACTTCGAGACCTTCGACGGCCTGATCGACGACGTGAGGATTTACGCGGAGGCGATCCCGGTCGGTGAGCTGGCGGGCGGGGAGCTTGCGGGTGCAGAAGCGGGTGGTTAACGCCAGGGCGCGGGACGCAAACGCAAGCGTCGCCAGCCGGCCATGACGGTCCGCGCTAGGATCCGGGGCGGACCGTGCTAGGCGGGGAATTAGCGGTGCCCTGTACCCGCAATCCGCTCTAGCGGGGCTGAACGCCCATTTGAGGGCCGTGGCCTTCGGAGTCAGTACGTCGAGGGCGGCGTTGATGGTCAGGTCCCGCGCGATGAGCGCCCGCGAATCAGGTCAGATCCGGAAGGAAGCAGCCTTAAGCGGTAGCGAGCAAGCGCCGCGGATAGACCTGACCGGAGCTAGCCACGACGGGAACGTCCGGGGACCACTCTCAAAGGTGGGCCCGCACGGTCCATGCTCAAAAGCGGTCTAGGGGAGCGAGATGCCGGCGGTTTCCGGCTCCGGCGTCGCCGAGCGGAAACTGACGCCGCCCGTGTTGCTGCCGTCGTCGGGCGGATTGGGCTTGCCGGGCTTCTTGCTCGACTTTGGGCACTTCAGCGTGTAGACCGTGCGCGGCGGCTTGGTCTGCCGGGGTTTGGAGTGGTTGTAGGAGAGGTGAAGGTGATGGCCCCGGCCGTGGCCGCTGTCGCCGTTGTAGCCGACCCAGCGAAACGGCGCGCGTGGGTCGTTTTGCTTCGGCTCGGCAAACTTCGCGAGCTTGTCGATCAGGCCCCAGCGCCCGCCGTTTGCCTTGTCTGGGGCGATGTCCATCGCCAGACCCATCGGGTGCTCACCGTTCGCCGAGTGGACCGGATCGTTCGAGTAGCCATCGGTCAGGAAGATCTTGTACCGGCGCCGGAGGAACTCGAGGTCGGCCAGCAGGCGGCGGTCGATCCGCTCGCCCGGAAAGCCCGGAGCGCGAACGATCCGCGCGCCGCCCGTGGTCACGCACAGCTTCGGGCCGAGCTTCTCACTCGTCATCGCCGCGCCGGCGGCCGGCGCCAGCGACGCGCTCAGCGCGGTCGCTCCCAGCACGACGAGCGCGCGGACATGCAATCTCTGGAGGAACCCCCGTCCCAAATCCATGCGTCGATCTTGGGGGTTGGATTCCTTCTTCGCAAGTGGACAAGTGGTTATGGGTAGGAATGTGCAGGGTTGGCGGCTCACGGTTCACCTGCCGAGTGGGCTGCGCCAGAAGGACGTGCGCTTGCGCGCCCCGGCCTTGTTGAGCTCGATGTGGACGTGGTCCATGTGCGCCTGGGTGCGGTCGAGGCCACGCCTGCGCTTGCCGTTCGGCTTGTAGCAGTAGCCGTAGCGGCCCATCCCCGACTGTCCCGACCACCAGGAGCGGCAGTCGTAGATCAGGCCCTGCACGCCCATTCGCCTGGCGAGGGCCGCGTCGTTGCCCTCGCGGTCGTTGGCGAGCAACGTCTCAATCAAACGTTTGGCCGCTCGGCGATCCCTGCGTTTGGCGACGTCGAGGTGCCAGTCGATCGCGCGTCCCTCCGCGTGCAGGCTGAACGAGTCGCCGAGGCGCTCGCAGCGCCTGATGCCCCAGGTGTCGCCGCGCACGTTCTCGCCGAGCCAACGCTCGAGTGCCTTCATGCCGCGCGGGACGCCGTCGGTGCAACGTTTGCCTTCGTCGTAGCGAAAGCCCTCGATCGGCTTGCCGAGCAAGCGCGGGTCGTTCGCCGGGTTCGGCCTCAGGTCGGCCGCCGCGGCGGCCGTCAGCAGCACACCCAGGGCGAGCCCCGCGAGCGCCCCCCTTGCGCCTGTTACGAAACGATCCACGGGAGTTGGGTCGGCGCGAATGGGCGATCGCTTGAACCTGGCTGGACGCGCTGGGCGGGGCTACCCGCCACCCGAGTTCTTCACTGCCCACACGCGCAGCGCCTCCGCACGGCCGCGCACCTCCAGCTCGCCCACGTCCACCAGGGCTGGGCCTTCACCGGAGAGCGCGTCGCGAGTGGAATCAGAGAGATACAGGGAGTAGCCGCTGCCCTTGGTCATTCCCTCCAGGCGGGAGGCGGTGTTTACCGCGTCGCCGATCACCGTGTAGTCAAGCCGGCGATCCGAACCGATCATCCCGGCCGAGACGGGCCCGGAGTTCAGGCCCACTCCCATTTCGAAGCCCTCGAGGCCACGTTCACGAGCCCACTCGTTGAACCGCTCGAGCCTTGGACCGAGCATCTCTTGCGCCGCGGCCAGTGCGCGATCGGCGTGGTCGGCGTGTGCGATCGGCGTGCCGAACGCACCGAGGATGCCGTCGCCGAGGTAGGCGATCAGGGTTCCACCATGGTTGAGGATCGCCTCGACCATCCCGTCGAGGTACTCGTTGAGCACGTCAACGACCTCCTCGGGCGTACGCGTCTCGGAGAAGGTCGTAAAGCCACGGATGTCACTGAAGAGGATCGTCGCCTCGGTGCGCTCGGCCGATAGCCGAGGATCGCCGTCGCCGCGTTCCAGCAGGCTGCCCACCACCGACGTCGGCACAAAGCGGGCGAAGATATCGCGGGTGCGCTGCCGCTGAAAGGATTCGACGAGATAGTTGATCGCCAGGCAGGCGACGGCGCCCAGAATGAGGGCCAGAAGCGGGTTGACGATCGGCACGATCAGCCCACCGCCAAAGAGGAGCTGGGCGCCGCCCACCAGTGTGACCCCGGCGAGGATCGCGACCCCGAATGCAAGTGCGGCGCCGAACCCCACGTTCAATAGTGGCGGCAGCGCCGCCGCGAGCACGATCAGCGCGTAGGCGATCCCGTCCGGCGTCTCCTCGACCGGGTTGCCCTCGCCGAGCGTGGCGATCGCGTTTGCCTGGATCTCCGGACCGGGCATCTGACCACCCCCGAACGGGGTGGGGTGCACATCCTGCAGGGTCGAGGCCGTCGCACCAACCACCACTGTCGCTCCCTCGAACGTTCCCGGCTCGAATCGGCCGTCGTGGACGTCGCTGAAGCTGACGGTCTCCAGGGTGCGCGGCGGCCCTGCGTAGTCGATCCAGGCCTCGCCGTTGCCGTCGAAAAGGCCTGGATCGACCTCCTCCCCGTCCCTGGATTCAATCGCTGCCACAGGCAGCGAATCGAGCCCGTCGAGCGCAAACGGGTAGCGGCGGTAGGTGCCGTCGTCGGCGACGTCGAACTCGGAGTGGCCGGCACGGGCACCGAGACGCTCGAGAAACGCGTCACCGCCGAGGACGTTGGTGCTGCCGTCCCGGTTCGTCTCCGCGGTCGCCAGCACGATCCCGTCCGTTCGGTCCACGGCGTCCACCAGCGCCAGGTCTTCGCGCGGCTCACTGCGCTCGGTGAACTGGATGTCGTAGACGATCTGGGTCGCCCCGTCCTCCCGTAGTTCGTCGATCACCCGCGCGTGCAGGGTACGCGGAAACGGGAAGCGCTCGTCAAGATCGGAGAACGTCTGCGGGTCGATTCCGACGACGACGAGCCTGTCTGGCGCGGGCTGCTCGCCACGCACGCGAAAGCGCACGTCGACGGTCTCTTCCTCGAGCTGTGAGAGAAAGCCCGTGGCGTGGGAGGTGAGGGCGATCGCGGCGGCCAGCAGTCCCGCCAGCAGGGTCAGCGTCGCGCGATTCGAGACGAGCCGACCCATTCTGGCTCAGCGCTTGGGCTTGGCGGTATAGCGCTCGCCTGCGCGCAAGCGAGCGTTGACCTTGCCGCGCTTGCCGCGATCGTCGACGAGCAGCGGCCCGCCCTCGGTCACCGTGAAGCGCGTCGAGCCGTCGCAGCGATCATCGGTTAGCCAGGTGGTGCCGCGGACCGATCCCGATCCGCGGCTTCCCTTCGAGCCGTACTTGCCCGAGCCGCGACCCCAGCCCCGGCGCCCGCGCCGCCGCCGCTGGGCGCGGGCATTGCCATCCCCGCGGTGGCAATGCTTCGAGCCGATCAGCTTCATGAACAGGGTGGGCCGCTTGCCGCGCGTTTGCTGGACTCGCCACAAGCCCTCGTAGAACTCGGCTGATTGCAGCCTGTTGTTGTACTCCGAGGTGAGCTCGACGACTCCGCTGCGCGTGTTGATCTTTGCGCCGACGCGGATCTGGTCCGGACTCGTGAGTCGCTTGCCGTTCACCCTGACAACGCCTTCGACGGGACGGACATTCACGCGCCGCCCCTCCTCAGGTCTGGAAGGCTCGCCCTGCTCACGAGCAAAGATCTGACCTGCTCCGCCGGTGTCCTCGGCGGTGAGGTTGTCGGCGGTGGATCTGAAAGCCACAACGCTGCCGTCGCCCGCGATCGACGGAAGCTCCGAGTTGTTGTCGGCGCCCGCGCCAGATCCGCTCGCCCGGCTGGCGAGCGCTGTGGTCTGGTTCAGGCGGTCGCGGACGAAGATATGCGTGCCAACCCCGAAGCCTCCGCGGCGCACGGGCTGGCGTGGCGCCGGGTCGCCAGGCACCGTCCCCGTCGCCAGTTCCTCGTCGCCGGACGCGAAGGCGATGAAACGACCGTGGGTGGAGATCGCGACGCCGTCCTGGGACTCCTCGTGCGACACCTCGCCGTTTGGGCCGGAGCGCCGCGTGACGAGCTCGGTCGTGTTCAAGGTGAGATCTCGCACGAAGTAGTCGGATTCGTCGTCATCTCCGGGGAGGTTGGTCGCGTTCGTCTGGAACGCCACGACAGTCCCGTCGCCGGAGATCGTCGCCTGGCCTGAGCCCCCGTCGAGCAGCGCGCCGGGTGTCCCGCTCGTTCGCGAGACCAGCGTTGTCGTGTCCGCCTTGAGGTCGCGGACGAAAACGTCGTCCCGCCCGTTGATGTCCCCGACCACGAGGTCGCTCGCCTGTGATCCGAAGGCGACGCTGTCCCCGTCGCCGGCAATTGAAAGCCCGTTGACGACGCCGGGGGCAGATGCATCGTTGCCGGTCGCATCGCCCGCGGCGTTGAACGACACCAGCCCCGTCTCGTTGCTGGAGAGATCATGTACGAAGACATCGGCCGCGAGGTTCGCGTCGTTCGGGCCGTCCGAGATCATTTCGCTGGCGAGAGCCGACGACGCGAAGGCCACGACCGTTCCGTCGTCGTTGATCGCCGGAAGACCTGAGGTCGTGCCGGGAGTCTGCCCCGTGTCCTGCCTGAAGCTCACGAGGTGTGTGTCGTCGGTCGTGATGTCCCGGACGTAGACGTCGGAGTTGGTGCCATTCGTGTCAGACGTGGGGTCAAGGGCGGCATTGCTGACGAAGGCCACCCTGTCGCCGTCTCCCGAGATCACGGCTGAATACGAACTGCCGACGCCGGGCGCCCCGTCCTGGCCGTCGGCGCGCGACAAGTAGAGGGTCTCCCCGGTGCAGCGGTCGCGTACGAACACGTCCCACTGGCCATTCACGTCGGAGTCCTCGGCGCTGAGGTTGGTTGCACTCGACGCGAAAGCGATGCGGCACCCGTCGTCGGAAACCGAGCCGCCGCCGAGCCCGACAGGCATGGAGTCGTCGTTCGCAACCGCGCCGAGAACGCCCGTCGCGCGGCTCTCCAGCGTCGTGTCGCCCGGTGCCGCCAATGCGCTGGGGCAGGCGAAAACGGCCACGAGTAGTGTGGCCATTGACGTTCTCGAGCGTGCGTTCCCCATCCGGTTCATCCCTGCTTTTGGACACCGTAGCCGTCGATACACTCGGCTTCAGTGACTCCCGTCACCTCACTTTACCGCCGACACCGGCCCCAGAGCTTCAGTGAGGTGGTCGGGCAAGAGCACGTCGTTCGCACTCTCTCGAACGCGATCGAGCGCGATCGCGTTCACCACGCCTATCTGTTCGTCGGTTCCCGTGGCACGGGGAAGACATCGCTCGCGAAGATCCTCGCGCGTTCGCTGAACTGCGTACGCGGGCCCACGCTCGAGCCGTGCGGCGAATGTGAGTCGTGCACGACGATCGCGGCCGGCACCTCGATGGACGTGATCGAGATGGACGCCGCATCGAACCGCTCCGTGGACGACATCCGCGAGTTGCGTGACCGGGTCGGCTATGCCCCGGCGCAGGGCCAGTGGAAGGTGTACATCCTCGACGAGGCGCACATGCTCACCCGCGAGGCATGGAACGCGTTCTTGAAGACGCTCGAAGAGCCGCCGCCCTCGACCGTGTTCGTCCTCGCGACAACCGAACCCCACAAGGTGATGCCCACCATCGTCGACCGCTGCCAGCGCTTCGACTTCCAGCGTCCGGCTCCGGAGCAGATCGCCGAAGTTCTCCGCCGGGTTGCCGCGGCGGAGCAGATCGAGGTGGCCGACGGAGCGATCTCCGCGGTCGCCAGGGCAGCCACGGGCTCGTTCCGCGACGCCCTCGGCACGCTGGACCAGCTCGTTGCCTACGGCGGCAAGCGGATCGAGACCGACGACGTCCTCGCGGTACTCGGAGTCGCGGACGCGGAGCTTGTCCTCGCCGCGGCAGACGCGATCGCCGCGGGCGATGGCAAGGCGACGCTCCAGGTGAGCGAGCGCCTCGCACGTTCGGGCCGCGACGCCGCCCAATTCGGGCGGGACCTGCTGGCACACCTACGCGCTCTCCTCGTGATCCGAGCCGCCGGCGAGCCGGTTGGGGAAGCGGGGCTCGCTGCTGCCGAACCGGAGCGGATGCAGGCTCAGGCTGATTCCTTCACCGACCTCGGTATCGGCCGTGCGATCGATTCCGTCGCGAAGGCGCTTGCGGATATCCGCGAGGGCGACGAACCCCGAATGACTCTCGAACTCGCGCTTCTGCGGGCTGCTCGGCCACAGTTTGATTTGTCTCGGGAGGCCTTTGCCCAGAGGCTCGAAGCGTTGGAGAAGGGCTCGGAGCCGCGGTCGGCGCACCCTCCGTCGGAGCCGTCCTCGTCTAGCGCGGCGCATGCGCCGCCGACCTCGGACCACGTTCCGCCGCCGGTTTCCCCGCCCGCGTCCCCCGATTCTCCAGAAGCATCCCGAATCACGCCCTCATCCGGCGCGGAAGAAGTGAAGGCACCGGTATTGGACCTGGAGAAGCTGGTCGGTCTGTGGCCCGCGGTTATGGAGCAGGTTCGGACCGGGGGCTCGGACTTGCTGGCGCATGCGCTGGAAGTGGCGCGGCCGGTTGCTGTGGATCTCGAGGAGGCCGTGCTGCAGGTCGGGTTTCCTGCCGGAGCGGCCTTCAACAAGCGCAAGGCAGAGGCTGCCGACGCTCGCAGGCGGTTCGCCGATGCGGTGCAAACGATCGTCGGTGAGGGATTGCGCCCGGTATTCGTGTTGCTCGAGGGCGAGGAAGCCGCGGGCCCGGAGCCCGGGCAGATCAGTGAGGACGAGCTGATCGCGAAGCTGAAGGCGGAGTTCGACGCGGAGGAGTTCGAGACGGATTCGGATTCCCAGGAAGAAACCGACGAGAAGACTGGAGAAGCGGCATGACCCGACCAGGAGGCGGCCCCGGCGGGCTCGATCTGAACTCGATGATGAAACAGGTCCAGCAGATGCAGGCCGAGATGGTCGAGGCCCAGGGAAAGTTGAAGGACGAAGAGGTCGAGGCGAGCGCCGGCGGCGGCATGGTCAAGGTGCGGATGAGCGGCGACCTGCGCCTGCTCGGCATCACGATCGACCCCGATGCGATCGACCCCGAGGACGCGGAACTGCTCCAGGACATGGTGATGGCTGCGGTCAACGAGGGCCTGCGCGCCGCCCAGGAGTTGGCGTCGAGCAAGCTCGGCGGCATCGCGGGCGGAGGCGCCGGCGGCCTGGGCCTGCCCGGGATGTAGCACGGGTTGTACGCGCCCCCGATCCAGCGGCTGATCGGCGAGCTGGCCAAGCTCCCCGGGATCGGCCAGCGCACGGCGCAACGCCTGGCGTTCCATGTCCTGCGCACGTCCGATGACGACGCCTTCGCACTGGCCACCGCGATCCGAGAGGTCAAGGAGCAGATCAGCCTGTGCGAAACCTGCTTCAACCTCTCCGAGGGGTCGATCTGCGCGATCTGCGCGGATCAACGGCGTGACCGCTCTTCGATCTGCGTGGTCGAGGAGCCCCAGGACGTGATCCCGGTCGAGCGCACACACGAGTTTCGCGGGCTCTACCACGTGCTCGGCGGAGCGCTATCGCCGATCGACGGCGTCGATCCCGAGGACCTCAAGATCAACGAGCTCGCGCGGCGGGTGGACGAGGGTGGGGTCGAGGAGGTCGTGCTCGCGACCAACCCAACCACCACCGGCGAAGCGACCGCGATCCACATCGCCGAGCTGTTGCGCGGCAAGGCGCGGATCACGCGTCTTGCAAGCGGGCTGCCGGTGGGCGCGGACCTCGAACACGCGGACGAGGTGACCCTCGGCCGCGCGTTCTCCGGCAGACGCACGCTCGAGGGCTGAAGCCTCAGGTCTCGCTCAGGCCGATTCGCTCGTGCAGACGGCGCAGGGGAGCGGGCGCCCACCAGTTCCACTTGCCGAGCAGCTCCATCAACGACGGCACGAGCAGCGCTCGCACGATCGTCGCGTCGATCAACACGGCGATCGCAGTGCCGAGGCCAACCTCCTTGATGAAGATGATCTGGGAGGTCACGAACGAGCCGATTGCGATGCAGAAGAGCAGGGCCGCGGCGGTGACGATCCGCCCGGTGCGCTCCAACCCGATCGCCACCGATTCGCTGTTCGACGCGCCCCCGTCACGCGCTTCCTTGATCCGGGCCAGCAGGAACACCCCGTAGTCGGTCGAAAGCCCGAACGCGACGGCAAACAGAAGCAGTGGCTGGGTCGATTCCAGCCCGCCCTGGCTCGTGTAACCGAGCAGGCCCTCGAAGCGGCCATCCTGGAAGATCAGGACGAGGATCCCGAACACGGCGCTCAGCCCCAGCAGGTTCATCACGAGCTGTTTCAGCGGCAGGATCACCGAACCCGTCATCAGGAACAGGACCACGAAGGTCACGATCGCCACGATCGCGAGCACCAGGGGCAGGTGGTCGGTGAGGCTCGACTGCAGGTCCACGAAGTTCGCCGTGAAGCCGGTCACCTGGGCATCGCCGGGCAGGGCGCGCACGTCGCGCACGAGATCCTGGCTCGCCGGATCGAGTGGCGCCGATCCGCCGACGATCTCGACCACGTAGTCCTCCGGCCCGAGCGCGAAGGGGCCGCGCACCGCCGCTGAGCCGGGCAGGGCCTCGGCGGAGCCTGCGAGTTCGGCCGCGTTCTGTTCGGAGCCGCGCACCGAGACGACCACCGGCGAATCGCGGAACGGCGGGAACTCAGCACGAAGAACGTCGTCCACCTGGCGCGCGGTCGCGTCGGTTGGCAGCACCTGCGCGTCCACCGAGGTGAAGTTGATCGAGAGGAATGGGATGCCGAGGGCGATCAGCAGCGTCGCGCTAGCGATCGCAATCCGCCCCGGCACCCGCATCACGAGGCGGGAGAGGCGGTACCAGAAGCCGGCGCTTGCGGGCCTGGAGTCCGCCTCGGCCCGGCGCTGAAGAAAGCTCGGCGAGAGCGAATTCACCCGGTGGCCGAGCAACATCAACAGGGCCGGTAGAACGGTAAGCGAGATCGCCGCAGCGGCCAGGGCCACCAGCGATCCGCCAATGCCCATCGAGTAGAGGAAGTTCTGCGGGAAGACGATCAGGGCGGCCAGTGCGCCGGCGACGGTGAACGCCGAGAACAGGACGGTCCTGCCCGCCGTCGCCATCGTGCGCCGCAGCGCCTCGATCCCAGGACCGACCCGTGCCAACTCCTCGCGGTAGCGCGACACTATGAACAGGCTGTAGTCGATTGCCAACCCCAGCCCGAGCCCGGTCACGAGGTTCAGCGCGAAGACGGAGATCTCGCTGACCTCGCTGATCGCGCGCAGCAGCGCCAATGTGGAGACGATGGCCAGGCCGCCGATCAGCAGCGGCAGGCCCGCCGCGACGAGGCTACGGAAAAAGAGCAGCGAGAGCAGGAAGAGGATCGGGAATGCGAACAGCTCGGCTCGTTGCAGGTCGGACTCCACGTTCTCGTTGACCTGTCGCTGGGCGACGGCGTTACCGCCCACGCCGACGTCGGACTGGCCTGCGAAGGCCTCCTCAAGGGCCTCGCCGATCTCCTGCTCAAAGTCGTCGTCGGTCGGCTTGAAGGTCACGGCCAGGTAGGTCTCGTCACCGTCGAGCGAGACGAAGTCGTCGGATCCGGTCGCGGCGAATCCGGCGACGTCGCGCACGCCCTCGATCCCCCGCACCGTGCGCTCGATCTCCGCGACGCGCGCGGCGCCGGCGGCGGAGCGCACCCTCACGTCGCTGACGAGAATCACCGCCTCGGTCTCCCGGTAGCCGGCCGCCTCGAGCCGCTCACGTGCCTCGAAGGTTTCGCTGTCAGGGTCGTCGGCGGAGTAGGGTGCCAGGCGATCGGCAACGCCGGCACCCAGCGCCCCGGCGAGAACGAAGACCACGACGCCGATGCTGAGGACGAGCTTTGGCCGTCCCCCCGAGAGTTTGGTGAGGAAGTGCAGCATCAGCGGTTCTCCTTGTCGGTGTGGTCGAGTTCAGCGAGGGTGCGGTCGCACCACTTGGCGATATGGCCGTGGAATTCGAGACCGTGCTTGAGAATCTCGTGAGGTCCGAATCGCTCGGCGGTCGAAGCGACGGGTTCGATCTCGCGCAAACGTGCCACCACGCCGAGGTGCTGGTCGCGACGGGCCTCGAGCACGGCTCGTGCGTCCTCGGTGCCGAGGTGGCCGACGAAGAAGAGCTTCAGCATCCCCTCGTCGCGCAGCTCATAGGCCTGCTCGGGCGAGCGCAGCCAGGCTGCTAGGGCGTCCCGGCCCGCTTTCTTGATCGTGTACTCGGTGCGCTTGCGGGTGCCCTTCTTGGCGGCAGTCCGCTTGACCAGCCCGGCGTTCGCGAGGCGGTTTAGCTCCGGATAGATCTGCCCATAGCTGGCGGCCCAAAAGAACCGGGTGGACCGGTCGACAATCGCCTTGATGTCGTAGCCGGATTTGGGTCCACCTGCGAGGAAGCCGAGGATGACGCGAGCGGTGGGCGAGAGATCCATATATCAGCACGATATATCGCGCCGATAGGTCGATGTGTGATGACCGTCACGCTCGGGAAAGCAGACCAAGGTTGTTCTTCAGTTCCAACACCCGGCCCGCCGCTTCGTCGAGGCGGGCCCTGTCGAGGGCGCCGGAGTCGATCGCCGCGAGGATCGCATCGCGCACTCCGGGCTGGTCTGATGGCAACGAGATCTGCAGCAGATCCGAACCCGCGATCAGGGCCTGGATTGCCGCATCGGGAACCGTCGAGGTGGCCTTCACGGCGCCGGCGCTGAGGTCATCGGTGATCGCCAACCCCTCGAAGCCCAGCTCGTCGCGCAGCAACCCGGTCGCGATTGGCTCGGCGAGGGCACCAGGGGTGACCGCGTCGTAGGCGGAGTACAGGCCTAGTGAGAGCACGACGGCGGGCGCGTCTTCGGCGAACGCCGCGAGGAAGGGCTGCAGATCGCGCGATCGCAGTGAGTCTGGGTCGAGCCCGATCGTCGCCGGCCCCTGGTCGGTGCCCTGGGATGCTGCTCCGAGGCCCGGGAAGTGGGCCGGGGCGCAGGCGAGTCGGCCGGCGCCGCAGCCGCGAACTGCTGCGGCCGCCATCTCCGCTGCGATCGCCGGGTCGTCGGAGAACGCCCGGTCGGCAACGGGGCTATCGAGCGTGGCCACGTCGGCGATAGGGAAGAGGTTGAGATCGAGACCAGCGTCGTGCAACGCGGTCGCGGTGTCGCGGGCCCAGCGCTTGGCGCCCGCCGCCGAGCCCGCATCGCCGATCTCGACCTGACGCAGCTCCGGCGCCAAATCGCCGAGCGCTCGGTAGTCGCCTCCTTCCTGGGAGGCGACCATCAGCGGCGGGATGCGCCGGCCGGAGCGGCCCGCCAGCCTCAGTTCGCCCACCACGAGCGCGCCCGTCGCCGAATCCGTCCAGTTCTCCTCCCGCACCAGAAAGCCGCCGAGCTGGCGCGATCGAGCCTCCTCAACCGCCGGGATGGTCGCGTCGGCCCCCGTGAAGCCGAGGAGCAGCACCTGGTCTACCCGCTCCTCGAGGCTCAGGCCCTTCAGGCGTTCGGCCGTTGCCGCCGAAACCCCGCGTGCTTGCTTGCGCTTGTGCTCGGCGTCATCCTCGGAGCCGAACAGGAGTAGCCAGCCGCCCACCGTCACACCTAGAGCGAGCACGATCGCGAGCGCCCGAGTGAGCACGATTTGCCTCTGCCTCATTGCCACGCCCGTTAGTTTCTTGGATTAGGCATGAGTGAGATTGTGGTCATGAAGTTCGGGGGTACATCGGTCGCAGGACCGGAGGACCTCAAGCGCGCGGCCCGGCGCATCGTCGCAGCGCGCGAAGCGGGTAACCGTGTGGTGGCCGTGCTCTCGGCTCGCGGCAAGACCACCGATGAGCTCGTCGATATGGCATTCGAGGTCTCGGATCGCCCCTATGAGCGGGAAATGGACATGCTCCTTTCGGTCGGCGAGCGGATCTCCTGTGCGCTCTGCGCGATGGCGATCCACGACATGGGGCATGCGGCCGTGTCCCTGACGGGCTCCCAGGCCGGGATTGTCACCGACTCTTCTCACACGAAGGCGCGGATTCTCGAGGTGCGGGCCGAGCGGATCAGCGAGGCGCTGGAACAGGACCGCATCGTTCTCGTGGCGGGCTTCCAGGGCGTCTCCGGCGCCTCGCGCGACGTCACCACGCTTGGCCGCGGCGGCTCCGACACCACCGCCGTCGCTCTCGCCGCTGCGCTCGGCGCCTCGGTCTGCGAGATCTATACCGACGTCGCCGGGGTCTACTCGGCCGATCCGCGGATCTGCTCGAGCGCGGCGAAGCTCACGCATGTGTCGTTTGACGAGATGCTCGAGATGTCGGCCTCAGGCGCCGGCGTGTTGCAGTTGCGATCGGTCGAGTACGCGCGAAACCACGGCGTTCGCATCCACTGCCGCTCCTCGTTCGACGAAGGCCCGGGTACCCTCGTTTTGGCCGAGGACGAGACGATGGAACGACCGATGGTGACCGCCGTTACGCACGCCGCCGATGAGGCGCGCGTGACCGTGTCCGGAGTCGCCGACGAGCCGGGTGTGGCGGGGCGGATCTTCAGCGCGCTCGCCGCGGCCAACGTGAACGTGGACATGATCATCCAGAACGAGCCCGTTTCCGACGACCAGAAGGCGGATCTCTCGTTTACCGTCCCACGCACTGATCTGCAAGCCGCCACGGACGCGATCGAGGGCCTTGGCGCGGGCGAGCGCATTCTCACGGACGAGCGGATCGGCAAGGTGTCGATCGTGGGCGCCGGCATGCGCAGCCATCCGGGCGTCGCGGCAAAGGTGTTCGAGACACTCGGCGCAACCGGGATCAACATCGAGATGATCTCCACCTCACCGATCAAGATCTCCTGCGTGATCGCCTCCGGCCAGGTTCCCGACGCCGTGCGGGCGCTGCACCGTGCCTTCGAGCTCGGCGAGGACGGTGTCAAGCCGGAGGATCCGACCGGCGTCCACCGCCCGACCGTCACTTCATGAGCGCGTATCGGGTGGGCGTCCTCGGCGCGACCGGGGCCGTGGGCAGCACGATCCTCGAGATTCTCCACGAGCGGAGCTTCCCTGCGAGCGAGGTGATCGCGCTCGCGTCAGCTCGTTCTGCGGGCACGAGGGTTTCATTCGCGGGCGGCGAACTCGAGGTCCGCGAGACCTCCGACGAGGCGATTGCCGGGCTCGACCTCGTCCTCTCCTCCGCCGGCGGGGCGGTCTCTGCGGAGTGGGCTCCGAGGATGGTCGAGGCCGGTGCGGTGGTAATCGACAACACGAGCTTCTGGCGCATGCACGACGACGTACCGCTCGTGGTGAGCGAGGTCAATCCCGACGCTGTCGCATCGCACCTGGGCCTGATCGCGAACCCGAACTGCACGACGATGGAGATGGTCGTGGCCCTCGCCCCGATCCAGCGTGCGGTCGGAATCGAGCGTCTGGTCGTCTCCACATATCAGGCTGTCTCGGGGACCGGGCGCAGCGCGATCACCGAGCTGATGAACCAGTCGAAGGCGGTCATGGCAGGCGAGATGCCCGAGGCGACCGTGTATCCGCACCCGATCGCGTTCAACGTCCTGCCCCAGGTGGAGAACTTCAAGGATGGCGACGACTACACCACCGAGGAGCGCAAGGTGATGGCGGAGACGCGAAAGATCTTCGGTGTGAGCGAGGACGAGCTGCGGATATCGGCCACGTGCGCCCGGGTGCCCGTCCATACGGGGCATTCCGAGTCGGTCAACGTGCAGACGCGCTCGGACCTCTCACCCGAGGAGTGCCGCGAGCTTCTCGCCGCCGCGCCCGGCGTTGTCGTGATGGACAACCCGGCCGACGGCGTCTATCCGACCGCGAGCGTTGCGGTGGGCCGAGACGAGGTCTTCGTAGGTCGGATCCGGCGGGATCCCTCGCACGAACGCTGCCTCAACCTCTGGATCGTCGGCAACAACCTGCGTAAGGGCGCCGCGACGAATGCCGTCCAGGTCGCCGAGCTGCTGGCAGGGCGGGATCTGGTTCGGGTGCCGGAACCCGTCGCGGCTTTCGCCTAGCCCGAGGTCTGCTCGAGAAACCGCGCTGCCAGGGCGCGGAAGAAGTCGGCGCGGGTGACCACCGCGTGGACGTGACCGTCGGTGGCGATCGGGATGACGAGCACCCGGTGGTGCAGGAAGAGCTCTGCGAGCTGGGTGTCGGAGTAGTCGTCCTTCACAAGGACGTGGTCGGTGGTGAGATGCGCGGCCACGGATTCCTGGCGGCAGGTCTCGCGCCGGTCGATGAACTCGTCGATCGAACGCTTGATCATCGCCGAACTGCTCAGCTCCCCGACATAGCCCGGGAATAGCGCGCTCATGAACTCGCGCTCGCCGAAGATCCCCATGAACTTTCCGCCCCCATCGACGACAGGCAGACCCGGAAGGTTGACTTCGACCAGCTTGGAAACCGCCTCACCGACGGTCTCGTCTTCGCGCAGGGGCTCGACCTCGCGAATTGTCTCGTTGACAAGGGAATCGGGCATGGCGCCTCCTCTAGGGCTAGATGTACCGCATCGCTATGTACGCACTCGCCAGCAACATGCTCACCACCGTTACCGGGATGCCGATCCGCAGGAAGGTCATAAAGCCGATCGGATTGCCTGCCCGCTCGGTCAGTCCGGCTGCGGCGACGTTCGCGGCTGCGGCGATGATCGTGGCGTTGCCGCCGAAGCAGGCACCCAGGGACAGGGCCCACCAGTAGGCGTCATCGTCGCCCGTGTTGAGTTCGTTCACGACCGGAATCATTGCTGTCGTGAAGGGGATGTTGTCCACGATCGCCGATCCAGCGCCGGAGATCCACACGATGCCCAGCAGCTCGGCTGTCCGGTCGCCGTCCGTGAGGTCCTTGGCAAAGTCGGCCACCTTGCCGATCGCACCCGTGGCCTCCAGCGCACCGACCATCACGAACAGGGCGACAAAGAAGAAGAGCGTTGGCCACTCGATCTTCGAAAGGGCCTGCTCAAGTGAGACCGAGGTGATCAGGAGGCCGACCGCGGCGCCGGTGAGCGCCACAGTTGCCGGCTCGATGTGCAAGGACTGGTGAGCGAAGAACAGCAGCACCGTGCCGATCAGCACCGGTCCGGTGCGCTTCAGTTCGGGCCAGTCCCGGATCGAGGCGTTCGCGTCCAGCTCCATCACGAGTTCGCGATTCTTGTCCTCGATCTGAAGCCTGGGCCTGTAGAAGGCGTAGAGCCCGGCGATTACCACCGCGAAGGTAACCACCACGATCGGGGCGAGGTTGACGATGAACTCGTTGAACGTGAGACCGGTGGCGCCGGCGATGATGATGTTGGGCGGGTCGCCGATCAGGGTCGCGGTGCCGCCGATGTTGGACGCGACCACCTCGATGATGATCAGGGGAATGGGGTCGAGGTCGAGCGCGTCGGCGAGCAGAAAGGTGACCGGAACGACCAGCAGGATCGTCGTCAGGTTGTCGAGGAAGGCCGAGAGCACCGCGGTCGTGCCGGCCAGCGCGAGCACGACCCGTAGGGAGTCGCCTTTCGAGAGCTGCCCGGCGCGGATCGCGATGTAGTCGTAGATGCCGGTCTGCTGGGTGAGGTAGACCAGGATCATCATCCCGGCGAGCAAGCCGATCGTGTTGAAATCCACGGCCTCGATCGCCGCCTCCTGATCGAAGCGCTCGCCGGTGAACAGCACGACGATCGCAGCGCCCGCCAACGCGACTTTGGTCCGATGGATGCGCTCGCTGGCGATCAGTGCGAGTGCGAGCAGGAATGTTGCGATGGGAATGGCCATGGGCGTCTCAGCTTTGCCGACCAGCCTTCCCGGCGCACCACGGCCGAGACTAACAGGCAGCCCTCGTCGCTCAGTCCCGCAGAACCCGTCTCAGAACCGGCGGCACGAGCAGCGTCGTCAGCACGGACATGCCGACGATCGCCGCGAACAGATCGGCGTCGATCACCCCGGCGGTGGCGCCGATCCCGGCGACGATGATCCCGACCTCGCCGCGCGGGACCATTCCGACGGCGACGGCGATGCGTTGGCTTCGCGCGGCACCCGCCATCCCGGCCCAGGCGCCTCCCAGCTTCGTGAAGATCGCCACCGCCGTTACCAGGCCGAGGATGCCCAGCACCTCGGGATCACCAAAGGCCTCCAGCTCGAGCTCGATGCCGATCGAAGCAAAGAAGAAGGGTGGGAAGAACGCGTAGAGGCCTTCGACCTCCTCCTCAATCGGGTGGTGGTCCTTGGTCTCGGCAACGATCAGGCCGGCGAGGAAAGCGCCGATCACGGTCGCCAGTCCGATCTCCGCCGCGAGCGCCGCTAGGACCAGGCACAGCATCACGGCCGGCAGCAGCGGCGACTCCGAGAACCTCGGCTCGTGCAGCAACGCGGGGCGCGTTTGCAGTAGGCGAACGCCGCCGAGCGCAAAGAAAGCGACAAACCCAGCGGCCAGGGCGAGAGCGACGAGGATCGAGGCGACGTCGATACCGCCCTCGGCCGCGACCCCGACTGCGACCGCGACCAGGATCAGCGCGATGATGTCGTCGATTACCGCGGCACCGAGGATGGTTCTCGCAACCTTCGTGCCGAGCGCTCCGAGCTCGGCCAGCACTGCCGACGTGATCCCAACGCTCGTCGCCGCCAGAGCCGCGCCCAGGAAGATCGACGTCTCGGTGCTTTCGCCAAGCCCGAGCCCGACCGCGAGGCCGCCGGCGAACGGCAGCGCAACGCCGGCGATGCCGACGCGTGCGGCGGTGCCGCCGACCTCGCGCATTTCGTGTAGCCGGGTTTCGAGCCCGACCCAGAAGAGGAGGAAGACCACGCCCAGCTCGGCGAACACGGCCAGAACCTCCGAAGGTTCGACCACTCCGAGCACCGCGGGGCCGACGGCCAGCCCGGCCAGGATCTCGCCGACGATCGCGGGCTGGCCGATGCGCTTAAAAACTTCGTCGCCGATCTTTGCCGCGACCAGCACGATCGCCAGGTCGGTCAGCGCTCCCGCGGCCTCGGTGGCCGCCGCGATTGGGATAAGGCTCACCCGCGAGCTAGCTGGCGGCTAGCTCCTCGATCACGCCCCGGGCGGTGTCCTGATCGACGCCGGCCTGCTTCGCATAGAGCGCGATCGCCTCGTCGAGCCGGCCGAACAGCACGAGCTGCTCGATCTCGGGTGAGGGCTTGAGCAGCTCGTCGCTCATGGCGGGCTAGGCGAGGGTTCCCGCGAGGCGCTCGGAGACCTGGTCTGTCGAGGCGATGTGCTTCGGCATCCCAAGCTGCTTTGGCTCGATGCCCAGCGCCAGACCGACCAGTTGCGGCAGATGCAGCACCGCGAGCCCGAGGTCACGGCCCACGACCTTGGCCGCCTCCGGCTGCTGGAGGTCGAGGTTCAGGTGGCAGAGGGGGCAGGGGGTGACCAGGCAGTCCGCGCCGGCGTCGATCGCGTCGCCCACGTGGGTGCCCGCCTGGTTCAGCGAGGTCTCGCGGTTCATCGTGATCACCGGAAAGCCGCAGCACTTGCGAGCGCCGTCGTACTCGACGACCTGGCCGCCCAGGGCCTCGATCACCTGCTCGAGGTAGAGGTCACGCTGGGGGTGCTCGTCATAACCGAGACGGGTCTTCGGCCGCAGTACATAGCACCCGTAGAACGGGCCGACGCGCAGGCCGGTGAGCGGGCGCTTGACCTTCGACCGAAGGGTCTCGAGCCCGATCTCCTCGACCAGCAGCCAGAGAAAGTTCTTGTTGGTAAAGCCGTCTTTGCCCGCCACATATTCGAGTCCCTCGCCCGAGAGCGCCTCGTTAATGTGGGCGCGGTAGGCGGCGTTCGCGTCGAGGCGCTCCTGGCACTCCGACTGGGCGCCCTGGCAGGTCGAGCAGATATTCATCATCGCCAGCCCGGTCTGCTGGGCGAGCGCGAAGGTGCGGGCGTTCAGCGTGTCGGCCAGCTCCTGGTTGTGCTCGGCGATCACGCCGGCGCCGCAGCAGTTGGCGCGATCGAGAGTCATCAACTCGATTCCGAGCTCTGAGGCGACCAATGCCATCGAGCCGTGCAGCTCGGGGGTGAAGCCGCGCGAAACGCAGCCGGGCCAGTAAGCGAGTTTCACGAAAGGGCCTCCTGCTCGTCGGGTTCGGGCTCGATCGCCTCTGCGGCCACATCGTCGTCATGGCCGACGATGTAGAGGTTCAGCTGCCAACGGCTCTCTTCGGCCCGCTCGTAGATCTGTTCGACCTTGTCTTGCGCGCCGTCGGGAAGCTTCGGGTGGATGCCCGGGATGAGCTTGCCGAGGGAGCGCATCTTGCCGGTACGGATGCCGCGCAGCGCGGTGGGAATCGATTCGACCAGGCCCTTGATGGCCGAGATCCGTGGGGCCAGCTTTCCCTTGACCCCGGGCGCGAACGACTCCTGCAGCAGCAGCGACTCGTCGAGCGTGCCCTTCTTCTCGATGATCTTGGTGAATGCGGCCTCATGGCGGTAGCCGTTGTTGCGGTCGTCGATCTCCTCGTCGTGCGTTGCCATCCGGCGCAGTCGCATGATCTGGTTCATCGGGTCCACACCCTTGGGACAGGCGTCGATGCACGCGAAGCAGTGGGTGCAGTCGTAGATGCCGTGCTCGTCCTGGGCGAGGTCGTAGAGGCGCTCCTTGGTCTGTACGTCGCGCGGGTCGCCGGCGAAGCGGTAGGCCTTGGCTAGCGCCGCTGGGCCGATGAAGAGCGGGTCCACCTCCATTGAAAGGCACGCCGACACGCAGGCGCCGCACTGCACGCACGAGATCGTCTGTGTGATGTCGACCATCGACTCGTGGTCGGCGACCCGCTCGCGTTCGGGCGGGTCGCCGTCGTCGAGCAGCCACGGGACGACGCGGCGGATCTTCGACCAGTGGCCGGCCTCCATGTCAGTCACCAGATCCTTGATGACGGGCATGTTGCCCATCGGCTCGACCACGATCGGGTCGGATCCCGGGCGGTTGGTCAGGGCGCCGTGCTCGCCCTCGTCGCGGCGATTCGCAAAGGCCTGGGCCTCGCCGATCTGGGTCTTGCAGGCAAGCGTGGATTGGCCATTTACCTTCACGCCGCACGAGCCACAGATCGCCGCCCGGCATGAGCAGCGCACGGCGAGCGATCCGTCCTGGCGGTCCTTGGCCTGCAGTAGGCCGTCGAGGATCGACAGGGTGGGGTCGAGGTCGACCTGGAAGTCCTCCCAATAGGCGCCGGCCGGGCCGCGGTCGTCGGGCTCGGGCTTATGGCGGCGGACTCTGAGGGTGTAATGCGCCATCTAGATCAGTAGGTCCTCTCCATCGGCTGCCAGTCGGTGATCGTCACGTCCGAGTAGGAGATGTCGGGGCCTTCGGACCCGTTCATCTTCAGGTCGATGTGCTTGAGCCACTCCTCGTCGCGGCGCTCCGGGAAGTCGGTGCGGAACTGGGCGCCGCGGCTCTCCTCGCGATGCAGCGCGCCTACGCAGGCGCATTCGGCCGAATCGAGCATGAAGCCCAGCTCGACCGCGCCGATCACGTCCTGGTTGAAGATCGTGCCGCGGTCGTCGATGTAGGCGCTTTCGGACTCCTCCTTGAGGCGGCGCACGATCTCCAGCGCCTTCTCGATGCCGGCCTTGTCGCGGAAGACCGCAACGTGGCCGTCCATCGTCGCGCCGAGCTCGCGCTTGATCTCCGAGACCCGCCGGCCCGAGCCGCGCTCGCGGCCGATGATCGATCCGATCCGCTCCCGCTCGTCGGACAAATGCGACTGGGCGACCCGCCCCAGATCGGTGCGCTTCGCGCGGTTCGCGGCGTGCTCGCCGGCGCGGCGGCCGAAGATCAGGGTGTCGAGCAGGGAGTTGGCCCCCAGCCGGTTGCCGCCATGGACGGAGACGCACGCGCACTCGCCCGCGGCGTAGAGCCCGTCGACGTTGGTGGCGCCGTTGATGTCGGTCTTGACCCCGCCCATCGTGTAGTGGTTGCCCGGCTTGATGTGGATCGGCTCCTGGGTGATGTCCACGCCGGCGAAGTCGCGGCCGACCAGGACGATCTCGCGCAGTGCCTCGTGGACGCGCTTCTTGGGCACCACTGTCACGTCGAGGGCGACAGTGCCGTCGGGGAATCCGCGACCCTCGTTGATCTCGGTCTGCTCGGCGCGGGAGACGACGTCGCGCGAGGCCAACTCCATCTTGTTCGGCGCGTAGCGTTCCATGAAGCGCTCGCCCTTGGCATTCAGCAGGTGGGCGCCCTCGCCGCGCGCACCCTCGGTAATGAGGAAGCCCTTGCCCGCGAGCGTCGTCGGGTGGTATTGGATCATCTCCATATCCATCAGCGGCGCTCCGACGCGGTAGGCCATCGAGATTCCGTCGCCGGTGCAAATCAACGCATTCGTGGTTGGCTGCCAGACCTGGCCGTTGCCACCCGTGGCGAGGATCACGTTCTTGGCCTCGAACAGCTCCATCGAGCCGTCGCGCACGTTGCGGGTCACGGCGCCAACGCAGGCGCCGTCGTCGCCGATCGTCAGCGCGGTCGTGAAGTACTCCTCGTAGCGGTCCACCTGCGCGGAATGCTTCATCAGCTGTTCGTAGAGCACGTGCATGATCGCCTGGCCCGTGATGTCGGCCACGTAGTAGGTGCGGGCGGCCGAGGCGCCGCCGAAGGCGCGGGTGCCGAGCTTGCCGTGCTCGTTGCGATGGAACGGCACGCCGAGGTGCTCCAGGTGGATGATCTCCTCGGGCGCCTCGCGGCACATGATCGCGATTGCGTCCTGGTCGCCCAGGTAGTCGGAGCCCTTGATCGTGTCGAACGCGTGCGACTCCCAGGAGTCGTCGGGGTTCAGCGCAGCGTTGATCCCACCCTGGGCGGCGTTTGAGTGCGAGCGCACGGGGTGGACCTTGGAGATGATGCCGACGCTCACGCCGGCCTTTGCGGCGGCGAGTGCCGCCCGCTGTCCCGCCAGCCCTGCGCCAATAACCAGTACGTCGTGCCGTGGCATGCGGCGGCGCACTTTATTGGACTACCAGCCAGCCAAATCCGACCGCCCCGGTCGGCTCTCACGGCGGGTTGTGGCCGGCCGGGTCTAGCTGCGCTTGCCGCGTCCGTAGAGCAACCCGACCGCGCGCTTGATCAGGCCGGTGTTGCGCTCCGTGTATGGGAAGAAGTGCAGCTCCTTCTTCATCCCCAGCGGGGTGACGAGAAGGGTCTGCTTGCGGGTGTACTTGCGGATTCCGTCGGCGCCGTGGCGGCTGCCCAGTCCCGACTCCTTCCAGCCGCCCATCGGCAGCTCGAGCGCGACGTAGTTGATGCAGGCGTCGTTGACGCAGCACACGCCGGCCTCGAGCCTGCGGGCCAGTTTGCGCCCGCGGGCACGATCACCGGTCCAAACCGACGACTGCAGCCCGTACGGCGAGTCGTTTGCGAGCTCGATCGCCTCGTCGGCGTTGGCCACCTTCATCACTGGCAGCGTCGGGCCAAAGGTCTCCTCGGTCATGCACTCCATCGTGTGGTCCGCGTCGGCGATCAGGGTCGGCTCGTAGAAGTCGCCCGGCCCCTCGCCACGCTTACCGCCGACCAGGATCCGGGCGCCCTTTGCGCGCGCGTCCTCGACGTGGCGCTCCACGATCTCACCCTGTTCGGGCGATGTGACCGCGCCGACCTCGACGCTCGCCGGTTCGCCCGGCACGCCTTGGCGCAGTGCCCCGATCTTCTCCTCGAGCTTGGCGACGAACTCGTCGTAGATCGGCGCCTCGGCGTAGACGCGCTCGATCGAGATGCATGTCTGACCGCCGTTTTGCATCGAGTAGAAAGTCGCGGCATTGGCGGCGCGCTCCAGGTCGGCGTCGCGCAGCACGATCATCGGATCCTTGCCGCCCAGTTCGAGGGCGACGGGAGTGAGGGTCTGCGCCGCCCGCTCCATCACCTTCTTGCCGACCTCGGTGGAGCCGGTGAACATGATCCCGTCCACTGAGTCGATCAGGGCGTTGCCGATCGAGCTGCCGGGTCCGACCACGACCTGCAGGACGTCCTCGGGCATGCCGGACTCGATCAGACCCTCGCGCATCAGCTCGGAGGTCAGCGGGGTGATGCTGGCGGGCTTGAGGATCACCGCGTTGCCGGCCGCCAACGCGGGGATGCAGTCACCGAAGGAGTTGGTGAGCGGGTAGTTCCAGGGGCCGATCACGCCGATCACGCCGGCGGGCGCGTAGCGCACCCGAAGCCGGCGGCCGAGCACGAATGGGTTCGTGGTTCGGATCTTCTCGTCGGCGAGGTAGCCCTTCGCCTTCTTCGACCAGAAGCCGAACGCACCGGCCGCGTAGGAGACCTCGGCGAGCAGCGCATCCTCGTAGGTCTTGCCGGTCTCGGAGACGATCGTGCTCGCGATTCGATCGGTGCTGTCGACCGTCCACTTCTGCGCGCGGCGAAGGATCCGCTTGCGGCCCGCGAAACCGAGAGCCTGCCACGCGGGCTGCGCGGCGCGGGCACGGGCGACGGCGGCGCGGACGCCGTCGGAGTCCACCTGTGAAACCGAGCCGATCACTTCGCCCGTGGCGGGGTTCGTCACCTCCAGGGGGGCAGGCGCGGAGCCGTTCGCATTTACATCGGTCGCGGGCGGTACTTGGATCTCGGTCATATCAAACGAGCCTACCCCCGCGATCGCGCTCGCGTAGCCGCAAACCGGTTCCGCCGGCGGCATTAAGGCTGCCGAAAGGCTCAGCGATCAGAATCGCTGCCATGCGCCAGGCGCTCTTGCTCGTCGGATTGACCCTGTTCGTTTCGGGCTGCGGCGACGCTGTCGATTCGCCCACCGAACCGGGCGTCGGCGGTCGAGATGCAACCGCTTTCGGGGTGCGGCCGGCAGTTGGCGATGGGCAGCTCGAGGCGTCGACGGCCGCTGCGCTGGACTCGCTGCTCGACGAGGCAGTCACCGGAGCGCTCGATCGCGAGGCGCTCGGCGCGCTCGCGGCGTCGAACGACGCCCGGGTGGGCTGGGTCGTCTCGGATCTGTTGCGCTTCTACCAGGATCCGCGCGATCAACGAGACCTCCTCGACGCCTTCACCGAGCTGGCAGGCCGCGACGTGAGCGGCGGACCCGGCTTCGAGGAGGGTCCCTGGGTCGGGGTTACCGACCACCTGATCGCCTGGGACCTGCCCGCCCCGCCTGATTACCGCGAGCGCAAGGCGAAGCTATTCCTCACCTTGGAGCCCGGATGGGAGCCGTTCTTCAGCGACGCTGAGTCGGACATCGACTGGCGATTGGTGAGCTGGGGCGGTGTAGGGATCGACGACCGCTCGCCGGGCGATGACGCGCCGTGCCCGCGCGGCTGCATCCCGGCCCTCGACGACCCAGCCCTGAGCTCGGCCGCTGGCGGCGGGTGGTATCCCGACGAGCGCTCCGTGTTCGGGGTCGAGGTCGGCGGCGAGGCCGTGGCTCTGCCAAAGAACATCATGGAGGTGCACGAGATGGTCAACATGACGCTGGGCGGGCGCCGACTCGGGATCCCGTACTGCACCCTGTGCGGTTCGGCACAGGCGTACTTCACCGACGCCGATCCCGAGCGCGATCTCGTGCTGCGGACATCCGGTTTGCTCTCGCGGTCGAACAAGGTCATGTATGAGCTGGGCACACAATCCGTCTTCGACACGTTCTCCGGCGAGGCTCTCTCAGGGCCGCTGCACGACCGCGGCGTGGTCCTCGATCAGGCAACGGTGGTCACGAGCACGTGGGGCGATTGGAGGCGGGCGCATCCCAAGACCCGGATCATCGCCGAGGACGGCGGCATCGGCCGCGAGTATCCACTTGACCCGCTCGGCGGACGCGACGACAACGGTCCGATCTTTCCGGTCGGCGACGTCGATTCGCGCCTGCCCGCTCAGACCCAGGTGGTCGGCGTGAGCGCCCCCGGCGGCAAGCCCGTTGCTTTCCCGGCCGAGGAGGCACGCCAGGCGCTCGCGGCGGGCAAGCCCGTGAGCTTCGCCGGCGTCAGGCTGTTGGCCGACGGCGACGGGGTGCGGGCGCAGACGGCGGGCGGGCGCGATCTTGCCGCCCACCAGGCATTTTGGTTCGCGTGGAGCCAGTTTCACCCGGGGACGACCGTGTGGGCGCTCGCACGTTGAGTTCCGAGGCTTCGGCAGATCCCTGGGACGATTACGCACCCACCTATCGGCGCCAGCTCTGGCTCGAGCGAACGGCACTCGACCGCCTCGCCGGGCTGCTCGACGTAGCACCGACGGAGCGCGTGCTCGACGTCGGCACCGGCACCGGGGCGATGCTCGCAGTGCTTGCGCGGCAATCCCGCCGACCGGCTGAGGCCGTGGGCATCGACCGATCCACGGAGATGCTGGCCCGTGCCGGGCGGCTTCCTCCGGGCTGGCACGTCGAGCGCGCTGACGCGAGCGCACTTCCGTTCGAGGATTCGAGCTTCGACGTGGTCACCGCCGCCTACCTGCTGCACGTCCTCGAGCCGGTTGCGCGCTCGCGGACGCTCGCCGAGGTCGTACGGGTGCTACGCCCCGGCGGTCGGGTCGGGACCGTCACGATCGGGCCGCCCCGGAGCGCCGTCGGACGAGTTCTCACGGCACCGCTTCGACATGCCAGTGAGCGCTCCGAAGGGCGTTTGGCGGGGATGCGCCCACTTGACCCCGAGGCCGAACTCGTCAGCGCCGGCCTCGACCCGACGGGGCGTACCCGGTCGTGGCTCGGGTATCCCTCCTTGTGCGTGGTGGCTGATCGGAGGCATGGATGAGATCGGGTTGGCTGGCGCTGGCCGCGGCCATAGCCATGACGCTGATCGCCTGCGGCGAGGACGATCAACCCGCCGCGGACCGCGCGTTTACCCATCCGGAGCTGCTCGAGCGCGCGCAGGGCCAGACAGTGCGTTGGTGGATGTTCGGCGGGGACGAGCGGATCAATAGCTACGTGGACGATGTCGTGGAGCCGGCGGTCCGTGAAGCCGGGCTCGAGCTCGAGCGCGTCCCTGTGGCCGACACCGCAGACGCCGTCCAGCGTGTGGTCTCCCAGCGGCGTGCAGGCTTGGACGGCGGCGGCGCGGTTGATCTGATCTGGATCAATGGCGAGAACTTCGCCGCGGGGAAGGAGCAGGAGCTGTGGCTGACGGGATGGGCCGATGATCTGCCCAACTCTGAGCTAGTCGACCTCAGTGAGCCGTCGATCGCCCTCGATCTTCAGGTGCCGATCGACGCCCAGGAGTCGCCGTGGAGCCGAGCGGCCTTCATCTTCGCTCACGACTCAGAGCGGGTCACGACCCCGCCCGCGGACTTCGCGGAGCTGCTCTCCTACGCCCGCGAGAACCCGGGCCGCATCACCTACCCCGCCCCGCCGGACTTCACGGGCACGTCGTTTGTCAAGCAGGCCGTGATTGCGCTCGGCGAGGACGAAGCGTTCGACTATCTGGCTGAGTTGAAGCCGCTGATGTGGGAGCAGGGGGATCGCTTCCCGGCCTCCGAGGCGGAGATGAACGAGCTATTCGCCAACGAGCAGGTGGACTTCGCGATGTCGTTCGACCCGAGCTTCGTCGAGACGGCGGTGCGAATGGGGCAGTTTTCCCGCAGCGCGAGGCCGTTCCTGATCGAGGGCGGCGCCCTGGTCAACTCCTCCTACGTCACGATCCCAGCCGACGCGGCGAATCCGGAGGGCGCCCAGGTTGTCGCAAACATCCTGCTCGACCCCCGCTTGCAGGCGCTCAAGGCCGACCCTCGCCGGCTCGGGGTGCCGACGGTGCTCGACCTCGAACGCCTTAGCGACGCCGAGCGGGCGCTATTTGAGGAGGCATCCGAGAGTCCGTATCTGCTTGGCGATTTCGGTGCGACCAAGGAGGAGCTGCCTGCCGACCGGGTCGCTCCGCTGGAGGCGCGGTGGAAGCGCGAGATTCTTCGCTGAGCCCGGGCGCGAGCTGGAGCGGCCGTGACCTTCTCGCGCTCGCTCCCGCGCTCATCCTGCTGGCGCTGCTTTTTGGCGGCGCGCTCGTAGGCGCCTCAAAGGTGAGTCTCGTTCCGTTGGGCGGCGGTCTCGGCGAAGTCTCGCTGGCAAGTTGGGAGGAGCTGTTCGCCGACCCCGCGTTCGTCGACGGGCTCACGTTCACAGCTCGAATCGCGCTGCTCAGCACCGCCCTGGCGGCGATCGCTGGAATCGCGCTTGCCCTGGCGCTTCGGGGTCGCGGCGCCGGGCTGCGAACCCTCGCGGCGCTCCCGGTCCCCGTGCCGCACCTTCTGGTCGCGGTCGTGGCCGCCGTCTGGCTGGCGCCTGGCGGCCTTGCCGACAGACTGACGGGGGGGCTGCCGGTCGATCTGATCCGCGATCCGGACGGGGTCGGGATCGTCGCCGTCTACGTCTACAAGGAGGCGCCGTTCATCGCCCTGCTGCTTCTGGCCGTGATGGGGCGGGGGCTCGACGAGCGCGAGGAGGCTGCGCGAGTGTTGGGCGCCGGAGCCTGGCAGCGGTTCGCCTGGGTGATCTGGCCGGCGATCCGCGCGCCGCTCGTGATCGGCTGCGTGATCGTCGCGGCGTTCGCGGTCGGGGCGTTCGAGGTGCCGCTCGCAGTCGGCCCCAACTATCCCCCGACCCTCGCCACCTATGCGTTCGAGGCGACCCAGGGCGACGTGATTGCGGGTGAGGGCCTCGCCGCGGCGGCGCTACTTGTCGCGGGCATGATCGCCAGCACCCTCGCCGCGCTCGCCGTGCGCTTCTCCCGGGGTCTCGCCGGTGAATGAGAACAGGTCTCGGCGTGTGCTCGCGGCGCTCGTCGTCGCGTTGCTGGTGCTTCCTCTGGCGGTGCTTGCCGTGCAGGCGTTCGCCGACGTGTGGCGGGCTCCGGGCGTGCTCCCAGATGAGCTCGGCTGGCGCGGCTTCGAGCTCGCCTTCGAGCGGGCAAGTGCTGCCGAGGCGCTCGCCAACTCACTGCTCATCGGCACCCTGGCGACGGCCATCGCCCTGCTCGTCGGCTGGCCCGCAGCGCGCGTCCTCGGCGAACGGCGGCTGCCACGAACAAATCTCGTGTTCATGTTGCTCGCGCTGCCCCTGCTGATGCCACCGTATCTGGCCGGATTTGGCCTGACGGAGTGGTTCATTCGCCTGGGCATTGACGACTCGGTGGCGGGGATCGTCCTCGCCCACGTCACCTTCGCGCTTCCATACGCGATCGTGCTTCTGATCTCGGGCTTCTCCCCCAAGATCACCGAGCTCGAGGAGATGGCCCGGGTGGCGGGCGCCGGCCGGTTCGGGCGGCTCCGCTGGGTCACGATCCCGTCCCTGCGCGCAACCCTGGCGGCGGCTGCGCTGCTCGCCTTCCTCGTCTCCTGGAGCCAGTACGGGACCACGCTCGCGGTGGGAGCCGGGCGTCCCACCTTGCCGATCGTGATGCTCCCGTTCGTGCGCACCGATCCCCAGGTCGCGGCAGCGCTGGCCCTGATCTTCCTCGCCCCCTGCGTGGTGGCGCTGACGATCGCCGCACGGGCGCAGCGGAGTCCGCTGTGAGCGCTGGACTCACGATCCGCGGTCTCGTCGTCGCGCCCGCCGGCACGCCCCCGGTTCTGCGCGGAGTCGACCTCGACGTCGCGGCAGGCGAGCGCGCCGTCCTCGCGGGGCCGTCGGGCGCCGGCAAGACGACGCTATTGCGTGCGATCGCGGGGCTGGAGCGCGCCCAGGCGGGGTCGATCGAGCTTTGCGGCCTCGATCAGGCCCAAACGCCCGCCCATCGACGCCGCCTGGCGATGGTCTTCCAGGAGCCCCGGCTGCTGCCTCACCTGTCCGTCGCCGACAACGTCGCCTTTCCGCTCAGGGCAAACGGCCTTGGACGCGCCAAACGGCGCGCCGAGGCATGCAAGCGGCTCGAGGAGGTCGGGATGGCCGCCTTTGCCGAGCGGCGAATCACCGGGCTCTCGGGTGGCGAGCAGCAGCGCGTGGCGCTGGCCCGAGCGCTCAGCGCCGATCCGCGCTTGCTCTTGCTCGATGAGCCGCTGACCGGCCTCGATCCACGGCGGCGAGAGAGCTTGCGACGGATCATCGTCGAGCTTCAGGAGCGCCGCTCCCTCACCTGCCTGATCGTGACCCACGACCGGGCAGAGGCGGCGGAGCTCGGGCAGTCCCTGGCGTTGATGATCGAGGGCAGGATCGTCCAGCAGGACGAGCCGCGGGCGATCTTCGAGCGGCCCGCGTCGCGTGCCGTCGCGCGCTTTTTCGGCGCGTCAAACCTGCTCGAGCTCGGTCCCGAGCGACCTGGGGTCCACGCGATCAGGCCCGAGCATGTCGAGGTCGGTAGCGGACCGCACCGCGCCATCGTTCTCGAGAGCGTTTATCGTGGCACCCTGGTTGCGATCGTTCTCGATTGGGGCGGGCGGCGGGTCGATGCACTGGTCGATCCAGCAGGCGCCCCCGCAGCCGGCACCGAGGTTTCTTTCGAGCTGCCGGCCCGGCGACTCTGGCCCGTTCCAGGTGCGCACGGCGAGCCCTCGCGTGAGCCGCGCGCGTGAGCGGCGCGGGACCGCTACAGGGTCCGGACTGCGAGCGCGACCCGCTGGCCGACGGTCATCATCACCATCGCCGCGAAGACCCAAAAGATCGTTCCTGCGTGCCCAGGAATAACACAGACGAGCGCGTAGCAAACAATGGTCTCGGCGCCCTCGGTGAGCCCGGAGGTGAAGCGAAGCGAGCGTTCGTCACCGAACTCAAGGCGGCGGCGCTCGACGAGCGACGAGAACGAGAGCAGGGCGACATTGTTGAGCAGGTAGGCGGCGAGCAGGGCGGCGACGGCAAGGCGCGCGTCGGCGATCGCGATGGCGACGGCGAACGGGAAGCCCGCGTACACAGCGAAGTCGGCGAGGAAGTCGAGCATGCCGCCGAGATCGGTCGCGCCGCGCCGGCGGGCGAGCGGTCCGTCGAGTCCGTCGGCAGCACGGTTGGCCAGCCACAGGGCCAGCGCAGCCGCCCATGCCTCGGCGGCGGCGGCGATGCAGGCGCCGATTCCGATCATGAGTCCTGCGGCGGTGACCACCGCGGCGCCGAGCCCCAGACGCTCCAGGCGGGCGGCGCCGCGGTCGAGCGCGGGGGCGATCAGGTTGCGAATCGGACCGTCGAGCACGGTCGTCATTCTCCCGGCACGGCGCCGCCGTGGCGCCGATGACCGTCGTCGGCGCTCCACGGATGGCGCTCGTCGGCCTGGGTGCGCTGGTCGTCGGCGCCACCGTCGCAGCTCTCGTGCTCCAGCCTTCCTCGGAGCAGATTGAGGAGGCTTTGGGCGCCGACGGAGTCGTCGGTCCGATCCTCTTCGCGCTGGTCTACGTCATGGCGACGATCGCCTTCGTGCCGGCCACGCCGTTGACCCTCGCCGCAGGAGCCCTCTACGGGATCGGAGTTGGTTGGGTTGTCGTGATGACTGGCGCCAGCCTCGGCGCGACGGCGGCGTTCGCGCTCGGCCGACGGGGTGCACGCGGCACCGTCGAGCGTGTTCGCAACGAGCGCTTTGAGGCGATCGAGCGACGCCTGGCCGGGAAGGGGTTCTACACCCTGCTGGCGATGCGGCTGATCCCGATCGTGCCCTTCAACGCGCTCAACTACGTCGCCGGTGCAAGCGCGGTCAGCACGCGCGTATACGTGATCACGACGGTCGTGGGAGTCGCCCCTGGGGCGCTCGTCTACACCTCGCTCGGGGCCGGCGTTGACGATCCGATCTCACCCCTGTTCGTCGGCGCAGTTGCGTTGGCGCTGGCGCTCGGCCTGGCTGCCCACCTCTACTCGCGCCGGCTCGAACGGCGCTCCGAAGGAACTTCGGGATGAGGCGGCTCGCTTGGTCACTTGCGTTCTTTGCCGTCGCGGTGGCGGCGATCGCGGCTCTCGCTTGGATCGGGCTGTTTCATTGACCGCCTTGCGCCGAAAGCGCGTTGGCGTGAATCGCTACGACCTCGTCGTCGTCGGCGGCGGCACCGCCGGGCTCGTCTCCTCCCTGATCGGAGCCGGCGCCGGCGCGCGCGTCGCGCTGGTCGAACGGGAGCGTCTCGGCGGCGATTGCCTGTGGACCGGCTGTGTTCCGAGCAAGAGCCTGATCGCCGCCGCCGAGCTCGCCCAGCGCGTCCGCGAGGGCGCCCGGCTCGGGATCGGTGACGGCGACCCCAGGGTCGACTTCGCTGCGGTCCGCGCCCACGTCGATCGAGCGCGGGCGACGATCGCGCCGCACGACTCGCCCGAGCGATTGCGCTCGGAGGGGGTTGAGGTGATCGAGGCGCCCGCGAGGTTCACCGCGCCGGGCCTGGTCGAGGCGGGCGGGCGCCGGCTCGGCTACAGGGCGGCGATCGTCGCGACGGGGTCGGAGCCGATGCTGCCTCCGATCGCCGGGCTCGAGGCAGCCGCCCCGCTGACCAGCGACACGATCTGGGACCTTGACGAGCTGCCGCAACGGCTCGCCGTGATCGGCGGCGGGCCGATTGGCTGCGAGCTCGGCCAGGCGTTCGCGAGACTCGGCTGCGAGGTGACGATCGTCGAGGCGGGCGAACGCCTGCTCGGCGCCGAGGAGCCGTTCGCGTCGAAGCTGGTTGCCGAGCGGCTGGTGGCCGAAGGCGTACGGGTACTCACGGGAGCCGAGGTGCAGGCCGCGCGCCCCGGATCGGGAGCCACCGGCACGCTTCAGATCGCCCTCGGAGGCGAGGTGGCAGCGGACGAACTTGCCTACGACCGGCTCCTGGTGGCGACCGGTCGTCGGCCCAACGGCGCGGGGATCGGTCTCGAGCAGCTCGGCGTCGTCATCGATCGCGGCGCCGTGACGGTCGACGAGCGCCTGCGCACCGCGGCCGCCGGAATCTACGCTGCAGGCGACGTGACGGGGGCGCCGCCGTTCACCCACGTCGCCGCCCAGCACGCCCGCGTCGCGAGCGTCAACGCCCTGTTTCGCACCCGACGCCGGATCAGCCACGCGGCGCTGCCGAGGGTTACGTTCACTGACCCGGAGGTTGCAAGCGTCGGACTGAGCGAGCGAGCGGCGCGCCGGAACTGGGGAGATCGGACGCGGATCGCCGGCTACGACCTGGCCGGCAGCGACCGTGCGATTACCGCCGATCGCGCCTACGGCTTCGTTCGGCTGGTCGGCGATCGCCGCGGCCGGCTGGTTGGCGCGACCGTCGCCGGCGCCCACGCGGGGGAGTCGATCGCCGAACTGACCGCGTGGGTCTCTCAGGGCGCGAAGATCGATCGGGTTTCCACCACGGTCCACGCCTATCCGACCTTCGCCGAGGGAGCTGCACGAGCCGCCGACGACTACCTGCGGGCCCGCTACGCGGGGACTCTGCCGCGGTTCGCCTCGCGCGTCGCGCTGGCGGCGCTCCGAATGCTGGATGGCGCCGGGCGTGGTCTGCGGACGCGACGCCCTCCATGGCTACGGTGGGGCTAGGCCTGCACGCTGCGCGTAGGCGCGCGCCACCCGCTTGGGTGCGCGGCAGAGCCACGCCTCGACGATCAGCTCCTCGAGCTCGACCGACCCGATCTCGTCGAGCCGGACGAGGACCACCGCAGACCCGTCGAAGTGCGGCGTAGTGAAATAGACGCCTGACTCGTCGGCCAGCAGCGCCTCCTTGGCGAGCAGGTGCTCAACCCGTGCGCCGAGGATCGGCCCATCCGGCGCGGCGTCTCCAAGCGCCTCCAGATCCGTGTTGTTCAGCGGGCGATCCCAGACGAAGAGCTGGCCATTGACCTTCCAGGCGACGTTTCCGTAGGAGGTGCCCTCATCGGTCTCGGGCAAGGCGAGTGCGATCCGGCGAACGTCGTCGAAGCTCACCCGAGGCACGGCTCGTTTACTGAGCTTCGACGGGGCCGCCGCGCTCGCGCAGCTTGTGGATCATCGCGATCCGGTACTCGCGGTTCAGCTCGCCGATCACCTTGATCGAGATGTTCTGCGGGCAGACCTGCTGGCACTCGCCGGTGTTTGTGCAAGCGCCGAAGCCCTCGTCGTCGTGCTGGCGGACCATGGAGCGGGCGCGGTGGTGGCGCTCGGGCTCGCCCTGGGGCAGCAGGTTCAGGTGTGTGACCTTCGCGCCCGTGAAGAGCATTCCCGAGCCGTTCGGGCATGCCGCGACGCAGGCGCCGCAGCCGATGCAGATGGCGGCGTCCATGGCCGCCTCCTGGGTTTCGGGATGAACCGGCATCGAGTTCGGCTCGGGCTTTGGGCCGGCGTTGACCGACACGTAGCCGCCGGCCTCGATGATCCGGTCCAGGGGCGAGCGGTCGACCATCAGGTCGCGCAGGATCGGCAGCGGGGTCGAGCGGTAGGGCTCGACCTTGATCTCGGCCCCGTCGGCGAAGTCGCGCATGTAGATCTGACAACTCGTCACCTGGCGGGGGCCGTGCGGGGTGCCGTCCACCACTAGGGAGCACGATCCACAGATCCCTTCGCGGCAGTCGTGGTCGAACGCGATCGGGCGTTTGTCCTCGGTGACCAGGCGGTCGTTCAGCACGTCAAGCATCTCGAGGAACGACGCATCCTCGTCGATCTCCACGTTTTCGTAGCGCTCGAAGCGCCCCGCCGCCTCGGTCGTCTCCTGGCGCCAGACATTGAGATGAACGATCATTTGTAGCTCCTTGTCACCGGCTCGACCGACTCGAAGTCGAGGTGTTCGATCGTCAGTTCGGGCTTGGCGCCCTCGCCCTTCCATTCCCATACCTGCGCCGTCTGGTGGCGCTTGTCGTCGCGGATTGCCTCGCCCTCGTCGGTCTGGTGCTCTTCACGAAGATGGCAGCCGCACGACTCGTCGCGCTCGAGCGCGTCGCGGCACATGAGCTCGGCCAACTCGAGGAAGTCCGACACCCGGCTCGCCGTCTCGAGCGTCTGGTTGATGCCCTCGCTACCCGGCTCGATCTTCAGATCCGACCAGAAGGCGTCGCGGATCTCCTGGACCTTGTCGATCGCGCCGCGCAGTCCCTCGGCCTCGCGGGTGATCCCGCAGTGGTCGAGCATCACGTGCCCGAGCTCGCGGTGGAAGACGGTGTGAGGTGTGGTGCCACCGATTCCTAGCAGGCGCTCGATCCGCTCGGTCACCGCGCGCTCGGCCTCGTCGAACGCCGGATGATCCGTGCTCGCGTGGTCGGAGATCTGGCTGACCCAGTTGGTGACGGTGTGGGGAGCGATGAAGTACCCGTCGGCCAGGCACTGCATCATCGCGCTGGCCCCGAGGCGGTTGGCCCCGTGGTCGGAGAAGTTGGACTCGCCGATCGCGAACAGGCCCGGGATTGTGGTCTGCAACTCGTAGTCCACCCACAGGCCCCCCATCGAATAGTGGGGTGCCGGGTAGATCTTCATCGGGACTTTCCACGGGCTCTCGCCGGTGATCCGCTCGTACATCTCGAACAGGTTCCCGTAGCGCTCCTCGATCACGTGCGCGCCGCGCAGGGCGATTGCGTCAGCGAAGTCGAGGTACACGGCGCGGCCCGTCGGCCCGACGCCCAGGCCGTCGTCGCAGACGATCTTCGCGGCCCGCGAGGCGACGTCGCGGGGTACGAGGTTGCCGAAGCGCGGATAGCGCTCCTCAAGGTAGTAGTAGCGCTCGCCCGGCGGAATATCGCCGGGCTCGCGGGTCTCGTCGGCCGCGCGCGGTACCCACACCCGGCCGTCGTTGCGAAGCGACTCCGACATCAGGGTGAGCTTCGACTGATACTCGCCCGACTGCGGGATCGAGGTCGGGTGAATCTGGGTAAAGCACGGGTTCGCCATCGCCGCGCCGCGCCGGTGAGCGCGCCAGGCTGCGGTGACGTTGCAGCCCATCGCGTTGGTGGACAAAAAGTAGACGTTGCAGTAGCCGCCGGTGGCAAGCACGACGGCGTCGGCGGCGTGGCGTTCGATCTCGCCGGTACGCAGGTTGCGGGCGATGATCCCGCGTGCCTGACCACCGATTACCACGACGTCGAGTAGCTCGTGGCGGTTGTGCACGGTGGCGCGACCATCCGCGACCTGGCGCTGCAGGGCGGAGTAAGCGCCAAGCAGGAGCTGCTGACCGGTCTGCCCTCGGCAGTAGAAGGTGCGCTCGACCAGCACCCCGCCGAACGACCGGGTCGCCAGCATCCCGCCGTACTCCCGGTTGAACGGCACCCCCTGGGCGACGGCCTGGTCGATGATGTTGGTTGAGGTCTCGGCCAGCCGCCAGACGTTCGCCTCACGGGAACGGAAGTCGCCGCCCTTCATCGTGTCGACGAACAGGCGCTGGACCGAGTCGCCCTCGTTCGCGTAGTCCTTGGTCGCGTTGATCCCGCCCTGCGCAGCGATCGAGTGCGCCCGCCGCGCGGAGTCCTGGAAGCAGAAGGCTTCGACCTTGTAGCCCTGGCCGGCGAGCGTCGCGGCCGCGCTGGCCCCTGCAAGACCGGTGCCCACCACAATCACCGTGTGGTCGCCGCGCTGGCGCGGACCGACCAGCCTGTGGTTGTCGAGCCAGTTGTGCCACTTGTCCTCGATCGGTCCGTCCGGTATTCGCGGGTCGAGAGTCAGGGCCATAGCTAGGAGAGCACCCCCGTCCAGAAAGCGATTGGAACGGCGGCGAACCCAACCGCAACCGCCACCGCGACGGAGGTGGAAAGGCGCCTGAAGGTCGGGTTTCTGTTCGGCTTGTCCCAGCCCGCCGTCTGGATCGCGCTCCAGACCGCGTGTTTGAGGTGAAGGCCGACCACGAGCGCTGCGACCACGTAGATCGCGACGAATCCGACCTGCGAGAAGGCCTCATCGAGGTTGGCGTAGACGGCGCCGATCGAGACGTCCCCGATTGTGCCGGTGGTGAAGTGCAGGATGTGGAAGACCACGAATGCCAGCAGGAAGAGCCCGCCGGCGAGCATCGTGCGGCTTGCGAGGCTGCGCTTGATCCTCGGAGCCCCGTAGCCGGGGGGCCTGGCGTCGCTGTTTCGCTTTGACAGCTGGACGACGCCGACAATGTGGATCACGAAACACGCGAGCAGGATCGCCCGCACCGTCCAGAGCAGGCCCTCTTCCGGGACCAGCGGCTCGCCGACGGTCCGTAGCCACTCGGCGTACTCGTCGATCGCCGCTCCCTCGGCGCCAGTGCCCTGGAAGGCCTTCAGGTTGCCCGCCATGTGCGCCACGACATAAGCCACGAGCACGAAGCCGGTGATCGCGACGATCACCTTCTTGCCAACCGACGAGCGCCAGACCTCGCGTAGCCACGATCCGCGTCGCGGAGCGTGGCCCCGTTCCGCAGGCATGGTCGCCGGGGCACCCATCAGATGCGCCTGATCCTATGCCGCAACGGGGTGGCACGCCTGACCGACCCTAGGGATGGGTTGGCCGTGTCACTCGGTTTGGGTGGGTCGGTTGCCCGGTTCGGGGTGGCACGCCTGACCGACCCTAGGGATGGGTTGGCCGTGTCACTCGGTTGGGTGGGTCAGCTGCGCGGTTTGGGTGGGTCAGCTGCGTGGTGTCGTGCCGACGGCGTCGCGAAGCGCCCGCCCGACCTGCTCGGCGGTGACGATCCCGCGCAGCGTGCCCTCGTCGTCCACGGCCGCCAGGGCGCCGAGCCGGCGCATCGCGTCGTTGCCCAGGACCTCTGAGAGGGGTGCGTCGGTGCGGACCTGGAGGCTGCCGCTCGCATCGGCTTCGAATACATCGCCGACACGCTGTGATGAGCGGACCGGTTCGGGCACGGCATCGGCCACGTCGCGCACGATCAGGCCCAGGAAGCGCTGTGCCGTGTCGGTGACGGGAAACCACGGCCAGCGGTAGCGCAGGAAGTACTCGTCGAGGGCCCGTTCGACCGTGACCTCTTCCGAGATGGAGACGGGCTCGGCGTCCATCACGTCGCCGACGCTCAGCTTGTCGATCCGCTCGGTCACCGCGGTCTGGGCGACGGTGCCGCGCGCCGACGACCCGAGGATGAAGCCGATCAGGGCCAGCCAGAGACCGGTGATGAAGGCGCTCTCGACGCCAACCATCAAGAAGACGCCGAGCCCGATGAAGACGTACGCGAAGCCCTGTCCGAGCTGCGCCGCGAACCGCGTCGCCTTGCCGCGCTCCCCGGTGACCTTCCAGGCGATCGCCCGGACGATCCGCCCGCCGTCGAGCGGGAAGGCGGGGATCAGGTTGAAGATGAGGACGAGCGAGTTGATGCTGGCGAGCCATGCCAGCAGGGCAACGCCGCCGCCGAGCCGGGCGTCTTCATCGAAGCGCAACGCGTCCATGAAGCTCTCCTGGGATCCGGCCGCCACGATCCCCGCGCCCGCGCAGGCAACGCCGATCACGAGGGTGACCAGCGGTCCGGCGGCGGCGATCCGGAACTCGGCTCCGGGTGAGTCGCTGTCGCGCGTCATTCGGGCGACCCCACCGAAAAGCCAGAGCGTTATGTCGGAGATACCGATGCCGTTTCGCATCGCGACGATCGCGTGGCCGAACTCGTGGAGCAGAATCGAGCCAAAGAACGCGAGGGCGCTGACGACCGCGATCACGTATGGCTCGGAGCCCGAGCCCAGTACCTCGCCGTAGAACCCTGAGAGCCAGAGGATCACGAGGAACAGGACGAAGAACCACGAGTAGTCCACGCCAACCCGGATTCCCCGGATGTGGAAGAGGGTCAGGGCACCACGGGACGGCATTGAATGAGTATGGCTACACGAGCGTGGCGACCACGGCTACACGGGCGTGGTGTGCGGCGCCGTGACCACGCGCACCGCATCGCCCCCCGCGCGCTTGGCCTCGTACATCGCCGCGTCGGCCGAGTGCCAGAGCGTGGTGAAGGTACCGTCGGGCGGCGGTCCGGCGGCCACTCCGACCGAGAGCGGCAACCGGACGGGACCGTGGCCGAGCGCGGATCGCAGACGTTCGGCTACGGCAAACGCGTCGGCGCCGTCGGCGCCCGGCAGCAGTGCCGCGAACTCATCACCGCCCAGGCGGGCGACCGCGTCCACCTGTCGGGTCGTGCGGTCGAGTTCGCCTGCGATCCGGCGTAGCGCCGCGTCCCCGGCGGGGTGTCCCATGGTGTCGTTCAACCGCTTGAAGCCGTCCATGTCCAGCACGATCAGGCTCAGCGGAGTGCCGTACCGGCGGGCACGGGCAAGCTCGAGGACCGCCCGATCCTCCAGCGCAATCCGATTCAGGACTCCGGTCAGGGCGTCGTGACGCGCCTCGCGAGAGAGGTCTTCGATCAGGCGGTCGCGATGTCGCTGCAAGCCGATCACGAGGATTCCGACGACCAGCAAAGTTGACATCGTCACAACCCATCGGGTAAGCGCTTCGTCGCCGGGAACGTCGGCGAGAAGCCAGGCGTAACCCACTCCCACCAGCCCGAGTTGCGCCAGCGCGTGCCGTAACGACAGGAAGTTGAACGCCAGCAGGCAAACCCAGATGTAGAGCATCTCGTTGTCGGCCGCGCCGCCGCCGACCGCGGCGCCCTCGTGAGTGGCGAGGGTGATGAGCACGGTGCCGAGCGCCACGAGCAGGCCGATCGCGGCGGCCGGCAGCTCGGATTTGCTCATCAGCACAGACACACCCAGCACGAGTGCGGCCAGTCCAAGCGCGATGACGAGGGTGTCCGAGCCGGCAGTGTTAGATGGCAGTGCGACCGAGATCAGGGCGAGCGCCCCGCCCGCGAGCATGGTCAGCCCGCCGGCACGCTTGGCCTGGCGGGCGGCCAATTCCGTGCTGCGGCCTCCGACACCCACGGCCTCGGTATCGACTTCTGAGGGAGAGACCTTTATTGCCAGGACGCCGAGGTGGTCGGCTGCTGTTCGGGCGCGGGATCCTCAAACTCGGCGGGTTGCTTCGCGAATGCAGCCGTGACCGCTGCGACCTGGTTCGGCGAGCCGATCAACGCCTTTTGGAACTCTTCCTCCAGCGCCAGCGCCTCCTCCGAGGCGGCGAACGCCGCAGCGTTCAGCAGGCGCTTGCCACGACGGATCGCGTCAGGCGATCGGCTGGCGATCTCGCGCGCGAGATCGAGCGCCGCGGCACGAGGATCGTCGGCGATCCTGCGTCACCAGCCCAATGCGCAACGCCTCCTCGGCCTCGACCTTGCGGCCCGTGAAGACGAGTTCCTTCGCGACGTCGAGACCGACCAGATTCGGCAGGGCCTGGGTAACGCCCATGTCCGGGATCAGCCCGTACTTGATCTCGAGGATCGAAATCTTCGTGTCCGGCGCCGCGATGCGGATGTCGGGGGCAAGCGCGAGTTGGCTACCGCCGCCGATGCAGTTGCCGTGCAGGGCGCCGATCACGGGCACCGCGAGGCGCAGCCAGTCGTAGGTGACCCGCTGGGCGAAGTTGGCGGCGTCGCCGTCGCGATGGCCGAAGAGAACCTCGCCCACGTCAAGCCCCTGCTCCATGAAGCTAGGGAAGTCCAGACCCGAGCAGAAGCTCGGGCCTTCGCCGGAGAGCACGACGCAGCGCAGCCCGGGAGTGGAACGAAGCTCGTCCAGTGCCGCGTCAAGCGCGGTGAACATCTCGTAGTCGAGGGCGTTGTGCTTGTCGGCACGGGTCAGGCGCACGTCGGCGACCCCGCCATCGAGCGCGATCGTCACCCGGTCGGGGTTCACGTTGCTCATGCCCCCACCCGCGCTCGCTCGATGATCTGGCCGAACTCGGTGCCGTGGGGGAGGGTGCCGAAGGCGCGGCCGGCGTCGCCGCCCAGCCGCGAGGCGCAGAAGGCGTCGGCCACGGCGGGGTCGCCGTAGCGCACGAGGAGCGAGCCCTGGAGCACCAGTGCCATCCACTCGACGATCCGGCGCGCGCGCGCCTCGATGCCGTCGAGGTCGGTCAAGTCCTCGCGCAGCTCGGCGACGGCAGAGTCGAGGCGCTCGTCGGAACCGGCGGCCTCGCCCACCTCGCCGAAGAAGGCCTCGAGCGCGAGCGGGTTCTTCGCCATTCCGCGCAGGACGTCGAGGCACTGCACGTTGCCTGAGCCTTCCCAAATCCCGTTCAAGGGCGACTCGCGGTAAATCCGCGGCATGCCCGACTCCTCGACGAAGCCGTTGCCTCCGAAGCACTCGAGCGCCTCGGCCGCATGGGTGGGGGCACGCTTGTTGATCCAGTACTTGAGTACGGCGTTGGCCAGTCGGCGGAACTCGATGGCGCCTTGGTCGCCGGCAGCAGCCTCGTCGTAGGAGCGAGCGAGGCGCATCATCCCGATCGTCGCCGCCTCGGACTCGATCGCCAGGTCGGCGAGGACGTTTTGCATCAGCGGCTGGTCGATCAGCAGCTTGCCGAAGGCCGCGCGCTGGGAGGTGTGGTGGATCGCGGCCGATACTGCGGCGCGCATCCCGCCCGCGCCGCCGATCACGCAGTCGAGCCGGGTGTGGTTGACCATCTCGATTATCGTCGGCACGCCACGTCCCTCCTCACCAAGCATCTGGGCCCAGGCGCCGTGGAACTCGACCTCGGACGAGGCGTTCGAGCGGTTGCCCAGCTTGTCCTTGAGGCGCTCGATGTGGATCCGGTTGCGCTCGCCGTCGGGCGTGAAGCGCGGCATCAGGAAGCAGGAGAGCCCGCCGTCGGACTGGGCGAGGACCAGGAAGGCGTCGCACATCGGGGCCGACATGAACCACTTGTGCCCCGTCAGCTCGTACTCGGCGCCCGGCCCGCCGCCGTTCAGCGGTGCGGCGACGGTGGTGTTCGCACGGACGTCGGAGCCGCCCTGCTTCTCGGTCATTCCCATCCCGCACAGGGCGCCGGCCTTGTCGGGCGCGGGGCGCAGGCGCTCGCCGTCGTAGGCGGTTGAGGTAAAGCGCGGCTCCCACTCGACGGCGATCTCGGGCTGGGCGCGAATGGCGGGGATCGCCGAGTAGGTCATCGAGATCGGGCAGCCCACCCCGGCGTCGGCGGTGAACGACATGAACATCGCCGCGCGGGCGACGTGAGCGCCGGCCTGGGGCTCCGCCCATGGCAGTGAGTGGATGCCGAAGCCAACCCCGGCGCGCATCAGTTCGTGCCAGGCGGGATGGAACTCAACCTCGTCGACGCGGTGGCCGAAGCGGTCGTGGGTGACCAGGCGCGGCTCGTTCTCGTTTGCCTCGCGGCCCCAGCGCTGGGCCTGCTCGGAGCCAGAGAACGCCCCGACCTCGGTGGCCCGCTGCTCGGCCCAGTCGCCTCCCTCACGGCGAAGCGCCTCGACGAGCACCTGGTCGCCGGCAAAGACGTTGTGGCCGACGAGCGGTGTCGCCTGGTTCAGCACCTCGTGCGTCGCGCGCGCGACGCCGCGTTCAACCGTTGCCATCAGACCGGATGGTACGCGTCATGCCGGGATGCGGAACATGTTCTGCATCTGGGCCGCGAAGAACAGGTCGCCGGTGATCTTGATCCGGCTCGACTGGAACATCTCCATCGGCTTGGCCGCGCCGCTTGCGAGCACGATCAGATCGGCGGCCGTGATCGTGAAGGTCGTCCGCGGGTTCGCGCCGTCGTGGTGGCGCGCGGTGCGGCAGCGCCCATTCTCGACGATCACATGCCAGGTCTCGACGGTTTCGCCGTCACCGTCGGTGACGTTCCAGCGCGCCACAAAGTCCTGCGTGTTGCCGGCCTTCAGGCGGGTGGGCATGAGGCGGAAGATCGAGCCGACGATCGCGCCGCGAAATGGCGGTGCGGCGCCGAGGCCGAGCAGTGGGGCCGGGGTGCGGCGCGCGAGCTGCGCGATCATGTCTGCGGCCTGCGCCATTCCTACGGAACCGTAGCAAGTCGAGGCGTGCGAGGATGCGCCGATGGGGGACGGGCACAAGCTGCACCCGGCTGCCGTCGCGGTGACGAGCGACGAGGCGCGCTCCGGGCGCACGGACGGCGAGTGGGCGATCGCGCGCGAACCTGAACAAGCGCGCCTGCTCAACGCTGCGCTGCTCGAGTCCGGCGAGGCTTCGCCGGACTCCTTGGCTCCCGCGTTCGGCGCCGCCTATCGCGCGCTCTCCCGGCGCGATTGGGAGTTCAACACGATCCTGATCCATCCCGACCACCTGTTCGAGGCGGCGGACGCCAATCGATCGTTCCCCGACATGCACGGGCGCTACGAAGGCGTGGCCGACTACATCACTGCCGTGAGCGAGCTAATCGCCGTGTATCCCGATGCTCGGGTCGAGCTTGGGGGCGTTATTGATGTAACGGACACCAGAATCGTCGCCTTGACCAGGTGGTCCGGCCGGGCCGCGCGCAGCGGCCTGGCGCTCGAATGGGAGGGAATGGGAGATCACGAGTTCCGCGATGGCCTCATGATCCGTCAGACCTACTGGTGGAACGTTCAGCACGGCATGGAGCAGCTCGGCCTCTCTCCCCTGGAGCGCCCCCGCAGCTAGCATCGCGCTCCCGGACCCCGACGAGGAGCACCTGCCAATGCCCGACAAGATCGAAGCCGCCAACCCCATTGTCGAGCTCGACGGCGATGAGATGACCCGGATTATCTGGGCCTTCATCAAGGAGCAGCTGATCCTGCCCTATCTCGACGTCGAGCTCCTCTACTACGACCTTGGAATCGAGAGCCGCGATGCGACCGACGATCAGATCACCGTCGACGCTGCGAACGCCATCAAGGAACACGGGGTCGGGGTGAAGTGCGCGACGATCACGCCCGACGAGGCGCGAGTGGAGGAGTTCGGGCTGAAGGCGATGTATCGCTCGCCGAACGGGACGATCCGCAACATCCTCGGCGGGGTCATCTTCCGCGAACCGATCGTAATCTCGAACATTCCACGCCTGGTGCCGGGCTGGACGAAGCCGATCATCATCGGTCGCCACGCTTTCGGCGACCAGTACCGCGCCGAGGACACACTGATCCCGGGAGCGGGCACGCTCACGCTCAGCTGGACACCCAAGGATGAGGGTGAGCCGATCGAGATCGACGTCTTCGACTTTCCCTCCAGCGGCGTCGCGATGGCGATGTACAACCTCGACGACTCGATCCGCGACTTCGCCCGGGCGTCGCTTCGCTACGGCCTCGAACGCGAATTCCCCGTCTACATGTCGACCAAGAACACGATCATGAAGACCTATGACGGACGCTTCAAGGACCTCTTCGAAGAGATCTACGAGACCGAGTTCAAGGTCGACTTCGAGGCCAAGGGACTCACCTACGAGCACCGCCTCATCGACGATATGGTCGCGGCCGCACTGAAGTGGGAGGGCGGCTACGTGTGGGCCTGCAAGAACTACGACGGCGACGTGCAGTCGGACACCGTTGCCCAGGGCTTCGGTTCGCTTGGGCTGATGACGAGCGTGCTCACCACGCCCGACGGCAAGACCGTGGAGGCCGAGGCGGCCCACGGCACCGTGACCCGCCACTTCCGCGAACACCAGAAGGGCAACCCCACCTCGACCAACCCGATCGCGTCGATCTTCGCCTGGACCAGGGCCCTGGCGGCCCGCGGACGAATGGACGACACGCCCGAGGTCTCGAAGTTCGCCGAGACGCTCGAGCGGGTCTGCATCGAGACGGTCGAAAGCGGGAAGATGACCAAGGATCTCGCCCTTCTCGTGGGCGCGGATCAGGACTTTCAGACCACCCAGGAGTTCCTGGCTTCCATCGATGAGAACCTCACCAAGGAGATGAACTGACTTGAGCACCCCCGTCAAGGTCACCGTCACCGGCGCCGCCGGCCAGATCGGTTACGCGTTGCTGTTCCGCATCGCGAGTGGAGCGATGCTGGGCGCCGATACCCGCGTACAACTGAACCTCCTCGAGATCCCCGACGCCGTGAAGGCCGCGGAGGGCACCGCCATGGAGCTGAACGACTGCGCCTTCCCGCTACTGGCGGGAATCGACATCCACGACGACGCGAAGGCGGCGTTCGACGGCGCCAACGTGGGCCTGCTCGTCGGCGCTCGCCCGCGCGGGCCGGGCATGGAGCGCTCGGACCTGCTCGAGGCCAACGGCGGGATCTTCAAGCCCCAGGGCGAGGCGATCAACGCCGGCGCAGCCGCCGACATCAAGGTCCTGGTGGTCGGCAACCCGGCGAACACGAACGCCCTGATCGCGATGGCGAACGCGCCCGACGTGCCGAACGAGCGCTTCACGGCGATGGTGCGCCTCGACCACAATCGTGCGATCGCACAGCTCGCCGAGCGCACGGATGCGGATGTCTCCGAGATCACGAACATGACGATCTGGGGCAACCATTCGACGACGCAGTACCCAGATCTCGTGAACGCCAAGATCAAGGGGTCGTCCGCGTGGGACGCGGTCGGCGATGAGACGTGGATTGCCGACGAGTTCATCCCCACGGTCGCGAAGCGCGGTGCGGCGATCATCGATGCACGCGGAGCGTCCTCCGCGGCCTCGGCCGCCTCGGCGGCGATTGACCACATTCACGATTGGGTCCTCGGCACCCCCGACGGTGACTGGGTCTCGATGGGCGTCCCCGCCGACGGCTCGTACGACGTCGCCGAGGGAATCATCTCCGGCTACCCGTGCACCTGCGCCAACGGCGAGTACACGATCGTCGAGGGCCTCGAGATCACCGGCTTCTCGCGCGAGCGCATCGATGCGACGGCTGCTGAACTGAACGAGGAGCGCGAGGCCGTCGCCGGCCTGGGCCTGGTCTAGACCTCCGACTCAGGCCGGGTGGTAGGCCCGGCCGTCCTTACGAATCTTGCCGTCCTTCTGCAGTTCGGTCAGCACGCGATACATGTAGTTCGGCTTGATTCCAAGCTGTTTGGCGATGTCCGACGCGCCGATGCCGGGCGTCCCGGTGATGACCTTCACCGCCTGCTCAGCGCGGGTGCCGCCTCGGCGACGGCGTCGGCGACGGCCGCTGCCAGATGAGGTCGAGGCTGAGCCACGGGGCCGGCCGGGGCCGCGCTTGCCCTCACGTCCGTCGGTGAGGGAGGCGAGCGCGCGCTCGAGCTTGCCGCGCTCGGCATCGAGCTCGCCGATTCGGGCTCGGAGGAGGTCGGCCGCCTCGGATACGGCGTTGCTTGCAGGTGACAAAGAAGTTCCTTTCACAGTTACAGCAAAAAACACACTGTAACAGTGTAAAACCGGGGTGAGTGTGGTCAGTTGCTGCGGCGGCGAGGGAGGGTTCCGAAAACGGCATCCCAGATCGGCGACGAGACGCCGAAGCCGTAGCGGTGATCCTGAAAGTGATGGCGCATGTGATGCTCGCGCAGGCGCTTTCCGCGGTCCGACTTGGGGACGAAGTGGTGCAGGTAGTAATGCGTGTAGTCGTACATCAAATACCCAACCAGGAAACCGCCGAAAAGAGGCAGCGCAGTTGGGATACCGACCGCCAGCCAGAACAGCCCGAAGAAGATCGCCGCCAGCGGGATGCTGGCGCCCGGAGGCATCACAAGGCGCATTTTGTCGTTCGGGTGGTCGTGATGGACGCCGTGAATGATGAAGTGCATGCGCCGGCCGATGACGTTGTCGGGCTGCCAGTGGAAGAACTTGCGATGGAGCCAGTACTCGGTGAGCGTCCAGAGCGCGAGGCCGGCGATGACCAGCCCGGCGGAGCCGGCCGCGCCGACTCCCTCGCGTGCACCGATCGTGACCAGCGCGACGATTAGGGGGATGAAGATGAGCGCGGGCACGACTGGATGGACCCGTGAGAAGAAGTCGAGGAAGCGGGACCGAAACAGTGGTGGGGACGCACTCAGGCGGGCAGTTCGCTCCTGGGCCATTGGCCAAATAGTAGCCGCAACTTTTTCCGGCGATTTGCGCCAATGCCCCTCGCGCTCTGGCCTCGCCGGTGCAATAGTCGGCGCGTGGTCAAGTCCGAGGAGCGAGTTGAAGAATTCATGCGTACCGTCGGCATCTCCCAGCGCCAGCTCGGCCGCTCGCGCAAGGGTGCTCCAACCTGCGCCGACTGCTTCTTTCATCGCAACCAGCTCTGCGCGCTGGATCTGGACACCCCGTGTTCGACCTACCGCAAGGACTCGCCTCAGGGACTGAAACCTCCCAGGCAGCCGGCGCTCTTGGTCCGCTCGGCCGCATAGAGTCCGCTGGATGCGGGTCACAGTGCTGGGTAAGTCGCCGGCCTGGCAGGACGCCGGGGGCGCCTGTAGCGGGTATCTGGTCGAGCACGGGGGCACGAACCTCCTGGTCGACTGCGGCAACGGCGTCTTCGGGAAGCTTCGCGAGCATTTGGACTACACCGAGGTCGATGCTGTCGTCGTCACCCACATGCACGCCGACCACTTCTTCGACCTCTTCCCCTTCGCCTACGGCCTGGTGCTGACGCCGCGCCAGCAGCCCGTCCCGGTCGCCGGCCACCCGGGCACCGAGTGGCCGGCGCGACCGCGTCTGATCACGCCCGTCGGGGCGCCCGCAGCCCTGCGCTCGATCGCGTCCTCCTGGGGTGACGAGGCCCTGGTCGAGAGTGCGTTCAGGCTCGAGGAATACGACGCGTCGAAGAGCCTCGAGGTCGGCCCGCTCACTCTCAGGTTCGCGGAGGTGCCGCACTACATCCTGACCTTCGCGATCGAGGTCGCCGTGGAGGACGGGCCGCGCATCACGTTTGGGGCGGACTCTTCCCCGAACGACGCGATCGTCGAGTTCGCCCGCGACACAGACCTCCTCGTGATCGAGTCGACCCTGCCGCGCCCCGAGCGAACCGGGATCAGGGGCCACCTAACCCCGGGCGAAGCTGGCGAGCACGCCCGCAGCGCCGGTGCCAAAAGGGTGTTGCTCACCCACGTCTCCGACGAGCTCGACGCCGATTGGGTCTGCGCCGAAGGCGCCGCGGGTTTTGGCGGGCCGGTCGAACTGGCGTCGGAGGGTCTGATCCTCGATATCTAGGCTCCGGGCCTGAGCGCATGGCGCCGAACGATCGCCGTCGCGCAGGCCAGAGGTGCGCTCGCGCGCGCCTACGGCAGGCGGCTGAGACGGCCCTTTCCGCGTACCCGGTCCTCGAAGCGGGTATATCCTCCGCAGCCTGCGAAGAAAAACTTTGAGGAGGAGAGTTCGAGAATGTCAGCCACCAAGACCCAGAAAGCCCGTAGCGCCGCATCCAGTGTTGGTTCGAACGAGTACGTGAAGCGCCTGATCGAGGACGAGGAGCTTCGTGACAGCATTCGCGAGGCATACGACGCGGGACGCTCGGCCTACGGGCGGCTGCAGAAGCAGAAGGCGCCTGCCAAGGCCCTGATGGACGACCAAAAGGTCCACCGCGAGCTGCGCGACGCGGCCGAGTCGTTGCGCGATGCCTCCGATCGCCTGCGCGGCCGTGCGGAAAAGAAGGGTGGTGGCCTCGGCAAACTGATCGTGATCTCGATTGCTGGTGCGGTGCTCGCCCTGGCCCTCAGCGAGGATCTGCGCAAGGCGGTGCTCGATCGTCTCTTTGGCGCCGAGGAGGAGTTCGAGTACACCTCGACTACCGCGCCTACCAACGGCGCTGCATAATCGAAGCGCCCTGTTCGGGCTCGCACAGCGTCCAATCTGGCGGTAGCCTTAGGGTGGCATGGAGGTGGCGACCCGGGGGCCCCGGGAAAGCAATCGTTCCCTGACCGGGGAGCGTGCTCAGCGCATTATCGAAGCGATGCGAGAGTCCGTCTCCGAGGTTGGTATCGCGGGCTCGACGTTCGACCGCGTCTCGGCCAAGGCCGGGGTAAGCCGCGGCCTCTTGCACTATTACTTCGCGACCAAGGAGCGGTTGTTGGTCGAGGTGATCCGCCGCGACACCGACCAGAGAATCTCCGACCTCACGGACGCGATGCGCTCCGCGACATCCGCGCTCGAGCTGATCGGGGCGATGTCGGACATCTTCGAGCGCACGCTCAGCGAGCAGACCGGCTACGTGTACATGGTCAGCGAGCTATATGTGGAGAGTCGCAACAGTCCAGAGCTCGGCCGTGAGCTCGGGGCGCTCTACAGCCGGGCGCGCCAAGCCCTGGCGGTCGTGCTGCGCGAGAAGGAAGCGGAGGGCGTGGTCCGCCTGCGATACACGCCGGAAGCGACCCTCAGCTACATGTTTGCCGCTGGCGACGGGCTGACCGTCCAGCGCCTGACCGACCCCACGCTCGATCTTCAGCCGACCTTCGAGGCTGCAGTTGGCGTCTCGCTCTGGCTACTCGAAGCCGAGTGACGCACCTCACACCCGTGCACCTTCAGCCTGCCTAGGCTGAGCCGCCCCCCGCGTAACCCCTCGCTCGATGAGAACCGCTGCCCGCAATCTCTCCGCCTTCGTCGGCCGCCACAAGCGATCCCTGGCGATCCTCTGGGTTGTCGTGCTCATCGCGGCGCTGCCCTTCGCCATGAAGCAGACCGAGAACCTCACCGGTGGAGGCTTCGAGGTACCCGGTTCCGAGTCGGGCTCGGTTGAGGCGGCAATGCAGGAGGATTTCGCGGAAGCAGCGGGTACGAATGCGATCGGGGCCGTGGTTCGCGCGGAGGAAGACTCAAGCGCCGCCGCAGCGCAGGCTTCGGTCGATCGGATCGCGCAAGCGGCGGCCGAGATCGAGGGGCTCAGCATCGACGAGGAGGCCGCTGCCGAGGCTGTCGCGATCCTGGAACGCGACGGCGCCGCCTTGGTGCCGATCTCCGCGCCTGCAGCCGTCTCCGAGCAGATTGACGCGGCCGTCGACCTGCGCGAAAAGGTTGCTCCCGGCGAGACCGTCGACGGCGTCACGCCCTACCTCGTCGGCCAGCCTGCTGCATGGGCGGGCCTACAGGAGCTCTCCAAGAAGGACCTGGAGTCGGCCGAGATGATCGGATTCCCGATTGTGGCCCTGATTCTGGTCGCCGCCTTCGGATCGCTCGCTGCAGCGGCGCTGCCGTTGGCCCTCGGCTTCGTCGCGGTGATGGTCACGGGCGCCGTCATCTACTTCCTCTCGCTGCAGATGGAGATGTCGGTGTTCGTCACGAATATGGCCTCGATGATCGGGATCGGGGTCGCGGTTGACTACTCGCTTTTCGTGCTCGCCCGTTACCGCGAGGAGCTGCGGGGCGGCGCCGGCCACGACGAGGCCAGGGCCACCGCCCTGTCCACGTCGGGATTGGCAGTCGCGTTTTCGGGTCTGGCCGTGATCGTTTCGCTGGCCGGAATCTGGATGATCGACAACCAGGCGTTGCGCTCGATGGCGCTCGGCGCGATGATCGTCGTCGGGATCGCGATCGTTGCCGCAATCGTGTTGTTGCCGACCCTGATCAGCCTGCTTGGGCGCAGGGTCGAGGCGGGCGGTATCGCCTGGAAGGCGACTCGCCTGTTTCTTCGTCGCACGATCGAGCGCCGCCGCCGCCCCGGCTCGACCAATCCCCAGGCAGACTCGGGTTTCTGGCATCGCTGGACCGCTCGGGTCATGCGCCGCCCGGTCCTGTCGATCATCCTGAGCGCCGGCTTCCTGTTGTTGCTTGCGGTCCCCGCAACCCAGATGAAGATGGGCGCCGGGGCGTTGGAGCAGTTCCCCACGGATCACGATGTGCGCGTGGGCGTTGGAGTCCTCGCGCAGGCAACGGGCGGCGGCGCCGATCCGATCCGCATCGTTGCCAACCTCGACGACGAAGACGACGTGGCGGCCGCCGCAAGTGCTGAAGCGCTAGCCCCACTGCGCTCGGACTTCGCGCAGGATCGTGGTGTTGCTTCGGTGGGCGAGTGGAGCCCGAGTGGCAACGGTGGCCGCGCCCTCCTGGATGTCTTTCCACATGGCGCGGGCGACGCCGATGAGACCTTTGCGCTGGTCGACCGTGCCCGTGACGTCATCGTGCCGTCGAGCGCCCTCGTCGCGGGGGGGGCAACCGCTGAGGTGGGAGGCGAATCGGCCCGCATCGCCGACGTGCGTGACCTCATCTCCGGCTCGATGTGGAAGCTCCTGGCGTTCATCCTCGGGCTCTCGTTCCTCGTGCTGATGGTGATGCTTCGCTCGCTTTTGCTGCCCCTCAAGGCTGTGGCGATGAATCTGCTTTCGATCGGCGCCGCCTATGGCGTACTCGTCGTGGTCTTCCAGTGGGGCTGGTTCGACGGCTTCCTGGGCTTCCAGAGCGCGGGTGAGCTCGACACGATCAATGTGCCGCTGATCCTGGCCGTCGTCTTCGGCCTCTCGATGGACTACGAGGTCTTCCTGCTCTCGCGCATCCGGGAGCGCTACGAGGCCCACGGCGACAACAAGCGCGCCGTCGCCGAGGGGCTCGCCACCAGCGCGCCGACGATCTCGTCGGCGGCGCTGATCATGACCGCGGTCTTTACGGTGTTCGTCTTCACAGGCGTCCCGTCCATCAAGGAACTCGGCCTCGGCAACGCCGTCGCGATCGCGCTCGACGCCACCCTGGTCCGCCTGGTCCTGGTGCCGGCGACAATGCAGCTCATGGGCGAGTGGAACTGGTGGCTGCCGAAGTGGCTTGACCGGATCCTGCCCGACCTGGGCTTCGAGCACTACGAGCCCGCACCCGACCCGCCCGCACCGGCGGCTCCGGCGCGCGCTTAGCTCGCTACGAGAGCGGGCGGGCGCGGCGCCGCGGGAACGTCTGCATGAAGGTGCGGAGCTTCAACGGTGAGCCACGGAAGCGGAGGCGACGGCCCAGGATCGCCCGCTTTGGATCAACCGCGCCCTTGGAGATCGCGATCCAGTCGGCCCAGGTCGTCTCCCAGGTGAGGTCGGCCTTGGCCGCGACGCCGGGCTCGGCCCGGGTCGAGCCGTTGGCGACGATCACGTGCCATGGATCGGCGTCGGCAAAACGCCACTGGATCGTGAACGGGTTGCCGTTCGCCGCGCTTGTGTCAGCCGAGTTGGCGATCACGTCGAAGTAGAGGCGCTGGACGTCGGGCGACGAGTCCGGGTTGGGCCTCGGCTCGCCCATCACGCCAGCCTCGAGCAGCGCGATCTGGCGCCGGGCGATCTCCTCGTATCCCAGGTCGAGGTCGACCGGGAACACGCCGGGCATGTCCTCCATCGGGTAGCCGATGGCGCGCCACTTGGTGAGCACGGAGCGCATGCCGAAGGCGAACATGTCCTCCAACTCGAAGCCGTATGCCCGTGTGTACTCGCGGGCGCTCACGTCGTTTGGCGGGACGAAGACGGCGGTCGAGTAGGGCATCACCTCGAGCAGCAGTTCGCGCACGGCGGCCTTGCACTCGTCCGACTCCTCGAGCAGCTCGGAGAGGACCTTCACGCCAAAGCCGATGTGACGCTGCTCGTCGCGGGAGACATTTCGCATGCCTTCGGAAAAGCCGGGCATCGTGCCGGCCTTCGCGAAATAGTCCTCGATGTAGTGCTGCCCGGGCTGGGCGAGGGTGGCCTCGACGACCAGGTGGTACAGGGCGATCGCCTGGGCGAACTTCGGTAGCGAGCGGTCGCGGCGCAGCTCGTCGGCCATCCGGTCGAGCCGGTTGAAAACGTTGCGGTAGCCCCAACCGAGCTGGTCCTCTGTGTAGGCGAGCGTGGCGGCGATCGAGTCGCCGGCTCCGATCACTTCCTTGAAGAAGCGGTGAAAGAAGATGGCGTGGCGCGCCTCGTCGACTTGCTGGGTCGCCAGGAAGTACTTCTGCTCCTCCGTCGGTGCGGCGTCGATGTAGGGGGAGAGGTTGTCCGCGACGGAGTCCTCGCCGAAGAAGAACATCGAATAGATCCACCGGGCCGAGGCGCGCTGCAGGTCGGTCAGGCTCTCCCATCCGTCGCGATCCTGGGTGAAGTCGATCGCGGTCGCGCTCCAGTTGTTCTGCTCCCAGCGCTCGTAGAGATCCTCGTAGGAGATCTGCATTCCCGCCTTGATCCCGTCCTGTTGCGCGACGCTCATCCGCTCCTCCTCGCTCGGCTCTGCACGATCAGGCGCAGTCTAACTGACCAGCCAGTCAGTTAGTAGGGTGAGGGCCGTGCCAACGAGCGAAAAGGGAGCGCCACGCCGTCGACTGTCCGCCCAGGACCGCCGCATCGCGATCCTCGAGGCGGCCCTGAAGGTCTTTTCCGAGCGTGGTTTCAACGAGGCTTCGCTCGACGACGTTGCGGCGCAAGGCGGGATCTCCAAGGCGCTGATCTACGAGCACTTCGCGTCGAAGCGCGAGCTGCAGCTGGCGCTGCTCGACACGTTCGTGCACGAGTTGATCGACCGGGTCGTCGGCTCGATCTCGGAGGGCGCGGACAACGAGGCAAAGCTCCGCGCCGGAATCGAGGCGTTCCTCGAGTTCGCAGAGGAGCGTCCCGAAGCCCTGCGCCTGCTCACCCGCAACGTCGCCGACCCCGACGCCGGCGAGGCACTCGACCGCCTCCGCGAGGAGGCCGCCAGTGCGGTGACGTTGATGATGGTCGCCGATGCCCCGCCCCCGCAGCCGGGCGATCTCGCCGTCGAGGACACCTCGGCGGTGCTCGCCCACCTGATCGCCGGCGGCATCCAGTTCATGGCAGGGTGGTGGCTCGACGACTCGCGTGAGCTCCCGCGCGAGCGCGTGGTCGAGGTCGTGATGAGCCTCTACTGGGTCGGGCTCAAGCGCCTCGGCGACGGCGAGCGCTGGGGCCGTTAGCCGAGCTTGGGGCTGACCCAGGGCTCGGCCAGCTTCGCCGCGAGCATCGGTCCCAACTCGTCGGCCGCGACCCGCTCCTGGATCAGCGAGTCCCGGTCACGGAGGGTGACGGTGCCGTCCTCGTTCGTTTGGCCGTCCACGGTGACACTCCATGGGGTCCCGATTTCGTCCTGGCGGCGGTAGCGCTTGCCGATCGAGCCGCCTTCGTCGTACTCGGCCTGCATCGACGGGCGAAGCGACTCGAAGATCTCGCGGGCGCGCTCGGGCATGCCGTCCCGTGAGACGAGCGGTAGGACGGCCACCTTGACCGGGGCCAGCCTGGGGTGCAGGCGCAGCACCGTGCGCTTGCGGCCCTCGACCTCCTCCTCTTCGTAGGCGTCCACCAGGAAGGCGAGCGTCGCGCGGTCCGCCCCGGCAGCGGGTTCGATCACATGCGGCACGTAGCGCTCACCCGAGCCCTGGTCGAAATACTCGAGCTTCTCGCCGGAGTGCTCGGCGTGCGAGCGCAGGTCGAAGTCGCCGCGGTTGGCGACTCCCTCGAGCTCGGACCAGCCGATCGGAAAGAGGTACTCGACGTCCGAGGTGCCCGAGGAATAGTGCGAGAGCTCGTCGGCGTCGTGGGGGCGCAGACGCAGATACTCGGGCCGGATCCCATAGCGGATGTACCAGTCGAAGCGCTCGGTGCACCAGTGCTCGAACCACCTGCTGGCCTCGGCGGGCGGGACGAAATACTCCATCTCCATCTGTTCGAACTCGCGGGTGCGGAAGATGAAGTTGCCGGGCGTGATCTCGTTGCGAAACGACTTGCCCACCTGGGCGATCCCAAACGGCGGCTTGCGGCGCGCGAACTGAACGACGTTCTTGAAGTTGATGAAGATTCCCTGCGCCGTCTCGGGGCGCAGATAGGCGACTGACCCCGTCTCCTTGACCGGTCCCACCGTGGTCTCGAACATCAGGTTGAACTGTCGGACCTCGGTCAGGTCGTGGCGGCGGTCCTCGGATTTCGGCTGACTGGCCTTGGCGGGGCAGAGCTCCTCGGTATCGAGGTGATCGGCGCGGAAGCGCTGCTTGCAAGCCCGGCAGTCCACGAGCGGGTCGGTGAAACCGGCGAGGTGTCCGGATGCCTCCCAGACCTTTGGGTGCTGGAGGATCGCGGAGTCGAGCGCAACTATGTCGTCGCGCTCGGAGAGCATCGAGCGCCACCAGGCGTCCTTGACGTTCTGCTTGAGCAGTACCCCGTAGTGGCCGTAGTCGTAGGTCGACCCGAGGCCACCGTAGATCTCCGACGATGGGAACACGAACCCGCGGCGCTTGCATAGCGCCACGATTTCGTCCATCGTCACTTCAACCAGGGGCTTCGTCATCGCGACGGGAGGCTATCCGGCGGAGTTGCGCCAGCCCACCTGCGAAACTCACCGTCTCATGCCGATCTACGAGTACCGCTGTACCAAGGGTCACGCCTTCGAAGCCTTCCAGAGCATGGCCGACGACCCGATCACCGAGTGCGTCGAATGCGGGGCCGCCGCCGAACGCGTGCTGAGCGCGCCCGCGATCCACTACAAGGGCTCGGGTTTCTACACGACTGACTACGCCCGCAAGGGCAAGAAGGGCGCTGCCGCCAACGGCTCGTCGTCGGAAGGCGCAAAGTCGTCCGAGAAGTCGTCGAGCGGCTCGGGCAACTCCTCGCCGGGTTCATCCGAGAAGAAGTCGTCGAGCGGCTCCTCCTCGTCCGACTAGCTACCCGCTGACTACCCGGCCGGGCTGCAGAGCGGATCATTCTCGGGCGCGTCGCCCGTGAGCTTGCGGATCGCCTTCACGCAGTTTTCGACCGGCACGATGAGCGGGTTGCCACCCGGGTCGATCGGCTCGAGAACTTCCGTGTCAGAGCTGCCGCCGATCGCCGCCGCGAAGACGAACTGGGGCATCGCGAAGGCGCCCATGTCGCTGACGAAGGCCTTCGGCGCGTTCCAGCCGATCAGCGGCCCCTTGAGGAAGTTGTAGGGGATCCGCAGCGGGTCGGTGAGCCGCTCCTTCATGCCCTGGAGGATCTGCTGTTGGAAGCGGGTGCGATCGAGGTCGTTGATCGGTGGCTCGCCTTCGTCGTCAGGGCAGTCACTGGTCCGCGTACGGGCGAGCGCCAGCGCCTTCTCGCCGTTGAGCAGTCGCGTCCCCTTCTTGAGGTCGATGACGAACGTTCCGCCCGAGATGCTGTTGCAGATTCGGCGGTCGAGCGTGACCTCGATGCCGCCCACCGAGTCGATCAGGTCGCGGAAGCCCGCGAAGTCGACAATTGCCACATGGTTGATGTCGATGCCGAGCAACTGCTCAACCGTCTCGATCATCAGCTTGGCGCCGCCGAACCGGTAGGCCGCGTTGATCTTGTCGTTGCCGAACTCGGGGATGGCGGCCAGAACGTCGCGTGGGATCGAGAGCTTCTCGAACGCGCCCCCGCCCGCCCGCAGGACCATGATCGAGTCGGCGCGGGCGCCGCTCACGCAGTTGAGCGTTTCCTCGCCCGTCGCCGCGGCCTCGACACACTCCTCGGACTCGGCCTCGGATGAGGCGAACTCGTTGTCGCGGACGTCGGTACCCAGCACCAGGATGTTCTGCGGAACCACTGCCAGGAGCGGGTTGCTGGAGAGCGCGTCGCCGGTGTCGGCGAGCTTCGATTTCTGGATCGTGGCGGAAATCCCGAACGAAACAAAGCTCAGCAGGAGCCAGCCGACGACGGCGATGCCCAGCCACTTGAGCCAGCTGCGCTCGCCCTTCGGTCTGGGCGTGCGCGGCTCGCGTGACTCTCTCGGACCGCGGGGTTTGCGTTGCCTGCGGGTCGCCGAGACCCTCTCACGCAGCGAGTTCAGGTCGGGCTTGGAGAACCCCTTGCGGGAGCGGTAGACCTTGTAGTCCGGCCGCTGCCCCCCTTCATCGTCGGGAGCCATCAGATATTTCGCTGGCCCTCGGCCAAACTCGCATTCGCTACGAAGTCGCTCATCCGGTTACTAATACTCGCCCATGGCGACCGCACCTTCCATTGCAGCGATTGGCGCAGACCTCGGGGGCACCAAGCTGCTGGTGGGGGTGGTCGACACCCACCGTCGGGTTCTCCACCGCACCGAGGAGGCAAGCGTGGGCCGCAGCGCCGACGACGTCCTCGACACCCTCGAGCGCGAGCTGCGCGCCGCGCTCGAGGCCCAGCCCGACGCCGTGGGGGTCGGCCTGGGCATTCCCTGCACGATCGATCGCGAGCGCGGGCTGGCGATCAGCGCCGTGAACCTGCCCCTGGTGGACGTCCCGATCCGCGACCTGATGAGCGACCGGCTCGGTCTGCCCGTCTTTGTCGATAACGACGCCAACGTTGCGGCGCTTGCCGAGCATCGATTCGGCGCCGCCCGCGGGACCCGCAACGCGGTGCTGCTGACCATCGGAACGGGCATCGGTGGCGGCCTCGTGCTGGACGGGCAGGTCTACCGCGGCAGCACCGGCGCCGGCTCCGAGCTCGGCCACATGGTGATCGACATCGACGGTCCGCCCTGCCAGGGCAACTGCCCCAATCATGGATGTGCCGAGGCGGTGGCCTCCGGAACGGCGCTCGGTCGCGAGGGAGGCATTGCCGCGGCGGCGAACCCGGACTCAGCGCTCGGTCGCCTGCACGTGGCGGGCGAGCCGATCGACGGTCGTGCCGTGACCGGCGCTGCGCTGGCCGGCGACGAGGTCGCGATCGCCGTGGTGGCCATGATCGGACAACGCCTCGGCGCGTTCATCAGCGGTTTGGCGAACGTGTTCGAGCCGGATGTGATCGTGGTTGGCGGCGGCGTGATGGCCGCGGGCGAGTTGCTGCTCGCCCCGGCGCGCGCAGAGCTCGCGGCGCGAGCTCTGCCACCGATGAACCAGACGCCGGTGCGTGCCGCCGAGCTTGGCGTCGAAGCGGGCATGATCGGGGCTGCGGCGATGGTGATGAGCGAGCTCGATCCCGAGGAGAAGCGGTAGATGCCGGGTCAGCTGACCGTTTGCCCGACGCCAATCGGCAATCTCGGCGACGTGACCGAACGTGTGCGCGATGCGCTCGCGGAGGCGGACCTCGTCGCCTGTGAGGACACCCGCCGCACCGGGCGACTGTACGAACGGCTGGAGATCCCCCGGCCGAAGTTCGTCTCCAACCACGAAGGCAACGAGGCTGATCGGGCGCGGCAGATCGCCCAGGCGATCGAGCGCGGGGCGAAGGTTGCCCTGGTCACAGATGCTGGTATGCCCTCGATCTCGGACCCCGGCTACCGGCTTGTCAACGCCTGCATCGAGCGGAATCTCGAGGTCCACGTGTTGCCCGGCCCTTCGGCTGTCACGACGGCACTTGTCGCGTCGGGCCTGCCCACCCACCGTTGGCGCTTCGAGGGCTTTCTGCCTCGTCGTGCGGGCGAACTGGAGCGAGTCTTGGCGGGCGGCGAGACGGTCGTCGCGTTTGAGTCCCCGCGGCGCCTTCCCGAATCGCTCGGGGCGCTTGCGGCGCTGGCGCCCGACCGCCCGGCGGCGGTCTGCCGCGAGTTGACGAAGCTCCACGAGGAGGTTGTCCGCGGCAGCCTGAGCGAGCTCGCGCGGACCTTCCGCGACGATGTGAAGGGCGAGATCGTGGTCGTGATCGGTGCGGCCGGGGCCCGGGCCTCCGACTCACCCGACATCGCATTCGCGGTCGATGCTCTGCGCCGACTAGTCCAATCTGGGGCCCGGCCACGCGCCGCTGCGGGAGTGGTTGCCGCGCTTACCGGGACCCGCGCCAACGATCTCTACACCGCGCTCACGGGACGCGAACCGCGCGAATAGCCGACCCGTGGCCTTCTACGTCACCACCCCGATCTTCTATGTCAACGCGGAGCCGCATCTCGGCCACGCGTACTCGACGATTGCGGCGGACATTCTCGCCCGCCACATGCGCCAGCGCGGGGAGGACGTGTTCTTCCTGACGGGCACCGACGAGCACGGCGAGCCGGTTGAGCTGGCGGCCGAGCGCGAGGGGATCAGCCCGCAGGAGCTGGCCGACCGCAACGCACCCCGGTTCGAGGCGATGGCGGAATCGGTCAACGCCACCAACGACTTCTTCATCCGCACCTCGGACGAACGACACACCGATCGTGTCGCGGAGGTAATGCAGCGGGTCTACGACAACGGGCACGTCTACGAGGGTCAGTACGAGGGCTGGTACTGCCCGCGTTGCGCCGACTTCAAGGGTGAGCGCGAGCTCGGGCCGGACAACACCTGTCTGATCCACGAGATCCCGCTCGAGCGGGTGAGCGAGCAGAACTGGTTTTTCCGGCTGTCTGCATTCGAGGAGGATCTCAAGCGCCTGTACGCGGACAACCCCGAGTTCGTCGTGCCCGGGTTTCGCCGCAACGAAGCGGTGTCGTTCATCGAAGGCGGCCTCGAGGACGTCTCACTTTCGCGGGCGAAGCTGAAGTGGGGGATGCAGCTGCCTTGGGATCCCAGCCAGCGCATGTACGTGTGGTTCGACGCGCTCCTCAACTACGTCACCGCCCTTTCGTTCGCCCGCGACGATGTGGACCTGACCGAGCGCTACTGGCCCGCCGCGTTCCACGTGCTGGCCAAGGACATCCTGAAGTTCCACGCGGTGATCTGGCCGGCGCTGCTGCTGGCCGCGGGGCTCCAGCCTCCCCGCGGGATGGTTATCCACGGGTTTCTGCTGATGGGCGAGAAGAAGATGTCGAAGTCGCTCGGCAACGTGCTTGACCCTTTCGACGTGATCGAGCGCTACAGCGCCGACGCGCTGCGCTTCTACCTGTTCCGCGAGGTCTCCTTCGGACAGGACGGTTCGGTCTCAGCGGCTGGGTTCGAGTCTCGGTACGAGACCGAGCTTGCCAACGATTTCGGCAACCTCGCTTCGCGCACACTGGCGATGACCGCGCGCTACCGGGAGGGCGCCGTGATCGGTGGCGCGCCGGACCCGACGCTTGGCGCCGGCGATGATGGCCTGGAGAGCGTGGAGGTCGAGGTGCGCGAGCTGATCGACCGTTGCGAGCCATCGCAGGCCCTCGAGGCGATTTGGTCGCGGGTGCGGCGGCTGAACCGATACGTCGAGGAGACGCGGCCCTGGGACCTCGCCAAGGATGAGTCGCAGGCCGAGCGCCTGGACGAGGTTCTGCGCTCGCTCGCCGAGGGGCTGCGTGTCGTCACCCTGGCGCTGCTGCCGTTCATACCCGAGGCCTCGGAGAAGCTGCTCGATGCACTCGCCGAGCCTGGCCGTGGGCTCGCGGCCTTCGGCTCACGGACGGGTGACTTCACCACCGAGCGGATCGAGCCGCTCTTCCCGAAGCTCGAACCGCCCACCCGCGCCTAGACTCCCGAGCGTGGTCGATACGCACGCCCACCTCGGGCTCTGCGAGACAGGAGCCGCGGAGCTCGTCGAGCGCGCCGCGCGGGTCGGCGTGGGCCGGATCCTCACCGTCGGCCTCGACGAACAGACCAACCGGGACGCGATCGCGATCGCGGGCGAGCACGCCGCCATTCTCGCCGCCGTGGGCCGCCACCCGAACTCGGCGGCGGGCTACGACGATGCCGCCGAGGCCGACCTGCGTGAGCTTGCCGCGGATCCATCGGTCGCAGCCGTGGGGGAAACCGGGCTCGATTTCTACCGTGACGGTGCGCCGCGCCCCGACCAGCTCCGTGCGTTGCGCTCCCAGATCGAGATTGCGCGGGAGGTTGCGAAGCCGCTGGTCATCCATATGCGCTCGGGCACCGGGCCGGACGACGACGCCGTAGCGGCGACCTTCGGCCTGCTCGCGGCCGACGCCACGGGGGTCGCGGTGGTCCTTCACTGTTTCAGCGCTCCGCCGGAGCGGGTCGCGGAGGCCGCCGAGCTGGGGTGGTTCTGTTCCTTCGCCGGCAACGTGACTTACCCAAAGGCGCCCGAGCTGCGTGAGGCGGCATCGCTGGTGCCCGACGAACTGGTGCTGGTGGAGACCGACTCACCGTTCCTCGCTCCGCAGTCGCGCCGCGGGCGTCCAAACGAGCCCGCACTCGTGGTCGAGACGGCACGCGAGGTGGCCGCCGCACGCGGAGTGGGCTACGCGGAGTTGGAGGCAATCGTCGAGGCGAATGCCAAGCGGGCGTTCGACTGGTGATGGTCGCTTGATGGCGAGGCTCGGCCAAAACTTCCTCGCCGATCAGAATCTGCTCGATGCGATCGTGCGCGACGCGTCCCTGAGCGGTGACGACGTGGTGCTCGAGGTGGGCGGAGGCGAGGGCCCGTTGACGTCGAGGCTCGCGCCGGTGGTCGCGCACGTGCACGTGGTCGAGCTCGATCGCGGCTTCGAGCGGGTGCTCGGGTCCGTGACCGAGAATCTTGGCAACGTCGAGGTGGTCTGGGGCGACGCGATGCGGGTTGCCTTGGCCGAACTCGCTCCCGCCCCGACTGCGATGGTCTCGAACTTGCCTTATTCGATTGCAACCCCGCTGCTCTTGCGAACAATTGCCGAGCTGCCGTCCTTGCGGCGCTGGACGGTGATGGTCCAGCGCGAGATTGCCGACCGCCTGCGGGCGAAGCCAAAGACGAAGGCGTACGGATCGCCGAGCGTGGTGGCACAGCTCGCCTGCCGGGTGGAGCTGCTGCGCGCCGTGGACCCGGCGGTGTTCACTCCGCGCCCCAGGGTGGATTCGGCGCTCGTTGGGATGGAGCGCACCTCCCCGTGGCCCGGTGACGGGGTATCGAGGCTCGTGCGCGGCGCGTTCGCCCATCGGCGCAAGGCGCTGGCGCGCTCGCTTGCTGAGGCGGGTGTGGTCAGCCGCGAGTCGGCGCTGGCAGCGCTCGACCGCTGCGGGCTTGACTCGCGCTCGCGGGCGGAGGAGCTGGCCCCCGCCGAATTCTTGCGGCTGCACGAGGCGCTTTCGTGAACAAGCTCAACACCGGGAAGCCAGTCGCGTCTGGCGACTTGCACCGCGCGACATGAATATCCGCGCCCCAGCCAAGCTCAACCTCTGCCTCTACCTCGGCGGGAGGCGTGAGGATGGGCTTCACGATTTGCGTTCGCTGTTCTGTCAACTCGCCCTCTCAGACCGGATCGAGGTGGGGTCGGCCGAGGCGGACGAGGTGCATTGCGAAGGGGTAGAGGGGCCCAACCTTGCGGCCGACGCGCTGGCGGCGCTGCGAGCGCGTGGATGGTCGAGCCCGCCGTTGCGAGTCGTCATCGACAAGCGGATTCCCGTGGCGGCTGGCCTGGGTGGAGGCAGCGCCGACGCCGCTGCCCTGCTCAGGCTCGCGCAGGGTGAGGTTGCGGGGTTGGAGGAGATCGCGGCCGGGCTTGGGGCGGACGTGCCCTCGCTGCTTAATTTTGGGTTCGCGCTCGTTGGTGGCGCAGGGGAGAGGGTTGAGCGGCTGCCCGAGCCGCGAGGATTCGGCGTCGTGCTTGTGCCGTTCGAGCGCGGGCTCTCGGCGGCCGAGGTGTACGCCGAGGCCGACCGGCTCGGGCTTGGGCGGGGCGCGAGTGAGCTCGAGGAGCTGGAGGTCCGCCTCCGCGGCGTGGCCGGCGACGGCGCCTCGCCGCTCGACTACCCGGAGCTACTGATAAACGATCTGCAGGCGGCGGCGGTCTCGCTTCGGCCCGAGATCGGCGCGGCGCTCGCCGCTCTCGAGGCGGCCGGTGCGTTCGCGAGCTTCGTGACCGGATCGGGGCCTACCGCGGTCGGCCTGTTCGAAGACATCGTTGCTGCCGACCGTGCCTCCGGCGAGCTGCCACCGCGGTATGCCGACGTGATCGTCAGCTCATCGGGCAGGGTGGAGTAGGTGAGAAACGTTTTGAAGCTCCTGCGCGCCCATCCCCTGTTGGTTTTCTTTGCGCTGCTCGGCGTGGTGTACGCGATCTTCGGCGACAGCTTGCCCGACGTCGACATCGAGAAGATCCTCGAGGATCTCTCCGCGAGCCTCGGCAAGTGGACGTATCTGCTGGTCGGCCTGCTCGCCTTCCTCGAGACCGGCGCGTTCGTCGGCCTCGTGTTCCCGGGTGAGACGGCGGTGATCGTCGGTGGCGTGGTCGCGGGTCAAGGCGAGATCTCGATCGTGCTGTTGATCGCGATCGTCTGGACCGCCGCTTGGGCGGGCGACACCGTGAGCTTCTTCATCGGGCGGCGGCTGGGGCGTGGCTTCATCCTCAAGCACGGGCCACGGGTTCGGATCACGCATGAGCGTTTTGCCCAGGTCGAGCGCTATTTCGAACGGCACGGCGGCAAGACGATCCTTGTCGGCCGGTTCCTGGGGCTGATCCGGGCCCTGGCGCCGTTCATAGCGGGCAGCTCGGGCATGGCGTACCGGGCGTTTCTCCCCTACAGCGTGCTCGGGACGGGGCTCTGGGCTGGCACTTTTTCGGTCCTTGGGTACGCGCTCGCGGGAAGCCTCGACAAGGCAGGCGAGATCGCTGGTCGGGGGACGTTGCTGTTCGGCAGCGTCGTGGTGACGACCGTCGCTGTGGTGGTGGTTGTCCGCTACATGCGGGTAGAGGCCAACCGGCACATGCTTGCGCAGCGCCTGGAGGGAACCCGGGTCGGACGTCCCGTGGTGGCGCTCGGGCGCCGGATCGAGCCGCAGGCTCGGTTCCTCTGGCGGCGCATCACGCCCGGTGGGCTCGGCCTGGAGTTCACCAGCGTGATGGCAATGCTGTCGGTGTCGCTGTTCATCGTCGTCGGCTACGGGTTGATTGTCGAGGACAAACCCGGTCCCACGGCGGGCGATAAGCGCGCCTTCGAGATCGTGGACGAACTGCGAAGCGATGCGTTCACCGACGTCGCGAAGGTCGTAACGGAGTTCGGGTCGGGCGAAGTGACACTCGCCGTCGCGCTATTGGCCGCGATCGGGCTGGGGGTCGCGGGCAGACGGATGGAGCTGGCCGTGCTGGTGGCGGCGACCGTGCTGGTCCATATCGCGGTGCCGTCGCTCAAGGAATTGCTCGATCGGCCGCGACCGCCGGGGGGCCTCGTGGACGCCAGCGGCGCGGCCTGGCCGAGCGGTCACGCCACCTACGCGATCCTGTATCCGTGGCTGGCAATGACGGCGGCGCTGCGCCTACGCCCCGGCGCTGTTTGGGGTACAGCCCTGATTACGGCCGGCTTTACGCTCGCGGCGGCGATCGGGCTCTCGCGTGTATATCTCGGCGTCCATTTCCTTTCCGATGTGAGCGGGGGAGCCGCGCTGGGCGTTGCGCTGTTCGCGTTGTGCATGGGCATTGCCCTCGTCGTCAGCCATTTCCGCAAAGATGATCGACGCGACGATGCCCCTGGCAGCTGAGATCACGGCAGTGCAGTTCCTCTTCGGCGGCGCCGGGCTGATCAGCCTGCTCGCTTTCGGGGCCCTCATCCTCGCGCCTACGGTGGGTTCGTTCGGGCGTCCGTGGGAAAAGGCGACGGCCGCCGCCCTCAGCCTGTTCGTGCTCTCAGCGCTGCTCGTGCTCGGGTTCGCTCTCGGCGTGGTGATCGTCTACTACTGGGACGAGATCACCGGCATCCTGGGGTGATCTTGGTCGCCAGTCAGTGGGCTGGCAGAATCTCCCGGTGACTTCGAAGCCGAGGAAGGCCGCAGCCAAGCCCTCCGCGGGCGCAGCCGCGAAGGCGGGCGGCACCCCCAAGAAGGCCGCCCCCGGCGATCTCGGCGCGCTCGATGCTCTCTCGGAGGCGATCGAGTCCGGGGCCGGACTGCCAGCCGTTACTCGCGCCGCCGCGCAATCGCTTGGCGCGAGCGTCGCGCTGATCGACCGTTCCAGCGTCGTGCTTGCCGTTGCGGCTTCCAGCTCAGCCGAGGAGAGCAAGCTGCTCGCCGCCGGCGAGGGCATCGAAACGGTTGCGCTAAAGGTGGCCGACGAGGTGGTAGGCGAGCTTCGCTTTCGCCCGCGCGGCGACGTCCAGGCCTCCTCGGCCGTGGCGCGGATGGTCTCGGCGCTCCTGGCCCTGGAGGTGGAGCGCTCGCGCTCGCCCGAATGGGCGAGCGACGAGGCAGCCGGAGAGTTCGTCCGGGCGCTGCTAAACCGCAGGGTGACCGACAGGGGCGACATCGTGGCCCGTGCCTCGGAGGTTGGTGCCGACCTCGACGGCGGGGCTGGTGTGGCGATTGCGCGCGCGCATCCGCGCTCCGCGCAGGACGGCGATTGGCGGGCGCGGGCGTTGACGGTTGCGCTGCGAGTCCTGCGCTCCCGCAATCCAGGCTCCGTGGCGGTGATCGCGGAGGGCGAGCCGGCGGAGGTGACGGCGATCGTTCCCGCGGTTGATGTCGTCGGTCTCGCGCGAGCCGCCGAAGCGCTTGCGGGCGAGCTGTCCCAGGCGATGACGGGCTGCGAGGTGACCGTCGCCCACAGTCGCTGGACCCAGGATCCGGTGGACCTCTACCGCGCCGGCAAGGAGGCGCAGCTCGCAGTGAACGTGGCCGAGGCAGAAGGCCGGGGCGTGCTGGCTTTCGAGAGCACGGGGTCCTATCGCCTGCTGCTGCCGGCGATGAGCGAGGAGCCGGGGGAACTTGAGCGCTTCTACGAGGAAACCGTGGCCCCGCTTGCCGCCTACGACGAGCAGTACGAGACGGAGCTGGTGGCGACGGTCGAGGCGTTCCTCGACAACGACGGCAACGTGACGCCGACCGCCGAGCAGATGTTCACCCACCGCCACACGATCCGCTATCGACTCGAACGTGCCCGAGACCTCTGTGGACACGACATGTCCTCCACCGAGGGCCGCGAGAAGCTGGGCTTCGGCCTCAAGGCGATGCGGGTGCTGGGCATCCCGCCGCCGAAGGGGCCCGCGCTGGAGCCGGGGGCCGGCGGTGGCCGCGTGCGCAGGCGCAAGGGCGAGGCGACCTAGGGCCGCAAGCTCACTGGGGAGCCCGGACTTGAACCGGGATAGCTGGCACCAAAAGCCAGAGGCTTGCCAATTAGCCGACTCCCCATGATCGCACTGAGTCTAAGGTCGCGCCGATGGGTGCGTTTGCAGCGTGAGGCCCGCAATCGCGCCGCTCGCCCGGCTTCGGAATCCGCTCGCACGTGGGTTGCGGCGCCCGTGGTGGCAGTCCGGCGAAAGCCGCGACTACGATTGCGCGGTGAGCTCAGGGACCAAATGAGCGACGCAAGTCGCGAAACTGACCTGGCGCCCCGGGTAGGGGCTAGCCCACCCACGGTCCTGATCATGGCCGCGGGCGAAGGTACGCGCATGCGCTCTTCGCTGCCCAAGGTTCTGCACCAGGTGTGCGGACGGCCGATGATCGCCTGGCCTGTGCTCGCGGCGCAAAAGGCAGGTGCGGGACGCGTGGCGGTGATCGTCTCGCCCGACCGCGACATCACCTCCGGGCTGCCGGAAGGCGCCGAGACCGTCGTGCAGGAGGAGGCGAACGGAACCGGCGGCGCCATGCGGGCAGCGATCGAGCTAATCCGCGACTCGAGCGAGGTCGTGGTCCTTTCGGGCGACCACCCGCTTGTCAACGCCGCGATCATCTCCGGCCTGATCGCCGCTCACCGCGAGGCGGGTGCCGCGGCAACGATCATGAGCGTCGAGCTCGACGACCCCGGCGCCTACGGCCGCATCGTGCGCGCCGGCGATGGCTCGGTCGAGCGCATTGTCGAAACCAAGAATCCCGAATCGGTGCCCGCCGAGATCCTCGCCACCCGCGAAATCAACACTGGCACCTACTGCCTTGACGGCGCTGCTTTCGCCGACGCCATCTGCCGCATCGAGATGAACGAGGAGGCAGGCGAGTTCTACCTCGGCGACGCCCTGCCGCTGATGCGCTCCGATGGCGGGCTGGTCGCCGCGTATCTCGCCGACGACCCGAACGTCAACCTCGGCGTGAACAACCGCGCCGACCTCGCACGGGTCACGCTCGAGGCCCGGCGCAAGATTTGTGAAGGACACATGCTCGGCGGGGTAACCATCACCGACCCGTCGTCCACCTGGATCGACGCGGGTGTCGAGATCGCCCAGGACGCCCGGATCGAACCCGGCACGTCGCTTCGAGGCAACACGACCATCGGCGCGGACTCGATCGTCGGGCCGCACACCACCATCACCGATTCGCGCATCGGCGCGTCGGTGCAGGCTCCGCACTCCTTTTTGGTCGAATGCGAGGTTGGCAACGAGTGCGTCGTCGGCCCGTTCGCGCATCTGCGGCCCGGGACGCGCCTCGCCAACGGCTCGAAGGTCGGCGCGTTCGCCGAGGTGAAGAATTCCGAAGTTGGGGAGGGGGCGAAGATCCCGCACCTCTCGTACTTGGGCGACGCCGACGTCGGTGCGGGCGCGAACCTCGGCGCCGGGATGATCACCGCCAACTACGACGGGCAGGACAAGCACCGCACGAAGATCGGGGAAGGTGCGCGAATTGGGGTCAACACCTCACTGGTCGCCCCGGTGGAGGTCGGCAAAGACGCTTACACTGGCGCCGGCGCCGTGATCCGTAAAGATGTGCCTGACGGCGCGCTCGGGGTGAGCGACATCAACCAGCGCAACATCGATGGCTACTCGAACCGCCGATCCGGCAACAGCGACACGAAGGACGCCGAGTGAGCGCCCGACGCCGACCCACGAGGCGTTCATGAGCGCGATCGAGGAGAGCCCACAGCCCGTCAGCTCGATAGTGCACGACTACACGAAGCGGCTGATGGTCTTCGGCGGTCGCGCCTCGATGGAGCAGGCCGCGCGAATCGCCGGCCAGCTCAACGTCGACCTCGGCCGCGTCGACCTGCGCACTTTCGCCGACGGCGAGGTCTATTGCCGCTACGAGGAGTCCATCCGCGGTGCCGACGTCTTCCTCGTCCAGTCCACCGCCGCGAACCTCGCGCAGGACATGACCCCGAATGACGCGCTGATGGAGCTGATGGTGATGATCGACGCCGCGAAGGGCGCCTCGGCACATCGCATCATCGCGGTCATGCCCTGGTACGGCTACAGCCGTCAGGACAAGAAGTCTGCTCCTCGCGAGCCGATTTCCGCAAGAGTCGTCGCCCAATGTCTCGAGGCCGTAGGTGTTGATCGCGTGCTCACCATGGACCTCCACTCCGGCCAGGTCCAGGGCTTCTTCTCCAAGCCGGTGGATCACATGACGGCGATGCCGATGCTCACCCAGTACTTCATGGACCAGGTCTTCTCCGAAGAGCTTGTGATCGTCTCGCCCGACGCCGGCCGGGTGAAGGTCGCGCGGAACTTCGCCCGCAAGGTCGGCGTGCATTGGGCCGTGATGGAGAAGGAACGCCCGAAGCAGAACGAGGCGAAGACGGGCTACGTGGTCGGTGAGGTCGAGGGCAAGACCGCAGTACTCGTCGACGACATGATCGACACCGCCGGCACCCTCTGCTCAGCTGCCAAGACCGTCCTCGAGGCCGGCGCGGCCAAGGTGATCGCCACTGCCACCCACGGTCTCTTCTCTGGCCCGGCGTACGAGCGCCTCGCCTACGAGAACTCCGGCATCGAACGCATCGTCGTTACGGATACGGTGCCGCTTGCCCCCGGCGCGCCCGACAACATCACCGTCCTGCACGCGTCGCAGATCCTCGCGGATTCGATCCGCCGCATCTTCGCCGACGACTCGGTCTCCGAGATCTTCGCCGGCGAGAACCAGCTGTTCTAGCGGGCGACTGGGCCCGCCTGGTAGGGCAGTTGTCCTAGCCCGGGTCCGAGACCTTCCAGCTGCCCGCGGGGTCGAGCTCGAGGATCACCGTGCGTGGCTGGACTGCCTCGTCGGCCAGCTGCAGGCTCACCTCCACGCGCGCCCGGTTGCCACTCACGCTCACCTCCCGGATGCGCGCCTCGGTTTCGGTAAGGGCCTCCTTTGCAATCTCGAGGATCGCCGGGCAGTTGAGCCCGCCGGCCTCCTCGACCAGCCGTGCCGCGTTCGCCCTGACACCGTCTCTCGCGGTCTGGGTCAGCAGATCGCAGTAGCGCTCGAAATCACCGTTTGAAGCTGCGTCGTAGAACTCGGTCACCGTCTCTTTGACCGCTTCCTCCGGTGTGGGCGGGTCGGAAAACGGCCCCACGTCGGCGATCGCCAGCCCACCGATCATCAGCCCGGCGATCAGTAGCAGCGCCGCGAGCCGGCGTCGCGCGATGTCAGTGAGCATCCCCTCGCTCATGCGAGGAACCTATATCTACGACCGGGCGAGCAACCTGCCTAGGCTTCGCCCCGCGCATGGACGACCGCACCCTCGAACAGCTCGAGCTCCCGGGCAAGCCAAGGTCGCCGCGCGCCGCGAGCGCACGGCCAAATGCCTGAGGGCGCCCGCCTGTTACGGGTCGGCCACAAGGGCGCCGATGCGATCGTTCCGGGCAACAGCATCGCCAGCTTCACCACTGCCGTCGAAGTGGGGGTCGACGTGATCGAGTTCGACGTGCTGCGCCCCCACTCGGACTTCCCTGACGGCCGCGACTGGCGAACCGCTCCGTCCGGCCCCGACAAGGGGACTGGTCCCCTGCTGGTCGCCCACGACTGGGCGGCGGCCAGGTCGGGGCCTGAACTGGCCCTCGACGAAGCCCTGGACGCCTTCACCCGTCCGCCGCTCGACCGGGTTGGAATCGACCTCGATCTGAAGGTCGCGGGGCGGGAGGACGAGATCGTCGCCGCACTACGCGAGCGCGACCTGATCGAGCGCGCGATGACCTCGACGATGGAGGTCCGAAGCATCCACGCCCTCGGTGAGCTCGAGCCCGTTCTGCGCCGCGGCTGGACCCTGCCGCGGGTGAGCCGCGACTGGACCCGCAGCCGAGTTGGACGCCCGTTCGTCCTCGCCGGCATGTTGGCGCTCCGCGCCCGTCTGCCGACCCTGATTCGCCGCCACGCCCCGCGCCTCGACGTGGATTTCGTCTGGCTCTACCACGCGCTCGTGACCCGGTCGATCGTCGAGGCCGCCCACGACGCGGGCTGCGAGCTGATCTGCTGGACGGTGGACGATCGGGATCGCATCGCGGAGATTGCGGGGTGCGGCGTGGACGGCGTCTGCACCAACGATCCGCGTCTGTTCGATGAGCAGCGCTAGCGCTGGGTATCCTCATTCGCCGCCGATGGCCTCAGACCGCACACAGCTTCAGGTAGACGCGCGCACCGAGTTCGGTTCGCGCACCACGCGCCGTCTTCGTCGCGAGGGTTTGGTGCCCGGTGTCGTGTACTCCGGCGGCGAGCCGGCCCGCGCCTTTCAGGTCGGCGAGCGCGACCTGCGCAACGCCCTGGCCGAGGGTGGCGCGCTGATCGACCTCGTCCTCGACGGGGCCGGTGCCGAGCCGGTCGTCGTCAAGGAGCAGCAGCGCCATCCGGTACGCGGCAATACGATTCATCTCGACCTTCAGGTGGTGCGCCTCGACCAGGCGATCCAGTCCGAGGTCTCGATCGAGCTGCTCGGCACGGAGGATTCGCCCGGTGTGAAGGAGGGCGGCGTGCTGGAGCACATCACCCACGAGGTCACCGTCGAGGCCTTGCCGACCGCCATCCCCGAGTCCATCGCGGTGGACGTGTCGGGCATGGTCATCGGCGACACGATGCAGCTTGATTCCGTGGTCGCACCCGAGGGCGTGGAGTTCGTGCTCGGCGAGGGAATCGAGGCCGAAGAGGTCACGATTGCGACCCTCAGTCCGCCTCGCGTTGAGGAGGAGCCCGAGCCCGACGTCGAGGAAGAGGCCGAGCTCGTCGGCGAGGACGGCGAACCGGTCGAGGGCGGCGACGATGCCGCTGACGGCGAGGGCGACGGCGGCGACGCCGAGTCCTCCGGCGACTCCGAGGAATAACCCCCTGAATCTCTTCCGGCGCCGCCGTGAGGGTGACCCCGGCGATCGCATCCTCGTGGTTGGACTTGGGAACCCCGGGGCGAAGTACGCCGGCACCCGGCACAACGTCGGCTTCGCGGTGGCCGAGCAGCTCGCGCTCCGCTGGGACCTTCCCAAGCCGAAGGAGAAGTTTCGTGCGCTGCTGGCCGAAGGCCGTGTCCGCCCTGGTGGTCCACGGGTGGCCGTCATTCAGCCGCTCACCTATATGAACGAGTCGGGCAGCGCCGTCGGCCCGGCGCGCGGCTCGCTTCGCATCCCCCTCGACCACGTCGTCGTGGTCCACGACGAGATCGACCTGCTCTTTGGCGAGATCCGCTCGAAGCTCGGGGGCGGCTCGGCCGGCCACAACGGGATGAAGTCGCTGCGCGAGGGGCTCGGTTCAACCGACTTCTGGCGCGTCCGCGTGGGCGTCGGTCGTCCCGACTCAACCGACCCGGAGATCGTCTCCGCCCATGTGCTCGGACGTTTCGACGAGTCCGGAGAGCAGGTGCGCGAGTTGATCGATTCCGCCGCCCGCGAGGTCGAGAGTCTCGTCGAGCGGCTAGCTTCGGGCGACGACGATGGGTGAGCTCACGAACTACTCGGTGGAGGAGGGTGTCGCGCTGGTGCAGCTCGACCGGCCCGATTCACGCAACGCGATCAACACCCCGATGCTCGAGGAGTTGCTCGCCCACCTCGCCACCGCGCGCGGTGACGCCGAGGTGCGTGCCCTCGTCGTCTCCTCGACCGATCACCTTGGGCTCTCCGCCGGCGCCGACGTGCGCGAGGTACTCGATCACGACGGGCAGGTGCGCCGCATGCAGCTCTTCGCCGACCTCTACGACCAACTCGTCGAGTTTCCGAAGCCGACGGTGGCCGCCTGCCATGGCGCATGCGTGGGCGGTGGCGCCGAGATCGCGGTTGCCTGCGACGTTCGCGTCGGTGGTTCGAACCTGCGGCTGCGCTTCCCCGGTGCCGCGCTGGGCGTGCCGGTGGGGCCCGCCCGCCTGGTCACGCTGTGCGGCCTGTCGATCGCGAAGTACCTGCTGCTGACCTCGAAGGAGGTTGCGGCCGATGAGGCGCTGCGCTGGGGCCTGGTTCACAAGGTCGCTCCCGCTGCCCGCACCGAGGAGGTCGCGCTGGCGCTTGCCGCCAGCTGCGCCACGCACCCGCCCGAGGCGGTCGCTCGCCTGAAAACGATGCTCCACGGTTGGGACGGCGTGGTCGAGCGCTCGCGCGACGAGGGTGTCGGGCAGGTCGAATGGGCCGCCGCGGGCCCGGGCCTGCCCGGCCCCCACCCGCCGAAGTAGCGATCGTCCCCTCACCGCGGTGAAAATCGCGCGTTCGGCGGGGAGGGTGGCCGCCTAACCTGAGCGGCGTGTCACTTCGCGGCCTGCTCCCACTCGCTCGCGAAGGCGACGCCTACCCGCACCTGGTCGAAGCCACGCGTGCCCGCGGTTCGGCGCTCGTCTCCGGCTCGCTCCAGCCATTTCTCCTCGCGGCGCTGAGCGACGACCCCGACCTCTTTGCCGATGGCCCCGTGGTCGTGGTGGCGCCGGACGACGTCGCCGCGCGCGACCTCGCGCGCGACCTCAGCACCTGGCTCGCGCCGCGGCGGGTGCGTCACTACCCGGCGCGCGGCACCGGCTATGCCTCCCAGATCGCACCCCCGCCTCACCTCGTGGGGCTGCGAATCGCGGCGCTGGACGCCCTCGGCCGCGCCGACCCGGACGTGATCGTTGCCAGCGCGGTGGCGCTGGCCGAATGCGTTCCCGACGCATCGCTCCGGCCCGAGGGGTTCGGGCTGCGGGTGGGGGAGGAGATCGACCTCACCTTCGCCGCGGAGTTGCTCGCCGATGCGGGCTACGAGCGCGCCGAGCAGGTGGAGGAGCGCGGCCAGTTCGCGATCCGCGGCGACATCCTCGACGTCTTCCCCGCAACCGAGGACCGCGCCGCGCGCATTGAGCTGTTCGGCGACGAGATCGAGTCGATTCGCTGGTTCTCGACCTTCACCCAGCGTTCGCTGGGGGAAGCCGAGGCGATCGAGCTCTCGCCCGCGGCCGAGCTGGCATCCGAGCACCGCGTGCTCGCCGAGGCAACCCTCGAAGACGACGAGCGCCCCGACATCGGCCAGCTCCTCCCGATCGACTCCTTTCGCGCTCCGCTCGATCTGGTCGGCGACGACGCAGCTGTTCTGGTCGCCGGGGCCGAAGAGATCGAGCCCGCCCTCCGCGACCACTGGGAGGACGTGACCGCCGCGATGCACGCCAGCGACGCCCGCAGCCTCTACGTGGACGTGGCGGAGCCGCTAGCCGAGCGCGCGTTGCTGCGTCTCAACGCGAAGGGCGAATCTGACGATCTGGCCTTCCGCGCCCAGGCGCCGGCCTCATCGGCGCGTTCGATCGGCGAGGCAGAGCCGGTGCTCGAGCGTGAGGTGCGCTCCGGCTACCGCGTGGTCGTTGCCTTCGAGCACCGCGGCGAGGCCGAACGTGCACGTTTCAACCTCCAGCGCCTGGAGGCGTCGATGCTGAGCGGCGGGACCATTCCCGCCGATCCCGGCGTCGCCTTTGCCGAGGGTTCGCTCCGGGACGGGTTTGTCGCGCCGTCGCTCAAGCTCGCCGTCTACCCGTTCCGAAAACTTGTCCACAGGCGTGTCTCCACGGATCCCACCGTGCGCAGCTCGCTCGCCTCGATGGCCGACCTGCGGGTCGGGGACCACGTCGTCCACTCCGAGCACGGCGTCGCGCGCTTCGCCGGCTTCGAGACGAAGACCGTCGGCGACGTCACCCGTGACTATCTAGAGCTCGAGTACAAGGGCTCGGACCGCGTTTTCGCACCGACCGAGCAGCTCACCAAGATCTCGCGCTACGTCGGCGTCGGCGGCGACGAACCCCAGCTCTCGGCGCTGGGCTCGAAGCGCTGGGACGCCGTCAAGGCTCGCGCCCGTCGCGCCGCCCGCCAGCTCGCCGGAGACCTGTTGAACCTCTACGCCGAGCGAGCCGCACGGCGCGGGCACTCGTTCCCGCCCGACGGGGAGTACGCGATGGCGCTCGAGCGCTCGTTCCCGTTCCGGGAGACGGCCGATCAGCTCGAGGCGATCGAGGCCACGCGTGCCGACATGGAGGGCGAGCGCCCGATGGACCGGCTGATCTGCGGCGACGTGGGCTACGGCAAGACCGAGGTCGCGCTGCGCGCCGCCGTCAAGGCCGCCGAGGACGGCAAGCAGGTGATGATGCTCGTGCCGACCACCATCCTCGCCCAGCAGCACCTGGGGACTTTTCGCGAGCGCTTCGCCGATCTGCCGTTCGAGGTCGAGGCGGTCTCACGTCTGCGCAAGCCGGCGGAGATCAAGACAACGCTGGCCCGCTTTGCCGATGGCACCCTCGATGTGCTGATCGGCACCCACCGCCTCCTCTCACGCGATATCCGTGCGAAGGAGCTGGGCCTGCTGATCGTGGACGAGGAGCAGCGTTTCGGGGTCAAGCAGAAGGAGCTGCTGCGTCAGCTCAAGCTCCGCGTGGACGTGATCTCGATGTCGGCAACGCCGATTCCGCGCACGCTTCAGATGAGCCTGGCGGGCCTGCGCGATATCTCGGTGATCGAGACGCCGCCCGAGGGTCGCCGTCCGATTCGCACCTATGTCGGCCCCTACGACGAGGACCTGGTCGGCAAGGCGATTCGCCGTGAGGTGGACCGTGGCGGCCAGGTCTTCTTCCTCCACAACCGTGTCGACACACTCCATGAGGCGGCGGAGCGCCTGCGCGCGCTGTGTCCGGGCGTCCGCTTCGCCGAGGCGCACGGACAGATGGAGCCGAGTGAGCTGGAGGACACGATGCTCTCGTTCCTGCGTGGCGGTGCCGACTGTCTGGTCGCGACGACGATCATCGAGTCCGGCTTGGACATCCCCCAGGCGAACACCCTTGTGGTCGAGCGCGCCGATCTCCTTGGCCTGGCACAGGCCTACCAGATCCGCGGGCGCGTCGGGCGTTCACGCGAGCGCGCCTTCGCTTACATGCTTCACCCGACGAGCGAGTCGCTCTCGGCCGACGCGGCAGCGCGTCTGGCAACCCTGTCCGACCACACGGAGCTGGGCTCCGGCTTCGCCATCGCGATGCGCGACCTCGAGTTGCGCGGCGCCGGCGACCTGCTGGGCGACGAGCAGTCCGGCCACGTCGCCGCGATCGGGTTCGAGCTCTACCTCTCGATGCTGGAGGAGGCCACCGAGGCGTTGCGGGCCGGATCCGGCGAGGAGGCCGAGGCCGAGTCCCAGGTGCGGGTTGACATCGACGTCAGCGCCTACGTACCGAACGAGTTCATCCCGTACGAGACGGCGAAGATCGATCTCCACCGCCGGATCGCCTCGGCCCGCGAACCAGGCGAGCTGCGTGCTCTGCGTGAGGAGCTGCGCGACCGCTTCGGACCGGTGCCCGAGCCGGTCGAGGCGCTGCTCGAGCTCCAGCGGGTGCGGATCGAGGTCGGCAAGGCGGGCGGACGGGTGGCGGAGGTTCGCGGCGGGCGCCTGTCGATCTCGCCAATCGAGCTCGACTCGGCGGCCGTCGCGGCGATTCGCGAGCGCATCCCCGAAGCGATGTACGAAACGTCGAAGCGGACGCTGTCACTGCGCGTCCCTGACGAGCCGGAGCCGAGGCTGGCTGCTTCGCGGGGGCTCGTGGACGCCCTATCGGCGAATCCGGTGGCGGCGGCTGTATAGGCTTTCCAACTTCGTGCGCCAGGGACCGAACAAGAAGCTGATCGCCGCCGTGCTGGGCGCAGGGCTGATCCTCGCGCTGGTGCTGACCGCAACCACCAGCGGCCTGGGCGGCCTGAGCCTCCCCGAGGGGGACGTTGCCTTCGTCGAGGAGGTCGGGGACGGCGACATCACCCGAGAAGACTTCGACATTGCGATCGAGCAGGCGGCCGCCCGCCAGGGCATCCAGGAGGCCCCCGCCGCGGGCACGCCGCAGTACGACCTGTTGGTGGATTCGGCGATGGCGGATCTGTTGCTCGCCAAATGGGTGGCGGGCGAGGCCGCGGATCTCGGTATCGAGGTCTCCGAGCGCGAGATCCTGGCTGAGCGCGACTCGATCATCGAAGAGCAGTTCGGCGGCCAGAAGCAGTTCGACCGCTTCCTCGAGCAGCAGGGCTTCTCGGAGGAGGACGCGCTCGAACGCGTTGAGCTCCAGCTCCTATCGGCGCGAATCCAGGAGGAGGTGATTCCGGCTGAACCCGAGATCGCCGACGAAGTGATCCAGGCCTTCTACGACGACAACATCGAGCAGTTCGAGACGCCGGAGACCCGCGACGTCCGCACGATCCTGAACCCCGACGAAGCCGAGGCCCAGACGGCGTTCGACGCGCTCAGCAAGGACGACTCCGACCAGTCCTGGGACAAGGTCGCGAAGAAGTTTTCAACCGACGAGGCCACCGCTGAGCTCGGCGGCCTGCGTCAGGGCGTGGTGCAGGGCCAGAACGAGGCCGCCCTCGACGAAGCGATCTTCAGCGCTTCCGAGGGCGAGCTGGCCGGTCCGATCGAGACCGACGCCGGCTTCTACGTGCTGGGCGTGGACACGATTACCCCGGCCTCCACCCAGGAGCTGGACGACCAGGTCCGCGAGCAGATCAGCCAGACGCTCGTAACGCAGGCCCAGCAGACGATCGCATCCGACTTCCAGGAGAGCTTCGTCGCGAAGTGGCGCCAGCGCACCATCTGCGCGGAGGACGTAGCAATTGAGCGTTGCTCCAACAGCGTGCCCGACGACGGATGCGTCGGCGACGACCCTGGCGACGAGGTCGTGCCCGACCCCGAGACCGGCGAGGATCCGCCACTTGCCTGCCCGGCGCCGGTGACCTCAATCGCGCCGCTGCCCCCGTTTGCGAGCGCGACGCCGGCCGCGCCCGATCCCAGCGGCCTCGCGCTGCAGGCTCCCACGGCGCCTTGGGACGCGGCCAGTGCAGCAGCTTCGGGTGCCCTGGTCCCCGGTAGGCCCCAGGGACCCGCGCTCGGAGGCACCCCCGCTCCGGCGGCGGACCAGTTGGGCGTGCCCGGCGCCACACAGATTCCCGGCGCGCCCCCGGCGGCCGGTGGCGCGGCTCCCCCCGGCACCGCGCCCCCCGGCGCCGCACCCGCGCCCTGACCGAGGCGCCTTCTCCGCTCGAGGCCCTCGCACGGCTGGACGAGATCACCCGCCGCCTGCGGGTTGAGTGCCCGTGGGATCGCGAGCAGAACGAGCGCTCGATCGTCCCCCACACGGTCGAGGAGGTGTACGAGCTGGCCGATGCGGCCACCACGGGCGACGACAAAAAGATGGTCGACGAGCTCGGTGACGTGCTCTTCCAGGTGGTCTTCCTGGCGCTGCTGCTGGAGGAGCGCGGTGCGAGCGACCTGGGCGACGTAGCGACGAAGCTCACCGAGAAGCTGGTCCGACGCCACCCGCACGTGTTCGGTGACTCCGAGGCGGACGGCGAGCCTCGAAAAGGGGGCTCTGCCGCCGGTGATGCAGCTGATCTGAAGGTCTCCGATTCGGGCGAGGTGCTCGCCAACTGGGACAGGATCAAGCGCGAGGTGGAGGGCCGCGGCGCGGATGATCCGTTTGCCGACGTTCCGGAGAACCTGCCGGGGCTCCTGTACGCGCGCAAGATCCTGCGCCGGGCGGATCCGGCCGGCGGCGGCAAGCCGCCCGTCGAGGAGGCGGTGCGCGATCGTGCCGAGCGCTGGCTGGGGGAGACTCTGCTGGAGCTGGTGCGCGTCTCGCGGACGCTGGGTGTGGACCCTGAGCTCGCCGTGCGCTCGGCCGCCGACCGCCTGCGCCCGACCGCGTAGATTTGACGCTTCAGTTGGGACCGATTTGATGGCAGCTATCGAGCGCATCCACGCACGGCAGATCCTCGACTCCCGAGGCAACCCGACGGTCGAGGTCGAGGTGACCCTCGCCGGTCGCGCCATGGGCCGCGCCGCAGTGCCATCGGGCGCTTCCACCGGCGAGTTCGAGGCCACCGAGCTACGCGACGGCGGCTCGGATTGGAACGGAAAGGGCGTGGCCACCGCGGTGGCCAACGTAAACGGCGAGATCGCCGTGGCGCTCGCGAACGCCGACGCAGCGGACCAGTCGGCGCTCGATCGCGCGATGATCGACCTGGACGGAACGCCGAACAAGTCCCGCCTCGGCGCCAACGCGATCCTGGGTGTCTCACTGGCCGCCGCACGGGCGTCGGCTGCCGAAGCCGGACTGCCGCTCTACCGCTATGTCGCCCAGGTCGCGGGCCTGGACGAGCCCAGCGTGCTGCCGGTGCCGATGATGAACGTGCTGAACGGAGGGGCCCACGCCGACAACGCCGTGGACTTCCAGGAGTTCATGGTGGTCCCCTCGGGCGCAACAAGCTTCGACGAGGGCCTGCGGGTCGGCACCGAGGTCTTCCACGCGCTCAAGCTCACCCTGTCGGAGCGGGGGCTCGGTACCGCGGGCGGGGACGAGGGTGGTTTCGCGCCCGATCTGCCCTCGAACGAGGCAGCACTCGAGATGCTCGTCGCGGGCATCGAGGCTGCTGGCTATGAGCCCGGCGTGGATGTGAACATCGCCCTCGATCCGGCCACCAGCGAGATCTTCAGCGGCGGCGCCTACGTGCTCGAGCACGAGGACCGCTCACTCACGCCGACGGAGATGGCGGCGATGTGGGAGGAACTGGCAGGCCGCTACCCCATCGTCTCGATCGAGGACGGCATGGACGAGGAGGACTGGGACGGCTGGCGCGAGCTGACCGATCGGATCGGGGCGAGCTGCCAGCTTGTCGGTGACGACCTCTTCGTGACCAATCCCGAGCGCTTGCGCCGCGGGATCGATGCGGGCGTTGCCAACTCGATCCTCGTCAAGGTGAATCAGATCGGGACCTTGACCGAGACCCTCGACGCGATCGCGACGGCGCGTGAGGCCGGCTATACGGCGGTGATGTCCCACCGCTCGGGCGAGACCGAGGACACCACGATCGCCGACCTCGCCGTTGCGACGGGCGTGGGCCAGATCAAGACGGGCGCGCCGTCACGCTCGGACCGCGTTGCCAAGTACAACCAGCTGCTGCGTATCGCGGAGGAGCTGGGCGAGCGGGCGACCTATCCCGGGGTCAGCGCTTTCGCCGGAAGGTAGATCGCCTTCGGTGTTGAACCGATGAGGCGTGAGCGCTTCCACATACCGACTCGCACCTCGTCCGAGGCGGCCGGGCCAGCGCAAGTCGCGAATCGACTGGGAGCGCGCGGGGCGGATCGCCCTGGTGCTGGTCTTCTTTGCGATTGTCGTGCTGTACGTGAACCCGGTCGTGAACTTCGTCGATGCCTGGAAGGGCTCGCGCACCGAGGCACAGCAGCTGGAGACGCTGAAGGGCGAGAACGAGGCACTGCGCGAGCGAGCGGACCTGCTGCGAGCGCCCGACGCCGCCGAACGCGGCGTGCGCCAGCTGGGCATGGTGGCGCCCGACGAGCGCTCCGTCGTGATCCGCTGAGCCCGGGGCGGGGCGCGTGAGCCCCTTCGTTTCCGACCCCGCCGAGCGCGCCTTGAGCGCGCCCGAGTACCTGGCCGGCGCGCTGCTGCTGGCCGTTATCGCAGGGGCCCTCACCTTCACAGCGGTCATCGTGCGACGTGCCCTCCTGCCCGGATGGTCGGGGCCACCCGCGGTCCTGGCGAACATTGTCGCCGGGCTCACCGCCGCGATCGTGCTGGGCGAAACCCTTGGCACGTTCGGTGCCTTTGGCGATTTCGAGTACGCGATCGGGTGCGTGCTGCTGTCGGCTGCGAGCGTGTTCACCACTGGTCGGCTGCGCCGGATCGAGCCGACTGCACCGCCGGCCCCCGCCGCCTCAAGGGTGGGCCTGCTGGTGGCGGGCGGTGTCTGCGCGGTGATCCTCGCGGGCTGGCTCATCCCGACGATCTCCGGTCTCACCGGCGGCATGGGCCGCGCCGATTCGCTCTGGTACCACATGCCGCTCTCGGCCAAGTTCGTCCAGACGGGCTCGACCGGCGACCTCTTCTTCTTCGACCCGATCTTTCTCGCCACCTTCTACCCGGCCAACACGGAGCTGCTGCACGCGATCCCGATTCTCGCCTTCGCCCGCGACTTCATCTCGCCGATGGCCAACGTCGGCTTCCTCGGGCTCGGCCTGCTGGCCGGCTGGTGCATCGGCCGCCCATACGGGGTGGCCCCCCAGGCCCTGTTGGGTGCGTCCGTTGTGCTGGGCGCCGAGACGATGGTGGACTTCCAGGCCGGGGAGGCGCTGAACGACGTCGGCGGCGTCGCCTTCGTCCTGTGCGCGGTGGCGCTGCTCGCAAACGCCCGCCCCCAACCACACCCCCCGCCGAGTGGCCCGTTGCTAAGCGAGACACCGAGCAACGGGCCACTCGATCGGTGGGCGGTGGGGTTTGCCGGGGCGGCGGCGGGGCTTGCGGCCGGGACGAAGCTGAGCTTTTTGGCCCCGGTGGCACTGCTGACGGTCGCAGTGGTCCTGCTGGCGCCCCGTCGCGCTCGGCTGCGCCTCGCGCTCGTGTGGACCGCACCGATGCTCCTCGCCGGGGGCTACTGGTATCTGCGAAATCTCGTCGCGGTCGGCAACCCAATCCCGTACACCGCGTTCGGGCCGCTGGGCCTGCCCGCGCCTGAGCGTGACTTCGAGCTGCGTCCTGGCTTCGCGATCGCTCACTACATCACCAACCTCGACATCTGGGGCGACTGGTTCGCTCCGTTCTTCGCCGAGGAGCTGGGGCCGTTGTGGGCGCTGATCCTGATCGCGGTGGTCGCGGGCGGGCTGTACGCGCTCTGGCGGGTCAAAAGTGATCCGCTCCTACGCGCTCTCGGCGCGGTCGCCCTGCTGACCGCGATCGCCTACGTCTTCACACCGCTCACGGCCGGCGGGGAGGAGGGCGAGCCGATCGCCTTCGAGTGGAACATTCGCTACCTAGCGCCCGCACTGGGAATCGGATTGGCGATCCTGCCGTGCCTACCGGTGCTGCGCTCCACGGCACGCCGGCGCGCGCTGATGCTCGCGGCGATGGCGATCCTCTCGCTGGTCACCACGCTCTCGATCGCCCAGTGGGGCCCTGAGTACGCGAACAAGACATCGGCGATCGCGATTTCGCTGGCCGTGTTCGGCGTTTTCGTCGCGCTGCTGTTCGCCCGCTCACGGGGCTGGGTCGGGCCCGCGGCGAGTCCGAGGCGGTCGCTCGCGCTGGCCGCCATCGTGCTGGCGGGCGCTGTCGGAGCCGGGCAGTTCGTTCAGAACTACCACCTCGAGCGCCGCTACGAGAACCTGAGCCCGCAGCTGAACATCGCCGAGGCGGTGCGCTGGGCACGCGACCTGCGCGACGCGCGCATCGCCGTGTCGGCGGTTCGCGGAGTGTTCAACCAGTATGCGTTCTACGGCACCGCGCTGCGCAACGAGGTCCAGTGGCTCGGACAGCGCGGCGGCGACGGGGCCTTCACACGCATCCCCGACTGCCAGACGTGGCGCGCCGCGATCAACGACGGCGACTTCGACTACGTGGTCACCATGTACGACCCTTACCTGCCCGGCGGCCTCGCCGACACCAAGGAGGCCCTCTGGACGCGTGGGGACAACCATGCGCGCGAGATCGTGCGTGACGGCCCCGTGAGCGTCTTCGCGATCACCGCGCCGCTCGACCCGGCAGGGTGCGGGGACCTACCCGACCTCGAGACCTCGGAGCTGTCGGGTGACTCGGTGAACAACGATCCGCTTGCCAACCAACCTCCGTTCGACAGCGCCGCGGACCCCGGCGAGGTCGAGCTCCCACCTGGCCACCCGCCGATCGAGCCACCGGCCGAGAGCCTGGGGTCTTCGTGATCGCCACCTGGGCCTGCGCGCTCCTGATCGTGGTCGCGTCGGTCGTCGTCGGCCGGGCCCTGATGTTTGCCCTGGGCTGGCGCCGGCCCGAGTGGTTCGCCGGAGCGGTCGGTCTTGCGGTCCTGATCACCCTCGCCCCGTTTGCGATTCGCCTCCCCGGCCGCGGCCTGACCGCGGCCGTCCTTATGGCTGCCCTGACCGTCGTATGCGCCCTGATCACCAGTCGCGCGGTTCCGCGCGGAGGTGCGGAGCCGGCACCGGTTGCCGCGCGGCCGAGAGCACAGCACCAGGTGGCCTTGGTCGTCGTCCTCGCCGGGATCGCGCTGGCGAGCCTGCCCTTCCTTCTCAACGAGAACGTGGGAGTTCTCGGCGAGGGCATCTACACCAACGACCACGGTGCCCAGCTGTACTGGGCGGCCTGGCTCGCGGATGGATTCGGCCCGCAGCCAAACGCGGTCGCCTTCGGTTATCCCGTCGGGCCGCAGGCGCTCGCAGCAGCAGTCTCCGAGGGGACCACGGCGAGCCTCGTCACCACCTTCAACGCCCTCCTGCTTGCCGTTCCGGCTCTCACCGCGCTCGCGGCGCTGACCGCTCTCGCGGGACTCCCCCCGCTCCGACGGGTGGTCGGGGCGACGCTGACGGGCCTGCCCTACCTCGGCGCCTCGTTTCTCGCCCAGAGTGGGTTCAAGGAGACGGTGGTGGCGCTGCTGGTCGTTGCGCTTGCTGTGGCCCTGTGGGCCGCGCGAGAGCGCGACGGCGAGCGGCCGCCCTGGCATGCGCTCGTGGGCATCCTCGCAGTGCTGGCCACCGGGTCGGTGTTCACGTTCAGCCTTCCTGGAGCGGCCTGGGTTGGGATCGCGATTCCGCTCTGGCTCGCACTCGCCTATGGGGCGGGAGACCTCTCGCTCGGGCTCGGTAGGACGCGCGATGCTCTCACGCGCCATCGCCGCGCGTATGCGATCGGTGGCGCTGCGCTGGTGGTGCTCGCCGTGGTGGCGATCGGCCCCGCGACGGATTTCATCGAGAAGATCGACGACGTCCAGCAGTCCACCGGGCGGATCTCCTCGCCGATCTTTCCCGGCGAGGCTCTGGGCATCTGGCCCGAAGGCGACTTCAGGCTGGTTCGCGGCGACGTTTCGGGATCGCTTCTGGCGAGCGCCTTCGCCGGCCTCTGTCTCCTGGGTGGGTCCGTGGCGCTGATGCGCCGGCGCGAGTGGTCGCTGCTCGCCACCCTCGCCGCCGCGGGCGCGGTGTACGCGCTTTCCAGGAAGTTCGCGGAGATCCACGTGGAGGCCAAGGCGCTCGCGGTCCTGGCTCCGATCGCGATGCTCGTCACCCTGCGCTGGGCGCTCGCTCCCGCCGAGGGGGGGCCGGGCAGGGCGCGGCTGGCGCTCGGCTGCCTGTTCGCGGCGCTCGCATTCGGCTCGACGCTGCTCGCTCTTCGCGCCGCGCCGGTGGGCTTCGACGAGCGCCAGCGCGACCTCGCGGTACTTGCCGAGCGGGTTGGCCCCAACGACGATCTCGTCTTCCTCGGGCTGGACCGGTTCGCGGGCTACTGGCTGCGCGGCAGCCTGGCCCGAAGTCCCGGCGGCTACGTTCCCGCCGACATCCGGGCGCGGCCCTCGAAGGCGTGGCAGCAAGGCGACGCCATCGATTTCGACACGCTCGAGCCGAAGCGCCTGAACGGTCAGGAGTTCGCGATTACCACCGCGGCGGGCTTCCAGTCGGCCCCGCCGCCGAACTGGGAAGAGGTCGCGCGCGAGGGTGCCTACGTGCTCTGGCGTCGCAATGGGAGGGCCCCCGGGTTCGAGGTCCTGCCCGACGAGGGCGGCAACCCAGGGGCGCTGCTCGACTGCTCGAAGGACGGGGTCCCCGGCGGGTCGGTGGTGTCCGAGGCGCCGGTGGTGGGCGAACAGGACACCTGGCAGCCAGGGTTCAAGCTCGGGGCAAGCGAGGGGGCGACGCAGAAGTTGGTCGTGCCCGACGGGGAGTGGGAGCTTTCAATGCAGTACCACTCGCAGGTACCGCTGACCGTCAGGCTGAACGGGGCCGTGGTGGGCGAGCTTCCGGCATCGCTTGAAGGCTTCTATCTGGCCGGCGCGGGTCGCGGGGCCTTCTGGCCCGCGGGGCGGGCATCCGGACCGCTCGCCGCTGTCGTCGAGGTCGAGGCCGCCGATCCGAGCGGCCTGCAGGACCTCCTGGGCGTCACGCGCACGGTCTGGCTCGGCCGGGTGGCGCTGACGCCAACCGACGGCCCGGAAACACTCGACCGCGCAGCCGCCTGCGGCGAGTACGTTGACCACTTCCTGCCACCTAGATGAGTCGTCGTTCGTTCAGATCGCGACCTTCGAGGCGATCGCCGGCGACCGCCTGCGCGAGCTCGGGCACCTGGCCGGCTCCTAGACTTGCCCGCCCGTGTCTCGGCTAGACCGACTTAAGCGAGCGCTCCCCTCCAGCTCATTCGCAGCCGGGCACGACGGCCCGCCCGCGCCGTTCGTGGTGGGCGCTCCGCGCTCGGGTACCACGATGTTGCGGCTGATGCTGGACGCCCACCCCGAACTGGCGATCCCGCCTGAGACCTACTTCATCAACCGTGCCGCAAAGGACTGGCGCGCCGCCCGCCGTCGGGTGGGCGCCGACGCCGTGGAGGCCCTGATCGAGTCGATCACCGGCCACAAGCGCTGGCCCGACTTCCACCTCGACGCCGAGGCATTCGCGGCGCGCGTGCGTGAGCGCAAGCCCAGGCAGTTGGGGGACGGGCTGCGCTGCTTCTACGAGATGTACGCGGAGAAGATCGGCAAACCGCGCTGGGGCGACAAGACGCCGTTCTACGTGATCAAGATGCCGCTGATCGCAAGGCACCTGCCCGAGGCACGCTTCGTCCACCTGATCCGCGACGGGCGCGCGGTCGCCAACTCGATCAAGGACCTGTGGTTCGGCCCGGACACGGTCGAGGGCTGCGCGGAGTACTGGGTAAAGCGGATCGACGATGCCCGCCGTCGCGCCGAGAACCTGCCGTACTACCTCGAGATCATCTACGAGGATCTGGTCCGCGACCCCGAGCCGAACCTGCGCAGGATCGCCGAGTTCATCGAGATTCCCTTTGACGAGCGCATGGTCCGCTACTACGAGAACGTGGACGAGCGCATCGCCCTCGAGACCCCACCCGAGGAGGTCGCAATCGATGGCCGCATCGTCTCGACCGAGGAGCGGATGAAGATCATGGAAAACCTCAAGCGAGCACCCGATCCCTCCCGGATCAACGGCTGGCGCGAGAAGCTCACCGCCGAGGAGATCGCGACCTTCGAGGCGATCGCCGGCGATCGCCTGCGCGAGCTGGGCTACCCCGTCGGCTGACGCCTAGGCGTGGGGGATCCGTGAGTAGGGGTCGGTCGGCGGCTCGATCGCGGTGACCTCGAACCCAAGGCCGCGCCAGGTGCTCTTCGAGCGAAACAGGAAATAGTCGACTTGTGGGCGCCAGGTGTGATCGACGCCGTGGCGGTTGAGGATGTAACCGTGGGGAGGGATCCGCTTGATCGGCCGGTCCGCGCCGAGGAAGCGGCGGACCAGGTGGATGTCCTCGCCACGCGAGCGCTGCGGCCAGCCGCCGATCGCCCGCAACGGCTCCTTCACGGCCATCATGCCGCCGCCGGCCATGCGGTGCTCCGAGTCCTGGCTGACCTGGCGGATGGTCACGTCGATGTCCTCGAGATAGACGAACTCCGCGGCCTTCCCCACCAAATCGGCCCCTGAGTACTCCAGCGCCAAGACCAGGTCCCACAGGTGCTCGGTCGAGTAGTAGTCGTCGTCGTCCATCTTCGTGACCAGCTCGCCGTTTGAGGTCTCGACCCCGGCGTTGAGCGCATCACCCAGGGTCAGCTCGCCGTCGACCCGGATCACCTGGAGCTCCCCCTCATACAGGGAGCGGATCCGCTCGGTGGTTCCCGGGGCGAACTCGTCGCCGTGCAGGCACACGACCAGCTCCAGCGGTTCGTAGACCTGGCGGGCCACCTGGGCGATCCCGTGCTCGAGCCAGCTCTCGCGCCGGGTCGAGAGGATCACCGAGACCATCGGCCGGCCCGGCAACTCGATCCCGGCCGCGGCGGCGATCTGGCGCCAGCGCGCCTGCGCCGAGTGCTCCCGGAGCGCGGCCCGGCGAAGCGCAACCGAGGTCCGTTCCCGCTGGTCGAGGTCGGCCATGTCGCGGGCTCGCAGTGGCTCCAGCAACTCCGCCAGCTCGGAGCCCAGCAGCTCGGCCAGCGAATCGGAGATCTCCTCGGCGCAGACCGGTACCCCGGCGGCGCAGAGCTTCGCGATCCAGCCCGCCCGCTCGAGCTCAGAGGCGTGGAAGCTGGGGTGGTCGAGGACGGCGAGCCGTCGGTGGAGTACTTCTAGAAGCTCGTTGTCCGTGGGGTCGATGAGCGGCGCCGCCACGACCCCGGCGGGACCTAGTGACTCGGCGGGATCCCCCGGGCTTCGCATCGAGACGGGGCCGAAGCGCGTGGCCGAGTCGAGCATCGCGAATGCGGGGCGAGCGCTTTCCGGTGCAACGTCGGGATCGAGGGCGGCGATGTAGCCGCCCACGCCCGTGACGGAGAAGTGAGTTGGGTTGTAGCGACCGATGTCGACCGCCGGAGCGGCGGTCAGGCCGGGCGTCGATCCCGGCGCGCCCGTCTCGATCTCGGCAAGCCCTTCCCAGGCCGGGCGCTCGCCGTCGCGACGAATCCCGACGACCGGGACGCCGGCGGCGCGCGCACCCTCGCACGCTTCTCGCAGCGCTCCGGTCGAGAGATGGCCCGGCCGGTCGACGACGAGAACCTGCACCTGGCCGGGCTCGCCAGACACAAGGTCCCGGGCGCGGCGTGGCGGCTTGCCGACGACCCGCGCGGCGACTGCGGAGGCCAGCCCGCTGGCCGTCGCCGTGCCTGCGAAGCCCGCCCGGAGCGGTAGGTGCTCGGCCGGGACCAGCCTCGAACCGGCGTCCCTGGGTCTCTCGGTCGTCGCCGTCGCGGTCGGTTGCATCGGGACGTGAAGGTTACGATCGCGGCTTGATGGAGCGGCGAAACGAACCTGATGCGGGCCCGATCGTCGAAATCGAAGCCCGGCGCGCCCCCCTGGCGACGGTGCTGGGCGCCGTCGACGCGGCGCTTGCCTCAGGCATAGCCAACCTGCGGGTGGGGGTGCCGCTCGATAGCGACGACCCCCGGCGCGCCGGCCTCGAACGCCTCTGCGCGGGCGACGAACGAGTCAGCTTCCCGGCGCCCGGGGCCGATGCACCTGAAACGGGGGTCTGGGTGAGTATGCCCGCCGTCGCCCGCCCGGAGTCGCGGACGCTGCCGGCCCTGCTGGGGCTGATCGACGCCGGCGGCCTCGCCCTGGTCGAGGTGCGTGTGCCCGGTCGCCTCGGTCCGACTCTCTCCGCCGTCGGGACGCTTCGGGTTGCCGCCAACGGCTCCGGAACCCGCCGCGTGCGTGCTGCCGAGGTTGGGCTGCGCTCCACGTTTAGCCGTGATACGCCGGGCCCGCCGCCGATCGCCGGGATGTCGGCGGAGCGGGCCGAGCATCTGCGCCACCGGGCGCGCTCGTCGACGATGCGGGCACGCATGGACGCCAACCACCACCGACTCTCGCGCGAGCGGCTGCAGACCCGCCACGAGCGCTCCCGCCTGCTCCTCGCCGAGCGCCGGCTCGGCCGCAGCGGCCCGATCGAGTGGATGCGCTGGCGCGGTCGCTCGTTCGGTCGCCGGATCGCTGCGCTTCCGGGCCTACTGAACTCAGCTTTCAGCGCAGTCCGCACGACTGGCCGCCGCGCCCGCCGTTTTATGACCGACCGCCGGCGCTCAAGCGCGCCGCCGGACTCGGCGTAGTGCCCCCCGCGTCGGACCCGGACATCGCGGTCGACGAGGCCGGGGTTCGCATCCCAACAGGCTCGGACGCCGTCCTCGACGTGCTGTTCGACGGGCGCCGGGTCTGGTCGGTGGATCGCGACATGAAAGACATCGACGAGCGCGGCGCCCTGCCCTGGCCCGAGTCGCTGCGCCCCTACTTCGACGGCATCGCCACGGTGACCATCCGCGACCATCAGTCCGGCGAGGAGCTGTTCACCGGCGAGCTTCGTACGGGCAGCGGCGAAGGCCGGATCGAGGTTGCCACCGAGGAAGGGCACCCCCTGGCTCTGAACAAGTGGGGCGAGCTGGTCCAGCCGTTCGACGCCGCCGGGGCGGACAGGATCGACGCGACCCTTGTGCAGACGGAGGAGGTTCTGCGATTTCTCACCGACGGTTGCGGCCTGCCGGCGTTTATCACCTATGGAACCCTGCTGGGCGCGGTGCGCGAAGGCCGGCTGATCGGCCACGACGACGACGTCGACGTCGCCTACATGAGCTCGCACGTGCACCCGGCGGACGTCGCGCGGGAGTCGTTTGCCCTGCAGCGCGCGTTGGTGCACCACGGCTGGGGCGTGAAGCGCTTCTCGGCCGGCTTCCTGCAGGTGACTTTCCGGGGCCCCGACGGCGTCTCGCGCTACGTCGACGTCTTCACTTGCTTTCACGTCGAGGACATGTTCCATCAGGCTTTCGCGGTTCGTGCCGCGCTTGATCGGTCTGCGATCGTCCCGGTGGGACGGGTAGGCTTGCACGGCAGGCAACTGCCCGCGCCCGCCGATCCCGATGCGTTGCTTGCAGCTACCTACGGTCCCGACTGGCGCATTCCGGATCCGTCATTCGAATTCAAGATCCGCCGTGGAACGCGACGTCGCATCAACGGCTGGTTGGGAGGCTTTCACTTGAACATCAAGTACTGGGATGAGTTCTACCGAAGCAGGCGCAGCCAGGACGTTCCTCGCGAGCCGTCGGCCTTCGCCCGTTGGGTCAGCGAACGCGAGCAGGGCGCCACGCCCGTCGTCGACGTCGGCTCGGGCACCGGGCGCGACTCGCTGTGGTTCGCCCGCCAGGGGCATCCGGTGCTCGGCCTCGATTACGCGAAGCCGGGAGTCGATCACGCCACCGAGGCCGCGGCGGCCGACGGGCTCGACGATGCCCGCTTCGAGGTGCTCGACCTCTACGACCTGCGCCAGGTGATGGAGGTCGGCGCCCGTCTCGCCCACGAGGAGCACGAGCACGTCCTCTACGGCCGCTTTCTCGTGCACGCTCTGGAGGACGCTGGCCGCGACAACCTCTGGCAGCTGGCAAAGCTCGCGCTCGCGGGTGGCGGGCATCTGTACCTCGAGTTCCGCACCGGCGAGGACGAGAACCAGCCCCACGAGTTCGGGGAGCACTTCCGCCGCTACCTGAGTCCCGATCAGGTGGTCTCCGAGCTCGAGGAGCGGGGCGCGACGATCTCTCATCAGGAGGCCGCACACGGTCTCGCCGTTTACAAGGACGAGGATCCACACGTGTGCCGGATCGTCGCGAACTGGGCCTGATGGGCGAATCGAACGGCACCGGAGACCGACTCAAGACGCTGCTGTTCGCAAACCGGCGGCGAATTCGCAGGCTCGAACGGCGCACGGACATACTCGACAAGGAAGTCCAGGAAGCGCGCCGGGTTAACCGCCGCGTGGCCGAGCTCACGGACATCGTCTCCGAGGTTTTGCTGCCGGCGGCCAACCGCGACGACGAGCGTCTTCGCGAGCGGCTCGAGGAGTACCGTAAGGGCCTGTAGGGCTAGTCGACCGCGGACTCGACGAAGCGCAGTCCGCGCCACTCGCGCTGGGACTGGATCAGGAAGTAGTCCACATACGTGTTCCAGGTATGGCCCTGACCGTGGCGGTTGAGGATGTACCCGTAGCCATGGGTGCGGAACGTATCCCGCCCGGCGGCCTTGAAGTTTTTGACGATCCAGGTGTCTTCGCCACGCGAGCGCGACGGCCAGCCGCCGATTTCCAGCAGGGGCCCCTTGCGCGCCATCATCGCCCCGCCCGCCAGCCGGGGGTGATCCGATTCGGCGTCGCCCTTGAACCGTCGCATCGTCAAATCGACCCACTGCAAATAGACGAACTCGGCTCCCTTCCCCACCAAATCGGCCCCTGAGTACTCCAGCGCCAAGACCAGGTCCCACAGGTGCTCGGTCGAGTAGTAGTCGTCGTCGTCCATCTTCGTGACCAGCTCGCCGTTTGAGGTCTCGACCCCGGCGTTGAGCGCATCACCCAGGGTCAGCTCGCCGTCGACCCGGATCACCTGGAGCTCCCCCTCATACAGGGAGCGGATCCGCTCGGTGGTTCCCGGGGCGAACTCGTCGCCGTGCAGGCACACGACCAGCTCCAGCGGTTCGTAGACCTGGCGGGCCACCTGGGCGATCCCGTGCTCGAGCCAGCTCTCGCGCCGGGTCGAGAGGATCACCGAGACCATCGGCCGGCCCGGCAACTCGATCCCGGCCGCGGCGGCGATCTGGCGCCAGCGCGCCTGCGCCGAGTGCTCCCGGAGCGCGGCCCGGCGAAGCGCAACCGAGGTCCGTTCCCGCTGGTCGAGGTCGGCCATGTCGCGGGCTCGCAGTGGCTCCAGCAACTCCGCCAGCTCGGAGCCCAGCAGCTCGGCCAGCGAATCGGAGATCTCCTCGGCGCAGACCGGTACCCCGGCGGCGCAGAGCTTCGCGATCCAGCCCGCCCGCTCGAGCTCGGAGGCGTGGAAGCTGGGGTGGTCGAGGACGGCGAGATGCTCGCTCGCCCGGCGCACCGCCTGGATCGCGGACCTGAGCGGTGTCCGCCGCGTCCCGTTCGGCAGGGCCGAAAGCTCCGCGCCACCGGACGCGAGCATGGTGACCGGCTGCTCACGAGCCGCGCTTGCCACCAGGGCGATTCCGGGCCCGAACCCGCGGCCGGAGCGCGTGATCAGCGCCGCCAGCCCGGCAACACCCACATCGCGAAATCCCAGCGGATTGAACAGCGCCGGATCGACGGGCGGCACGATCGTTCCCGGGTCGACGACCGCGGCGCCACCGAGCCGATCGCGCGATCGCGGTCCACCGGGAACGGCCTCCGCGCCTTGCGGGGAATCCGTGACGAGGATGTCGAGGCCGTCGTGTGTGTCCTCGGCCGGCGCGACCACGACCGCCTCGACGCCCAGGCCGAGCCGGGCGCGTGTGGCGTCGCTTTCGAAGCCCACGCGAAGGGGCAGGGGCCGGTCCGGCGGGTGCGTGTCCGGCGCGTTCATCGCCGCGAGACTCTACGCAGGGCGCCGAATAGAGTCAGGCGCGTGAACGAGCCCCTTCCCGTGAGCGTCCCGCAGCACCTCTGGCACGACATCGAGTCGCCCGCCGCCGGTGACGGCCCGCCCGCCGTTAGCGTCGGCGTGCTCAACGCCGACGCCGAAACCGTCCCGGAAGGCGACGTGATCGTGCTGCTGCCGCCCGATGTGGTTCCCCGCGAGGGGTTCGAGCGTGCGCACGCACGCTGGCACGTGGCTGTGACCGACGCGGTCAGCCTGGGACCGGTCGAGCCCGACGATCCCGGCGCTGTCGAGCCGCTGGGCCTGGTCCGCGACATGACCCGTGACCTGACCGATCTCGCCGACGGTTGCCACCTCGCCGCAGCGGACTGCACCTTTGCCGTTCGCCGCGAGCTCTTCGAGTACGCCGGCAGCCTCGGCTCTGCCGCCCCCGAATTGCGCCGCCTGGATCTTCTCTACCGACTGCATGCAGCGGGCGCCGTTTTCGTCGCCGAGCCTGAGGCGCGTGCCCGGGGGCCGGTGGGTTCGCTGGCGCGGGATCTGGCGCGCGCCGCCAGCGCGGGGAAGACGCTCGAGCTCGATGATCCCGGGGCAGCGGCCCTGGTTCCGCTCCCGCCATTTCGCTCGACCGGCTCGCCGCGTCGCCACGAACGCCCGGCGCTGGCGGTGAATGTTGAGATCGCGGCCGATACGCCTGCCGAGGAGGCCATGGCTTGCGTCGAAGCCGTCCTCGCCAGCCGCTGCGGCGACTTCGACCTGCGCATACAGGTACCCGCGGACCACCCGGCCGGGCCGGCGATCGCCGGCGTGGCCGAGCGCGATCAGCGAGCTTCGCTCGGCCCGAGCTCGCTGGAGGGACGCTGCGACGCCGCCTTTCAGGTGACCCTGCCACCGTTGGCCGCACTCGACCCGCGCACGCTCGGGGACCTGCACGAGCTCGGCGTGGGCGAGGAGGTCGGGGCGCTTCACGTGACGGTGCCCGGGGCGAGCCCCCAGGAGGGGATGATCGAGGCTGTCGCGACCGCCGCTCTGAGGCGTGCGAAACGGGTGATCGGCGCCACCGGCGAGCCGGTCGACGAGGTCATCGGAAGGCTTTTCGGCGAGCGCTGGGTCAGCGGCGTGGAGGTATCGACCAGGCGCCACGGCGTCGCCGAGCCCCAGGTGACCGAGCACGGCCCCCTCGCGGCGGCCACCGATCCCAAGCACGAGCGCAACGCCCATCTGCGCTTTCGCGACCGCGCCGAGGACCTGGCCGCCAAGTCGGCGAACATGGCCCAGCGCACGCTCGCGGAACGGTTGCGTGCCCGTGACGAGCGTCAGGCGGCCGAGCGCTTCGAGTCGCGGCTCTCAGAGCGCTGAGCGGCCTCAGAGGCTCCAGTTCGCGAACGCGCGGCCGGTCAACTCGCGTAGCGCAGCCACGTCGTCGGTCAGGCGCTCGACGAGCTCGGCCCGGAGGTCGTCGGCGAGCGGAGGTTGCTCGTAGGGCTTGGTGAACAGGCGGCGGTCGCGGATCTTTCGCCACCGACGTGGTGCCATGCGCTTGGCCGCGAAGGCGCCGAGCCGGGTGCGCCGGCCGCGGGTGGCCGATTCCAGGCGCGGCTGGTTGAAGCTCTCCCGCCAGACGTTCTCGTCGACGCCGAGGAAGCGGTAGACGCGGCGCAGCGTCTCGCGGCGCTCGTCGCGAAGCTCGCTTTGCTCGAGCAGGAGAATGCGCTCCATCGGGTAGTGCTCTAGATAGCGGGTGAGCTGCAGGTGGTACATCGAGCGCGAGATGTACCCCTGGGTCGGATCGAGTACCGCCTCGCGCACCGGCCTGCTTTCGGTGCGGTTCGAATAGCGGTGCAGCCAGCCCGCGCGAACACGGTCGATCGGATCGCGAACCATGAAGATCAGCTTCGCGTCGGGAAGCAGCTCGACCATCCTCTCCGGCACTCCGTCGAACTTCGGGTATGCCGTGTAGTTCGGTGAGGACTCGCCGAGGATCTTGGCCTCGGGATCGAAGCGTTCGTGGTACCAGTCGAGGCCTTTCGACCAGTTCAGCTCCTCGATGAAATAGTCGAGTTCCTTGGGTCGCGACATCCCGATCTCGGGGTGGCGCTGCAGGTACGAGTGCAGGGCCGTCGTGCCGCACTTCTGGGCGCCGATGATCACGAAGTCCGGAAGCGGGCGGCTCATGCGGCGCTGAAGATACCGGCAGCACTCCGGGGAGGCAGGCCACTTGCCAGCTAACATCGCGCCTCTCCCGTGGCCCACGAGATGCCACAAGTTGATGGCGTCCGCCATCGTTTCGAGGCCGCCGGTGGCCTCAACTTCCACGTGGCCGAGGCCGGCGAGGGTGAGCCGGTCGTACTTCTGCACGGCTGGCCGCAGCACTGGTACTGCTGGCGCCTCGTCATCCCCGAGCTCGCCAAGCATCGTCGGGTGATCGCGATCGACCTGCGCGGCTTCGGCTGGACGGACATCGCCTGGGACGGGCTCGACAAGGAGACCATGGCCGACGACGTCGCCAATGTACTGGAGGCGCTCGGAATCGATCGCGCGCCGATCGTCGGGCACGACTGGGGCGCCTGGATTGGCTATCTGCTCGCGCTGAAGCGCCCCGAGCTGGTCGAGCGGCTGGTCGCGCTCTCGGCACCCCCGCCGTTTCTGCGCCCGACGCCGCGGCTCCTCTGGGGCGCCCGCAGCACCAGGTATCAGGCGATGATCGCTTCGCCACTTGGGCGCCGGCGGATGAGCCGGCCCGGATACGTCGCGCGCAAGGTCCGCACTTGGGCAAAGCGCAAGGAGAACCTACCCAAGGAGATCCAGCGGCTGTATGGGCGAGACCTGCGGGCATCGACCCGCGCCCGAGCGGCGAGCATGCTCTACCGGACATTTCTTTTGCGCGAGATCGGTCCCGTTTTCGCCGGCCGCTATCGCAAGCAGCGCCTGACGGTTCCGACCCTTGTCTTGCACGGGGACCGCGACCCCGCCCTCCCGCCCGTGTTCTACGAAGGGCATGAGAAATACGCGGACGACATGACGATCGAGAGCGTGCACAAGGTCGGGCACTTCCTCCCCGAGGAATGCCCGGACCTGGTCAGCGAACGGGTTCTCGGCTTTCTCGGATGAGCGGGCGGTTGCGCGCCACCCTCGTCGGTTGGGCGGTGGGCGGAGCCCTCGCAGTCGGCTCGGCGCCAGCGGGCGCGATCGAGGTCGTCGCGCAGGACGTCAGCGCGTCAAGCGGGATCAGCGCGACCGCGCACACGTCGCCCACGACGGTGGCCGACTGGAACAACGACGACTGGGACGACGCGTTCGTCCTGCACCACTTCGACCGGTTTCCCCGGCTGCTGCTCAACAACGGGGGCGGCTTCGACGATATGACGGCGGTCGCGTTTCCGACCGGCGCGCGGAGGGACTATCACGATTGCCCGACGGCGGATGTGGACGGCAACGGACGCCTCGATTTGTACTGCTCGGTCGGCGGCGGCGGCGGCGGAACCGGGGCGCATCCCAACGAACTCTGGCTGCAGAACGCAGCCGGCGTGTTCATCGAAAGGGCGGCCGACTGGAGGGTCCAGGACAGGTTCGGGCGCGGCCGTCAGGCCACGTTCATCGACGCCAACGCCGACGCGTTTCCCGACCTCTACGTCTCCAACGTGTATCCCAGGGCCGATGGTCGCAGGGGTCCGAATCGGCTGTTCGTCAACGTCGGTGGAGAGCGGTTTCGCAATGCTCCCGAGTTCGGGCTGAACGGGCAGATCGGCGGTAAGGAGGTTCAGGCCGCCGACTTCAACGGGGACGGGCGCGAGGATCTGCTCGTCTGCGGGGAAGCGCGGATGCTGCTTTACCGCAACGTCGGCAACCGGCGTTTCAAGGACGTCGCTCGCCGGGTCGGCGCGCCGAAGAAATGCAGGGACGCAGCGCTGGTCCGGATGAACGGCGACAACCGGCTCGACCTCGTGGTCATCGCCAAGCGCCTCCAGGTGCTGCTCCAGGGTCGCCGCGGCACGCTGCGGCGAAAGCCCGCCTTGCAGCGCTCGGCCCGAGCCGCCGCATCCCTCGCCACCGGCGATGTAAACGCCGACGGCGTCCCCGACATCTACCTGGTCCGCACCAATCCATACAACCCCGATCTCGCCCCGGAGGCCCAGGTTGACGTGCGCGACTTGATGCTGGTATCCGCCGGCTCTCCCCGCTCCTACTCGCGCCTCGCGATCCCGGATTCCTCGGTCGGGCTCGGCGACGACGTGGCCGCGATCGATCACGACCGCAACGGGCTCAGCGACTTCATCGTCCTCAACGGCCGGTTCCACGCCCTGGGGCCGATCCGCCTGGTCGCTTTCTACCCGGCGAGCGGAGGATGAACGCGTGAGGCGACGTGCGCCGCGTCGGCATATCGCCGCGATCGGAACGCTCACCCTCTTGGGAGTTGTGGCGATCGCGGCTGGAACTCGCGGCGAGGCCGCGCAGCAGCGCGGGGAACCGGACCGGCCGAACGTGCTGGTAGTGATGACCGACGATCAGCGGGCGAGCGATCTGGCGACCGCGATGCCGAAAACGATCAACCGCGTTGGCGGTACCCGTGGGGTCACCTTCGAGCAGGCCTGGGTCACCTTTCCCCTGTGCTGTCCGTCGCGCGCGAGCTACGTCACCGGCCTCTACGCCCACAATCACGGCGTCCGCTCGAACGAGCGCCCCCATGGCGGAGCGCGCAAGTTCCGCGACACAGGGTTCGAGGCCAGTTCGGTGGCCGTCGCGCTTGACCGGGCCGGTTATCGGACGGGCTGGATCGGCAAGTACCTGAACGGCTACCAGGATCTGGCAGCGGAGGATCCGCACTACATACCGCCGGGATACGACGTCTGGAGTGCGCTCACGCGGCCGGGGAAGATGTACGACTGGACCCAGCTTGTGCGAGGCCGGTTCCGCACCTACGGTCGACGCAACCGCGACTATCTCACGGACGTCCTCGCCCGCCAGGCAAAGAGCTTCATCAAACGCTCCGCGGCGACGGACAAGCCGTTCTTCCTTACCGTCATGCCCACGGCGCCGCACGGTGAGAGCCGCGCCGCGACGGCAAAGGTCAATCCGCGCCCCGCGCTTCGCCATCGCGGGGCGTTCTCGCGCGAGCGGTTCATCCGAACCGCCGCCTACAACGAGGCGGACATCTCCGACAAGCCGCCGGCGATGCGCGAGCGACCGAGGCTGTCTAGGGATCAACGCCGGCAGATCGTCGCCCGCTTCCGCGACCGGCTGGCCAGCCTGCTCGCCGTCGACGACATGGTCAAAACACTGACCAACGCGCTGCGGCGGTCGGGGGTGCTCGAGAACACGGTGATCGTCTTTACCTCCGACAACGGAATGTTCCTCGGCGAGCACCGCCTGCGCGGCAAGGACGCGCCCTACCGCGAGGCCGGCCATGTGCCGCTGCTCGTTCGCGGCCCCGGGTTCGAGCCGGGTATCACGGTCGACGAGTCCGTCGCCAATATCGACGTCCCAGCCACCATCTACGACGTCACCGGGGTCGAGCCCCTGCTCGAGCCCGACGGAGTCTCGCTCCTTGACGTGATCGACAACCCAGCCGCATTCGAGGACCGGGCGCTGGTGATCCAGACGCAGGAGTCGCGCAGCGGGCTTCGGACCTCCGACTTCCTCTACTCCGAGCCCAGGGGGACCAACGAGGTCGAGTTCTACGACACGAGGCGCGATCCACTCGAGCTCGAGTCCGTGCACGGGGATCCGGCCTACCTGCCTGCCCTGCTCGTGGCCGAGCAACGCCTCGACGACCTGCGGGCCTGCTCCGGCGCCGATTGCAACCCCTGAACGCGCCCGTTCGCCGCTAGGCTTTTCACGATGCTCGCGCCCCGGTCAGGGCTCGCCTCCATCGCGGGGGCGATGCTCATCCCAGCCCTGTCGTTGGCCGCCTGCGGTGGCGAGGAAGTCCCCCAGGCTCCCGCGTCGAGCCCGAACGTGATCGTTCTGATGACGGACGACGAGGTGCCTGACGAGATGGAAGTGATGGACTACACCAGGGACCTGTTCGCGAAGGAGGGCGTGAGCTTCACCAACGCGATCGCCACCTTCCCGCTCTGCTGTCCCTCCCGCGTCTCGTTTCTGACCGGCCAGTACGCGCACAACCACGGGATCCTCTCCAATGTGGAGAAGGAGGGCGGTGGGTATGCCAACTACGACGACGACAACAGCCTTCCGGTTCGCCTCCAGGACGCGGGCTACGAGACCGGATTCGTCGGCAAGTACCTGAACGGCTACGACATCAACGACGTGCCGCAGGGCTGGTCGAGCTGGGCCGGCAAGAAGGGCGATCTCTATTCCTACGAACTGAACCGCGACGGCGAGATCGAGAAGGCGGGCACCGACGCCGAGAGCTACCAGACCGACGTGACCGGGAAGCTGGCCAGCGATTTCATCAGCGAGTCGGCAGGCGACGGCAGGCCGTTCTTTTTGTGGACGTCGTTCCAGGCCCCCCACGGGGAGCGCGGCAGGCGCTTCGTCAACCCGCGCCCGGCCCCACGCCATGCGGGCGCCTTCGCGGGTGAGCAATTCCCGACGGCGCCGTCCTTCGACGAGCCAGACATCTCCGACAAGCCTTCGTTCATCCGCGAGGCCGGGCGGCTCAGCGTCGAGCAGATCAAGAAGCTGAACTCGCGCAAGCGCTCGCGCCGGGCCTCCCTGCTGTCCGTCGACGACGCGGTCCGCGAGGTCGTGGAGACGGTCGCCGACGCGGGGATCGCCGACAACACCTACATCTTCTTCACCAGCGACAACGGCTACATGCTCGGCGAGCACCGCTTGGACGCGAAGACCCTGCTCTACGAGGAGGCGCTGCAAGTCCCGCTGCTGGGCCTCGGGCCCGACATCCCGGCCGGGGTGGAGCGCGACCAGCTCGTCACCAACGTCGATCTGCCCGGGACGATCTACGAGATCGCCGGCGTCGAGCCGGCCCGCGTGCAGGACGGCCTTTCCCTGCTGCCACCGGCGCGAAGCGCGAAGGCGGGTGTCGACCGCGACGTGCTGGTCGAGAACGCCACCGCCGCGGGCGTCCGCTCGCCCGGATGGGTCTACCTCGTCCACGGCGGCGGCGAGCAGGTCGAGTACGAGTTCTACGACCTCGGCGAAGACCGGTTCCAGCTCGAGAATCTGGTCGACACGCTCAGTGGCGAGCTGCGCGAGCCGGAAGCCCGCGCACAGGCCGAGCTCGAGCGCCTGCGGGCCCGCTTGACCCAGCTGCGGGACTGCCAGGGCGCCGCCTGCGCTTGAGCCCCACTTCGGGCGGCTGGTTTCGCCCCGACATCGAGGGCATGCGGGCGATTGCGATCGGGCTCGTCCTGCTCGCCCACGCCGGTTTCCGCTGGGCCGAGGGCGGCTACATCGGGATCGATGTCTTCTTTGTCATCTCCGGCTTCCTGATCACCTCGCTGCTCTTGCGCGAGCGCGAGCGCACCGGCAGAATCGCGCTGCCCTCGTTCTACGCCCGGCGGATCCGCCGCCTGCTGCCGGGCGCCGCAACGGTGCTCCTGTTCGTCGTCGTCTGCTCGGCGGTTCTCTTCTCAGCGGTGCGAAACGACGTGGTCGCCGACGACGTGATCGCGTCGATCTTCTACTTCATCAACTGGCACCTCGCGGCCCAGTCCGTGGACTACTTCGCCCAGGGTTTCGACGCCAGTCCGGTGCAGCACATGTGGTCGCTCGCGGTCGAAGAGCAGTACTACCTCGTCTGGCCGGGGCTGATGATCGGCCTGACGGCGCTAGCCGCCCGGGTGCGCGTTGGCACCCGAACCCTCCTCGGTGTCGCGGTCGCGATGATCGGGCTGGCTTCGCTCGTCTACAGCGCCCGCTTCACCTTCGACTCGCCGTCGGTCGCCTACTTCTCGACCCTCACCAGGGTCTGGGAACTGGCCCTGGGCGCGTTCCTGGCGATCGTGCCGCTTCGCAGGCCGGGCGCGCGCGCCGCGTCGGCCCTGTCGTTCGGCGGTCTCGCTGCAATCGCGGCCTCGTTCTTGCTTCTGAACGAGTCGACGCCGTTCCCTGGACTCATCGCGCTGGTGCCGACGCTGGGCTGTGCGGCCGTGCTCTACGCGGGAATGGCGCCTCAGACGAGCGCCCCAATGCGGATGCTGGCGACGCGCCCGTTCCAGCAAACCGGCCGGCTCTCTTACTCGCTCTACCTCTGGCACTGGCCGGCCGTGATCTTCGCCGCGGCCGCGTTCGGTGGGGTCTCGGTGTGGGGCGGCGCCCTGGTGATGGCTCTCTCGTTCGTTCCCGCTGCGCTCGGTTATCGCTACATCGAGCAGCCCGTCCGCCGCTCGGAGTTCTTGACGGCTCGGCCGCGACGGGCCGTTTTCGTGCTCGTGGTCGGGAGCGGCACTGCGACCGTGGCCGCGGTTGCCCTAGCCACGCTGCCCTCGAGCGTGCCGGTGGCCGAGCGCGTTGCCGGTGCGCAGGCGCTGGAGCGCGACCGCGCGGTGCAGCAGAGCGCGGATGCCCTGCGCCCAGACGTCACGGCCGCCTTCGAGGACCGTACGAAGCTGGTTGACGACGGCTGCTTTATCAAGCTCGACGCCGTGGAGCAGGGGGAGTGCGCGTACGGCGATCTCGAGTCTCGTGAAACGGTGGTGCTGTTCGGCGACTCGCATGGGGAGCAGTACTTCCCGGCACTGGAGGCGCTGGCCGAGCGCGAGAGCTGGCGCCTTGTTGCGCTCACCAAGAGCTTCTGCTCGCCCGCGCAAATTGCCCAGCAGCACCCCTACCGTGACGAGCCCTTCACCGACTGTGAGGAGTGGCGCGAGCTCACAATCGACCGGATCCTGTCCGAGGAGAGACCCGGCATCGTGTTCGTCGGTGGCTCGACTTCGGTCACGCCCGTCGACGAAAAGGGCGCGGATCTGACCGGCGCCAGGGCCGAGAAGGCCATGGTCGAGGGGTTCTCATCAACGCTCTCGACCTTGTCTGACGCAGGGGCCGAGGTGGCGCTCCTCACCGACGTCCCGAAGTCCCCCTTCGACATCCCCGACTGCATCTCCGAGAATCCCGACAGACTCCACGAGTGCACATTTCCGGTGCCGCCGTCTGGCCCCGCCGTCGAACGCCGTTCGGTCGAGCGCGTCCCGGGGGCGAAGCTGATCGACTTCCTGCCGACCGTGTGCGCCCTCGACGTCTGCCGAGGCGTGATCGGCGACGCGATCGTCTACCGGGACCGCGGCCACGTGACGGCTACCTTCGCCGCAACCCTGGCCCCGGTGATCGAAGCGCAACTGCGCGACTAACCCTCCACGCACACACCCGTTGGCACCTTGTGTGCCCGATGGCCGCCTAAGGTGCCAAGGCCGCGCGCCTTAGCCTGGGCGGGGCGCCCAGTCCACGCCCTCGCGGCGCAGCCTGCGGATCACTCGGCGGTAGCGGCGGTCGACGCGCCGGGCGTCGGCGGGTGCCATCCGCTGGCGCCACGCGCCCACGTGGGCGCGGTGGGCGGAGACCTCCCGCCCGAAGTACTCGCGCATCGGCGCCGGGTCGGCGATCTCGAGGAACTGCACCACGCGGTCGAATGTTGCCTCGCGGTCGTGCGCGGTCAGATCATCGAGCTGCACGGTCAGCGCCCGGCCCTCGGGCAGGGCCCGGATCGCCGTGCCCGCCTCGCTCACCATCTCCTCCCACTTGGCGAGCGCGATCATCGGGTCGTCGGTCAGATCCACCTTCTTCAATGTCCCCGCGACCACGGCCCGCCCGTCGCGCACCATGTTGATGAAGCGAGCGTTCGGGAACAGCTCGAGCAGGAACGGGGCGAACCCGATCACGGGCCCCGTGATCTCCACCCAGGAGGCCTTGCCCGCCTCCTCGGCCGCAGGATCGAGCAGGGTCCGCACCAGCTCGCCGCTCGCCATGATCGGGTCTGCCCCGAAGCTCGACTCGAAGGCATCGAGGGCCGCCTCCAGCTGCTCGCGGGTGGCGACGCGCTGCAGGCCGTTGCGCTGATTGGCGCCGCGCACGTACCAACGGCTGCGCATCTTCTCGGTGAACGCCTCCATCGAGGTGCGCCCGGCGACGAGGTCGGGCAGGCCGCCGCGCCAGGCGTGGAAGCGGACCTCGGTGGGGATCCAGTGGTAGCTGTGGCTGGACCCGACCAGGCGGCCCATCACGTGGGTCCCGGACCGCCCGACGCCACCGACGAAGACCGGGTCCGCGCTCACCGGCTCTCTGGCTCCGGAACCCAGTCGATCCCGTCGCGGTGGAGCTGGCGGACGAGCCGACGGTAGCGGCGGTCGACCCAGCGGGCGTCGGCGGGCGCCATCCGCTGGCGCCAGGCGCCGACGTGGGCACGCTCGGGGCTGATCGTGCGATCGAAGTATTCGCGCATCGGCTCGGGATCTTCCAGGACGAGGTGTTCGACGATCCGGTTGAACTGGTTGTCCCGGTCGTGTGCGGTGAGGTCGTCCAGGAAGATGGTGAGAACGACCCCGGGCGGCATGCGGCGCAGGGCCTCGTCTGAGCGGCGCACCCGCATCTCCCAGTGGCCAAAGGCCTTCTTCAAATCGTCGGTCATGTCGCGCTTCTTCAGGATCGCCGCGGTAACCGCGCGGCCGTCGCGCACCATGTGGATAAAGCGTGCCTCGGGGAAGAGCCTGCGGATCTCGGGCGCCTGGCGGATATTCGACCCTGACAGATCCACCCACACGGGCTTGCCCGCACGCTCGGCGACAGGGTCGAGGATCTCGCCGACGAAGGCGCTTCCCGCGGCCCACGGGTCGTCGCAGTCGAGCCCGGCGCGCAGCCGGTCGAGCGCCGCCTCGAGGTCGTCGCGCTCGATCAGGAGCTTGAGCCCGAGGTGCTGGCGTAACCCGCGTGACCACCACTTGCCGAGCACCCGCTCGGAGTAGGCATCGATGTCGGTCTCGCCCATCAGCAGTTCAGTCAGGCCGCCACCGCCGCAGTGAAAGCGCGATTCGATCGGGAGGTGGTGGAAACGTGGGTGGGAGTCCAGGAGGCGCCCGATCGCGTGGGTGCCGCTGCGGGCGCTGCCGCCGACGAAGACTGGTTGCGGGTAGTCGCTCATGAGCGCACCCAGGTTAGGCCCTGTCGGTTCAGCTTCCGGACGAGCCTGCGGTAGCGCCGATCCACCCATCGGGCGTCGCCTGGGGCCATGCGCTCGCGCCACGCGCCCACGTGCGCGCGCTCGGCCGAGATCTCTCGGTCGAACCACTCACGCATCGGCGCCGGGTCGTTGAGCTCAAGAAACGCCGTGAGACGCTCGAACGTCCCCTCGCGGTCGTGAGCTGCCAGGTCCTCCAGGAATACGGAGAGCATCCGCTCGTTGCCCACAGCGCGTCGAGACGCCTCGGCGGCTCGGACCATGTCCTCCCAGCGCGCCAGCGCCCGAGCAGGGTCGTCGGTGAGGTTCACCTTTTTCAGGGTCGCGGCCGTGACCGAGCGCCCGTCGCGGACCATGTTCACGAATCGTGCGCTCGGGAACAGCCTCAACAGGGTGCGGGCGTGCTCCACTGTGGGACCGGTGGCCTCGACGAACGAGAGCTTGCCGCGCTCGCGCGCTTCGGGCAGCAGAAGGTCACGGGTCAGCTCACGAGCGGCTTCCTCGGGATCGGCCGGATAGGCGCGGGCGAAGCGCTGGAGTGCCAGGTCGAAAGGCTCGCGCTCGAGGATCCGGCTAATGCCCTGGCGCTGGTTGGCGCCGCGCAGCCACCAGTGGCCGCGCATGCGCTCGATGAACTCTTCGAGCGTCGTTCGGCCCGCCAGCAGGTCCGGCAGTCCACCCTCCCAGGCGTGGAACCGAGCCTCCGTGCGAATGCGGTGGTAGCGCGGGCCCGCGCCGATCAACCGTGCCATCACGTGCGTTCCAGACCGGCCGACGCCGCCGACGAAGATGGGATGCGGGAAGTCGAGGTCGGGCTCGGCCACGGACGAGCAAGGGTACGCACCAAATATCCTTGACTGGCCATGGCCGCGCAGAGCCCACAGCCGCGGCGAGAGGGACCGTCCCCGATCCTGTTCGTCGGCGGCACGGGCCGCAGTGGCACGCACGTGATCGCCAAGCTCGCCGCCCGTAACGCCAACTACCGACTGGTCCCGGTCGAGACTCGTTTCCACACCGACGACGACGGCTTTCCGGGCCTGCTCGCCGGCGACGTGACCAAGCGCGAGTTCATCCGCCGGATGAAGGGGTTCTGGTGGCGTGGATTCCAGACCGACCGCATGCGCGGCCTCTACCGCTTCGTTCCACGCGAGCGCTTCGACCGCGCGCTGGCCGCGTTCGACGAACGCTTCGAGCAGGACCCCGAGGGCGCCTGCCGCACGCTTTTTTGCGACCTGCTCTGGCCGGTTCGTGAGGAGGGCCGGCGGCCCGCCAAGGCCATCGTCGAACAGAGCTGCGACGTGATCGCGCAGGCGCCTGTACTGGTGCGTCTCTTCCCCGAGGCCCGCTACGTCCACGTGGTGCGCGACGGGCGCGACTCGTCGGCGTCAAGGGTCAACCAGCGCCGCTGGCTCGTTTATCCGCGGACCCGAAAGCAGGGACTGGCGTGGTGGGAGCAGCGGATCAGGGCGATCGACGCCGGTGCGAGGGCAATACCCGAGGGCAGCCTGCTGGAGATCGGCCTTGACGACTTCCTGATTCACGGGGAGCGCAGGCACGCGATCGAAGAGCTCGCCGCTTTCGCGGGGGTGGGCGCGGGATCGCACATGCGTCGCTTCATGCGCAGCCGGATGAACCCGGCACAGGCCAACCGTGAGCGCTGGCGCCGTGGTCTGGGCGCGAGCGAGCAGGCCGCGGTCGAGCGCGAATACCTCGGGGTTCTCGACCGGCTCGAGGCAGACGGCGTCACCTGCGTGCCGCTGCTGCGGCGTTCGATCGAGCGAGACCCAGGGTGAGCGGTCGACGGCGCATTCTGTTCGTGACCTCGAATGGGACCGGACTCGGGCACCTGACCCGATCGATGGCGATCGCCAGGCGCCTCGACTCGGCGATCGAGCCGTTTTTCATCACCTTCTCGGCGGGGGCGCCGGTGGTGCGCGACCAGGGGTTCCCGGTCGAGTACATCGCCTCGTACGACCGGCCCGGAGCGGGCACGGATCTAAGCTGGACCCTCCGGGCGCGCGACCGGTTACGAGTGATGGTGGGGGAGATCGCGCCCGAGCTCGTGGTGTTCGACGGCACCCATCCCTACGAGCGCCTGCTACCCGCGTTGCGCTCCAGCGGGGCGCCGCTCGTATGGTGCCGGCGGGCGATGTGGCGCGCCGACGCCGACACCGCGCCGCTGCACCGCTCCCACCTCTTCGACGCCGTTTTGGAGCCGGGCGAGCTGGACCCGGCCGCCGACCGTGGCCCCACGGCTGTTCGCCGCAGCGAGGTCCACGCTGTCGACCCGATCGTTCTGCTCGACCGCGGGGAGCTCGTTCCCCGCGACGAGGCCGAGCGTGAGCTTGGGCTCGATCCAGCCCGCCCGCACGTACTGGTCGCGCTCGGCCAGGGGGAGGGAGTGAGGGAGGCGAGCGCCCTGTGTCTTCGGCACCTGGCGGCTAGCGGCGAGGTCCAGGTCGCCGCGTTGCGCTCGCACCTCGCCGGGTTCGACGTGCCCGACGGGGTGCTGGAACTCGAAGCGACATATCCGATCGGGCGCTACTTCGCGGGCTTCGACGCGGCGGTCTCCGCCGCGGGCTACAACGCCTTCCACGAGGTCACCGCGGCGCGGATTCCGGCCCTATTCGTCCCGATTCCGCGCCAGACCGACGACCAGGTGGCCCGGGCGGCTGGGGCGGCGGCGAGCGGCGTGGGCCTCGCGGTCGACGGCCCTCGCGATCCCGAGCTGGAGCGGCGCCTGGACGACCTCCTGGACGGCGCCGTTCGCGAGCGACTGCGCGCCGGCGCCGCGGCGATTGGGGAGTGGCGTGGGGCCGAGCAGGCGGCGAGCTGGCTCGGCGGGTTTGCGTCGACTCGTGCGCAGCGCAAGCAGTCTGCGCCGCCGCCGAGCGCCGCCGTTCGCGCGCGTCGTGCCTGGATCTTTGCCTCGACCGTGCCGCGAACCCTGGCCCGCGTCGTCGCGCAACGGCTGCGCCGCCCGCGCATGCGGGTGCTCGTGACCGCGCTCGGGATCGGCTCCGATCCCGGCGCGATCGAACGCGCGATCTCCGGTGCCGGCGAGCGGCCCGAGCGCATCGTGGTGATCACCGACAGGCTGGAGTTCGCCGCGCTGCTGCGCGCGGGCGTCGGATTCGAGCACGTACCGGCGCCCGGCGAGCGGCAGGCCGAACTGGCGAGCGGGTCCTACGAGGCGTTCCGCGATCGCCGCGTTGAGTTGATCCGAGCCCGCCGCTCGCGCCCGAAGCGCGTTGTCGACGCCCGGGGCGAGCCGCCAGCCCCCGTATCCTGAGCCCGATGGAGACCGCCACCGAGGGGTCGAGGGCGAGCGCGCCCGAAACCGCCACCGGCCTTCCGAATCTGATCGTGATCGGGGCGCAGAAGTGCGGCACAAGCGGCCTGCACTACTACCTCGGCCTCCATCCGGAGGTGTCGATCTCGACCCCGAAGGAGCTGAACTTCTTCATTGCCGAGCGCAACTGGCCGCGCGGGCTCGATTGGTACCGAGGCCGCTTCGACGCCACGGCACGGGTGCGCGTGGACGCTTCGCCCAATTACACGGCCTACCCCCAGTTCGAGGGCGTGCCCGAGCGCATGGCCGGGCTGGTGCCCGACGCCCGGCTGATCTACATCGTTCGCGATCCGATCGCCCGCATCGCCGCTCATTGGGTGCACAACTATTCGAAGGGCCGCCATGATGGGGCCCCCGAGGCCATCCTCAGCCCAACGGCTTCCTACATCGACCGCAGCCGCTACGCGATGCAGCTCGAGCGCTTCCTCGCGGTCTATCCGCGCGAGCAGATCCTGGTGATCGAGAACGAGGACCTGCGCGTCCGTCGCGACGAGACCCTGCGCACCGTGTTCGAGTTCGCCGGTGCCGATGCGGCGTTCACCGACAAGCGTTTCACCAGCGAGCGCCACAAGACCGCGCGCAAGACGCGCCTCACCGCTCTGGGCGTGCGCATCGACCGCCGTCACGCGCGCGGCCAGCGCTCCGACCTATCGACGAAGGCCTGGGCGGTCGCCCGCGGCTACTGGCCGCTGGGAGTGAGGATCGAGCGACCCAGCATCCGCGAGGCGATCCCTGACGAGGTGATCGAGGAGCTGCGTGCCGACGCTAGGCGGCTCGGCGAGCTGACCGGCCGCGACTACGCGCACTGGTCGCTCTGGGAACGGTGAGCGGCTCCGGCGGCCACCGCGGCGAGGGTGCCGTGCTGGGGGTCCGGGTGCTTCGCTACTCCGGTGTCCAGGGAGTCGCACTGGCCGCGGCGAGCCTGTTGCACCTGGTCACGATCTTCGCGGTCGCCCACTACCTGGGGGCTGCCGAGCTCGGCCGGTTCGCGCTTCTCTACTTCGCGGCGAACCTGCTCTCCCAGGTTCTGACGATCCTGGTCAAGCCGGGAACCATCAGGCGCACCTTCGCCGAGGGCGACGACGAGGACGACGAGGACGACGACGACGACGTCTCCGACTCGCCCAAGCGCAGCCTTGGGACGGGGATCCTGATGGCGATCGCCCTTGCCTCTGTGGGTGCGGGTGCGGCGATCGCGTTCCGCGCCCCGATCGCCGAGGGACTGCTGGGCGATCGTGACGAGGGCAGTCTGGTCATCTGGGCGGCGCTGCTCGGCGCCGCGACCCTCGTCTTTCGCCTTGCCTCGATCATCATCTGGTTCGAGCGGCGTCCAACGGCCTTTCTGGCTTGCGAGCTCAGTCGCCCGGCACTCGGGCTGGTCGCGGTGGTGGCGCTGCTGGCCGGGGGCGGCGGGATCGAATCTGTGCTGATCGGCACCGCCGCCGGGGCCGTGGCGGCCGCGATCGTCGGGCTGGTCGTGCTGCGGGCGAGCTTCGAGGTCACGTTCGACCGCCGCGAGGCCGGACCGATCTTGCAGCGCGGGATGATCCGGGCCCCGATCATGATGTCGTTCTGGACGATCGCCAACGCGGACGTCTTCGTGCTCTCGCGGTTTGTCGACAACTCCGAGCTGGGGATCTACACGCTCGCATCCCGGTTCGGCTTCATGGCTGCGTTCCTACCGCAGGGCTTTCGCCTCGCGCTCCGACCGCTGCGCAAGGCCGCGATCTACAAGTCGGTCGAGGAGCAGTACGGACGCGCCGAGCAGCGGGGCCAGCTGCTGGGCTACTTCGTGCTGCTTTGCATCGGCGCGGTGGTCGCGATGGTGCTGCTCGCGCCCCTCGCCGTGGCCGTCGCACCCGATTCGTTCAGCGACGCCGCGCCGCTGATTCCGCTGACCGCGGCCGGCATGGTCTTGCCGGCGCTGCTGCGAACGGTGAACCAGCAAACCAGCTGGCCGGGCCGCACCCGGCGCACCTTCATCGCCTGCGCGATCACCGGTGCCCTCGTCTTCATCGGTGCCACCATCCTGCTCGCGCCCGAGATCGGCAACTACGCGCCTCCGCTGGGAATGATCGCGGGTCTGATGCCTCCCTGCGCCTATCTCTTCATTCGCTCCCAGCGGGGACCGGACCGGATCAGCTTCCCGTACCGGGAGGTTGGCACCGCCCTCGCGCTGGGCGCGGTGATCGGCGGCGGTTACGCGGCGCTGCCCTCGGTGCCGCTGGGGGCAGAAATCGTGGTGGCGTTGGTTGCAGCGGCGCTTTTTCTTGGTGGGCTTGTGGTGTTTCGCGTCGTTCCGGAAGCCCATTGGGCAGCTCTCACCCACATGGTTCGCTCGCTCGTCTCTGGGCGCCCCGACCGCTTCCAGCCTCGTCGCGGGTTGCGGGCGTTGGAACAGCCACAGCGCGACGCGCTGCGCGCCGCCGTGCAAGCGAGCTGGGCGACGGGCGCGGGCCGGGATACCGCCGGCGGCCCCGGCGTGGAAACGGGCGAGGCGCTCGTTCGCTGCCTGCGCTTCGCCGGCAACGAGGGTGGTGTGCAACTGAGCGAGCCGACCGAACTAGACGACCGGATCGGCGCTTACCTCTTCAGCGCTGAGCCCACGGCGGTTCGCAACGCCACCATGCGCAAACTGCTCGGCGAGGGCGCTGAGCCGGCCGATCTGCGGGCGCTGGAAGACCTTGTCGCCCACCTGGCGACCGTGCCTGAGGGTGCCTGGGCCGGTCGCCGCAAGAAGGCGGACTAGGGGTTGCAGCGCTACGAGGTGCGCTTGATGACGATGCGGTCGGGCTCGATGGTCACCTCGACCTGCCGGTGCCCGGACCAGTGCTCGGAATACACGGGGTCTTCCTTGACCGCCGGGTCGAACCAGAGGCCGTAGCCGTCGGTCTCGCCGTGGTCGAAGCTTGCCTGCAGGGCCGCGGCGGGGCGCTTGGCGCCACCTCGGCCACCGCGCCTGCGCCGCCGTCTCCGTGCGGGCGGCTCGCCTTCCTCGTCCTCGCCTTCCCCGTCCTCGGTATCGTCAGCGGAGTCGTCGTCGGGGTCGGACCCCGAGTCCGTGTCGTCCTCATCACCAGCCTCCGCGGCGGCCTCTGCCTCCTCGATCGCGGCCGCCTCGATCTCGGCTTCGATCTCATCGCGCAGATCCTCGCCCGACTCGTCGCCGTCGGCGCTCAGCTCGTGGCGGCGGCGAAACTCGCGCAACTCGGTCGTTGGGACGTCGAGTTGGTGCGCGATCCAGGCATCGGTTCGGCCCTGGCGGACCCAGCCACGAATCTGGTTTAGCTGCGAGCGCAGCGGCTTACGAGCCATACGAGCGCGTGATCCTAACGAGTTGCCTGTGGCGCTCTGTCATCGCAGCAGCTACTCTGAAATCCGTAAGGGTTGATGTGGTCCGACCGGCTTCCCCTGGGGGGTGGCTCGAATGGAGGCGAGATGCTGGTCCTCACCCGCAAGACGAATCAGAGCATCATGATCGGCGATGACGTCGAGGTTTCGGTGCTCGCAGTCTCACGCGACAAGATCCGGCTGGGGATCAGCGCGCCCAAGGACGTGCCGGTCTATCGCAAGGAGGTCTACCTGTCGATCAAGGAGGACGAGACCGTGCCTGCAGGAGAGCTGGGCTCTTAGCCCATCAGCAGCGCGAGCGTCTCGAACATCACCACGGTGACGGTGATGACGGTCAGCGTCAGTGCTGCGAAGAGCACGCCGAAGCGCACCTTGCCGCCCTTTTCCGTGCGCTCGATCCGGCGGGCGCGCGAGCGGGATACCGCCCGGTGGCGAAGCTGCTTGCGGCGCTGACGATCCAGCGCCATCTCGTTCTCGAAGGCCAGCTCCCAATCGGAGTGGCTCTGTCGCATCCTCATTGAACGGGGCAGGCTAGCACCCAATCGGCATGAGAACAAGTGTTCGCTAACAAAATAATCGCACTACGCTAGTGATACTCGGCACAACCACGCCTAACAGCGCCCCCAGAGTCCCCTTCCGGCATTCGCGGCGGCCTGCTGGATGCGCTCGAAGCGCAGGGCGAAATCGTCGTTGGGGGCGAAGGTCAGGGTTTCGGCCAGACCCCGCCGGAGTAGTTCCGCGTTGACGAACAGGCCATCGAGATACACGTAGGCGAGCAGGCGCCCGTAGCGGTCGCGCCGCTCGGCACCCAGCACCAGGCGCACGCGCTCGCCCTCGACGAGGCGGCGGTTGTACTCGCTCGCGCGTTTGCCGAAGCATTCGACCGGCTGGCCGGGGGCGACCGACTCCGGCGTGTCCACGCCGATGTAGCGCACCGAATCGGTCCGTGAGCCGATCTCGACCTCGATCGTGTCGCCGTCGACTACCCGGACGACGACCGCGTTGATGCGAGGCGGGAGCGCCTCGCCCTCGCGTTCGCCGGGGGCCGGCGTGCCGCAGCCCTTGATGGCCAGCAGCGCGAGGCCGAGGACGAGCAGCAGCAGGCTGCCGAAGCTTGGAGCGCCGCGAATCCGCATCGCGCCCAAGATCAACCCCAGGCCGGACGGACGTGCCTCCCTGGGCGAAAACCTGCGGGCCGACAGCTACGGGACGCGCGAGACCGACGAGAGCATGATCTCCTTGATCTGCTGCACGATCTCCAGCGCCTCGGACCACTCGCGCTGCCACACGTTGCGACCGTAGATCACGCCGGATCCACCCGCCTCCATGATGAAGCGGGTCTGCTGGAGGAGCTGGTCGTCGTCCACCCTCGAGCCGCCCGAGAGGACCACCAGCGAGCGGCCGGCGGATTCCACGCACTGGCGGATCGCATCCTCCTGGCTCACGTCCATCTCGTTGTACGGGGGCTGGGTGAGCTTGTCTTTCTCCGGGTCGATCTTCGGCATGTTGAGCTTGACCACGTCGGCGCCCATCTCCATGGCCATCCGGGCGGCGTAGTCGATCGCGTAGAACGTGGTCTGCCCGCCCTTGGCGTCGAGCGCGGCACCGCGCGGGTAGGACCAGACGATGAGCGGCATCCCGTAGCGCTCGCAGTCGGCTCGCACGGTGCGCAACTGCTCCAGATCGAGGTCCTGGCGCGGCGAGCCGACGTAGAGCGTGTAGCCCACGGCGTCTGCGCCGAGGCGCACGGCGTCCTCGACCGATGCGTTGCAGGTCGAGAAAGCGTCGTCGGAGGAGGGGATGTCGGTCTTACCGTTGACCTTGAGGATCAGTGGCACCCTGCCGGCGTAGTCGGGGTAGTAGCGGCTGGCCATTCCGATCTGGCAGGCGATCGCGGAGTAGCCGGCCTCGGCCGCGAGTCGGAACTGGTATTCGGGATCCTTCGAGGCCGGATTCGGAAAGAAGTCACGGGGTCCGTGCTCGATCCCCTGATCGATCGGCAGGAGCATCAGGGTGCCGTTACCCGGGCCGAACTCGTAGAGGAGCCGGTGCAAGCGCGCGCGCTTGCCGGGTGAGAGGGTGTCGAGCAGCGATTTCTGGGCAGTGGCCGTCTTCAGTTCCATTGCGCTGATACTACCCCGGCCCAGCCATCCGTTGAGCGACTTCGAATGATCGAACACAACTTCACCGGACCACCGTTTACGGTCGGCATCGAAGAGGAGCTGATGATCCTCGATGGCGACACGCTGGAGCTCGTGCCCGCGATCGAGGACCTGCTCGGAGCGGTGCCCGCGAGTTTCAAGCAGCAGGTCAAGCCCGAGTTGCTCCAGTCGGTGCTCGAGATCGCCACCAGGCCCTGCGCGGGAGTCACCGAGGCCGGCGCGGAGCTGGCCGAGTTGCGCGGGACGATGACCGGGCTGGCGGCCGAACGGGGGTTGGCACTGGGGGCCGCGGGCACCCACCCCACCGCGCGCTGGGAGGACCAGCTGGTCGTGAGCAACCCGCGCTACCAGGAGCTGATTGCCGACCTCGGCTACATCGCCCGGCGTGAACTGATCTTCGGCACTCACATTCACGTCGCGATCGAGGGCGCCGACCGTGCGATCTACGTGGCCGACGGCATCCGCCGCTACCTGCCGCTGCTGCTGGCGCTCTCGGCCAACTCGCCGTTCTGGCGGGGTCACGACACCGGCATGCAGTCGGCCCGTACCCCCGTCTTCCGCGCCTTTCCGCGTGCCGGCATCCCGCCCCATTACGGCACCTGGGAGATCTACTCGCACCGGGTCGGGCTGATGATGCGGGCTGGAGCGATCGAGGACTACACCTACCTCTGGTGGGATGTCCGCGCGCATCCGAACCTGGGCACGGTCGAAACTCGGATCTGTGACCAGCAGACTTCGCTTGCGGGAACGATGGCGCTGGCTGGGCTCACCGTCTCGCTCGCCCGGCGCCTTTCGAATCTCTACGACGCCGAGGAGCCACTCGTGGAGTACCCGAGCGAGCTGATCGACGACAACAAGGTCCGGGCGGCGTTGCGCGGAATGGAGGGCGAGCTGGTGGACTTTCGTGCCGGCCACCACGTGCCCGCGGTCGAGCTGGCCATGCGCCTGCTGGACGAACTGGCCGAGGACGCCGAGGCCCTCGGTTGCGCACCGCACCTCGAGACCGTCCACGAGATCGTCGCCGAGGGCACCGGCGCCCGGCGTCAGCTTGCCCGGTTCGAGGAGACGGGGGACCTGCGAGCCGTTATCGAGGGCCTCGTCGTCGCTCAGTGATAATCAAGGGCGTATGGCCGCACCCGAGTTGAGCGTCGTCTGTCGCAACTGCGGCTCCGAGGTGAGCCCTTATGTGACCGAGTGTCCCTACTGCGGCACGCGGATCCGCAAGCGCGCGCCAAAGCTCGAGCGCGAGGGCGACGAGATCAAGATGCGCGAGGGCCGGCGCGAGAAGCGCATGCGAAAGGACGCCGCTCGCCGATCGAAGCGGATCGATCGCAGCGAGCGCATCGAGGAACCGGCGACTCGCCCCTACGCCACCGGCCTGATGCTGCTGATTCCGGCCCTGCTCTTCGTTCTGCGCCCGGCGGCCGATCTCACGGTGGTCGACCTCGGCGCGATCATCGGCCCGCCCGGCGGCGAGTTCTGGCGCTACGCGGCTGCCCCGTTCGTCTACGACGATGGCGGCTACCTCTTCGTCTGTGGCCTGGCCATCGCGATCTTCATGCAGCCGCTTGAGCGGCAGATCGGCTCGGTACCGATCCTGCTGCTGGCGATCGCGTGCGGGGCGCTTGGGATGCTCGCCGCAGACGGCATCGACTCGGCGCTCGGCGACGGGCTGCCAATCGCGGCCGGAGGGAACGCGATCGCGCTAGGGGTGCTGACCGCTTACGTGACAGCGCGCGAGCCCGAGCGCCGCGCCGACCCCGACTCCTCCTACGACCCGATCGCCGTGGGGATCGCCGCCGTCGTGTTGCTGGCGCTGCCGCTCGTTGAGAGCTTCGCCGACCCCTGGGCTGGCCTGGCCGGAGTCATCGTCGGCGGGCTGTGCGGCTTCAGCGCCGGACTCGGTCGTCGCGGTAGCGCCGGCGCCTAGGCCGATGAGCAAGTACACGGTCCTCGACGAACGTCTGCACGACTACCTCGTGGCACACGGATCGCGCCAGGACGAGGCGCTGGCCCGAGTCCAGGACGAGACCGCGGCGATGGGCGACGTAGCGGAAATGCAGATTGCCCCCGACCAGGGCGCTTTCATGACGCTGCTGGCGCGCTCGATTGGCGCCCGTGAGGCGCTTGAGATCGGCACGTTTACCGGCTACTCGGCGATCTGCATCGCCCGCGGACTGGCCGACGGTGGGCGCCTGCTGTGCCTCGAGTCGAGTGAGGAGTACGCGGCGATCGCGGCGCGGAACTTCGAGGCCGCTGGGGTGTCCAACCGGGCGGAGATCGTCATCGGGCCGGCCGCGCGCACCCTGGAGGCGTTTCCGGAAGGCGAGAGCTTCGACCTCGTATTTATCGATGCCGACAAGTCCGGCTACCACACCTACTACGAGCTCGCGCTGGCGCGGACCCGCACCGGGGGCCTGATCCTGCTCGACAACGTCCTTGGCGGCGGCCAGATCGCCAAGCCCGACGACGAGGTGTCCGAGGGCTGGCGTGACTCCGTAGCTGCGCTGCGCGAACTCAACACGCGCTTGGTCGGGGACGACCGAGTGGACCTCGCGATGGTCGGAATCGCCGACGGCCTGACGATACTTCGCAAGCGATGAAACGGGACGAAGTGGCAGCCATCCAGGTGCGCGCGCTAACGCATTGGTTGCGCTGGCTCGGAGCCGCCAGCCCAGGCGCGTTCGTCGTCGAGCAGGAGGGAGTAACCGCTTCCGTAGTCCCGGCGCTGCCGGAGCGCTCGATCGCGAACGGGGTGGCCTTCGCGTCGGCGGCAGACCTCGAGCACGCCTATGACGAGGTCGCCGCTGCCTACGAGTCGGCGGGTGTCGCGGCCTGGACGGTCTGGACCCCGGAGTTCGACGATCAGACCGCGGAACTGCTCTCCAAGCACGGCCACGAGCTCGATGGCACGCCAACCGCGATGGTCGCCGACCTCGACACCTTCGAACCTCCTGATCTGGGCGACTTGGTTTGGGATCACGAGATCACGCCCGCCGAGCTGGGAGAGCTGAACGACCGCGCCTACAAGATCGAGGGCGAGAACGGCATCGCGGCGGCATTCGGGCCACCGCCGGAAGGGTTCGAGGTGCATTGGTACAGGGCACTGGTGGACGGTGAGGCAGCCTGCGGGCTTACCTTCGCGGACGCCGGAGACGACACCGGGGTCTACTTCGTTGCCACGCCGCCCGAGTTCCAGGGCCGCGGACTGAGCACCCGCCTGATGGCCGTCGCGATGGCGGAGGCCAGGGCACGGGGTCAGACGACGTCGTCTCTGCAGGCCTCCGCGATGGGGGAACCCATCTACGCAAAGCTCGGCTACCGGCCGTACTTCTCGCTGCGCATGTACGAGCGGCGGTAGGTTTCGGCCGGTGCACGCCGCTTACTCCCAGCAGGAAATCGACGCGGCGATCAGCGCCCTCGAAGATCCCGAGCGCTTCCGCGCTGCTGAGGCGATCGTCGCGGTAGCCGCGCCGAAGCTGCCAGGCATCCTCGCGCAGGCCCTCGAGGACGGTGACTGGTCGAGCGAAGAGGCCCTCTCAGGAATGCTGGTCGGCGTCGCGGTGGGCTGGGCGCTGCACGAGGAGTTGACCCAGACCGACGACGACCACGAAAGGACTCCCTGATGGAGATCAAGTTCCACGGCCACTCCTGCTTTGAGCTATCCGATGGCTCGGCCCGCGTGTTGGTCGACCCGTTCCTCAAGCCCAACAATCCCACCGCCGTCCACACCGCCGATGAGGTGGATGCGACCCATGTGCTCATCACCCACGGGCATGCCGACCACATCGCCGACGCGGTCAAGGTCTGCAAGCGCACCGGCGCGGTCGCCGTCGCCGTGGTCGAGATCGCCAACTGGCTCGGCGAGCAGGGCGTGGAGGAAACCTTTGACCCCAACCTGGGTGGCACGGTCGAGTTCGATTGGGGTTGGGTGAAGCTCGTCCAGGCGCTGCACACAAGCACGCTGCCCGGGTCGGCCGAGTCGCCATTCAGCCCGACCACCGGCACGGTTGTCGGAATGGCGGCGGGCCTGGTCATAAACATCGGCGGCGTCACCGTCTACCACGCGGGCGACACCTGCCTGTTCAGTGACATGCAGTTGATCGCGGCGCGGACACCAATCGACGTGGCGATCCTGCCAATCGGAGGGCACTACACGATGGATGCCTCGGACGCTGCCTATGCAGCGGGCCTAACCGCCGCCGGCACCGTGATCCCGTGCCATTACGACACGTTCCCACCGATCAAGGTCGACACCGACGTGTTCAAGCACGAGGTCGAGTCGAGCACGTCGTCCGAGGTTGTTGTTCTCGCTCCGGGCGAGACCCACGAGCTGTAGGCGGGCCGCGACCCAGTCCTCCGATCGATGGACTGGGCTTCATCCCACCGATCAACCGGTCGGATGATGTTCTGCGTACCCGGGACGTTGAAGCTTATTTGACCCCCCCCTAACCCCCGTCGTCTTGGGATCCGGGTGGGACTCACATGGGTGCAACATCGGACCACAGCCCCCGTATCGCGCCGGTTCTCCGGCCAGGACAAGATGTCCAGGAGACCGTGCCGGAGTCCTACGCGCCCCTTGACGACGAACTGGACGCTAGGGCCCTCGACAGTATCGGGGTCCACATCGGCGCCCTGTCCCGTACTCAGACGTCTCAGCTCGAAGCCAAGGACGGCTTCGAGCTGAGGCTCTGGGTATCCCCCGACTCTTCCCAGCCGCTGGAGTACGAGGTCGGGGATCTGCCTTGGGCGATGGCAGCCGCCTAGGGGCCCTTCAGGCACAGCGCGTATACGCGCGTGCCGCTATTCGATACGCGCCCGCCGCTGCGGCCGGCGGGGTCGCCCTCTCGCATCTCGGCATCGGCGCGGCCGTTTTGATCTTCGCTTGCACGCTGCTGTCCGCCAATGCCCTCGAGCCTCGGCGCCACCCGATGCACCTCACCCCGATCGCCGGGTTCGCGATCCGGGCGTTGATCCCGATTACGGGCGGTCTCCTCGCATACCTCGTTTCCCTCGCGCTCAGCCCGCTCGATCCGTTGGGCGTCGGCGTCGCGGCGCTAGCGGGCCTCTTCGTCACAGCGGTCGTCGCCTATGGCGCTCGGCGCCAGTCCCGAAGCCTCGTCGCTCGGGTGGCGGTGATCGGTAATGCCGCGATCGCAGCGTCGCTGACGAGCGAGCTCGAGCTGACCAGGACCCGCGGCTACCGGGTCGTGGGCTTCATCTCGCCCGGCAAGCAGGCGACCGGGTCGCTCGGCTCACTCGACGACCTCGCCGCGATCACGCGCGGGCACAGAATCGACCTCTTGGTGCAGGCCGCCGACGCACGGAGCCCAGCCAAAGGCATACCCGGGGTGGTGGACCGCGTCGCGGCCGCCTGCCTCGGCCAGGATGTTCGGATGATCGGCGTCAACCAGCTCTTCGAGGAGCTGTTCGGCCACGTGCCGATCGCGACGCTGAACTCGGCCTTCTTTCAGTACCTGATGCATCCGCGTTACCACGCGGCCTCGCCGGTTCTGAAGCGCGCGGTGGACGTCGTCTTCGCCCTGATAGCCGGCGCGGTGTTCGCGCCGGCCGTGGCGGCAGCTGCGATTGCCGTGAAGCTGGGCGACCGCGGGCCGGTGCTGTTTCGCCAGGTGCGCGTCGGCCAGCGCGGGCGCACCTTCGAGATCGTGAAGCTGCGGACGATGGGCCTGGACGCCGAAAGCGAGGGCGCACGCTGGTCGGGTGCCGGTGATCCGCGAGTCACACCGGTCGGGCGAGTGCTGCGACGCACCCATCTCGATGAGGTGCCGCAGCTCTGGAACGTCCTGCGCGGCGAGATGACACTGGTCGGGCCGCGGCCGGAGGTTCCCGAAATCGTCGCCGACCTCGAGTGGCAGATTCCCTTTTACGACCGCCGCGAGCTGGTCAAGCCCGGCATCACCGGCTGGGCCCAGGTGCGCTGCGGCTATTCGGGCACGCAGGCCGGAAGCGCATGGAAGGTCTGCCACGACCTCTACTACCTCAAGCACCGCTCGCTCGCCCTCGACGTGATGATCATGCTCGAGACCGTCGCCAGCGCGATCCGCGACGCGGGGCTTGAGCAGCGCGTCCCGGACGAGCGCTTTGTCCTCGACGCGCTGCAGTCCTGACCCGGACGTAGACTCGCTGCCCATGGCCGCCTCGGACTCACAATCGGCGCGCGTGCGGGTGATCGTGGCCGATGATCACCCGATCTACCGGGAGGGAATCGTCCGTGCCGTCAAGGATCGCCCCGACCTCGAGTTGGTAGGGGAAGCGGCGGATGGTCGCGAGGCGCTGGATCTGATTCGTGAGCTCACGCCGGACGTTGCCGTGCTCGACATCCGGATGCCGGGCCTCGAGGGCACGCAGGTGCTGAGCGCGCTGCGGCGCGACGACGTGCCCGGCGAGGTGCTTTTCCTCTCGGCGTTCATGGAGTCCGAGCTGGCCTACCGAACCGTTGCCGAGGGCGCGCGCGGTTACCTCTCGAAGGAGTCCTCGCGCCAGGAGATCTGCGACGCCATCGTGACCGTCGCCCGCGGTGGCACAGCGCTGGCTCAGGAAGTCCAGGCCGGCTTGGCGCGCGAGATCCGGGAGCGCGAGCGCGAGGACGGTCGACCCGACCTGACCCCTCGTGAAGCAGAGGTGCTGAGGCTGATCGCCGACGGGCTCTCCGCCCCCCAGATCGGCAAGCAGATCCACCTCAGCCCGACCACCGTCAAGAGCCACCTACACACGCTGTACGAAAAGCTGGGCGTCTCCGATCGCGCCGCCGCGGTCGCCGAGGCGATGCGCCGCGGCTTGCTTGAGTGAGGCAGAGCATTGGCGGAGCCGAGCCCTGCCGTTGTTGAGGCGGCGTGAGTGAGCGATGAGCTCACCAAGTTGCGCGCCGAGGTCGAGCGCCTACGCGCCGAGCTCGAGGATCGCAAACAGTTCGTGGCCCAGGTCATGGAGGCTGAGGACCGCGCTCGCCAGCGGATCGCGCAGCTCATCCACGACGACGCGTTGCAGAACCTGCTCGCCGCCAATCAGGACCTGATCGAAGCGGCGCCGGGACGGGTTGGCGTAACGCGCGCCCACGAGGTGGTCTCCGCGACGATCGAGCACCTGCGCGAAGCGATGCTCTCGCTGCACCCGGTCGCGCTCGAGCGCGGCGGCCTCGAACAAGCTCTCGGCGCCGTCACTCGTCAGGCCGCCAAGCAGGGCGGGTTCGAGGTCGCCCTCGACGTGGACGACGCGACCCTGGGGGCTAACGACGAACTGGTGCTCTCCGTAGTCCGTGAACTGCTCGCCAACGTAACCCGCCACGCCGGCGCGCAGCGGGTCGAGGTCCGGGTGCGTGCGCACCAGGATGGCCTTCGGGTAATCGTGGCCGACGATGGGTGCGGGATGGACTCCCAGCGCCCTCGTGAGGCGCTCTCCGAAGGTCACATCGGCCTCGCCTCCGTGTCTCAGCGGGTTGAGGCGACCGGCGGCACGTTCGAGCTCACCAGCGAGCCCGGCGGCGGCACCCGTGCCGAGGTGCGGCTAGCTCTGGAACTGAGCTAGGGGGTCGCGGTCGGCGCAACCGGCGCCGCTTCGCCGGGCAGTGGCGTCACAGGCTGACCGGCCACCGGCGGAGGCGGCGTACCGCCGCCGGGCACCGGCTCGGGCAGGACGACCACGGGCGGGGTGCCGGGCGCCGTGGAGCCCCCGGTGGTCCCGCCCGTGTTGCCGGCGCCTCCGGTGCCAGCGTCCGGCCCGGCGATCCCGCCGCCGGATTCCGCAGCGCCCGTGACCGCCTCGGGTGCGCGCTCGTGGGTCGCAGAGGTGGGCTTGGGATTGGCGAGTACCTCGGTGGCGGCGGTTTCTGGAACCGTGGCCGGTAGATCGGCCGAGACGGGAGTGGGCTCGGCAATCGCCGGGCCGGCCAGGCCGCGACCGCGCGCCGCACTCGTGGGCCCGGTAACGGCCATCGCAGTCGTCCGCTCGAGCGGCGCCGGGCGCGCCGTCGGGTTTCCGTCGTAGAGCTTGTTGACCTCGACCGCTCCTGCCGTGAGCAGAGCGACGCTGGCGACGCCGGCGGCGGCCTTCGTGCCGATCGCGCCACCGATCCCGCCCGCCGCAGCACCGAGCCCGAGGGCTCCGGTTCCGCCGGAGCCGGCGGCCGCTCCCCCGGCGGCCACGGCTGCGCCGCTGGTCGCGGCGCCGGCAGCTCCGCCCCCGCTTGCAGCGCTCGCGCCACCGGCCGCCTTGGCGCCGCCGAAGCCAAGCTTCGTGGCGAGGCCCTTCTGAAGCAGGGCGAGCGAGCCGATGAGCCCGACCGGGGCGAGCATCGCGAGCTGGCGATCATTGCGGCGAAGCTGGGTCCGGTAGGCACGACAGCCGTCGCAGCGCTTTAGGTGCGCGCGCGCCGGACCCGATGCCTTGCGCAGGCCCTCGGAAGCTTCAGCCAGCTCGAGGTGGACCTCGTCGCAGGTCAGCTTGCGCCCCTGGGTGCAGTCCGCAAGCGACATCCGCGCGCGGACCAGCAACGACTTCACCGCAGGCACCGTGGTGGCCATGGCAACTGCGATCTCCTCGTAGCTGAGGGCGTCGATCTCACGCAACAGCAGCGCGCTGCGCTGGGTCTCGGGCAGCTCGCCGACGTCGGCGATCAGCTCGCGGAACTCCTCGCGGTTCTGCACCGTGTCGGCCACCGAAACACCGTGCCCGGCGGGCAGATCATCCATCGTGTCCTGGCCCTCGGGAACGGGGCGGCGCAGTTGGTTCAGGCAGCGGTTGCGGGCGATCCGGTAGAGCCACGGCCGCGCGTTGATCGGCCGGTTGTCGGCGAGGATTGCTTTGTGGGCGGCGACGAAGACCTCCTGCAGGATGTCCTCGGCCTCCTCGGTGGAGCCCAGCATCCCGCGGCAGAACGCGTGCAGCCGCACGCCGTAGCGGTCAACCAGCGCTTCGAAGGCACGCTCGTGGCCTTCGCGGATCATCGCGATCAGGCGCTCGTCTCCCTGCAGCTTGAGCAACGGCGAGCGCCGCGCGATTAGGCCGAGTCGGCCCGCCTGTGTGAACGTAGAAGCTTCCATGCTCAATCCCCGAGCCATACCGGCATCTGGGTTAAAACACGGTAACAGCGCCTTTGTTTCGCTCGCTGCAGGCGTGCGAGGGAGTGCCCGGGGCGGGATTCGAACCCGCAGGGCCCCGAAGGGCAGCGGATTTTAAGTCCGCGGGCTTTGCCAGTTTGCCTACCCGGGCGGGGGCGATTCTAGGTGGGCCTTGAGGCCCTCGGCTGCGCCCTTGGTAAGCAGCTCGGAAACCTGGTCCTTCACGGGTCCCCGGAGCAGCATGCCGAGCACTCGGCCTGGGTCGATGTCGAGCGCATAGGTGGCGCGGGTGCGCTCGGGGCCAATCGCTTCGAGCTCCCAGCGCCCGTCGACCGACTTTACCTCTCCCTTTTCCTGGGCCCAGCTGAGCGCGATCGGCTGTTCCGCTCCGTTGTAGGTGAAGCGGAGCGTGGACTTGCTCTTCTTAACCTTCACGTCGGCCTCCGCCTCGACGAGAGTCGCGCGCCCGTGGGAATCGGTCTCCAGCACATCGACAGTCAACATCGCCGGATTCCACGCAGGCGCGCCCGGTACGTCGGCAGCGGCCTCGTAGACGCGCTCGATTGGAGCCGCGATCTCGACCGTATGGGCGGCCTGGATGCCCATCAGAGCTGGGTCCAGACCGTCTTCGTCTCGAGGTAGGCGTCGAGATTGGCGCGGCCCTTCTCGCGGCCGATGCCGGAAGCCTTGTAGCCGCCGAACGGCGCCGCGGGGTCGCCGCCACCCCAGGTGTTGATGTAGACGTTGCCGGCCTTGAGGCGATGGGCGAGCTTGTGCGCGTTGGAGATGTCGCGCGTCCACAGGCCCGCCGCAAGCCCGTATTCGGTGTCGTTGGCCCGGGCCGCAACCTCGTCGAGATCGTCGAAGGCCATCGCAACGAGGACGGGTCCAAAGATCTCCTCGCGTGCGATCCGCATCCCATCCTCGACTGCGGTAAAAAGGGTGGGGTTGACGAAGTAGCCGCTGCCGTTACCGTCGGGTGAGCCGCCGGCCAGTGCCTCGGCGCCCTCGCCGAGGCCGGAGTCGATATAGCCCTTGACCCGCTCGTACTGCTCGGCCGAAACCAGCGGGCCGAACTGGGTCTCGGGATCCAGGCCGGGCCCGACCTTGGCCTCGGCCGCAAACGAGGCAAGGCCCTCGACAACCTCGTCGAAAAGCTCGCGGGCGACGTACAGGCGAGAACCGGCGTTGCAGGCCTGGCCCGAGTTGAAGTAGATGCCCTGGAAGGAGCCTTTGATCGCGGCACCTAGGTCGGCGTCAGGCAGGATGATGTTCGGGCTCTTGCCGCCCAGCTCGAGCGTCACCCGCTTCAGCGAGCGGCCGCACTTGGCGGCGATCTCGCGACCGACCGCGGTCGAGCCGGTGAACGCGACCTTGGCGACGCCCGGGTCGTCCACGATCGCCGCTCCCGTCTCGCCGTCGCCGGTCAGGATGTTCAGGGCGCCTTCGGGGAAGCCGGCCTCCAGGGCCAGCTCGCCCATCCGCAACGCCGTCAGCGGCGTCTGCTCGGCGGGCTTGAGAAGCACCGGGCAGCCGGCGGCCAGCGCCGGGGCGATCTTCCAGGCGGCCATCAGCAGGGGGAAATTCCAGGGGATGATCTGGCCGCAGACGCCGACCGGTTCGCGGCGGGTGTAACACAGCACGTCACGGGCCGAGACCGGGATCGTCTCGCCCTCGATCTTGGTCGGCCAGCCCGCGAAATAGCGCAGGTGGTTGACCGCAGCGGCGACATCGCCCTTCGCCATCGCGAGCGGCTTGCCGTTATCGAGCGACTCGAGCTCGGCGAGCTGGTCGCCGTTGGCCTTAAGGAGTTCGGCCAGCGCGTAAATCAGCCCCGAGCGCTTCGCGGCGTTGATCTTCGCCAGCGGGCCCTCGAGGGCGTCCCGCGCGGCGGCAGCGGCTCTCGCTACGTCGGTGGCGCCGGCCTTTGCGACCGAGCAGATGACATCGCCGGTGGCGGGGTCGAGCGTCTCGAACGTCCGGCCGTCCGCGGCCGGGGCGTGCTCGCCCCCGATCAGCAGGTCGTGGGAGCGCTCTGCGAAGTCACGGGCGCTGTCGGAGAGGGCCTTGGCGGTGGCGGTGGCCATGGCCCGTGATCCTACGGGCAGGCCACTTCCTCGGGCAGCTCGCCTTCGGCCTCAAGGGCGGCCTCGGTGGCGCGGGACACCGCGCCCAGGCCGGTGGCCTCGAGTTCGCGCCTGGTCGCCTGGGGAACGTCGGCGCGCGACTCATCCGCGCGCGGATCCTCGCAGGCGGGCGCGCCGGGGTCGGCCGCGGCGGGCGGGGTCTCGTCCGCGGCCGTTGGCGGCGTCGCCTGGCCACCGGCTGCGCCACCGGCTCCGTGCAGCTCCCGCGAACCGCCGGGGGCCGCGGCGGCCTGGGGCGCGTCGTCTTGCTGGGCGGAGAGTGCCTGGTCGAGGGCGATCACCTCGGGCTCGTCCTCACCCGGTGGCGTGCCGTAGGCGATCACCTGTACGGCGTAGCTGCCGGGACCGACGTAGGGAACCCAGAGCGACGTTCCACCGACGCCACCGTCTCCGTACTCGACGACGGATCCGTCGGCGCGCACGACGCTCACCGCGTACTCGTCGGCACCATCGATCGCGTTCCAGCTCGTGTCGATCTTGCAGACGATCTGAGCGTCGGCGGTTCCACAGCGATCGAGCGACGCGGCGACGGAGAGCGTCTGCGGCTCACTCGTTGCGTTCTCGCTTCCCGCCAATGCCAGCGCGGGCAGCGGGGTGACCAGCCCGATTAGCGCCAATGCCAACGTGCGGCTGCGCGTCATCCGTTGCCGCCCGCCGTCGTCAGCGAGTTCTGGATCAGGTCGACGTTGGCGCGAGCAATGGCTGGCGCGTCGGGCATCACGGTCGTAGCGAGGTAGTAACGGTATGGGCCGTCGATTCGCAGGACCACCTCGTAGCTCGGCTCGCCGGCGGGCGCCGGGGCCGCCAGCTTGGTCAGGCTGGCCTCGGTCGTGGGCGCGACCGACTGCTCGGCGATCCTCGCGCCTGGCGCGAGCTGACCCAACTGCTCGAGCGAGCGCTCCTGGAACTCGGTCAGGCTCAGCTTCGGGTCGCGCTCGATCCAGAGGGTCGCATCGGCGTTGCCGCCCGCCGCCGTGGCCGAGAAGCTGGCGCCGTCAACCGGGTTGATCCGCTGCCACCCGGCGGGGAGCGCGAGGGCGTAGAGCGACTCGGAGACGAATACGGCGGAGCCGTTCTTGCGAGCGGCCACCGCGTCCCCCGCCACGGGCTCGGGCGCGGCCCCGGCAGCGGCGACGGTGGCCTCGACGGTCGGCGCCGGGAGGTTGGGCGCGTTGTCGCCCTGGAGCAGTGTCAGGATCCCGATCACCGCGATCGCGGCCATCACCGCGCCGCCGATGCGCCATGGGGGCGACTGCGGATCGCGCATCCAGCCGGGGATTTCTGGGATCAGCGGTAGGGCGCGCAGCGATGGCATCGCGAGCGCTGGAAGCGAGATCGAGGGCGTGGACGGCAACGCCAGCGCGGGCGCGTGTATCGGCTTCACCGGCCGAGCAAGTTCGGGCGCAGGCGCCTTCAGGCCAACCAGCCCGCGGTCGATCACATGCGACGGCTCGAAGTCCACCTGGCACTGAGCGCAGACCACCTGGCGCACGGCGCGCGTGGGGAGAAACCGCGGCAAGCGAACTCCCGTCTCGCCGCCGCAAGCCGAATGCACGGCCGCGACGAGCCGGGCGGGCTCGGCTTGGGGCGGCTCGGGAAAGCCACCGTTGCGATTCGGCGTTACGGCCTGGGCCGGAACGCTCTCGCGACCTGCGTCGCTCGAAAAAGACAGGCTGCGCACCACGTGGTTCTCATCGGGCGCCCAGGCATGAAGCTTGAGGGCGTCTGGACTCCGCGGCATGAGTTTCCGGTGCGCGTGGGAGAATGGTCGTTCATGGTCATGCGGTCTCTCACCTGGGCCTACGGACGCCTCGGGCGCGCGTACCCCCGTGTCTTCCTGCTCCTCGAGTTGCAGACCGCGTACCCGATCATCTTTGCCACCTTCGGGTTGTTCAGCTTCTACTACGACGGCGAGGTCGGCGATTTCTTCGCTCTCGCCGGGATCACCTGCGGGCTGGGGGCGATTTCGATTGCGTTCGCCTGTGTGAAGACGTTCCCGCTGCTGCGCCCGCTCGATCGCTGGATCGCCGGCGATCGCTCGGAGGCAGCAACGTCCGCCGCGTGGGCCGCCGCGGTGAGCTTTCCGTGGCGGATGATTCGCGCGGTCGCGGTGCTGCCGATCGTCGTGGTCGTGATCCCGTCGGCGATCCTCTCCGTCGTTTGGCTCGACCTCTCCTGGCCGGCGGTCTTTCCTTTCATCGCTGGCTCGATGGTGGCGCTGGCCTACTCGTCGATCCTCCATTACCTCGCCCTGGAGGTCGGCCTGCGGCCGGTCCTGATCGACATCAACCAGCAGGTCTCGCCGCGGCGCAACGCCTCGGTCTCGGCGCTGCCGCTGCGCTGGCGCCTGCTGCTGACCCTGCCGCTGATCAACGCGATCACGGGCCTCACCGTGGCGGCGCTGACGAGCGATGGGGGCGGGGCCGTCGACCTCGGCCTCGACGTCGCGATCGCGCTGGGTGTGGCGACGACGATCGCGCTTGAGCTCGTCTTCCTGCTCTCGAAGTCGATCACCCGTCCGATCGCCGACCTGCAGCAGGCGACCGAATCCGTGATGGCGGGTGACTTCTCTGCCACCGTCCCGGTTACAACAGGCGATGAGACCGGCGAGCTGGCCGCGAGCTTCAACGAGATGATCCACGGGCTCGCGGAACGTGAGCGCATCCGCGAGGCGTTCGGCACCTACCTCGATCGCGAGGTCGCCGAGTACATCCTCAGCGACAACTTCTCCGAGGAGGGCATCGAGCTAGACGTCTCGATCCTCTTCTGCGACGTGCGCGACTTCACCGGCTTCGCCGCACAGGCCGACGCGAAGGAGGTCGTCGCCCGGCTGAATCGCCTGTTCGAGGTGGTCGTTCCCGTCGTCGCTCGCCACGGTGGCCACGTGGACAAGTTCGAGGGCGATGGGCTGCTCGCCGTATTTGGGGCGCCGCGGCCCTACCGGGATCACGCCGACCGGGCGGTGCGCGCCGGGACCGAGATCGCGGCGCGGGTCAACGAACGCGAGGAGGCCGGCGACTTCCGGGTCGGCGTCGGCATCAACACCGGCAGCGTGGTGGCGGGCGCGATCGGCGGCGCGGGACGGCTGAACTTCAGCGTCATCGGCGACGCCGTCAACGTGGCGGCGCGGGTCGAAGCCGCCACCCGCGAGCTCGACAGCGACGTGTTGCTGACCAAGGCCACCGCGGCTCGGCTCGGACCGGGCTTCGATCTCGTCGACTGTGGCAAGCGCGAACTCAAGGGCCTCGGCGAACCCGTGGAGCTGTTCGCGCCGAAGATCCCGCAGGTCACCGACGGCGCGCCGCGTCCGGAGCCGGGGCCCGATCCGGTTGCCGAAACCTCGGCGCGGCGGCGCCTGCCGCGCGTGCGTTTGCCGCTCGGTCGCGGCTAGGCGCTAGTCGCAGCCGAAGGGGTCGGAGCCGTAGGAGCCAACAGGGTCGATGTCCTTGACGAGGCGGGTTGTTCTGGCCCGTCCGGTCGTGCGGAACAGTTCCTGCCCGACATTACCGTCGCTGGCGCCGAACAGCAGGACGTCGCCCAGCGGAGCGAGGCCGCACGGGTAGCTTCCAGATGTGCCTGCGCGAATGTCCTTGACGAGCTTGGTGCCGCGGCCGGTGCCGTCGGTGCGGTACAGCTCGGTGCCGCCGCCGCCCGTGGCCCCGAACAGAATCCGCCCGTTGAATCGGACCAGGTCGGTCGGAGACGAACCGCTTGGCCCACTACTGATCTCCTTGACGAGCTTGGTGCTGGCTGCGGTGCCCTTGGTCCGAAACAGTTCGGTTCCGGTAGCGGAGGTTGACGCCCTGAAGAGAATTCGCTTGCCGAGGCCGGCGAACGCAGACGGATGTGAGCTCGCCGGCCCGTCGGCGATGTCTGCAACCTGCTTCGTGCCCCGTTTCGTGCCGTTGCTCTTCCAGAGCTCGGACCCGTACCCGGGCGTACTCGCTGAGAGGTAGAGGGTGCCGTGATACGCCTCCAGCGCGTTCGGAAACGAGCTGGCAGCGGAGATGTTCTTGAAGCGCTTCGTGCCCCGTCGAGTGCCGTCGGTGCGCCAAAGCTCCCTGTCGGTGTCCGAGTCGTAGGCGCCGAAGTAGAGGTGCTTGCCCAGCCGCTCGAGCGCGTGGATCCCCGCGCTGCCAACCGGGTTGGGGTCGGCGACGAACTTCGTTCCCCGCCTGGTGCCGTCGGTTCGCCAGAGCTCGCGCCCGTTACCCGGACGGTCGGCTCCGAAATAGACGAACTTGCCCAGCCGGGTCAGACCGCTCGGATAGGAACCCGCGAGAGGTCCGCCAATGTCGGCAACCCGCTTCGTGCCCCTCCTGGTCCCGTCGGTGCGCCACAACTCGCGGTCTGCGCCACTGCCGCCGGCGAACAGCAGCTTGTCGCCGAGCCGCGCGAAGTGGTGGGGGACTCCGGACTCAGAACCGGGCGTTAGCGACTTGAAGAGCTTGGTTCCCCGCCTGGTGCCGTCGCTTCGGTGGAGCTCTTGGCCCTTGCCCTGCGTGATGGCGGCGAAGTAGATCTTCCCGCCCAGCTTTCCGAACTCCTCGTCTGTCGCGCCTGCGCCAGGCGCGAAGGCGAGCATCGCCGCACACGCCGCTACCCCACCGACGATCCGATTCTTCACCGCGTACCCCCTGCTCGGTCCGATTTACCCCTGAGCGGCGGCAGATTAGCGCTCGGCGAGGGCACCTGCAACTGGCTAGCATCGCGAATGCGATGGCGACTCTGCAGGAAGCTCAAACCGAAGCCGTGCACGGCGGACGGCTGGTCGCCCGGGCGCTCCGCTCCCGTGGCGTGACCCACCTCTTCACGCTCTCCGGCGGCCATCTCTTCTCGATCTATGACGGCTGCAAGGAGGAGGGCATCGAGATCGTCGACGTGCGCCACGAGCAGGCCGCCGTCTTCGCCGCGGAGGGGTTCGCCAAGGCGACGCGCAAGCCCACCGTCGCGGCGCTGACCGCCGGCCCCGGCGTGACCAACGGCATGAGCGCCATGGCCGGCGCCCTGCCGAACCGCTCGCCGGTGACCGTGCTGGGCGGGCGGGCGCCCGAGATGCGCTGGGGTTCCGGCTCGCTGCAGGAGATGGACCACATCCCGTTCGTCGCGCCGCTGACCAAGAGCGCCGAGACCGTCAAGGACACGGCGCTCATCGCTGAAGCGACGTGTGCGGCGATCGATCGCTCCCGCCAGGCCCCCAGCGGGCCGACCTTCCTCGACTATCCGCTCGACGTCGTCTTCACCGAGGCCGCCGCCGAGCCAAGCGAGGACCCCGGCTTCGACCCGGGCGCCGTCGCCGAGGGCGCCGACCGCGCGGCAGAGCTGCTGGCCGGAGCTGAGCGGCCGGTGATCATGGCCGGCACCGGCCTCTACTGGGAGCACGGCGAGGACGAGCTGCGCCGGCTCGCCGAGGAACTCGGGATCCCCGTCTTTCTGAACGGCATGGGCCGCGGCTGTCTGCCCGCCGATCACGAGCTGGCCTTCTCCCGCGCTCGCGGCCATGGCCTGAAGGGCGCCGACGTCGCGATCGTGATCGGCGTGCCGCTCGACTTCCGGCTCGGCGTTCGGCGAGCTCGTTCGGCGAGGACACGAAGCTGATCTGGCTCGACGTCGCGCCGAACGAGCTGAGCCGAAACCGCCAGCCCGACGTCGAGCTGGTCGGCGAGATCGCGCCGACGCTGGCTGCGCTGCGCGAGGGTGCCGGTCGCGCCGGTGGGCTGGCCGAGCAAGCGCGCCGCCTGGGCTGAGGATCTGCGCAAGACCGAGACCGAGAAGCGCGAGGCGGAGCGGGTCGAGCTCGACGACGAGCGCTCGCCCCTGCACCCGATGCGCGTCTACGAGGGCCTGGCGGACGTGCTCGACCGCGACGCGATCGTGATCGGCGACGGCGGCGACTTCGTCTCCTACGCGGGCAAGATCGTCGAGACCTACCAGCCCGGCTGCTGGATGGACCCGGGCCCGTTCGGCTGCCTCGGCGCCGGCCCAGGGCAGGCGATCGGCGCGAAGATCGCGCATCCCGACCGCCAGGTCGCACTGCTGTTGGGCGACGGCGCCTTCGGCTTCTCGGGCATGGAGTTCGACACGATGGCCCGGCACGGGATCCCGGTCGTCGGCGTCATCGGCAACAACGGGATCTGGGCGCTCGAGCACCACCCGATGAAGTTCCTCTACGGCTACTCGGTCGCCGCGGAGCTGCGGCCCGAGACCCGCTACGACAAGGTCGCCGAGGCACTCGGCTGCCACGCCGAGCTCGTCCGTGAGCCGGGCGAGCTGGTGCCGGCGCTGGAGCGGGCGTTCGAGTCGGGCAAACCGGCCCTCGTGAACGTTCTCACCGACCCCGAGGTCGTCTACCCCCGCAAGTCGAATCTCGCCTAGTCCCCCGTCGATAGCGCCTGACATCAGGCTCCCTGGCCCGTTTCTTCAATTGATGGGCGTCGGAGCCGATAATGATCGTTGATGACCGAAGCCAGGCTTGCCCGCCTCGCTCGCTTTGGCGACGAGCGCGCCTTTGCGGCGATCTATCGCCGCTACCACCAGGAGCTGTATCGCTTCTGCCTGACCCTGCTTCGAAACCACCAAGATGCGGAGGACGCGTTGCAGGCAACGATGGCCGCAGCGCTGCGCGCGTTGCCGGGCGAGGAGCGCGACATCGAGTTGCGGCCTTGGCTCTACCGGGTCGCGCGCAACGAGGCGCTCACGATCCTGCGCCGCCATCCCCCGGGCGAGCTGACCGAGGGGATGCTCGGCGGTGCGCCCGCCGCCGACATCGAGGCCGAGGACCGCGAGCGGTTGCGCGAGCTTGTGGCCGACCTGCGCGCGTTGCCGGAGCGCCAATCCACGGCGCTGGTGATGCTCGAGCTAAACGGGCTCGGCCACGACGAGATCGCCGTGGCGCTCGGCATCTCCGGCGGGGCTGCGCGACAGACCGTCTACGAAGCGCGGAGCGCGCTCCAGCTGATGCGGGCGGGGCGTGAGATGAGCTGCGAGGCGATCCGCCGCACGATCTCCGACGGCGACCGCCGCGAGCTGCGTTCGCGGAAGTTGAAGGCGCACCTGCGCGGCTGCGCGGGTTGCAGCGACTTCAAGGCGGCGATCGAGACGCGCACCCACGACTTGCGATTGCTCGCCCCGCCACTCCCCGTCGCCGCGGCCGGAGCGATCTTCGGGGGCCTGCTCGGCGGAGGTACCGCCGCGATCGGAATTGGCGGGGTGAGCGCGGGCGTGAAGGCGTTCGCCGGCCTCGCCGCGGTCGCGGCACTGGCCGGGGCGGCCGACGTCTCGGGCGTGGTCAACGTGCGCGATGCGCTCCGCGGCGACCCGGCCCCCAGCGGCGCGGCGGAACTCCAGGGAGGCGCCGCTCCCGCCGCGCAGGGCAGTTCAGCGAGCCGACCGGCAACCACCAGGACCGGCGGCGGGCGGGGCGATGCTGCACGCAACGGGTTGCGCCGGCGCGGCGATCGCAAGCGCGATCGCCGCGACGGAAAACAAAACCAAGGTCAAGGCCAGGGCGCGCAAGGCGGCGGTACATCCGCCGGGTCGAGCGGGGCGCCGGGTTCGGGGTCGGGCGGCGCCTCGTCAGCGGCCCAGGCCGAGGGCGGTCGCCCGGCCACGCCCCCCGGCAAGAGCGTCTCCGAGAGTCGCTCGAACGGCCACGCTGCGTCGCCCACCACAGGGCCGCCCGCCCATTCCAACGTCGGCGGCAACCGAGGCGGCGGCAATCCAAACGCCGGCGGTAACCCGAACGCTGGCGCAAACAGCAACGCCAGTGGCAACAAGAAGAAGTCCGGGTAGCGCCTGACATGCGTTTCGCTCGCCCGTTGTAGATGGACACAGCCCCTTCAAGGAGGAACAAAACGTGAAGCACAAGATCACACTGGCAGCGGTCTGTATCGGCATCGGAGCGCTCAGCGCGCCCGCGGCCTTTGCCGCGCCCGGCGAGAACAACGGCAACCACAGCGGTGCCGGCAACGGCAAGGGCAAGGTCGCCAAGGAGTGCGCGAAGCTGAAGAAGGCCGACAAGGCCGCCTTCCGCGCCCTCTACGGCAAGCGCGCGATGCGCACCTGCATCCGCCGCGAGAACCCGGCCGGCGCGACCCCGGCCGAGCTCAAGAACGCGGCCCAGGAATGCCGTGCCGAGCGTGACGCCGATGCCGACGCGTTCCGTGAGACCTATGCGACCAACTCGAAGAAGCGCAACGCCTTCGGCAAGTGCGTCTCGACGAAGGTCCGGGCCGACGAGGAGCCGCCCGCAGAGGGCTAGTCCCCTGCGGCGCTCTGACTAGAGTGCCGGGCGTGCCGGTGCGCGCGATTGAATCGGAGGACGTGGGCGCGGTACTCCCCCTGTACCGCGCCTACGCCACGTTCTATGAGTCCGATCCCTCCGACGAGGGGCTCGAAGCGCTCATGCGGGACGTGGTCGGCGCTCCCGAGGACCAGCGCTTCATGCTCGTCGCGATGGATGATGCGGGAGAGATCGTCGGTTTCGCCTACTGCATCTGGAAGTGGTCGAGCCTCAGGGGGGCACGGATCGTCTTCCTCGACGACCTGTTCGTCGCCGAGTCCGCGCGCGGCCAGGGTCACGCCGACGCGCTGATCTCACGATGCGCGGAGATCGGTCGCCGCCACGGCGCCGCCAAGGTCGGCTGGCTCACCGCGCACGACAATCACCGCGCCCAGAAGGTCTACGACCGGGTCGGCGGGGTCTCCGAGCAGATGCTCGAGTACGAACTCGACATTTAACGCCAGGCGGCGCACTGGTCGCGCGAGCGCCGGGTGACACGCTTGACCGCTCCAGGGGGTGGGTTCGGCGTGCCACCCCGCCACCGCCCCGCCCGGAGCGACGGTAACCGGGGCTACATGTTGGTTGCCGCGGGACGCTCGCGGCGGCTGTCCTCGAGGCGTACGAACCCGGTTCGCAGCAGGGCGGCGCCGTCTTCGTCGAGCGGGGTCGCGAGGATCGCGAGGATCTGCACGGCCCCGACGGCCACCGCGGCGAGCCAGGCCTCCTCGAGCCCAAGCACCGCGAGACCGACCAGGGCGATCAGCGCCGCGGGCCCGATCAGGAAACGGCCGATCACCTCGCCCTGCCGTGGTTGTCGCCCGCCCGGCGCGACAGGGCGGATCAGGACCGCCCACTGGCCCGGAGTACGCCCGCCGAAGGCCAGCGGCGCCGCCAGCATCACCACCAGCCCCGGCACGCCGATCAGCGCGATCGAGCGCAGCGCCCGGGCTCGAATCGAGGCCGACTCGAAGAGCTGGCCGCGGGTCGCCTCCAGCACCAGCCCGGCGAGGGCCATCAAGACGACGCCGAGGAGCAGCACGGCAGCCGCGTCGCAGACGCTCGCCAGCAGGCGGCGAAGCGGTGTGACCGGCTGGGGTGAGCTGGGGTCGGCGGTCGTGAGCTGGGCGGGAATCAGTCTCAGCGCCGGGGCGATCACGGCGCCGATCGCCGCCCCGGTCGTGTTCGAGAGCAGGTCGACGCTGTCGAAGAACCGGTACGCGCACGGGTAGATGAACCAGTTGCCGGTGAGCTGAGTGAGCTCGATCAGCATCGAGACGCCGAACCCGATCGCGATCGTCGCGGCGATGCCGCGCCCGAAGATGTGTCGGACGAACATCCCCAGCGGCACGAACAGCGCGACGTTCAACACCACCTGCTGGAAGATCTGGCTGCGCAGCGCGTGGCCGAGGCTGCCCGCGGCCTCGGCGCGGATCTCGTCGAAGACACGGAGCGGGGACAGATACACGTCGCCGCCGTAGAGCGAGCAGAAATCGGGCGATACGGGACGCAGCGGCAGGATTACCGCGAAGGCGAGCCCCACCAGATACAGGGCTACCGCGCCACCGAGCAGGAGTTGTCCGGCTCCCACCGTCCCGCGCTGGCGGTACTGGTGCGCGACGTAGGGAACGGCTGCGCCGAGCGCGATCAGCGGGAAGACCGTAACCGCCGCGATCAGCGGGCCGAAGCGGCTCAAGCTGTTCGCGCAGCAGCCTCTAGCGCGATGCCGTAGAGGATGTCGTGCTCGGAGACCTCGATCTCATCGAGTCCGAACGCCCGCATCACCTGGACAAGGATCACCACGCCGGCGACGATTGTCGGCGCCCGCCCGGCGTGCAGGCCCACCACCTCGACGCGCTCTGCCAGGGGCTTGGCTGCGAGCTCGGAGAGCATCCGCTGGATCGTGCTTAGGGAGAGAACGTAGCCGTGGACCTGCTCGGGGTCGTACGGGTCGAGCGCCTGTTCGATCGCCGCCAACGAGGTCGGCGTACCGGCGACGCCGATGCCCTTGGCGGCCCGCGGGAAGTCCTCGCCCTTGAGGGCATCGTCGATCAGTCCGCGCACATCGCCGGAGAGCGCCTCCAGCTCGCCAGCGGCGGCCGGGTCGCTCGAGATGTGACGCTCGGTGTGGCGCACGGTCCCCGCCTGGAGCGAGGCGTGGAAGGTCACCTCGGAGCCCGATCCGATCACCAGCTCGGTCGAGCCGCCGCCGATGTCCACCACGAGGTTCTCGGCGTCGGACTCACGGTCATACACCGCGCCCAGGTAGGTGAGCCGGGCCTCGTCGTCGCCGCCCAGAACCTGAGCGTCGAGGGCGAAGCGCTCGCGCAGCTCGGCCGTGAACGCGCTGCCGTTTTCCGCGTCGCGAACGGCCGACGTGGCAACCGCGACGACCCGCTCCGCCTCCATCGAGCGCAGAATCTCGACGTACTCGCCGATGCACTCGCAGACGTCGTCGATGGCTTCCGCCGAGAGCTTTCCGGAGGTATCGACGCCGCGGCCCAGGCGGGTCACGGTCGCGCGGCGCTCCAGCTCGGTGATCTCGCCGTCGGTGACGTCCGCGACCAGCAGCCGCGTCGAATTCGTGCCCATGTCGGCGACCGCCACCCGCACGCGCGAGAGCCTAGCCGGGGGCTAGGGGCCGGGTGGGACGACCTCGTACTGCGCCATTAGCCCATGATCCTCGTGGTCGAGCATGTGGCAGTGCACGATGAACTTGCCGAGGTGGTCGGTGAGCTTGCCGGCGATCACGATGCTCTCGCCGGGGTCGAGGAAGAACGTCTCTTTCAGGCGCCACTGCGACTGGGGAACGGCCTTGCCGTTTCGCTTCAGCGTCACCCAATCGGCGCCGTGGAGATGCATCGCGTGGGGGGCGGCCGAACCAGCCGGATTCTTGACCCTCCAGACCACCGTTTCGCCGCGCTCGGCGGTCGTCTGGACGACGTCGGGGTCGAAGCTCTCGCCGTTGATCGTCCAGCGCCTCTTCGAAGGGTTGCTGGAGTCGAGCCCCGTCGCCCAGGTAAACGAGGGATCGTCCGCGGCGCCCGCCAGCGCTGGGATCGCCCAATCGGGCAGGGGCCTGAGGGCATCGAGGGCGGCCGGGTCGGTGGTCGCGTCGGGCGCGGGCTTGTCGGCAACCTGGAACTCCATCAGTGGGCCGGCGAAGCTGCGCGAGACGCCTTTGCTCGAGCTCACGAGGCGCAGCCGCCTGCCGCGTTTGCCGCGGAAATCGACGATCACCTCGGCGCGCTCGCCCGGCGCGACGAAAAGCTTCGAGCAGCGCTCGGGCTTTTGGATCAGGCCGGACTCGGTCGCAATCCGGGTCATCTTCACCCCGCCGCTGATCGAGAGGTTGTAGGAGCGGAAGTTGGAGGCGTTCAGGATCCGCAGGCGGTAGCGCCGGGCCTTCACCCGGTGACGCGGGCGGTGGGCGCCATTGACCAGGATCCTCTCGCCGGTGACGGTGTCGAGCGGCGGGCTGGCCGGGTAGCGAAACGGGTTTCGGAGCCCGTTTCGCCTGGTGAAGCTGCGGTCGGCGAGCATCAACGGGATGTCACGGGCGCCGCTCGGGAAGTTGATCCCCTCGTCTTGCTCGAAGTCGTCGTCGAGGATGAACATTCCCGCCAGCCCGCGGTAGACGTTTCGGGCCGTGTTGTCGCAGCGGTGGTCGTGGTACCACTGGAACGCGGCTCGCTCGGGCTCGCCGTCCTCGGTGAGGGGGTAGGCGTAGGTGCGCTGCTCGCCCGGAGCGATCAGCAGCTCGTTGCCGGATTGTGCCGATCCCTGCGGATCGTCGAGGTCGCAGAAGAACCCGTCCGGCTGGTCGCCCGCCCGCCCGCCCGGGTAGCCGTCGGCGGCGGCCGGGTTGTGGCCGCCGTGCAGGTGGGTGCTGAGGCGGCCCGCCGATCGCGGCAGGTCATGGACGAAGGTGACGGCGGTGGGGGAGCCGGCGGGCCGGCGGATCGTCGGCCCGGGAAAGGTGCCCCCGTAGGTCCACATCTTCGTCTTGCGACCCGGCAGCGCCCGGACGTTCGCCCGCCGGATGTGAATCGTGATGTTCTCGCCGGTCAGGACCCTCGGGATCGGCAGCTTTCGCCGGAAGCGCCTGCGCCTCGCGGCATCGGCCACGGCCGGACCGAACTTGGTGCCCTCTGGGCGGAGCCAGGCCGGCGCGGTGAGCGCAGCCCAGCCCGCCGCCGCGGCGCCGAGGAATCCCCGGCGCCGCATGCGACGGTCGGATCCAGATCTACTCGACGTCGATCTTCCCCTTCATGTTGGGGTGGATGGCACAGAAGTAGTAGAGCGTCTCACCCTTGTCGGCCTTGACCTTGCGGGTGTGCTTCTGGCCGCGCTTCTCAGTGAAGAACGAGTCTCCCCTGCGGCCGAACGACTTGTCCCAGCCGCGCTTGCGGACGTCGACTTTCGGCTTGCCGATCGTTTCAGTCTCGAAATCGATGTCGTGCCTCCGCAGGATCCGGTTACAGAGCGCGCGGGGGCCGTCGTAGCACTCGCCCTGTTCGCGGGCGCCCTTCGGGATCAGGTTCCTCTTGACGAGCGAGAACGTGTGCGGCCCGATTTCCTCCGGGTCCGTCTTGTTGACGAAGGTCAGCTTGGCGCCTCTCTCGACCGACTTCGGACCCTTGAAGTCGAGCCTGTTGCCCGCGACGACAGCCTTGACCTTCACTTCGGTCGATCCGCCCTGCCGGGGGTTGTCGGCCGATGCGCTGCCGGCGGTTGCGACGCCGACCCCTGCCACGAGACCTACGGTCGCGAGGGCTGCGCCCACGGACCTTCTGGAGAACTTGTTCACTTGGGTTCCTTTCCTGAGCACGAACACCGGTGCCCGTCTCGATTTCACCCAGCGACTCGCACGAAGGTCCGGTCGCGCAAGCCGCGCTCCCGCCAGACCCTTTTCTGCCCCCGCCGGGCACTTTCAGCGCGAGCGATCGTATCGCAGCCTCAGGCGCCGGGTGCCAGCCGGTCCGACCATGCCCGGCGGAGTATTGCTACCGTTAGCGCTACGCCGCGGGGTGGAGCAGTCAGGTAGCTCGCCGGGCTCATAACCCGGAGGTCACAGGTTCAAATCCTGTCCCCGCTATAGAGAGAAAGGCCCG